>OZ241884.1:0-2736855 GCA_965203395.1 Nitrosopumilaceae archaeon
TTAGGTTGAGTAACACGGCCAAACCGGGGGTGGGGACCTGCCCCACACTGACCTGGAAGGGGGTCTGGCCCTGCCATGTCCCGGAGTTGATTACCAGTACGTCCTTGTAGCTGTCCACCTCCGTTACATGAACATGACCGGCGTGAAACACATCAGGCACGTCGTCGATCACCATCAAGTCCTCCATCTCAGGCGCTATCGGCGTCTGGCTTCCATAGATGGGGCTGAGATGTCTTCCCCTTAACATACGCTTCATCACGTTGGCCGGATGGGAGTACTCCATCCCACTGGTGGTCTTTACCGCATCATCGATGCTCTGGCCGTGGAACATCAACACCTTGACTCCGTTGAGCCTGACCATGGCCGGATTGCCGATCATGCTAACATTACCAAGCTCCCATAACCCGGCGCAGTCCTCTTTCGGGATGGCCGGCTGGGGGAGCGCCCTTCTCCCGGGGTCGTGGTTGCCGGGAGAGACGAACACCCTCACATGGCTGGGTATCTCCTCTAGGAGCTCCTGCGCCTTCTCGAACTGCCCCCGTATGGTACTTCGGACCAGCTCCTTCTCCTGCCCCGGAAATATCCCCACTCCGTCAACCACATCCCCGGCTATCAGCACAAACCTTACCCTTCTTGCCACCGGATCGGGACCGGCCAACCACCTCAGAAACTCCCGAAACTCCCTCTCTAGGAAATACTTGCTGCCTACGTGCAGATCTGACAGGAGAACGGCAAAAGTATCGGACTCGGAGTGGTTCACCCTGTGGACTGGTATATCAGGCAGAAGCACGCTGGTAAAGACCGCCCCGTTTCTGGCATCCACCTTGGCCATCACGAACTGATCCAGGAAGAGCTCCTCTAACACATTCCTCGCATCCCCGACGACCAACCCGTCCAGATAACCGGTAGGGTCCTCTAGAGTCAGCTGTGGGGACCTCTCATCCACACGCTTCTCAGTTACCAACCCACACACGTACAACTCCTCATCCCCCTTGGCGGATGCTTTGAGGCTGGCTATACTCCTCACCTTCCCAAATTCGGGCCGATCCTGCATAATCCTCCTCATCTTCTGAAACCTGCTGTAGAAGAGCGATCCGAACCCCACCACCCCCTGGGGGGTTGTTATCTTGGGGGTGCAATCGAAGAGTATCTCGCAGTGATCCTGCACCGGCTCGTCCTCATCCAGCCCGAGGTATTTTACTAGGTCGCCCCTATCTATGTGGTAGTCCCCGTCAACGGTCTTTTCCCTTACGACATCCTTGATGATCCTGTCCAGACGCTCCATCTCAACCTCCTGAAGCATCTCTACGGCTTCCGGGTGCACCTGGAACCCCTTCTTGAAGGCGTATTCTAGCGCCTGTAGGACATCCTGCCTCATTCGCTATGGATCTGGCAACGTGCAATAAAACCTAACAGCGCGCTGAGGCTGTATCCTGGAGGTACAAGTTCAGGTCAAATTCTGACCCGTGCCTGACCGGCGACCTCCGGCAGATGCTGCCGGGCGTGATCGCGTATGGGATTCTACGACCTGAACTTGTACTCCCGGAGACGTATACCAAAACAGTGGAGTTTTTTTACCATGTGATAACCGTCTGGCACCATGAAGCGCACCTCCGGCCGGACGGTCTCTGCCGGCATGCGCCACGGCAAGGTGCACGGTCCGCCCAAATTACATGAGATCACCGGCGTGCGCAAGCAGGCCGTGCCGCCGCACGACCCCGACGGCGCCCCGGTGGGCGCCATCTAGCACGCCGTCCACAATACCAACCCGGGCATCAGGATGTGGCTTAACCTGATACGCGACTACCCCAAGGTACGCGAGGACTACTCGGGGGCCGAGCTTGCCGAGTATGAGGGGCGCGTCCGCAGGATATACGCGATGCTCAGACACCACCGGGGCAGGTACATGGCGCGGTTCGCCGGGTACCTGTCGGATGGCTGCGGGGTCATGGCCAGGGCGTACGTCAGGAGGCGAACCGCCGACGCCAACGCCGCCCGCCCGGGGTGCTCCAATCCGGCGCTGCGCCAGGGAGCTGGCCCGTGCGTGGTCAACGGCTCTCTGAGACACGTCCGCGCGCAGACAACTCAAATACGCAGACCATTACCTGAAATGTGATGAGGCGGCTGGTGGCCTTCTTGGGGTTTATGGTGCTCTTTTCGGCGGCGTACCAGGCCGGTTCCATGCACGAGCATAGCCCTGAGGAAGCCCAGCTCTTGGTAGACGAGTTTATGGAATCCATACGAGGGATAGACGGACCCGGCATATTCGTTCATAACACACTGCTGGCGTTGCCAATGTTCGTGCCGGGGGCCGGGGCGGCCTGGGGCGCGCTAACCGGCTGGTCGACCGGCTTTGTCTTGGCGGCCATCACGACGGTGAGTCCGGAGGTGGGCGGGCTGCAGCCGCTGGCCCTGCTATACCTGACCCCGTTCGGGATTATGGAGCTGGCCGCATACTCGCTGGCAGGCTCGCGTAGCCTGCTGCTGATGGTAAGAATCATCAAAAAACAGAGCGTCCGCCAAGACGCCAAGTTCGTGATGATAGAGGTTGGCGCGGTGGCGGGGCTGTTGCTGACAGGCGGCCTTGTGGAGTATTACATGATAGAGATGGCCTTGGAGGCCGGATTCGACATTCCCGGGTTCTGAGTCAGCCCCGCTTCTGGCGGCGCCCAAAGATACCCGGCCATCTTCTTTGCGCACCACCATCATCCTTTATCAGGCTGTCCAACATGTCGTAGGTGACGGTAAAGCCTCCCCCCACCATGGTAACGCCCTTCTCGTACTGGTCCGGGTTGTCCACCAACCCCTCTCCCAGGTCCCGTATCCTCCTTGACTTTATGTCCCGGAGGTAGAGCCTCTTTTCGTTATCCAGCGTTATCGTAGCGTCATCGCTTAGACCTATGATGGAGTTGGCCTCGAAGAAGCGGATTACGCCGCCCCGTCTCAACCGAATGGAGCAGTCATAGGTCATCTTACTGCCATACACCAACACCTCCCTAGCGGATATCCTGACGTCGTCCTCCAGGTTGAGAACCATCACCGTATCGCCCTCCAACATCACGGTATCCACGGCGTTTTCTGCCACTATGCGCCCTTGGGGCGCGGCAAGCCGCGTCCGGTGTTCCTGCATGGTGTATACGCCCACCCGGCCGTCGGGATCCTCCACACGGTACTTTCTTCCAAAAACATTACCCACCACTATGTTGCCCACCTCGGCGGTAATTGCGGCCCCATTCTCTATGCGGTACTTGTTGTCAAGCGGGTTAAGGAGCTTGAAGTCCCCCCGCCTCAACACGATGTCCGTCTTGAACTCATCGGTCCAGGACGGGCTGGAAATATTTCCCTGCATGATTATGGGGCCGTCGTAGACGAGGCCGCCGGCCATATAGTTACCCTTGATGAAGAGGGCACCGTTCGCCTTTACCTCGAACTCCATCTCCCCCAGGGTTTTGGAGCCGAACATCTTGGATCCGGTCACACCGCTTCTGTGGAGCGCCCCCGCCCACTCTTGGGCCTCCCTCATCTCAGAGCTTACCTCCTGGCCGATTATCTCGTTTCTTCTCTTTACCTCCCTGTCTGAGTCGCCCGAGAAGACCTTGGACTTTCTGAGCTTCTCCAGCGGGGTGTCGGGATACTTTTTCCCCGCCTTCAAGTCCTCGTAGGCCTGCTTGATCTTTATGAACTTGGCACTCTCCCCACCCCGATCTGAGTGAGCCTGCAGGGCAAGCCTCCTGAAGGCGTTTCTGATGTCCTTTTGGGTAGATCCCTCCTCTATGCCCAAAATGTCATAGTTGCTCTCCACCAACCCAGGCACCAATTGTATCTGCGTAACGTCGCTCCTTTTTTCTCTTTCCGGGTTAAACGAAGGCGCCGGCCACCATCCCCGAGACGTCCACCTTGGCAGTCTCCCCGGGTATGGTGTTGGCGCTGACTATCCGGACTACCCCGGCATGGCTCATCTTCTCTGCCGCGCCGCCTACCAACAGGGCGTGCGTGCATGCCGCAAATACGCGCCTGCACCCCTGCGTCTTCAGAAACTCGGCCGCCTTGACCATGCTTCCCCCGGTGCTTATCATATCATCCACCAGTATGGCATCTCTATCGCCAACATCGGCCTCCCTGCTCTGCACGGTGACCTCCCCGGTCTTCCTGTCCCGCTCCTTCTCTAACACCAGGCATCCCGTGCCTAGAATTCCAGCGAACTCACCCGCGCGTTCCCTGCCGCCGCGGTCCGGGGAGACGACCAGCGGGTTATCCAGATTCATCGAGCCGAAATAACTGGCCAGCTCCGGAACGGCTGAGACGTTCTTGACGGTTCCCCCAAAGTAGCTCAGCCCCAGCATGCTGTGAACATCTACCGTAACCACGCGATCAGCCCCGGCCCCCCTGAACAACCGGGCTACGGCCTTGAGCGTGATTACCTCGCCGGGCAGAAACTCCTTGTCCTGCCTACCATATCCCATATAGGGCACCACCGCGGTCACGCCGCTTGCGCGCTCGGCAGCCTTATGCACCAAGGAGAGGGCGCGTATCAGGTTGGTATCCACCGGTGGGTGGGTAGACTGTACCACTATGCATCGTCCGGCAGGCGTTCCGGACAGGGTGATCTTTGATTCACCATCAGGGAACGTCCTGATATTGCTGGTTACAAGGCTCGCCCTCAGCCTCTCGGCCAGCCTCTCGGCCAGCCCAACCGGAGAGCTGCCGGCAATTACCGTGGTCTCGGGCAACGGTTGGGAAGGCGGGACTGCTTCACTTAAGTTTTAGGATCTCGGCGTGGATGGTGTGGTTGGTGCGTAATTCCTGCCCACAGGCAGGACCTCGCCGCCCGGGAAGGGGATCTGCAGGTACCGCCTGTCGATTTACGCACCAACCCGGATCTCGGCTCCGGACTAGCCCCCGTCATCAGCAACCAAATCCCCGGTCCCATAGGCATCTACCACGTCCCTCCGCTTCTCGTCCCGACTGCCTATCTCTTTCCGTTCCCGGCTTTCGTCACCTTGGTAGATGGTTCTGATGGGCCAGGGTATCCGGATGTCGTACTTTTCAAACTCCTCGTATATCATCACCCTGATGTCGGTCTCGACCTTGAACTGGGATCCGTAGTTTCTCACATACACCCACATGCCAAAGTCCAAGGACGAGTCGTTGAAGTTTTCAAACCGGACCACTGGCTGTGCTATATCCACATGCAGATCCTTGTCGCATCCACAACTGGGCTTGTTCTCGTCCAGGTACGGGCACCGCCTCTGTCTTATGAGGTGCCTGTCCTTGGCATCGATCACCTCCTTCATCGCGCGCATGCCCACCTTCTGAAGAATGGCCGCAACTTGGCGCGGGTTGTTCAGGTACGAAACACCCACTTTTACTATGGCCGGAACCAGCTGGTTCTCCTTGGTGTAGTTTATGATCTGGGCGTTGACCAGCTGGCGGGTGGGTATCACCGCCACCGACTCGTACAGGGCATCCATGATGTACGTGACCCGCGGCGTTATCTTGTGCACGTTGCCGTTGTAGCCGCTCTCCAGCTGCACCCGGTCCCCCTCCACGAATATCTTGTCCTTCCGTATCATGATATATGCAAAGTAGTTCTGCATCGTCTCCTGCAGGGCAAGTCCCAGACCTATGGAAAAACCACCGGTGGCGGTGGCCAGCACGAACAAGTCTATCCCCCACCACGCCGCAACACCCAGCACCGCTGCTACGAATATTCCCAACGGCAGGATGCGTTGTACCGACAGGGGGGCCTCCTTCCGCTTCTTCTGCGCATATCCTGGCGGCCTAGAGCTGGGTATTATCGGCTCATACCCCCGCACCCTCTTCTCCTCCCTCCACACGTCGATGGGGAATATCTCCGGAGGCCTCGCCTCAGCCCTCAGCCTCCTGCCGGACTGGTTGTTGCCTGTGACACAGTTGTCGTAGTATCTCTGATACTTCTTTCTCTCCGATCTCTTCCACTCCTCGAAGGGACTCTTCTTGAGTTTTTCATAACCGCCGATGGGGTTCCCCTGAGAGGTGCGGAACGCCTCCAGCTGCCGCATTCCGGCCTCCGTCTTGAGCAGCCCCTCGAATTCCTCCTCGTCCAGCTCCGGAGGGGCCATCACGGGGGGGTTCCACTTGTATAGTTCGTGGAAGAGATCTCCTTCGTCATCGACAAACCCCCTCATCTCAAACCAAGCGTCAAAGTCAGCTTCCTCTAGGGATCTCTTTTCCAGCTTGTTCAGTATGATGGGAATCAGGTGGGCGACGGTATACCCTATTACCAACACATTGAACGTATTGAGAATCTTGGCCAGCGTGTCCTCCACCAAGAGATATCCGGCGGCCTCCTCCCCGTGGAAGCTGGACTGGATGTAGGCGTTGACCGTCGTGATGAGGGCCAGGGCAAAGAACGGAAGGGCCGCCCTTCGCACGAACCGTGAGGCATGAGGCCTGTGGTAGTAGAACCTGCGCGAGGTTACCCACGCCGAGAATTTTCTGTAGGCGGTTACGATTCCTATCATGCCGACTATCATGACCGCGAACGCCGCCTGCAACGACTGGGAGGACAGCAAGAGGCCCCAGACGCTCTCAAACTCCCCAATGGATATCTGGGCCAGCTCCTCCTCCGCCATGGGCTTTGGACGAAGTCGATTAATACAAAAGTTTGGCTACCACCGCCGGCCCGTACACCTCCCCCAGGGAATTATAGACTTTGGTACACCGCGCACGCAACGTACGCGTACCCACCCAAGTGTTTTTCGGCGCTTGATGTCGCGGGACGATTTCGCGCCTGGTTCTCGCGCCGCTGGTCTGCGTCCGGAGCTGCCCTCGCCCATACGGGTGGATTCCGGGTCCGTCCCAATTCGCGCCTTTCGAGGAACATTCCTTTCCCCGCGGGAACGTTAATGTCCGCTCCCCTGTTGACTATATTGCACGACGCGTTTCCGTCGGCGTTCATCACCCGTCCGCATCCCGCGCACTCGAAGCGCTTGCCGTCTCGCGACTCCTTGTTCACGTGTTGGCACTTCGAGCACGTGATGCTGGTGCCGGCCGGGTTGACCTCTATCACCTTGATGCCCAACCTCTCGGCGACAACCCTGATCTTCCGCAGTATCTCACCATGGTGGACAAACCTCATGCCACGGTTCAGGCCGCGCTTGTAGTTGCCGCCATATCGGGTCATCGCCTCCAGGTCAAGCCTCTCGATGCAAATGACGCTCGCGCCCTCACAAACCTCCTTGGCCAGCATCCATTCGCGGTAGTCGCGAGCACATGCGTTCTTGTAGTTGTGTTTGTCGCGCCGGCGCGCCGTCTCCCGATAGTTGCGCGAACGTTTGTTTGTCTTGGACAACCTGCGGCGCATCTCGTCGTTCCGGCGTTGGTTGTTTCTGAAGGATGCGGCGCTGTCATAGCAGATGCCATGCGTCGCCGTTATAACGGCGATCGTGACACCCCCCCCCCCGTTGGACCCGAGAGCTGATTTCAACCTGCCATACGCGCCAGCGCCAGGCACCAAGCCTGGCACGCCGCGCATGCGGGTGTGTAGCAGAATAGCTCAGGGTATGCGGACGGCAAAATATCGCCTACCGCAAAACGGACCGGACCAGACGCAATACCAACACACAACATCAATGGGCCCAAAGGCCCGTCACACATGGGCGGTCGGTAGTGTACCAAAGCATATAATTTCCCTCCCCCGAGACAGCAGATTTAAAAATAATCGGCATGGATTAGAACCATGACGTATCAGGAGACCGTCTGGGAGGAGTCCCCTAGGCTGCGCTCGTACACGCTGGCCAACTTCCGCGAGATCCCCCAGATTGCCAAGATGTCCGAGGAGCAGCAGTTTGAGATGGAGGTGGTGGGCAACGTACTACCCTTCAAGGCCAACAACTACGTCATAGAGCAGCTGATCAACTGGGATCGGGTTCCAGAAGATCCGATGTTCGTTCTCACGTTTCCGCAGAGGGGCATGCTCGTGCCGGCCCACTACGACAGGATGGCCTCTGCGCTCAAAGGGGGCGCGGACCGGGAAGAGAAGTCCTCCGTCGCCAACGAGATACGCATGCAGTTGAACCCACACCCTGCCGGCCAGATGGAGCTGAACGTGCCGCAACTACGAGACGGAACGCGGCTGTACGGCATGCAGCACAAGTACAAGGAAACCTGCCTCTTCTTCCCCAGCCAGAGCCAGACATGCCATGCCTACTGCAGCTTCTGCTTCCGGTGGCCCCAATTCGTCGGAATGGACGAGATGAAGTTCGCGATGAGGGAAGGCGAGCAGCTGGTTCAGTACGTCCGGGAGCACCCCGAGATATCCGATATACTCTTCACCGGTGGGGATCCCATGATAATGAAGGCCAAGATGTTTGCAGCATACGTTGATGCGCTGCTTGGTGCGGACCTGCCCAACCTCAACACCATTCGGATTGGCACCAAGGCCCTCTCCTACTGGCCTTACAAGTTTCTGACCGACCCTGACGCGGCCGAGATGCTGGATGTATTCAGGAGGATCACGCAGAAGGGCCTTCATGTGGCCATGATGGCCCACTTCAACCACATCAGCGAGCTCTCGACCCCGGCCGTGAAGGAGGCCATCAGGGTGGTACGCCTGACCGGAGCCCAGATAAGGACGCAGTCGCCGCTGCTGACGCACATCAATGACGATGCCGATATGTGGGCTAGGATGTGGCGGCTGCAGGTGCGGATGGGGTGCATTCCATACTACATGTTCGCAGTCCGGGACACCGGGGCGCAGCACTACTTTGGCGTCCCGCTGGTGCGGGCACACGGAATATTCCGGGACGCCTACAAGAAGGTGAGCGGTCTTGGCAGGACGGTCAGGGGGCCGAGCATGTCTGCTACACCAGGCAAGGTTCTTGTGGAGGGCACTCCCGCCATAAACGGAGAGAAGGTCATACAGCTGAGGTTTCTGCAGGGCCGGAACCCGGACTGGGTGCAGAAGCCATTCTTTGCCAAATATGACGAGAGTGCAATCTGGCTGGATGATCTCAAGCCGGCATTTGGGGGGCGGTTCTTCTTTGAGGAGGAGATGGCCCAGAGGTACGGCGCGGCCCTAGGCAAATAGGCCGTCCATCGTGACCACGCATGGATACTGCGGCGCCGGGATCAAGTACCTGGCTACCCGACTAACCCCCGTGATACTGCCCGGGTGGCCGGGACGTAGCAGATTCGTTGTGCGCACTCTAACGTCCGAAAATCATGTCGCTTAGATGGAACTAAGATCACGCGGCAAGACTGCTTTAAGCTGCACGGATCATGCGGAGGAGTAAAGCCAAAGCTGACGGACAGGTCCATACGGTACGCCATCCGGCAGCTGGAGACGGGCCGGGGTACCAGCGTGGTAGCCGAGGAACTCGATGTAACGCAAAGGCACATCCGGCGCCTGTGGACAGAGTACTGCAAGACCGGTACGGTTCACGTCCAGCGCCTCGCCGGCCGACCCGCCGACCCGGCGCCGTCCGAGCAGGAGATCCTGGCGGTACTGGATGTCCACAACCGCAAGCCAGAGGGCGTGGTACGTACTTCCAAGAGACTGCACAAGGGGGGGGGCACGATATAAGCCGCTATCGTGCATATGGGATAATGAAGTCCAAGGGCCTGGTAGCAGAAACTACTGCAAAGACCAAGCAACGCAAGTGGGTCAGGTACGGGCGCATCTACTCCAACGCCATGTGGCACACCGACTGGCATGCCATGAATGATCCGCGGATGAAGGGACTGAACCTGATTACCTACCTGGACGACGCCTCCAGATGCGTCACCGGGGCGGCACTCTTCAAGGAGGCCACCTCGGTCAACGTCGTGGCCGTGATCAGGCAGGCAATCTCCAGATTCGGAGCGCCAGCGACCGTCCTTTCGGACAACGGATCCTGCTTCGTCGGCAGGGGCGGCCGCAAGAAGCAGACCGGTTCCTGGACCCCAACCCCGTTCGAGAGCGAACTGCTCAGCCTCGACATAGGACTGATAAACTCAAGGCCGTACCACCCGCAGACCAACGGTAAGCTTGAGCGGTTCCACCGGAGCTTGGAGGATGAGTCTGGCACTACTCAAGCTTGAAGGACTACATCGAGTACTACAATGCGGGCCGCCTGCACTTTTCGCTTGACATCAACAACTACGAAACTCCACCGACGGCGTTCCACAAAAAAGGACAACCGACGAAATAAGACATCAGAATCCCAAGTGGATGGAAGAGGCCATTCGTGACTGACAGTCAAGACGGGGCGCGACATGATTTTCGGACACTGCAATTCGTTGTGCGCACCATTGGATTTTTACGTCCCTCTGCGGCAAAACACACTGTTGAGATGGATCGCTGCCTTAACCTGCGCCATGGTGGTGCCGGCGCTCTTTGCTGCTGCCCAGGGCCATACGCTGGACTCGGTGCAAGGATACAGGATGGAGATAGGCTGGGAGAACGAGCCTCCATACGCCGGGGAGATCAACGCCGTCATACTGTACGTGAGTCCTCTGGTACCGGACATGGAGCTGAAGGATCAACCATTCGAGAACGGCGTCGTCGGTTTGGAAGACACCCTCAAGATACAACTGGTCGCAAGGGATTATAAAATCACCCTCTTCCTGGATCCAGACGAGGAGATCCCCGGGAAGTACCGCGCCTTCGTCAAGATACTCAGGCCCGGCTACTACCAAGCCAACATACTTGGCAACATAGGCGATGCCATCATAAGCTTCTCCATGCATCCCCCCCAGGTGCGTAATGCGGATCATATCACCTTTCCCCGGGACTACGGACCAATCCACAACATGGCAACCGAGCAGGACGCCGTTCGGGCCGACCTAGAGAACCTGGCATCCCTGCACCGCGCGGATCTGAACGATCTAGCATCTGCATACCAGGCTGATCTAGAGGGGCTTAGGGAACGCTTGGACGCGCTGGAGCGGACCGGCGACAGCAACAGTATCGCGTATGTCGGGCTTGGCCTTGGAGCGGCGGGAATCGGCCTGGCAGCCGTGGCCCTGTACCGGAACCGCGCCGCATCATAACACCTCCACACTCATCATGTCTTTGGCGGCGATTACCGAGCCGTGTATCCTGCGGGCCTCCGCCAGCGGGACGGTATCATCCCCGTACCTAGCTGAGAAGTGGGTGAGTATCAGGTTGCGGACCCCTCCGTTCTTGGCCAGCGTGGCGGCGCCCCTTGCAGTGGAATGGCGCGTAGCATCCGCCCGTTCCCTCAAATCCTCGGTAAAGGTAGAGTCGAAGACCAGATAGTCGCACCCGGCAAAGAACTTCCCCAGATGACTGGTGGGCCTCGTGTCGCCCGAGTACCCTATCCTGATACCCGGCCTGCCCTCATCCAGGACCTGCTCAGGCCTGACCACCCTTCCATCCACCTCCACATCCCTGCCCTTCTGCAACAAACCCCACATCCTGCCCTCGGGCACGCCCAGCTCCCGCGCCCTCTCTGGGTGGAACCTCCCGGCCCTCTCCCTCTCCTCCAACAGGTATGAGTACGCGGGAACGGTATGATCGGCGCTGCACGACCTCACAAGATACCCCTCCGTCTCAAGGATCACCCCCTCGTCCACCTCGTGCACCTCCACCGCGAAGGGTGGTTCAAAGTTGAGCAGGCGCGTGTTTGCCTCTACAAAGCCGGAAATGCCCGGCGGTCCGTATATCCGGACGGGCCTGCTCCTGCTCTGGAGCGACATGGTCTGTATGAGACCGGGCAACCCCAGGCAGTGGTCACCGTGCATGTGGGTTATAAAGACGGCCATGTTCCTGTTCCAACCCAAGGCTGCCCTCGAGAAGGCCATCTGGGTACCCTCCCCGGCGTCGAACATCAGCACCTCACCCTCCCTCTCTATACACATGCAGGAGAGACCCCTATCCTTGGTGGGAACCGCCGCCGCGGTACCCAGAAACACAACTCTCACCTCCTACGTACCCCGGATCCATCTTTTATCCTTAGTCATAAACCCGGTCGGTCAGGATCTACCGCCCATGGTCGGCGCGCAGGAAGGCACCGCCACCCGGAGGATCTGCCTGCGCAAATATGCAGCCCGGCAACCGTTCAACCCCCTCTCTAGATAGTAGTGATCAGGAACGATTTTGGCCGAATTTGACACCAAAACCGGCCGTCTTTAAAAAGGGGTTGAACGGTTACCAGCCCGCCCAACCAAACATAATCTAACTTAATATTGGGAATTCCGGCAGCATCGACGATGACATTCGAGAAGGGCAGCCTGGTCATGGTGGATTATACCGCCAGACTGAAGGACGCCGATACCGTGATCGAGACCACGCGAGCCGCCGACTCCTCCAAACTAGAGGATCCAAAGCCTGGCGCCGTCTACCAACCGAAACTGGTATCCATCGGGGATCCTTCGTATCCGGTCCCGAAGGGCTTTAACGCAGCCTTGGCGGGGGCGGAGCTTGCCGTACCGCAGACCGTGGAGGTGCCCCCGGACGGTGCCTACGGGGACAGGATCAGGTCGAAGGTTAAGATGGTAACCCTCAGGAAGCTGGGCGAGGATGCCGACAGGGCCTCGGTGGGGGATGTGGTCACCGTAGACAATCAGGTCGGGACGGTACGGTTCATAGGATCCGGCAGGGTACAGATAGACTTCAACCTTAGGTATGCGGGCAGATCCGTACTCTATGACTTTAACGTGATCAAGTCGCTAGACTCGGCAGCCGACAGGATAGAGGCAATCCTCGGCAATGTCGGAATGCTGTCTGAGCCGGACGGCTACACTTTGGAAGGCGACAAGCTGGAGGTGCGCGTTCCGGAGGGCATGCTGCGTAACGACAAACTGCAGAACATCAAATTCCTACTACAGATGGGGCTCTTCCAGTTCGTACCAGATCTCTCCGTGGTACGCTTTGTGGAGACGTACAAAAACGTCACAAAGACGTCTCCCCCCGAACTAAAAGAAGACGAACCCGAGGCCGACGGCTAGAGCACGCCGGTCTGGACTGCCAGCCACTCGGCGGCATCCTCGGTTAGCGCGGCCTCCCTAAGTATCGTATAGCGTTCCGGTCTGAGCTCCTGCGCCATTACCAACGCCTTGGTAACCTCGCCGCCATCCAGCCCAATCTCTGCTGCAGTGGCGGGCGCCCCCACATCCCTGAGAGCCTGCGCTATCACCGCCCAATCCAACCCGTGCAGTTTGGCCATCATTATAGAACCGATCCCGCATTTTTCCCCGTGCAGCCCCTTGCCCGGGGCTATCACGTCTAGCGCGTGCGAGAACAGGTGCTCGGCGCCGGAACATGGCCGACTGCTGCCTGCTATACACGAGGCCACCCCGGCGCTGATCAGCGCCTCCACGATCATTCTAGCATCCAAACCCTTCTCTGCAAACGCGTGCGAGTTTTCCATCACTATGTTGGCGCTCATCATGGCCAAGTTTGCAGAGTACCTGCCATAGTACTCCCCGGTTCTCTCATGCCCCAACTGCCAGTCCCGCACGGCGATGATGTTGGCTATCAGGTCACCACACCCGCTGGCAAGCAGCCTGGAGGGGGCCCTCCTGATGATGCCTATGTCGACAAAGACGCCCAGCGGGGCGGAGGCCACCACCGAATGTGGTTTGTCATCCCGCACCGACACAAAGGGGCTGGCCATGCCATCGTGGGAGGCCGCAGTAGGCACGCTCACGTACGGGATGCCCAGGTTGGTGGCCGCCATCTTTGCGGTGTCCACGGAACGTCCGCCGCCGATTCCTACCGCCACCTCTCCCGAGTCCTTCCGTATCTCCTCCTGTATGGCCCTGACCGAGTCCGCCCTGTTGTCCTTGGACATGTACCAGGAAAACTCCAGGCCGGCGGCTCGCAGGGACTCCTCCACCAACCCCCCCACGACCCTTCTTACCTGTTCGCCGGAGACCAACGATGCCCTGCCTGTTCCGGCAAGGGACCCAAGAAACGCCCCCAGCCCGCCGACGTTCCCCTCCCCTATCACTATTCTGCGGGGCAGTTCCATGGTGTGGGGTGCGGCTGCTCCGGAAGCCATCAATCCGACAATTAAAAAGTTATTTAAAAGGGTGTCAGCGCATCAGAACCACTAGGTGCGTCTTTGGCAACCATAGAAGAGAAAATTCTGCATGGGACTACTACGGTAGGGATCAAGACCGGCGAGGGTGTAGTGCTCTGCGCCGACATGAGAGCCAGCGCAGGCTATTTCATCGCAAACAACAACACCATGAAGATCCAGCGATTAGACCAGCACGCGGGCCTGACACTGGCCGGCGGTGTGGCCGACGCCCAGAACATAACCGACATCCTACGGTACCACGCAAACCTCCACAGGCTCCAAAAGTCCGTCCCCATACCAATCCAGTCCTTGGCGAGGCTGACCTCACTCTTATTCCACCGGAACCGCGGGTATCCATTCATAGCCGACATACTGGTGGGCGGGTACGACGGTGACGGGCCGGCGCTTTTCAATATAGACATGTTCGGCTCGGTGGAGGCAAAGTCATTTGTCACTACCGGCAGCGGCTCCCCGGTCGCCTATGGCGTACTGGAGGATGAGTACCGGCAGGATTTGAGCATAGAGGATGCCAAACGTGTAGCTTTGGTGGCGGTCAAGGCCGCCATAGTCAGGAACATCGGCACCGGTGACGGGATCAACATCGCGGTGATAGACAGGGACGGATTCCGCCTGCTGGCCGACGAGCAGAAGAAGGCCATCATTGAACTCTAGTGGTACAATGCACAGAAAATCAGACCAACGGGAGCCATCCAACCAGAACATAATGGCCACCATCCTGCAGAACATACCGCAGGGGGCCAAGATCACCAAGATCGAGTACGAAGGACCGCGCATAGCCATCTACACCAGCTCCCCCAAATTTCTCCTGGACAGGAGCAAGGTGCTCTCGAATCTGGTCAGCACGATCAAGAAGCGCATAGTAATCAGGACCGACCAATCAATCCGGAAGCCGGAGGACGACGCAAAGGAGATACTGGCCAGTCACATCCCCAAGGAGGCAGGACTCCGGGGCACCTTCTTTGATGGGGCGATCGGAGAGATCACGGTCGAGGTCAAGCGCCCCTGGCTGCTGCAGAAGAACCCCAAGTTTGACCATAACAAGATAACCGAGGAGCTGGGGTGGCGTATACGTATCCGCAAGGCCACCGCCACCGCCTCTAGCACCATCCAGATGATAAACTACAACCTGCGCATATCCAGTACCGAACGCACCAAGCAGTTCAAGCAGATAGGGGACGAGATATTCCGGCCAAGGATCGCGCAAAAGTCAGAGGTCTCCCTGCTGACGCTGGGCGGATTTGGGCAGGTTGGGCGATCCTGCATGCTCCTGACCACCCCCGAGAGCAAGATACTGCTAGACTGCGGCGTGAACCCCGGGGCGCGGAGCGCCAGCGAGGCGTACCCGCGGCTGGACTGGGCCAACATAACACTGGACGAGATAGACGCCGTGGTCATAGGCCACGCGCACCTGGATCACACCGGCTTTCTGCCGGTCCTCTGCAAGTACGGGTACGGCGGCCCGATATACTGCACGGAACCGACCCTTCCAATGATGAACCTGATCCAGCTGGATGCCATCAAGGTGGCCAACGCCCAGGGCAAGATACCGCTGTATTCTGACAGGGACGTAAAACAGGTGATGAGGCAGGCCATTACACTCCCATACAACACGGTTACCGACATATCCCCGGACATCAAACTGGTCCTGGCCAACGCCGGCCACATACTGGGATCAGCCCTATGCCATTTCCATATAGGCAACGGCGACCACAACTTTGTGTATTCGGGCGACATAAAATTCGGCAAGAGCATCCTGTTTGAGGCCGCCAGCTGGAGCTTTCCCCGAGCCGAGACCCTGCTTATAGAGAGCACCTACGGACTGAAGGAAGACATCCAACCCACCCGGCAGGAGGTGGAATCGGCGTTTATCAACGTAGTAAACCGTACCTTGGCCGACGGGGGCAAGATCCTCATACCCATACCGGCCGTCGGCCGGGCGCAGGAGATAATGATGGTGATCGACCACTACATGAAGTCGGGCGAGATGGTGGAGGCGCCCGTGTTCACGGAGGGTATGATATCGGAGGCCTCTGCCATCCACGAAGCGTACCCCGAGTATCTGGCCAGGGAGCTGCGCCAGAAGATATTGGAGACCGACGACAACCCATTCGACTCGGAGTACTTTACCAACATAGAGCATGCCGACTCCCGGGGGGAGGCCATCCGCGAGGATTCGCCGGGGATAATACTGGCCACCTCCGGCATGCTGGAGGGCGGACCGGTACTGGAATACTTCAAGAACATAGCCCCCCACAAACAGAACAAGATCCTCTTCGTCTCCTATCAGGTCAACGGGACGATGGGCAGGCGGGTGTTGGACGGCGCAAAGCAGGTCTCCATGCTGGGCCGGGGCAACAAGGTCGAGGCGGTGACCATCAACGCGGGGATAGAAAAGCTGGACGGTTTCAGCGGCCACAGCGACTACAACCAGCTGATGTCGTTTGTGCATAAACTACGGCCCAAACTCCGCCGCGTTCTGGTTAACCACGGCGAGAGGCGCAAGTCAGAGAACCTTGCATCCAACATCAGGCGCATATACAAACTACCCGCCTACAACCCACAGGTGCAAGAAGCCGTCAAGTTATTTTAGGTCATACTGGGGTTTCCATATCTGCACGCCTGCGGGCGTTACTATAATACGCTCATCACCCAGCCTTGCAATGTCGGCGCCTTCGGTCCTGGCAACGGCGTACAGCTCCTCGACCAGCTTGCGCAGCTGGCCGACATCCTTCTGGGCCATGGGCCCTACCCTGATAATGAGAATCATGCCGCCCTTGATGTCCTTTTTGATCATCTCCATATCGCTAAAGTCACGAACCGTAATGGCCTTGAGATAGATGGGATTCGCGGATGCCATAACACTAGTATTCATACCCCTTCCCCCCCAAAAACCTTATCCATCGACCCGTCGCCCCTGAACAGGTCCTCCCGCCGGAGCATGGTGGATCCCCGGATGTGGCCTTGGTGGTGAAACTTTGCCGGATCGTAGTTGGCCCCTACCAGCCGCATACCATTGTTCAGGCCGTTCTCGGCCACCCAGTCTGTGTCTACCAGGATCTCCGGGTGCGCGTAGATGGCGCCAGCAGGGGTTTCTTGCATTGTAGTATTATGACTCAGAACGATGATATAAGCTCCATGTCTACAATGTGCCCACTTGTGCCCACTTGTAGGTCTTGTCCAAAAATCCGGAAAATGTCACCGGGGTTCTCTCGAAAATACGGTTGATGCGTACAAAGGACGGATTGAGACCTGACCGATGGGTAACTGGCTCCATTTTTGCCGGACCGGCACCTTCCACCCTACTCGCACTCCGGCGAGCTTTTTCGTACCGCCATAGTAGCCGTGGATGAACGGCATGATCCAACAACGACCCGGAAATTGGGCCGCCTGCGCCCAGCCCGCCAACCATTTTCGTGCAAGCCACGGCGCATCTTTTTCCCGGAGTCATCCCGCGGGATCAGCAGATCCCGCCCAAGGCTGGTGCGGGCTTATTTCGTGTCGGGTGACTGGATCCTGAATTTTTTGTAGTCTTCCTCGATGGCGGGGGCTACAGCAACGTCGTTTTTTATGTCACCATCAGATACTGTCACATAACCCTCAGCGCCGGGCGCATCAGAGTACTTTAGGGTCACCGAGGCCGCAAATACAACATGATCTTTTGCGGTCTTTCCCCGAAGTATGGTGGTGGGCCCTACAAAATCCCGCGCCTCCAGCAGTATGTCCCCGGGCAGGGCCAGCATCCGGATGGTCTCGTTCTCCGTCTGGTTTCTACCAACAATCATCTTCGTCTCCTCATCTAGCCTGTGGTGGCGTCCCAGCTTCAATAGATCAATGTCGTTGATGGTGGGCGTCTTGGTATGTTCGAACAGATCCTTCGTACGCAGTCCAAAGGCAGGATCCGTCAGCAGGCAGCCGCCACCAGCATTGGGCGGATCTTCTATCCCGAACTCCCTGGCCATGGCCAGCTGAGGCTTTCGGCTCCGCCCCCTGATCATTCCCAGATCCTCGCGTCTTATGAGCCCGTCCCTCTCTGGGTTGGTGGCCGGCAGGAGTGCTCCGGAGAGCGGCCTGACTATCTTTCCCTCAAGCTCCGACTCCGCCTCTATGTTCTTGAGGGCCTTCCGGTGCTGGCTCATGGGCCTCTGCCCCAACACCTCTCCCGATATTATGAACTCGGCGTCTATCTCCTTCATATGCTTCTTGGCTGCATCAAACATCATCGCCCGGCAATCAACGCACGGGTTGAAACCCGCCCCCCTTCCATACTTGGGGTGCTTGAGCATCTCGATATACTCGTCTCCAAGATACACGGTCTTGAGATTGACGTTTAGATCGTCGGCCCTCTCGCGTATTTCAAAACCACAACCTCTCCCGCAGTCAAAGTCGCAGAACGGAGTCTTGATGGCCACCGCCGACACCTCAAAACCCTGTTTCTGCATCATCCTAACGGCCAGCTGGCTGTCCAGGCCGCCGGAGAGCAGGGCTACCACCTTCTTCTTCTCGGTCATGCAGGGGCGCGCCTCTGACATTATACAAACTTTGCACATGGAGCCCTCCGGATGACCGGACGGTGCCGGGGGCAACATGACCATTCGTACTTTACCGGGTGCGGCACCGGGGCGCGGAAAATGGCCGTACACCAGACATAAATTTAGAGCAGCCGGCCGATTTGCATGGACGCGCGACGGCGTACGCTGCTGGATCATGCCCGTCAAGCCGGTTGCGATTCTCTAGTGGCCTGTACTCCTGAGAACCTCTTTTACATGACCGGGTTCTGGGGAGAGGCCATCGGCATACTAGACGAGGATGGCGCCACGATAGTGGCTCCACAACTGGAGGCGCCTAGGGCCGCCGCCGAGTCCAGCCATTGCGATATAGTGACGGCGGACAGGGGTTCGGGCCTGATTCCGGCATCGGCCAAGGCGCTGGCAGGCAGGCAGCCGGCTACGGACTGCAGGGATCACTCCACCATGATGCTGCTGAAAAAACAAATCCCCAGCATAACACACCAGCCATCCCCATTCTCCAATTCGCGCATGATCAAGGACCCAGGCGAGATAAGGATCCTGAAAAGGGCCTCCGCCGTAATAGACGGACTGTTTGGGGTATGCGCCGAGACGATGGCTGCCGGCCAGAAAGAATCGGAGCTGCAGGCCATCCTCATGTCCCGCGCAATGGGGCAGGAGATGTTTGACACCGGATATGCCTCGACCCTTAACCCGTTGATAATTGCTGGGGGGCCCAACGGGGCGCTTCCTCACGCCCAGGTCACTTCCCGGCGATTTAAACGGGGGGATCTGGTGGTGGTAGATATCACGCTGCGCCACAAGGGGTATGTCTCCGATGCCACCAGAACGTTCGCCGTCGGCCAAATCCCGCAAAAGGCAGCCGACATATACGGCATAGTTCGCGAATCGCAGGAGTCGGGCATAAAGGCAACATCGCCCGGCAAACCCTGCCATGAGATAGACGGCGCGTGCAGGACGCTGATAGGCGAGCGTGGATACGGCGAGTTCTTCATCCATTCCACCGGGCACGGTATCGGACTGGAGGTGCACGAGCAGCCCACCGTCTCGGGATCCAGCCAGATCTCACTGGAGCGGGGCATGGCCATAACCGTCGAGCCGGGGATCTACATATCGGGCAGGCTGGGCGTACGCATAGAGGACTCGGTCATGGTGGGCCGTCGGCCATCCGTCATGCACAAATTCACCAAGGAATTGGTGCGGGTGGGCTAGTCGTAAAAGTCTACCAGATCTACTATATCCTTGGAGACATCGTTGTTTCCTTGGATCTGGCCGCTGTCCATGTTTACGTTCCAGTCAAAGGAAAAGTCCCGGTCGTACGACTCAAAATTTAACACCACGCGGTATGAATCCGTACCGGTTTCCGTAACCGCTGCATCCAGGGCGGTGGCGCGATGATCAAAGACGTTGCCGTCCGGATAGTCGGCCTTGATCCTCTGCGTTATCGCATCCTCCATGCTGAGTCCTGCATCGTTGGGTCCGGCGTACCTCAACACGTGATCCAGCACCACCCTCTCCTCTGCGCCAAGCGTATCAGGAATGATGTCCTGCAGGCCCCCCTTGGTGATCTCTGGCACCACAAACACCAACAACAGCGTCACCCCGGCAATGTAGAAGGGCGCCCTCTTTCTGAGAAATTTTTTGGTCTCGGACTCCTTTGGATCCCCCATCGTACAATCATCTGGAGGCGGCCAGAATTAAAACTTGCCAAGGAAAGTCAATCGTCCCATCATCCCCGGTATAAGGGACGGTTCCATGCCGGACGGCCTCCCGCAACTCCGCCCTTCTCCTCCGGCTCAGGGAGGCTATCTTCTCGCGTAGCGGCCTTGCCACATACCTGACGTAGTTTCTCCAGTAGGCGCCGAAATCACCCGGACTGTACCTGAAGGTGGTCTCCCTGATGGATACGTCGGTGAACCCGGCCCCCTCCACCACGTCCCGCAGCGGCCCCCTCTCCGAGTACCTGTCCAGGGCGGGGGAATCTGGCGGGATATAATCGGGTATGAACCGTACGGCCTCGCGTATCATGCACCCGTGGTACGGGACCTTCTCCCTGGTACCATGGACGACGATGCCCAATCTCCCCCGGTCGGTCATGCTCTCCCTCATGTTGCGCAGCGCCCTGGAGGCGTCAGGAAAGAAGAACAGCCCATACTGGCACGTGACTATATCAAACCTCCTCCCGAACGAGACCGTCTCGGCGTCGGCGTTTACAAAGTCCAGGTTGTGGCCGTTCTTGGCCCACCCACGCGCTATATGCAGCGCCCTTGGGGATGCATCAACACCTACCACCCGCCCCGACTCGCCCACGCGGGCGCTCAACTGTCTAGACACGGCCCCGGTTCCACACGCCATGTCGAGCGCCGCGTTGCCGGCCCTGACGTTGACCATGTCCAGCATCACACCGGCGCACCCGAACGGGCCGGTTCCGGGGCGCACCCACCTTCTGTGGTACCTGGGAGCAACCTCGTTCCATACGGCGATGTTGCTTCTCTTGTACTCGGACGGGTTCATTGGGTGGTCTTTTCCACCCACTTCTCCTCTATCTTTTCCTTGATGAACCTGACGATCTCCTCTTTTCTCTTACGGCCGGAACTGCTGTGGCCTGCCGCGTCCACCACTATCACCCGGTTGTTCTCCGGATCGCTCTGGTAGCCGTCTCCGACGTCGTTGGCCACCACCATGTCGGCGCCAGCCTCCTTCATCTTCTGCCGGGCGGACTCTATCAATTGGTCCTCGGTCACGTTGACCTCCGCCTTGAAGCCCACCAACAAGGCCCCGTCGGCCACATCCCTGACGCGGTCTATTATCTTGGGCGTCTTGGCCATCTTGATCTCCAGGCTATCCAGCGAGCTGTCTATCTTGGAGCGGTTGTACTCGGCGGGGTGGTAATCGGCCGGCGCCGCCGCCATCACTATGACGTCGTAACCGGTCCCGGCTTCCCGTATGGTCGCCTCCATCATCTCCGCGACGCTGGTTACGTTGATCACCTTGGTTCCGGCCGGCGGCCTCTCCCTTCCGGGGCCGTACACCATTGTAACCTTGCATCCGTCCAGCACGAACTCGGATGCCAGCAGCACACCGGTCCTGCCCGAACTCATGTTGGTGACCGCCCTCACCGGATCTATCCTCTCCAGCGTGGGGCCGGCAACCAGCAGCACCTTCCTGCCTCGGAGCCGGGCCGGTTTTGTTATCATGTCGATCACGCCATCCAGGACATCCTGCGGTTCGGCAACCTTGGCCTTTCCCTCCTCCATGGTCGGCGGCAGGAACTTGGCCACCTGTCCCAAAAACTCCACATTCCTCCGTACGGCCACATTCTCGTACATGGCATCATGCATGGCCGGGCAGATGACCATGGGAGTGCCGGATCCCAGGGCGGTGGTCAGTACCGTGGCGAGGGCCGTGTCATCTATGCCGTTTGCCAGCTTTCCTATTGTGTTGGCCGTAGCCGGGTACGACACGACGATGTCGGCCCTGTTATAGTCTGCCAGCTCCACATGCTCCATCTCTCCCCCCAGGGACGATACGGCGCGGTTTCCGGTGGCCCATGTGAAGTAGGCGGGGGTGATCAGTTGTGCGGCGGCGGGACTGAGCACGCACCTGACGCTGGCCCCTCGACGCATTAACAGCCTGGCCAGGTCTATGGCCCTGTATGCGGCTACGCTGCCGGATACGCACAACACCACCCGCTTTCCTGCAAGCTCGGTCCCGTCCGAGCCTGTTATGTCCAGAGACGGGTGGCCTTCAATCATGCCCGGTTCCCCTCGTCCATGTAGAACGTCTGCTCCCGGCCGGGAAAAGATCCCTCTTCAACATCACGTCTGTACGCGGATACGGCCTGTCTTATATCCTCCGATAGGGTTGCGTATCTCTTGACGAACCTCAGCTCCTTCTCATACATGCCCAACATGTCATGCGCCACCAGCACCTGTCCGTCGCAGGCTGCCCCGGATCCTATCCCGATGGTGGGTATGCCCAACCCGCCGGTGACCATCCGAGCCGCTTGGTGGGCAACCTTCTCCAACACCACACAGAATGCCCCGGCCTCCTCAAGCAGCCTGGCCTCCTCAAGCAGCGCCTGCGCCTCCCCGTCCGTCCTGCCCCGCACCTCGTACCCTTGGTACAGCTCGGCGCTCTGGGGCTGGAGCCCTATGTGCCCCATTACCGGTATGCCCGCCTTCGTTATCGCGCGGACGGTCTCGGCCACCTCCCGTCCCCCTTCAAGCTTGACTGCGTCGGCGCCCTCCCGGATGAGCCTCCCCGAGTTCTCCAAGGCCCGTTCGGCGCCCGTCTGGTATGACATGAACGGCAGATCCGCCACCACCAGGGAACTCTTCCGGGCACGGGCCACCGCGCCGGTGAACATACACATGTGCTCCATGGTCACCGGTATGGTGGACGGGTACCCCAGCATGACCATGCCTGCGCTGTCGCCCACCAGCAGCACGTCGGCGCCCCCGCGCTCGCAGAGGGAGGCCATGGTATAGTCGTACGCGGTGATCGCCACAATCTTCTTTGCGCCCTTCATGGCCTTGACATCCCTCACCCTCTTATGCATCAGAACCGCCCTCTAACCACCGTACCATATAAGATATACATTTTCTGAGGTTGGCGCCGTTGTCGAACCCGCCCGCGACGGCCATCAGCGACCCGCGGTCGCGCCCCTTCATCTCCCCGCAGTACCGCGCCACCAGGGGCAGGGCCCGCATCACGTTGTCCACTATCGTTATGTCGGCGGCGCGTGCGGTCCTGGACAGCGGGTTCAGGTCCACCGCTATCACCCCCTTGCCAGCCTTGCGGAGGGCCTCGGCGCGGTCCCCGTCCTCCAGCGGAACCATCACCACGTCGGCCGCCAGTATGCCCTCGGCGCTCACTCTTCTCCTGGCCGAGTCCAGACCGGAGAGGATGGCCAGGTCCTCCTCGGTGCCCAACACATTGGCCGCGCCGCTGCCGCGCAGGATGTCGGCTACCACCCTTCTCCGTGCCCCATCACCATCATAGAAGAGGTTAACCTCGATCTTGGCTCCCGAGACAGCGGCCAGCCCTACCACATCACCAGGACACAGGGCCGCCACGTTACCGTTCACCGACAGAACCGGTCTCTCGGCCAGCAGCAGGGCGGCCGCTGCCGCCTCGGCCGCCGCCTCGGCCGCCGGCGTCGTCTCCTCGCCCATCATATAGTCAAAGGCCTCCCCCCTGCCATGGGCCATCAGTCCCTCCTGGGCCACCGCCCCCGCCTCAAAACCGGCCACCATCATCTCCCTTGTCCTGAGCGACTCGAACCTGGGGTGAGACTCCGGTATGACGCCACCACTCATGCCAGGACCCTGGCCCCCTCCGTATCCAGCCGGGTCCTGAGCACAGAATAGCCCCGCAGCGCACCGGCCACCCTCTCCTCATCCTCGGGAGGGATGATCGTAAACACGGTCTCGCCCAGCATGGCCACCCCGCAATCGGCTCCGGTCTTACGTATCAGACCGGCCACCCTCTCGATGGCAGGCGTCGCCACCCCGCTCCTTCTGGCGAAATCCATGGACATCCTCTGGAACAGCCCCGCGTCCCCGTGTTCAAGCATCTCGCCGACCATCTCGCCTCCGATCCCGTTCATCAGACCCATCCTCTTGCCCCAGAACTTGCTGGTGGGGCAGGGCGAGATGCACACGACCAACACCGACGGATCCCCTACATCGAACTTCTCTAGCATGCCGTGCCCCGGGGCGCCGGCCTTGGTTCTTACCTCGAACCCGCCATGGTACGCTGCCAGCACATCCCCCAATCCGCTCCTGTGGCGTACCTCGGCGCGGTGCGCCATCCGGCCCAGCTCCTCACGCTTCATCCCCGTGCCGAATGCCTGGTCCAGCGCGTATGCCGCTGAGAGTGCCAAGGCACCGCTGGATCCCAGTCCATACCCCACAGGAACGTCGACCCGGTGCTCCACCTCGACGGCCCGTCCCTCGTCTCCGATGGTCCTCAGGAACTGCCCGACCACGTCCTCAACCCTGCCGTCCTCAACCCTGCCGGCGCTCCCATCCGCCGGTACCCGGACGGTCGTGGTTACCCCCTCCCTTATGGAGAATCCTGCCCCCACTGATCCCGTGGTCTCTGGCGTCCCGGAGATGTCAGCCCTGAAGAAGCCGGTGATATGAGCAGGACAGAAAGCCGTGCCTACCATCATCTCGTTTTAGTTTAAACTGACAGCAAAATATAAGAATATGGATTAAATTACTTATACTGATATAAATTGGCTAAATTCGTGAGGCGGCTGCAGAAGATAGGCTCCAGCATGCTGGTGTCCCTTCCCAGGGACTGGGTGAAGGCCAACGGCTTGGCCAAGAGCAGCCAGGTGGAGATAGAGACGGCACGCGGCAGCCTGTCGATCACCGCCACCGGCGAGAGGCGCCAGACCAAGGACTTGGTGATAGCCTACCCCCTGCCGCGCGACGAGAACATAGCGGCGAATCTGACGGGCGCCTATCTTCTTGGGTATGACATAATACGCATCACCTCGGCGTCGGCCATACCGGTGGAGGATCGTGAAAAGATCCGGTACTCCACCAGGAGGTTGGTGGGCATGGAGATAGTGGAGGAGGACCCAGCCAACGTGACGATGCAGTTTCTCTTGGACTCGACCACGCTCAACCCGGACAAGATACTGGTCAGGATGAACGCCATATCTCTGGGCATGTTCGGGGAGGTGCTCAAGAGCATGAGGACGGGGGAGCTGGCCGGGCTGGACACGCTGCGCAACCGGGACGCGGAGGTCAACCGCCAGTACTTCCTGCTGGTGAGGCTGATTCGCAGCGCCCTAGTGGACGAGAGGCTGTCCAGCGCGCTCAACCTGGAGAGAACGGATGTCTTGGACTACAGGATAGCAGCCAACCTGCTGGAGAACGCCGGCGACACCATAGTGTGGCTGGCCGGCATGATGCACGGCTCGGCCATACCGGCCGACAGGCTGGGGGAGGTACACGAGGTGGCCAAGGGTTTGGAGCTGCTGGCCACAAAGGCGGTCGACGCCCTGGTGAGCCATGACCGCCGGCAGGCCATCGAGGCGATATCGCTGCACAGCGGGTACCAGGACGGGCTTTTGCGGCTGAGGACGGGCATGTCCGGGGACGTCCCGCTGAACTACATCGACTTGGTGTACGGCCTTGAGCGCATAGGACGGTTCTGGTCGGATGTGGCGGATCTGGTACAGCCCATCCACGACTGACCGGCGGCCGCCGCTACCTGGAGCCGCCCGTCCCCGCCATGTAGGCCAGCAGGGCACAGATGGTCTTGGAGTCCTCTATCTGGCCGCGCCTGATCATGTCCATGAGATCCTCCGCCCTGTGGCGCTCAACCGATATTATTTCGTCCTCGTCGGGGTGGGCGCCGGAGACCCTTCTGAGCCCGGTGGCCACAAAACAGTGTATCTTTTCGGTGTTGTAGCCTATCGAGGGGTAGTATGCCAGCAGCGGCTCCATGTTATCGGCGGCGTAGCCGGTCTCCTCCTGCAGCTCCCGCAGGGCGCACTCTCTGGGACTCTCGCCCTTCTCCAGCGTGCCGGCGGGTATCTCAAGGACGCGCCCGCGGGGAAACCTGTACTGGTTTACCATTATCACCATGCCATCCTCGTCGAATGCCAGCATCGCCGCGGCGCCGGGGTGCTCTATTATCTCGCGCTTCACCCGGCGCCCCTCGACGACACCCTCGTACACACTCAACCCCAGTATCCTGCCCTGGAACACGGTATCGCGGGTGGCAGATTCCATGGGTTACGGGGGGCGAGCGGGGCCAAATGAAGCTTGCCTCGCGGACCCCCCGGGCCTGCCCTGGGCCGTACCGGCATGCGGGCGCCACTTGCCCGATCCGGGGGGATCGGGCCGGCAGCACGTGTGCCTGCCATCAAGATACGGGCATGGCTGAGCTGCCGGGTACTACACCTCCGTGATCGCCGTCGACCGTATGGGCACGACACCATGCATGATCAAGATCTCTTCCGGGCGGTATGGTTTGGTTGTTATCCAGTACAAACGCATCCGGAAACCCTGCAGAATCCAAATCCACCACCGTTAAATAAACGACCCCGCTCCACATAGCCATGAGCTACCACCTCAGACTGGCCAAACGGATGCTCTTCAACAAGAGGGGCAGCCTGATAGGGGCCGTACTGGCGGTCACCATCGGGATACTGGTGATCCATGTCAACTTTGTCATCTTTCAGGGGCTCTATGACGCGATAGTCCGGGACATCACCGAGTATCGGACCGGGGACATACTGATCACCGACGAGGCCAGCCTGATAGACCAGCCGGACACCCTGCTGCTGGGCTGGTTTGAGAGGATTCCATACGTTGAGGCGGCCGCACCGCGGCTCTCCAGTACCGGCGAGATAAACATCACAAAGAACGGACGTATGATCGAGGAGAGCAGGGTGCCGCTGATAGGCGTGGATCCCATCCAGGATATACGGGCATCGACGGCGCACCAGACGGTCACCGAGGGCAGCTTCGTGTACGCGCGCAACTCGATAGTGCTGGGGTCCAATGTGGCAGACGACTTGGGCGGCGTACAGGTGGGAGACAGCCTGCAGCTGGGGGTGACGGACCGGTGGGGCCAGGACCAAGTGCGGCGGTTGGTCGTCTCGGGGATAGCCCAATCGCCGGGCGGCCAGGGACTGGACTTCTCGGCGGTGGTACACATAGACACGCTGCGTGACATGCTGGACAGGGGGGGATACACCGGCTCGATAATGGTCCGGGTGGACGACCCGCAACGGGCCATTGAGGTAAAGGAACTCTTCCTGCGGTCGTTCCCCAACGACGGATTCGTGGCCCAGACAATCGAGGAATCGGCCGAGCAGCAGCTGGCCGGCTTCCGGTCCGGGATAGCCATGATAAACATGATCGGATACTTTGGCATGATGTCCTCAGCCTTCGCGATAGTGACCATCCAGATGATGCTGGTCAACGGCAAGACCAAGGAGATCGGGATAATGCGCTCTATCGGCGCCAGGAGAAAGGACATACTGGTGATATTCATAATGCAGGGCATGCTCATCGGTCTTATCGGGGCAAGCGTGGGGACCGGGGCGGGCCTGGCCTACACCTTCTATGCCAAGGAGACCAAACTCTCCTTCAACAACAGCCTGCCCCTGGAGGTCTCCTACGACTGGCCCAAGATAGTCCAGACCGCCCTTACCTCGTTCGGGCTGGCCGTCGCCGCATCGCTGTACCCGTCATACAGGGCGACCAGGCTGTTACCGGTAGAGGCGATGAGATATGGGTAAGGTACTGGAGGTCAACAACCTCACCAAAATATACGGCGAGGGTGAGAGCCAAGTGAAGG
Organism: Nitrosopumilaceae archaeon; assembly: GCA_965203395.1. GTDB lineage: Archaea > Thermoproteota > Nitrososphaeria > Nitrososphaerales > Nitrosopumilaceae > VYCS01. Next base: position 27,890 of record OZ241884.1, read on the forward strand.
CGGTCGACAACGTCTCGTTCAGCGTCGAGAGTGGCGAGTTCGTCTTGGTGACGGGCGTGTCGGGTTCAGGCAAGTCCACACTGCTGAACCAGATGGGGCTGCTGGACAGACCCACCGAGGGGGCCATCTTGGTGGATGGTACCGACACCACCAACCTAAATGACGGCCAGACGGCCACGTTCCGCAACAGGAAGCTGGGATTCATATTCCAGTTCTCCAATCTCTTGGTGGATCTTACCGTGTTGGAGAATGTGATGCTGCCCATGCAGATGGCCGGAAAGAGGAACGCCAGAGAGTACGCCACCGAGCTGCTCGGAGCGGTAGGACTGCGCGACCAGATAAACAAGAGGGCAGACCGCATATCCGGGGGCCAGGCCCAGCGGGTAGCCGTCGCGCGGGGGCTGGCCAACAAGCCGGTTCTGGTACTGGCCGATGAGCCAACCGGCAACTTGGACTCTGTAACCTCTGAGAGCGTGGTACAGCTGATGAAGTCCATGTGCATGAAACTAAACCAAACATTCGTGGTGGTGACCCACGACCAGCAGGACTTTGGGGATGTGGACCGCATCATTCACATGAAGGACGGACGCGCCTTCCACGAGGATGTGGCGAGGGTTACCCTATGAGGCTTGAGGTGCTAGCGGGCGTGGTGCTGGCCGTCTCGGCGGTTGGCGCCGCCGCCGGGCAGGGATTTGGCAACTCGCCATTCGAGAGGGACTTTGGGGACATCAAGTACTTGGACTCGTACTTTGGCACCTTCGATTCCAAGGTGGAGGTGGCCCCCGGCGACAGGAACGTGCCGTTTACGGTCGTGCTTGCCAACGTGGGAACCCACGATATCACCGGGATACGGGGCGAGCTCTCGCTGCCCTACGGGTTCTCGCCTGCCGGGGATACGGGGTTCTTGGCGCTCTCCGACAGCAACACAAACTCTCAGGCCGGCGAGATATTCCACCTGACATTCTTTTTGAACGTGGAGCCGTACGCGGAGATACAGCAGTATCCGGCCGCAGCCAAGGTGGAGTACTCCAGACTGCGCGAGTCCGGCGTGCGGAGTGCCTTCTTTGACTTTTACATGAAGGTGCCCGGCAGCAGCGTGCTGGACGTGAAGGCGCCGGATCCATTCCTGGTCTCCCTGCAGACCAACACCGTCAGGGTGGAGATAAGCAACGACGGAACCGCCCCGCTCTCCAACGTCGACATATCCACCCTGATACCGGCCGCGGGTTTGGAACAGACCGCCCGCTCCAACATGGAGAAGGTCGTGATATACGAGTCCAACTGGGACGTGGGAAACATCGAACCGCACTCCTCCCAGTACATAGACATCACCGTATACATACCAGAGACGCTCAAGGGCCAGACGCTGCAGCTTCCTCTTGAGATAAGCTACTTCAACGCCCACGGCGACGCCGTCAAGCAGATGCGCGTGGTCGACTTTTACGTGAGGGGGCTGATAGACCTTACCGTGTACGGGGTGGGGGTGATAAACATCTCGGACACGGCCATGGTGATCGGCGAGATAATCAACGAGGGAAACGAGGACGCCCTGTTCAGCTTCGTGTCGGTTGATCCGCTGGGCTCCTCCAACATCAAAAGCCAGACGCAGTTCATCGACGAGATAGAGACGGACTCGCCGGTACCCTTCAACATACCGCTGGAGTTTGAGGGCGAGCCGGTCTACGGAGAACACGACATAGAGGTGACCGTCCGCTACAAGGACGACATCCGCGAGGAGCACTTCCTGACCCACCAGGCCACGGTAATGGTGGCCGAACAGCAGCCTGACCGGTCTGGCTCGTCCATACCGGGCCTGCCCGGGGACGTGCAGGCGGACGGCTCGATGGTCGTGGTTGCCGCGGCGGTGGGCGTGATCGCCGTGATCGCGGCGGCGATTGCGGTAATCCGGAGACGCCGCAACTAACCAAATACTCCAAACTTAAATTGGCGGCGGCCATATAGCCAACCCGTGGTCAGGCGCATAGTAATCAAGCTCTCCGGGCGGGTCTTTGCCATGGACGGCGTAAAGTCCCTCAAGGAGTACGCCCGCATGCTGGCCGGGCTGGAGGACGAGTTCCAGCCGATTGTCGTGGCGGGGGGCGGAAGCATAGCGCGGCACTACATCAACCATGCCAGGTCGTCGGGGGCCGACGAGTCCACGCTGGACGAGCTGGGAATCGAGATATCCAGGCTCAACGCCAAGCTGCTCATATACGCCCTCAAGAACAGGGCGTACCCCCACCCTCCCACCACCCTGCCCGAGGTCAGGCTTGCTGCCGACAGCGGCCTGGTGGTGGTTGCAGGCGGCCTGTACCCGGGCCAGAGCACCAACGGAACCGCCGCCCTGATAGCGGAGAAGGTGCAGGCCGAGAGGTTCATCAACGCCACCGACGTGGACGGGGTCTACGACTCGGACCCCAACACCAACAAGAACGCCAAGATGTTCAGGAAGATAGACATCGGGACCCTGCGGAACATGCTGGCCCACGAGGAGTCGACTGCGGGCGGATACGACCTGATGGACGGGGTGGCCCTCAAGGTGATAGAGCGGTCGGGCATCCCCACCAGGGTGATGCGGGCATCCCCCGACAACCTAGAGAAGGCCATACGGGGGATTGACACGGGCACGGAGATAATACATCCGACCGGCTAGGCCCCATCATGGACGACCGGATACGACTGTGTCCAGATCATGATCTCGTCTCCCGGAAACGGCTCGATGCCCTCACCCCTCAACCTGCCGAATATGCGGCCGGCCTCGTCCTTGTCGACCGCCTTGGACTGGGCCTTGGTGAAGCCGTCCCCGTCAGCCAGTATGACCACGTGACCGTCCCCGGTCAGTATCGTGGCAGCGTACTCTTCCTCCCCCACCGGCATGAACCGCCCGGATACCTTCTTGGTGGTGAGGGTCAACATGGCAAAGCCGGCCGCATCAAAGAGCCTCATCTGAGACTTGGCAGCCCGCCGCCGTCCCTCCTGCACGGCCTCAAAGTACTGCAACGCTTGGGTACCTTCTCTGGCTGTTATATATTAGACCCGGTGCGCGTTCTCCGCCGGTACCGCCCTGCCGGCCCGGACATGCGCGGACGCAACCCCGCCCAACATTTATGACGCGCGCACTCCACCCACCACACGTTGAACCCCAAGGTGTTTGTGGGCGCCGCCATAGCGGCGGTCGCGGCAGCCATCATACTGGTGGTCACCTCGGGCAGCGTCCTTCTGGACGGGGGCCCGGTGGCCGGCCAGGGGGGAGAGCCGCTCCGGATCAGCCCAGTCGAGGTGAACGTGGATGACATACGCACCCTGGAGCTGGACCGAACGGGCGCCACCCTGGAGATAGTTATTACCCTGACCAACCCCAACCCCAAGTCGGTAATACTGTCCCTGGTCAAGTACCAGGTATTCGAGGGCGGGGAGCCGGTGGCAGCCGGCCAGATTGGGGAACGGTCCGAGGGCATGGTCGATGCCTCCAACTACTATACGATCCTCAGCGACGGCTCGATCACCCTCCGGGACAAGATCATCCTGGACAACGCCGGCGGGGCCCCGCGGTTCTGGGAGGCCTTGGAGTCGGGCCAGACATCCTGGAGGGTCACCGGCGAGGCATTCTTCAACCTAAGCTCCATGACCGTGGGCCAGGAGAACGAGGTCGTATTCGAGCAGACGCTGGGCTGAGGGGTGCCGGATTTTATATCACCAAATTATATTATAATTATACTATATTCTCACTACAATATAACTGACAAAGTTTTAAAAGCGCTGGCGGCACCACATCATCCATGGCAGAAGCAGGAATGGCCGCCTATGGCGCAGCAATAGGAGTTGCAATAGCACTAGCAGTGGTGTGCTTTGCCCTCAGGGGCAAGGGACATCCAGAGCCTCTGGATTAGGGAACCGCTCCCTAACAATATTTTTAATTCTAGTCTGGGTCCTTGCCCAACCCCAACATGCTGGCCAGCGTCACCTGCTTGCTCTCCTTCTTCTTGGTGTAGCAGCGCTGGTAGTACTGGCACTCCTCGCAGTCGGCCGACGGTTCCAGTATGGGCGCCTTGTCTCCCTCCAGCAGGTCTCCCAGCACCCTGACCCGGCGGACCGTCTCCTCGAACATCTTCTTGTTTTTGGTCAGCGAGAAGGATGACTCCCGCCGATCCCCCGCTATATACACCACTATTCCGTCCGGCTTGTCGTACATCCACATGCAGACGTTCAGGTAGAGGAGGTCCCCGGCCAGGGGGTTCTCCAGCGTGCTGGTGGCGGGGCGGAAGAGTATGATGGCATCATCGACCACCATGTCTGCGCTACCCTTGAGGGTCATGCCGCCTATGTCATAGGATGCCTGCTTGGCTCCGTACTGCAGCTTTCTGAGCAGTCCCGATACCAGTTCGCTGAAGCCGCGACGCTCTATATCCAACGGATCCTTCCTGTTATAGTACGACCTGCGCAGGCACTGGACCACCTCTTCCAGGTGTATGGTTTTGGTGTCGGCCGTGTCTATCTTTACGTCCAGCTCCCTGCCAAGCGAATCGACTGCGTTGGTTATGAGACTCCGGTAGTCCCGATCCCCCATCATAATATCATGGTAGAGAAACGGGGTTCATATTAGTTAGCTCGTGATCCGTGCGGAGACGCCGCCCCCATCATGACTCGGGGCCCAACAGCAGCTTGGACATGGTGGTCTTGGCCTGTATGCCCTGCTCCACCGCGAACGCTATGGCAGCCAGGTTCCTGGTCTCGTATGCTGTCAGCTTGGTAATGCCTATGATGGTGGCAAAGCCGAACATCTTTGCGAAGGACCTGGTCGAGACGGCATAGATCTCCTCCTCCAGGGATCTCTCAAACTCCGCCACCGCGTCCATCTCGTTCTCCGATTGGGGCACCATGTTCTTGTACTTGGTACCGGTCAGCTCGTTGAGGGCGTCCTTGACGGTCCCGGTGGTCATCATCCTGGACAGCAGTTCCCGGGGGGCCGACGGCCTGGGCGTAACCAGCAGGTCCTCAATCTCGGCCTCGCCCAGACCCCAAAACTTGCCCCGGATCACGCTGAGCAGGTTGTAGGAGTCTATGTCGAGGCCCACTATCCTTATGATGTCCCAGTCCCAGGTGTTCCCCAGAGCCTTGCCCAGGCGCTGGTAGATGATCTTGTCAAAGTACGTGTCGAATATCTGTATGTTTCCGCTCTCCCCGTAGATGGCCGCCGCCTTGGCTATGTCCTCTCCAAACCGCGTCGGCCCTAGGCTGGCCACTGCCTCCTCTAGGTCTTTTGCCACCAGCGCCTTGATCACCGTGTCCCTCTGCTTCAGCAGCTCCTCGGCGCGGAGGTTGACATGCGTCTCTATCTCCTCCTGCACCTTGCCCAAGACCTTTCCCTTCAGGATGGCCTTGAGGTTGGCTATGGTAAACCTCATGTAGTAGGCGTCCAGTATGGGCGAGCTGCCGGCGGTCTTGGCTATGTTGTAGTGCAGGTATGCAAGGTGGCCCCGAATGGCCGACTCTATCCCGCCGGCGGTATACGGTTTGGGAACGTCTGCCACCACGCTCTCGTATACGGTATTCCTGACCCGGGTCATCAACTCGTCTAGGTTTCTCGACTCGGCAAGGGTCTGGTAGTCTTCCCGCCTGAGCAGCTTGCCCCTCTGGCTGTACGACTTGACGGAGGCGTAGACGTTCTTGGAGCGGCCCATCTAGGCTGAAGCCGCTCCCGAAGCCGATTTTAATGTTTGTCGGACGGCGTCAGCCGGTTCCGTCTTCCCCACAACCTCTCTCAGGAACCCCACAACCCTTCTCCTTTCGACCCTGTCCAAAGCAAGAAGCGACTCGAGCAGATCCAGCTGGGCTGCCAGTGGTTCGTCGCCGGTCTCTCCAAGCTTTGTCAGATCAAAGGGCATCAGCTCGAATCTGCCCTTACACCACGCTTCCACGTATCTCTGGATCATCAAGTACACAAAATCGGGGTTGCAATCAACCAGCACCAACAACACGTCTCTCCCGGACACCTTGGCCTCCTTCAACAACCTCTCTAGCAGCGCCTCCCTGCCTCCTATCTCCCGTATCGACAGGGCTACCACCTGCCCCTCATCAGTCAGCGAGTAGAACGGGCTGCCCTGCTCCTGCATGGCCTTGGGCCCACGCTTCATGGGCAACCTTCCCTCTTCCCGTATCAACCCTAGCGGAACCATGGTCTCCTCCATGTCCTTGAATACTCCCGGATAGGCGGACTGCCACTTGGCGCCGTGGGCGGCGGAGATACTCTTCGATATGGCGCTCCGGGTCCTCCCCTCCGGGCTCTGGCTCTCGACCAGTATCTGTATGATGTTTCTCTGCCGTCGTGCCTTGGTAGTCAGCTCGCCCCTGCGCGTCTTGAATCTCTCAAAGATAGAGAGCTTGGGGCCTTGGTCATCGGTCATGGAAGTCCATATATATTTTGAAATTTAAACTTTATGATACTATTATGATATAGTTATCAATTATAAGTTATTTTTTTTATCTACTCTTATGCTCCAATGCTTAAATAAGTTGGTCAATGGCATGATTCAATGAAATCCAAAAATCACAAGTATGCTCTATTACTTGTGGCCGCAGTCGCAGTTACGGCAACCGGCGCAATGTCACAGGCATTTGCGCAGCAGGTTACAGACGGAATGGACGGATACGTAAAGGGAACAAGTGGAATCTATACAGGAAACCCCAATGAATGTTGGGTAGACGAACTACCCTGTAGGATCGATACAGGAGACACCGCATGGATGCTGACCGCATCCTCCCTGGTACTCTTCATGAGTCCGGGTGTGGCGTTCTTCTATGGCGGTCTTGCCAGGTCCAAGAACGTTACCAACACGATAGGCATGGTGCTCATCGTCATGGGCATCATGTCCGTTCAGTGGGTACTCTACGGATATTCGCTAGCGTTCGGACCGGGAGGCAACGACTACATGGGCGACCTTACATATGCAGGGTTGAACCAGGTTTCGCACTACGCTCCGCTTGGAGCACCGGGTCCATGTACTGATACTTGGGCCGCCGCATACCAGATGCAGCTGTTCCACGAAGAAGAGATATGCAGCCAGGATTGGCCGGGAACGGTGCCTCACGCACTCTTCATGGCATTCCAGGGAACCTTCGCGATAATCACGCCGGTACTCATAGTTGGTGGACTGATTGACAGGATCAAGTTCAGCGCCCTAATCATATTCGTACTGATTTGGGCTACCTTCGTCTACGACCCCATCGCCCACTGGGTATGGGGAGGCGGTCTCATAGCCAACCTAGACCTCGATCCGGACTTGTCGCCTTCAGGAGCGCTTGACTTCGCTGGCGGTACCGTGGTACACATATCCTCTGGATTCTCCGCCCTAGCCGGAGCCCTATTGTTGGGTAGAAGGCTTGGGTACGGCAAGGTACCGATGGAGCCACACAACGTTCCAATGGTTGTACTTGGTGCAGCCATACTCTGGTTCGGCTGGTTCGGCTTCAACGCTGGAAGCGAGGTTCAAGTTGACGGCATCACCGTAAGCGCATGGGTTGTAACCAATATAGCCACAGGCATGGCTGTCACGACATGGGTTCTCATGTCATGGGCCCATACGGGCAAGCCTAGCATTGTTGGCGCAGCAACCGGCGCGGTGGCAGGACTAGTAGCCATCACACCAGCCTCAGGTTGGGTAGGACCGATGGCAGCCATCATAATCGGTATTGCAGCAGGTACTGTGTGCTACGCGGCAGTAGCCTTCAAGAACGCCCGCAAATGGGACGATGCCCTGGATGTCTGGGGTGTACACGGAATCGGAGGCCTCACCGGCGCTATACTGACTGGCACTCTGGCAAGCCCGCACATATGGGATACCGGCGACGGTATCGGCGCATGGACCGGCACGCCAGAGGGCATGGAGACGCAGGGCCTAAGCATCATTGGCGCAGCAATCTCCATTGGATACGCCTTCGGCGTCACCATCGTCATACTGAAGATCATGGACGCGGTCTGGCCTGGTGGAATCAGGGTCACTCCCAAGGAAGAGGAGATTGGCCTCGATCTGGCACAGCACGGCGAAAGAGCATACGTCAACGAATAGAACTTCCCCCCTCTTTTCCTATTTTCTTGTCATGAGCATGGCTCGCCCTCGGCGGCAGCTTTGCCGGCTGCAGACACTGGCGCCCGGACGCAATGCCCGAACATCCAACACCGGCAACTGCCGCCAAGGCCGCCCGCAACCCTGCATGTGGGCAAGAATCCGATTTGCTGGACGGCGGTACCGCCCAAAAGCGCGTCTGTCCAGAGCAGGCTGCGTTGCGGGGTTCTCCGGGCCTAGCGCGTCTTCCACCTGAACTGGTTGTAGATGAGCTCAGGCCGTACAGCCCTGAAGGGCTGCGCCCCACCCTCGTACCACTTGGTGAAGAATTCGTAGAGGTGCAGCCTGAGGGACTGTATGTAGACTATCAGACCCTCTATCATCATTATCCCCAGATTGCCACCGATTATCATCGCCCAGGCGCCGCCGGACTCGGCGCCACCCAGGGACGCGAACGCGTTGTTGACCGTGAGCAGCAGGGCAGCGTGAACCAGCAGCATTATCCCCAGCCTGGCATAGCTTATCGTGTGCGCCAGACTCTCGATGGTCTTTCCCAGAAACACCTCCATGACCACGCTGGCGGCGCTCCCCCCCTCCTCGGGGTGCCTCTTCGCATGCATTATTCCGCCGATCATCATCAAGGCCATCGATCCTATCACTATCACCACCGCTATCCTGGTCACAATCCAGACCGTGGCCCACTCGCCCAGGAAGACGGTGACCCAGGGAACCGGCTCGGTGTGCACCCGCGAGTACATGTTCATGACATCGTACTGGGACCCTATGGCGCACATCATGATCACCACTATCCCCCCGTACAGGGTGAGGTTTGGTATGGACTCCATGAAGGCGACGAGCTTGTGGCCTGCCTTCAGCTGGCGCCTGATCCGGAGAATCATGGCCCAGACCAGGTGGACTATCCCCAGGAACAGCGAGACCTTGAGTATGTCTATCACCTGATCAAAGGTCAGCTCCGCCACACTCAGTATGCCTACTATCCACGATACCGCATGCAGGGGTCCGCCCTTCTCCAGCAACGCCTCGAAAGGTTGCAGGTGATCAATGTGGTACCCGAACGCCTCTCCTGCCCCGACCCCCGCTATCGCGGCGGCGCCGCCCGATATGGCCAGAAGCATTCCCCATCTGGACAGGGTTCCCTGCCCCTTGACCTTGAAGAGCAGCCCCATTCCCATCAGCAACAGTCCGTGTCCTACGTCGGCGAACATTATCCCGTAGAATATGGGCCACATCATGGCAATCATGGGGGTGGGGTCTTGCTCGTTCCTCTTGGGGATGCCTTGGCTCTGCGTGATGACCTCGAACGTCCTGATGAACCTCTTGTTCTCAAAGAGGGTGGGGGCCCCCTTCGCCAACTTGGGATCCGTGATGTCCTCCACGATGGCGGTCCACTGCCCGGCCATCTTCTTGAACTTGGACTCCATCCTGGCCGGGATGTATCCCTGTATGACGGCAAAGTGCTTGGTGCCGCCCGGCTTCCGGAGCGTCTCCAGCACGTCCTTGGCCACCATGGCCTCCTCGTGAAGCGCCAGCACGTCCCTCCTGAGGCTCTTCTGCATGCCGGCCAGCTTCTTGGCCACCTCGGCCTTCTTCTTGGTTAACTCCTTTATCTTCTCCTCCATCAGGGAGTAGGCCTGGCTGGGCACCTGCGGCAGCCCCTCGGGTATGGCAAAGGCGGCAGCTCCAAACCCGCGGAACACCCTGAGCACCCTCTCGGAGTCCTCGGCACCGGCTATCACCAGCAGCGCCGCCTTATCCTTGGACTGGAGGTCGTACCTGTACACCGAGACGCCATCCAGAGAGCGGCTGATCTCGTCGTAGTCGGCCGACTCGATGATAAACAGGTTGGTGTAAAAGTACCTCATCAGCCCGAAACCGGCCAGGTCTATCTCCAGCTTCTTGGCCACCTCGATGGTCTCCTTCAGGGAGGTGTACTCGTCCAGCGTTCGTCCGGTCTCGGCCGCATCCTCCAGCAGTCCGGCCGCCTCCGATACCACCGACGGTGCCTTTTTGGTGAGATCCTTCACCATTTCGGCTACCTCGTCTATCTCGTAGCTCTTCGGCTTGACGACGGTACCCTTGAAGAGTATCTCCAGCATGCCCACCCTGGGAGGTATCTGCAGTCCCTTGACCACGTCGTCTACCATCTGGTAGGTCTTCTGGGCCTCCAGCAGCAGGTCGTCTATCTCGGGGGTCACTACGTCGTTGTCGCTGTCTATCTTGTGGAACCACTCAAACTCGGTCAGCCGGGATATGGCCATGGGAGACTCGCTTCTGGGCAGTATGATGGTGCCCACCTTCAGGTCAGCTATGGCCAAGTCAACGGATAGGCACCAAGTTCGTGTTTAATACCTTTCTGAAATGGACAGCAGGGCGCCCTGCTGCGCGGGCCTCTGGCTTGTGATGACACTACTACACAACCCAACCCGGCAGGCAGGGTGCTGAAAGCGCAAACCGGCCCAACAACCTTCCCGGCCAACCCTCCGTTTTTCAGGAACAGTGCCGGATTCAATCTGATCCGATCCACTTCACACGTCCAGCGGGCGAAGGAAAATCTGCTCGCGAAGCACTTGCCAGCGCCCATCTTCGAAACGCCACTCGATGTTACACAGGAGTTGCATCTCTTCGTCGCTCATTCCGCTGTGTTTTCGGGTCAGCACGCAAACCGCAGTGTCGCCTAGAACATGGACATCATGCCAGTCCGCCCATGGATTGAGCCGTGTCTTGCCTTCTTCCGCCTGTTTGCGGAAATGGGCGATGAATTCCTCCTTGTCATAGGTGGCTACGGTGCTGTCGGGCATCACCAGAGTCGTATGAAAATCCTTGTGGTAGATGGTCTCCAATGCATCGACGTCGAAATTGGTCGCGCGATCGATAAGGCGGTCCATTGCCGCGCGGATCGCCCCTGTCGTGTGGGTGGAGTCTGTCATAGCATCAATTCCCGTGGATCGTGGATCCTCCTTCGGGCGTGTCTGGGAGATATACGGCCCGGGGGCCGCGTCCCGCAGTACTTGGATGCATCCGGGCGGTCGTCAAGGAGACGCGCGTCCGCCCCCGGCAGGGGCTTGTTAGCGCTCCCTTTCAACCGCCGCCCCTCGCCGTATACGTGCGGAAACCGCACGCAGGCAGCGTCCACCAGCCGGAACACCGGCCGGTCGACGCGCTGCTCCCAATCCCCGGCCACCCCGACGCCGTTGCCGGACGCCGCCGCCGGTTCACAACCAGGTGATGACAGCAGGCGCCGCCTCAGCAGGTTGATCGGCGCCGCATCATCCGGACTGTACACCCTGCCGTGGTGCATGCTGACGGAGACAGTCTGGCCGGTGGTGCGCTTCACGGCACCATACGGTTATCACATAGTGAAAAACTTCACTGTTTTTGTGTATGTTTCTGGGAGTACAAGTTCAGGTCAAACTGAACCCCATACGCGAACGCACCCGGCAGCATCTGCCGGGGGTCACCGGTCGGGCACAGGTCAGAATTTGACCTGAACTTGTACTTCTGGGACACAGCCTCCACCGCCTTCCAAACATTAAAATCCATTCGTCTGGCGACGGCAACCATGGCATCCAACTCGCTGGAGCAGACCATCGACAAGATACTCGACCAGACCAAGGAGAGGGTTACCTCAACGCTGGCCGACTCTCTGGCAGAGTCACGCCAGAAGCTTGACGATTCTTTGGCAGGCTTGGAGGGGGAGTATGACAGGATAATATCAGATGGCCGGAAGGAGGCCGACAAGATAGAGAAACAGATAGTGGGCAGCTCCGATTTGGATGCCCGCAACAAACAGCTTCTAGTGGTAGAGGAGGCCGTTGATCGTGTCTTCAAGCAGGCGCTGCAACGCATATCCGGAGCAGGCAAGGACCCCTCGTACCCCAAACTGATGGAGTTCCTGCTGGAGGAGGCCACCAAGACATTGGGCACCACCGACGTGCGGGTCTATGCGAGTGCGACTGACCGCGACGCCGTCCAGTCCGTTCTGGGCGGATTCCACGGCTCGGAGCTCGCAGAAGATGGGATAGAATGCCTGGGAGGCGTCCAGGTAAGATCCAAGGACGGCGCCATGGCCTTCGATAACACCCTGGATGCACGGATATCGCGTTTAAAGCCTTTAATTAGGAAAGAGATTGCAGCCAAATTCGGAGTAGTCAACTGATGGCGGCGCAAGGAAGAATAGTCTGGGTAAGCGGTCCGGCGGTAAAGGCCGACGGCATGGCCTCCGCCAAAATGTACGAGACGGTGATAGTAGGCGAGGCAAAGCTCATCGGCGAGGTCATACGGCTCACCGGAGACGTAGCATTCATTCAGGTATACGAGTCGACCAGCGGGCTAAAGCCAGGCGAGCCGGTGATCGGAACCGGTAACCCATTGAGCGTACTGCTGGGGCCCGGAATTATCGGCCAGATATACGACGGCATACAGAGGCCCCTCAAAGAGCTCTCCAAGGCATCCGGTTCATACATCGGCAGGGGCATCACCACCACGCCGGTGGACTTGACCAAGAAGTATCACTTTGTGCCGATGGTCAAGGTCGGCGACGAGATCGGGGCCGGCAGCGTGCTGGGTACAGTGCAGGAGACGGACCTGATAGAGCACTCCATCTTGGTCCCCCCAGACCACAAGGGCGGCAAGGTCACCGAGGTGGTGGCAGAAGGTGAGTATGACCTGGAGACCGACCTTGCGACCGTCGAGCGTGACGGACAGAGCTCCACCCTCAAGATGTACCACAAGTGGCCCGTTCGCAAGCCACGCCCCTACAAGACACGGTACGACCCGACAGTTCCCCTGCTGACCGGCCAGAGAGTAATCGACACCTTCTTCCCCATCGCCAAGGGCGGGACGGGATCCATTCCGGGCGCGTTCGGAACCGGCAAGACCGTCACCCTGCACCAGATAGCAAAGTGGGCCGATTCGCAGGTGGTGGTATACATCGGATGCGGTGAGAGGGGCAACGAGATGACCGAGGTGCTGGTTGAGTTCCCCCACCTGAAGGACCCCAGGACGGACAAGCCATTGATGGACAGGACCGTCTTGGTGGCCAACACCAGCAACATGCCAGTGGCGGCCAGGGAGGCCAGCATCTACACGGGAGTTACAATCGCCGAGTACTACCGGGACATGGGCAAGGACGTGGTACTGGTGGCAGACTCCACCAGCCGGTGGGCCGAGGCCCTCAGGGAGATGAGCGGAAGACTGGAAGAGATGCCGGCAGAGGAGGGCTACCCCTCGTACCTGGCCTCGCGCCTTGCAGAGTTCTACGAGCGGGCCGGCCGCGTGAGGGCGGTGGGCAGCCCGGACAGGGACGGATCGGTCACTCTGGTAGGCGCCGTATCCCCATCCGGCGGTGACTTTACCGAACCGGTGACCACCCACACAATGAGATTCATCAAGACGTTCTGGGCGCTGGATGCCAAGCTAGCATACTCCCGGCACTACCCGTCCATAAACTGGATGAACAGCTACTCCGGGTATCTGGCCGACATAGCCAAGTGGTGGAGCGAGAACGTCAGCGAGGACTGGCTCTCCCTGCGCGGCGAGGCGTACAGCGTCCTGCAGAGGGAGGACACGCTCAAGGAGATCGTCAGACTGCTTGGCCCCGAGGCCCTCCCCGACGAGGAGAAGATCATCCTTGACGTGGCTAGGATGATCAAGATCGGCATACTGCAACAGAACTCCTTTGACGAGGTGGACACGTACTGCAGTCCAGAGAAGCAGTACAAGCTGCTGAAACTGCTGGTGGACTTTTACAACCGCGGCCAGCAGGCCATCCGGGAGGGATCCAGCCTGGCGAACATCCGTGCCATGTCGGTGATAGGCACGCTGCAGAAGGCCAGGATGGACGTGAAGGACAGCGAGCTCCCCAAGCTGGACGAGATCGACGCCCTGATGCAGGAACAGTTCAAGAGACTAATGGGGGTCAAGGCGCAGAATTGAGCACCACCATGGGCGGCGTCCAGTACAGCAAGATAGCAGAGATCAAGGGACCGCTTGTGATAGTGGATGATGTTGCCAACGCTGCCTTCGACGAGCTGGTGGAGGTAGAGACCAGCGAGGGCGAGAGGCGGCTGGGCAAGGTCCTGGAGGTGGGCAACGGCAAGGCCATCGTCCAGGTGTTCGAGGGAACCACGGGCCTGTCGGTCTCGGGCACCTCGGCCAAGTTCGTCGGCAAGGTGATGGAGATGCCAGTATCCAGGGAGGTGCTGGGCCGCGTCTTTGACGGGCTGGGACGTCCCAAGGACGGGCTGCCCGATCCGATAGCCGACAAGTTCTTGGACATCAACGGCGCACCCATGAACCCCGAACAGCGCGAGTACCCCAAGGACTTTATCCAGACCGGCGTCTCGGTGATAGACGGGATGATAACCCTGGTGAGGGGCCAGAAGCTCCCCATATTCTCCGGCTCGGGCATGTCCCACAACATACTGGCAGCCCAGATAGCCCGGCAGGCCACCGTCATCGGTACCGAGGAGGAGTTTGCCGTGGTCTTTGCCGCCATCGGCGTCCAGTACAGCGAGGCCGAATACTTCAGGCGCACCCTGGAGGAGTCCGGGGCCCTGAAGCGGAGCGTGCTGTTCCTGAACCTGGCCGACGACCCGGCCATCGAGAGGATAATCACCCCGCGGGTGGCCCTGACGGTGGCCGAGTACATGGCCTTTGAGCTGGGCATGCACGTGCTGGTCATCCTTACCGACATGACCAACTACGCCGAGGCCCTGCGAGAGATAAGCGCAGCCCGTGAGGAGGTGCCCGGTCGGAAGGGCTACCCCGGATACCTGTACACGGACCTCTCCACCATCTACGAGAGGGCCGGCAAGCTGGTGGGCAAGACGGGCAGCGTGACGCAGGTTCCCATACTGTCCATGCCGTCCGATGACATCACCCACCCCATCCCGGACCTGACCGGCTACATCACCGAGGGCCAGATAGTGCTGGGCCGCGACCTATTCCGCCAGGGGATATACCCTCCGGTCAACATACTGATGAGCCTCTCCCGCCTGATGAAGGACGGCATAGGCAAGGGCCGGACCCGCGAGGACCACGGCGAGATATCCAACCAGAACTATGACGCGTACTCCCGGGCTCAGGAGGTCCGCGCGCTGGCCGGGATAGTCGGCAAGGCGGGCCTGGCCGAGGTGGACCTCAAGTACATGGATGTCGGCGACGCCTTTGAGAAGAACTTCCTCTCCCAGGCCGTCGACGAGAACCGCCAACTCGAGGAGACGCTCTCACTGCTCTGGAAGGTGGTCTCCAACCTGCCCACGAACGAGCTGACCAAGGTCAAGGACAAGTACGTGGAACAGTACTACCAAGGAAAAGATAGCTAAATGTCGTTCGGCCAAAACGTCGTCGCCACAAAGATAGAGCTCCTAAAGTACAAACGCTCCAGCCAGGTCGCGACCATGGTCCAGAAGATACTGGACGACAAGCGCAAGGTACTCCTCAAGAACATAGAAGAGATGATCGAGGAGGCCTCCAAGGCCCGGGGCGGGATATGGGATCCACTCCAGGACATCTACACCTCGGTGAACGAGGCGTACCTGAGCCTGGGTACCAGCACGGTCGACTCGGTTGCCGAGTCTACCCCGCCGGTGATGGAGGTGGACGTCAAGACCCGCAGGGTGGTGGACGTCAAGGTGCCGGTACTGGCGGTCTCCGAGAAGGACACCCGCTCGATGCCCTACGGCTTTGCAGACACCAACTCCTCGATAGACCGAGCCTCCAAACAGATCAAGGTACTCCTCCCGCAGATATGCAAGGCCGCCGAGTACGAGAACTCGATCCTCAGCCTGGCCAAGGCGCTCGAGAAGACGCAAAAACTGCTCAACGCCCTGGAGAACATCATCATCCCCCAGTACCAGCAGCGGGTCAGGTTCATACTGGCCACCCTCGAGGAGAGGGAACGCGAGGAATTCGCAAAGTTAAAAAAACTCAAAGAGGCCATGGAGAAGCGAAAGTAACATGGCAAAGAAAGACATCAAGGGCCTGCTCAAGGAGTCAAAGTCCGCTCTAGACAAGGAACACAAGAACTTTGTAAAGTCGATCGGAAAGGATCTCAACTCGTTCAAGAAGAAGACCCTGTCCAAGATATAGGCCCCGAGCGCGCCCCGGCTATCCTCCCGGAGCGGCAAGGCGAACTGTAACACCTGTGTAACCCAATTGGAATGTGTGGGCGTGAGCTAACTGCCTTGTTGTATGCCAACGGGAATTTGGGTCGGTAGTACTTAAACGATCGACGGCTGGACGAGGGATTTATCCGACAACTAGTCCTTAAATACAAATTTTGTACGGTAGGGTATGGACAAACAGGCAAACACAAGAAGTGGCTCCGGAAAATCCGGCAGAGGCCTGTCGCTGGAGGACCTGTTCGGAATGTTCCCCGACGAGCGGGGTTGGTGCGTAATTCACCGTAGCCGCATCTGGTCCATCCGATACATTCATTGATCGGTGGATCTCGCGTCCGCCTCAATGACAGAGCACAACAGATGAGAAGAGTACTGGAAGTTTTATGACCACGCGGTGGTAGCCGAGCCAGCCCACTTGAGGAGGACACTGATCCGGCTGGTCCGGGAGAAGCCGTGCCCGCGCTCGGAGGGCAGCAACCGGGGCAGGCCCCCGATTCACTCCAAGGAGAAACTCGACTTTGCCTGCCTGTGGATGATGGTTGACAACCAGACGTACCGCAAGACCGAATCGGACATGGGGGAGATGCGCATCCCGTGGGACGACGAGCCTGTGCCAGACCACACCACCCTGGTCAGGCACATGCAGACCATCCCGTCCGAATGGATGGACGAGATACTGGCCGAGACCGCCCGCCTCTGCCTGGCCGAGGTCGGCGGGGCGGACGCCCCGCTGGGAGCCGACAGCAGCGGGACGGAGACCACCAGGTACGAGCAGACCGAGCGTCCCGACAGGGACGCGCGCGACTTTACCGAGAAGCCCAAGAAGATCTACTGGAAGTACCATATTACGGCCGTCCTGGGGCTGCAGATCATACTGACCGCGATGGCCACGCCGGGTAACGTCAACGACATCAACATGCTGGTGCCCATGCTGGATGAGATAAGGCGCCGCGGATTCGACTTCGCGGACCGCCTCTTTCACGCCGACAAGGGGTACGATGCCGAGTACAACTATTGGATGATCTTCTGGATGGGTATGATCCCCAACATCAAGCAACGACGGGGCGCCACCAACCGGGCCACGCCCAACCGGAGGAAGGCGGCCAGGCTGTTCAACCAGGACGAGTATCCGCTGAGGGCCCTGATCGAGGGCATCTTTGGAGCCGAGGAGAGCAGGAGGCACCAGCTGCACTGCCGGTTCGTCCGGACGGACAACCGCCTGCGGTTCGCCAAGGGAAGGGCCATCGCATGGAACGTGCGGGCGCTCAACCGGTTCGAGTGGGCCAACAGGCTGAAGGTACCAATCCCGTCATACGGAGGACAACGGATGCACGCGGAGTGCGCCTGACGTTCCCTGCCTGCGGCCGGGCGTGCAGCGTGGCCGGGTCCGGGGATGATGGCCTGACCGGTGAAAGTCCGGGAGGGTAAACCTGCCGAAACAGACGAGAATTACGCACCAACCCCCCGACGAGCAGGCCGCCATGGAGTGGTTCGAGAAGAGCATATGGCCGGACGGCCGCAAGTGTCCCAGATGCGGGTACATGCACACATGCGTCGCCAAACACCCGGAGATGCCGTACTTTTGCTCCGAGTGCAAGAAGTACTTTAGCGTCAGGATCGGGACCGTCATGGAGCACTCCAGGATAGGCTACCAAAAGTGGGCGGTGGCCACGTATCTGCTCGCCACCCGTCCCAAGGGTATGTCCAGCGTGCAGCTGGGCCAGGATCTGGGAATAAGCCAGAGCGCGGCGTGGTTCCTGCTGCACAGGCTCAGGGAGGCGTGGCGCACCCTGGCGGGGCCGGACCTGATGGCCGGCCCCGTCGAGGTGGACGAGGTGTATCTGGGCGGGCGCGAGAGGAACAAGCATGTCGACAAGAAGGGCAGGACGAAGAAGACGGCGGTCGTTGGAATCAAGGACAGGGAGACCGGTACCATCAGGGCGGTGCCCGTACCGGAGACCACCGCGGCCCGCCTGGTGGAGTTCGTTGAGTCAAACATTGCAGAGGGGGCCGAGGTGTTTACCGACGAGAACAAGTCATACTGCGGCCTGGACAACCACCATACGGTCAACCACGGCGACGGCGAGTACGTCCGGGGCGAGGTGCACATCAACGGGATGGAGTCGTTCTGGGCCCTGGTGAGGCGCGGGTACAACGGGACGTTCCACCGTATCGATCCCAAACACCTGCACCGGTACGTGAACGAATTTGCGGGGCGGCTGGGCATGAAGGCGTTGGATGCCGTGGCCAAGATGCGCGCAATAGCGCAGAACCTGGTGGGCAAGCGCCTCACCTACGCGCAGCTTGTGTCCCCCAGCACGCTGTGCGGTCGGCCGTAACGGCCGGTTCGTCCCAAGCCCGGATGGCGGCCTGTCAGGACACAGGCAACTACGGCGCGCCTGCCCCGTGCGCGGTCCGGCAGACCGGCCGGCCGCTGCCCGGCAGGCACTCCAATGCAATCTGCATATCAAAATATACGATCGCTACTGTCGCTACCGGTTGTGTGGTTCTAGTTATCAAGATAAATCCCCCAGCATCGGGTGACAACCACCGCCAGTTGGAGGGGCAGTGCCCCACCTGGCCTTTTTATCTCATATGCTAACGTCCTGACTAGCGGGGGGGTCACTGTCCCCAACCTTTCAAGGTCACCTGAACGTCCTGCCGGTTGTTGCCGTCCTCAAATACCGAACCGCCGGTGGCGGCGATGGCGACCGTATAGGTCGTTTGGTCGGCGGCCGCCGAGACCATACTTAGCTGGTTGCCGTCTGTTATGGCAAACCGGTGCGAGTCGCCGCCCGGCACTATCGTATATGTGGGGCTCTGCCCGTCCAGGAAGGCGTTCTGGGCGGAGATGGTTCCGACCACGCCGGGGACGTCCGCCATTTCAATGGACGTGCTGTCTATAGTGACATACCAGCTGCCGAGGTTCTGGTCGAAGGAGGCGGCGCCTTTGAATATCTGATCCATATACGTCACCGAGGAGACGTCCCAGGCGGAGAGGTTGCCGTTGAAGGCGGGTGTGTAGGCGAACATATCGGTCATGTCGGTCACCGAGGAGACGTCCCAGGCGGAGAGGTTGCCGTTGAAGGCGGAGAATAGGAACATAGTGGACATGTCGGTCACCGAGGAGACGTCCCAGGCGGAGAGGTTGCCGTTGAAGGCGGGTGTGTAGGCGAATATGCCGGACATGTCGACCACGCGGGAGACATCCCAGGCGGAGAGGTCGCCGTTGAAGGATGTGATGGCGAACATATCGGACATGTCGGTCACCGAGGAGACATCCCAGGCGGAGAGGTCGCCGTTGAAGGTGGAGGAGGCGAACATGCCGGACATGTCGGTCACCGAGGAGACATCCCAGGCGGAGAGGTCGCCGTTGAAGGCATTTGTGTTGAAGAACATGCCGGACATGTCGGTGACCGAGGAGGTGTCCCAGGAGGATATGTCGCCGTTGAAGGCGGTGGCGCCGAAGAACATGCCGGACATGTCGGTGACCGAGGAGGTGTCCCAGGAGGATATGTCGCCGTTGAAGGCGGTGGCGGAGAACAGCATAGACATGTCGGTCACCGAGGAGGTGTCCCAGGAGGATATGTCGCCGTTGAAGGCGGTGGCGGCGGCGAACATATCGGTCATGTCGGTGACCGAGGAGACGTTCCAGGAGGAGAGGTCGCCGTTGAAGGCAAAGGCGCCGAAGAGCATTCTGGACATGTTGGCGACGGCGGAAAGGTCCGGGGAGTCGGCGGCGTTGTAGACCATATTGGATGCCCCGCTGAACGCCTCTGCCATAGATTCCCATTGTATGTCGCCCCACTGTTCTATGGATAGCAGTTTTTGCGCATTGGGCTGGCCGTCAAGATGCATCCTCGCAAAGTCGCCGTATATGCTGACCGTGTAGTTGCCGCCCCTTGCGTACGTGTGGTGTTGCTCACCCGAGACGCCGACGTCGAAGGTTCCGTCCCCCCAGAATATCGTGTACGTGCCGGTGGCGCCGCCCACCGGGATGGTCACGTTCCCGCCCGCCGCATCTATCTGCCAGGTGGTCACGAACGGCTTCATATCCGCCGGCACCACCGCTTCGGCCCCCGGCGGCAACATCGCAACGGCAAGGGCCAGCAACAATGCGGGCAGGATCATCACCCTGAAACTGTAGGCGTCGCCCGGCGTATGCGGAGGCATCACCGTCAGCCACCCTCCGAATCGTCACTATCATCGTGTACGGTGTCCGTCTCGCCGCCGTGTATGGTGTCGGTTCCCGGCCCGCCGTATATGGTGTCCCTGCCCGGCCCGCCGTATATGGTGTCCCTGCCCGGCCCGCCGTATATGGTGTCGTTGCCGGCCAAGCCCCATATCTCGTCGTCTTCTGACCCGCCGTATATGGTGTCGTTGCCGGCGCCGCCGTGTATCTCGTCCGCGTCAGCCCCGCCGCGTATGGTGTCGTGCCCGGACCCGCCGTGGAGTGTGTCGTCTCCGGCGCCGCCGAATATGGCGTCCTTGTCGTCGCCGCCGCGTATGGTGTCGTCGCCGCCGTTTCCGAATATGGCGTCGTTGCCGGCCATCCCCAGCAGGGTGTCGTCGCCGGCGCCGCCTATGATGCAGTCGTCGCCGCCCCGGCCCTCGACGGTGGGGCCGTTGCCGCCGGCGATGATCAGGTCAGCCCCGTTCGTCCCCTTGATGTCTGGCTCGGCGCTGAACATCTTGTTGATGATATTGTATTTGCCGGAGGCCATCAGCTGCGCCAGGGTCATGCCGTCGCAGTATGGGGTGGTGTCGGTGGGGGGCGACACCGTGACGGTCCTGGTCTGGCGTTCGGTGTTGCCGGAGCTGTCCGTCACCTCGTACGATATGGTGTACGTTCCGGGGATGAGCGGGTCCACGGTCCCGGCGACACTTACCATACCCGTGACGTTCCCGTCTATGTTGTCTGCGGCGGCGTATCCGGGGTCGGCGAACGTCGGCCCCATCGGCATGGTGAGGGCCGCGCCGCCCTTGAGGGTTATCGTCGGCGGCACGGCGTCCGGCACCACGGTGACGGTCCGGGTGGCTGATGCAGTGTTACCCGCGCCGTCCGTCACCTCGTACGATATGGTGTACGCCCCCAAGGTGCCGGCGTCGACCGTTCCGGTCACCACCACGCTGCCGGTCACGTTCCCGTCTATGTTGTCGGTGGCCGTGTATCCGGGGTCCGCGTACGCCGAGCCCTTCGCTATCTGCACCTCGGCGCCGCCCTTCAGCGTGAGGACGGGCGGCGTCATGTCGGCCACCGTTACGGTGCGGTTCTGGGTGGAGGCCACGTTGAGCGCCATGTCCCACACATCGTAGTGTATGGTGTACGTTCCCGGCGTGCCTGTGTCGACATGGCCGGTCACCACCACGCTGCCGGTCACGTTCCCGTCTATGTTGTCGGTGGCCGTGTATCCGGGGTCGACGTACGGGGCAGATGCCGACACGGTTATGCTGGAGCCGCCCTTCAGCGTGAGGACGGGCGGCGTCATGTCGGCCACCGTCACGGTGCGGTTCTGAGTCGGGGCCGCGTTGCGCGCCCTGTCCGATATGTCATAGTGTAGCGTGTATATGCCCAGCGTGTCGGTGTCGATGTGGCCGGTCACCACCACGCTATATGTTACGTTCCCGTCGATGTTGTCTATGGCCATATACCCGGGGTCAACATATGGGACCGACGCGGATACGGTTATGCCGGAGCCGCCCTTCAGCGTGAGGGTTGGCGGCGTCATGTCGGCCACTATGACCGTCCTAGTCAGGGCGGGGGAAGTGTTGCCGGAGCTGTCATACACGGTATACTGCAGCAGGTATGACCCTTGCGCGTCCGTGTTCACCCTGCCTGCCACGTTGACCCTGTTCGTTATGTTTCCGTCTATGCTGTCTATGGCCTCGTATCCGGGGTCGACGTACGGGACCGATGCCGGCACCGTTATGCGCGAGCCGCCGGCCAGCGTGAGGGTCGGCGGCACGGTGTCGACCACCGTGACGGTCCGAGTCTGGGTCTGGGCGGGATTGCCCGAGCTGTCCGAGACGTCATAGCGTATCGTGTACGTCCCCGGGGCGCCGGCGTCGACCGTCCCGGTCACCACCACGGCGTCCGTGACGTTGCCGTCCCTGTTATCGGTGGCCGTGTAGCCGGGGTCCGTGTACGAGGATCCGGCCTCGATGGTTGCCGTCTTGGGTCCCTTCAGAGTGATGGCCGGGGGCACGTCGTCGCCTACCACCGTCACGGTGCGGTTCTGCGTGGGGGCCGCGTTGCCCACCCTGTCGGACACGTCATAGCGTATCGTGTACGTCCCTGGGGCGGTGTCTACCGTCCCGGTCACCACCACGGCGTCCGTGACGTTGCCGTCCCTGTTATCGGTGGCCGTGTAGCCTGGCTCGGCGTATGTGGAGCCGGCATCTATGCTCATCGCCTTGGGTCCCTTCAGCGTGAGGACCGGGGGCGTGCTGTCGTCCACCACCGTGACGGTCCGGGTCTGCGGCGTTGCCGCGTTTCCGGTGCTGTCGGTCGCATAATAGAACAGCCTGTATTGGCCCTCCCTGTCGGCGTCGACGGTCCCGACCACCGAAACGTCGTACGTAACGTCCCCGTCGTAGTCGTCGAGGGCGTCGTATCCGGGCTCCACGTAGGGGGAGCCTAGGAGGATTGTCATGGCGGATGACCCGCGCAGCGTGATCACCGGCGGCCCGTCCGCCGGCGTCGTCACGTTTCCCAGAGGGATGTAGTCGCTGGACTTGTCGCCCACGAAGACGCGAGCCATATACGAGTAGGTACGGCCCGGCTCTATATCGTAATCGTATGCGGTAACGTTTGTCGTTCCGGTTACGTTTGCTATTAGAATCCAGCCAGTCCTCTGCGTCGTACCCGACTCGGCTACGACCCCGGGTTCGAGAGGTTCGGGGGGACAGTAGTAGTTGCGATCGCATCGCCAAACCTTGATATGGCCATCGGCACCAAAATTAAGAAAAGTTGACACGACCCCGCCTACTCTGACTCTGGGACCATCCTTAATTGTTTCAAACAAAGGGAATGCCTTATCAGGTATGCTAACGATGTCAAATATTGAATAGCCGATCTTATGAAAAACTGATTTTAGGCCATCGCTAAGTTCAAACTCAAATGTATCACGCACAACTTCATCTAGAGCCACCAAACACACGGAATCCGTAAGAGATGTCGTTTTGGCGCTGTCGATTACAGCATTCTTTGTCCTGTATATCACCACATCATCCTTATCAACCCCACAGTCGGTGAGGGCGGCTTTGGAACTTGGTGGTTTGGACACTGAAAGTGTAAGTGTTTGATCGTCAACATCTGTACCCGTGAGATTATATCTGGTTTCACCCACCCGAATCACATCCAATAGTATATGATCTCCGAGCGTGCCAGCGTGCCTGGCTATTACAGTTCCATTTTCGGGGCCCACCACTGTAAGCGTGGGGGAGTTGTTACGTTTGACCGTCAGCGTAAACTTGTGCGTGTCGCTGCCTCCCCTTCCATCGCTCACCGCCACCGTAACATCGTAGCTTCCAAAGTAGCCGTCATCATCCGGTATCACCCAGGTCAGAATGTTGGCGTCTATGTCAGGTCTGACCGAAATTGTGGCCGTTGCATCGTTGGACCTGACAAACTGGCTGATACCATAGGTCAGGGTGTCGCCGTTCGCATCGGTGGCTTTCACCTCATGGCGGTACGTGTAGCCGACGTACCCGGTGTCCGTCTTCTTGTCCTTCGTTATCACCGGATCGACGTTGGCCGTGGAACCACCACCACTACCACCACCATTCGTAGACGCGGCTTCGGCGGTGATGGTGCCGCTAAAAGACCACGTCGTGCTTACCAGGCAATAGAACACCAGCGGCCAGTCGACATAGTCATCGTAGCCCACGTACGGGGCATAGCACGTATGATCCTTCAGCGTGTTAGCGTGGGTGGCCCAGGCGTCCACGCTAAATTTGGCTTTGTTGCTGGTTGTGCTGTCACTGCCGCTTCCGCTCTTACTAGGCGTGACGTTTATCGACGCGGCGATCTTCGACTTTGACTCGTTATCCACGGAGACGCGGACGTACACCTTGGTGCCCCCCACCGTATCGCCTACGGATCTTGTGCCGGGCAGGGAGTCGTAGGTGGTGGTCTTGCTGCAAACCGCGCTGCCGCTTACGCCTCGGTACGACGACATACAGTACACGGCCCTCCAGTATACCTCCACCTCCGTGTCGGAGGACGCGCCCTCGACGGACTGGCCCGCCACCGTCTGGTTGGTTGCCGGCGGGAGCAGATGTTCCCCGCTGATCACCGGCGGCGGCGCGCAGGACGTATCGGTGCCGCCGGTGTCCAGCTTGCAGTTGGTGGTAAGCTCGACGTCCACCCAGTAGACCATGTCCTCCTCCAGCAGCGCCGTAGGCACGCCGCCTATCGACGCAGCCCGGTTCATCACCGAGGCGATCTCGTCTGCCAGCGGCAACATGTCGCCCAACGCTTGGCGGAGTGCCGCGTCTATGCCGCTGGCCGTGCCCGGTATGCTGTACTCGCCGATGATGTAGTCGTGGTACTTCTTGAGATAGCCCGGCGTGTCGCTGCCGTATGTGCCCTGCACACGCTCCTTGGACACGACCAGCGCGGTCACGTAGTGCGGACTGTCCGCCCGCCCCTCGAGGAGGATAAGCGTGTTGAACATGGCCCGGTTTATCTTGTTCTGGAACAACTCCGACGGGACCGCCTCGTCCTTGGAGAGCGTCCACGTCTTGAGTGACTCGTATATCACGGTCATGTTCTTTGGCGACCAGTAGGCGCCGGTCGGCTCAATCAGGTATAGGTCCGGGATGGCCCCGGAGGTGATGACACTCGCCCGAGTCTCTGCGAGTGTGGCGGCGTCTGCATGGGCGACCATGCCCGTATGGAGCATGGCAACGGCGACTGCTGCGATAGCCAGCATCCACCACGGACGGTCTGCTAACAACGCACACAGGACTGAATACCACTATTTAACATCAGCTGCCCAAGGGGGGTTGGTGCGTAATTCACCGTAGCCGCATCTGGTCCATCCGATACATTCATTGATCGGTGGATCTCGCGTCCGCCTCAATGACAGAGCACAACAGATGAGAAGAGTACTGGAAGTTTTATGACCACGCGGTGGTAGCCGAGCCAGCCCACTTGAGGAGGACACTGATCCGGCTGGTCCGGGAGAAGCCGTGCCCGCGCTCGGAGGGCAGCAACCGGGGCAGGCCCCCGATTCACTCCAAGGAGAAACTCGACTTTGCCTGCCTGTGGATGATGGTTGACAACCAGACGTACCGCAAGACCGAATCGGACATGGGGGAGATGCGCATCCCGTGGGACGACGAGCCTGTGCCAGACCACACCACCCTGGTCAGGCACATGCAGACCATCCCGTCCGAATGGATGGACGAGATACTGGCCGAGACCGCCCGCCTCTGCCTGGCCGAGGTCGGCGGGGCGGACGCCCCGCTGGGAGCCGACAGCAGCGGGACGGAGACCACCAGGTACGAGCAGACCGAGCGTCCCGACAGGGACGCGCGCGACTTTACCGAGAAGCCCAAGAAGATCTACTGGAAGTACCATATTACGGCCGTCCTGGGGCTGCAGATCATACTGACCGCGATGGCCACGCCGGGTAACGTCAACGACATCAACATGCTGGTGCCCATGCTGGATGAGATAAGGCGCCGCGGATTCGACTTCGCGGACCGCCTCTTTCACGCCGACAAGGGGTACGATGCCGAGTACAACTATTGGATGATCTTCTGGATGGGCATGATCCCCAACATCAAGCAACGACGGGGCGCCACCAACCGGGCCACGCCCAACCGGAGGAAGGCGGCCAGGCTGTTCAACCAGGACGAGTATCCGCTGAGGGCCCTGATCGAGGGCATCTTTGGAGCCGAGGAGAGCAGGAGGCACCAGCTGCACTGCCGGTTCGTCCGGACGGACAACCGCCTGCGGTTCGCCAAGGGAAGGGCCATCGCATGGAACGTGCGGGCGCTCAACCGGTTCGAGTGGGCCAACAGGCTGAAGGTACCAATCCCGTCATACGGAGGACAACGGATGCACGCGGAGTGCGCCTGACGTTCCCTGCCTGCGGCCGGGCGTGCAGCGTGGCCGGGTCCGGGGATGATGGCCTGACCGGTGAAAGTCCGGGAGGGTAAACCTGCCGAAACAGACGAGAATTACGCACCAACCCCTGCCCAAGGATTCTTTTGCATTAACGCGTGGTGCCGATGCGTCACGTGCCGCATTCCCGTACCGGCCTCTGCGGCCCGACCGCCTGTTTTGGTGTCTTCACCGCGTGCAAGCCAGTGCATAGGAATTTGAATAATGATCTGGATAACCGTACGGGCCATGGAGGGCAGACCCGTCCTCATTTTATCCGAATCTTTTTGCAGATCACTACGCAGGGGTCCGGGCCGGCACCTGGATCGGAGTCGTTGCGGAACCTGCCGGCCGCATCGGGCCGGTCTCCGGCCCGTGCCGCATCAGGCTGCCATGCAGTCCGCCCTGAGATTTTCCGTCCATTGCGGCTGCGGCAGTGCCCTTCCGGACATTGCCGCGTTCTGTATCAGCGTGGTCATCCTGTCGGGGCCGGATATGGACATCCCCGCCTTCTCGGCCGGCGTGATCTCGCCCAGGGCCATGTGGGGGCGGAGGTAGTTGTAGTACAGCCATGCGGTCATTATGCAGGTCTCCGTCAGGCGGCCCCTCCGGCCGGAAAACAGCCCGCGCAGGGTGGAGTTGAACCGCTCGTGCCGGTTGTTGGTGCGCCGCTGGTTGCGTATGTGTGCGTAGGAATTTGAATAATGATCTGGATAACCGTACGGGCCATGGAGGGCAGACCCGCCCTCATTTTATCCAAATCTTTTTGCAGATCACTATGCGTCCCGGACCCGTATGGAGCATATGTTGTGCCCGAACACCTCCTCGTATCCGCTGCCTATGGCCTCCAGCGAGTCGCTGCGGGTCACCGGGGGGTCGCGGCCCGCCATCTCCCTGGCGGCCCTGAACAGGTCGGCCGAGTTTTGGCCGTCCTTGGTGGGCGACACCAGCACCGCAAGGCAGAACCGCGTATCGTAGTCTGTCACCGTGGCGACGCATGATCCCTTGCCCATCACCTCCTGGACCACCTCGTCGGTGCCGGTGTGGTGGCCTATCCCCCTCATGCCTATCTTCTTGAGGTATCCCACCACCCGCCAGATCATGTCGCGGACCCACCCGGACACCGTGATATGGTGCGGTCCCTTGCCGTCCTCGCTGAGCTCGTCGGCTACCTCCCTGGCGCTGCGGATCTTGGCGTAGAGGCGCACCGCCCGGGCTATCATGTGGTTGGGGTAGCGCCTCCTCTCAAAGCCGGGGTTGAACGTGAACCTGTGCGGCTCCGGCCCCTTGCAGAGGTACGTCTGCTCTGTCCCCTTCCGGTTATGTCTGGGCCCGTACCTGATGCAGGCGGCCCCGCACCGCGGGCACGCCGGCGGATCCGTATCGGCCGGCACCAGCTTGATGACCATCTCAGGACACTCGGACACCACCTCGCCCAGCAGGGCAAGCAGCAGGGCCTGCACGTGTTCCCGTACGTCCGCCGTCGCCTCCTGCGGGGTCAGCCGCCCGAACGCCTCGGCTATGGCCAGCATGGCCTCCCTGGGCGGCATCTCCAGCATTCCGGAGATGTCCATCCGGGGAAAGTTAGCCGTGAGGCGCGCCACGGCCTCTTCCTTTGCGATCTCCCCGGCGGCGGGGTTGGCGGCCTCGTCGGAGCCCTTGCCGTTGCCGTCCTTGGCGGCATCGTCGGAGCCCTTGCCGTTGCCGTCCTTGGCGGCCTCGTCGGAGCCCTTGCCGTTGCCGTCCTTGGCGGCATCGGCCTCTGCCGGCTCGGCCGCCCCCGACTCGCTGGCCGGTACGGGTTCGGCCTGCCCTGCCTCGGGATCCGGCGCCGGGACCGCGTCGGGCGCATCCCCACCCGCCCTACTGCGCGCCGCATCGGAGTTTCGCTGTATGACCGCGGCGATATGCTTGCATACCGTCTTCCGGTACTGGTGATCCGGGCACTCGCACGATGCGCCCTTGTCGCCAAACCGGACCGTATAGGTGGCCGACTCTTTGGACTGGGACCGGACCTCGTACCGGTTGTGGGCAATCCTCTTGCTCTGCCCTTTCCTGTCCGCTATATGCTGGCCGCGCCTCAGCCTCGCCAGCGTGGCCGAGTTCCCGACTGCCCTAGTCCACATGGCGCGCACCAGGGCGCCCACCCTGCGGATTGCGCCGCTCTCCCAGAGCCGGCCCGCTCTCATCGGCGGGCCCCCCGCCGCGGCACTGCGGCGCGCAGATGCCCCACGGCCCGGAACATCAGCCCCGTACGCGGCACCCGCTCCGGGCCGGACACAACAAAAAGAGCATATCCGACCTTAAATAGTCCTTTTGCGAACTTGGTTTGGTGTAAGTGTCCCCTCATTTCCAACAGTCTGAGGGGATATTACATCATCAGTATTTAACCAAAAGATCGCGAAACGGCACGATGGACCCAGCAAAGGAGGGGTGATGCGGGCGTGGCCGCCAATCACCCTGTGGAGTAGGTACCGCTAGGCCTACGACCATGCCGCTCCGGGCTGGCCACCACGCGTTAATGCAAAAGAATCGTACAACCATGATGGTTTAAATTAGGATTGTAAAGGATGCCAGATCGTACATGAAACCCATCGTCTTGGCACTGCTGGCAGCGACCATCGCAATGACTGCGGGTATGGCGGGAACCGCATACGCGCAGGATGGCTCTGCCGGCGGCTCTGACTCGTTCAAGATACTGGGTGCCGGTCTGGCATTCGGTCTTGCAGCATTTGGCGCAGGCGTTGGCCTCGGCCAAGTGGGTGCAGCGGGTCTTGCAGTGATCAGTGAAAACCCCGCATTACAATCAAAGGTGTTCATCTTTATCGGCATGGTGGAGTCAATCGCCATCTACGGTATCGTGATGATGTTCATCATACTGGGGCAATAGAGATTATGCATAGACCCCTTAGATATCCATTAATTTCGTAATTTTGAATTTTTATTGGACGGCCGGGCCGAATTTAGCCGCCCCGGGACGGCAACCCCCACGGTGGCGTCGGCCGGGCCGGCGCCGGAACGGCGTGATCCCGGAAGGGCGTGCGCAGCCTCCCCGCACCGGGCGGTGCTGCCCTTTTTCATGCTCTGGTACGGGCGGCTTCGGGCCGCCCCGGAGTCAGCGGGTCCTCCAGGCGCCCAGTCTGGCCACCAGGTCGGGAATCCTCGGACTTGATGATCCTGTCCCAACCATGCTTGAGGTTGACTATCCCGGTGACCACGTTGAGCTCGTCGTTGAACTGGTCGGGGGTGCCGTGGTAGGGCCTGGTCGTTATTATCCTGTACTGCTTGATCCTGCCGATGGCGTGCTCGACGGCGATCCTGGCGCGGGTGACCTCGGCGTTGTGGCCGGGGTCCCGCTGGGTCAGCCTGCCGGTATCCGGGTCGGATCCGGCGTTGCGCTTTATTCCGAGCCACGTCTCGGCCCCGGGGTTGTCCTTCTGGATGCCCTAGTAGCCTCGATCGTAGATGTTGACTGGACACTTCTCCTCGGGTGTCTCAGGATCGGCCGCCGCCTTGGACAGCGCCCCAAAGTCTGGCGGGCTCTCCCTGAGCAGGGTGAGATCGTTGGTGCTGCCCGGGACCGTCTTGCTGATGTTGATGACCGTCCCGTCCGGGGAGATGGTGATGTTGGTGTTGAGGGTGTGCGTCTTTTTCTTGCCCGAGTAGGTCGTCGCCTTGTTCCAGTCCGGGTCACTGTATCTCTCCGTCGGCGTGTGCGTTCCGTCGGTGATGGTGGCCACCCTGGTGGACAGCTGCCCGCTGGCGGCCATCTCCCGGACCGGCCCAGCCAGTATGCCCGGTTTGCCGTCCCCGCCGGTTGGCGCCCCTATGACGGTGGGGGCGGGGGGCTTGTCGGTGGCCGCGATAGGGGGCGGCGGCCCGGACACGGACAGTGGCCCGGGCCGCTCGGGGCCGGGCGTGCGCGGGCCGGCATTGGCACCGGCGTCGTCGCACTGCTCGTAGATCTTCTTTATCATCGCGGTGTAGTTGCGCGCCGTGGGCAGTATCTCGGCCAGTACCCCGCTGGCCACCCTGAGGTACCTGCTGGCTGTCCCCTGGTCTATCCCGAAGAAGGTTCCCAGGGAGGCTTCGGTGTTGGCCTCCTTCTTGTGGTACAGGTACATCAGCAGGGCGTGCCGGATGTACAACTTGGAGTGCGTTCCGGGATCGGACGACCGTTGATCATCGTCCCAGAAGAGGCGGTCCAGGTCCCGCTCGACCACGCGATCCGCGAACTTGACGCAGACATATAGTCGAACTGCACCGGATCCAGCAGGGTCAACGCGTGCAGTTTCTTGGGGGTCCGTATGATGTCGTCCAGAACGGCCAGCACGAGGATCTGGATGGCCCGGTCGGGACCACACGTCCGGTTTTTGGTCATCAGGGCGGTGATCGAGTACCTGTCCGACGCGGCCGCATCCCCTATCCGCGACATATCCAGCTCCCTCACCGGCAGCTGCCACTCCCGGGATCCGGTCAGACATACGGACCCGGCGGCACTGCGATCATCACCATGATCGCCATCCAGGATCCCGGCCCGTACATCTCCGGCCGGTGTCCGGTTTACGAACGTTTTGGTGCTCCCGTGCCCCTAGTGATGGCCATAAGGTTTGCAAAAACACGCGGGCACCGAAAGGTTTAGATCCTCCCTCATCCCCCAGACCCCCATGCCGAAGGCAGTTCTGGTAAAGAGGGGAGACGAGTACCTTCCCGGCGTGTCGCTGGCCGAACTCGAAGAGATGCACAGGCGCGAGCCCCCTGGCAAGTCCAGAGACCGGCTTCAGGCGGCCATGCTCAGAAAGCGCGGCAAGATGCTCGCGGAGATAGCGGCCATATCTGGGCGCCATCCCAGCACCATCCACCGGTGGCTGTGCAGGCTGGAGCGCGAGGGCCCCGAGGGCAGGCACGACCGGTGGGGCCCGGGCAGGCCGCGGCTCCTGACGCCGGAGCAGGAGCGCCTCATCCAGGAGGATCTGGACGGGCCGCCGTCCGAGAGCGGATTTGGCCGCGGCAGCTGGAACGCCAAGATGCTCGCCAGGCGCATAGGAGACAGGTTCGGCATTACCCCGTGCAGCCAGAGGACCGCCCTGAGAATTGCGGGCCGGCTCGGGGTTGGTGCGTAATTCTCGTCTGTTTCGGCAGGTTTACCCTCCCGGACTTTCACCGGTCAGGCCATCATCCCCGGACCCGGCCACGCTGCACGCCCGGCCGCAGGCAGGGAACGTCAGGCGCACTCCGCGTGCATCCGTTGTCCTCCGTATGACGGGATTGGTACCTTCAGCCTGTTGGCCCACTCGAACCGGTTGAGCGCCCGCACGTTCCATGCGATGGCCCTTCCCTTGGCGAACCGCAGGCGGTTGTCCGTCCGGACGAACCGGCAGTGCAGCTGGTGCCTCCTGCTCTCCTCGGCTCCAAAGATGCCCTCGATCAGGGCCCTCAGCGGATACTCGTCCTGGTTGAACAGCCTGGCCGCCTTCCTCCGGTTGGGCGTGGCCCGGTTGGTGGCGCCCCGTCGTTGCTTGATGTTGGGGATCATGCCCATCCAGAAGATCATCCAATAGTTGTACTCGGCATCGTACCCCTTGTCGGCGTGAAAGAGGCGGTCCGCGAAGTCGAATCCGCGGCGCCTTATCTCATCCAGCATGGGCACCAGCATGTTGATGTCGTTGACGTTACCCGGCGTGGCCATCGCGGTCAGTATGATCTGCAGCCCCAGGACGGCCGTAATATGGTACTTCCAGTAGATCTTCTTGGGCTTCTCGGTAAAGTCGCGCGCGTCCCTGTCGGGACGCTCGGTCTGCTCGTACCTGGTGGTCTCCGTCCCGCTGCTGTCGGCTCCCAGCGGGGCGTCCGCCCCGCCGACCTCGGCCAGGCAGAGGCGGGCGGTCTCGGCCAGTATCTCGTCCATCCATTCGGACGGGATGGTCTGCATGTGCCTGACCAGGGTGGTGTGGTCTGGCACAGGCTCGTCGTCCCACGGGATGCGCATCTCCCCCATGTCCGATTCGGTCTTGCGGTACGTCTGGTTGTCAACCATCATCCACAGGCAGGCAAAGTCGAGTTTCTCCTTGGAGTGAATCGGGGGCCTGCCCCGGTTGCTGCCCTCCGAGCGCGGGCACGGCTTCTCCCGGACCAGCCGGATCAGTGTCCTCCTCAAGTGGGCTGGCTCGGCTACCACCGCGTGGTCATAAAACTTCCAGTACTCTTCTCGTATGCACTCAGGTCCCCAAAGCGGGCATCTTGGGCATCGTCATAATTGTCTGCGACGCTAATCCGGCATCAGCACGCCACGGCGACCGGCGCGACCAGCTCCGGGCGCTCCTGTTTCGGCGGCGGCTTGAACAGCCTCCAGTCCGGGTCCCTGACCAAATTCTCCACCGCGGTCCGCGGAAAGATGCCCAGCTTGCGGCAGGTGCGCGCCACCGAGACCAGCACCGAGAAGACCTCCCGCCCCTCCGCTGTGGACAGTTGGTGGCGCACGTTCCTGTGCAGGACGGCGGTGTCGCGTATCTCCAGCTCGGCGCCGTTGTTGTGTGGTGGCATGCCGGGGTATCTGAGGAAGGTGAACAGGTGGGGCGCGGCCCCCTCCAGCTTGGTCCTGAACTTGTGGCCCTCGGGATAGGAGGAGGCTATCTCCAGGACGGCCCTCTCCAGGGAGAGGCACTCGGAGCTCTCCGCCGACTTCCTGCCCTTGATGGCCCGGTACAGGGAGAGCAGCCGGTAGTGGCAGGATATGTCGGATCCGCCGTTCCTGATGGCGTACTCTTCGGCCTCGCGCAGGAGGTGCACCCAGCACCTCTGCCGGATGGGCAGCACGTTGTAGGCGACGTACCCGTCCGAGACGACCGGGACGCCCAGGATCTTCCCGAAATGGATGTCCAGGACGGCCGCGGCCCTGCTGGGGGCGGCCACGATGTAGGTGGCGTCCCCGATGGTCGCCAGCCAGATGTAGCCCCGCTTGCCGTTCATCCTGATGGGCGACTCGTCCATCTGCATGAACAGGGCCTCGGCGATGTGGTCCAGGATCTCCGCATAGGTCCCCATCAGCAGGTCCCTGATGGCCTTGCGCGCGTTCCAGACGGCGTTGGGTGAGAGGTCAAACTCGTAGAGGGCATCGAAAAAGTATGAGATAGTCTGGTCGGTGCACCTCCCCGCATAATACTCCTCGATGAACCCCAGGATCCCGGGCCCAAACGAGGTCCCCGGGATGGTAGGCGCCGCCGCGGTGGTGATCTCTCCACACCTCTTGCAGGATCCCCTCTTCATCACGTACGCGATGCACTCTATCACCATGGATTTGCCGCCGGCAAAATCATAGACCATCTTGACGACCGGTGGCACCTTCCTGAGGTGGCCGCGCCCGCACGTCCCGCACCGGCAGACCCGCAGCACGACCGTCCGGTCCGCCTTGTTCTTGTGGGAGGCGCCTATATGTCCGGCCGGCGGCCCCCTGCGGGACGGCTCACCCTCCGCCTTACCGTTGTTGTCATCGTCATCCGATTCAGGTCCGCCTTCATCGCCGCCCTCGCCAGCGTAGCCGCCCTCCGCCTCTGCCATCTTCTTCCGGAAGGCTGCGCGCTTCTCGTTGTACAGCGAGCCGGTCGAGGACGGGACGTGGGCGTTCTCGTACTTGGCCAGCCTCCTGTCGCGCTCGGCTATCTCCAGTATCAGCCGGTCTATCTCCGCCTTGAGGGCCGCGACCATCTTGTCATGCACAGCCTCGAGCCGGGACACCGTCTCGCGTAGTTCCCGGTTCTCCACCGCCAACCTGGTCAGCTCCTCGCGCAGGAGGGCGGCCTCTGACTTGGTGCTCACGCCGGTTAGATGGTATCGCGATCAATAAACCTATGGCCCGGCTGGGCATCCGAATTGTCCGCTTTGGGGACCTGAGTGCATACCTCTTCTCATCTGTTGTGCTCTGTCATTGAGGCGGACGCGAGATCCACCGATCAATGAATGTATCGGATGGACCAGATGCGGCTACGGTGAATTACGCACCAACCCCCGTCTATGCATAATCTCTAATAGTGCGGAATACACTTTTTGGATGCTTCACTGTGCGCGTGCTGCGCCCCGCCCCTCAGCGGGTATACCGGAGGCGGTCCACGTCCAGCAGCCTTCTGCAGTACCTGCACTGTAGCACCCCGCCGCTCTTGTCCACAACATCCATCACCGATTCTATCTTCTCGGTGCTGTTGGTGATGCAGTCGGGGTTGGGGCAGCGGAACATCCTGTCTATCTCGTTGGGCAGCGAGACCCGCCGCTTCTCGGCCAGCTTGAAGTTCCTTATCTTGTTGATGGTGGCGTTGGGCGCTATCACGGCCAGCTTGTTGGTGTCGTCCTCCTCAAGGAAGCGGTTCTCCACCTTCACTATGTCCTTCTTTCCGAACTTGCCGCTGGGCACGTTGAGGGCTATCGTGACCAGGCTGCCGTCGGATCCGTCTATTCCCAGCGCCTCCAGAACCCGCAGCCCCCTGCCGGTGTCTATGTGGTCTATGACGGTCCCCTCCATTATCCGCCGCACCAAAAGCTCGGACCGCTCCATATGGTGATAATGCGTATATTGGATGTATATATGATTGAGAGAGTGAACCAGTTCTACAACCGCGACGTCATATCGATAAAGGACTTTGAGAGGGACCAGCTGGAGGCCGTCTTTGCGGCGACCGAACGCGTGATGGCACTCCCCCCCGAGAGGCGGAGGGAGCTGTGCCGGGGCAGGACGCTGGGGTACCTGTTCTACGAGCCCAGCACCAGGACCCGCCTGAGCTTTGAGGCCGCCATGGCATCGTTGGGAGGCAACTCGCTTGGCCTCTCCGACATGGCAACCTCGTCGACGCAGAAGGGCGAGAGCCTGGCAGACACGATGCGGATAATGTCGGTGTACTCGGACGCGGTGATCCTGCGTCACCCGCTGGACGGCTCCAGCAGGTTCGCCGCGGAGGTCTCACCCAAACCGGTGATCAACGCGGGCAGCGGCACCGAGGAGCACCCCACGCAGGCCCTGCTGGACCTGTTCACCATGGTCAAGGAGAAGCGGACCATAGACGGCCTGAACATCGGGATAATAGGAGACCTCAAACACGGCCGGACGGTCTACTCCCTGCTGTACGGACTCTCCAGGTATGACGTGAACGTGTACCTGGTATCGCCCGAGTCGCTGAGGATACGCTCCGACTCCACCTACGAGATAAGGAAGAGGATATCCTTCACGGAGATGATCGACATAGAGGACTGCGCAGAGGATCTGGACGTGCTGTACGTGACGCGCATACAGCGCGAGAGGTTCCCCGACGAGGAGGAGTACATCAAGGTGCGGGGCAGCTACGTGGTCGGCCTGGGCCTGCTGGGCAGGATGAAGCCCGACTCGATAGTCATGCACCCCCTGCCGCGGCTAGACGAGATCTCGCCGGAGGTAGACCAGACAAAACACGCCCGCTACTTCGAGCAGGCCGAGTACGGAAAGCACATCCGGGCCGCCCTCCTCCAGATGCTGCTCAACGAGAACGCCGTCTGACGCGTTTAATTTATTTGAGATTTTTCCCATTGATCCCCATGGAGACCAGGACGATCCCCGTATTCCCCCTGGATCTGGTGCTGTTCCCGCGCCAGGAGCTCCCCCTCAAGATATTCGAGCCGCGGTACAAGCAGCTGGTCGAGGACTGCACGCTGGGAGACGGGCTCTTCGGGGTGTGCCTGACGGGTTCGGACAGCGTCTATGGGTGGTCGGCGCCGGCGAACGTGGGCACGGTAACCAAGATAACCCGGTGCCAGGACGTGGGCCTGGACGGAATGCAGCTGCACATAGACACGGTGGGCAGGAGCAAGTTCCGGATAATCGATATCATCCCCCCCTGCGTCCGGATGCCTGCCGACTACGACCCCTCCACGCTGGAGGGCCACCAACGGTTCCAAGAGCTCTACGAGCGGTCAGGACCGGGCAAGATGTACATACGCGCCAAGGTCAGGATGATCCCCGAGATAGACCGGGCCATCCCCGAGCCCCGGTGGCGCGGCATGGTGGAATCGTGGAAGCGGAAGGCCGTCCGACTGGCCGGCCCCCAGACGGTGGACCCAAGATCCCTGGATCACCTTCTGGAGAGGTACTACCTGGTCACCGACACGCCCACGCCCGACTACGTCTACTCCCTGGCCGCCCTGGGGGCAGGCTCCCCCGGGGACCTCCAACCCATCCTGGAGGCGGACACCGCAGAGGATCTGATGGACAGGGTCGAGGCCCTGATGGAGGGGAGCTAGACGTCTGCCCGCCTGTGTCTGGCGGCCCTTGCGGTCCTGGCCGCCCTGGCAGTCCCCCCTGCCCACGGCCACGGTTTCGGGCTCGACACGGTGACGGCCGACATCGGAGGGAACAATCTCGACATAACGGCGGAGCTGCCCACCAGGTTCGAGGACGACTCCAAGCGGCTCACTATCACCATCCAAGACCAGCTGGGCGGGGACGTCGGGGACGTGGCGGTCCATCTGGGGGTCGTCCATTCGGGCGAGCTCATCCTGGAGGAGACGTTCCTGGCTCCGGATGGCCGCCTGGCCATGGACATTACCACCGCCCCCGCCGGAGACCTTCAGATATCGGCGGAGCGCCGGTCGGGGATGATCCTGGCCGGCCCGGAAGGCATACGGGTGTCGGGCCCGGTCTTTGGGGCGGGCGGTCTCTACACGCTGCAGATCCGAATAGAGTCCGTCGGGGGGGAACCGGTAGCGAACCCGCAGACGCACCTGGCGGACCTGCTGGTGGCGGACAGCATGAGCCACGACGCGGTGGATGCGGAGGGCGGCAGCGTCACCTTCACCACAAAGTCGTACTTTGACCGGATAACGGCATTCCGGTACGATGCCGATGCCGGGATCATAACCTTCGGCATGCCCTTCGACTGGAGCGAGAGCCGCGTGTCGCACATCCCCGTAATCCACGAGGAGGTCCACTTCCCCAAGGAGTTCGAGGAGTTCGTCACCCGGGGCTATCTGGGAACGGCCAACGGGGTAGAACTCTTCAGGTCCTCGGTGACCGTGGACGACTTTACCACCGAGGGCGACCGGACCGTCCACTTCGTGCTGCTGCAGGACCACCTGCGCCTGATCAAGGCCCAGATGGACAGGCCCGGCGGCTCGCTGCCCGACCACCTGACATTCACCCTGCAGAAGACCCAGGACATAAGGAGCCAGATGAGCGCCTTTACCAGGAACGAGGAGTTTCAGGTCGACATGACCTGGGAACCAGAAGAGATCCTGCCCGGCCAGAAGACGAAGTTCATATTCACCATCCGCGACGCGAACACCGGAGAGACGCTGCGCAACTCCGGCTACGACTTTGTCCTGAAACAGGACGACCGGGAGATATACCGCAGCTCCGGGGTGGCCGTCGTGGGTGGCGACTTCGTGGAGTACGAGTTCTCCGAAGAGCAGGCCGGGACGGCCACCGCCCTGATAGAGAACATCCGGGGGACCGGCCAGCACGCCGCGTTCGTCTTCGTGGTGGTTCCAGAATTCGGGGCAGTGGCCATCCTGGTGTTGGTGGCCTCGGTCGCCGCCGCCGCGGCGCTGTCGCGGCGCACCATCCTGAGATACTGAAAACGCCGCCCTTTTGCGCGGGTCTGCGCCAGGATGGGGTTTTACGAAAATATTTCAAGCCGCGGCGCCAGGGCGCCAGCATTATTAGTCCGGCCGCCCGTACGGCGGTTATGGCCCCCCAAGCCAAATGCACCAACTGCGGTTCCAACGACTGGCTGCAGAGCGATCGGCTCAGCTACATCCCGCCGGTGGCGGGCAGCGGCAACTCCCCCTCGGATGCCCCCGACGGGCTGCATGTAGTGATCTGGATGTGCAAGAGTTGCTGGTACCTGATGCCGTTCGGCAGCAGAGACTAGACGCAATACGCGCGCCGGCCCAGCCGGCCAGCGGTTTTTTTTGAAACGGCAGCCCCGGCGCCACGGGGCCGTCCGGCTCGCCGGCCAAGATCCGGCGCGCCCGACCATCCGGAGACAGGCCCGCCAAAAAATATAAGCCAAGCCGCCCCCCTTCATCCGTGGATATCATAATACCAAAGGGGATCCGCGAATTCATGCCGGAATGGATCAGGGAGACCCGGCTGGGACACCGGGATGGATCCCGGAGACAGTACCGGCACGGCAACCTGCACATACGGGAGTACAAGGACGTCTTTGTGGTTCATACCGACAGGTTCGACCCGCGCCAGGATCCAATAAGGCACCTGCTGCACGACGCCCCGGAGGTCATAGTCGGTGCCGTCTGTGGCACCGTGGGCGGAATTTACGTGGGAAGGAAGGTGTACGGGCATACCAGCTCCGCCAGGAAGGGGGCCGCCGCCGGCCTGGTATCGGCCGCGCTGCTCTTTGATCTGGCAACCAATGCAACCAGGCGGCTGAAGGGGTAGCCGGCTTGCCTCTTGCCAGGACCGCCAAGGTTTTGATAAGGCTGCTGCCGGTCATACTGGCCCTGCGGCGGGACCGGAAGCGGTGGTCCCGCAGCGAGGGGGAAGACCTGGGGCCATACAGGAAGAACGCCCGCCGGGCCCTCTCCGCGTTCGTCGCGCTGGGCCCCGTCTACATCAAGCTGGGCCAGTGGCTGTCATCACGGGCAGACATCCTGCCGCAGCCGTACATGGAGGAGCTGGCCAAGCTGCAGGATGACGTCCCCGCCGCACCCTTCGAGAGGGTAAAGCCCGTCATCGAGGATGAGCTGGGACCCATAGGGGAGAGGTTTGACTCGGTAGACACCGACCCCATCTCCGGGGCATCCCTGGGGCAGGTATACCGGGCCAGGCTGTCCGGCAGGGAGGTGGTCATCAAGGTACGCCGGCCGGGGATCGAGAAGGTGGTGGAGAAGGACATAGCCGTGCTAAAGCGGGTGCTACCCATGGCGCTCTCGTTTGTGGATCCCAACCTGAGGTTCTCGGCCAGGACGATGCTGGCCCAGTTCATCGAGTCCATCCACGAGGAGATGAACTACGTCCAGGAGTCGGCGAACCTCCGGACCATCAAGGGCAACATGCAGGACGACGGGGGCGTGATCATCCCGGAGGTATACGAGAGCCACTCCTCCGAGAGCGTCCTTACGATGGAGTACATGCCCGGCATAAAGGTCACCGATATAGACTCCCTTGATGCGGCCGGCATAGACCGGAGGGATCTGGTCACCAAGACCCACAAGGTGTTCTTTACGATGCTGCTCCGCCACTCGGTGTTTCACGCCGATCCGCATCCGGGCAACATATCGGTGACCCCGGAGGGCCGGCTCATCCTGTACGACTTTGGGATGGTCGGAAGGCTGGACCGGGAGACGCGCCTGAGACTGATCCGGCTGTACCTGGCGCTGGTCGAGAGGGATCCGCCCAGGACCGTCAACGCCATGGACGACCTGGGGATGCTCGCCCCCGGGTACAACCGGGCCGTCATGGAGAAGGCAATCCGGATGACCGTGGAGGCGATGCACGGCAGAAAGCCCGACGAGATGGAGGTGAGGGGGCTTTTGGAGCTGGCCAACCGCACGATGAGCAAGTTTCCGTTCCTGCTGCCGAAGAACCTGGCCCTGTACATGAGGATGGCATCGATAATCGAGGGCATCTACAAGACGCACAAGGTGGACTTTAGGTTCGTGCCCGTTCTCAGGGAGATACTCGAGCAGGAGAACCTGGCCCGGGACGGATACCTGGAGGAGCTCAGAAACTCGTTCCAGCGCGTAATGAGATCCATCGATGCGGCCGTCTCGCTGGGTCCGGAGATCCGGCAGTTTCTTGACGGGTCCCAGCAGAGGCGCGGCACCAACACCATACTGGCCGGAAGCATATTCTCGGCCTCGGTCTTCCTTGGGTCCGCGCTGATATACCTGGGGGGCAGGATGGAGGGGCTGGCCGGCATGGCCGCCTCGCTGGTGATAATGGGCGTGTTCGCGCGGTACCGTAAGAGATAGCTACCCTATAGAGATTATGCATAGACGCATAACTTGGCTGCATTGGGCGGCCCCGGCCCGTTCCGGCCGTGGTCGTCCACCCCGGGTCCGCCCGCCGGCTTGCCGCCGGCGGAACTTCGGCGCCCCGGTTTGTGCGCCCCCGGCAGGCGCCATTCGGCGCCTGCACTGCGGCCCTCTAACATCCGCAGGATGTCTGTCAAAGTGTTCTTTTGTTGTGGGTTCATACCAGGTTCGTTGACGGCATCCCGCAGCATCGCCAGCATGGCCGGGAACGCGACGCGTGTCGACCCGTCCCGGCCGGTGTACTCGATGACGAGTGCCGCCACCGTCCGGAACAATATGTTGGCGCCCGCGTTGGCATCCCGCTCACGGATGGCCCTGCATGGCTGGCACCACAGGTTGCGCCTGCCCGGGGGCTGGCTGGCGGAGCGCCTCAACTTGGACCCGCACATGAGGCAGTTCGCCGAGGTGCCGGCAGGGTCCACCCCCACATGCGGTAGCCCCGCCGATGATAGCGCGTCTGTCAGGGCGCGCCTCCGCTGGCCGGTGTTAAGGGCGGTCTTCAACCTGCCGCGAACGTATGGCGCCATCCTGCCGTTCTTGTCGTACAGCCCGTGGATGTTCAACTCCTCATACCCCAGACCAACCCCGGCATTGGCCGTCCGGCGCGCCTCGACGCCGATCGCGTTTTTTATGCGGTTGTGGTAGGTGTTCCAGGCTTTTTGCTGGTGTTTGGCCATGACGCGGATATCACTGCGGCGCTTCACCCTCAGTATCTTGCTGCACGCCCGGTTGTACTGTCTTCGAAAGTCGTTATGCTCGACCACCACCCTGCCATCTGCCAGCGCGTACGTGTTGTTGTCGGCGTTCATGTCCACGCCAGCCCAGGCGGTTGGTTCGCGGTCCGGCACCACCCTCTCGTAGGTCACGTAAATCTCGTCCCTGGTCAGTCTGACGGTCTTGGGCGTGACACCCGGCCTGGTGAGCTGCTCCACCAGATAGGGGGGCACACGGAACGCCATCCAGGTACGGTCCTGGCGGCCCATCCCATATACGGCGACATGGATGGCCGGCGAGCCGTCCCACCGTTTTGAGGTATCATCAAAGGCCATCTCAAAGCAGTCGGTCTGGGCCGCCGGGTTGTGGTAGTGCGGCGCCCGGGCGTGTGGGTTGGCCAGTTGGTTGGTGCGCCACGCCGTGTGGCTGCCCCGCACATCAGCTATGATGTAGTCGGCAAACCTGGACTGGTAGACGCCGGTGCGGTGCACCGCCAGACGGTACAGATCCCTGCCGCGTACACCCCGGCGGTACCCCTTGGCGACGTGGTTGGATGCGGCCATCACATAGTGCAGCAAACCGCCCAAGAGATGACCCTTGTCGTGCGCCACGTGGACGGTCCGGGTTATCTTTCCCATGGCGGGTGATTGTGATGGTGTTGTATAAGTATTATCAAGTATTAATACTATACTTTATGGTACTGGGGGCATGAGAGATTGTGCACGAACACCCCCCGGCGCCGCAATCAATTCACGATTTACGTAAAATATGGCCGGGGTAGATTAATCACCGGAGTTAATCTTTGGCTGCCCGTGTCATGCCCCTGCAGCGGCCATTCGCGCAACCTTGCAGCCCGGCGGCCATGGCGAGGCGACGGTCGGGCGCAGCGATCATATTGGATGATCCCCAAGCGTACCCACATGGCAGCTATCGACGAAACAGGGGAGCACGGGAGCACCAAACGTTCGTAAACCGGACACCGGCCGAAGATGTCCGGGCCGGGATCCTGGATGGCGATCATGGTGATGATCGCAGTGCCGCCGGGCCCGCATGTCCGACCGGATCCCGGGAGGGGCGCCGCCGGTGAGGAACCTGGACATGTCGCGGATAGGGGATGCGGCCGCGTCGGACAGGTACTCGATCACCGCCCTGATGACCAAAAACCGGACGTGTGGTCCCGACCGGGCCATCCAGATCCTCGTGCTGGCCGTTCTGGACGACATCATACGAACCCCAAAGAAACTGCACGCGTTGACCCTGCTGGATCCGGTGCAGTTCGACTATATGTCTGCACCAAGTTCGCGGATCGCGTGGCCGAGCGGGACCTGGACCGCCTCTTCTGGGACGATGATCTGCGGTCGTCTGATCCCGGAACGCGCTCCAAGTTGTACATCCGGCACGCCCTCCCGATGTACCTGTACCACAAGAAGGAGGCCAACACCGAAGCCTCCCTGGGAACCTTCTTCGGGATTGACCAGGGTACCGCCAGCAGGTACCTCAGGGTGGCCAGCGGGGTACTGGCCGAGATACTGCCCACGGCGCGCAACTACACCGCGATGATAAAGAAGATCTACGAGTGGCGCGACGGTGCCGATACCGACGACGGTGCCAATGCCGGCCCGCGCACGCCCGGCCCCGAGCGGCCCGGGCCACTGTCCGTGTCCGGGCCGCCGCCCCCCGTCGCGGCCACCGAAGAGCCCCCTGCCCCCGCCGTCATAGGGGCGCCAACCGGCGGGAAAGGTAAACCGGGCAAGCTGGCCGGGCCGGTCCTGGAGATGCCCACCAGCGGGCAGCTGTCCACCAGGGTGGCCACCATCACCGACGGAACGCACACGCCGACGGAGAGATACAGTAACCCCGACTGGAACAAGGCGACCTTCTCTGGCAAGAAAAAGATGCACACCCTCAACACCAACATCACCATCTCCCCGGACGGGACGATAATCAACATCAGCAAGACGGTCCCGGGCAGCACCAACGATCTCACCCTGCTCAGGGAGAGCCCGCCAGACTTTGGGGCGCTGTCCAAGGCGGCGGCCGATCCTGAGACGCCCGAGGAGAAGCGTCCAGTCAACATCTACGATCGAGGCTACCAGGGCATCCGGAAGGACACCCCCGGGGCCGAGACGTGGATCGGCACAAAGCGCAACGCCGGATCCGACCCGGATACCGGCGGGCTGACCCAGCGGGACCTGGACCACAACGCCGAGGTCACCCGTGCCAGGATCACCGTCGAGCACGCCATCGGCAGGATCAAGCAGTACAGGATAACGACCAGGCCTACCACGGCACCCCCGATCAGTTCAACGACGAACTCAACGTGGTCACCGGGATAGTCAACCTCAAGCATGGTTGGGACAGGATCATCAAGTCCGAGGATCCCGACCTGGTGGCCAGACTGGGCGCCTGGAGGACCCGCTGACCCCGGGGCGGCCCGAAGCCGCCCATGCCACGGCATGAAAAAGGGCAGCACCGCCCGGTACGGGGGAGACTGCGCACGCCCTTCCGGGATCACGCCGCTCCGGCGCCGGCCCGGCTGACGCCATCTCAGGGGTTGCCGTCCCGGGGCGGCTAAATTCGGCCCGGCCGTCCATTAAAAATTCAAAATTACGAAATTAATCGATATCTAAGGGGTCTATGCATAATCTCTTATGGCAATGTCCCTGCCGCTGTCCGGTATGGGAACGGTCACCACCAGGACGCCGTCCTGCAGGCTTGCCGGACACTCGGGCTCCTCGCCGCGCTTGATGCGGGCGGGCAGCCTGATCCTCTTCTCCACCACACCGGGCCTCTGCGCATAGAGCATGTCCTTGGCGTCCCCGGGAGGTTCCCTGCGGGCCTTGACCGACATTATGTTGCCGTCCAGCTTCAGGCTTATCTGATCCTTCTGGAACCCCGGCATGTCGATGGTCAGCTCCAGGCCCCCGTCCTTTGCGCGCATGTCCACCGGCGGCAGGACAAACTCGTAAAACTCCCTGGTCTTGCCGCTGATCTCGCGCTCCAGATCCTTTCCCATGAAGCTCATCACCTCGGGCAGGAACCCGCACCCGGTCCTCCTGCCGGCCTCGCGTCCTGCCCCCTTGGCCATCCCGCTGATTACTCCCATGGGTTGGTGTAGCACGATTTTTGGTTATAAACCTGACGTACCCGTCGAATTTAGGCTCCCCAGAACCGCCTTCACTATCTCCGCGTGTACCGCATCGGGGTCTTTGCGCCCGTCCACGACGGACCATCCGCCGGCCTCGGCCTCGGCCCGGTACGTCCGGACCACCCTCTCCATCCGCCGGCGGTCGGCCTCAAAGGCGTCGCGCTCCTTCTTTCTCCGGAACGACTCCTCCGCGGATATGTCCAGCAGTATCACCAGATCCGGCCTGGGCATCTCCGAGTCCAGCCCGTACAGCCACTCCCGCTCCAGCCCGCTTGCCATGCCGTACGCAATATTGGACTCGCAGTAC
This sequence comes from Nitrosopumilaceae archaeon, assembly GCA_965203395.1. GTDB lineage: Archaea > Thermoproteota > Nitrososphaeria > Nitrososphaerales > Nitrosopumilaceae > VYCS01. The sequence continues at coordinate 72,390 of OZ241884.1, forward strand.
CTGTCCATCACCAGGGTTCGCTGCTTATCCAGGGCGCGCCGTATGGCCGGAAGCTTCTCGCGGCGGTTTTCGGCCAGCAGGGCGTGGAGGCGCCTCAGATCCGTCCCCTCCGGCCGGCCCAGGCACCTGCGGATCTGGCGGCCCACCGGCGTGTCATAGTCCGGAAAGCTGAACAGCTCGGCGTCGATGCCGTCCCTCCCAAGCCTGCCGACCAGCCTCTCGGACTGGGTGCCCTTTCCGGCCTGGTCCACACCCTCTATCGCTATAATCAACGGTTCGGACATGGCGGGCCGTGATTATAATCTAATCTGAGAGTATCAGATCCTCCAGCCTGCGCCTGTCCTGGATGCTCTTCACAAAGAACAGCGACGCGGCCAGAATCCCGGCGGCCATCAGCGGCGAGGCCAGCTCCGTATACAGCAGGACGGCGCCGCCCGCCTGCCGGGCGGGCACCTCCGAGGAGGGGATGTCGGTGGTCCTGCCCGCCGCCAGCTTGTTTCCCTGCTGCTCCACCAGCCAGACGTTCCCGTCCCCGTCCGCCACGGTGAACTGTACAAAGGAGCCCTCGGTGGGGACCGGGACCTGCTTCTGGACGCCCGCTACGGGGTCGTATATGGTCACCGTGTCCACGATATGCTGGGCTATCCAGATGTTGCCGTGCCTGTCCGGCGATGACCCAAAGGGCAGTCCCTCGGGAACGTCCAGCGGAATCCTCTCGAACGTCTCTAGGACGGGATCAAAGCGGGCCAGCGAGGTGCCGGTATGCTCTGATATCCACAGGCTGCCGTCCAGGAACAGGAGGAACTCGGGGTTGGCAAGGGGGTCCTCCGGGGCGAACTGCCTGATCTCTCCGGTCTCAGGCACGATATATCCTATGTGGCCGCCGCCATTGGACGTAAACCAGATGTTGCCCTCCGGCCCCTCAGCCAGGGCAAACGGCAACGATTCCGGCCCAAGGGCGAACCTCTCAAAGGACCCCTCCCCGACGTCATACCTGAGTATTACACCCTTGGTCAGCACGGTCACCCATATGTCGCCGTGCCGGTCCGCCTCGATAAAGAACGGCCGGCTCTCCGACCCTGCCGGCTCCAGCTCGGGCATCTCTATCAGGGTGAACGTCTCGGTCTCCGGTTCCAGGTATCCGATACGCTCGCCGGGATCCGTGAACCATATCCTGCCCTGGCCGTCCATGGTCAGGAACAGCGAGTAGTTGCCATCAAACCGGAACGACTCAAACCCCTTGGACTCTAGGTCGAACTTCCACAGCCTGGGCGCCGCCGCGTCGCTGATCCACATGGAGCCTCTCCCGTCGTACAGGGGGTAGAGCGGCTTGGCCGGCTCGGGCAGCCCGTACTCGGTGATGCTGACCACCATGGTGTTGATGTCCGGCTTGACCTGCAGGCTCAGCGTCACCGACTCGTTGGCCCCCTCCCCCCTCTGGGACTCCACCTCCACCAGCCACCTGCCGGCAAACCCAAAGACCAACTCCCCGGAGTACTCCTGCACCCCCCCGACCTCCCCGGCGCCGTCCAGCTCCAGCGCCACCGGGGAGATGTTCCTCTCGGGGTTGGATATCTTCACGCGCACCCCCGTCTCATCCTGCACGGGACCGCCGTCCAGGTTGCTTGCCCTCACGTATATCCCGTTCAGGCCGGTGGTGTACGGCTCAACGTCTATCTCGAACCTGGTGTTTCCGGTGAACTCCACCAGCCTCAGGCCGGTCGCATCGGCAGCCTCCGCTTTCTGGATCTCCCCGGCAGGCAGCGTGCCGTTTGTCAGCACCGCCACCACCCCCAGCAGGACCACCCCCAGGACCATCTCCACCCGCAGCGTCTTGCGCATCCTCCCGTACACCCGCACGGTACCGCCCTCCACATGCTCCCGGGCCGATCTCATGGAGGTGACCTGCAGGTATCCCCCAAGCCCGACCATCGTCGCGGCCACCGCTATCTTTGCCATGATCAGCCTGCCGTACATCGACTCGCTGATCATGCCCACGTCGCTCTCCAGAAACCACATCAGCACCGGGCCGGTGATAATCACGACCCCCAACCCAATCACGAACACGGTGGAGAACCGCGGGATCAGCAGCAGCGCCATCCTCTCCCGCCCCTGGCCCCGGGCTGAAGCCAGGGCGGGAAGGAGCACCAGGCACAGGTATGCCACGCCCCCTATCCAGGCCGCGGCCACCAGGTTGTGTATGTAGTCCAGCACCAGGGGCGCCCAATCCCCGGTGGCGGCACCGTGCCCTATCTGGCTGGATGTCCACAACAGCGCCAGCGACAACACCACCAGGACCGCCCCGCTTTTCCTGCCGAGGTTCTGCCTCCGGTTTACTACAAACCACAACACCAGCAGGGCCGCCGTGATGGCCATCCGGGCTACCCAGACCGTCCCGAAGGTGGTCGCAAAGATCTCCACCGAGAACGACTCCAGCCGTATGGTCTGGACCACCATCATCATTATGTTGGAGGCGAAGACCCCGATCAGGGCCGCCCCGACCACCGACATGAACTTGTCCTGGTGAATCCTCCGGATGGACCCGATGCTCTCCAGGACGGGCCGCTTGTTCTGCGTTCCCCAGACCAGCATGGCGGCGATTGCCGCCCCCATTATGAGCGTCTGCCCGACCAACCCCGGGAACCGCGCCCCGGCCTCGGGCAGGTACACCAGCTCCCTGTCGTCGGTACCGGCCAGGGCCGGGTCTATCACGGCGCTGCCCACCGCAAAGATGAACGTGTCCGGTACCAGGTGCCCGTCCACACTGGAGAGCACCTTGCTTGCCACCGTATAGATGCCGTCCTCCAGCGGCGGGGTGCTCACCACCAAGGACTTGTCATCCAGATAGTAGGAGGTGTCCCTGTTATCTATCTGGTTGCCCCCGCCATCGTATACCTTGAGCGAGCTAAAGTCTATCTCCACCTCCTCGGAATACTTTACCCATACCTGGGTCAGCCCGACGGAGCCGCTGCTCTGGGCATCGGGGCTTGTCTCCTCCGTGAACGGGTGGGCATGAGCCAGAGGAAGGGCCGCCACCAGAACCAGTGCCAGCAGGATAACCCTCATCTACCATTCTAGGACGACACACTCCGTTTAAACCATGGAGCTGACCCTGAGGTTTGAAACATCCAAGTAAATAATAAGGCCCCTCGACTCCAGCCACACCATGAGGATCGTAGCCGGAATCTTGGCAGCGCTGGTCTGTCTTTCTGCTCCGGCAGCGCTGGCTCACACCACCGTGTCCGTGGGGCCCTACGACATAGAGGTGGGCTGGGGACTCGAGCCGCCGGTGGTGGGCGTCCGGAACACCTTCGTCTTCCACGTGACCGAGCCGGGGGACAACCCCGGAGTCAAGACCGGCATAATCAACGCCTTCAGGGACTTGGAGGCCACCGCCAACTACGGCGGCGCCACCAAGACGCTGGAGATCAACTCCGACGCCCGGCCCGGGTTCTACTATGCGGACGTGATTCCCACCCGGACCGGCTCCTTCTCGGTCACCATCCAGGGAACGCTCGCGGACACCCCCGTTGACGTGGTGGTTCCCATAGAGGACGCCGAGTCCACGGCCCTGCTTGACTTCCCGCCGACCAGCGGCTCCTCCTCCAGCGAGGACTTGGAGGCCTTGGAGGCGGCCATAAAGTCGATGCAGGCGGAGCTGGCCGGCATGCAGACTTCATCCGGGACGAACGACCGCGTCTCGGGGGGAGCAGCCTACGACTTTGCCATCCTGGGCGTCTCCTTGGGCGTTGCGGCGGTGGCTCTAGCCATCCTGGCCCTGGTCAGGCGTTCAAGGTAGGGTCGTCGCGGCGGCGCTTGGACAACAGCACACGGATGGACGCCCGGTCCGGATACGGGCGCCCCTGGAACCGTCCGCTAAAAATATGAAAAAGTGGCTAGTATCTTGGGATAATACTGAGCCTGGATCTTGCAGAGACCGCGACAATCGACACGATGGCGACCGCAAGGATCAGGGCCGCGATGGTGCCAAACTCGGGTACAACCTGGGCAAACTCGAGCGTCTCGCCTATGGGTCCGGTGAGCTCACTCACGCCGTACCCTTGGAAGGTGACCGTGATGTCAACTGGATCGCCCGAGGGCAATGCAGCCGTCATGTGGGTTCCCATTCCAGCGTGCTCGTGGGCGCCTTCGTCGGACAACACCGTCTCGCCGTTCTGCGTTGCCATGATGTCATAGTTCGCATGCTCGCTGTCCGCAAACATAATCTCGATCCTCATGGACTCGCCCGCCATGGCCTCTGATGCCTTGATCAAGACATCAGTGCCGTCAGAGAGCTGGTCCATAACGGAAGCGTTCTCCATGCTGATCATCATGCTGCCGTCCATCATCTTGTCATCGTCCATCATCACCATCTCGTCATCGTGTCCCTCCATGGCCTCTTGGACTACTACCACGCCGGCCATCCATGGGTGAACCAGACAGAAGTACGGGTACTCGCCTGCCTCCTCGAATATGTGTGAGAACTCGGCTCCGGGCACGAACAGACCGCTGTCGAATATACCATCCGGACCGCCATCAGCCAGCACTCCGCTGGTAACGGTGTGCGCCGCAACGTCAACGTTAGACCATTTGACCTCGCCGCCCACATCTATGGTGACCGTATACGGTATAAAGCACTCGTCGGTCTCCTCACATCCGGGCACCGAAGACCCTTCTGCATTGGTAACCTCCGCTACCACGTGATCGGCAAATGCCATGGGGGATGCTGCCATGCCCACCACGGCGCCAAACAACGCAAAGACGGATATTGCCGTTATAACATTCATTGAAGCTTCTAAATTGCCGCATCAATAAAAACCTCTCTAGAGTATACGACAATTACGCCGGCAGTTCGGATCGCGTGCCTCATACGGACGTACAACCGGACACTAGATCGTGCCGGCCGTCCCTGCGGTCAACCCCCGTCCACCCGGGGCCAAGGATCCACGTGGAGGTGCACGCTTCCCAGCTGGCAGACAGGTGCATTCCGAGCCAATTGCCGTCCGTGTAGCGTCGGTGAACCTTTTTAGGTGGTGGGCAAGTACCACCACCTGCAATGGAAAACATCAACGCAGACGAATGGCAGTCCAAGGTTCTCAACTCGAACGTGCCGGTATTTGTCGACTTTTGGGCGGAGTGGTGCGGACCCTGTAGGATGGTGGGACCCGTCCTAGAGGAGCTGGCCGGAGACTACCAGGACAAGGTCAAGTTCGTCAAGGTGAACGTGGACAACTCTTCTGAGCTCGCATCAAAGTACAACGTCTTCAGCATCCCCACGCTGATACTCTTCAATAACGGCAAAGTGGTGGACCAGAAGGTAGGAGCCACAGACAAGGACTCTTATCGCAGCATGATAGATAACGCCATCTCCGCGTAGGTCTTGCACTAATTTTTCACATGGCAGTCCGGGACGACCCGGACGGGGATGGGCCGCACGATCTTAGAGGCCCGCACGAACTTCTAAAGTAATTAATAATACGGCGGGAGAAGGTGGCCATGGCCTACAATCCTGGAGGGGAAGTGGACACGCTCAACATGCTCTTTGACAAACTCGACGCGCTGCTCAGCGAATCCCAGGGATACTACGAGACATTCTTGGACATCAACAACATGTACAAGCAGGGCGGGGTTAGCGACAAGGAGTTCTTTCAGAAACTGGGCGACTATGTGGTGGCGTACTCCGCCCTGGAGTTTCTGGCGGTCAAGGTCATGTTCGAGATACGCAAGTCTCTTAGGTCCGGGGGCGGCATGACCCAGTCTCCCGGACTGATGCCGGGCATGGGACAGCCGGGAATGGCCGGGGCGCCGCCTAGGACCGGAACGGCAGCAAATCCTGTGGGTGGGCCACCCGGGATAGTGTCCGCCGAGACCGCGTTCTCTCAACCCGGTACGCTCCCCACGCCGGATCCGTCGCTGGTGCCCAAGCCTGAACCGGCAGCAGGCGGCTGCGCCTCATGCGGAGCGGAGCTGAGGCCCAATGCAAAGTTCTGCACGCGATGCGGCTCCAAGGCCGCCTAATCCTGCTTGGCTCCACACTTGTTGCAGAATTTGACAGAAGCGGACAGCTTGGCGCCACACTCAAAACAGAACCTGAACTCCGGTGCGGCAGCGGGTTTGCCGTAGATTCCGGTGTTCTTTACCGCACCGGTAGGGACGTAGGCTTCATCGTCTATCACCATGGGCGTCAAATCCTGCTCGGTCATGAACGTCATCATTCTGGGCACCGTCTTGTCCTTGTCGGAGGGATCAGGGACCGTATCGCCCAGCCAGAACGCAAAGCGCATCAGCGTGAGCTCCGGCGTGGAGAATGCCAAGGTGTGGCTGGACATGTATTCGGTAGCTGCCTTCTTTCCGTCAAAGACCTTCATTACATATAATGAAGCCGGCACGCTAATAATAATGGTTATGGTGCGGCGCCCACCCGTCCTTCGAACGGCGCCGTTTTTTAACCACCACCCAGACATACTGCCATGCGGTGTAGCATATCGGAATGCAGGGAGCCCGCCGTCGGAACGGTCAACATTGGATTAAAAGAGACCAGAAGGCTCTGCAGGCGCCACTTTGAAATCTACCTGAACAGGGAAAAAAGTCACGCCCCGGTATTCCGCAAGGCTTCCAAGATATTGGACGACTTTGCCGACACGCCATAATCCACACCCGGGCCAGGATCATAAAAATACAATATTTTTTGGCTACCATCATACGGCATTTTTGATTTACCATCCCGGTCAGTAGGGCAAACTCCACCCTCTGTCGGTGCCGGCCCAGATGCGCGTCTGGGCAGCGCCAACAATCCCATATCCGCCTTAAGCGGACTGTCGGTATTATTTAGCCCTGTAGTACATTATCGGTGATGACTCTTCGCGGTCTATCATCTTCGACTCGATCTTGCCATCCTTGATCAGCTCGCCCAAAACCCTTTCAAGAGCGGCCATTGATCCCATGAACCCCAAAAACTCCCCCCAATACTCGCCCCTGAACTGCATCAAGTGGTTTAGAATCTCGCCGGCCGTGTAGGCTTGCGGGGATTTCTGAAGAAAACCGACTATCTCGATCTTTAGTCTTGAGGGAATTTTACCTGCTCCCCATATATCCTCGGATATGGGCATCGTGTTGACGCAGCCTAGGTATGTATATAATTGCTTATTTTTGAGCTGATGATTCCGTACTGCCCGGCACGTACACTGCTGCAGAATTTGATATAGTCTGCCCACGCCATTCAGCCCCGTATAAGCCACGGTTGCCGGTCTGCTGCGCCGGCCACCCCGTATTCGGCACCGTACGGGGATGTCATCCACCAGGCCGCTAGGCCACCAGGCAGGGCATAAAACCCTAAGTTTTAATTAGATTGTGCGCCAAGCATGTTCGTGAGGCGCCTGCTTATCCTCCCCCTTCTGCTGCTGGCGCCAGCCTTAGTTTTTGCCGACTCTCAGACCGCCCCGACGGATGGGGGAACGCTAGAGATAAGGGTGTCATATGACGACGACATAGTGCCCAGGGAACCATCCACCCTGCTGATAGAATTTATCAACCCGCAGACCCAAAAAATTCAGGAGCACATAGACTATTCCTTGTATGTCACAATCGGGAACGAGAGCATCTTTGGGCCCACGCCCCTCATTCACTCCTCGGAGGGGGTAGTCCGGGGACTAAAAGTACAATTCCCCGATGCCGGTGAATACAAATTAGACCTGTCCATAGCGGGCATACTGTTCCAGCCCATAGACGAGGAGACTGTATCGCTGATCATCCCAGTTGGGGTTGCCCAAGCGCAGTCTGCAGAACCGGGGGGAGGCTGCCTCATCGCAACGGCGGTATTCGGATCTGAGCTTGCCCCACAAGTGCAGCATCTCAGGGAGATAAGGGACGAGCAGTTGATGACTACAGACATAGGGCGCTCCTTTATGTCTACATTTAACCAAGCGTACTATACCTTCTCCCCCGGTGTGGCTGATATGGAAAGGCAGAGTCCGGCCATTCGAGGGTTGGTGGGTACCACAATACAACCCATGCTGCTGTCATTGAGTTTGATGAAGTATGCCGATTCAGAGGAGGGGGTATTGGCGTACGGAGTGGCAGTCATCATGATCAACTTGGTCATGTATGTGGCCGGACCCGCTTTGGGCCTGCTCTGGCTGTTCCGCTGGATGAGAAGGCGCACCCTTCAGCCGCGTTCGGAAATACGCAATCCGCGGGCCAAATAATTGCGGGTATCATGGCGCACGCATAACCCTGGGCAGCCCGCCGCACTTTGCGGGCTGGCCGGCATTTTGTGGCTCCGCTGAGGATAACCTTAAATGCTTTTTTTGGGGAAGGTATGCATGTCTTCGGAGCTCCGCCTCAAGAAGCTGCGGGGGTCGGGCGGCTACATCATGGCCAACGTCACCGACGAGCAGCAGGCCAGAGGAAATTTGGGCGGTCCGGAACTGTTCTTGGCTCCGATTGGACGGCTGGATCCGAACCGAATTACCAGATACTACTGCAACACCTGCGACATAGAGTACGTAAAGCCGCCCAAAATAGGGTATGAGAATCCCAACGAGGAGGTGGCCGAGAATCTCATGCTTGTGGAACGAGGACAGTATTCATGCGTCGAGTGCAACTCTTCCATTGCCGAGTACCGTGAGTTTAAGAAGCCAGATGAGGCAGCGGAGATAGGAGCTGCAAAACCGCTGGAGCCTGAGCCGGCTGCGCCCGAACCAGAGCCCGCGGCCCCTGAACCAGCCCCGGCACCTGAGCCGGCTGCGCCCGAACCAGAGCCCGCGGCCCCTGAACCAGCCCCGGCACCTGAGCCGGCTGCGCCCGAACCAGAGCCCGCGGCCCCTGAACCAGCCCCGGCACCTGAGCCGGCTGCGCCCGAACCAGAGCCCGCGGCCCCTGAACCAGCCCCGGCACCTGAGCCGGCTGCGCCCGAACCAGAGCCCGCGGCCCCTGAACCAGCCCCGGCACCTGAGCCGGCTGCGCCCGAACCAGAGCCCGCGGCCCCTGAACCAGCCCCGGCACCTGAGCCGGCTGCGCCCGAACCAGAGCCCGCTCTGGCACCTGAGCCGGCTGCGCCCGAACCTGAGCCCGCTCTGGCACCTGAGCCGGCTGCGCCCGAACCAGAGCCCGCGGCCCCTGAACCAGCCCCGGCACCTGAGCCGGCTGCGCCCGAACCAGAGCCCGCTCTGGCACCTGAGCCGGCTGCGCCCGAGCCGACCATGCCCGAACCTGAGCCCGCTCTGGCCCCTGAGCCGGCTGCGCCCGAACCAGAGCCCGCGGCCCCCGAACCAGCCCCGGCCCCTGAGCCGGCTGCGCCCGAACCAGAGCCCGCGGCCCCCGAACCAGCCCCGGCCCCTGAGCCGGCTGCGCCCGAGCCAGAGCCCGCGGCCCCCGAACCAGCCCCGGCCCCTGAGCCGGCTGCGCCCGAGCCGACCATGCCTGAGCCTGAACCAACCCCGGCCCCCGAACCAGCCCCGGCCCCTGAGCCGGCTGCGCCCGAGCCGACCATGCCTGAGCCTGAACCAACCCCGGCCCCCGAACCAGCCCCGGCCCCTGAGCCGGCTGCGCCCGAGCCGACCATGCCTGAGCCTGAACCAACCCCGGCCCCCGAACCAGCCCCGGCCCCTGAGCCGGCTGCGCCCGAGCCGACCATGCCTGAGCCTGAACCAACCCCGGCCCCCGAACCAGCCCCGGCCCCTGAGCCGGCTGCGCCCGAGCCGACCATGCCTGAGCCTGAACCAACCCCGGCCCCCGAACCAGCCCCGGCCCCTGAGCCGGCTGCGCCCGAGCCGACCATGCCTGAGCCTGAACCAGCACCTGAGCCGGCTGCGCCCGAACCAACCATGCCCGAACCTGAGCCCGCTCTGGCCCCTGAGCCGGCTGCGCCCGAACCAGAGCCCGCGGCCCCCGAACCAGCCCCGGCCCCTGAGCCGGCTGCGCCCGAACCAGAGCCCGCGGCCCCCGAACCAGCCCCGGCCCCTGAGCCGGCTGCGCCCGAGCCGACCATGCCTGAGCCTGAACCAACCCCGGCCCCCGAACCAGCCCCGGCCCCTGAGCCGGCTGCGCCCGAGCCGACCATGCCTGAGCCTGAACCAACCCCGGCCCCCGAACCAGCCCCGGCCCCTGAGCCGGCTGCGCCCGAGCCGACCATGCCTGAGCCTGAACCAACCCCGGCCCCCGAACCAGCCCCGGCCCCTGAGCCGGCTGCGCCCGAGCCGACCATGCCTGAGCCTGAACCAACCCCGGCCCCCGAACCAGCCCCGGCCCCTGAGCCGGCTGCGCCCGAGCCGACCATGCCTGAGCCTGAACCAGCACCTGAGCCGGCTGCGCCCGAACCAACCATGCCCGAACCTGAGCCCGCTCTGGCCCCTGAGCCGGCTGCGCCCGAACCAGAGCCCGCGGCCCCCGAACCAGCCCCGGCCCCTGAGCCGGCTGCGCCCGAACCAGAGCCCGCGGCCCCCGAACCAGCCCCGGCCCCTGAGCCGGCTGCGCCCGAGCCGACCATGCCTGAGCCTGAACCAACCCCGGCCCCCGAACCAGAGCCCGCGGCCCCCGAACCAACCCCGGCCCCTGAGCCGGCTGCGCCCGAGCCGACCATGCCTGAGCCTGAACCAGCACCTGAGCCGGCTGCGCCCGAACCAGAGCCCGCGGCCCCCGAACCAGCCCCGGCCCCTGAGCCAGCTACCGCACCAGAAGCGGTTGAACCTGAAACCATCTCACCAGAGCCAGAACAGCCACAACCCGAAAGCGGAGAATCATCAATCACAATGATTCAGGGAATGGATGTCTATGATGGCAATGCTAGGAGGGTGGGTACAGTTTCTCAAGTTGGCGTGGATCAAGACTTGTCCCTAGTGCTTTTGGTTAAGGCGGAAGACGGAACCGAGTCTGTTGTACCTTGGAATAGGATAAAGACGATAGGCCAGATACTACTCCTTGGAGATGAAGAGGAGCCGCAGAGTGATGATGCGCCGGATCCCGACCAGTGTCCAAGCTGCGACCGTGTTAACCCCGCTGACTCCAAGTTCTGCGAGGAATGCGGAAATGATCTAAGCAAGTAATTTAACCAGCATCATTTTCCCCTGAATCGTTGACCTCTGCGTCTACTCGTAAAATAATCAAGGATGTAATTATCGTGGGATGCGCCATCGGAGTACTTGTTACCGGCCTAGTGGCCACGTTCGGAACGTACAACCCGTTCTACGTGGTGGCTAGCGGTAGCATGGTTCCCACCCTGGAGACGCATGATCTTCTGGTAATATCGGCGCATGTGGACTTTGAGGAGATAATACCGGGCGACATAATCGTATTCAACCGCCCCTCGGATCACGACCGAGTGATAGTACACCGGATAGTGTCAGTAATCAACGAGAATCCTTGGACCCTGCGGGCCAAGGGTGATGCCAACCCGGCATCCATAGCTGGGACCGACTTTCCTATCACCCAGGAGGAATATCTGGGCAAGGTGGTCTACGTGATACCTGATATCGGGTTTCTCCCCAAACTTATCCAACCACCCATCAACTACATCATCATCGCGGGAATAGTCGGATTCATAATCGTCAAACAGCTAAAGGGTAGGAACAAACCCAAATCTGACCCAAATACCGGCACCCAGAACAAAAGCGACGACGATAGTAATACCACATAAACGGCCTACTCGACCGTCTTGAAGACCCTCTTGAAGTACTCAGAGTACTCCTGAGGTTCGTCGGCATCGCCTTCCACGCCTGCCAGGTTTTTGGCCAGCTTACTCTTGTAACCCAACTACATCTGCAGCTGTATCTGTATGCGCTGTGCCTGTGGGGATCCCGCTCCGTGCATAGACTCGGTGAGGTACTACTATAGTCACTCGTACCTACAGCCCCATACGGACGTCTAGTATTCGACAGCCCTTGCCCTTCTCCATGACCAGCACCGGGTTCATGTCAAGCTCTCTAATCCGCTCGTTCTCGGTGACCATCTGGGAGACCCGCTGTATACACTCAGCCAGCCCGTCGAGATCCGAAGGCTTCTCACCCCGGACACCCTCCAGCAGCTTCTTGGTCTTTATCGAGTCTATCATGCCCCTGGCCTCCTGGGCGGTCACGGGGGCCAGCCTGAAGGTGACATCCTTTAGGATCTCCACGTAGATGCCCCCCATGCCAAGCATCAGCATGGGCCCCATTCCAGGCTCCTGCTTACACCCTATTATGATCTCCTTGCCCCCGCGGACCATCTCCACCACCAGGCAGCCGTTGATGTCGGCTTTAGCATCGTACTTTCTGGCGTTGGCGGCTATCTCCGCAAAGGCCGCCTCAACCTCTGCCTCGTCGGATAGGTTGATCCGGACGCCGCCGGCATCGGACTTGTGCGTTATCTGGGGCGAGACTATCTTCATGACCACCGGGAACCCTATGATCTTGGCCGCCTCGGCGGCCTCGGCCGCGTTCTTGGCCAGCTTGCTCTTGGGCAGGGGCAGGCCGTACGCCTGCAGTATCTGCTGTCCCTCCTCCTCCAGCAGGCTGTCCCTTTTCTCCCGGACGGCCCTGTCCAGTATCTCTGCCGCCTTCTCTCCGGAAGCCTCGAACTTGGCCGCCTCGCCGGGATCATTGGACGCCCACTCGGAGAACCGGAGCATCGCCTTGAGGGCTCGGACGGCCCCTTCGGCGTACGTGTAGTAGGGGACGCCACCATCCGCAAGTATCTGTCGGTTGGTGATACCCTCGTCCAAACCCATCAGGCTGGCTAGGATGGTCTTGTTGTATTTCTTGGACATCTCCACTATCACCCTTGCAAGGCCGTCATAGTCCAGCGTTCCGGACGGTGTACACATTACGATAACCGACCCGACGTTCTCATGGCCCAGGACGCGCTCCAGCACATTCCTGAACCGGTCGTAGTCGGCATCACCCACTATGTCGACGGGGTTGCGGGAGCTGCCCCATGGAGGTATGACCTCGTCTATCTGGGGTCGTATGGAGGTGATGTCGGCCATCTTTATGCCCATCTTGGAGCATGCATCGGTGGATATTATTGCAGGTCCACCCGCATTGGATACTATCGCAAGACCCTCTTTCGGCAGGGGCTGCTTGGAGAACGCCGTCGCATAGTCGAAGAGCTCATCCATCGTGTCCACACGGATCACCCCAGCCTGCTTCAGCAGGGCATCATACAGTTCGTCGGAGCCCATCAGGGCGCCGGTGTGCGACATGGCCGCCTTCGCTCCCTCGGGACTGCGGCCCGACTTTAAAACGAGCACGGGCTTCTTGTGGTCCCTGGTGACGCTCCTGCACGTCTCCAAGAACTCCTTTCCGTCCCCTACATCCTCCAGGTACATGACTATCACCCTGGTCTGCTTGTGAACGGCCAGCGTCCTGAGCACCTCTATCTCGGTGGTGGCAGCCTTGTTGCCCAGGCTCACCACCGCGGAGAACCCGATCCCCTGCGCGCTGGCATCTTCGCATAGGGCCGCACAGATGGCGCCGCTCTGGGAGACTAGCGCGATGGTTCCCGTCTTGGGGGTTATCTTCAGGAAGGTCGAGTTCATCATGGTGTTCGGATCCAGGTTCATGACCCCTAGGCAGTTGGGCCCAACAAGTTCCATCCCGTACCTGACAGATATCTCCCTGAGCTGCGCCTCCAGCCTGGCGCCCTCCTCATCGACCTCCTTGAAGCCGGCGGTGATCACTATGGCCCCCTTCACGCCCTTCTTTCCGCACTCCTCCAGCACGCCGGGAACCAGCACGTTCTTTATGATGACGACGGCCAGATCCACCCCGCCTGGTATCTCCGAGACGGTCTTGTAGGCCTTCTCGCCAAAGACGGTGGGACGCGAGGGGCTCACCGGGAATACGCTGCCACGGAACCCCGTCATTATGTTCTTGGTGATGGTGCTGCCCACCCTGCCGGCCTTGTCGGAGGCACCGATTACCGCTATCGACCTGGGGGTAAGAAAGACCGACCCTACCATACGCGTACGACCGGCAGTTTGTATAATAAAGTTAGGCGCGGCTGCGCACGCTGGAGTTGGAGATGTGCTAGAGTGATGCCGACACAGAACATCCGGGCATGCTTGCAGAGCCGCCCAGCAACGCGCTCACGGCCCGAGCGCGCCTAAACTGCGGGCGGGGGGGATCGAGCCCAGAGGATGCCTGACCGGCGCCGTCGCCACAGCATGATCATACAAACATCGTTATATACACCACATGTGCATCTACCACATGGACACATCCTCTGATTCGCGGTCCGGCCCTGCTGGTGGGGGGATGCCCTGACATGGCCGGAGACAGCCAGGACATCTCAAGACCGACCGGCGTCACCATCGTCTCTGTGCTCTTGGGGGTGGCGGGGGCAGTCCACGTACTGTTCGGCTTGGCCTTTGCCACCATACTGGGATTGGTGCTCGGGGATATGGCCGTAGACCCAGAGGTAGCCGGCATCATCGGCGCCCTTGGCTTCGGCATAGGCGCGGTAGCCGTTGCCTTAGGAGCGGCCCTGTTCCTCGTGATGTACGGAATGCTCACGGCCAAGTCTTGGGCGTGGAATGCCACAAGAATAGTGGTCATCATCTCTATCGTGGTCGGCGTCTTGAGCCTGGACATAGTCAGCCTGGCAATATCCGGGGTGATCCTGTTCTACCTGTACAGGCCCCGCGTAAAACAGTACTTTGGGCGCGAGGCATACCATCTGTAGGGGACGGCGCCCACACCGCTCAACTCGGGCGTGCAGCGCCTTAGGATCTGCCTGGGTTCTAGCTGCCCAGCATCTTGCCGGCCAGGTTCTCCCTCCGGGGCACCCAGCGGATCTCCACGTTTTTTGATGTTGTCATCCCCCAGGCCTTCCGGGCCAACTCCCGGAGGGCGGGGTTGTTTATTGCATACTCGTGGTTCAGCTGCGAGACCACCACCTTGGAGTCGCTGAAGATAGTCACGGGAGGGCCCGATCCGGCGAACCTCTCTAGGGCAGCCAGTATCGCGGCATACTCGGCCTGGTTGTTGGTCAGGCCCGGCTCTGCCTTGTAGTGGGACTCGCCCGTCTCCTTCACGAAGTAGCCGTACCCGCTGTTCGAGCCGCCCGCCCCGTCCACGTAGACGCTGGCCGCGGCGGGGTCTGCAGACGCCATGCCGCAGGGCCGCCTGCGGTATCTTTAAACGGTTCGCAGCGGGGGCATCTAGCGGGTTCATAGTCCAGCTCGGTTATGACGTCGCCCTTACACGGCGAAGATCCGGGGTTCAAATCCCCGTGAACCCACCACCCGGCAAACACTACGCCGATCCCGCAATATCATATATTCACCGGCGGACAACCGGATGGGTGTCCGGCCAGTATGCGAAAAAGTACCTGACAGTCTCGGCGTTCGCGCTCGTATCGATGATGATCATGGGGGCGGTCTTTGCTGCCACCCACGACACGGCGGTTCGCGCCGGGACGGACGTCTCCTATCCTTCCTGGCTGGCCCTGTCGTACGTGGCGGGGCTGTCCATGATAGTGCTCCCCTGCACACTGCCGCTCGTATTAATCATAGTGCCGCTCAGCATGGGCCGGGGGGCGCGTAGGGGGCCGATTATGGCGCTACTCTTTGGGGCTGGCCTGACCGGCACGATTGCCGTCTACGGGATGGGGGCCAGCGTACTGGGCGGGACGGTGGGCCTGGACAACGCGTCCCTCTACATGTTTTTGGCGGCGGGCCTGGCGGCCTTTGTCTTCGGCCTATCCCAGCTGGGCCTGGTGCGCCTGCGCCTGCCCTCCTACTCGGGCACCCCGCGGCTAATCCAGGAGCGCGGGGACTACCTCAAGGCGCTCTTCATGGGGCTGCTGCTGGGAAACGCCGGCGTGGGCTGCCCCAACCCGCTATTCTACTGGCTGCTGATCTACGCGGCGGGCACTGGCAGCGCCGAGATCGGGGCGAGTCTCGGGGCCGTCCACGGCCTGGGCAGGGCCGTCCCGCTGGTACTGCTGTCGGTGCTGGCCGTCATGGGGATAAACGCCTCCCGCGGGCTGGCCGCAAACCGGGTCCGGATAGAGAAGGCCAGCGGCTGGATGCTGATCGTCATAGGGTCGTTCCTGATAATCAACGGCATTCCCGGCGGCCACCTGTGGTACGAGGAGACCATAATACACATAGGCTGGAACAACCTAATGTCCATGATGTCCATCCCGCCCGAGTTCCATATAGGGTACCACCTCCATGACGCGCCCGTGGTGGTCCCGTCTACGGTGGTCCCGGTCCTGCTGGCCTCGATGATACTGGCTCCGGCCGGATGGTACTACCTCAAGAGGGCCAAGGGGGAATGAAGGATCCAGTCTGCGGAACGGAGGTGGGGAACGGCGGCGATACCCTCGTCCACGAGGGCACGGAGTACCGGTTCTGCTGCGCCACCTGCCGGTGGGCCTTTGAGCAGGATCCAGAAAGGTACGCACAATGAGGGTGGTGGTTCTAACCTCGCCGGGGTGCCAGGGATGCAACACCCTGGAGGAGATGCTGAGCGACCTAGACGTACCATACCGGGAGGTCGACGTCACCGTCCACCCCGAGTACCTGGCCAAACACCCGGTCATGGTGGCGCCCGGACTGGTGGTGGACGGACGGCTGGTTCACTGCGGCGTGCCCACCCGAGAGCAGCTGGAGCGGCTGCTGGAATGAGGATAGCCGCCCTCAGAACCCGCGCAGGCCCGAGGGCCTGACCGTCTCGGGGTGCTCCCTCATCCAGGAAATCTGCCTGAGCATCTCCCCTTTGTCCTGCGGGAAGGTGCCCTTTACGGTGTACGCATTGGAGCCGTGGTTGGCCCGGAAGACTATCTCGTCCTTGGCCTCTATCCCGGACACCAACCCGTCAAGCTCGTCCAGGGCCTCGGCGTCGCTCAGCCTCTCAAACTCCCCGGAGTACTTGTCAAGGAACTCCTGCTTGATGCCGTTCTCAAGATACAGGGTCAGGGCCCCCACGTAGTCGGGCGAACAGGAGTTGATCACCCTGGCGGTCTCTGCCACGTGCTCCTTGGAGTACTTTCTGCCGCCAAGCCCCAGTATCACCATACACGACATGATGTACCCTGCGGCCTTGGCCTTGTTGACCGCCTTGGTGATGGTGGTCCCCAGAGCGCCCTTGGTCACCTTCTTCAGGACGGTGTCCGAACCGCTCTCTATCCCCAGGTATAACATGTCCAGACCCATCTCGCGCATCCTGGACAGCTCCTCGGGGGTCTTTTTGAGGATGTTCATGGGCATCGCATAGCACGACACCCTCTCCAGGTCGGGAAACTTCTCCCTCAGGTAGGTGGTTATCTTTGACATGTACCCGGCATCAAGGTTCAGCGCATCGCCATCAGCCAGGAACACCCTTCTGGTCCCGGGCAGGTGCCTGGCCATCAGGTCTATCTCGGACTTGACCGCATCCCATGGCCGCTCGGAGTACTCCTTGGACCGGTACATGTCGCAGAAGGAGCACTCGTTGAAGGAGCACCCCAGCGTGACCTGGAATATCAGGGATCTCGCCTCGGAGGGCGGCCTGTACAGGGGCTGGTTGTAATCAAGGCCGAGCATCATTGTATCACTTCGTGTCCGGGTGATTTTTATACCTTCATCCGTGTCCGGCGGGCACGTTCCTAGCGCGGACGGGCAGAACCGGCCACGCCCTGATCCGGCGCCCCTGATTGGCTCTTGCGGGTGTATGGTAACCATCTCCACTGACTGGAATCAGGTTCGGGTTTGTTTTGGTAACTGTTGCCAAGGGACGTGCGCAGGCAGCCGGAGACAGCATAGGCTGGCATGCAGCCCGCCGAACGGTCCAACACGTGCGCGTGAATGCGCCAGGATGGTCGCCGACTTGGCAATGCCTGCTATCCCGGGTAGAACGATACTGTGTGTAGGGCGGGACGGCCGGACCGCGCCAGCCGTTGAGCGCCAGTGCTGCGCCGCGCCGTCTTCTGATGCTGGCATGGGGGATCTTGCAGCGAGACGGCCGTACCACACGTGCTTATTTAGTACATATGTAGAGTCTTGTATATGGGAAGTAGGGCGGACTTTCTGATATCGGAGGCAACCTACGGCTTCGGACGCCAACTCCAGCACGTGCTAAGGCACAAGGTTACTGATCAGGGCGTCTTGGAGGGGCAGGTGGTGGACAAGATGACCCTGGTTTCAGACATCATGGGCAACGTCGCCTATCTGACCGTTCACAAGGGGTCGGACGGCTGGAGGCAGGGCAGCAGGATACAGGCGTTCCGCTTGAACGGGAAGCCGTTTGTCAGGATAGACAACAATGTGGTGGAGTACGACCATCTGGGGCTTTTGCCAGAGGTGAGGGAGAGGGATGGCCCCGAACCTGGTGATACCATTCGATACCAGAAGCCGCCTCCGGCCACATCCGAGTCGATTCTTGCCCAGCTGCGGGCAAGACACATCCGGGAGAACAATATTGCGCAGAGTATAGTGGACGCGCCAGAGCCCGAACCAGCTGCTGCCCCAGAGCCAGCCGTGGAGCCGGCGCCAGAGCCCGAACCAGCTGCTGCCCCAGAGCCTGAGCCCGGACCCGAGCCGGCGCCAGAGCCCGAACCAACACCCGAACCCGAGCCAGCTGCTGCAGAGCCAGCCCCTGAACCCGAACCCGAACCACAAGGAACTCCTTGGGGAAGTCTACCCAAGGGCTTTAGCGTACCCGAGCCGGCGCCAGAGCCCGAACCAACACCCGAACCAACACCCGAACCAACACCCGAACCCGAGCCAGCTGCGGAGCCCGCGCCAGAACCCGAGCCAGCTGCTGCAGAGCCAGCCCCTGAACCTGAGCCCGAACCCGAACCACAAGGAACTCCTTGGGGAAGTCTACCCAAGGGCTTTAGCGTACCCGAGCCGGAAACACAGGCTCAAACTCCTCCCGAACCCGAACCAGCTGCTGCAGAGCCAGCCCCTGAGCCCGAACCCGAGCCGGCGCCAGAGCCCGAACCAACACCCGAACCCGAGTCAGCTGCTGCAGAGCCAGCCCCTGAACCTGAGCCCGAACCCGAGTCGGCGCCAGAGCCAGAACCCGAACCACAAGGAACTCCTTGGGGAAGTCTACCCAAGGGCTTTAGCGTATCCGAGCCGGAAACACAGGCTCAAACTCCTCCCGAACCCGAACCAGCTGCTGCAGAGCCAGCCCCTGAGCCCGAACCCGAGCCGGCGCCAGAGCCCGAACCAACACCCGAACCCGAGTCAGCTGCTGCAGAGCCAGCCCCTGAACCTGAGCCCGAACCCGAGTCGGCGCCAGAGCCAGAACCCGAACCACAAGGAACTCCTTGGGGAAGTCTACCCAAGGGCTTTAGCGTATCCGAGCCGGAAACACAGGCTCAAACTCCTCCCGAACCCGAACCAGCTGCTGCAGAGCCAGCCCCTGAGCCAGAACCCGAACCAGCTGCTGCCCCAGAGCCTGAGCCCGGACCCGAGCCGGCGCCAGAGCCCGAACCAACACCCGAACCCGAGCCAGCTGCTGCAGAGCCAGCCCCTGAACCTGAGCCCGGACCCGAGCCGGCGCCAGAGCCAGAACCCGAACCACAAGGAACTCCTTGGGGAAGTCTACCCAAGGGCTTTAGCGTACCCGAGCCGGAAACACAGGCTCAAACTCCTCCAGAACCCGAGCCAGCTGCTACACCAGAACCCGAACCAACACCCGAACCAGAACCTGAGCCCGGACCCGAACCAGAGCCAGCCGCTACACCAGAGCTAGAACTCAACCCAGCCCAGACGGCGCGCATAGCCGAGCTCGAAGCGAAAATAACAGAGCTCGAATCCCAGCCCCCGCCCGAACCACAGCCTGATCCGGCCCAGACGGCGCGCTTGGCTGCGCTAGAAGCCAAAGTTACACTACTTGACTCAATTAATACTGCTAGAGATGTACTGCAAATAATGTATGCTGAACTTGAAGACAAAATTAAATTATTACAGCCACAGCCTGATCCGGCCCAGACGGCGCGCATAGCCGAGCTCGAAGCGAAAATAACAGAGCTCGAATCCCAGCCCCCGCCCGAACCACAGCCTGATCCGGCCCAGACGGCGCGCATAGCCGAGCTCGAAGCGAAAATAACAGAGCTCGAATCCCAGCCCCCGCCCGAACCACAGCCTGATCCGGCCCAGACGGCGCGCATAGCCGAGCTCGAAGCGAAAATAACAGAGCTCGAATCCCAGCCCCCGCCCGAACCACAGCCTGATCCGGCCCAGATAGCGCGTATAATGGAGCTCCAAGAAAAAATAAGCATGCTGGAACCTGCATCTGAACCACAGCCTGATCCGGCCCAGACGGCGCGCATAGCCGAGCTCGAAGCGAAAATAACAGAGCTCGAATCCCAGCCCCCGCCCGAACCACAGCCTGATCCGGCCCAGACGGCGCGCATAGCCGAGCTCGAAGCGAAAATAACAGAGCTCGAATCCCAGCCCCCGCCCGAACCACAGCCTGATCCGGCCCAGACGGCGCGCATAGCCGAGCTCGAAGCGAAAATAACAGAGCTCGAATCCCAGCCCCCGCCCGAACCACAGCCTGATCCGGCCCAGACGGCGCGCATAGCCGAGCTCGAAGCGAAAATAACAGAGCTCGAATCCCAGCCCCCGCCCGAACCACAGCCTGATCCGGCCCAGATAGCGCGTATAATGGAGCTCCAAGAAAAAATAAGCATGCTGGAACCTGCATCTGAACCACAGCCTGATCCGGCCCAGACGGCGCGCATAGCCGAGCTCGAAGCGAAAATAACAGAGCTCGAATCCCAGCCCCCGCCCGAACCACAGCCTGATCCGGCCCAGACGGCGCGCATAGCCGAGCTCGAAGCGAAAATAACAGAGCTCGAATCCCAGCCCCCGCCCGAACCACAGCCTGATCCGGCCCAGACGGCGCGCATAGCCGAGCTCGAAGCGAAAATAACAGAGCTCGAATCCCAGCCCCCGCCCGAACCACAGCCTGATCCGGCCCAGATAAAGCGTATGGCTGAACTTGGAAAACAATTAAAAAAACTTGATCTTCGTACCAGAACGAAAGAATCTATTTACTGTCTAAAATGCAAAAAGAAACGCATCGTCTATGATCCTAAAAAAGTGACGATGAAAAATGGCCGTAATGCCGTTACTAGTGTTTGTCCCAAATGCGGTTGCAAGATCTTTAAAATAGTAAAGAAAAGTTGACAGTACATAACATACCAATCTTGGTAACTGGATACCCACGTATCAACATCAACTGTTGCTAGTATTCAGCATGAAATTCAACCACCTGTAGAATGGACCTAGTGAATACAAAGCTAAGATTCTCTGCTGCTATCGCAAAGCACTGGTACCGCTGGTAGTTGTGTCGAATCGACGGTTGGTTCGAACAGCAATCTTTGGGCCTCGACTAACACACGTGTTGTGGTGTAACTTCATCCATCATCCAAATTCAACTACATTGATAGACTGCCAAGTCCCGCATCCACAACCGAAGCTAGGACTTGGCTTTGATGGACCTGGGGGATGTATTGCTGAAATCGTGCATTTGTAGGTTCCACGACGAATACCTTCGAGCAGGCAGGCCCGCGATTTAAAGGGAAAATTCTAACAATTAAGGCGATACTTTTGAGTTTGTATGGTGCTAAACGTCTAATTCAGTGTCAGTTAGCTCGCCGCAACACAATCTTTTCGTCGTTCTCCATAAATCTGATGGTAAAATGCCTGAATATACTGTCACGTCCAAGAACCATGTACGGGAGCGTTTGTGCCTGGGCAGGCACGCTGATTGGCAGGTTAACAAATTCATCGAATATGGCGTTCTGACTTTTAATCAGCTGGCATTTCCCCACTATCGAGCTGACGCTGGTAAACTCGCCTCCTGCGCCTATGGCGCTTTTGTGTTTTCCGGATAGATCTACTGCTAAAATCTCTGCAAGCTCTTTTGGCAGAAAGTTGGTAGTCGCGCCCGAATCAATGAGCGCCGTGGTTTCTATCGTTTCCATCCTGTGAATTAGTCTCACATGGACCATCGGCAGTTTGTATGTTTGGCTAGTGACGGAGTCGTCATAGTTGATGTAGTGCAGGGTGATGTTGGAGCGCAGGCGAAATCCTGGAGGCATGTCTTAGAGCAACATTACCGTTTCTTTGGGGATTTTCATGATGAACGGGGTCTTGTCCGGGTATTTTGCTTTGGATGCCCGATAGACTTTTGTGGCATCTTCTCCGGATGCCACTATCTCGTCTCCCACTACGGCGATCCATTCCCCTAGGTGCTTTCCCAACTGCTCTCGAGCCGACATAACGTACTCGTACTCCGATTTCATGTCAGTATACTTCCCTAGAGTTGTAATTTAAACTTGCCGCAATTTGGCTGTGCCCCTTTTATACCCTAGCGCCATTTGGTCTAATTTTGATGGATGCGGATGGAGCCACAGTAGACAATATGCGTAATCGGCCAATTTCTTGACTAACCCGTAATTCAACCACCGACAGGCAGTTTTGCACATGTCAGACCGAAACCTTTAGATCAGGGAAGATCACGCCACACCCCGGACATGCCCGAAACCAAGAAACAGACCATAGATAGGCTGCAGCGCGAGGTAGAACGGCTGAGGTCCCTCCTGAGCGCCGCTACGCAGCGACAAGATGCAACATACCGCGTGTACGGACCCGAACAGGACGTCCACATAGCCCGGCTCACCGTTCTGGACGACATCATCGGAAATCCGCGCAGGCTGCACGCCGTCACGCTCTGCACCGCCGAGCAGTTTGACTACATCCTGCACGGGTACGCCGCCTGGATAAAGGAGCACGGGGACATGACGCTCTTCTGGGATGACGATATCCGGGCGTCCGACCCGGGCAACCGCTCCAAGATGTACATCAGGCACTCCCTGCTGCTGGCCCTGATGCGCAAGAAGGGAGGAACCACCCAGGAGGAGCTGGCCGCCATGTTCGGGGTGGACCAGAGCAACATCAACAGGTCCCTGGCGGCGTCCAACCACATCCTCTCCGAGGTGCTGCCCACCGCCCACAAGATGACCCAGCTGATCAGGGAGGTGGACACGCTGATGGACCTGAAGAAGATAATCCCGCCTGACCCGGCCACCGGGAAGGTCGCCGTCGTGCTGGACGGCACGCACGTGCCCGTCGACCGGTCCGGCGACAAGGACCGGCGCAAGGCGGACTATTCGGGCAAGAAAAAGGCGTTCACCTTCAACACCAATGTTCTGACCGACACCAGAAAAAGGATACTGTGGATCAGCGGAACTACCTCCGGCAGCACCCACGATCTCACGCTGCTCAGGGAGGGCCCTCCGGACCTCGGCATCCTCACCCGGATCATGTCCGACGATGACACGCCCGAGCGGGACCGCCCCGCCCTGTACGTGGGCAAGGGATACCAGGGCATATCCGGATACTATCCCGGCGCGACCGTACGGCAGCCGGCCAGGCGCCGCCCCAACTCCGACAGGCAGACCGGGGGGCTGACCGAAGGGGAGCTGGCCCTCAACAAGGAGATCAACGGCACCCGGGTGGTAGTTGTCGAGCACGCCATCGGGATGATCAAACGGTACAGGATAACCACCAGACCCTTCTGGGGCACGCCCGAGGAGCTCAACGAGGAGCTCAACATCATCTCGGGTCTGGTGAACCTGAACCTCGACTGGGACAGGATCAAGGAAGAGAACAAGTCCCTGATACGGGAGCTGGTCAGAAAAAGGGCATCACACTGACTCCCGGGTGGTCCGGAACCGCCCAGCAACCATGCAGCGAAAAAACCTTGCACCTCACACGGTGCTGCCGTGCTGCGCACGACCATCCACATCTGGCGTGATCAAGGCATGCCGACTCCCAACAAAAACACACCTGCACCAAATATCGCGCCAAATATCCGTCCATTAAAACACGGTCTGCCGCGATTTGTTGGCGCACCGGTCAATTACGCATAATGTCTAGTATGTTCTGCTACGGCAACCAACACAAGGGCGCACCCGCAACAATCAGCCTGTTGTTCATGGCCTTGCCACCACGATCATTGGCAATGTTATACCGCATACGCGAGATAGTTGTTAACTGGGGCCGACTTTGGCTGGCTTGGTACACATTTCTTGATGGTAGATGCCGGCTTCCATCATGTTATCTATACCGCCACATTCCCTTAAAACATACTCGCATACGGGTGTTCTAGGACAAATCTGTGGAGTTTTTGCACTAAAATCGATCATTCTTAGGTTACGTGGCGCCTGTCTCGGTGATTCCACCGTGTGCTCTAGTAGCCACCAACATCGAAACCAACATCGAACCCACCGGATCCATCCCATACACCGGATGATCTTCACCACACACGCCCCATACCAGTACGGGTAATCAACATGAGCTTTGGACACCATCTGGACCATCACTGCACCGTCGACAAACCCGATATCACAAACAGCGAAGTTATTCCTTGTTTTTCTCGGATCCCACAAAACGCTATAACCCACACAAGCAGCCAAACCCACATGTTCAGCGACACGGATGACTGGGATCACTACCTAAACCTTATCACGGTGGCCAAGGCCGCTCCGGAAATGAAAGCCCAGCTTATGGAGGCCGTCCAGACGCTGAGAAGAATCCTGGACGAGGACTGGCCATCAAAGTCAAAAGACAGCTACCACCCGATTCTATGGTCCTTGAGGATGATCAGCGGCGCCATGAGCGATGGCAACCTCATTAACTGGGGTGGCTACATGTCCGCTCTGGAAAAGACAAAGAACTTCGAAAGTCTGCTGTCCAAACTGCGGCATCCCGACAAACCTGAAAGTGCGATGGCGGAGCTGGAGGTGGCCGGCCGGCTGGCAAGTAACGGATGCGCCGTAGAACTTGAACCCGAGGTCGGAGGCAAAAGGCCGGATATGCGTTGCCGATGTGGGGACTTGGAGTTTTTGGTGGAGGTCAAGACGCTGAACACTGCGCCCGAATCTTGGAAGGCAACCAAAACTCTCACGGATGTCACCGCCGCATGCAGACCCATATTCCCGTCAGGGATAATATTCAAGACACTGGCCGAGCCGCACCTGAAGGAGGTAGCCGGTGTTCTGGCGCGGGAGACTAGACGCGCCATCTCCGGCATGACCGCAGTAGAGGTCGGGATAGCCGGAGTCCTGAAGGTGTATCTGGTACCGAACGAACTGTCCGATCCAGCCAAAATGCGCGCAGAGTGGCACCGCAGGCAGGAAGATGCGGGGGTGATGCCACGAGGCGGCGGTATGTACGGCCCGTCCGACAACGTGAGCCAGGAGCACAGGGTGAGGACCAAGATCGACGGCTTTGCCCGAAAATGCCAGATCCCACCGGGGGAACCCGGAGTGTTGGTAATCACGGGACACTTCCTTTTCGGCGATGCGGATCACGCAGGACGTTTCGTTGACCGCGTAATCGAAAAGGTTTACGAGCTGAGGAACATTCTGGCCGTGGTGCTTGTTACTGGCAACATAATCGGAGACAAGGAGGAAACGACAATCACTGACAGGCGGGATTTCGTCTTTGTCCGCAACAAGATCTATGACTACATCCAAGAGGAAGTCGTAATCGTAAAGAACAGGTTTTGCGGGTTCAAGCAGGACTATGGACACCTGGCATCCCTGCTGGCCGCCAAGAAATGACGGGCTCGTTCATCTGTCGGATGTTGGGGACGGTAATTTCGCCAGCTGGCCAGACTGGACGGGCGCGCGGTGCACGAAAACGGGGCAGGCCCCACCAGAACGGTACCGACCAAGACCGGACGTATGCAGGAGCGCCTAGAACGTCCGCTTCGACCTTATATGGTAGACGACTGAGCTGCGGTCCGTCTTACCTTTCCGCGTCTCAAACTCACGCGGGTACATCTGAACAAGGGACAGCATCTTCACGTGGCAGTAGGCGCGCAGGTCAAGATCCGGCAGGTGATTCTTCACGTCCGCTAGGAGGGCCCAGCCCTCCTCCGCCCTCGGAGACGAGCATATGGCCCTGTTGATATTGTCTATCAGGCCTATATCGACTTCCTCGTAGGCCTTGTCGTCGGGTTTGACCGGCTGCGGCAGAAGTTCCGCGTACCTGAAGACGTTGCATCTCCCGCTGTATGACGGCGGCTTGTCTTGAGCGCTGATTCCCATCACGAATATCCCCTGCTTGCACATCTCCATAACCAAGCCTGCGTAGCCGCTATCGCTGGCGACAATACAAAATCCGTCTACTTCTCGCGACCGGAGCATGGCCCAAGCGTCCTTCTGCAGGGCATGGTCTGCCGAGTTCTTGGCATAAACCGGCTCGGGCTGCCGTATCGTCTCTATCCCATGCGAGACGAGGCACTTCTCCCATACGGACATGCGATCGCTCTTCCAGTCGCCGTATGCACGGCGCACCCTCACGATGCCATGCCTGTCGGCCTCGGCTAGCACGCGCTCTATCAGAGGTAATTCGGCGTTTTCGGCATCAATCAGCAGGGCCAACGTGCGCAACTCCGGATTCATATGATGGGTGGCGCGGGCCATGCACATATACCGTTTTCTGAGGCCCATGGAGAAATTATATCCACGAATCCTTGACCATTTCGGAAGATAATGAGTAGACACCTTGCTTATGTCGGAATATTGTGGGACGTTTACCGACATGAACAATGCTTTTTTCCTGTATTTTCGAACCGCGGAATTTAACCCGCACACACTCGGACATGCTAGAAAGCCGGCATGTTCAAGAATATGTGACCGTCGCCATAACATGGGGAACACATTACAAGAGTTAGATTCCACGATGAACTGAACGACCTTATGGCAACTCGTCTGCCGACTTGACGGTCGAACCTTTGGCGAACATAACACATTCGCGGACACTGAAAACTGTTTATGTTCTATATAGATGGACCGGGAGGGATTTGAACCCTCGACATCCACGTTGCGAACGTGGCGTTATACCCCTAAACCACCGGCCCTTGGTACCCCCCAACCCATGCTGCTTTTATTCATTGTCAAAAGCCCAAATAGTCCATCCTCCAAGCACCGGCATGACCTATGATGCGGTGGTAGTGGACTCGCACGTGATGCTGCCGCAGGGCATGGTGGACAGGAACATCGTGATAGAGGACGGCAAGATTGCAGGACTAGTCACCGATGTTCCGTCCTGCGATCGTAGAATAAGCGGCGCCGGACTGGTTTCCGTACCTGGCCCCATCGATACCCATGTCCACTACGGGGTATACTCTCCGATCAACGAAGCCGCTAGAACAGAGTCGCACGCGGCCGCCATAGGCGGGATCACCACGATGATGCGGATGCTCCGTTTGGGAGGGCCGTTCACCACCGACCTGCAACCGCAGCTGGAGGCTGCCAGCACGGCGCACCACATCGACTATACCATACACGCGTCCGTCTTTACGGAACGGCAGATAAGGGAGATGGACCACTGCGTGGAGAGGGGAATCGGGTCCTTCAAGATATACATGAACTTGGGCGGTGAAGTGGGTCATGTCTACATGGATATGCCTCCCTACTCCACGGATCTGCAGGCCGCCAAGGTTAACGTGACCGAAGAGTTGGTGGAAAAGATAGTGCGTAGGGCCGCGTCACTAGGATGTCCGGTGTTGGTTCACGCCGAGGACTACGAGTCATGCGCCTGTGGCATAAAGACTGCTAAAAAAGAGAAGCGAGACGGCCTGACGGCATGGTCGGCAAGCCGTGATCCCGGCTACGAGGCCAAGGCGATCCGGACGGTCTGCGGGTATGGCCGCAAGTACGGATGCACCATCTATTTCGTCCACATTGGATCAAGGATAGCCCTAGAACAGATACGGGCGGAGAAATCCTTGGGAACCAAGATACATGTAGAGACCTGCCCCCACTATCTAGTACTCTCCCATGAGGACAGGAATGACTACCTGGCCAAGGTGATGCCGCCGATACGGACCTCCGCGGACAACGACGTCATATGGGGCGCCTTGGATGACGGTCGGATAGACACGGTCGGTACCGATCACGTGGCCAACCGGCTGGCGCTCAAGGTGGGCACAGACGTCTGGGACTCGCTGGCAGGATTTCCCGGCATCGGCACCGCCGTCCCGATACTGCTGAGCGAGGGCGTAAACCGTGACCGCTTATCCTTGGAGAGGTTCGTCAACGTTACCAGCGCCAACGCGGCCAAGATATTCTCCATGTACCCTCAGAAAGGCTCGCTGGAGGTTGGCTCCGACGCGGACATCGCCATGTTGGACCTCCGGCGCGAGCGCAAAGTCACCCCGGAGCTGTTCGGCGGCTTCTCCGACTATATCGTATATGACGGGATGAACCTTAAGGGGTGGCCGGTCAGGACCATGGTCAGGGGAGAAGTCGTTGCGGACGACTTTGAGGTGGTCGCCAAGCCCGGCCACGGCCGGTTCGTGTCACAGAGTCCGGGGCGGGACGACCAGAACTCATCCATCTAAACGCAGGATATCGAATCGCCCTGCCTTCCCGGCCTTGTATATGACGTCCGGCCTGTCAAAGATGCCAACCTCCAATACTCCCGGTACCTGCCTCAGGCCTGCAGCCAGCGTGGAAGGGTCGTCTATGATGCCGAAGCTGCAGTCCAGTATGATATTGCCACTCTCGGTAAACATCGGGTATCCGCGATCCAGCGTGCGAACCTGCGGGCTGGCGCCCATCCCCTTGATGCGCTCGTATACGGATGCTCTCGCGGCCGGATGCACCTCCACCGGCACCGCAGCGCACAGCTTATCGACGAACTTGGTCTCGTCGGCCATGATCACCACCCTGTCCGCCATGCAGGCCAGTATGTTCTCCATGAGTAGGGCGCCTCCGCCGCCCTTCACCAGATACCCATCCCCGTCAATCTGGTCGGCTCCATCAAAGACAATGTCTATCCGTGATACCGAGCCAGAGTCCACCAGCGCCAAGCCGGCCTCCTCGGCCACGGCCCTGATCTGCAGGGAGGTGGGCACGCCCCTGACCGATACACTACCCCGTCCGACCATCCTTCCTAGCTCCCTTACCAGCGCGGCGGCGGCCCTGCCGCTGCCCAGCCCCAGCATCTGGCCATCCGAGACGCCCTGCAGCGCATCTGCCGCTACCGCCCTGATGGAGTCGTCGTAGGACATCAATCGGCCTCCGCGCGCTCCAGCTTGGAGAGCGCCTTCATTATGTCCCCCTTGATCTTATCCAAATTATCCTCGTCCGGATCCATGCCATCATCCTCGTCGCCGTCGGGGCCAGCTCCGGTGTTTGGCTTATCGCCGGCGCCCTCTTCCGGGGGCGGGCCGGGCTCGACCGCCTTGGGGACGGGGGGAGCATCCTGGGGTTCGGCCGGCTCCGCCCTGTCCTGCTCGCCTGCCTTTGGAGCAGTTGCGGCGGCCTGGCCGGTTTCTTGTATCTCCTCGGAGCTTGGACTCTGGACCGGGGGCACGTCCACGACCTGTTCGATATCCGGCTTGTCATCGGCTGCCACCGGTTCGGGGGTAGTGCCAGCCTCGACCACCGCCTCGGCCTCCACCTTGACACCCTCGGGCACGATCTCGCCCTCGACAGCCTCGACCACCGCCTCGGCCTCCACCTTGACACCCTCGGGCACGATCTCGCCCTCGACAGCCTCGACCACCGCCTCGGCCTCCACCTTGACACCCTCGGGCACGATCTCGCCCTCGACAGCCTCGACCACCGCCTCAGCCTCCACCGGCCCCTCGACAGCCTCCACCTTGACACCCTCGGGCACGATCTCGCCCTCGACAGCCTCGACCACCGCCTCAGCCTCCACCGGCCCCTCGACAGCCTCCACCTTGACACCCTCGGGCACGATCTCGCCCTCGACAGCCTCGACCACCGCCTCAGCCTCCACCTTGACATCCTCGACCACCAAGTCATCTCCGGCATCCACGGTGGTATCGCCGGCCGCGGCCGACTCGGGGGCGACCTCGACCTCTCCCATCTCAGCCTTGGCGGGCTCTGCCTTATCGGCCAGGCCGCCTGCCGCCACGGCGCCGCCTGCCGCCGCGTCCTCCTTTTTGGTAGACTTTGGACGCGCCCCGCCTGCCAGGGCCGCTTCAATCTCCCGCAGCCTGTTCTTGTATGATGGCAGCAGCGCCTTTCTCTCCGCCGCATAGCCGGGATCCTCCTCCAGCTTGGATATGCTCTTCAGCAGTATGTCCCTCTCCGAGGACAGCCTGTCCTTTTCAGTGTACGGCCCCGGGGAACCCCGCCCATTCCTCCTTCTAAGCAGCATCGCGGTCGCCACGCCGGCAACCGCACAGACAACCAAGACGACTTCCTGCATCTAGGTATACCACTTGATCCACGAGTACTTTCTTATCTTTGGATCAGGAAAACCGCAACTGGCACAACGCTGGTGCCTCTTGTGAAACGAGTTCTTACCGCATCTCCTGCACCGAATGTGCGTCTTCTTCCTGGTCATCTTTCCCATGGAGGTAGTGCCCTTCACCAAGGGACGTCACCTAGCCGGAGGGCGGGGGGGATATCATCACCACATTGTCTCCCCTGACTACGATCGTTCCAAGGCTCTTTGACTCGCCATCGGCGGTTATCTCCTCGGAACCATCCAACATCAGGTTCATGTGCTGGTCGAACCCCAGCAGGCTTCCCCTTATGGTCTTGTTGCCCTTGAGCTTGATCAAGACGACCTTTTCTATGCTCTCGTCCAGTACTTTCACTGCCATGTCAACAGACATCAAGTGCACCTGCCGAAAGGCGTTATATTAAAATTTCATTGCCAGCCCCGCCTACACGCCCCAGACACTCCCTGCGCAGGTTCCGGACTATCTCGTTCAGGAGGCGCCTGCCGGCGGCAGCCGTGGCCCCGCGCGGATCCCCCCAGACGCCGTTGCCGGTGGCGGCCGGGAAAGATCTCGCCGCCAGCTCATTGAGCTTGCGGATCTCGCTGCCGGACATGCCGTCGGTGACCAGGCCCTTCCTGGCCAGGCCCATCCTGACCTTCCCGGAGACGGCCAGCATCAGGGACGTCTCGACGAACCCGCCGTGATCAAACCGCGAGTCCGTAAAGCGCCAGTACGAGAGGGCATGCACCCTCGGCTCACCACCGTGTCGCCTCTCCGCGAACCCCTTCAGGGCTCCCCGGTTGCCGTAGTGGCCGTTTATCACAAAGACGTCCCCGACGCCGCCTGCGTGCAGCGAGTCGCAGATGTCCCCCAGCAGCGACCCCAGCGTGGAGGGCCTTATGCTGATGTTGAAGAACGGGGCGTGCTCGAATGAGACGCCGGTGGTGACGGTGGGCATGACCAGAAACCCGCAGCCCCGGCCCACCCTGGATGATACCGCCCCCACTATCTCCGAGTCGGTGGAGACGGGCAGGTGCGCCCCGTGCTGCTCCACCGAGCCCACCGGGATGATCGCGGCGGCCCCGCCTGAGATGCGCCTCCTGAGGACGGGATCGGTCTGGGAGTACGCGTCCGAGCCGGCTCACCCCGGCCTGATGTGGACCTTTCTCCAGCGGACCTCGAGGCGGTTCTCCAGGTGCAGCTTGACGGCGCCGGTAAGCGTCTTGGCCTCCAGCCTCTGGCCCTTGTCCTTGATGGCATCCAGCGTGTCATCCGGCTCTACGCTGAACGACTCCTGCAGGATGATGGGGCCCTGGTCCAGGTTCTCGGTGACGTAATGGGTGGTGACGCCGATCACCTTGGTTCCCCTCTCGAAGGCCTGACGGTACGCGTACGCCCCGGGGAACGCCGGCAGCAGGGACGGGTGCACGTTGATTATCCTCCGGGGATACCTCCAGACAAAGTTGGGCGTGAGTATCCGCATGTACCTGGCCAGCACCACCAGGTCCACCCCGTACCGTCCGCAGATCTCCAGCAGCTGCGCCTCGGCACTCTCCTGGTTTCGATCCCGGACCGCCACGAAGGGTATCCCAGCCTCGTCGGCCACCGGCTTGAGCGTCTCCTCGGTGCCTACTATCACGACCACGCTGCCCCGGACCTGGCCGGACCCGGCCGCCTCCAGCAGCGAGTCCAGGCAGTGCCTCTCCTTGGTCACGAACACGGCGATCCTCTTCTGGGCCGAGGTCGCGTGGTAGACGTTGACGCTCATACACTCCTTCTCTGCCAGATGGCGCAGATCCGCGTCGAAGGAGGCCGTATCCATCTCCCCGAACGAGGCCTCCACGTACATCCCGAAGGTGCCCCGGATCACGTTCTGGCTGATCTCCTCTATGTTGCCCCCCTTGGCAAAGACAAAGTTGGTGAAGGCGGCCACAATCCCCTGCCGGTCATCGCCCACGACCGTAATCCCGACCACCATCCTGTCCATGAACTGTAACCGGCGGCGGCTCATTATTAATCAAGGGGGGCATCCGGCCGGCGCCGGCTCATGCGGGAGGCGGGATTCGAACCCGCGAACCCCTCAGGGACAGGGTCCTAAGCCCTGCGCCTTTGACCAGGCTTGGCAACCCCCGCGGCTACCCCCCGCGCGACGCAAATTTATCTATTGGGTGGTGGTGGTCCCAGGCGGCCTGCCCGCGCACGGGCGCCGGACCGCCAGGCAGGTACGCGTTTCGGCTCGGAACGGATCCAGACGAGGTTAAGCTGCCATCCATTGGACGAATTGTCTAATCTGATATACAATTTCTACGATCCTGCACGGTCTGTTGCCACGGAACTGCATATGTTGATTGCAAAACCACGAATGGTGGATTCTTTGGTTTCACTCCTAGTCGAAACGCGTACCCAGGCAGTCTCAGAAACTATTTAATCGGGAGGCTGGTACCGGACTCCGAGCCCTTGTAGTATAGCCCGGTCTAGAATTCGGCCCTGTCACGGCTGAGACGCGAGTTCAAATCCCGCCAAGGGCGCCACAACCTATCATCGAGGCGACGGCCTCGGCCGTCTCCTCGTCTGCGGCCGCCACAAACGACACCCTCGTGTCGTATCCAAGGTCGGCATCCAGCGGCTTCATGTTCTCGTCCAGGAGCAGCCCGCCGGACTCCCTGACCAGCAGGTAGCCGGCGGCCACGTCCTGTATCCTTATCTTTCCGCGCACGTCGACGAACGCGTCCATCAGCCCGCTGGAGAAGACGGCCATCTCCAGGGCGTTGGCGCCCATGTGCCTGATGTGGCTCCTCTCTGCCAGCGGCTGCACCCTGGCCAGGAGGTCGGCGGTCCCGCCGGAGACGTTCAGGCCTATTATCGAGTAGCCGCTGTCCCCCCGGCCCGCCCTGATGCGCTCCCCGTCCAGGAAGGCGCCCCCGCCCCGGGTGGCCCAGTACGTCTGGCCGCTGCCCAGGTTCTTGACCACCCCGGCGGTGACCCCGCTGAGGCTGTACCCCTCCGCAAAGGCCAGCGAACTGCAGAAGAACGGAAAGCCCCTGACGGCGTTGGCCGTGCCGTCTATCGCGTCCATTATCACGTATCCCTTGGGGTCGTCGGAGATCTCCACCCTGCCGCACTCCTCGCCCAGGACCACGCAGGGAAACTCCACCTCCCTCAGGTAGTCCAGGACGGAGCCCTCGGCCACGATGTCTATCTTCTTGCTGATGTCGCCGCCAGCCCCCCTGCCAAAGTCTCCCCCGGCACCCTCGGTGCCGGCCAAATCCTTGACGTTCCGGTATATCCGCTCGGAGGCCTCGCGCAGCACGTCGATGGGTTGCATACGTCCGGTCCGGACAGGATTAATTTAAAGGGAATTATATACAAAGATTCACGCCGTCGGCGCGACCCATGCCTTTTCGTGGCGCCCCCGCTGCGATAACAGGGAGCATCCGGGGCTTTGGCTGGTTGCCCCATGATGGCTCCGGGCGCCCCAGGACGACCATCCCGGCCACCCGATGCAGGATGTTCGCCGCGGCGTTGACGTCCGCGTGGAACTCCCGGTGACAGTTAGTGCAAACAAACTTGGCTCGGCTGACGCGCGAGTCCGGATCGACGTGCGAACACACGTGGCACGTCCGGCTGGTGTAGGCGGGGTTGACCTTGACCATCTCCCGGCCGGTCATCAAGCACTTGGCATCCAACTTGCGCAGGAACTCGCCCGCCCGGTTCTCGCGCATCTGGCGGTTGGTGTTCTTTTTGCGGTTGCCGCCGCGGGCGGTAATGTCCTTGGCCGATATACCCTCGGTGGCCACCGCGTCCGTTCCCCTGACTATCTTGGCGACCGTCTGGTTGATGGTGTTGGTCGCCAGGCCGTCCGCCTTGGTTCGCAGCCGTCCGTGGGTCCGCCCGCTGGCACGCCCCTGACCGTGGGCTCTTCAAAAACATAAAAGGTGGCGCCAGGCATCGTGAGAGATGAGCGGCAAGGACGAGTCGGTGACCAGCAGGGAGGGGCTGAGCAGCACCAAGGTGGGCAGGACCATAATCAAGGCGGCGCTCTTCAAGTCCAAGGGGTACCGCTCCTTCAACCGGTACAAGGAGGAGACCGCCAAACAGTTCCCCGACTTTCAGGCCCGGTTCGTCGGGGACCTGCTGCGCGAGATAGAGTCGGACGGCTCGCCGGAGGCCACCCAGCGGACCTTCGCCGACGAGATAGGCACCGACCAGTTGACGCTGACGCCCTCCCAGGTGGGCCCCATCAAGTCGCGGCTCTCCGACCCGGACACGCTGGCCGACAGGGTATCCAGGATACTCAACTCCAACTTTGTCAAGATGACCTTTCCGGTCTTCAACGCGCTGTATGACGCGGCCGCCGGCCACTCGGACAGGGACGACTCGCTCAAGCGCGATATCGTCGAGGGCCACATACTGGCCATCGACCTGAGCGAGCCCATGGACAGGATAGTGGACCGGGACGAGGACCTCGAGTTCCTGGACGACTACAAGCTGATGAACCCCTACATACTCAAGCTGGCCCGGGACAAGATATCGCGGGGCGGCGAGGCCGTCCTAGGCGAGTTCGAGGAGGGGTTCAGGAAGGCGCGGGCCGGCCAGTACATGGACGAGAAGCTAAAGTCGCGGCCGGCCGAGACCACCGAGGCCCAGATGGACTTTGCCTACGAGAAGTACCGGGCCGTCATGGGGACGGCCGGCAGGAACATGGCGCTGGCCCAGCCCCCGCTGGGCGAGATATTCTATTCGGGGATGGCCCACGCCGCCGAGGCCGTGGGGTGCGGCAACGAGATAGAGGACTCGGTGAGGCAGGGCCGCATCAAGGTTCCCTCCTGGCCCCTCTACTACTCGATCCTGTCGGGGGACGCCAGGCAGGGTTTTGCCACCACCCTGGAGAAGAGCCGGCTCTACCTGGCCCAGGCCAGGCTGTCCTTGGACCAGCTGCCCGACGGCTTCTCCCACCTGGAGTTTCTCAAGTTCCTGTTCATGACCGTCGAGCACTATACCGAGTTCTGGTACAACAGGCTCCTAAAACAGGACAGGTGGTCGGACTTCCAGGGGAGCCTGCCGGTGAGCTCCCCTTGATGTGGTCTGAGAAGCACCGGCCGACCGCCCTGTCGGGGATGGTGGGCAACGAGGAGGCGCGCTCGGAGGCGGCCAAGTGGCTGGCCAACTGGAAGCCCCGGACCAGGCCGCTCCTGCTGAGCGGCCCCCCCGGGACCGGCAAGACCACCATCGCCCGGATACTGGCCGGCGCCCACGGCTACGACATGGTGGGGCTGAACGCCAGCGATACCCGCAGCAAGTCACGCATCAACCAGATAATCCAGCCGGTCCTGGCCAACGCGGGGCTCTCCGGCAGGACCCTGATATTCGTCGACGAGGTGGACGGGATACACGGCCGCTCCGACTACGGGGGCGCCGAGGCGCTGCTCGGCCTGCTCAAGGACGCCCCCGTACCCATCATACTGGCCGCCAACGACCCCGACTCCGGCAAGATGAAGGGGATAGCCAAGGCTTCCCTGCACGTGCGGTTCCGGCCGGTCCCACCCAGGCTGCTGAGGGTCTACCTCCAGGGGGTGCTGCGCAGGGAGGGCGTCCGGATGGGCCCCGGGAAGGTCATCCGGGTGGTCGCCGGCTCGCGCGGGGACATCCGGTCCATGCTGAACCTGGCGCAGTCGCTGGCCACCGGGTTCATCCCCGAGACCGAGCGGCCCGTCCAGGAGGCCGGCGCCGAGGACGGGGTGGAGGCCTTCTTCAAGGCCAAGTCGCCGTCCGAGGCCGCCTCGGTCTTGTACTCGATGCAGATGGACCCGCGCGAGAAGATAAACGCCTTCTATTCGGCCGTGGTCTCCAGCCGGGTGGACGGGCGGCAGCTCTCCAGGATGCTCGAGGTGCTCTCCAGGGCGGACATCCTGCACGGCCGGATAATGGCCACCCAGAACTGGCGGCTGCTGCGCTACCTCAACGCGATACTATCCGAGCTGTACCGGGAGGGGCTGCCGGTCCGGTACACCAGGTACAACCTGCCCTTCCCGCTGCTGACCCGGATACGCTTTGACGGCAGGAAGCTGCGCGAGCTCAACGCGTTCATGGGCAGGCGCCTGCGCATGTCGGGGAGCGCCTTTGCGGCGATAGGGCTGCCCTTCTATCTGGTTCTGGTTCGCGCCGGCAGGGTGGAGGCCCCCGGGGAGTTCGCCGAGATCATCAACAAGGAGGCGTCGATATCACCAAGATGAGCTGGATAACCATGACCATGAAGTTCCCGGGCACCTGCCTGGTGTGCGGCCGCCGCATCCAGGCCGGCGAGCAGGGCATGTGGTCCAGGGGGGTGGGCGTAAAGCACCAGGAGTGCGCCCAACAATCCAGCATAACCTGCATCATCTGCGGCCGGCCTGCCGGCTGCGACCGGTGCGAGCTGGCCGAGAGCTGCGACATCCAGAAGGTCTCGCCGCTGTGCATATGCTCCGGTTGTGACTCGCCAGATGCCATCGCCGCCTACCGGGACGCCGCCGCCCGGAAGTTTTCCGTCCTGGGCGGGGGCTAGGCCGCGCCATCTAGCGGCGGGGCCCGCCGGCCGGCACGCGAACGTATCGTCCGGGCCACACGCGGGAGCCGCCCGTCCGGGCCTGCCGTATAATTTTGCCCGAATTTTGGACCCCGCGGATCCGCGACTTGTGGCCATGACGGTTTTTTTGGTCCGCATCTTGAAAAAAATACGCGATGCTGCAAAATCCGGCCGGGTGTTTTTTTAGAGCAGCCCACCTAAACGAATATAGATACTGCCAACGCTAAACGCTTAATAGAATCCGTGCTGGCAACCTATCAATGAATCAAACAAACAACACTGTTCTGACCATACTGGTAGCTAGCGTGGTGGTTGGCGCCGTAACCGGCGTCGCCTCGGCCCACGAGGGGATTCCAGATGTAGTAAAGATCGGAGGGCTCTTTGACGTATCCGGAAGCTGGGCTGCGGCCGGCGAGCAGGCCAAGTCCGTGGCCGAATTGGCGGTGGATGACTTTAACGAGTATTTGGCAGCCATTGGGGCCGATTGGACGCTGGAGATGAAGGTTGAAGACGCCCAGGCAAACTCTGAAGTCGCCCGTACCAAGATAACGGACCTCTATGGTACCAGTGGAATAAACATGATACTAGGTGTTGGATTTAGCCAACACATTGTGACCGCCTTGTCCTATATAGACAACAACAACATTCTAGTCATATCCCATGCATCACAGGCCCCCAATCTGGCCATAGATGATACCATATTCCGGCTCAGGCCCAACGACGTTCAACAGGCGCCCGTAGTCAACGCGATGCTGAAGGATGCAGGAATAGAGGTGCTTGGTACCGTGACCATCGGCGATACGTGGGGCGACGGACTCAAAGACAGCGTCAGCGACATCTTTAATGGCACGGTCGTGGAACTGTTCCGTTACAACCCCGATGCGCTGGAATTTTCCGCGGAGGTGAACTTCCTTGACGATGACATTAAGAGGCTAATAGAGACGCATGGTGCAGACAAAGTCGGCGTACTGTACGTGGGAACGGACGAGTTTCAGTTGCTTGTAGAGCAAACGCGCCTGTACGAAAACATAGACAAGGTGAGGTGGTTCAGTACCACCACCCAGGCAGACAGCGTACCTGACCTGATCGGGAATGAATGGATGCGCGAATTCTACGACAATACCAACTTTACGGCAGTCCAATCCGTTCCGGTAGACACCAACAGCATCACAAGACATGTCAACAACTGGGTAATGGAAAACTACAACCAGACAGCGGGTGTGTATAGCTACCCGTCGTACGACTCGGTGTGGCTGCTGGGAACATCCATACTTCAGGCGCAGACCACGGACATCGACGTCCTAAAGGAGGTGATACCGTTGGTGGCAAGACACAGCTTGGGATCCGTAGGAAGCCTAGAGCTCAGCGAGGAAGGTGACCTTCTTGGCGGCTCCAACGAGATATGGCAAGTGGTGGATGGCGAATGGGTAAGAATTGCCGGGTATGACTCGACAAACCAGTCTCTAACACCATAATTTTTTTTATTTTACAAATTTACAGTACCTGAAACAACCATTTTCAGGAATCATCACATCACCATGCGCCCAGAGCGATCCACTGACCAACCCATCCAATGGCATAGCAGTTTGAAAAATCGGCGCGAGAGCCACATCATGTATTCCAAGCATGCGGGATAAACATACTAAATTACCCCGCCACACACTGTCACCGATCGGCGTCATCTATGCCACGCAGGCGACGGGAACTTCCCATATGACCATCCACCCTAAAGGCCTAAATTATCCACACCCGTCAAGGTCAGCGGGGTCTATAGCGCAGCCAGGTAGCGCACCGGACTTTTAATCCGGCTGTCGAGGGTTCGAATCCCTCTAGACCCGTACCCTATGTGGGTCCGAGTCCCATGCGTCAAGGGTCCGAGTCCTTTTTTGGAGCATCATTCGGCTGTTCATTGAGCAACGCGCTCCGGGGGATATGCGCCTCTTTGTCCGGCTTCTTATATGGGTAGACGCTGAGTAGTAGCATGGCCAACATGGTTGGAGATAGGTGACCGACTCTGAAGCGGTACGCGCCTGTGAACAAGCGTCAAAATTCTCGGGCGTTTTCGATAGCGGGCGGAATCGCGGTGGCATACTTGGCCGTAGTGTATCTTAGTTGCCACGTACTGTCCTCTGATTTTATGGGCTGCATCGCTTCCCTTCACACATTCAACTTCATTCTCTACGCTCCGGCCGGCTTAGTTTTGACTGCGGTCTCATTAATCAGGTTTTACAACAATAAGGAACCGCGCAAAACCATCCTAACCCACACCGGCATCGTCGTCATTGTTGCGATCTTGATATCCTTTACCATGTCCCAAATCGCCTCAATGACGCACGATACGGCGATATTTTGCCTAACACTGGTAGCTATATGGATATCCTTGTCGATCGCTATGTCATTAAGGAGGGCGCTTCTTGGTTGGGCTATAATCACTGCGTTTTTGGCAGCCGTGATGATTTTTGCCTTTCCTGACCACCAAGTGTTAGTTTCGCTGCTATGCGTGCTGTTTTCTGGCGGAGTTGCACTCTACGCAACCGGCGCAAGCAAGCTTCCCGAATATTCTGCCCATGCAGTGTGTGTGGCAATATTCACCCTAGTGGGTATTATGGCATACGCTGCAGTTGCTGAGTGGGGAATGCCGCCGCCGGGTTATGAGGTACTGCTGGTGCTTGAGTCCCTTAACCGAACCGCCCCCTATGCTGACGGCATCATGATCATAACAAGCGGCTTCCTAGGATTCGTCCCGTTTGTCTCACTGTTCACGAAAAACACGTGACTGGTGCCATCGGCTGCAATCCACACGTTCATAGGAGCAGGCACCATAAAAGACAGCTCTGGCGATTTCCAAGAAGTTACCGCGGTCTGATCCTGCATCCTGTGGTATAGCGACGTTCCGAAATCCGTGTAGATGCAAGCGATCAAAGAATATCAACCCATTCAAAAACATAATTACGGCGCCTGATCGTTTGAAGACACCCTGCTTTGTTCATGTACAATTACGCCCCAACGGTTTTGGCCACACGAACTTTTGAGCGTCACTAGCTCGGATCCCTCTCTACCACAACCCGGCCATTGGGCAGCGTCCCGACGAACCGCCACCCTGCGGCTATTAGCCTCTCGGCGCCATCTGCGCCTGTCACGGTCTGGGTAGGCCGGGCCGTTGGCTCCGGGTAGGGGTCGCTCTGACACGCTCCCGGCCCTTCGGCCGAGCTCACGGCGGACCCGTCCAGCAGAGCCTCCGAGCGCCGAAACGCGGCGCGCATCTCGTCCATCAGGATGTCTGGCAGCATCCCCTTGTTGGTGGTGTACCTGCTCTCCATGCCGCCCTTGTGGCCCATGAAGAAGACATGGAAGTCGTGCGCTATCAGGCCCCGCGACTCGGCGACCAGCATGTTCGTGGCGAAGCGGGCGCGCAACACGTAGGGGCGCCACCTAAACCGTGGCCGGAACGTCAGGCGCAGCATCCTGCTTACACGCTCCGTCGGCAGGAATGCCTTGCCGGTGTTGGGCCCCCTTCCCGTCCTGTGGTGGTCCGGGGCTATCACCGGGGATCTGCCGTCCAGCAGCTCGCCGCGCGCCAGCCGATCGTTCAGGTAGGCCGCCATCCTGTCCATGGTTCCGCGGGTGGCGAACGTAAAGTACTGGTGTCCTGCCTTGGAGAGCTCGGCCCGGACCACCACCTTGGCGGGCGCCCCGCCCCAGGCAGCGTGCCCGTCCCGGATCTCCAGCTCCGGCAGGTCGCCTATCCTCAGCCCGTCGGATCCGGTGGGGCCGCCCAGCACCCCAAGCCGCAGGCCGGACGAGGATATCAGCGATATGGCGGCCGCCTCGCGCAGCCCGGAGCGCCCGTACAGCTCGGCCATCTCCCCGGCGTCGGGAACCCTCTCGTCCCGGATGGTGGGGGCGCTGGTGGGGTTGGAGATCCGTATCCTGCGCTGCACCCGTATCTCGAAGTGCCCCAACCATGACTTTACAGACTTAACCTGGCCGTGTATGTACCCGGGCGCGCGGCCCTCCGACTCCATGATAGATATGTGGTCTTCTATGAGGTCGGACACCGCCCGCAGGTCTCCCGCCGCTAGGTTCGCCAGCTGGGTCGGGGTGGTTCCGTGCATCTCGCAGAACTTGCCGATCCGCCGCAGGTACACGTCGGCGGTCAGGCGGCTGCCGCGGCTCAGGTTGGCGTGCCACCTCCGCACGTCGGGATCTGTAAGCAGCTCCCCGATCTTGGTGCGCCCTGATCGGGCGCGCGGCCTGTCCGTCTTGGGCGCGGTCATGTATCATGCATATTGATACATAACCATTTAAAGTTATAGAATAATAGATGATACGAGCAACCATGGGCTTATTTGTCAAGCGGATACACGGGGACGAGTACGTCTACGCGGTGGTGGGCAAGGCGCACTATTTTCTAGGCAGGAAGGACGGTCCCGGCGAGATGAACCAACAGAAACTGCGCAAGGCCGTCGAGGCGGCGGACCGCAACTTTGACCACCGGCTGGGCAAGTATCTGGAGGATGTGGCGGCGTACGCTGGCAGCATGCCGGATGACGAGGGCGCCAGATACGTGGCGGCCCGGGTGGCCGAGCTTGAGGACGCGCTGCGCCGGTTCGGGCTCCGGACAGAAGGGAAGGGAAGCTGAGGCGCAGATGCCCGCGGGTGGCTCATCCGGTAGCCGTCGCGCTACCTTCCCGGAAGTGCCCTTCCGGCCTCTCCAGGACAACCATGTCGTTGGGCAGGCCCAAGAACAGCAGTATGAAGAAGTAGAGCCGCCAGTTCCACACCTTCAGGCAGGACCGGACTAGGTCAGCCGCGCTATTCACGCCGGGTACTCCCCGCGTTCATGCCGCACACGGCTGCGGCGCCGCGTCAGGACAATATATTGGGTTGGGGCGCGGCGCCTCTCGCGTGTAGATAATGCAGGTTCCCGGCCCGCAACGTTTTTTCCGGGCCCCGCCGGGACAGTCCGTTCATGGAGGCCGGCTGGCGCCTCCGTCATTAAGGCTAGGTGCCGGAAGCGCGTCCTGAAATACCCGCCTTACGCGCATTGAAAAACATTTTAGCGCGCGGGGCTGCCCCTAAACGACACCGGATGGGAAGGGACGACTTTGTCATTGACAACGAGCAGGTAATGCTCCTAGACGAGCTCAGGCTGTTTCTGGGCGAGGCGAACAGGGTGTCCGTCGCCGTCGGGTACTTCTTCATGAGCGGGTTCGCCGAGATAATGGACAGCCTGGAGCGGATGGAAAACAGCGAGGATCCGGACAGCCGCATGCGGCTGCTGATATCGCCGGCCACGAACCGCCGGACGGCCGAGGCGCTGCTTGCGGCCAACGAGTCGTACGCGGACGCCCAAAGGGAAAGCGAGATGGAGTCCGCGCCCGAC
Organism: Nitrosopumilaceae archaeon; assembly: GCA_965203395.1. Classification (GTDB taxonomy): domain Archaea; phylum Thermoproteota; class Nitrososphaeria; order Nitrososphaerales; family Nitrosopumilaceae; genus VYCS01. The sequence continues at coordinate 114,535 of OZ241884.1, forward strand.
GAGGGGATGGCGAGCGCGCGCGACGGGGCGAGGAAAACGCTGGAGTACATGCCGCAGTCAGAAAAGGACAAGGCGGCCGTGGAGAAGCTGGCAAGCCTCATGCGGAGGAAAAAACTGCTCGTGAAGGTGTACACCAGGGAGCAGTTGCACGCCAAGGCGTACATCCTGGAGGACACGAGGGGCGTCGGGAAGGTGTACGCGTTCATAGGCTCCAGCAACCTGTCCATATCCGGGATCCGGGACCACGCCGAGCTCAACCTGAGGACGGAGCACCCAGCCGAGACCCGACAGATGCTGGACTGGTTTGAGCGCCACTGGGACGACCCTAGCACGCAAGACTTTACGGCCGAGCTGGCCGACATCATAGGCGAGTCGTGGGCGAGGGCGCGGCGCAGTCCCGAGGACGTGTACCGCAAGGCCGCGCTCCACGAACACGACAGGGTCGACGTGGTGCAGCCTCCGCAGGCGGCCGGCGTCACGCTGTTCGACTTTCAAAATGCCGCGTTCGACAGCGCCATCAAGAAACTAGACGAATACGGCGGCGTGATAATAGCCGACGTGGTCGGCATGGGCAAGTCCATCATCGGAAGCGCCGTCCTCCGACACCTCCAGGATGCCAAGCGCTCTAGGCCGCTGATAATCTGCCCGCCGCACCTCATCGGCATGTGGCAGGAATACGCCGACGCGTTCGGGCTGAACGCCAAGGTGCTGTCCCGGTACAAGATAGGCATGGGGGACGACATACTCTCCAAGTACACCGACTATGATGTCGTGCTGGTGGACGAGAGCCACAACTTCAGGTACGTCACCACCAACGCGTACGGCGCCCTGCTCTCCTTCATGGAGGAGAAGCCGGACGACTCCTACATGGTGATGCTGACCGCCACGCCCATATCCAACACCGTGGCCGACCTGAAGAACCAGCTGAAGCTGTTCCCCAGCGAGAAGATCGCCGCGATCCCGCCGTTGGCCGGAACCACCCTCGACGAGTACTTCAAGAACGTCATGGACGGGAACGACATCACCGAGGAGGGCGCCGAGAGGATAAGGGAGCTGCTGAGGCACATACTCATACGCAGGACCAAGACGCAGATACAGGGCCGGTACGCGGAGAAAGACGGCGACAGGTACTACCTGGTGCAGGACGGCAAGAGGAATTACTTTCCCAAGCGCAGGCTCACCAACCCTGCCGAGTACGACGTCGACAGGGTATACAACCGCTCTTTCGAGCCCATGTACGAGGCGATAAGGGACCTGAAACTGGCACGGTACGCCCCGGGCAACTATGTCAAGGAAGAGTACCTGGATCCCGCGCATCCCGAACACAAGAAGTACGGCGAGCTTGCAAGCACCACCAAGCCGCTGGTGGGCATAGTCAGGGCGTCGCTGCTGAAGCGGATGGAGAGCAGCATCGCCGCGTTCGCCGACAGCGTGAACAAGTACCTGGCCGGACACATAGAGTTCAGGAACATACTGGATAAGGGAACCGTCCCGGTGGGAAAGGAGTTCCAGGAGGAGATCTACCGGAGGATATCCTCGGACGACTACGACGACGAGGTGGACCTCTCGACGATCAAGTCGCAGTACGACATTGGCGCGTTCGACCTGGACAGGTGGAAGGCCGACATGGGCCGCGACAGCAACCTGTTTGCCACCATACGGGGGTACCTCCCGCCGGCAGACAACCACACGGCAAACGACGACAAGCTGCACAAGTTCAGGGAGGTGTTGGCAGGCATGCCGTCAGAGAAGGTGCTGGTGTTCACCGAGTCCGCCGTGACGGCGAAATACATCTACGGCTATCTGACGGCCGACAAGAAGGGTAAACTCAACAGGAACGTGGCGCAGATAGACTCCAAGCAGAAGGCCAAGGACAAGTACGAGGCGATACGCAGGTTCGACCCCAAGAACAACGGCGTCCCCGACCTACCCAAGTCGGAGGAGATCGACATACTGGTGAGCACCGACGTGCTGTCGGAGGGAGTCAACCTGCAAGCCGGCAGGGTGGTCATCAACTACGACTTCCACTGGAACCCGATCAAGCTCATCCAGAGGGTCGGCAGGATAGATAGGATAGGCAGCGAGCATGAGATAGTGGACGTGATCAACTTTCTTCCCACCACCAAGATCGAGGAGCGCCTATCTCTGAAGGAGCGGGTGGCCTCCAAAATCACCCTCATAAGGTCCATCATGGGAGGCGACCAGAAGATACTGGAGGCCACCGAGGAGTTCAACGCGGAGGCCATATCGGCCATATATGCCGGCGACGAGGACGCGCTCGAGCCCGGCGTGGGCGAGCCCGGCGTGGGCGAGTCCAGGGTGGGTGACGTGCTCAACACGGAGACGGAGTCGGAGATAGAGGCAGACCGCATCAGGAAGGACGAGGTGGAGCTGGCAAGGATACGGGCCATGCCGTTCGGCATGAGGGTGGCCTCGGGGGAAGGCGCGCTGCTGATAGCGTGCGAGGCGGACGAGAGCGTGGTTGATGGCCGCGGCCATATCGTGTCCGAGCGCAAGTTCCGGAGGCACTACAAGGTGTCGAGCGACGGCTGCAAGCGCGTGTGGGCGCTCTCGTTCCTGAACCAGCTGGGCCGCCACGCGGGAGAGATGCGCGTGGGCGAGCCGGAGTCGTACGACGGTCTGGTGGGGGTGGCTTGGAAAGAGTTCGACAGGGACGTGAGAAACCGCCAGGCGGGCACCAAGCTGTACAAGCACCAAAAGTACTTTGACGGGGAGCTGCGGCGCATGATGGGAAACGACCTCCTTGCGGCCCGCGCCACCAAGCTCATGTCCTTCGTGAGGCAGCGGATGCTGCCTAACCACCAGCCGTACAGGGCCCTCGTGTCGCTCCGCAAGCGCCTCACGCTGGACGCCGCGGCGGACGACCATGCAATGATCTCCGCCTTGGAGGAGCTGCGCGAGAAACACGGCGAGGCGTACGACATGGAGATAAGGAGGCCCCGCATACTCTACAGCCTGATGGTGGACGGCTGATGGCCTTCAGGGAGAACGTGAAGACACTTCGGGGCATGCTCGGGCGCGCCGGATTCGCGCCCACCGGCGATCCGTACGATACCAGCCAGCTGGACAAGGGCCACGCCGTGGTAGACATTGAGGTGATAGCCAGGAAGGACTACTACGACGTGATATACCTGGAGACGGAGTCGAACTGGCGGGGCATATCCTCCGATGTCGCAAGGAAGAACTTGTACCCATGCCTCGTCATAACGCGCTACGGCGACGGCCACACCATATTCTCCACCACAAAGGACCACTATACGAAAGACAAGAAGGCCAGGTACGTGGTGGTGGACAATGGCGCCAAGAAATATTCGGTAGCCAAGTTCATACGGTCCATAAAGGCCGGCCCCGGGGACGACACGGGCGGCGTCGACGCGAAGGTACAGAGTACGCTTGACGGGTTCGCCGAGTACAAGGAGGCTCTGGACAACTTTGCCGATGATCTGGACGACGTAATCCGGGCGACCAAAACTGCGGTCGATAAAGGAATAGTGGACAACAAAAAGTACACCAGAAAAATGGAACGCCTCCTAGATATGTGTCGTGAGGTCATAAGCCGCGATATGAATGAGGGCGACATCAGGGACATGCTGGTGCAGCACATTCTTACGTACAGGATATTTGAGTTGGTGTACGACAAGCGCAATTTCCACACCACGAACACACTGGCAAAGTCACTCGAATCGCTGAGGGAGACGCTGGACATCCCCGATCATTACGCAAACTACGAAGCTGTGGAGATGATTGCCGAATCGCTCACCGACACACGGGAACGCCAGGAGTTCTTGAAGCGCGTTTATGAGACGTTCTATTCCAAATACGATTCAAAGACTGCTGATCGTGACGGGATAGTTTACACGCCATCGGAGGTGGTAGACTTTATGGTGGAGTCAACGGAAACATTGTTGAAGGAGCACTTTGGTAAGAGCTTCTCTGATGACGGCGTTATCATGCTGGATCCGTTCACCGGTACCGGGACGTTCATAGTCCACGCGCTGGAAAGAATAAACACCGATAGAATCAAGGCAAAATATGAAAAAGACCTGCACGCCAATGAGAAATACGTTTTGCCGTACTACATCGCGTCGCTCAACATAGAGCATGCCTGCTATGAAAAGACTGGAGAAGCAGCCGAGTTCGGGGGAATATGTTGGATGGACACGTTCGAGAGCGGGGCGAAGAACTACGAAGACATGCTTGCATTCCTTGACAACGACAACGTACGCAGGATAACCAGACAGCAGAACTTGAAGATAAACGTCATAATCGGAAATCCGCCATACTCCGTTGGCCAAAGCGATGCCAACGAGGACAACCCGAACCTCAAGTATGACGCGCTGGACAAACGGATAGACGACACATACATCACGGTGGCAAGACAGCTGCACGATATCGGCCACGTTGGCTCAACGTACGATTCCTACATTCGCGCATTTAGATGGGCATCTGACCGCCTGGGTGAGTTCGGTATCATCGCGTTCGTTACCAACGCCGGTTTCCTGAGATCAGGCGCGGCTGCTGGTTTTAGGGCGTGCATGCATGAGGAGTTCACCGAGGTGTGGTGTTTTGACTTGCGCGGAAATGCAAGAACCAAGGGAGACACGCGCAAGCGAGAAGGTGGAAACGTATTCGATGCCGGTTCCCGTGCTCCGATAGCCATAACAATCCTGATCAAGGATCCAAGAAGGAAAAAACACACCATATATTACAAGGACATCGGTGACTATCTGAGCAGAGAAGAGAAGCTTGCCAAGATAAAGGATGCAAAATCAATACGTGGGATAGACGACTGGTGGGAAATAGCGCCTGACGAAAAGCATTACTGGTTAGATCAACCTGGCATGGCCGGACGGCTGTTTGAAAAATACGTTCCATTGGGAAACAAGGCTGGAAAGAAAGGCAAGGACAAAAACGTCATATTCAAGATGTATTCAAGGGGAGTGGGGACAAGCCGAGATATATGGGTCTATAACACATCTGCCAATAGCTTAGAATTGAATGTAAATCGCCACATAGACTATTGCAACGACCAAGATCTGAACAATTTCAAGATTGAGCCTGCACGTGGAAAGTTCGACAGCGAGATTGTGGACAAACTAAGACGATATGGATCTACAATGCGCTTCGATAAAAACAAAATAAGAAGAGCTACATACAGACCATTTGTTAAGCGTTACATGTATTTTGATAAAATATTGAATTTGCGACAGTATCGCATTCCCTCCATGTTTCCAGACACGAATACGGACAATTATGTTATTGTAGTTCCATACAAATTCCCTGGCAACTTTTCTACAATGATAACTGACGTTACGCCTGATTTGAATGCCGTTACTCCTGCTCAATGTTTTCCGTTATATATGTATGATAAAGATGGTCACAAGAAAGACAATATTACAGACTATATACTACAAACGTTTCGCCACCACTATGGAAGCGACAGGATAACCAAAATCGACATATTTCATTACGTCTATGCTATGTTGCACCACGATGGATACCGTGAAACATTTGCCAATGTTCTAACAAAAGAACTGCCCCGTATACCATTGGCATCGAACTTTGATAAGTTCGCTAGAATTGGGATGGATCTCTCCAAATTGCACCTGGGATATGAAAATGGCCCCGCATACGAGCTGGGAAAGCCACTGAACAATATACCTGACGCGCCAAAGAAGATCAAATTCGACGACAGATCGGATCTCTCTAGCAACAAGGGCACACCATCTAAGATGCTATCACTGTACATTGACAGTGTCAAGATATATGGAAACATCCCTGCCGTTTCGTACAGGGTGAACGGTTACACACCATTGAAATGGTTCGCCGACAGGTGTAAGTTCGCCAAGGACGATAGGAGTGGCATAACAGACTATCCTCTAGAGGGAGTGAGTGGCGAAGAGATCCGCAAGATTATAGGACGTCTTGTTTATGTAGGCGTAGAGTCAGACCGATTGGTGGCAGAATTGACGGAAGAGGAATTTAAGCAGCTTGAGTGGAAGCCGAAAAAATTTGGGCTTGACGCTCATATGCAAGTACGTGAATTTCAAAGCCGTTTATAGTTGGGAACATGGATAACTCCCCCATGAATTTTATGCTGGCAGTATTTTGTCCAGACTCCTTAACAAGATGTTGCAGGGATCGAACTTTATTTCAAGCGATTCGTACACCAACACGATTTTTCTCCTGAAATAACTTTTGGTCGGTCGCCTGAAAGTGAGCTGTATAGGGGAATTCAAAGCAATCCGATCACCGCCGCCCCGTTAGCAGCGCGGGAGGCCATCCCAAGACCCGCACCGAATGCAAACATTTAGATCGATCCTCCATCCCCCGCACCCCCATGGGTAAAACCACCGGGAAAAAGAGGCCGAACGCGGCCAAAAACGAGGTCGTCCCCAAGGGGGCCGCGTTCATGCCGTGGATTGGCCTGAAGCGGCTGATCAAGGCGCACGAGAAGGAGAAGGCGGACAAGTCCAAGTACCGGCTGCACGCAGCCCACCTCAGAAAGGAGGGCAAGAGCATCCGGGAGATATTGCGGATACTGGGCGTGGCCTACTCCACCGTCCGGGACTGGCTGGTCCGCATGCACGCGGGCAACCTGAAGAGCCGGTTCGACCGCAGGCGCAGGGGCAGGGCCAGGATACTGACCAGACGGATCCTCAGGAAGATCAAGCGGTGGCTGGGCCGCGACCCGACCCGCTACGGGTACGAGGCGGGATCCTGGCAGATGATCATGATCCAGGACATGCCATACAAGAAATTCAGAATACACTGCAAGACGGGCATGCTCAGGCGCGCCCTCAAGAGGATCAGGTTCTCGTACCGCAAGCTCAGGCCCGTCCCGTACAACTCGGCCACGCCCGAAGAGCAGGAGCGGTTCAAGGCCGAGACCAACCTAGTGGTCAACAAGGTCGTCGAGCAGGGGTTTACGGTGCTCTCCTGCGATGAAATACACGCTCGCCTCTGGTCCGATGCCGGTTACGGGTGGCGACCAACCAACGGACACGACACCATCAAGACCAACTACTCCAAAAAATCGGTGTCCGTCTTCGGCGTGCTGGGACTCGACAGCATCCACATCCGCGCCGTCGATGCCTGCAACTCCGAGACGTTCAAGGGGTTTCTGAGGGCGATGCTGCACATCTATCCCAAGATCCTACTGATCCTGGACAACGCACCATACCACAAGTCGGAAACCGTCACCGAGTTCGTCAAGGCCAACGAGGACCGGATCAGATTGGTGTTCCTGCCCGCCTACACCCCGCAGCTCAACCCGATAGAGCAGCAGTGGAACGTCCTCAAGAGAATGCTCGCGGGCAGGTATTTTGCGTCGGTCGAAGATCTGAGGGCGGCCATCGCGACCATCGCCCGCCGCCGCCAGATGCGCCCCGTCAAGATGACGAACTACCTGGTTGCCGCGCAATAACCAAGATGATCCCGCGTGAGGGAGACTGGGCGCCGCCCGTCGAAAATCCGGCCGAAAACCCGTAAATCGCACCATCCATCTGGGGACCGGCTACCGGATTCCGTTTCTGGTCAAAAATCATCCTGCCGGGGTGCAAAATTGCGGCGGGTTGAGCCGGTTTTGCGGTCCTAGCCCGAAGATGAGCGCTTTGCTTTGAATAGCCCTACGCGGGTGGCAGAGCCACCCATATCCCCAAGCAAAAAAAAACATGGCGCACCAGCGCGGGCAGGCTGCGCACGACTATCCGGGTTTTGCGTGATCAGGGCGCGGCTACCCTCAGCACAAACGCGCCCATGTCAGTTATTGTGCCAAATGCCTGTTCACCCAAGTATGACTTACGATAATTTATTGTCACTTTGGCCAATTACGCATAATGTCTAGTAATAATTTCGTAGTTTTATAAGAACAAGCCAAGGGCGCCAATAGCTATTAACAGTATGGGACCAATGCGAGCTACCCATTTAAAAAACATTTTACGTGGTTTTTTCTTGGTTACTTTTGGTTCCGGTATGTTAGGCTGAGATTGTTTTTGTGGCCAACGTAGATCTTGTCTCGTTTCAAAGTCAAATGAGCGAAGTACAGTTCCATCAAACCCTGATATGGCCATATTTTTTATGCGTAAAGGGCGATTGTGATCTTCTATCACAAACTTCAATTGGTATGGGGTACACCCGAGTCCTTGCATTAGTCCCATCTCGATAGAAAGCGGGGTGTTGTAGCTATGAATGTCCGTATGTGCAAACTTTTGCGTCTTCTCTAGAATTTGAGATCTTATATGTTCCAGATCTGGGGAACGTATTTTTGCACACATAGCATCCGGGCCAAACGCGCCATCACTTTTGTATGGTTGGGTTATTGTACATATGGGCATTTCACCATATTGCCCACATATCTCTCCAAGCGCATCTTGCAATTTATCAGGGTTGTTGGTCTCGACTTTGGCTATTCGGATAGATGACTGTTTACAACCATATGGTTCGCTAGGGGCTCTTACCAGTGCACCAAGTTCCTGTATGAACTGATTGGATGGATCATCAAGGTAAACCTCAATGTAATATCCCTTGTATTCTTTTTCACTTTTTAACAATGCCATAAGCATAATTCACATTGTGTATTTATAAAGTTTGGGGTAAATTCGGGGTTGTCCACAAGGTACAAGTTCAGGTCAAATTCCGACCTGTGCCTGACCGGCTACCTCCGGCAGCTGCTGCCGTGCGTGTTCGCGTATGGGATTCAGTTTGACCTGAACTTGTACTCCACAGGGTACAAGTTCACCTCAAATCCCATGCCATGCCTAGCGTAACCCACGACAATGTCTCCAGAAGGGCAGATCAGGCACATCGAAATTTGAGGTGAATTTGTACCGTTAGTTTCATGCAAGTCGGCGAATATTCCAACCCATGCAGAGTTAACATCCCCACCACCACGCCACCTCTTTTGTTCTACCAATACGCACGCCCAGAGATGGGATGGAAATCCGAGTGGGAGCGTTCGAGAACTGGCTGACCAACAGGGAGAGGCGCGCGCCGGTGCCCCGTACGCCCCGTATGTGCCGGCCGTCATTCAGTGATCCGCCGTAGCACTTGCGCTTGGCGGCGCAGAACCTCCTGATGCCCGGTCAAACCCACTCCGTTTCCCCGAATAGCTAGACCCCACGGTTATTAGTCCCGCAATTATCACCAAAATAATTGCCGTTGAAACTATCCAAATCAAACTCAACTCCCAGCTATTAGATATGCCCCTAAGCAATAAAAGCGAGAAAAGTGCTTGCCACGTAATCACGATGATGACCAATATGAAAGCGATGACTTTGGCGTACGTAAGTGTTCACGTCATTCGGGCGTGTTTTTCCCTCAGGATGAGCTGAGATAAATAATCTGCCCGCATTAAGCAAGAAATTACCGGTAGGTTGCCGGGTGTTTTTTCTTTGGATTGTTTTCGTGTCCGTGGCCGCCGTCACGCTCAGATGTATCTGGCCACCTGCGCGGCATAGTCGATGCCCCGTGCCTTCCAGGTCGTCACGCACGTGAAGAGGTTGGCCAGCCAGTCCATGGTCTTTACCGACCTGATGGAACCGCGTACCTTGCGGTGGACGACCAGCTCGCGCAGGGCCCGCTCGGCGGCGTTGTTGGTGGCGGGGATAGCCGGGTCGATGACGAACCGGAACAGGCTGGGCAGGGCGTTGGATAGCGTGGTCATGAATTTTTCCAGCACCGGGTGGTCGGCGTACCTGTTGATGATCCTCGATACGCGTTTGCGGAGGGAGTCGCGTAGGGCGCGCCGGACCGTCGGGGGTCCCTCCGCACCCATACCGTCCCAGTATATGCGGTACAGGGCGTCGGCGACCTCCCGCGCCTGGCGGCAGTGCTCGTTGAGATCAGCTATATGGCCGGCCTCGCGGAGGATGTGCGACCAGCAGCGCTGGATGCGGTATCCTTTGTAGGCGGTCCACCCGTCGCAGATGATCGTCCCGGACCACCCTTTGCCCAGCACCTCGTGCACGACCTTGCGCCCCCTGCTGGAGCGTATGATGTAGTAGGCGTCGCCGGTATCGGGATCCAGGAACACCCAGATCCAGACTTTCCTGCCGTTGAGCGAGATGGATGTCTCGTCGACATGCAGGCGGCGCGCCCTCCTGATGCGGGCCCGGATCTCCGAGGCGGGCTTCTCCAGGCAGTACCCGGTCCCCGAGACGACATTGTGGATGGTGCCAGTCGACATGGTGATTCCATGCCTGCCCATGCTGTCCGCGTTCCGTTTGTGGGGGAGGCGGTCCAGAAAGTTGTGGACTACCGTCATCATGACGTTCTTGCCGTAGGATCCTCTCTTGGGGATGTCGGGGACGGGCACCGCCGCGTCCCCGGCGGGTCCGGTCCCGGCCCCTATCCCGTCCAGGCCGCACTCGCCGCAGCTGCAGATGACCGTGTAATGGCGGGTGGTCGTGGCCGGGACCGGCTTTGGTATCTCGGTTATGTCGCGCTCCTCGATGTTCTCGACCTCCAGGGAGGTGCCGCCGCACCCGGGGCACCTGAAGGGCGCGTGCGTTTCAAACTTGGTGGGGGCGGGCTTGCTGGTCTTGCCCTGGTGCCCGGGCTGGGCGCCACGGCGCCTGGTCGACTTCTCCTTCCCGGCGGGGTCCTCCCTGGGGGTGGCCGTCTCCTTCCGGCGTTTGGCTATCCTGCGCGAGGGCGGCGTGTTGGGGTTGTCGTGGTAGGCCAGCTGGCGCCTCAGATCCTCGTTCTCTTTCCTGAGCGCCTTGATCTCGCGCTTCATCTCCCGATGCTCGGCGAGCAGTCCGCGGTAATCCCCGTCGAGCTTTTCGAACATCTTCTTGTAGCCGGTCCTGCTTGCCAACGGCATGCAGGCGATCAGCCCATATTTAGATCTCACGGTCTAACGCGGTGGTTGTTTTTCGCTTGGAAATGAGAGGCGCGGAAACCGTGTCGGTGTCGCCCCATCCAAGTATTAAAACCCCCACGATCGCGGCCGCAAATGATTTTTGCAGACAGCAAAACGTGCCTAAACGACGTGAATACTTACTGGCGTACCACTGTGCATCTTTCTTCTTCGGTTTGCGCTCAATCCGTATGGCAAGCGCCGAACTGAACGCTGCAAAACCCATTATGGTTATAGCGGATGCAAACACTGTGCCGGGCCCAAGCAAATCGCTGTCAGGTGCGGGGCATTCTGTGGCGCATGCCTGCGGAAGTGTAGTCAGTGGCGGAGCCTGCGAGGTGGGTTCGGCCAGAGTCACGATTGCCACGATTGCCACCACGCCAAGCACCACCACTATCGTCAATGCCAGTACCAGTACCAGCACCAGCAACCATTGCTCCAAACTGCCTCATCCCACCGCATACAGAACATAAACCCTCCGAGTCTGGTTACAGACTTGGCCGGCCAACAGGGCCAACTACAGATCGTTCATCAAATACCTCGATAAACTGCAACAACGTTTCGGCAAGGTGGCGGCGGTCGTCGACAACGCCGCGCACCACAACACGAAACGCGTACGACGATATCTCGAGAAGAATGGCGATTCAGTCAGACTGATGTTCCTACCGCCGTATTCGCCGTTCTTGAATCCGGCCGAGTGGCTGTGGCGGAATGGAAAGGCTATACTGCGCAGAACGTTCCGGACGGCCGGTGGGATCCGAACCCGGAGATGGTGTTTTTCACGACCGGGCAGGCTGTCAACATACGGACCGGCGTGGAGGTGGATCCGGCCTCGCTGGCATCGCCGGACGGCGGCCCGTATATGGCCCGCGCCGCGCTCCTATTTCCGTATGACCCCTCAGCCACGGCCCCCCACACCCGGAGGTTCCTGGCCGAGATGCTGGGGATGCTGGGCGAGGACGGCGGGGGAGAGGTGTTGGAGACGGGGCCCTGGCTGGCCGATGACGTGCGGGTTACGGCCATGCTGGAGATGATGGCGCACGCCATAATGGCGCGCAAGCCCAACATCCGGACCCTGTTCCTACTGCAGGGCGTTTCCGCCCGCAACGGAAAGAGCGTCATGCTGGAACTGCTGCGCAGGATGATGCCGGTCGGCCGCCACACGTCAATCCCGCTCAGCAGGGTGGGAAAGGACTTTGAGCTGACCTCCCACGAGGCTGACTGCCTGGCCAACATAGCGACGGAGAACAGCCAGCCCGACTATCTTCTGATGGACGTCACGATTGAGACGCTCAAAAAGTTGGGCGAGTACGGCCCGACGGCCGGCACCATCCGTACTAGGCGCATATACGGCAAGCCCGAGAACGTGAGGTTTAACATGACTCAGGTGTTTGCCACCAACAAGGAGCTTCCCTCGGGGATGGTAGATGACCCCGGCATCAACGACCGGATCCAGATGATCCTGTTCGACAGGCGGCCCGAGAAGGAGGACCCCGGCCTGATTGACAAGCTCACCACCAACGGGGAGCTCTTCGGGTTGTTCAACCTGCTGGTACCGCATATGGTCCGGTTGCTGGACGAGGGCCGCCTGCTGCGCCGACTGCGGCCGTCGGACATGGACGCGCACAGCGGGGTGGGCCGGAAGGCGGCATGGCTGGTTGGCCTCGGCGTTACCAGGAGCCACCGCAACGTCCGCGGCGGCGCCGTGCTGCTCAGGGACATATACGGACGGTGGGCCCGCCAGAACGACAGGGACCCAGACGCGAGGCGCGGCCGGGACTGGGACGAGATGCGCGCCGCTCTGGCCAAGAACGGCTACCTGACATCCGCCCACTCGGTGAAGACGCGAAACGGGTCCGGGGCGGCCGTCCTGAACATGCGCGGGTGGTACGAGTCCGACCGGGGGCAGGAGGGCCTGGACGACGACCATCAGCCTGGAGGTGGCGGCGCTGCTGGCTGAGCGACGGGACCCTCGGGGCGGGGCCGGGGATGATTACCAACTAGGGAAGAAGCGCCCGGGCGTGGAATATCTGATCGTGTTCGAGGTGATGGGGATGGATGATTGGGCCAGCTGTGGGGGGATCATATCAAAGAACCGGGCCAAGGCCAAAGTCTACTACTAACCATTCGCTATGAGTTCAATGCTTAAATAACCATCAGCCGTACTACAAGTACGGTTCCGCCTGCGTGAAAGGCTACGGGCATCGCTTGCGATAGCCCAAGGAATCGCCTTAATCTATAACCACGAAACCGCGTTCCCGTCGCGCCCCGTCAAAATTGTAATACTTGTGCTTTATCTCCTCGAAACGCCTTCCTTTTTCCTTCCCGGTAACAAGCATGATGTGCGGCGCATATACGAAAAAATCCACAAACTGCAAAGTTCTTTCAGCGAGCGGATCCCCGCCCCCAATCCGACTTTTAACCTTGTAGAGGTTGGGAGAAAAGTACCAGGCCACGCTATCCTGTAGTTCGCGCATTTCCGGCATTATCTTGCGCCGCTGCGCGGTCGTAAATCTCTCATAGACTATCCGTCCGGTATCATCACACTCTTCCAAAAAATACTGAAAGCGCTGCCTGCACACCAGCAGCGTATAGGCCCGCACGCCGAACGGATCTGCATATTTTTTGAGGTGGAAGGCCTTGTTTATCGATGCCGAGATGAGGCTGCAGTCTATGTTTTTGATTGCTGCAAACACGTCATCGGCGACGCGGAGCCTTCCATTTCCCAGCTGGCTGTACGGTTCCCTGTCTTCCCGCAGTTCGGAATAATGCAGTTTAAACTGGTCGTAAGTATTCACGTCGTTTAGGCACGTTTTGCTGTCTGCAAAAATCATTTGCGGCCGCGATCGTGGGGGTTTTAATACTTGGATGGGGCGACACCGACACGGTTTCCGCGCCTCTCATTTCCAAGCGAAAAACAACCACCGCGTTAGACCGTGAGATCTAAATATGGGCTGATCGCCTGCATGCCGTTGGCAAGCAGGACCGGCTACAAGAAGATGTTCGAAAAGCTCGACGGGGATTACCGCGGACTGCTCGCCGAGCATCGGGAGATGAAGCGCGAGATCAAGGCGCTCAGGAAAGAGAACGAGGATCTGAGGCGCCAGCTGGCCTACCACGACAACCCCAACACGCCGCCCTCGCGCAGGATAGCCAAACGCCGGAAGGAGACGGCCACCCCCAGGGAGGACCCCGCCGGGAAGGAGAAGTCGACCAGGCGCCGTGGCGCCCAGCCCGGGCACCAGGGCAAGACCAGCAAGCCCGCCCCCACCAAGTTTGAAACGCACGCGCCCTTCAGGTGCCCCGGGTGCGGCGGCACCTCCCTGGAGGTCGAGAACATCGAGGAGCGCGACATAACCGAGATACCAAAGCCGGTCCCGGCCACGACCACCCGCCATTACACGGTCATCTGCAGCTGCGGCGAGTGCGGCCTGGACGGGATAGGGGCCGGGACCGGACCCGCCGGGGACGCGGCGGTGCCCGTCCCCGACATCCCCAAGAGAGGATCCTACGGCAAGAACGTCATGATGACGGTAGTCCACAACTTTCTGGACCGCCTCCCCCACAAACGGAACGCGGACAGCATGGGCAGGCATGGAATCACCATGTCGACTGGCACCATCCACAATGTCGTCTCGGGGACCGGGTACTGCCTGGAGAAGCCCGCCTCGGAGATCCGGGCCCGCATCAGGAGGGCGCGCCGCCTGCATGTCGACGAGACATCCATCTCGCTCAACGGCAGGAAAGTCTGGATCTGGGTGTTCCTGGATCCCGATACCGGCGACGCCTACTACATCATACGCTCCAGCAGGGGGCGCAAGGTCGTGCACGAGGTGCTGGGCAAAGGGTGGTCCGGGACGATCATCTGCGACGGGTGGACCGCCTACAAAGGATACCGCATCCAGCGCTGCTGGTCGCACATCCTCCGCGAGGCCGGCCATATAGCTGATCTCAACGAGCACTGCCGCCAGGCGCGGGAGGTCGCCGACGCCCTGTACCGCATATACTGGGACGGTATGGGTGCGGAGGGACCCCCGACGGTCCGGCGCGCCCTACGCGACTCCCTCCGCAAACGCGTATCGAGGATCATCAACAGGTACGCCGACCACCCGGTGCTGGAAAAATTCATGACCACGCTATCCAACGCCCTGCCCAGCCTGTTCCGGTTCGTCATCGACCCGGCTATCCCCGCCACCAACAACGCCGCCGAGCGGGCCCTGCGCGAGCTGGTCGTCCACCGCAAGGTACGCGGTTCCATCAGGTCGGTAAAGACCATGGACTGGCTGGCCAACCTCTTCACGTGCGTGACGACCTGGAAGGCACGGGGCATCGACTATGCCGCGCAGGTGGCCAGATACATCTGAGCGTGACGGCGGCCACGGACACGAAAACAATCCAAAGAAAAAACACCCGGCAACCTACCGGTAATTTCTTGCTTAATGCGGGCAGATTATTTATCTCAGCTCATCCTGAGGGAAAAACACGCCCGAATGACGTGAACACTTACAACTGGTCGGGCAGCGCGATGCCCTTGTCCGTGAAATGCTCCGCGATTATCCTGTCGTGCGCCTGCTCGAACCGGCGCCTACCATCGTCGTTCACTATTATCCCACCGGTAGTAAACCATCGTGAGTGGATGCTGTCCCCAGGTGGTCCCTCATCGCCGCTTTCGTCAATATAGAGAGTGTACAATTGGTTTCGTTGTTTTTTGGTGATGTTAATATGTATACTGGTAGGACAAAGTTCCCGATCATTTACCGGTGAAAGATACTTAGATCGGGGCCTGCATGCACACGCCAATGAGACCAAGAAAGCTGTTGAGACTGTACAAGAAGGAGAAAGACCCCGACGTCAGGGACAGGATGTGGCTGAACATACTGGTAGAGCGGACGGAATGTCCGCGACCGGCGCGGCGGTACACATGGAGAAGGCGCGCTCGTGGGGCTACACGTGGCGCCGCCGCTATCTGGATGAGGGCGTCGAAGGGCTGAGGACGCGGCCCAGATCCGGCAGGCCGTCGCGCATCCCAGACGAGGCCATGAACAGGATAAGGCAGAAGATCGAGCAGGAGGACTGCTGGACGGTCGAGGCCCTTTACGAGTTGATCAAAGAGGAGGCCGGCGTCGAGTACGACCTCTCGTACGTCCGCAGGCTGCTGCGCAACCTTGGATACGTCCGGAAGGTGCCGCTCCGCAGGCATGTCAGGAGGGCCAACCGCTGGAAGGTGGCGTGGTTCCGCAGGAAGACCAGGGCACTGATCAAGGCCAAGCGGCGCCGCGGCTGGACCGTCGGCATCCAGGACGAGTCCATCTTCGTAGCCGAGGCCAGGCCCAGAAAGAGCGTCTACAGCAGGAAGGGGAAGCGGCCAACCATCACGTACGGCGGAGACCATTCCAGGACGGTCGTCTTCGGGGTGATCACCTGCGACGGACGCAGCCTCTTCAAGCGGTACGACAGGTTCACCAAGGACGAGTTCGCCGACTTTCTCTGGCATGTCCACCTGAAGTTCGGCAGGACGCTGATCATCGCCGACAGGGCTCCCCAGCACAGGGCGGCAGCGGTCTGGGAGGCGCTGGCCGAGATGAAGGGAAGGGTGGAGCTGTGGTTCCTGCCCCCGGGATGTCCCGAGCTGAGCGCGATCGAGGAGGTCTGGCGCCAGATGAAGCGCGCCATCCTGGATGTCCCTTACGTCACGCTGGCCCGGATGTGCGAGGGCATCGACAGGTGGGCGGAGTCGTCAGTGCCGGTGCTGGACATCGAAAAATACCTCTACAGGATAGTATAGTCCCAGGTCCAAGCCGGAAGGCGCGTCAACGGAGGACCCTGCGCACAGCCTTCCCGTTTCCGGGCAAATCCGGGCCGCGGTCGCCCCGCGGCGGGATAATCTGGGGCTCGCCGCGGGCCGGTTGCTGTGGGACAGGCCGAATTTCGGTTTTGCCGGTTATTTTGCATTAAATCGACTAAATTTTAACCTCAAACTTTGTCCCGTCAGTATACGTCCACGCTGCGCCCGCGTCCTACATCTGCTTCCCACGTAGCATCTAGACCGGCGTCATCAAGCATCCCGCAGAGCATTCTGTTTAATTTGAACTCGATACGTCTGCCAGACAACAGACCGCGGAGTTTATTTTCTTTTTAAGCGGAATTTAGAGATGGAATAATATGTTTGATGAAATCGTCGTTTCAAAATACAGGCTACTGTGTGGCAGCAAAGACTAAATACCAAAACTGCATATGATCAGTGGTGTATGTCATGAACAATCATCCTACTGACACAAACGACGTGTCTGAGCATCAATCCATGATGAAACAGTATGTCTATGATACGAACACAATGCAAAGCATATCCGATTCACACAAGCAGACTATCAAAGATCTAGCAGCGGAGTTGCTTAACAACGACCTATTATGGCCTGAAATTGACACACTATCCGTAAAGCAAGGCCGCTGCACGTGGTGGTTTGCCCATAGTTTGGGTTCCATGGATACGAATGCCGTATTGCTGCCGCACGTTCTCAAAGCGCAAGACCGCACCAAATCAATCATGCCTGACTTCCAGCAAGGATATATCACTGGCATGCTGCAAAACAGCATCGAGAATGCGATTGACCACATGCATGACGTTGTTGCCAGCGGTAAACATAAACTACACTGTTTTTCAAGGATTAATCTGGGCATTAAAATAGAGGACATACCCGAAGCATCGCTGGAAAAACTTGTACGCGCCCTGCTGATGTGCGACTCACGATCACGCAATACCGCCTTAGAACTGTGCGCAACATACTATCATAAGAGCAACAATGTGCCCCGTTATGTAAGGGACATGCTGCTTGATGTTCACTCTATCGTGTTTTCTCCGCCGGATATTGGATTTCATTACTGGAAAGAGTTACTAATAAAGTCAATAGAAGGCCGTACTCCGGGTACACAATTCATATCAGAACTGTTGCAGATCACATTAAAGTACGCGCCACAACACTTCGTAGATGGTGGCTGGCCGGCAATATTGACAGCCATGCTAGAACAAAACAAGAAGGCTACGTGGAAATCAATCTTATGCTTAATGGAAGAGCGTGGAAATCCTATCAAAATAAAGTATTTGTTAAAGAATCGTACCGGAGTGTTGGATGATCGCGTGGCACTAGAAGTTATTCAAAAATGGATAGATAAAGACTTGAAACATCGGGTACCTATAATGGCATCTGTGCTACCCAACGATATAGACACAATGACAAAATGGATATCACTTTATCATAAAAAAGACAAATCAGAAATAGCATTAAGATTGCTTGATAACATTTTATCTGGTAGTATTAAAGGCACATACGAGGAGCATTATAGGCAAAAGATCAAAGAGTGTGAAGCTGCCAAGAAAAATGCCAATGATAATGTTGTTTTGGACTGGTTGAAAGGCTATGAGGCTGAGTTACTGTTTAGACTTGGCAGGGTACTACAGTTTCAAATGTTCGACGCGTTTGAAGTGGGAAAGACTGAAAGTTTAGAAGAAAAAAATGAGAGAGACTCATTGCGAGAGTGGCTGGGAGAATGCACGGGCATAAGAAACATGCGCGCGTTTTTGAAAAAATTTGACGATGAAAAACACGGTAACCGTCGATTAGATGGCAACATATGGCACGGCAAGCTCATCAAATTGTTTTATAGTGATGATACTTTTCTTGTTTCCTACGTTGAGTATAAAAGAAAAAAGAAGGATGGAAAATCAATTGATGCGGATATCAAGCTAATTGATAAGAATATAGTTGGGATCATAAGTAACCGGACAAATTTTTCATGCGGGGTATAATTTATCCAAATTTCTAAACAGAATGTCGCGCGGATTGAAATTGATTTCAAGCGACTCGTACACAAGCATCACCTTCCGTCTAAAGTAGCTCTTGGCCGGCCGCCGGAACGTTCTGCGCAGTATGGCCTTTCCATTCCGCCACAGCCACTCGGCCGGATTCAAGAACGGCGAATACGGCGGTAGGAACATCAGTCTGACTGAATCGCCATTCTTCTCGAGATATTGCCGTACGCGTTTCGTGTTGTGGTACGCGGCGTTGTCGACGACCGCCGCCACCTTGCCGAAACGTTGTTGCAGTTTATCGAGGTATTTGATGAACGATCTGTCGTTGGCCCTGTTGGCCGCCATGTAGCACGTCTCGCCATCCAGCGTGACGCCGCCGTAGACTGTCTGCCTCTGGTTGCCCAGCGGCATCTGTATAGGTTCGGCGTCGCCGCGCACGTAGACGGCTCCCGACCCGAACAGGTTCGCGTTTTGGTGGCTCTCATCGGCCATGACCACGGTGAAATCGTCCTTTTCGAGCGTCTCAACCTCCTTTTCGGTATCCTTCTGCCAGATCTCTACCTCCTCCTTCGGCGGGACGCGGTCGGATAACCGGAGTGTCTTCTTGACCGTGAAGCCCAGGGACCTCAGCAGGCGGCGCCCGTGCTGCTCGCTGTATTTCACGCCGGTCCTCTTCTCGACCAGCTCGACGAACCCCAAGGCGGTGAACCGCTTGGCGCCGCCGACTATCTCCTCCAGTTGGGCGCGCGGCACGAAAGGGGGGCGGCCCGGCCTCGCATCGTCGGCGAGGCCGTCCAGCCCGTTGCGGTCGTACGCGGCAAGCCACGCGTAGACGGTTCCGCGACTGACGCAGAAACCGTCCGCAACGGTATCGACGTCGATGTTCTTGTTCAATACCATGTTTACCGCCGCAATGCGCGCGTACTCGTTCTTGTTTTTGGCGCGTTTTAGCGCGTCTTTCATCTCGGTCGTAGCCATGTGCCGGCTTGAAATTTTACCCTATTAGGATCTTACGGATTTGTCCGATTACTTTTGATCCCAACTATAACTCCCGGGAACAGATTAACATTCAAGCTTGGGAAGGTACGTCAAAAACCGGTCATGGAATAAGGCGTATGGTGAACACCGGCATTCCACCAGACATGAGCGATTTTGGCTGGTCTAAGGAACACGCAACGTTGGAATACAAGATCAACCAATTACCGAAAACAGGCCAAAATTTTGTAATCAACAAGTCGCCAGACACAACGCTAACTTACATGAAGTCTTATGATTTACTGACGAATCGTGTATGCGTAATGCAAGTCCGCGAGCACTGGGTGAATGTTTATCATCTTTCGTCATTCAAATACATGGAAACGGCATGCAAGATAATTGAAATGTTGAGATTGAAACCGGTGTTTTTGATAGATGATTGGTCAAGCGGGCCGGATGGCATGAGCAACCTATTGGCCGCGTCGTACGGCTTTGATCCGCACAAAGTGTATGAGGATGGCGCCATCGATAACGGCTAGTTGCATCTGTGTATGTAAAGGCGGCGCGTGAGAGCGGAAGCCGTATGCCTTGATGCATGCCGCAGGTAAGTTGGACTGGCAGTATTTAAGACGCGCCGACTTGCGCGGCAGGATCATCGTTTTTTGCACCGGGATAGGGACCCAAGGGAGGCGTCGAAGCCGCCCCTCGCCCAGGCCGGGGCGGCGAGACGCCTCCCGATGGGGGACCGGATCTGGAAATGCGCAGGGCTCCCCACGCGGGATCCGGAGATCCCTGCTCGTTGGGCACCGCGCGGGCCGGCGGCGCCATTCCGGTCGTTTTTTTCCCGTGCGAAAAAAAAAATATCTGCCAATGGTGCTGGGCGGATCCCGCACGGTGGCGGGCCGCGTCTGGCCGGGCCCCGACACCCTCCCAAATTGATCCAGAGATGGGTGCCGGAGCGCCGGCTAGATGCGGGATGCTAGCCGCGCCAGCCGGACCAGCTTGGCCTGGTAGGCCTTCTGGTCATGGAATCGGTAGGGCTGTCGTTTGTTCAGCATGTGCCAGATGTAGATGGCCATCTTTTTGGCCAGGTGGCTCTGGGCCACCACCGGCGGGTGGCGCTTGCGGACGCCCTCGTAGTATGCCGACAGCACGGGATTGTGATGGCCGGCCACCAGGGCCGAATGCATCATGATCCATGTCAGGGCGCGGTCGGAGCTCTTCTTCATGCGGCCGTGCCGGGTGCTGTCCCCGGACTGGTACACCCTGGGGCAGAGGCCCAGGAACGAGACCAGTTGCCGGGGGCCGGCGAACCGGCCGATGCCGTCGATGGAGACGGCCACCAGCAGGGCGCTGAAGGCGTCAAACCCGGGCAGGCTCATTATCAGCTTGGCATCCTCGTTGTCCAGGGCCGCCTTTGCCACGAGCTTCTCCAGCATGTCTATCTCGCCGTTCAGGTATCTGACGTGACGGACGTACTGGCCCATGATCCTGGTGTCGCCGGGGTTCAGCTTCAGGCCGTTCAGGTATTCCTGGTACTTGGCTCCGGACGTGTTTCCGTGGCCCGAGCTGGTCGGGTGGTCGTACTTGCCGCAGATGGCGTGCTGGCGGTTGAGCGCGCGGGTACGTTCCTTGATCAGGATCATCCGCTGGCGGAGCAGGTCCAGGTCGCGCCTGTTGTTCCGCTTGTGCACGTGGCAGGTCGGGATATCGTCCATCCTGAGCCGGTTGGCCAGCTGCCTGGCATCAATCTTGTCGGTCTTGGTCCCGGACTGGGACAGCTTGAGCCGCAGCGGGTTGGCCAGCACTATGGATATTTTCAGATCCTCGAACACTTCGTATGTCTTGAGCCACAGCCAGGCCGTGGACTCGCAGACCGCCTTGCAGTCGTACCGGGCCGCGACGCTCTCGGCGAATTTCCGGGCGTCCGCCCTGGTGTTGGGGTATTTGGTCCCCTCCAGGACGTTGCCGTCCGCGCCCATGACGCAGACCACGCAGGTCCGTTTCCCTATGTCGATTCCAATGTAGGCTTTTGATCTTTCTATTTTCGTTCACCTCCTTTTTGTTTTGGTCGGCAAGCAGCAAGGCTGCACTCATCTGTAACAGCTCGAAGCCGAGTAAGGCTGCAGCTCGAAATCCCCCATTCACAATTGACAGCTCGAAGCCGATGCAACAAAAAGGGTCTGCTCACCATGCGCAGGTAAACTAACCAGATATACTTGCCTTCACAATTTTCCAACTCTAAAACACTTGGCTGATACCGGCCAGATGCTATTTCTCAGGTTCTGGGAAGTCGCGGTGGCCTCATCTGAGGTGGGCCATTAGCGGCTTGCATGCATCCCACATTTATATGCGGTAGCCGGCGAGTCAACCAAGATGATCCTTATCACCTACCTCAAACTCATCGCGCTACTAACCGCCGCAGTTGGTGTCACGGTTTACATGTACAGGGGAGTACTGTTCGGCACTGATGATGGCGTCGTGCTAATCAATAGTTATACGGCGGCGGTCGTTTTCGGGGCAACGGCCATCGGATCCAAAATACTCTCATTAGATTATCCGATAGGTGCCCGCCGGTTCAAGTTCGTGCAGTCATATGGTTCGGCGGGTATATGGATCAGCTATCTGGGGATTGTAGGCATCGCTGCCTTGTTTGGGTTCCTGCTGTATGTTGTTAACATCTATGATCCGCTGGAGTCAGAGTATTCGGATATGCTTTATTACTGCAGCCATGCCTTGGTCGGTCTAATTGCGGGGGCCATCGTTACAATGTCATGGATAGTCAGCTCCAAACTATAGCGGGATTCGTCGTGTGGGTAGTGGAAGGATGTTTGCGGCATGGCATCCAAATGCAACCCAATCTGATAATCTCACTGGCCTGCACGCGTACCTAGGCTTCTCGTCTACGCCCAATCTCCACCATTAGACACCTGGCTGGTCAACCCCTCACAAGTCAGCCTTGTGCCACCATGCTGACCGCCACCATCCCGATGGTATCCAGCAGCCTCACATTCAACCTCCCGGCAAACTCGCCCGCGTACCGCCCTTCATGCTTTGATGACACGTGGTAGAACGTCCCGCAGCGTCCCCGCCGGAAGCACGCCCAAAAGCACTCGAGATCATCGCCGTACACCACCCATCCATCAGGCCGATAAACCACGCGATATCTCGGCTTTGGCCATCTGTCAGAACCACCCGCCAGAGCCAGCCACGACTCCCGCAGCCTCTGCGCCAGAAACCACGCCGACTGCTGTGTTATCCCCAGGTCGCGGTGCAGTTTCATCGACGAGACGCCCCGCAAGCTGGTAGCCGCCAGATACACCGCGATGGCCCACTTGCGGTAGCCTATCCTGGTGTGTTCCATGACCGTGCCTATCCGGACGGAAAACCTCCGATGGCAGCCCGTGCAATAGTGCGGCATGGACCTATGGCGCGTCCGGGTGGCGCGCGTGCTGCCGCACCGCGGACACCGGGGCTCATCCCCCCATATCGCGCGCTCAAACCACCGCTCGGCGACCCCATCATCCGGAAACATCCCCATAAAGTCAGCCACGGCTATCCCCGCGCGTTGTCTATGCCTCCCGTTCATGCCATCTGTTGCTATGCCGGCTTAATAAATTTTCATTTATCCATATAAATCTGCTAATACTTATACATTCTACCTAAATATACACAAATAATTACAATATATGGCTAATATAATACAAAAATCATCACATCAAGCCGCAACAAAAATCCAACCGCCTGACAGCAAACTCCAAACCATATCGTAGATTTCGGCCCAGCCTACCTATCCGGCGAGTTCACGCCTGATTCTACATCCCTGACTTCCACGGGTTGCATGTCATAGGACTCTCCTGTCATGATCCACTCCACGGTGAGGTTGTCGGCCGCAAAGTAGGCGTTAGCTTCCTCCACTATCGCCATCATCACGCTCCCGGCATAATCGCGGGATTCCTCCCCGAAACAAAAGCCCGTCAGATACTTCTTGACGCTAACCCGCTCGTCTCTCAGTTCATACCCGTGCGGCACGGCGTACACAAAGTACTTTCCGTCGCTGATGAGCTGGCACAGCCAGTAGTTCCAGGTGCCGGAGCCGTGATGCGTGTCATGCACCACCTTGAAGATGCTATTGTAGAGCATCGTGGTATTGGCATCATCAACCATACTACTATCCACATTGCATGCCGTTATAATAATCAGGGGCCGTGATAGGATAGTTTGGCCTTCGTACGAGTTCAGGTCAGTACCTGATCTGCCCCTCTGGAGACATCATCCTGGGCTGTGCTAGGCATGGGATTTGAGGTGTGGCCTTCTCAAGACGGGCCGGTATCTGCGGGCCCCGCGGCTGATCATCCGGCACGCGGGACGGACCCGCCGGCTGTCATGACCCGCCGGCAGCAATGCCTCCGATATCATGCATGAGACAGCCGCCCCTGATACCATCATCTGCAGCAAATGCCCCCGATATCGCTGATGATGCCGCATGCACCGCCCCCGAATCAGGCACCATCCGGGATTCCAAAAACTTGCGGTTCCACACGGTCAACTCTGTTGCCTTCAGAACATGCCGCCACCATTACAGAAACTGACTTAAACCACATCAACAGATTGACATTATGGAACTGATAGAATATGTGATGCCGTTAGCAGGAGTCGGAAGCTTTGCGGTGGCAGCTATCCTCGCGCTAACATACCGACACCATCTCAATATTTACACCAAACAGGTTGAGTCAGATGCAAAACAAACAACACTGGATTCGGCGCATCTAGTCCTAGAACTGGAGAAACAACTACGATCTGAGGAATTCAGGGAAGTTTTATCTCGCATTCGGATTAGAAAAACACTATTCGCACCATTTACTGGTTCGGCACAGCGCATCAAATTGCGACGGTTTCTAAACTACATTACAATGATTTGCGGTTTTCATCACGACGGGTTGCTCTCTGATGTCCATATGGCCAGACACTATGATCCGCTACTCATTGATTTGGATGACAACGACTGGATTCATGGCTATCTAAACGAAAACAAAAACAAGTTCCCTCATCTCTGGAAACGACTCCAAGTGGTCAGAAAGGATGTTCCAGGGCGGCCACATCCTCTAACTGAGACATCATCTACTGAGCGTTAATTATAACACGCCTTGTCATACCTAAGAAGTTCGTATTTCACTAGCCACTCTTTTGAAATTGTCACGTACGCTCTTCAAATCATCAACAACACTCGGCATGGTTCGTATGTTTTCTGCCGTATCTAACACCTTGGTAAGACTCTCAATCATCAACATGTTAGCCATTAGGAGCATTCTTGCCTGTTCTGGCGTAACATGCTTTAGAGCTCTCTCCTTCTCTGCTTCTGTCAGTGTCCCACCCTGAAGTTCAGGAGGATCAGTGAAAAACCGTATCGCCTCGGACACATTCCCATGATCTTCTGCTGCATTAATGAATGTCGTCAAGCCTTTTACCATCTGCTGTATATCTATCGCCAACTGATTGGTATCATCCTGCATACCTTACATGTTGTTTGGATGTATTTAAATAGCATGTTATGTATTGCGGCAGCACCCGATGACGAAACACTGCCAATCTTCGGGGTTACCTGCTAGCCGCGGGAGCGATACTCGGAGGCATCGCCGTACTCATAAGCCGTTCAGCCATCCACAAGGCAGTCGAACAGGGATAATCCACGCGCCACCCACGCCGCAGGCACGGGTGCAACCTGACAATGTACCCATTTGGGTCCGAATCCAGCCAAGTTCCGATACCAAGAACAACAGACACCGCGCACCTAGCTAATCAGCCCCTCATAAGTCAGCCTGCGCCCCACCATGCCGGCGGCTACGACCCCCACCATTTGCGGCAAATGCCTCCGATATCGCTGATGATGCCGCATGCGCCGCCCCCGGATCAGGCACCATCCGGGATTCCAAAAACCTAACAAAACAGTTGCGATTCCCTCTAGACCCGCATCCTCGGAGGGTGGAGTCCGCCTGAATTTCGGCTTTGAGGGTTCGAGTCTGCCGTTTGAGGGTTCGAGTCCTGTTTTTGAGCATCCGAGTTCAGTTCTAGGGTGATTTTGCCCCGCACTGGGGCGTCAACGATGCGCCATCCCATGACCAGCAACTTCATGGCGCCGGCGGGGTCGGTCACCACCCGGATGGCCATCTCTGCTGGCTGGTCTGGCTGGTTTGGATAATCTATCTCCATCTGATGATCCTACTCGCATGGCTGGGTTATCTCAGGCTCTGCCGTCTTTATCGGCTCTACCTCCATGGACACTTGGACCGCCATCCGGCGCGTTCCATATGTGGGCCTTTTGGCGCTGATCCTGGATACGGCATCTACGATGCCCTGGTCAAGTCGGACTTCGCGCGTCTTGGGCTTGTAGTACCAGGCACACTTTGATACGCCTGCGTACTTTAGCGACTTGGCAAGGTTCCTCTGCTGTTGCATCCGCCTGACCGCGCTCAATTTCTGCTTTCCTCCAAGGTTTTTTTTAAAACGTCGTTGGCTACTGTCAGTTCTCCTATAATACGCTTAAGGTTGTCGATCTCTCTTTTAGGGGCCTTTGTAGGATCCGCATTGCCGTGGTGTGCCAATCCGGCCTTGCCCGCATCCAAGAATCGCCGTCTCTATGCCTGGAGCGTAGCAGGGCACGCGTTGTGTTTGCGACACAGTTCTGCCGTGCCGGTGTTGGTCCTGATTGATTCCAGCACGATCTGGATCTTTTGCTCGGGAGTGAACTTGGTCTTCGTCATGCCTGTTCTGCCCCTCCGCATCCCTTAAGGTATATGAATGCCTGCGGTACTACTCTATAGTTGGGATCATAAGTAACCGGACAAATTTTTCATGCGGGGTATAATTTATCCAAATTTCTAAACAGAATGTCGCGCGGATTGAAATTGATTTCAAGCGACTCGTACACAAGCATCACCTTCCGTCTAAAGTAGCTCTTGGCCGGCCGCCGGAACGTTCTGCGCAGTATGGCCTTTCCATTCCGCCACAGCCACTCGGCCGGATTCAAGAACGGCGAATACGGCGGTAGGAACATCAGTCTGACTGAATCGCCATTCTTCTCGAGATATTGCCGTACGCGTTTCGTGTTGTGGTACGCGGCGTTGTCGACGACCGCCGCCACCTTGCCGAAACGTTGTTGCAGTTTATCGAGGTATTTGATGAACGATCTGTCGTTGGCCCTGTTGGCCGCCATGTAGCACGTCTCGCCATCCAGCGTGACGCCGCCGTAGACTGTCTGCCTCTGGTTGCCCAGCGGCATCTGTATAGGTTCGGCGTCGCCGCGCACGTAGACGGCTCCCGACCCGAACAGGTTCGCGTTTTGGTGGCTCTCATCGGCCATGACCACGGTGAAATCGTCCTTTTCGAGCGTCTCAACCTCCTTTTCGGTATCCTTCTGCCAGATCTCTACCTCCTCCTTCGGCGGGACGCGGTCAGATAACCGGAGTGTCTTCTTGACCGTGAAGCCCAGGGACCTCAGCAGGCGGCGCCCGTGCTGCTCGCTGTATTTCACGCCGGTCCTCTTCTCGACCAGCTCGACGAACCCCAAGGCGGTGAACCGCTTGGCGCCGCCGACTATCTCCTCCAGTTGGGCGCGCGGCACGAAAGGGGGGCGGCCCGGCCTCGCATCGTCGGCGAGGCCGTCCAGCCCGTTGCGGTCGTACGCGGCAAGCCACGCGTAGACGGTTCCGCGACTGACGCAGAAACCGTCCGCAACGGTATCGACGTCGATGTTCTTGTTCAATACCATGTTTACCGCCGCAATGCGCGCGTACTCGTTCTTGTTTTTGGCGCGTTTTAGCGCGTCTTTCATCTCGGTCGTAGCCATGTGCCGGCTTGAAATTTTACCCTATTAGGATCTTACGGATTTGTCCGATTACTTTTGATCCCAACTATAGCGGGGTCCGCCCCAATCTTCTTCATGGTTCCCTTGGAAACAAACAGAGGCCTACCGGACTGCGGCCTCATCCACAGCCCCGACAGGCCCTCCTCCAGGTAGCGCCCGTACCACTTAACGCCCTAGGACCTTACCATGCAGAGGCGTTCGGCAGCCCCGGTCCGGACCATCCCGTCACGTTCTACGTGCACGACCAGCATTATCCGCCTGAGGACATCGGCATCTTTTTCAGACTTGAAGACGTTGGCGAGTTCCTCAATGGTAGATTTTTTCTCGTTCATGAACGGCGTGGGGCCGCATGATCAATGATTGCTTCGACCAAGGTTAGGATCTCAAACATATCTTTCACGGCATAGGCTGGAGTTACGACTAGTCAAGCTGTCACAGGAATCCTGGATCCAGCTAGTCGTAACACCGTGCGTAGGCCGAGCGTAGGCCAGAGTTACGACTAGTCAAGCTGTCACAGGAATCCTGGATCCAGCTAGTCGTAACACCGTGTTCTCGGACAAACGCGGGGGTTTAAAGATCCCCGCCCAAAGGCCGGGTGATGTATTTTAACAAGTGTAGTGGTGTTTAGAACCTATAATTGCCTGTAAGCGACGTACTATGGCAAGTGTAGGTTTAATATGCCGTCAAGCGTCCGCGCTACCGATGTGATCTAATCGGTCATTCTTGCGGGTTAATGCCCTTGATCCCCTGCGTTTGTCCGAGAACACGGACATGCGGCCCACGATGAAAAGATGGAACATCAACACCAGGCGGGTTGGCAGGGCACACGAGCTGTCAGACGCGATAGCGTGGTGCAACCGGAGGGGTGTCAAGATACCAAACTGCAGGATCATGGATCTTCGAGACGATCTGGAGGTGGCCATGAGGCGCGACCTGTTGAAATGACAATACCGGATACAATGGGCGCCCAAGACCCTTGCTATGGTGGGCCCGAGTCTGGGCGGTACATACCCGGCTACCCATATTACGGACGGTGAATATATAAAATTTCGTTACCCCTTGGGAAAGCAGAACGGCCGGAACGGCGTGCTCTCGATCCTGGCATCATCGCGCTGGGTGGGTGATTGTATGGGATGGCGACGCTTGGTGGCAACCGAGATTATGCACAGACCCCCTCCCTATCCGTAATTAATTCACGATTTACGTAAAATACGACCAGAGCAGGATTAACCGTCAGAGCAACTTGTTGTCCATCTCTCGTCACCGCAACGGCCACTCGCGCAGCCTGGCGGCATGGTCGACCCGGCCCCCGGCAGCCATGCGCGGTCGCGGGGCGGGCGTAGCGATCATATTGGGTGATCCCCCACACCTCCATGGCAACTACCGACGGAGCAGGGGAACAGGGGCACCAAAACGTTCGTAAACCGGACACCAGCCAGAGATTGCTGCTAATCTTCACCGTATGCGGATTTGTGGTCGCATACCCGAAGCAGATCTACCACGCCTTCCCTATACCCAACCGAGTAGATAATACGATATTTTCTACCAATCTCATAGGAAAAGATCCTCATGTCTTGCTTGTTCGTTCCAAGATCCGCTGGATTGGCCGAAGACGCTATATCTGTGATTGCCTTATCTATACTCTGTCGCACGCTTGAATCAAGCCTTTTGTACTGTTTCGTAAATTTATTTGCCCACCTTAAACTCCACAATTTTTAATCACTATGCAGCTCTTCAAGTAGTTCTTTGAGAGTGCCTACCCTGTGATCTTCTGGGTGACTGTAGAAGTCCTCAATATCTTTCATCTCTTCATCTGTAAGAGGAGGCGAGTCTGCCTGAATCGTGTCCGACATCTAATACTATTTGGTATGCCTATAAAAAAATATTTGGGAAAAACCACGTTCGCACTCAAGTCTGTTGCTGATAGGCGCGAAGCGTGTTCCCATCTGACAAGATCAGAACGAATTTCTAAGGGTCATAGTCCATACAAGATTGTGTTGCTCATGGCGGTGGATATTGCCGATTCTGGAGCATTATCACTAGTAGTGACATTTAGGATCTGGTAGTCCGCACGGCTGCGAGTGTCGGTTTGCCGTGTCCGCCGTTGGTTACGGTGCCGGCAGACAGATTTAGTTCCATGGACTTGCCCAGAATCCGCCATGACGGCAGCCAAGCCAAGAGCCCGGAGACGGCAGCCTGCCTCAGGACGTTTTCCGCCTTGGCGACGATCCCACACCGTCCCACGCCGGAAAGACGCGTGCGGCGTTTCAGTCTCTCGGATAGACAAGCTGCAACCGGGGCCGGGGCGCGGGTCTTGTTACTGACGCTTCAACGGCGGACCCGCCCCCTACCGGGTGCCGAGTCCCCCTACGCCCGCACCCCATGTAGGCCCGAGTCCCAGTATCAGCATACGCTATCCGGCCGTGTGGTTGATTCCTCCAACAACCCGTCAGCGGGATTCCCACCGGCAGGAGGGAAGCTGTGCGGCAGCGGCGCGGGCAGATACGGTGCTGTTCCCCATCCGATTGCGGAACGGCATGACCGCGACCACGCCTGAATTTATGCATGCGTCATTTCCGCTCATGGCCGGATTCCAATTCCCGGATCCCACTGCACCGCAATCCCCGGATTGCCCGGAACCCCACCCTGTCCTAGTACGGTTCGATTATGCCTGCCTTGCTGCGGTGGCAGACCCCGAACTCGGGGTTGGACAGCAACCGCTCGGCGCCAAAGACCGTGCCGTCCCTGCAGACCAGCTCGCCGCCCATGCAGCAGCTGCCGCAGATACCCGTGCCGCACTTCATCATGCGTTCGATGCTGGCCTGCGCAAAGACGCCTGCGTCCCGGGCCAGCGCCATCACCTTGTGCATCATCAGCTCGGGGCCGCACGAATAGACGGCATCGAATGCACCCTCCGCGATGGCGCCGGCCGCTGCATCCGTGACCAGTCCGGCGGTACCGTACGAGCCGTCGTCCGTGCAGACCCGCACCTCGTGCGGGGTGTCCCGCAGCAACCTCCCGGCGGTATCCTCGAAGAAAACCTCCTCCCGGGTGCGCGCCCCCATCATCAGCGTGACGTGCGTGCCGGGCGGGACGCGGGTTATGAGCCGCATCAGGGGAACCAGGCCGGTGCCGCCTCCCACCAGCAGCAGCCTGCCCCGCCTAATCTCAAAGGAGTTCCCGTATGGGCCCCGGACACCCATCAGGTCACCGGGTCCCAGACTGTACAGGGCCGTGGAGGAGGGACCATGCCTGCGGACGGTGAACGCCGCCCCGCCGCCCTCGCCCACCATTATACTCATGGGCAGCTCCCCGGCCCCCGGCACCCAGACCATGGCGAACTGTCCGGGATGGGCACCGGCCAGGTTGCCGTCGGTGACGTATAACGTGCGTACAGTCGGCGTCTCGTCCCGGATCGAGTCTATGCCCAGTATCTGGGGCAGGTTATAGGCCGCGGGCAACTCCCACCATCTCCGAGACGGACCGTATCTCCTTCTGCCGCATGTACGAGAGGATGCCCTCGTTTATCTCGCCGAAGACGCCCAACCACCTGTCCCCGACGGCACTGCCCAGCTGCACCGCCGACGCCCCCGCCAGTATGAACTCGACGGCATCCCTCCAGGTGGAGATGCCGCCGCACCCCATCACCGGTATGCCATATCTGGAGGATATCTCGTAGACGCACCGTACGGCCACCGGCTTGATTGGCGTCCCCGATAGACCCCCGAAGCGGTTGCTCAGGACGGGCCGCTGCGTCTCCGTGTCGATGACCATGGCGCGGATGGTGTTGATGGCGGTTATCCCGTCGGCCCCCGCGTCGATCGCGGCCGACACCGTATCCAGGTAGTCTGCCGAACCCAAGCCCACCTTGGCGAATACCGGCGCGTCCGTGGACCGCTTGACGGTCCGGACTATCCGCGAGACCAGCTCGGGGTCGTTGCCAACCTCCAGGCCGACCTTGGCCACGTGCGGGCAGGAGAGATTCAGCTCGTACCCGGCAACCGCGCAATCCCCGAACCGTCCCACCACCATCTCAAAGTCATCCTCGGCGGACCCCACCAGGCTCACCACCACGGGGATGCTGCGGTTGGGCCGGATCATCTCCGCAAAGTTTGCTGCCCCGGGGTTGGACAGCCCGACGGCGTTCATCCAGCCTCCCCCGCCCAACCCAAAGACGGTGGGGTTGGCGTAGCCCTCCCAGGGGTCGGTACTCAGCGACTTGGAGACGACCGCACCCGCCCGGCCTTGTAGACCCTGCCGAACACATCCAGGGATATCCCCAGTATGCCCGATGCCAGCACCGCGGGCCGCTCCAGATGCAGCGATCCCACATCCGTCTGCAGGCTGGGCTCCATACCGGGATAGTCCGGGACGTCCGATTATACTGTTTTGGCGTTGGGCAGTTAACCCAGAAGCGATCCGGCAAAAGACGGACACCTGCCTGTTATTGCCATACCGGTCTCTCGGGCCAGGGTGCCGGCGCGGACCGGTCAACGGCCCGACCATTGATCGATCAACACGGCCAAGCATCCGCAATGCCAACCCCCCTCAGATCACGGCAAATGACGGGGCAAACACACCAACAACAATCACCGACGACGGCACCCAGCCACCAAGGTAATCCGTTTTTCCTAGATGGTCGACTATCCGGGGTGGCCGCCATCCCCGGACCCGGCCACGCCGCACGCCCGGCTGCAGGCAGGGAGCGTCAGGCGCGCCCCGCATGCGCCTGCCGTCCGCCATAGGGCAGGATTGGTACCTTCAGCCTGCCGGACCACTCGAACCGGCCTGGCGCCCGCGCGTTCCCGGCGATGCCCCCCCCCCCTTGGCGAACCGCAGGCGGTTGTCCGTCCGGACGACCCCGGCAGTACAGATGGCGTCCCCTGCCCTCCTCGGCCCAAGGACGCCCTCGTTCAGGAACCCCCAGCCGGCACCCGTACCGGTCAGACAACCCGGCCGCCCTCCCCCGGTTGGGCGTGGCCCGGTTGGCGGCGCCCCGTCGCTGCTTGATGCTGGTGGGGGGGGATCATTCCCACCCGGAAGAAGATCATCCGGTAACCGTACCCGGCATCGTACCCCCTGTCGGCGTGAAAGCGGCGGCCCGCCTACCCGAACCCGCGGCGCCCTGCATCTCCGCCGGCACGGGCCCAATTTTGATACGCCTGCGCACTTTAACGACCCGGCAGGGCTCATCCGCCGTTGCATCCGCCTGGCCGCACCCAATACCTGCTTTCCACCAGGGTTTTTTTTAAAACGTCGTTGGCGACTGCCATCTCTCCCATAACCAGCTTAGGGTTGTCGTCTCTCTTAGGGACCCTTGCAGGATCCGCATTGCCGCGGTGTGCCAACCCGGCCTTGCCCGCATCCAAGAATCGCCGTCTCCATGCCTGGAGCGCCGCAGGACGCGCGCCGTGTTTGCGGCACAGCCTTGCCGTGCCGGTGCTGGTCCTGATTGATTCCAGCACGATCCGGATCTTTTGCTCGGGAGTGAACCCGGTCTTTGTCATGCCCGTTCTGCCCTCCGCATCCCTTAAGGTATGCGAACGCCTGCGGTACTACTCTGACGGGGTCCGCCCCAATATCTACTAGTGGGAATTGTTTTGTATCCTGCCTTGTTTCTGATGTTGGCCTGACAATTACCCGCCCTGCCTGCTGACCGGGATGGAGAACCTCCACGGCCCCTCTGCAATCACAATCTTTGGGGGCGGTGGGTACTCGGGTTCCGCGCGCGGGTGCCCCGATGCCGACGACAGCCATTCCGTGGCCGTGCCCCGCTTTGTCCACCACACCTCCTTGACTGTCAGGATGATCTCCCCTGCGCCTGCAGCTAGGCCGGGCGCAAAGACGTGACACCATGAAGAATCCGAGACGATCTCCATCGTTGCGGGATCCGGCCCGGTGGAACCACCCCCGCCGTCCCAGCCTACGCTGGCGTACCTGTTGCCCAGATTGTCCTCCAGCGAAAAGACCGGCATTGGTTCATCGTTGCGCATCGTTCGGCTTACGCGGTTCACCTTCTGCATGTCGGCAAAGTCCGACCCGGAAATCTTGGCGCGCTGGTGCGAGTACCAGATCATGTTAATCGTACCCGGATAGAGCTCCAGCGAGGCCATCACGATTTCCGTGTCTTCCACCGAGATCCGTCTGGATATCGGGATTACGCCGATGAGCTTCCTTGGCGCGGGAACGTGCAGCCCAAACAGCCTATCTAGGCCGCCGTTCTTGAACTCGAACTTTGTGTTTTTGGTGATAATCCAGAACGGCCTTCCTCCGGGCCTTACGTCAGTCACCACCGACTGGAACGAGCACGGAAACGGTGGCGTGTGGTGGGTTCTTCCCGGGCTGCCCGCGTCCGCAGACTCGTCCGTTTCCCATCCCTCCTGCAGATTCTGCCGCATTTTTTTGACCCATTTCTTCTGGAAGGGGATATCAATCAGGTCGTCTCTCGTCACTACAAAACCGG
Organism: Nitrosopumilaceae archaeon; assembly: GCA_965203395.1. GTDB lineage: Archaea > Thermoproteota > Nitrososphaeria > Nitrososphaerales > Nitrosopumilaceae > VYCS01. The sequence goes on from OZ241884.1 coordinate 148,526, forward strand.
CGACCCCGGAATAGTCTAGGTTCGACCTGAATCCCGGCATCATCCTCTCTACCACGTCGGCGGTGCCTAGGGTAACCGTCTCCGCCTCGGGGGCGCCTCCTGATCCGGCCTCCAATTTTGTAAATCTGCCAAGGCACACCGTCGACTGCCATCCGGCCTGGACATCCACGTTGCGGGATACCTGCCTGGAGAGGATGATCCTCGGGTAACGGTGCGCCTTCCTTCCGGGATCATCCAGGAACTCCACCTCCATCTCGGGCCCGTCCGTCTCCCGCATCTCCGAGTCAGACATCGGCAGGCATACTGCCGCGGTACTCCGGGCGCCGCCGCTTATCCAGACCACGTCCCCCGCAGTTATCCCCAACCCCTGCATGTGCCGCGGCTCTACCCTTACGGTCGTCTCGCGCAGGCCGGGGCCATCTTCACCACCCCCTGCCCTGCGCCATCTCCTACATACCACCCTGAACCTAATCGGGCCGTCGTCATCCCCGTCTGACATGATTGTAACAACCCGCCTTGCCGCGGGACGCTGATAAATGGTTCTGCCCTCTTGGATGGAGTTGCGCAGGTAACCATGGCGGGGCCCCCTTGGAAGGAGAACGATCCGCAACAAAGAGTTTTTGGGCCAGCCCAGGAGGATCAAGCCATGACCAAAAAGCGATGGACCGTCGAGGACAAGGCCAAGATCGTGATAGAGTCGCTCACCACCACGACCAGTACCGCCAACATATGCAGGAAGTACGGCCTCTCACCCAACACGTTCTATCCTTGGCGTGAGAAGTTCCTGGAGGGCGGCAGGGCCGCCCTGGCCGGGGGCCTGAGCGCGCGGGCCACAAAGGCGCTTCAAAAGGAGAACGCCACGCTCAAGACGCTGGTGGGGGAGATCACCCTGGCCAACGACGCTTTAAAAAAACGTTGGAGGTAAGGAAAAAATGATGGCCGCGCAGAGCCTGATCCACCAGGAGATGTCCCTGAACGAGGCGCTCCGCTGGTGCGGGGTGACCCGAAAGAGGTGGTACTACGTGCCAAAGGCGCGGCAGCCGGCCGTCAACCGAGACGCGCTGCAGCTGATCCGTCAGATACGCGAAGAGAGGCCGTTCTACGGCACCAGAAGGATGGCCGCCGAGCTATCCAGGATGCTGGACCGCCCGGTCAACCACAAGCTGGTGCGCCGCGTCTACCGGCGGATGGGCTGGGGCCTCCCGGCGCAGGATCTCAAGTATGCCATGGCCCGCTGGACACCAATCAAGGCAACCCGTCCCAACCGGGTCTGGGAGACGGACCACACACCACGTCTGGTGCGGTCCGCTCGACGGCTGGTGTTACTGCTTCAACGTCCTGGACATCTTCACCAGGCAGTGGATCGCCTACCGGTTCGACACCCTGGCCACCGCGAGCGTCGCCGTCGAGTCGCTAGTAGAGTCCGTCGCCGCAGCCAACCCGGACTGCTCCAGGCTGACCCTCCAGTGCGACAACGGATCCCAGTACGCCGGCAAAAGGTTCCGAAAGGCCGCCTCCATCCCGGGCATCCACCTCAGGTTCATCCGGACCCGCACGCCCCAGCAGAACGGCCACATAGCATCGTTCCACGGAACCCTCAAGCGCGAGTACATCTGGCCGCACGACTTTGCCAACCACCAGCAGGCCGAGGCCGTCATAGCCGAGGCGTTCCGGGACTACAACCGGAACAGGCTGCACTCGGCGTTAAAATACGTCCCGCCGGACGAGTTTACGGCATCATGGGAGGCGGAGCATGAACGAGGGACCGATGTCTGTGTAAAACAGTGCAGAAATCGGTCTCAGAATTCGGGATCCAGATCACGCGACTACTGGTGCAGGGTGTGGTCGCAGACGCGCCGGGAGGTGCACCATGACGTGCACAACACACGGGACGGCTGGACGTGCCGGTGCGAGTCGTACAGGCTGGGCCACAAGGTGTGCCGACACATGGTGGCCGCGTTCATACTGGCGGCCTCCGGATCGCGCCAGTCCAAAAAGAAGGCAGGTGCCAGCTTTGAGCTGCCGGAGAGGTGGTGCAGGCACTGCGGATCCACGGACGTGGCATGGAGCGAGAGCCGTCCGCTGAGGCGGACATCCACCCCGGAGGGGGCGGGCGTGGACCGCTATACCTGCGGCACGTGCGGCCGCAGGTTTGCGGACAGGCCGTGCTTTGAGGGGCGGCACTATGCCGAGGACGTGATCCTGTATGCCGTCAGGCTGGTCGCCAGGAACATGCTGCCCAAGGACGCGGCCAGGACCATACAAGACGAGAAGAAGGTGGTGGTGTCGGGACGCACCATCCAGAGATGGGTGGACGAGTACCCCAGGATGGTGGCGGCGTTTGCCAAGGATCTGGAGATGACCGGAGGCAACGCGGTGAGCGTGGACGAGAAGCACTACAAGCCAGGGGGCAAGCCCAGGTGGATGGCCAGGGCGATATGCATGGCAACCAGGTTCATCCTGGCCAGCGACCACTGGCCGGACAAGCTGAACCACGATGCCACCCCGCTGCTGGAGAAGGTGGTGGAGCGGTTGGGCAGGCGGCCCCTGCTGCTGCTCAGCGACAAGCTGGGCGGGTACAGGAGGGGGTACGGCAACACGATGAGGACAGGACCGCGGCCCGTCACCATGCACATACCGGACGCAGCCGTCAACAACAGGCACGTAAACAACAACCAACACGAGCGCCACAACGGGGACACCGAGAGGCGCAAGAAGGGCTCGCGCGGATTCAACTCCGACGTCCCGGGGCTGTTCGTACTGGACGAGGTGTACCACAACTTCCTCCGGCCCCACATGGGGCTGGGCGGGATGACCCCCGCCGAGAAGGCGGCATTACAATACCGGGGCCCGACAGGCTGCTCACCTTGATACGGTGCGCCGCGGCCTCCCGGTTCAATTTTGCCTGATGATGCGGCCGCACGCCCGTATGTATGGTGTGCGTCCGGGCCGGCCGGGGGGCGTTTAACCTGATCAATTACGCTGTTTGGACGCATCACCACATCGCGGATCCGTACAACGGCACTCCGGCACGACTTTCAAACCAATCAAAACTAACGTGGCGGATAATTAATTGGACCACCCCCTGCGTTTGTCCGAGAACATAATTTGCCGGATCCCCCGAGTTTGTCCGAGAACACGATCGTACGTGCTTTAATACCCGGTGGTACGTGAAATGGGCGATTTGTACGCAAGCGGTTTTCCGACCTGAAAAGATATCATGCGCAGACCCCCTGCGCCGCAATTAATTCACGGCTTACGTAAAATATGACCGGGGCAGATCAATCACCAGAGTTAATCTTTGGCTGCCCGTGTCATGCCCCAGCAACGGCCATCCGCGCAGCCTTGCAGCCCGGCGGCCATGGCGAGGCAGCGGGCTGACGCAGCGATCATATCGGGTGATCCCCCCCCCCCCGTACCGCCATGGCGGTTATCGACGGTACCGGAGGCACGGATGCGCCAAATCGTTCATGAACCAGGCACCGGAAGGGGATGTCCAGGCCGGGGTCCGGGATGGCGATCACGGTAATGATCGCAGTGCCGCCGGGCCCGCAGGTCCGACCGGATCCCGGGAGGGGCAGCCGCCGGTGAGGAATCCGGACATGTCGCAGATGGGGGAGGCGGCCGCGGGCCCGAAAACAATCTGAAGAAAAAACACCCGGCAGCCAATGATAGTTTCCTGCTTAATGCGGTCGGCCTATTCATCCGGGTTCGACCTGAGGGAAAAACACGTTCAGATGACGTGAATACCTACCCAGATTCCATAATCCGGGCAGGGTGCCATACGCGCCATTTGCCGCCTGTACAGGACGAAATATTGCGTTGCCAAGCGCCCTAGTCCAAGAGGACGCGCTTTCGGTACAACAGAAAGCTCTGCCGGATGAAAGCCCTTTATAATAAGACTCACAAATGAGTCGCTATGAAAGATACGTTGCTGTTGTGGCCGTCTTGGGGACAGTGATATGGAGCAGGCGCCAGTAGAGATAGACGAGGAGGTTCTAGATGATCTCAGGTCGGCGGTACGTGGCAAGGTCATGGCGCAAGAGTCGGCAAGACTGCTATACTCGCTGGACGGAAGCGCGTATCAGGTGGTTCCGGACGTAGTCGTGGTTCCGGAGGACGAGGAGGACGTGGTTCGGGCTGTGATAATCGCCGGTGAGGAGGGAATCCCGATCACACCGCGCGGATCCGGTACCGGACTGGTGGGCGGCGCGCTAAACGTCGGGATCTGCCTGGATATGAAGAGCCTCAACTCCATCAGCGTGAACGGGAATAGTGCCACCGTGGGGTCTGGCGTAACTAGGGGATCCCTTGACCGAGTACTAGCCAAGCACGGAAAGATGCTGGGCCCGAACCCGTCGGTGGGGGGCTTTTGTTCGATCGGCGGCATGCTTGCGAACAACTCTGGTGGAAGCAGAAGCGTCAAGTACGGCAGCATGGTAGACAATGTAACAAGGATCACGTTCGTCGACGGAACCGGAAGAATAATCACGCTCCCTGACGACGAGAGTGTGGGGCAGAGCGTTATGGAGCTCGCAGGCCTGATAGACCGGGACATGTTTCCGAAGGTTGCAAAGAATTCCTCCGGGTACAGGCTGGACAGGGTGGGATCCATTGGAGAGACTCACAAGCTGCTGATTGGATCCGAGGGTACGCTCGGGGTGATCCTCTCGGCGGATCTGAACGTCGTAGACGAGCCCAAAAACAAGATGCTCTTTGTGCTTGGGTACGATTCTGTCTATGATGCAATGGCAAACTGCCCCAAGGTGGTCGAGACGGGTCCCTCAGCATGCGAGTTTATCGACAATCACATTCTTGCTCAGGCCGACCTGGGTCTGGATCCGGAAATAAACTGCATATTTTTGGTGGAATATGACGACGATCTGCAGGAACGCGCCCAGCTGCTGAGATCAATCGTCACCGGCACCATAGTCATCGAGTCAGACGACGAGGGGGAGATGGACTGGTGGTGGGACCACAGGAACGCCGCACTCCACCACAGCCTGCTCGCCGTAGACAAACATAAGCGGACGCCGCACATGATCGACGACGCGGCCGTACCGCTGGACCGCATGGTGGATATGCTTCACGTGCTGGACAACTTGAACAAAAAGTACGACACAAACATAATCACGTTCGGGCATGCAGGCAGCGGCAACATTCATGCTCGCCTTGAGATGGACAACACAAAGACCGACACCATCAAGAAGATAGCAAGCGAATACTGCAGGGAGATCAACAAGCTTGGAGGCACCATAACTGCGGAACATGGGGACGGATTCGCGTCCTCTGAGTTTATCGAGATGCAGTACGGGAGCCAGAACCACAACGCGTTCAAGGAGGCAAAGAGCTACTTTGATCCATACGGCATACTCAATCCGAACAAGAAGATCACCGGGGGAAGCACAATCGTCAAGCACCTCTCGGCGGTACGCACCTTTCACGGGGGCAAGATGGCCCTCTCCAAGGAAGCCTACTGACCCGGACTCGTCCCACCACAGGCTTGCCTGAATACAGTCCGGGCACGAATTTCAGGGTGCGGGGGCTGCCGGGTAGGACCCAAGCAGTTTGAGAAAGTCAGTCCGGCGCTCTATCTCCGAGATCATCTCCTGGACGTTGCCGTTCTGGCTGTAACCCTCAAAATCAATAAAAAAGTTGTACTCCCAGGTGCCTGCCCTCTTGGGGCGCGACACCATCTTGGTTATGTTTATTCCGTGCTCCCGGAAGTGCCCGAGTATGCTGTGCAGTGCCCCAGGTTCGTCCCGCACGGAGACCGCCAGCGACGTCTTGTTGCGCCTGGCAGGGCCTGCCATGTCTTTGGACATCAGAAAGAACCGGGTGTAGTTTCGCGGGTGGTCGGATATGTTCCGGAACATCACCGGAACGCCGTACAGCCCGGCCGCCTCCTCGCTGGCTATGCAGACGGTATCCGCCCGGTTCAGATCCCTGACTATCCTGACGCTGTCCGCCGTACTGAATGCGACCATCCGCTGCAGACCGTGACCCTCTATGAACCTCCTGCACTGCTCTAGCGCCTGAGGATGGGAGTATACCCTGCCTGCTTCATCTATATTGCCCAACCCTATCAGACAGTGCCGGATGGGGTGGTAAACCTCCCCGACCACCACCAGCGGAGTGGACAGCAGCAAGTCATAGGACTGCCCTACGGCACCCTCCAGCATGTTTTCGATCGGGATTACCGCATACTCGGACTCTCCGCCCTCGACCATCCTTAGCGCCCCGTCAAACGTCTTGGCAGGCACGGTCGTGACGGATCCGTCAAAGAACGACCTTGCAGCGCTCTCGCCATATGCCCCCCTGGATCCCGGGAAGGACACGCTGGTCATCGCAGAAGCTGCTCCGATACGGGGGCTCTTTCCACCCATACTGTGACGAGTTTGTCGCATACGGCCCAAGAAGGTACGGCATGCCGCATCGACCCGGGCGGCCTGGAGGGATTTTCGCGAATCGCTGTTTCGGGCGTGCTGTGTGCGTCGTCGATTCCAAACTGGACACCATGGACAATTGCGCCGCGGACATACCCTGCAGCAGGCCAGAACTGTACGTACACTGCTTGTATTGGCGGGCCTGACAACACTGTATTATTGATTAGCCTGCCGTTTATTATTATACATTAGCGAGATTCCGCGGAAAACTCGGGACAAGAGCCGAGGCCGTGTCTTGGAGGCACACCAGAGCAGGGCCGCCAAGCTCACCGCACGCCTGCAGTGCGCTTTTGCCTGCTTCCAAAAACTGGATGATCCTTGTCATCTTCCGAGTCCTTCTGGATCCGCCTTGAGCGGGAGTTTTCATCCACCATATGAACGGCGCAAACCTTGGGTGGTCCGAAGGCCGGATAGAGATGGCCGCCCCGGACGGTTTCGGTTTCCGGTACGCCATCTCAATTGCGTGCCTGGACGACACAGGCACCAGCTGCCGCATCTCCGCCTGAGGCGGCACGCCGCAGGGGCGCCGGGGCGGCCATGATGATCCAATATTCTTGCCACTAAAAATTAAAAGAGTTGCATAGTTGGACAAGCGGCGCGCCCGGCGTGTCGTTCTGTTGGCGCGGCTGCGGCGTACCCGTCAAGCGATTTTTCCAATCCCGCTGCCCTGATGCCGTGTGCAACATGCAGGCTCTGTCCCATACTGCTTAAAGATGCGTAGAGAAAAACAAACAATGCCGGAAACCGGCCGAGGGAGCGATATGGTCATGGTTGAAGGGGCGCCGGCATTTGTCAGGTTTCGTTCCCCGCTTGACCGCCGTTCGGACCGGTGCGGCGAGACTGGGGGGATTCCGGATCTGCTAAAAAATAACCCAAATTGCGGGGATAAGATCAGGCGCGATCTTTGGCCTAGGCAGCATGTAAAAAGATACGGGATCCGCACCCTCTTCAGGATCGAACCAAGCAGGGGCCGCAGGATGCCGTATGCAATTTCAGGAACCCGCGGTTCCAAAATGGTTACAGTACCGGAAGCCCCGGGCAAGGAATATGAAAACGGGTTCGGGCATTGAAGCGCCGCGGCTAGCGCAGCCGTACATAGTCCGCATGCAGCTTTTCTAGCCTAGGGCTGTCCGTAAAAATCCGTGTCACGCCGCCGCTCTCGCCGACCATGATCCTGCCGGAGTCCTCCAAACGCTCCGGTATTCCTTTATGGGCTTGTGGCCGGATTTGCTTCGGCAGCGCTTGGCGGAGTTGGCTCGCTGAGGCGGGCTCGCGCCCTTTGGAGATCAGGGCTCGACCATGCGGACGGTGTACCGATTGGCGCTATTTGGCCCCGTTTCTTCCGCCCTGCCCACGGCATTATGCAGACGTGCGATATGTGAATTTGGTAAGCGGTACGCGCCTACCTCATCCGAGTGCGTTTTTCTCTTACGCGGAACAGGGATAAATATTCCGGGCGGCCAGCCCATGTTTAGATCTCGCGGCTTAACGCGGCAGCTGTCTTTCGCCTGGAAATGATAGGCGCGCCAACCGCGCCGGCATCGCCCCATCCAAGTACAAACGCCCATACGATCGCGGCCGCAATGATTTTTGCAGACAATAAGACGTGCCTAGGCGGCGCGAATGCCAACTTTGGATGATGCGTGCGACCGGACGCTAAAACCGTTTGGGAGCTGCATGCTTGGGCGAACCGCATTTTTGACGCATTCGGTCAGCGATGACCGGCCTGCTCAAACATTTACAGATGCGTCTTTTACCTGAAATAGCCTGGGAGCGCCGCCACGGGTTGGAACGGAATCACGGGATATGCCATACGACATTTGAGCAGTACGGCCCGGGCAACCCCCAATCCTGCTACCCGCGGGCCGCTACGCGTCGGCATACATCGAGACCTCCCATGCCGTGGGGGTCTGGGCAAAGGCGGAGTACTCCTTGTTCTTGAGCTCCGAGTACTTGTCCAGAAAGTCCGTGGTAAAGACATCCCTGAGGAAGCGGTTGTCGTTATGCAGCTCGCTGAGGGCGCCGCGCAAAGAGAGAGGCAGCGATCCTATCCCGTACTCGCGCCTCTTTGCAGCAGATAGCTTGTAGACGTTCTCCTCCACCGGGTCTCCGGGGTCTTTCTTCCTTCTTATCCCGTCAAGGCCGGCCAGCAGCAGGGCGGCCTCAAGCAGATAGATGTTGGCGGTGGGATCGGGCACACGGTATTCAATCCTCTTGCTCTTCTGCTGGTTCCGGTAGTACATGGGGACGCGGACGGTCGCAGACCGGTTGCCCATGCCCCAGCAGATGGCCGTCGGAGCCTCAAAGCCGGGCACCAGCCGTTTGTACGAGTTGGTGGTTGGGTTGGATATGGCGCACAGCGCCCTTGCGTGATCCAGTATTCCGCCTATGTAGTACCTTCCGGTCTGGCTCAGCTGGGCCACCGGGTCTCCTGGGTCGTACATCACGTTCTCCTCTCCGGCCCACAGGCTCTGGTGGACGTGCATTGCAGAGGCGTTGTCGCCGTATATGGGCTTTGGCATGAAGGTGGCCACCTTGCCGATGCGCTTTGCCTCGACCTTGGCGACGTTCTTGGTGGTTATCACGTTGTCTGCCATGTCGATGATCCCGCCATATGCAAGGTTTATCTCGCACTGGCCGGAGGTTGCCACCTCGTGGTGCTCGGCCTCTATCCTTATGCCGAAGTAGCGGTGGAGGTCGTCGCATACGTCCTTCCTGAATGTCTCGAGCGTGTCCTTGGGCTGCGACGGGTAGTAGCCTTCCTTGAGGTCTATGGCGGTGCTGATGTTTCCCTTGGCCCATGGCGACTCCTTTGACTCTATCGAGTAGCCGGAGCCGCCGTACGCATGGGTGGCAGCATACGGCGACGGATAGACCGTTATGGCATCAAAGACGAAGAACTCCACCTCGGGGCCCCAGTAGGTATGCGTGATGCCCGTCCCCTCCAGCTTGTCGGCCGCCTTCTTCGCTATCCCGCGCGAGTCCCGGTTGTACCGCGATTTGGCCGCGGTGTTGCCCTCGTATAGATCACAGATGAGCCTGGCATTCTTCCGGTGCCCGTTGTCGTACCCGGGCGGCAAGATGCGGAAAGTGTCGGGGTCGGGCTTGAGGATCATATCGGACTTGTTCACAGTCTTGAAACCCAGTATGGAACTCGCGTCAAGTTTTTCAAGGCCGTGCCGAAAACTGTCCTCGTCTATCGCATAGCTCGGCATGCCCATGCGCTTCAACTCGCCAAAGATATCGACAAACCAAAAATCAAGGAAAGTGATGTCCTCGGACCGGATTTTCTCCAGCACTGCCCCTGCATCCATAATGCGGGCGCCAAATACATCCCTTACTAATGTTGTTATCCGCGGTTTTGTATGGCCTCAGGCATTTTCCTGCGTGTACGATAGGGAGGGGCAGTGCCGGATGAACCTTGTCCGGATGGGCACATGCCCCAGAGCACAGGGACCGGCCAACCGCCCGGCGCCGGATAGCCCCGGATCGACACGGCACCGGTCCGGCGGCCTGCCGGTGGGCGGAACATGGCCGCCGGCATGCCTGCCGCCAGCCTACCACAGCCCCCCGGCGTCTCTAAAAACGAACCCGCTCCCCATTGGCTGCAGGGCCCCTCCAGACCATGCACATCCGGCCAAAATCATCCAAAGGTGGCTGCGCCGCCTGCCGTCACCCTCGCTTGGGCGCGAAGGTATCGACCGCGTGCTGGAAGTGATGCAGATACCTGCCATAATCGTCAGGTTCGGCCCAATATGCAACAGAGTACACCGAGGAGCTGTCGATCGTGATGGTCTCTATCCCTCTGAGCGCCGCCGTGTCGGGATCGGCCGGATCGACTAACACATACTCCATCGTAATCGCCGACCGGCCATCCAGCGTGCCGAGCCCGCCGTACAGGACCTCGATATCCACCCCATAGCTGTGCTCGAATGCAGCCATCACGTCAAATACCACCTTTCCGTACTCGTTCAGTTCCAGATCAGACTGGGCCGTCCGCAGGACTATGCTTGCAGAATATCCGTCATCGAAAAACGACTGCTGCCTGGCGTACTCATCGGATTGGTTATCGTACACCTTCTGCCCGGTGGCATCCTTGATAATCGAGTCAAAGTTTCTGTCCAGATCAGCCTCCCGTGGCTGGCGCTGCCAGTCTGAGGGTATCTCAAACTCATATGCATCTGTCTGTATTTTTTTGTAGTCTGCCGTATCCGGAGACGCGGTAATGTCTACGACCCCGGGCACCACACTCACAATGACCAGGACTGCCGCGACGGCTGCCACGCCGATGCCGATGACCATGCCACGCCCCATTTCTGACCGGGGTGCGGCTGAGCATAAAATAGTTACGAATGTGCCCAGACAAGCTGGCCGGGCATGGCGATATCCGCCAACTCTCCGGGCGGTGCGCGCCCCGTTGCGGCCAAACGATATTTTCAAAGCAGATAATCGACGCTGCCCCGCCCGCACCCCGGAAATCCTCCGGACCGAGGAACGCCAAGATTTGGCCACGGCCGCAGAATTATGCCGCCCGATGCCCGTGAACGCCCGGCCATCTGTCAGTCCCGCCAGGGGGGCGGGCAAATCAATCCCCCGCGGATGGGATGGTGCCCCCAAGGACGGCTCCGCTTCCCGCCGGCCTCCGGATCCCTTAAGGGTCCGTCAATAGTCGTGCTCGTCCCAGTCGGAACCGAGCGAAATCCTGACGGATATGATATTCGCGTGCATGTCATATTGGATTTTTTTATCCGGCACGAACTCTGCAAACAACCGCCCCAGCATCATCCTTATGAACACGGACCAGTATCTTCCCATTCCGTGCCGTATGGTAAAGCAGTGGACCGAGCCCTCCACCGTGTGATCCGATACAATCTCCATCGTAAGCATGTAATCCTCTAGCGTCTCGATGCTGCGCTTGAGGTCGTATTTGCCCTTTATGAGTATGACCGCCTCCTGGAAGAACGGGAAGATGCCGTCCGCCAAATCCTGCATGCCCTTTTCGTCAGTATCCGAAACGAGCATGGAGACCATCTCCTTTGGCACCGCAACCATCCCAAGCTTTTGCACATGCCTGTCCCATCTTGCCCATCTCCTGAGAACGCTGTTTGATATGGAGTTGACAGAAATGCCAAGGCGGGCAGAGTCCGACTCTAGCGCCGCCACCACATAATCCGGAATGCGCAGCGTCACGTGTTTTGTATCATCCCCTACCCTTGCGTGTGATTTTGGCTTCAATGGCAGTGTTGTCTGTACAGTATCGTATTTATCTTGTATCCGGGTGAACGCGGGAATTACCGGATGGATGCACCAGGACAAGGCCGGCGGTCCGCTTCCGCCAAGCAGGGCCGGGTTTATACGGTTGGTCAGGTATGTTGCCGTATGATTCGCCCCCGCGGCTTCCGCGTGAACCTCGCCGGCTCGCAGGCCGACAAACTATACGCGCCGGCGGGTGGCCGGCGCGAGGCGTACAGCTGGGCCGTATCCAAACCGAAGGACGATCCGACACTCACCGGGTTTGACCTGCAGAAGGAGTTCACCGCGTTGAGACAGGCAACCTCCCACCTCCGGCAGACCGAGCGGCTCTTCCAGCAGACGGCCATCCACCAGGCGCGTACCGCCCGTGACACCTGTATGGGTGAAGGCGGCTCCGGACGCAGACCGGCGGCGCGAGAACCAGGCGCGAAGTCGTCCCGCAACACCAGGCGCCGAAAAACACCCGGGCAGGTACGCGTACGTTACGCGCGCGGTGTACTTGGGCATATAATTCCCGTGAACACAAACGAGCATAAGCGAACACATTGTAAACGTGCAAGTTATATCACTACTATGAGTCATCCGGGTAGTGACGGACAAACGGAGAACCCCCATCGATGCGGGCTACGCGCATCCGGAGATTCTCGTGGACACGGAGTGGGTAGCCAGGAACGGCCTGAGCGAGGGCGTGCGGCTGGTCGAGGTCAACTATGACCCGGCAAAGTTCCACCACCAAGGCCGCATCCGGGGATCCACCACGCTGAGATGGAAAGACCTGCTCAAGGGCGACGGGCTGGCGGACAAGGCTTTTGGACACGCGTGGGCGCCGGGGATGAGCTCGTCCGAGGACAGCCTGGATCAAGACGTGCTGAGCAGGCAGGAGTTTGAGGAGTTGATGTCGGGACATGGCATCGAGGCAGACACCAAGGTCGTACTGTACGGGGATTACCATAACTGGTTTGCCGCCTATGCATTCTGGCTCTTCAAGATGTACTGCCACAAGGATGTCTGCCTGATGGACGGAGGCAGGAAAAAGTGGGATCTGGAAGGGCGAGAATACGTCAACGCGGAGGCGGAGGTGCGCCCCGCCAAATACCGTGTGACCTCCACCGATGAATCGTTCCGGGCGTCCCTGGATGACGTGTACGATTCACTGCGTGACGAGAACGTGAAGATAGTGGATGTGAGATCGCCTGAGGAATATTCGGGCGAGACTACCACCAACCTGCCACTACGGTGGGATGAGATGAAAAAGAAGGGCCACATCCCCAGGGCCGTCAACGTTCCGTGGAGAGAGACAGTCAACTGGGACGGCACCTTCAAGAGCCATGCCGAGCTGCTAGATCTGTACGAACCCCGGGGGGTAACCCCTGACAAGAACATCGTAATGTACTGTCTGCAGGGGGAGAGATCGTCGCTCACCTGGGTGGTCCTCAAGTACCTGCTGGGCTACCCCAACGTCGCCAACTATGACGGCTCCTGGACCGAATGGGCGCAGGCTACCGGAGTACCGATAAAGAGATCCGTGCCCGTCCCACCGGAGAGAAAACACACGAACATCCGGCAGGGGCGCGAGGACGACGGCGGGAAAAAACTGAAAGGGTGAGAGGCCCAGCCCCCCGTCGGCCTCCCGGTCAACCCCCGATATGCATCCTTGAAGAAGCGGGCGCCCCGCAGTTGCGGCCTCCGGGGCGCCGACCTACGCTTGAACCCATGCGTGAAACCGCCACGGTCAGCCCGGCGGACGCCCTGAGACGGGCTCCGGCGGAACCGCGATCCCCCCGTGCCAGCGGCGGCACCACGCCAGCCCGAGGAATAACCCGCCCCCCGGCAGCCGGGGGGGGGGCGCCACCACGCCCCGGCCTCCCTTGGGGCATCGGGCCTGCACCGACGCGGCCCCGCCATGTGCTCGCTCAGATGGGCCTTCCCTTGTGCTGGTAGGCAAATATCTTGTGAAACAGGTTGTGGGAGGCGACCACGGCCACCGCGGCAACCAGAACCCCCGCAAAGTTGCGCACGGTCATTGCCAGGTTTGGCTCAGTCGAGATGAGCGATGCGTCAAACACGACATGAAAGTTATCAAACAGCCAAAACGACAGGGTTACCCACGACAGGACTCCCGCGACCATATAGCCCAGCCTCGTCTTGTTGTGGATCATAACGGCCGCAAATGCAATGGCGGCGTACCATCCCGCAGAAGCGAGCAGCCACAGCGGCTCATACACGTCGGGCCTGTCATCCAGCCAGTAGTAGGTGGTCCCGCAGATACCCAAAGCAAGCAGGGCAAACATGATTATCCTCTGGTTTGTGCCAAACCCCGTCCTCTCGTCGCGCCCCCCTGGCCTTGTGCCGGCAGAGCCGGAGTCCATCTCCCCCGCCGCAGCGTCTATCGACTCTGCCACCGTCCTGAGATTCAGCGGGATGACCTTGGTGATCGACGGATCCGTGACGACGGTATCGTGCACCAGACTGTCGACCAGCGGCCTTGCAAGGGATGCCTTGACCGGCGTTATCAGATCTACCCACCAGGAGGACAGTCTGGTCGTCAGAAACGGAATGCGCAAGATAAGCAGCCTCCGGTTCAGGTACGCCGAATACGCCCTCATAATCTGCTCGTACGTCATCTTGTCGGGACCGCCGATTTCAAAGATCCGGCCCGCGGTCTCTCCCTTTTCGAGGCAGCCTACCAGGTACGACACCACGTCATCCACCGCAATGGGCTGGGCGTACGAGCCCACCCACGAGGGGCAGACCATCACCCTCAGCCTCTCAACCAGATACCTCAACATCACAAAGGATCCTCCGTGCGCCCCGATGATCAGGGACGCGCGCAACTCGGTCACGGGAATGCCTCCGGACGCAAGAATCCGGCCCACCTCCCTCCTGCTTTCCATGTGGGGCGAGAGCCCGCCATCATCCTTGACGAGCCCCCCAAGATAGATTATCCTCCTGACTCCGGCCTCCTCTGCGGCCGCAAGGAAATTCCGGGCCTGCTCCCTCTCCCTTTCGGCAAAGCCCTGCCACTCGCTTTTGCTTCCCTCCATCGAGTGCAGCAGGTAGTAGGCCGCCTCGGTCCCTCTCATTGATTTTTTCAGCCCGGGAAGATCAAAGACGTCCGCCCTCACATATGTTATGTTCCCGCGGCCGTCCCTTCTCTGCCTGGTCAGGCCCCGCACCGAATATCCCATCCCGGACAGCTTCTCTGCAAGGCGGGAGCCGATAAAGCCGGTGCACCCGGACACCATCACGGTACGCACACCCGCGGGAAGGGGCGCGCACTGCTCGTTCCGGCCGCATGCGGGCTTGGACGATGCGGCGTCCTGCGTGTGTTACCCACCCCTCCAAGACGCGC
This sequence comes from Nitrosopumilaceae archaeon, assembly GCA_965203395.1. Classification (GTDB taxonomy): domain Archaea; phylum Thermoproteota; class Nitrososphaeria; order Nitrososphaerales; family Nitrosopumilaceae; genus VYCS01. Next base: position 163,577 of record OZ241884.1, read on the forward strand.
GCCGCACGGTTTCAGCGCCCGTCCAGGATATTTAAAACAAAAGCATCAATCCGACGGTACCACGTTTCATGATTTGCCCCTGGTTGCCTGGTGCCGCCCGGCGCCACCCGGCGCCACCGTCCGGGCCGGCGCCCGACTCCGGCCCGCCGCCGGGAGGCGGCCGGGCGATGACCCGCCCGGCGGCCGAAGATCTAACCGCCAAGGTCCGCGAGTTTGTCCAGCACCTCCAGCTCCTGCCGGAGCGCCTGGTCGCCGATGGCAGCCGCCCCGGCGTCAAAATACTCCCGGAACTCGGAGATTAGCCCCCTGTAGTGATCCGAGACCTGTAGCGGCGCCGACTGCCTCTCCCACGGGCCAAGGGCCCACCCGGCATACTCGGGAACGCGGATCCCCTCATCCCTGATGGGCGGCCGCTCGGCGGGCACCCCGGCGAGGGCCGCCCTCTCATCCAGTATCCACGACTTCATCAGGTCGGCATACCTTGAGAGGAGCACGCCCTTCTGGACGCCGGTATTCTCATAGTAGTCCTGATCGTGCGGCGCCAGGCCTATCGCCACCCGGCTCTCCCCGACCCGCCCGTCTACGTCCTCGTAGGTCGTGCTCAGCACGAGCACGGCATCATCGGACACCCGCTCCAGCTTCAACAGTATTATCCCGCCCCTGGTCTGGCCGTCCTCCGTCCGCGAGGGGAACAGTGTGTTGACCCTCATTATCTCCCCGGTCGCCTCGTCGGCCTCCGGGGAGCCGTACACCTCCACTATCTCGTATCCGTCCGCCTCAAGGCTCAGCTCCAAGTCAAAGACCAGCGGCGTCACCATAAACTCGAACTCGTCCACCATCCTGTTCTGGAACTCTGCGGCCGAGTGCACCGAATAGTAGTTTGCGCCCCGGACCTTGGTCAGCGCCTCGACGAGCTCGGTGTTCAGGTCTATCCCTATCCCGATGAACGTCGTGTGGATTCCGTTCCCGGCGTTCTCCGATATGGTCTTGAGCAGGCCCTCCCGCGTTATGTCCCCCAGGTTGGGCATGGCATCGGTCAGAAAGATGATCCGGTTCTCGTAACCGTCCATCTCCCCGACAAACAGCGAGGTTCCCGCGCTCATCCCCGCGTGCATGTTCGTCCCCCCGTCCGCGTATATGCCCAGGATGTTGGCCTTGAGCCGCTCCATGTCGGTGGACGCCATGCTCTCCAGCGGCCTTGCAAGGTGCGCCCCGTTATCAAACAGGACCACCCCCAGGTTGTCATCGGGGCCCAGGTGGTCCACCAGGCCGGCTACCGCCTCGTTGGCAATCTGCATCTTCGTGCGCGAGTCAAAACCGACCAGGTGGGGATCATCATAGTAGTACCTGTCAAACGGGCTGCCCATGGACCCGGACACGTCCAGCACGATCACCAGGTTGAGGTTCTTCCGCTGGAAGTCGGACTCTTTCAGTCCCGAGTTTAGCCCCACCGACAGGTAGTGCTCGCGGTCCCCCGAGAACGGATCCGCGGACACCCCGTGGCTGTACGAGGGGCAGAACAGGACATCGCACCCCGGGCCGCCTCCCGTGTCGAAATAGTAGTCGTAGAACAGCCCCTCGTAGGTGATGTCGGTGTGCAGCGGAAGAAAGTCGTTCTCCACGTTTGCCCTAAAGTTGTCGATGTCCTGGGCGCCGCCGGCGGCCAAGCCCAGGCCGGCATCATCGGCGGCCATGCTAAAGCCGGAACTGCCGGCGGACTCGATGCGGGGTGATGCCAACGTCAGGGTCTCCTGCATGGTACCATGCCCCGCCGCGCCAACCTCCATCCTCAGGCTGGCATCGCAGTACACGCGCTCATCATAGGGCCGCGACTGCGGATTCCAGGTGTCGCTTGTACCGGGGGCCCATTCCACCGTCCAGCCCAACTGCCGCAACACGCCGATCGACTCCTCCCTCACGCAGAGCGGCTCGCCGGTATCCTTGATGGCCAGCACCAGACCCCCTTTGCACACCACCTCATCAGGCAGCAGCCCCTGCCTGACCTGTATGCTCGGGGCTACCGGCTCCTGAAAGCACATCGGCACCTCGACCGTCCCGTACCCCCCGTCCCCGACATCGCCCGTGTACTGCGCAGAGGCGGTCGTGCTCGCCCCATGGTAGGCCATCACAACGACCATCCCCAGACACGCCGCCAGAACTAATTTTTGCATCATTTTCACCAACTTGGTGTGATATGTTGCGTCGCATTGATAAACCCTCGGTTAAAATCACAAATTCCACCCATCCCTTGCCAACCGATCCGGACCGTATAATCAACATGCCGCTGATCGAACCTTTCGCCACCGTATGGCGGCGTGCCCGTTTGTCGAGGGTTTTTAAGCGCGCGAGGGCGTGTTGGTTTGAGTGTCCACGGTAAAACACAAGGGTTTGACCCGGCGCGACTTCCTGAAGCTCATGAGCGCGGCCGGGGCCGGTCTTGCATTTGCCCCGTTCGTCCCCTGGGGCAACTTTATGCCCAACCCGCAGTCGACGCCCCTGACCGAGAGGGTGCCCGTGGAGCTGCCCGGCGGCACGCAGGCCAACATCGGCACCTTTCCGCCCAACCACGCCGAGGTCATAACATACCCCAAGACCGGCGACCGTGTCCTGGACGAGGAGGCCTTCCGCAAGTGGCAGTTCATACGGCTCCCCGAGGAGATGGGCGGATCAGCCCCCGATACCACCGCTTTCAGGATCTACTCGATGGTATGCCTGCACCTGTGGTGCCTGTGGGGATACGACCCCAGCGACGACGGAAAGATCGGCCACTGTCCGTGCCACGCCAGCACCTACGACATGAGGACCGGCCGGGCCATCAAGGGACCGGCGGCCGCCCAGGCCGCCCCGTCCAACGTCCTGCCCCAGCTAAACTTTGAGGCCGACGCGGAGGGCTTTTTGTGGATCCTGCCCCCCGTATGGGACATCACCGGCAACGGCGTGATCGGATACGGCCGGCTCGCCGGATAGGATGATTGCCCATCCGTCCTGCCGCCATCGCCCAGGCCGACCCCCGTCCGCAGGCGTCCACAACCTACATCCCCGGATACTGCAGGTACGTCACTCAGTCCCGTTCCGGCAGGCCGTCGCTACAAGACCACCAGCTTGACGTCGTCCATCTTCCTGTTGGCCAAAAAACCATTGGTCATCGCTCTGATGTCCTCCCCGGATCCGCTCATCACGAACACCTCCACACACCTCTCCTCATCTATCCTGTTGTGCATGTGGGTCCTTATCAGGTCCTCGTGATCATGCTTTATCCCGGCCACCTCGTGATCATGCTCGTCCGCATGGGTGACCATCAGCACGGCGCTCTCCTGCGTGCCCATCTCCAGCCTCTGCTTCTCCTCCTGGGCTACCTGCCTGATGCCGGCCCTTACCACCTCGGATCGGCCTGCCCCCATGGCCGTCCGAATCCGGTCCAGCTCATCCACCAGCTCGTCGCTGATAGATATGGATATTATCGCCATACCCCCTTACCCGACCTAGTCGTTATTTAAAAAACCATCTCCGCGCCGGCCCGGACTGATCGGGGTTGTCCACGGTGCGCATAAACCCACGAAATTACTCCTTCAAAACGGTAGATCCGGATCATCTCCAGACCGGTTTTGGCTGCATTATCCCATCACGCGATGGCAGGCCGTGGCGTCTCCGGCCGTAAATACCCCATTATCCGCCGGATCCGGGCGTTCGAGCGCAGTCTCCCCCGAGGCACAAGTTCAGGACAAACTGAATCCCATACGCGAACACGCCCGGCAGCATCTGCCGGAGGTAGCCGGTCAGGCACAGGTCAAAACTTGACCTGAACTTGTACCCCCCGAGTGTCCCCGGGGAGACGGGACTCTTTTTATCCCCGATCAGGCAAAGAGGTTCCGGCAGATGGACATGATGGCGATCTCGCGTCGTTGCATCTCCAGCGTCACGGACCTGATCCTGAAATTGAACCGGTCCTTGACCGCCGAGAAGCAGCTCTCGATCGTGTTTCGTCTGCCATACGTCCTGTAGAACCCGCCGGGGCGGTCCCTGCACCAGGCCAGCATCCTGCCCCACTCGCTCATGCCGCGGGCCACGAAGTTCTTCTTGGGCCGGAAGCACGGCTGCCTTCCGATGGACGCGGCCAGCCGGCAGCTCTCCCCGGAACAGTAGGCCAAGTCTCCCAGCAGGTACCCCTTGCCGCGGGGCGCCCTGGCGCACAGCTCTGCCAGTACGGGCGAGTCGCCCGCGTTCCCGTCCGTCACGACGACGGCGACTATCCTGCCGCTGTCCGTGATCAGGGCGTGGTGCTTGACGGTGGCCTTCCGATAGAACTTCCCGCGCTTGGCATCCTCCACCAGGACATACCGGTTGAACGTGTACTGGGTGGAGTCCACCGACAGCGTCCGGCGCGCGTCGCCGCCGGCGGTGAACCTCAGCAGCGAGTCCAGCAGGTCGGGGGGTATTCTCTTCATCCACTTGTGCAGCCACGATTTGGAGGGGACGTGATCCATGCCCAGCTTCCTGCACAGGCCCGGCCTGGCCTCGCACTCCTCGACCATCCCGCGGATGGAGCATGAGTATTTCTTCATCATCGCCCAGGTCATCAGCACGCACAGCATGGCCTTGTGTTCGGGGTTGTCCTCTAGGAACTTCGTTATCCTTCTCAGGATGGCCTTGAACCGTTCCTTGAATCGCTTGCCGCCGTTCTTCCTGCGCCACTCGTAATCCCTGCAGTAACCCTCGGGTCTTTCCTTTTGCCTTCTTCTCTTGGTGTGGTGTTGTTTCATTGTGCGGCCGTGGATCCGGGGATCAACAAACGTTTCGGTCCGGCAGGCGGCCTGCTCGGATTGTTTTTAACTCTTCTGCGACTTTTTCGGGGAATTATCGTGTGGGGGAACCGTCAGCGTGGACAACCCCGGACTGATCGCTAATAATAAATAGTAGAAAATTAATACCGCCCGCATGAAGCCGGCGACCGTCCTTCTTCTGGTTGCGGCAGCCCTGATCCCGTTCGGTTCCATCCCCATGGACGCTACGGCGCAGACCCCCCTGATACAGGCGTCGTTCTACCCGTACTACGAGTTTACCAAAAATGTGGCGGGTTCAGCTGCCGAGGTAAGGCAGTTCCTGCCCCCGGGGGTGGAGGCCCATGACTGGGAGCCGAGCATATCCAGGATACAGTCCTTGGAGGAGACGGACATCTTCGTGTATAACGGGCTGGGTGTCGAGGTGTACGTGGACCGGCTGGTCGACTCTTCGGATTGGGCAGATGTCACATTTGTGAAGGCTACGAAGGGGCTGGATCTGATATCGACCGTGGGTATAAACGACATGATCCTGGAGATCCTTGAAGAGCGTGAACACGGCCACTATACCGACGAGGGGGCAGTCGCCGCAATCAAGGCCCTCCTGGACGAGGAGGACATGCGGCTTGTCCTGGAGATGTACAGGGACGGCGAGCTCACCACGGTCGAGGCGCTGCACTCCGTGCTGGACCTGCTTGGCATCGGCGACCGCCTAAAGCACGACGACCACGGCCACGATGACCACGACGCGATGGAGGAATCCGGTCATGACGACCACGGCCACGATGACCACGACGCGATGGAGGAATCCGGTCATGACGACCACGGCCACGATGACCACGACGCGATGGAGGAATCCGGTCATGACGACCACGGCCACGATGACCACGACGCGATGGAGGAATCCGGTCATGACGACCACGGCCACGATGACCAGCACGACGACGACCACACGACCGAGATCAGAGACATACTGGGGGATATCCAGAACGGCGGTACCGGACACGGCGAAGGGCTGGATGCCATACGCGACTTGGTGGCATCAGATGAGGGCCACGGCCACGGCCACGACCATGATCACGGGGCGTTTGATCCACACGTCTGGCTGGATCCCGTCTTGGCCAAGCAGCAGGTCCTGAACATACGGGACGCTCTGGTTCGGGCGGACCCGGACAACGCTGAGACCTACCAGGACAACGCAGCCGCCTATGCCGCCCAACTCGACGAGCTTCACTCAGAGTATGCGGCCGCCTTGGACAACTGCCAGAGAGACACCATCGTGACGTTCCACGTGGCCTTTGCCTACTTGGTCGAACGGTACGGCTTTACGTCCGTATCCCTGACCGGCATCTCTGCGGAGGGGGAGGTCTCAACCGCCGACATCATCGAGCTGGTCGAGTACGTCAAGGATAACGATGTGACCCACATTCTGGCAGAGGAGATCCGTGACAAACGCAACATCGAAGTGATAGCGGAGGCGACCGGTACGGAGGTGCTGGTCCTCAGCCCCGTCGAGGGTATTAGCACCGACGAGTTCGAGTCGGGAGTAACCTACCTCGAAAAGATGAGGGCAAACTTGGCCGTATTGGAGACGGCGCTGGGCTGCAGTTGACCAGCATCGTACAAACCGAAAATCTGACTGTGGAATACGGAAATGTCACGGCCGTCGATAACGTCAACATCAAGGTAAACCAGGGGGAGATCCTGGGGATAGTGGGCCCCAACGGCGCCGGCAAGACCGCCCTCTTTCGGGCCATACTGGGCCTGCAGCCGTACAAAGGGCGCGTCACACTCTTCGGCCAGGACCACACCATGCGCAAGCACTTGCTGCCCTTCATAGGGTACGTTCCCCAGAAGATGGCATTCGAGCCTACGTTTCCGGCGACGGTCTTTGAGGTGGTCTCCATGGGAATCATCTCCAAGAGGACCGTCCGGGGGGCAGAGCTCATCCACCGGGGGGAGTTCCGCCCCGTCAGCCTGTCTCGGGAGTCGTCCGGGGACGCCGAACGCGTCGCAAAGTCGCTGGAGGCGGTAGGCATAGACCACCTGGCAGACCGCCGCATCGGGTCCCTCTCCGGGGGCGAGCAACAGCGCGCGTTCATCGCCCAGTCGCTGGTCCGCGACCCCCTGCTGATGATCCTGGACGAGCCGGTCACCAGCATGGACGTCGAGTCGCAGGCGGCCTTCTACTCGATAATGCGTCGAGCCAACCGGGACCACGGCATCACCGTGGTGGTGTCCCTGCACGACCTTGAGATGCTCAAGGAGCACTCCGACAGGGTCGCCTGCATGAACTGCCAGCTCTGCTACCACGGCGACACCGAGACGTTCTTTGCCGACGAGGACTGCCTGAGGATGTACACCGAGGCATCCATGCAGGCGCACCTGAACACCCACCATCACGACCACGAGGGCGGGGCGTGATCATCTGGTCCTGGAGATACTAGAGTACGGGTTCATCCAGAGGGCGCTCCTGTCGGGGGTGGCCATCGCCTGCCTATGCTCGTTCGTCGGGTGCTTCCTGGTGATGCGCCGCCTGGCGCTCTTCGGGGACGGGATAGCCCACGTGGCCTTCGGCGGGATAGCCGCGGGCCTCTTCGCGGGCGTCTACCCCCTCTGGACCGCCTTTGCCGTCTCCATACTGGGCAGCGTCATCCTGCAGCGGCTGCGCAGCGTCGCGCACATCCCCGGTGAGGTGGCCGTCGCCATCACCCTGGTGTCCGGCCTGTCGGCGGGGGTGATCCTGACCAGCATGAGCGGGGGCTTTACGGTCGACCTGTTCAGCTTCCTGTTCGGCAGCATCATCCTGGTGAGCACCGAGGACATGACCATCATCCTGGCGGTCAGCTCCGGGGTCGCCCTGACCATGGCGGCGCTCTACCGGAAGCTCCTCTTCATCTCCTTCAACGAGGAGATGGCGCGCATGTCGGGCATCAACACGGTGGCGCTCAACTACCTGTTCGTGGCCCTGGCCGCCGTCACCGTGGTGACCTCCATGAGGCTGACCGGGATACTCCTGATCACCGCCCTGATAGTGCTGCCCACCATCTCGGCGGTCCGGTTCAACCGCAGCTTCCGCACCACCCTCATGATATCGGCGGCCCTATCCTCGTCCTCGGTCATCCTGGGGATATTCCTCTCGTACGTACTGGACTGGGCCCCCTCCGGCACGATCGTCATGCTGCTGGTGGCCATCCTGGTGGCAGTCCACCTGGCGCACAGGGTGGTGTCCCCGGCCCGCCGCCTCGCCGCCGCCCATCAGCCGCAGTAGTCCTCCAGCCGGACCTCGTCCATCCCCGGTATCCTGGCCACCTCAAAGCCCTCCGGCCGCTTGTCCAGGGGCCGGGTTGCGTCGATCCCCATCTTGGCCGTCCTCAGCCTCTCCTGGTCGCTGGACGGATCCAGGCTGGAGCCGCGCACGTCCTTTACCACCTCGATGTCCCGGTCGGCCTGGAACCGGGTGGCCATCGCGTACTCGACGGCCTCGGCGCTCTCCGGGTCGATGTCCTCGTCGACCACCGTCACCATCTTCAGGGAGCGGTGCGCCCCGAACGTCCTGTTGATGACCTCCCGGGGGTCGCCGTCCGCCCGCTTCCTGATGCGCACCACCGCGTGCAGCCAGTTGCAGCCGCCGCCGGTCAGCGAGGCGGAGACCACCTGCGGCATCTCCCTGAGGATGCCGTTTATCTTGGACTCGACGGGCATGCCCATCAGCAGGCGGTGCTCTCCGTACCCCGACAGTATATCGTGAAATATCGGCTCATCCCGGTGGTAGAGCGACTCGACCTCAAAGACCGGCTGCCTCCTCTTGTGGTCGTAGGTCTGCAGCATCTCCACCATCCACTCCTCTTCTGTGACGTCCCGCAGTATGCGGCCCTCCATCACCACCTCCGAGTCCGCCGGAACCCGCAGCCCCGACCACTCCAGCGGGGCCATCCTCAGGTTCCCGCCCAGCACCGCGTTGGCTATGGCCATCTCCTCCTCGCCCCACCCCGCCTGATAGGCTCCGGCCACCAGCACCGCCGGGTGGACCCCCACCACCACCGCCACCCTCAGATCCTCGCCGTGCTCCTTGGCGTCCCGGAAGCACCTGTCCAGGTGCCTCCCCTCGACCATCCTGACGGTGAACCGCCCCTCGCCGGCGGGCATCATCCTGTGGAACGAGGAGTTCTGCCTGTCCGTCTCCGGGTTTGCCGCAAAGACCACCGACGAGGTGATGAACGGACCCGGCTCCTTCTCGAAGTGCGTCACCACCGGCAGCCCGCCGGCCGTCCTCTCCCGGTTCTCCATGAACCTGCCCTGCCCGGCAGCCCCCGGCTCCCGCGCCCCCTCTATCGCCTCCAGGACCGCCCCGTGTATACCCTCCGGCTGCGCGCCCAGCGCCATCGCGAACCGCCGGCGCGTCCCCAGCAGGTTGGTGACCACCCGGTAGGCGCTGCCCTCCACGTCCTCGAACAGCAGGGCAGGCCCGCCGTCGGCGCGCGCCGTCACCGCCGCTATCTCAAACCTGGGCGAGACCCGCCTGCCCACCCTGGCCAGCCCGCCGTCCGCCTCGGCCATCCTTATATAGTCGCGCAGGTCGGCCATCCTATACCATCTCGTCCATCCTGGTCATTATCTCCTTGGCCACCTCCGCCGTCACCTCGCCGCCCACGCTCACCGACAGGACGGCCACCCCGTCGGTCCTGGTGGCCAGCCTCTCGGCGGCCAGCCTGGCGAACAGCGACTTGGACTTGGCGGGGATCACCTCGGCGGTCACCGGGGTAGACCTGTTGTACAGCGAGACGGTCAGCGACCCCAGCCTGTTGCCACCCTCGGTCACGGCTACAAAGCAGCCGTTCTCAAACCTGCTCACCCTTAAAGAAAAAGTACGGCCCTCCACCTCCACCAGGGTCTCCCTTGGCTCGCCTGGAGGGCTCAATACCCCTATGTCTGTACTGGCACGGCTATCGATTCTACTCTCGAGTCTGCCTCGGCCTCTACTCTGGCGCGCAGCTTTGCCTTGTACTTGAGATTCCTCGGCTTGGTCCTCAGCCTGTATCCGCAACACGGACACCACAGGCCTTCCCACTTTATGAAGATCTCACATATCTGGCAGCGGCGCTGGCCGGATGCGTACCTGCCCGTACCGACAGGCTTCTGGGCCTTGTATCTAGTGCATATTCCCTTGCATGTCATTGTACAGTTTAATGGAATTAATTGATATTTAAGGTTGAATCCTTAATTATTACAACAATTGACCCACTTTAGTCATCGTTCTATGCATTCTCCATCCAGAAAACTGATCCGTACAAGAAAACGGCCCAAAAAGTTAAATAATCGGAGCGGTCTGCCGGTTCCCGAAAAACCCATATATTAATCATTGTTTTGGGAGGCCACCGCGCCCTTCTTGAGGGTCTTTTCGATGTTCAGGTTGAGCACGATCTCGGCTATGTCCACCGAGTACTCGGAGATCCTCTTGATGTTTTCTGCGATCCTGCGTGTCCGGAAGACGATCTCGTTGTCCTCGATGCTCCTGGTGACCTTCTGCAGCCTCTCCTCGTAGAGCGCGATCTGCGCCGATTTGGTTATGGTGGCCTCGGCCTGCTGGTAGTCCTGTTTGAAGAGGGCCAGGCAGGCGTCGTCCAGGACCGACAGGGCAAAGGTGTTCATGTCCTGAAGGACGGCTATCGCCCGCTCGTCTATCTTCTTGTCGAACTCCAGCACGTCCCTGGCTATCAGGACGGCGTGGTCGCCGGCCCGCTCTATGTTCTTGACGAGCACCCTGTACCCGAGGCAGGCGCGGGCGTTCTGGAAGCCTATCTCCTTGAGGATGTGGTCGTTCTGGATGGCTATCTTGAGCTGCCTGATGATGTAGAACCCGAAGCGGTCGATCTCGTCGTCCATGTTGGTCACCTCGGCGGCCAGCTCCCGGTTGTTCTCCTGGACGGCCAGCAGGGCGTCCCGGGAGACGGACTTTGCCAGGTGCACCATCCTCTTGAAGGCCCCCGTAACGCTCAGCTCGAGCAGGTTGATCAGCACCTGGATGGTGATGTTCTCCGAGGAGTCCGAGATGATCTCCGAGCCCATCAGCATCCGCCGGACCGACTCCTTGATCAGCAGGCGCTGGCTGGGCTTGAGCCTGCCGGACTTGGACCGGACGTTTATGGTCTTGAACCCCAGAAAGTAGAGCGATATGAGCTTGCGCACCATCGAGGAGGACTCCTCGTTGGGCAGGATCTCGATGGTGGCCACCTCCGCCTGGCCGGTTCGCGGCTTGACGTTGGGCGGATACAGCTCCAGGTTGGTCGAACCCTTCCTGTATATGCGCACCTGGTCGCCCCGGGAGAGTCCCAGATCGGTGATCCAGGTCTTGGGCAGCGAGATGATATACGAGGACTTGCCGGTGAACTGGATCTTCCGGGTCTCGTACTTCTCCTCCATGCGGGCTGGTCTGTTATTGGGCTATATAGAAGGATCGTCAGGTAGTGGCTCTATATGGCAGGGCGGGGAATTATATACCAAAGTACACCGCGCACGTAACGTCCGCGTACCTGCCCGGGTGTTTTTCGGCGCCTGGTGCTGCGGGACGACTTCGCGCCCGGTTCCCGCGCCGCCGGTCTGCGTCCGGAGCCGCCTTCACCCATACAGGTGTCACGGGCGGTACGCGCCTGGTGGATGGCCGTCTGCTGGAAGAGCCGCTCGGTCTGCCGGAGGTGGGAGGTTGCCTGTCTCAACGCGGTGAACTCCTTCTGCAGGTCAAACCCGGTGAGTGTCGGATCGTCCTTCGGTTTGGATACGGCCCAGCTGTACGCCTCGCGCCGGCCACCCGCCGGCGCGTATAGTTTGTCGGCCTGCGAGCCGGCGAGGTTCACGCGGAAGCCGCGGGAGCGAATCATACGGCAACATACCTGACCAACCGTATAAACCCGGCCCTGCTTGGCGGAAGCGGACCGCCGGCCTTGTCCTGGTACATCCATCCGGTAATTCCCGCAGGGCGGTCCGCGCCACTAATATTCTCGGCGGGGGGGCATCGGGCATGGACGAGGCGCTCAAGCTTGCCTGCACCATCAATGCCCTGTTCGGGCCCGGCGTGGCCCGGCACGTGCCGGGGGTGGTGCGCTTTGTGCACTCCAGGACGGGCAGGATCCGCAGCGTCCACGACGGCGAGGGGGATCTGCTGTGCACGCTCAGAGTGGACGGCGGGCTGGCCCTGACCCCGGCGTTCGCCCAGATGCTGCTGGCCAGCAGGACGTTCCGGGAGTCGTGCGTGGAGGTGAGCGGGGAGGCGGCGCCCTTCGTAAGGGAGGGGCGGTCGGTCTTTGCCCGGCATGTCACCTGGTGCGGCAGGAACGTACGCGTCTCGGGGGAGACCCCGGTGCTGCACGGCGGCACGGTGATAGCAGTGGGCCGGGCCGTACTGTCCCGGGAGATGATGGCGGGGTGCCGGCGGGGCGTGGCCGTCCGCGTCCGGAATGGCTTAAAAGGAAGGGACGGATCAGCGGATGTATGATGCGCGGGGGCGGCCGAAACATGCGGAGGATGATGGGCCGCATGGGCATGGACATGAGCGAGCTGCCCGACGTCCGGGAGGTGCTGGTGCGGACCGAGTCCAAGGAGATAGTGATAACCAACCCCAAGGTCAGCGAGGTGCAGTCCAAGGAGAACGTCACGTTCGTGGTGGTCGCCGACGGCTACGAGGAACGCGAGGTCGACAAGCCCTCCTATTCGGAGGACGACATAGAGCTTATCTGCCTCCGGGCCAACGTGGACCGGGAGACGGCCATATCGGCCCTGGCAGAGTCGGACGGCGAGCTGGCCACGGCCCTGCTGCGGCTGCAGTCCGGCTGAATGGTTTAATTAACGGCCGGAGGGGAGCCAACCAATGGCAGTGGCAGAGTCCAAGGTCGGCGGGATCATCGCCGCGCTGAGCGGACTTGAGGATAACATAGACACACTCAACGCCTCCCTGGCCGACATGAAACGGCAGATGTCCATCCTGGCGCAGAAGGAGACCGACAGGCTCTACGAGAGGACACGGGAGATGGCCACCGCCGAGGCGGAGGGGATCATCGCCGATGCCCGGGCAAAGGCCGAGGCCGAAGCGGCCCGCATATCCGAGGAGGCCGCCGCCAAGCTGGAGAAGATCCGAGCCGACATAGACGCCGGCTTCGAGGATGCGGTCGAGACCGTCGTCTCCACGATAATGAAGCCCCAGGACGGCTAGGTCGCCAATCCATCTGGTCGCAGTAGCGGCTAGCCAGCTGGTGGCCCGGTTCATCCTACCACTGCGTCTCCCCGCGGCCGCTCAGGCGGCTAACGGGCCTGCCAGGTTCGATCCCCCCGAAACCCCTAGGAAGGGCAGGTCCAATTGAGATTGCAGTACAGTGACACGCACAAGTTCGTACAGCGTGTAAGCGTATCACAAGACAGGATACGCTCAACCCGACTTGAGTATCTAATCTTTGTAAAACACCCGTCTATAGCAGGATTGTATAAACTCGGATTTGTTCCCTGTACGAACTTGTGATTTTAACTATAGTACCTGCTTATGGCGGGCCAGCAGGGATGATCATATTATGCGCCCGCGTGCGTCTGTTATCATGGCCGTGTCTATAGCCCGGCGGCAGAGGCTTCATTTTAACTTTCAGTCAAACACCAATTTGCCAAGATCTGCTTATGCCCGTTAATCTTAACGTTGGGTTATTTACCAACCCCAAAACGCTCTTTGGCATATTGCTTTATCCCTTCCTGCACGTCCCGGTTATCTGGACCAAAAATATAGAATTTGCTTATAGCCGACTTAGTGGCGTTGATTGGAGAGAAGTTATCCAATTTTCTTGGAACACCTTTCCACATGATCAATATGTCTCCCTCGTAAAGATGTACTGGCACTTCAGAAATGTGAACTATAATATCATGTTTTTTCTGCCCCAAATCGCCTGCTATTTCGTCTGATATTTCCCCTAAATCATTTTCGTTCATCGTCATTATATCATCGGAAATTTGGGCATCTTCAATTTCTTTGTCAGGCAGAAACTCAACCGCTTTCTTCAGCAGTTTTCTTTGCCGTATTCTGTTTAAAATACTTGCAGCATCCCCACCTGGATCTTTTTCCATTATGAAGTCATATATGGAACGATCATCTAATCTTGTGTAGAAATTTAAAAATTCCAGGTGGTTATTTTCTAAATCCGCATCAGTAGACAGTCTTTTTCTAGGAATCGTGTCTTTTTCCACTGCTAGGTTTAGTGCTTTAAGAAACATTTGTTCACCAATTATTCTGGCATGGTGCTCATATACTTGAGCATGCATGAGGTATCTGCCTAGGCGGTAGCTTTCGACGGAGTCCATACCCTTTGAATCAATACAAATTTTATTTTCTTTGGGATTGTTTGTACTGGTGATGGTGTGGGTCAGCCTGGGAAGGTCAAATTGCCCATAGGCTACGCCGATGTGGTAAGAGTCTCTCCGTAGATAATCCATTTTGTCGACATCCAGCGGACCAGATATTATGTCAGTTGCTAACGTGCTAGTTTTTATGTCCCAATTTTCTATCGGTTTGTGATCCAACAATTGAATAATTTTTTCTTTTTTATCACCCAAGATTGCAGAGATGTCGGGATCTTCCTTAATCAGCATCATGGATATTTTTTCATGATCAATTTTTTCGCTGTTGATTTTTTTTAATACGCTTTCAAACAAGTGCGAGAATGGACCATGGCCAATATCGTGCAACAGACCTGCTAGTCGTATGATCTCCCTCTCTTCATCTTTAAAGTCTAGATGCTGTGCTACTTTGTTGGCTAAATAAGTAACACCGAGGCTGTGTTCAAATCTTGTGTGTATTGCTGTCGGATATACCAAGAATGCGTGTGACAGCTGTTTTATATTTAAAAGTCTCCTAAATGCCGGTGTGTCAATTAGTCTGATCTCAATCTTGGAAAGATCAATAAAACCATATAGAGGATCACGTATGGACTTGTACGCGAAGTAATTTTTAGGAAACTCGGACAAGATTTAACTCTTGCAGTAATTTTGCTCCATTTTCAACTTCGGCAACATCTATTTCCCATCCTAAATCTTTGGCATATATTACCGCATCTTGAAAAGATATGGGTTTCTCTTCGCTTTTACGGGCGTTAACCATGTACAATACCTTTGATGCAAATGATAACGGCGCCGCTTTCAAACCACAGAACTCACTACACGTGCCCACAAACTCTTTTATTTTATCGTACGTGTCTCCATCATCTTCTTTGATTTTTTTCACTATTTTTCTTCCGGCTGGTGTTAGTTCATATCGGTAACCAGCATATAACTTTCCATGTATTTTGGCCTCCGATACAAAGGAATATGATACTAGCTTTTCGAGTACGAGCCCTATCTCGGAACTGAACGGTCCGTAGTAGTGTGGCTGGTATGGCGACTTGTCTACTGCCGGCACCACATGCTGGGCTAGGTATACTAGTTTCTGAATAGATGTTCGCCCTACAGCTTCATCTCCCTTGGCATCTAAAATACATCGCACGACGTTGTAGACGTTCACTACACTCTGTGAATGGGTGTATTATTTTATCTTTTTGTATTGGTCAGCTAAACCAAAAGTAATCCTCCCAACGACAGGATATGTCCTAACCACATCCAAGACGATGGCCGCACGGTGCACCAAGACGGCTACAGTCACACCGCGGGCCGGCTAGGCGAGCATCGGGCCGGCGATACCCGTGCCGCGGACGGAGGGGGCATACCATGAGACGATCCGCAAGGTAGCGCGCGTGGTCATGCGCAACATTCCCCGCGCCACGCGCTTCCCCCGATGCCGCCGGGGCCCTATCTCGGGCGAGGTTCGCCACCGGGAGGCGGTCCGGGTCCCACGGCGAGCGCCCCGATGATCTCCTTGAAGGCAAGCCGGGTGATCGTTCCCAGGTGGCGCGACAGGGGCAGTCCGGGTATAACGGATCTCAGCAGGATTCTGGCCATCACCCAGGCGTTGAAGACCATCAGCGGGTAGATGAAGCAGAAGGGGCCCCCGGGCTGCGGCTGCGCGTCTTGGCCCCCATCGCCTCTATCCGGGCGTAGGCGGACTTGAGGATAACAGACACACTCAGCGCCTCCTTGGCCGACATGAAACGGCAGATGTCCATCCTGGTGCAGAAGGAGACCGACAGGCTCTACGAGAAGACCCGGGAGATGGCCACCGCCGAGGCGGAGGGGATCATCGCCGATGTCCGGGCAAAGGCCGAGGCCGAAGCGGCCCGCATATCCGAGGAGGCCGCCGCCAGGCTGGAGAAGATCCGCGCCGACATAGACGCCGGCTTCGAGGAGGCGGTCGAGACCGTCGTCTACACGATAATGAAGCCCTAGGACAGCTAGCCCGCCTGCAGGTCTGTTTGATGCCCGGCGTTACCGGCGCCGCCGCGTGTTGGCTGGTTGGTTCGGCGGACGCACTCCTCCTGATGAAGACGCCTGTCATATATCAGGACAGTGTATATTTCAACTGGATGTCGGGACGTTACACCAAGATTGTCTTGGTTGTGTCTGCTACAATCGCAGCCGTGTTGTTCCTGCCACAATATTTCATCACCGGGAACGCTAGCATGGCCGGGGTAGAGTTGGCTGACACCCAGGCCCCGGATGCTTGGGAGCATGGCATCCGTGGGGACAACAGTACCACCTTCTACTACGAGACTGAACACGATAACTGTACCGTCTATACAGAGCGTGCCACCGGTGAAGACGGGCCTGCAGTTCACCGCCTGACGTTCTGGTGTTACCACGACAGGCCAGAGAACGAACATAACCGGGATCCGTCGATATTCCAGCAGGGTTTCAGAAACACACCGCCGGCTGACTTTGAGTTTGCCATGGATAACGCCACCAACTGCGACTATACAATAACGTACGACAACCACACCCACTCCAACGCGTCAATATACCTGCCCAACAAACTCCGCGTAGACCTTATCTGTTCCAAGCCACCGTAGCAACGGCGCCCTCGTCCGAGGTTGGTGCGTAATTCCTGTCCACGGGCAGGACCCTGCCGCCCGGAAGGGGATCTGCAGGCACAGCCTGTCGATTTACGCACCAGCCCCCCTCGTCCACAATAATTATTAGCAAATGGTTCCCGAGTAGAACCATCAACCGAATAGACGACTACCGCATGGGAATCGCTACTGCCCGGGCCCGGCCGTACTACATGTTCACCAGGTGGCTGAGGCGCCTTGCCGTCGACTTTGATGCCATCGAACCCTCACAGATACCCCGGTATCGAGGCAACATCATCCTGACCACCCGGGAGGAGGCTCCCCTCGTCTGCGACAAGGTCCTGCTGTACGAGGACGACCTGGAGCGGGGATCCGCCGTCGCCCTGGCAGTCCTGCTCCGCAGGTGCGGCGCGGGCGCCTTTGATGACGAGCTGGTCGTCGGGGTGGATCCGGGAAAGCGGCTCGGGCTCTCGGTGCTCTACGCCGGCCGGGAGGTGGAGACCTCGCTGTTCTCGTCGGTCGAGCAGCTGGCCTCGCACGTCTCGGGGATACTGGGCAGGATCGGGGCGGCCCGGAGGACCGTCCGGATAGGCAACGGTGACATGGCCACCGCCAAGCGGCTGGGGGCCGCCCTCAGGTCTGCCGACCTGCCGCCGTTCCGCCTGGAGTTCGTCGACGAGATGGGCACCAGCCCCAGGACCAGGCACTGCAACCGGCGCGGCAAGCGGGACATGCTGGCGGCCCGGGCGATAGCCAGGATGGAAGGACACTCGGGCAGGGGCCTGCCGGTGGCCGTGGCCGGATAGGGGATGTCCGCCAACCGGAACGGCGCCGGGCAGCAGTCCGCGGGGTCGGCCATCCTGATCACCTACGACCGCCGCGACGCCGTCGAGGAGGCCGTCGCGCTCTGCGACGCGGCCGGCTACCGGGTCGTCCATACCATCAAGCAGCGGTTCCTGCAGCGGCCCAAGTACGGCATCAGCGAGGAGGTGATGCGCCGGCTGGGCGAGCACGCCGACCGGCTGAACCCCGACGTGATAGTCTACGACGAGGCCCTCAGGCCCAGCCAGAACTACAACCTCGCCTCCAAGCTGCACCGGAACGTGCTGGACCGCGAGACGCTCATCCTGGAGATCTTCGAGAGGCGGGCGTCCAGCGCCGAGTCCAGGCTCCAGGTCAAGCTGGCCCAGATGCGCTACGAGGCTAGCCGGGCCAAGGAGAAGGTCCGCCTGGCCAAGACGGGCGAGCAGCCCGGCTTCATGGGGATAGGCAAGTTCGAGGTGGACGTCTACTACAACGACATACGGCACCGCATGAACTCGGTCCGGGCCAAGCTGGCCAAGGCCGGCCGGCAGAGGTCCCTCCACCGCCAGGGGCGGAAGCGGATGGGCTTCCGGACTGTCTCGCTGGCAGGCTACACCTCCGCCGGCAAGACCACCCTCTTCAACGCCCTGACCGGCGAGGACCGCGAGCGCGGCGAGGAGCTCTTCACCACCCTGACGACCACCACCCGGCGGTTCCCGGCCGGCGGGGAGCCGTTCCTGATATCCGACACGGTGGGCTTCATCAGCAAGCTGCCCGCCTACATGATAGAGGCCTTCCGGTCCACCCTCGAGGAGATGATCCACGCCGACGTCACCGTGGTCGTCCTGGATATCAGCGACGGCCCCGAGGACCTGCGCCGCAAGTACCGCAGCTGCATGGGCACCCTGGGCCAGCTGGGCGTGGAGAGGGGGCGGCTCGTCTTTGCGCTCAACAAGGCCGACCTGGTACCAAAAGACCAGCTCGCCCCGCGGGTGGAACTGCTGGACATGGCCGGCCGCAGGTGGGCGGCCGTCTCGGCCGTATCCGGGCAGGGCCTGGACCGGCTCAGGCTACTGGTCAACGCCGCCGGATCGCCGGGGCCCCTCCCATGATCATCGAGGTGGCCCGGCTGGGCGAGAGGCTGGTCCGGGACGACCGCGTGACCACCCACGCCGCCCTGGTCTCCCGGGCGTTTGGCGCCTCGCGCATCTACATGAGCGAGGCCAGCGAGGACATCCAGGAGACCATCACCGGGGTCAACCGGACCTGGGGCGGATCATTCGAGGTGGTCCTGGAGGAGAACCTCAGGGGGGTAATCCGCTCCAAGAAGGCCGGCTCGTACGGGGTGGTCCACCTGACCATGTACGGCCAGGACCTGAACGAGGCCCTCCCCCCGATACGCCGGCTGGACCGGGTGCTGGTGGTCATCGGCGCCTCCAAGGTCCCCCGGGAGATATACGAGCTGGCCGACTACAACGTCGCGGTGGGCAGCCAGCCCCACTCGGAGGTGGCCGCCCTGGCCGTCTTCCTGGACCGCCTGCAGGGGGGAGGCCAGCTCGGCCGGGCCTTTCCGGGGGCCGCCCGGAGGATAGTCCCCAGCCGGCGCGGCAAGAGCGTGATACGGCCCGGCCCGGACAAACCGGGAACAACTGATTAATACCCAAGATTACCCCCACCCGGATGGTTGGCCAGCAAGTACGACGACCCGTTCGTCCGGATATCCGCCATGATCGGGGGAGACGAGTACCTCAAGGTGGCAAGGTCCCTGCTCAAGGCCGAGGACGCCACCGACGAGGAGATAGCCAGCTCCACCGGCCTCCGGATAAACATGGTCCGGAAGGTGCTCTACGGCCTCTTCGGCAAGTCCCTGATCACCGGCATCCGCGTCAAGGACGAGCGCAAGGGGTGGTTCGTCTACCGGTGGAGGACCCGCCGGGACGAGGTGGAGACGTTCATCGAGAGCCAGAAGCGGCAGATAATGGAGCGCCTGCAGCAGCGCCTAGACTACGAGAACTCCACCCAGTTCTACCACTGCGGCAACGAGGACTGCCCCCGGGTGACCTTCGAGGAGACCCTGGGTGACATGTTCAAGTGCACCAGCTGCGGCGGGGTGATGAACCTCAAAAAGAACGACCGGCTCCGCAAGGCCTTTGCCAAGAAGATAGACACCATCCGGAACGACATGCAGCAGACCTTCTGAGCCGCCCCGCCTGCGGGGGGATGCTACCCGCACGATCCAGGGACCGCCCCGACCGCTTGCTTAACTATATTTAACGAGTCACCATCCAGTGTGGCATGGCAGAGGGGGACCGCTCGACGTTCGACGTGATAAAGGAGAACACCTCCAAGGTGATGAGCAAGATGGACTCGCAGATCCCCCTGTACGTCAAGATGCACTCTGACGTATACCGCAGGTACCGCCACATGATGGACGACTTTTTTGATGCCGGATACGCCCTGGAGCGCGCCGAGCTGGACCTGCTGTTCCAGAACGACGGGACCAGGAGGGCCGCCGAGACGGCCACCCGGTTCTACTCCAATACGATGCTGGCCAACCTGAGCATGTACGGGGAGTTCCTCAAGTGGTACGCCCACGCCCAGCGGGCCAACATGCGCGCCATCGACAGCATCTACCACGGCTTCCTAAAGTCGCTTGGAGCCGAACCGGACGAGGCCGCCGGCGAGCCGGCCGGCAGTACTAGCCCCCCGGACAAGCCCGCAGCCAAACCGGCCGGGCAGGCCAAGCCGGCCAAGCCAACCAGGCCAACCAGGCAGGCCAGGCCAGCCAAACCGGCCAAACCGGCCGGGCAGGCCAAGCCAACCAGGCCAACCAGGCCAACCAGGCAGGCCAGGCAGGCCAGGCAGGCCAAACCGGCCAAACCGGCCGGGCAGGCCAAGCCAACCAGGCCAACCAGGCAGGCCAGGCAGGCCAAACCGGCCACGAGGTCCAGGAGGACCGCCTCCCGATGAGCGATAAGATAGCGACCGTCAATCCGGCCACCGGCGAACCGCTTGCAGAGTACGATCCTATGGACCAGGAGCAGGTCGACCGGATGGTCGCCCGGGCCAGGCGGGCCTTCCCCGAGTGGCGGCGCAGCTACGAGTCCCGACAGGGCTACATATACGACCTTGCATCCTACCTCCTCAAGCACAAGTACGAGCTGGCAGAGGTGGCCACGCGGGAGATGGGCAAGATCATCCGCGAGTCGCTGGGCGAGGTTGAGAAGTGCGCCCGGACCATGACCTACTACGCCGACCACGGCAACAGCTTCATGGCCGACGAGGTACTCAACACCGACGCCCGCAAGAGCTTCCTGGCCTTCGAGCCGCTGGGGGTGATCGGCTCTATCATGCCCTGGAACTTTCCCTACTGGCAGGCCCTCCGGTTCGCCGCCCCGTGCCTGATGGCCGGAAACGTCATCGTCATGAAGCCCTCCAGGGTGACCATCCAGTCGGGGCTGGAGATGATGAAGGCGTTCGCCGATGCCGGCGTACCGGACGGTGTCTTCCAGACGATGGTGGGCAGCGTCGAGTCGGCCAACCACCTGATAGATTCGCAGGTGGCGGCGGTGACCTTTACGGGCAGCACGCAGGCCGGGGCGCAGGTGGGCCGCCGCGCCGCCGGAAAGCTCAAGAAGTGCGTGCTGGAGCTGGGAGGCAGCGACCCGTTTATCGTACTGGACGACGCACAGATTGACGACGCAGCCGAGGGTGCCGTCAAGGGCAGGTTCATCAACTGCGGCCAGAGCTGCGTGGCCTCCAAGCGGTTCATCGTCGGCAAGAACATAGCCTCCCAGTTCATCGAGCGGTTCATCAAGAAGGCCTCCAAGCTGACCGTCGGCGACCCCACCTCCATGAACACCGACATAGGCCCCCTGTCCACCCAGCAGGGCCTCGAGTCGATATCCGAGATGGTCGAGGACGCCCGCGCCAAGGGCGCCAACATTCTGCTGGGCGGCAAGCAGACCGGGGAGAAGGGCTACTTCTACGAGCCCACCATCGTCACCGACATAAAGCCGGACATGCTGCTGGCCACCGAGGAGACCTTCGGGCCGGTGGCGCCCGTCTCCATCGCCGAGGACGAGCGGGATGCAGTCCGCATGGCCAACCAGACCGAGTTCGGGCTGGGCGCCAGCATCTGGACGCGCGACCTGGGAAAGGCCGAGCGGCTATCCAGAAGGATAGAGTCGGGCATTGTCAGCGTCAACAACGTGGTCGTCTCCGACCCCCGGATACCGTTCGGCGGCATCAAGCACAGCGGCTTCGGCAGGGAGCTCTCCCGCCACGGCATGCTGGAGTTTGTCAACATCAAGTCGATACGCTTCTACGACAACCTGATCCACCACCACTACGTCGAGTGACCGGCGCAACCCCGCATTTTCCCGAATCACGGCCATGGCCGCCCCTCCGGGCCCTACCACCAAATCAAACCTGCCGCAAGATCCGCAAATCAAATCCCTCGATCCCTTTGCAACTTTCTTTTTTCTCGCATTTTATTTTGTAAACAAAAGTGTCATCCGGCATCAGGTCAAGTCCGGGCAGGGGGTCTTGGCCATTTCGCATGTTCTCAGATAGCACGTCAAAGAGAATCTTCAACAGGTTGTCAAGATCTTTTTTGGATTTTCCTGATCCGCTGGACACTTCAAGATAGTAACAGACGTCGATTGCAAGATGCCTGTATTTAGTAAGTTCTCTTATTCTTGGCAAGTCGTCAATCTCCTCTTTCAGTCTATCGTAAAGCTCATTTTTTCGACGTACCTTATCGCTGCTAGCCGTCTCCGGCGTAAAACCACGTATCTCAATTTTTGGCAAGACTTCTTCCCATTCCATTGCCTAGTACCGGTTTTGGAAGGTTATTTATCCTTAACCAAAAAAGACGCGCTTGGGAGACGGCCTCCTGCCCCATCCTGTCGCCTTTTTGACCGCCCCATCCAGGCCGCCGGCCCGCTTTTCGCAGCGACCTGGCCCGTCCGGCGCGCGCCCCATCTGCGACCAAAACTATGAGAGCCCATGTCGGGCGCAGGCCAAAGCCTGCGAGATCAAACCACCACCAGCCGGAAACGGCATATTTCACGGGCGGTCCTATGGCGTAACCGGTTTTTGCAGCGTATTCTGCGCCCTACACGTATTCCGCACGAGCTTTTGCATGCCGCCATGGCTCATGGCCAGTGAATGCCCTTTAAACGCTAAAAGACTGCGAGGCCGTTCAGCTGGCTGGTTAAGGTTGGATAACTAGATCACCTACTACGCAATGGTGCCAACCGGAAAATCTACCCCGCGGCTTAAATATCGTGCCCGAAAAAGAAGCTTGTGATAAAAATCGTCCCGGCCGCGCTCCTGGCCCTTGCCATTGTGCTGGCAGGTCCGGCATACGGCCACAAGCTAATCAGCCACGACGGCACGCACACCGACTTTGAATCTGCTCTGTACATTCCCGATCATCGCGTCTCATGGGCAATCTACGAGGATCTGCGGGCGGGCGGCGCAAAATTTTACGCATTTGATGCGGAGCGCGGAGATTCGTTTTATGCTGGCATACTGGTCCCCAAAATCAGCGGGCTGGAGGAGTATTCGCCGTCGCTCTTTCTGGTGAGCCCCGCGGTATTTGAGAACGATCCCGCCTCGTTTGGGACCCAGCCAAACGTGGCAAGGTTCCCGTACGAGGGGGAATTTCCCGGTAGCGAGTTCTACGAACCCTTTGGCCAGGTGACGTACTGGGACAGGCAGGAGGTCAGGACCCACTTGCCCTCCAGCGGAAAATACTTTATCGTGATCATGGACGAGGGCGGCGGGGCGGGAAAATACGCGCTGTCAATTGGGACCATCGAGGACTTTTCCGGCGACAACCTTCTTTTGGTTCTGCCAAAGGCATGGCTTGATACGAAACTGTTTGTAAACGACTACCTTTCGCTGGGGATTTTCTTTTCCGTGCTGGCGGCGTTGCCTGCGGTTCCGGCGCTGGTAATAATCCGGAGAAGAACGCGCCGGAGCGCTACAAAAACCGGATAACTCCACAGCATAACTGGCAGCGGCGCGCCTGCCGTCTTCTGGCCTGCTCTTGCGCGGTCACGGCCTGCGAACCTACACACACCTGCTGCCATCATAACAAGTTCGGGCAGAACGCAGGCCAAAGCTTGCCGTAGCGCCCGGCAAAAGCTTCTGCAGGGCATTTTGCCTGTCTAGTCCGGTTCCCACCCAAGGCCGGATGCCGCATCGGCCAGGATCAGAGACGGACCGGCAGCCACCACCAATGGCCAGCTCCGCGTTTGCGGCAAATGCGGCCGAAACCGTCCGATACCGCGAAAAGAGCCTTCGCTTGACGCCGTGACGGCACGCCAATACAACCTCGGACGGCAGGCAGCCACTCCGGGCGCGCTAGCCGCTCGACGCGCCAGCCATCACCGGGCGCCTACGGGATCTGCCGGCCATTTCGGAAAGGCGGCAGCGGTGGCGGACAGGGCGCCACCGCACCCTGCAAAAGCCGCCAAAGAACCGTTGCGGAATAGCAAAAACACCGGAATCATTACCCTCCCAAAGGATCCCCGTACCCGGGCGCGGTTGGGAAACGCCGGCGCCGGTCTGGCGTTTGCTGACATGCGCAATGCCGCCATCGCGCACCATCATACCGCGAGGTTTCAGCCGGACACATTCAGATTTGACCGTAAAAGGGCGACGGCGTCCTGCGCGGGTTTATGGCCGGCGCTATAGGTGCGCGGACGGCCTACTCCCTGGATGACACGTGGAAGGCATCACCCTCGGGGATCAGCTTCCTCTTCTTGGGGTTCTCCAGCCACTCGTCCCACTTGTCGTCCTTGTCGATGCACTCGCTGCCGGCCGGGCAGTGCGCCTCATCTTCCATGACACAATATGCGGGCAATTCGTATTTAACGATAAGTTAGCTCTGCGAGTTGGTGCCACCCGGTATCCTGAGCCGGCCGTGCGGGCTTGCCGCGCGCCGCAACCGGTCAGATGATCACGCGGTCTTGGCCGCCTTGTCGGCCTCCGGCCCGCGCCTGCCATTGTATCTCCTGCGGGCGGCCTCCACGCCCCCCCACACTGCGCCGAATGCCCCGATGACGGCCAACCCGTAGACGACCGACAGCCAGCTTAGGTCCCCCGCAGTTATGGCCAGCACGCCGCAGACGATACTGCCGGCGCACCAGCAGATCCTTACGCTGTCCCACAGCCTTGACACGTACTACCTGCCAGCCCCGCCCAAATAACTATTCGGTGATAACCCGACCCCGCAGCACCCGCGCTCCCTGCGCAGGCTGCCGCCCCCGGCGATCCACGACCCTCTATGGCGCCCTGGTATAGTGCAGCACGACCTCGTCCCCCTGGCGGGCGACCGACTCCAGCCGGAGGGCCAGCCCGTCGGCTATCCTGGCAAAGCCGGAGCCCTCCACCAGGGTGGTCCCGGCACTCCCCCCGACCAGCCTCGGCGAGACGGTCAGCACCACCTCGTCGACCATCCCCTCCCTGACGAACTCCCAGTTGGTGGAGCCTCCCCCCTCCACCAGCAGCGTCCGGATCCCCCGGTCCGCCAGGACCTGCGCCAGCCACCGGACCGGGATGCGCGGCCCCTCCGCCCGGACCACCTCCGCCGGCGAGCCGGCCAGCCTGTCCAGGTTCTGTCCATCTATCCTTGATGAGACCACTATCACCGTGGGGACCTCCCCGCACGTCCTCATTATCCTCGAGTCGGACCTGATCTCGCCGGCCGGATCCAGCACCACCCGGACGGGGTTGGGACCCTCCGCATGCCGGACGGTCAGCAGCGGGTCGTCCCGGAGCATGGTGTTCCTTCCCACCAGGATGGCGTCCACCCCGGCGCGCAGCCCGTGCAGCCTGGCCCTGTCCTGATGGGATGATATCTCCGAGTCGCCCGTCCTGCAGGCTATCTTCCCGTCGACGGTGGCCGCGGCGCTCAGTATTATCCTGGGCCTAGACCGCCCCATGTACTATCCTCCCCCCTGCCACCACCGCCCGGATGGACCTCTCCGACGCCCGGTGGACGACGGCGGCGTGCGGCTCGTGCATCGGCTCCAGGTCGATATGGTGGGCATCCAGCAGTATGCAGTCGGCGGCGGCCCCGCCCTCGATGACCCCCAGGTTCATCCCCAGCACCCCGCCGCCGTTGACCGTCGCCATCCGCAGCACCTCGGCCGGCTCGAGGAGGCCCCGCCCGGCGGCCTTCCATGCAAAGTCCATCTCCCGGAACATGTCCGGCGGGTTCACCATAACGTTGTCGGTGCCCAGCGCGACGGTGCACCCGCACCGGACCATCTCTGGTATGTCCGGGATGACCCCGGTCAGGGCCGCGTTGGCCCGCGGGCAGGCCACCACCCCGGCCACCCTTCCGGCGGCCCGCAGCTCCTCGGGGGTGGCGCGCGTCATGTGCACCAGCATGTGGGGCCTCATCAACAGGGCCCTCTCCACCTCGCTGCGGCCGGTCAGCTCCGCGGACTTTTCGACGCTCCGGGCGGACTCGGCGGCATGGATGGCCCGGATGCCCATGGTCTTCGCGTACCTGGCCAGCACCGTATCGCTGTTCTCGTTGGCGCCGCTGATGCCTATCCCGGCGCACATCCGGCCCAGCTTCTCCAGTTCGGCGTCCAGCCCCGGGCGGGGCGGCCCGTCGGACCTGACCTGGTCATCGCCCTGGTAGGCGGCCGGCCTGCCCAGCACCACCCCGCGTATGGGCACCTCCCCGCACGCCTCCAGGATCATCCCGGCGCCGTCCACGCCGCCCTCCCGGAAGTCGACAAACGTGGTTATCCCCCTGGACAGCATCGAGCGCAGGGTCATCCGCATGAACCCCGTCAGGTGGCCGGGCTCGGTCCTGGCCAGCACCTTCGACTTTGTCCCGAACACCGGGTGCACCCGCCCCTCCAGGCCGGCGCCCAGCCCGATATCCTTGGCTATCGAGTCGCCCAGGTGCGTGTGGCAGTCGACCAGCCCCGGCACCGCCAGCAGCCCGGTGCAGTCCAGCACCTCCTCGCCGGCCTCCGGCTCGGCCGGCATCCCGCCGGCGCGCACCTCGACAAAGACGCCGTCCCTCACCCTGATGTCGGCCGACTCCACGTACTCCAGCTCCGAACCCAGAAGGGCGGCGGCGTTCCTTATCAGCAACCTTCCTCGTATACCTCCGGCTTGGGGGCATCGCCGGAGTCCCTGATCTCGCGTATCCTGTCCAGGGACCTGGTGGCCAGCATCGCCGCCTGGCGGCCGGTCGGGGCGCGCCCGATGCCGCAGTTCAGGCCCATCCCCAGCCTGTCGCGGACCATCCCCACGAACTCGCCCGCCGCCTTCCTGCCGCGCTCGCCGGCGAGCACCATAAAGTTGTCCCCGCCCATGAAAAAGGTCAGCGAGTCCCTGTCGATGAAATAGCCTGTCATCACCTGGTGCAGCTCCAGCACCCTGGCGGTCACCTCGTACGGCGATGAGTCCTCGGCCCTGGCGCTCAGCCCCTCGATATCCATGTGCATCACCGCCACCTCGCCGGCCCCGTCGACCGCCCCGCCCAGCGCAAAGACCCCGTCCCTCCTGGCCCGGTGGGCCATCAGGTTGGCCCGGTAGGGCGTCTCCCCCCGGCCCGCGTGCATCCTCAGGTCTATCCCGAACTTGCCGGCCAGGCTCTCCCTTATCCGGGCGTGCTCCTCCTCGGCCAGCCCGTTGGAGGCGACCATCCACCCGTCGTGCCTGTCGGGGAACACTAGGCAGCCCCTCTCCGAGAACAGCCGGTGCGCATCGGCATACAGGGAGGCCTGCAGCATCTGCAGGCGGTGCTCCCGGTCCGGCCCCAGGGTGAGCGTCCAGGGCCCGTACCCGCTGATCCTGGCCACCGTCACCTGGATCATCGTATCCTCTCCAGCTCCCCATGTACGGCCGCCGCCGCCTCGATTGCCCGCTCGGCCACCGGCCTTATCCTGGCGTACGCCTGCCTCTCGCTCATGCCCGGCCCCGTTATCCCCAGCGCGACGGGCTTGCCGTACCTGACCGCCAGCCGCTGGAGCGAGGCGGCCGTCGCCTGGGCGATCACCTCGTCGTGCTTGGTCTGGCCCTTGATTATCGCCCCCAGGACCGCCACCGCGTCGACTTCCTCCTTCCGGAGCAGGGCGTCCACCACCACCGGCATGTCGTAGGATCCCGGCACCTCGCAGGTGAACGGCACCTCCAGGTCCATCCTCCCGGCCTTCTCCAGGGCCACCTCCAGCATCCTGCCGGTCACCTCCCCGTTGAACCTGGATACGACTATCGCCACCCTCATCGGGCCGCCGCCCCCGCGTGCTCCAGCAGCTCGTCCAGGCCCACCACCGGTATATCGTTGCGGCCCGCGTACTCTGCGGCCCCCGCCCCGTCCAGCGCCAGGTGGGTGTCCGAGTCCATCATCTCGCAGATGGCCGCCGCCGGCCTCAGCCCCGCCGCCCCGGCCAGGTAGACGGACATCTCGGTGTGGCCCATCCTCGTCCCCAGCAGGCCCGGCGAGGCCACCAACAAAGGGACGTGGCCCGGCGTCAGGAAAGACTCCCTGAACAGCCTGCCGGCGTCCTCCCGTCCGTGCAGGGCGACCACCTCCCGGATGGTCCTGGCCCTGTCGGTGTCGGTCACGCCCGTGTAGGTCTCGCGGTGGTTTACGTACATCGAGAAGGTCGGGTGGTCGCCATACGGGGCCATGCCCATGATCATCTCATCTGGGATAGCCGACGACTCGGCCAGCACCTCGTGCAGGTACCGCAGCCCCAGCGTCCTCGCAAAACCACCATCCAGCGCCAGGCAGATCAGGCCGCCGGCCTGCCTCCTCATCGCCGCGACATGGTCCGGGGTGGCCATCTCGGCGGCCACCACCATGTCAAACTCGTTCTCCCGTCCCTCGGCATCGTGCAGCAGCACGAACCCGCCGCGCCGGAGCGACTGTATGGCATCATCCACCGACACGGGCGGGATTGGCCCTGGTTATTTAATAAGGGTTTACCGGATTGGTGGTAACTACCATCATTCTGGTAGCTCCCGCCTGAGCGCGTACTTGCCCAGGATGTCGGTCTCGATATTGACCCGCTCGCCCACCCTCCGCTCGCGAAAGTTGGTGGCCTGGAGGGTATGGGGTATCAGCGAGAACCCCACCGTATCGCCGGTTATCCGGGTGACCGTCAGGCTGATGCCGTCTATGGCGATCGAGCCCTTCCTGACCACCTGGGCGGCCATCTCGGGTGGTATCCTCACGGCCACCCTTACCTCGGCCTCGTCCTGGATCATCTCGGATACGACCCCGGTCCCGTCGACGTGGCCCAGCACGAAGTGGCCCTCCAGCCGGTCGCCCGCCCTCAGACTCCTCTCTATGTTGACCCGGACGCCCGGGCCCAGGTCCCCCAGACTGCTCAGCCGGACGGTCTCCTGGATCATCTCAAAGGCGCAGAGCGTCCCGCGTATGTCGGTGGCCGTCAGGCAGACGCCGTTGACGGCCACGCTGTCGCCCGCCTTCAGCCCGTCGGCGCACCCGCCCAGGTCCACCGTCATCCGGACGGCGCTGCGGCTGCCCGTCTCCGGCGATACCTCGACGACCCTTCCGGTGCCCTGGATGATCCCCGTGAACATCGCATCATCCGGGCACGCCTGGCCGTATAACGGTTTGGCCCCGCCGGTTCTGGGAGATTGCAGGGACATCACCCGGGGCGGGAAGCGGGGGACGTGGGAAAAAGAGGCGGTCAGGCTACGGACTTTGCCGCGGACCGAGCGGGTGCCCGCCACTTGCTGCCGCCCCCCATCAGGGTGCCCGCCGCCTCTGCCGGTGCCATGGCCGGATCCGGCAGCCCCTGACGGACCTCGCCAAGTTGCGGTTCAGGCGTAGCCCGTAGGCGATGGCCGAATCCTCGCGCTTGAGTGCCTCCATCCTCTCCGGTACCGTCGATAGCCGCCATGGGGGCTCGAGGGGATCACCTGGTATGATCGCTGCGCCAACCTGCCGCCTTATCATGGCCGCCGGGCTGCAAGGCTGCGAGTGGTTGTTGCAGGGACATGACACGGGTGGCAAAGATTAACTCGGTGATTAACCGGCCCGGTCATATTTTACGTAAATCGTGAACTAATTGCGGCGCGGGTGCACAACCTCTTACGGGTGACGATTATGTTGTCTTGGCAGTGTTTGGGCTCACCGTCCATGGCATTTGCGGGGAGATGTATCTTGCATCGGTGACCACTGCCTTGCAGTCGACTGCCCCTAGCCGCTGCCGTAGCATAATCTGCATGCTCGACGGGTTGAGGATCAAACTGTCCGTCTGTTCTAGGTGGAGTACGACTCTCCATCGGCGTTTGTTCAATGCCTTGGATGCGATATTCCGCTCACCATCATCCCCGTTGGCGTTAGCTGCGGCCAAGCCCGCCAAAGTATCCCGTACTTTCTGAGCTACCTCGTCTTCTATCC
Organism: Nitrosopumilaceae archaeon; assembly: GCA_965203395.1. Lineage (GTDB taxonomy): Archaea > Thermoproteota > Nitrososphaeria > Nitrososphaerales > Nitrosopumilaceae > VYCS01. Next base: position 193,546 of record OZ241884.1, read on the forward strand.
TGCCGCACTTGTCCCGATTGTGTCCCCTGTAGTCCTTGATCTCGATCAGCCATGCAGTATCGCTTGTAACGCAGAGGATGTCTACCGCCTTGGTATTGAATATTTGCTGGAAGCGCTTTCGGTAAAACGGCCAATCGTCGTACTTTAGGGCGTCGCATGCGGTGCTAAACGAGAATACGAGAGATCCTTCGCATATGTCTGTCACTTCCGGAACGCCTCTATAAACCGATACGACTGCTCGCCCTCCTCGTCCAGCATCGTAAACGGACTTATGCCATAGATGTCGTCGGTGTGATGTACAACCACTCCGTCTTCCCCCTTTTCCAGCGCAAAGTACCGCTGCTGGGGTACCTCGTGGTTACGGCCAAGAATTGCAAGTTCCTTCAGCAAAAAGACGCTATGCGTTGCAATAAACACCTGTATTCCAGACTGGGCGATGTAAAATACAGCTTCTGCTACTTTTCGGATAATTTTGGGGTTTAAATTGGACTCGGGCTCGTCCCAGAACAGGCAGCCCGTATCCAATAACTGCCCGGTGTTGATCAGTTGGGCCAGCATGCCTATCTTGCGAAAGCCTTCCGCAACAAGGGACATCTCCATTTTACCGTCTTGGTGCCGCAAGTAAAATTTGCTTCCGTCAAACACGACAGTTCCCCCAAGCATGCTCTCCAGCGGTCTTGATAACTCTGCGGCATCCGTTTTACGCCTTCCCCGCAATGGCGGGGCCGCGAGTAATTTGGTGGTGTCGTACCACGTCTCGTCGAATTGGGTGGCATAATTCTCATATATCCATGAAAATCCCGGATATACGGTCAACAGTTCATGGGTGGGCAGGAATACGGGCGCATCGTCATACCAGACTGATGGATGGTCTGTGACGGAGACTTTGGAGCTGCTCGTGGAGAAATCAAATCTAATGGGAGCCTCGCCGTTTCCCATCTCTACGCCCACCCTGCAACGGTCCTGACCCTGCTTCCGGCGCACCAGCCTGCCGACTCTCTTCTCCGGTCTAAAGACTTTGGTGAGCTTGGTGGTCAGTCTTTCTGCCAGTATGTTTTTGGTCGGCCGTACATTTCCGATGGCGAGCTCGTCTGACCGGCCGTGTTCGGCAGATTTATCTGTGGACTTGCCATACGGCCGCTGATTGGCAGCCATGGCTACATAAAGCAGTTTTAGCAGGTGTGTCTTGCCCAACCCGTTCTCTCCTATAACGATGTTGAGATTTTTAAAGTTCAGTGTGGTGTCTGCGAAAGTAGTAAAGTTTTGCATGGTAAGTGACCTTATGGTGTTGTTTTTTGGTTCGGGTTCCAGATCCATCTCAGCCCCATCTAACCCGCATTAAAATTTTGCACCGGATGCTTTCGGACATCTCTGGACTGCCATCGTCCGGCGGTGCTATCACGGCAAACCGGCCTGTTCGGTGTGGGCGTGTAGCGAAAACCATGGACTCGGACGGGGCCGCACAGGATGGCGGGGTCTTTGCCGATGCCACGCCATATCGGCTCACGCGGATCAGACCCTGTGATTCGGAGTACATCAATCTAGTTCCTGCCTGGACGGCACCACATTCTGCCACACATGCGCCCATTTCTTCCACTGGATACTTTGCCCATATCAGTATTTATTCTTGGATCCTTGCTGGACACAATGTTCTCTGAATCTCGAATTCTGAGACTGCCTTCTGCATGTTTTTACAGACTCTGGTGCCTCATCTGTGCGCCGCTTCCCACGATGCCGTGAACTCGTCGGACGGGACGTACTTGGGCGCCGGGTACAGCCCGTCCTGGTTGCAGTCACGGAACGCTTCTAATATGGCCGCCCCGGCCTGATGGTGGTTTTGCAAGGTCGTGCGGCCAGATGCACTAGCGCTTGAGGGTGTAGTGGAACGATTCTATGTGGCCGTTCTGCCGGAGGAGTGCTCTTCCAGGTGAACTTGAGCCTAATGTCGAGACCGGATGCGGCCTTTTGGAACTTTTTGCCAGCATACTGGGGACCGTTGTCGCACTGGATGGTGAGCCCCGGGCAGTCGGGTTTGACGGTGGCGACAGCCTCTACCAGCGAATCCACGGCCGCGTCGGCGGTGGCCGGGGTGTCGAACCGGTAGGCAATAACACCGCCTGGTGAAGATCTTGCACGTCTTTGGCCTTCGTGAGATGCCCTGCATGTTGAACCGGCAGGCAATCCACCGCCTGGTGAAGACGTCCAGTATGTTGAAGCAATAGCACCATCCATCGGCCTGCCCGCACCACACGTACATGATGTCGGTCGTCAGACCTGGTTGGGCCTGGCTGCCTTGATCGGCTTCCAGCGGGCCCTGGCATCGGCCTTGGACGGTGCCGGCCTGCTCCAGCCCGCCGGGCGGTAGGCGCGCCCCGTCCCCTTGCGGTTTACGGGCCTTCCAAGGCGGCGCGCCGACTCCGCGGCCACCTTCTGGTCCCGTAGAACGGCCGTCTTTTGCGTACGTCCAGGATCATCTCCAGAAGGTTGGCGTCGGTCCGGGGCTCGCGCGTCTTTTTTCTCCGGTACCGCCTCTGCTTGGACACCACACAGGTGCGCAGCGCCCTGCTGAGCGACATGCCCTGATCAACCAGATACTGCACCGCCCTCAACACCACTCAAGGTTTTTTTTAACGCGTCGACGGCCAGGGTGGACTCGGCCAGGAGCGTCTTGAGGCGGTCATTCTCCTTCTGGAGGACCTGCCCGCCCCGCCAACACTAATACGCGACAGGCGCATACCTGATACCGTTATCATGCGCCCAGCCAGGTTCCTATCCGGCCCGCTCCTGCTGGCCGTCCTGGCGGCCGCCGCGATTGCCGTCCCGCCCGCCCTCGGGCAGGACCCCGGGCAGGACCCCGGGACGATATCGCCTGCAGCGGTAGGCAGCCTGCGCGACGACCGGGGCGCCTTTGACCGGTTGGGCGCCCCCTCAGACATAGAGGTGTTCGCCATCTCCAACCGGACGTACGCCCTGGCGGCAAGCGCCCTGGGCACCCAGATACTGGACATCACCTACCCCGGCTCGCCGATCCCGGTGGCCGGCATCGGAGGCGATCGTGACGGGCAGTACTACCTTGGGGGCCACGGCCACGCCGGCGTATTTGCCCTGTCGGGCCGCACCTACGCCCTGGTGAGCGGCCCCAACATGATCATGATCGTAAACATCACGACCCCCGACAACCCCCAGACCCTGACCACCATCCGGAGCGGCCAGGACAACTTCTACGTACTGCGCCACCTCTCCCCGGAACGGACCGAAGAGATCCTGGCAGGCCACCCCGGGGCGCGCGACCTGTCCTATTCGTGGGAACAGATATCGGACATAGAGACGCTTGTCACCCCGTCGGGCCGCACCTACGCCCTGCTCTCCACCACGGACAGCGACACGGTCCAGATAGTCGACGTGACCGACCCCCGGCTCCCCCTGCTTGTAGCTGGCGTCAGCGACGGCCTGGACGGCTTTTACGCCCTGGCCCACCCGCAGGACATAGAGACGCTCGCCTTATCGAACCACACCTACGCCCTGGTTGCCAGCTTCTGGGACAGTGCCCTGCAGGTCATCAACGTCACCGACCCCCGCTCCCCGACCCCGACCGCCTCCATCCGGGAGGGCCAGTACGGACTGAACCGCATGAGCAACCCCACCGACCTGGAGGTGTTCGCCGTTGACGGCGGCGCCTACGCCCTGGTATCGGGCTTTAGGGAGCGCGCCACCCAGATAATCAACGTCACCGACCCGCTACACCCGACCCCGACCGCTTCCATCCGGGAGGGCCAGCACGGGTTTGCGGTCGCGGGCCGCCCGGAGGCGACCTTCACGTCATCGGGCCGCACCTACGCCCTGCTGGCCGACCCCGACATCCTGCAGATAATCAACGTGACCGACCCCCGCTCCCCGACCCCGACCGCCTCCATCTCCGGGTACGAGGGCGGCGGCAGCGAGTACTACACGTCGTACTTTGAGGAGGTGGAGGTGTTTGCGGCCTCGGGCAGGACGTATGCCCTGGCATCGGGATCCGCCGAGGCCCTGCTGGTCATCAACATCACCGACCCCAGCTCCCCCCAGAGGCTGGCCACCATCGCCGGCGGGCTGCTCATCCCGCCGCATGCGGGCGGCGGCCCCGCGGAGGCGGAGACGTTCACCCTGTCGGGCCGCACCTACGCCCTGCTGGCCGGCTCCGGCGACGAGGCCCTGCTGGTCATCAACATCACCGACCCCCGCTCCCCCCAGAGGCTGGCCACCATCCCGGACGGCCAGGACGGGTTCGGCGGCCTGGACTCGCCGGCCGACATGGTCACGCTGGCCGCATCCGGCAGGATGTACGCCCTGGTGGCCGACGGCCACTACGGCACGATCCAGGTCATCAACATCACCGACCCCGCCAGACCCGTCCCGGTAACCGGCATATGGGACGGATCCGGAAGCATCGGGACATTCAACGCATCGAACAAAACCTACGCCCTGGTGGTCTCGGCGAACGTGATCCAGGTCATCAACGTCACCGACCCCGCCGACCCCTCGACCATCTCCGGGGCGCGGGCCCCAGACAGGTTCCACTTCGGTCCCGGGGGACCGGGCGGCTTGGGCATATTCACCGAGTCCGGCCGGACCTACGCCATGGCGCCCCCAACCTACAGCCAAGAGATCCAGATCATCAACATCACCGACGTGCAGGCCCCCGACCTCCTGGATCCCGTGGAGATAGACTCGTTCAGGTTCCTTCCCGTCTTTACCGACCTCCTCGACATGGAGATATTCTCCGGGCACGGCCGCACCTACGCCCTGATCTCCGGCTCCAGCCACCTTGATCCCACCGCAACGCTACAGATAATCGACATCACAAGACCACAGAACCCCGTACTGCTTGCCACCATCCTGGGAGGCCAGGACGGCTTTGACGCGCTCCGGATGCCCGTCGACGTGGAGGCGTTCACCGCCGACGGCCGCACCTACGCCCTAGTGGTCGACTACGGGTCCGGCTCGGGGGGCAGCATCCAGGTGATCGACATCACCGACCCCGGCGACCCGCTGCCGGTGACCACCCTCGCCGGCGGCCGGGACGGCTTTGATGCCATGGACAACCCCCTCGACATAGAGACCTTCTCGATAGAGGGCGTCACCTACGCCCTGGTGTCAAACCCGGGCGGCAGCGTGCTACAGGTGATCTCCCTGAGCAGCCAGGCCGCCCCCTGAGCGGCCCGGCCCGGCCGGTCACCGCCCCGAGCAGAAAAATACGGGCGGCCACCCACCCTGTCATCATATGGCCGCCGGGATACTCTTCTTCACCAGCCCCATCGGTCTCGGCCATGCCAGCCGGGACGCGGCCATCGCCGAGCATCTGGACGACATCAGGTTTGTGACGGGCGGGCCGGCGGCCGCCATGCTCTCCGGGTACGGCCACCCCGTCGAGGACGCCTACCGCCCGCCCTCCTTTGAGGTGCGGGCCGGCCGGCTCAGGAACACCGCCCTCTGGATGGCCCGGTACTACCTGTACTACCGCAGGTGCCGGGGGATAGCGGCGGCGATGATCCGGCGCCACCGCCCCGCCCTGGTGGTCTCCGACGAGGACTTTGCGGCGCTAACCGCGGCCAGGGACCTGGACATCCCGGCCGTCGCCGTCACGGACATCCTCGAGACCCGCTTCCTGTCGGGGGTCATATCCGCCAGGGTGGAGCGCCGCATGAACGGCGCCATGACCCGCCTCCTGGCCGGCTGCCGCACCGTGATAATCCCGGAGGGGGGCCCCGACGAGCACAACGTCCGCCGGGTGGGGTCGATAGTCCGGGAGACGACCAAGTCCCGGGCCCGGCTGCGGGCCATCCACAAGATGGACCGCAAGACCGTCCTGGTGACGGCGGGCGGCACCGACGCGGGGGCCTTCCTGCTGGAGGAGATGACCGGGGTGGCCTCCAGGATATCCGCCCAAGCCGACACGGTGGTGGTCCCCGGACCCTCCCTGGGCGGCAACCTGGTGCTCAACCTCCACGAGATGATATGCGCCGCCGACGTGGTGGTCTCGCTGGCCGGCCGCTCCACCATCGACGAGGCGGCCGCCTACGGCACGCCGGGCGTCTTCGTGCCCATCTCGGGCCACTTCGAACAGGAGGACAACGCCCGCCGAGCCGGCTACTCCCCCGGGGACGAACACCGCCTGTACGAGCTGGTCCTGGACCGGCTGGACTCCCCGCGCACCCCCGCCGGTCCCGGCGGGGCGCGGAGGGCCGCCGACCTGATATCGGCCGCCCGGGAAGGTTCCTAGGCCGGGCGGTCCGTGTCCCGCGGCCCTCCCCCGCGGCCCGTTCCCGGGGTAGTCCCGGCCGGCCAACCCGGATGCCGTGCCTGCCGGATACGCCGGCACCACGATGGTGCCTGCATTAGCCATCCAACAGTACCCGGAACAACTCGCACAAACCCACCATACGTTGGCCATCCAAAATACGGCACCGGGCGTACCGGGCAGGGGGGGATGTACGGTCCGGCGCGAATGTTCCTGGGACGCGCGTCCCGGCACGGAACAGCGCTCAGGCCGGCCCGGGATCCGACCCCGGCATGACCCTCATCCGCGGGGCGGCCTGAGGGCAGGCTTCCCGCGGACCGGCCGAACCCCCTCCGTAGTCCGGCGGCCGTCCCGTCCTGCCGGGCGTGTTCGCGTACGGGATTCAGTTTGACCCGGACTTGTACTTGTTCCTATCTACTATCTAATCAGGAAACTATAAATTATAATCGAATATGAATAGTATTAATATGGACACGAGCGGGATAATTGACAGCATAAGGGGGCGGATAAAGGAGCCCTCGTATCCGGCATGGAGCATCGGCGTCACCACCAGGCCGAAGGAGCGCAAGAGGATGCACGGCGTAGAGGCCAAGTACTGGGATGCGTGGCAGGCGGACAGCGCGGGAGACGCGCGCGAGGTAGAGATGTACTTTCTGGCCAAGGGCATGAGGAGCTGCGTCAACGGTACCTGCGCCCCCGGCAGGAAGGCCTACGTGTACATCTTCTAGATACCCTCGGATAGCCGGGGGGCCCCTGCCGCCCGAAAAAACGCTTAATTTGTCGGTCTGGGACAGTCGCTACCATGGGAAAGCTTGTGGTGGCAAAGTTCGGCGGAAGCGCCATCGGGGAGGACGGCCGGTTCATACCGGATATCATAGGCAGGATACGCCAGATGTCCGCCGACGGCGCCAAGGTGGTGGCGGTCTTCTCGGCCCCGCTCACCAGGGACGAGGGGCGCGTGCTCTCGCTGACCGACGTGATGATACGGCAGGGATCCAACGCCGAGAAGGACGTCAAGCCGTCCCTGGAGGCGGTCCGCCGCTGCTACGGCATCCTGCTGGAGATGGTCGGCCCCGACCACCGGCAGGCATGCTCGGCGGTGATCGAGTCGCACCTGGCCCTGGCCCAGGAGGCCCTGGAGAGGGCTTACGCGACCCGCAGGTTCGCCGACGAGGTGCGCGCCCGGGCCCTGGCCTACACCGGGGAGCTGCTGATGCCGCAGGTGATAGACTATATCATGCGCAGCCGGGGGATATCCAGCTCGTCTGTCCCCTACGACTACTGGCCGATCATCACCGACGACAACCTCGAGTTCACCAACTTCCTGGCCGAGGAGTCGGCCAAGAGCCTCCACTACACCGCCGAGCTGGTCGGCAGCCACGAGGTCGTCTGCATGGGGGGGTTCATCGGAAAGACCACCCAGGGGATGATGACCACCTACGAGCGCGGGGGCACCGACAGGACCGCCGCCGACCTGGGCATACTCTTCCACAGGATATACGAGACCAGCATCGACTGGGAGAAGGACAGCGCCGTCGTCTCGGCCGACCCGCGGGTGGTCAAGTCCGGCCTCTCGGAGGTGCACCAGCTCTCCTACAACGAGGCGAGGCTGGCCGGGATGTTCGGCATGAAGATACTGGACCCGATGGCCATCAAGGAGATCCTGGACAACGGCGTGGATATCCCGCTGAGGATAACCAACATGGGGGACCCATCCAAGACGACCGCCATCCTGCGCAACCCCGGCCCCGAGGAGGGCCACCCCATCAAGATAGTCACCGGCAAGGGGAACTGCGCCATCATGAGGATGGAGTCCAGGCTCGCCCCGGACCTGCTGGGCTCGCTGGAGAAGCACCGCAAGTACCGCGAGTTCGTGCTGCTCTCCCCGTTCGTCCGGGACGGCGTCAGGTTCACCAGGATACTCTTTACCGACGGCGACTTTGTCCGGAGGAACGAGCGGTACCTGCTGGGCTTTGACTCGCTGGCGTCGATCACCTACAACCGCGGGGTGGTCACCCTGATAGGCGACTCGATGTGGAGGGTCCAGTACGTGGCCTCCAAGACCAGCTCCCGGATAGGCAGGGCCGGCCTCAACATCCTGAACATGGACGCGCAGGAGGAGACCTCCAGGATCATCATCATCATCGAGGACGCCGGCGACAACCTGGCGCGGGCGGTCCAGGCCGTCCACGACGAGCGGGCCCGGATAACCTTCGTGTGACGCCCCGCCGGGGCGCGGTCTGCCCCGCTGGCGGCGCCTGTCAAAAAACGACTTTCGGATCGGAGATGCGTGCCCAGCCAGGCTGGGCGTGCGGGGCGGACGGGCTGTTCAATATGCGCGGGTTGGTGAATGCTGCAGCTAGCGCAGACTGGACACCTCCCCGATGCGGTAGATACGACCTGTGCTGCCGCCATCTGTCAGGATGCGTTCAGCGGCCAGCTTGCCCTGCGCGCGTCGGCCAGCACCAGCATTCCGGCGCGCGCAGCCCCGCCGGCCAGCACAACCGACACCAGCAGATCCCCGGTATGGGCAGCGAACACGACCGTGAACAGCACCATCAGGGGCAGCAGGATGGCCGCGCCCATACGTCCGCCAAGTCCGGGGGCAAATACGGCGCACGTGTAGACGGCCACGACCAACCCCCCAAACACCAACGCGTTGGCCGAGGAGAGCGCGGCGCCATATATCGTGGCAACCGACACTGCCGCGAGCATGGATGCGTCAACAAGTTTGGCAACCGTCATGATGGCGCCTCCGGTGCACTCTTGATGTTAGCCAGTAGCTCCTCGCCCATGCTCTGTGATATAGTCAACACCATATGTTACGATTGCGGTCATGAGCGCGGCCTTGACCATGTTCCTTGTTTGTAACCATCACCCGTTGTCCGGAACATCGTCAAGGCGGTCCGCGATGGACTGTAGTTTGTGCATCTTGTTTAGCATCATCTCCGCGTTCTCCCGTAACAGATCGGGTCTCTGAAGTTAGCCCCGACTCGGCTGATCGACTTTTTGAAGTGTGTCCGGATCGCGGGATCCTGCGGGGTGATCGGACCGGCATGCGCGTGGTGTCTTGGGGGACGGCCGCCACGGCATCGTATTTTTTGGCCGCGGGACGGCGCTTGGCGTGTTTTTTATGTTAATTTTTTGATGTCATGCCGGAATCATGATCTGCTCGGGCATCGGTATCTTCTTTGCGTTGCCCCGCAGGTAGTCGATGACGAACTGGTACGGGTTTATGCCGCGCTTTTCACATGTGGCGAATATCGTCTCGCGGATCTCGGTGGTCTTTAGCCCGCGCTCCGAGCGGCTCCCGTAGAATATCTTCTGCATTATTGAGAATGTGCGCAACGCCTGCTCGCTTCCGTTGTTGTGGTACGGGACGTCCTCGTGTACGAGGAAGGTCAACAGCGACCCGCCCTCCCTCTTGAGCCGCTTTACGTACCTGTTGCAGTCCGGATCCTTGTACGTGCCGGCGGCGAGCGCGTCTATGCGGTTCTGCAGCCTGCGTATGCTGCGCTGCGGGATGTCCTGCACGAGGTCGTATTTTCCGTGCAGCCTTATCGCCGACTTGAGTATCCTGTATAGCTCGCCGAAGAGCTCCTTGAACTCGGCGCTGGCGTTCTTTTCGATGGTCCGGTACATGTCCCGAAAGTAGTGCAGCAGGCACTTTTGGAGGATCTCCGCCACGCACCATGCGGGGTGCGAGTCGCCCACCAGTATGTCGTCAAAGTCCTTCAGGAACGCATCGGAGACGTGCTTGCTTCTGGATAGCGATATGTGGTAGATGGTGCAGGTTCCCGAATGGAACACCCACACCCAGCAGCTCTTGCCGTTGATGTACCACCTGGTGTCGTCCCCGCCGGCTATCTTGGCGCCGGTGATCTCGTCCAGCAGTCCGTGGTAGGGCGGCTCCATGAGGGTGGCCACGCGCCAGTCCAGATCCTCCAGTGTGGAGATGACAATGTCCCTGCCGTAGAACATCTGGATTATCTTTTGTATCTTGCCGTACGAGATTGCCAGGTGGCGCATCGTGGAGATCCGCGCCATCATATCGATGCCGAAATGCTCGTTGGGCAGAAAGTTCTCCGGCTGAGCATACTGCATGCAGGCGCATTTTCTGCAGTACCGTCCGACTATCTTCATGTCGATGTTGGCCCACCTGCCGTCCACTATGGATTCGCCGGTCCTGGGATAGCTGCTCGAGTATTCCGAGAGCGGATCGCCGCATATAGGACAGAATTTGTGGTCCACTGTTTCGTGTACGGTCTCGTGGCTCTGCCGCGCGTACTTGGGTGGCGCCTTTTTCGTCTCCTCATGCGGGTATCCCTTGAACTTCCTGGGCGTTGTAGCTGCGCGCTTTCTTGCTCGTGCCGCGTTTGTTTTTCAGCTTTTCTATGGTCTTTGTCAGCTCGTCAATCTTGGATCTCAGCTGGTCGTTCTCTTCCACCACCTTTCGGTTCTCCTCTTTCAGATCCTTCATTTCTTGGTCCATTTGATCAAACTGCTTGCCAAGAACCTCGAAAAGCTTGTTGACATCAGGATTCTTCCAGCCTATTCCCTCAAGATCAAATCCCGGCATCATCATTTGGCCTTGGCAGATGCGATCCTTATGTGTTACTGCTTGAGTACATAAAGAACTTCAGAAAGTCGGCATGTTACGCTTGAACACCCTACACTCATGGAAGCTATGTGAGGCAAATTTTATGTTTGGCCACAGCTAGGCGCATCACGTGACTAACTGGCTAGACCAAACCGGGGTGTTCGGTGGCCTACCCCAATCCTTGGCCAAACCACGCAAACGCCACCCCGTTTCGTGGGGTAGGCCCCATGCAGTGGGCGACCCAAGGGGTGATTATCTATGACCAAACACCCGGACAAGGACACCTCAAGGAGAATTCTGGACTTTCTCAAGGAGCACTGTGGAGAGTCGTACACGGCAGTGGAGATTAATGTCGCTGTGTTCCACGGCGACGATGCGTTCTGGGGCGCGCCGGGCGACGTACCACTCCCGGAAATCAAATCGGCACTGGAAGTCTTGGCCGGCGGCCGGATGGTGGAGCGGGACGGGACACGGACGCTGGATAGGCGTGTGAACCTGCCCGGTGCCACCGCAGACCACATAACAATTACGGAACCGACATACCGTGCATCGAGGCTGGCGTGCGCCCTACATCGCATGGGACGTGCGCCGATGGCCTTCTGCCAAAAGGTGCGTCACCCGCGTATATCCAGCAACACAGCTCGGCTCATTGGAGCAGTATACAAAATCATTCTCGTTGCCTGCGCACTCATTGGAACGATTATTGCCATTGTGGTGTTCTTGTGGCGGGGGTCCCCTTAGAAGGAGAACGATCCGCAACAAAGAGTTTTTGGGCCAGCCCAGGAGGATCAAGCCATGACCAAGAAGCGGTGGACCGTCGAGGACAAGGCCAAGATCGTGATAGAGTCGCTCACCACCACGGCCGGTACCGCCGACATATGCAGGAAGTACGGCCTCTCGCCCAACACGTTCTATCCCTGGCGTGAAAAGTTCCTAGAGGGCGGCAGGGCCGCTCTGGCCGGGGGCCTGAGCGCGCGGGCCACAAAGGTGCTTCAAAGGGAAAACGCTACGCTCAAGACGCTGGTAGGGGAGATCACCCTGGCCAACGACGCTTTAAAAAAAACGTTGGAGGTAAGGAAGAGTATGCACTCAGGTCCCCAAAGCGGACAATTCGGATGCCCAGCCGGGCCATAGGTTTATTGATCGCGATACCATCTAACCGGCGTGAGCACCAAGTCAGAGGCCGCCCTCCTGCGCGAGGAGCTGACCAGGTTGGCGGTGGAGAACCGGGAACTACGCGAGACGGTGTCCCGGCTCGAGGCTGTGCATGACAAGATGGTCGCGGCCCTCAAGGCGGAGATAGACCGGCTGATACTGGAGATAGCCGAGCGCGACAGGAGGCTGGCCAAGTACGAGAACGCCCACGTCCCGTCCTCGACCGGCTCGCTGTACAACGAGAAGCGCGCAGCCTTCCGGAAGAAGATGGCAGAGGAGGGCGGCTACGCCGGCGAGGGCGGCGATGAAGGCGGACCTGAATCGGATGACGATGACAACAACGGTAAGGCGGAGGGTGAGCCGTCCCGCAGGGGGCCGCCGGCCGGACATATAGGCGCCTCCCACAAGAACAAGGCGGACCGGACGGTCGTGCTGCGGGTCTGCCGGTGCGGGACGTGCGGGCGCGGCCACCTCAGGAAGGTGCCACCGGTCGTCAAGATGGTCTATGATTTTGCCGGCGGCAAATCCATGGTGATAAAGTGCATCGCGTACGTGATGAAGAGGGGATCCTGCAAGAGGTGCGGAGAGATCACCACCGCGGCGGCGCCTACCATCCCGGGGACCTCGTTTGGGCCCGGGATCCTGGGGTTCATCGAGGAGTACTATGCGGGGAGGTGCACCGACCAGACTATCTCATACTTTTTCGATGCCCTCTACGGGTTTGGCCTCTCACCCAACGCCGTCTGGAACGCGCGCAAGGCCATCAGGGACCTGCTGATGGGGACCTATGCGGAGATCCTGGACCACATCGCCGAGGCCCTGTTCATGCAGATGGACGAGTCGCCCATCAGGATGAACGGCAAGCGGGGCTACATCTGGCTGGCGACCATCGGGGACGCCACCTACATCGTGGCCGCCCCCAGCAGGGCCGCGGCCGTCCTGGACATCCATTTCGGGAAGATCCTGGGCGTCCCGGTCGTCTCGGACGGGTACGTCGCCTACAACGTGCTGCCCATCCGGCAGAGGTGCTGGGTACACCTCCTGCGCGAGGCCGAAGAGTACGCCATCAGGAACGGCGGATCCGACATATCCTGCCACTACCGGCTGCTCTCCCTGTACCGGGCCATCAAGGGCAGGAAGTCGGCGGAGAGCTCCGAGTGCCTCTCCCTGGAGAGGGCCGTCCTGGAGATAGCCTCCTCCTATCCTGAGGGCCACAAGTTCAGGACCAAGCTGGAGGGGGCCGCGCCACACCTGTTCACCTTCCTCAGATACCCCGGCATGCCGCCCCACAACAACGGCGCCGAGCTGGAGATACGCGACACCGCCGTCCTGCACAGGAACGTGCGCCACCAGCTGTCCACGGCGGAGGGGCGGGAGGTCTTCTCGGTGCTGGTCTCGGTGGCGCGCACCTGCCGCAAGCTGGGCATCTTTCCGCGGACCGCGGTGGAGAATTTGGTCAGGGATCCGGACTGGAGGCTGTTCAAGCCGCCGCCGAAACAGGAGCGCCCGGAGCTGGTCGCGCCGGTCGCCGTGGCGTGCTGATGCCGGATTAGCGTTGCAGACAATTATGACGATGCCCAAGATGCCCGCTTTGGGGACCTGAGTGCATACAAGGAAGAAGTGATGGCCGCGCAGAGCCTGATCCGCCAGGAGATGTCCCTGAACAAGGCGCTCCGCTGGTGCGGGGTGACCCGAAAGAGGTGGTGGTACTACAAGCCGAAAGCGCGGGAGTCGGCCGTCAACCGGAACGTGCTACAGCTGATCCGCCAGACACGCGAAGAGAGGCCGTTCTACGGCACCAGAAGGATGGCCGCCGAGCTATCCAGGATGCTGGACCGCCCGGTCAACCGCAAGCTGGTGCGCCGCGTCTACCGGCGGATGGGCTGGGGCCTCCCGGCGCGGGATCTCAGGTGCACCAAGGCCCGCTGGACGCCAATCGGGGCAGCCCGTCCCAACTAGGTCTGGGAGACGGACCACACACTACGTCTGGCGCGGTCCGCTCGACGGCTGGTGTTACTGCTTCAACGTCCCGGACATCTTCACCAGGCAGTGGATCGCCTATCGGTTCGACACCCTGGCCACCGCGAGCGTCGCCGTCGAGTCGCTAGTCGAGGCCGTCGCCGCAGCCAAGCCGGACTGCTCCAGGCTGACCCTCCAGTGCGACAACGGATCCCAGTACGCCGGCAAAAGGTTCCGAAAGGCCGCTTCCATCCTGGGCATCAGCCTCAAGTTCATCCGGACCCGCACCCCCGAGCAGAACGGCCACATCGAGGCGTTCCACGGCACCCTCAGGCGCGAGTACATCTGGCCGCACGACTTCGCCAACTACCAGCAGGCCGAGGCCGTCATAGCCGAGGCGTTTCGGGACTACAACCGGAACAGGCTGCACTCGGCGCTGAAATACGTCCCGCCGGACGAGTTCCTCGCATCATGGGAGGCGGCACATAAATGATGCAATCGTGTCTGTGTAAAATCGTGCAAAAACCGTTCTCCTTTTCTGGGGTCCATTCCAAGGCCGCACCTTGGACTGCCAGACCCGACCATGACCCCCGGTGAGGCCGCAGGCATCCAGATAGCAGGCAACGACAAGATCCTCACCATGATTCAGGCCGCCGCAAAGTCGGCGGCCTAACCCTCATTCCGTAATACATGTGAATGTATATTGACGCAAACTCAAGTTTTGTTGAGATTGAGATATATACTGACCGTTGTGTATATAGACTCATGGGTACCAATGACGACGACTTTGAACCATACGAAAAGGGTGAGGACGAGATCGCCTGTACCTATAACACCCCTGATGAATTCGAGGCGGCAATGAGAGATTGGGTAAAACGGGAGTGATTACAACGACCAAGTACTCACCCTCCACTCTTTTTAAAGAGCAACTAACACTGTTGGATCCAGACACACAGGACAGAGCCATCAAGTCAGCTCACCGCCTGGCAAAGTGGATTGAGGCCATGCCTCAGTATGATTGTGTTGCAAGAGTGATGAACATCCAATTGATGGTCAGGCGGAAGGTCCGGTTGGTATTCAAGTACACGAACAGCAACGACACGCTTGTAGCTCGAAAGATTCAACGTAGCTGACTCGAACTGACAGTCACGTGGGTGTTGCGGCTCTCGTTTTCAACTTGAAGATCTCATATCCCTGATTTCACACCCTTGGCCATGTCCCGCCAACTTTACAGCCTCGATAATTATCACACTATCAATAATTACGATAATAAACGCAATAAAATAGCGCAGCAATAATTATTGTGTCCGCCTGCCGGATGGCGGCGCGCCAAATTATTTCCGGCAAAAAAATACCCATAGATATCCGAACAAGATTAGCCCTGCCAACAAGATCAGACTTCACGGAACCAAAAAACACGCCTCTAACGGTGTTTCCACTCCGGGTCGCTTTTGCCAAGCCGGTTTTAGGCTACACGGATGTCACAGTCCACTTCCCAAAAGTCATTTTTCGGCTTTGTTCCATATTTTCGGGTTTGGTTAAATATTTCTCCTTTAACGTTTACTTAACACTCCCTCCCCTATTGAATACATACTAGGCTGGTATCATCGTACCACCCAACTACCGCGTGGCGGTAGCCACCCCGGCCCGGGCGGCCGGCATCATCACCGTCCACGAACCCTGCAAGCGGCGGACGATAACAGGCAGCATCACTCTGCGGCGGGGCGGCGCCCTGAGGCGGCTTGACGGGTTCATTCATACGGGGCCGCCCCGCGCACCGCCCGGCCCGGGGGCGGACATGCTGGCCGTGCTAGCCGACTATCAATGCGGAAGGGCCTGCCGCCTTTCCGCTTTTATCCGATGCCGCATTGGCCCGCATGGACGACATGCTGGTCCGGGGGATTGCTCTGGCGGCCGTACTGGCCCCCATGGCCGTCGCCGACGTGCGGCACCGCAGCGTCCACCTCAGGATGCTATACGCCGGGTACGTGGTGGCCGCCGCCCCGCTCCTCTACGGCGCCCTGGACGGGAGCCTGGCCGCCGGCCCCGGCACGCTGGCGATGATCCTGGGCTGCGCGGCCGGCGGGGGGATGATCCTGGCGGGCCGCCTTCTGGGGGTGCTGCTGGGCGAGGCCGACGGCCACATTCTGGCGATATCCTCGCTGGCCGTCCCCTGGCACGGGGACGTCCCAGTGGCGCTCTACGGGATGGCGGTCGGGTGCGCCGCCGCGGCCGTCCGGCTGGCCGCCGCCAACATCGCCTACAACATCTCGGACATGCTCTCCGGCAGGTTCATCCCCTTTGATGCGGGCTTCTTCCTATCCCACCGGAAGAGGAGCGGCGAGAGGTTCACCGTGTCACCGGATACCGCCGCCGGCGATCTAGGGGTGGACGGGCGCGGCGAGATCAGGACCGGCGCCAACAAGCGGCTCTTCGAACCAACCTGCTCGGAGGGGCAGACGGTCCGCGGAACCGTCCCGATGGTCCCGTATATCATGGCTGGCGTCTGCGGGGCTCTTGCCTACTCGCTGCTGTCCTGACCTGCCGCCGGTGCATCAGGCTCCCCGGCTAGCGCACCGGCCACCAGCTCCACCACCCCGTCATCCAGCGCCCTAGAGGAGACCAGCGCCGCCGGGAACGGCCCCGGCACCAGATGATAATGCACCGGCGAACTTCCCATGTCCAGGTGATCCGCCACCTCCGGGGGCACCGCATAGACGGGCTCGCCGTCATCGCCGCTCAGGACGGTCATGCTGTCGGCCTCGCGCACCCTCCGGACGGACCCGCTCTTGGTGTCCACGTACCACTGCCTGCCGCATCCGCAGGAGACCCTGCCGGTGTCCTCCACCGGGGCGGTCCCGGGCCTCTCCGGCCCGGCGGCGGGCACCGGGGCGGTCCCGCCTTCCTCCACCTCGACGGCTGCCACCCGCGGGGCCGCCCCCGGCAGCCCCGGGGCAAACTGCCTGAGTATCCCCCGGAGCGTCGAGACGTCCGGGGAGGTCCCCATCGCGTGCACGAACGCCATCACCGACTCGAGCGCCCTGGCCTGGTCCTCCCGCCTCACCTCGGAGAGCGGCCGGAATATATGCCAGAACTGCGGCATCACCTCCAGCCGGTCGGCCAGCCTGGCAATCCACCCCTCGAACACCTCCCGGACGCCATCCGCCAGGGGCAGCTCCTCAAGATGAACATACCGCGGGTCCACCCCGCCTACGGCCCTGCCGCACCCCTCCACCCACCGCACCGCCTCCACCACCATAAACGGGTTGACCGCCCGCCTGCCGCTCATGGCCACGTGCAGCCCCACCGCCTCGGCCTCGTCGGCGGCCTCCACCAGGGCGCAGGGAACCTCGGCGCACCCAACCATCCGGTGCGCCTCCAGCACGTCCAGCCCGTCCACCGCGTACATCCTCTCCCCCACCGAGGCCACCACCACCGGCCTCGCCGGTACCTCCCCGGACCTTATCCCCTCGGCGATGGCCCGGACCGACCTGCCCATCCGCACCGTCACGCTCACCGGCAGGCTCTCCAGCCTGGAGATCTCTACCACCCGCGCGGACGCCATCCTACAACCCGAACGCCGCAGATATGGCCCTGCGGGCCCTGCATCCGGCGTCCCCCTCGGTGAACGTGCTGGCGAACATCTCCCAGGCCTCGGCCTTCCGCGCGGCAAACTCGGCCTCGGTCATCTCCACCCCGCAGACCATCCTCCGCATGCACAGGTTGAAATGGTACATCTCCGACCCTCCCCCGTCTCCCCCCGGCACCTCCATATGCCTGTACAGTATCGTGAACATCTCCGGGAGGCGCCGCCGCCCGTAGGCGGCCATCGCCGCCGCCATCACCTCTGCATCGGACCTGGGCACCCCGTGCACCCTGCAGGCCGTCCGGACGGCCCAGCAGGCGCGCTCCGCCGTCCCGCGGCCGGCCCCCGCCCGGGCCGCCCTGCGATACAGCACCCAGGCGTACTCCTGCACGGCCATCGGCAGCGACACCTTCTCGCACATGTTCGAAAAGTCCGAGAGCTCCCGTCCCGGCACCATCCTCCCCCGGAAGTACCTGCGGATGTCCCCGCTGCCCCTCTCCATCGCAAAGCTCATGGCCGGGGCGGCCTCGCGCGAGCCCACCTCGACGGCCTCGTACAGGTTGGCCCTGGACTCGCCGGCCATCCCCTCCGTCCCGGCCCAGCGCTCCGTCCCGGTCACCACCCCGCACGCCACGCAGACGCTCTCGCCCCCGTCGGTCACCGTCCGCTCGTGCCTGCACCAGACCACCGCCATGTTACCGTCTTGTACGGTACGTATATAACGATACCACCCCCCATATCATACCGGCTGGCCTGCCAACCGGGCGGACCGCATGTTACACTATTGTTACAAACTTAAATACGGTCCTGGAAATACCATCACGTGAAGTACCGTATTCTACCGCCATACGACAAGGGCCCCCTCCGGTGCCCGGCCAGGCTGTACCCGGCGGATCTGGCCAGGGTCATCAAGTACGGCGGGGGGAGATCATCCTGAGGGCGGCGTGCCTGTGCGGCAGGCCCGAGCGGGTGACCGACCCCGCCCAGGGCGAGGTGGTCTGCGGAGGGTGCGGGATAGTCATGGAGTCGCGGGTCTGCGAGGCGGAGGCGGCCGGCGCCGGCTCCCTGATGGAGGGGATGGACGACTGGGGGGTGGGCACCCTGCTGCCGGGGGACGCCCGGGGGGCCGAGGCGGTGGCCGTCCGGCGCAGCGGCCGGGCGGCGGCCCTCTCCAGGGTGCTGGTGCAGCTCCGCCGGATGGCCGACACGGTGGGGGCCGGCCGGCCCGTCCGGGAGGAGGCCTACTCGCTGGCCAGGAGGCTGGTGGCCAGCGGCTTTGCGGCCTGCCGGGACCGGATGGCGGTGGCCGCCGCGGCGCTCATGCTGGCCTGCAGGATACACGGGAGGGTGCTGGAGTGGGGCGAGATACCCGGCATCTCGCACAAGATGCGCAGGATAATGCGGGCGTACCGCGAGCTGCAGTATGTCGGGGGCGCCTGCCCCGTCGGCTACTCCGAGGCGCTGGTCTCGCGGATATGCTCGGACCTGGGCCTGCCCGTCCGGCGGGCCCGGGCCGCCGTCGGCCTGCTGCAGGCGATGCGGGAGAGCCGGTTCACCGGCGGCAAGAAGCCGCAGTGCGTGGCCGCCGCCGCGGTCGCCCTGTCGGGGGGTTCGCCGCCCACCAAAAGGAGGATAGCCGAGGCGGCCCGCATATCGGAGCCGGGGCTGCGGAACGTGCTGACGGCCTGGAAGTCGTATCCGGGACGATGAGGGCGGCGGCAGGCTACGCCATCCCGTTCGCCTCGGTCAGGCCCGGATCCGGAACGGCCAGGATACTGGGGATGCTCTATGACGGCATGGACGGCTGGAATCTTCGGCCCCGCCCCGGGATGGCGTGCGGCTCGGCGGCCAGGTGCCTCCGGCGGGCCGTATCCGGCGGGCTGCTTGAGCGGGGCCCGCCCGTCTCGCTGACCCGCCGCGGCCGGTGGTGCTGCGTGGCCATCCGGCTGGGCCTGTCAATGCCCGAGCTGGCGGCGGTCTCCTCGGTGTACGTCCAGCTGAGGACCTGGGAGAGGAGCGACCACCTGCGGGGGGCGGCCGCCGCCCGGTTCGCCATCCGGGACCATTCGGTCTTTGCCGGGACGGGGTACCGCAGGTCCGCCGTCCGGGACATCTACAACCGGCTGGTCGCCAAGGGGGTCATCTACCGGGTGGCCAACGGCGGGCTGGTGGGGGCGGCCCCGGGCGTGATGCGGGTGCTGGCCCGGTACGGGGAGGACCTAGAGGAGCTGTGCGGCTTGCTGAGGGGAGGCTTTGCGTGCCCCCCTGTCCGATCCGGCCGTGGCCGCGCCGCCTAGCCGCCGGGGCAGCCCTGGCCGCGCATCTTGCTGTATCTATCCTCCATCTCCTGCGCCCGGGCCAGCACCGCCTCCAGGCCGTGTTCCCCCTTTGGAAAGTACCACCGTATGGGGACGCGGCGCCCCACCCCGTCCATCCCGTGGATGGTGCCGGTGTCCGCCTCCACCCCCATCATCCCCCCGTCGGCGGATCTCCCCTGGACGGTCAGCCCGTCCCTGGTAGAGTCCTCCAGCACCAGGAACCTGCCATCGTCCAGAATGCGGTAGAACCTCCCCCTGGCCAGCGGCCGGGAATCTGGGCCCATCTACTTCTCGATGGGGTTGCCTATCATGTTGCCCCACTCGGTCCAGGACCCGTCGTAGTTTCTCACCCGGGGGTATCCGAGCAGGTACCTGAGGACGAACCACGAGTGCGAGGACCTCTCGCCGATCCTGCAGTAGCATATGACGTCCTTGTCGGGGGTCACCCCCTTGGGTACATAGTTCCGGCTCAGCTCGTCGGCGGACTTGAAGGTGCCGTCGGCGTCGTTGACGGCGGTGGCCCACGGTATGTTGTTGGCGCCCGGTATGTGCCCGCCCCTCTGCGCCTGCTCCATGGGATACTCGGGCGGGGCGACTATCTCGCCGGTGAACTCCTTGGGGGATCTCACGTCCACCATCACGGTGTCCACCTCGTCCAGCGCCCTCTTGATATCGAACAGGTGGGCCCGCACCCCCTGGTCGGGGGGCGTTGCCGTATAGGTGGTGGGCTCCACCTTGGTGTCGCCGACCATGTACGGCCTGTCCTCCAGCTCCCACTTCTTGCGGCCCCCGTCCATGATCCTGACGTTCCTGTGGCCGTAATACTTGAAGACCCAGAACGCGAACGCGGCAAACCAGTTGTTGAAGTCGCCGTACAGGATGACCTCGCTGTCCGGGGTGATGCCGTTCCTGGACATCAGCTTCTCGAACTGGTCCTTGTTGATTATGTCCCGGGTCAGGTCGCGGTTGATGTCGCGGCTCCACCAGATCAGGGTGGCCCCCTCGATGTGGCCGCTGCGGTAGCCGGCCTCGGGGTCGTAGTCGACCTCCACTATCCTCCTGTTGGGGGCGGGGAGGTTGTCGGCGACCCACCGGGTGCTTGCCAGTACCTCGGGATGAGCATAGTCCATTTTTGCCGAGCTGGCTATCGGGGACGGCTCATTTAACGTTTGCCTAGCCGTTTGCGCTCCGTGCGGCAGGACCGGAGAACGCGTTCATCCCCGAGCCGCGCCGGGCCGGCGCGGGGCGGCACCGGCCGGCCCTCCTGCAAAAACGGG
Source organism: Nitrosopumilaceae archaeon (assembly GCA_965203395.1). GTDB lineage: Archaea > Thermoproteota > Nitrososphaeria > Nitrososphaerales > Nitrosopumilaceae > VYCS01. Next base: position 214,718 of record OZ241884.1, read on the forward strand.
ACATCCTCGTGTGTGATATGGGATGCCCATCCGGATCACCGTGCCGCATGGCCGCCGGGGTGGCCAGTCACCCCGGCCTGTGGGCAGGATGCCCTTGCAGAGACCGCGTGATGCCAGTCGATACGGTGCACAACCGCCCCGCATGGCCCGCGCTTTACATTTCACGGACCCGGCCGGATCCGCAAACACCAACCCCCGGAGGAAGCGCGCCTACCCGTAATTCCCGGGACATGTTTTGGCGCCGTCAAGATCGCCAATCCGCTTTTCGATGGCTGCCATCTCTTTTGGTGGCATGCGCGGTTGGGCTCGTTTATGGTTCGGCGCCTGCCGCCTTTTCCCCTTCACCATCTGGCGCCTTCAAGATGCCGTCCGGCCCCGGTTTGCCGAGTTTGGTCACACAAAGCTTGGTGTTTGCGGCTAGATTAAAACGATAATCCGGTCCTCTAATCATTGCCGTGGAAGATTTTGGAACCATCAGGAAGCATGCCGACAAGTGCGGGGCCGACGACCCAACCGCCGCCCGGTGGCCGGGGCGCGTGGCCGACATATAATGGATGAACCGGCCGGTTGGTGCTGATGATGGATGCGCGTTGGCATCCCCAACATGCCCGACCGCCGGAGTGCCCAATAGAGATTGTGCATAGACCCCTTAGATATCGATTAATTTCGTAATTTTGAATTTTTAATGGGCGGCCGGGCCGAATTTGGCCGCCACAGGACGGCAACCCCTGAGATGGCGGCGGCACCCGGGCCGGCGCCCGGACGGCGTGATCCCGGGAGGAGGCGCGCAGCCTCCCCGCACCCGCCGAGGGGTTAAATGCCCGCGGCCGGCTATCATGTGCGGGTGGTACATACTAGAAGCAGGGTGGCCCTGGCGGCCTGCCTGATGGTCATACTGGTGTTCGGATACTACGGGACGGGCCTAGGCGCCCTTGCCTGGCACGCGGACGGAACCGACCATCACCGGGGCGGACCCCATATACTGGTGGTTCCGGCAGGGCAGTTCGGGTCCCAGATGGGGTCAGGCCCCGGCGAGCGGCCCGGCACCTGGGATACCCTGGGACGCTGAGCCCGGCGCCGCCGGCCGCATACCGGCAACGGCCGTCTACCGGAGCGGCGGGTTCGCAGGCAACGGTGCGCGCCAGAACCGCGGACCGTGAGACGCGTTCCCACCACCACCACCAAGCCCAGGCGGCGGGCCAACAAACTTAACCACCACCGCGTACACGTACGCCCGTGAAAGGGGGAGCCGCAACCTGGAGGGCATCCGGCAGCCCGCCGAGACGGCCGGCCGGCGTCCACCAGCCCCCGGAGGGAGCACCCTGAGACGCGTGGGCTCCTCCTTTGCCAGGCGCGCCAACAAGAGGGCCGCCAGGAGGAACCAGCGGAAGAAGGCCGCCTCGTACCACAGGAAGGGCGTGAGCCTGTCCGGGCTGGGCAAGTACGGCGAGGCCGTGGCCCGCTTCGAGGAGGCCCTGGAGTGGGATCCCGACCATGCCGAGGCGCACTGGGAGAAGGGCGTGGCCCTGTACCGGATGGGGGAGGATATACGCGCCTCCGCGTCCTTGGATCGCGCCATGGAGCTGGGCCCCGGGGATGCCGCCGCCTACTGCAACAAGGGGGGGCGCCTGCAGAACCTGGGCATCGGCGGGAAGGCCGCCGAGTACTTTGAGCGCGCCATCCGGCTGGACCCGGGCAACCCCGCCCCGTACTACAACCGCGGGATGATGCTGATGGACGGGGGGGATGCGCCCGCGGCGCTCCGGTATCTGGATGAGGTCCTCCGGCTGGACCCGGACGATCTCGACGCGCTGGCCTTCAAGGGGGAGGCGCTGCTCTCTACCGGTGATATGGCCGGGGCCGCCAAATGCTTCGATACGGTGCTGGAGGCGGATCCCAACCACGATATAGCCCGCCGGGGTCGGAGGGCGGCCGCGCCAACCCCCGGGGGGCCCTCCGGCGCCGTCGGGCTGCCGGCTCAGGGCCGGGGGGCGGCCCTGCAGCATCTTGGCCTGCCCGAGGCGGCGGGCGCGTACGTGGGGGCCGCCCTGGGATCAGAACCGGGGGTGGCGGCGGGATGGTGGCTGGCGCTGATGCTGAACCGCCTGCACCTGCACGACCGGGCGCTGGACATCTTCGACAACCTCGCCGGCCCGGCTCCGGACGACCCCCTGGTGCGCCTGGGCCGGGGGGCCGTCCTCCGCGCGATAGGGGACGCCGACGGGGCCCTCCGGTGCTTCAGGAGGGCGGCGGACCCCCGCGACGCCTACTCGTGCATATCGGAAGGGGCGGCCCTCCGGGCGACGGGAGACGACCGGGGAGCGGCGGCCCTCTTCGAGCAGGCGGCCGGAATGAACCCGGACGACCCGCGGGCGCAGTGCGCCGCGGGCGCCCTACTGCTCACCGTCGGCGAGAACCGTCTGACGACCGCCTGCCTGGACCGGGCCATGTCACTGGGCCCCGGCGAACCTGATGCGTACCGCGACATGGCAATGCTGCTGATGGTTGCCGGCGAGCGCGACAAGGCGGTATCCTGCCTTGAGAGGGCCACCGAGATGGCCCCCGGCGACCCCGGCCTGCACCACACCGTCGGGCTGCTGCTGATCATCTTCGAGGAGCCGGCCAGGGCCATCCGGTACCTTGAGAGGGCCGCCAGCCTGGATCCGGACGGGGCGCAGATACACGGGGATCTCGGCCAGGCACTGCTGGATACGGGCAAGCCCGCCCTGGCGCTCAGGAGCATGAACGAGGCCGCCAGACTGGAGCCCGACCGGGCCGGCGTCCATACCGACCTGGGCGAGGCGCTGCGCGCACTCGGAAGGCACCGGGAGGCGGCGGCCAGCTACGACCGGGCCATATCGCTGGACGCCGACCAGGGCAGGGCGCACTGGGGGAAGGGACTGGCGCTGCACGCCCTCGGGGAGGCAGCCGGCGCGGCCGCCTGCTTGGACCGGGCCATCCAGCTGGCCCCCGACTTTTTGGACGACTACCTGATGAAGGCGGCCGAACTCTACGGGATGGGGGAGCGCCGGCGCGCTAACACCTGCCTGGACCTGGCCATATCGCTGGACCCGGACGACGCCACCGCCCACCGCCTCAAGTCGATGATGCTGGTGGGCACCGGCGATTCCGCCAAGGCCATCCCGTCCCTGGACCGGGCCATATCGCTGGACCCGGACAACGCCTCCCTCCACTGCGACAGGGGGGACCTGATGTACGAGCTGGGCCGGTACGCGCCGGCGCTCGAATCATATGACCGGGCCATATCACTGGACCCGGACAACGCCGTCATCCACTGCGACAGGGGGGACCTGATGTACGACCAGGGCCGGTACGCGCAGGCGCTCGAATCCTACGACAGGACCATATCGCTGGACCCGAACAACGCCAGGGCGCACACAAACCGGGGAAGCGCCCTGGCCGCCCTGGACAGGCAGGCCGAGGCGCTCGAATCCTACGACCGGGCCGTATCGCTGGACCCCGACAACGCCATCCTCCACTGCAACAGGGGGGACCTGATGTACGACCAGGGCCGGTACGCGCAGGCGCTCGAATCCTACGACCGGGCCGTATCGCTGGACCCCGGCGATCCCGTGGTCCACTACAACAAAGGCCTGGCGCTGTACCGGCTGGACAGGGACGAGGAGGCCCTCCCGTCCCTGGACCGGGCCATCCAGCTGGACCCCGGGTACGCAGACGCGCACGATGTCAGAGGATACGTCCTGAGAATCCTGGACAGGGACGAGGAGGCGCTGGCCTCCTTCGAGCGTGCCATCAAGCTGGATCCCAACAGGGCGGATGCGCACCTCTCCTGCGGACTGCTGCTGCACGATCTGGGGGAGTACGAGCGGGCGCTCGGGGCGCTGGACAGGGCCACCCAGCTGGACCCCGAGAACGCCGAGGCCCACGACGGCAGGGGCCTGACGCTGCTGGAGCTGGACAGGGACGAGGAGGCGCTGGCCTCCTTCGAGCGTGCCGTGTCGATGGACCCCGAGAGCGACACCGCCCACCACAACAGGGGCCTGGCGCTGTACCGGCTGGACAGGTTCGAGGAGGCCCTCCCGTCCCTGGATCGGGCCATCCAGATGGACCCCGAGGACGCCGAGGCGTACCACATCAGGGGATCGGCCATGAGAGACCTGGGCAGGGACGCCGAGGCGCTGGCCTCCTTCGAGCGGGCCGTGTCGCTGGACCCCGACGACTCTGAGGCCTGCCACAACCTGGCCGTGCTGCTGATGACCCGGGACAGGCACGCCGAGGCGCTGCCCCACCTGGAGCGGGCCATCTCGCTGGACCCGGACAGCGCGCGCGCCCGCTACAACCTGGGGGCGACGCTGATCAACCTGGGCAGGCACGCCGAGGCGCTGCCCCACCTGGAGCGGGCCATCGATCTGGAACCGGACCACGCCATGGCGCACGCCGCGCTGGCCACCGCGCTGGTTACCCTTGGCAGGCACGCCGAGGCCACCCGGAGCCGTGACAAGGCAGTCCGGCTCAACCCCGGCTACGCCCTCGGGCCGTGGACCGGCGGCGGGCCGCCGGGGGGAGCCGGAGACCCGGTTGGCAGTTAGCGGGGGGTCCGGTCCGGTGGGCGCGCGGAAGATCAAAATACGGCCACCCGGCCCAACACAGGACGGCCCACTCTCCGGGCCGCGACCATAAGATATACGGGATGGAGCACCCCGCGCTCCCGGCCGGACTCCCCGGCCGGGGCGGGGACGCAGGGGACAAGCCCGGCCGCGACCGCCTCAGGCACTACGGGGACGCCGCGTACCCCGGGATGGCCAACGTGCCCGGGGGGATGGACGCGGGGATACCGGTCATGCGCACGCCGGGCGAGGATCCTGCCCCCGACCAACGGGAAGGCCACGGGCGCGCACTCGAGGATCCGCATGCGCGCCGAGAACGCCATCCGGGGGACCAAGATCTTCCGGACTGCCAAGGAAAAATACGGGAACGGCCGGAGAAGATACGACCATAACATCCACGATATGGTCTGCGGGGTGGTGCTCAACCAGGCCATCCCGCTGAGGAGGGCCGCGGACCGTGCGTCCCCGCCGGGCCCCGGCAGCGGGCCAACAGACTTAACCGCCGGCGCTCACACGTACGCTCGTGAAAGGGGGAGCCGCAACCAGGATATCATCCGGCAGCCCGCCGAGACGGCCGGACGGCGCCCACCCGCCTCAGGAGGGGACACCCTGAGACGCGCGGGCTCCTCCTTTGCCAGGCGCGCCAACAGGAGGGCCGCCAGGAGGACCCAACGGAAGAAGGCCGCCTCGTACCACAGGAAGGGCGTGAGCCTGTCCGGGCTGGGCAAGTACGGCGAGGCCGTGGCCCGCTTCGAGGAGGCCCTGGAGCGGGATCCCGACCATGCCGAGGCGCACTGGGAGAAGGGCGTGGCCCTGTACCGGATGGGGGAGGATACACGCGCCTCCGCGTCCCTGGACCGCGCCATGGAGCTGGGCCCCGGGGATGCCGCCGCCTACTGCGACAGGGGGGCGCGCCTGCAGAACCTGGGCATCGGCGGGAAGGCCGCCGAGTACTTTGAGCGCGCCATCCGGCTGGACCCGGGCAACCCCGCCCCGTACTACCACCGCGGGCTGATGCTGATGGACGGGGGGGATGCGACCGCGGCGCTCCGGTATCTGGATGATGCCCTCCGGCTGGACCCGGACGATCTCGACGCGCTGGCCCTCAAGGGCGAGGTGCTGCTCTCTACCGGCGACATGGCCGGGGCCGACAAATGCTTCGATGCGGTGCTGGAGGCGGATCCCAACCACGATATGGCCCGCCGGGGCCGGGGTGCGGCGGCGCCAACCATAGGGGGGCCCTCCGGCGCCGCCGGGCTGCCGGCTCAGGGACGGAGGGCGACCGCGCGGGAGCTTGGCCTGCCCGAGATGATGGGCGCGTACGCGGGGGCCGCCCTGGGATCAGAGCCGGGGGTGGCATCAGGATGGTGGCTGGCGCTGGCGCTGAGCCGCCTGGGGCTGCACGACCGGGCGCTGCGCATCTTTGACAACCTCTCCGGATGGGCTCCGGACGACCCCCTGGTGCGCCTGGGCCGGGGGGCCATCCTCCGCGCGATGGAGGACGCCGACGGGGCCCTCCGGTGCTTTCGGAGGGCGGCGGACCCCCGCGATGCCTACTCGCGCATATCGGAAGGGGCGGCGCTCCGGGCGACGGGAGACGACCGGGGAGCGGCGGCCCTCTTCGAGCAGGCGGCCGGAATGAACCCGGACGACCCGCGGGCGCAGTGCGCCGCGGGCGCCCTGCTGGCCACCATCGGCGAGGACCGCCTGGCGGCCGCCTGCCTGGACCGGGCCGCATCGCTGGACCCCGGCGAACCCGGGGCGTACCTCGACATAGCGATACTGCTGATGGTTGCCGGCGAGCGCGACGGGGCGGTATCCTGCCTTGGGAGGGCCGCCGGGATGGCCCCCGGCGACCCCGGCCTGCACCGCGCCGCCGGGCTGCTGCTGATGACCTTCGGGGAGCCGGCCGGGGCCATCCGGTACCTTGAGAGGGCCGCCCGCCTGAACCCGGACGGGGCGCAGATACACGAGGATCTCGGCCGGACGCTGCTGGATACGGGCAAGCCCGACAGGTCGCTTGACAGCATGAACGAGGCGACCAGACTGGAGCCCGACAGGGCCGACGCCCGCTATGGTGTGGGCGAGGCGCTGCGAGCACTCGGGAGGCACCGGGAGGCGGCGGCCAGCTACGACCTGGCCATATCGCTGGACGCCGGCCACGATGCGGCGCACTGGGGGAAGGGACTGGCACTGCACGCCCTCGGGGAGGACGCCGGCGCGGCCGCCTGCCTGGACCGGGCCATCCAGCTGGCCCCCGGCTTTGCGGACGACTACCTGATGAAGGCGACCGCGCTCTCCGAGATGGGGGATCACCGGCGCGCCAACATCTGCCTGGACCGGGCGATATCGCTGGGCCCGGACAACGTCGCCACCCACCACCTTCGGGCGACACTCCTGATGAATGCAGGCTACCCCGCCGAGGCCCTCCCGTCCCTGGACCGGGCCATATCGCTGGGCCCGGACAACGCCGTCCTCCACCGCGACAGGGGGAACCTGATGTACGCGCAGGGCCGGTACGAGCAGGCGCTCCAGTCATACGACCGGGCCGTATCGCTGGACCCCGGCGACATCTCCGCGCACATGAACCGGGGAGGCGCCCTGGCCGCCCTGGGCAGGCACGAGCAGGCGCTCCAGTCATACGACCGGGCCGTATCGCTGGACCCCGGCGATGCCGCGGCCCACCACAACCGGGGCCTGGAGCTGTACCGGCTGGGCAGGCACGAGCAGGCCCTCCGGTCGCTGGACCGGGCCATCCAGCTGGACCCCGGGCACGCAGCCTCGCACGACGTCAGGGGATCCGTGCTGGGCAACCTGGGCAGGCACGCGCAGGCGCTGGCCTCCTTCGAGCGGGCTGCCGGGATGGATCCGGGCAGGGCGGATACGCGCCTCGCCCGAGGACGGCTGCTCTACGATCTGGGGGAGTACGAGCGGGCGCTCGGGGAGCTGGACCGGGTGATAGGGATGGATCCCGAGAACGCCGAGGCCCACGACGGCAGGGCCCTGGCGCTGCTCGGCCTGGACAGGCACGCCGAGGCGCTGGCCTCCTTCGAGCGGATCATCTCGCTGGACCCCGAGAGCGACACCGCCCACCACAACCGGGGCCTGGCGCTGTACCGGCTGGGCAGGAACGAGGAGGCCCTCCGGTCGCTGGACCGGGCCATCCAGCTGGACCCGCTGGACGCCGAGGCATACGGCATCAAGGGATCGGTCCTGCGCAACCTGAACAGGACGGAGGAGGCACTGGCGTGCTTCACCCAGGCGATCCGGCTGAACCCGCGCGACCACATCTCGCACTACCACCGGGGGATGATCCTGTGGAACCGCCGCGACCTCCCCGGGGCGCTATCCAGCCTGGACAGGGCGGTCCAGCTGGACCCCGACGAGGCGTTCCTGCACTATGACCGCGGCCTGCTGCTGCAGGATCTCGGCGAGCACGGACAGGCCCTGGAATCGTTGGAGAGGGCCATCAAACTGGACCCCGACAACGCCGGGGCGCACGCCGTCCGGGGGACGGTCCTCAATGATCTGGGCAGGACCGAGGAGGCGCTGCCCAGCTACGAACATGCCATATCGCTGGACCCGGACAACTTTGAGGCCCGCTCCAACCTGGCCGTGTCGCTGATGACCCTGGGCAGGTGGGCCGAGGCGCTGCCCCACCTGGAGCGGGCCGTCTCGCTGGACCCGGACCACATGCTCACCCGCTCCAACCTGGGCGTGTCGCTGACCAACCTGGGCAGGTGGGCCGAGGCGCTGCCCCACCTGGAGCGGGCCGTCTCGCTGGACCCGGACAGCCAGCTCACCCACTACAACCTGGGGGTGACGCTGATCAACCTGGACAGGCACGCCGAGGCGCTGCCCCACCTGGAGCGGGCCACCCAGCTGGACCCCGACGACGCCGGGGCGCACGCCGCCCGGGGGGCGGCCCTGAAGTATCTGGGCAGGCACGCCGAGGCGCTGCCCCACCTTGAGCGGGCCGTCCAGCTGGACCCCGACGACGCCGGGGCGCACGCCGCCTTGGGGGCGGCCCTGAAGTATCTGGGCAGGCACGCCGAGGCGCTGCCCCACCTTGAGCGGGCCACCCAGCTGGACCCCGACAACGCCGGGGCGCACGCCGCCTTGGGGACGGTCCTGAAGAGCCTGGGCAGGACCGAGGAGGCGCTGACCAGCTACGAACATGCCATATCGCTGGACCCGGACAACTTTGAGGCCCGCTCCAACCTGGCCGTGTCGCTGATGGCCCTGGGCAGGTGGGCCGGGGCGCTGCCCCACCTGGAGCGGACCGTCTCGCTGGACCCGGACAACTTTGAGGCCCGCTACAACCTGGGGGCGGCGCTGACCAACCTGGGCAGGCACGCCGGGGCGCTGCCCCACCTTGAGCGGGCCATCCAGCTGGACCCGGACCGCGCCGTGGCGCACGCCGTCCGGGGGGCGGCCCTGAAGAACCTGGGCAGGACCGAGGAGGCGCTGACCAGCTACGAACATGCCATATCGCTGGACCCGGACAACTTTGAGGCCCACTACAACCTGGGCGTGTCGCTGATGGCCCTGGGCAGGTGGGCCGGGGCGCTGCCCCACCTGGAGCGGGCGGCATTGCTGAGGCCGGACCACGCGCTCACCCACTACAACCGGGGGGCGGTGCTGAGCAACCTGGGCAGGTACGCCGAGGCGCTGCCCCACCTTGAGCGGGCCATCCAGCTGGACCCCGACGATGCCATGACGCACGCCGCCCGGGCCGCCGTGCTGGGCCGCCTGGGCAGGCGCGCCGAGGCCGCCCGGAGCCATGACCGGGCCGTCCGGCTCAACCCCGGCTACGCCCTCGGGCCGTGGACCGGCGGCGGGGGTAGGCCGCCGGGGGGAGCGGGGAAGGGAGGCCGGCCTGCCCGGCCCCGGCGGTAGCGGTCCGGCACCTGTGACGCTCCGGGGCGCCGGGCCCGGCGCCGCCGGCCATATGCCGGCAACGACGGTCCGCCGCCGCGGGCCATGCGTCCCCGCCGGGCCCCGGCGGCGGGCCAACAGACTTAACCGCCACCGCGTACACGTACGCTCGTGAAAGGGGGAGCCGCAACCAGGAGGGCATCCGGCAGCCCGCTGCCGCGGCCGGCCGGCGGGCACCCGCCTCGGGAGGGAGCACCCTGAGACGCGTGGGCTCCTCCTATGCCAGGCGCGCCAACAAGAGGGCCGCCAAGAGGAACCAGCGGAAGAAGGCCGCCTCGTACCACAGGAAGGGCGTGAGCCTGTCCGGGCTGGGCAAGTACGGCGAGGCCGTGGCCCGCTTCGAGGAGGCCCTGGAGCGGGATCCCGACCATGCCGAGGCGCACTGGGAGAAGGGCGTGGCCCTGTACCTGATGGGGGAGGATATACGCGCCTCCGCGTCCTTGGATCGCGCCATGGAGCTGGGCCCCGGGGATGCCGCCGCCTACTGCAACAGGGGTGCGCGCCTGCAGAAACTGGGCATCGGCGGGAAGGCCGCCGAGTACTTTGAGCGCGCCATCCGGCTGGACCCCGGCGACCCCACCGCGTACTACAACCGCGGGATGATGCTGATGGACGGGGGGGATGCGCCCGCGGCGCTCCGGTATCTGGATGAGGTCCTCCGGCTGGACCCGGACGATCTCGACGCGCTGGCCTTCAAGGGGGAGGCGCTGCTCTCTACCGGCGATAGGGCCGGGGCCGCCAAATGCTTCGATACGGTGCTGGAGGCGGATCCGGACCACGATATAGCCCGCCGGGGCCGGGGTGCGGCGGCGCCAATCCCCGGGGGACCCTCCGGCGCCGTCGGGCGGCCGCCTCCGGACCGGTGGACGGCCCTGCGGGGGCTTGGCCTGCCCGAGATGATGGGCGCGTACGCGGGGGCCGCCCTGGGATCAGAACCGGAGGTGGCCTCAGGATGGCTGCAGGCGCTGGGGATGAGCCGCCTGGGGCTGCACGACCGGGCGCTGGACATCTTCGACAACCTCGCCGGCCCGGCTCCGGACGACCCCCTGGTGCGCCTGGGCCGGGGAGCCGTCCTGCACGCGATGGGGGACGCCGACGGGGCCCTCCGGTGCTTCCGGAGGGCGGCGGACCCCCGCGACGCCTACTCGCGCATATCGGAAGGGGCGGCCCTCCGGGAGGCGGGAGACGACCTGGGAGCGGCGGCCCTCTTCGAGCAGGCGGCCGGAATGACCCCGGACGACCCGCGGGCGCAGTGCGCCGCGGGCGCCCTACTGCTCACCGTCGGCGAGGACCGCCTGGCGGCCGCCTGCCTGGTCCAGGCCGCATCGCTGAACCCCGGCGAACCCGGGGCATACCTCGTCATGGGGATACTGCTGGTGGTGGCCGGCGAGCGCGACAGGGCGGTATCCTGCTGCAAGAGGGCCACCGAGATGGCCCCCGGCGACCCCGACCTGCACCGCGCCGCCGGGCTGCTGCTGACGACCTTCGGGGAGGCCGCCGAGGCCGTACGGTGCCTTGAGAGGGCCGTCCGCCTGGATCCGGACGGGGCGCGAACGCACGAGGGTCTCGGCCGGGCGCTGCTGGATGCGGGCGAGCCCGGCAGGTCGCTTGACAGCATGAACGAGGCGGCCAGACTGGAACCCGACCGGGCCGGCGCCCACTACGGCGCCGGCGAGGCGCTGCGCGCACTCGGGAGGAACCGGGAGGCGGCGGCCAGCTACGACCGGGCCATATCGCTGGACGCCGACCACGATGCGGCGCACTGGGGGAAGGGACTGGCGCTGCACGCCCTCGGGGAGGACGCCGGCGCGGCCGCCTGCCTGGACCGGGGAATCGAGCTGGCCCCCGGCTTTGTGGACGACTACTGGACGAAGGCGGCCGCGCTCTCCGAGATAGGGGAGCGCCGGCGCGCGGCCGCCTGCCTGGACCGGGCAATATCGCTGGACCCGGACAACGCCGTCACCCACCACCTCCGGGCGACAATCCTGACGGATGCTGGTGATCCCGACAAGGCCCTCCGGTCGCTGGACCGGGCGATATCGCTGGACCCGGACAGCGTCGAGCTCCACTACGACAGGGGGAACCTGATGTACGCGCAGGGCCGGTACGAGCAGGCGCTCCAGTCATTTGATCGGGCCGTATCGCTGGACCCGGACGACATCCACGCGCACATGAACCGGGGAAACACCCTGGCCGCCCTGGGCAGGTGGGACGAGGCGCTCCAGTCATACGACCGGGCCGTATCGCTGGACCCCGACAATGCGGCAGTCCACCTCAACAGGGGCCTGACGCTGTTCCGTCTGGGCAGGGCCGAGCAGGCCCTCCCGTCCCTGGACCGGGCCATCCAGCTGAACCCCGGACACGTGAACGCGCACGATGTCAGGGGATCAGTCCTGAGCAGCCTGGGCCGGGACGCCGAGGCGCTGGCCTCCCTGGAGCGTGCCGTATCGCTGGATCCCGGCAGGGCGGATACGCGCCTCGCCCGCGGACGGCTGCTGCACAATCTGGGGGAGTACGAGCAGGCGCTCGGGGCGCAGGACGGGGTGATAAAGGTGGATCCCGGGAACGCAGAGGCCCACGACGACAGGGGCCTGACGCTGCTCGGCCTGGACCGGGACGCCGAGGCGCTGGCCTCCTTTGACCGGGCCGTATCGCTGGACCCGGAGAGACACTCCGCCCACCACAACAGGGGCCTGGCGCTGTTCCGTCTGGGCAGGGACGAGCAGGCCCTCGCGTCCCTGGACCGGGCCATATCGCTGGACCCGGGGGACGGCGGGGCGTACACCATCAAGGGATCGGTCCTGCGCAACCTGAACAGGACGGAGGAGGCACTGGCGTGCTTCACCCAGGCGATCCGGCTGGACCCGCGCGACTACCTCGCGCACTACCACCAGGGGCTGCTCCTGTGGGACCGCCGCGACCTGTCCGGGGCGCTATCCAGCCTGGACAGGGCGATCGAGTTGAGCCCCGACGGGGTGTTCCTGCACTATGACCGCAGCCTGCTGCTGCGGGAGCTCGGCGAGCCCGGACAGGCCCTGGAATCGTTGGACAGGGCCATCCAGCTGGACCCCGACGACGCCGAGATGCACCTCGCCCGGGGGACCGTCCTGAAGGAACTGGGCAGGACCGAGGAGGAGCTGTCCTGCTACGAGCGTGCCATATCGCTGGACCCGGACAACTTTGAGGCCCGCTGCAACCTTGGCGTGTTGCTGGTGACCCTGGGCAGGCACGCCGAGGCGCTATCCAGCCTGGAGATGGCCGTCTCGCTGGACCCGGACAACCCGCTCGCCCACTACAACCGGGGGACAATCCTGATGACTCTGGGCAGGCACGCCGAGGCGCTATCCAGCCTGGAGCGGGCGATATCGCTGGACCCGGACAACCCGCTCGCCCACTACAACCGGGGGGCGGCGCTGACCAGCCTGGGCAGGCACGCCGAGGCGCTATCCAGCCTGGAGCGGGCCATCTCGCTGGACCCGGACAACCCCGAGGCGCACCTCGCCCGGGGGATGGCCATGAAGGACCTGGGCAGGACCGAGGAGGAGCTGTCCAGCTACGAGCGGGCCATCTCGCTGGACCCGGACAACTTTGGGGCCCGCCACCACCTGGCCGTGTCGCTGATGACCCAGGACAGGCACGCCGAGGCGCTGCCCCACCTGGAGCGGGCCATCTCGGTGGACCCGGACGACGCGCGCGCCCGCTACAACCTGGGGGCGACGCTGATCAACCTGGGCAGGCACGCCGAGGCGCTGCCCCACCTGGAGCGGACCATCGATATGGAACCGGACCACGCCATGGCGCACGCCGCCCGGGCCACCGCGCTGGTTGCCCTGGGCAGGCACGCCGAGGCCACCCGGAGCCATGACAGGGCCGTCCGGCTCAACCCCGGCTACGCCCTCGGGCCGTGGACCGGCGGCGGGGATGAGCCGCCGGGGGGAAGCTAGGAAGGGCGGCCGGCCTGCCCGGCCCCGGCGGTAGCGGTCCGGCCGGGGATGTCTGCGGGTACAAGTTCAGGTCAAATTCTGATCTGCGCCTGACCGGCGACCTCCCGTAGATGCTGCCGGGCGTGATCGCGTATGGGATTCAGTTTGACCTGAACTTGTACACCTCACCCTACCGGAACCTTTGGAACATCTGTGTATGTAAAGGCGGCGCGTGAGAGCGGAAGCCGTATGCCTTGATGCATGCCGCAGGTAAGTTGGACTGGCAGTATTTAAGACGCGCCGACTTGCGCGGCAGGATCATCGTTTTTTGCACCGGGATAGGGACCCAAGGGAGGCGTCGAAGCCGCCCCTCGCCCAGGCCGGGGCGGCGAGACGCCTCCCGATGGGGGACCGGATCTGGAAATGCGCAGGGCTCCCCACGCGGGATCCGGAGATCCCTGCTCGTTGGGCACCGCGCGGGCCGGCGGCGCCATTCCGGTCGTTTTTTTCCCGTGCGAAAAAAAAATATCTGCCAATGGTGCTGGGCGGATCCCGCACGGTGGCGGGCCGCGTCTGGCCGGGCCCCGACACCCTCCCAAATTGATCCAGAGATGGGTGCCGGAGCGCCGGCTAGATGCGGGATGCTAGCCGCGCCAGCCGGACCAGCTTGGCCTGGTAGGCCTTCTGGTCATGGAATCGGTAGGGCTGTCGTTTGTTCAGCATGTGCCAGATGTAGATGGCCATCTTTTTGGCCAGGTGGCTCTGGGCCACCACCGGCGGGTGGCGCTTGCGGACGCCCTCGTAGTATGCCGACAGCACGGGATTGTGATGGCCGGCCACCAGGGCCGAATGCATCATGATCCATGTCAGGGCGCGGTCGGAGCTCTTCTTCATGCGGCCGTGCCGGGTGCTGTCCCCGGACTGGTACACCCTGGGGCAGAGGCCCAGGAACGAGACCAGTTGCCGGGGGCCGGCGAACCGGCCGATGCCGTCGATGGAGACGGCCACCAGCAGGGCGCTGAAGGCGTCAAACCCGGGCAGGCTCATTATCAGCTTGGCATCCTCGTTGTCCAGGGCCGCCTTTGCCACGAGCTTCTCCAGCATGTCTATCTCGCCGTTCAGGTATCTGACGTGACGGACGTACTGGCCCATGATCCTGGTGTCGCCGGGGTTCAGCTTCAGGCCGTTCAGGTATTCCTGGTACTTGGCTCCGGACGTGTTTCCGTGGCCCGAGCTGGTCGGGTGGTCGTACTTGCCGCAGATGGCGTGCTGGCGGTTGAGCGCGCGGGTACGTTCCTTGATCAGGATCATCCGCTGGCGGAGCAGGTCCAGGTCGCGCCTGTTGTTCCGCTTGTGCACGTGGCAGGTCGGGATATCGTCCATCCTGAGCCGGTTGGCCAGCTGCCTGGCATCAATCTTGTCGGTCTTGGTCCCGGACTGGGACAGCTTGAGCCGCAGCGGGTTGGCCAGCACTATGGATATTTTCAGATCCTCGAACACTTCGTATGTCTTGAGCCACAGCCAGGCCGTGGACTCGCAGACCGCCTTGCAGTCGTACCGGGCCGCGACGCTCTCGGCGAATTTCCGGGCGTCCGCCCTGGTGTTGGGGTATTTGGTCCCCTCCAGGACGTTGCCGTCCGCGCCCATGACGCAGACCACGCAGGTCCGTTTCCCTATGTCGATTCCAATGTAGGCTTTTGATCTTTCTATTTTCGTTCACCTCCTTTTTGTTTTGGTCGGCAAGCAGCAAGGCTGCACTCATCTGTAACAGCTCGAAGCCGAGTAAGGCTGCAGCTCGAAATCCCCCATTCACAATTGACAGCTCGAAGCCGATGCAACAAAAAGGGTCTGCTCACCATGCGCAGGTAAACTAACCAGATATACTTGCCTTCACAACCACGGATGTGGGGCGGACCCCGCTAAAAGGAGACTGATTAGCGATGCATACTTTAGCAGTGGGAGGCCAAAGAGGGCATGACAGACAAGAAGTCACGATGTAGTACAGAGGAGAAAATCTGCATCGCACTCCAGACGTTTAATCATCAGACCAGTATGGTAGAGATATGCCGCTAGCACGACTTGGCGCCTTGGACCGTATGTGGGTAGAAGGAAAAATTTCTGGCCGGCGGGCGTGTCCCGCTTTATGGTGGTGGCGTATTGCCCAACCACAGGCGCCTAGTGATCATTTACCTGATTCATCTACCTTCAGTCTTACCTTGTGTCCTGAAACCTTTCCAGCAATCTCATGGTCCTCTAGGGTGAATTTGTCAGGGCGTGATCTAACCAACAGACTCAAACTTTGGAATCCATACACTCGCGGGTCAAATGCCCGATTGACTGCCCGAAGGCGTTGTCCCACATCAGTTAGCAACACCCATGCATCACCATCACTGCCTATCGCTTTAGTCACAAATTCCACCCATTCCGTGTTACGCTTAGAACCCTTGGCGGTGATTGTTTCTATGTGCGTGAATTGATCACACGCATTCACGAGAGATGGTGGGGTTTTCTTGTTGCCAATCCCAAGCACGAACTTGCCCTGCTCGTGCAGTTCGATTGCTAGTCCGGTGTAGTCACCATCGCTTGAAACGATGCAGAATCCGTCGACCTTCTCCTCATAAAGCATACGCATGGCATCTATTATGAGCGCGCCGTCCGTCGAGTTCTTGCCTTTCGTGTAGTTGGACTGCTGGACTTGGCGTATAGCGTTCAAGTTGGCCGCCTCTTTCCATTGTGCCAAGTTGGGTTTGGTCCAGTCGCCGTACACGCGGCGTATCTTCAATTTTCCGTGCCTGGACGCTTCGTCTATTATGGTTTTGATTTGGTTGTGGGAGATGTTGTCGCCGTCAACCAGCATGGCAAGCGAGCGCGATCCGTCATCCATGCGCGTACGCAGCCCACCTCGGCTATTAGCGTACCGGAAGAGATTGGGTGCGGGCCCAGCGTCAGCGTTCCCACGCCACAGTCACCAAAGCGTCCTTGAGTACCCGCAAGCATGTCACGGCCGTGTGCTTGTCTGGCCTCCTAGCGCTAAAGTGTGCATCGCTGATCGGTCTCCTAGTGTGGCCCGCCCCATCCTCTGCGTTATCCGTGAATATGACGATCCTGTCGTACTCCTTGTACACGTAGCGCAGGAAATCCACTAGTTTTCCGTGCTGGCCTTGTCATAGAACCTGCAGTAGAGGGTACCGTTGCACAGCAGCCCATTGAGTAGAACCTCTTGTTGGAGAGTGTGGTGGGCGATGTCGCTTTTGCATCCCTGCGGTACCAGCCTTGTGCACGTTCCAGCCAGTATGTTGGATGCCCCGTCGCCGACTAGGACCTTGTAGCCCCGGTTGGAGTGGTACATGGCTAGCCGGTTAGCTTTTTTGTAAACGCCTTTTTTTCCTGGTCGGAAGCGGCTTTGGGGCGCCTCGGTTGGTGCTTGAGGTGCCTGAACCCCACCTCGCGCATCGATGTCTGCGTCGTGCGGAGCATGAACATTATCCCGTGCTTTCGCCTGATGTGCTCGGCCAGGATCTTGCCAGTCACATGTCCGTCTCAAGCCCGAGCTTGCGCGGTCCGGCCAGGAGATTCTCCCGTATTTCTGCCAGCTGCGCGGCATCCAGTCGGTGCGGTGGCCCAAGCCTCTTGGTATCGTGTAGCCTGTCAAACCCACCCTTGGTCCTGACCATCCAGTCACGTATGGTCAAGCACGTGCTGCCAAAGTCGTCGGCGATCTTGCGGATCGAGCCACCCCTTTTCCTAGCCATGTACACCAGCAGCCTATCCCTATAGCTTTTGTGTCCTTTTCTGCCTGTGTAGTGCCTTGGGTGCGTCTATGCTTGCATCTAGAAGGAATTTATCTCTGGTAAGTTCCATTTCATTGCTTGATGGTGTCCGATCGCGTACTTATGCGCGGTTATTTGTAATTTTAGTCTGTCCAGTTAAGATTGGATAACTAAATCGTTTACTACGTATTCCAATTACAACCAGCCTCGGCAACCACACCCACCGGCAATGTCGGCTGCCCACTACATGAAACCGTCCAGATTCACGTTGCGGGGACCAGGAGCCTCCAGCTTCCTACCCGACAGGAACGCCTCCAGCTCGCGCTTTTCGGCGGTCTCCGGGTGTACGTCGGGCTTTGCAGCGCCCGCCTCTATTATGGCCTGTATGGTTTGATCGAACTTGGGGTTGCCTTGGTTGCCCGTGGATAAGAGTAGCTCGCGCATCATGTCGGTCTCCTGGTCGCGCCACAACTGCAATGCCTTGTGCAGTACGTCGATGGTATTTTTCGTGCGTATGTCCTTTTTGCGGTGTGCGGAGTCCAGCATAGTCATATCCCGGCCGGTCTTCTTTAGTATCGTGTCAACGTGGTCGTCTATGTTGAGGCCTACACCCGTGAATAGCTTGCGGGCAGCGTCATACGGCACGGCTCGGTCGCCGTACGCCCACCGCCACGATATGTACAGCTTGGACATTGAGTCTATCTCCCCGGCGGCGCCGGTGGTCAGCGTCTTGACGATATGATCGGAACATATCCCGCGTATGTCGGACAACATACCCTCTACGGTGACCTGCCGGCCGTTGTCGTCGCGCACCACCGTCTCGTACTTGCCGAACACCTCACACGACACCCCTATGGCTGCGATATAGAAGTCGGCGCCGTTCACTCCCTGCTTCATGAACTGGTCCAGCCTGTTGCATACATGTGCCCGCAGTTCCTCCCGCACGTTCCCATAGTATGCCTTAGGCTGTTTCTTCCACTTGCGGCCAACCATGTAGATGGAAGATGCCAGCGAGGCGGTGTCTATACTTCCCGCCCTGCTCTTAGATTCAGTATCAATCGGCCATGTGGCCGTTACCACGAACCCCGAGTCCAACATGGCCTGTATCAGCGTCTCCCACCCGTCTGTTGACTTGTGTGTATACACCAACGTGAGTATGCCATCGTGCTTCAACACGCGGTACATCTCTTTGAGGGAGCGGGTCATCAAACTTTGGTAGCCGGCCTTGTTGCGTACGAGGTTACTCATGCGTGGAAGATTACGCGCAAGTACTGTCGTCTGTACGGCCTCGTCACTGTCAGGTGATGACACGCCCCGGAACAGTCCCTCGTATATGGGCATGTGGCCCACCGCGCGCTTCAACCACACGTAGAAAAAGTCAGCCGCCTTGGAGTAGTGTATGGAGTCGTAGTATGGGGGGTCGGTGCATATGGCATCAAAATACTCGTTGTCATACGGAAGATCGGTAGCCGAACCTCTCTGGACCACATACGCACTACCGTCCGCCGCCGAGAGCGCAGCCCCCAACCCATCCAATACTGACTCGGTACTCTGCAGCCATATACGGTGTGGTGCGGCCTCTGCATAGTCGGCAGTGGGTTTGAGTGACTGTAATGCGAAACAATCCACAATTCGTCCACTATCACTCCTCCAAGGCGACAACCTACAATATCTTTCTACGGTTTTGCTTAGCATGAGCGCCATGTACGACATAATTACACACCCGTACTCCAGTCCGTGTTGTTCAGTCAGGTGCGCCTCGGTCCGTCGAAGTATGTTCAGCATACTTACCAAACACAACATCTGCCGCGTGTTGAACAGGCGTTCCCAACGGGTGTAACCATGTGCAACAATCCCGGTAGCGTGCCAACATGGTCCGTTCATATGATACTCCTTACCATCCGGTGTCGGGATGATATCTGACGGTATTGGATCGACTCCATACTTGGCCCTGAATCGCGCACGACTGCTCTCCAGTTCGATTGCGCACTGTTCATACCGTGCATGGTCATCCTCGTCAATCTCCATATAGAAACGCCCTTGCTTCTTAGCGTGTGTAAACACCGCAACCAGCATCTGCTCGCCCCCCTTCCCATTGTTGAACATGGTGCGCATCTCCTGGTTGGTGTATGTGTGGCCACATACGCCACACTGCACCACGTTGCCCCCAATCGACCCTTTTTTGGGGTCGAAACCCTCCGGTATGGGGCCGTATGACCCACCCACCACATCAAACCGTACTATCTGACCTTCGACCTTGGGGCAAAGATAGATGTCGCGACTTTTTGACAACACGTACGACTTCACGAGTGGTATGGTCACCCCACACATGCATGGTATGGTGCGGCACCACCTGTACCCATAGAAATCATACGTCAGGCCATCATCCATCTCGCCGCCCGGATAGAATTTACCGACCGCTTCGTGAATTTCCTGCCGCATGGTATCCGCGGCGTTTCGTACGTCATCAATGAGGCTTTTACCGTACTTAGCGGGGTACTCCAAGGAACATTTTTGCATGAACACAGCTACTGGGTTGTAATCCATACTGTGCGATTCACACCCAAGCCATGCTGCTGCAAATGGCAGGGCGCCAGAGCCACCGAACGGGTCCAATACTTTGGGGGTGTGGCCTCCCCAGACTTTTCGTATCCTTGCCCTGGCGCGCTCGCGGATGGCCGGCTTCGTATGGTCGGTGGACTTAGCATAGTCATACATATCACGTATTGTGTCTTCGTGGTCGGACAGCGGGGGCCATACCAAGGCAGCATACGCAGTTATACGGGACACGTTGGTCGGCCGCGTAGCCCACCAACGGTGTAGGTTGTTTATTCTACCGTTTGCTCTGCCTTTCTCGGCAGCCCCAGCCTCGGAGATCTTCCGTATGGGAAGCATCTCGCCGATGAGCCGCCGCTCACCAGCTTTCATCTTCGCTGTAGGTTCCATTGTCCGAGACACTGTCACGTATGCTGCTTGCCACTTCTCCGGGTATCTTGCCGGTCATGTCCAGATGCACGCTGAACTCGTTCTCACTCTTTTGGTCGACCGTCAGCCTCACCGTAGTGGTGGCTATATCGCGCAACGTGACAAATATACTGCCCCACCCGGCCACCGTCTCTCTGTCCACCACATCAGTGAAGTGGAGTCCCGCGACTGGTGGTAGTGTGGTCCCCTCGGGTGGTTCTGGCGATTTACTCGGTTCTGGCCGCTTGGCGCCACGCGGCAGATAATCCACTATCAAGCCTTCCCCGCCAAGCGTGCCTTGAGAACCACCAGTATCGGGCGGCTTGGCCGGCTTCTCCATCGCGGTCCTGACCACATCCAGCGATGCCGGGCGGCGCTCGCCGCACGTCCTCATCATGTGGTTGAATATGTCTTCCGGGCCGCCCTCGTACTCGCCCATCAAATCTGGATCCAGCCGCTCGGCTATCTGGAACTCATCAACCAGTTTCTTCCAGATGACGTCGCCTAACGGCAGCCCGTCCTCGTCGGGGTGGCTGTGGGCCATGCTGCACCGCCGCATCACCTCGTCGCGGTTCGGCAGCCACACCTCTGCGTACTTTTCGCGCAGGCCGACATCTATGCCGCCCTTCGCGCGCCGCTCCGTCTCGTTCAGCACCTTGATATTGGCCGGCTTTAGGGACGCTCCCATCCGGCGTCGTATATCCCGGATGGCCAGCAGCTCGCGTATCGAGTTGGACAGCGCCCCCCCCCGTCGGTTGCCGGCATCACGAACACCAGGGCGTTCTGGTTGATCCTTCCGCTCTTCGGGCTCACGTTGGTTACTACCTTCTTACAGTACTCGATGTCGGCCTTCTCCATTATCACCAACTGTAGCCCCGGAATGTCCTCTATGCGGGACGTGTGGTCCGGCCACACGTACATGCGGCGAAACTTGGAGCCGACCCTCCCCTCCAGTATGTTGCGCTCCTTGGCATCCGCATCGGAGTTGTTGACGCTACGCTTTGCGCGGTCTATGACCCTGTTTATGTTCTCGGTGTGCGTGAACCTGAGCATCTGGTCGTCGGTCAGCTCCAAAAAGAACAGCGACCGGCGCAGCGCATCCAGCTTGTCTCCCACCACGGAGTGGCCGTTCTCGGCCGTAAACGCGGCCCGCCTGACATCATCCCTGGTGGCGCCCCGGTGCTCGGCAGGGAACGAATACATGAAGATGGCCCGGGCCGCCCGCACACCTGCGTCCCCATGCTGCGCGGCGCCGGACTGACTGGACGTGATGTCCGAACTGATCACGGACTCCATATTCTCGCCCGCGTGGTGTATCAGCTCCTTACGTATCTCGTTGACGCTCAGGTCTATGTCGGACAACGTTATGTACGGCCTATCCGACTTCAGCAGCGAATGCACCACGCTGGACAACAACCTGAGGGCGCCGCGCGTGCGCTGGAACGTAGGGTAACTCCCCCACCTGCCGTACAGCACGTCTATCACGTCGGGTGTGAACGGGTAAGAGGCACGGAAGCGCTCTGCATACGCATCGGTCTCGTCCTGGTGGATTGAGCGGCCGGCAACGCACTCGTCCACGTATGACCGTATGATGTCGGCGGCGCGGTCCAATATTACATCCTCGCCTGTCTCAAACAACCTGCGGCGTATGATATGCGGTATATCGGCGGGGTCGGCCACCGTCACCGTCTGCCTCTGCCGGCCGGCCACTCGTTGCACTTGGTCATAGTACCTTTTCTCAATTACCTGGTCACGGTCCGGTAGGCTGATTACCACGCATACGCGCGGCAGCTGGCCCACCTTGGTGAATAGCCTTTGCAGGAAGTTTACCGTCTGCGCCGCCATGTTAGACTGACCAACGCTAACTTTCGAGGCCGTCTTGTGGTTGACGGTGCCCACGCCCTTGGAGCCGTCCAGGTAGTGGGCTATCTCGTCTATCAGTATCAACACGGGCTTGGACCGCTCCAGAAGCTTGGTGATGGCCGCGCCGCCGGGGGCCACCTTGCCGGACATCATGTCGATCTTGCCATCCAGCTGCCTCTCCATCTCGCCCCAAACGGTCTGGGTGGACGGGTCCAAGTCGGTGCCGTCTATCACCACGGGCGTGGCGTCCCAGTCCCGGCACATGTGATACATCGCGATCATCGAATGCGTCTTGCCGCCACCGAAACTGGTCTCTATCTGGCGGAACCCACTGCCCCGGCCCTCGTGTAACCGCGCCCTGATGTCATCAAGCGCATTGTCCAGGCCGCACGTACGGTACGTCAGTTTGGTGAACTCGCCCTTGTCCCAGTACTGCTTGCCGGCATTACTGTGCCCGATCAGGTCCCCCAAGTTGGCCGCATAGACACTCTTGTCCATGGCGCCGGCACGGACATCCGCCCTAGGCTTCACCAGCTTGTGGAACGGCTGCCCCATGCCACACAACCCGTGTGGTGTAGTTTATGTGTTGGTTTAATATTAACACCGCAACCAACACAATTATACCGCATGCCATCACCATGCGGCATGGTCGAGGACATCGACCTCACCAAACTCGAGCGTGACACCATGATCGAGGGGCCACAGTGGAAAGGCCCAGCTACGCTCTTCGCAGTAATGCCGGAACGGAACCTGCTCATGATACAACACGACGGCGAGACCAAGACGCTCACCATACCTAGCACGAATCACGGTATACGGCCGGCCGAAGCAAGACGGGGCGAACCGTGGAGGGCGTTCGTGGCGGTGGAGCGGCTACGCCATGAATGTGCAAGAAACCTCGGAATGCCCGGCTCCGCCGACCAGCTGCCGCACCAACTCCAGACCATATACCAAGTGTCCGGCGAACCGGGCCGCATCAGATACATGATAGCCGACGAGCCCGGGGGCGGCAAGACCGTCGTCGCCAGCAGGATAATCCAAGAGTTGTTCATACAGGGACAGGTGAGGCGGGTGCTGGTCGTGGTGCCCGCGATGCTAAAGTACCAATGGCAGGACGAACTGAAACGGTTTGTCAACATGGAGAGTCTTGTGATCGAGGGGGACGTGCGGGGGCGGGCCAACCCGTGGCTGTCGGACGGTCCGGTGCTGATAACATCCATGGATTATGCCAAACAAAAAACACAGATGGACATGCTGAAGCAGGTCGAGTTCGACCTGGTGGTGGTGGACGAGGCCCACAACCTCAACGCCACCGGCAAGAACGTCACCGGACGGTACAAGTTGGGTGAGCTGCTTGGTCAGAGATCCAAACACATGCTGTTTTTGACCGCCACGCCGCACCGGGGCAAACCTGAGAACTTTCGGCTGTTGCTTAAGCTACTGGAGCCGGATCTCTTCTCCGACTCCAGGATGACCGACGAGGAAGTGTACGACATGAAAGACCGGCTCTTCATGCGGCACGTGAAGGACGAAATGCGCGACATGGACGGCAAGAAGATCTTTCTGGAGCGAAGCGTCAAATCCGTCAAGTATGCCATGTCGCCGACGGAGCGGGAACTGTACGACACGGTGACCGAATATGTGAATCGCCAGTACAGCATACAGATGGGCCGGGACCCCAACCACATAGCCGTCTTCGCGGTTCTCATAATACAGAAACGGATGGCGTCCAGCACGCACGCCCTTCTGGAATCGCTCAAGCGGCGACGGGAGAGGCTCGGAGGCCGTCTGAAGAAGTGGGACAGGCCGGTGGAAGATGATGCCATGCAGGATGTGGGTGACGTGGACAATATGGACGAGGGGGAAATTGAGGATGTAGAGTACAGGGCCGCCGGGTACACGTCGGCGCAGACCCCCAAGCAACTGAAAGATGAGTTGAAGGAATTGGATAAGCTGATTGGGCTGGCCGAGCGTACCTCCAAGACCAAGCCCGACACCAAACTGAAGAAGCTAACCTTGGAGATCCGCGGCATAGGCGATGACAAACTGCTGATATTCAGTGAATACAGGGATACGCTCGACTACTTAGAAGAGAACATCGCAAAAATGCGCCGCGACGACGGCACCCCATATGACACATGCCGTATAGATGGTACGATGAAGATGGCCGACCGCGAGGAGGCCCAGAAGAAGTTCCGCGAGAGGTCGCAGATAATGCTGGCCACCGATGCCGCGCGCGAGGGCATCAACCTGCAGTTCTGTCACCGCATGGTGAATTACGATCTGCCTTGGACCCCCGTATCGTTGGAACAGCGGATGGGTAGGCTCCACCGGTACGGCCAGGAGCACGACGTGGTAATATCGAACATGGTAGCGGACGGTACGCGCGAGGGCCACGTGATGGAGACGCTCTTTGAGAAGATACACAAGATTGAACTGCAATACCCGACGTTCAACGTGATGGGACAGGTCCTGGCCGGGGGCGACCTGAAGGGGTTGATGACGGATGCCATCCGGGGTAGTTTCGCGGATGACATGGCTGACTTGGGGAGTAAGGCCGGCCAGCACATACCTGTTGGTGGGAGGGTACCCGGCTCCACTGACGACATAACCGATCAGGTGAGTAAGCTCGCAGAAAATGGCAGGAAGGCGGACAAGTGGATGGGCCGCACCCCCATAGACAAGCCGTACGTCAGGCGCGAGACGGAGCGCGTCAAGGCGCAGCGTACCGACGGGGAATATCTCGTACGGATGGTGGAGCGGTTGTTTGCCGGTCTGGGTGGCTCTGTCCGGTATACGGGAAAAAAGACTAGGCTTGACGTACCAGATGCCATACGGGACGGACCGCTCGCGAGGAGGCGCGCCACATATGACGTGCCGCCAGCTGAGCTGTTTGCTAGGGGTGGCCGCATATATGGTCACTTGGACGGGTGGATCCGCGAATACTGCTCGGGCGACCTCAAGTTCGGTTCGGTGTTCCGCGATCCGGATGGATTCGATGGACACGTCATATTTCACACGATATCAATACTTGACAAGGCTGGAAAACGAGTAGGCAGGCTGCTGGCGGCCCACAAATGCGCCGACGGTAAGGTAGACAATGTCGACCCGTTCATCTTGCACGACATGAAATACGACATCGACATGGTGGCTGGCCCGGCCCCGCAGACGGACGACGTACAGACGGCGGTGCAGGCCATGGCGCGCGTGGAAGCGGACGGGATGGCCGCCGAACGGCGAAAGCTCTGGGAACATCGCACGAAGGCTGCATTGAAGCGCATGCAGACGGAGGTTGAGGACAAACAACGGGAGAGGGATGGACCTGGCTTCGATGCGATGAAAGGCGGGATCGGCTTCGACGCGATGAAAGGCGGGATCGGCTTTGGCCCGAGGAGAGATGAGCTGGATGCCCGGCTCCGCGAACTGGAGCGTCGCATAAGGGAGACGAAGGCCACCCACGAGACAGCGGTAACGCTCATCCTGTCTGCGCCCATGCTGGAGGGGTGGGTCAGGGTGGTGCCGGATGCCGACGGGCCGGCTCAAACCCAACCCACCGAGAAGATAGGTATAGAGGCCAGCAAGCGGCACGAGCGCGCCGAGGGTTTTAGGGTAAAGGATGTTACTGACCGGCGCGGTATAGGGTATGACCTGCTGTCCACCCATGCAGACGGACGGTGGCGCGAAATAGAGGTCAAGGCGAGATGCGACATGAGCGGTATAGAGCTCACGGAATCCGAGTACGAGCACGCCAAGAACAGCAAGCACGCTGTTATACACGCGATAAGCAACGCCGGCCAGCCGGACGAGGAGTTGTACGTGATATCAGACCCGAGTGACATACGTACAACGCCGACCACCGTACACATGGTACCGCAGTCAGAGATACGGCGGTTGGCCGACCAGCACGGGTAGGCTTCGGGTGGCTAGGCGCCGCATATGTTGCGGCACCATCTTCCGTATGCCGGCATGAGAACGTGTCCCCATCAGGCGCGAACTCCAGTTGGGTGGTTTGCCAGCAAGCACGAACCACCCATATGTGATGGGTTTTTGGGCCCGTCGATGTTATGTGTTGGTATTACACCTGTGTAACCCAATTGGACTGTGTGGGCGTGAGCTAACTGCCTTGCTGTATGCCAGCGAGAATTTGGGTCGGTAGTACTTAAACGATCGACGATTGGACGACGATTTCATCATTTTTTGACCACCGGGGCGGGGTCGGAGGGGGGCCTCGAAGCCGCCCCTCACCCGGTTGGGGGCGGCGAGAGGACCCCCGACGGCCGGGGAAAAAGTAGTGCGCAGGGTCCCCCACGGGATCCGGCGATCCCGTGGTGCTGGAGGTCGCCATCCGCCCGATGATGGGCGGCGGTGGAGACACTCCGGTCCGGCGGTCTTCGGATGGCGCATAAAAACGCGCGAGGGGGGCCGGTCGGCCCCCGTTGTGGGCGTGGCCGAGGATCGGCGCCGGCCCGCGCGTCCGAACGTCTGCCCATGTCGTCGAGGGCTTGGCGTCCGGGACACGCGGGACCTAGGCGCCGGTCCCCAGCCTAGCCAGCTTGGCCTGGTAGGCTTGCTCGTCGCGGAATCGGAACGGCTCCTCGTTGGTCAGCATGTGCCAGATGATGGCACCCATCTTGTTGGCCAGGTGGCTCCGGGCCACGATGGGCGGATGGCGCTTGCTGTAGTTCTCGTAGAGCGCCGACAGGTACGGATTATGCTGGTGTGCGACCATCGCCGCGTTCATCATGATCCAGGTCAGCCTGCCGTCTGCGTCCTTCTTCATGCGGCCGTGCCGGGTGCTGTCCCCGGACTGGTAGACCCTGGGGCAGAGCCCCAGGAACGAGACCAGCTGCTTGGGGCCGGCGAACCGGCCTATGCCGTCTATGGACTCTGCCACCAGCAGGGCGCTGAAGGCGTCAAACCCCGGCAGGCTCATTATCAGCCGGGCGTCCTTGCTCTGGCGGGCCGCCTCTATGATGCGATCGTCCAGGATGGAGATCTCCCCGTTGAGGTATTTGACCTGGCGGACCTGCTGTGCCATGATCCTGGTGTCGCCCGGCTTCAGCTTGAGGCCGTTCAGGAATTCCTGGTACTTGGGGCCGGACGTGTTTCCGTGGCCCGAGGTGGTCCGGTAGTCGTACTTGTCGCAGATGGCATGCTGGCGGTTGAGCACGCGGGTGCGGTCCTGTATCAGGGTCCCCCTCTGGTAGAGCAGGTTCAGGTTGTGCCGCTTCTCCGGCGGGTGCACGCGGCAGGTCGGGACGTCCTTCATCCTGAGCCGGTTGGCCAGATGTCTGGCATCCAGCTTGTCGGTCTTGTTCCCGGACTGGGACAGCTTGAGCCGCAGCGGGTTGGCCAGCACTATGGATATGCCGCGCTCCTCGAGCGTCTCGAACGTCTTGAACCAAAGGTTGCCGGTGGACTCGCAGACGGCCTGACTGTCATACTTGGCCAGGACGGTATCGGCGAACACGGCCGCGTCGGCCCTGGTATTGGGATACTTGCTCCTGTACAGGATATCGCCGTCCTTGTCCATGGCGCAGACGACGCAGATCCTCTTGCCTATGTCGATTCCGACGTATGCTTCTTTTTTTCTTTCCATTTCTTTTCACCTCCTTTTTTTTGGTTGGCAGGCAGCAAGGCTGCAATCACCTGTAAGGGCTCGGAGCCCACTAAAGCTGCAGCTCGTGTAGTCCCCATTCATCTGGAAGGGCTCGAAGCCCATGTAACACTAGGGGTCTGCCGCCGCACACAGTTGGTTCCCTAGGATTTACAGGCTTTCATCTGTGTATGTAAAGGCGGCGCGTGAGAGCGGAAGCCGTATGCCTTGATGCATGCCGCAGGTAAGTTGGACTGGCAGTATTTAAGACGCGCCGACTTGCGCGGCAGGATCATCGTTTTTTGCACCGGGATAGGGACCCAAGGGAGGCGTCGAAGCCGCCCCTCGCCCAGGCCGGGGCGGCGAGACGCCTCCCGATGGGGGACCGGATCTGGAAATGCGCAGGGCTCCCCACGCGGGATCCGGAGATCCCTGCTCGTTGGGCACCGCGCGGGCCGGCGGCGCCATTCCGGTCGTTTTTTTCCCGTGCGAAAAAAAAATATCTGCCAATGGTGCTGGGCGGATCCCGCACGGTGGCGGGCCGCGTCTGGCCGGGCCCCGACACCCTCCCAAATTGATCCAGAGATGGGTGCCGGAGCGCCGGCTAGATGCGGGATGCTAGCCGCGCCAGCCGGACCAGCTTGGCCTGGTAGGCCTTCTGGTCATGGAATCGGTAGGGCTGTCGTTTGTTCAGCATGTGCCAGATGTAGATGGCCATCTTTTTGGCCAGGTGGCTCTGGGCCACCACCGGCGGGTGGCGCTTGCGGACGCCCTCGTAGTATGCCGACAGCACGGGATTGTGATGGCCGGCCACCAGGGCCGAATGCATCATGATCCATGTCAGGGCGCGGTCGGAGCTCTTCTTCATGCGGCCGTGCCGGGTGCTGTCCCCGGACTGGTACACCCTGGGGCAGAGGCCCAGGAACGAGACCAGTTGCCGGGGGCCGGCGAACCGGCCGATGCCGTCGATGGAGACGGCCACCAGCAGGGCGCTGAAGGCGTCAAACCCGGGCAGGCTCATTATCAGCTTGGCATCCTCGTTGTCCAGGGCCGCCTTTGCCACGAGCTTCTCCAGCATGTCTATCTCGCCGTTCAGGTATCTGACGTGACGGACGTACTGGCCCATGATCCTGGTGTCGCCGGGGTTCAGCTTCAGGCCGTTCAGGTATTCCTGGTACTTGGCTCCGGACGTGTTTCCGTGGCCCGAGCTGGTCGGGTGGTCGTACTTGCCGCAGATGGCGTGCTGGCGGTTGAGCGCGCGGGTACGTTCCTTGATCAGGATCATCCGCTGGCGGAGCAGGTCCAGGTCGCGCCTGTTGTTCCGCTTGTGCACGTGGCAGGTCGGGATATCGTCCATCCTGAGCCGGTTGGCCAGCTGCCTGGCATCAATCTTGTCGGTCTTGGTCCCGGACTGGGACAGCTTGAGCCGCAGCGGGTTGGCCAGCACTATGGATATTTTCAGATCCTCGAACACTTCGTATGTCTTGAGCCACAGCCAGGCCGTGGACTCGCAGACCGCCTTGCAGTCGTACCGGGCCGCGACGCTCTCGGCGAATTTCCGGGCGTCCGCCCTGGTGTTGGGGTATTTGGTCCCCTCCAGGACGTTGCCGTCCGCGCCCATGACGCAGACCACGCAGGTCCGTTTCCCTATGTCGATTCCAATGTAGGCTTTTGATCTTTCTATTTTCGTTCACCTCCTTTTTGTTTTGGTCGGCAAGCAGCAAGGCTGCACTCATCTGTAACAGCTCGAAGCCGAGTAAGGCTGCAGCTCGAAATCCCCCATTCACAATTGACAGCTCGAAGCCGATGCAACAAAAAGGGTCTGCTCACCATGCGCAGGTAAACTAACCAGATATACTTGCCTTCACAATTATACCGTCCGCCGCCACCGTACGACATGGTTGAGGATGTCGACCTCGCCAAGCTCGAGCGCAACACGATGATTGTAGGACGGCAGTGGTACGGCCCGGCCACGTTCATCGGCGCCATGCCGGAACGTAACCTGCTTACCATACAGCACGACGGCGAGTACAAAACACTCGCCATACCAAACACAAACCACGGCATACGGCCGGCCGAGGCAACACGGGGCGAACCATGGAAGGCGTTCGTGGCCGTGGAGCGGCTGCGCCACGAGTACGCAAGAAACCTCGGAACGCCCGGTTCGGCCGACCAGCTGCCGCACCAACTCCAGACCATCTACCGGGTGTCCGGCAAGCCGGACCCCATCCGATACCTGATAGCCGACGAGCCCGGGGGCGGCAAGACCGTCGTCGCCAGCAGGATAATCCAGGAGCTGTCCATACAGAGACGGGTGAAGCGGGTGCTGGTCGTGGTGCCCGCGATGCTAAAGTACCAGTGGCAGGACGAGCTGAGGCGGTTTGTCAACACGGATAGCCTCGTGATAGAGGGCGACATACAGGGGCGGGCCAACCCGTGGCTGTCGGATGACAAGCCCGTGCTGATAACCTCCATGGACTATGCCAAGCAGGACAACCAGATGCGCATGCTGGAGCAGGCCAAGTTCGACCTGGTGGTGGTGGACGAGGCCCACAACCTCAACGCCACCGACAAGAGCGTCACCGGACGGTACAGGCTGGGCGAGCTGCTGGGCCGGATATCAACACACATGCTGTTCCTGACCGCCACGCCTCACCGGGGCAAACCGGAGAACTTCCGGCTGCTGCTGAAGCTGCTGAGGCCGGATCTCTTCTCCGACTCCGGGATGACCGACAAGGACGTGTACGACGAGAAAGACCAGTTGTTCATACGGCACGTGAACAAGGAGATGGTCAGCATGGACGGCGAGCAGCTCTTTCCGGGTCGTACCGTCAGATCCGTCAAGTATGACATGTCCGATACGGAGAAGGAACTGTACGAAAAGGTGACAGAGTACGTAACGAGCCAGTACGACATGCAGATGGCCCGCGATGCCAACCGCATAGCCGCCTTTGCGGTTCTCATAATACAGAAACGGATGGCATCCAGCACGCGCGCCCTCCTGGAATCGCTCAAGCGGCGGCGGGAGAAGCTCGAAGAACGCCAGAAGAGGTGGAACGGCCCGATGGACAACTACCCGATGTCGTACACGGGCGAGGAGGACGATAAAGAAAAGGAGGACGCGGAGATCAGGGCCGCCGGGTACACCTCGGCGCAGACCCCCAAGCAACTGAGGGACGAGTTGAAAGAACTGGGCGGGCTGATAGGGCTGGCAACACGCACCTCCGAGACCGAGCCCGACACCAAGCTGAAGAAGCTGACCTCGGAGATCCGCGGCATAGGCGAGGACAAACTGCTGATATTCAGCGAGTATCGTGACACGCTCGACTACCTACAGGAGAACATCGCAAAGATGCGCCGCGAGGACGGCGCACCGTACGACGTGTGCCGGATAGACGGCACGATGAAGATGGCCGACCGCGAGAGGGCCAAGGATGAGTTCCGCGGGAGGTCGCAGATAATGCTGGCCACCGACGCGGCCCGCGAGGGCATCAACCTGCAGTTCTGCCACAGGATGGTCAACTACGACCTGCCCTGGACTCCCGTATCGCTGGAGCAGCGGATGGGCAGGCTCTACCGGTACGGCCAGGAACACGACGTGGTAATATCCAACATGGTGGCGGCCCGCACGCGCGAGGGCCATGTCATGGAGACGCTCTTTGAGAAGATACGCCAGATTGAGCTGCAATACCCGACGTTCGACGTGATGGGACAGGTCCTGGCCGGGGTCGACGTGAAGGGGTTGATGACGGATGCCATCTGGAGAGGCTCCGCCAACGACGCGGTCGGCCAGACGCGCAAGGATGGCCAGCATGTTGGCGGAATGACCGGCCCCGCCAACGACATGGACGACCAGGTGAGCAGGGTCATAGAAGGTGCCGGGAAGGTGGCCAAGAGGATGGGTCGCACCAACATAGACCCGCAGTACGTCAGGCGCGAGACGGAACGCGTCAGGGCGCAGCGTATCGACGGGGAGCATCTCGTGCTGATGGTGAAGGAGTTGTTTGCAGGTCTGGGTGGTTCTGTCCGATACGAGGAAAAAAAGACCAGTCTTGAGGTGCCCGATGCCATACGGGACGGACCGCTCGCGAGGAGGCGCCTCGAATATGACAAGCCGCCGGCGGAGCTGTTCGCGAGGGGTCGCCCCGAGTATGACCACCTGACCAGGTGGATCCGCGAAAACTGCTCGGACGACCTCAAGTTCGGCTCGGTGTTCCGCGATCCGGGCGGGTTCGACGGGCACGTCGTATTTCATACGATATCGATACACGACAAGGACGGGAAACGGGTCGACAGGCTGCTGGCGGCCCACAAATACGCGGACGGCAAGGTAGACGGTGTAGACCCGTTCATCCTGCACGGCATGAAATACGACAACGGCATGGCGGCTGGCCCGGCCCCGCAGATGGACGACATACAAAAGGCGGTGCATGCCATGGCGTACGCCAAGGCAGACGGGATGGCCGCCGAGCGGCGAAATATTCAGGAACATCGCAAAAAGACCGAAGTGGAGCGCATGCAGGCGGAGGTTGAGGCCAGACGGCGGGAGATGGACGGGATCGGCGTCGGCCCGAGGAAAGACTCCCTGGATGCCCGGATCCGCGAACTGAAGCGCCTCATAAGCAAGACGGAGGCCGACCACGAGACGGCGGTGACGCTCGCCCCACATCCGTCCATACTGGAGGGATGGGTCAGGGTGGTGCCGGATGCCGACGGGCCGGCCCAAACCCAACCCACCGAGAAGATAGGCATGGAGGCAAGCAAGCGGCATGAGCGCGCCGAGGGTTTCAGGGTGGAGGATGTCACCGACCGGCGCGGCATAGGGTATGACCTGCTCTCCACCCATGCGGACGGGCGGCGGCGCGAGATAGAGGTCAAGGCGAGACACGACATGAGCGGCATAGAGCTCACGGAGTCCGAGTACGAGCACGCCAAGAACAGCAAGGACGCGGTCATACACGTGATAAGCAACGCCGGCCAGCCGGATGAGGAGCTGCGCGTGATATCGGACCCGGGCGACATACGTGCAACGCCGACCACCGTGCACATGGTGCCGCAGTCAGAGATACGGCGACTGGCCGACGACCAGCACGGGCGGGCTTCGGGCGGCTAGGCGCCGCGCATGTCGCGGCACCGTCTTCCGTATGCCGGTATGTCGCAGGTCATGTAGTCGCATCACGGGAAGCGGTACACACATGAGGGGGCCGAGTCCGTAAAATCATACAAAAAACGCTCTCCTTTTCCGGGGTCCACTCCAGGGGCGGAGGCACTGCATTGTACATACACTGGCGCAGACGGAAAGACGACCGTGCAGAGAAGGTGAGGCGCAGGGCAGACGCGCATAAAGAATTGTGGCATATCCTGCAACAAATGAAGGCGCAAGCAGAGAGGCCCAGCGTACATAATCAAGCACCACATTTGATGGAAGATGATGACGGCCCAAGGTTGCGGGTCCACTTTCGCGACAACGCGGCACTACTGTCGGAAAAACTGCATGAAGAGTACACGAACTATTTGAAAAAATATCCCCGGCACATGAATGACCGGCATTATGGTTCCAAAAATGTGGATTTTACGGATATGGAACGCATTACCAAGAGTGAGTGGGACCGGTATGAACGAGAGTATGAGAGTATGGACGGGGGTCCGATTATCTAACGGCGGATGGAGGCAGTCCGGCCTTTCTGTTAGCATGGTTGAAGGATGCGGTGGGAGTCTTGGGTCACCCCTACCACTTTCCACCTTGAACCTCATCAACACATATAGTCATGCCGCGCAAAATCACATAATGCGAAAGACAATCAGCCCGGATGACTTAGGTGATGCGATCTCCGGGGACATTGCCAGTAGAATCAAGGCTGAAATAAAACGATCAGGTGTGATTGGGCCGAATATGGCCACTAAGATCAGTTGGGACTCAAAGAAATTAACAGTAGTTGTTGTTGATCCCGATGTACCAGAACCTGTGAAAGCGGAACTGCATAGAATAGTTGAGGCGGTATTAGGCGAGATAGGCACTCCCAAGGATTAGTCCAGTCGTTGTTATGGGCGCTTGAGAAGATCCCTTGTCCCTGATTTTACACTGGGTGGTGTGTCCCGTCAACTTGACAGCCCCGGTGGTGAGGGTTCTGGAACATCCACGGGGGGGGCGAGCCTCCCCCCCCCGAAACCGACTGTAACAGGGCGTAGTATCAACGCCTAATCCGGCTTTGGTACTAGATCACGCCTAGCCATTTCTACTATCTTTTTCCACGCCTCTGTGTTTTGGTTGCTTGGTTGCATCATCACCGCAAGTGCATTTCTACTCACATCTTCCCCGTTTTCAGCCCGGAAGAACTCATCATCAAACAACCGCATCGGCCCGTACTCCACTTTCCACCAGTATTGGACGGCAGCGTATAGCAACCACAACGCATCCTGCATCTCGGTATAGATGGAGATTAATTTTTCGCGCGTGTACCGACATTCGGTTTCTGTCTTGTTCTTCTTGTCAATGAATCGTAACACAACAGTACCAGCCTCTGGTTCTGGTATAAACGACATATGCGCAGCAGTGTTACGCAAATCTGGACTTATTGCATATCTGATGTCAATCCCGTATCCATCAGCTAGATGTTTCGCCTTGCGGCCAATCGATGTTTCAGGTTGCTTACCACCAGCCCCGTCGTACAATAGTTCGATGATTTTCTTGTATGGTCCGTCATACATGGCCAGCATAGTGAACAACAACAACATTATGTCTTCATGCATGAACAACAAACGTTTCCCGCTAGTTATCTCACTAGGACACTCAAACAAATGCCCATCGTCCTCATCCACACATACGGCTTGAATCTTACGGATCGTATCTTGCCACATACGCAATGTAAGGAACGCGGGATTGAATCCTGTTACAGTGTCTAGGAAGCTGGATATGACGCTGTTCTCAGCTAGGCTGCCCTTGTTGTTGTCTTTCATTAGCTTGTTTACCCTCTGATAGAGGCTAAGCATATGATCCCAATCTAGCGATTGTTGCTTACACTCCTTTCTGGCAGCCTCATCTACACGTTTCTTCCATTCGGTGTACGTTCTATCACTCATGGGATTTTGCCGTCAAGTCATCATGTCCTTGATTTATGTCTGCCGATCGGCCATCCCCTCCCCTGTAGTACAAGTTCAGGTCAAACTGAATCCCATACGCGATCACACCCGGCAGCATCTGCCGTAGGTCGCCGGTCAGGCACAGGTCAGAATTTGACCTGAACTTGTACCCCCTGTCACACCCCTTCGCCGAGAACCTTGCCCCTCGTGGATGATACAGGTGCGGTTCAGGTCACCAACTTCCTACCCCGATCTAGGTCACCATAACTTCCCAGAACCTGCCGATCACCATACTGATATACCGTACCGCATCCACCTTGATGGTGGCGCGCAGGTGGCGCGGGAGACGGCGGGATGGCGGACGTACCGGCCGGACCTCCCCGGGTGCGGACCGGAAGGCCGCCGGGGCGACAGGCGCAGGACGCGCGGTCGCCTATTTTGACCAGGGCGTGCTGCTGTACCGGACAGGCGAGTTCGCCCGGGCGGCCGAGTGCTTCGGGAAGGCCGTGATACTGGATCCGGCCGAACCCAGCCTGCACTACAACCAGGGGATGGCCCTGATGGAGGTGAGCCGGTACCGGGAGGCGGTCGCCTGCTTTGAGAGGGCGGTCAGGCTGAATCCGGGGTATACCGCAGCCTACGGCAGCATGGGGTTGGCGCTGCGCAGCCTGGGCCGGCACGGGGACTCGCTGGCCTGCTTTGAGCAGGTGCTGAAACTGGATCCGGCGGATCCCTTCGCGCACGGCAACATGGGCTCCACCCTGGACATTCTGGGCCGGCACCAGGAGGCCCTCTCCTGCTACGAGCGGGCCATACGGGCGGACCCCCGTGACGGGGATGCGTACCGCTGCAAGGGGGACGCGCTGAACCGCCTGGGCCGGCACCAGGAGGCCCTCTCCTGCTACGAGCGCGCCATCGCGATAGACCCCGGCGATGGGGCGGCGCTTGCCGGCAGGGATATCGCGCTGGACCGCCTGGGCCGGACCGCCGGGGCAGACCATACCGCCTAGGATATAGGGGCCGCCGACCCGGG
Organism: Nitrosopumilaceae archaeon; assembly: GCA_965203395.1. Lineage (GTDB taxonomy): Archaea > Thermoproteota > Nitrososphaeria > Nitrososphaerales > Nitrosopumilaceae > VYCS01. The sequence goes on from OZ241884.1 coordinate 250,474, forward strand.
AGGGCGGCATATCCTGGATGGTCCTGAGGGGATGGGCGCTACCTGCCCCTTCCGCCCCGCCTGCCGGAGGCGGCCGAGGCGGCCCCGCCGTAGCCTTCCTGGTAGGCGGCCCCGTACAGGGAGATGATCCCCTGCATGACGGGCAGGGAGGCGGCCCTCTTGTAGTCGACCTCCTGGGCGCTCCTGAACATCCTCTGCCGGGCGAGATCCTCCTCGGAGCCCGTCACCCAGGCCATGGTGGCCGACAGCTTCTGGTGGAGCTCCTGGAGGACCTCCACGGGTATGTCATCTGGGATGTCCTTGATGGCGTCGGGGGCGCCCCCCGGCCCGACCGGCTGGTACCTGCGCGGGTCCAGCCCGCAGGCCTCGGCCAGGGCGCTCCCGTAGTCCGGCCCGAAGTAGGACTCCTCGGAGGTGGCGTAGGCGCCGACAACCAGCGCCATGTAGACCGCCTCGAAGGCGCCCTCCGTTATCATGTTGACCATCTGGGTGGCGGCCTCGTTCCGGGCCATCTTCTCGGCCCCGCGGGCCGCGGTCTGGTACTTGCGGCGGTAGGCCGCATCGGCCGCTATCATCCCGGAGAGCGCCCTCACAAAGCCTGTGACCAGGTCGTCGTGGCGGCGCGCCGTCCCCGGCAGGTCCCCGCAGGCCTTCTCGACGGCACCGGCCAGTTCGTCGGGCGGGACGCCCCGGATGGCCACCTCGAAGACGGCCGCCGTGGCCGCGTGCACGGGCGCCCCCGCCGTGATGATGTCCGAGGTCATCCTGGTTGCCCCGTCGGCTATCCCCCGGGCGCCCTCGGCGGCGGCCCGGACTGCCGGGGCATGCTCGTCCCGCTCCAGGCGCGTCCTGGCCGCCCTGATGGCGGCCGTCCTCATCCTGTCCAGCAGGCGCCCGCCGCCGGCCGCCCTGTCCTTGGCGGGCATCCCGGCGAACAGGTCGGCGGCAGCCTGCCGGGCGGCCACCCGGACGAGCCGGTCGGGGATGGTCGTGACGGCCCGCCGCACCCGGTCGTAGTTGGCCGGGATGCTCGAGTCGGCCAGGGCGTCGTTGGCCGCCCTGAGGGCGGCATCAAAGACGCCGGGGCCTATCTTTCCTGGTTTGGTCCCGGCGACCGCGGCCATGGCGGCCTCAAAGACGGTCCCGATGCCCGACCTGCCGGAGATAGTGCCCAGGGCCACCAGGCTCGCCTCGTCGGCGGCCTCCGAGGCCGCCTCCACCGCGTCGGTGAGGGTCAGGGTCAGGGGGTCGTACTGGTTGCCATCCCTGGGCCGGGGCCTGCGGCCGGTCATGAACCGTGGTGGTGGGCTGCCGGTAATATAGTTGGCTACGGCCGATGAACTGGCAGGCTAACGGCGCCTGGTAAAAAACAGCGCCCAGAGTGGAAACGGGGGTCTGGCAGGATCAGGCGCGCGGAGTGGAAACGGCGGTCAAAATCGCGGAGCGGAGGCGTAAGTATCGAACCCCAGTTTCCAGTCCGCAGCCAGCCCGATAACCGGGCTCGTGCAAATTCGGGTGTTCATTGAAACCGTCTGGCCGCGATCAGCATTTTCCCGAACAACCCCGATTACCCAAGGAGCGGTCATCGGACATCACCCGCGTTTGCAACAAAACCGGCAACCGTAATCTGCTTATATACCGTGTGCCACAAGCGCCGCTATGCAGAAACTAATCAAGACTATCATCACGATGAGGGAGAGGATCAAGACCCACAGGGCCGGCCTGTCAAAGAACGAGACCATGACCAGATACGCGCTGATAGATCCGCTTCTCAGAGAGCTGGACTGGGACCTGTCAGATCCCGGCGGCGTGGTGCCCGAGGACAATACCGGCACAGGCAGCAAGACCGACTACACGATGGGCCAGAACGCCATGGTAGTAGAGGCGTAAGTGTTCACGTCATTCGGGCGTGTTTTTCCCTCAGGATGAGCTGAGATAAATAATCTGCCCGCATTAAGCAAGAAATTACCGGTAGGTTGCCGGGTGTTTTTTCTTTGGATTGTTTTCGTGTCCGTGGCCGCCGTCACGCTCAGATGTATCTGGCCACCTGCGCGGCATAGTCGATGCCCCGTGCCTTCCAGGTCGTCACGCACGTGAAGAGGTTGGCCAGCCAGTCCATGGTCTTTACCGACCTGATGGAACCGCGTACCTTGCGGTGGACGACCAGCTCGCGCAGGGCCCGCTCGGCGGCGTTGTTGGTGGCGGGGATAGCCGGGTCGATGACGAACCGGAACAGGCTGGGCAGGGCGTTGGATAGCGTGGTCATGAATTTTTCCAGCACCGGGTGGTCGGCGTACCTGTTGATGATCCTCGATACGCGTTTGCGGAGGGAGTCGCGTAGGGCGCGCCGGACCGTCGGGGGTCCCTCCGCACCCATACCGTCCCAGTATATGCGGTACAGGGCGTCGGCGACCTCCCGCGCCTGGCGGCAGTGCTCGTTGAGATCAGCTATATGGCCGGCCTCGCGGAGGATGTGCGACCAGCAGCGCTGGATGCGGTATCCTTTGTAGGCGGTCCACCCGTCGCAGATGATCGTCCCGGACCACCCTTTGCCCAGCACCTCGTGCACGACCTTGCGCCCCCTGCTGGAGCGTATGATGTAGTAGGCGTCGCCGGTATCGGGATCCAGGAACACCCAGATCCAGACTTTCCTGCCGTTGAGCGAGATGGATGTCTCGTCGACATGCAGGCGGCGCGCCCTCCTGATGCGGGCCCGGATCTCCGAGGCGGGCTTCTCCAGGCAGTACCCGGTCCCCGAGACGACATTGTGGATGGTGCCAGTCGACATGGTGATTCCATGCCTGCCCATGCTGTCCGCGTTCCGTTTGTGGGGGAGGCGGTCCAGAAAGTTGTGGACTACCGTCATCATGACGTTCTTGCCGTAGGATCCTCTCTTGGGGATGTCGGGGACGGGCACCGCCGCGTCCCCGGCGGGTCCGGTCCCGGCCCCTATCCCGTCCAGGCCGCACTCGCCGCAGCTGCAGATGACCGTGTAATGGCGGGTGGTCGTGGCCGGGACCGGCTTTGGTATCTCGGTTATGTCGCGCTCCTCGATGTTCTCGACCTCCAGGGAGGTGCCGCCGCACCCGGGGCACCTGAAGGGCGCGTGCGTTTCAAACTTGGTGGGGGCGGGCTTGCTGGTCTTGCCCTGGTGCCCGGGCTGGGCGCCACGGCGCCTGGTCGACTTCTCCTTCCCGGCGGGGTCCTCCCTGGGGGTGGCCGTCTCCTTCCGGCGTTTGGCTATCCTGCGCGAGGGCGGCGTGTTGGGGTTGTCGTGGTAGGCCAGCTGGCGCCTCAGATCCTCGTTCTCTTTCCTGAGCGCCTTGATCTCGCGCTTCATCTCCCGATGCTCGGCGAGCAGTCCGCGGTAATCCCCGTCGAGCTTTTCGAACATCTTCTTGTAGCCGGTCCTGCTTGCCAACGGCATGCAGGCGATCAGCCCATATTTAGATCTCACGGTCTAACGCGGTGGTTGTTTTTCGCTTGGAAATGAGAGGCGCGGAAACCGTGTCGGTGTCGCCCCATCCAAGTATTAAAACCCCCACGATCGCGGCCGCAAATGATTTTTGCAGACAGCAAAACGTGCCTAAACGACGTGAATACTTACGTAGAGGCGAAGAGACTCGAAGAGAATCTGGACAAGTGGACGGACAAGTTGACCAAATACGTTCGTGACAGGGGCGTGCGGTACGGCGTGCTCACCAACGGCCAGAAGTGGAGGATGTACGACTCGCAGACCACCATGAAGAGCCCGGAGGTCGAGTTCGACATTACGGACTCGGACGGGGTTGTCCTATCGAAGGCCATACGCCTGCACAGGTCGGTGGTGCTGGATAGTATTCCACGGCAGTCACCGACCAAGGTCGAGCCGGCTCCGTCCGGACCGGGCGATGAAGTGCCAATAGCGAGCATCAAGTACACCAAGAAAATGGCCCGCCCCAGAGAACTTGTGTGTCCTGACAAGAACGTGCCCCTAGGCTCGTGGATTGACCTGCTGTATGGCGTGGCCGACTGGCTGGTCGCCAAGAAACATCTGGGCAAGTCGCACTGTCCGGTGCCGATAGGCCCGAATAACGCCATACTAAATGCATGGCCGGTTCATCAAAACGGCAAGCAGTTTTCCACGCACAGGGAGGTTGGAAAGCTCTACCTAAACACTAACGCTGATCCGGCAACCGCCATAAAGTACGCAATCAAGCTGATAGAGAAGGCCGGCCTCAAACCGTCCGACTTCAAGGTGTACTTTGAGGATCCGAACCGTCCTGACCCGCGGCCAAAAACCAACGGCAATGCATAAAAACCGGCGGTTGTCTCTTCATAAGCATGGTAGCGGACAACCCGTACGCTCCGGTGAATCTTGGATTAGAGAACCAAATTCATGAACGTGGGGTCAGAGGCGGCCCCTCAATAACATCGGCGAGAGCCACCAATCCGAATGCTTGCAGTATGGCCTTCGGCCAGTATGGCCTTCGGCCCTCAGCTATACGTCACGTGCCGGCCATGAATTTTGCGGGACCGCCGCCGACTATTTTGTCTTACGAGGACACCGCCGAACGTCTGGCGGGGGTGATCATAGTGGCCGAACGACTCAGTGGAGGCGGCCCTAGTGGCCGAGCGGCGACACACCAATGGCCGCGGCTCGAACGGCCTTCCATCGGTAAGTGACATCCACATCCAGCGAAAATACATACAGGATGAACTTGTTGAATATGATCTAGGTACGGATCCAGCGAGGATGTGCCGCTGTGCGTATAAGGCCAGCGTAACAAAAGGCGGGTGGAAGGTCTATACCGCGCATATTTGACAACCTAACATCTGATTCGCGCCTCCTGCCCGCTTTGCAGGAGACGATGGACCTCTCCTCGCGGGCCGACTTCTGCGTGGGATACTTCAACCTTCGCGGATGGGTAGATCTGGCCCCGTACGTGGACCGCTGGGGGCCGGCCGAAGGTCCGTGCCGGGTGCTGGTCGGGATGCAAGAACTGCCTCATGACGAACTCCAAGACGCGCTCAGTCTTGCGGGCAGGTCTTCCGACATGGACAACCGGACGGCAAATCGCCTGCGGCTCGAATTGGCCAAGCAGTTTCGCCAGCAGCTCACCACGGGGGCCCCCACCAACGCCCACGAGCATGCATTGCGGGAGTTGGCGGCGCAGCTTCGCGCCGGCAAGGTCATTGTAAAGCTGTTCCTGCGCCATCGCTTGCACGCGAAACTGTATCTTCTGTACCGCGACGACCCAATCACCCCCATCGTGGGGTACTTGGGCAGCAGCAACCTCACCTTCTCCGGCCTGGTTGGACAGGGCGAACTGAACGTGGACGTGCTGGACCACGATGCCACCCACAAACTCGAAAAGTGGTTCGAGGAGAGGTGGGAGAACAGCTTTTGCAAAGACATCACGGACGAGCTGGCCCAGATTATCGAGGAGAGCTGGGCGCGCGAGGCGCTGGTTCCACCCTATCATATCTATCTCAAGATGGCTTACCACCTCTCCCACGAGGCCCGCGACGGTCTCAACATGTACAAGATTCCCAAGGTATTCGGCAGCAAGCTGTTCGACTTCCAGGCGGCGGCGGTCAAGATAGCGGCCAGCTACCTCTACAATAGGAACGGGGTGCTGATAGGCGACGTGGTGGGCCTGGGCAAGACGCTCATGGCAACAGCCGTGGCCCGCATATTTGAGGACGATCATGACCTGGAAACCCTCATCATCAGTCCGAAGAACTTGACGGAGATGTGGGATGGCTACGTCCACAAATACGGGCTGCGGGCCAAGGTAATTCCAATCAGCAAAGCGATTTCCGAGCTGCCGAACACGCGCCGTTACAGGCTGGTGATAATTGACGAGAGCCACAACCTGCGCAATCGGGAAGGGAAGCGGTATAAGGCAATCCGGGAATACGTCCGAGCCAACGAAAGCAAGTGCATCCTTCTGTCGGCCACGCCGTACAACAAAACCTACCATGATCTGTCCAACCAACTGCGCATCTTCGTGGAGGACGACCAAGACATCGGAATCCGGCCAGAAAAGCTGCTGCGAGAGTTGGGAGAGGCAGAGTTCGGCCAGCAGCACCAAGCCTCGCCCCGAACCTTGGCGGCCTTCGACAAGAGCGACTACGCCGATGATTGGCGCGACCTGATGCGCCTCTACCTGGTACGCCGGACCCGCAGCTTCATCAAGGATAACTACGCCAAAACTGACCCGGACACCGGACGTAAGTTCCTCGCCTACGGGGACGACATGAAGTCTTTCTTTCCAGACAGGCTGCCGAAGACTGTAAAGTTCGCCATCGACGACTCGGACCCAACCGACCAGTACGCCCGCCTGTTCTCCCCGGATGTGGTGGATACCATCAACAGGCTGAGACTGCCCCGGTACGGCCTTGGAAACTACCTGTTAGACATTCTCCCGCATCCGCTCACTGCTGCGGAAACCGACCTGACCAAGAACCTCTCTAGGGCGAAACGACATCTGGTGTAACAGATCGAGTCTCTGAAGTTAGCCCCGACTCGGCTGATCGATTTTTTGAAGTGTGTCCGGATCGCGGGATCCTGTGGGGTGCTCGGGCCGGCATGCGCGTGGTGTCTTGGGGGACGGCCGCCACGGCATCGTATTTTTTGGCCGCGGGACGGCGCTTGGCGTGTTTTTTATGTTAATTTTTTGATGTCATGCCGGAATCATGATCTGCTCGGGCATCGGTATCTTCTTTGCGTTGCCCCGCAGGTAGTCGATGACGAACTGGTACGGGTTTATGCCGCGCTTTTCACACGTCGCGAATATTGACTCGCGGATCTCGGTGGTCTTGAACCCGCGCTCCGAGCGGCTCCCGTAGAATATCTTCCGCATTATTGAGAATGTGCGCAACGCCTGCTCGCTTCCGTTGTTGTGGTACGGGACGTCCTCGTGTACGAGGAAGGTCAACAGCGACCTGCCCTCCCTCTTGAGCCGCTTTACGTACCTGTTGCAGTCCGGATCCTTGTACGTGCCGGCGGCGAGCGCGTCTATGCGGTTCTGCAGCCTGCGTATGCTGCGCTGCGGGATGTCCTGCACGAGGTCGTATTTTCCGTGCAGCCTTATCGCCGACTTGAGTATCCTGTATAGCTCGCCGAAGAATTCCTTGAACTCGGCGCTGGCGTTCTTTTCCATGGTCCGGTACATGTCCCGAAAGTAGTGCAGCAGGCACTTTTGGAGGATCTCCGCCACGCTCCATGCGGGGTGCGAGTCGCCCACCAGTATGCCGTCAAAGTCCTTCAGGAACGCATCGGAGACGTGCTTGCTTCTGGATAGCGATATGTGGTAGATGGTGCAGGTCCCCGAATGGAACACCCACACCCAGCAGTTCTTGCCGTTGATGTACCACCCGGTGTCGTCCCCGCCGGCTATCTTGGCGCCGGTGATCTCGTCCAGCAGTCCGTGGTAGAGCGGCTCCATGAGGGTGGCCACGCGCCAGTCCAGATCCTCCAGCGTGGAGATGACAATGTCCCTGCCGTAGAACATCTGGATTATCTTTTGTATCTTGCCGTACGAGATTGTCAGGTGGCGCATCGTGGAGATCCGCGCCATCATATCGATGCCGAAATGCTCGTTGGGCAGAAAGTTCTCTGGCTGCGCGTACTGCATGCAGGCGCATTTTCTGCAGTACCGCCCGACTATCTTCATGTCGATGTTGGCCCACCTGCCGTCCACTATGGATTCGCCGGTCCTGGGATAACTGCTCGAGTACTCCGAGAGTAGATCGCCACATATAGGACAGAATTTGTGATCCACTATCTCGTGTACGGTCGCGTGGCTCTGCCGCGCGTACTTGGGTGGCGCCTTTTCCGTCTTGGCACGCGGGTATCCCTTGAACTTCCTAGAGTTGTAACTGCGCGCTTTCTTGGTCGTCCTGTCGCGTTTGTTTTTCAGCTCTTCTATGGTCTTTGTCAGCTCGTCAATCTTGGATCTCAGCTGGTGGTTCTCCTCTTTCAGATCCTTCATTTCTTGGTCCATTTGATCAAACTGCTTGCCAAGAGCCTCGAAAAGCTTGTTGACATCAGGATTCTTCCAGTCTATTCCCTCAAGATCAAATCCCGGCATCATCATTTGGCCTTGGCAGATGCGATCCTTATGTGTTACTGCTTGAGTATATAAAGAACTTCAGAAAGTCGGCATGTTACCATCTGGTGGGTTTCTGCCGGACCAACCTGTTTAAACGTCTGGAAAGCAGCGGCGCGGCCTTCCTTCTGTCGGTTGAACGGCATTTGCTGCGCAACTACGTGTTTCTCCACGCCGTCCGCAACGGCCTGCCCCTGCCCATCGGAACCCAAGACGTGGAAATGCTTGATTCGCGGTTTACCGACGCAGACGAGAACGACCACCACACGCAGGACTTTCCCAATGCCGGGGAAGAGGAAGACGAACCTGGCGTAGATGTCGATGAAACCGGCGGTGAGTGGACGGCCGACGCCTTAGAAAGGAGAGCCGCCCAGATATACGAAGATTACCAAGGCCGCTATCGGCGCCGCTTCCGGTGGCTTCCCTCCGACATCTTTGCGGATGCTCTGAAATATGACCTTCAAACCGATGCCGACGCCTTGCTTGGAATTCTCCGGACTCACGGGGACTGGCGGCCAGAGCAGGATGCCAAGCTCAACGCCCTGCACCAGCTGCTCACAAGAACCTACCCCGAACACAAGGTGCTGGTCTTTTCCCAGTTTGCCGACACGGTGAGCTATCTCGAAGAGCAGCTTAGCGCCAAGGGCCTAGAGAACGTGGCTGGCGTTACCGGAACCTCGGCAGAGCCCACCAAACTAGCGCGGCATTTCAGTCCTGTCAGCAACGAGGCGCGAAACACGGTGACGGAGGAAAACGAGCTGAGGGTCTTGATTGCCACCGACGTGTTGAGCGAGGGACAGAATCTGCAAGACTGCCATGTGGTGGTAAACTACGACCTCCCCTGGGCCATCATCAGGATTATCCAGCGGGTTGGACGCGTTGACCGTATCGGGCAGACCGCCGGGGAGATACTCTGCCATTCCTTCCTTCCTGCCGACGGCGTAGAGCGCATAATTGACTTGCGGGGCCGGATCCGCCATCGGTTAAAGGAGAATGCCGAGGTGGTGGGCACCGACGAAGCGTTCTTTGAAGACGACGCCGATGAACAAACCGTCGTAAACCTTTACCATGAACGGGCCGACATTTTGGATGGAGACGCCGACGGCGAGGTGGACCTGGCCTCCCACGCCTACCAGATATGGAAGAATGCCATCAGCGCGAACCCCAAGCTGGAAAAGACCATAACCTGTTTGCAGGATGTCGCATTCTCCTCGCGCCTCCGCGTGCCCGTCGCGCAGCGGCCCGAAGGGGTGCTGGTATTCGTGCGCACCGCCGACGGCAACGACTCCCTGGCCTACATTGACCGGGAGGGCAACAGCATCACCGAGTCCCAACTGGAGATACTGTCGGCGGCAGAGTGCGGTCCGGACACGCCGGCCCAGCCCCGCCACGAAAGCCATCACAGCCTGGTTGAAGCGGGGGTAAAGCATATCGCCAAGGAAGAGCAACGGATAGGCGGGCAGCTCGGGCGGCCTTCCGGGGCGCGGCGCCGCGTATATGACCGCCTCAAAGCCTATGCTGACTCCATCAAGGGGCAACTCTTTGATGTCTCCGAGCTGCACGGTGCAATCGACGACATCTACCGCTATCCGCTGCGGCCGGCGGCGGCGGACACCCTGAACCGCCAGTTACGCATCGGGATAGACGACGCGGCTCTGGCCAATATGGTAATTGACATGCGAGACGAAGACCGGCTGTGCCAGACTGGCGACCAAGAAGATAAAGTCCAAGAACCGCGAATCATCTGTTCCCTGGGCCTCTTCGGCGCGTCGGTGGATGGCTGATGCAGCCACCCACCAACAAACTCCGTTCCTACCTGCACTCCTTTGACTTCCAGAATCTTTTTGTGGAAGAGTTGGGTTGGGATTTCTACCGCACCAGGCAGATCAGAATCCCGGCTGATGACCATGAATACGTCCTAGAACCTGTCGCCCACAAGGCCGGGTTTGCGGCATACGTCTGCAGTCCAAACGCCGATGGCGAGATACCCGACAGTCCAATACGCCGCAAGATAGAACGGCGGGTCACGAATCTGGTATATGAGCACCTGATTATCTTCGTTGACGCCGGCAAGACTATGCAGGTCTGGCAGTGGGTCAAGAGGGAGGCCGGCAGGCCCCCAGCCTGTAGAGAGTATGCCTACTATACGACGCAGACCGGCAAGCTACTGCTCCAGCGCCTGGAAGATTTCTCCTTCACATTGGAGGATGAATGCCGGGGTATCGGCATCAAGGACGTAACGGCCGCCGTAGGCAAGGCGTTTGATGTGGAGAAGGTCACCAGGCGCTTTTACGACCGCTTTAAGACGGAGCTAGAAACCTTCCAAAAATTCATCGACGGTATCACCACTCAGGACGACCGTGGGTGGTATGCCTCTCTGATGCTCAACCGGATGATGTTTGTCTACTTTGTCCAGAAACAGGGCTTTCTTGACGGCGACACCGACTACCTTCGCAACCGCCTCCGCATGGTGCAGAGTAAATACGGATCAGGCAGGTTTCAGCAATTCTACCGCGACTTTCTGATCAAACTGTTCCACGAGGGGCTGGGACAACCGGAACGGGAAAGAGACCCGGAACTGCGCGACTTGCTGGGCCGAGTGCCCTTTCTTAACGGCGGCCTGTTCGACGTTCACGACCTAGAACGGAACCATCCCAAAATCAGCATCCCTGATGAAGCCTTTGAGAGGGTTTTCGACTTCTTCGAGAGGTATCGCTGGCACCTTGACGAGCGCCCTTGGCGGGAAGACAACGAAATCAATCCTGACGTACTGGGCTACATTTTCGAGAAGTACATCAACCAGAAGCAGATGGGCGCCTACTACACCAAGGATGACATCACAGGATACATTACCCGCAATACCGTAATTCCATTCCTCTTCGATGCAGCCAAGAAGGAATGTCCGGTGGCTTTCAATCCGGGCGGGGGTATCTGGCGTCTGCTTCAGGACGAACCGGACAGATACATCTACGCCGCCGTGGGCCACGGCTTGACTTGTGACTATTCGTCCGAAGCTGACCCACAGCCCTTGAAAAAACCGTTAGAACTGCCCGACAACATCGCAGCCGGCTTGGACGATGTATCTAGGCGTGGCAACTGGAACCAACCTGCTCCCAAAGAATACGCCCTGCCTACCGAGACTTGGCGGGAGGTGGTGGCCCGCCGCCGGCGCTACCAAGAAGTGCGGGACAGGCTTGCCGCCGGCGAGGTCTCCGAAGTCAACGACCTCATCACCCTGAACTTGGACATCGAACGTTTCGCCAGGGATGTTATCCTCCAAAGCGAGGGGCCGGAGCTGCTGCGGGCTTTCTGGAATGCCATCAACACTATATCGGTGCTGGACCCCACCTGCGGTTCCGGAGCCTTTCTATTTGCAGCCCTGAACATCCTCGAACCGATGTACACCGCCTGCCTGGAGGGCATGCGCGGTTTTGTGGACGATTTGGAGCGTTCCCAGCGACTACACAGTCCCAGCGCTCTGAACGACTTCCGTACCGTGCTAGAGCAGAAGGACAAACACCCCAGCCAGCGCTACTTCATTCTCAAGTCCATCGTACTCAACAACCTATACGGCGTGGACATTATGGACGAGGCGGTGGAAATATGCAAGTTGCGCCTCTTCCTGAAATTGGTGGCCCAGCTAGAAAGCTACGACCAGATAGAGCCGCTGCCAGACATAGACTTCAACATCCGCGCCGGCAACACGCTGGTTGGCTTCACAACCTTGGATGCCGTGCAGAAGGCGATGCTGGTGACTAATGGGTTATCACGATTCTTGACTGATAAAGACCGAGCAACACTCGCACGAATCAACGAGGCGGCCGAAATCACCGGCCGTGTCTTCGACCGATTTCGGAATCAGCAGACCGTCCGGGGCGAAGTAACACAAGAGGACAAGGTCACCCTCCGTTCCCAGCTTGATGCCCTCCGCGACGAGTTGGACAGGTATCTGGCAGCCAAGTATAAGGTGGACACAAAAGACGCTGACGCCTACGGCCACTGGAGGGTCAGTCACCAACCGTTTCATTGGTTCGTTGAATTTTACGGGATAATGAACCAAGGCGGTTTTGATGTAGCGGTAGGTAACCCCCCATTTGTGGAGTACCGGAAGGTGGTCAAAGATTACGCCGTCAAGGATTATGATACACTGAACTGTGGCAATCTTTGTTATTTTGTGTGTGAACGTAGCATAAACATATTGGCATCAAATGGTCGCTGGAGTTTGGTTACCCCTATTGCATCAATATCAACTGACCGCTCAACGGAGTTCCAAAGTTTACTGGGTTACGGATGTGAGTGTTGGACTTCAAGCTTCTCAAATAGACCTGCTAAATTATTTGATGGTGTTGAGCAGAGAATTACACTACTTATTGCTAAGAAGACAGAGAGCAGGAAATCAAGTAAGTACCTCTCCGCCGGGTTTTCACATTGGTACGCTAACGAACGTAACTCACTGTTTGATTGCTTATGCTATGCCAACGTTAGTGACATTAATCAGCTTGCTAGTGTGGCCAAAGCGGGGACAGTCAACCATGTCTCTATACTAACCCAGTTACTACAGCATAAATCTAGTTTGACACGACTATTGAAAACCACAAAGACAACTAGGCACGTAATTTATTACCACAACGGTCCAACATACTGGATAAGAGCATCCAATTTTAACCCCAACTTGTCAGGTCAAAAAAATAAATCATCTCACTATGTACCGTTAGCTGTGCAGGACAGAAATGGTGCGTATGTGCTGGCTTGCATTCTGAATAGTAGTCTCTTTTACATATGGTTCAAGTCATTTAGCAATTGCCGAGACTTTACTTTACGCGAAATTTCAAGATTCCGTTTACCACAGATTCAATCCAATACCAGTGAGCAACTAAAAGTGCTTGCTGAAGAGTTAATGAGTGGTTATCGTAATGCCCGTAGCAAAAAATCCAGAAATTATCCATCGGGCCATGTTAAATACTATGAATATTATCCTCAACAGCTCAAAGCCACAATAGACAAAATTGATGCAGTACTGAGTAAACTGTATGGCTTCACCGAAAAAGAATTGGACTTCATCACCAACTACGACATCAAGTACCGGATGGGAGGCGAAGTATAAGAAACCATCCGGCTCTGACAAAACGACCCAGCTATTCCAAACCGACCATAACCGCGGCGCATCAGCCTACAAGGCAACCCGTGTTGCCTTGGCCGGGCGGCTAGCCCGGGGGACCCCTGTCATTCGGTACCGGGGCCCCCGGTATCGTCGATGATCCTCGACATCTCCCGGTCCAGGTACTCGGCGGCGGTCACCCCCGCCGACCGGATGGCGCGCGTGCTCAGCACGATGCACGGGATGCCGGCGGCGGCGTAGTGCCTGTTGCGGGCCACGTCCTTTTCTGTCATCTTTTCGGACTCGTGGGCCCGGCCGTCCTGCTCTATAACGAACCGGATATTTCCCGCCCCGTCGGTAACCACTATGTCGGGGGTGTGGACCAGGCCCCTGATCCGGGAGAGCTTCCTGCGGTCGGCCGGCCCCAGCACCACGCCGCCGTCCCCGTAGATCCTGATGGCGTGCTCGGTCTTTATCTGGGCAGCCGGTATCTGGTGCACCTTCCGGAGGTGCTGCTTTATCTTGAAGACGATCTCCGAGTCCGGCCTGCCCCTGGCCTCGGCGGCCCGGCTCGCCATGTACAGCCCGCGGCGCCCGTGGCGGGAGCCCTTGCCGATCCTGCCCCTTCTGGCGCGCCCCAGCATCTTCCGGTCATCCCCCGCTTGTGCGGGCCGGGGCTATCCCGCTGCCGGACATCGGGCCGGGGACCACCCTGACGGCAGTCCGCCCCGGACCGCATCGTATCATCATCATCAAGCCACACGCCGTAGGCCGAGCTCCCTTATAGGCAGCCCGGTCCCGTGTCCCGTCCGGGGACGCCGCCGGCCCTATATCCTGGTTGACCGCGCGGCCGGGTAGGCGACGTAATGGATGGTCTCGTAGAAGATCCGGAGGCCAACGTTGTCGTATGATTTGCCCGCCTCCAGGTAGTTGGTGGGGCGCACCGTACCGTAGGCATCCTTCAGGGTTCGCCTCCAGGAGTCTCCGGGGGGCGGGTCCATCCCCAGGTCATCTATGATGGCCGCCTCCAGGCTGGATGGGTGGTCCATCCCGCAGGCGCCCCTCAGGGCGGTATGATAGTCGGATGCAAAGGGCAGCACCCGGTGGGAGGTCCTGTGGACCCCGGAGATGATCGCCCCGTAGAGGGCCTCTAGGGTGATCCGGCGGGCCGTCTCGGCGGCCCGCGCCACGCCGTTCTCACGCGCCCTCCCGGCCACCTCCGATGCGGCCTCTGCCGGGTTGGCGCCGCGGGCCGGCCCGGGGAGGGCCGCCGCGATGGCGCCATCCAGGGCGTCCGCCGCCCCGGGTGGCCGGGGGTTGCGGGCGGCCGCCTCCAGGGTGGCCGCGGCGGCCGCGTCAAAGGCCGTCCGGCGCCGGACGGCCCGGGAGGCGCGGACCCCCAGGGTGGAGGCCAGCTTCTCCGTATCAAAGGAGGTCTCCTGTTCGGTATACGGGGCCGCGTACCTGGAGGTTCCGGCCCGGACGGACCGCGCCGCGTCCAGCGCCGACTCGAGCATGGCCCGGAAGATAGCAAGGCGCTCCCTCCAGGGGCCCTCCGTCGCGCCCAGGACGCTCATCCGGCGGAAGGCGAGGGTGTCGTCCCCGAACCTCTTGAAGAGGGCGTCGACGGCCGCCTTGTGGGCGGCGGCGCACGCCAGCCGGTCGGGCGCCCCCAGGACGGCCATGCCGACGCATTCCCGGACCGCCTGTTCGGCCTGGTACGGCACGGCCAGATGGGCCGCCTCGAAAGCCGCCCGGAGGCGGCTGCCGGAGGCGGCCGCCCGGCCCCGGACGGCAGAGGCGGCCGCATCAAAGGCCGCCTCCAGGATATCTCCGGACAGGGCCCGGCGCATATCGTTCCTGGCCTCGGCGGCCGCCGCCAGGGTATGGCGCAGCGAATGAGACAGGGTGATCCTGAGGGCGGGCAGCGTCGGCCTGTACCTGTAGGGGTCGCGCCCGGACATGGTGCCGCCCGGAACGCGCGCCCTAAAAAATCATCCAGGTGGCCGCTCCCTCGGGGCCGGCGGATCCGATACCGAGCGGGCCGAGGCCGCCCGGAACCCGGCCACCTGCTGACGAAGGTCTTCCGGGGATGTGCCGGGGCCGCCATGCCGCGGCCCTGAACACATGGAAGACCGCTAGGCACGCACGCCAGATTTAACCGGCATCATCCAAGAACAGCCGGTTTGCTATAGTGTCGAGTTCCACCAAATTTCTGCCGGTGCCTTTGGAGATGGACCTGTAGAGATCGTTGAAGCGCCGGTAGAGGTGCACGGGCACGTTGTAGAGGTGGCCGTAGGACGTGCTGATCAGCGGGTGGACGGACCTGGTGTTGTACGGCATGAAGATGTCCGGCCGCAGCGACGAGAACAACCCCGTCAGATTTGCCGGGCTTGCGGCCTGCGTTCGGTCAACGAATGCCTCAAACCGTTCCATCAACAGGCCGTATTGGCTGCCGGGGTTTGCAAACAGCTCGACCAGATCTAAAAATTCCTTCCTGTACTCTTTGTCTCGGGGGCTATAGGTTCTGGGAAGGCTCCAAAATCTTCCGGCAGATGATAGCTCGATTATGTGTTGCCTTGTTTGGACATCCAGCCCGTCGATGTCTCCGAGCCTCTTCCGTATCCTTCTCTTCGATTTGGCCCAGAGAAGGGTGTTGAGGTACGCAAGCTCCATCTTGGAAAAGGCATCGACATCGTTTCGATACCTGTGCTTGTCGGACAAGATGGCATCCATCAGAAGTTTCACCGCACGGTTTGTGTCCTCCGCATCCTTCTTCTGGTCATAATCGGGCTCGCGCGAGTTGAATTTTTCAGTAAGGATTCGGATACTTTCCTCGTCTTCTTTCTTGATCTCTTTCGACATACCATCCCGGGATATGCCGGACAGGCGCCGGCAGGCATCCTTGTCGCCAACGTCTACGCCGTTCTCCGAGCCGTTTCTCCAGATTTTCCAAGTTCGCCCGTCGGTTGCAACGCCGACATGCGGGGCGTTTCTGCAGGCATCCTCCATGTACACTTCCGCGTCCTCGATGTAGCCCAAGGGCGCGGCCTTGACGTGGACGCACTCCATGTCGCTGACGCACAGGACGTAATCCGCCTCGCGGTCGTGGCGTTGCAGGCTTTGGTCGTATTGGCTGCATTCGACCTGTGTCGGATCCAGGACATTCCAGCCCAGGGCGCGCAGCACGGGCTCAATCAGCAGACGCCTGGTGGCCGCGGTATCGGCGCCCAGCCGCGGCTGCTGGTCCGAGATGCGGTCTTGGACGGCGCGCAGCGCCGTTGCAAGATCCTCGCCGCATCCGTCGTCTGACATGGCTCCGGATCAGGGCCGAAGTATTTCTGGCTTGTTGCAGAAAAAAGCATGGTATGTCTGGCGCCTCACTGTGACATCGAATGCTGGGCATCTGGCCGCCCGCCGCCGTGTTCGGAAGATGGCGTCACGATTGCCATTACTTGGTTTTCCCGTACCAGAACAACGCCAGACACACGGCGGTCACTACCGCGACACCGGTTACCGCCACCGCAACGCTGGTCTTGGACTCTGGGTCGCCTAGTTCTAGGACGTATTCAAGCACCGTATTTTTCACGTATTTCTGGTATCCTTTGTGGTAGATCTTGGCAGTTCCGAGGCGGTTTGAGATCGTGTCGGATATCATCCTGAGTGCTGGAATCCACCCATGTCCCAGATGGGCTGTGACGTTGGCAGCGCCCGTAACAGATAGCGCCTAGGTGGACAGGTTCGACCAGATCAAGCGCGTGTGGTTGGAACATGGGCCAAATCAGTGGAGTGGAAATGCGAGCCGGAAACGTGGGTCGGCTGTGGCCAGGCGCTATCTGGTGCTGTCAATTACGCCTCAGTTGGGCGGAAGTTATCCGATGTCCCACAACACTTGACACTCACAACCCACACACCCCGTCACATTCGGACGCATCGTCGAACCCGTTGTCCTCCGTCATACCGACATCAAACACGACCTCCGCGAGCGGCCGTCCCGACCTGTGCAGGTATGGAATGTTGCGCAGTCCCACCTTTGTCGCATTCCTGCGCAACGACTCGTCAACTTCTACGGCATCGCGGAACTGCTCGGGCCGCTCGGTCTTCATCTTAGACCACTCGGCATCATTGTGGTACGGGCAGCCTATGCATGCACTGCGAGGAAGCGGCCGGCCCGGAAAGTACTCGTCAAACAACTTGCGGCAGTCCCTCCTTGACATGTTCATATCGATGAGCGGCCACTTGTGCGTGATCCACCCCATCTGCGACGGTTTTTGTCGCAAAACCTCGTCGGTCGATATGCCCAGCCACATCTCCACGTGCGTATCCCACGGCACCTGTTCGCCCTTCTTGAGTCCCATTTTTTCGCGCAGTCTCTGCTGTATCGGTTCAACCTTGTATGAGCTCGTGCACTCGCGCCGTCCAACACCTGCACGTTTGCCGTCCGGAGTTGTCATGAATACGGGTATCTCAAGGTGTGGGTGGCCAGACGCATCTAGTCCATGCACCACGTTGTCCCGCAGGTTCCCGGCTTCCACGATTTCCACCTCGTATGAGAGCTTGCCGCGGAGCCATTCGAGGTGATCGTATACCTCCTGTGGCTCCCACTTCGTGTCTGCAAAGATGGCAAAGTCGGGTTTTTGCCCGTCGTACAACTCGCCACGGTCGGCCATCAGTGCCATCACCGTGCTTTGCACTCCGGCACCTAGGCTCAGCACCCTTATGATCTTGCGTTCTCTTATGGCCCCCCTGGCCGACACGTACTGCTGTTTTGACATTACGTGGTGTACATGTCCGGACACAACACCCCTTAATTCCTTGTATGACAGCATGTCGAGCACCCTGCCTGTGGCCTCTTGGTTTGACATCTTGCACAGTTTTTGTATTCCGGCCTTTGTGATGTCGGCCGGCTCCGGGCACTCTGCCATGAACGCCGCCATCAGGTCGGTGTTGTGAAAGCAAGACCTCGACATTGGCTCGTGGTACAGGTCTACCTTCTCACAAAACGTTGAAAGTAGTTGCTCGCGCGACTGGTACTTGGCAGCCTTCTCCGACATGCGCGCAAGCCACCACAGGCGTCCCGCGGAGTTGCTCTTATGAACGGCCGGTCCGCCGCCAGATGGTCCCGTCGACCTACCGGCAAACCAATGCATTAGTATCTGATCCTCTTTTGTCGTGTCCTTAGCCTTGGCAAACCTCCACCTATGCACGTTGAAGCGGTGCATGTGTACGTGCGTCACGTATGCCAGGTATCTGGAATCAAACACCTCGGCCAGACCCCACCCGGCTTTCTCGTAAAACGGTATGGCTATGCGGGCATCGGCGTGGTTCTCATTCCTGAATTGCCGCGGGTCTGCCGCCTCGAACGCGTCCTCAATCTCATGTTTGTCATCGAAGACATATCTCCCAGGTGCTCCCGCCTCGACGTACCATTTCTCGACACCAAATTCTTTGTCGAGTATGGCGGACCAGTCGGTGTTCTCGTCCTCATACCTCCTGATGGATATGTTATCCAAGAGCCACTTAAGCGCCTCCTTGGTGAGCCTGTGGCTCAATAGTAGTCCTCCTCGCCGTCAGTACCGTTATCGCGTGCCGGTGTTTTTTCTCCACCCGCAGCACGTCTTGAGCCTTCGTACCACTCCAGCCTCTCAAAGAGAGCCGTATTCTTGTACAGTAGTTTTTGCGCCGCCACATGTAACCGCTCCTCTATGTCGTTTTGTATTATTCCCACAGACTCACATTTTTCTGCAAGAACACTTGCCCACTGCGCATTCTCCTTGTAATTCGACATACGCTGTAGCGCGTGCGCAAGCACGGGGGCCAATACCACATTGTCAAAGAGAGCCCTATCGGTTTTGTGCATTATCTCAATCTGCCGCTTTGTGTCGGGGCGGGCCTTGATGTGGATGTAATCGTCGCTGTCCCCACACTCAACCACAAACGAGACATTCTTGGACAACTTTGGGTCGGATTCCACAATTATGGCGCTTCCCACTGACTCCGCCTTCTTTTTTGTGCGGACCACGCCGGACACCGCCAGTGGCATCCCGCGTTTCACATCCAGCGACGTGGCGCCGTATTCGGCGTTATGGTACTCCGGGTTAAAAAAGTCCGGGATGTCCTTTTCGGCCACAATTACACACTGTGTCCTGCACAGGTCGGCATACATAGCCGCCCCCTCAAGTACGAGCGAGAAACTACCCACGTCCATTGGCTGGCATCCCCTGTACACCTTCCCCGGACTCCATGTCAGCAGGTACACCTTACACAATCCTCTCTTGAGGTACTGCTCAAGCAGACCGCACTCCATGCGCAGTGTGCCCTCCACGTGCATGTTGCCGGCGGTGCTCTTCGAGAACTTGTAATCCTGTAGTTCAAACACATCGTGCGGCGGCATGTACGCTCCAGGCGCGCCCAGTACCGGATACGTGTAGGAAGATGCGTCGATGTCTATCATGATGTCGGTACCACCCTCACCTCATACGCGCACCTGACGGGCTCTGGTTCTTTCAACGTGACGTCCAACCGCAGTCTTTTACCGGACATGTCTGGCGCCACTGTTACTGCAAGCACCCTCCCATCTTCAAGTATGTCAACATCGGCCGCCGTTTCCACACCATCATCTACGCCGCCGTCCCCAACAAACACCCCACTTGCATCCCTTACCAGCAGGCGGCCGTCGTTTTCGTCGTATTCCTTTGACTCGGACACCCTCCTGACTACAATGTTTACGGGCTGATGTCCACCATTGCCACCCAACAGTGTGCCGTAGACGCGCAGGTTATCAAGTGAGCCAGATGTCATGCGGATTTCATCCAGCCTGACCTCATCACCCTCCCGTGGCGTTCTAGGTTTCTTGTCGTGCTCGTCGGTTGTGTCACCACCACCGCCCCCTTTTTTAGTAGTCCTATTCATGCTGTCGGTGACGACCGCCTTCACACTGGCGCGTTTCTTTTCCGGTTTTCTGACAAAAGCGTCAAGCTTTGTCTGGTTCCCCGAGTCCCGCTTGATCGGGAGTATGTCGGCCAGGTCGGTCAGCTCGGTGACATCGTCTTGGTCGGAGTCTGCAAACAAGATTTCCCTTATGTGCGTCTCTATCTGCTTCCTGACATCTTGCAGCGCCTGCTTGTATTCTGGTGATCTCAACGTGTCGATCTCTGCATGCGACGGGGGCTCCATTGCGCGCATTTGTTTTTCGGTCGCATCGTCGGCGGACTTGACAAGTACGAGAAAGGAGCCGTGTGACTGTCTCGATACGTGGAACGGGTTGCGCCTTATGGATGTCTCGTTGGTTATCAACATACCCTTCCCGTTCACATACATGCATTGGTTGCTGTATAGGCTGTCATCGTGAGCCGAGGCAGCAATCCATACATCAAACGACATCTCTCCCGACCGTAGGGTGTGGTTGCCGCCCCCGTACATACGCACAGCCTCCAAATACGGAGGCGTCCTCTTCTGCCTTCCATCGCGCACCACTTCATCTGACTCTGCGGACTCGTCAATCGTCACGCGCCTACCGGCAACGTCACATTCTAGTTCGCCGTCCGCGATGGCGATGAAAAAATTATGCTTCACGGCATCCTCAAACACCTGCTGCCATGACTTTTTTGACGTGATAGAACGAGTTCCCACCACCGTGATGGACGTGCCGGGGCGCGCAAGTTCCTGCTCGTATGAGTCCAACTCTCCTACATGTTGCAGCATTTTGTCAGATACTTGGTGCGAGATGGCGCGACATTTGGCGATCGACCTAGTGTTTGTTCTATCTCCGTTCCCCATTATGGCGCCGCGGGGTAGTCTAGTAGCATAACACACCACACCCATGCTGGACATGGCAAACGGTGCGTTCTTACCCAGCCCGAAGGAGCCGCCGGCCGTCTCGGATTCCTTAACACTACGCCCCTCCGTGACGGTACACATGTTCCACCTTTCATCATCAAGCCCTATCGTGTTGGAGTCGGTCACTCGTATGACATCGATTTGCGCGGATCTGAGTGTCTTACAGACATCCTTGAAAAACTCAGGATGGTCGTTCTCCTCCTCACAAGCCTTCATGTGTATGCTTAGGTTGGCCGCCGCTATTTGTGCTGGGTCAATCTTGTCGTGTTCAAACACGACTTTGCACACCGCGTTGGGCACCTTTGCGTCAAGCGAGTTTTGCAGTAGTTCGCGGACCGCCGACCTGATAACCTGTTTTGGGAGCGTCTGCCGCTGCCGTCCCTGCTGCCGTCCTCCGAATATTTCAATCCCGGCCTGGTTGAACCCATACGCTGAGACACCACCGGTGGGTGGGAAGTTCCATTTCCTACCTGATGTGGCCGCATTGTGTTTGTTGTAGAGTCTGGCGAGCCGCTTGCGGCTGTATATCTCGATGCTCCGGCACACCTCGCGGACGTTTGGTTTGAGGTTTGGTCCCACGTATGCAAGGATTGTCTTCTCGATCTTGTGCGTACGGCATGCGCTCAGGAAGCTGTCAATGTCTGGTTTCTTGAGAGACGGGGATTTTTCACTTCTGTACTTGCACTGGATGGCGTGTTTGGTTCCTGAAGAGTCGTATGCAACCAGATCAATCCCGATGTCCTGTTCGGTGTACTTTGCGTGTTCTCTGGCATACTCTGGCCACTCCTCTATACGCTCAAACTTCTTGGTGAGTGTCTCCTTGACAAGTGCCTCGAACAGTGACCCATGTCTACTCTCGGGCGCTTTCTTGATTTGTGTGATCCTGCCAGCAAAATTCATGGGCGCTATTTTTTCTCCTCCGGTCTGAGCAGTATGCCATGCCCGGCTTTCTTTGTGCTGAACGCGATTACCCCGCGCAGGTCGCATCTCTTGGCCATTTTCTGTACTGACTTTATGCCCCTAGGACCACTTTTGATGAAGACTGCGCGTATGTCGCTATCAGGGCTACCCACACGGTGGCCGTGCGCCTTCCAGCTGGCGTATTCTGGATACCCCTCAAGATCTAGATCGCGTACTGGCTGCGTGATGCCGACCAACTCTAGCAACCGGGCTATCTTCGATTCCAAAGTCACATTGCCCTCCCCGTACGGCGCGCCGCCTCCAAACAAGCTTGAGCCCTAGGCAAGACGGAACGATTCCGAGCGCGTTGACCGCCAGCTTTGTATCTGCTGCCTGAATAGCCCCGTCCGTCGAATACTGGGGTGGCGCGAGCGCCGGGATCCGGAATTGTGGGTTGCCTGTGGCGCCGCTCAGACGCTCTGGAGCGTGCATGAATCCATCGTCTACAGCTACGGCCACCCCCGCCGGTTGCCCGGTATCTACGACATGGATAATAACCACTATTGGCCACACGTGCTGTATGGTCGGCACGTGACGCACAGTTTAGGGCCGATAGGCCATCCGGGCCGATAGGCCATCCGGCTAACAATTAACGCGCTCAGGCCAGCAACATCTGTGGACGTGATTGCCAGATCGTTTCTGGTCGTATGCTCGTGAATCATGTGCTCTAGGCCAGGATCCATTGAAGCGTACGGGCTGCCCGCTACCATTATCTCATGAAGAGACAACCACCTGTTTTTATGCATTGCCATGGATTGCCTCTGTAGCATCTCAGGTACATGACGACCACTGTAACAAATGGCACATGGCGCCGACATACTATTTTCTAAAGAATAGTGTTTTAATTAGGTAATATAATAGCAATAGACAATATGCGTAATTGGCCAATTTCTTGACTAACCCGTAATTCAACCACCGACAGGCAGTTTTGTACATGTCCGACCGAAACCTTTAGATCAGGGAAGATCACGCCACACCCCGGGCATGCCCGAAACCAAGAAACAGACCATAGATAGGCTGCAGCGCGAGGTAGAACGGTTGAGGTTCCTTCTGAGCGCCGCTACGCGGCGAGGGGATGCAACATACCGCGTGTACGGACCCGAGCAGGACGTCCACATAGCCCGGCTCACCGTTCTGGACGATATCATCGGAAATCCGCGCAGGCTGCACGCCGTCACGCTCTGCACCGCCGAGCAGTTCGACTACATCCTGCACAGGTACACCGCCTGGATAAAGGAGCACGTGGACATGACGCTCTTCTGGGATGATGATATCCGGGCGTCCGATCCGGGCAACCGCTCCAAGATGTACATCCGGCACTCCCTGCTGCTGGCCCTGATGCGCAAGAAGGGTGGATCGACCCAGGAGGAGCTGGCCGCCATGTTCGGGGTGGACCAGAGCAACATCAACAGGTCCCTGGCGGCGTCCAACCGTGTCCTCACCGAGGTGCTGCCCACCGCCCACAAGATGACCCAGCTGATCAGGGAGGTGGACACGCTGATGGGCCTGAAGAAGATAATCCCACAGGATCCGGCCACCGGGAAGGTCGCCGTCGTGCTGGACGGCACGCACGTGCCCGTCGACCGGTCCGGCGACAAGGACCGGCGCAAGGCGGACTATTCGGGCAAGAAGAAGGCGTTCACCTTCAACACCAATGTTCTGACCGACACCAGAAAAAGGATACTGTGGATCAGCGGAACTACCTCCGGCAGCACCCACGATCTCACGCTGCTCAGGGAGTACCCTCGGACCTCGGCATCCTCACCCGGATCATGTCCGACGATGACACGCCCGAGCGGGACCGCCCCGCCCTGTACGTGGACAAGGGATACCAGGGCATATCAGGATACTATCCCGGCGCGACCGTACGGCAGCCGGCCAGGCGCCGCCCCAACCCCGACAGGGAGACCGGGGGGCTGACCGAAGGGGAGCTGGCCCTCAACAAGGAGATCAACGGTACCCGGGTAGTCGTCGAGCACGCCATCGGGATGATCAAACGGTACAGGATAACCACCAGGCCCATCTGAGGCACGCCCGAGGAACTCAACGAGGAGCTCAACATCATCTCCGGGCTGGTGAACCTGAACCTCGACTGGGACAGGATCAAAGAAGAGAACAAGTCCCTGATACGGAAGCTGGCCAGAAAAAGGGCATCACGCTAACTCCCGGGTGGTCCGGGACCGCCCAGCAACCATGCAGCGAAAAAAACCCTACACCTCGCACGGTGCTGCCAGGCTGCGCACGACCATCCACATCTGGCGTGATCAAGGCATGCCGACTCCAGGCAAAAACACACCTGCACCAAATATCACGCCAAATACCCGTCCATTAAAACACGGTCTGCCGTGATTTGTTGGCGCACCGGTCAATTACGCATAATGTCTTATATTTGAGCTGCCGGGCTGCGATCATACGATCATTGCGCCCGCGGTTTTGGGGAGAGCATTAATCCGCGGGGCGCAGCCTAAATAACCGCGCATACGGCAGACCTAACAGCAAAATGTACGGATCCCGCACCGATAGCATGTACGGCGCAGATATGGGAGACTGGTTCGAGGGCTACGATCAAAGACAGGTGAGGGACAGGCTGGCGCCATACCTGGAATACATCGGCAAGGTGGAGAAATACTACCGGGAGCACCCGCTGGCGGTCATCGAATACAAAATAATCGACTCGCCCGGAGCAGAGTCCGGCCGCGATGTCTGGATGGATCTGGGTGGGGTGGCCGTCAACCCGGGGGCGGATCGCGCCGGCGAACACGCGGCGCGCAGGCGGGAGGAGCCGCCGGGGCCGGGTGCCGGGTCGCTGGACCCGCAACTCGTGCAGCAGATCATGGACCCGGAGAAGACGCGGCAGGTGCATGAGTACGGAGAGGGACGCCCGCGTTCGATAAGAATCGTCGATCGCGATGCGGAACGCATGAGGATACTGCTCGAGAGAAGACCAGGCACCAAGAAGGTGCAGATCCTGCACGACACCTACTCCCTGTTCAGGCAGAAAGAGGCCGTCCGCTCGCTGTTGTACAGGCCGGAACCACGCCATGAGACGCTGATCAAACTCTTCCACGACAGGGACAGGATAAAACTAGGCGCGGTAAGGCGCGAAAAGATCGAAAAGTGGTTCCTGCTGGACGGGGACCGCGATGGCGCCGCCCTACAGAGGGAGTTCGTAGAGAAGGCGCTGGGCACCCCCGACTTTGCCTTCCTGGAAGGGCCGCCGGGATCCGGCAAGACGACAGTCCTGTGCGAGCTCGTGCTGCAACTCGTCTCCCGCCGGAAACGCGTGCTTTTCTGCGCCTCCACACACGTGGCGGTGGACAACCTGCTGGAGAAGCTGGATGGCACCATATCCACCGCGGAATCCGACCTGATCCCGCTTAGAATCGGCGAGTCCGACAAGATCTCCGTCGCGGCCGGCAAGTACAGGTACAAGGATGTCATAGAAACTTGGACCAAGCGGCTCTCCGGGCGGCTCTCCAAGCTGCCCAACCCCAACGATGCCCAGAAGAGCCTCATGGCCGTCCTCAGGCGCGGCGACACCATGGGACAGATCGCGCGCGACTGCGCTAACCTAGTCTGCGGCACCACCATCGGGATCCTGCAGCACCCAGACATACGCGGCCGCGCATTCTCCGGCTTGTTCGACGTGATGATACTGGACGAGGCATCAAAGACGACCTTCCAGGAGTTTCTGGTTCCGGCGATGCACGCGGGACGTTGGATAATAGCGGGGGACACGAGGCAGCTCGCCCCCCATACCGAACAGGCCGAGATAGCGCTCCATGTGGACAAGTGCGTGGACGGGCGCCTGGGGCAGGCATGCCACGACGCATTCACCGTCAGCAGGCGCCGCGGCTCGGCGGTCGTGGTAGCGGCAGACGGCGCCCTCAAGGAGATGTACCGCGCGCAGTGCGAAAAGCTGGGGGTGAAGTTCGTCGACGCTGACGGCGGCGAGCGATGGGACGGCGAAGTAACGGCGACCGGAGGCAGGATAGTGGCCGGATCTGCCCGTTCGCTAGCCGGGGTGGGTGCCAAAAAACTGGCCGATATCGCCGGGATGTCGAACGTCACGGTGAGGGGCCTCGGGGACATACGCGGCATCCTTGAGGAGCGGGCCCAAAACCGCGACTTGGAACCGTTTCGGGATGGAAGCGCGGCGGGCCGCACGCCCGACAGCCAGGACGGGCAGGCGTGGGGATCCGCCGTAGGGTGGCGCGTGGGAACGCTTCCGCTGGACGAGAGGAATCTCACCGGCCGGGAGGAGGCGATAAAGAACGGCGTGGAGGATCTCATGCCGGCCGGCGATACAGACTACGACAACGTCAAGAAGCGGCTTGAAGCGGTCCGGAGCATGGCGCTCCCGTCGATACTGCAGCTTTTGCAGCATGGCCATGGAACAGGCGGGAAGGAGACCGTGATGACGCGCGGGATCCCCCGGGAGGACTTTGGCAGGCGGCACGTGCTCTTGGAATACCAGTACAGGATGCATCCGGAGATAGCGGCGTTTGCTGGCAAGCATGTGTACGGCGGGGCAGCCCTAAAGACCCCCGAGGCCATGGGGCCGGCGCGGAAGGGGAGGTACGGCAGGTACGGTGGCCGCCTCGTATGGATTGACGTTCCGGGGGGTGGCCGCGCGTACGCCAACGAGAAAGAGGCGGCGCTGATAGCGGGCGAGATCCGCGCATTCTGGGAGTGGGCGCGCAAAAATCCGAGGCGTGACGGTAGGCCGTGGGAGGTGGCCGTGCTGGCGTTCTACACCAGGCAGGTGGACGCCATCAGGACGCGCCTTGTCAGGCTCACGGGAGGCCGCGGCCCCCACTCGTTCCGCATGCCGTCGGACGGGGGCCGGGAAGCGCCCGCCGCCACCGTCGAGCTGCGCACGCTAGACTCGTTCCAAGGGCACGAGGCCGACGTGGTGTTCCTGAGCGTGGCGCGCAGCTGGCCGACGGCTTTCTTGGAGAACCCAAACAGGGTGAACGTGGCGGTCACCCGCGCCCGCTACCAGCAGGTCGTCGTGGGAAACCGCGGGGCGATGGCCCGGTCGGACTCCCTACTGGGCACGCTCGCCGGGGAGGCGCGTGTCGAGGAGGCCGGGGATGGCTGAGGAGATCGTGGTGGCTGAGGCGGAGATACAGCCGGAATGCCGCGTCGTGAACGCCCGAATATCCACCGCGATGTACAGGTATTTCCGCCCTGTTCTACTCCATGTGGAATCGGCGGGTCGCGACGGGGCCACCCCCGAGTCCCTCTCCGAAGACCTGTTCTTCGGCATGGAGTCGGTAAGCCGCAGGCTGCTGGAGATATGTGCGGACGAGAAGATGGTCACGCGCGTTGGCGGCGGCGAAAGGTACACCCTTTCCGAACGGGGCAGGGAGGCCATAAAGGACGGCAAGGTTCTTGCGAGGGCCACAAGCCGCATGTGGAAGATACACCACACGGAGTGCGAACTCGTGCCTGCCGCCAACAGGGTGCTGATGCTGGACGAGGGCAGCCGCGAGGCCGACCACCGGGAACACGAGGACAGCGGCCCGACTTACCTGTCGAACGTGATGAGCGAACTGGAGGGGAAGGTGCTGATACCGGTTCTGGGGAAGAATACGGATCCTGTCAGGATCGAAGAGTTCAACTCCGAACACGAGAAGGAGGTAAAGACTAACGTGCGGCTACGGGTGCGGGTGCGCCTTGCGGAAGACGAGGTCCGGCTGGATCTTGACGCGTACGACGGCGAGAAGAAGATCGGCGCGGCGAGCGTCAAGAGCGAAAAAACGCTGGGGGATGTGGTGGAAGAACTCTTGGACGGCGGCGGGGAATACCGGAATGACGGGATCTGGGACCGGGAAAAACACAAGATGCTGGTGCGGTTCGGCGACACGAGCAGCGACGAGCGCGCCAGCATGAAGAGAACGCTAATGTTCGAGCAGCCCGAAGCGTACGGGTGCCAATTCAGCGGAAAGGTGCGAATACGGGTCGGCATCCATCCGGAAGATGATTACGAAGCCAAAAAATGGGCCAAGTGGCTGGTGGGACGGCGGGTCGGGGAGCTGGTCGGCAGCAACGAATACAAAAAGATCAAGGACAAAATGGTCAGACTGTTTCCGAAATTTGATCTCGGCCTCAAGGGAAGCATCGCGGAATATTTCGAGGAGGATGACGACGACTACTACTGATGGGTTCTGACCGGTTCGTCAATCCGCCCCCCTTTCGGATAGGCCTGCCTTGCGCGCCACCCGGATGCGAAGTCCCGGTATTGCGCCAAAGCAGGGATGCGGGTGGACTCTGCATGTAAAAGTCGGAGCGCGTCAGGGTCCAGGCCGTGAAAAAGAACGGGCCCCGGTGAGATTCGCTACCAGATTGTTACATTATTCAGGCTCCACGGTGCGGGCCGCGCCCGGTAAGTCAGCTTGTCGGCGGCGCGGCATCGCTAGTTTTCGGCGGTGCTAATCGCATCCGACCACCGTTCTTTCTTAATTTCTGTCCGACGGGCAACCTCGAGCTCCATTGCCGCAATACTCTCTTCTGTTGCAAACGCTGAATCGGAAAAGGTTTTGTACGGTCCGAAGTGTACGTCGTAGCAATGCTCGATTGCCTGATACCATGCCGCCGGAATTGTTCGCAGTTTTTCGTATTTTCTGCCTATGTTGATCTTACTTTCCGTTCTAGGATTGCCGCTGCTGGCGGTCTCCCATATTGTGATAATCCCGTTCTGCCCCACCTTGAACGACATGTGCGCCGCGGCGTTTCTTGCACCCAAATCCAACACCCCGGCAATACGGTCCAGCTTGCTGGCCTCCAGATAGGCATTCTTAACGGCTAGTTCCTTGCCGTATACACACTTCCAGCTTTTGACACTCTTCCCGAACTCGCTGGTGGAGTCTACCGTAGCCAGAGTGCAGCAGAGCCAGTCCACGACAAACTTGTGCGCGCCCTCGGCGATGGCCAGGTAGGTGACCATGTATAGCGTGTCGTGCTCGCGACGGTCCAGCTGCACACCATTCAATATCTTGTTGACTATCTTGGCCCACGCGCGCACGTTGGGGAAGTGCCATTGCTGGTACTCTTTGAATTGCCGGTAAAGCTCCCGCATCATGAATCGGTTTGCACTCTCAGCATTGATGAAGATCGGCTCTATCTTTGCAAACGCCTTCCGCGCCTCGCCCTCGTCTACTCCGTACTGCGCGCATTTTCTAGGCAGGAGTCTGTCGTTCAGGTATTCCAGATAGTTCCTGCATATCATGCTCGCTCCGGGCGCTGGCGGCGCGTATAAATCGTAGGATCGGCCGGCAGGTCTGGACGTCTCAACGCGCAGCGCAACACTGCGTGGACGGAACGGCGGGTCTTGCCGGCTCGCCGCCGCAGCCTAGGGCAGGCATCGCAGGCGGGCCCGTCCTACCGCAGGCTACCGTTCCCAGTACCCGCTCATCCCACGGTCTGCTGGTGCCTGGCTTCGGCCGCGCGGGCCATGGCCGGCCACCTACTCTGATCAACCCCCGTCATGCGGCTCGCCTCCTTCTCCACCATAGCGATACCATCATCGGTCTCAAAGGAGGACGCTGAAAAGTGTCTGTAGGGCTCGTGGTTGAGGTCGTAGAAATGGTCGATAGCGCGGTACCACACCAACAGACCGTCCCGCAGCTCGCGATATTTGGCGTCTATGTCTATCACCCTTTCGGTATCCGGCACGGGTATGCCATCGTCGTCCGTTTCCCGTATGCGCACCATCCCCTGTTCCGTCCTGAACGACATGTGCGCGAAGGCGTGCCTTATGTTAAAGTCCAATGCATCGACGAACTGATCCAGCCCGTTAGTTTTCAGAAAGGAGAGCTTCCTACCGAGTTTATTTTTCGACACGCTTTTCCAGTTTTTGTTGCGTCCTACGAACGTTTGGGTTCCATCTGCCGCAACCAGCGCGCAACAGAGCCAGTTCATGACAAACTCGTGCACGCTCTCTACAATGACCGCGTAGCTAACCATGAATAGCGTCTCCTTCTCACCGGTCTCCATGCTCACGCTGTCTATCGCGCCGGTGACGATCTTGTTCCAGGTCAGCACGTTTGGAAAACGCTGCCGCCTGAACTCGTGCCAGTTCCGGTAGAGATCATTTTTCATGCCCGGATCTGCGTTCTCAGCCTCGGTGGCGATTGGCTCCACCACGGCAAACACCTCCCTCACCTTGAGCTCGTCCGCCCCAATCTCCGTGCACTTTTTGGGCAAAAGGGCAGACTCGACGTAGTGCCGGTAGCTCCTGCATTTCATGCGCCCGTTGGCGGCCATGCCGACTATAAACCGTAGGATCTTGGCACGCAGGGCATGGAATTTTGGGGCTCTATTACCAGATGGCAATCCTGCCGGGTTCCGCGGAACCACCAGCTGGTGGTTGGTCTGCCCGGATCAAAAAAACCCGTACTATGCATCGTGGAGGCTTAGGACGCTTACCATCTCCATCTACGATCCACTTATCTACGCGGGCTTTGTGGATAGCGTCGATGCGGAATGCGGCC
This sequence comes from Nitrosopumilaceae archaeon, assembly GCA_965203395.1. Lineage (GTDB taxonomy): Archaea > Thermoproteota > Nitrososphaeria > Nitrososphaerales > Nitrosopumilaceae > VYCS01. The sequence continues at coordinate 280,965 of OZ241884.1, forward strand.
GGATATAATCTACGCAGAGAGTCGGCAAGGGCGGTCCGCGTATACTGGTTGGCGCTGGCCGTCGTGGCCGCAGGCGTATTGGCGCCGACCACCCACGCGCAAGAATGGAGGTACCTGAACATCACAGCAGAGTTGGTGGAGCAGAGGTGGCAGTACCACGACGAAGACACTGACCTACTGATGCTGGAGCTGACGGTGACCAACAACGAGAACCGCTTTCTCTACGGGGATGACATCTCCCTAGACGTGGTCATCACGGACGAGTTGGACGACTGGACCTACCCCACAACGTACTGGACCGGCGGGCCGATGGCTGAATCCTGCCCGGAGGATGTGGAGAGCGTGGCATCGGGGCGAACGGGGACCTGGAACGTCTGCTTCAAGGTACCCGCCGGGGAGAAGCCGGACTTTCTGCGCATCTATGACCGGCCGGTGTCCCAGATAATCCAGTTCCGCGCCTACTCTGCCTCCTGCCAGGATACGTACGGCGATCTGTGCGCGCCCCACACCCTGGACGGCGGAATCAGCGCCGAAGAATACCTGGCCACCTGCCCTGATGTCAGCGACTTTAGCCTGGAGGATGTCAGGTTCATCATAGAATGCTGGAGTGATGGGTTTGCCATCCTCCTTGATTACGTACTGTACCTTGAAGAGTTGGTGGACGACCTGACCTATGAGATGGACATACTGCAACCGGCCGTCCACCGTACCACCATCGAAGAGACCGAGATACAGTGGGAGTTCTACGACTCCAAGGACAACTACTACTCGTGGGTCCTGCCCGTCTCCGCGTACGAGGACGCAGTGGTCGAGAGCCGTGTCAGATCCACACTCATGGAGCTTGATCCGCTGTACCTGAACATGGACGGCGAGACCATATCCACCGTCAACTTGGACGGCTTCGTCAGGGGTAGCTTTGGCAACGTGATCAGTGATGTCTACGACAACTCCCGTGACGATACCGACTTTGTCTGGGAGGTCTGGCACATCGTCTCGCAGCTTACGGTCTACGACGAGGACGTGCACGCGCACAGCGAGGGAAGGTACGCAACCGAGACGTTCTCGCGCGGGGGCGGCGATTGCGAGGATCTGGCCATATTGATAGCGGACATGCTGGTCTCCTCGGAGCATACGGATGACTGGACCGTCCAGTACCTGTACATGGACACGGACAGTCCAAAGGACCCGCAGAAGATCAACCACGTGATGCTGTTCGTGGATGATGGAGCGCGCACCTACCTGATAGAGGCAACCGGCGCGCCCAGCTGGGACTACTACCCGGACGGGGTGCGCGGGTGGTTCATCGACGTCCGGGATGAGTCCGGCTAAGGAACCTGCGTTGCGGGCTCGCAGGCCTACCGCCGCCGGTTACGCTCGCTGGCCGCCTCCCGCAGCTCGTTTGGTATGTGTGGGGCTGCCGAGGCTGCTGCTAGAAGTCTACGTACTTTACCGTGCCGCCGTCGAAATATACTCCAATATCCCACTGCCTAAATACGTCGCCGCTGCAAGAACACACGCTTCGTCCACAAGCCTAAGCATGAAGGGCACGTGCAATTTCAGGTACTCGTTATCAGGAAGCGACACTGTGACCGGTATGTAATTTGGACCCCGTGGCGCCCAAAAACTGGTGCGAGTGCATGCAGGCTAAAAAACACCGGCGCATGCAAGAGTATCATTGCGGGGTCGGATCGTTCAGAGGGTGCTATCTTGACTATAGGCAACGATGCCTCCGCGGTTCGGTCCGTGTTGTGCGCTAGCCTACAAGTACCACTGTAGTAATCCATAAATTTTGTAACATGGATAGTTGCGCCGGATGGCCCGGTTTGTTCGCCATGGCAAATATGCCACGTACACGCATGACAACATCTGCCCAGCGACGAAAAAGTACCCGTGCATGTTCACGGTGGAATATGATATTTTGGGTACTGAGTGGTGTCTGGAAGAGTACGGGTGCGATGGGTGTGGCGGGCGCATAGACGCGGATTGCATTATAGCGGCAGATCCGGATCGTACGAGGGAAGAGCTCGAAGAGATGGGCATTACCCTCCCAGATGCCAGAAAAGGCCCGGGGCAGATATTTGGGGGGGAATGGACTCTTGAAAAACTAGAGATGCTGGAAAACTATTTGAACGCGTACACGACGGTGATGAAAAAGCAGCCATTCAAGCTTGTCTATATAGATGCGTTCGCCGGAACCGGCGAGTTAAGATTCAGGCGCGATCAGGTTACAGAATATATGGATGGGTCTGTGGAACGGGCGCTAAGAGTCGGCAACAGACCATTTGACGAGCTCATCTTCATTGAAAAAAACCAAGACAAATACACGCGGCTAAAGCAAAGGCTCGATGACTGTAGCAGGTGCAACGTGGAAAGGTCCGACTGTAACGATTTCATAAGGACCGTGGATATGGATTGGAGGCTTACGCGGGGCGTTGTGTTTCTTGATCCGTTCGGCGCGGACGTAAACTGGTCAACAATAGAGCGCATAGCGGGGTTTAACGCTTTGGACATGTGGCTGCTTTATCCCACAACCGCCATCAACAGGCTGCTTCCCAGGAAGAAACTGCCCAGCGACGCAATGGATGGCTGGGATAAGAAACTCACTACAGTTTTTGGGGGCAATGAATGGGAGGCGCTGTATGAGGAGGATCCGCAACAAACACTGACCGGGGAACTGCATTACTTGAGGGACAACGCCGAGGAGATATCCATGTTATACCGGAGTAAGCTGAAAGGGTTGTTTGGGAGGAGGTTTCTTGATAAGACATACCAGTTTAAAACGGGCAACAGGGTGTTGTTCGAGTTTATGTTCTGTGTTGGCAACACGCGCGGGATAAGCATAGCGAAAAGGCTGGCCGAGCACATACTAACAACATCCGGCAATGGTCCCAGAACCGATACGGGCGGGTAAATCACTGTATCTTGGGATATTCGCTGTAGATCTTGCCGTCGATGCTACGCCCGCCTGACTTTGGCCGCGGCCCGCCCCACTGCTTGAAGAACACCGGTACCCCCTGGTGCTTGCACTGTGTTATGATGTCTAGAATCCAGTCTTTCTTTACCGGGCGGTGCCGGGTTCCGCTCTCGCCCCCGACGATCACCCAATGGATGCCGTCCAGGTTCATTGGCCCGATTGGGCCCAGCAGTGGCTCAAAACTGATGAACCGCGTTTTGCATCGCACAGTACGCAACTCGTTTATCCTGAAGAGTGTGTCGGCGTTCTCTATGCTTGTACCCAGCCAGATATGGCCCGGTATCACCCGGCCATAATATTTCTCAAACCGCTTGGAAAACTTCGCCATCAAATGCGGCCTCTTCGTGAGTACTTGGTAGGTATGCCAGTCTGCCTGGAGCATGACCTCGAAGCAGCGTGCGGTGAAATCGTGGGTGGCGTTCTCATGGAACAGGTCGGACATGCTGTTGACGAAGATCCGCCGCGGCTTCTTCCATGTGAATGGGAGATTGACCGCAGATGCGTGTTCTGTATAGGTGAAACCGTTGTGGTATTTTGGCTGCCCCATCGCATGAAGCCGTTTCGTTAATGTCTCAGCGTAGCAGTTGGCGCATCCGGATGACACCTTGGAGCACCCGGTGGTTGGGTTCCACGTAGCCTCGGTCCATTCAATCTCGGAGCCTACAGCCATGCTAACCACTCCGGCGGCGTTATCTTGTCATCCTGCTTGAACGGAGTTGGAGCTTGAACCTGTCTCATCTTAAATCATCGAACCCTGTGTGGTGTTGTTCAGTATGCAGCCTAATGGCAGGTACATATCCTTCGGGTTTGTTTTGGCTCAGGATTCATGCACGCTCCTGATTCTGTGCCATCTTGACTGTGACTGGGCTGCGTGTGGATATAAACGTGATACACTTTTGAGGCTGTAAAGTTGGCGGGACATGACCCAGGGTGTAAAATCAGGGACATGGCGGGCGGGGATCTGTTCTTCTCAAGAGCGGGTTCTGGTAAGTTGGCGCGTGTTGGGCGAGGATGGAGAGTGTGCGTTGGGGCTGTTAACCTGGCGTGTGTTGGGAACGGTTGTTATGCTTAGGCCGCATGACAAGCGCAAGCAACCTATCCCACAGAATTCGGTCGTCTGGACCCACTATGCCCTCGCATTTGAGATATTCTACCATACGGTAATTGGCGGCTGCCCTAGCCTCGTTTAGTCCATTGCTGGCGTGCTTGCCAAGCAACTCCAACACAGCATCAGCGGTACCGTCCCAGCCCGAGATTTCCTCCCAGAAATCACTGCCAACAATCCGGTAATGCGTACCCATGTCCCTGACCTCGCTCCTGCCATAACTACACCCCTCAACACAACGGACATGCGGATTATGGCTGCCTTGCCGCAATATGCGGGTGGCCGTATTGAAAGCGGCTTTTTGAGCCTGATGTTGAGCCGAGTTGCCCCAGTTCACACCAGACTTGATCTGGACAATGGTCCTTTCGTCACCGGCGTCATACTCCAAGTCCATCTTGTTCACCGCTGATTTCCAACCGCCCTTACTATGCTTGCATATTGCCACAGCAATATCCTCAAGCACACCCCCAAACATGGTCTCCTCGCTAGACGAGACGTACGCATCAATCACCATCTGCGCCAGCGAGTGAACCCCGGCATCGGCCCGTATACGAAACAGGAACGGGTTCTTGCGGGCTATGATTTTCTCTGGTGACGTGTTGAGTTTTTCGCGCAGCCTAGTGGTAAATCCCTCAACTACCCTGTCGGCCTCCCGTTCGGCCTCACTCCACCATTCAGGTTTCATTAGCCAATCTCTCTCGCATCAGGCCACAGTAGGATTCCATCACATCAATACCGACGGCGCGCCGTCCGAGTCTTGTGGCCGCCACTAACGTGGTGCCGCTCCCGGCAAACGGATCCAGAACCACATCGCCCGGACTAGTAAGCAACCTGACAAACCAGTCAGGCAGTGTGACCGGAAAGGTGGCAGAGTGTCCCTTGTAACCACATTCGGTAGCCAAGTGTAGCACGTTGGAAGGGTAGGCCATGTCGCGCCCAACCCAATTCTCGATTTTCTTGCCGAACCCATTGCCGGTCTTGGACTCATCGCGTACCTTGTCAGTTTTGGATAGTTGTTTCAGCCGTGCATCTTTCCAGTCGCCCATAGGCACCATGACCGCTTCCTGGTTCATTTTGAACTGCTTGTTGGGTGCAAAGTGGAGTAATCGTTCCCACGCATCCCTGAACCGGTTCGGCCATTTACCCGGATAGCAATTCTTCTTGTGCCAGATATACTCGTCGATCCACTGCCAGCCACACTCTCGGAGGGACAGTATGAGATTCAGTACGTATGTATGCCTCTCCCCGTCTACCGCCTTCTCCTTTATGTTAAGAATGAACGAACCGGTTGGTTTGAGAACCCGGAGCATCTGCTCGGCTCTGGGCAGGAACCACTCCACGTATCGGGGGGGGGGATTCCACCATACGTGCGGGTTCGTGCATCTGCATACGGGGGAGATGTCACTATCAAATCAACCGTGTTGTCCGGCATCGTCCGCATTACCTCCAAGCAGTCACCGCATCGTATGTCGGCGTTCACGCCATACGTCTGTCCGCTACCTATGTTTAAACTTTCAAGGACGTGAAAAATGGGAAAATGGTAGACCGACTACCGCTTGCCCGGCTTCAAGATCCCATGTCCCTGATTTTACACCCTGGGTCATGTCCCGCCAACTTGACAGCCTCCGGACGATCCCCGTGTTATATCGTGATGGGCGTGCCGGGCGGCGTCTAGTAGGGTATTCCGCGCCTAAGTTATCCGCCCCGCAGCATCCTGCGGACGACAAGCTCGGGCCTTGTTCCCTTGGACCTTATCTTGGACATCATCCTGATGCGCGTCTCCGCCGAAACCATGTCGGCCACCCTGCGGGGTTGAGCCGTGCGGTATTAGTCTGTCGGCCCGCGGATCCTCAGCTCGCGACCAGAACGTCATCAAACCCCTCTTCCTTGCCAGGCCTCTCCATCTTGGCCAGCTGCCCGGTGACCGCGTCCTCGGGCACCCTGTCCCTGCCGGCGCGCCTTGAGTTTCGGTGGCGCGCCGCCCTGGTATTACTGAAGAACACCGCCCTGACGGCGGCGCCGTGCTTGCGTGCCAGCAGGACGTACGGCCGGCGTATCTCCCGCGTCAGGTTGGTATCGTCGACCACCACACTCCTGCCTGCCCTGAGCGCGTCGTCCACTAGGACACATTCGGCCTCCTTGTTGCGGCTGCCGAGCCCGGCCAGCTCCAGGGGCCTCTCCTCGCCGAACCTATCTATCAGGCTGCGCCTTTCGGCCGGCCACGATGCGTCGTCCCGGTGACCGTCCATGGACACGTGCACGTGGACGGGGAGGGCGCCGCGTGCATAGGTGGTCTTGCCGCTGCCCGCTATCCCGACCATCACGACTATCTCCACGGGTTGGTTTGGCCGGCTGCCCGGAAAAGCGTTGCTGACCGGGAGTCAGGATGCCGGGGCCGGCTCACCACCCGCAGATGGAGCGGAATGCCAACCCAAGAAACTCTTTATAATTGCGTCATACACTGACGGGTATGGAGGTGTTTATCTCATCGCGCCTGCAGGCACATCAAGCATGCACACTGCCGCATATGGGGAGTAGCGGATCCACCAGCTACACTGTTACGAATGGCATACGGCATGACGCGATGAGATATTGAATGTGCCATGGGGTATACCGACACACCATCAGTACATTGCACGCAAGGCGTGCGTTGAACTACGCAATATACAGGCGCCGCCCGACAAGAAAGACATTATCATAAAGCTGGCGGCTAAAAAAGCGGTCGAAGCCACCCACAAAAAAGACAGGAAGCTGGCCAGTGTCATGTGGGAGGAGATGAAACTTTGCTATCCGGACATTATCACCGATACCGATCGCCCTAACTGTTTATGACGCCACCGGGATTGTCCGTAGCGCGCCCGCCTGCCCCACCGGCCTGTCTCATGTGCCTATCCGGGTCTTTAGCGACACTACGAATGGATTCCAAGGCGTCATCTACGCTAGGCATTGTAATTTGGAAAACCAGTAACAGCGCAAAGCACACCAATATGCCTACCACCAGTCCAACCGTCATGTACATGATGATATCGTAATGAAACTGTAGAAGGGTGCCCTGCTGAGCCCACACTATAGCTAGCAGGTGGACAGCCAAGACGACTGCGAGCAGGGCATAGGCGGCCACAAGACACACCGCCTCCCTCCAGACGGGGTTGCTTTTGCTTAGTTTTATGCCCAGCAGTCCGAGACTGGCTACACCCAGTATGCCTGCCGAGCTCAGCTGTATCTGCTCGGCGTCGGAGGCGAGCGGCGCCGATTCTTCTGCATTGGCGGCGTACGCGCACCCAAACACGAGCAATACCACCTGCATGGCAGTTATCATCATCGTCGTCGTATTGGCGTCGGGCTTGTTGTTATGTCAGTGTAAAACGGCATCCGAACTTCTCCCCTACAACGGGTCAGAGTTGCCTGCTTCATGCAGTGCGGCACGGTCCGGCAGAGGACCAGACGCCGGCCCGACCCTTTGCGAATATCTCATGGTGTATCCGCCCGACTGGACGGACAGTTGCCTACTGAGCATACCTGAACATGTTCCCCTTGAACCACTCCAGCGTTAGTGCCATTCCCTCCTTCAGGGTGAAGCGCGGCCTCCACAAGGAACACCCACCGCCGATATCAAAGGATATGGGCTTACCGTCCACCACCTCGCCGGGCTCGTACGGTCCCGGCTCTATCTCCATGTCGCTCCCTGCCATATCTGCCACCATCTTGGCCAAGGCCGTGTTGGTCACGATGCGGTTGTCCGCGTTTCCGGCGCAGTGCAACACCTGCCCGTCGTACTCGCCCAACCTCTCCACCAACCGCTCGTAAAAATCGATGATGTCCGTTCCGTACGTCCACAGGCGCTTGGCCTCCGGCGATCGCAGAAGGGTTCGACGGCCGCTGAGCGCGTTGAGCATTAGCCGGGCGGGCAGCTCGTCGCTGCGCATGCGCGCCCCGTACCCGCTACCCACCCGCGTCACTACACAGGGGACCCCGTGGGCACGGTGGTAGGTCATGCAGAGCAGTTCGGCGGCCGCCTTGGTCCACCCGTAGACCGAGGAGGGGTTGGGCAGCATGCCTGGGTCGTACCTTGAGCCGGCCGGATGCCCGTACAGCGTGTTGAACGAGCTGGGATATATGATGGTGGGCATCTCCTTGCGGTCCATCCGGCTGATGGTGTCCAGGATGCGCAGCGGAGGGCAGATGTTTGCCGTGACCGTGTATACGGGACTGCTGTTGCCTAGGGGCCTGTCGGCCACGCCCAACCCGGCGTCGATAACCACATCCACCCCCCGCAGGTCCTCGCGCAGCAGGTCGTTTGAGGCCTTCCACAGGTATCTCACTTGGTTCCTCGCCTCGTTGAGTCGCCAGGCCTCGTCCAGCCTGCAGATATCCAGGCAGTCGACGGTCATGCCCATCCTCAGGAACCTCTCGGTCAGGGCCGATCCCACCACGCCGGCGGCCCCCACTACCAGTACTCTCATATGAATACTCCTATCCAACAGCCTTAAATGCATTACTATCCTGTCAGGATCCGTCATGATCGAGACGGTCCGGGGCACCACCGTGGTGGATGTCACCTACCTGTGCAACGCGACCTGTAGGTACTGTAGGTGGGGCGACGGCTCCACGCCGGGCAGGGTAGCGCAGGATCTCGAACAGGTGCTGATCCCCGCTAGCACGCTGGAGATGATCGGAACCAGGCGGGTGGTAATCTCCGGCGGCGAGCCCCGGCTGCACCCGAACATATCGGGGATACTGGAGCACTACGGGGGCTTGGTGGACGAGGTGGTGGTGATAACCAACGGCTACGGGCTGGACGCGGAGGCGGCCGGAGCCCTTCTGGACGCGGGGGCCACCGGGATAACCGTGTCGCTGGATTCGGTGGACGCGATGGAGTCGTTTATGACGCGCCGCACCCCGCCGGCCCTGCATGGGGAGATACTCCGCAACCTGGGGGAGATGGCCGGGCCGGGCCGCCGGTTCGAGCTGGGCATAAACTCGACGGTCACTAGCGTGACCGCCAACTGGATCACCGTCGGGGACCTGCTGCGGTTCGGCGCCGGACTGAACCTGGATTTCGTAAAGTTTCAACCTGTCTTTGACGACGGGTACGTCTCGGCGAACTCGCCGGATCTCATGCTGGGCGCGGACGATGTCGCCCCCCTGCTGGAGGTGGCCGCCCGGCTGGAGACCGTCAAGCACCCGCCCACCAACCCGCCCGGATTCTGGGCTGACGTGGCGGCGCTGGCCGGGGATGGGAGGCTGCCCCCGTCGGGGTGCGCCCTGGGCCCCTCCGACGCGATATCTACCGGGGGCCAGCTGGGCATGTGCTACTGGGTCGGTTCCTCGCGCTACGGACGTCTGGATCGTCCCGGCTATGCCGTGGCAGCATCCAGGTTCGAGGCGGACAAGCAAAAGTGCAGGGTCGGGTTTCACTGCTTCTGCAACCAGGGATTGGGACACGTTTGGCGGGCAAACCGGACCGGATAACCGTCGATATCGTGATCCCCAGCATAAGGCTGGACACCGAGAAGCTGGTGGGGGCCCTCCGCATGGACGTTCCATCCGGCGTGACCGTGCGGTATTACGTGGTCTCGGACAATCCGGATCTCCGGCCAGGAGAGTTCGTCCATGACGGAAACCCTGTCCAGGTGATAGTGAACCAGGACAACCTGGGGGCGCCCCTGTCCCGGAACGTGGGGCTGGAGGCGGGAACGGGTCGGTATGTCCTGTTCATCGATGACGACGTGGTGATATCGCCCGATATGCTGGTGCCGTATCTTGAGGCGATCAGGGAGGATCCTGACGCGCCCGGATATATAGGCCCCACCATGTTTCCGGATCCGGTAAACTCGTTTACCCGGGGGATAGTGGCAAGCGGCATGCTCACCTTCTTTGAGCTGCCCGCCGGCCCGAGGCTCATGTCCTGGGGGACCACATCCAACCTGATGGTACGCAGGAGCGCCGTGGGGGACGTCAGGTTCTCGGCCGCCTTTCCCAAGCACGGCGGCGGGGAGGACATCGACTTTTGCCTGAGGATGGCCGCAAACGCAGGCAGGTGGTTCAGGACCGTTCCGGGGGCTGCGGTGCGCCACCCCTGGTGGAGGGGGGCGGGCCGCAGCTACACGCGCTTTTTCAGGTGGTCTTTTGGCGATTCCCGTCTGGTGCGCCTGCACCCCCGGTACGCGTACCCGGACGTCCCCGACATGGTCGAGACGCTGGCCTTTGGCTCGGTCATCATCGGCTGCCTGGCACTTGGGGGGATGGTTCCGCCGGCCATGGTGGGGGTGTGGGCGGGCTTGGTGGCCAGCTCCGAGTTCGCGGTGGAGCGGGCCCATGTGAGGTCGCACCACCCCGGGTCATCGGTGGGCGTCACGCTGGAGGCCGCGATGATACGCATATCCAGCGAGTTGGGCAGGTTTTTGGGACCGCTGAGCCGCGGGGACGCATCGTGCGTCTTTAGGCGGTTCGACTATCTGTGCACCGGCGAGTGGAAGCCGCTCGAGAGGAGGTTTGCAAGGGCAAAATTTGCTCTCTTTTCCGCATCGGTTCCGCTGGCGTACTGGCTCGGGCTGCTGTGGGGATAGCTGTGGCCGTCCGGGGCGGCGGCCTGCCCGCTATCGAAGGGCCGGTTTTGGCAGAACAGCGACGGCCGTCGTTGCAACGGGGCGCGCCAACGTGGACTGCCGGCGCGGCCATCCTGACGTGAGTTCCCGGTCAAGGCTTCCTTGGGGTGCTGCCGGTGGGGAGGGTGGGGCTTGATGGTTGGGGCTTGAGGTCTGCGCCTCCTCCCGGCCGGGGGCATCGCGGAGATCCATGCCTGTTGCGGGATGGGGGGTCATGGTGTGATGACGGAGGCCGCTGCTACACCGGGGTATGGTGGTATCTTCCGGCCGGGACCAACGGCACGTATGTCCTTGCCGAGCCGCCTAGGCGGACCTGCCCGTAGGCGGGGGAGGCTCCGGCGTCTGGCAGTCACGATCCCTCCCCCAACCCGCCTGTGTTGGGACGCCTGCAACCGCCCGTTTTGGGGTCTGCGCGCGGTCTCCTGGCCGCCGGCTTGGGATCCCCTGCGGCAGCCGCCCGTTGTTCCTTACCACCGGTCACGTACCATCCGGATGAACCCGCGGGCGGCCACCGCCGTCAGCGCCAGGACTATCACCGGAGGGGCGGCGGCCAGCAGCTGGTCCAGGTGGTCGGAGGGCTCGTCCGGGGTGATGGATCCATCATAGGGCGGTATGACCCCGGCGGCCGTCCCTCCCCAGACGTTGCGGACGGTGAGCGCATCATCATCCAGGCTGATGTCCAGGCTGCAGGGGTCCTGGTGGCACTCCCCCTGCAGGGGGGTCTCCGTCCCGGATACGAACGCGCCCGCCACCGTCCCGAACCCATAGGGAACGGCAAACTCCGCCGTCCCGGGGCCGGCCCGCCACACCTCCGGGGTCATCCCCTGGCCCGTGTAGACCCTCTCGTGGTAGGTAGTGTCGTACCCGTACGGGATGGTCAGGTTGCGAGACAGGCTGCCCGCCCCCAGCACGAAGGTCACGGTGGCCTCGTGCTCGAGAGCCTGGTGGAGGGGCATCTCCATCAGGTTGGTGAACCCCGATGCCCGCAGGGTACCCGTCCAGAACTCCAAGGCGGTCTTGTTTATCTGGGTGGTGATCTCCCCGGTTCCCTGGATGCTCTGGACCATACCGTACGTCTCCGAGGCGGCCATCTGCGCCATCACCGGGTCGCCGGTATCGTGGAGGGTCTTGGCCAGGATGTACTGGTCCAGCATTATGCCCATCCGGGTGGACGGCCCGGGGGGTACCGCAAAGTCGGAGTGGTGGTCGTGGGTCACCAGGTGGGGGACGGCCGTCACCGACAGGGCCTCCCCGCCCGTACCGGGGGCGCCGTCACTACCATAGGAGGTCATCCTGAAGATGTTGGCCAGCTCGGTGTGCGGGTAGGTGTAGGTGTAGTTCAGGACGGTGTTGAGCCGGTGGCCGGCCCAGCCGTCGGAGGCCAGTTGGTTGGTGGTGGTGACGTTCTCGTACCATCGGTGGGCGTTCTCGACCAGGATCACCTGCGATATGCTCTGGGCGAACCGGACGGCCCCGTGGGACGCGTACAGGAACATCAGGTGGCAGCCGGCCTCCCCGTCCTGGCCGTATGAACAGCCGCCGCCGGAGGTCGACCGGAAGGGATGATCCGGCAGGGCGGCCGCCCCGGCCACCGCCCCCGCGAACTCCTGTCTGGCCTGGTGGTATCCGCCCGGGTGGGGCGGCGCCCAGGTCGAGTTCCAGGACAGCAGGGCGGGATCCAGGACCATCGGCCCGACCAGGGAGGAGGCGGAGCGGGCCACCGTCTCGGGGTGAAAGCCGGTGATCTTGGCGCGGCGGTCGGGGTGGAGCAGGCCGTCGTCCCCGGGACCGGAGCCGATAGAGCCCTCGTACCGGATGGCCACCCCCTGGCGGTCGTCATAGGACCTGGGGTGGCCGTCGGCCAGGACCGTGTACGGGTGGTGACCAAAGACGGGGTCGTACCGGACCACCATTGCCCCGGTGTCGTTGTGGTTGGAGTTTATCGGGACGCCCATGTTCTCGACGGTCACCCTGTATGATATGGTGCGGGGCCCAAGGCTATCCCCGGAGGGGGCGGTGTACGCGTAGATGCCGCCGCCGTTGCCGTAGGCGCCGGGGTAGGGCAGAAAGCCGGTGCCGGCCGCCTCCCCGTCGACCTCCAGCCGGGCTTGGCAGGGGTAATCACAGCCGAGGCCGCCCTCCTCGAGCAGCCCCGGGTGGACCCTGTCGTACCGGAAGGCGATGGTGCCGGCGCGCTCATCGCCGTGCTCGAAGATGGCCTGGTGCTCCACCGCTATCGGGTCCCAGGGGTAGTAGGTTCGGTCGAGGTTCATGGCGGGGTAGCCGTGTGGATCCAGCAACATGTGCATGGTGGTGTTGATCAGGACAATCGGCGCCACCACCTGGGGGGCTACCTGGGCGGTGTCCCTGATACGGACCTTGTAGCAGCCTATGTCGGGGACGCAGACCCAGGTGTAGGCGGATATGGTCAGCGATATGCTCCCGCAGCGTCTGGGCTCGCCGAACCCGCTGGAGTAGCCGTCCGGCCCGCCGCCGCCGTTTGGTGGGGCCCCGTGGCAGGCGTTGGCCGGCCCCGTCAGTATGATGATATCGCCGGCTACCGTCCCGCTGGATCCGGGCGCCACGTGCTGGTCCTGCAGCCCCCAGGATCCAACCATCTCGATGGCATCGCCGGGGCCGTCCCGCATCTTGCCGACGTACGGGTTGATGCACTCCTCGCCGAAGAAATACCTGAACTCGAAGCTGACCATGTCGTTGGGGTAGAGCGTGCGGTCGGGGTTGTGCCTGGGGTTGCCGGAGCCGTCGGTGTGGTCGAATATCTGGCGTCCCTGGACGTCCATGGTGCAGGTGCCGGGGGTCTCGTAGTCGGAGGCGCCGCCCAGGACTGCTAGGGCCGCCACCAGCGGTATGATCATACCGTCAGGCGCACCAGCCTGCCGGAGGGCGTCACCAGGACGATGTCGGTGCCGCAGGGGATGCCGCCGGTGATGTTGGTCCAGGCGCTCCGGCCCCCCTCCAGCATGGTGATGGGGTCCCCGTCCAGGTTCCTGAACGAGACGGCCACCTCGGTGATGCCTGAGGTGCCGTTGGCGTAGATGGTGATCCCCGGTAGGTCGAGGGGGGCGTCGGCATAGTTGTGCAGCAGAAAGCCGGCCCCGCACTGGATGGGGCCGGCTACCAGCAGCTCGGCGGCCTGCGCGATGCTTGCGTCCGTGCGGTGGTCGGCGGCTGTCTGGATGGCGTCGGTCCTCTCCTGGAAGGCCCCGTACAGGGTGGCCGCGGCCACCGCAAAGGTGGCCGTCAGCATTATCGCCGCGGTGACCTCGCCCACCGCTGGCGTGGCCCTCATCGCACCCTCACCGTTACCACATCCTCGCCGGCGGGATGGCGCAGGACCACCACCAGGATGTCCCCGGCCGAGACCGGTCTGGTAGTCTCCAGCAGCCCCGAGTAGGATACGGCGTTCATCGAGCCGGCCGGAAGGAGATCGCCGCCGGGGATGATGTGCGTCTCGTTGTACAGCGTGACCGGCGAGATGTCCCCGCCCAGGGAGAGATGGCCGGCCGCAGCCGATATGGTGATCTCGGTATAGACCTGGCGGGCGCCATCGTGCACGGTGGCCATCCGGATGGTTATGTGGTCGGCTCCGGGGGTGTCGGTGGCCGCATCCTGGACCATCGCATGGTGGAACGCGGCCGCCCCCGAGGCGGCCACGCCCATGGTGATGAAGGCGCCGGTGATGGCGGCTATGGCGGGTAGGCTGTCTGGAGTTGTGCTACGCGGCACGGCCGCAAAGAGTGTTCCTCTTAAAAGGCGAACCACATAGGCGCAGCGCAGGATGGGACCGGTCCGGCGGGCGCCAGCCGGGCGGATGCGTCGGCAGGCAGCTTTATTACGATACCGCTCCTATGATACGTATGGTCACAATGGACAAGCTGATAGCGAACGCGGAGCGGATCGCCACCGCCGCCGAGCAGGTGGGCTTGGACGATGTCGCCGCCACATCCCGTGACAACATACGTCGGTATCGGGAGCTCAGGGATGACTTCGAGATCGGCGAGGATATCTAGGCTAAAGCGTCGCCGTGAGCGTCTGGCGGCCGGTATTGATGAGGATGATGCCGTAGTGCTTGGCTTGCTGGACGAGATCAGCCGGGAAAGGGTCAGAATCGAGATGCATCGTGATGAGGTTCGCAGACACCTCACCCTGCAACGGGCGCGTGTTGATGAGTTGAGGGATATACAAGACGAACTGCGCCGGCTCAGCCGGCCAGATTGAATGTAGCCAACCCAGTCGCCATCCGATCTGCTATTACCCAGACAGCTACGGTTGACCGTGCCATCTCCGGCGTACTCAGCCGGCCCTTCTGGGAATAACGTGTATCTGGCAGTGCTCGGTCATCGGCCCGGCGGTCCGTCCCGCGTCAAAGGCCACGTTGAACCCGGTCACCGTCCGGTCGCTATCCTGTATCTGGGTCTTGACCGAGTCTACCAGCTCTAGGCAGAGCGTCTTCTCGGCCGGTATCAGCTCAAAGAAGCTGCCCACGTGCCTCTTGGGTAGCACCAGCGAGTGCAGCTCGGCCGTTGGCTTGGCCTCCCGGACGGCAAACGCCATGTGGTTGTCCAGTATGTGTCCGCCCGCCATGCACAGGGAACACTTGGGGTGGCGGTACTTGAGTCGGTTCAGTACCCTCACAAAGTCGGTCTTGTCCCTGTCGAGCTTTTGCACGTTGCACTTGTAGCAGAGCGCCTGCAGGTTGGAGATGTCGCTGCGTCCCCCCATGTTGACCGGGAGGATATGGTCCACCTCCAGCGCCCTCTCCTGCGCCGACACCCCGCAGGCCACGCAGACGCCGCCGGACTTTGCCAGCACATCATACCTGAGCCTGCCGGGGATGTGCTCCCTGGATCCGCGCCTGTTGTACCAGGGTAGCCTGAGAGTTCTGTCGATATACTCGCTGAGCCTAAGCTCGCACAGCTCCACCAGCCTTCTCCGCTGGTCGGGGCTCGCTCCATCCAGCAGCAGCCTAAAGACACCCCTGCCGTCCTCCCTGGTATAGCTGACGACGTTGTGCCGCCGGAGGGTTATGCTGGGCCACCTCTTGGCTATCAGCGTGTAGTATTCCAGCTGCGCCTTGTCCTCGTTCAGGAAGCCTCTGGCGATGTCCTCGGCGGTGGCCGCGTTGTTCTGCTCCAGCAGGGTCTTTATCATCAGCGGCTGGTAGATGTGGGTCATCTTCATTCTGTGCCGGATGAACTCCTCCAGCTCCTCAAAGTCCAACCATCTTGCCACTGGGTGGCGCGTATTAAACATCACTGGGAAGTCAAGGGATAACTTGTGGTTTTTAAGCCGGATCTCTGCTCAGGGCTATTCTAAACACGGCAGTCGACGGCCGCAGCAGAAAACCGCGCACATTTGCCATCCGCGGGTCGTCAGCCAACCAATGCCGCTTTTGCGGCAGGGTCTGGGCATCCGTTCTGGGATCCGAAAAGGCGCAGCACTCCCACGCGGTGCGCCGGTAAAAGTCTGGCCCTAGACCATCCGGCAGGGGTACTTTTCGTTGTCCAGTACGGGAACCGACGAGCCAAGCATGGAGACCCGGGAAAAAATGGGGCACGACACGTACAATAGGAAAAAGTTGGCTAGCAAGAACCCAAGTTCAGAAATGGCTATTTCGTGGTAGGCTCCGCCAAAGATAAAGACACAACGGTCGTCACGGCAGACACCGGGATGACCAAGATTGCATGGCGGCAGGGGTGTGGTACATATTGATAGACAAGGAAAAATTCCTGCCCAACACGGAGTGGAGAGGATGCCAACATAGATCTGTTCGGCCATCGCCTCTTGGATGCAATTCTTGATAACGCGGTATATTTGCTCGCTGATTATATATCACGCGCCCCAGTCCTAGCTGTTTCAGTAGCAGGCAACCCTACGTACTAATCCTCTGTCTGCTGGCGGCCCTAAACTGCTCATCCGCACCCGCAGTCAGCCCTATATTGTATCTGCGCCGGTCAAGTATTTCCAGAAAACCTTTGACATCTTCAGATATGTCCAATGTATCATCAGATTCGTGAATTTTTACATTATTGTCAATGCATGCTTTTTTTAGTTTTTTCCTGTCTACGTTTTCCGCCCAGCCTCTAGCTCGAATAGATGCCAAATATCTGGCGGCTCGTATGTGTTCTTTGGCATAACCCTTGACCATTTCCATGTTGACGAACGGAATGTTCTGTTGTATGTTACTGACATTTCTCTCCACCGAATTAAGGACAAACTGTTTCAAACTGCCAACTGACTCGAAGCTTTTGGGGTGTAGTATGTGTACGAATGCTGAATCAACAAACAGGTCGAAAATGGCATCAAGCTTGAAAATTGGATTTCGCACGGGTTTCAGCGTACCATCGATAAACGAAAAAAACCCCTTTCCTAAGACAATAAATTGGGTTGTTTTGCGTACCGCCGTTAGTCTGCGGCTATCACTATCGGTGAATCTGGCAAAGTAACAAAAAACACCCGGCATGCTGGATAAGTCGGGGGTTTTTCTTAAATTTTCGGCATTTTGTAGTTCTTCAAACACCCTCGCCATCTCATTGTTGAGAGGCAGGTAGACATATTTGGTACTGGCGGTTTCGTCTGATGGATCGTATTCCTGATCTGCATCCTCTTGATCCTGCATCCTGCTCAATGTTGTACGCGCGTACTTGAGTAGTTCGTCTTTGACTTTTATGTCTACTGGCACGTTTTCAAATATGCGACCATTGCCACTGTTTTTTCCCACACCAAACTCCGTGGTTTTTACATTTTCAATGTTAAAATCCAGTTCTCGCATCAGTTATCCTCCAGATACACGGTGTTGGTTATGCGATAGACTGTTAGCTTCCTGCCAGCGGGCAGGCTGGAGCGGCGCGTTATGAGTGTCCAGCTAACATTCTCGCTATGCGGATTGGCGTTTTCTGCGGGATGCACGGTAAACACACGGTAGCCGCGTATGAGGAAATATAAGTTTATGTAATGAAGGTTGAAGTGCCAGAAGAGAAGTACAATCAGGGCTAAAGCAGCAACGGTTGCCGCCAATTCCCTCACCGCGTCAATATCCTGACGGTAAAAGGGCAACAGCATTGCAAACAGGTATATTATAATGTGATAACTGTCGTTATCAGCTTTTCCAATGAATCGATAAGATTCTCCTTCATTTTTCTTGGCATATCTGATTCTCAACCATAAGACACAATTAGGCACTATGGCTAGAAGCGCACAAATAATCTCAAAGTAACAACCTTGAAAATGAGCGCTTCCGCGAATTGCCAGCAAAGCAAAAAGAGGCGATATGCTACTTAGAATCAAGATTAACCTAAGCGTCACGAATCCTTCGTTGGTAGATTTAGCCGCGAGTCCCATCACTGCTCCACTCCACGGAAAATTGGACACGGCCACACATACACTGTGTACATCTGTCGTTTCTTGGGCAGGAACACATGCGCGTCAACATAGTCCCTTTTTTCGATCACGATTGTAATACCACAATCCCCAATATTAGGCCATGCAGTATTATCTGCAACATCATCGTTGTGCCAGCTTAAATGTGGCGTATCTACATCTGCACGAACACACAGCATCTTGTCCATCGTATTTGGCTTCATTATTGAAGTTTTTCTGCGCTTGTTAAATCTTTTTCGAATGCTGGTTCTCTAGAAAATACGGTTGATGCGTACAAAAGATGGATTGAGACGTGATGCTTCGCCCCTGATCTGGTCTGGCGCCTGACCCGGCCGTCCGCGCTGCCGACTTGAGGGCAGACATCGCACGAGGTGAAGCGTTGAGCCGAGACCGCTTGACGGGGCAAGGGGACGGAGTGCAACGCGGCGCGGTATCGTGCTGAGCCAGAGCAAGCGGGGCCTCTGCACGCGCCCATGCGGCGCGCAAGCCGTCCCCAGTGTTCAGGCAGCGACGCCGAGGGCTACGTTCTGCATGAAGGTAATCCACCTGCCGCAGTCGGGTACAAGTTCAGAGTGCGGCACCGGCACTATGTCTATTCCCACCGCCTTTGCGGGAGTCATACCGTCCTCCAGCGAAGAGTGTTCGCGGGAAAAATCGCGATATATGACTAGCATGCGTATGACCAGAGAATTCTCCGATTTCAGGCCGCGCATGCACCACAACCTGCCTTTAAACTCGCCGTTGGGGCGCTCGTACACGTTGTTCTGTTCTCGGACAAACTCGGGGGATCCGGCAAATTATGCACTTCATTGGTATTGCGTGACTTGCTTTATTGCAAATCGGCGTTGCTGACCAGAACCCGGTCGTTTTGTATGGTGTATCTAATTCTTTTTGGATTGCCCAGCTTGGCCAGTACCGGCTTGGGCACGCAGCCGTAGCTGCTCCCGGCCCCGGTTACGAACGACACGGACACGACAAACTCGGTCGCGTCCCTGGCCCAGACACCCATGTCATAATCACGCTTGATGCGCTTATATAAGCACATTTTGTGATAGAACAATATTGATTTATGACGGCACGGAACTGAAGGACACCACGCTTGAAGGCGTGTGGGAACGGGGCGTGCGGATAGTGGAGAGGGGGGAGGTGGTCGAGGTCGACAACGACGACAGCCGCGACTACTGGTGCAGGGTGTGGTCGCAGACGCACCGGAAGGTGTACTATGACGTGCACAACACCGGGGACGGCTGGAGGTGCCGGTGCGAATCGTACAGGCTGGGCCACAAGGTGTGCAAGCACATGGTGGCCGCGTTCATACTGGCGGCCTCCGGATCGCGCCAGTCCAAAAAGAAGGCAGGTGCCAGCTTTGAGCTGCCGGAGAGGTGGTGCAGGCATTGCGGATCCACGGACGCGGCATGGAGTGAGAGCCGTCCGCTGAGGCGGATGTCCGCCCCGGAGGGGGCGGGCGTGGACCGCTATACCTGCGGCACGTGCGGCCGCAGGTTTGTGTTCTCGGACAAACGCGGGGGATCAAGGACATTAACCCGCATGAATCAGTGATAGATCACATCGGTAACGTGGATGCTTGGCGGCATATTAAACCTGTAATTGCACAATGCACCGCTTATCGGTAATTATTGGTTCTAAGCACTACTACACTCTTGTTCAGTAAGTGTTCACGTCATTCGGGCGTGTTTTTCCCTCAGGATGAGCTGAGATAAATAATCTGCCCGCATTAAGCAAGAAATTACCGGTAGGTTGCCGGGTGTTTTTTCTTTGGATTGTTTTCGTGTCCGTGGCCGCCGTCACGCTCAGATGTATCTGGCCACCTGCGCGGCATAGTCGATGCCCCGTGCCTTCCAGGTCGTCACGCACGTGAAGAGGTTGGCCAGCCAGTCCATGGTCTTTACCGACCTGATGGAACCGCGTACCTTGCGGTGGACGACCAGCTCGCGCAGGGCCCGCTCGGCGGCGTTGTTGGTGGCGGGGATAGCCGGGTCGATGACGAACCGGAACAGGCTGGGCAGGGCGTTGGATAGCGTGGTCATGAATTTTTCCAGCACCGGGTGGTCGGCGTACCTGTTGATGATCCTCGATACGCGTTTGCGGAGGGAGTCGCGTAGGGCGCGCCGGACCGTCGGGGGTCCCTCCGCACCCATACCGTCCCAGTATATGCGGTACAGGGCGTCGGCGACCTCCCGCGCCTGGCGGCAGTGCTCGTTGAGATCAGCTATATGGCCGGCCTCGCGGAGGATGTGCGACCAGCAGCGCTGGATGCGGTATCCTTTGTAGGCGGTCCACCCGTCGCAGATGATCGTCCCGGACCACCCTTTGCCCAGCACCTCGTGCACGACCTTGCGCCCCCTGCTGGAGCGTATGATGTAGTAGGCGTCGCCGGTATCGGGATCCAGGAACACCCAGATCCAGACTTTCCTGCCGTTGAGCGAGATGGATGTCTCGTCGACATGCAGGCGGCGCGCCCTCCTGATGCGGGCCCGGATCTCCGAGGCGGGCTTCTCCAGGCAGTACCCGGTCCCCGAGACGACATTGTGGATGGTGCCAGTCGACATGGTGATTCCATGCCTGCCCATGCTGTCCGCGTTCCGTTTGTGGGGGAGGCGGTCCAGAAAGTTGTGGACTACCGTCATCATGACGTTCTTGCCGTAGGATCCTCTCTTGGGGATGTCGGGGACGGGCACCGCCGCGTCCCCGGCGGGTCCGGTCCCGGCCCCTATCCCGTCCAGGCCGCACTCGCCGCAGCTGCAGATGACCGTGTAATGGCGGGTGGTCGTGGCCGGGACCGGCTTTGGTATCTCGGTTATGTCGCGCTCCTCGATGTTCTCGACCTCCAGGGAGGTGCCGCCGCACCCGGGGCACCTGAAGGGCGCGTGCGTTTCAAACTTGGTGGGGGCGGGCTTGCTGGTCTTGCCCTGGTGCCCGGGCTGGGCGCCACGGCGCCTGGTCGACTTCTCCTTCCCGGCGGGGTCCTCCCTGGGGGTGGCCGTCTCCTTCCGGCGTTTGGCTATCCTGCGCGAGGGCGGCGTGTTGGGGTTGTCGTGGTAGGCCAGCTGGCGCCTCAGATCCTCGTTCTCTTTCCTGAGCGCCTTGATCTCGCGCTTCATCTCCCGATGCTCGGCGAGCAGTCCGCGGTAATCCCCGTCGAGCTTTTCGAACATCTTCTTGTAGCCGGTCCTGCTTGCCAACGGCATGCAGGCGATCAGCCCATATTTAGATCTCACGGTCTAACGCGGTGGTTGTTTTTCGCTTGGAAATGAGAGGCGCGGAAACCGTGTCGGTGTCGCCCCATCCAAGTATTAAAACCCCCACGATCGCGGCCGCAAATGATTTTTGCAGACAGCAAAACGTGCCTAAACGACGTGAATACTTACCTTGTTCAAATACATCGCCCGGCCTTGTGGGGGGTATCTTTAAACCCCCGAGTTTGTCCGAGAACACATGACTCCGGCCGAGGCGGTGGGAGTAGACATAGCGCCAGTGCCGCACTCTGAACTTGCACCCGAGTGTGAGAGGCGGATCACCCTCATACAGAACGCGGCCCTCGGCGCCGCGGCCCGATCACCGGACAGCCACCAGGCCGCACGGGCACGCACCGGTCCCTCTCCCCGTACTGCGCACCGCCGATACCGCGCAGCGTTACACTCCGTCCCGTCCTTCCGTCCCGGCCGGCGGTCCCAACACAGCGCTTCACCCCAAACTACATCCATCCACATGTCGCAGTCTGCATGGGCGACCAGGCCAGGCGCCAAACCGGATCAGAGGCGAAGCATCACGCCTCAACCCGCCCTTTGTACGCATCAACCGTATTTTCTAAAGAACCGGAGTCTATAATGTTAATATAACACCTAATGAGAATAATGTAGTGATTCAAGCAACGCAATCAGACGAACTTGTTAAGGATCCAGCTGAGGATGAAGATGACGAGCCCCCAACCGAATATTCTATAACTGTTCATCCTGCCGATTTTACACTTGAAGTACTGCATACTAAACTAAAAAAGAAAACAATAATATTCCCGAAATTTCAACGTAATTATGTATGGACTATGAAACAAGCATCAAGACTAATAGAATCTTTTATAATTGGACTACCTGTTCCGCC
Source organism: Nitrosopumilaceae archaeon (assembly GCA_965203395.1). Classification (GTDB taxonomy): domain Archaea; phylum Thermoproteota; class Nitrososphaeria; order Nitrososphaerales; family Nitrosopumilaceae; genus VYCS01. The sequence goes on from OZ241884.1 coordinate 303,172, forward strand.
AATTTTTCTATATGCTGATGAAAATGAAAATCTGCGTGTAATAGATGGGCGCCAAAGATTGCAGTCTATTTTCTATTTTTTTGATGGCACATTTAGAGAACCGAGTGGAACGACTAAAGATTTTCAACTTGATGGTTTAAACAAAAAAAGCCCACTATTTAAGCAGCGTTTTCAAGATCTTAGCAGCACACAACAAGAACGATTACAAAACGCTGTTCTTAGGGCAATTATTGTAACCCAGCTTAAGCCAGACGACACAACAAGCATGTATCACATATTTGAAAGATTAAATACTGGTGGTACGAAATTAACAGATCAAGAGGTAAGAAACGCTGTGTTGCATGGAAAGTTTAGTGATTTTTTAAACCAGGTTAATGCCTACCCAAATTGGAGATTAATTATAGGTAAAACAAATCCTGACCACCGACAAAGAGACACCCAATTAATTCTACGTTATATGTCACTTTATCACAACATATCAAATTACAAAAAACCCATGAGGGATTTTCTAACAAAATTTATGAAAAGCCACAGAAATGATGGTGATGATTTCTTCAAACAGGAAGAAGAACGATTTAAGTTAACATGTGATTTGATCGTCCGGCACCTTGGAAAGAATCGTCCTCTTAATCCTACTGGTACATTAAATGTAGCAATATTTGATTCTATCTTTATTGCATTTGCTAAAAATAAGAACCCCATTCCCCGAGATGTATCAGCGAGAGCTCGATCATTGATAAATAATCTAGATTTTGTAGAGCTGGTTGATAGCGCAACGACTGATCCCCCGACCGTTACCAAAAGACTACAATTGGCAAACTCTAAGTTATTTTCGTGATAAAAATTTGGATAGGATAGATACAATTATAGAAATATGCGACAAGCATCTTAACCAAACTAATTCAAGAAGTTCGCCAATAGATGCATATCTTTCAAAATTCTTACTTGTTAGCATTACTGGTAAGTTTGAAACTGATATTAAAAAAACTTTAATGAACCGTATTTGTAATTGTAATGATCCGCATCTTGCAAAATATATAGATACTAAATTTAAGTCATACAAACATTTGAATCTGTCGGATATTAGAGGTGAAATTTTAGGTAGATTTGATGAAAGCTTAAAAAATCTTTTTAATCAAAAAATAAAAGGTGCTCCCGAAATTAATTATGAAAATATCATTAATAATAGGAATGCTGCCGCTCATGATAAACCAATAAATCTCACTTTTAAGGACGTTGCTAATGCATATAAAGAAGCCATGAAGGTAATAGTGGCATTTGATAATGTACTTACAGTTGCGCCGCATAATCCATAATATCGCAGCCGTTTTGCATTTTGAAGTTGTTTGAGCCGTCAGACTGCATGTCGCTTCCATGCGTGCATTGCGGGCGGCAGCGGCATTAACTCGGGTAGGGTTGTCGTCCGGCAGCCGACCGAGGATCGGTTCCGAGTTGGAAAAAACCACCCTGGCGCTCTAGGATGATCGATCCAGGTGGTAATTAGGCTAGGAGTGCAAGTCCCACCGAAGATTTCGAAATGGTGGGACAAACACACCGGCAACAGTTGGCCGGGGAGGAAATTAAGATGAGGGGTGAGATCTTTTTCGATTATGGGTTCATGTCGGAGAACGGGCGCGCGGTCCCCGACGGGCCGTGCACGGATTCGGAATGCGATCGCTACAGGCGGCTGGCTGGCGTCGCCGAAGGCTCGCTGGGAGTGGTCGAGCACCTGGTCGGCATTGTGTCGGCGCCTGCCGGCGAGAGGGCCTCGCTTGAGGAGGGCACCAGGCGGTTGCAGGAGGAGCGGGCCGCCCTGGCCGGGGACAACGAGCGGCTGTTCCGGACCAACAAAAGGCTCAACGCGAGAAAAACAACAACAGAATCGGGATCGTCTCCGGTACGGACCGAACCAGCTCGGGGCGACCGGGCAGGCGACCCGGGTGCAAACCAAACATCACCCGCAGGCCAATCAGGATAGGCGGAAAAGAGGCCGTTGATGTGACCGTATACTCCGATGGCCACCGCCTATTCGGGAGGGTGGTCGACAGCTACACCAGGGTGGCTAGGGTAACGTTCGTCCTGAACGAGAACATCGAGTATGCCGTTAACAGGAGGTGGTACCCCATCTGCAAAAAATCATCTCCGCCCAGCCGCCCGGGATCAGCAAGACGCACGCCGCTCGGCCAACCATCCGCCGCTCTGACCTCACTCTACATGAGCGGCCTTTCCCACGGCAAGGACACCGAGTTCCGCGGCGACGCGTTCAAATGCCCCGTATCGCGCTACACCTCCTACCGCTACAAGATGACCTTCAGTAGGAAACTGACCCCCGAGCACGACCACATAGCAGGGAACATCCTGAGCGAGCCGTCCCTCAACTGTGACGAGCTGTGGTGGCCCGTCTCGGGCGGCAGCGGCGGGGTGGCGATGGTTGTCCTACGCGAGAAGGCCTGCCTGGTCATGGTGGTCGAATCTGCCACCATAGAGCGCGTCCGGGAGATGCTCCCGGACTACCGCGGGATCGTCGTACAGGACTCCAAGGTCATCTGGCTGCATGCCGGTATCGACCACCGGATGTACATGTGGCACCAGCACCGCCTCTGCAAGAAGGATCTAAAGCGTGAAGACCTCAAGGGGAACACGCTCAGGTTCGTGTCCGTCCTGGACCGCATCGATCTGGGCCAGTACCGGGCGGACAAGATACCGGACCCACACACCAAGGGGGTCACCGCCCGGTGCCCGGACAAGCAGCGTAGCGAGTTGATGAACCACTCAGGGGCGAGTAATACTGCGGACAGGTGGGCTGCGGGCCTGAGGGCTGCGAGGATTGCAGGTTTGACGAGGATGGCCGTAAGATCATCAGCAAACACATCAAAAGACACCGCCGAGAGGGCTACTTTTACACCGCCCACCTGTACCATCACAGGGTTTTTGACCGAACGCCGTCCCAGTCTATGGTTGCGGGCCCTCGATGCGGCATCGACGTGAAAGGGTGCCGCCTACGTGCGATGCCTCATCATTTTCCGCCTGGAGCGGGCCATGGCAATGGCCTCTTGCAAGGCGGCATTGATGCGGGAGCCGCCCCGCTTGAATCCCAGCTCCAGCCGCAACTCGCGGAGCAGTTCGTCATCCGTGCGGAGCAGGGTGTCCGATATTACCCATTCCGCCAAGGCCGCCAACCTGATCACCGAGTATTCGGTGATTGGCTGGCCCGGAATCACATTGGGCCGCGGCCCCCTGTCCGGCTGCGCTGTTCTTGGCGCCTCCTCAGAAGATGCGCCCCGCTCGTTCCCTCCGGCCCCCGGTCCGGCATCATCAACGTTGGCCAGCTCCACCGCCCTGCGCCACGCCTCCAGGGCGAGGTCTGCCTGCCCCTCCGGGTCCCGGAACCAGTCGGTGGACCAGATCCGGTGAAAGCGCCAGCCCAAACCCTCCAGCACCTGCTGCCGTAGGCGGTCCCGATCCCGCACGGTTTTAGCGGAATGGTATGCGGCCCCGTCGGCTTCAATGGCCAGGACCATCCGCCCCCGCTGTTCCGGATGGCCGCAGGCAAAGTCCAGCCGGTAACCGGCAACCCCGTACTGCGGTGTCACCGGAATGTCGCGCCGCTCCAGATGATGCTTGATGTCCAGCTCAAAGGCGTTCAGGGACTCGTCGCTCATGCTGCCGCCCATGATGGTGGCGCCCGAGGCGGCAAACTCCAGGTACTGCCGCAGCAGCTCCACCCCCGTGGCCGTCGACCGTCCAGGGTCCATGTCCTGGTGGGAAAAGCCGGCCACCAGGTGGATCCTGGACCTGGCCCGGGTTATGGCCACGTTCAGGCGCCGCTCTCCACCCTCCTGGTTCAGCGGACCGAAACGGTAGGGAAGGGTGCCGTTGGCCGCCTTGTGGTAGCCGACGCTCAGGATGATCACGTCCCGCTCGTCCCCCTGCACCCGCTCGATGTTCTTGACGAAAAAGGGCTCGTCCCGGGCCACGGCAAAGAATTCGTCCAGCGACCGGTCGTTTTCACCGGACAGGCGCCGCCGCAGTCCCTCCTCGATGTTGTCGGCGTGGTGGGCCCCGAAGGCTATCACCCCCAGGGACTCGCTGGGATGCCGCCTGGCGTGGTCCAGGATGAGGTCCACCACCTTCTCAACTTCGACCGGGTGTGATCTGGTGGATCTCCCCAGGGTGGGCGGAAGGTCCAACCGGTGAAAGGTGAGGGGCGACTCCTGCCCCGTGCCGGGGAAGACGGTCAGGGACTCGCCGTAGATGTGGTTGTTGGAGAAGGCTATGAGCCGCCCGTCCCGGCTTCGGTAGTGCCATTTCAGCATCTTCACCTTGATGGGAAGGGCCTTGACCACGTCCAGGATGGACTCGATGTTGGCTGTTAGCGCCGGAGCCATCTCCTGTTCGGCATCGGCATCCTCCTCCTCTGGTTCCTGGCTTCTGAAAAAATCGGTAGGGGGCAGCTGCCGGTTATCGCCGGCCACCACTGCCTGGCGGGCCCGGGCCAGGGTTCCCATGGCCTCCGCCGGCGGAATCTGGGAAGCCTCGTCAAATATGACCACGTCAAACAGGCGGGTGCCCGCCGGAATCATCTCGGCCACCTGCAGCGGCGACATCGTCCAGCAGGGGTGAAGGGTGCACAGCACCTCCGGGGCCTGGTGTACCAGTTGCCGTACCGACATGTGCCTGCTTTTCTTGGCCGCCTCCCGCCGCACTAGGCTGGTCTGATCCGGATGGCTGTTCATGGCGGCGACGGCCCGCTCCGCGGCCACGCGCCTGATGCGCCCGCGGTTTTGCCGCAGGTGCTGGGTGTCCAGCCGGGCAAAGTCGTCCCGGGACCGGCTGTGGGCGGCCCCCACGAATCCGGACAGCCGGTGCTCGTTCAGGGAAATCTCTGACCAGACCCCCTGCAGCCATGCGTAGGCGATCGCGTCGGTTGCCAGCTCCGCCGGTACGATATCGCCGACGCCCGAGATTATCCGTCCGATGCCGGCCTCGCCGAACCGCCTTTCCAGCTCGCGCAACTGCGGCAAGCGCGTGGCCACCGTCTGCTGTGAGGCCATTGTCTCCAGGGTTGACTGCAGCTCCGTAAGGGATAGGTTCAGCAGTTCCGGCCGGTTGATACACTCCGCCAGGTCGGCAAGGGCCGATGTCATTTCGGTAACGCGCTCGTGCAGGTCGCCGGCATCCTCTGGCGCCAGGGGGTAGGAGGCGGAGTCCTGATGGTATTGCTGCCACATTCGCACCTGCCTGTCTGCCCTGGCCACGGCCCAATAGGCCTCATTGCCTGATAGATTGGCCCCGGTCAGTACCTGTTGCTGGACGGCCTGCCGGGCGGAGCGGTAGGTCCCCGACAGTCTGGCCGTCAACTTACCAAGCCCGGATCGTGGAACCAGCGCCGCCAGCAGACGGGCGCGGTCCAGCCGGTATATGTCGGGCCGGAACATCAACCGGTCCTGCTCAATCTCGGCCAGCAGTCCGGTCAGGGTGGGCCAGTCGGCAACCGCCCGGGGTACCTTCAGTGATAGTTCTCCGGAGCAGGTCGACAAGCGGGAGTGGCACTGCGGCAGGAGTTCCGACAGGAGACTGCGGACCAGGTCAAGGAGCCGCCGTACCTCGTCGGCGGAGTCCGGGGACGCCCCGGCCCAGTTGGGATAGCGTGCCGGCAGCCACGGCCCCTCTAGGTCAATCCACCGCTGGGCGTCCTTTTGCAGATCCCGCAGCCCCTCCAGGTTCAGCCGGTTCAGCTTCTCCCTGGGCAGACGCAGGGGCGTCTTGGCCCCTTCGGGGATATCCTGCAGTTGGGTCTGGACCTGGTAGACGCTGATGTCCCAGGGCGTCCGCTCGGCGTGCAACGCCTTCTCGTGGTCCATCAACACCTGCCTGTTCTGGGAGAGATCCCGATGCAGATCGGAATGGGTTACCTCCGGCGTGGACCGGATACGTTGGATGGCCTCATCCAGGCCCCTGGAAAACTCCCGCCGGGACTTGAACCCACCGCGGCAGTCCATGACCAGATCCCCAAGCCCGGCCCGGTTCAGACGGTTGATTACCACGTCCACCGCCGCCTGTTTCTGCGCCACGAACAATACCCTCTTGGAATCGGCAATCAGCGCGGCGATGAGATTGGCTATGGTCTGGGACTTGCCGGTCCCGGGGGGACCCCACACAACTTCGGACTGCCCCATCAGGGCCAGGTTGATGGCCTGGTGCTGGGTAGAGTCCGCGTCCAGCACCAGGAACTCCGCCTCCGGCGTCTTGGTATCGGGTTGGTCAAGCGGGGGCTCGTCCGCTTCAGCTTCCAGCGACTGTTGGGCTTCGGGCACTCCGGCGATGGCGGCCACCAGGTCGTTGTCGGCGAAGGATTCCAGGTTCTGCTCCAGGTCGGCCACCAGCGGCAGATTGTTGTACCGGAAGTTTCCAACCACCAGCCGGAGGGTGATACCCAACTCCGGTACCCGGGGGAGGCTATTGTCCACCCGGTCCAGCATCTCCTGCATCTTGGCCAGATTGTTGGGCGGCTCGTCCAGGTCAAAATCATCATCCGATAGCTCCGCGCCATAGTCGGTCCGCAGGGTGTGGGCCATTACGGGGTTGAGGTGGACGTCCCCTGATACCTTCAGGACGAATTCGCGGTGGGCCGCATCCTCCGGTTCTACCGACAGGGGCAGCAGTATCACTGGAGCGTTGGGGCAGGCACCGGTGGTCACGTTCCAGGTGGCCAGCCCTGCGGCCAAGAACAGGGTGCTGGCGCCCTTCTCTTCCAGATAGGCCTGCGCCACCCGGCTAATCCGTTTCAGCCTGCCCCGGGCTTCCTCCAGCGGGTCTGGCTCGCCGGCCGGGTCGCCGGGAATGAGGGCGGAGAGTCGCACCTTGCGTCCGGCCAGCAGGGAGTTGACTGCCGGCTCGCTGACGCGGGTATCGTCTCCTCCGGGGGTCAGATCCAGAGTCCCCGTCTTCAGGTCACGGTAGTACAGAAGTGGGCTGCGGGTGGCATCCACCAGCTGTTGTTTCCATTGGGTTGCGGCCCGCTGCAGTGCGCCGAGGCGAGGCGAAGCTTCGGTTTCCGGGCCGGGTGATGCGGTCGCCATATCTTGGAAGACACGGGACGACTGCCGCTATTTGGGTCCATCTTAATACTAGCTGATGGCCGAAACTATGCTTGTCTGCCCGTTCGCTTTTTCCTGGTACACTGCGTTGAGTCATAGGCTGCGCGCGGTGGTGACCATAATGCCAAGACCGACGGCGGATGGAAGGTTGCGCCCGGCGCCGTATCGCCTGTCGGCGCGAAAGAGACATCCCGCCAACCCGAACCCGCAGCGCCTGATCTCTGCCGGCACGGCCGTCGGCTCGCGCCCCCGGGGCGTCCGCGCCTAGTACATGTCCTGCTCGGTATCCCGATACGTCTTGTTGTTGTTGGCCATCTTCCAGCAACTGTACTATCTTGGTGTGTTGACATCTAGTGTAACGGTGGTGTGTTGGGGGACAGGATCCGATCTTCTCAAGGATGAAAAAGGAAAAGGGGGTTGGTTGGTCAGGCTCCGGCCTTGGCTGCAACCTGTATGAGTGTCATCTTGTTGGTGCCTTCTATCTGGATACCGGCAGCCTCGGCAGGTGTTATCTGGTTGGGTAGGCCGAGGTGTGGCCGCATGAAGTTGGTAGAGCATAGCCCACTCATCCACAGAGTCGGTCAGGACGACCATCCCCACGTTCGTTGTCAAGCAACTTGGGCTGGCCGCCAAGGATCAACTCGAATGGAAGATCGACAAGGACGGTAAAGAGTGGGTGGCCGTGTTCAGGAAGGCCGAGGATGAATAGGTGGCAAGCCGCCCAAACCGGGAGACTTTTAAACATCCGACAGAGGTGGGATTAGATGATGGCGAACACGCAAAAACAACCCGTATGTTCGTACACAGATTGGACGTTCTCGGATGTCAGCACTAAAGAATACACCCATGCAATACACCCGTACCCGGCCCGAATGCACCCGGAGATCCCCAAACGACTCATCCAGAAGTGGGCGCAGTGTAAGACGGATGTAGTGCTTGACCCGTTCGCGGGATCGGGTGGCACATTGTTGGAATCCGTACTGAACGGCAATCCTGCTGTTGGCGTAGACGTGAATCCATTCGCCGTGTTGCTCTCCAGGGTGAAGACCACCCTCATACACGAGGACCTGGTTTACGAACTGAATGCCCTAATCGAACAGATTCGACAAGACTGTGCACGGGGGACGTATCATACGGAAATGTATCCCGACGGGATAGACCGGCGTTGGTATTGTCCTGACACCACCGAGATACTCACCTGCATCAAATACCACATACTCAAGGTGAGTGATGAGGCGTTGCGCAACTTCTTCAAGGTGTGTTTTGCGCTGGCAGAACGCAAGGTCAGCTATCAACGCAACGGCTCATGGAAGCTGCACAGGATGTCTGCTGCGGATATGCGTAAGTTCAACCCAGACCCGATTGGAATCTTTGAGCGCATAGTGCAGGGAAACATACCCAAAATGATGGATCTGGTTGCGGCAAATCCGAAGGGGCAGGCTCACGTCATGCTGGGTGATTCACGCAACCTCCAAGACGTCCTTGGTGGTGTGGATGAGGATGTTTTGGATGATGGCAAAGTGCATCTTGTGGTGACATCCCCGCCGTATGGAGACCACCCTACTACCATGGCATACGGCCAGTTCTCTAAACACCCTGGTCTGTGGCTGGACCTGCCCGAAGAGGAAGTCTTGTCGGTGGATGCCGTAGGACTCGGGGGGGGGGCGCCCGTCATGAAGTTGATTTAGAATCTGACACCCTAAACGAGACGCTGGATAAGGTTCAGCATAACGACGAACTCTTGACGAAGAATGGACGGCCACATCGTCGCCATGCCGTCTATTCCTTCTTCCAGGATTGGGATCAGTGTCTAAGAGAGATCTCAAACAACATAGTATTGGGCGGGCATTGTGGCATCGTGTTGGCCAACAGAACCGTCAGGCGCGTAACCATACCAACAGACACCATCACGGTTGAACTAGGGCGTAAGCATGGACTGCGTACTACAGGCGTGATTAAACGTACTATACCAAACAAGGTGATGCCCTCTGTCAATGCGCCGGAGAACGTAGCGAACTCTCCGGGCAGAACCATGACCAAGGAAAGCATATTGATGTTGGAGAAATGAAGACCTACAACGAACTAGTGTTAGAGTTGGCCACGATTCGGAACCAGGGCTACGTGCGCTCACACAGGCATGGAGACACTGGGATTGGCAAAACTCTGGAAGACCTGCTTGGGATAGATGAGAACAACATCCCAGGTCCTAACGGACACAGTACGGAGCTAAAGTCGTACAGATCTAACGCCAAGAGTATGCTGACGCTGTTCACCAAAGCGCCCAAACCCAAGGGCGTGAACCGCATGTTACTTGAGAGGTTCGGGCATACGAGTCGGAGGGGCAGGAAAGAGTTACACACGACAGTTACATCAGATCCACCTAGAAGAACAATCGACGGCAGATTGAGGCCCAGACGGACGTTGTACGGCGGCCCTGGTTTTTGGCTTACCTTCACAGAATCGCGAATAGAGCTCAGCCATGTCAACTATGGAAATATACCGACACCCTACTGGGACATAGGTGACCTCAAGGCCGCCTTTCACAAGAAGTATCCTGGATACTTGCTGTACGTGAAGGCGAATTCACGTAACATCAACGGCCAAGAGTATCTACACTACAACGAGGCCCACCGCTTAAGCGAGTTCAGCTTCGAAAACTTCACCCAACGGCTTGAAGAGGGCAAGATTGTGGTGGATATTAGAATCGGGCAATATCCTGATGGCAGTCCGCATGACCACGGAACGGGGTTTCGTGTTCTACCAGACAACCTTGGTCTCTGTTTTTCAAAGCGAGAACGGGTGTTATGAGAGATCCGCTTGCACTGAATCTTGAGAAGATCGGATCCCGGCCCCACACACCCCTGTTACACTAGATGTCAACACACCAAGATGTTGCAGTCGCAGGTTGTCGATCTCTTTTTTAGAGGCCTTTGTAGGATCCGCATTGCCGTGGTGTGCCAGTCTGGCCTTGTCCGCATCCAAGAATTGCTGTCTCCATGTCTGGAACGTCGTAGGGTACACGTTGTGTTTGCGGCACAGCTCTGCCGTGCCGATGTTGGCCTTGATTGATTCCAGCACGATCTGGATCTTTTGCTCGGGAGTGACCTTGGTCTTTGTCATGCCCGAGACCTGATCTGTAATTAAAGATCATGCGGCCCCCGCCCTTGGCCGGCCCGCCGCGGCCCTCCTCAGAGGGCCCCGGCTCTTTTCAACAGGATGGTCTGGTTGACCACCCCGCAGACCACATCGTTGATATGGTCGTATTTTCTCCGATCGTTTCTGTATTTTTCCTTGGCAATCCGGAAGATCTTGATCCTCCGGATTGCATTCTCGACGCGTATGCGGATCCTCGAGTGAGCTTTGTTGTATTCCCGCTGGTCTGGTGTAAGATCCTCGCCCGGCTTGCGCACGACGGGGATCCTCACATCTATTCCCTCGACCACGTTGGCCATCCCACGGTACGCGGTGTCCCCGTAGTGCCTGAGGTGGTCGCGGCCGGGCTTGTCCCCTGCGTCCCCGTCCCGGCTGGGGGAGTCCGGTCGGGAACGTGGGGTGCTTCATCTTGTATATCTTAAAGTCGTGGTCGCGGCCCGGAAAGTGGACCGTTTTGTGGACGATCAACCCGTCGAAGCTGGTCGTGTACTGGACCTTGACGGTATGCGTCTTGGCCTTGCCCGAGAAGTGAGCCTTCTCGGCCTCGGCCTGCTGCGGCTGCTGTACGGGCTGCTCGGAGGCGTCAACCAGGGAGACCATCCCCGGGAAGAGATCGTTCAGATCCTCGATGGTGGTGGCCTCGCAGGCCTGCTTGTAGAGCTTTTGCGGCAGGGGAAGGATGTCCCGTATAATCGGGGACATCTTGCCGATGTTGGTGGAGATTGACCCCTGGGTGATCCCGAACAAGTGGGTCAGCCCGTCCTGGGTCAGGTAGGTCCGGTAGTACATGAGGGTCAGGAGGACCCTGTCCCACAGGTGCAGGGAGAACCTGCGTCCGGCGCCAACCTGGCGCTTGCGGTCTGATCTGGCGAGCCTTTCGGATTCTGCCTGCTGGTATGTTTTTTCGACATCGCGTATCAAAAAATCAAACTGTTGGAGCGATATGCCGACGGTTGTCCTGAACGCGCGGGCGTTCTTTGACATTATCTTGAAGACACGCATGGTATGTTGGGGCGGGTGGGTGTATTTGGATCTTCCACTTACCCCCTTGGGCCGGACTCGCTACTAATTACTAATCAAGTCTCCGTTCTGCCCCTCCGTAGCCCTTAGGGTATACGAGCGCCTGCGGTACTACTCTGGCGGGGTCCGCCCCATTTCTACTTACAGATATAAATAATAAAACTGTTAGAATCCGCCATGACAGTAGTCGGATCCGCCGAAATCCGTGTCGAAAACTTCAAAAGCCTAAGAAATTTCCGAATATCTCTTGATAACTTCAATGTGCTGATCGGAATCAACGGATCTGGAAAGACCAACATACTGGAACTGTTTAAGTTTGCAAATATGTGCATTGATTCGCCTAGAATCCCGGCATACCCGTTTAGGGCATGGTCCGGTTTTAAAAATACTGTGTGGTCGCATGACATAGGCCTACCGATCCGTATCTGCGCTAAACATGGTACGGACAAGCATGACATCGAGTACATAGCGACGATAGCTGATTCGGATGGACGGCCCGCATATTTAGACGAAAAGTTGGCCATCTCAAACTATCTCTCCGTAACCCGTAGCTTAACCAAGGCAAAATTCAAGATCAACCAAAAGTTTTTAGAAACGATCAAATCAGTTCTGGATGATGCAGATCCTCGTACGGATCTACCGATCAACGTACCAACTAGGGCGTGGACAAGCGAGATTCAGCCGGACAAGTCCATTCTACCACTGATACAACAATCCCCATTCGATTTTTCAAGGGTTCCCCCCCGCACAAAAATGATGCGAGCCTCGACTTCCTCCCAATCTACACGTTATGACCCTAGTGATATTGGCTTTTTTCATTTGTATTCGGCACCAAAAGATCGAATGTTTATCATCCCAACTGTGAGGATTAGCCAAGACGGTGGTGCTGAATCATTCATTCACATACATGCTGCGAGTTTCTTTGCTGGCAGGCGCCCCATAATTCTACTCCGTCAGCTAAATTATGCAGCGCTGCGCGAAGCACCGTCGGTTGAAAGTAGTACTGAACTAGGCGAGGATGGGACGGGGCTGGTCAATATACTATTCCGATGGCATAGCGGTCATACCGGGCTTCCTGATCGAATCACTTTGGCGCTCGAGTCTCTATTTCCGGAATGGCAAATCAGTTTTACCGTGACTGACGACGGTCGCATATTGCTGAACGCTCACGATGGCAACGTGGTTTTACGCCCACCATCAATCCCTGATGGATTTTACAAGTTACTTGTAATCCTTACTGCGATAGAATTAAACCCAAAATTCCTCCTGATAGATGAGATAGAAACATCGCTGCACGCAAAAACGATTGAGTACGTAATGGGAGAGCTTAGAGACTGCGACCCAAGCGTGGTCATCACCACCCATTCTCCCGCGGTAATAGATGCGGTTCGACTGGAAGACCTGGTTCTGTTGGAAAGAACCAATGCCGGAACCACTTCCAGAAGAGTCGATAACCCCGAGAGATTAAGAAAAAAGTTGAGTGATCTTGGAGTCACAGCAAGCGAAGGTTGGTTATACGGTAGGCTATGAGATTCAGTCTTGTGGTTGACGACAGCTTTGGCCCGGATTTTATTAAAAAATTTTTTAGTAAAAAATTCGATGGAGGTTGCTCTCTGGCAAGCCGGTAGGAGTCACGTCCTACTTGATCGGCAACAAGTTGGACCGTAAGGTTAACGCGGCTCTTCTTGACGTAGATCGTGTATTAATTCTCATGGATGCAGATGGGCAATCGCTTGACCAAAAAACCAAAATAATAAAGCAGTATCTTGACGTTAGGTATCTTGACCGCATCAGCATTGTACTGCTGGACTACGAGATAGGGCAACGGATTTGCCACTCGATGGGTATGCCAATAAAAGGAGAGAAACCTTCGAATATTTTGAAGAACCACCAGAATTATCGGAAGAATCGCCTGCCAAAATTTGCAGAAAAACTGGACTGCAAAAGATTGGCTGGCTGTCCGAGTTTCCTGCGGTTGACCCGTGCCTTGGAATCTGCATGGCGATATTCGGATAGCGTTGGTTATCCCCAAGGCCCACGGTGCCGGACGCAATAATCCGCCCACCCTGACAGATAATGCCGCCGGGTATCAACAACTATGCGGCATTATTCTAGATGTTCTTTGATTTTTCGGGCCAGACAGGGAAGACGAGAACCATCACGAGTCTTTTTCGGCGTGAATATGCGCGGGTTTTGGTACAAAATTGAGAGAATATACGCTAAAGAGTTGTATGATTGGCTTCATATGGTTTGAACCCAAAGCCGGCACCCCGATGCGCAGTCCGGCTGCCTCATCCGTTCCGGGTTTCGCGACGCCGGATTGCAGATGTATGGCGCAGAACGGTGGTGGTGGTTGTCGACAACACCGCGTGCTGCGACTCGGGATACATCCGGCGCCACCCAGATGAGAGCGGTGATTTCCTCAGGCTGGTATCCTTGCCTTGCAGTTTACGTTGAATCTTGACCAGCTGGATTTTACATTCCATGCCGGTGCCGGACACCATCCCCGCTGCGCGCCTAGCCGGCAGGGCAGCCGGGACTTTCTGCAACACGGCAGGTCAGTGCAGGTCAACGTACCTGGTCACCAGGAACGGGGTTGCGGGCGGCGCCGTCCCCTCCGATACGGGCGCCTCGGCATCCACCGTATCAACGTGGTAGTCCTGCCTTGCCACCCCGGCCCCGTCCAGTATCTTGCCAATGAGGTCGAGGTCGCCATCATTGAAGACCACAAACCACACGTGGTATCCTGCGTCGGTGTTCTTGCGGTGGTTCTTGATGATCTGCTCGGGGTGTTTGTTGGGGGCCGTCTCCACCTCGACGGCGACCATGCTCTTTTCGCTCCAGGCGTGCCCGTCCAGTTTTCGGTTGCCCCGCGAGTCGACCCGCGAGGCCGGCTCCAGTATCAGCAGGTCGGGGCGGTCGCCGCCCCGCTCGCCCAGGTCGGGTATGCAGTAGCGGCCGGCCCGCATGTTGTGCTCCATTATCCAGAAGATCGTCCTCAGATGGAGGTCCCCGCCGGCCCGCCTGCCCCAGCCCGCCTGAGAAAAGTACGACTGGAGCGCCTTCCTTGTGACATGATATCCTGTCCCGCGGACCTCCACGTAGCCCAGCCCCTGGACCAGGATGTCGGCGAGCGCCGAGGCGGCCTCGCGGGCGGTCCCCAGGTGGGCGACCCTCAGGACGATCTCCTCGCGGGACTGCCCGCCCCGGCCCCGGACGGCCGACAGCACCGCCGTCTCCAGCGGGGTCATGGTCGCCAGCCGCGAACCCACCCTGGTGAGATACTTTGAGGGCGAGACGGGCTCGCCCCACCTCCCGACGCTGCGCCCGGCGACCTCCTGCCAGTCCCACCGGTCCTGGCTGGCGGCCGGAACCGGGCGCGTCCGGACCACCCCGGTGACCGGCGTGCCGCCCTCGGCGCTATAGAAGGCGAACATGTGGTTGGGCAGGCCCTCCAGGTCCTTGGTCCTGGTGGACATGGCCTGGGACAGCAGCGAGGCGGTCTGCCGGTCGCAGCGCCCGCAGATGATCGCCTGGCAGATGCCGGTGATCTCGTCGGCAAACCCTTTGGCGTAGGCGTTGGCCGTCTGGGTCGCTATCGTCATTTTCACGCCAAACTTGCGGAGGGCGCGCAGCATCTCGGACATGGTGATATTGCTGAACAGGTGCGCCTCGTCCACGTACACGAAAAACGGCCTGGACCGGACCGTATCGCCGTCCATCTGGTCTAGCCGCCTCTTGGCCTCGACGTACAGCATGTTCAGCAGGATGGTCCCGACGAACGCGGCGATATCATCGCTGGCGCCCGCGCTCAGGTCGACCACCAGCATCCGGCGGTTCTCGATGATATCATCAAACCTGACGCTGGACTCGGCCGCGTCGAACATGGCGGCCACCGCCGGGGTCGTCAGTATCTTGTCTATCTTGTTGTAGGCCGAGGAGCCCGCGTCCTTCGAGTACTGCTTGTCATATATCTCCGACCAGAAGTGCCGGACCTGCCTGGAGGAGACCTCCTGCAGGATGGCCCTGCGGGTCTCCGCGTCGGTTATCATCCCCGACAGGTTGCCCAGGGTGTTGTGGCGCGTCTCGACCAGGGCGTTGGCCGCGTTCCTCAGGATGGTCTCAAGGCGCGGCCCCCAGGAGTCCCGGTACAGGTTGTACAGGGCGTTGACAAAGGTCATGACCACCAGGTACCTCTCCTCCTCCCGGCGGACCTCCAGCGGGTTGATCTTGATGGCGCCGCCAAACCGGTACAGCGAGGCGGGGCTGACGTAGATGACATCATCCTGGATGGACCGGGGTATCACCGACAGGATGTCCCGGGCCAGCTCGCCGTGGGGGTCGACCACCATGAACCCCTGGCGGCGCTTGATGTTCTGGAGTATCAGCAGCTTGAGTATCGAGGACTTGCCGCTGCCCACCAGCCCGAAGACGGCCGTGTGGATGCGGCGCCCGGACGATATCCCGAAGGCGGCGTCCCCATCTCGGCCCTGGTCGTGCTGGAAGCCGATGATGTCCAGATCATCATCACCCCCCAAACCCCAGCACCCCCATTATCGTAGGCAGCAGCGTGACGGCGGCGATGTTGCTGGCCGCGGTGATCCCCAGCGGGGTGGTGTCCCGGATGGTATACGAGGATATCTTGGCGGCCACCACCCCCATCGGCACCGACATGGCAGTCGCCATCAGGGCCATCCCCGACATGTACGAGTCGACGGCGTCCCCCGATATCGGCGAGAAGGGCAGCTCGTCCCCGGGGATAGCCCCGACGGCCCCCGCCGCCGACCCGGCGAATATCCCCAGCATCACCTGGGCCAGCCCCAGGGTGATGAACGGGGTCGCGTAGACTATCCAGCAGAGCGGGGAGAGCGAGCTGGTGACGGCCTCCTTGGTGCGGTGTATCCTGGCGGCGAACTCGGTGATCATGTCCAGGATGGCGGGGGTGCCGCCGCCGGTCCGGTAGGTGACCCCCAGCAGGAACATGGCAAACCTCATGTTGGCCGTCGGGAACCTCATCGACGAGAGCACCGCGTCCAGCGTACCGCCGGAGCCCAGCCGCCCGGCCACCTCGGCGATGATCCCGTTGAAGGGGCCGTCATAGGGGGCCGCCCGCGCCTGCCGCTGGATCATCCCCGGGACGCCGGCCCCGGCCCGGGACATCTCGGTCATGTCCCGGAGGAACTCGGGCAGCATGCGGTCGGCCGACCGGACCAGGGTGATGGCCCCCCGGCCGGCCATCCGGTTGGCGGCCGCCAGGGCTACGGCCCCCAGCGACACGGACAGGCCCGCCTCAGACCACACCAGGTATGATGCCAGCCCGACGGCGGCCCCGGCCGCGGGCGCCCCCCACCAGACCGGGAGGGTGTTGCCGGTGGCCGGCTGCGTCTGGTTGAGCACGGCCACCATCACCACCGAGATGGCCGGCGAGATGGCCGTCCCGGCGGTCAGCAGGGTCCTGACCGTGTCGGGGGTGCCTATCATGGCTGACAGCATGATCATCATCGGCAGGATTATCGCGAACATCATTATCCCCCCGAACACCTCCTGGGCGCCCTTTTCGTACCGGCTCCAGGCCGCCTCGTAGCCGGCGAACGCCTGCCGGGCCTTCTCGGCGGTATACCCCGGGACGTCCCCTAAGGCGGACTGCTTGGCAACGTACCCGGCCACGAACTCGCGGATTATCCCGACGGGGTGGTGCCTGGAGTAGTGCAGCAGCGAGCCGCTGCGGGTCCCGCCGGTCACCACCCTCCTGCAGACCAGCGCCGCGTCCCGGGACATCGCCGGGAAGGCGCCCCGCGCCCCCGATATCATCTCAAGGGACCTGTACAGGCCCACCCCGACCGTCTGCATGATGTGGACGTACGCCAGGAAAAAGGCCGCCTCGCCGCCGGTGGCCACCCCCCTCTCCCGGGTCCATATCTGCATGCGGAGGTGCGGGGCCAGATACAGGATGGCGGGCAGGCCGCAGATCCCCAGCAGGACCATGTCGTGGGAGAGCCCCAGGAGCAGCCCGGCGGCGGCCGACGGCGGCACCGAGGAGACCACCCACCTGGTGTGGGCGGTGGCGTCCCGCTCGGTGTCCCGGATGCGCCCGGTGCCGTGGACGGCCCGGTTCATCATCGCCAGGGTGGACTGCCGCAGTATCCGGACCGGGGCCAGCCGCTCCTCCAGCGTGATGAACGTCCTGGCCGTCCGGGTGAAGGCCATCCTGGTGGCCCTCAGCCCGTCCGCCCTGGTGGTCAGGCGGCCGCGGCCCCCGCCGTACCACCCCAGGATGATCGAGGCGGCCAGCAGGCAGGCGGCCGGTACCACCACCAGGGTACCGCCGTCCCCCAGCAGGGCCAGCCCCCAGAGCGCCCCGGCCGGGACCGCCCACAGGAGGGCGCGAACCGTACCGGTCAGGGCCGCATCCCCGGGAGCACCCTGGATAGTATCAGGATTATCCTGTCCCGCAGGAGTACCGCCGGCGCGGCCGCCCCGGCGGCCATCACGGCCACCAGCACGACGTATGATTTTTCGTAGTGGACCAGGATGTCGGCGGAGCGTACCGCCTCGAACTCGGCCGCGGAGATATCCCCGGCGATATGGGCGCCCTCCGGGAGGCCCTCCCAGGATGTTGGTACCAGCCAGACGAGCCCCAGCCACTGGGGGACGGCGGGGGCGGCCAGGCGGACCCTGCTGCCGAACGGGTAGGCGCCCTCCCCCTGTATATCGACGGGGGTGTCACCGGCGGCGGCCGCATCCACCAGGATGACCCGTTCGTAGCGGGCGGCCACCGAGGTCTCCTCCCGGAGGGAGACGGCCAGGGTCGGGGCCGCCCCCGCCGGCACCCCGTTGATGTCCACCCCGGCCAGGCGGTACGTCTGGCCACCCAGCGAGGGGTTCTCCTCGACCCTGCCGATGTAGGCGCCCGGGGCCAGGACCGCCTGCGTGCCGGGTATCAGTTGGTGGGAGGGGCCCTCCCCGGAGGCCGCCTCCAGGGTCATCCCGAAGGGGATGGGCACCCCGTCGTCGGCCCGGGCGATATACGAGACGTCCACGAAGTGGTCCACCTGGTAGGAGATGGTCCGGGTGTGGGCGGACCACCCCGGCCCGCCTACGACCACCTCCACCAGGTGGGTCCCCGGGCGGCCGGGGGTGGCCGCGTAGGCGTTGGCCCCGGCCGGCTCAAAGTCCAGCGAGCCGGAGGCCACCCGGACCGACGTCCCCCGGGGGATGGCCCCCGGGTCCACCTGGATGGTGATCCGCTCGCCCAGCCGGACGCGTTCCCCGCCGCCGTCCACCCGGACGTCCCCGGGGTGGTTGAGGAACGGCTCTATCATCACGCGGTCGGCGTGGCCGGCCCAGACCGCCGAGACGCCCCCGCCCGGCCGGTCGGCCACCATCCTGTCTCCGGGGACGCTGTAGGCCGCATCCGAGACAAAGGCCGCCCCGGACGTCACCCGGTGGACGGGCCGGCCCTCCCCGTCCACCGCATGGACGGCCACCGGGAACTCCTCGGATGCGTGGACCCTGCCGGGCATCCAGAGGCGTATCCCCTGGATGGGGTCCTCATCATCGTCTGGGGGGAGGGCGGCCCCGGCCGGGGCGGCCCCGGCCATCCTGGCCTGCAGGCCGCCCGGCGAGCCGTCCCAGGACCCGTGGATGAGCCCCGCGGCGCCCACCCACCGGATGCCCTCGACGGTTACCCCGCCGTACCCGGTAACCTCGACCGTGTGGCGGGCCGCCCCGGGTTCGAGCAGCCGCCCCAGATCGTCGGCCACCCAGACCATCCCCAGCGGGCCCGGGCCGTCCCCGGCGGGGGACGCCAGGATCCCGAGATGGTGGCGGCCCCCGTCCGGCTGGCCGGCCACCCGTATCGAGGCCGGTTCGATGCCCCTGGCCGATACGGTGATGTTGGCGGGGCCCGGCGGCTGGATGGGTA
This sequence comes from Nitrosopumilaceae archaeon, assembly GCA_965203395.1. Taxonomy (GTDB): domain Archaea; phylum Thermoproteota; class Nitrososphaeria; order Nitrososphaerales; family Nitrosopumilaceae; genus VYCS01. Next base: position 322,369 of record OZ241884.1, read on the forward strand.
CGACCGCCGGGCCGCCGCCCGGGACCATCCTGGGGAGCTCCAGCGGGGATACGTGCGGGAGGATCGCCGCCACCGGCGGCTCGGGGGGACGGGCCGGCACCAGCAGGTCGGGCAGGCCCGGGACGCTCCAGTAGAACCCGGCCACCAGCCAGGCCATCCGGGAGGGCACATCAGGGAACGCCCAGAGCCGGACGGTGTCGGCGGGCCGCTCCACCCCGGACACGCGCATGGCCGCCCGGACGTCCAGGACGGTCCGGTGGTCGGCCTCGCCCAGGTAGAGGGTCGCCGGGTCGCTTCCGGTCCCCGGGAGAACCCGGCCGCCCAGCATCCCGAACGCCTGGAGGGCCCCGCCGCAGGGGCCGCGCCAGACGGAGCCGGTCCCGTTGCCCTCGCCCAGGCACCCGTTGACCGTCCCGATCAGCCCGGTTAGCTCGCCGGCCGGCTGCGGCCCCACCCCCAGGTGGACGCTGGCGCTGCCCACCCCGGGGATGGCCGCCGTTATGGTGGTTCCGCCGGGGTGACCGCGGAGGTCGCCGGGGCTGGCCGGCGGCCCCGTGTAGATGGTGCCGTGCAGCAGCCCGCCGTCCATCACCCTGGGGCGCGTCTCGCCGGGGTGGGCGGCCGGCCGCGTATCGGCCGCGACCGGGTGGCTGGAGGTCACGTACACCTGGTGCGTCCGGTCGGGGACGTACGCCTGCCCGTCCCTCTCCAGCCAGACGAACCAGGCCGCCGCCGAACCGGGCGGGGCAGGGTTTGGGGCCACCCCCAGACGGACCGACACCCCGTCGTGGACCGTCCTGACCTCCAGCGTATCGCCGGCCAGCCCCGGGGATGAGGCGTGCACCCACCCGTCCCCGTGCACCCTCATCGTCACCTGGAGGTGCGTGCGGTTGGCCGGGATGGCCAGCTCCCCGGGCAGCCGGACGGCGGGGCTCGCGTCCAGGTGGACGGGGACCGGCCCGGCGGCCCTGAGGGGAGCCCCTAGATGGTCTGCCAGGTAGATGAGCAGCGGCACCTCGCCGGCGGACGCCTCCAGGATGCCGGGGGTCGCCGAGGGCGGGATGATCCTGATGCGCGGCCCCGCCCCGGGGTACACCTGGTAGGATGCCTGGACGGCGTCCCCGTCCGGCCGGACGGCCGAGACGGTCCCGGCGGCCCCCGCCTCTGTAGGTACCACCTCGAAGACGGCGTGGTTTGCGCCCGCCTCGACTAGGACCATCTCGGGGACCGCCACCCCGCCGCCCGAGGCCAGCAGCACCGGGTACGGCCCGGGCCGGGGCTCCTCCAGCAGGAGCATCCCCTCGTATCGCTCGCCGGCCAGCATAATGTCGGGGATGAACAGCGAGAGCTCCCCGTGGGACGGGCCGGCGGCGGGGACGACGATGATGACGATGATAATGATGGCGGCCGCCGGCATCAGGGCGGTCCGCGCCGGGCGGGGGCTCAGGAGCACCCCGCCCGTACCGAGTTTATCTCCGGCAGCATCCGGATGGTGGCCGTCCTGCCCGCCCCGACCGTATGGTTGGCCTCCCCCGTCAGGATGGTCCCGTCATCGCAGACCACGACAATCCCCGTCAGGGCGCTATCCCCGCCCCACAGGTTCCGGACGGTCACCGCGTCGTCGTCATCGTACTTGGCCTCCAGGCGCTCGCGCACCCTGTCCGCCTGGATGGCGTCGGAGCCGTCCCGGACGCGCTCCACCCGGTCGCGTTCGATGGTATAGTCAAGCAGTATCCCGGCGGTCAGGACGGCCATCGCCGAGATGCCCACGGCCAGAGCAATCACGGGGGCCAAACGGGCGGCCCGATTTAAGGGGGGAACCGGCCCGGAGATTCCATGCGTGGGGCGGGCGCAGCATGTACAGGGCGGCCGCCATCTGAACATGGTACGCGGCACTGTGGTTCAAGAGGGATATGCCAATCAACCGGCGGGCGCCCCGGTCCGCGTGAGGGTCCCGCACGGCCCCGTACGGGTACGGATCCCGGCAGTCCTCCCCCGGGAGTTCGGCATCGTATTATCCCGGGGTTCGCATGGCCCGTGTGACGCGGCACGCGTGGTTTGCCGGCGGCGGTCATCATGCGGCCCTGGCTTGCCGAGCTCTCCAAACTCGACCGGTACCCTGCCGGGTACCGCCGAGCCGTCATTGGCCATCATCAAATCACAGGTATGCGTAAATATTATCACCGTCTTGATTAAAGCAAATGGCGATTCTCTTTAATGTCGGCTGGGATCATTAAAGATAGGTATAACGAACCGCGGTGGACCAACATAGGCCGGTTCACCAAACCCAACGGCAGGTTCGAGGCCAACCCGGATGGTCAGCCGACGTTTGTCCCCCGGGAACTGCCCCCCACAGTACGCTATGACCGCGAACTTGTGACGTTACTTGTACAAGCCGAACGAAAAGTGGGAGAGCTGAAGGGGAGGGGAGGCGAGCTGGAGAATCCACACATCCTGATAAGGGCGTACCTGAAGAAGGAAGCCGTGCTGAGCTCCAAGATCGAGGGAACCATGGCAACCCTCAAGGACCTGAACAGGCAGGAGGCTGTCGGCAACGTTGGCGCAAAGGACGCGGACCGTCTGAGGTTGGGGGAGGTCTTCAACTACGTGAACGCGTTGGAGGATTCGCTGAAAACCATGCGGGAGACGGGGCGGCGCGTAAACATGGACGTTATCAGGGTTGATCCCCCGGGCAAACACACTTGATCATCATCCGGCCCGCCGGTCCATGAGGGCAGGTCCCTGGCCGGATCGGGCCACTTCCATGCTGACTGCCACCGAGCTAAACTCATATACTTGCTGGCGTACATTCTCCAGCATGAAGATGGCCAGGGTTGCGGCAGTGATTTTGGGTCTGGCCGCCTTGGGTATGGCGGCGCCGCTGACCGCGATGGCCGACGAGCACGTGCAGGAGTCCGGTCCGCGTACCATCATAACTATCGTCTGTACGATATACGCCGACCACATGGACGAGGCCATAACCGGGATGGATTTGGTTTTGGGCTTGAATCTGGGCCAGCTTGTCTCCGACTGCGAGATGACGGCGGAGTACGTAGAGGCCGCCGCCCCGCCCGCCGCCAGCGTCCTGGTGGCCGAGGGGTCGCTCTATCCGGTGTGCGCCGACACCGACGACTGCTTTGATCCCCATACGATAACCGTAGAGCCGGGCACGGCCATAACATGGACCAACCACGACAACGTACTGCACACGGTCACCGAGACCGGGACGGATCCGGCCTTCAACGGATGGGTGTCCCCCGGCGATGGGTTCACCTTTACGTTTGACGCTCCCGGCACGTACATGTACGGCTGCACCATCCACCCGTGGGCCAGCGGTACCGTGGTAGTGTCCGAGGATGTCGAGACCATATCCGAGGACGCGGTCGAGCCCGCCGCCGTAACGGAGGAGGCTGCCGACAACGAGGAGCTGGTCTATAATCTGGTTGACGAGTTCATTACCCTGTACATGGAAGAGGGCGAGGATGCCTTTGGAACCATCACGGGCATGTCGTCGGATTCTGATCCCGTAGTGGGGTTTGTCGTTAACGTGGATACGGAGACCATTGTTGCCCACAGTTCGGCCCCCGGGTATGTCGGCTTCGAGGTCGCGCCAATACTGGATAGGGCATCAATTCCCCTGGATGTGCTGCTGCAGATCGTCGAGGAGGAGGAGGACGGCGTATGGCTCAGTTATCCGACTGCGGATCTGCAGGGCAACCCGGTAGGATATGACCGCGGCTGGATGAGGCTGTATGACGGACACATCTTTGTGGGCAGGTACAGTGTAGACGTTGAAGATCTGGTCCAGAGCGTCGTAGAAGAGATTATTCGCCTGTACAGGTGGAATTCCGATGATGCGTTTGACACCATAAACTCGTTCATGTCGCAGAGTCCCAGCTATCCGTTTGTCATAGACCTGGACACCCGGACGGTTGCGGCGCACGGCTCAAACCCCGACAGGGTAGGCGGCGCGTCGGTGATACTCACCAACTCCACCATCACGCTGGAAGAGATCCTCGGCATGGAGGATGGTGACGGGGCGTGGGCCGAGTATGTATTCCACAATCCTGAGACCGGAACGGATCAGGCAAAGCGTTCCTGGGTCGTCGTACACGACGGGCACCTGTTCGGCTCCGGCTACTATCCGTAGCATGCGCGCAGCCGACTCCAGAGTCGGGCAGTTTGGGTGAGGCGCGCGCCGGCGGACGGCATGGTGCCGCTCACGGAGATCCGGAATATCCGTTCAGGCCTCCGACAGAGTCGTAGCACCGTGGCCGCCCACCGAAAGGTAAAGATCAGGGAGATTGCCGTCCCCCCCCCCATGGCGGGAAAAAGACACCAAGACGGCAGGGCGCCTGAGGGGGACGGGTTCATGGGAGGCGTCTCCACCGACGGCATCAGTTGGCCGCCTTGGTGCTGCCGCCTTGATCGATCAGAGGGTTGATCCGCCGGACAGGCATCCTTGATCATCCGGCCCGCCGGTCTGGGGGGCCGGTCCCTGGGTGCATGGGCACGGAGCCGAGCCAAATGTAGCGGACACCGGCCTTTCGTGAATGCAGCCTTGATATCTCTGCTCGGGCCGGTCCCCTGCCGGGTATGCCCCGCCGATGGCCGTCACCACCCTCCTCAGGCCTGGCTCCCCGGGGGTTGGCCGACCATCATCCGGGCCGGCCCGCGCCGCCCCCTACCTGCTGCCCGCGCCGCACCTGGGGCAGCTGCCATTCCGCCGCCTGTCGTATCTGGCGCCGCAGATGGGGCATGCCGCCGCGCCATCGACGTATCTGGTCCTGATGTAGGGTATCAACAGGGCTATGACGATGGGGATGGCTACCGCGGCAGCAACCCAGTACCAGGCCAAACTTAAGGTTGGTTGCCGGAGGATATAAGGCTGAGGAGCTCAGGTTCTTGTGCAAATTCGGGGGTTATCCGGATTGTGCAGTTTCAGGGTCCGCGTCTTTGGCCAGGATGGCCGGATTTTGTCCGGATGGCCGCAGATTGCGGCGTATCGGCCGACCTGACGGCTGATTTGTTATGTCCGGGTGGTTCGTGCGGCTGATTTCCGCCTAGATAGCGGCCAGCGCCGCGTGCTGGATCAGGGTCAACCAGGTGTTGGTCCCGCGGACGTTGATCCCCGCGGCCGCGGCGGGCGTGATCCCGCCCAGCCCGCGGTGTGGCCGAATGAAATTGTAGTGCAGCAGGCTGGCGCGGACCAGCGCCGAGTCGGTCCTTTGCAGGCCCCGGGTCCCGTCCAGAAACTCGCCCAGCGTCCCGTTGAACCGCTCGTGGCCGTTGTTGGTGCACCGCCTGTTGCGGATGTGGCTCTCCCGGAAGTGGAATGGTCGCGGGCCCCGGCGCCTCCAGAAGGCCTTCCTGAAGGCGGGCCGGAACGGATGGAGCCCGTCGGTCTTGAATATGCGGGGGATGCACCCGGCCCTGTCCCTGGCGCGGCTGAACAGGGAGACGGCGTCGTAGGTGAGCTTGCGAGGCGAGACGTCCCAGGACAGGATGAACCGGCTGGCCGTGTCCATCACCGTGAACACCCAGTGGTCGGTCCCCATTATCCTGGCAAACTTTTCGTCGCAGCTCCAGACGCCGCCCGTCGAGGGACGCAGCCGGCCGGCGTACCGCTCGACCAGCCGCACGTACCGGTCGGCCCACCGCTGGACGCTGGCCCGGTGCACCTTCAGGGTCATCTGCTGGTCCAGCACCAGGGTGATTCCCTCCGGCGATACCCCCATCGCGAACAGCATCAGGGCCATCAGGATGGCCTTGGGGGGAAGGTGCCTGCCGGTAAACCCGAGTCCGTCGGTGAACCGGGCCCTGCATTGTTCGTTGAGGCACCTGTACCGCTGACCGTCCTCGCGCCGCTTCCTGGTGCGGATCCCGTCCTTCCTGTGGTTGGTTGATCCGCATCTGGTGCAGCAGACCCCTGGCTCCTCCAGGACGGTCGTCTCGCCGGACTGGATCGTCTCGGCCTCGCGCAGCAGGATGATCTCGATGGCCACCGAGTGCTTGCAGGGGGCGCCGCCCCGGTTGGTGCTGTACGGGCAGTCGCAGGCGATGCCGCCGTCCGTGATGGCCACCATGTGCCAGGATCCTGGCGAGGACCCGCTGGCCACCTCCCACCGGCTCTTGCTCACGCTGCGGACCATCCCCTCGGCGTCGGCTATCCGGATAGCCGCCCGCCTTATCGCCTGGGGGGCGGCGCCGCTCTTGCGGCGCTTCTTTCTGGCCATGGTGCATGAATATCACGCGTGACATATAGATCTTGCGTCGTTAAATATGGGATCAGCGTATGCCGAGCATGACCAAGTGGCCCCCCGGGGCAACCGACTTTACCGTGGCGGTAACGACCAACGCGCAGGCAGGTACCCGATACAGCAACATACCCAAGCCGGTTCTTGTCAAACTGGGCAACCCCGACCGCGTCAGGTTCTCCATACAGGGGGACGCGGTCGTTGTTGAGAACGCCGACGGCTAGCCAGTGAGTGTCGGGGAAGTTGGAATAACACCCGCATTTGCGGCAGAACCGGAGCTCATGGTTCTTCTGCATTAATTGTTGGTGGCGACGCACGTCCAAGCCTCCGTCCTTGGATGGCGCGGGGCAGGCCGGCGGGCCCCGCCGGGACGCGGAGCGGCCCCGTGCGGATGACCCCGCCGGGTTGCCTCATTTTCGGAGATCTGATGGGACTTGCGCATCAGCGTACTTGGCCTGCCGTGTGGATCGGGGTTGAACCGTGGGCGGATCGTCCTTGATTATCTCTGCTCGTATGATGCGTCCCGAAGGGAACCTGCCATCGCCAACAGTTTTTGCAGAAGAGCCTTCCGTTCTATGAATATATAATTTCCAAGACCCTATCTCTTGGCGATGAGTCCCAAGAGAACCGCATCGGCGGCACTTCTGGCGGGGGTGGCCGCCGCCCTTGTCTGCCTGGCCGTGCTGGCGCCCTGGGCCGGGGAGGCGGACGGGCAGCCACCGGGGGACGGGCAGCCATCCAAGTTCGACCACGGATTTTACGACAAGATACAGGCTCTGATCAAAGGTGATGATGGTAACGGTGGCGCCCCCCAGCCCCGGCAGGTCATGTCCGACGAGGACCTGGAGTATGTCATCCCCGCCGCCGACAGCGCCGCCACCGGGGACGGCCCCCTGTACTACCATGTCATCATGGCGATAGGCGGGGACGGCGGCGCGGAGATCCGCCGGAACATGGAGCGGGTGGTGGACGCTATCGAGGCCGCCGGAGGGCGCGAGATAGTCTCCGGAGGGGTCCTGCCCTTTGTCACCGCCCTGGTGCCCGTCCAGGCGATACCGGCCCTGTCCCTCCACGAGGGGGTGTCCGGTCTGGGGGACGGGGAACTCCCGGCCACCCCGGATGTGGACAGGGCGCGCCGGACTGTCCGGGCCACTCCGGCGAACCTGGCGGGGCTGCCTGGGGGAGCGGTTAACGGCAGCAACGTCACGGTGGCCGTGATGGACTTTGGCATAAACAGCGCATTTCTCAACGGCAAGGTGGCCTCCCGCATCTACTGCCCGGGTGGATCGTGCGGGTTTGACGGCAACGGGCATTTCTTTGGAAGCTCCACGCTTACCCCGGACCAGATTGCCGTGCTCAACGGCAGCGTGGCGGGCCACGGCGCTCAGGTGGCGCAGATCATTGCCGCATCGGGGATGACCGCCAACAACGGGCTGGCCCCCGGGGTTCAGTTGTTGGACGGATATTCCCACACCACCGCCGATCTGATAAATGCCCTGATCTGGGCGCACGGCCTGGGCGCCAAGGTGGTCAACATCAGTCTGAACGTATCGGCACTCGTCTGTGAGGAAGACACCACAGTCAACAAGGCCATAAACGAGGCGGTGGTCAACGGGATGGTGGTCGTAACATCGGCCGGAAACGATGGCTACGTCTCAAACGGCACCAACAGCCATTTCCTGTACGGCACGCCGAAGACGCCTGCCTGCGCGCACAACATAATCACGGTGGGCGGAATCAACGACCGCGGCCAAAGCCGGTACCTGTATACATCCTCGTCCAAGGGTCCACTCAACAACACGCTGCGCCTGGCGCCCCACCTGGTGACCCCGGCCGAATCCATACAGCTGCAACGCTACACCACGGTGGGTAATGACTTTTCAGGCCGGTTTGGCACCAGCTACGCTGCCCCGGTGGTCAGCGCCGCCGCGGCCCTGATGCTGGACCTGAAACCGGATCTTGCCCCCGCCGAGACGAGGGCCCTCCTGCTCCTGGGGGCCGACTGGACCGGACCCGTTCCGTGCACCTCTACCCAGTATGAGATATCCAACTCCACGGACAACTGCTCGCACGCCGCGCGCCAGGCCCCGTCCTCCCACCCGCGGACGCTCGGGGTGCTCAACCACGCAGGATTCGGAGTGCTGGACGTGGCCGAGTCCCTGGGGTACGTCGACGACTTTGCGGTACATGTTCACTCGAACAGCACCGGGCCGGGCGCCACCCCCAAGATATACGGACTGAACGTGACCCGCACCGCCGACCCGGTCAAGGTGGCACTGAGCTGGCTGGCATTGAACGGCCTGAGCGGGCTGGTGGTGCCGGATCTCGACTTTACGGTGGTCTGCCCGGGGGGCAGCAACGGGATGATGCGGGCCGAGTCAGACCAGCAGACGACCGAGTTTGTCGTCTTTCGGCCCTCCGCCGCCGGGACGTGCACCGTGCGCGTGGACGGGTCCGGTACGACGTCCCCGCATAACTACACTCTTGCCACCACGCATACGCTGGATTCCACCCCATCTGAGATCGCCCTGGCCGGGACCGTCTCAGCATCAGGCGACGGCGACTACCTGACCGGAGATACCATCTACATAACCGTCTCCCTTTCGGATCCGGTCCTGGTGGGGGCGGCCAACCCGCCGTACCTGTGGCTGGATATGGCGCCCGTCGACAGGCGCGCCAACTACACGGGAGGATCCGGCGGCAGTGACCTCTACTTCGAGTACGTCGTGCAGGCCGGCGACACCGCTACCGACCTGGGGTACGCCGGCACCGGCGCGCTGGCGGCGCCCGATGCCAGCTCCATACGAGAGGCGAACGCCAACATCACCGTCCGGCCCGTCCTGCCATCCACCGGAACTCCGGGCTCGCTGAGCTTCAACCAGGAGATAAACGTCAACCCGCCGCCCCAGGTACCGGCGATGCCGCCACCACCACCCCCGCCACCCCCACCACCCCCGCCACCACCACCGCCCCCACCCCCGCCACCCCCACCACCGCCGCCACCACCCCCGCCACCACCACCGCCACCCCCACCACCCCCGCCACCCCCGCCACCCCCACCACCCCCGCCACCGCCACCGCCACCGCCACCCCCGCCACCCCCACCACCCCCGCCACCCCCGCCACCCCCACCACCCCCGCCACCGCCACCGCCGCCGCCGGCTGATCCGCCGTCCCCTCCCCCGGATACCGTCCCGCCCGTTGTCGTCTCGATAGTGGGAGCGGACCCACCGGGCAACGTGACCGACCGCCGGACGCTGGTCTTCAACGTGACCTTCAGCGAACCGGTCTCCGGCGTCAACCGGACCGGCTTTGTCCTGTCCCCGGACAGCAGGCCACAGCCCCTGTATCACCGGAGCTCGCCCGCCCTGGTGATACCGGGCCCGCAGGTGGTCAACGACACCATGGCCGTCGGGCGGCCCGGAGCCGTTGCCTCGGTGACCGTCGGACTGAACATCACGCACTCCATCACGGCCGGCCTGACCGTCCAGCTGGCGGCTCCGGACGGCACCGCCCGGCTGCTGCACAACGGCACCTTTGCCTCCGGGGGCGGCATATTCGGGACGTACCTGCCCGACTTTAACGGGACGGAGGCCTCCGGCAACTGGACGCTGACGGTCCGGAACGACCTCTACCGGTGGAACGGCACGCTGAACTGGTGGAACCTGACCATCAACTACGATACCGCGGATCCGGCACCGCTGCTCCGGGCCAGTGCGCCGGCCCTGGGGATAGCGGCTCCCGAAGCCACCCTGGATACGATCATGGTGGGACGGTTGGGGATCGCCGAGTCGGTCGCGGTCGGCGTCAACATCACGCACGCGTCCGCCGGGGATCTGATGGTGGAGCTGGTCCCGCCGGCCGGCCCCGGCCTGGTGCTGCACAACCGCACCGCCGGTTCGGCCGCCGGCCTGGCCGCGACATACACGCCGGACATTGCCGGGGTTGGCATCTCCGGCAACTGGACGCTGCGCGTGCTGGATGGCTCCGGCGTGTACAACGGTACCCTCAACTCGTGGAGCCTGGCCATCAACTATACCCATGTCGGTCTTGTGGCCGGCCTGAGCGGATCCGGCCCCGCATACCTTGTCACCGTCCTGGCCGCCCAGAACGGAACCTACAACATTGATGTCGCCCCGGACAGCGGAATCGCCGACGAGGCCGGCAACCTGCTGGCCCATCCGGCCATCATGGTAAACGGGACCGACCACACCTATACGGTCCGCACCCCTCCCCCGGGCGCCGCCCCGGTCCCGCGCCGGTAGGTGGGCATCTCAGATGGCCACCCGCCCCAAAGTGCCATGCCGGTACGGGATCCGTCGCGGATGGCGGGGGTCCGGGCCGCCTGCGGAGATGTCCCCTGCGGCGATGCGGCCGGGCATGCGGCCTGTCCGGATGGAGGCGGCCCGCCGGCGGGCTGAGCCCCTCGACAGGCGGCGTCTGGAGCCCGCTGGATCACGCTATGTCCTTACGCGGTAGACGCTCTGCCCGCCTGCGGCAAACCTGGATATGCGAACCTCTGAGGCGCCCTGCTCCAGCCACGGGACGTATGCCCTCTTGTCGCTTGTCAGCAGGTCGCAGTTGTTGGCCATGCAGAAAGATGCCAGGACGGAGTCGGAGTTGTCCGAGGCCGGGTTGGGCTGCTCCCCTACGTACAGGATATCGGAATAGTCGCCGGCGATTTGCTGCTCGTTCTTTTTCGCCCAGCCCTTTATCTGGTAGTCTATCAGGACGCTGGCCATCGGGGTTGGTGGGCGCGGGGAGGTATTAGGCGTTACGATCCTGGGGTGGGGACCTCAGCCTGGTCGCTGATCCGACCGGGACCGCCGTCGTCATAATCATCATTCCCGGAACAACGCCGGGTCCTACTCGCCTGGTGTTGTTCCCTGCAGCCGCTCCAGCGTCGACTCGGGGATGCTGTCCAGGGCCTTTTGGAGGATGGACCCCAGGACGGGCTGGTCGCCCCTGTACCCGATGGACAGGTCGTACGAGTACCCGGTGGGGCCCGCGTTGTAGACGGTCATCCCCTCAATCTCGGCGATGGCGCTCACCACCTGCCAGACGTCGGCCATGGCGTCGGCGCTGCCCTCCCTGAGCATGGCCAGCCCCTCGGCAAAGCTGCCCACCGAGACGTACCCGACGTCCGGGCGGTTCTCGTCCAGCCAGTCCTCGATCGCATAGTCGCGGATGGTCAGCACCCTCAGGCCGGGCTCGTCCAGGGACAGCTGCCTGTCCTGGGTGGTGATCAGGACCGACTCGACGTTAAAGTGGGGCTCGGTGAACCCAAGGTACTCGGACCTCTCGGCCGTGTTGACCACCATGAACAGGGTGTCGGCGTCCCCGTCCCGGGCCGCCTGCAGGGCGCCGCTCCAGTCGGCCACATGGACGGCCTGAAAGTCCGCGCCGGTGATCCTCTCAAACTCTGCCACGTACGCGGCGGTGGCGCCGGCCAGCCTGCCGTCCTCGTCAGTGTACTCTATCGGGAACCACCCCGGGTCGTAGGTCACCCGGATGACGGGGTTCTCCTCCAGCCATCTCTCCTCCTCGGCGGTCCAGGACGGGCCGGAGCCCTCGAATATGGCCAGCAGGGGCGGGGAGGCGTCCAGGGCCTTCTGGAGGATGGACCCCAGGACGGGCTGGTCGCCCCGGTAGCCGACTGCCAGCGGGTACGAGTGCCCGGTGGGGCCCGCGTTGTAGACTGTCATCCCCTCCGTCTCGGCGACGGCCCGCAGGACCGGCCAGGTGGCGGCGAACGCGTCGGCCTGGCCGTCCCTGAGCATGGCCAGCCCCTCGGCGAAACCGTCCACCGAGATGTACCCGACGTCCGGGCGGTTCTCCTCCAGCCAGTCCTCTATCTCGTAGTTGCGGATGGTCAGCACCCTCAGGCCGGGCTCGTCCAGGGACAGCGGCCCCTCCTCCAGGGAGACCAGGCGCGTCTCCATGTGGTGGTGGGGCTCGGTGAACCCCATGTACTCGGCCCGCTCGGCCGTATGGGCCACCATGAACATGGCGTCGGCGCTCCTGTCTTGGATGGCCTGCAGGGCTCCGCTCCAGTCCTCGGTCGGGACCGCCCGGAGATCCGCCCCCGTCAGCCTCTCGAACTCGGTGATATAATCAAGGGTGACGCCGGCCACCTGCCCGTGCTCGTCGGCGTACTCTATCGGGAACCACCCCGGGTCGTGGGCCACCCGGATGACGGGGTTCTCCTCCAGCCATCCCGCCTCCTCGGCGCTCAGCCCCAGCTCCGCCAGGGGTCCCTGGGCCGTAGCGCTGACCAGGTCTATCCCCCGGTCCATGAGCAACTCGACCGTACCAGGGGAGAGGCAGACGGGCCACGTGTTCACCAGGTAGAGCTCCTTGGGTTCGTCGCACTGCATCCCGGCCTGGCCGCCGGCGTGGGCGGTCGGCGCGGCCATCGCCACGGCCAGCCCCAGAAGGGCGCATGCCATGGCGGTCGCGGCGGCAGGTATCATGGGGTTGGTATCGGTGCCGATTGTATTTATCTGCACCGCAGGCGGAAGGTACGGACTCAGGCCCGCCGGCATAGCCGCCCTCCTCCGCCATCATCTTCCGGAAGGCGGCGCGCTTTTCGTTGTACGGCGAACCGGTCGAGGACGGGACGCGGGCGTTCTCGTACTTGGCCATCCTCCTGTCGCGCTCGGCCATCTCCGGTCTCATCCGGTCCATCTCCGCCTCAAGGGCCGCGACCTTCCCGCCATGCGCGGCCTCCAGCCGGGACGCCATCCCGCGCAGTTCCCGGTTCTCCACCGCCATCCCGGCCAGTTCCAAGCGCAGGAGGGCAGTCTCTGACTTGCGGCTCCACCCGGTTCGCGGGTATCGTGATCAATAAACCCATGGCCCGACCAGGCATCCGGATTGGCCGCTTTGGGGGCGGGAAGATCTCGTTCAGATCCTCTATGGTGACGGCCTCGCAGGCCTGCCTGTAGAGTTATTTCGGCAGGGGAAGGCAGTCCCGTATGATCGAAGACATCTTGCCGATGTTGGTGGAGACGGACCCCTGGATGATCCCGAACAAGTGGGCGGCCCGTCCTGGGTCAGGCAGGTCCGGTAGTACGTGAGGGTCGGGAGGACCCTGTCCCATACGTGCTGGGAGAACCTACGTGCGGCACCGACTGGCGCTTGCGGTCTGATCTGGCGAGCCTTTCGTATTCTGCCTGCGGGCATGCTTTTTCGAGCCCGCGTATCAAAAAATCAAACTGTTGTAGTAACATGCCGACGGTTGTCCTGAACGCGCGGGCGTTCTTTGACATGATCCTGAAGACACGCATGATGTGTTGGGCAGGGCGGACGTATTTTGTTATTCTGTGTACCCGCCGGACCGGACTCTCCGCTAATTGCCAATCAAGTCTCTGGAACCGATACTATCCACGGTCAGCCACGGGACGATAATCCCGCCCAAGTTAATGCCGCTGCCGCCCGCAATGCACGCATCGAAGCGACATGCAGTCTGGAGGCTCAAGCAGCTTCAAAATGCAAAACGGTTACGTAAAAATTGGTAACACAAACGCCCGTGTCAGAACTATGCCGCAGGCACACATGTTATCCAAAACCACGAAAAACTTGGCAATGCGTACGATATGCATAATCACACCAAGAGTTATTAACAGACAAACATTCCACCCGTTCGTGTACACGCTTTACATTGACGAATCAGGCGATCCAGGAAAATACAAGGCCGACAACAAGATAATACCGAGCAGCTCCAAACATTTTACGCTTGCCGGCATTATCGTGCAGGATCGAATGATACATTCGATAAACGTCCGCATTCAAAACCTAATCCAGAAGTATTTCAAATCAACACCGCTCAATGAAAAGCTTCATTGTTATCCGCTTGCCCAAAACCTCTCACCATACAACCAATTGCCTCCGGGAGACGGGCTGCGTTTGATGAATGGCGCGTTTGAGATAATATATGATTCGAGATGCTGGCTATTATCGGCTACCATCAACTTGGAAAAATACTTTACAAAAGGCTATTCCCATGAAAATCCAAAAGCGTTTGCTATGTTGTTGATGCTGGAAAGATTTCAACGTTTTTTGGGGCTGAACAACTCGGCCGGAAATGCGATTTATGAATCGTTTGGCAGCGGGGAGCGCAGAAGAATAAAAAGGACCGTATCAGCCCTGTATGGGCCGATGCATGTTCAGCATTATAATGATATTAACCATATACTGAGCCGCATGCAAGACGGAGATCCAATGAAAGAGCCCATATTACAGTTAGCTGATTTTTGCGCGTATGCAATTTTTACCAAGCATGAGTCGGATTGCCACAAGTATGACAGATGGAATTCAATCAAGCAGAAATACTTCCAGTTGGATAGCGGTTATTACACTTCGGGAAACGTGTATCGCTAAATAATGAGAGGTCCCCGAGCCTCCACCGGACTCTTATAGCCAGCGCGATCACTAGCGGGATCCTACCTATAGTAGCGGAGCTGGTTATTTAAGCATTAGTGATCTTGCTTATAAACGGCGTAGCACGGTGCTGCAAATGTTGCGAGTATGGTCCATCCGACTGGGCTAGTCAAATCCTAAAAAGTCTTCTTTGCTATAATAAGGAAGTATGTGCTTCATAATGTTGTCAAACAAATCGTCCACCATTTCTATTAGTTTGTCTGAGTCATATTTTTCTGAATTTGAGCTTGTCGACAAAGCGCTTTCGTACTCGGCCTCACCCAATTTTGTTTTTTTAAAGATATTCGGTACGGCATATTTCATGTACGTAATGTTTCTGAATGATACTGGACTTAGTATTTGTTGCATGCAATTGACCGGAAGCTCGCCGTCATCAAACCCATACAAAGCTTGGAAAATGTGTTTGTTTTTAAATATGTCAAACTCAAATTCAAATTTTGTAGTCTGAGACCTGTGGTTTTTTATGAATTCCAATACTTCATCGTGCCATACTTGTGAAGCAATAGTGGATATGTCCCATGTTTTTAAAAATTTCTCCAAATCAAATTTTACGACCGATATTTTGCCCGAGCCCACTTGATTGTGCAGCGCGTCCTGGAACATTATTCGCGATATCTGCATGAGCTTATCGCGCAGATCCGGCACGTCCGGCATGTTTGCCTTGATGTTTTCAAGATCTTTGACTGGCTGATAAAACTTATGGCTGCCTATGTAGCCTATGTCTATTGACTGTGTTTCAAACACCATGCTAGCTCGCAATAACGTTACCGTGTTTAAAAAGGTATTGTATTTTGGAGGGTTGTCCACGATTTGAGCTTTCACGGTGCCGTATTTTACCAAAACACACCCCAAATTAAAAACAGCTCGGTCCTCGCAACCCGGCCAATCGAAAGGTTTGTGGATCGGCGGATCCGCCCCGCCCCAGCAACAATGAGACCCGATAACAAAAAACGACGAAAAAGACCGCGCAGACCTGACGGCTGCCTCCGCAGCTGGAAGCGGACGCGGGTGCTCAGGGCAAAGAATCTCAAGGGGGAGTTCGAGAAGATCCGTGCCTGGATTGACGGATACCCGGAGGGCCACTTCGAGTATCGGCACCCAAGGTCGGTGATGATGCTGTGGGTGATGACGAAGCGGTACGGCATGTCCGTCCGCGGGATGTTCACCGAGCTGCACTTCCGCCGCGGCTCCCGGAAGGCGGCCCGCCTCAGGCTGGTGTCCTCCAAGTCGCGGCTGCACACAGGTGGATGCGTAGGCTGCCTCTGGAGATGCTTGATGAGCTGATCCTGTTCACCGCGGGGGATGGCGCCTGCGGCAGCTTCTCTGCTGACTCGTCCCATATCAGGTTCAACCGGTACCGACTGGTGGACAACCCCGATGACGAACGCAGAGCCAACCGGCGAAGGCGGACCCGCATGACCCAGGCCGGGAGGAAGGCCGCCCGGGGCAAGATTGTAGGCGCGCCATCCGGAGAGGGGTGGGTGAACGATGCCTGCAAGCGCCATGAACTGGCCTCGCCGAACGGCAGGGTGCTGGCCTTGGTGGTGGCCGACGGGGATGCGCCAGGTGCGGTCGTGTTTGCGGAGCTCTGCTCCGGGATGCCGGAGGGCAGCGGCAATACCCTGGGGGACCGCGCCTACTGCTCCGAGGAGAACTGCAGTATGGCCATCGGTGCCGGACGCAGGCCGTACTTTGAGTCCAAGAAGAGCCATCAAGGCAACAGAATGAGCGCCTGGGCGAGGATGGTGCGGTTGTGGGGGCCCCGGCTGATCCTACAAAGTCCTCAAGACAAGATCCGGCATCATGGCCTGCCTCTCCGCCATCAAGGGCCGGTTCGCGTACTGCGTCCGGTCCGTGACGCCAGCGCTGCCCTAGGGCGGGAACATGCCGTGGAACCAGTCCGGGTCGCCGATATCGACGGCCCAGATGGTGCCCTCGCCGGCCAGCAGGACGTGCGGGCGGCCGCCGGGGGGCTCAAAGACCGATATGATATGCGGGCCCGCGATGTCCTTCAGGGTGACGACCGGGATGGGGTCGGCCGGGTCGGTGATGTTCAGGATGCGGAGGCCGTCATACCCGGCCAGCATCGCCCAGATGCCGCCGTCGGGGGCCTCGAACGCGGCGACATCGGGGATATGCCCGGGGCCCCCTCCGGCCGGGACGGGGTCCCGCCCCAGCTGCACCCCTACCCTGTACCCTTCCCCCGAACCGGGGGGTATCGTCCCGGCCGGGATGGGGTCGGCCGGGTCGGTGATATCCAGGATGGTCGTGTGGCCGGAGCCGCCGACGGCCAGCGCCAGGACGCTGCCGCCGGAGGTCCTGAGTGCGGCGATCCGGTGTACGTGGTCGGGGGAGGCGTCCCCGGCAGCCACCCCCACGCCGCCGGCGGGGGAGGGGTGGTACGGGTTGGTGATGTCCACCACCTGGACGCCGTCGCCGCTGCCCACCAGCGCGTACACCAGGCCGTCGCCGGACTCGAACACCGAGATATCGCTGACGTTGCCCAGGTAGTAAAAGCCGCCCAGGTTGTCCAGGATATGGCTGACCGGCACCGGGTCGGCCGGGTAGGTGATGTCGATGATCCGGATGCCGTTGCCGGTGCCGGCCGCCAGGTAGGCGCGGCCGTCGTGCGGCCTGAACGTCTCGATGGGCGGGTCCCGGGCCAGGCCTAGGTCGCCGGCCGCGGCGGGGGTTGCCGTCCAGTCGGGGTGGGCAAGGTCGGCGACCAGCAGGCCGCCGGCGGGGCCTGCCATCACCCCGTACGGGCGGCCGTCCGGCGAGCCCGCCGCCTTGATGTCCCCGGGCCGCCCGGACGGGGACGGTACCATCCCGACGGTCAGGGGGGCGTACGGGTCCGTCAAGTCGACAATCCAGAGGGCGTCCCCGCCGCCGGCGAGCCCGTCCTGCTTGAACTCGATTATTATCTCCGGGCCGCCGACCCAGATGGCGTCGCCGGTCCTCTCCAGGGCCAGGACGCGGTCGCCGTCATGCGCAGGCGCACCGTCCTCCGGCACCGGGAACATCGGGTAGGTCACATCCAGCACCCACAGGTGGTGGCCGCCGCCGGCCAGGGTGTGGATGCGGTCGCCGGCCGGCCACGGGACGGTGATCTCCCAGGGGGCCAGCTCCAGGCCCAGGCCGCCCTCGCCGGTCGGCACGCTGGCCGCCAGGGCGGGGTTGTACGGGTCGGTAACGTTGACGATCTGCAGGTTGTCCAGGCCCGGCACCAGCGCCCAGGTGCGCCCGTCCGGGGAGGCGACCGTGGTGATGGCCGACCCCGGGATGATCTCCAGGCCGCCCTCCGCCCCGACGGGTATGCTTGCGGTGTGCGCGGGCAGGTACGGCTGGGTCAGGTCGATGATATGCAGGCCGGTCGTGTAGTCGGCCACCAGGGCCAGGATGCGGCCGCCGGCCGACCCGAAGATGACGGCCTGGTCGACGGTGGCCAGGGCGGGCTTGCCCGCGGCGCCGTCCAGCGTGCCGGCCACGAAGGGCGAGGCGGGATCCCTGATGTCGATGGTGTGGATGCCCCGGTCCCCGGCCATCAGGACGTATGGCCGGCCGTCGGCCGTCTCAAAGATGTCTAGGTCGTGGATGCCTCCCAGCAGGTCGATGCCGCCCCTCCCGCCCCACAGGCCGCCGGCCAGGGTAGGGTTGTGCGGGTCGGTGACATCTACCACGTGGATGCCCCGGCCGTGGTCGGCCACCAGCAGGTAGTCGCGGCCGCCGGGCTGCTGCAGGACCGCAGTTCTGATGATCTGTCCCACCTCGAGGCCGCCCTCGCCGGCCGGCAGGCTGCCGGCGGCGGCGGGCGCGGCGGGGTCGGTCACCTCGATGACCTGCAGGCCGTCCCAGCCGACGGCCATCCCGTAGGTGCGGCCGTCCGGGGTTTGGAGCACCTCCACCTGGCGGGCGCCGTCCAGGGTGTCAAAGCCGCCCTCGCCGTCCCGGATGCTGCCCAGCGGGGCAAACGTGGACCGGCCGGTGATGTCCGCCATGTGGACGCCGTCTCCGCCCGCTCCCAGAGCGTAGGTGCGGCCGTCGCCGGGCTCAAAGACCTTCGGGTCGCCGAACCGCACGGGATCGCCGGGGATGCTGCCCGCCGCGGCGGGATCGCCGGGGTCGGTCACGTCGGCCATCTGGATGCCCGCACTGCCGGCAAGCGCCAGGTAGGTGCGGCCGCCCGGCGGCTCAACGACGGCCATGCCAAAGACCAGGCCGATACCGTCAAAGCCGCCCTCGCCGTCCCGGATGCGGCTTACCGGGACCGGGTCGGCCGGGTCGGTGACGTCCAGGATGACCGCGTCCTGGCCGCCGGCAACGGCGGCGTGAACCCGGCCGCCGGGCGAGTCCAGGATGACAATCTCCCGTATGTGGGACCCAAAGTCAAAGCCGCCCTCGCCGTCCCGGATGGCGCCCACCGGGAGGGGGTCGCGCGGGTCGGTGACGTCCAGGAACAGGATGCCGGCGGGGGTGCTGCGGGGGTCGGAGCCGCCCGCGTTGGTGGTAAAGCCGTGGTTGGAGACCATCGCATAGGTGCGGCCGTCCGGCGGCTCGAAGACGGCCACGTTCCCGGGATGGCGCAGCCCTGCCGCGTACCCGCCGGTAATCCGGATATCGGAGGATTCGGGCGCCCCGATGCCCAGCGACTCGGGATGGCGGTCGCGCAGCGGGGAGCGGTCGTCGCCGTACCTGACGGAGCTGAGCAGCGGCGCGGGGACGAGCGGGTCGGTCACGTCCACGATGAGGACGCCTCCCGCCGCCGAGCCGACATACGCGGCATAGGTGCGGCCGTCGCCGGGCCCCTGGAAGATTGCCCCGTCAAGATCCCAGAGGGGCGCCACCAGGCCTAGGGCCGCCCCGTCCCCGAGGGAGGCCGGATGAAGAGGATCCGTGACGTTGACGGTTTGCAGCGCCCCGTTTCCGCCTGCAACCACCAGGGCGTGGACCCGGCCGTCCGGGCGCTCGAGCACCCTGATGTCCAGGGCGTCGCCGAGGGCCGAGGATGGGCGGCCGGGGTCGTCCGGGGAACCGTCCACAATCTCCGGGTTGGCGGGGTCGGTCACATCCAGCATCAGGGCGCCGTGCCCCGCGATGGCCGCATAGACGCGGCCGCCGGCCGGGTAGAGCACCGCGATGTCCTCCGGCCACCAGCGGTCGGGCCAGAAGCCGGTGATCTCGCCGACCTGGACGGGGTTGGCCGGGTAGGTCACGTCGATGGTGTAGATGCCCGCGTTCCCGACGGCCAGCAGGTGGGGGCGGCCGCCGGGAGCCTCGAAGGCGGCCACGCCCGTCAGAGATCTCGCGTAGGGCTCGTCGGGGGCGACCTGCAGGCTGCCCACTACCCCGATGCCGGGGATGGAGCCGGCCGCCTGGGAGGTGGCAGCTGCCAGTACTATCGCCACCGCTACCGCGGCCAGGTATCTAGCGTAGGAACCGAGACCGGATGTCTTTTTCACGGGGATGCTGCGGCGGCGGCCGATTTACGGGTTGTGTCGGCGGGAGGGGGGCTAGCCGTCGGGCCGCTCGATGTCGATGGTGGTGGCATCGGGGGCGTCGACCCTGTCCCCGCCCGAGCGCGCCCCCATCCTGCCAGGTTCCAGCGGGACGGCGGCCATGTCCGCCTCGTTGGGCAGGCCCATGAACGAGCCCAGCTCGGTATCGGAGAGGACGGGGTCGCGCGAGCCCCCCAGCCACGGCCGGCCGGGCCCGCGGGCCGAGACGGCGGCCACCACCTCGCAGCGGAAGAGGTGGCGGGAGGCCGCCTTCTGACGCGCCATCTGGATGTTGAGCGCCCGGGTCGGGCCGGGCTTGGCGGTGGATGACGGCCATCCCAGGATCCCCGATATGCGCGCGTCGGTGGTAGCCCTCCTGCCCGAGACCATCAGGCAGGCGGCCCCCTCCACCGAGTCGCCCAGCAGCCTGTATATCGACGGCCGGGTGGCGTGCGGAAAAGAACGACTGAATCACTCCCTGAAATCGTCCAGCCTTCTCAGCCTTTTCTCCGAAAACGCGTTGTCATAAACTTCCGTCAGGTTCGGCTGTTCGCGTTCGAGCCTCGCCAATGCCCTGTAAACGTCGTCCAACTCCACCTGCACGAAATCCTTTTCGGTCACGCCGTCCAAAATTTCCAAGAGATCGTCTTCGCCGACGCCGTGCACCAGGACATGCGTCGCGTCTATCGAGTCGACGCCGGTGTTGCCGTGCAGGACGTTGGGGTCGTCAACCTCGTCTTCGTTCACGAACAGCATGCAGCCGTCGGCTTTCTTGAAAACTATAAACGATGTCATTTGTACCGTTTTTCTCCTGATGGCCAGCGCGGCGGCCACGTTTTCGGCAAACTCCATCGAAAACGCGTTCTTGTACATGGACAGCGTTTTGGCCTCGAAACCTCTCAACATCTCCACAAAATCTTTGTCCCGCAGTTTATCTTCGCGGCTCTTTTTTTGCCAATTCTCAAAGAAATTGTTGCCCACCCTGCGCAGCGCGTCCATCAGCGGCCGATCCTGGCCAGGGCGTGCTGCGCGCAGCCGCGCGTCACGTCCGTGCAGTACTCGTGGTCGGTCACGAAGCGCAGCACTTCTGCGACCTTTGCCTCGCCGTACTTCGGCGCGTAGTCCTTCCTTACGATGCCAAGCAGTTTCTCGCGCGGCCAGACCCCGGCCATGTCGCAGAACAGCCACACAAGCTTCTTGAGGTTGACGGCTATGTCGTCGTCCGTCGCCCGGTCCCTGATGCCCGACGCGTCAAAATCCGGCATGACCAGCGCGTGGAAGAACGCCTGCCGCGTCCCGGCGTCGACGCGGTGGTACAGGCCCTTCAAGAGTTCCGGCCATTCATCGTCTTCCACGTACTCGCGAAGCTCGGTCATCGCGGTCTTCTTGCTTGATGCCTCGATCGAGGGATCCAGCGCCAAATCCTCCAAAAGCTTGCGCTTGAGGGCGTCGCTGACCGGGCTGTTGCCGTAGCTTTCAATTAGTTCGCCGCGCACGTACTCGTCGTTGGTCTCGAACAGTTCGTCCCTGACCCTGTTCCAGACGGCGTCGATTCCGTGCTCCGCCTCCATTTTGCGGGCAGCGTCGTCGAACTTTGTGGGTTCGTACGAGTCGCGCACCCACCTCCCACCGTGCATCCCGTGGTCGCGGGCCATGCCGGCCAGGCCGTCGAGCGCGTTTTCCATGCCCCGATATGCTTATCGTGACGTATAAACCTGCATGGCGGTGATGGCCCGGCACATCCGGGAGGGCAGCTGGTGGAGGCGGCGGCCGATTTACGCGTTGTGTTGGCGGCCGGGAGGCTAGCCGTCGGGCCGCTCGATGTCGATGGTGGTGGCATCGGGGGCGTCGACCCTGTCCCCGCCCGAGCGCGCCCCCATCCTGCCAGGCTCCAGCGGGACGGCGGCCATGTCGGCCTCGTTGGGCAGGCCCATGAACGAGCCCAGCTCGGTATCGGAGAGGATAGGGTCGCGCGAGCCCCCCAGCCACGGCCGGCCGGGCCCGCGGGCCGAGACGGCGGCCAGCTTGCCGGGGGTCATCCCAGAGGACCTCCTCAGGGACATCGTCGGGAAGGCCGCCTCGACGGCCTCCAGCCCGGCGGGGTGCTCGGCGGCGGCCACCACCTCGCAGCGGAAGAGGTGGCGGGAGGACGCCTTCTGGCGCGCCATCTGGATGTTGAGCGCCCGGGTCGGGCCGGGCTTGGCGGTGGATGACGGCCATCCCAGGATACCAGATATCGCGCCGGCCAGCCCGTCGGGGGGCCTGCCCCGCTCCAGGCTCCTGATGTACCCGGATATGCGCGCGTCGGTGGTGGCCCTCCTGGCCGAGACCATCAGGTAGGCGGCCCCCTCCACCGAGTCGCCCAGCAGCCTGTATATCGACGGCCGGGTGGCGTCCCCCGGCGAGATGGGCAGGGCGCAGTGCCGGACGGTCGCGTACCTGTGGCAGAGATCAAAGCCCTCCAGCCGGGGCGGCCCGGACCGGACCGGCTCCATCCTGGGCAGGCCCTCCAGCAAGGGCAGGTGGGCGGGGCGCGCCCGGATGTGCACGCGCACCCTCTGGCCATCCCTGGAGGCCACCAGCACGAACTCGGGTATGTGGTCCATCACCACCGCCAGGTCGTCGGGGTGCTCTCCCAGGCCGGCCGCCGGGTAGGGGCGCAGCTCGCACCAGACCAGGGCGGTCACTATCTAAAGACGACCTCCTTCTCGGTCAGCTTGGCCCCGGTGGCGTCCTCGCCGGTGACCTCGTGGACGGCTATCCTGCGGGTTCCGGCGCAGTCCTCGGGGTGGAGCACCACGCTGACCTGCCCCGACGCCGAGGGGACCGCCGTCTTGATGCTGGCGCCATCCAGCAGTATCCTGACCTTGGGCCGGCTTATGCGGTTGTCCCTGGTGCGCAGGCTCAGGGATATCTCGACGGGCCTGCCGGTGGCGCGGACCTCCACCGGGGCGGGTGCGGCCTTGGCCCGCCTCCCGAGCCTGGCCTTCCTGGGGATGGCCCCGGCCTTGGCGGGGACCGGAATCGAGAAGGCGCGGCTCCTGGCGGGCCGGCCGCCCCTTCCCCTTGCCAGGTAGAACCAGACGGCCACCGCCAGCCTGCCCTCGTAGCCGAGCACCGGCGGGCGTATCATCGCCAGGGCGGCGGCGCCGGCCAGCGGCGCCAGGGCCGCCAGCGGGCCGTACGAGTTCATCACCAGGAAGAAGGCGGGCAGCCCCACCCCGAAGAGCAGCAGCCCCTGGGACCCGGTGATGTAGCCCAGCAGCGGCACCTGGAACAGGGGCTGGTTCATCATCGTGGGCTTGTGGAACCATATGGCCGTCTTGTCGCTGTAGGACACCGGGCGGCCAAGGGCAGGTTCCTTAAAACCACCCGGCGCAGCCCGGCCGCCCCCGCGTATCCGGCGGGCCCATCCGGCATGCGCTGGACCAATGGCCCTGCGCGTCCTGTAAGTTGATCAGCGCGGCCGGTCGGCGCAATACAGAACCAACAGCCGCGCGCAATGACGCGGCCGACCCCGGCCGACCCCGGCCGTCTATACACCGTGTCCCGCGGCGGTCTATGGCCGCACCGCGCCGTCGCCGCGGGGCAGGCTCCGGCCAAACCGGACCCCGGACCGCCGCTCGTGCCGCGCCGCGCATCCGGCCGCGCGCCGGTCCTGCGGCGCGTACCGGCCTCCGACTGCAGATTGTACTGTCGCCGCAAGTCGGTTTGGACGGGAAAAAATAATTCCAGCCGTTGTCCGCGATCCTATTTGATATTTGTTGCTGGCCGCCCATGCCGCCGGCCCTCGGGGCATGGCGCCGCGGCTGCCGAACAATGCATTTTCGGTGGCCCGCCAACAGGCCGCGCGGCGATGAAATATCCTGGGGTGGTGTTTTTGCGGTTAATTTATGCTCGGCCTGACTGCAGGGACCGATGTCGACTGCGGGCATATTTAAATATCTTATAGCGTAAATGCGCGGCATGGCCAAAGTCGGGACGGTGGATTATAACGAACGGGTAAAACCGGTATTAAAAATGATGACCGAGCGGATTATTGAAAATTTTCAACCCATGCGGATAATACTGTTCGGCTCTTACGCGCGCGGCACTCCCGACTATCATAGCGATGTTGACTTGATGGTCGTGATGGAGGATGGAACGAACGAATACGAGACGGCGGTAAAGATACTGGAGCTGCTGGGCGATTCGCCGGTCGCCAAGGATGTCATCGTGACGACGCCGGACGAGATCAAGGAGACCGGGCATGTCTGTGGCCATACCATCTATTACGCGCTCAGGGAGGGTGTGGTACTCTATGAACGATGACTCCACTGCCCCACCGGGTACGGATTTCCAAGGGTGATCTCAGCAGGATCTTGAACTGTAACGCGGCTAACGGCATACTTGGCGCGTGTTACAATTCGCAACAAACGATAGAAACGGTGATAAAAGCGGCGTTGGCTTTTGAGGACGTGGAGTTTCCACACGTTCATGATTTGAGGAGATTGTGCAATGTGCTGCCGGGTGGCTGGTCCGTAACGGACATGCAATACAACCTGGCAAAAATTTCAACATGGAACACGATGACGCGATATCCGACGAGAGGTACGCAACTTACCACCCAAGACGTGTCTTATGGCCTGTCTGCCGTGCAGAATGTCTTCAATAAGAGATAAAGAGGCGATCCGCACCCAAATGAAATTTAATTTCGGCGATGCAGCGTCAAACGCAGGAAAAGTCTGGCGCACTCATCCACACCCCACAAGACACACCACAACCCTCCCCAAGACGTGATTGGCAATTAGCAGAGAGCTCAGTCAGAGAGGTACACGGAAGATCAAAATACACCCACCCTGCTCAACAGATCATGTATGTCCTCAAGATAATACCAAAGAACACCCGCGCGTTCAAGACGACCATTGGTATGTCCTTCCAACAAGAGATTATGCAGACCCCGCCACTTCTAGGAATGCTGCATATGGCATCTAAAGAGGCGAGCCGATCCTGGTGTTGATCTCCTCGAATTGGATTGAAGCATGAGGATTATCGGGCCTAGTGCAATCGATTCGGATCTTGTACAGCAGGGCGGCATCTTAACTTGCAAGCATGTTTGCGCCTGTTGTTTGCATGTTTTTACGATTTCAAAGTGTAATTGTATGGCTTGGTGCAAGACATGTTTATAAAAACCACCGGGGCCGTACGCGCATTGATGTGTTGGAAGCGGCAGGGATGACATATACGGTAAGCGGGGATAATTCACACGTTTGCATCGGTGACTACGTCGAGGTGCGCGAGGAACTTACTGGAAATTCCAAAGGAACCGTTTGCGCGATACTGTCGCAGAAAGATCCGCCCCGTGTCAGGCTAATAAATGGCGACACGGGACAAGTGGTTCGGGTTATCAACTCCGAGAAGATAATTTTACAAAGAATAATGAACGAAGATCAATATACGGAAAATAAAGAAAATTTTAATGAACAAATCATGCGTAACAAAGTAATTCCACAAACAGTCCAGTCATTCTTAAACTCTGAAGGCGGCTATCTGTATATCGGCGTGAGGGATACGGGAGAATCAAACGAACGTCTTGTGGGAATAGATAGTGATCTCAGCATGATTGATTCTGCCGATAGATCAAATGACCACCTCTGCGATGTTCTAAAGATAAAGATTATGGATACACTAGACAAGTATCTGAGTTCGGAAGTAAGCTTGGGGTCGCTAATTAGAATTGAGATTGTTAGCATCCAAAATGTCCAGTTAGTGGAGGTCAGAATGCAGAGAAGCCCAGAGCCGTGGTTTTACCGCCACATTAAAAATGGTAGACCGAAACGGTTTGAGCTACACTTCGACGGCAAGTCAACTCAGCGAATTATAGATGATTTCTACATTAGGCACGGGAATAAAAAGAAGATGCTGGAGACGCATGAGGAGTTTTACACTTACGCTAAAACTCGCTTTCAGGTCAAGCAACTGGTGGCAGTGTGATAATGGGCGTAGCTAGCAAGTTTGAAAAAACTGATGCTTCGAGTATCTGGGGTTTGCTTAACGATAATGAAAGGTTCCATGTGCCCCCTTTTCAGCGCAATTATGCTTGGACAAGAGAGATGGCCGAGACATTGTGGAATGATCTAATGGATGGTTTTCAAAAAATTAAAAATGGGAAAAGTTCAACTCAAGACGGGCAATATCTGCTTGGGCCGATAGTCTTGGTACACGAGAAAGGGGACAAGTATTGGGTAATTGATGGGCAACAAAGGCTATCCACTATTACGATGCTGTTTTGCGTTGCGCGTGACATAATGCGTGAAAACATACGCACAATGCACAATATGAAACCAGAGGGTTATGAAAAAGTTATGGAAATGCTAGAAAATACCAACATAAATGGAAGACATACCGATTGGAAATTGGTGTTAAATGATACGGACAGGGATATATTTGAACAGATTCAGGAATATGAGGATGATCCTGTGCCTCAAATAGAGCGCATTAAGAAGATCAAGTATGTGGCAAAATCTCAAAAACTACTCATAGACAATTATGTGTATTTTTATGAAAAAATGATGCATGCCATACGTACCGGTTTCAACATTAGCAATGATGAAGACATGCCTGACAAGCCGCTTCCTGATGAGGAAAAGAAGAGATTCGTAAAACAAAACATTGCCCAATTAAACCATTTTCTCTCCCATGTGCAGAAAAACAACTTTGTAGTTAAGATCGTGGTAGAAGATGATGGTACCGCCTACCAAATTTTTGAAACACTGAACAACCGTGGTCAAACACTTTCAAAATCTAATTTGATTAAAAATCATGTTCTTAACAAAATAAAAAGCACCATGGAACAACACCGTATGAGCAATGTGTGGAATAACACATTTGATGAGATAATTGGCCGAGACGAAGCTGATGATACATTCATCTTGGAATCATTCCGATCAAGAAACTATGATAATAACGCCAAAAGGGCTTCACCAAAAAATTTGTATGACGTAGTAAAAAAGATGATAAGCTCGGAACCAAAGGCGAAGCAGTATGTAAAAGCATTAAAGGATGATGCAAAGTTTTTGGCCAAACTGTATGGTCCAGGCGAATACCTTGATGAACACACTAAGAATGAGTTTTTCACCATAAGAGTATTAAAAGCAAAAAGCATCCGAGCTCCAATTCTTACGGCATATCGCAAATGGCACAAAGAACAAAATCACGACTATAACCAATTAGTGAGTTTTCTTGTACGATTTTTCTTTAACACCAAAATAATTCGCGGAATGCATGCAGGTAAAATGGAAAAGAAAATGTCAGAGGTGATCCAGCTAATTGACGAGGGAGCCTCATGCCAGTGTGTTATTGAAAAACTACGGGAAAACTATGATCATGAAGACTTTACACATAATTTCAACAAATTTATGGTTGAACCAGCACCGAATATTGCCAAATACGTCCTACAACAGATCACAATGCACCTTGACGCTAGACATGATGTCGGTTCTATTGATTCACTAACACTTGAGCCTATCCTTCCAAAAAATACCAGCAAGTGGGATCGAAAGAAATTTCTTAAAGACTATCGCGGTAACTTAAAGATGAATGAATTTGTGAGCCACCTCGGCAACTTAACACTGCTAAAAGATGTAGATAAAGAACTTCAAAATGAAAAATTTACAACCAAAAAGGGCCAATATAAAGGCAATAAAACAGGATACTATGCATCAAATTTAGAGATAAACAAACAAACGGTATGCAATTATGACCAGTGGACGGCATTGATTATTGAAGAGCGGGCGAAAATACTTGCAGAATACGCTTGTGAAATTTGGGATCTCAGACACCAATAAACACTGGACTCCGATCGGTCTTATTCTAGATGTTGTAAGTGAAAGCGAGTATATTTGGTTAGTCCAACTATCCGTTGTGAGCAGAACCGTATACTTCGGAAGATATGTTCGAGATCCTAACCTCAAGCGAAATGCTAATTGATCACCCCGCCCATACCGCCACCCATGGATAATGAAAAACCCACCGTAGATGAGCTCATCAAAGCATACAAGACCGAAAAGGACGCAGACGTCGCCAGGCGGACAATGCCGGTCATACATGTGGAGCGCGACGGGATGACCCGGACCGGGGCCGCACAACACCTCGGCATGGCCAGGTCCTGGGGCGTCAAGTGGTACGGCCGATGCCTGAAGGAGGGCCTGCCCGGACTGCGGACGAAGCCGCGGTCCGGCAGGCCCCCGCTTGTTTCCAGGAGGAACATGAAGAAGGTATGGAGAGCCCTGAAGAGGACCGCCTGCTGGACGGCCAAGGAGGCGCGCGACCTGATCAAGGAGATGACCGGGGTGGAGTACCAACTACCGCACGTGCGCGCCATGCTGCGCGGCCGCGGCTACACCATGAAGGTACCCGTGGGCAGGCACATCCGAAGGGCCAGCCCGCAGAAGATCGCCGGATTCCGGAGGCGGATGAAGCGGCTCATTCCCATGAAGAAGATAGACGGCTACATCAGATGCGTCCAGGACGAATGCATCGCGGTCGCCGACGCCCGCCCGCGCAAGCGGGTCTACACCCTAAAGGGGAAGCGCGCCGTCTACACCTACACGGGATCCCACGCCAAGACGGTCGTCTTTGGACTGATCACCGACGACGGGCGCAGCTTCTTCAAGCAGTACGACAAGTTCACCAAGGACCAGTTCGCAGACTTCCTGAAGGAGGCGT
The DNA here is from genome assembly GCA_965203395.1 of Nitrosopumilaceae archaeon. Taxonomy (GTDB): domain Archaea; phylum Thermoproteota; class Nitrososphaeria; order Nitrososphaerales; family Nitrosopumilaceae; genus VYCS01. Next base: position 351,269 of record OZ241884.1, read on the forward strand.
ACGCGTATTTCGGCAAGCCGATCATGATGATCCTGGACAGGGCGCCACAGCGCAAGGCCAAGATCATCCGGGAGACGCTCAAGGAGCTGGACGGCAAGGTCGAGCTCGAATTCCTCCCGCCGGGCTGCCCGGATCTCAGCGCGATCGAAGAGGTCTGGCGCCAGATGAAGCGAGCCGTCCTGGACGTCACCTACACGACCCTCGTGACAATGCGCGATGACATCACCAGGTGGCTGGCCTCGTCGGTTCCCGTGCTGGACATCGAGAGATACCTCTACCGGGTAGTCTAGGGCCGGATTCTTGCCGGCGCGCATCCTGGGGATGTTGCGCACGTTTTTTCAAATTTCCTAAAATACAGCTCCGAAATGCGCCGGTTTACCGTCTCCCGCCGCAGCCGGCATCCGGCAGTCCGGGAAACGGAGGGATTTTGGGGTAGCACGCGGATTCACGGCCGCCTTTGGGCCGATTTAAGCACGAACTTATCTTCCGCAGTATACGTGAACATGGGCATCAAGCCGTTGTAAGTGAAGACACGCATGGCATGTTGGACCGGACGTATTTTGTTCTTCTGCGTACCTCCTCTGGCCGGACCCGCCACTAATTGCTAATTGAGTCTCCGGCCTTTCTCTTGGAGGTGGGCGCGGACGCGACACGCCAAGCTCTGCCCGCGCTCCGTGACGGCTTTTCCGGGGCGGCCCGTGCCCGTCTTCTGCTTGTCCCCGTCCGGCAATCGGGCCTGGCCGCAGCTTTAATTGAAAGACAACCCGTCAGCAAAATTGGTTGATCAACGGGGCCGCAAAGATCCTAGGTGCGCCGTCCGGGCAGGCCATCTGCTGCCGCACGTCTACGGGGGCGTCTGGGCCATCGACGCCAGCTCCCTTCCGCTAAAGTCCAGCTGCACGACCGCGGCCGGCTTGCCGTCCCTCCAGACCAGGCACTTGGTGTCATTCAGCCCGCCCTGCTGGTTCCAGACGGACCTGACCGCCTTGTGCCAACTCTCGGCCTCCACGCTAACCGCTTCGGCGGGCGGCTGGGCGCCCGCGGTCTCAAAGTCCGTGTCGCCGAACAGCACCGCAAACTGGGCCATGCACCATGTAGGCACCAGTAGAATTTATCTCTTGCCGGGCCGGCGCCTGCTGACCCCTCTCCGGTTATCCTGCCGGAGCCTTGACGCACTTTTTCAGGCTGCGGCGGGTGTGTTGCGGGCCGCTTCTATCCCCTCCCGGACCTTCCATATGGTGTCTGCCGCAAACCTGACCCTGGTTTTTGCCATATCCTTGTGGGTCAGCATGATTGCCGCGGCATCCAGAAAACTCCGTCCGCCGTTTGCCACGCAGTCAAGAAACACCCTCTCGATCTGATTTTCAAAAGAGCCGATCTTTGGAAGGAGTACAACGCTCCCCCTCTTTCCCTCCCGAAACCGGCAGCCCTTCAAAAACCCGGAGACGCCCTCGACATTGTCAACGTAGACGTGCAGGTCCAGCGGCGTCTGAAACCCCGTCAGCTCGTATGCCCTGTGGTCAAGCGTTATGATTGAGCCGCCCGGAAGGTGTTTTTTCACAAAGTTGACGTCGGTCGGCTTGTAATGCCTCCCAAACCTTCTGGCCTTCTTGAGCGACACCAGCGAAAAGACGATGCTTTGCAGAACGTGGTACGGCTGGGACACGACCTCGTTTTTTATCGTAAACTTGCCGCGCCTGTACTCTGCCAGCCCCAACTCCTCCAGGCGGACTATCCTCCTTTTGATGGTCCTGGCCGACAGGCCCGTGGCGCCTTTGGCCCCCTCCATGTCATGGATGGGGCCGGGCGGCAGCTCCTGGGCAAACCTGACTGCGTCCTTTGCCTTTTCAAGCATCGACGCGCACTCATCAGCACTCATGCGATGATGGTAATATGTGCAGCATATTTATAGTTTGGACAAAACTATCCCTGTGTATATATAATTGCACATTAACGCGGCGACCGAGTGTTTTCAGACGCGTCCGGGGCTTCTGCCGCCCTGGTGCTGTCGATACAAAAAAGGGGAGGCCCGGCCTAGCCGGGCTTTACCCGCGCCGAGAAGGCGTCGGTGATGAAGGTGTCCCCGCCGGCCGCTATCCTCAGGGTCATCGTCAGGCGGTCTGACACGTTCACATAGTCCTCTATGCTGCTGGCCGCCGAGCTGGAGGACTTTAGCTCCAGGATGAGCGCCGCGGACTGGCCGTATGGTATGCTGACGTCTACCCCCCTGCTGTCGTCGGTGAGGCCTTCGACGGTGTACGTGTAGTCGCTGTTGGCGGTCTGGTCGTTTCCGTTGATCGTCAGCCCGACCTGCTTGTTGCCGGTGAAATTCTGCGATATCTCCACGTTGGAGACCAGTATCTTGTCGATGGTCACCTCGTCTATCCTGGTCTGGCCGTTGTTCCTGAGGGTGGCCGTTATCCTCAGCAGGTCCTCGTCCTTGACCACGCTGAGGTTGCGCACGTCCAGGGCCGACCCCGACTTGAAGGGGTCGGTCTGCGACTCGAACGTGTAGTACAGGGTGGAGCCGGCAGCGGCGGTCACGCCCACCCCTATGATGATGCCCACGATGGCGGAGAGCCCGGGCAGTCTTTGCCGTTGTATTTTCATTAAACCCCACAATATGTTGTACATATAACGGGCGGGCCCGCCCGGAGCTGTAACAACTACGACGCCCGGGATCTAGTGTAACACGCGTCGCCCGACGGGCGAGGAGCGGATCTTCTCAAGAATGAAAAAGGAAAGAAAGGGCGGTTGGGCTCCGGCCTTGGCCACAGCCTGAATGGGCGTCATCCGCTTGTTGGCGCCTTCAATCTGGATGCCTGCGGCCTCGGCTGGCGTTATCGGGCCGGGCAGTCCCAGGTGGGACCGCATGAAGTTGTGGTAGATGTGGAGATCGTCCAGGATGTCCGAGTCCTCGCGCTTGAGACCACGGACGGCATCCTACCGGAGGCGTAGCGTATTGCCGTTGAAGGATTCCATCTGGTTGTTGTGGTGGATGCCGTCGAAGGCGACCCCGTTGATGTGCCACGTTTGCTTGTGCAGGAAGGTCCAGCACGTTCCAGCGTTACACTCCAGTCTCATATGCCGAGAACGAGTCGGCGCCGTCTGGCACGCGGCAGGCATCTAACAAGGAAAAATGCGCGGAGCTAGTTAACCGTCAGCGTAAAGTATTCTATCGACATTTCCACGCTGCCGTCTTTTAGTTCGTAGAGAACCAGCGACAGCGGATACTTGCCGGGCTGCGTGTTGGCGTCCGCAGTGATTATTACGGTTGTCGATCCGCGCTTGCTTATGCCGTCCTCCCCCGATACGGGAAAGCTGAAGGACGACTGGCCGGCGTTGACGCGGATTCCGGCCGGCAGGCCGTCTTCTTGCGCCAGCACCATGGGCGTCTCCCAGCCGTCCAGTGACACTCCAAAACCGACTGCCACCGATTCGTCCAAGGCCGCGTAGATGTCCACGGGCAGCTGCACGTTTCCGCCACGGTTCACTGTGACCTCCCGGTTCGTGTCCAGCGTCCCGTCGGCAATATGTGACGAGTAGAGTGTGTCTGTGCGCGGCTCGGCCGTGTGTGGTTCGCCTGCCTTGGCCGCTTCAAGCCCGTATATTCCGGCGCCGACAGCCACGGCCAATACCGCGAAACCGACTATTATCGTTTTATGATGCGTTTTGTTCATATCCGTCCCCTCAACGGTTGGTGCACATCCCCAGCTTCGGGGTGGTTGCGTGGCTGCTGTCGGAATGGTGGTCGGGGACGCCGTCGTTTCCGAAAAGATACGCGGCAGCAACCGTCCGGTGCTGCGCTCTCATCTGGCATGTGTTGGTGCCGGAATTGATCCCCGAGCAGGTCTTGGTTGAGGTCTCCTGTTTGGTGCCATCGCCGTGCACTGCAGGGTAACAACCGCCATGCTTGATCCAGCCGCTTCCGGACTCCCTCATCAGGTCTGCCCCGTACTGGTAATAGGCCAAGTGTCCGGCGGCAGCGTCTTGCGTGCCGGGGTACCGGACCTTGTACTTGATGGTACTTGCGGATGTGGCGAGTTCCGGGGTTGAACCTTGGGGTTGGGGCTCTTCCGTGTTGTTCCTGGCGGTTGCGTAACTCCAGCAGACGTTGTCGCCGCGTGACACCGGCGAGTTTTTCCCGTCGGCTGCGGCGTCGGCGCACTCCCTGTCCGTGAAGGCGCAGGAGCCGGATGGATAGCTTGGGGTTTCTTGTAGCGTGTACCGAGGCTGGGTGGATGACGAACCGGCCGCGAATGCCGTGGTCGCACCAATTGCCGAGACGCCTATGATGGCTGCCACCGTCATCATCTTGACGTTTTGTTTATTCACCATGCATGGGTGGCTCAGAACAACAATATAGGCAGCGCGTCTACAGTGCGCATACGTGTACTCGTTTGTGTTAGGTTGTCAGTAGCCCGAGTCTGAACGGAGAGCCAAGAAAATTGGCGGGTAAATCGTCCCGGTTCCACATGTTGACATGTCGCCTGGACTTGCCGCCACCGTAATGGAGATGCAAGACCACACCAGGACGGCTGGCCGCCATGCCGTCTAATCCCCCTCGTCCACCATGAGCATGCGGAACGTGTATCCTGGGAGATCGTGGATGGTTATCTCCCGGAGCACCTCCCCGGCGCGGTCGTCAACGACCGTGTAGTGCCGGGTCCAGTTGGAGAGGTACTCGCGGACGGCCGTGACGTTGCCCGCCTGGGAGGAGCCGCCGGAGGAGCCGTCCCCAAGGTGGCTGGGCTCCAGCACCGGCAGGTCGACCGTCCTCCTGTCAGCGTTCCCCAGATACATGGCCAGCTGCGGATCCGTCGACAGGTCGTGCCCGAACATGTCCACGCCCAGCCCTAGGACGGCCATCCCCAACTCGGTAACCTGGTGGGTATCCGCGTCGTGGCCTATGACGGGGACAGCCGCCGAATGAAGCGGCACGGTATAGTTCTTGAGAAGATCCGCTCCTCGCCCGTCGGGCGACGCGTGTTACACTAGATCCTGGGTGTCGTAGTTGTTCCAGCCCCCGCCCGTGAACTGGGACATCTCGGTGACCTGGTGCCGACTGGGACAAAAGTGACCTGATTGACGGTTTCATGCGGTACCACTGCGTACGATGCCAGCCCCGGCCAGGTCACTTTTTGTCCCGGCTGGCGGGTCACTAGGATGTCCCAGACCATGTACACATAATCCGCAGGCATGGTAGTATCGTAGCGTACAGAATCCCTGCATCACGGACCGAGGCTATCTCTCCGTGACTGTTTCTCCAAGAAGGCGCGCTCAAACTCTTCATACTGGGGCAGCCCCAAGTCGTAGTCTATCTGGAGGCTCCTGCTGATGGTCTTCTTAGGATCACACGGAGCCAGCTCTGGCGGCTTAGGCCAGATGTGCGTAGCCCAGAACTCGGCCATCCTAGTCCCGTTCAAGTCGAAAGTTCCCGTATACTCTACTAGATGGAAGACGTTTTGGGTTGCGGCATTGCACTCAACGTACGTGTCGCCCGGAACCATCGCTGCCGTGTGGACTATCGGTCCGGTGCCGCCGGCAGCGCTGGCAAAGTCAACCCGAATTCTGTCTGACAACTCATCTGCAAGGCGTACCGCCCTTATGTGGTAGGCTGACGTGTGGTTGCCATCCGTCGGCACTATGTAGATTTCGCCGTATGAAACGGGCGCGGCGGCCTGCATGAACGGGTCGCCCCGTATCTTAAAACTATAGTTGGGATCATAAATAACCGGACAAACTTTTCATGCGGGGTATAATTTATCCAAATTTCTGAACAGGATGTCGCGCGGATTGAAATTGATTTCAAGCGACTCGTACACGAGCATCACCTTCCGTCTAAAGTAGCTCCTGGCCGGCCGCCGGAACGTTCTGCGCAGTATGGCCTTTCCATCCCGCCACAGCCACTCGGCCGGATTCAAGAACGGCGAATATGGCGGCAGGAACATCAGCCTGACTGAATCGCCATTCTTCTCGAGATATCGCCGTACGCGTTTCGTGTTGTGGTACGCGGCGTTGTCGACGACCGCCGCCACCTTGCCGAAACGTTGTTGCAGTTTATCGAGGTATTTGATGAATGATCTGTCGTTGGCCCTGTTGGCCGCCATGTAGCACGTCTCGCCATCCAGCGTGACGCCGCCGTAGACGGTCTGCCTCTGGTTGCCCAGCGGCATCTGTATAGGTTCGGCATCACCGCGCACGTAGACGGCTCCCGACCCGAACAGGTTCGCGTTTTGGTGGCTCTCATCGGCCATGACCACGGTGAAATCGTCCTTTTCGAGCGTCTCAACCTCCCTTTCGGTATCCTTCTGCCAGATCTCTACCTCCTCCTTCGGCGGGACGCGGTCGGATAACCGGAGTGTCTTCTTGACCGCGAAGCCCAGGGACCTCAGCAGGCGGCGCCCGTGCTGTTCGCTGTATTTCACGCCAGTCTTCTTTTCGACCAGCTCGACGAACCCCAAGGCGGTAAACCGCTTGGCGCCGCCGACTATCTCCTCCAGCTGGGCGCGCGGCACGAAAGGGGGGCGGCCCGGCCTCGCATCGTCGGCGAGGCCGTCCAGCCCGTTGCGGTCGTACGCGGCAAGCCACGCGTAGACGGTTCCGCGACTGACGCAGAAGCCGTCCGCAACGGTATCGACGTCGATGTTCTTGTTCAATACCATGTTTACCGCCGCAATGCGCGCGTACTCGTTCTTGTTTTTGGCGCGCTTTAGCGCGTCTTTTATCTCGGTCGTAGCCATGTGCCGGCTTGAAATTTTACCCTATTATGATCTTACGGATTTGTCCGATTACTTTTGATCCCAACTATACCATAACCGCGCTGCGGCCTACAGACGAAGCTGTCAACGTCAATTTCTACGCACGCATAACCCTCCCTGTAGGACGAATGTGTATGAGCCGCGACGTTTGCAGCGCAGTTCGAATCGCATGTCTCGTCGTCTATCTTTAGATCCAGCATATACTGATGGAAGTACATGTAGTCTGCCAGATAGTAGATTCCCGGAATCAGCACCAGTACCGCGACGGCCAAATAAATGGCATTCTTGATATCAGTGCTTGCCATAATTACAGAGCTCCGAAGCCATGTTCATAATACGATGATTTTCTCGCTGTTTTATAATGTCCTCCATATTGGCCTGGGACATCCTAGCGACCCGCCAGCCGGGACAAAAAGTGACCTGGCCGGGGCTGGCATCGTACGCAGTGGTACCGCATGAAACCGTCAATCAGGTCACTTTTGTCCCAGTCGGTATCAGGTCACCGAGATGTCCCGGTTCACCCGCCCGGGGATAGCATCATCCAGAAGGCATGCCTACCCATTACAAACATCCACCGGGCAGCTACACCGGCAATCATCAGCGGAGCCAATATCCAGTTTAGCAGATCGTCAAACGGTTGGTTCCATATCAACCAGTACATGTCAGCCAGGTAGACGGTGGCGGATGCCCAGATGATGATCAAACTGTCAATGTACCGCACGGGCGGCTCGTGTAGGTGATAAAGAAATGCTAACAGGCGGTCGATCATATTGGTATCTCTAGATAGACCAGCCCGTATATGATCATTGTCGTAACGACAGAGATACCAATCAGCAGTCCGATAACGAATCCACAAACCCACCGCCAGGCCAAATCTTTGTTTTGTTCGTTCTGTTGGGTCAGCCGGGCGTTGCGCCGGAGATGCCAGGCCATGCCGGCAACAAACCAGATGGCCAGTGCCCACAAGGTGATTGTGACGACTGTCTGTAGTTCCATGTTGTTGCTAATGATCATTGCAATGATGATATCGAGGGCGCCCGTTATCAGACCGACAACCAGTCCCATAGTCCAGGGCCGCCAGTAGATGGCGGGGGCTGGCTGCAGGAAGAAGAAGCGAACCATGTGGGTGTCATGGGCAGCAGGGTTTAAAACGATTTAGTCCAATGTGGCAATGCGTCCCACCCCAAGCACAAATGACATGAGGCCACCGACTGCCAGCACGAGTAGAACTATTCGAGAACTGTTTAGCTCTGGCAGTCCGCTTTCACCCAGCACAGAAAAACCAACCACGGAAGCCAGCATTCCACCAATCAGCATAATGCTCGCCCGGCCCCCGTTAAATACGGGCGGCCAATTTGCCCCCATGCTGGAGAAGAGAAAGGAAGAGTCCGAGTCGGTCGGAAAGTACCAGGCCATGCTGATGGGCGCCGTCGTGGGGGCCTTTCTGGTCTGGGCCATGCCCTATCTGGTCGCGTACATATTCGGGGTGGAGAACATATTCGAGCCGCCCAAGGGCGCCGACCTACCGGACGAGCTGACCGACAAGATAGACAGCCTTTACCAGTCGCTGCTGTGGATCGTCAGGATAGTCTTCGTGTTCGCGATAATGATCAGCGTGGTGCTGCTGCGGCTTGCCCGCCCCGGCGCCGCCAGGTGACTCCCCCTGGGGGTGTCGTTATTTTTTTACCCGCTCTCGGCGCTCGCCGCCGCCTATCTGGTGACATACGGCCTGGAGGATCATCTGCCGGATGGGCTGCTGGCCGTCCCGGTATGCTGGTACCTGGCGTCGGCCGCCCTGGACATCGCCGGGACCGCCCGGGCCGGCAGGGCGGTGGTCTCCGCCCGCGAGACGGCCGCGCCTTTTCGTGTCATCACCGGGAGGTTCGGCCTGAGGGCGGCCATTCCGGCCCAGGTAGCCATCGAGTTGTTGGCCGCCACCGTGGCCGTCCCTGTCGTGCTGGGGCACGGCCCGCTCCACCCGCCTTCGGCGGCACTCTTCTGCGTGATGGCGGCCGCCTTCCACACCTATGGATACCTCTCCAACCGCACGGACCGCCCCGGCATCCGCCGGGGGCCATCCAGACATCAAAAGTTCTGATGCCGGAGCGTCCGCCCGGGCGGGTCATCCCTCCGGCTAGCCCTGGGCGTTACCGGGGGATTCCACACCGGAACCTTTGATGCCGGCGCCTTCGATGCCGGGAGCCGTGTTGAACCTGGACAGCTGCGAGGCGGTGGGCCGCACCTGCAGCCTTATCCGGTGGTCGTCCGCCCTCAGGATGGCGTGGCCCCGCTCCAGCCCCTCCACCTCCCCGCGCTCGGTGTCCGACAGCCTGAGCACCATCTGGAGCTTCCTTGCCAGGTCCGCCTTCAGCCCGAACAGGAAGATGGTCGCCGAGTTGTTGAGCACCGACTGCCCGTAGGGGTTGTCCAGTATGTCGGAGGGCTCCTGCGACAGGAACAGCAGGTGGACGTTCTCCTTGCGGCCGCTCCGGGCTATGTCCTCGAGTATCTGCCCCGTCGACTCCATCGAGGAGACGAACCACCCCTCATCTATCACGAACAGCTTGGGGACGTGCCGGGGCGCGTCCCTCATGGCCCGCCAGGCGCGCGCCATCACCATCGAGATGATCATCGCGTTGAGGCTGCTCTTGTCGGCCTTTCTCATGGTGTAGATGATCCTGTCCGCCGTCCCGGGCCTGCCCCGGAAGATCCTGGCGGCGTCCCCCTCCGTGAACTGCAGCAGGTAGGAGGCGGCGCGCACCTGATCCTGGCGGTGCGGGCCGCTTCCCCCGGTCAGCTTCCTGACCAGTCCCGGTATGGACCTGCAGCCGGCCGCCGCCGATACGGCCACCGATCTCAGCCCGGGCGGCATGCCCGAGGCGTCGGCCAGCAGCGAGGCGGCCTTGGAGGGGTTGTCGAACACCTTGAAGGGGTCCAGCCCCATGCGCTGCCGCCCCTCGATGTCCATCACCTCGGCCCCGAACCCGGCCGCCAGCGGGGCGTACTCGCCGTGCGGGTCCACAACGCAGAGCATCACCCGGTGATCCTCCCCGTACTTGGACCCTGCCATCTCCAGGAAGTTTGCCACGTAGGTCTTGGCCGTCGTGCTCTTGCCCCGCCCCGACTCGCCCACGAAGGTCACGTTCGAGTTGACCCTCCTGAGATAGTCGTAGATGACCGGCGTGCCGTTCACCGTGTTGACCCCCAGGTAGACGCCGCCGGATTCTCCCTCCTCTATCATGTTGGCCGACTCGAACGGGTAGAAGGCGGCGCACGATCCCAGCTCGAACAGGAACCGGTGGCCCCTGCCCTGCAGCATCCCACGCTGCATGCCCCGGATGGAGGCGCACCTGACCTGCCGCCAGGCCGCGTCCCGCTCGAACCTGCGGCAGTTGGCGGCCAGCTCCGCCCTGTCGGCACCGTAGACCAGCAGGCTCACGGCCACCTCCACGGCCGAGGACTCGCCCTTCTCTATCAGGTCGCGGACGTAGGTGGCCATCCCCGACTCCTCCAGGTGGCGCTGCCCAGCCCTGGCCCCGGTCACGTTGGCGTGCGAGAGCAGCATCCTGCGGGCCCGGACCGGGGCGAGCGGCCACATCCTGACCACCACCGCCCCGCAGATCTCGTACAGGCGGTTCACCCAGGCCGGCGTGATGCTCCTGGACATGTCGTACAGTATGTACGCCCGGCAGAGGCGGCCGTCCACCACCATGTGGCCGGCCAGCTCGCGTTCTGGCTCCACCCGGTACGGGGCGTCCAGCCGCACCGACCGGAAGCCCCCGTCCGATATGGCCTCGCCCATGTCCTGGGCCGAGCTCAGGTGGACGCTCTTCTCCAGGTAGCCGACGCCGCCGACCTCCACCCTCCTGCCCGATATGATGATCTCCAGCCGGCTCTCCATCCTGGATATGATCCCCACGAACCCGCGCAGCTTGGCGGCGCGCTCCTCCTCGGACAGCGTGTAGTAGTTGGACGGCTCTATCCGGTGGGTCACCATCTGGCCGGCCATCCCGCCCCAAGATGGCCGGCGCTTTTAAGGCGGACCCCGCTTGGACCCCGTGAAGCCGCCCCGGCAAGCCATCTGCTCCTCCTCGATGGAGGTCGCCGGGCTGGACCTGCTGGAGCGCTACCAGGTGGGGCGCGCCGCCGTCTGCATCACCTGCGACGGGCGGTACATCGTCAACGAGCCCCCCATCACCCCCGAGGCCGACTCGCTGTACTCGGGGATCGTGTCCAGGATAAACCTGGGGATAGACATCGACACCGACGCCGATCCCGACGTGCTGGCCGGCAGGTTCGCCGAGGCCTTCTGGGAGGTGGCCGAGCGCATGAAGCGCCTGGAGGACGCCAAGAGGCTCTTCCCCCACCTGGACTATTACATACGGCGGAACTTTGTGGGCTACGGCCTGCTGGACCCGCTCATGAGGGATCCCGACATCGAGGACATCCTATGTTCGGCCCCCTCCCGGCCCATCCGGGTGGTCCACCGCCGGTACTCGGGCGTCTTCAACACGCTGGTCACCAACGTCGCCTTCCCCGACGAGCCCGAGATGCAGAACTACATCCAGAGGATCTACGGGGCCACCGGGGCGGAGCCCAACGAGTCGCGGCCCATGTCGGTCACCCACATGGCGGACGGATCGCGGATCTCCGCCACCTTCGGCAGCCAGGTCTCAAAGCCGGGCTCGGCGATAGCCATCCGCAGGTTCCCCGAGAGGCCCTTTACCATCACCGACATGATGGCCCACCGGACGCTCACCCCCCGGATGGCCGCCTACCTCTGGACGCTGCTGGACGCCAAGGCGGTCGGGCTGGTCATCGGGGTGACCGGCTCGGGCAAGACCACCCTGCTGTCCTCGCTGGTATCCATGATGAACCCCAGATGGAGGATACTGACCATCGAGGACACGCTGGAGCTGAGGATACCCCACGGCGACTGGGTCAGGCTCAACACCCGCAAGAGCTACGGGATGATGGGCGAGAGCTTTGATGTGAGCGTCCGCAACCTGATAGACATATCGCTTACCCAGCGGCCCGACTACGAGATAGTCGGAGAGACCAGGCTCTTCGAGATGGACGCCCTCTTCCAGAGCGTGGGGACCGGCCACGGGGGGCTGACCTCGTTTCACGCCTCGACCCCGGCCGGGGCCCTCTCCCGGATGCGGGGCAGCGGGATAGGCGACGGCGAGCTCGGCCTCATCTGGTTTGTCGTCCACTCGGCGCGGGTGCGGCGGGAGGGCCGCTACCACCGCAAGGTCACCGACATCTCCGAGGTGGTCCCGGGCGGGGACGGGACCATATCCGTCTCCAACATCTACCGGTACGACATCTTCGGGGACCGGTTCGCCGGGGACGGGGCCGACCGGTCCCACCGGTACCGGGAGGCGCTGGAGATCTGCGGGATCGACGAGCCGGCCTCGGACATGGCCCGCAGGATCTCCCTGCTTGAGGAGTGCGTGAGAGCAAAGGCGGACACCCCCGAGGGCGTCTTTGGGATACTGGGCAGGTACTACCTGCACTGATCCCGCCCCGGACCTCTAGGCCCCGATCGTCTCGGTCGCTGAATAGGGCCGTCTGGCGCAGCAGAGGGCTGGTTCGTTCTCCCCCCGGGCAGTTCCGGCAGCCGCTGTTTTGCGCCGCATCATGGACAGCCGGGCGTGCGTGGAAGCCGCCGGTCTAGATGGTTTGAACCTGATCCAACCAACACCCGCCCCGGGGCGCAGACTGTCCGCGACATCTCTTGGGTGGTATGTGTTTACCATTTGTACCGAATAGTTATATATATTTAGTACAATTACTATACACATGCTGTACGACCAGCTAAAGCATGCCGATACAATTCGCAAGTTGTATAGGTTGAGGCACCTGCTGGCCCACCCAAAACCGCCCGAAGTGGGCACGAGGCTTGGCTATCCCAAATACAGCAAGCAGTTCTACAGGATCAAGTCCAAGCTAAGGAGTGAGGGGGTAATTGATGATCGCGGAATTTTTGTGGAGAGCCCCAACAACATGCATGTGGTGATAATGCCGCTGCATGTGGACGGGGCGCAGATCCGGGTCCTCGGCCGCCGGGTTCCCTATTTCCTCTTTTTGGCGCTATCTGTAGGTCCGCCCAGGCGGGTGGCATACCTGGCAAGGGAGTGCCGTTTCAGCCGGAAGGCTGTGTACGAGGCCTTGAAGAGTATGGTGGGTGTGGGTCTGGTGAGAATGGAGGGCTACACGGCAGTGGCGGAGGACGGATCCGCGCGCGAGTGGCTTGAAAAATATCTGGCAGCGGCAGAGGCGTGGGTCGATACCAGCGGAGACGTGTCTGTTTTGTTCAAGGCGATACCCTCGTATATGGGCGGTCCGCACGTGCGCCGCATTCTGGACTTTGAGCCCGGTACTCCGATGGGTCCCGCTGACGTGCACATATTCACGTATGATCCCTTCATCAGCCTCATGAAATCAATTGTGCGGAACAGTTTGTATTTCAAGAGGCATGCAGGACACGTGCTTGTCAGACCTGTCGGTGATGTGCAAGCGCGGTGGATAGATGGTGTGCCATACCAAAAGTACGCCGACGGAGTTGGCGGTTGAGAGATGGGCACGGGGCGACCTACTGCGGATGATCCCATCAAGATATCTCAAGGCGCCGCCCCCGCCGCCAGGGCGTTCTCCGCGTTCGCAAATTCGCCGTCGGCAGACTGTCTTGTTGCGGCGCCTACAAACACCGCCCGGTCTGCCACGTGCCGGCCAGGCGCCCTCGCAGGAGGGCTCAGGTCCGGCAACTATCCAGTCGGGGAGTCGTCCCGCAGTCTCTGCGATGCCCGACCAGACACCGGTAAGGGGGGCATCTGCGCCGGCCCGGACGGCGACTTGATGATCCGGTGCACGCCGACCACAGGGGTGAGCGACGGTACCCATGCGGACACCGGCAGCATGGCGCTGCGTCTGGTGCCGTATTATGTCTCCGGGAGGGGGTGGTAGCGGCCCGGACGGCGACCCCGAGGCAGGCGGACCCGTCGGGAATGCGGGGAGATGCCCGCGGGCGTCTGGCCGGATTCGATGCCGTGGATGGCCGCGGCGGCAAGATGGCCGCCGGCGCAACCCGCTCCGGGACGGTGATACGTTTTTACGCCCAGATGGCATGGGCGGTTCATGCCGGCGTGCGGGGATTGTGGCGCGGAGATGTCCATACGCAGGTGGGTGCCGCACCCCTGCCCCGAGTGCAGCGGCCAGGTGGGCGAGATGGGCTGCCAGGAGCACGGCGGCTGGACGTACCGCTGCGGCAGCTGCGGGTGGAGCGAGGACCAATGAGCGGCGAGGCCGAGTATCAGGCGTGGCTGGACGAGTTCGTCTCGGCGCGCGACGAGGGCGGCTACCCGCTGACCAGGAGGCGGTACTACCAGAAGCACTTCGGTCCGGATACCGACCCCAGGAAGATATACGACCAGGACAGGCGCGTGGCCGCCGAGCTGCGGGCCGCCGGGGCGGTCACCGACGAGGCGGGCGGGCAGGCGGCCGGCTCGCAGGCGCCACCCTGAGCGGGCGCGGGGCGGTGTCCGGGGGGAGGGTCGTGGTCGATGCATCTGCCCCGGCATGCCGCGCGGCCTTGATGATATGGGACGTACGCCTCCAGGGTGGGCGGTGCCGGTCCGGGCCCGCCTACCCGTAGGACTTGACCAGTATCCCGCCCACCGAGGCGTGCTCGCCTCCGGCGTCGGAGACACCGGCGGCCTGCCGGCTATCCGAGTACACCAGGATGTCGGGCCTGACCGAGACGGAGACGTCGATGATGTCGCCGGCGGACGCCTGGACGGTCAGCCGGGCGTCAATCCTGGACCCGCACGAGTACTCGTGGGTCCAGGACCAGTGGTGGACGAAGGTGTTGCCCACCCGGGTGCTCGAGTGGCCTGTTGCCTGCCCGGAGGAGGCCGAGCAGGGGACCGCCAGGCTCTCGGCCAGCACGCCGTTGCGGTAGACGGAGATGGTGGCGCCGCCCCCGTCGCGGATGGTGACCCCCGGGGACCAGTACGAGACATCCAGCGTCCCGAACGTGCTGGACCAGGTACGCGTGACGTTCATCCGGTACTCGGAGAAGCCGCTCACCGTGACGGTGAGGGGGCCGTCCCTGGGGGAGACGGTGGACGCGTGCGAGGCGGCCCCGGCGGCCGACTCCAGGTGCAGCCTGGGATGGCCGCAGGAGATGCAGGGAACCTGCGCAGGATCGCCGGATATCACCACCGACGAGGAGTCCGGGTGGAGGGGGACGGTCTCGGTCTCTTCGGCCATCTCGGCGTACCGGATGACCGCCGGGATGCCGTCGGCGTGCAGGCAGATCATCGGATGGCCGGGGACCACCGGGATGCTGGCCGAACCCCCGGCGGGGATCCTCCCCCAGAGGTAGCCCAGCCCCCGGGGGTGGAGGCCGCAGTCGTACCTGGCGGTGCCCACCTCGCTGAGGGTGGTCCCCGAGGCCGAGGGCACCTTGACGTAGATGCCCGCCGAGACGACCCTCTCGGGAGTCCCGGCCAGCCTCACCACCTGGTCGTTGTGGTGGTCGAAGAGCAGCCAGCCGCCGGCCAGCCGGTCCTGCCGCCACAGGACACCGTCGGGGTAGGTGCGGACCAGCACGTTGGTGTCCCGGCCGGGGGAGCCGGCCAGGATGCCGCTATCATAGGATACGACGCCCGAACCAGTCTGCAGGCCGGCGCGCAGGGCGGGCAGGACCGTATGGTCTGCATAGCAGCAGCCGTGGGCGGCGTGCGCCTCCTGCCACCAGGGATGGGGTACGCCCCCGTACAGGTCGAGGGGCGCCCCCGGTCCGGTGATCAGGTAGGCGGTGCCCCGGGGGAGGTTCCTTATCTCCAGGCGCGAATCGTCATAGGCGACGGCCCTGATGCGGACGTCCCCGGAGGTGGTGTCGGCGATGAGGTAGTGATCCTCGGTGATCACGCGGGGCCGGCCGTCCAGCGGGACCGTATCGTGTAGCCGCGCGTCGGCGAGCTCGCCACCGAATATCAGCAGGCGGTCCTGGGATCTGGCCGCCAGGACGCTCCCGCAGGGGCTGCCCGGGCAGGTTGCCTCCACCAGGAAGCTGTCCACGGGGACCCCGTTGTGGGTGACGCTCCTGAGCAGGTATGCGGCGGTGCCGTTGCCGTGGAAGGTCATGTACCCCGAGGAGGGCCAGTAGGCGGGGCTGCCCGAGAAGGCCTTGCCGGGCAGGGCCCGGCTGAGCACGTGCTCCAGACCATTGGTGCTCAGGGTGATCCGGCCGTCATCGTACCAGTGGGGGCCGCGGTTGGGCAGCAGGTTGAGCTCGGGGCTGCCCCGGACCAGCGCGTAGACGGACCGGGGGTCGCCGGCCACCGGGGCGGGCACGTGGTAGACCGACCCGAAGAGCAGCGGCTGCGCGTGCCGGGGGTCCCCGATTACAAAGAAGCCGTCGTGGAGGTGCTGGACCAGGTGGGGCGAGAGCCCGACGGTCCCCTCGGGCAGCCGCACCGCATGCCGCGGCTCCACCGGGAACATGTTGCCGAGGTCGGTCAGCAGAAAGACCTGCTCGGCCCAGGCCGCCCCTGCCCCGAGCAGCAGCGCGGCGGCCAGGGCCGCCGCCGGGGCCGTCAGGAGGGGCATGCCCCGACGGCCCCGCAGATGGCCGACTCGGCGGCGGCCGCCGGCATCCTGGAGAGCACCAGCGAGGCGCGCATCCGGATGTCGTCCCGCCAGACGAGATCAAGCCTGCGCCCCCGCGAACCGCACGACTCTATCCTGCCTAGGGGCACCTCCAGGGACGTACCACCATCCGAGGCGACGGCCACCCGGTAGTTGGTCACGTACAGGGTCGTCCCCGGCGGTTCAAGGTCGAAGGAGCCGGCCGCCTCCTCGCCGGCCATCCAGTCCATGGCGGCCAAGACGCCCCTCCGTTAAAAGGCCCCGCCGGTTACGCTCGGATGGCGCTGGTGGCTGTCGACGGGATAGTGCTGGCCGCCGGGATGCTGCTCTTCCTGGCGGCGATCCTGGGGGTGTCGGCGGCGCTGGCAGATGGTTTTGACGGGTTGATGCTCAGCCTCATCCTGGGCGTGCCCGGTTTCGGATACCACCATGACGGCCACTCGGAGTCCGGCAACGCGCTCTTCGGCGTCTATGTCCAGCTGAGGTGGGCCAGCCTGGCGGTCCTGGGGGCGGTCGCCGCGGTATCGGCGGCGCGGCATCGGCGGCGCGCCGCCGGGATACTCCTCCGGGCGGCCCTGGCCGGGATGCTGCTGTTCGCCTTCCCGCCTGCCTGGGACTACCTGGCCTGGACTGCGGGCGCCGCGGGCATGTGGGTGCTCAACCCCCACTACACGCTGGACCCCGACCGGCCGTGTCCGGCCGACTGGGACGCGGACCGCCTCAGGATGGTTCACGGCTCCTCGCCGTACGGCGCCGGCCCGGACGCCGGCGGGGTCTGCTCGCCGGGCCTCCGCGTCTCCTACCTGGTGGGCCAGGCGGCGGGGATCACCGACGCGGGGGCCGCCGAGCCCGGCCACCCGGGGGTGCTGGGTATGGTCGCAGAGTCGATACCCGCCGGCCTGGAGGGGGCCTTTGTCAACGTCTTTGCCGCGGTGGCCAAGGCGCTGACGATGATCAACCTGGCGGTGGCGGCGGCCGCCGCCGGGGTGGTGCTGGACCTGTTCACCGGCCTGGTGATCGGGTCGCTGCCGGTGATGGTGGTCCTGGGGATGATCCCGGGGACGGCGGGGATCTCCGCCAGGTTCCTTGGGGCCGTCCCGGCCCTGCTGCTGGCGCCCCCGGCCGCGGCGGCGGTGGTGGTGGCGGGCAGCTCGGCGGTGGCCGCCGCAGACTCGGGGACGCTGGCCGCATGGGCGGGGGCCGTCTCGGTGCTCTTCCTGGCATCCCTGCTGCCGGCGGCGATGGTGCCGACCGTCTCGGCGGTGGTGCACGCCGCCACCGGGACCCTCTCCTCGGCGGTGGGTTCGGCGGCGACGATCACCGGCCTGGGCCTGTTGGGGACGGGATCGGGCGCCTCCGCTAGGGGCCAGCACCGGGCCGCCCACGGCGGGCTGGAGGGCCTGGCCGGGGAGCGGGCCGGGTCCCCGGGCGGCACCGGCAGGGGCTGAGCCGCCGTCGCTTCCAGGCGGCGGTCAGTATCTGGCAGGATGGCGGCAGCTTCGGCAGATGGGCCGGATCTTCTCTGCAGCATCGTCAGGCGGCCGCCGCCGTCATCTCTAACCGCACCACCATCTGATGGGGCGTTTTGTGTTGGTTACCGTCCGACGGCAAAATCCGGCGCCGACAGACGGGGCCGAACGCTCCCGACCACCTAACTTTCGATCCACCGCCTATTTGCCGCGCTTATCTCCGGCCGTCGTGTGGTGGATTGTATCTCAAGGATGTGGCGCCCAATGACATCATACAGCGAATCCGGTTCCGGACTGCCGTGTGAGATCCAATCCCGTATTATGGCGTCCGTGTGTTCCGATGACGCGTCCTCTGGTGCACCGATCAGATTGGGCCCGCATATCCCATCCACCACATCTTCCACGGCGCGCCGTACAACATCTAGGGACGGCTGCGCCGAGCCGTGGGCCGCCGATATCACGTCATCTGGTATCGGACGGCCGTCGGTGTCGAGCAGCTGCCGCCGGCCGAACATCAACGGAGGTCTTCCTCCGCTGTACCGAACTCCACACCATAAACCTCATGCAGTACCTCCCGCAGGTTGTTACGCAGTTCCGGCGTGTCGATACCGTAAGCCCGCGCCGCTCCGATGATGTCGTCCGGCGTGCATCTCCCGGCGCACGACCGTATGTCTTCCATATCCCCGCCATCGGCACGCGCTATCTTTGTCATCACAACATCAAGCGGAGCCATGGCCATCAATGTCACGTGGCCGAACTCTCCCTTGTATTCTACCCGCGACATGTAATCCGCCGGAAGCGGGTTGTTAAATACAATACCGGCCGGAAACAGGTCTATGCGCGGCCCGCCGATTGATGCCGCGGCCGACCCTACGGCATCCTTGTCGCCGTACTCCACCACAAAATCCACGTCTTCTGTGGAGGGTTTGAGGCCGTGGAGTGTGAGGGCGGTGCCGCCGGCCGCAACCAACGTGCAGTCGCATTCCACGGCATCGCCCAACTTCCGAACTATCTCATTCAATGACGATGCGTCAACAGCCACAGATGTCAAGCACCTCGCGCACGCGTTCCGGCTTCACGGGTTGGTATCCGGAGAGGAGTCCCAATGCCCTTCCACCGACGAGCCTACCCTCCGCGCGCACGCCCTCTATCATGCCCCGTAGCGTGCCGGCGAACCCGTAGGCAACGGCCGTGCGGACCATGAGGTCCCAGTCGATGTCCGCCCTACAGAGTACGACTGCCACGGCCGACATCCAGCGGTGGTCGCGGCTGTAGACCATGCATGCTATCAGATGTTCCGGTGGCAGTATACGGCCCCCGTCTGCAGGCGGGTCGCCATGTCTCACGTACCCCAGACGCCGGAGGGAGGCCACGACGTCGTCCGGATTATACGCGTACGGTCCGTGCAGCGCCTGACTCATGTGTGGTGTTACCCAACATCCAATAAAAATTTTGTAAGTGGGGAGCCGAGTCCGATCATCACCCCTATGAGTATGTGTTACCATCTGGGAGACACGTTCGCCCGCCTGAAGGGCCGCTAGGCTGGCTCTTGGGAGAAGATCGGATCCAGCTACCGATAACTTGCCAGTACCAGTATTTTTTATACATATAACCAAGTATGTTGATACATTAATATATGAAAACGACGTATATTAACCACGTATGGCGAACCATGATATCCAGTACGAAAGCGCGGGCGCCCGGGGGAAGGGCGCCGGGCGCCACAAGGGCAGCGCGGCACCGTGGTGCATCGCCACGGCGGTATTGGGCGGCGCCCTGCTGGGAGCGGGCCTGGGGATGGCCTACAGCCTGCCTTGGGACGGACAGATAACACTGCTGGGCGAGCAGGCGCCGCTGGATGTCGGGGGCGACTGGATGATACGGTTCGCGGTGGCGGGCGAGCGCGACCTGGTGGTCTCGGGGGTCAACGGTACCTCGCTTGGGGGAGACCTGGAGTTTGTAGAGATGCGCCGGGACGGGGGCGGGGAGATCGCGCCCACCCGGGGTGCGGACGGCGCCCTGAGGTTCGGGGGATTCGGCGGCGAGCAGGCGGCCGGGTACCTGGTGCTGCGGGCCCTCACGCCCGGCGAGCACCACCTGAGGATGGAGTTCGGCGGTGACGTAGCCTACGCGGACAACCGCGCCCTGATGGTCGGGGTGTCCGGCCCCGGGGAGTTGTGGTATGCGGCGGGCGCGCCGCCGTCCGGGTAGGGTTCGGGGTTTATCAGGACAGACGGCAGATGATTCGAGCCGGATGGCCCGGGGATGGCGGGCGGCATCATCCTTGGCGTATGCTGGGGCGTGTGGTTGAGGGGCCGCTCTGCCCGGCGGATGGCGCCCGGATGAGCACGGACGGTCTAGTTATCGCCGCGGCGGGTCCGCCGCGGGGAGGGGGCGGTCTCCTGGCGGGTGCGGGCCCCGGTGGCCGGATGGCGGCCGGCCGCCCTTAAATGGGCCGGGTGTTTTGCCCGCGTGCGGCTGAGCGGCAGGCGCCCGGCCCTGGCGTCGATGATGGTGATAGGCGGGCTGCTGGTGTTCATGCTGGCGATCATCGGCCTGGCCGTCAACATGACCGGGTACCTGGACATGGTGTACATGGACCTGGCGCTGACCCTGCCCAGGTTCGACTACTCGATAGAGGACGGGGTGGAATCTGGCAACGAGACCTTCCAGGCGTTCGCGCAGATGCGGTACGTGGCCGGGGGGATGATGGGGGCGGCCCTGCTGTGGGCGGGGGTATCGCGGGCAATCGAGGGGACGGGAACCGGGCTGGCCCAGCCGGGGACGTCCAACAGGATAATCTCGAGGTCGCTGGTGTTTCTGGTGATCTTCCTGGTGTTCCCGCCGGCCTGGGACGGTGGCGCCGGGGTGGTGGAGGGGGCCGCCCTCTGGGTGCTCAACCCGCACTACTCGTTTGACGCGGACAGGCCGTGCCCGGAGGGGTGGTCCGACGAGGAGATACTCAGGAGGCATGCGGACTCGCCGTACGGCCGCGGGGAGGCTCAGACCCCCGGCGAGGCCCGGATAGTGTGCGAGCCGCAGCTCAAGGTACGGTACGTGTTCGGGCAGATGATGGGGGCCACCGAGCTGCAGGAGACAAAGCAGGCCTACCTGACGCCGGATGACCCGTTCGGGGCGCTGACCGCCGACGTGCAGAACTTTGCCGAGGCGGTGCTGGTGAACACCTTCCTGGGGCTGACAAAGGCCTTGGTGACGATAAACGTGCTGATGATGGCCTTCATCATAGGGATAATGGCCGACCTGCTGGTGGGGATGATAATCGCTGCCCTGCCGCTCTTTTTGATGATGTCGTTGGTGCCCCGGGCCGAGCAGGTGGCCAACCGGTTCCTGGACGCCCTGCCGGCGCTCTTCCTGCTGCCGCTGATGTCGGCGGTGGTGATAGTGGTGGGGGCGGGGTTCATAGCCCAGGCGGGGACCGGCGACTGCGGGCCGGCCGGCTGCCCCGGGGAGGGGAGCCAGGCCGCCGCGGTGATGTACGCCTGGATAAGCTCGCTGGGGGTGGTCTTTTTTGCGGTGAGCCTGCCGGTGCTGCTGGTGCCGCTGCTGGGCCAGGTTACCCAGGTGGCATCCAGGGCGGTTACCGGGGCCATCCAGACGGCGGCGACCGTCGCCGGGACCGGCGCGGCGGGCGCGGTCCAGGGCGTCAGGTCCGGGCTGGCCCAGCCGGGGGGAGTCCAGGGGCTGTCGGGGCTGGCCAGGACCATCGGGGCGGGAACCCTGGGCGGCCTGATGGGAGGGCTATCAGGGGCCCGCAAGGCGGGGACGGGCGGCTTTGCGGGGATAGAGCCGGCCATCCCGCTGGGCGGCGCGGCAGGCGCGGCGGGCTCGGCGCTGGCCGGCGGCACGCCCGCCCTGGTGGACATGCTGACCCGCGAGAGCGCCACCGGGGACGTGGAGCGTGGACTGTCCGCGATAGGCAGCGAGGTGGGCGCGCTCAGGAGGCTCAGGGAGGCGGGCGTCGGGGATCTGCCCAGGTTCAGTCCCGGGGGCGACCGCCGGGCCTACTACGAGGCGATCGAGGAGATTCGGGGCGCGGCGCCGCAGGAGCAGCGGGCCGCCTGGGACGCGTATGCGGCCAACGAGTCCTGGGAGAGCAGGATGTACCGCGGCTTTGGGGATGATGGCGTGATGGCCGAGCTTGCCGAGGACGTAAAGAAGCTCAGCGGAAGCCGGCACGATATAGGGGTCATCACGCTGGCCCTGCGCTCAAAGGCAGCCTCAAGCGGCTAGGGGGAGCCTTGCCGCCAGGCGCCTGTCATGGGGGTTGCCTGTCTCATGCAAGACGCGGCTGTCTGCGCCGGCTTGATTCACTCTTTGTCGAATTACGGGTATCGCGGGCGGTGGGCAGGCCATACGGCGCATCATCATCCCCGTCCGGCGCCTCACCGTTGTCGTCAGTCGGGTGGCGCGCCGCTGCATTCCATGGGCGATTGTGCACAGATACGGGATCGGCTCAAGACCCGCCAGCTTAACGGGGCCGTCTGTTTCCAATGTTTAAATAACCAATTCCGGTACCTGCAGTAGGATCCCGTCGGTGATCGCGCCGGCTGCGAGTCCGGTGGAGGCTCAGGGACCACATCATTATCGAAGGATATTTCCTGCCGCATGATAATCCCCATCCGGCCAGAGTATTTTTCCCTGATCAAATCCCGCCTGTCGTGCTTCCTGTCCTCTGGCTCGTGCCTGGTGAACGTCGCATACGCAAAAAATCCGCAAGCCCCCGTATGCGTTCTTTTGCCGGATCGCCGTTATGCATGCTGCCTGCCATACCGTCTATCTCCCCGTAATGCCTGATTCCCGGTCGCTTGCGCATGGCGGTTACCGCTTTCTTTAGTTTTTTGCGCTCTCTTTTGTTGAACCGCTCATAGACGGCACTACCGCCAGACTTGATCATCTTTAGAAAGCCCTGAAATCTTTCATTTCGCCAAACTGATATTCCTGCCGCCGCACTCACCGTTCTTGAATCCGGCCGAGTGGCCGTGGCGCAACGGCAGGGCGGGGATACGGAGCACTTCCGGGCGGTCGGCCAAGAGTTATTTCAGGAGAAAAGCCATGCTCGTGTACGAATCGCCTGAGATAAAGTTCGAGCCGCGTGACATCCTGTTCAGGAGTCTAGACAGAATACTGCCAGCGTAAAATTAATGGATGTTATTTGTGTTCCCAACTATATCTTCCGAAGTATAAATTCCAATTGCCGAGATTCGGGCTTGGAACGGGTGATAATTACGGTATCTGGGCTGGTTGTATTTCAGAACAGGTACCAGGATCGTTTGGATGTGGCCCTGTCTTGTGATCGCGGAAAGTTTTCCAGCGCCATGTATCCGTGTGCCTTTGCGTTCTGGTAGTGGTCGTTGACTATCTTTTCAAAGTCCCGGTCAAGCCGGACGAGGGATTTTTTCAGACGTGGTATACGTTCCCGGTAGTCGTGGTTCCGCTCTATCAGCTTGTCTATGTATTTTTGGGGCGGCAGCGCCCCCAGCTTTTGCAGGTTACACTGCTGGCACACCAGGGTCAGGTTCCAGATGTCATCTTCTGCTATATAGTCAAACGGTATGACGTGCTCCACGTGCGTGTTCCGCCCGTCTGGCAGTTGCCTTTTGCAGTAAAAACATTCCCTGAAGAAGGGATCCAGTATCTGGCGGTATTTTAACAGCGACCCCCTTCTCATTTTTTTGCCTTCTATTTTGACTATTATTTTTGGCAGGCCGACGTTGAGCTTTTCAAGGAATTTCGCCCACTCTAGAATCACAGCCTTAAGGAGGACGGCGTTGTATCTCCTGAAGAATTCAATGGCTACAGGATTGAGGTTTATGCCGTAGTCTAGGTTGACGTATTTCTTGTTGGGGTTGATCATCCGGGCAATGTCATAGTCAAAGAACAGCTTAGCCTCAGTTGCCCTGCCGGCCTTGATTTTCTGGAACCTCCACGTCACGTTGTGAAAGCATTTTTTTGTTATCCGGTCTATGCATTTTTTAATTTTTTCCGGCTCTTCTCGACGTATCTTCCTGAATGTCTGCGGGTAGTATTTGGCCGTAAATTCCTTTTCTATGATCTTTACGATCTCGGGCTTTTTTTAGACTGGGGCGCGTGTTTTATTTTCAGCTTGCACACTTGGGCCCAATAGTACTCCAGAAAATACTCCGCAATGACGGAAAAGTTTACGTGGGTATCGGTGTGGTCTCTGCTGTAGTCCAGCAGGAACCTTGCGAAAGCAAACTTGTAGGTGTTGTCTTTTGGGCCGTGGGCGATTATGTTCAGGAACCCGCGTTCAAATTCCTCATCAGAGATGATATCAAAGCTGGGCACCATGTTGTGTTCACCGGATCCGCTTCCGGCCACCGCGGCCAGCCCGCCTGTCTGTATTTCTTGTACCGTCAGACACCGTGAAATTGACCGCGCCCACAATGCAGTTGTACGTAAGCATCATGGCCTTGCGCATCTCGCCATGGTGCTTGCCCAGCTCGGGTACGTGCGTGTTGTGGCTCTTGATCAGTTCCGGCAACATGTACTGCCTTCCCCTCTCCTCGGATTCCTTTTGAAACTTGTCCTCTATTATCGCCTGGACGTCATCGTATGCGGCTGGAATGCCATCTCGCTGCTCGGCCACCGACGGAGACATCTTCCTGATGACCTCAGCCTGCGCCCTGAAGAATGACCCGCTCTTGTTTGTGGTGGCCAACATTGTCTGTGCTATGGAGTGAATCTCCTCTCTGCCGGGCTTGCCCTCGCCGATGCGCTGTATTATGCAACGCGCGTATTTCCGCGGCTTGGCCTTCATCACGCCGAGATCTCCTTTGTGGGTCATCAGATGATCTATCCCGTCTTGCAAGGCCACGCATTACCTCAGGCACCGGTCATAATTATGGGTATTCTTTTCGCACCTATCAACCGTAAAAAAGCGCCAGACCGTCTACGGCGGCGTGACCCTGGGGTGGACAGTCGTGCTGCATGGCAGCCGGCAAGGCCAACGACAGGTCGTTCATCAGGTACCCGAACAAACTGAAGAAGCAGTTCGGCAAGGCTGCAGTGGTGGTGTACAACGCCGCGTACCATGATTCGGGACGCGTGCGGCGATACCTGAAAAAGAAAGACGATTTCGCCAAGCTGATATTCCTGCCGCCATGCTCGCCGTTCTTGAATCCGGCCGAGTGGCTGTGACGCAACGGCTGGATGGGGATGCGGAGCACTTTCAGGCGGCCGGCCAATAGCTATTTCAGGAGAAAAATCATGTTCGTGCACGGATCGCTTGAAACAAAGTTCGAGCCGCGCAACACCCTGTTCAGGGGTCTGGACAGAATACTGCCAGCATAAAATTCATGGTGGGTTATTTATGCTCCCAACTATACACTAGCGCAGTTTTGGCCCTGCTGAGTTAGTTGTTGGTCTTTTTCAGCCAGCCATTGACATTACATGGCGAATTTTCTAGGCCGGCCGCGGCGCGTCCTGCGGGATAATGCCCGCGACCCGTCAGGATTTCCTGCAGGCCGCCGCCACAATCGGATGGCCGCGGTCCGTCCTTTTGTCATCCCGTGGCCTCCGGCCCGGCGGGCTCGGGCGCCCCGCTGCTACCGTAGGGATGCCCGCGGCCACCTGGGATGCCACAGATGCCATCGGATCAGGGTCGGATGCGCCGCCCGGGACGTGCATGCTGCATGCTCCGGGAGGGCAGGCCGCACCGCGGCCGGCGGGATGGCGGCCGGGCCCGCCGGGGATGCAAAGGGGCTCAGCGGAAGCCGGCACGATGCGGGGGTGGGGGTCATCAAACTGGCGCTGCGCCCAAAGAAGGCCTCAAACGGTCAGGGGAAGCTTTACCGTAAGGCGCCGGCGGAACTCCTCAATGTCCTTCCTGGCCTGGACCATCGCCGACACCACCCTGGTGGGCGGTACGACCTCGGAGATGTCCTGGTTGCTCCTGCACATCTCGGTCAGGACGGGTCTCAGCTCGTCCGCCCGCTGGTTCAGGTGCCTTCCAAAGGTGTACGTCTTGCGCTCGTCCTCCACTATCTCTATTATTCGCTCCTGCACGACGCACTTTATCCTCATCTCCTCTAGCGACTCGGGGGTGATGCCCTCCCGCTCGAGGGCGGCCTGCCCCCCGGGGCCGTCCGCCACACTCTCCGCCTTGGCTAGGGCCTCCTGGTAGTCGCGGGTATACCTGCCCAGCCACGCGCGGGCGGTCTTGACCTTTTGCACGTTGAGCTTTACCAGCGACTCCTTCTCGCTGTTGTTGTCGTACTTGCCCTGAAGCAGGTCATAGTCCCCGTCGCGCCCCATCGCCCTGGCAGTCCTCCATATGCGGTAGAGCCTCTGATCCTCGGGCGTCTTGCCGGACATATCCGGTACCATATCCCCGATGATGAACAGCTGGTTGTAGATGGTCCCCTTGTGGGTGCGCCACCCGCCGGCCAGCAGGTACTGCTTGGAGTAGGAGGCATCCTGCAGCACCCATTCGACGTACGCCGGGCTGGGCTTCCAGCCGTTCCACTTCTCTATCTTTCCCTTGAACAGGAACCTCCAGGGGCCGCGGCCGGTCTCCTCCACCCAGGTGAACTTGAACCTGCCCCACCTCTGCGCCTTCTGGCCGTCGACGTCCGTCGGCTTTATCGAGAAGCAGACGCCGTACTTGTCCGACTCGAAGACGAGCCGCCGGTCCGTGGAGTAGAACCATCCCGAACCGACCTTCCTGCCGGCTATCTTGGCGCTGGCCCGGAACATAAAGTCCATCTCCTCGCCTGGCTCTATCAGAATCATTGTACGCGCCTCCGGACGGGTCCGCTTGGAAACATAACTACCGTTTAATACGGTACTAATACTATTTAATACTTGAGAATTAAGGTTCTGCTGCAAACGCGGGTGCTGCCCGACGACGGCTCCCCGGACAACCGACTTTGTTCGGGAAAGCGCCGGTCGCAGCCAGGTGGTTTCGATGAACACCCGAATTTGCACAAGAACCAGAATTAATTATACCAAGATTTGGGCCGGTTGCGGTTTTGGAGCGGCTTTGGGCTGTATCCTGGGCCGCCCTGCCGGGAGCCAAAGGCCGGGACCGGCCTGCACGGGCATCTGCCGGCAGAATCGGCCGTGGATGGCCACGGCGTCTGCGGGCGGACCAGGGCGGCTACCGCCTGAGGCGGCCCGCCGGTTATTTCCGGATCATCGTGGCAGCCGTACCGCGCATCCAGGCCGCCTCGGTGCATCCTGGTGAGCCGGCCATGGATGATGGTGCTACGGGGCACCTGCAATATGTCGGCTATCCACGCGCCGTCCTCCCCGCGCCGCCGCCAAAGACAGGCCAGCATCACCAACCCGGCATCCAAGTTGTTCGCCACCTTCACCCTGCTGAGGGTGGCCCGGATGTCGTCCGTGGAGACGCCTTCCATGAATCTGTCCCCCCTTGGTATCGTCCCGCTTTGGCATTTTTTCCTCCAGTCATGGCAGTGTTGTGAATTACCGGGATCCAAATGTTTCTGTCATCCGGTTGCCGTTCCGGATCTTTATGTCGGGCACTATATATCGCAAGATGACGGTATAATCTACGTTGGATGTCAGGTTGGCCGCCGTGGCCGCCGTGGCAGTGGCGGCTCTGGGCGGGTCGGCGCTGCAGGCGGGCCTGGCGCAGGAGGGCGCATCCCTCCCCCAGGATAGGTTTGACGCGGACGGCCTGGAGTCCAGGCTGCGGGCCGCGGTGGGGGAGGCCGTCCGGCTGTACGTCTCGGAGGGGGGCGGGGTGCTGGATAACATCACCGCATCTGAGGCAGGCCGGATAGGCCACCCGGTGTTCGTCCTGAACGCCACCACCGGCGAGGTGGTGGCCTACTCGGGGCGGCCGCACCTGGTGGGGGCCGCCCACGATGGTATCTTTGCAGCAGACAGGCCCTACGGGGAGATCGTCTCGGAGATGGCCGTCTCGGGGGATGCCTGGGCGGAGTACATGTCGGTCAATCCAGATACCCGCACCAGGCAGCTGGAGCGGGCCTGGCTGTTCCAGCACGACGGGTACGTCTTTGGGTCGGGGTACTTTGCGCCCGACGCCCGGGTGCAGCGGATGGTGGAGCGGGCGCTGCTCCTGTACGGGGAGCGCGGGGAGGAGGCGTTCGGGATGATCACGCCCCAGACGCCTCCCAGCACGGTCGCCCTCCACCCGTTCGTCCTCAACGCGACCACCGCCGAGGCCATGGCCGGCGGCGCCTACCCGCAGCTGCTGGGGGCCATCCCGGATGCCCTGCTCAACGGAGCCGACCGGCCCTACGGGGAGATCCAGGACGACCTGAACCGGGACGGGGCGACCTGGGCGTCCTACATGCTCACCAACCCCCACACGCGCACCGAGCAGCTCATGCGCACCTGGCTGTACCTGCACGACGGGCTGATCTTCGCCTCCGGCTACTACCTTCCCGATTCCAGGGCCCGGTCCCTGACCGACGAGATAGTCTCCATCTACGACAGGGACCGGGAGGGGGCCCTAGAGAGGGTGCGCGCCCTGGCCGAGGATCCGCGGCCCATCTTCATCTTCGTGGTCAACCCCGTCACCCAGACCATCCTGGCCGACAGCGGCGGCGTCCTGGACTTTGATGCGCACTGGACCTCCTACATCCCGCTGGACAGGCCGGTCGTGGCCATGCTGCTGGACATAGCGAGGCACGGATCCATATGGGGGAACATGGTTCTCACCAACCCGGACACCGGCACCGAGCAGGCCAGGCGCACCCTGGCGATCATGCACGGCGACCTGAGCGTCTTTGTCACGGGGTACTTCATACCGGACTCCGAGGCGCAGTCGGTGGTGGACCGCTCCGTCCTCCTGTACGAGTCCGAGGGCATGGCGGCGTTCGACCGGATCACCCCGGACGAGCCGGCCGTCACCGACGCCACCTACCCGTTCGTGGTCAACGCCACAACCTGGAGGACGGTCGCCCACGGGGCGGATCCGGACCTTGTGGACACGTGCTGCTCTGATGCCATCCGGCACGCCTCGGACAGGTCCTTTGGGATGATCCAGGAGGACCTGGACCGGGACGGGGGCACCTGGGTGGAGTACGACTCCAGGAACCCCGACACCGGCACCATCCAGACGAAGCGGTCCTGGCTGTTCCAGCACGACGGGTACGTCTTTGGGTCCGGCTACTACCTTCTGGACTCGCAGGTCCAGGCTATAGTCTACCACCGGGTGCTATCGTACATGACGGGCGGGGACGTCAAGGCCCTGGACGCCCCCCTGGAGGCGGACGACTCCTTTTACCATTTCGTGATGGATGCCGGTACGCTGGAGGTGGTGGGCCGCGGTGCCGGCGGGGACGCGTCCGGCCTAGACCAGCTGAGCGTCACCGGCGCCGACAGGCCGGCGGAGGAGATCCTCGCCGACCTGGAGGGGGGGCGGGGCACGTGGTCGGAGTATACGACGACCAACCCGGGGAACGGCGCAGAGGAGCTCAAGCGGTCCTGGCTGTCCCTGCACGACGGATACATCTTTGGGGCCGGCTACTATGCCTCCGATGCCGCCCGATAACCGGACCCGGCCGTCGGGGCTGATCAAATAATTATTATACCAACGCGCCGGCATGCGCGGCATGAACCGTCCGGACCTGCTGGAACACGAAAAATACAGGATAATTCCGCTGGGCCTTCCGGATGACGATGATGGGGCGGAGATAATCGAGGCGGTGAACGCGCAATTTAATCCGGAGGATTTGCATATAATCCGCAACGGGGCGGAGGCGCAGATCTGGCTGCGCCGGGTTGATCTGGATTCGCTGAGGGCCGTCCTGCAGGAATCCGCCGGCAAAAAAAACCCGCATTTTGCCGGCGACATCCTGGAGAGCATCGGGAGGATAAAGAGTTACGGGGTATCCGGGGGAAAGCGCCTTTACGTGGGGTACGGCGAGGAGAGAAAGGTCGCGGGCCGAAAGGGAAAGGAGCTGAGGCGGGGCAGGCATTATTACGCAAACGACAACGGCTTTGATGACCGCAACGCCGACCTCCCCGGCAGGTTCAAAAACACCATCCAGTGCGGGGACAGCGGGGAGGTACTCAGGCAGCTGCCGGACAACTGCATAGACCTGGTGTTCACCTCGCCGCCGTACAATTTCGGGATGGACTACCGGGATTCGGATGACGCCTACGACTGGGAGTCGTACTTTGAGAAGCTGTTCGGCATCTTCGACGAGTGCATCCGGGTTTTAAAGTACGGCGGCAGGATCATCGTGAACGTCCAGCCGCTGTTCTCCGACTACATCCCGAGCCACCATATCATCTCCAATTATTTTCTGGGGCGGAAGATGATCTGGCGCGGCGAGATAATGTGGGAAAAAAACAATTACAGCTGCAAGTACACCGCCTGGGGAAGCTGGAAGAGCCCGTCCAGCCCGTACCTGAAATACACGTGGGAGTTTCTGGAGGTGTTCTGCAAGGGCGATCTGAAAAAGCCGGGGAACCGCAGGGACGCGGACATCGACGCGGACTCGTTCAAGAGGTGGGTCTACGGGAAGTGGTCGATCGCCCCGGAGAGAAAGATGAACCGGTACGGGCACCCGGCCATGTTTCCGGAGGAACTGGCGCGGCGGGCCATGCTACTGTTCAGCTTCCGGGGGGACGTGGTGCTTGATCCGTTTGCCGGCGCGGGCACCACGTGCGTGGCGGCCAAGCGGAACCGCAGGGACTACCTGGGCGTCGAGATAGCGCCGGAGTACTGCAAGACGGCCGGGTCTAGATTGGCGCAGGTTGGATAAGGCGAACCGCCCCCGGCCGGGCAGCGAGCGCGCGGCCGCGCGGGCGGCGGCCGGGCCGGAGGGCCGCCGGACGCCGGCGGACCGCCGTACGCGTTTCGACTAGGAGTGAAACCAAAGAATCCGCCATTCGTGGTTTTGCAATCAACATATGCAGTTCCGTGGCAACAGACCGCGCAGGATCGTAGAAATTGTATATCAGATTAGACAATTCGTCCAATGGATGGCAGCTTAACCTCGTCTGGATCCGTTCCGAGCCGAAACGCGTACGGACCGCCCCTCACTAACTATAATTATGGGCACCAAGGGCTCTCTGCCAATGAAAGCTGTTGTATACCGAGAATACGCACCTGATGATAACTATGCTAGCATACTGAAGGTGGAGGATCTGGATGATCCCGAGCCAAAACCCGACGAGGTCGTCTTTACGGTCAAGTCCGCGGCCCTGAACTACAACGACATATGGGGCATGAGAGGCGTGCCGGTGGCCGTCCCGCTGCCGCACATATCCGGCTCTGACGCAGCCGGCGACGTGGTCGCCGTGGGCGAGAACGTCAAGACCATCAAGGTCGGAGACCGCGTGGTCTCCCACACCAACATGGCATGCAGGGTGTGCCAAGCGTGCACCGACGGAAGGGAGTTCGACTGTACCCGCAGGACCATCTGGGGATTCCAGACGGGCCCGCTCTGGGGCGCATACAGTGAACTGGCACACCTGCCCGAGGTGAACGTGGTCAAGCTGCCCGATGGGGTATCCTACGACCAGGCTTCTGCCGCATCCATGACCATACTGACCGCCTGGCACATGCTGGTTGGAAGGGCCAGGATAACGCCGGGCCAGACCGTCCTGATAATGGGCGGCGGTTCGGGCGTGGGCACCTTCGGAATCCAGATAGCCAAGCTCTACAACTGCGACGTGATAGCCACCGCCAGCGGCGACAAGCTGGACAAGCTCAAGGATCTGGGGGCCGACTACGCCGTGGACCACCGCAAGGACGACTGGCACAAGGAGGTATGGCGCATATCCAAGGAGATTGCCAAGAAGAACGGCACCGACCCGGGGATAGACCTCTCCTTTGATCACATAGGGGAGACCCACTGGAACAAGCAGTTGACGCTGCTCAAGTACGGCGCCACCCTGGTGTCATGCGGAGCCACCACTGGCTACAACGCCATGACGGACCTCCGGCACATCTTCTTCAAGGGCACCAACATACTGGGATCCACCCAGGGAACGCGGGCCGAGCTGGAGCAGGGCCTCTACTGGATGGGACGCGGCAAGATCAAGTCGATCATCGACTCCGTACACTCCTTCGAGAACGCCGCCGAGGCGCACACCAGAATGCTGAACGGCAAGGGCATGTTCGGCAAGATACTGTTAAAACCCGAAGGGGCTTAACCGTTTCATGCCGGAGCTCTTCCGCAGCCTTATTTTTGTACCGGGAAACAACCGGCGCTTCCTCGACAAGGCCCGGGACCTTCGGGCCGATATAGTCTGCCTCGACCTGGAGGACTCGGTCCCCGGGCCGCAGAAGGCCGAGGCGCGCAGGATGGTGGCCGGGGCGCTCGACCGGGGCGGGTTCGGACCGGCCGTCTTCGTCAGGGTGAACAGCCCCGCATCCGGGATGGTTCCAGACGACCTCGGGGCGGTCGTCCGGGACGGGCTGGAGGGGGTGGTGGTCCCCAAGGTGGAGGGCCCCGCCGACCTGGATCCCATACTCGGGACGGTCGGGCGGCTGGAACCGGCGGGCGCCGGCATCGGGGTGATGCCGTCGATAGAGTCGGCCTCGGGGGTGGTAAACTCGTACGCCATCTGCTCCCGCGACCGGCGGGTGTGCGGGGTGGTGTTCGGGATATTCGACCTGCTCAACGACATGGGCGTCGAGTACGACAAGGATGATCCCTCCGCGGCGCTGTACGGACGATCCAAGGTCCCGGTGGACGCGGCGGCGGCCGGCGTGCCCGCCATCGACGGCATCTGGCAGGACATAGGGGATGCGGACGGCCTGGCGGCCGACTGCCGGCTGGGCAAGAGCCTGGGGTACGCGGGCAAGTCCCTGATACACCCCGGGCAGATAGAGGCGACCCACCATCTGTTCGCCCCCACCCCCTCCGAGGTGGCCTGGGCGGGGCGGGTCTGCGAGGTTTACCCCGAGACCGCCCGGACGGGCCGGGGGGCGGTGGCCGTCGACGGCAAGATGATAGACGAGGTCCACTACAAGCGGGCCCGGGCCGTCCTGGACCTGGCGGGCAGCTCAAGTTAAACGCCACCGGCCCCCATGATACCCCATGGGAGAGGCGCCCGACCACTCGGACAGGATCAACGAACTGTACGACTCGGGGAGATTCGCCGACCTGCGCTCCTACTGCGACGCCCTGCTGGCCGCCGACCCCCGGGACATGGCCGCCCTGCAGAACGCCTCGCTGGCATGCCTTAATCTGGGCTCCTTCGAGGACGCCCTGGGATACTGCGAGCGCGTCCTGGACGGCCAACCCCGGGACACCTACGCCCTCAAGAACAAGGTGTACGCGCTGGAGAACCTGCGGAGGTACGGGGAGGTGCTTGGCTGCTGCGACGCCCTGCTGGCCGCAGAGCCGGGGGACCCCTGGACCCTGAACAGCGCCGGCCTGGCACTGGCGGAGCTGGACCGCCACGCCGAGGCCATAGAGCGCTTTGAGCAGTCGCTGGGCCGCGACCCCCGGAACACGACCGCCCTGATGAACATGGCCCTGTCGCTGGGCCGCCTGGGGAGGACCATGGAGTCCATATCCTGCTACGACAGGGCCCTCCGCGCCGACACCGCCCTCCGGGAAGCGGCCGCGGCCCGCGCCGAGGCGTACCGCTCCCTGGGCATGGAGGACGAGGCGTTCCTGGCCGCCCAGGGTGTGCTCGACCTGGAGATGGCCAGGATCATCGCCGATGCCCGGGCCAACAACTGCTCGGTCTTCCACCAGTTCTGCCTGGAGGAGATGAACACGTACGGGGACGGCGACCCCCACACCGGCAACCCCTTCAGGTCGGACGGGCAGTAGGCCGCCCTGCCGGGCGACGGACCCGCTATGGATTTTTCGTTATATATTAATACTATAATTAATTACATTAGTAACATGAGCGACCTGACTGCCATGCGCGTGCACGTGGCCCCCGTGGGATTCGAGGTGGACAGGGTGGTCATCCCCGTCGGGCAGAGGAGGGCAGACCGGGTCTGGCTGCTGGTGCAGTCCGGCGAGGACAAGGCCGGCGACTACCTCAGGATGATACGCGAGAGGCTGGAGGGGGCGGGCGTGGACGTCCAGGAGAAGGCGCACGACCGGACCGACCTGTTCGACATAATCCGGGCCACCAGGGAGGTCATCCAGCGGGAGCGGGAGAACGCGGTGTTCGTCAACCTTTCGTCGGGATCCAAGATACAGGCAATCGGGTGCATGATGGCCTGCATGATGTTCAACCAGGAGGGCAACGTCAGATCCTACTACGTCGAGCCGGAGCGGTACCACCAGCAGAACAAGCCGCTCTCCACCGGGGTCCGGAGGGTAATGGGGATGCCGCGGTACGACCTGCAGGTCCCCTCCGAGATGCTGGTCAGGGCGATGCAGATTATCAGGGGCCGCGGGAGCGTCAGGAAGAAGGACCTGCTGGAGAGACTGCTGGAGGCGGGGATAATGACGATCGCCGACGACCAGGGCCGGACCTCGGATCCGGACACGCTGGTGGTCAACGCGCTGGAGGAGAACAGGCTGGTGGCGGGGCTGGCGCGGATGGAACAGAGCATCATACGGCCGCTCTCCGAGTGGGGGTTTGTGGAGATAACCAAGATGGGCCGGAACCGGTGGGTATCCCTGACCGAGGAGGGGAAGAACGCCGCCCGGTTCCTGCCCGGTGAGCCGGACGGCTAGCCGTTCCCTAGATGCGCTCGGCCAGGTACACCATGATGATGCCGGCGCCTATCACCGCGTACCACTTGAAGTTGCGGCGGTCGGTGAATATGTTGGGGGACCCCATCTCGCCGTACTCTGCCTGCCGTATCTTCCTCATCTCAAAGGCCTGCCCGATCAGGCCGACCACCATACACCCGATGGCCGCGTACCATAGGGTCCAGTCCATTGTACTGCGGCGCCCCCACTCCGCTAAATTTGTTGGTGGGCAACCCTAAATATCCGGCATCCCCACCGCTTACCCATGGAATGCGACACCGAGGAGGCCAGCGTAGTCTGCTGGTTCTGCCAGAAGGGCCGGCACGCCGACTGCATGGGAACCATCCCGGTCGGGGCCGGATCCGAGGGCCCGCACGACTGCACCTTCGACAGCAAGATGGTTCCCTGCCGCTGCGCCCACTAGCCACAAATATGGCGGGGGCCGCCGCCACCCCGTGGAGTACGACCAAGGGTACTGGAGCGACTACGCCGGGGACAACGAGGACAGGTACAACGGGGAGTTTGCCGCGTTCGTCAGGGATCTGGTGTCGTCCCTGCGCTGCGGGAGCGTACTGGAGATCGGCTGCAGCACGGGGATCGACCTGAGGCTGATGGGCGAGCAGGTGCGCGTGTTTGGCGCCGACCTCAACGAGGGCGCCCTCGAGGTGGCCCGCGCCAAGATGCCCCGGGGCGACTTCCGCGTCTGCGATATCGCCAGGCTGCCCTTCGGGGACTCGTCAATGGACTTTGTCTTTACGCACCAGCTGCTCAACTACCTGGACGACCGGACGCTGGAGGCGGGCATGGCCGAGATGCTCCGGGTCGCCGGTCGGTACATAATGAGCTGCGAGATGTACGGGACCGACGGCGGGGTGATAGATGGGGCCTACCGGTACCGGGACATGTACCGGCGGTGGCTGGACCACAAGGTGCGGATCATCAGCAACGTCGAGATGCACCCGGACATAGAGCCGGACAGGGCAAGATTCGTCCTGATCAAGGTTTTGTGATCGCTGTCGTGCGGGGGATGCCAACCGCGCACACGCCGGTTTTAATTACCAACCAGAACCATTCCGGATCCACCGGTGGCACGCCCGGTGCAATCACCTAGACCAAATGGTCAAGGATCAGCCAACCGCATTGCTTTTATTGTAAGGGATCCAACCCTCCCCCATGAAACAATTTAATCAGACACAAGGAAAGACAACAACATGACCGAAACAAAGACGACCAAACCAACCATCACCAGCGTGACCAAGCGCAGCGGCGCCGTCACCGAGTTTGACAGGGCCAAGATCTTCAACGCCATCTACAAGGCGATGAGCGCCTGCTCGGTGAGGGACGAGAAGCTGGCCAACCGCCTGGCGGGCAAGGTAATCGACAAACTGCTCAAGGCCGGATACTCGGACGCGAGCATACCCGACGTGGAGAACATCCAGGATACGGTGGAGGTGGTGCTGCTGGACAACAAGCAGAGCGACATCGCCAAGACCTACATACTGTACCGGCAGGACCGCCGGATGTTGCGCGACGAGAAGATGCGCATACTCAACACCAAGACGCTGGACCCGGTGGCGCGCAAGTTCGACGCCAGCTGCCTGAGGGTGCTGGCGTCCAGGTACCTGTTCCGCGACTCCAAGAGCAAGATAATCGAGACCCCGACCCAACTCTTCGAGCGGGTGGCAATCCAGGTGGGGATAGCGGACATACTGTATGATCCCACCCTCTTCGACAGGGAGGGCGGCCACAAACAGGACACCGGCAAGGCGCTCTCCTACCTGCAGAAGCTGGACAGCTTTGACGGCAAGTTCGCCATAGGCAAGTACCGCCTCAACAAGTGGCACTTCCGGTCCCTGATACTGCACTACGAGACGCTGGCCAGGGACGGCCGCATGCAGGCAAGCTTCCGGGACGTGCTGGAGCTGCTCGCCTCCAAAAAGTTCGACGAGTTCGAGGCCAGGATCACCGAGTACATGGAACTGATGACCTCGCAGAGGTACCTGCCCAACTCGCCCACCATGATGAACGCGGGCGGGCGCCTAGGGCAGCTCTCGGCGTGCTTCGTGCTGGACATGCAGGACGACATGGAGGGGATAATGAAGTCTACCACCGACGCGGCCCTGATATTCAAGTCGGGCGGCGGCGTCGGGATAAACTACTCGGACCTGCGCCACGAGGGGGACATAGTAGCGTCCACCTCGGGGGTGGCATCGGGACCGGTCTCGTTCATGAACATCATCAACACGGTGACCGAGGTGGTCAAGCAGGGAGGAAAGCGCAGGGGCGCCAACATGGGAATACTGGAGGCGTGGCATCCGGACATTGAAAAGTTCGTCAGCAACAAGACAAAGCCCGGCGTCCTGGAGAACTTCAACGTCAGTGTCGGGCTGTGGGAGGACTTTTGGGAGGCCCTCACCAAGGACGGCGACAACGCCTACGTCCTGCGCAACCCCCGGGACCGCACCCCCGTCAAGGAGATAAACGCCCAGCAGCTGATAGACCAGATAGCCGTCTCGGCCTGGAAGAGCGCCGAGCCGGGGCTGATATTCTTCGACCAGATAAACAAGTACAACGTGATGGCCAAGGCGAGGCGCGCCCCGCTCCGGGCGACAAACCCGTGCGGGGAACAGAGCCTCTATCCCAACGAGTCGTGCAACCTGGGGTCCATAAACCTGGCCCGCCTGGCGCGCAGGACCGAGGAGGGCTCCTACGAGTTCGACTGGGACGAGTACGAGAGTATAATCCGGCAGACCACCAGGTTCCTGGACAATATAGTGGACGTCAACCTGTACCCCGTCGAGGAGATAGACCGAGCCTCCAAGGAGTCCCGCCGGATAGGCCTGGGCGTCATGGGGGTGGCCGACCTGCTCTACAAGCTGCGCATACCCTACAACTCCGAGGAGGGCTACGCCCTGCAGTCCAAGCTGGCCGAGGCGCTCTCCTACTTCTCGATGGACGAGAGCGTCAACCTGGCCAGGGAGCGCGGACACTTCCCGCTGTGCGCCTACACCGAGTACCCCGAGGGCCGCATACCAATCGCCGGCTACTACGAGGGCAAGGAACGCCACTACGACTGGGACGGGCTGATAGAGAGGATAACCACCGACGGCATCAGGAACGTCCTGACGACCACGGTGGCCCCAACCGGGACGCTCTCGATGATAGCGGACTGCTCCAACGGGATGGAGCCCAGCTTCGCGCTGGCCTTCGAGAAGAGGGTCACCATCGGCAAGTTCCTGTACACCAACAAGGTGCTCAAGGAGGCGCTCACCGAGGCAGGACTGCTCACCGACGACATCCTGGAGAAGATAGCCAACAACTACGGTTCGCTGCGGGGCATCGAGGAGATACCCCAGTGGATGCAGGAGGTCTTTGTGACGGCGATGGACATACACTGGTCCGACCACCTGATGGCCCAGGCGGTCTGGCAGCAGTGGGTGAGCAACGCCATAGCCAAGACGATAAACATGCCGTATGACGCGACCGTCGAGGATGTCAAGACGGCATACCTGCTGGCGCACGAGATGGGCCTCAAGGGGATCACCGTCTACCGGGACGGCTCCCGGCA
Organism: Nitrosopumilaceae archaeon; assembly: GCA_965203395.1. Taxonomy (GTDB): domain Archaea; phylum Thermoproteota; class Nitrososphaeria; order Nitrososphaerales; family Nitrosopumilaceae; genus VYCS01. Next base: position 389,382 of record OZ241884.1, read on the forward strand.
GAGCCAGGTGCTGCACATGACAGACGAGGATGCCGAAAAGTCGTTCGAGGCCGTTCCCAGCCCGCTGATGCAGGGGATGGCCGCAGAGTACCCCGAGGACTCGTACACGGGCAGGTACGTCCGGGCCGCGCTCAAGCCCAGGCCGCGCGAGCGGGAGGTTGCCAGGCAGGTGCCGCCCGCAGAGGTGCCCGAGGAGATGCGGTGTCCCACCTGCAAGAACAACCTGGTCTTCGCCGAGGGGTGCAGCATATGCATCGAGTGCGGGTTCACCGCCTGCACGTCGGGATAGTTTCTATTTTTTTAACCCGCGGGCGGGTTTAAATCCGCCCGCAGACAACCAGCCGGGATAATGCTGCACGTGGTGCTTGCCGAGTCGTCCCTGGAGCTGGTCCCCGACGGGATGCGGGGCCACCCCTCGGTGAGGGCCCACGCCGGCCGGCTGGGCCGCCGGCCCTCCGGGGTGCTGCTGGACAACTCCTGGCACTACGCCGCCATGAGGGGGGCCCGGCAGGAGGGCAAGCGGGGGCGGCCCGATCTGGTGCACTTTGCGATACTGGCGGCCACATCGACGCCCCTGTACAGGACGGGGCTGGCGCGGTTGTACGTGCATACCATCGGGGACGTGGTGGTGAGGTTCGGCGAGGGGGTCCGGATACCAAAATCGTACCACCGGTTCGAGGGCCTCTTTGCCAGGCTGCTGGCGGAGGGGAGGGTGGACGCCGGGGAGGGCCCGCTGCTGGAGGCGGCCGGCGGCACCCTGCCGGACCTGGTGAGGTCCATCGGCCCCTCGGGGGTGGCCGGGCTGTCCGTCTCCGGCAGGCCGGCCAACTGCCGCGAGGTGGTGGCGGGCCTGGGGGATGATCCGTGCGTGGTGGTGGGCGGGTTCCAGAAGGGCGACTTTGGGGAGGCCACCTGCGGGATGCTGGAGGGCGTCTACTCGATATCGCCTCACCCGCTGGAGTCGCACGTGGTGGTGAGCCGGCTGGTGTACGAGGCCGAAAACCATTTTTATGTAGGCGGACCCGGTCCCACTCCCGTGCGGTCATAGTATAGCCTGGTTAGTATGTTGGCCTTCCAAGCCAATCACCCGGGTTCGAATCCCGGTGACCGCACCTACCGGTACTGGATAATACCGCCAAGAGTTTTAGCCGGCGAGTCCGGCGGACCGTGTGATGAAGCGGCGTCTGAGGGCGGCGGCCCTATCCAGGATGGAGTACATGATGAACCTGGCGGTGGCCGCCTACGGGAGCGACCGGCGCCTGGCGGGCAGGTACGCGGCCCTGGCCCGGAGGATGGGCACCCGGCACCGGGTAAGGATGCCCGGCAGGCTGCGCATGCTGTTCTGCAGGAGGTGCAAGTCGTTCATGCCGCCGGGCGGCGGATCCCGGACGAGGCTGGGCGGCGGCCCGCCCAGGGCCATCCGGACGACCTGCCTGCTCTGCGGCCACGTTCACCGCAGGGTGATGGCGGCCCCCGACGGCCCGTAGGACTTTGCCCGGGCGGAACCCGGACGCGCGGCCGGCAGCACCCGGGGGTAGTGGCAGGCGCCATCCGGGCGCGCCATCAGGATGCCCGCCCGGAGGCGGCCGCTGGCAGCGGGGACGAACATGATCAGGCGGACGGGTCCCCGCTCAAGATTGGGCGCGGTTCCGTCGGCGCGCCCGGAGGAATACCGGCCAAACGCGGTTTCTCCGCATGTTTAATGCTGACAGGATCGCCTGCGCCCGAATTTGTACAAAAAACAGGCGGACGTAAAGCATATAATGGCACCGGCTCGGTGTAATTCGTGGATCAAGCAGAGAAGCACAAGCTGATGCTGACCAAGGTTCTAAAACTCGACAGGCACATACGCTTTGCTGCCATAGCAGACATGGAAGGCAAGCTGCTGGCCAGCGCCGTCAGGGCAGACGTCAGCACGCTGGTCACCCTGGAGGATACCAAGAGGTTCATGCAGTGGAGCGTGACTGCCTGGAAGATGAGAAAGGCCCACCACCCCAAACTGGGAAAAGAGCTGTACAACATCAGCACCTTTGAGAAGCTGCGGCGGGCCACCATGATGGTGGACGACGACAGACTCATCCTGATTACCATCGACAACAAGGGCGGCCAGAAGCAGATACTGGACAAGATACTCAACATGATAATCTACAAGGATCCGACCCACGAATACCGCTGATAATCTACAAGGATCCGACCCACGAATACCGCTGATAATCTACGGATAGTTGACAGTCGTCTGGAACCATCAGCGGTCCGGCGCGGGAGCTCTACCGCATGACGCCGGCCAGTACCCACTCGCCGTCATGGACGCTCCACACCTCGACGGCGGGCGCGAGCAGGTCGCCGTTGGAATCCAGCATCATCTGGCCAAGGGTGCCATGGTGGCGCAGCGCCACATGCGGGATGGCCTCCCTCAGCCTGTCGGGGTCGGTGCTCTGGGCATGCTGGATGGCCAGCCCGATGATCCAGGCCGACTCGTAGGCGGCCAGCATGTCGTGGGTGGCCACCTTGCCGGTGGCCTCCGTCAGGGCCTGCCTGACAGAGTCGAGGCTGGCGCCGGCCCCCTCCACCTGCAGGGCGGTGTAGCCGGTGGCGGAGGCGAACTCGGAGATGGCCGGATTCTCAAGGTACCCGGCATCCCTGGCGGTATAGTCGGTGCCGAACCACCGGACCGTCTCGGCCCCCTCGATGGAGTTCATGGCCTCCAGGAATGCCCTGTCGTCGGTGGGCAGCGAAAAGACGGCCACGGCCCCGGCCCCGTGGGAGTCGGCCAGCGAGACTATCCTGTCGCGTATCTGCGGGCCCAGCTCGCCCAGAGGGCTGCCGGACTCCTGCATGATGCCGTCGTCGACCGTGCCGCCCAGGCCCTCGAAGGCTCCGATGATGTCGTTACGGTAGCTGTTGCTCCAGGGGTCGTCGGTCCAGACGGGAACCAGTACCCGTATGCCGTTGTGCCAGATGAGCCTGGCCATCTCCGTCGCCAGGTATCGGTCGCTGGGGGCGGTCCTGAAGACGCCGTCCTGCTCGTCCAGGAGGCTGAACGTCCCGCAGCAGCTGAGGGCCACAGCCCCGGGGTCGTGCGCGGCCAGGGTGGCAAGGTTGTCGGCGTCGGGCGGGCCCAGGTGGATCCGCACGCCCTCGACCGCAAGATCGTCTGCCGCCGTGATCACGTCCTCGCTGACGGTGTCGCGTACGACCAGCTCCAGGGCCCAGTCCTCGCCGGCCTCCCCCAGGTATGCGTTAAAGTCGGCCACCCCGATCTTGGTGGATTCTAGCATTATGCTGCCAAACCCGCCAAATCCCGGGTCCATCGGGAAGAGGGCCCCGACCCTGGCAGAACCGAACGCGTCCAGCGAGCAGGTCGTCTGGCTGCCGGAGACGTACGTGATGTCGGCGACGGCCGTGGCGCCCGCCGCCCCGCCTGCCGCCCTTACCGGTATCATCAGCGAACCGGTCGGGGAGAGCACCAGCGGGAACGTATCGGCTCCCAGGCCGACGGGATCCGACATGACGTTCGTCCGGATGCCGCCATCCTGACGGTAGCCGCCGTGGTCCAGCGGGTGGCCGTCCAGCCTTATCGAGTCGGATCTGATGGAGTAGCCGTCGCCGGGAACGTACAGGTTCATCGAGTAGAGCAGGGCGTCGCCGGTGCACCCGAGCACCAGCTTGTGCGTGAAGGGATCATCCGAGTGGGGTATGGCGCCGCGGAGGGTCTGGGTCCAGAGGACCATCTCCTGGGAGGTAGGCTCGTCCTGGCCGGGTTCAACGTACGAGGATGCCGGCGCCTCCAGCAGGTCCGGGGCGGCCAGGGCGCCCGGAGCTGCCACGGCGGCCAGGGCCAGCACCGCGACCACCAACCCGGGATTCATCGTATGTGGCAGGATCGGCAGCGTCTATTAACTTCTGCGGTGGGCCGGCGTTGTAACGTTACCCTGTGGTGGTGGACATGCCGCCGTGCAGCATCTCCGCGGCTGGTACCGGGCCGTGGCGCCATCAGGGTCAGACGCCGGGGCTGGCTCGCCGGATGCCCTCCTGGCGCCGGAGGCGGTAGGCGGCCATCCCGACGAACCCAAAGACCACCGCCAGCCCCAGGTATGCAAGCGCCTGGCTGTGCTGTATCAGCACGGCCGAGACCCCCGTCCCCAGCACTCCGGGGAGGAGGGAGAGCAGGTAGAGCCACCATCCGCAGCAGCCCAGCGGGACCAGCGAGAAGAACGAGAAGAACGAGGTGGTGGTGGCGCCGCCCGAGTTGCCGCCGAACGCGCGCCCCCTGGCCCCCAGGCTGCACCCGATCATCCTGGCCTTCTCGGAGAGGAAGACCTGCAGGCCTATGCCGACGCCCATCCCCGCTATCACTATCGAGTTTATCTGGAGGGCGGCGTTGATGGCCGGCAGGGGATCCAGGGCCGGGGTGGTGACCACCACCACCAGGAGGTAGGCGGCCACGGTGGCCGAGCCGGCCATGATCCCCTTGGGCGCCGGACGCATGCTAGGCACCATCACCGTAGATGAGCGTACCGGGGTAGATGGTCGCCCACTCAAACCAGAACCCGGGCTCTATGGGCAGCCGTTCCAGCTGCCTGCCGGCCAGGCTGCCGGAGACGGCCAGCCCGTCGTAGTTCCACTCCGAGCCCGATTCAAGGTCGGCCACCCTGCCCTCCTGGTGAACAAAGCTGAGCACCTGCCCGTCCAGCGTCCTGTCAAAGGCGCGCGTGTTGCCCGGGAACATGGACAGCAGCAGGATCTCGGTGCCGCCCAGCGAGTCGTTGATGGCCACCTCGGACTCTATGTCGGCCTGCCGGTAGGCCTTGTGGATGCCGCCCAGCCCAAGGCCGATGACTATCTCCTTGGGATGCATGCGGTCGTCGGGGTTGTCCACCGGGAAGATTATCCTGGGGTCGGTGTAGTAGGTGCCGTAGGGGTCGACCCCGTAGGATCGGATGTGCCCGGTGTCGGTGCTGAGTATGACCGTCTCGGGGTGGAGGTCCTTCCAGTCTCCCCAGGACGCTATGTCGAAGGGGACCCGGTCGAGGCGGTCCCCGCTCAGCGGGCCCTTGACGGCGGCCCCCAGCGCCTGGCTCCAGTAGGTGTCGGTCAGCCTGTCGTACATGAGCAGGTTGCTCTGGTACAGCTTGCCGGTGGTGCCGAACTCGACTGCCTCCCCCTGGATGACGCGCTCAAAGACCTGGCTTGTATAGCAGAGCGGACAGTAGGTGACGGCGACGGGGACCCCGCCCACCTCGTCGTTGACTATCTCGTGCCAGACCAGGATGAGCAGCGGGTACGCCCTGGCATCGCCGTTCAGGTTCAGTCCGATCACCGTGTCGGAGTCGGAGACGAATCCGGCATCGGAGGCTGCCACAAAGACGGGCTCGTCTATCGAGGGTATGCCGTCCTTTGGCGGGCCGCCGGACTTGATCTTGTCCAGAGGGATGGTGTGCAGGACGCCGTCGGTCTCCATGATGGTCGCCGTCTCCACGGCGGGTACGGCCGTGTCGGGCTGGGTGGCGGCGGCCTCCTCATCCCCGGCAACCGGGACGGGCTCGGTGGATACTGCCATGAAGCCCCCCTGGATTATGATGGCCAGCGCAATGAGCCCGGCCCCGGCGCCGCCGGCAGCCGCGATAACCTTCAGGTTCACTCCGAGGGAATATCAGGTGCCAAATATTAAAGAGATTGTAAGCTATCATATGCGCCGCGAAGGGGACCGGCCGTGTCCGCGGTGGTGGTTTTTGTCGGCTGGCGGCCGCAGGCTCGCACGCCGCGGTTCGATGTACGCCGGAGATCATTGGCGCCCGGATACGGTGGCTGTTCCCGCCCCGCTCCGGCAGCCCGGGCCGCCGATGAGTTGGCGGGCGTGCCCCTCTCCGGCGGGGCCGGCGGCCGCCGGAGCCGGTTCTTCGGGGTTCGGCATGCAGCGGGCAGTGCGGGTCGGTCTGCCCCGCAGGTCTTGAACCCAGATTCCCGGTAGTGCCGACCGTCCGGTGGGTGCGGGTGTCAGGCGGGGTGTCCCGGCGGCAGGCCCGGCGGACGGCCGGCGGGCCGGCGGGGTACCGGCGGCGATAATTCCCCCTCCGACCGGCGACAATGATAAAAGCGTCAGGAGCCGCGGGAAGCCGTGGCGGATACGGGGCCGCCGGGCCCGGTAGTGGTGGTGGCGCATGGTCCGTGAGGGGGCGGGGGATCCGCTGTCCCTAGGTCAGGCGCTGGAGGCTGCCAGGATGCCCTCCGGCAGGTACGGCAAGGCGGCCGTGGAGAGGCTGGTGCTGAGGTTTCTCAGGACCGCCCCGGTGTACCGTAGCGCGTTCCGGGACGTGCGGCTGTGGCGCGACTCGCCGTACGGCGACGGCACCAGGCCGCCGATCAGCATGGTCGCCGAGGGGCACGACGGCTCCGCCACGGCGATACTGTGCCATTATGGTGGCCTGGGGCACGCCAAGGCGGCCGGCTTCCTGGAGGCGGCCGGCTCGCGGGGGTTGGGCGCCATGGTGGTGCACGTGGACGGGGAGGCGTCGGGGCGCGCCCGCAGGGACCTGGAGGGGGCGGCCGCCCCCGTGCTCTCGCGCGGGCGGCTGGACGGGTTCGGCGCCGACTGGGGCTTTGCCGCGCCGCCCAGGGCGCCGGTACTGAACAGGAGGCAGGCCGAGGCGGTGGACGCCGTATCCCGCGGCCTGGCCCACGCGGACCGCGGCATGCTGGTGATGCCGCCCGGCACGGGCAAGATGCTCGTCGCGCTGCAGGTGGCCGAGCGGATGGCCGGGCCGGGCCGGACCGTGCTGGTGGTGTCGCCGTCGCTGGCCCGGATGGTCGGGGCCATGCGGGAGTGGGCCGGCGCCGCCGCCGTTCCGTTGAACGTGCTGGCCGCCTACTCGGCGGAGTACGCCGGCAGGGGGGAGTCGGCCGCCGACCTGGACGTTCCGGCCGCGGCCGGCCCCGGGGACCTGGCCGCCAGGTTCGGCCGCCGGCCGGCCGGCGCGATGACGGTCGTGTTCTCCACGTACGGGTCGGCGGCGGGCATCGTCGCGGGGGCCTGCGGGGAGTTCGACCTGGCCATATGCCAGGACGCCCATGCGGCGGACGGCGCGGGGCCGCCGCACGGGATATCGGCGGCCAAGCGCCTCTACACGACGGCCACGCCCCGGATGCCCGACCCGCGCCGCCCCGGACGCAGCGCCCGCCTGATGGATGCGGGGACGTACGGCGAGGAGCTGCACCGGCTGGACCTGGGCGGGGCGGTGGGGGAGGGCATGGCGTCGGACCTCGCGATGAAGGTCGTGCTGGTGAGCGAGAGGGCCGCAAGGGGGATATACCGGAGGTCCGCCGGGAGCGTGCCGGCCGCCGAGCGCGCCGCCGTGGCGGCCGCCTGGCGTGCCGTCCTCAACCCGGGCGGCGGCCTGCCTCCGCTGCGGGGCGTCGCGGGGATGGTCCGCTCCGGGCGCCGAGCCCGGCAATGGGCCGACTGGTTCGTCCGGCTTGCCAAACATGCCGCCGGACCCTCCCCCGTCCGCGCCGAGGCGCGGCCGGCGGCGGGCGGGCCGGCCGCCGACGCCGGATGGCTGGAGGGTCCGGGGGCCGGGCCCGGATCCTGCCGCGCCCTCTTTGCGCCCGGTCCGCCGGGCGGCCCTGCGGCGGCCGTGCTGTTTGCAGATGCTCCCTCGGCGGGCGAGGCGGAGCGGTGCGTGGGCAGCGTGGTGCGCCGGCGGCCCGGCGCGGGATCGGGGCGCGGGCACCTGCTGGTGCCCATCGCGCTGGGAGGCGCGGCGGCGGGCGAGCCGCCGGACGCCGCCCTTGGTGCCGCCTGGACCGTTCTGGCCGCCGCGTGCGCCCACGACACGGACCTGCGGCGCGAGCTGGCGGCGCTGGAGCTGGAGGCGGCGCTGGAGCTGGAGGCGGCGCCGGATCCGCACCCGGCCGGCGACGGCTCGCTCATAATCCCGGTGGGGCGCAGGATAGAGGTCGAGGTGGTGGCGGCGCCCGGCGAGCTGGACGGCGGGGGCGGGGCGCGCCTGGCGCGCCGCATGAGGGCGGCGTTCGCGGAGAGGGCCGGCGGCGCGGGCCACTACAGGGCGTACGCCGAGCGGCTGGCCGGCGCGGCCTGCGACCTGGAGGGGCGCGTTGCAGAGATGGTGGCCGCCTCGCCGCAGCTGGCCGAGAATATCGGGCCGCTGGCCGAGTCGCTGAGACTGCTGATGGGCTACCCCGTAACGCCGGAATCGGCCGCCCGCGTACTGGCCCAGCACATGGCCTTTGGCGGGCTGCTGGACATGTTCCACGGCGGGGAGTTCTCCCGGCTCAACCCGGTGGCGCGCGCCATGCGGGAGGTGGTCTCGGAGATGAAACTAGACCGCGAGGTGTGGCCGCACCATCCCGCGCACGCGGACATGCCCGCCGAGCTGCGCCACATAGACACCGACGAGCGGCGCCGGAGCTTTGTGCTGATGTTGTACGGGGCGTACGTGCGGCTGCGGGATCCCGGCGGGAGGGCAGGGCGCGGCGACCTTCCCGCCGAGGTGGCGGACTTTATGGTGCGGTCCGTGCAGCGCGTGCTCAGGGACGAGTTCGACGCCGGCCTGGATGACCGCTCCGTCAGGCTGCTGGATCCCTTCTCGGGGGCGGGGGCGTTCGTCACCAGGCTGCTGGAGGCCGCCTCCCCCGACAGCATGCACGGCAAGTACGGCGGCGAGATATACGCCAGCGACTGCTCCCTGGCCGCATACTACACCACGACGGCGTGCGCCGAGTTCACGCACCAGATGCTCAGCGGGGCGCGGCGGTACGTCCCGTTCGGCGGGGCGTCCTACACCGACACGTTCGGGCCCGGCGGCGGACCCGGCGGCCCCGTCCTGGGGGATGCCGCCGAGCGGGCGGCGCGCCACTACGCCGACAGCGTCCGGGTTATCGTGGGGGATCCGCCCCGCTCGCCCGGGACGGGCCCCGACGGCGGGCACCCCGGGCTGGAGGCCCGCATACGGGAGACGTACGGCAGGGCGGCGCGCGCCGCAGGCCACTCCGGCTCCACCATGGACGCCAAAAGCCCGTACCTCAAGGCGCAGAGGTGGGCGACCGACCGCCTGCGGGGCTCGGGGGTGGTGGGGTTCGTCGTGCCCGCCGAGTACATCACCAAGGACTCCAAGGCCGGCCTCAGGGCGTGCCTGAGGGAGGAGTTCACCGACGTGTGGTGCCTTGACCTGCGCGGGGGATCGTCCCGGGACGACCCCCTCCGGGACGCGATGGTCCTCATATCGGTGCGGAACCCCCGGAAGGCCGGCCATTCGGTACACTATGCCAGGATCAGCAGAAGGTATGGCGGCAGGGACAAGCTGGACCACATAAGGAAGGCGGGGTCGATAGAGGGCATCGGCGGCTGGAGGGTGGTGCCCGCCGGCCCGCGGCACCGCTGGGTGCGCCCGCGGGACGCGTGATGCGGGGGGCCCGGTTGCCCGTCCGGTTCGCGCCCATGCGGCCCCTGCCATCCATGAGAACCGTACCGGGTTCGCTCCGGTGCGCGCCGACGGACTGGGGGCTCTCCGGGCGCCCTGATCTACACGGAGGGGCCCGGCCGCTGCTACATCCCACGCGCGTCCGCCATCCCCGCGAACCGGAGCCTTCGCAGGTTGGCCAGCACGTCCGGGGGCACCACCAGCACCCTGCGGCGCGGGTCCTGCCCCCGGCGCAATCCCACCAGCAGAAGACCCCGCCTCCGGAGCCCGCTTATGGCCGAACGCGGCCGGCTCTTTGACCACCGCACCTCCGTATCGTCGGGACCGAACCGTCTCTGCATCTCGGAGTACTCCGCGTATCCGTTCGCCTCGACCACCACCCTCAGGCACTCCCTCTCTTCCCGGGACAGGCCCGCCAGTATGCCGGACAGGGATGATGCCCCCAGAAGAGCGGTCGATACGGCGTCGGCCTTCTTTCCCCTGGTCGCGTCGCTCTCAGGAAGGCCCAGGGCAAGGTACATCTGGTATACCCACTCAGTGGGGAACTTTTTGAGGGCTCGGCGCAGGCGGAGCCGAGACGTGACGGGTACAGACTCGGCCCCTTGCGCCGCCCTAATCAGGGACATGTGGTCCCTGTCCTCCACATGCGACGAGTATGCGTACCCGTCGGTCCGGTTGCGGTAACGCTTAGGCCTTACCACCACCCCGCACGTCCTGTACGAGCCGGCCGGGTACCCCGGAAATATCTGCCCCTCAAACCGTTGGTGGCTCTGCTGGATCCTCTCGAACCACAGGCGGTCATCCAGAATGATGTGCGAATCCCCGGTCATCATCACCCTGTACAGGGCGCCGTCCCTGCCGGCCCTGACCACGGTGAACCTGTTCTCCTCGCGGACCACCCTGAACTCGTCATGGATCAGATCCTTCAACCCGAGTATCCTGGATGCCGCCTTCCTGTCCCGCACGTGATCCCCGACGAACTCGTCCACCACCGTGGCGCCCGTATCCGGGTTTATCCATTTGGACACAAACCAGGTTACGAGCTGCCTGCGCACGTAGATGTCGTTGTCCAGGTCCAGGTCGTACGGGCACCGGTCGCGGACATCCTCTATGATCTTGCCGTATCTGCTCCATGCATAGTCGTGTATGGCGCAGATGAGCCTCTCGCCGCTCTCGGGGGCATCCTGCCCCGGCCTGGAGCGTCCGTCTGCGGCCTTGCGGGGCAGGTTTTGGGACGGCCCGGACCGACTCACCGTGATCCACGGGATTGGGGTGTCCGCCATCGACCTTTTGTGGTCTGCATGCAGGCCATTTATGCTTACCAGTCCGGGGAAGGCTGGTGCGTAATTCCTGTCCACAGGCAGGACCCCGCCGCCCGGGGAGGGGATCTGCAGGTACGGCCTGTCGATTTGCGCACCCGTACAAGTTCAGGTCAAACTGAACCCCATACGCGATCACGCCAGGCAGCATCACCCGGAGGTAGCCGGTCAGGCACGGGTCGGAATTTGACCTGAACTTGTACTTCTGGGACACAGCCAAATCATACGTAAAGTATAACACGGTAAATACAATGAATCGTATCATGGAGCGAGCCACAATCATAGTCGACGGCATAGTCCAGGGAGTAGGATTCCGTTACAAAGTACGAGCCGGCGCCGTGTCTCTGGGAGTCACGGGCTATGTTAAGAATCTGGACGACGAGACGGTTGAGATTGTGGCAGAGGGTTCCAAGCAGGACATCGAGTCGCTGATCCAAAAAATGCGGAATTTTGGGGAACCTGTGGTGGTAAAAGGCATCAAAGTGTCACGACAGAAGGCAACCGGGGAGTTCAGGTCATTTAGGATTGTAGTGGGGGACATGCTGGCAGAGATGGTGGAGGGCTTTGCCACAGGCAACATGCATTTCGAGATATCTCACCGGAAGCAGGATCAGATGCTTGACAAGCAGGATCAGACGATAGCGACCATACAGGGCTACTCAGAGAAGATGCTTGACAAGCAGGATCAGACGATAGCGACCATACAGGGCTACTCAGAGAAGATGCTTGACAAGCAGGATCAGACCTCAGCGGAGGTACGACGCCTCTCGGATAATCTGGGCAATATGACGGACAGGCGCTTCCAGAGGCTGGAGGGCGAGATACGCCTGATCAAGGGCAAGATCGGCATTTAATCTTCATGTAACTGAGGGAACAGGGAGCCTGCGCCCTGCCGCGTGGAGTGACAGCGTGCGTTCCGTCCAAGAGAAGCCGGCAGGGGACGCACCGATGGATGCCCGCACGTGTAAGTTCGGGCCCAGCCGGATTTCATGCTTGAGCGCGTCGGCGGCCCCTACCGGTGAGTGTCGATCAGGCACGACCCGGAATTTGACCTGAACTTGTACCTAACGCACAGACCAGGCATTTCTCAAAACCTTTAAATCCACTTTACCGAGAGGAAGTTGCGATGACTACGGTCATAAAATCGATAGACATCAAGACGCCCATAGAGAACGTCTTCACCTACTTTGCGCGGCCCGAGCACGTCTCCGATCAGATAAAGAGCGACGCCGTGGGCATGGCCGTGGTGCCGATGGACATCAAGGAGGGCATGGGAGTGGGAACCACCTTCCGGGTGATCGGCAACTTCAACGGCAAGCGGCTGGAGTGGGACTGCGAGACCACCGAGTTTGACCGCAACCGCAGGATATCCGCCAAGCAGATAGACGGACCCTTCAAGCGGTGGGGCATAACCAACGAGTTTGAGTCTCTGGGCCAGAACCTGACCCGGGTCACCATGACGGTAGACTACGAGATGCCCTTCGGTCCGCTGGGCAGCATCATGGACAAGGCAAAGTTTGCAAAATCCGCCGAACGCGGCATGGAGACGGCCCTCTACAATGTCAGGGGGCTGCTGGAGGGCAACGGCTCGATACCGGTGTACATCACCTTGGACGCATACCGCAAGCTGCTGGCCGAGAAGAAAAAGATGAACGACCTGCCTGTCTCGACCGTGCTGACTGCCATCCTGGAAAAGTACGACGAGGCCCAGGCCAAGGCGGCCTGACCAACCATCACGGCATATCCTGTCTTTGAGCAACTTTTGCCGGTTTGCAGCTAGGCGGGGCGCCTGGATCCTGGCCCCACCGTGATGATCCCCCCCACCATCCCTGCGCGGCAGGCGCCCGGTACCCCGCGGCGCGCACCGCAGCGTGGGGAGCATGGCATCAACGGTGCGGGGTGCCTGCCAGACGGGGCGGCCGTGCGTACCCGCATGGATGGTGCGGCTTGGGCCCAACCGCCGGAACCTAGTAGTGGAAGACGGTGTCGCCTATCTGCTTCTTCCAGTCGGCGCGCACGCCGGGCCTGCCGTTGAGCTTCTCCACGTAGTTGAAGGCCGAGAGTCCGGCGGCGGCGCCATCTCCGCACGCCGCCACGATCTGCTTGTAGGGTATGTTGGTGGCATCGCCTGCCGCGAATATGGCCGGATGGGTGGTCCTTCCGCCGTTGGTTACTATGATCTCGCCCTTTGGGTTCAAATCGACCAGGTGCTTGACGAAGCCGAGGTTGATCTTGGAGCCCATCTCTATGAACAGGCCGTCCACCTGGATGGTCTTCTCCCCGCCGGCCTTGTCGGCGACGGTGATCTGCTGGAGCGTCCCGTTGCCGGTGATGGTCTTTACGCTGGAGTTGGGCACCAGCTCCACGTTCTCCTTGCGCTCCAGCGATTTTATCATGTCGGGATCCCCGCCGAGTCTCCCGCCCTTGAATATCACGTAGACGTGGCTGGCCATCCTGGATAACAGGATGCCGGACTCTAGCAGGTAGGCGCCAACCCCCACCGACGCGGTCGTCCTGCCTTGGTAGAAGGGGGCGTCGCACTTTGTGCAGTAGTGGACGCCCTTGTTCTGGTAGGCGGACTCGTTGTCCAGGCCCAGGCTGTTGGGAACCTTGCCGGCGGCAACCACCACCGCCCTGGCCTCGTACTCGGATCTGGACGTCTTGACTGCCAGCCCGCCATCGGTCTCGTCCACGCGGTCCACCGTGTCATAGACGAGGTCGCCGCCGAACGAGAGGTACTGGTTTTCGAGCGTCCTTGCCAGCAGCGGGCCGCTGGACATTATGGTGCCTGGGTAGTTTTCGAGCTTGGGGATCAGGTTCATCTGGCCCCCCAGATCCTTGGATATCACGATGCAGGAGACCTTCTGCCTGGCGACATACATTCCCGCGGCGAGCCCCGCCGGTCCCGCTCCAACTATGACGATCTCGTACTTTTGCGCCATGTGGGCTCAGTTGACCGAGATCAGGGAGGTCAGGTTGGTAATGCCGTCCATGCCGTGAAGGTCGTTGTCTATGGCATCCTTGATCTTCTGCATGTCATCGGACTCGAGGATCACCAGGACATCGCAGATGCCGTAGACGGTCTTGACCGACTTGACGACCGGAATGCGCGTGGCCTTCTCGACGACATCCTGCTGGCTCTTGTATGATACGTTGAGAAGGACGTACGCCTCGTTCATTGTGTTGTGAGTATCCCGTGCCGCTAAAAAGTTTCCTGCGCCGATGCGGCGGCCAGGTTCCCGGCAGGCTTGGGGGGCACAGGCTCGCCGAACACGGGAACGCCTCCCGGCGCCTCCGGACCGTTCATCTCCCAGGTGTCACAGGTAGCTGGCATGCATCCGGAGGTACCTTCCCATGAACCACCTCAGGAACGGCAAGTCGCCTGCCCCGTCTGCGATCTCTCCAGCGCGTTGTAGTACGAGCCCCTGTCCCTGTACTTTATGTCCATCATGGGATGGCCCGACCGATACAGCACGTGGTTCATCACCAGCCTGGATACCCTCCCGTTGCCATCGCCGAACGGGTGTATCGTGACGAACTTTAGATGCGCCAGCGCCGCAAGCTCGACCGGATTCAGCGCGTTTTTGCCGGCCTCGTACCACTCAAAGAACCCGCTGAGCAATCCGCCTACCGCGCCGTGCGGCGGCGGCTTGAACCTGCTCTGGGCAACCCCGAGGTCATAGTCCCGGATCTTTCCTGCGATATCTTCCTTGGTGTCCCCAAACAGTCTCCTGTGCCATTCGACAACCCGGTCCCTTGAGAGGCCCCCCTCCCTTATCGCATCAAGGAAGACGGTCCGGTGCGCCTCGGCCTCCCGTACGTCGTCAACCGGCCTGCTGGCCGGGGTAATGCCGTCCTCCAAGAGCCGTGCGGTGTCCTTCAGGCTCAGCGTGGAGCCCTCTATCCTCTGGGTATTGTAGGTGAACCGCACGGCGAACATTCCCAGGTTCTTTTTCAGGACCGTCCGCGGCATCGAGGCGCGCCTCCTCTCAAAACTATCCCGGATAATCTCCAGTTTGGGCCGGCCGGGGTCCGGAGATGATATCGCCGTCCCTCCGTACAAGTTCGGGCCTGCATGAGTTTCGTGGGTGATCGTGTCAGGTAACATCCGCCGGATATCTGATCAGGCGCAGGTCAGAATTTGACCTGAACTTGTACGCCATTAAAACATTACCGCACTTACACAATGTTAATAATAAAAACAACACAAAAAACAATAATAAGATAGTGTCTAAATGTTTTTTATATGACCGTATTATCAAAAACGGTATGAGGATGGTTTTGTTGGGCAGTATAACGGCCATCATGGCGCTGGCCGCCGTCGGCCCTGCGTACGCTGAGGATGACGGTTTTACAGCGTCCATTCAGGACGCGATAGACTCCATGACGGATCTGCGAAACGACTACCTAGTCGAGCGCTTCTTTGGTGAGTCCTACCCGACGCCACGGGTGGCGGCGGTGGAGACGGTAAACAGCGCCATAGACCTGTACGAATCGACTAGGGCGGATCCACGCGTCCAGGTCGCGGATCGGGGCACGTTCGTCAAGCATCCCACCAATCCGTACGGCACGGCGGTGGTGGCATTTGATGTGATAAACTCGATGAGCACCGACATGGAGGTGTATCCGTTCGTCATAGATGTGGGCACGCTCAAGATACTGGCCGAGGGGGCTTTCCCTGTCACCGTGGGGCTGTCGGCCTTCTTCCTGAATGACGCTGACCGGCCCTTGGAAGAGATTCTGGAGGCCCTGCAGGAGTCGGATGGCGTCTGGGTCACCTATACCTTCGCCAACCACAACGCCGGCGGCAGCGATGACAAGCGCGTCTGGCTCTCCCTGCACGACGGTTACATCTTCGGCGCCGGCTACTATGAGGTGCGCGGTGACGACTCCCTAGACCGCGTAGACTCCATGGTTCGTATGTACGATGCCGACGGAGTCGACTCGTTTGCGGCCATCTCGGCCGGCTCGGATGTCTCGTTCGTGCTGGATGCCGGGACCCTGGAGATAGTGGCGCACAGCAATCCGAACGTCACCGGGAGCGCCATCTCAGATGCGATGGGCATCACGTGGCACTTGAGGTCACTGTCCGAGATCCTAGCCGAACATGAAAGCCTGTCGGTGAGCTATCCGTCGGCAGATCCGCAGCTGGGCAGCGAATACACCCGGGCCCATCTCCGCCTGCATGACGGCTACGTCTTTGGGTCAGGCTACGGAATGACCGAAGAGCAAAGGATCCAGTCGGTGACAAACGAGGCCATACAGTTGTACGAGTTGGAAGGTGAGGACGCGTTCAGGTTAATCACCCTGATGGAGGGGGTCAGGCAGATAGTTTTGGATCCCGACGACAACACGATACTGGCGTTTACCGGATTTCCGAACTTGGTCGGCCTGAACTTGGGCATTGACTTTTTCGATCAGGATCAGGAAGCGGTGCTTGAGTCCCTAGAGGAGAGCCCCGGGTTGTGGACGGACAGTATCTTCGTAAACCCGCTGGCCCCCACCACTCAGGAGATGCGCAGTACCAGTTGGGTTGTCCTGCATGACGGGTACCTCTTCACCACCGCGAACGTCTATTCGCCGGAGGAGGCAGCCGTCGATGCGGTCAATGCAGCCATCGACCTGTACAAGACCCACGGAGAGGGCGCCTTCGATCGCATCACCTGGCAGGCCGCCGTTCCCGAGATCGTCTACCCGTTCGTGAATGATGCCGAAAGCTGGGAGCTCATTGCGCACGGCGGCGTCCCGGAGCGGGTGGGCGTGTGTTGCGCAGCACCCATCGCCGCAGCCATCGACCTTGATGATGCCCGCCAGGCACTTGAGCAGAACCCCGGCATCTGGGTGGAGTATTCCTATTACAACCCCGTAAGCGAGAGGTACGAGTACAAGCGTACCTGGCTCTCCACCTACGACGGGTACACGTTTGGCGCCGGCTACTACTATGGAAACTTTGAACCGATGGAGCGCGTCATCCAGGAGGTCATTGATGTCTATGAGGCCGAAGGCAGGGATGCCGCATTTGAGGATGTCAACGCGATGAGGGCCGCCAGCTCGGACTACCCGTTCATCTTGGACCGTGAAACACTGGAGATAGTGGCCCACGGCCAAGACCCGAGTCTGGTGGGCACCAACCTTGAGGACAAGGCGCTGGGGGCGTTCCTTCCGGTGGGCAAGATCAAGGAGGAACTGCACAACGACGGAGACACCACCTTTGCCTACTATAGCATCCTAGACCTGACAACCGGTTCCATCCCGACCAAGACCGTCCTGTTCCAGCTGCATGACGGGTACGTCATTGCGGCTGGACAGCCGTTTGTGGTCTATACTAGGTAGTAGCGGGCGTCCCCCCGCCGGCGGCGCCTGTTCCCCACATCTCCGGATGTTCCGTACAACTTGGCTCCTTGCGGCGACAGCCTTGGCGCTGTCCTTGACCGTCCCCGCCAACCTGGCAGCCGCCGACTCCGCCGAACTGCTGGTGGAGTTGAAGACCGCCCAGGGCAGCATCTTTATCGAGTTCTTTCCAGAAGATGCCCCCAACCACGTGGACAACTTTATCCGACTGGCCGAGTCGGGTTTTTACAACGGGACCCTGTTTCACCGGATAATAGACAACTACCTGATACAGGGCGGGGATCCCAACACAATCAGCGGCAACCGGGACACTTGGGGACTGGGCGGTACTGATGACAGGCTGGATCCGGAATTCAACACCATCAAGCACCAGCGCGGGATCGTGTCCATGTCCAGAACGGCGGATCCCGGCAGCGCCAGCACGCAGTTCTTCATACTCGACACGGACGCGCCGTTCCTTAACGGGCAGTACACAGTATTCGGGAGGCTGGCAACGGAAGGAAGCTTCCAGACCCTGAACAAGATTCTTGCCGTTCCGATCAGCGTGGTGGAGTGGAGCGCCAGGCCCTTCGAACCGGATCAGGCAAGAATCATATCGGCCGCGCCGGTGCCGCGTTCGGAGGTGCCCGATCTTCTTGATCTGCCAGAGCCCGCACGCACGCCGGAGCTTGTGGACCTCCTCAACTCCACCCAGGCTGCAGACGCGCAACTCCAGATCCCCATTCCCCTGCCGGCCGAGTCGCCACCCACATATCCGGGCTTTGGAGTGCGGGCGGAGACCGTGGCGCAAGACCTCTTCGTCCCGTGGAGCATCGACTGGCTGCCGGACGGAACCATCCTCGTCACAGAGCGGATCGGTTGGCTCAAGATGATCCCGAACGGTACGGCCAACCCTCTCCCCCTGAAGCTCTTTACGTCCACCAGCCTCGGTGGAGGACTGTTGGGTGTCGCCGTGGATCCCAACTTTGAGGAGAACAACTACATCTACATATACCGCACCTACAACGATGGCGACGCCCTCCTGAACAAGCTGGTCCGCTACACGTTGGTGGACGGGCGGGTCTCCAACGAGTATGTGGTCATGGACAGGCTCCCCGGGGCCGTATTCGAGAACGGCGGGAGAATTCAGTTCGGGCCGGACGGGAACATCTACATAACCACCGGCGTTGCAACGGATCCGTTCTTGGCCCAAAACCCCGACTCACTGGCAGGAAAGGTTCTTCGGATTAGTCCGAATGGTACCGTCCCTGAAGACAACCCAATCGAGGGCTCGCCGGTGTGGTCGCTGGGGCACAGGCACTCCCAGGGGCTGGATTGGGACGCAGCCGGAAACCTCCTCATCTCCGAGCACGGGCCGTCCGGATGGAGGGGCGAGGCGCATGATGAGATCAATCTGATATCGCCTGGCGCAAACTACGGCTGGCCCATCGTACTTGGGGACGAGACGGCAGAAGGCATGCAGACGCCTCTGATCCACACTGGAAACGACACGTGGGCGCCATCCGGGGTGGAGTTCTACGACGGCGACAAGATCCCCGAATGGACCGGAAAGTTCTTTGTCGCGGCTCTTCGGGGGACCCATCTCCACATGATTGATCTTGATCTGGAGAACAACGTGGTGGTGTCCCACACGCGCCTGTTCCTGGAGTCGTTTGGGCGGATACGGGATATCCAGACCGGGCCGGACGGGTACCTGTATCTTCTGACCAGTAACCAAGACGGCAGGTTGATTCCGGCCCCAGGTGACGATCGGATCTCAGGATAGTCCCGCTATCCGAACCCGCGGATCCTGAGCGTGCGGACACGTTCACGTCTGCTGCCTCATATGAGAAGGCAGTCATGGTGGCAGACGCAAAATACTCGCTGGGTTACAACATCACCGGCGGCAGTGTGCTGAGTGTCGGGGTTGACACCGCCGCCACGTCCCTGATCGTCGCAATCAACGCAACCGGGGACGGTTCGCTGACACTCAACATACCGCGGGCGGTGGCCGACTCCAAACTCCCCGGGGAACCCGACTACCGCGTGCCGGAGGGCACGAGGCAGTTCGCCCGCGACACTTTGGGCGATGCCGCTTATGTCGTCTGGATTGACGGCGTGGAGACTGACTTTGCCGAGTCGGCGTCGCCGTATGCGCGCACGCTTACCGTCGAATTCTACGAGGGAGCTGGCACGATAGAGATAGCCGGCAACTCTGTGGTTGGCCAGCGCCCGTAGAGCAAACCCGGTTTGGATCCGGCGCCTTTTGATTGCGGGAATCAGTTCTTGTGAAATGCGGGTGGTTCCTGTGCAAACGCGGGTGTTTCCCGACGCGCACCCTGCGCGTCACGCCGGAGAACGGCGGCGTGTGCAGCATCTCGCCCTCTGGTCGGTGCTTGACGTTTCACAGGGGAGCCGATGCAAGAACCCTCCGCGTCCAGGGTCCCCTAGCATGGGCGCTGCCGGCGTCGGCCGTGGTGCCCTGAGTTTGTCCATGCATGCGTCTGGAGGGAACTTGCCTCCCTTTGGTAAGTTCCGTTTCATTGCTTGATGGTGCCCTATTGCGTACTTGTACGCGGTTGCTTGTAATTTTAGTTTGTTTGGTTCAGCCAACTGAGGACGGCGGATCAGCCCACATTTAGATCTCACGGCATCGTCGCGTCATGGCAGCTATTTCCGGTCCGAACACGACATGCGTACAAACCACTCCGTTTCCCGTACCGGCCGATATTAAAACACGTATGATCGCGGCCGAAAATCCATTTTTCAGGAGGTAAAACGTGCCTAGATGACGTGAACATATACTCGGCGCATAGCCGCCCCCGCAACAGAAGATACAAAAAAATGGATTGGGTCACCTATTCACTGGCATGCCAGCGCCGTCTTGAGAGCGGTTAGGTTTTCCCTCATCTTGCCTAGGTAGGTGACGCCAGCGTCAAACTCCTCTTGGCTGATCCCCTCGATGGGGCTTAGGGTGAGCACCACCGCATCCGTCTCATCGGCAAGCGTCTCCAGGGGTTTCGTGTCGAGCACGTCATCGCCCAGCAGGTGTTTTATGTCGTTTTCCTTGACGTAGTCGACCATATTTGTGATGTCGGAGATCGTGACCGTCTCGGTGCCCGA
Organism: Nitrosopumilaceae archaeon; assembly: GCA_965203395.1. Classification (GTDB taxonomy): domain Archaea; phylum Thermoproteota; class Nitrososphaeria; order Nitrososphaerales; family Nitrosopumilaceae; genus VYCS01. Next base: position 409,594 of record OZ241884.1, read on the forward strand.
TATGCCGGAGAGCGAGACCGTCTCAAAGCCGTACCGTGCGACCAGATAGGCGAAGGCCTCATGGAAGGTGACTATCGTGTCGTGCTGGCAGTTGGCCAGGGTGGTTGCATACTCTGAGTGCAGCTCGTCCAGTTGGGCGGCATAGTCGGCGGCGTTGTCTCGGTAGGTATCGGCGTTGTCCGGATCCACCTGGATCAGAGCGTCCCGTATGTTCAGGACCTGTTGTTTGGCCAAGACGGGGTCCAGCCAGACATGCGGATCAAAGTCTCCATGGTCGTGGGCATGGTCGTGCCCATGGTCGTGGCCTCCTTCCTCGGACCCAGCCAGGTCGTGGATGGCTTCAAGTCCATCCTCGTGGCTGGTGTCGCCGTCACTTATCTCCTCCAGTACTCCGCGTATGTCTGCGATGAGCTCTTCGTTATCGTGGCCGTGTTCGTCATGACCGGATTCCTCCATCGCTTCGCCGTTATCGTGGCCGTGTTCGTCATGACCGTGTTCGTCATGACCGGATTCCTCCATCGCTTCGCCGTTATCGTGGCCGTGTTCGTCATGACCGTGTTCGTCATGACCGGATTCCTCCATCGCTTCGCCGTTATCGTGGCCGTGTTCGTCATGACCGTGTTCGTCATGACCGCCGCCAGATAGGCTCTGGATGCGGGTGAGGGCCTCGGTCGTGGTGAGATCACCAGACCTATACATCACCAGTATCTCCCGGATCTCCTCTGTGTCAAGGATGGCTTCGATGGCTTCGACCGCCTCCTCGGCGGTGTAGTGGCCGCTCTCGTACTCCTCAAGCGCCCCCCGGATCATCTCGTCTAGCCCGGTGGTGGATATCAGATCCAGACCCACGCTCGCCTGTACAAAGGTGATGTGGTCATAATCATCGGACTCGACCAGCCGTTCCAGATACTCCTCTATGCCGAGGCCGTTGTAGACGAACACGTCGGTGACCTGCAGGGACTCTACCTTGGATATGCTAGGCTCCCAGTCGTGGGCCGCTACACCTAGCGGCAGGAACAGATCGACGTTGTCCGGTGATACGGCCACGTTCCTCGTAAAGTCGTAATACGGGTAGAACGATGCCTGTATGCGTATGTCTTCGGCGGCAGCGTCCTGAGCCACAGTGCTTAGTGGGATCAGGGCAGCCGCTGTCAAGAACAGAATTAGTTCGGTTTTCATTGGGGACGTTAATAATATTGTAGTATTTATTATTAACTATCAACTATGCTGGTGTCTGCGCGATCCCGGCGGGCGGACTACTGCACCGACGTGTGATGGTAGTCGGGGGATATATGCGAACCGGCACGCCAACCGCGCGCGGATGCTACTCCATCAAAGAACCGCCCTGCCCCGACCGCCGAGTTCACGAACCCGGCTATGGCGGGGGGCGTACCAGGTGATGGCCCGAGCGGCCGGCCGGATGTAGATTGCCGCGAGCAGGTCAGCCCGTGTCCTGTCCATTCCGAGTGTTATCGGGACGTCTTTGGTGTAGGCCCCGAAGAGTGTCCGGATAAGCTCGGCGGTCAGCTCCGCCCTGAGCGTCGCCATCATCCGGACCCTGGCGGGCATGTTGGTGGCGCCGGTCAGGGCGTTGCCTGCGGCCGCCACCTGCGGGGCGGTCTTGGCGATCTCCGCCCGCTCAAGGATGCCGGCTATCTGCGGGCATGCGACCTCGTCCGGATTGGGATGCCGGTGGAGACCGCCCCTGCCACCGAGACGGGCGAGTACGGGCGCAAGCATCCTGGAACAATGCTCATGGTGGCTGCACGTTCGGCGCCGGCGTCTATCCGGACAGCTAGGCATGGATGTCCCGGGCTAGGTGTTGGGGGGAGGGTGCGGGGACATGTACTCTTATTTATAAAGCCGTGGTGTCATACCAGATCGTAGGCAAGACACCGTCCGCAGAGGCCATGATGCGGGCGGGACATGCATGGGTGTGGCGGGGGACGCTGTAGTGGAGATGCAGCTGGCACTTGTTTGGTACCTGCGGCTGTCGTTCCCCGTCCATGGCACATATTTGTAGCAATCTGCATATAAAAATCATTAGACTGGTTGTTGGTACGCGTTTCGGGTACAAGTTCAGGTCAAACCAAACCACACACCACTCTTCTCACAACGGTGTCCTCAAGGAAGGGCAGACCAGGCACGGATCTACATTTGACCTGAACTTGTACCGTTTCGGCTCGGAACGAATCAAGTCTGGGCCATCAGGATGCGGTCCAGCTCGCGGTAGATGTTGAGTTTCCGCTTGCGCCAGGTCAGCAGGCACGTGAACAGCACGCCGAACCTGTCCATTCCCTCGACACTGCCTATCTGGCCGCTGACCTTGCGGCGCAGTATCGGGCGGCGCAGCTCCCTTTCGGAGTGGTTGTTGGTCGGCGGCATGCCCGGGTGCCGCAGGAAGGTAAACAGGTACGGGGCGGCAGCGATGATCTTGTTGGCCAGCTTCTCGGGGTAGGTCCGGGCCACCTTGATGGTACGCTGCACCAGTACGTCGCACTGGCCGGGGGTGGCCGTGTCCATCTCCTTGGCCTCGTGGTAGATCAGCATCAGGCGGTCGTGCCGCGCCTGCGCGTCGCGGCAGTCCGTCGAGGAGACGCCGGATCTCTCCTTGGCGATCCTGACCTGGCTCTCGGACTCACGGCTGATGTGCGCCCAGCAGCGCTGGAGTGTCTCGAAGAGATTCTTGTAGGGCTGGTAGCCGTCTGCCGTCAGCGGCCGCTCGAAGAAGGGGAAGATCTTGCGCAGGACGGCCTCCGCCCGGCTGGCCTCCACCTTGACCAGGGTGGTGTCCTTATCGGCGGCAAGCCAAATCTGTCCCGTCCTGCCGGGAACCGTTACCGGAGACTCATCGATGCCGACGGGATCCTTCTTGGATTTCATCTCCTCGAACATGGCGTTGGCATCCGGTTTCATCAGTGGGGTCATGCTGCCCAGCGCGTGCTGGATGGTCGACTTGCCACACCCGGTCATGCCGAAGAGTTCCGAAAAGAACTCGCCTATACCCTCGTAGCTGGCGTTCATGCTCCACAGGCCGACGGTCATCCTGAGCTGGCTTGGGTCCCAGCGAGGTGCCGCGGACCAGGCCCGTCCGGGAAGGGGCGGTGATCTTGCCGCAGTCGAGGCACTTGCACGTGTCGAGGCGGTGGTTGACGACCTCGATCTGCGGTATGAATGGTATGTCCACCACAAGTTCGTTGTCGGTGCGCTCCGCCTCCAGGTTGCCTCCCCCGCAACTATTGCACCTGTCGGGCCGGTGCAGCACGGTCCTGGTGGCCTTGCGGCTGACCGCCGTGTTGGCGCAGCCTTTGTGGCGCCCCTTCCGCCCGGTGGGGTTCTTCTTTTTCCGCTCCTCCTTCTTCTGCTTGTTTATCTCGCGCTGGGTGATATGGTCCGGTTGCGCGGCGGCGTGTGGGCGTTGTCGTAATATTGCAGGATCCTCTCTGCCTTGGCCTTGCTTCCGGTCACCACCCTGAGGGCCTCTTCCAGATTGGCAACCGTGGCGAGCGCCTCATCAAGCTTGGCGGTTGCAAGGCTCAGTTTCAACGCCAACCGGTCCACCATCAGCGCCTGCTCGGCGTTCTTTCCGTCGGACTCTTCCAGCTTGGCCTCCAGGCTCCTGTTCTCGCCTATCACCCTGGCCAGCTGGTCCCGCAGCAGCTTCATGTCCTTGACCGGCATGGGGGCCCGCGGATCCCGACAAATATGGATCTTGCCGTTCCGAGCCGAAACGCGTACGGTTGTTGATCTGCCCGATCAGGTGATGAGCGCCAAGGGCAACCGGGGGGTACTTGTCTGCAATGCTGATTCGGCGACCAGATATTGGGTAGCCGAACAGGTGGCTGAGCGCAGGGGGGGGATGACTATGTACGGCCCATGGTCAGGACGGCCAAGGACCCATCACACAGAATTAGCAGCCGCCATCACATTGAGATTGAACAACCCATCCACCTCGAGGTTGGTGCGTAATTCCTGCCCACAGGCAGGACCTCGCCGCCCGGGAAGGGGGTCTGCAGGCACCGCCTGTCGATTTACGCACCAACCCGCTCCGCCTCCCCAAAGTTAATAACAACTGTCCTACTGCATCTCAACGGGTCTATGGCTCAGCCAGGTAGAGCACCGGACTCTTAATCCGGCTGTCGGGGGTTCGAATCCCCCTAGACCCGCAGATCTTTCGACCTAATCCTCCTCCCTGTAAATCCGCCGCCGATTTTGCGGAGTTCACTTACCTACGGCCTGCGACAGCAGGGGGCTGATAACCACTAGGGGTGTAGCTTCAGCGGTGCCACAGCGGGAATTGATAAGCTGCATATCGGCTGTAGGCGGCTACTCCTCATCGGTGGCCTGACGTAGCTCGTCCCGTATGGATCTCATCTCGTCGATGCGCGACTGCATGAGTGCGCGCCGTTTCCGGATCTCTTCCTTTAGTTCCCTGATTTCAGATTCGGCGGCGGCGATGGTGGCATATCTTGGATAGACCGAGTCTATGGTGCTGTGTATCGCGTTCCAGCCCTCGTCAACTCCGGCGGCCAAACGGTTGTAGCGTCGCCTGAGCCTAGATATCCTCTCCGAATCTCCGGAAACCATCCTTGAGTTCCTTGAAGAGCCGCGCATCATCGCGCATTGCAGCCGCTACGTCATCCATGCCTATGCATTCCGCTGCCGATGCCGCACGTTCCGCTTTCTTAATCAGCGTGTCTGCCGTAACCATGTCCATAATGGGTGGCGGAGGGTAATAAGTCGTACACGCACTTGGGTTCTGCTGCAAACGTGGGTGCTGCCCGACGGCTGCTCCCAGGGCAATAGATTTTGTTCGGGAAAGCGCTGGTCGCGGCAGATGGTTTCGATGAACACCCGAATTTGCACAAGAACCCACACTTCCCCGCGCTCTGCCGCCACGATGCGACCTCTACAGTGAACGCGGAATCCGGAAAGCGTTTGTACAACCCGCGACACAAATACGCCGCATCAACAACCCTAACCTTGCCGTATGCAAAACCCTACATTTGGTTGGATTCCCACTGGCGCAGCACGCCAGCATGGTAATCCCGCGCCACCACCAAGGCAGGCCGCAGATTCTTGTATCGTCTAGCTGCTTTGTGATGCCCGGCTGCCTCTAACTCGGAAATGCGGTTGTCGCAAAACTTCAATTGTTCCTCGGTGCGCGGTAGCATGTCCAAAGCAATGTAGTAGTCGGCTTCCGTATATTCCACCACATCCTATTCGGCTGATGAGGGTTTATAACAATGCACATGCATATAGTGGCATGAAACCGGCGGAAAGATCTGAATGGTGGGAGGCGCAGGCAGAGCAGAACGAGGCTGCGGTGACCAAGGCGTCTCCGGAGATGGCAAAGGTGTTGCGCGCGTCAGCCACTGCATGCCGTGAAGCCGCAGACGTAGAGCGCAGTCTGGTTGCCAAAGAAAAGGTACTCCGCACAGAGTGACATTTGCCGGTAGCGGCAGGCTGACCACCAAGAATATGTGCCCGATATGTGGCACATCCGTCTTCAGGATAGACGGGTTGTAGAGGTAACATGCCGACTTTCTGAAGTTCTTTATATACTCAAGCAGTAACACATAAGGATCGCATCTGCCAAGGCCAAACGATGATGCCGGGATTTGATCTTGAGGGAATAGACTGGAAGAATCCTGATGTCAACAAGCTTTTCGAGGTTCTTGGCAAGCAGTTTGATCAAATGGACCAAGAAATGAAGGATCTGAAAGAGGAGAACCGCAAGGTGGTAGCAGAGAACGACCAGCTGAGATCCAAGATTGACGAGCTGACAAAGACCATAGAAGAGCTGAAAAACAAACGCGGCAGGACGACCAAGAAAGCGCGCAGCTACAACTCCAGGAAGTTCAAGGGATACCCGCATGAGGAGACGAAAAAGGCGCCACCCAAGTACGCGCGGCAGAGCCACGCGACCGTACACGAAACAGTGGACCACAAATTCTGTCCTATATGTGGCGATCTACTCTCGGAGTACTCGAGCAGTTATCCCAGGACCGGCGAATCCATAGTGGACGGCAGGTGGGCCAACATCGACATGAAGATAGTCGGGCGGTACTGCAGAAAATGCGCCTGCATGCAGTATGCTCAGCCGGAGAACTTTCTGCCCAACGAGCATTTCGGTATCGATATGATGGCGCGGATCTCCACGATGCGCCACCTGACAATCTCGTACGGCAAGATACAAAAGATAATCCAGATGTTCTACGGCAGGGATATCGTCATCTCCACGCTGGAGGATCTGGACTGGCGCGTGGCCACCCTCATGGAGCCTCTCTACCACGGACTGCTGGACGAGATCACCGGCGCCAAGATAGCCGGCGGGGACGACACCGGGTGGTACATCAACGGCAAGAACTGCTGGGTGTGGGTGTTCCATTCGGGGACCTGCACCATCTACCACATATCGCTATCCAGAAGCAAGCACGTCTCCGATGCGTTCCTGAAGGACTTTGACGGCATACTGGTGGGCGACTCGCACCCCGCATGGAGCGTGGACGAGATCCTCCAAAAGTGCCTGCTGCACTACTTTCGGGACATGTACCGGACCATCGAAAAGAACGCCGGCGCCGAGTTCAAGGAGTTCTTCGGCGAGCTATACAGGATACTCAAGTCGGCGATAAGGCTGCACGGAAAATACGATCTCGTGCAGGACATCCCGCAGCGCAGTATACGCAGGCTGCAGAACCGCATAGACGCGCTCGCCGCCGGCACGTACAAGGATCCGGACTGCAACAGGTACGTAAAGCGGCTCAAGAGGGAGGGCAGGTCGCTGTTGACCTTCCTCGTACACGAGGACGTCCCGTACCACAACAACGGAAGCGAGCAGGCGTTGCGCACATTCTCAATAATGCGGAAGATATTCTACGGGAGCCGCTCGGAGCGCGGGCTCAAGACCACCGAGATCCGCGAGTCAATATTCGCCACATGTGAAAAGCGCGGCATAAACCCGTACCGGTTCGTCATCGACTACCTGCGGGGCAACGCAAAGAAGATACCGATGCCCGAGCAGATCATGATTCCGGCATGACATCAAAAAATTAACATAAAAAACACGCCAAGCGCCGTCCCGCGGCTAAAAAATACGATGCCATGGCAGCCGTCCCTCAAGATACCATACGCATGCCGGCCCGAGCACCACGCAGGATCCCGCGATCCGGACACACTTCAAAAAATCGATCATTCGAGTCGGGGCTAACTTCAGAGACTCGATCTGTTACAATCTACGGCGATGCCGGGTACTTGTTGCCGTTGACAAGCACGGAACCGCGAGCGCGGTTCGGCCGGAGCAGCTACACCCTGTCAGGGGATTGGCTAGATGCGCAACAACGAACCCGACTGCCTTGCTTTTGCAGTGGCAGCAAGCGTAAGAGCGCGTCGCCGGTTGTTGCGGATGATATGCCACGCTGGAGATCTGCAACCTTGCGGGCGGGTTTGGGGTCTTGGCCGTCCTTGTGATGCAGGTGGGCAAGAACAGCGCCGCCGTCTGACAAGTACCTGTGGCGGGACAAGGGGGGAATTATAATGCCGGGGAACCATCGGCGCGGACGACCCCGGCAGGCTATGCCATTGCCAGCCCGTCTGTCAGGAAGAGCGCCCCAAAGTATACCAGAACGGCGGAGAGCACCACCACAAGAGCGCGCCGGACCCTTGCCGACATGAACCTTGATCCCTTTTTTGATGCAAACCCCACCGCACCCATCCAGGCATAGTCCATCCAGATGTGCAGGCCAAACAGCACCGCCAGTCCAACAAAGGACCACAGCTCAAGGGCGTCCGAGATCAGCTTGATTCCTATGGTCAGCCACCACGCGATAAAGAACGGGTTGAGCGCCGTCAGCATGACCCCGGCAAGAAGCGGGCCGTATCCCGGTCTTTTCGGATCTTGGCCGCCGCGTCCCAGCGCGCCGCGGACCTGCAGCGCGGCAAAGGCGAAGAGGCCGAGCGCCCCGACAATGGCGACGGCGGCGCGAAACTGCGGAAACGATTCGAAGGAGACCAGCCCGGCGCCAAGCAGCAGTATCAGCGGGAGTTCCACCAGGGTGTGCCCGATGGCCATCTTGATTCCGGCCCGCATGCCGCCCCGGATGCCGTACATCACGTTGGTGGCAAAAAGCGGACCCGGGGACATGACCCCCGACGAGGAGATCAGAACGACCGCGGCGGCAAACACGAGAACCTCCTCCATACCCGCCCGTGTGATGGCGCCGGTAATATCAGCAACGCGCGCCAGGGGATCAAACCGGGGGCCGCGGGACCGGCCGCCGCCCGTCCCCGCAGGCGGTCCCGTCGACACCAATAAATCCAGCGTCGCCGCCCCCAGCTCCCATGCAGGTGGGTCTGCTGGGCAAGGCGAACGTGGGCAAGTCGACCTTCTTTGCGGCCGCCACCGAGAGCGTGGTCCAGACGGGCAACTTTCCGTTTACGACGATATCGCCCAACGTGGGGGTGGCGTACGTCCGGACCAGGTGCGCGTGCGCCCACTTCGGTGTGGAACACGAGAACGACCTGTGCCGGGACGGCACCAGGCTGGTTCCGGTCAGGCTGATCGACGTGGCGGGGCTGGTGCCGGGGGCCCACCAGGGCAAGGGGCTGGGCAACCGGTTCCTGGATGACGCGCGGCAGGCCGAGGTGCTGATACACGTGGTGGATGTGGCCGGAAGCACGGACATACAGGGGCAGCCGGTCCCGCCGGGGACCCACGACCCCGCCGAGGACGTCCGGTTCGTCGAGGAGGAGTTCGACCTGTGGTTTTTGGATATCATCCGGCGGGAGTGGGACAAGCTGTCCAGGGAGGTGGACCAGAAGAGGGCAAAGCTGGCCGGGGGGATAGCGGCCAGGTTCACCGGGCTGGGGGTGGTCGAGGCGGACGTCCAGGCGGTCCTGCAGGCGATGGGGGCCGCCTCCAGGAACCCCCGGGAGTGGTCCGAGGAGGACATCTACGACCTGGTGAGGCGACTGAGGCGCGCCACCAAGCCCGTACTGGTGGCCGCCAACAAGGCCGATCTCTGCCCGGACCCGACGATCCTGGGCGGGGAGGCCATACCCTGCAGCGCCGAGACGGAGCTGATACTCAGGAAGGCGGCCAAGGCGGGGATCATCTCGTACACGCCAGGTGACGCGTCCTTCGGGGAGGCGCCCGGGGCCAAGGTGACCGAGCAGCAGGGAAGGGCGCTCGGGACGGTCCGGGCCATCCTGGACAGGCTGGGCTCCACCGGGGTGCAGCGGGCGCTGGACTCGGCGGTCTTTGGCGGCCTGGGGCTGATAGCGGTATACCCGGTGGAGGACGAGACCCGGCTCACCAACAAGGACGGCGACATCCTGCCGGACGTCAAGCTTCTCCGGCGGGGATCCACCGCCCGGGACCTGGCCGGGGCGGTCCATACGGACCTGGCCGGCGGCTTCCTGTACGCGATAGACTGCAAGAGCCGCCAGCGGATAGGCGCCGACCACCCGCTGCAGGACGGCGACGTCGTCAAGGTCGTCTCGACGGCCGGGAGGGGGTGAGGGCGCCCTGCTGGCACTGGGGATAGAGAGCACGGCGCACACCTTCTCGTGCGCCCTCCTGCGGGACGATCAGATACTCTCCGACGTGAGGAGCGTCTATCGGCCCCCCGACGGCCAGGGCATACACCCGCGGGAGGCCTCCCGGCACCACGTCGAGGAGGGCCCGCGCGTGCTGTCCGAGTGCCTGGCGGAGGCGGGCGTCGGGGTGGGCGATCTGGACATGGTCTCGTACGCGGCCGGACCGGGGCTGGGACCCTGCCTGAGGGTGGGCGCCGTGATGGCCAGGGCGCTCTCCTCGTACCACTCGGTGCCCATATACCCGGTCCACCACGCCATCGGGCACATAGACCTGGGCATGATGCTGACGGGGGCCTCGGACCCGCTGGTGCTGCTGGTCTCGGGGGGCCACACCATGATACTGGCGTTCCTGTCCGGGCAGTGGAGGGTCTTCGGGGAGACGCTGGACATCACCCTGGGGCAGCTGCTGGACCAGTTCGGCAGGTCCATCGGGTTTGCCTCCCCCTGCGGCAGGGAGATAGAGCGGCTGGCCGGCACCACCGGCAGGTACCACCCCCTGCCCTATTCGGTGCGGGGCAACGACGTCTCCTTCTCGGGCCTGCTCTCCGCCGCAAAGTCCGCCGTCGGGCCCGCCGGCCGCCGGACCGCATGCTACTCCCTGCAGGAGACGGCCTTTGCCATGATAGCGGAGGCCGTCGAGAGGGCGCTCTCGCTGACCGGCAAGGCGGAGCTGATGGTGGTGGGCGGGGTCGCGGCCAACCGGCGGCTCTCGGAGATGCTCGAGCAGGCGTGCGGGCGGCACGGCTGCGGCCTGTTCCCGGTTCCGGTCAAGTATGCCGGCGACTGCGGCTCCCAGATAGCGCGGACCGGCATGCTGGAGTCCAGGGTCAAGGGGCCCGCCGACATCCGGGAGACGTTCGTCAGGCAGTCCTGGAGGCTCGACTCGGTGGTGGTCGGCTACCTGTCGTCGATAGCGTCCTGAATGGCGTCGGCCCAGCTGCCGGGGCTGAGCACGCCGAACTTGTAGGTCCGCGCCGAATCGCCGTCGCCGATGGTGACGCAGGTCTTTTTCATGATGAGTCCCTCCCTCCAGACCCTCTTGATGTCGGAGAGGGGGGCGTCGATCACCGTGTCGCCCATGTGCTTGGAAAAGTCCATGATCCTGGCCCTGGTCTTGTCAAAGGCCACCCGCTGGTTGGTCAGGGTCAGTATGCCGGCGCCCAGCGAGTCCTCGTGGCAGTCCTCCTGGCGTAGCTTGTTTTCGCCCTCTTCCATGGGGGGTGGTATCGTGGATTCGTTATAAATTGGATGGCCTGCGGCCGGCCCTCCTACGCTTCCAATAAATTACACGCGGCCGGCGTACGGACCGTGGAGCTGATCAAGCGCGGGGCCGAGGCGGACATATACCGGACCGAGTGGTTCGGCAGGGCGGCCATCTCCAAGGTCCGGCTGCCCAAGCCCTACAGGAACCCCGACCTGGACGGGCGGTTGCGGCGCCAGAGGACCGTCCGCGAGGCGGAGATGCTCCACCTGGTCAAGTCGCTGGGCGTGGCCGCCCCGCTGGTCTATCTCGTGGACACCGGCCAGCACACCATCATCATGCAGGAGATCCGGGGCGAACCGGTCCACTCGCTGCCCGCCCCGGAGATCCCGCGGCAGTGCCGGAGGATGGGGGAGGTGGCCGGCCTGCTCCACTCGGCGGGGATCATGCACGGGGACCTGACCACCTCGAACTTTCTGCTGGGCGAGCGGCTGTACCTGATAGACATGGGCCTCTCCCGCCGGACGGCCAAGCCCGAGGACTGGGCGGTGGACATGAGGCTGGTCAAGGAGATCCTGTCCAGCGCCCACGCCTCTGTCATGGAGGAGGCCTGGGCAAGCCTGACCGACGGATACGCCAGCACCATGGAGGACTGGGAGCGCGTGCTGCGGCTGGTCTCCGAGATAGAGGGGCGGGGGAGATATGCGCGCGTCGTCTAGGCTGGACTTTGTCACCTCCAACCGGCACAAGTTCGAGGAGGCGCGGCGCATCCTGGACGGGCTGGGCGTGGCCGTCGGCCACCGTACCGTCACCCTTCCCGAGATCCAGTCCGACTCGCTGGCCGAGATAGCCGTCCACAAGGCGCTGGCGGCGCACCGGATCACCGGAGGGGCGGTCCTGGTGGAGGACGACGGCCTGTTCGTCGAGTCGCTGGGCGGCTTCCCGGGGCCGTACTCCTCGTACGTCTTTGGGACCATCGGAAATCGCGGCATACTGGAGCTGGCCCGGGGGGACCGGGCGGCCGCCTTCCGTTCCGCCGTCGCCTACTCGGACGGGGAGAGGACACTCCACTTTCAGGGGATGGTCCGGGGCAGCATATCGGATGCCCCGCGGGGGAACGGGTGGGGGTACGACCCCATCTTCGTCCCGGAGGGGGCCGGGGGAACCTTCGCCCAGATAGACAAGGACGGGTTCTCGCACCGGAGGGCTGCCCTGGCCGCCTTTGCGGAGTGGTATCTGGGGGATGGGCAGCAGCCCGTCCCCGAGACTTGATCAATAATTGGAGATCAAGCGGTCCCAGCCCCTGGCCGGCCCGCCGCGGCCCTCCTCAGAGGGTCCCGGCTCTCTTCAGCAGGATGGTTGAGCACCCCGCAGACTGCACCGTGGGTGATGTGGTCGTATTTTCCCCGGCCGCTCCTGTATCTTTCCTTGGCAATCCGGAAGATCTTGGTCCACCGGATGGCGTTCTAGACGCGCATGCGGATCCTCGAGTGCGTGCCCGCTGTATTCCCGTTGGCCGGGGGCAAGATCCTCGCCCGGCTTGCGCACGGCGGGGATCCTCGCGTCCATCCCCCCGGCCATGTTGGCCATCCCGTATTGTCGGGGACATCTTGTCGATGTTGGTGGAGACGGAACCCCGGGTGATCCCGAACAGGTGGGCCGGCCCGTCCCGGGCAGGTCCTGCAGCGCATGAGGGTTCAGGAGGACCCTGTCCCGTATAGTGCAGGGAGAACCCGCGGCCGGCGCCAACCCGGCGCTTGCGGTCTGATCTGGCGGGCCTTTCGGATTCTGCCGGTTGGCGTGCTTTTTCGAGTCCGCGTATCAAAAAATCAAACTGCCGGAGCTACATGCCGACGGTCGTCTTGAACGCGCGGGCGTTCTTTGACATTGTCTTGAGGACGCGCATGGCCTGTTGGGCCGGACGGCCGTATTTTGATCTTCTGCGTGCCCGCCGGACCGGACTCTCCGCTAATTGCTAATCAAGTCTCCGCAACCGTCCCGCAACCACCGCGTTCTGGGTTGTGATCTCAGGGATGGCCGGACCCCGGTCGCACTCAAGCGGCCTCGACCCTCGTGAGAATCAAGGCCGAAAACCCGCTCCGCCACTTTCTGATTTTTAAAGATAATTTTAAATATGCGTCATACTAAATATACCCATGCGTGAAGAAGCATTGACATCTGATGAATCCGCTGCCATAGGTGCATCAAACAAGGACGTGGAATATTTCACACCCGATTTATTCTCCAAAAGATTGGCCGAACATCGTAAAAAACATTACAAACATGAGAGGACGATAACGGCAACCAAAGCATTTCTCAACCACTATGACATGCTGAGCGACGAACAAAAAGAACGCGCCATTTCAACGCTTGCCGTAATACAGAACGCAAAAATACCAAAAACTTACGGCCTTTTGGCTTCAGACGGCATAAGATTCGTTGCTGATATCTGCGGATTGCGCATTGTGTATTATTATGATGCCGTGCTGCAATCACTAATGCTATATCACATTTCTCCCGGCAAATCACCCACTGATCACATCAACGTATCAAATAAAACTGAGTTTGGAAATTTATCTAGAAAACAAATAGCGCTGGAGGAAGAAATGCTTGATTTTACTCCATATACAATTATGCACGGTTTTGCTTCGCTTTATGAGATGGAACAATGCCGCAAGCAGAAAAATTTGGAGAGTATAAAAGATTTAATAGATCCATCCCTGGTAGTACAATAGTGGCTTGGAAAATAAATGAAACGAATAATTTTAAAAAACATTTAGGAAAAATAAAGAATCAAAGAATTCATATGGACGTAAAAAATGCAAAAGAACTGTTGGCAAATGATCCAGATCCAAGAAGATTCGGTGAAAGAAAGCATGGTAGTACCGAATTAGTTTTTAACTTGAGCGGGGGTTATCGCATGGGATATGATGTGATTGGTAATGTAATATACATTGTTTGGCTGGTTGATGTCGGCGAACATGACACGTTTTATAGGCGTTATAATGAACGAAGTGGCGGATAAATAGTTGGGATCAAAAGTAGCCTCGCATTCTGTAGCGTATAATTGATCCCAGCTTTAACCCGGTGCATGAGCGACTAAACCGAAGCCAAAAAATCAAGACGGCCCTAAAACAAACCCGGGGCACACGTGAGTACGCCTGCGTCGTAGCCGTGAACATGATGCGCGTCAGCAGGCAGAGTCCCACATTAGCGGCGAAGATGCTCGGCGTTGACCGCGGTACCGTCCGCAACTGGCTTGACGCTTATGACCGTGACGGCCTGGACGGCCTTGATGACGGCGCAAGGCCCGAGACTTGATCAATAATTGGAGATCAAGCGGTCCCAGCCCCTGGCCGGCCCGCCGCGGCCCTCCTCAGAGGGTCCCGGCTCTCTTCAGCAGGACGGTTGAGCACCCCGCAGACTGCACCGTGGGTGATGTGGTCGTATTTTCCCCGGCCGCTCCTGTATCTTTCCTTGGCAATCCGGAAGATCTTGGTCCACCGGATGGCGTTCTAGACGCGCATGCGGATCCTCGAGTGCGTGCCCGCTGTATTCCCGCTGGCCGGGGGCAAGATCCTCGCCCGGCTTGCGCACGGCGGGGATCCTCGCGTCCATCCCCCCGGCCATGTTGGCCATCCCGCGGCACGCGGTGTCCGTGTAGCGCCTGAGGCGGCCGCGGCCGGACCTGTCCCCTGCGTCCCCGTCCAGGCCGGGGAGTCCGGTCGGGAACGCGGGATGCTTCATCTTGTACATCTCAAAGTCGCGGCCGCGGCCCGAAACGCGGGCCGTTCCGTGTGGATGATCAGCCCGTCGAAGCTGGTCGCGTACCGAACCTTGAGGGTGTGCGTCCTGGCCTTGCCCGAAAAGTGCTCCTTCTAATCAAGTCTCCGGCCGCCGGGGGCGCCTCCGGGATCTGTTTTTTCGCCCCCCGGCCCCCTGCCGCATGCGCGCCGAGGCCGCCCGGGGTGGCGCCACTAGGCGCCACCGGGTCACGGCATGGATGAAAGCACCGCCGTCCCGGCGCGCGTCCCCGGGACGGCCCAAGGGACCCGTTAAATACGCCCCGGTATCATCATCCTGTGGTACCATGAAAAAGGGCGACGAGGCGCCGGACTTTGAGCTTCCCGCGGATGACGGGAGCACGGTCTCGCTTGGATCATTCCGCGGCAAGAAGAACGTGGTGCTCTGCTTCTACCCCAAGAACCGGCTCTTCGGGTGCCCGTCCAAGAAGGTCTTTGAGATGGCAGAGAGCATGGTATCCGCATACCCGGAGATACAGTCCACCGGGACGGTGGTCCTGGCCATATCCAGCGATACCGTCGCAGACCAGGCCAGGTTCGTCCGGGAGTGGGGCGTTCCCTACAGGCATCTGAGCGACACCACCAAGGAGGTCTGCAGGAGATACGCGGGGCTCAACATGGCCCGGCTGGCCCGCCGCTCCACGTTCGTGGTGGCCAGGGACGGGGTGATCCAAGGGACGTTCCGGGGATTTGACGCGGCCACCCACGGGACCGAGGTGCTGGAGCTGCTCCGGGGATTGAATTAAATTATTTGTACGCGGGGCGGGACTCGATGCTGGATCTGGTGGCCAAGAAGCTGTTCCTGACCAAGGGCAAGGGGGTGCACCAGGATCGGCTGACCAGCTTCGAGTACGCCCTGCGCGACGCCGGCATTGCCGGCACCAACCTGGTGCTGATATCCAGCATATTCCCGCCGCATGCGCGGCTGGTCTCCCGCAACGAGGGGCTCAAGCTGATACAGCCCGGCCAGATACTGTTCACCATCTACTCCAAGAACCAGACCCGCGAGCCGCACCGCCTGTGCGCCGCCTCGGTGGGACTGGCCCGGCCCGCCGATCCGGCCCGCTACGGATACCTCTCCGAGCACGACTCGTTCGGCCAGAACGAGAGGCAGGCCGGCGACTATGCCGAGGACATAGCCGCGCAGATGCTGGCGTCCTCGCTGGGAATCCCCTTTGACATAGACAAGAGCTGGGACGAGAAGAGGCAGCAGTGGACCATATCGGGGCAGATCTACAAGTCCTCCAACATAACCCAGACGGCCAAGGGCGACAAGGACGGCAAGTGGACCACCGTCTTTGCGGCGGCGGTCCTGCTGCTCTAGCGCCTCCCGTATCCCCTCAGGTAGAATATCGCCGCCGCCCCGCCGGCCGCCACTATCACCGCGACGACCACCAGCCCGTCCGAGGAGATGGCCGCATCCTCCTCGACCATCCCGCCCCCGGGGGCATCCTGATCCGTCCCGGCGTTATCACCATCACCGGCGGGCTCATCCCCCAGGGTGATCTCCGTCTCGCCGGCCAGCACCGCGGCCGCCTCCCCGAACAGGTACGTTCCCCGGATGAGGGTGCCCGAGTCGGGATCAAAGAACCAGCCGGCCCCAGATACGTCCTCGGGGATCCTCCCGCCATCGGACTGGATGACCGGCAGGACGGGCGCCCGGGTATCGGATATGGATACGGGTTCCGGCGAGGTGACGGCCACCCGGACCAGCGAGTTGAGCGGATAAAAGCCGTCCCCAAAGTAGGCTGACTTTTCAAGGCTGTCTATCCCCAGCATTGCCAGGGGGTCCATGACGCCGTCCGGCAGGGTGTGGTTGTAGGTCCTGGTCACCTTCAGCTGGATCAGGGTGTCTATCCCCCGGGGCATGGCAGCCAGGGTGATGCTCGAGTCCTGGCGGGCGGCCAGGTCCCGCGCGGCATCGGCGAACCCTCCCCCGCCGGCTATCCCGCTGGCCAGCACCCTGGAGGATAGCATGTCGTAGAAGGCCGCCGTGTCCTGCTGCGGCAGGGTATACACCGCAGAGACGGTATTCCTGCCCATGACGGTACCCGGCATTCCCAGGGCCTCCCTCTGGGTGTCATCGTGGTGGACAAAGACCGAATGGAAGGATGCCTCCGTCCCCAGGGCCCCGTTGAGCGCGTCGATGAACCCGTCCCCCACCTCCCTGGCGCCATCCTGGACCAGCACGATGTTGGTCTCCTCTGGTATTCTGACCATGTTGACCACTATGCAGGCCTCGTTCCTCACCCCCGGCACGCAGGTGTCCGCGTTGGTGAAGAGGGCGGCGATCACGCGGTCGTGCTCCCGTATGTCCTGCACGAGAAAGCCGGGCAGCGCAATGTCCGCGGAACCGGTGCTCTGCAGGACGACCGACGCGGAGACCGTTCCGGCCAGGCCGTCCACCAGCACCTGGACGCTCTCCACGTACCTGGCATAGTCTACCTCCTGGGCGCCCGCCGGGACGGCCAGCACCGTCACGACGGCCGCCAGAACCAGCAGGGTGCGCATACGCGGTGCAGCACCTGCAAAATTATTAAACCGTGCGGAGCCCGCCCCGGACTGCCGGGATGGCCGGCGGCCGCCTCGGGGTTGCGCCCCGCGCAAACCACCCCGGCATGCCCGCGGCCCGGAATCGACCGTCCGGGCCGGTTAGAGCAGGCCAACAGGATGAGGGTGCCAATCCCGCCCTATGGTCGATGGCAGGCCCGCGCGGAGTGCGCCTGACGTTCCCGGTCCGCCTGCAGCCGGGCGTGCGGCGCGGCAAGTCCTGAGATGGCGGCCTGGCCGGTGAGCGCCCGGGAGGGGCAACCCATCGAAACGGAGGAGAATTACGCACCAACCTCCCCATCACGTGTCAACTTAACGGAAGCCAGCGGGGCCGTTCAGGTTGCCTGCGCCTGGCTTCAGCATGGCTACAACGGGCCGGTCGGCAGGGCTGCGTTTGTCACCCTGTAGGGATCGATTCCCTGCCGCAGCCAGCTGGCGGCGGCATCAGGCCGGCCGCCTGGAGCGGACTTTGGCCTCCGGGCTGGCATTCCGCTGGTCGAGGAAGGTATGGATAACGCGCTGCCGGAAGCCGCTGGAGGCAATTCCAGCATGCAGTGCACCGCCGGTGAGCCGGCACGCGCCGGGGTCCGCACGGGCGCAGACTCAAGAGGGTGGCTCGCCGCGCCGCGAGGATTGCGCTCGGGCCGATTGTAAAAACTTACTAGCGGACGCCTGGACATACTGTTTATCCGTGCCGTTGGAATTACATGCGCGGACATGTGGAAGCGGTCCGCCCGCCACCGGATGTCACTCTCTCGCACCCCGCGGCAAACGGCTCCGCATCTTGTCGTATTTGATCCTTTTCTCATCCAACCGACGGGATCTCGCTGCCTCCGACAACAATTCTTTGATCTGTCTTCGACGTATTCGCTTGTGGTCGCCGGCATAAACGATCCTGGTCAGCAGGGCAAGCCGTTCCACAGTCAGGTTTCCGAGCTCATAATGCAGTTCATTGACGGTTTCGTCCGGGGTATCGCCTTTAGTCTGCTGAACCGTGATGCCAAGCTCGCGAAGACGGGAATCGGCAAATACGGCATAATCCATAGTCGTGATGTCCTCCCTGTTGGCGGCAAGGGCTACGGCTACCCGTTGCCTGTCGGCATCGCTGGCGACACTGAAGACCGACAACCTTCCATCTTTGACCATAATGTCGCTGAGGGCATCGCCCTGAAGCTCATCTTCGCCAAGCCAGTCCACCACCGGATAGGTGTACCACCTACCTTGCCTGGTGGTTCTCAGGAACTCCCTCATCCACCATCTTGCAACTGCGCCAGCACGTCTTTGAAGTTTTGCCGCAGCTGCTCGTGCAGCTCGCTCTCGATTGCCCTTTGGAGACTCTCAATGGCGGCCGGGTCGTCCATGGCCTCTATTCCGATAGACGCGGCATCCCGGATGCGCGCGTTGGGTGATTCAAGCGCCCTCTCCAGCAAGGACAGTCGGCGGCGATGCGTCCTTTTGTCATCCATATGGCCCACCTGTCTCAATGCCTCCTCTGCGACTTCTGCGTTTACATCGACCGCACTTATTATCCTCTCAAGCGCGCGGACCGCCGCAACGCCATGATCCCGAACGATACGAGCCAGGCCGGCACTGAAGAAGCTACCCATCCCGTCCTCAAATATTTCGTCCCTGGCATCGAAGAACAGTTTTTGCAGCACGTCTTCAAGGGCCACTGCGGCAGGTGCGGGCTCAAAGGCTTTCTCCCAGCCGACGGCGTTCTCACTAACCACCCGGTCAAACGCGGTCATTGAATTGACCGTGAAAAAAGACCGCTCAAAAAGAGCCGGCCTTGTGGCGGGGCCAAGTCCGTGGCGTATTGCCCTTTCCAACAGTCTCGGGAATAGTTTGCTATCCAACTCGGTGCGGTAGAGAACCGTAAGGGCGCCAGCCAACCCGGTGTTGCTAGTGTCTGCAACCCCCAAGTCCCGCTGCTGTGTTGTCGAGGCACCGCCACTTGGCGATGCCAGATACTCAGAACGAGACCAACTCGGCCCCGCTACATCTGTATCTACACGGACAAGTTCCGAATCATCCGCCAAGTCTCTCGTGGTGAGGAAAGACCTCATGGACGGTCGCCATCTTTGGCTATGTTTTGTCCATGATCCGCCAGTTCCTGAAATATCGTATATGCGCCGTCTCCGGATATCGTGTCGTTCAGGTGATGGGTGCTGATGTCCAGATCAAGTTTACAGATGTACCACCCCTGTATGTTGGTGGTTGCCTTGGATACTGCGGGGTCGATTGTGACTCCCACCGTGCCAACCTGTGGCACCGACCACCTGCTCACGCGATTGATCCTGATGCTTGGGTCTACCGTGGACGTCTTGGGTCGATTTATCTGGTAAAAAAGATCAGAACTGCTCTGTGGATACAACTGTACGCAGTGTAGATACTTCTGGAGATCCTCGTGTCCTGTCCGCGCGTCCGCGGTCAGCTTTCCTAGGATGGCTCCGAATGCCAGCCGACTCGCCGGAGGGCACACATTCAGCCACCTTTTGACGATATTCATAAAGGGTTCCAGCGTATCGGCGGACATTGGTCCCAGTGAGGGCAGTCTGGACGACTCGGGAGATTCTCCGTCCGCAATCCCGAGAGTAAGGTCAACCCGACCGGGTTGGCTGACCATGGCTAAACTGTTGCCGTCCAGTATGCCCTTCTGTTCCTTGGTCCCACTTTGGTGGCTGATGCGCTCATCTTCTGGCTTGCCTGCGACGACTTTCTCCCACCACGCGTTCCCAACAGAATCCTCGCGGGTGAGATCCGGGATGAACGTTGTCGCCCTGAGAAATCCGACTTCCCATAGGTCTCCGTTCTGACCCGTGGCGGGCCGGTCAGCCGTTAACGCGCATCCCCCCCTTTGGTGGCCGCAGTACAACGCTGGACTGACACGTCCGGCTATTCATTGCGGCGCTATATCCGTGGCTAGCCTTTTAAAATTTCGCAGAACCCCGGCCGGGTTGTCTTAGCGGCCCGGCTGCAGCCGGAATGCTCCGCACGAGAGGCTGCCGGCCAGATCGACGTGTCGGCCCATCATGCGGCTGCCACTCTGCGCCAGGCAGGCCGCGCACCGACGGCTATCCCAAAACAGCCCCCGGCCGACCCACACCCGTGTGGATCACACGTTCAACGGAGCAACCCCCTTCAACCAGCCGCTGGACAAATGGGACGCGACAAACGTGATGAGTGGTTTGTATGGGATGTTTGACGGCTCCTCCCTCGTCTAGAACCTCGGTAGATGCCATGTGACGCCGGAGCAGGAACGCCTCATTGAGGAGGATCCGGACGGGCCGCCCTCCGAGAGCGGGTTTGGCCGCGGCAGCTGGAACTCAGGCGTGGTCGCTAGGCGCATAGGCGGCAGGTTCGGTATCGCGTGCAGCCGGAGGATCGCCCTGAGAATCGCGGGCCGGCTCGGCTTTTCGACATGCAAGCCGTGGTCCATACCCTACAACGGCGCCGCGCCCGAGGAGCAGGCGGCGTTCATTGAAAGGACGAAGTGGACGATCGCCGGATGGAAAGAGGAGGGACGCACCGTGCCGGCCGTCGACGCGGCCACCCTGCGGGACTCGCCCACATCGGGCAGGGGCCTCAGGCGGCGGGCGGAAAGAACGTCGTCCGCACCAACCACAACGCCCGCAAAATCCGGAAATATCACGATGGTCATAGTAGATGGGTGGCCCTGGTACCGTTCCTTGATGAGCCGCTCCAGTTTCCGATATTCGCGGTGATTGCCATAGGTGGGTCGGTCTTCGTGGGGCTGGTGCAGGGCCTGATACTGGGCAAGGCCGTTGCCCTGAGGTTCTCCCGGGTGCGCCGGCACGCCAGGATCTCGTCGGTGGGGCTGCTGGTGCTGTTTCTGGCAAACGCCCTGATCAGCCTGCCACGCTTTGCGTCCCCCGACGAGATACGGCTCTCGGCCCTGTTTGCGTCCGCCGAGCCGGAGGCATTCGCCGACGCGCTCTTTACGCTGCTGGGCGTGGGAACGGGGTTCTTGGCCGTCTTTGCCATATCCGTGACGGTCCTGAGCCTGGTCCTGCTCCGGATGGCCCCCATCCGGGGGGCGTCCAAGGCATTCGTGATTATCGTGAGCGCCCTGGTGATACTGCTGACCGCCGCAGCCAGGTTTACGTACCTCTCCCCCAGCAACCTTGAGGTCCTGCTGTACTTTGTGTACCAGCTGGGCATAACGGCGGGCATATTCATAGGGACCATCCGCAGCCGCGGGGACTGACCCGGCGGTCCTGCGCCGCCCGGGAAGGGGATCTGCCGGTCCAGCCTGTCGATTTACGCACCAACCCGCCGAGATCTCTCAAGTTTTAAATATACTCTGGTGGTACTGTCCTCGACATCGATTCAAACCGATCGGGGAACAAGCTGGCAGCCAGTGCGTTAGGCTGCCAGCCCCATTATAATATCAGAGCAGCCGGGATAGCCTGTCCACCAGCGATTCCACGTAGTCAAAGCCCTCGCGCCAGAAATTGGCCGACCCTATGTCCAGGCCGTACTCGCCCAGCAGCGTCTCGGGCTTTTGCGAGCCGCCGGCGGCCAGTATCCCCACGTACGATTCCGCAAAGCTGCCGCCCTCCCTCTTGTACCTCTGGAAGAGCGAGGCGGCCAGCAGGTTTCCAAACGAGTACGAGTAGCAGTAGAAGGGCCAGTGGTAGAAGTGGGGTATGGCCAGCCACTCGGCGGCAAAATCCTCGGAGACCTCGACGGCGTCCCCGAACTGCTCGCCTAGCGTGCCGGCGTACACCTCGGAGATCTCGCTTGGCGTGGCGCCATCCGCCAGCCGCTCGTGCGCCCTAGTCTCGAAGATGGTAAAGAAGGCCTGCCTGGATATGGTCGCGTACAGGTCATCTATCTTGCCGGCCAGGACGGTCGCCTCCTCGGCGGGGTCCATCTCCCTGGACATGGAGTCGTACAGGAGCATCTCGGAGAAGGTCGAGGCGGTCTCGGCCAGCGGCAGGGGGGCATGCTGCACCAGTATGGACTTGCCGCCGGCCGCCATGCTGTGCACCGCGTGCCCCATCTCGTGCGCCAGCGTAAAGACGTCCCTGGACTCGCCGGTGTAGTTGATCAGGATATACGGGGTGATCCCCGGCGTTATCGTACTGCAGAACGCCCCGCTCATCTTGCCGGCCTGGATGGTCGAGTGGACGTGCCCCTCCGCAAAGACCTTCCCGGCCCACTCGCCCAGCTTGTCGCTGAACCCGCCCAGCGTGTCTAGCACCATCCGGACCGCGTCCCCGTACTCGTAGCGCCTCTCGAGGCTGCCGGGCGGGGCGTACAGGTCGTACCTTCTCATGCGCTTCATGCCCAGGATGGACGCCTTCTTGAGGAAGTACCTCTGGAAGACGGGGGCCCTCTCCCTGCATACGTCCAGGAGGGACTCCACCGTGGAGTCATCGATGTTGCTGCCCGAGTTCATGACGGATATGGGCGAGCCGTACCTGCGCAGGCGGACGTGCTCGTTGTGGTAGTTGAGTACCACGTTGTGGTAGATCTCCCCCAGGACGTTCCGGCTGCCGGCATACCTTGAGAGGAGCGCCCTGTAGGATGCCTCCCGCTGTTCGGCCGCCGCGCTTCTGACGTAGACCATCAGCTCCTCGCGGCCCAGCGTCTTGCTGGAGCCGTCGACGGTCATCTCGTAGGTGTACGAGTTGGTGATGGTGTCGTAGAGCTTTACCAGGGCCGACGCGCCGGTGACATCCAGCAGGCTCACCACCTTCTCCTCTGGCTCGCTGAGGGCGTGCCTGGCCATCCTCCTCTTGTGGGCGAGGTACTCCGAGAGGTCGCCGGCGGAGGCTGCCAGCCTGGCGGCGTTGGCCTCGTCGATGGTCCCCTTCCACCACAGGTCAAAGAAGACCATCTGGTTGGAGATCTCCGAGCCCAGCTGGTCCATCTTGGTCCTGAGGGCGGCGGCCTCCTCGGACTGGGTGTCCTCGGCATAGGTGAGCGACGCGTACCCGCCGGCCCTGGCCATCTGCTCGACAATCTTCTCCTTGGCGGATAGTATCCCGGCAAACTCGGCCGCGGTCATGTTCGGATCCAGCGAGTCCCTGATGCCAGCAAACTCGGCGGCCTTCCCTTTTAGGTCGGCCGAGATGGTCTGGGGGGTGTTCCCGTTCATTATCCCGCCGATGTTCCAGGCTGCCTGCTCGTACACACCGTCCGGCGCTCTGCCGCCCCCTAAATAACATGCGGGAGGTTCTAGTATCTCTTGAGGGTGCTGCGGTACCGCTTGTGGGACTGCACCACCACCTTCTTGGCGTCCCTTGCAGACATCCAGCCCTTTATCTCGACCTTCTTGCCCTCCAGGTCCTTGTACACCTGGAAGAAGTGGGCTATCTCGGACCGGTAGTGGTCCTCTATCCCGTTGATGTCGGTGGTGTGCAGGTACCTGGGGTCGTTCATCGACACGCACACCACCTTGTCGTCCAGGGCGCCGTCGTCCATCATCTGGAGCAGGCCTATGGGGCGCGCCTCGATCAGTATGCCCGGAAAGGTGGGGTTGGTCACCAGCACCAGCGCGTCCAGCGGGTCGCCGTCCTCGGAGAGCGTCTGGGGGACTATCCCGTAGTCGCCCGGATAGTGGAACGGCGAGAAGAGCACCCTGTCCAGCTTCATCATGTTGTGGCTCTTGTCGTACTCGTACTTGTTCATGGATCCCTTTGGTATCTCGACCACCACGTTGATTATCTCCGGCATGTCGGTGCCGGTCTCCAGATCATGCCAGTAGTTCTTGGTCACTGCATGGACGGCCCGCGCTCTTTCTATATTTCTTGTGGGGGTCGCCGGTTCGTTGACGCGTGACAGATGAGCCTGGAGAGTACGCGTGTTGGTGGTCTTTCCAAGAACGGGGCTCGCAGGGACGCTACAGCACGTCCAGTATCCCCAAGGCGGCTATCGGTATGACCGCCGCAGTACCAACCAGTATGATTTTTTTCTTGGTGGCGGCGTCTTCCTCGTCGCCTTTTCGAGTGTGGTACGCCAACACGGCGCAGCCCGTCCCGACCGTCGTCAGACCGGCCGCCATATGGTGGTAGTCGGGCTCCAATTCGTATATGATGATCGGGTCTAGCGAAACCGTGACTATGACCGCCCCTGCAAGCATCAACCATCTCCAGGCTTTCGATGCCGGGTAGTGTCACATCCACTTACACCACCCGAGCATGCCGGCCGCCCGTCACTGCGGTTTATAACATCGCCGAGGCGTGTGTATGTATGACAAACACGGACACCCTGGCCACCAGGATGGAGAGGACCGCAGCAAAGGCGGACAAGGTTGGCCTGGACGACATAGCCGACACGTGCAGAGAGGCTGCCCGTACGTACCGAGAGCTCATAGATGACTTCAAGAAAATCGGAGAGGTGGACTAGACTCAAGCGGCGTCGTGACGCGCTGATGGAGCGTCTCGACATAGACAATGCCGAACTGGAATCTGTCATTGATGAGATCGCAGGCAAACACCCCGAGCCGGTCCGGGTGTTTCCGAGAGTATCTAGGGGGCCGTTTAACTTTGGTTTTTTGGACATGGCCCGCCCCGCCCTCTCTTTATAAATGGCTGGCCCCCACCCGCATCATGGACGCGCACCCCCGGGACGTACCCGTATCCAAGACGTTTATCCTGCGGGACGTCACGGACGCCAACGAGGCGGTCGCCGAGATGGTTGCCGCCGGATTCTCAGGCAGGCCCGAGGGGTTCAAGGTGCTCATGCCGAAGGACAAAAAGACCGCCAAGCGCATAGGGTACACGGTCACCACCGGGGTCTCCTACGGCCTGCGAAAGAGGGGCCATCCCCGCGACGTCAAGTACTGGACGTACCACCACGATACGGACCACTACGCGATCGTCTTGGTCGACTCGGCGGTGGCAGACAAGCTAGGTCTTTGACTCGAACATCCTGTACAGCTTGGTCTGGCTGGCCAGGATCCCGGTGAGCAGCACGCCCAGCACCATCCCGCCGATAACATCGGTGGGGTAGTGCTGCAGTACCATCACCCTGCTGGTAGAGACCAGGGCGGGATACGCAAACAGCAGGTAGGCTCCCCGGGGAAACCTCTCGGATAGCGCGTACGCCAGGAGTATCCCGATGATCATGGACCTGAGCGCGTGGCCGGACGGGTACGATGCGGCAAACCCGCCCTCGCAGAAGAGGGCGAAGGTGTCCCGGCTCAGCTCGACGGGCAGCCGTATGGGGTCGTACCGTTCCTCGGGCCTCTCCCGGTCCACCCCGCACTTGATGTACCCGGCAAGTATGGTCGATATCACCAGCAGGATCATCAGGGTGATGCCTATGCGCCTGGTCCGGCGTATCACGATCAGCAGTATGCCCAGGCCCAGCGTGTAATAGATGTCGGCGCTCTCGGTGATCAGCTGGACGGTCCAGTCCAGCAGCGGGTCGCCGGCGGCGTCCCGGGCGGCCGCCACCGCGGCACCGTCGAACCCGGCGGTGGCCCCCGACATCACCACCGCGGTCACGACCACGAAGAGGGCGGCCAGCAGGACGGATGATCTGGATCTCATGGGGAATATCCAGCTGCGCATATGGTGCCGCCCCGCCAGCTCGTCTTTAACCTTGTGCGTGCTGGAGAACCACCGTGCATGATTTTTATACGAACTTCAGTGATACGTGGTGGTTTGGGACGCCGCGAGAAGTGTGCCGTGTGCGGGGAGGATATAGCAAAGCTGTACATCCCGATGAAGGAGTGGTCCGTCACGGGATCCCTGTGCGGTACGTGCTACTCGGCCAAACTGGGCGAGCATTATCCGGGCGAGCACGTGCGGCTGGGCAAGGACTGACCGCTACTTGGCCTGCCCGGAATTGGCGTTGATGCAGTTCCATACCAGCGGATCGTCCCGGATATCGTCCTCGCTGATGAAGGCGATGTCGGTGACGGTCTTCTTCCTCTTCAGCACGTACACGTGGGTGGCCAGAAAGTCTCTGCACCCGCACCCCTCCTCCAGGCACTCGGTGGTGTCGCCGTCATCGTGGTCTCCGGCGGGGTGGCCGCAGTTGCACACGTCCGAGTCCTTGACATCGTCGAGCTTCTTTACGGAGTACTCGCCAAAGCGCAGGTAGGCCGCGTCGCCGTATCCTGCCTTGAACCGCTCGTAGTGGGCCGAGCGCGGCAGCACCTTGTAGAATGACATGTTGGAGTCGGGCCGTTTCGACTCGGAGGCCATCACGAACCAGTACTTTTCCTTGCCCTCGACGAACCTTATGCGTATGGACGGGTCCGGCCACCAGTGTATGATGTCCTGCCATACCTTGAGCCCCTCCCTTCTGTTGGAGAACAGCGGAACCACGTTCATCCGGAGGTCAAAGTACCTGTATGCCACGCCCAAGATGTCGTCAAACCAGACCCGCTCAGACACACCAACGGCGAGCCCGGCGTATCATATAAGATAATTGACTGGGCGCGGCCCCGTACCTATAAAGAGCGGAGGCTTGCTGGCAGTTGCGGTATCCGTTGAAGACGATCATGGTTGCTGCTGCCGCCTCAGCCGTGGTGATCGCCGTCCTGGTCCTGGCCATCGTTACCGGGTCCGAGGTAGCCGAGCAGGAGGAGCCCCGGCCCGAGATCGCCGCCCCGCCCGATATCATAATGCCTACAAAGTCCTCCAGGCCGGGATGCGAGGAAGAGGATCTCTGCTACATACCGTACGAGCTGAGCGTGCGCGCCGGCGAGACGGTTATCTGGACGAACCAGGATGCCGCATTCCACAGCGTAACCTCGGGTGCCTACGGGGAGCCCAGCGGGATGTTTGACAGCGGCCACATGGATCCGGGACAGAACTTCCGGTACGTTTTTTCGGATCCGGGCAGGTTCGCCTACCACTGCACGCTCCATCCGTGGATGGAGGGGATAATTGACGTAACGTGAAGGTGAGGAAGGGAGTCGAACCCTCTTGTATAGGCTTTGCAGGCCCACGCATAACCGTTCTGCCACCTCACCGCATCCAACCCTGCCCCCGGCGAACAATTAAACTCTTTAGAGCCGGCCGAACATCTTGGAGGCCAGCTTTACGTCCTCGGCCTTGACAGTCTTTCGGCCGGCGTGTGAGGCCAGCTCCACCGCGCTCTTGGCAATGGCCCCGGCCACCTCCTCGGTCATCCTTCTCAGTTCGTTGGCTGACTCGTCGCTTACCCTCTCGGCGCCGCTCTTCTTCAGTATGCGGTACATGGGGGACAATCCCAACTCGGCGTTTGCCATGGCAGAGCATCCACACAACGGACTAAAAGATTAATGTCAAAAAAAGTATCACAAACCCGTCTATTGAAACAAACCACGACGACCCTGCTGTACGACGCCCACATCCATCTCTCGGATCCGCACTACCTGCACGAGATGGAGTACACCCTGCTGGGAATGGAGCGCATGCGTATGGCTGCCTGCTGCGTGTCGACGAATCTGGCCGACTCGGCCGGCACAATGCGCCTGGCCGGCATGAGCAGGCTGATCCTGCCGTTCGTGGGGGTTCATCCGCAGTTCGCCGGTTCCGATGATCCGGACGGCATCGAGCGGATGGCAGCTGCTGGCCAGCCGTCGGGGATAGGCGAGATCGGACTGGATCCCACCTACGGTGTTCCCGAAGGGGAGCAGATGCGCGTCTTTACCGCTCAGCTGGCCCTGGCTGAGCGGCTCCGGCTGCCGGTATCGGTCCACTCCCGCAAGAGTCTTGACAGGGTGCTTGACACGCTGACATCGTACAGTTGCAGGGCGCTGCTTCACTGGTTTGACGGCAGTAAGGGGAGGCTCCGGCGGGCCATGGACATGGGCCTGTACGTCTCATACGGGCCCTTGGCGGTTTACGCAGAGGACAAGCGGCGCCTGCTGTCCTTGACCCCCGCCGACCGCATGCTGGTCGAGACCGACGGACCGGTGCCGTTCTCCAGGTGCTTCTCCCGGCTGCCCGCTCAGGCGGCGTTTCTTCCAAGCGTGGTCTTTGCCGCCTCCGAGATCCGGGGACGCACGTATGAGGAGATGCTGGGCACTCTCGAGTCCAACACGCGGACATACCTGGGCATATAGGTATAATTATGCCCTAGTTTTGGTTTGCACGGTGAACAGGGTAAGAAAACTATCCATGGAGATACTCGACAAGTACGAGAGCAGTTTCGGCGAGAATTTCGAGGACAACAAAAAGACCCTGATGGAGATATCGGCCATAACCTCCAAGGAGCTAAAGAACGAGATAGCGGGATTCATCACCAAGACGATAAAAAGAGAGATACGCGACCAGCAAAAGAGGGAGGCAGATCAGCGGGCCCGTGAAGAGGAGGCCGCCGAGCTTGCCAGGATAGAGGCCGGGGAACAGGAACAACCAGGGTCGTCGGCGGAACTTGAGGACGGCTCATCCGTGGAGCCTGCAGATGAGGCCATCGAAGGATCCTCGACAGAGCCGGCGGTACAACCGCCCGAGCAACCCGCCGTCGAGCCGGCCAAGGACGATGATGCCGCCGTACAACCGCCCGAGCAACCCGCCGTCGAGCCGGCCAAGGACGATGATGCCGCCGTACAACCGCCCGAGCAACCCGCCGTCGAGCCGGCCAAGGACGATGATGCCGCCGTACAACCGCCCGAGCAACCCGCCGTCGAGCCGGCCAAGGACGATGATGCCGCCGTACAACCGCCCGAGCAACCCGCCGTCGAGCCGGCCAAGGACGATGATGCCGCCGTACAACCGCCCGAGCAACCCGCCGTCGAGCCGGCCAAGGACGATGATGCCGCCGTACAACCGCCCGAGCAACCCGCCGTCGAGCCGGCCAAGGACGATGATGCCGCCGTACAACCGCCCGAGCAACCCGCCGTCGAGCCGGCCAAGGACGATGATGCCGCCGTACAACCGCCCGAGCAACCCGCCGTCGAGCCGGCCAAGGACGATGATGCCGCCGTACAACCGCCCGAGCAACCCGCCGTCGAGCCGGCCAAGGACGATGATGCCGCCGTACAACCGCCCGAGCAACCCGCCGTCGAGCCGGCCAAGGACGCAGCAGAGCAGCCATCAACTACTGATGATGCCAAGTCACCGGAGCAGTCCGAAGATACTGCCAAATAATCCCGACCACAACCTGCGGCCCGTGCGCCAGCATTTTATCCGGTCTGGTGGCAGGTCACAGATGCTACCAGGTGATGGCAGATGATCGTTGTCAAGATGATTGGCGGAGCAAAAAAGTCGTTTCCAGCCGGTACTGTGACCCTGGATTGCGCCGGAACGACCGTGGCGCGCCTGCTGGATATTCTGGTCGAATCAAAACCTGCGGACACACCCGCCCTGGATACCAAAAACATACTGGTTGCCGTCAACGGGGCCGACTCCTCCTCCCTGGACGGCCGCGCCACCATACTGCGGGACGGCGACGAGGTAAGCATAATCCCGGTCATCCATGGAGGATCGGGAGCCGTCCGGTTTGAGGTGCAGGGGATATCCGTCATGGCCATCTGTGTTCGGGGCAGCTCGGCCAATCTGGATAAACTGCGGCTCGACTTTCCGGCAGTGCGGATACAGGCTGTGGCTAGGCCGTTCGTTCTGGGAGAGTCCCACCTGCGTCGCATACTGGAGATATCGGTCGAGTCGGAGAGGCGCAAAATAATGCTCTCCTCCAGGATGGAGACGGACATACTGCTGAGACTGGCGGGCACCACCCAGATAGCGGAGGCCATCCGCGTGGCCGGCGCCGGTCCGCGTCATGAGACGGTGGTCATAGCCGTGGGGGATCCGCCGGTGCTCCAGAAACTGCTCGCCCACCTCTCTCCGGAGGCCAGGCCGTTTCCGGCCGGGGATGGCGGCGCCTTTCTGATGGAACACTTTGGCATAACCGACAAGCATCTGGGCACCGGCCATGTTCTGGAAGACCTGCTGGTCGAGAGCGCGTCAGTCCTCTGATACGGCCCTCTTCGCTATGTCCAGGCTGAATATGTCTCCGGGTTTGATCAGTGCGACCCCGGTAATGCCGCCCAGAACTTCTACCTGCAGTATGACATCCGGATTATCCAGCGATACCGTGTTTGGGATGGTTGTTGCAACCGCCTCTATGATCTCCCTGCCGGATATGGTCGAATTGCGCTTCTCCACCGACACGCGGTAGGCCTGGTCGGGCTCCATGCGCTCCGCCAACGGACGCACGGCATCGACAATCTCCGCAACTTCCGTGCGTGCCGTCGCATGCACCGGTATTATCCTGCGCGCATACCTGACCTTCCAAGGCTCCTCTGCAACCATTGCCCTGATCCGGGTGGAAGCCTCAACCGGATCCAGAACGGTATCGCCGGTAATTATCCCGGATATGCCGGTCTGTCTGGAACTGAACGCGTCATCGCCCATCTCGCCGAATAATTCGGAGGCCTCCTCGGCCGCGTCCCGCTCCATGTGCCGAGAGCACGTTATTATCAAGTTCACGGCCTGAGCTCCTCCTCGGAGACGGCACCGAGCCTTACCACCGATACACTCCCCCCGCATATGTCCACTATGGTAGACTCGCGCCCGCCTGACGTCGTCCCGCCATCCAACATTATGTCGCAGTCCACAGAGACATCGTCAGGGTCTGTCGGGGGTGCCGCCCCCGATGGATTGGCGCTGGTGCCCACCAACAAACCGCACCGTTCCAGCAACATTCCTATACAGCGACCCGAGGGAACCCTGACGGCTATCCTGCCGCTCAGACCCATTGACGACTCCAGGGCCGGATCCAGCAGATTCAGCACCATGGTCAGCGGTCCCGGCCAAAATTTGTCGGCAAGCTCTCCGGCCACCGTACCCATGCCGGCTATCCTCTCCACCTCCCTGCGCGAGCGTGCCAGCACCGGAAGGGGCTTGGACGCCTCCCTGCCCTTTATGCGGTATATGCGGCGTACGGCCGCGCCACTGTACGGGTCGCAACCCAGCCCGTACACGGTGTCCGTGGGAAAGACGGCCACCCCGCCTTTGCTTATCAGGCTGGCCGCCCTGGCAGCGGTCTGCGGTCCACACGGTACGCGATTCACGGGATCGCGCGTGGCCGGCCCAAATTAATTTGCTTTCCACTGATCCAATCTGTGTCACCAGTGAGATACTGTTGGTAACAGGCGCCATTCAATACCAAGAAAATTCCCAGACACTGCCGAAAATCCCGCGCATTGAAATCATTTAAAAATGCACGACCGGATTCTCACATTATGCAGTCTCTGGAAAGTCCGATGGAAATAAGGGACAAGATCGTGCAGGTGCTGACCGAGAATGATTTGGCCGAACCGGCCCTCATAGGCATGCTGGACTATACGGTGCAACTCTTTGAGAGTCAGGGACTGGGCCAGGACTATTACGGGTACCACAACATCAACCACGAACTGGCCGTGACATACGTGATACTTCTGTCCACCTCCTCAAGGCTGGGCGAGGACAAAATCTCAAAGTCTGACATCAAGCACCTGTATGCCGCCGCCCTGTTCCACGACTTTGATCCGCTCAAGAGCGTGGATAAGCCGCACGAAAAGCAAGTGCTGGACTTTATCTCGAGGGATTCCAACATACGGTCCATGATGAGCTCGGCCGGGATCGACATGGAGATAGTCAAGGTCCTTATCCTGCGCACAATCTACCCGTGGCGGGGAGGTATCCAGGAGCAGGCACAGCGGCAGATTGCGTCCTGCTTTGAGAACAATGATCAGACCAGGGACGATGCAGACATGCGGAAGCACTACATGGATCTTGGGTGGTATCTCTCCGTGGTAGATCGCGTCGGAGGGTATGCCCTTGGCGACTTTGGCACCGCCATGGAGCTGGCAAAGATGAACGCTCACGCCCTGGCCTGGGCGCCGTCCGTGATCGTCCAGAGGTCGGTAGCCTACTTTGAGGATCTTTTGAACAACGAGGCGGACATGTGCCGGACGGTAATGGCGTCACTGCCCCGCCAGCTAAGAAAGAACTTTTTCGATACGGTGCTCTCGTTTATGCACCTGCGCAGCAAGGAGATTTCCATACAGGCCAACCATACCTATGACAACCTGCGCTTCGTGCCCACCATCGACACCATGGATACGCGGAACGATCCGGAATTCATTGGTTCGCTGCTGGAAATATTTGCCGAGCTGCCAAAACCTTTGCAGTTCGGCCGGGGGAACTTTGAAGAATCGATAATGGACCCGGATGTCGTGCTGAACACGCTCCGCCTGAACAGCTGCAACGGCCAAGTAATAGGCTTTGCCAAGGGCGGGCCGCTGGAAAATTACCAGCTGGGCTCAGAGATAGATGACGTGAATTACGGCCTGAGCAACACCGTCTTTCTGGAGCCCATGGCGCTGCAGATGGGATACTGGGCATTGGGGGGAGGCCGCATGATGAGGAACCTTTTCGTGCTGCAGTCTTGTTCGAAGCAGTACAAGTACCTGACAAGTTTTGCGCTACGCGACGTCATCCAGTCTAGGATGGGCAAGGAGGATGCTGAATTTGTCGCCAAGTTTGATCCGGAACGGTGGGACTATTACCGGATACGCCTGTAACGGAAAAGATCCGCCGCCATTATTTGTAGAACCGCACCATCTCCGGTATTACTCCGTGGATGCCAGCGGGTACTGCGTAAGGCCGTCCGCGGTGGCCTTTCCGGGGACGGCGGAAGATGTGGCCGGGCTGGTGCGGCACGCCATATCGAAGGGCACCTCAGTGACCGCCCGTGGAGGGGGGACGGGCCTGGTAGGGGGCTCGCTCAACCGCGGGATAATTCTGGACATGTCGGGGTTCGGGAAAGTGCGCATAAACGAGGATACGGCGGATGCGGGTCCCGGCGTCCCGCGGGGCATGCTGGACGAGATGCTGGAGGACTCGTCGCGGTTCTTTGCCCCCAATCCCTCGGTAGGGCGGTACTGCACCATCGGCGGGATGATAGCCACCAATGCCAGCGGGAGCCGCTCCCTGAAGTACGGCAGTACGCTGGACAACCTGGAGGAGGTAACGCTGGTGGACGGGCGGGGCGACATCGTCACGCTGCCGCAGAACAAGGATTATTCCGTGCAGGTGGCGCGGATATGCGGCAAGGCGGATCTTGAGTCATATCCGGCCACAACAAAGAACTCCTGCGGCTATCGGCTGGATGCCGTCCCCACCGCCGCGGAGTCCCACCGCGTGGTGGCGGCTTCGGAGGGTACGCTGGGGGTGATAATATCGGCCAGGCTGCGCACGTTTCCGATGCCGCGCGAGCGGAGGCTTGTGGTGATTGGGTACGACAACGAACTGGAGGCTGCCGAAGACTGCGCGGGGATAGTGCGGCACCGGCCCTCCGCGTTGGAGGTGGTGGGGCCTGATGTGCTAGGATGCGCCATGACGCCTGCGATGTGCCTGCTGCTTGCAGAGTTTGACACGCCCGCCGGCGACTGGGAGGGGGGGCTGAGAAATACCATATCAGGAAAAATCCTGGACAACGCGACCGGGAGTGCGGCAGGGCGGTGGTGGAAACGACGCGATACCTCCCTGGCGGCATCATTGAGACTGGCCGAAAACGCCTTGACGCCCAGCATAATAGAGGATGCCGCCGTCCCGCTGGCGCGGCTGCCGGATCTGTTCAAAGCTCTGGCGGAGTTGCGGCGCAACACGGGCGGCAGGGTGTTCTATTACGGTCACGCCGGGAACGGAAACATACACGTCCGGACAGCCACAGAGACCGGATCTGATGCAGAATGGTATCTCGATACGGTCATGGACATGGGCGGGACCATCACCGGGGAACACGGCGACGGAATTGCCAGGACGCGGTTCGTTAAAAGGCAGTATGGCGAAAAAAACCACGCGCTTTTTGCGGATCTCAAGAGGCTGTTTGATCCGCACAACGTGCTAAATCCGGGCAAGATAGTGGCAGGGTGACCGGGTGGCAAATGCGGCTAAACTTGCGCGTCCCAAACTGCGGCATGGCCGTCCGGTCCCGGGTCCGCATCCTGCCATGGCCGCCCGGACATGTCCGGTTGGGTGGTCGCTGCACGTACCGGTTGGTGATGCGTTTTTTGTCGGCCATTGCGCGTCTAGCTGCA
Organism: Nitrosopumilaceae archaeon; assembly: GCA_965203395.1. Lineage (GTDB taxonomy): Archaea > Thermoproteota > Nitrososphaeria > Nitrososphaerales > Nitrosopumilaceae > VYCS01. The sequence continues at coordinate 443,744 of OZ241884.1, forward strand.
GTGCCGGAAGGCCGGCGCCGCGTCGTGCGTTTGGCGTTGGAATTTTTCCACAAACCCCTTCAAATATTAGGATGCGGTGTTTTTTTGCGGTCATGTCCTTTCCGTGGCGCCATGGATGGCGCTGCAGTGCTGGCATTGTACCGTTGACCCGTGCGTACGGCGTACTGCCAAAGAAGACACGATGCCACCAAATCCTAAATAACCCAGCTCCATGCGCGGGCTGATGCGCGGCGCCGTGTTGCTGGTGGGCACCTTGTGTATCGCGGCATTCGGTGTTGCCGTGGACGAAGCCGAGGCCCTGGGGGTGGTGCTGAATTCGCAGCAACTGACCGATATCATAAACAACGAGGGTAACGCCCGCATGCACAAACTCGTGGTGTCGTGCAGCGGCGATGCGCTTGTGCATGATCTAAGGCTGTCCGTCTGGGATGACGACATATCGGACAGCTACCAGATATTTCTGCATTCTGTGACGGTTGGCCACGAGACGGTCGGCAACCACCCGTACACGTTTGAGCCTGGCGGTGGGGTTCTGGATCTGGTCCGGTGGGCTAACAACACGGGGGGGCTGGCGTCGTACTCGTACCCGCTCGTACTGGCAGAATCGCTGCCGCTGGTTGTGCCGGTGCATGTGGTGGATATATGGGGGAATTCTAGTGCGGTGGCGCATCTGGATATGGCGTATGCGGCCGGCCCCGGCACGGTCTGTGCCCTAAGGCCCGGGCTTGACGGGCCGCAGGTGGTGGGTCTGGTCGTACCCGGAGAAGGCCCGCTCGCCAAAATATCTGCCGACATAGAAGCCGCTACCCATCTGGGGGTGGAGGATTTTAACGCCTACCTGAGCGATACGGGCGAGACGTGGACGCTGGAGATCACGACTGCGCATGATGGTGCTGATCCCGTACGTTCCTTTGAGGCCGTAGCGGGGCTGCACGAGGGCGGCGTATCCGTGCTGCTGGGTCTTGCCACCGACGATGCTCTTGCCGGCGCCCGAGGGTACATCCATAACGGCGGCATGATGGCCATCAGCTGCTGCTCTGGCAGCGAGTCGCTTGCATTACCGGACCGCATCTTCCGTTTGGCCCCTGATGATATGGGAGACGCCGAGGCAATGGCCGGACTGCTGGACGATGACCGGATCAGCCTCGCCGTACTGGTGCACGACGAGCAGGGCGCGCCGCTCAAGGATGCCCTGGTCGGACATCTGGCCGGAAAAATTGACGTCGCGGTCGTGCCGTATGGGGCCGGAGTTGCCGACGCGGCTGACGTGGCGCAGCAGATGCTGCTTGAGATAAGAACGGCGCTTGACGTACACGGAACCGAAGGCACCGGCGTGGTGGTGATGGGATCAGGGAACGTTTTGGATATATTCGAGGCATCATCCGTGCACGAGACACTGCGCGAGGTGCGCTGGTACGGACTTGGAGTGGTGGTGGGCCTGGTGGATTTGACGGTTGGTGATCTGGGTGAGTTCTCGCGGGATGTTCGACTGGCTGGCGTGCAGCCCGATATCGCACAGGTCTATCCTTCCGGCGAGATATCCGAGAAGCTGCGTTTGCGGACCGGTACTGCCCCCGGTGACGATATGGGCCTGCACGTCTATTCAGCGTATGATGCGGTATGGATCCTGGGGCGCACCATGATGACATTGCAGACCGCAAACCCCGAGACGCTGGCCGGCGCCCTGCCCATTGTGGCGCGGTACCACCAGGGAACGGCGGGGGGCCTGGATTTAGACGAGAACGGCGATGTGGCCGTCTCCTATTATGGGATCTGGCGCATAGTTGCGGGAGATTGGACGCGGGTGGGGACGTACAGCCAGCTGGACCAGAGCGTATGGTACCAGCGGGGCTGGGAGGATCTTCGGTGACGGACCGAAACCGTCCGTGCGCCCCCGGAGCATGATATCAACCATATGGCGGGTTCTGTGTCGGCTGCGCCCCCTTTGAGCCGGGCGCAGCCCCGCTGGCAATGTTTTTCTATGACAAGAGAATCACATACCGCATGAAAGTGTCTTGGGACCAAAAGACCTGCATCCACGCGGCCAAATGCGTAGAAAACCTCCCGGCCGTGTTCCGGGTGCAGGACGGCAAATTCGTGATAATTCAGGATGGCGCCCCAGAGGAGGACATCCGACGGGTGGTCGGCATGTGCCCGTCCGGCGCCCTGAGCATATCGGAGTGATCGTTCCTATCTGGCAGGCATTTTGCACTGCCCGGATCGCGGTACGGCGGGAATTTTTTAATATAGTGCGGTGCTGGACGTGTACATGACCAATTATTTGGCGGCGGTAATTATTGTGGTGGCGCTGGCCGCCATCCCGCTGCACGCGGCCGGCTCGGAGGGCGTCAGTATAGAGAGCCCCGTGCTGGTTGATGCCACCGGCTCCCCGATAATAGACCACATAAACGTCAACCAGAAGTTCTATATCGCCACCAACATCTTCAACGACGGCGTCGAAGATCAGGAGTTCGTATACATAGTCCAGGTGACCGACGAGAACGATACCATAGTCCTGCTGGACTCGTTCAGCGCCGAGATTGCCCCGGGACAGCGCCTCAATATAGCCGTCTCCTGGGTACCGACTTCTCCTGGAACTTACACCGCTGAGGTCTTTCTCTGGGACAGCATACACGACCAAAATGCCCTGGATTCAAGCAAGACGCTGGTTATACCCATAAGCTAACTGATCCGGACCCCTCTCTCTGATAATCATCCTGTTGGCCGCGGGGGGGGAGATCACAAGCCGGTCCACTTGCGCGATTAAGGCCATCGGCCCCGCAGCCCTCCGCTTATATCGGGGATTGCATGTCTGGTCGCCGTGCCCCTACTGGGATCCGTGGACGTGGAGTTTTTGGCGTTGGGAGTACAGGGCAGTTTTGATGAGACCGCCATAGGAAACTCGGGCCTGGGCAGGCTGGGCACGGGGCGTATATTGGATCAGCTGGCCTCCCTTCTGGAGCGGAACTTGATCGAGGCCGACGGCCCCTGCTTCAGGATTACCCCCAAGGCGCGCTCGTACCTATGGGACGAGCGGACACCCCTCTGGGCCCGCATCTTGCGGCTGCTGGAGATAACGCCGCTCCCGGCCGTTGACATATGCCGGTATCTGGACAAGGACGCGGACAGCGTGGCGGCGGGCCTTGAGGATTTGCGCAAGGGCGGCTTGGTGATAATGTACCCTGTCAAGAAAGGGGACGGCCTGGCACGCGTGTACCAGGCAACCGAGGACGGGGTGCGGCGCTTGGAGAGGCCGCTTGATGATACGGTGCCGCCCGTATCCGCGGAGAAGCTCATATCCGAGATAATCCGGGACGTGGCTTCCTTGAACGCAGACAAGTCCAAGAAGGACGCTATCGTATCGCGTCTGGAGACTCTGCGGGATGTGCTGTAGCGCCCTCGCGCATCTTGTCGCGGATCTGGGCTAGAATGAACCTGGCCTTCTCCTTGTCCTCATAGGCCTCCGCGACCTCATCCAGAATCTCGTCTATCTCGTAGCTCTTGTCCACCAGCACGTCGGCCACGTGGTCGTCCAGCGTACCGTTCCCTATCAGGTAGTATGCAAAGACGGTCTCCTTTTGGCCTATGCGGTGAAGCCTGTCCTCGGCCTGCCTGTGTATGGCCGGGCTCCAGTCCAGTTCGGCAAATACGACGTACTTTGCGCGGCTCAGGTCTATGCCCACATTGCCCGCGCGCAGACCTGCGATCATCATCTTGGACTCGCCGTTCTGGAACCGGTCTATGCCGTCCTGCCTGGCCTTGTCTGTCTGCCCGCCTATTATCGAGACGGGATCAAATTCGTGCAGGTTCTCGTGCAATATCTTGTGGATTGCCTTGTGGTGGCAGAAGACTACCACGCTCTCCTCTATCTCCATTATGTTCCTGACGAAGTTGATCACGTGGGGTATCTTTGCCACCCCGGCGGCCACCCGCTCGCTCTGTATGGCCCGCTGCAGCGAGGCCGACTTTTTGAACTCCGTCTTGGCCTCCCTCTGCTCGTCCTCCATCTTCTTCCATATGCGGGACAGCTCTCTCCGGTAGTAGGTGGTGTCCGCGTCTATGACCTCCTTGTACCGGACCTTCTCCTTCAGCTCCTTCAGGACGTCTGACTTTTTTCTGCGCAGCATTACGTGGTCCTGCAGCTGTTTTCTGAGGCTCTCCCGCTTGGTATCCAGCACTATGGCCTTGTTCTTGTCGTTTACATAGCAAAAGTACTCGCAGAACTCCTCAAAGCTGCCCAGCATTCCCGGCTTGAGTATGTCTACGATGGGCCATATCTCGGATCCGCGGTTGTATATGGGGGTGCCAGAGAGGCCCAGCCTGCGCGTCACGGACGGGAGAGTGGCCAGCCGTCTGAGGGCGGCATATTTTTTGGTCCTGAGCGACCGGAGATTGTGCACCTCGTCGCATATTATGGTCCTGATGTTGAGGTTGGCTATGTCGGCTTGACGCTTGTGCAGCAGTTCGTAGTTGATGATGTAAAAATCGTACTTTCCTAGGTCGCGGTGCCGACCCGTGCGTATTATGGTGGATGTGGGCGGCTCCCTGCTCAGTATGCGCCCGTTCCTGCTCCTCTTCTTGAGGAACTTCCCGATCTCCCTCTGCCAGTTGTTCAGGGTCACCAGGGGAGCCACCACCAACACCGGAAACGCCTTCTTCTCCGTGGCTACATATGCCAGCGACTGCACCGTCTTGCCCAACCCCATCTCATCTGCCAGCAAGGCGTTGCCGTTGGACTTGATCAAAAAGTCCAGGCCCTTCCTCTGGAACTTGAGCAACTTGCCCCGGAACTGCTCGCCTGGGGTCGCCAGGGCCAGCTTTTGTTTGGGGGCGACAATCTTGCGGCGCCTGCTCTTGCTGGTCCTTCTCTGCCATGCCGACTTTGAGATCACCTCCAGCGGGTACCTGTCAAGCATCCACTTGATCTTCTCCACGTACTCGGGCCTGTCGGGTATGATGGCCTCGTTGGTGTTGTCCCCGTACCAGGCCTCCGGGATCAGGCCCGACACCATCCCAACCGCACGGGATCCGGTGATCTTCCAGCTCCATATGCCGGAGAATCTGTCCAGAACGTACTCCAAGGACCCAAAGACGTCCACGGTGGCCGCCATGATCTCCAAGGGTAGTGTTGTTTTCTTTATGAATCTTGATTTATCTGGGGCTGTGTCCCACAGCAACCGTTCACCCCCTTTTTAAAGGCGGCCGGTTTTAGTGCAGAATTCAGCCAAAACCGTGCCTGATCGCCTACATCTGTGAGGAGGGGGTGAACGGTTACGTCCCACAGACATATAACCCCAAAACCACACCAGTGCCACACGGAACCGCCCGGTACCGCCCGGAACCGTCCGGTACAACAATCCAAACACTAAATACCGGACACACGCCACACACGGCATGGCACGCAGGCGGGGGCAGACCGTCGCCACGTCAATGCCCCACTGCAAGGCATACAGCCCAGCAAGGTATTGTGAGATCACCGGCGCGCGCAGGGCTCCAAGGCACCACCAAGACCCGAAACTGTCATCCGCGCTGGAATACGCCAAACACAAGACCAACCTGGGGTACCGCCTGTTTGTGGAGTTTACGCGCGACTTTCCGATGGTGCGGGACGCATACGGCGGGGAGGATCTGAAACGGTACGATTCCCGCCGCCGCATGATACGCGAACAACTCAAGCACCGCGGCGGCAAATACATGGCGCAGTTTGCCGGCTACATGTGCGACATGTGCGAGACCGCCGTCCGCGCCTACCGCAAAAGACGCGCATACAACCCTGGCGGGGGACCCCTTAGAGCGAGACCGATCCGTAACACAGACACCTGTGTAACCCAATTGGAATATGTGGGCGTGAGCTATCTGCCTTGTTGTATGCCATCGGGAATTTGGGTCGGTAGTACTTAAACGATCGACGGCTGGACGACGATTTCATCATTTTTTGACCACCGGGGCGGGGTCGGAGGGGGGCCTCGAAGCCGCCCCTCACTAGATGGGGGCGGCGAGAGGACCCCCGACGGCCGGGGAAAAAGTAAGGTGCGCAGGGTCCCCCACGGGATCCGGCGATCCCGTGTTGCTGGAGGTCGCCACCCGTCCGATGATGGGCGGCGGTGGAGACGCTCCGGTCCGGCGGTCTTCGGATGGCGCATAAAAACGCGCGAGGGGGGCCGGTCGGCCCCCGTTGTGGGCGTGGCCGAGGACCGGCGCCGGCCCGCGCCCCCGGACGTCTGCCCATGTCGTCGAGGGCTTGGCGTCCGGGACACGCGGGACCTAGGCGCCGGTCCCCAGCCTAGCCAGCTTGGCCTGGTAGGCTTGCTCGTCGCGGAATCGGAACGGCTCCTCGTTGGTCAGCATGTGCCAGATGATGGCACCCATCTTGTTGGCCAGGTGGCTTCGGGCCACCAGCGGCAGATGGCGCTTGCGGTAGTTCTCGTAGAGCGCCGACAGGTACTGGTTGTGCTGGTGTGCGACCATCGCCGCGTTCATCGTGATCCAGGTCAGCCTGCCGTCTGCGTCCTTCTTCATGCGGCCGTGCCGGATGCTGTCCCCGGACTGGTAGACCTTGGGGCAGAGCCCCAGGAACGAGACCAGTTGTTTGGGGCCGGCGAACCGGCCGATGCCGTCTATGGACTCTGCCACCAGCAGGGCGCTGAAGGCGTCAAACCCCGGCAGGCTCATTATCAGCCGGGCGTCCTTGCTCTGGCAGGCCGCCTCTCTGATGCGTTCGTCCAGGATGGAGATCTCCCCGTTGAGGTATTTGACCTGGCGGACCAGCTGTGCCATGATCCTGGTGTCGCCCGGCTTCAGCTTGAGGCCGTTCAGGAATTCCTGGTACTTGGGTCCGGACGTGTTTCCGTGGCCCGAGCTGGTCCGGTAGTCGTACTTGTCGCAGACGGCATGCTGGCGGTTGAGCACGCGGGTGCGGTCCTGCACCAGGGTCATCCTCTGGTAGAGCAGGTTCAGGTTGTGCCGCTTCTCCGGCGGGTGCACGCGGCAGGTCGGGACGTCTTTCATCCTGAGCCGGTTGGCCAGATGTCTGGCATCCAGCTTGTCGGTCTTGTTCCCGGACTGGGACAGCTTGAGCCGCAGCGGGTTGGCCAGCACTATGGATATGCCGCGCTCCTCGAGCGTCTCGAACGTCTTGAACCAAAGGTTGCCGGTGGACTCGCAGACGGCCTGACTGTCATACTTGACCAGGACGGTATCGGCGAACACGGCCGCGTCGGCCCTGGTATTAGGGTACTTGCCCCGGTACAGGATATCGCCGTCCTTGTCCATGGCGCAGACGACGCAGATCCTCTTGCTTATGTCGATTCCGACGTATGCTTCTTTTTTTCTTTCCATTTCTTTTCACCTCCTTTTTTTTGGTTGGCAGGCAGCAAGGCTGCAATCACCTGTAAGGGCTCGGAGCCCACGAAAGCTGCAGCTCGTGTAGTCCCCATTCATTTGGAAGGGCTCGAAGCCCATACTGTGGTAGGGGTCTGCCGCCGCACACAGTTGGTTCCCTAGGATTTACAGGCTTTCATTTGGAGTACAGCCGGGAGGTACATGCGATGACCAACAAGCGATGGAGCGCGGAGGAAAAGTACAGGATAGTGATGGAGGCGCTCACCACGTCCGCGGAGACGGTCGAGATATGCCGCAAGCACGGCCTCTCGCCCAACACATTCTACCCGTGGAGGGAGAAGTTCCTTGAATCCGCCAAGGCCGCCATGGCCGGTAAGTCAGATACTGCCGCAACCAAGGCCCTCCAGAGGGAGAATGACCGCCTCAAGACGCTCCTGGCCGAGTCCACCCTGGCCGTCGACGCATTAAAAAAAACCTTGGAGGGAAGGAAGCGTTGAGGGCGGTGCAGCGCATGGTTGATCAGGGCATGTCGCTCAACGGGGCGCTGCGCACCTGCGAGGTGTCCAAGCAGAGGTGGTACTGGAGAAAAAAGGCGCGCGTGCCCCGGACCGACGCCGATCTTCTGGAGATTATCTTGGAGATACGCAAAAGGCGGCCGTTCTACGGGACCAGAAGGGTGGCCGCGGAGCTGGCGCGCCGTCTCGGAAGGCCCGTAAACCGCAAGAGTGTACGGCGCGCCTACCGCCTAGCGGGCTGGAGCAAGCCGGCTCCGTCCAGGGCAGATGCCAAGGCCCGCTGGAAGCCGATCAAGGCGGCCAGGCCCAACCAGGTATGGCAGACCGACATCACTTACGTGTGGTGCGGGCAGGCCGATGGCTGGTGCTATTGCTTCAACATACTGGATATCTTCACCAGGCAGTGGATTGCCTACCGGTTCGACGCCCTGGCCACCGCCGACATCGCCGTGGACTCGCTGGTGGAGGCCGTCGCCACCGCCAAACCGGACTGCTCGGGGCTCACCATCCAGTGCGACAACGGTTCCCAGTATGCTGGCAAAAAGTTCCGAAAGGCCGCGTCCCATCTCGGCATCAGACTCAAGTTCATCTGGAAGAGCACGCCACAGCAGAACGGCCACATAGAATCGTTCCACGGCACCCTCAAGCGCGAGTACATCTGGCCGCACGATTTCTCCAACTACCAGCAGGCCGAAGCCGTCATAGCCGAGGCGTTCCGAGACTACAACCGGAACCGGCTGCACTCGGCGTTAAAGTACGTCCCGCCGGACGAGTTTACGGCATCATGGGAGGTGGAGCATAAATGAGGGACCGATGTCTGTGTAAAAACATGCAGAAAGTGGTCTCAGAATTCGGGGTCCAGATCAACCCCAACGCGCGCCGGCCCAAATGCAAAAACCCAATCCTGCGCCAGGGCGCAGACGCCTGCGTCATATATGGCGATGGTTTCTGGTGCAGCCTGTCGGACGCCCCGAACCAGCCGCTTCTGGCGTCGCGCCGCGTGTTTCTGCGGTTTCCCATAACGCCGTCCCGACATGCCATGGAGATACAGTTGACGCCCAACGTGGTGGAGCGGATAGCGACCGCGGTGAGTGCTGGCGCCGTCACGATAAACAGCACCACCGTATCAATAGCATACGAACCCCAACCGGTCCAGCCCGTGCAGCCGAAGGGCATGATGGGGATGGATGTCAACAAGCGGGAACACGTCATCGCGAGCACCGACGGCGAGGTAGACCATATAGTAAACGGGGCGCTCGGGTTTGCGCAGGAGCGCCGCAGGAGGCACGCCATCCTGGGCGTGACCGGCGGCAGGCCAAAACACCCAAAGGCCCGCACCAAACCGCGATACGTAAAAAACCCCGGCAGCAAGCCACGCAACAAGGGCAAGCGTTCCAAGAAGCGGCGCGACTGGCGCGTCAACCGCCGCGAGCGCGCCCGCATAAACTCCAGATTCGTCCACCGGAAGAACGACTGGCTATTCAAGACGATGCACGGTTGCGCCACCCGGGGGTATGCGCTGGTGTTGGAGGAGTCTACAATCAACAGGTTGCTGGTGCGCTCCAACAGGATGATGTCAAGGGAGCAGCGCGACCTGCTGAAGATGGGACTCAGCCAGGGGACCATACGGGCGGTGGCGGACGGCGTGTTCAAAAAGTACGGATTGTCCGTGTATGGTGTTACTCCGGCGGGGACGAGCTCGGAGTGCCCAAAGTGCGGTGAAAAGCTGTGGGCGGCCAAGTACCGTACGAGATCGTGGAAGTCGTGGAAGCGCATGAAAGCGTGTACCGCGTGTTTGTATTATGTGGACAGGGACGACGTTGCCGGCATAAACATACTGTGCCGCGGCGTGTCCGCATATGAACCGGCGGCCGGTCCGGCGCCGTTGCAAGACGGCGCCGGTCGGCAGGTGGCCGGGGATTGGGAGCAGTGCGTTCCGCAGCTTGTCCAAACGCTGCTGAATGCTGCCGTCGTGTGGATGCCATACGTCGGCGAAGGGCGGCGGCCCAAAGGGGACGCGAAAAAACCGGCACCATACGAGCCGGCGGACGCGCGCTTCCTGGACGACCGCCTGGATGTATCCACTAATTCTGCTGGCATCGGGCCGCCGGGGGAGACTCCGGGGGTCTTATGTTAGTGGGACACACCTTTTGTCTGGACGGTGCGCGTTTCGGCCTGGAATGAATATCGTCGAGTTTTCGGTGGCATCTCTTGCATGATCCATCGAGTCTGCCGCAGCCCGCATGTAGATCCCGTCCAAAACGCCTCCAAAAATAGCAGATCCTGATTACAATGTTCGTTTTCGAGTGCTGTTTGGCGCCGCCCCGGGCCGAACCGCGTATCCTCAAGGAGGCGCCCCGCCTCCGGCACTGTCCGCGTACCGGCAGATGCGGTTACCCGTGCACGGGTGACATCCTTCTGGCCGCCAGCATGCCGGCAGCAGACACAGCCAGGATGGCCGCCACGGCCCCAAACTCAGGTATGACATGGGTACCGCGAATGGATATGGCCCCGTATGTGCCCGGGTACTCTGCCACCACACTGCGGTGGTCCTCGTCCAGGTCGGTCTCGCTGAACATGACCGGCTGATCCCCTGCGGTCACTACAAAGGGCGTATCGGCGCCATCGCCATCCCGAGAGTCCAGCAGGTGCCGCGGAACGTCGAAGGTTATGGACCCCGGACCATCTCCGGAGACGCGAACCGCCAGCGTCCTGGTCTTCACGTTCAAGACGGCAGATTCTGCGGCGATCCCGTCCCGTCCCGATACTGCCCCCATACAGTGAACCCCCTCCGCACCGGCATCCACGGGAATCTGACCGGCTCCGCACCGTCCCGCATTCCCCAGTCCTATATGTACGGTGTAGGGTTCGGAATTGGGCCCTGCCCTGGCGGTGATGACATACCAGCCTTCCTGCTTCCAGTAGAATCCGGCAGTACTGACCGACGCCACAAAAGTGCCGTCATCTGCAGACTCTACCTGGCTAACCGCGGCGATGTTGCCCGCCGGATTCAGAACCACGATGGTCACCTGGCTCTCTGGCGACTCGCTGTACCCGTGTATGGTGACCACCGAATCGACGGCAAAATACACGCTATCCGTCCACGCTACGACGCCGCCACCCATCACGGCATCGGCCCTCTCCGGAGGCACGGGGAATGCCGGGCCCTCGTCCCCTGCCGCCATGCCTCCGCATTCGAAACAAACACCGGCCCATACGGCGCCACATACAGCCACCGTGGACAAAACCGCCAGCAGGGTGGATGTTGCGTTCATAGCGCCTTTGAGCGGGCGGCAGTCCGTATTAATATTGACGTTTTACCGCATTTGGCGCGGCGGTCATCACCATCCGCAAAGATGCCCGAGCAAAATCTATCTGAGTGTGCCATCGCAATACGGTATCGTGCCGCATACCGCGGCAGGGCGGCTGCGCCGCGACATCCGGCCCACTCCGCAGATCTTCGTGTCGTGCAAGCGGGTCATCCGGACCGCCAAGCCGCATCACCCAAACGCGTGATTGACCGGGGCGGCAACCATCCGATGCCCCGCGCTTGTGCGCGTCCGCAGAGAATATTCGCCATGCCAAGTTTAATATACAGACACCCTTGCTCCCACCACATGAAATCCTCGGCCAAGATCTTCCAGGATGTCATGAAGACCGACCACAAGGTGATCACCGAGGAGCTGTCAAAGTCAATCCTGGAGGAGTACGGTGTCAGCGTGCCTGATTATGCCTTGGCCACCAGCTCGAAGGAGGCCGCATCCGCCGCAAAGAAGATGGGCTTCCCGCTGGTGATGAAGGTGGTCTCACCCCAGATACTGCACAAGACCGATGTGGGCGGGGTCAAGGTAGGTCTGCAAAAGCCCGGAGAAGTCAAAAAGACATTCGCTGACATGAACAAGCGCCTCTCCGGTGGCGATGCCGAGATCAAGGGAATATTGCTTGAAAAAATGGTGCCCAAGGGCGTGGAGCTGATAGTGGGCGTGCAGAACGACCCGCAGTTTGGCCCGGTGATAATGGTGGGAATGGGCGGAATTATGACCGAAGTGATGAAGGACGTTGCGTTCAGGATGCTGCCCATAACCGCGTCCGATGCCAAATCAATGCTGGAGGAGCTGCGCGGCTCTGCACTGCTAAAGGGATTCCGGGGAAGCGAGCCCATAGACACCAGGATGCTCTCCAAAATGCTGGTCAAAATAGGCAAAATGGCCGTTGACAATGCCGACCACATCAACAGCATCGACTTTAATCCGGTCGTGGTGTATCCAAAATCGTACTACGTAGTGGATGCCAAGATTATACTCAACAAGGAGATCAAGAAAAACTCAGTCTCAAAGGCCGCGCCCAACAGACAACACATGGAAAAATTCTTCACGCCGAGATCCGTTGCCTTGGTGGGGGCATCAGCAACCAAGGGCAAGATAGGAAACTCCATCCTGGACAGCCTAGCAAACTATGACTTCAAGGGAGAGATATACCCGATAAACCCCAAAGTGGATGAGATATTCGGCCGCAAGTGCTACAAGTCGATACTGGACATCCCAGGCGAGGTGGACTTGGTGGTGGTCTCCATCGATCTTTCGAAAACACCGGGCGTGCTAGAGGACTGCGCCAAGAAGGGCGTGCATAACGTGGTGGTGGTTTCAGGCGGTGGAAAAGAGCTGGGAGGCGAACGCGCAGAATACGAGGCGGAAGTGAGGCGCCTGTCCGAGGAGCACGACATCCGCATTATCGGACCCAACTGCATAGGAATGTTCAACGCCGCCAACCGCCTCGACTGTGCCTTCCAGGGACAAGAGAGGATGGTGCGCGCCAAACTGGGCAACGTAGCCCTGCTCTCGCAGAGCGGTACCATGGGGATAAGCTTTCTGGAATCCGCAGACACGTTTGGACTATCCAAGATGATAAGCTATGGCAACCGCTCCGATGTGGACGAGGCCGACATGATATGGTATCTGGCCAAAGACGCTCAAACCAGCGTGATCGCGCTATACGTGGAGGGCTTTGGAGACGGGCGCAAGTTCATCAAGACGGCCAAACGCGTAATGGCAGAAAGCAAGAAGCCCATCGTAATCTGGAAGAGCGGGCGCAGCGCCGCGGGAGCCAAACAGGCTGCTTCCCATACCGGCTCACTGGGGGGCGCCAACAACATAATCATGGGCGCCTTTAAGCAGGCAGGCATAATATCTGTGGACAGCTATCAGGAACTGGTGGCCACTACCAAGGCCCTCTCGTGGCAGTCCTCTGCCGGCGGAAACCGCTCCGCCATGTGCAGCAACGGGGCCGGTCCTATGATCGGCGCCATCGACCACTTTGACAGGGTGCAGCTCAGGCTGGCAACCATGAAATCAAGATCGAAAAGGAACATGGTCGAACACTTTCCGCCCACCTACGTCATAGGCAACGGCAATCCGGTTGATGTGACCGGAGGCGCCACCGCAGAGGACTACAAGTTTGTAATACAGACGTTCATGGACGACCCCAACGTGGACATAGTCATGCCCTGGTTCGTCTTTCAGGATGACCCGCTTGACGAGGTAATCGTCGACTATCTGGCGGAGTTTTCCGCCTCCTACGATAAACCGCTGCTGGTCGGAGGCAACGGCGGTCCGTACACCCAAAAGGTTGCCAAGATGATCGAGGAGAAGGGCGTTCCCGTCTACTCTGATCTACGGGATTGGGTTGCGGCCGCATCCGCCCTGTACCAATGGGGCAAGATGCTGAAATAATGCATGCCCGGTATTGCCAATAACAGGCAAGCGCCCCCTCACATGTCTCGCAACATTGCAACCGGTAGCACGACGGCCAGCTGCCGACCATTAAAAAGCCGTATTCATTGTTTGTTGGATGGACTTTGATCCGCCATGATGTTCAAACATGATTCATGCCGCGGCGCCAATAAAATAGCTGGTTTGAGCCGCGTGACCCGGTGTCTGCCGACTGAACAAGCAACACGTGCCCACAATAAAAAACAAAACATAAGGCGCGGCAACATCTTAGTGGGCCGAGCCCCGTCCCTCCAGGATGCTACAGGTACAATGATTACCTGTTTTTATAAATAAAAAAATGGTGGTGTAACTTTGCCGTGTTACGCGCACTCGCAGCCGGCCGCCGCATTGAGCAGCCTAACCATCGTCTCAAACTGCTCGTTATACCACGCCTGCAGCCAGTCGGGCAAGTTCAAATCCGGCAGGAAGAATCCCGAGCCAAAGACGTAGCCGCCCATCTCCGACAGCAACAGTATCTCGCCTATCACTACTCCCGGTTCCGGCTCGAAATAGTACAGCACCCACAAACCTTCACACTCTTCCAAGTGCTCCAGCAGGCTTTCGTGCGTGTATCCAGACTGGGTCGGGTCAAATGTCCCCGTTCCCTCCAGCTCGGGATAGTCGGACGAGGCCACGGTCACTAGGTCGTCTGTACCGAAAACGAACACGAACGGATCAAACATGTCCGAGCCGCTTATCTGCTCGAAGGCATCCGTACCGTTCGTCGCGAACATGTCCTGGGCTTGGGTCACCGACCGGTGCGCCGCTTCCGTGTTTGATTCCTCGGCCATTGCTGCCGGCGCCAGCATGGCTAGCGCCACAATACCCGCAGTCATCATTATCATTTTTTGCATGTTATGTTGCTTGGCTTTCGTGATCGTTATAAATGGATCTGCGGCATCATGTTGGAATAAACCGTACGGGTTCGGGTCAAATTACCGCCTGTGCCTGTTCCAAGCTTTGCGGCGATGCCCCCGGATATGATCGCGCTTGAAATCCGGTTAGGCCCGAACTTGTACAGCGGGTCCTGGACCTCTAACATACTGCAATTCCAAGCAAAAAATAGCTTTAATTATTGCTGGGCGCGGCCTGCCGGATTCCCGGGGTGCTTCCTTCGGTGTCCGATATTTGCGCATAAAATCCGTAGCTGCCTGCGGGCATCTTGGGGAATACCGCGCTGCCTCCGGCCGCTGCCACCTTCCTCAGATGATCATCTACGGATTCAACATTGACGACGATCGTCGGTTTTGCGTCGGGGCGCGGCCTCCGCAGCATGCCGCCGTTTATAGCGCCCGGTTTGGCCGCCATCATGGTCTTTGGATCCGTCTCGGCGGCGGTGATCCGGTAATAGTCCATGTCGGGCAACCTGGCTATCTGCCAGCCAAATGCGGCCTCGTAGAATTTTTGCGCTCCGGCCTGGTCGCCATGCGGTATTTTGCAGTGGCATGCTGTCCATGGGGGCGGTCATGCGCATGCTTGATTCAGCCTTTTTGGAGCGGCGCTCCACAGATCCGTACGCGCCACATCAAAAACACGGCATCTGGCTCCCGTTCATGCTTGTTGGGCGTAGATTTGGCCGGCCAACGCCGCCGCTCTGCCGTCCGGCCCAACCCCCCGCCGGAAGACGGCGGGCCGCGAGCATACTCTTGGCAAACACCGGATCCGTTCCGACAACATTTAAGATAGGCGTAGCTGCCCGCCATTCAATGGCACTAGTAGTCAAAGAGACCAAGGACGGCATCTGTACCGTCAAGATAAACCGGCCAGACAAACTCAACGCCATGAACATAGACGTGGCCCGGGAGCTTGTCAGTACATTCGAGGACATAGGCAGGGACGACTCTATTCGGGTGGTAATTCTGACCGGCGAGGGGCAAAAAGCGTTCTCCGCCGGCGCCGACATCTCCTACATGTCCAAGATATCGCCGGACGAGTCAGTCGAGTATGCCAATCTGGGGCAGCTGGTAACGAACACCATCGAACAGGTCAAACAGCCCACCATAGCGGCCGTCAACGGATTTGCTTTGGGTGGCGGCTGTGAGGTGGCCATGTCCTGTGACATACGCATAGCCTCGGAAAACGCCAGACTGGGTCAGCCCGAGGTCACAATCGGCATTCCACCCGGCTGGGGAGGTACGCAGAGACTCATGAGGATAGTCGGCATAGCCAAGGCCAAGGAGCTGGTATACACCGGACGGATGGTGAAGGCTGCCGAGGCGCGAGAGATCGGCCTGGTCAACGACGTTGTCCCACAAGAGTCCTTGATGGATGTGGCGCTTGAGATGGCAAAATCAATCGCGGCCAACTCGACGATGGGCGTGAGAATGTCCAAGGTGGCCATAAACCGGGGGCGGAATTCGGATCTAGATACGGGACTCTCCATAGAGTTGCTGGCCTGGAGGAACTGTTTCACCCACCCCGACCGTGAAGCCATGATGAATGCCTTCCTCGCCAGGTCCAAAAAGTAACCCACCATATCGCCATTTTCATTGTTTTGTCCTTTCGCGGCTGCCACGTAAGGGACCGACACTATTATTACTAATGACACTATGGATGTTATTGATGTTATTGTATGAATTCATAATAATATCAAACTCCTATGATGATCATGCAGAAGACAGTCTTTGACACGAACCTGGTAATTGGGGTGCTAGAGGATCAAGAAACGGCGCAGCGCGTGCGCCGCGCCTTGAAAGGCAAGGCGGTGCGGATTATCATGTGCGAGACGGTATTGCGCGAGGTCAGGAGGGTAAGGGCGTGGTCCACCGGAGCCGTTCTTGCGGGACTCCGGCGCGTCTTCGGCGAGAAGAGGGTAGAGACTGCGATCTCGCCGGAACGCCTGCGGGATGAGGCGCAGCGGGTCCGTGAAGGCTTTGAGATGGCCCACGCCGGAGACGACATGATACTGGCCCTCTGCAGGATGCGGGGCTTTGCCCTGATAACCTTTGACAGGTCCATGCTGAAGGTGGCGCAGATGCTGGGCATACTGGCGTTTCATCCAAGGAGGGCAGGTGACCTGTAGGATGGCAGGAATGTTTCCGGTGATAATCCGGTGTTCTGACGAGGATGGGGACTGCGATCCCATGCTGTACGGGGGCAACTGACGGCGCCAGCAGCTAGTCACAGGCAGCGCCTTCCGGCCACCGCCCCGGACTACACTGCAGTTCTTGAGGCCCCCGCGGGCCGCGTCGGCCAGGACGCCTCCGCTGCCCTCCGGCAGCGTTTCAGCCCTCAGGCGCAGGCATGGCGGGTCGTTTGCCTTTCCCGGGGTGGCCGTCGCTGCGCACACCGTGCCGTGCGGATAGCCGTTCAGCACCCCGCTCTGGATGGTGGTGATCAGGGGCGGCCCTGGCCGAATTTGACACCAAAGCCGGCCGTCTTTAAAAAGGGGTTGAACGGTTGCCCTCCCACCTACAAAAGTTCTTATAATTAAAACAGGAATCGATGTGCATAATGGCAACCGAACAGACACAGAAACTGATCACGGTCACCGAGAAGGCGGCCTCCAAGATCAAAGAGTTTATGGCCGAAGAAGCCGAAAAACCAGAGTACCTTCGCGTCTATGTGCAGGGCGGCGGCTGCTCAGGTCTGTCATATGGTATGGGCTTTGAGAAGGCCCCCGAAGAGGACGATCTGGTGTTAGAGGAGACCGGCGTCAAACTGCTGGTGGACAGCTACAGCGTCGACCATCTCAAGGGCGCCAACGTCGACTATATCGATAGCCTGATGGGTTCCGGCTTCAAGATAAACAACCCCAATGTGGTAAAGTCCTGTTCCTGCGGGCACTCCTTCAGTACCGAGTAGGCAGCGGCCACTTTTTTCATTTTTCTGGTTGCGTTGCGCCTGATGCGCGCCGGCTAACACAGAACACGCCCGTGTAGCAGGTAATCGCCGGAGATGCCCATCCGGCAAGCACCGTGCCGGTACAAGTTCAGGTCAAACAGAATCCCATACACGATCACACCCGGCAGTATCTGCCGGAGGTCACCGGTCAGGCACAGATCAGAATTTGACCTGAACTTGTACCCGTGCCGGCAGCGCCGGCCCCGCGATAGTTTCATATACGGGTTATTATCTTGCTTATACATGATAATTCAGGAGATGAATGGTTTATGCCCCAGTCGGGTATCGTCAAATATAATGTTAGGCTTTCATTTAAAGTGGATGGACTCGTTGAACGAGCGGACATAATCGGCGCCATCTTTGGTCAAACCGAAGGCCTGCTCGGTCCCGAGATGAATCTCAACGAGCTCCAGAGGTTGTCAAAGGTGGGCCGGATAGAGGTCAACGCCCGCGTCTCAGGCAACTCTACCGCCGGTGACGTAATCATCCCGATGAGCACCGACATAGACACGTGTGCCCTTATTGCGGCAGCCATCGAGAGCATAGACAAGGTGGGGCCCTTTGACTGCAACTACAAGCTGGAAGCGATAGACGATGTCCGGGCTGCCAAGAAGGATGACATCGTAAAGCGCGCAAAGGAGATCAAGCAGCGCTGGGCCACCAAGACCGTCAGCGAAGGGGAGACGATGCTAAAGGACGTCCATCAGGGCTCTACGGGCAGGCTCTCTTCGTACGGACCCTCCAAACTGACCTGCGGCTCCGGCGTCTACGAGAGCGGATGGATCATCCTGGTGGAGGGACGCGCCGATGTAATCAACCTGTTAAGAGCCGGCTACGATAACGCCATTGCCATCGAGGGCGCAAAGATAGACGACTCCATCAAGGACCTGTGCTCCACCAAGGACAAGGTGGTTGCATTCACCGACGGGGACCGAGCCGGGGGCTTCATACTGAAGGGACTAAAGTCGGTCGTCTCCGTCGACTACGAGATACGCGCCGACCCGGGCATAGAGGTGGAGGAGCTCACGCCCCAGAGGATAGACGAGATACTGCGGCCCGTGGTCAAGCAGATTGAAGCGGGCGATGCGCCCCCCAAGGAGCTGAGCGGACCGGAGAAGGAGGTGCAGGGGGTGGCCGAGCGCATATTCCCCAAGCTGAACGAGTCGCTGGAGGCGGTCGCCCTCAACGCAAAGGAGAAAGAGCTGTTCCGCGTGCCAATCAGCGAGCTGGTGAGCAAGCTGTCGACGCAGTCGGGGGTCAGTTTCCTGTTCTTGGACGGGATAGTAACCCAGAGGTTGCTGACGGCGGCCCGTGACGCAGGGGTAAAGTACCTGGTGGGCCACCGCATAGCCAAGGTGAGCAACGCCGAAGACATCCTGCTGGTCTCGTTCTCGGATCTGGACGTCTCGTAGCTCCGATGACGGCCCTGAAGATACACCACCTGCTGACACTGGCGCACCTGCTGTCTCTGGGATGCAGGGGCTGTCCGGTACCGGTCACCACCTCCGTCCTGGGAGAGGCAGCCAATATATCGCAGCAGGCAGCCTCGGCCCACTTGGCGGATCTTGAAGCCGGCGGCATGATCCGCCGGGTCGCCGGCGGCCGCGGCCACGCCGTCACGGTCACCGACAAGGGATATGCCGAGGTGGCTAGGATATCTGCCATATTCCGCGCCGCGCTGGAGCGGGAATCCCACAGGATGGTACTCCGGGGGACGGTGGTCTCCGGGGTTGGCGAGGGCGCCTACTACATGTCGCTGCCAGGATACACCGGGCAGTTCGAGAAAGAGATAGGACTGGTGCCGTTCCCCGGCACGCTCAACGTGAAGCTTGATGCCGCCTCGGCCAGGTCCATACTGGACCTGGACGCGCTGGGCGGCGTGCTGATACGGGGCTTCTCGGACGGACGCCGGACCTACGGCTGGGTCAGGTGCTACGGGGCGGTGTTGGAGCCGGATATACCCTGCCACCTGATACGCCTGGAGAGGACCCACCATGACACCTCGATAATGGAGCTGATATCGGCCACCAACCTCCGCGAACAGGCGGGCATAACGGCCGGCTCGCAGGTATCGGTAGCGCTGGGGTAGGCCTAGATTCCGTGTATGCTCTCGCCGTATTCGGCCTCGATCTTGGAGCTGGAGATGTCTGGGATCGGCGACTGGAGGCGCGCAACCTGTATGCGCGGGTTTATCTTGCGGCAGCCATCTGCGATGTACTTCTCCTGGTGGACCTGATCATACCCCAGGGCCACTATGTCCGGCTTTATGGCCCCGACCGTCTTGAACATGTCGCCCCTGTACCCCACCACGCACAGGTCCACCATCCGGAGCGACTCCACAAGCGTGCGCCGCTGCTCTTGGGTGTGGAGGGGCAGACGCCTCTTCATCTTCTGGGCGGTCTCGTCGGTCGCCACCACCACCACCAGGACATCGCCGAGTCTCCTGGCCGCGTTGAGCGTGTGTATGTGTCCTGGGTGTATTATGTCAAAGACGCCGCCGGCCAAGACCACCCTGATGGAGTCCCTGCCAAGCCTGGTCAGGGTGTTGGAGCTCGGCTTGATCAGGCCGTTTTCGACAAGCCCGGCAATGCACGGGTCCACGTCCTCCCGGCGCACCCCCCGTTCCGTGCAGGTTCGGGCAAATGGCCTGCCAGATACCTCCGATACGTAGGCGGCGGCCACCGCGGCTCCTTGAAGGGTGTCCATATGCGGCAAAGCCATCCATGGAATATTAAGGAATTGAGCCGGCCCGGGTCGGCGCCGCCGGGTGCACCCGTACGGTGCCGCGCCGGCTGCTAGGCGGCCACTCACATCTTTGGATCTATGCCGTGGATCAGCCTGAGCGCGTCCACCAGCCCGTCGGCGTATCCTATGGACAGCACGGCCACCTCGACCTGGCCGTCCTCCAGGGCCCGGATGGCGTCCTGCACGTAGAGCCTTGCATTCTCTAGGATGGTCCTGTATGCGGGGAGGTCGGGCAGATCCTTGATAGAGTCCTCCACCATGGGCACGTACTTTTCGATCATCTGGGAGGGTATGCTCTTGAGGGCCTGGGTCTCCGGCGGGGGCTCATCCAGGCACTCGGCCACGCCCATGATGGTATCGCGTTCGGTAAAGTGGAGCTGGCCGGGCACCACCAGGGTGTGGGGCGGCGGGCCAAAGTCGCGGGCAACCATCGATGATATCCGGCCGGCCCTGATGCGCTGGCCGTCAAGCCCGACCCGGGAGGCTACCACCACGTACGTCTCTCCGGTGAAGACGCCCCGCCTCTGGCCCGCCTCCGCATCCAGAAGCATTCCCAGGGCGGCCGCCGGATCCAGGAAGAAGCCACCATCCTCGTTGTACTCCAGCAGCAGGACCGTGTGGCCCCCGGCTACGGCATTCCTGTAGGTGACATAGTAGGGGGTGGTCAGGGAGTTGGCGTCGTTCATGACGGTGGCCATCCTGCCCACCTTGTAGTGGTGGAGGCCGCACTCGCCAATCGCCGAGGTGATCGCGGAGGAGGCATGCACCACGCCGGTGGGTATGCCGCGCTCCGCCGCGCGCACCCTCAGATCGTTGTGGGTGGTGGCCACCAGCGGATCGCCATACGAGACCAGGGCAACCGTCTTCTGGGCGGCGTTGTCCAGTATCTCCCGGCCGTCCTCGACCATCCACCGCTTGGCCGTCCTTGGATCCTCGGCCATGGATCCGATGGGCGCAACGTCGCAGGCCGGGCTGGTGAATGTCTCCAGGTATACGATGTCGGCCGACCTGATAATTCGGGCGGCATCATCTGGGATCGAGCCGGATCCGGATATGCCCAGACCAACCAACCAGAGCATTATCCACGGGCCTGCTTTTTGTCATGGAGACGCTTGAGATGGGCGAGGGACTTTTTGATCACCTCTATCCCGTGGAGGTACTCCGCTACGGAGACGCTCTCGTTGACCGTATGGGACGCGTGCGGGTCGCCGGGTCCGTAGGTGATGACCGGTATGCCCCACCTGCTTCCCATCACGTTCATGTCTCCGGTACCGGTCTTCCTTATCAGGGTGGGCCGGCGGCGTTCGGACTCGATCACCCCCAGGGTAAAGGCGCGGACCAGCGGGGAGTTGGTGGGCGCCTCGAAGGGTTCGGTCTCGTCCAGTATCGAGTAGAACGCCTCCACGTCCCGTTCCTCGCCTATCTCCCTGACGAGGTCGGAGATCTTCTCCTCTATCATCTTGCAGTTCATGGTCACGGGGATCCGGATGTCCATGGTGGCGGTGCACTCCCGGGGAGTGACGTTGTGGCTGGAGCCTCCCTGCACTTTTGTTATGGCGGCGGTCAGCTGCATGCTGCGGCTCGCATCCTTCTGGCGCTCCTCCAAGGCCTCCTTGAGGCGGCTGGTAAATATGGACACCTCCTCTATGGCGTTCTTTGCGAGCCAGGGGGCGCTGGCGTGGGCGCTGTCCTTGACGTCCACGCGCAGGCTGATGGCCAGCCTGCCCTTGTATGCGATGGTAATCTGGTCCAGCCCGCTGGGCTCCCCGAACACGGCATAGTCAACGTCCATCCTTTTCTTTACCAGGTTTTTGATGCCGGTGGCGTTGCCCTCCTCGTCGACCACGCCGACCAGCATCACCGTGCCGTGCCCGTCTTGGACGGATGCCGCCGCAAAGAGCATTGCCATCAGGGGCGCCTTGGCGTCGGAGGCCCCCCTCCCGTAGAGCGTGTCGCCGTCCTTTCTGACCCTGATCTTGCCGGGAACCGTATCCATGTGGCCGCACAACATGATGACCGGCGTCCCGGATCCCTTCTTGGCTATCACGTTGCCCACGCTGTCTATCCGTATGTCCTGAAACCCCAGATCATAGCACTTGTCCGCCAGAAACTCGGTCATGGGCTTTTCGCTGAGCGACGGTGTGTAGAGGCGGAGGGCCTTCTCCAGCATCTTGGTGCAGTACTTGGGGCTTACCCTGAATCCGTCCTTCATCACCTTCTCTCCTTCTGTAGGGCGTACCGTATCATGGCGGAGGGGATATCAACCCCTGTCACCCGAACGGTGTTCTTGAACTCGGTGGTATTGTTGACCTCGTGCACCACCAGTCCCTGTTCGCTCTCCATCAGGTCCACCCCGACTATCTGGCCGTGGACGGCCCTGGTGGCTTTGATGCAGATCTCCTCCATCTCGGGTGACACCTTGCAGGGATCGGCCCTCCCCCCTAAGGCGGTGTTGGTCTTCCACATGCCGTTGCCGGTGGTGCGGTATATGGCGGCCACCACCTCCTCGCCCACCATGATCGCCCGGATATCCCGGGGGGGCCTCTTTACGAACTCCTCTAGGTAGTGGATTTGGTAGATGGGATACATCCTCTCGCGGCTCTCAAGTATGCCGCCTGCAATCTCGGGATCGTTGAGCTTTGATATGAGCCTGCCCCAGCTGCCCACGGTCGGTTTTATGACGGCCGGATACCCTTGCCGTTCCAGCGCCTCGAGCGCCGCATCCTTGGAGAAGGCAACGCTGGCTTTGGGCGTGGGCACGCCGGCCTTCCTGAGCAGCATGTGCGTGTAGAGCTTGTTGCCGGCCAGCACGCCTGTCATGTGGCAGTTTATGATGACCACGCCCATCCCCTCCAGGGCAGCGGTCGAGTGAACGCTCCGGTAGTAGCTGACGCATCTCTGCAGGACGGTTCCAAGACGGTCGGGTTCGGCCTCCAGGTCCAACGCCAGCTTCTTGCAGTCGGTCATCTGGTACCGGACGCCCATTTGGTCGGCCGCCCCCTTTAACGATTTTTCTTCCCACCTGATGGTATCATAAAGTATGGTTAGCTCAGGATTCACTGCCCCCAATCCTCGCCAACTGTTTGGGCGGGTTTGAGATCAAACGAGTCAGGACCACTTACCAGCTCGAAACCCGCCCCGCACTCGGCGCACGTGACTATCTCCCCTTCTAGGGCGTCACTAGGTATGGAGATGTCTGCATCGCATTCATTACATAACGTCATGCCGTATCAGAAATCCATCGGCGCGGGTCTTAATTATCTTTGTGGGATCGGGTTTGCAAATTCGGGCGCGTTCACCAAAACCATCTGGCCGCGGCCAGCGCCTTCCCGAACCAAATCAGCTGCCCGGGGAGCGGCCGTCGGGCAGCGTCCGCGTTTGCAGCAGGCCCCGGGAATAGCCCATCGGGCCCCAACTCTGCGGGTGCAACGATCCGGGTATATGGGCCGGACCGCCGGTTTCAGCTGCTGTCGCCTGCCGTCTTGGGACGTTCCGAGATCCTCGCATCTGCCGCCGCGCCTCCCTGGACGTGGCTCTGGGGCACCCAAGACAGGTCGCTTGGACGGTTGGAGCCCGGGTGCATGGCTGATGGCAGTTGCGATTTTGGCGTTGCATGGGCCGTTTCGGGATGGCCGCCCTGGCTCGTACGAGGGCGGTGCGACTGCAGCGTGTCGATCATGACCCATCCGTTGAACACCATCAGGGAACGCAGGAAGCTCGCAAGGCCCGGCTTGGTATCTCCCCCAATCTCGTTCATAACCCCCTCTACCACGGCATGCCCCGCCTCCACCCCCCACTTGGAGTAGTACTCTCCCACGTCAACCCCGGGCACGTTGGTGGCGAACATCGCGCCCCCGTCCCCGGACCCGGCAGGCGGTTGTGCCATGATCAGCGTATGCCCGGCGGGAACGCCGCCTGTGCCGTTTATGCCGTTCCCCGAGGTCCTTCCACGGCGGTCGGCGGCAAGCCCGTTGATGGTCCTGGCCATTTCAGGGGTGCTGCCACACGGCATCAGGTAGTTGATGCGCAGGCCATCTAGCGCGGCAACCACATCGGTGGTAAAAAATCCACGATCCAGCAGAACCATCCTGATACGGACGCCTTCATCCTGACAGGATCTGACAAGATCGCGTACCGTTCCGCCAACCGACCCGGATGCAAGTAGCGGCAGGGCGCCCAGAAAGAGACGCGGCCCGGCATCGACGCGCTGAACCGTGACATAATGCTCGAAAGGATCCGCGGCCTGGCCTCCCAGACATGGCGTTCCCGGCCCGGACGCATGGCCGTGGCTTGGCACAAGGTGCGTGTCGATTGCTATGGTTATGCCCGTCTCGGGCAGCGATCCTGCCCGGCGCAACTGGTCCAGCAATCGCGATGCGGTCTCGGCAAAGCCGCGCGCCGTCCCAATGTCCAGTGCATGGACGGTCTCGTTGGACCATCTTTCATCCGTGATAAGACGATGCCTGCCGGCACCGGATGCTGCGGCCGCATCGGGCCGATTCCCGGAGCGCTCACGGCCGGCATCATCCAGGAAAGGCGCCTGACCCGCGCCCTGGCCGGCGCCGGATATGCCCGCCGCCGCCGGGTCCTCTTCCATGAGGGCACGGCAGTACGACGCTAGCGCATCCTCGATCATGGATATGATCTCCCCGAACGTTTGCGGCCTGGAATACTTTTGGCTCCTCATGCCGTCCTTTCTGTATCTGACGTCGTCGGGCGCCCGTTGAGCCGGTGCAGATTGGCAGAAGCGCCGAAGCGCCGGGTCGGCTGCAGCGCTTTTAGGCCGCGCCGGCGGGCGCATCCGGGAGACTGCATCATGGCTGCCTTGTGGTTGACGATCCACGAGCCGGCAGGGACGTACAACGACGATCTCCCTACCCACTGGACAAACCACCTGCAGGCACTTGGACGCGGCCAATCTGCACTGACCGACAGCGGCCGTGTCAGCATCATTGCGGATAGGGAGGCGCGCCAGTATAAATAACTGGCTGCGCGCCTGCGCGGACCGGGCCGCTCCTCCAAGCATGCTGTACTGCAGGCGGCCGACCCCGGCCGGATTGCCGGAGATGCGCCCCGGGCAGACCCCGTTTGGGGATTGGGCGGGCAGCGGCTGACGGTCGCAAGACAAAAATCACGCCCGCGCCCGATGCGTGATATTGGCCCTGCTCTCCGTCAACGACGTATCCATCAGGTACGACTCGGTGGCAGGTCCGGTATACGCGGTGGATCACGCCAGCTTTGAGATGGAGCCGGGCGAGACGGTGGGGATTGTGGGCGAGAGCGCCTGCGGCAAGAGCACCCTTGGGCTGGCCATAATGCGAATGCTCTCCGGGGGAAGGATAACCGGCGGTTCCATCTCGTTCGAGGGAAGATCATTGGAGGGGGTACCGGATCACGAATTTGATCACGACTACCGGTGGAAGAAGATATCCATGATGTTCCAGGGTGCCATGAGCTCGTTGGATCCTGTCTACACCATCAAGGATCAGTTCGTCGAGATACTCCGGGTGCACGGTTCTACGGGTGATATCGACTCGATAGTATCGGACGCCGTCCGGTCTGTAAACCTGGACGGGTCGGTTCTGCGCAAGTACCCGCACGAGCTGAGCGGCGGAATGAAGCAGAGGGTGGTGGTGGCGATGGCGCTCCTGCTGAAGCCCAAGCTTGTAATTGCGGACGAGCCCACCACGGCCCTGGACGTCCTGATACAGGCGCGGATAATGAACATGCTAAAGAGGCTGAAGGGCTCCGGCATGTCATTTCTGGTCATCACCCACGACCTTGCGCTGCTCTCAGAGATAGCCGACAAGGTGGGGATAATGTACGGGGGGCAGCTGGTCGAGTTTGGACCGTCCGAGGCCATCTACAACAACCCGCAGCATCCCTACACCCGCGGCCTCCTCGAGTCCATCCCGCGTCTCCACGGCTCCCAGCCCAAATACATACGGGGAATGCCGCCCGCCTTGCTGGAGCCGCCCTCCCGGTGCCGCTTCATGGACAGGTGCCCGGAAGCCATGAAAA
The DNA here is from genome assembly GCA_965203395.1 of Nitrosopumilaceae archaeon. Classification (GTDB taxonomy): domain Archaea; phylum Thermoproteota; class Nitrososphaeria; order Nitrososphaerales; family Nitrosopumilaceae; genus VYCS01. The sequence continues at coordinate 469,977 of OZ241884.1, forward strand.
AGTGCGAGAAGGATCCGCCCGACTTTGTGGATGATGGTGATGGTGATGATGATGGCAGAACGGTCAAGTGCTGGCTGTACGAGTAAGGGCGGCGCCGCGGCCGCTCGCGCCCCGTTATCGCGGCCTTCTATACCTATACCATGCTCGAGTATCTTTGGGCTATGGGCAGGCACGAGTCTATGATCCTCAGTACCTCTGACCTGACAACCATCCTGTCTATGGATATCCAGATGCTCAACTTGTTTATTGCAAACGATATGATTTGCACCTTTTCGCGCTCCTCCCAGACGAACTCAACCCTGCCCAGCTTCTTATCAAAGAAGGATTCCAGGTCGGTCTTGATGGCTATATGGGAGAACTGGTAGTGCGCGTCCTTGGAGTCCAGCAGGGGCTCCAGGTCTTTCCTTCTGGCATAGGCCAGCAACTCTCCGCTCTCGCCTATAATCCCTGTAAACCTGATGTATGGACTGAACCCCATTATGGTGTGGCAGACGTTGCCGTAATCTTTCCTGTCCAACAAACCCGCCATCACTTGTAACTATTTTAATGGTTCTGTCGTCTGGGTTCAGGTCCCTGGGCGCGCATCCTGTTGATGGGCGCCAAACCCACCAATCACGCTGCCGCGAATGGGTATTTGTTGGATTTGCATACTGGTAATCGGTATAAATTGGCAATATTTGGTTGAAGACGCCAATCAAAAATCGACGCCTGCGGACCCGGGGCCATGCGTTCTGTACCTTTTTTTCCCGCCCAACGCGCTCTTGATCCCATAAATAAAGGACGGCTCCAGCTGTCGCGTGGATCCCGGCGCACTTTTCCCTTTCGATCCCGAGCTGGGGTATCTGGGGCTGGTGCTTGTAAGCTTTTTCGGATCGCTGGTGCCCTTTGTCCCGGTGCCGTCGTTCATCCTGCTGGCCACCATGTCCGTGGGCGACACGTTCAACCTGCACCTGCTGGCCATCATGTCTGCTCTGGCAGCGACCGGGGCCAAGCAGATAATCTTCTATGCCAGTTACGGGGGCCAGAGGATCCTGAACAAAAAGACCAAGCGGCGGATGATGCCGTTCCAGCGTCTTGTGAAACGATACGGGGCTGCCGCTGCCTTTGCCGCCGCAGCCACGCCCATCCCGGATGATCTCGTGTATGTGCCGCTGGGGCTGGCAAAGTACAACCCCCGCCGCTTCTTTGTGGCCACGCTCGGCGGCAAGATACTCCTGCACTATATCATAGTGGTGGTATCGCACTATCTCGGAATATCCCTGATAGAGCCGTTCCTGGAGGGCATCACGAATACAACCGACGTGTACGTGGGGATTGTCGTATTCGGCGTCACGATGGCCGTGGTTGTTATCCTGCTGATGCGGCTGGACTGGGAGCGCATACTGGGCAGGGTAGCTCCGTGGACGCTGGACGACCGCGATCCATAGAACTACTATGATGATGATGACATCCTGAAATTCCAGTCCCTGGTGTCCTTGACGCCGATACGGGGTCCGACGATTATGGAGCCCGCCGGCGCACCGGCCGAATCCTCTATGTGTATGCCGCCGGGCACCGTCAGATCTTCCCCGTACTGTTCCACGGTTATGGCCAGGGCCTGAGCCAGTTTTGCGGGGCCGTTGGCCAGGTTCCCGGCGTCCCCCCTGCCGCGATTGGCCTTCATGGTCTCTATCCCGGTATCGGGCGATATGGCCCGCACCAGTACGGCACCCGCCTCCATTCCGGGCGGCCTGGCAACCACGTTGAAGCAGTAATGCATGCCGTACGTAAAATACACGTACGCCCTGCCCACCTCTCCGAACATGGCGCTGTTTCTCCGGGTCATTCTGCGGTGCGCATGACTTGAGGGGTCGTTGGTGTGGCCGTACGCCTCCGTCTCCGTTATTATCCCCGACATGGCCCGGCCGTCCAGGCATCTGACCAGTCTCTTGCCCAGCAGCTCCTGGGCCACCCTGGCGGTGTCCCTGGCGTAGAACGCCCTAGGCAGAATCGTCATACGTCACCTCCTTGCCGGACCTGATCCTGTCCAGTATGTCGAAGAGTTTTTTGATGTCGGCAGCCAGTACGTCGGCCAGGTCGGGATTGTATATGACCGCCGCCGGATGTATGGTCGGGAAGTAAACCCTGCCGTCCCTCTCTATCACCCTGCCCCTTTTGTCGGTTATGCCCGTCCCGCCCAGGACGGAGCCGTAGGCGGTATTGCCCATAATGCAGATGATGGCCGGCTCCAAGGCGCCTATCTCCGCATCGAGGTGGGCGCGGCAGGCGTCCCGCTCGGATTGGCGCGGGACGCGGTTCTGCGGCGGCCTGCATTTGACGGTATTGGTGATGTAGACCGACTCTCTGGAGACGCCTGCATCCTCCAGCGCCTTGGTTAGTATTTTGCCGGCCCTGCCTACAAACGGCCTGCCGCGCAAGTCCTCGCTGCGGCCGGGAGCCTCTCCCACGAACATCACCCCGGATTTGCCGCTTCCCGCGCCCGGGACGGCATTGGTTCGAGTCTCGCAGAGGCTGCATCTGACGCATTCCCGGACGGCTGCCCTGATGGAGTCCATCCCGTCCGTCATAAGGTCGTCCCCCGTCCGGATCCCCGGAGATGGTTCAGATGGGCGCTCTCGGGACTATCCGGCATACGGAGTCGACGGTGCAGCCTGCGTAATATATGGGTGGGGGAGTATCCGGGTCGGGCACGCCGGAAGCGGGCATGCCTGGCGCAGACCGCCCCGGCTCGGGGAAACCAAAAATACGCGGGTCCTACCTGATTCCGCTCATGGTCGGAATGGTGTAAAAGAACTCGTCCTCAAACCCGCTGTCGCTCCTGCCCTTGCGGCGCAGCGCCGCGAAATACTTGGTGCACTGGGAATAGAAGGTGCTGTTTCTTCTGTGTCCGTTTTCCATGGCATGGGTGGCCATGCCCCAACTTAAGATACGATGTGAAGATTTTTTCTCCTCGGGTACAGCTTTCTTTGTCACCGGCCCGATTAACACCCTACTTGGTACAAGTTCAGGTCAAACTGAATCCCATACGTGATCACGCCCGGCAGCATCTGCGGGAGGTCGCCGGTCAGGCACAGGTCAGAATTTGGCCTGAACTTGTACTCTCCTTGACAGCCTCTAATATTAGATAAATTTATAAAGATTAATCATTACTATGGCGCCCATGAGTGTTAACAGGCCAGGCACTAATACTGGTACATACATCGAAAATATTAAACTCCAAAATTTTAAAAGTTTTAAAAATTTAGATGTCACTCTAGGCAGATTTAACCTAATTATTGGTGCAAATGCATCTGGAAAATCAAATTTCACACAAATCTTTGATTTTTTAAAAGATATAGTGACTGAGGGTTTGGATGTGGCTATCTCTAGGCAGGGCGGCCTCGAATACTTGCTAAACTTTAACATGGGGACGAACAAAAATCTTTTAATTGAGATTACATTTCGATCCTCAACAGCGTTATAGTTGGGATCAAAAGTAATCGGACAAATCCGTAAGATCCTAATAGGGTAAAATTTCAAGCCGGCACATGGCTACGACCGAGATGAAAGACGCGCTAAAACGCGCCAAAAACAAGAACGAGTACGCGCGCATTGCGGCGGTAAACATGGTATTGAACAAGAACATCGACGTCGATACCGTTGCGGACGGTTTCTGCGTCAGTCGCGGAACCGTCTACGCGTGGCTTGCCGCGTACGACCGCAACGGGCTGGACGGCCTCGCCGACGATGCGAGGCCGGGCCGCCCCCCTTTCGTGCCGCGCGCCCAACTGGAGGAGATAGTCGGCGGCGCCAAGCGGTTCACCGCCTTGGGGTTCGTCGAGCTGGTCGAGAAGAGGACCGGCGTGAAATACAGCGAGCAGCACGGGCGCCGCCTGCTGAGGTCCCTGGGCTTCACGGTCAAGAAGACACTCCGGTTATCTGACCGCGTCCCGCCGAAGGAGGAGGTAGAGATCTGGCAGAAGGATACCGAAAAGGAGGTTGAGACGCTCGAAAAGGACGATTTCACCGTGGTCATGGCCGATGAGAGCCACCAAAACGCGAACCTGTTCGGGTCGGGAGCCGTCTACGTGCGCGGCGACGCCGAACCTATACAGATGCCGCTGGGCAACCAGAGGCAGACAGTCTACGGCGGCGTCACGCTGGATGGCGAGACGTGCTACATGGCGGCCAACAGGGCCAACGACAGATCGTTCATCAAATACCTCGATAAACTGCAACAACGTTTCGGCAAGGTGGCGGCGGTCGTCGACAACGCCGCGTACCACAACACGAAACGCGTACGGCAATATCTCGAGAAGAATGGCGATTCAGTCAGACTGATGTTCCTACCGCCGTATTCGCCGTTCTTGAATCCGGCCGAGTGGCTGTGGCGGAATGGAAAGGCCATACTGCGCAGAACGTTCCGGCGGCCGGCCAAGAGCTACTTTAGACGGAAGGTGATGCTTGTGTACGAGTCGCTTGAAATCAATTTCAATCCGCGCGACATTCTGTTTAGAAATTTGGATAAATTATACCCCGCATGAAAAATTTGTCCGGTTACTTATGATCCCAACTATAATACCTGAGCTTTTTACCAAAGCCAGATTACGTGATAGGCTGCATATTACCAAAGCAACTTATAGGTGCGAAATTCAACTAAAACGGTATACAGAGTTTAAGGTAATTGATGATGTGTGGCTACTCGAGCTAAATGCATATGCTCAAAACGATGCCGCCGCGATAAAATATTCCGGCAATGTTACATTCAGGATAGCTGATAAGATGGTGGTAATGGAACAGCAGTTTTCCGATAATAAAGTACGACTCGGAAATATTCCAGAATTTGTTGCAGAAGATACTGATTCAAAATCATTGTTAATCCAAAATTATTTTTTGAAAGCCTGTTTAGGGGATATTGGGAGATTTTTTTCCAAAATAGAAGTCTATGGCTTTGATCCTAAACTTGCTAAAGAAACAACATCGCTTAAGGGAACTCCAAAATTGCTAAGCGATGGATCTAATCTCGCGCTTGTGTTGAAAAATGTCTTGGAAGATGAAAACAACCGCAGATCATTCTATAATCTTATGAGTGACGTTTTATGCTTTGTTGATTCAGCAGATACCGAAAAATTTGTAGACAGATCTATTCTCTTTACAATACATGAACGATATTTTAAGGATAAATCAATACCATCAACTCTTGTTTCTGATGGAACGGTTAACATAACGGCACTGATACTTGCGCTGTACTTTCACCAAAATATGCTGGCAATTATTGAAGAACCTGAAAGAAATATACACCCGTACTTAATGTCGCGAGTCGTAGAAATGATGAAAGAAATTTCTGGCAGAAATCAAATTATTGCAACAACGCACAACCCAGAAATGGTCCGCTATGCTGGTATTGATAGCGTACTAACCATAAGACGAAATAATGACGGATATTCTGAAGCCATAAAGCCGGCAGTTCAAGACGATATTCAAAAATTTTTAAAACATGACATTGGAATTGAGGAATTGTATGTGCAAAACTTGCTTGGTGATTAGGTGAAGCAAGCACTTTTTGTGTTTTTAGAAGGGCGTGATGATGAACGTTTTTTTGAACTTATACTTAAACCAGAACTATTAAAAAAATATAATTATGTGAAGCCATATCAATATGCTCAAAAACCCGGCAGCCAAATTAAAAAATTTATTGAAATTATTCAAAAAGACCATGACTATATCCTCCTTTCAGATTTAAATAGCCACATCTGCTGCACAAAGAAAAAAGATTACATTATGTCTCATCAAGCATCCAATATAGGCCCAACTTAAATTGCCATTGTTAAGATCGAGATCGAAAGCTGGTATCAAGCGGGATTAAGCGAGGCTAGTGCTCGCGCTCTAAATATTGTTTTTCGTGAGAACACTGAACTTGTTACAAAAGAGCTGCTTCTTGGTATGATGCAGCGTCGTTTTGTTTCAAAAAACGATTTTTTAGTAGAAATATTAAAGAAATTTTCACTGAACATGGCAAAAAAGCATAACAAGTCATTTAGGTACTTCTGTAATAAATTTCTCTAACGGAGTCCGGATGTAATGTTATTTGTTTGCGCCAAGATAATAAATGATAGTCGCTCATCTGTAGCATGTTGTGGATAGCAAACCCGGCCGCAGGCCAGAGAAATATATGTCTTGCATAATAATGCGCATTTCGAGGAGGTGTGGTTTTGGCAATAATTGATCTCAGCGCCGGAAGTGCTCGATCAAAACCGGATAGATATTCACGCGGCCCGTTCTGGCTCAGGCCTGACACCCCGGGTACCAGTCCAGGATGACCGCTAGCGCAGCCACAAACCTGCCGTTGACGGTATAGTGGCGGCGGTTGTGCACAAACTGGAACGACTTGACATACGACTCCAGGTACCACTTGCTGACGCCCCGGTGTTTTTTCAGCCACCAATTGAACAGGCCCACCCTGCACTAGCAGTTGTTGGCGTGGATCTCGTTGCGCCCTCCTGAGGCGTACTCGCCTTCGGCGTGGTTGACGGTCCGGTGGTCGTATCCCGCCATCTCCAAGCCCTAGTAGACCCGATACTTGTCGGTGATTGCCGTGGACCCGAGCTCGAACTTCCCGGCTGCCATGCCGGTCAATGTCTTGTCGTTGCGTGGGGACTCAAAGATGGTCACGTCGGGTTCGTCGGGGGCGGCGCGCAGGTGGCAGATGGTGACCATAGGAATGTTCTTCTTGAGGGTGCCCCTGCCCGGGCCGCACGGGAGGCCACGCCGACCGGGGACGGTGCGTTCCTTGCCGTTGCCTGCCAGCGGCACCCCTTGGGGCCGGCCCGAGCGTGTCCTTCGTCTGTCTTGCCTGTCCCCGGCAGGACGCCTTCGGGAAGGTCGCGTATCTTCCGCTTGATTCCGCGCGCCGCGTAGTAGGTTGGCCTGTAGGCGCATCCTGTCGAGACGGCGATGTATCTGATCGATACCCTGCCGGGCGGACCGCACAAGAACGTCCAGAGAGACAGCATCCCGCAGCCGTCCGTGATCAAGGCGTGGTGCTTGACGGTGACCTTCCGGTAGAACTTCCCGCGCTTGGCATCCTCCACCAGGACGTACCGGTTGAACGTGTACCGGGCGGAGTCCACCGACAGCGTCCGGCGCGCGTCGCCGCCGGTGAACCTCAGCAGCGAGTCCAGCAGGTCGACGGGTATTCTCTTCATCCACTTGTGTGCCGCCACGATTTGGAGGGGACGTGATTCATGCCCGGCTTCCTGCACAGGCCCGGCCTCACACTCCTCGACCATCCAGCGGATGGGGTAGGAGTATCTCTTCATCATCACCCAGGTCATCATCATCGTACAAGTTCAGGTCAAATTCTGACCTGTGCCTGACCGGCTACCTCCGGGAGATGCTGCCGGGCGTGATCGCGTATGGAGTTCAGTTTGACCCGAACTTGTACCTACATCTAGTCCTAAATCTCATGAGGCACATTCCCAACAATCTCAACCATCTTGAGTTCAACGTTCATGACTGGTACATGAAGGTTGCAAATGGTATAAAGAACCCAGAGTAGGCGCTCAACAATGAAGAATCTACTACACGAATGGTTTATAGGAATGTATTGACATAGTAGTTCATGGCAAAAGCAAAGGTTGGATATGTAGCTGTAGTTCGGCCGGCGATCCCTTTGGATTTTGAAACCAAATCAGGCCGGTATAGCATCAGGAGACTTACAGAGGTTGGCGCTGATGACGTTGATCACATCCTGCCCTTTACCAAGTATCTCAACCAAAGCACGGACTAGTTCGGCCTCTAGCTGCTGTAACTCGACACAATAGCTTCTAATGTCGCTAGCCTCTTTTTCTGGCAGCGTACCATTCGTTCTGTTGGGAATTATTACATCTTCTAACTTTTGTCTGTAATAGTTATGATCCCTAGCAAGATTGACAACATCATGGACCTGAACTTGTAATACGGCTAAGTGAAATGAGGTGTCGTTGTGAGTTGACATCGTATCACACCAGTCATAAGTAAGAATTTCGTCCACAAATCCCACACTCCCCTTCTCGTCAGTATATGCTTTTTTGTTCCCGTGTTCAAATATATGTCGCATTTGGGTCAATTCTATTAGCATTATAGTTGGGATCATAAGTAACCGGACAAATTTTTCATGCGGGGTATAATTTATCCAAATTTCTAAACAGAATGTCGCGCGGATTGAAATTGATTTCAAGCGACTCGTACACAAGCATCACCTTCCGTCTAAAGTAGCTCTTGGCCGGCCGCCGGAACGTTCTGCGCAGTATGGCCTTTCCATTCCGCCACAGCCACTCGGCCGGATTCAAGAACGGCGAATACGGCGGTAGGAACATCAGTCTGACTGAATCACCATTCTTCTCGAGATATTGCCGTACGCGTTTCGTGTTGTGGTATGCGGCGTTGTCGACGACCGCCGCCACCTTGCCGAAACGTTGTTGCAGTTTATCGAGGTATTTGATGAACGATCTGTCGTTGGCCCTGTTGGCCGCCATGTAGCACGTCTCGCCATCCAGCGTGACGCCGCCGTAGACTGTCTGCCTCTGGTTGCCCAGCGGCATCTGTATAGGTTCGGCGTCGCCGCGCACGTAGACGGCTCCCGACCCGAACAGGTTCGCGTTTTGGTGGCTCTCATCGGCCATGACCACGGTGAAATCGTCCTTTTCGAGCGTCTCAACCTCCTTTTCGGTATCCTTCTGCCAGATCTCTACCTCCTCCTTCGGCGGGACGCGGTCGGATAACCGGAGTGTCTTCTTGACCGTGAAGCCCAGGGACCTCAGCAGGCGGCGCCCGTGCTGCTCGCTGTATTTCACGCCGGTCCTCTTCTCGACCAGCTCGACGAACCCCAAGGCGGTGAACTGCTTGGCGCCGCCGACTATCTCCTCCAGTTGGGCGCGCGGCACGAAAGGGGGGCGGCCCGGCCTCGCATCGTCGGCGAGGCCGTCCAGCCCGTTGCGGTCGTACGCGGCAAGCCACGCGTAGACGGTTCCGCGACTGACGCAGAAACCGTCCGCAACGGTATCGACGTCGATGTTCTTGTTCAATACCATGTTTACCGCCGCAATGCGCGCGTACTCGTTCTTGTTTTTGGCGCGTTTTAGCGCGTCTTTCATCTCGGTCGTAGCCATGTGCCGGCTTGAAATTTTACCCTATTAGGATCTTACGGATTTGTCCGATTACTTTTGATCCCAACTATAACATTACGGCATGACGCCGTTTTGTGTTGATCTCAACGTTTGAGCGTACATGCCTTCCGGCATCTAAATACACTATTACAACTATTACAAACATACTACCACATATTGCTAAAAATGGCAAAAAATTTAACACTATTGAAATAAAAGCCAGTCCGGCAATGCCGACAACAAGCCATCCAAGCAGTTTATACCGATGTCGCATACAATCAGTAACAGTTGAATCCCTGTTTGGTTGAATGCCAAATCGTTTGACTAATTGTTGAATTTCTTCTTCAGAAAACACATTTCTCATAAAACATGTATATTTTTTTAAATATATAAACATTTACTTATATTAGAGATTATTCACAAGTACAAGTTCAGGCCAAATTTTGACCTGTACCTGATCAGATATGCAGCTGCCCGACACGCGACCGACTGAGTTATATGATCCCTCCAAACGAGGCAGTGGATCAGGCCATGACGCAGACCACCGTACAGACCGGACAGGACGCAACCGTGACGGGCGAACACGAACCCGGGACGGCCCGATGCCCGTGCTGCAGGGGGACCGGCAGGATCTTGGTCGGGCCGGGGAGCCGCAGGCCAACCAAGGAGGAGGCCCTGCTGAGGTCCGAGCTGATCCGGGTCTGGGATATGGCCGGCTCGCTGGAGGGGTTGGCCGCCGACATCTACGAGACGGCGGGCGAGGCGATATCGTCCCTGGTGGCAGACCTGGAGAACGCCGGCAGCGGGATTGCCGAGCGGGACAGGCTGATATCGGACCTGGAGAGGCAGCTGGCAGTCCACCAGGGGTGGGACGGGGACGCCCCGGGCGATGATCCAGGCGATGATCCGGACAAGAAGGACGGCCAGCCGGCGATGACCCGCGACGAGCACCGGCTGGCCTCGGCCAGGTTCGAGGCGGCCAGGAGCGGGGGCGACCCCAGCCTGATCACCAAAAAGAAGCGGGGCGCCCAGTACGGCCACCGGGGCGTCTCCCGAAGGGAACGTACCGAGGGAACCGTCCGGTTCCATCCCGAGCTGTGCGGGTACTACGGCAGGGCCGACCTGGTGATCATCATGACCATCCGGAAGAGGTTCTGGGACCTAGCCGAGGCCCGGCGGAGCACCATCTCGCTGATGTACGTGATCCGCGTAGGGCAGTGCCCCGGGTGCGATATCCGGACGATCCCGCACACCGACGCCATCCCCGGGACGTCCCTGGGGCCGCGCACGCGCGCCACCCTCCAGGCCTACGAGAGGGCCCACAACACCGAGGACGACATGGCGATGATGCTGCGGGAGATAGAGAACACGGACGTCTCGGCGGGGGCCGTCTCCAACTGCATCACGGTGATGGTCGACCATATCGACGGGGACGTGCTATCCATCCCCGACGAGGAGCCCATCATGCTGGACCCGGTAGACCTCCGAGGGTACCGCTCCCCGGTGGCCCCGCCATCGGACATACCCGACACCGAGTTCCACCGCCAGGATGCCCTCCTGACGCAGCGCTCCAACCTGTGGACATCGTTCCAGCCCCAGCCTGCCATGGTCCGGATAGTCGAGAGGGCCTCCATGGACCCGTACGTCCGGACCGACGAGACCGGCCACCAGGTGGACCGCGAGGGGGTGCAGGCGTCGGTGGCCGAGACTGCACGCACCACCCAGATCAGGATAATCCCCCACAGGGACGCGGTCACACTACGGTCCATCTGGGGGTGGATGGAGCACCGTCCCGCCATGCGGGACGGCACTACCGGGTACGAGTGGCACCAGGGCCTCCTGGCCAGGTGCCTGGTACACCTGCTGCGCGACGCCGAGGAGTCCTCAATGGAGAACGAGCTGGGATCCCCCCCAGTACGACCGCCACCAGATGATGCGGGCCCTCTACCACGACACGAAGCTGACCTGCGAGCAGGCGGAGCAGCTGGCCGGCGGACCCCTCCGGTGCGCCAGCCAACTGAGGATCATCGCCCGGATACCCGGCCTGGCCGAGTTCATCGACGCCCGGATTGACCAGCTGGCCGAGCGCGCCAGGATGATCATCGGCTCGTTCCCGGCCGACAGCGTCACCACCACCCTCTCCAACGCCCTGCCCAACATGTTCACCGCGCCCCGGGTGCCGGGGATGCCCGCCAGCAACAACGACACCGAGCGGAGCGTCCGCGACCTGCTGGCGGTGGACCGCCGCAGGGTCAGGTTCCCCAACTGGAGGGCCGCCCGCAACTTTGCCATCCTCAGGACGTTCGCGGCCACCTGCGAGAAGAACGGCATAACCGCTTACCAGGCCACCATCCGGATGGCGCGCGATCCAACCTGGAGCATCTTCACCGACGGAATACCCCCGCCCATCTTCGGGGGAGGCGCGGCGCCCAAGGACGAACAGGCGGCATCCGCGGAGCCCGACCCGGCCTAGCCGCGCCTCCTTTCCCGAACCGACCAAAACGGCGGACGGGTCGTTGCCGCATGGCTTGGAATAATGAGTAGATTTGACCTGAACTTGTACTCATCACCCAGCGTATCCCGCATGCAAACCGTTTTAGTGTGGCTCTGCAGGGTCATGCCATGGAGAGGCCCAAGAGAGTCGTGGTGGACACGAGCGCCGTCATCGGCGGGCAGCTTACGGCGCGGGCCGAGGCCGGGGAGCTGCGCAACTGCGAGGTCATCGTTCCGCAGGCGGTGATGGACGAGCTGCAGTCGCAGGCTGCAGACCACCGCCGCCAGGGCTGGGAGGGGCTGGAGGCGCTCCGGGGGATCTCGGAGACGGCGGAGGAATCAGGCATCACCCTGACCATACACGGCAACCACGTCACCGCCGACGAGGTGGCCCTGGCCGGATCCGGACGCATAGACAGCCTGATAAACGACACCGCCAAGCGGCTCCGGGCCACCCTGTACACGTCGGACCGGCTGCAGCAGCTGGCCGCGCAGGCCGAAGGCGTCGAGGCGGTGCTCCTCCAGGCGGACATAAAGAAGGAAGACCTGGAGTTTCCGGCCTACTTTGACTCGGATACCATGAGCGTTCACCTCAAGGAGGGCATGCCGCCGGCAGCAAAGAGGGGCGGGCCCGGATCTTTCATCATGGTAACCCTGGACGAGGAGCCGCTGAGCCGCCAGGATCTGGAGCGGATGGCCTCCAAGATCATGGACGCGGCCCAGGGCAGGGACGGCCTGGTAGAGATAGAGAAGCCGGGCGCCGTGGTCGTCCAGTACGACGACTACCGCATCGCCATAACCCGTCCGCCCTTCTCGGAGTCGGTGGAGATAACCGTGGTCCACCCGCTGGTCAAGATGTCCCTGGCAGACTACGATCTGTCCGACGAACTGATGGAGCGTTTCTCGGATAGGGCCGAGGGCATCGTGATATCGGGCCCCCCGGGATCCGGCAAGTCCACCCTGGCATCCGGACTGGCGGACTTTTACAGCGAACGCGGCAGGGTGGTCAAGACCTTCGAGTCGCCCCGGGATCTGCAGGTAAAGCCCAGCATAACCCAGTACACCAAACTGGACGGCAGCTTTGAGAACTCGGCCGACATACTGCTGCTGGTCAGGCCGGACTATACCATCTTCGACGAGGTGAGGCGCCGAGAGGACTTTGACACGTTCGCCGATCTCAGGCTTACCGGCGTGGGGATGGTCGGCGTCGTCCACGCGAACTCGCCGATCGACGGCATACAGAGGTTCATAGGCAAGATAGAACTGGGCATAATACCCAGCATCCTGGACACGGTCGTATTCGTAAAGGACGGCGGCATAGAGAAGGTGTACGAGCTGGAGCTCAAGGTCAAGGTGCCATCGGGAATGGTGGAGGCGGATCTGGCGCGGCCCGTAATCGAGGTGAGGGACTTTGAGACAAAGGCCTTGGAGCACGAGATCTACACGTTCGGACAGGAGAACGTGATCGTGCCGGTGGCAGACGTTCCGGCCAACGGGATAGGCGGGATAGCCGAGGAGCGCATACGGTCCATATTCGCCAGGTATGATCCAAGCGTGGTCGTGGAGGTGCTGTCGGAGAACCGCGTGCTGGTCAGGGTGGCCAAGCCGTTCATACCCAGCGTGATAGGGCGCCGCGGATCCAACATCAGCGACCTGGAGCGCAAGCTTGGCATATCGATAGACGTGGAGGAGCGGGATGGCGAGGTCCCGGAGGGCGGTCTGGACGTACCCGCCCGGCTGTCCGAGTCCAAGAACGCCATCATCCTGGACGTGGGACAGGAGCACGCCTCCCTGCACGCGGCCATCTACGTGGGGGATACGTTTCTGACCTCCAGGCGGGTCGGCCGCAAGGGCCAGATCAAGCTTCCCAAGCGCTCGGATGCGGCGCAAAAGCTGTCCGAGATGACCTCCTCGGAGGACGACATCAAGGTCTCCATCAGAGACTCCCAAACTCGTCAATAATCTTGGGGTTCGCCTTCAGGAAGGTGATGAACTTGCGCAGCTGGACGACCGTCCGCGGGTTGAGGTGGTGCTCGGCCCCCTCCACATCCTGGTTGGCCGTCTCGCCGGTTATGCCCAGCATGCCAAAGAACTCCAGGAGGGTGCCGTGCCTCTGCCGGATGGACTCGGCAATCTCGCTGCCCTTGTCGGTCAGCCTTATCCCGTGGTACCGCTGGTAGTCCAGAAAGCCGCCCTCGTCGAGCCTTCTGAGCATCTTGGTGACGCTGGGGGCGCTCACGCTCATGTACCGGGATATGTCCAGGGTGGTTGCGTACCCCTTCAGTTCCACCAGCTCGGCTATCACCTCCAGGTAGTCCTCCATCCTTGAGCTGGAGGAGCCCTTGTCTGCCCCGTGGGCGGCCCGGATGGACTCCAGCCTGCTGTCGTCCCCCTCAGACATTAACCAGCTAGGGCGCCGCTGGATATTAAAGGACACAGCTGCCCGCCGGGGCAGGCATTTTGCCACCGGCGATGTTTTTAATATCGCGTGTGGTCAACAGGGTCATGGCCACCCGACTGCAGGTACTGATCCCGGTGGCCGCCGCCGCGGTGATAGTGGGCGTGGTGGGCATACTGTCCATACCCAGCGACGCCAAACTGGAGTCGGTCGAATTTCCCCAGGGGACGATCAAGGTGGATGATGCGGTCCTGCAGGTACAGATAGCCGACACCCAGCCCAGACGGGTCCGCGGCCTGATGTTCCAGGATCAGCTGCCCTACGACCAGGGGATGATATTCGTCTTTGATGCCACCGGGCAGTACAGCATGTGGATGCTCAACGTGCAGTTCCCCCTGGACATGATCTGGTTCGACAAGGACGGGAGGGCCGTCCACATAGAGAAGAACGTGCCCCCGTGCCTGACCGCCCTCGAGACCATGACGTGCCCCTCGATAGCGCCGGACGTGTACGCGTTCTACGTGCTGGAGGTCACCGCCGGCTTTGTCGACATGCACGACATAAGAGTGGGCTCGCAACTGCATATCATCTCCATCTGAGGTGTGTCCCACTAACATAAGACCCCCGGAGTCTCCCCCGGCGGCCCGATGCCAGCAGAATTAGTGGATACATCCAGGCGGTCGTCCAGGAAGCGCGCGTCCGCCGGCTCGCATGGTGCCGGTTTTTTCGCGTCCCCTTTGGGCCGCCGCCCTTCGCCGACGTATGGCATCCACACGACGGCAGCGTCCAGCAGCGTTTGGACAAGCTGCGGAACGCACTGCTCCCAATCCCCGGCCACCTGCCGACCGTCGCCGTCTTGCAACGGCGCCGGACCGGCCGCCGGTTCATATGCGGACACGCCGCGGCACAGTATGTTTATGCCGGCAACGTCGTCCCTGTCCACATAATACAAACACGCGGTACACGCTTTCGTGCGCTTCCACGACTTCCACGATCTCGTACGGTACTTGGCCGCCCACAACTTTTCACCGCACTTTGGGCACTCCGAGCTCGTCCCCGCCGGAGTAACACCATACACGGACAATCCGTACTTTTTGAACACGCCGTCCGCCACCGCCCGTATGGTCCCCTGGCTGAGTCCCATCTTCAGCAGGTCGCGCTGCTCCCTTGACATCATCCTGTTGGAGCGCACCAGCAACCTGTTGATTGCAGACTCCTCCAACACCAGCGCATACCCCCGGGTGGCGCAACCGTGCATCATCTTGAATAGCCAGTCGTTCTTCCGGTGGACGAATCTGGAGTTTATGCGGGCGCGCTCGCGGCGGTTGACGCGCCAGTCGCGCCGCTTCTTGGAACGCTTGCCCTTGTTGCGTGGCTTGCTGCCGGGGTTTTTCACGTATCGCGGTTTGGTGCGGGCCTTTGGGTGTTTTGGCCTGCCGCCGGTCACGCCCAGGATGGCGTGCCTCCTGCGGCGCTCCTGCGCAAACCCGAGCGCCCCGTTTACTATATGGTCTACCTCGCCGTCGGTGCTCGCGATGACGTGTTCCCGCTTGTTGACATCCATCCCCATCATGCCCTTCGGCTGCACGGGCTGGACCGGTTGGGGTTCGTATGCTATTGACGCGGCGGTGCTGTTTATCGTGACGGCGCCAACACTCACCGCGGTCGCTATCCGCTCCACCACGTTGGGCGTCAACTGTATCTCCATGGCATGCCGGGACGGCGTTATGGGAAACCGCAGAAACACGCGGCGCGACGCCAGAAGCGGCTGGTTCGGGGCGTCCGACAGGCTGCACCAGAAACCATCACCATATATGACGCAGGCGTCTGCGCCCTGGCGCAGGACGGGGTTTTCGCATTTGGGACGGCGCGCGTTGGGGTTGTACGCGCGTCTTTTGCGGTAGGCGCGGACGGCGGTCTCGCACATGTCGCACATGTAGCCGGCAAACTGCGCCATGTATTTGCCGCCGCGGTGCCTGAGTTGTTCGCGTATCATGCGGCGGCGGGAATCGTACCGTTTCAGATCCTCCCCGCCGTATGCGTCCCGCACCATCGGAAAGTCGCGCGTAAACTCCACAAACAGGCGGTACCCCAGGTTGGTCTTGTGTTTGGCGTATTCCAGCGCGGATGACAGTTTCGGGTCTTGGTGGTGCCTTGGAGCCCTGCGCGCGCCGGTGATCTCACAATACCTTGCTGGGCTGTATGCCTTGCAGTGGGGCATTGACGTGGCGACGGTCTGCCCCCGCCTGCGTGCCATGCCGTGTGTGGCGTGTGTCCGGTATTTAGTGTTTGGATTGTTGTACCGGACGGTTCCGGACGGTACCGGGCGGTTCCGTGTGGCACTGGTGTGGTTTTGGGGTTATATGTCTGTGGGACACAGCCTGCATATACCATCTCAAAATCGCAAGACATATTGATCCGATGATCGCGGCCACGCCCAATGACAAAAACAAAACGTGATCAGCGACCATTCGATATGGTCCAGCAGTACCTGCCGGGCCTGATACTGAATACCATACTGGAGACCGTCAGGGAGATGGATGACCCCTACCAAGCCAAACCCGGGCTGGGCGGCATGATCGCCTACCCGCCAAAAACCATGGCCGTCGTCTGCATCCTGATGGAGGCCGAGATGAAGACCTACGGGAAGATGGTCGGCTACCTTAAGATGCATCCGGATGTGGTACGCAGGATAGGACTGTCCAAGGTGCCATCCAAGAACACCATCTGGCGCGCCTACGGGAGGATCCCCGAGTCGTACCTGCGCGAGGTGCACCTGAGGATCGTGCGCGACATCACGACCGGCTCGCTGGCAGGGGACAGCACCGGCTACTCCAGCAACAGGTTCACCAGATGGTTCAGCATCCGGCACGACCGGACAAAGACCAAGCGCGGATGGATCAAGCTGCACAGCATCATAGACATACCTACCCGGACCATCCTGGACTACCATGTCACCGACGGGTACGCCGCCGACATCACCAGCATGTGGCCCATGATGGACAGGCTGGGCGCCTCCGGCGAAGACGGCAACTTCTTCTGCCTGGACTCGGCCTACCTGGCCAGGCTGCTGTGCGACGCGATAGCCAACCGGGGCTGGATACCCAGGATCCTGCCCAAATCCAACACCATCTGCAAGAACGGCGGCAGCCAGGCCTGGGGGGACATGACCCGGACGCACAGGGACGACCTTGAGCGGTTCATGTCCGAGTACCACCAGCGCAGCATCATCGAGGCCGTCTTTGGGGCAATCAAGAAGATGTACGGCAACCACCTCCGGGGCAGGAAGCTCGTACGGCTGAGCCGGGAGGCGGCCATCCGGGTAATCTGCTACAACATCGAGGTGGTCGCGCGATCTCACGTAAAAAACGGCAGGCTCACACACGAGTCACTCGCGGCATTAGCTGCCTGACGGACGCGGTCACACCCGCGCCGTCCATGTGGGGGAGCCTGCGCATCATCCTATAGATCGGATTGAATTTTACGGTTTCGGACAGCCTCTGAGGCCGGCGGCATGCAAACAATTCCACAATCCCGAGAATTCCGATAATGGCCGTACCGGCGAGGTGTCGGCAGATGGTTGTTTGGTTATGTCTGTGGGACACAGCCCTCCATCTGAAAGGGTTTATTCGGAGGCTGGAGGCGCTACCACCATGAACCGGCGCATCGGGATGGTGGCCCTGGCGGGCGCCGCGGCGGCCGTCCTGGGCGCCGCCGTTCTGCTGTCGGCGACGACGACGACACCGCAGATGTCCTACGGGGCGGCAGATGCCATCCGGTCCGACCTGGCCGAACTAGGGATAGAGATGTCCTCGCCCATCAGGCTGAGCGGGGACGCGGCGGCCGAGTACTGCACCTTCTTTGCTGGCAGGCCCCCCGAGCGCTGCGTCTCCACCGAGCTGAGGGGACCGGGGGGCGGCTTCCTGGGGAACGTCCACATGGTGGGTACCGATGCGGTGCCCGCCGTGGTGCTGGGCGTGGTTCAGTCCGACGCTGGAGCGTCGCAGAGATCCCAGATATCGGCGGTGGCCGGCGCCCTGGTCCGGCAGCTCATCTGCGACTGCTGGACGGAGATCTCCCCGGGCGGGTTTGACTCGGTCCGGGCGTGGGTGGACGAGACGGCCCGGCGGCACTTGGAGGCGGGCGAGACCACGACCGCCTCGCGCATCGACGGACTGCCCCGGCCGCTACTGGTGGAGGTCACGCGCAACGATGGGGGGCACCTGTGGAAGATACTGGCGGGCGCCCCGCCATGACGGTGCCCGTGTGGGCGGTTCCGACGGCCGCCATCGCCGCCCTGCTCGTCCTCTCCGCGGCACTGGCGTCCTCTGGCGCCCCGGCGGGATTGTCCGAGGCGTGGGCGGTCCCCGGCATGGTGGCGCTGGGCGCCGCCGCCAGCGTGCTGGCCTCGATGGTGGGGCTGGGCGGGGGCCTGATAATGGTCCCGGTCCTGATATTCCTGGGAATACCCCCGCAGATCGCCGCCGCCAACAGCCTGGTGGCCACCATGGCCAACGCCGCCGGCTCCACGATGGTCTACGCCAGGCAGAAGAGGATAGACTACTCCAGGGCCGTCAGGCTGGGCCTGATGGCCGTTCCGGGCAGCGTCCTGGGGGCAGTCGTCCTGGTTGGCGCGGATCCGGGGATATTCGGCGTGTTGCTGGCCGCGGCGCTGGTTGCGGCGGCCGTATACGTCTTCCTGCGCCCCAGGATGAGCAGCCGCCCTCCCTCGGACACGCACGCCGTGATGGTTCTGTCCGCAGCGGCCTCCTTCCTGGCCGGCGTGATCTCGGCATACTTTGGCGTGGGGGGCGGGGTGATCTTTGTTCCGCTTATGGTGATCATAGTGGGCATGAGCATGATGCGGGCGGCGCCCACCTCCATGCTGGCATTGATGCTGACCTCCATAGCCGGGGTGATCACCCACGGCGTCCTGGGCCATACCGACATGCTGCTTGCCGCCCTGCTGTCGGCCGGGGCCCTGGCCGGCGGAATGGCCGGCGCCCGGCTGTCCCTGGCCGTCGGGGAGCGCCATCTCCGGGTGCTGGCGGCCATCGTCATGGTGGGGGTGGCGTCCAAACTGGTATGGGACTCGGTCGAGTCAGAGTACGCGCCCTGACTGCCCGGCCGAATCGCCATATATCCCGCCCTGGGTCATCTCCGGGCGGCCCCGTCCTGCTGCCGCACCAGCCAGTCCTTGACGACCGCGGTAGCCTCGCAGTCGTTCCGGTTGTAGTCCAGCACCATCTCGAGCTTGCCGCGGTTGGCCTCCGGATCATCCACGTACTCCTGGTACAGGATAATCGAGCTGAGGGCGCCCACTCCGGAGTGCTGCCACTCAAACCCCATCCATCTTGCCACCATCTTGAGTCCCGTTCCGGGCACCGGGAAGGCGAACTGCCTGGTGGCTATCCTGTGCAGGTCCAGCATCGCCCCCCTGGAGAGCATCCTCCTGGCCGCTGGCCCGTCCATGCCGTACTTCTTGATCATCCCGGAGAGGTGCGTCCTCTCGTAATGGTGCCAGTGGTATATCGCATAGTCGTCCTGCCCCTTCATGAACTCCAGGAACCGGCGCAGCATCCCCTCCTCGCCTGCGGCGTCGCCGGCCACGAACGGCACGTACTCCTCGTTACCGTCCCTGCGGACCAGCGCCCCTATCAGGTAGTCGGTCTGGGGGTCGTCCTGGTCCATCGTGCTGGCCGGATCCACCCCCTCCAGATCCAGGAATATCTCC
Organism: Nitrosopumilaceae archaeon; assembly: GCA_965203395.1. GTDB lineage: Archaea > Thermoproteota > Nitrososphaeria > Nitrososphaerales > Nitrosopumilaceae > VYCS01. The sequence goes on from OZ241884.1 coordinate 489,727, forward strand.
GTACCCCTTTCGGGAAGCGGCTCGCCGGCCGACTTCCGGACGGCCTTGCCGGTGGATATGGCCCTGGCGGACAGCACGCATTCGCCGGCGGTCTTCCCGCCCACCCCCCTGATGCGGCGCAGCTCGTCCTTGCCGTGCAGCAGCAGGTCATCCACCGTGTTGATGCCCATTCTGGCCAGCGCGTCTCTTCTGGCCCCGCCAATCCCGCTGACCAGCGAGACGTCGTTTGCATCCCGCGCCAGCCTGTCCGCATAGCCCCTCCACGGATAAGGGCAGGATCCAAAGACGGGGGGCGGCCGCCGGCCCCCCACCACCTCCCGCGTTCCGGAGACGGCCCTCTCCAGGTCGTCCTTGCAGTCCGCATACTCGAAGGGGATCCTCTCGCCGTCCATGTTGATTATGTGGAACCTGCCCGGGGTGTGGCCCTGGATCCTGCCGATCATCCCGTTGTAGAAGGCCGCCTGCAGTACGTGGTACCGCCGGATGTTTCTGGCCAGCTTGATCTCCGCCACCTCGTAATGGTACGGACCAAGGTCGGATGCGCCATCCGCCCTCTCCAGGATGTCGGGGATTCCGTACATGCCATCCGGCAGGTAAAAGAGGGGATGCCCAAGCAGCACGTCCTCCCCCCGGGCCATGGCCAGGGCGCACCCCAGAAACCCCTCCTCCACACTCCCGTACTCTGCCGGCCCGGCCTCCGGATACATCTCCCCCTGCAGGCGGCGCTCGTGCCGGATGCCCCGCTCCGATATCAGGGTCTGGTAGGGATCCTCCGGATCCCGCTCGCCCGGATCCGCAAAATGCTTGCAGTACAGGGCAAACGGGGACTGGGCAAAGCGCAGTACGTCCGAGGCGTGAACCCGGGGTCCGCCCCCGTCCATCATGCACCTGTCAAACAACCCGCGGCCGTCCACCATCCACACAGCCGCCCGGACCATATAAGAGTCCGGCCGCGTTCGTGAACTGTCAAGTTAGTAGCGCCTGTCAAAAAGTAGCACCTAGAGTGAGGCTGTTAAGTTACTGTGACCTGTGACTGGGTGTTAAATCTGTGGCCTGACGGGCGGGGATCCGATCTTCTCAAGGATGCCGTTGCATATGGGCTGGGACATCCCGGTGACCTGAAACCGGCTGGGACAAAAGTGACTAGGCCAGCGCCGAACCCCAATCCCCACTCCACCCTGCCAACACATGAGCCAACGGGGGACACGCCCGTAAGGAACGTTCCGTACAGACGTGGTGAAGACCTTGTCAGGCGGCCACCAGCGCGGTCCTGTATTCAACAGTCCGTAAAGACTTGGCTTTGTTGGCTTGGTGCATGGCCTCGCGTCGGGCGGATATCCCCTCCTTGCCGGCCCGGTGGCGTACCTTGGCTTGGTGGTGGCAGGTTTTGACATTCACGGCGTGCCCGCGCCGGAGACCACCATCCCCGGTGCGCCGCCATCTGCCGGATCTCCGGGGCGGTCGGCTCGCAGTTCGCGTAATCATCAACGGCCACCAGCCACCCGTCCTGCCCTATCGTGCCGCTGCCGTCCGCGTCATACTGTCGTACGATGGCGGGCAGGTTTGATTCGGGTTCCTGTTCTGGTTCCCGGGTGGGTTCCCGGGTGGTAACCGTTCATCCCCTTTTTCAGGGCAGCCGGTTTTAGTGCAGAATTCAACCAAAATCGCGCCTTATCGCCTACATCTGTGAGGAGGAGGTGAACGGTTACTCCCGGGTGGGCTCATGTTCGGCCGGTGCGCATATATTGAGACTCTTGTAACAATTCACGTCGCCCGGGCGCGTTCCATCCCCTTGGGCAACCAACACTATCATACATCGCCGATAACAAACCTAATCGTGTAATATTATCGTGTTTTAACAATAGCGCGATATTTTATTGAGTTTTAGGCCGTAAATCATCCATGAATTTGCTAAAACGGCGTGAATGGTTGCAAACTTTATATTTCGCGACAACCATATTGATCATGCTTTCCCACCAAATTCTTGCAGGAGTCCTTGGGGTGGTTGCGGTCTCCTGCATGTGGATGGTCATCGGAGATGCCTTTGCCACATCTCCTGAGACCGAGATACGCATCACCCCGAAGGACGGCCAGACAGACACCAACCACACCCCCGGCGTCGCCAACAGCGACGTGGGCCTTGCGGCTCCGCTGGATGCGGCGATATACCGGATAGGAAACAGCTACTACGCGATTGTGGTGCCAAGCGGCGAAAACGGCTTTCAGATATTTGACATTACGAACCCGGACAGTTTCACCTTCGGGGAGCGCATCTGGAAGAATGTCACCGGCGATGCCAGGGCCATTGAGACCTTCTATCTGGGAGGAAACCCCTACGCGGCAGTGGCATGGTACGACAACAAGAACCTCATATCTATGAGTCTCACGGGCACCAACGCATCCTTTTCCGGCCAGAGCACCTATGCGGGTCTTAACGGGACCAACGCCCTGGCCATCTACACCATAGGAGGCACCAACTACGCGTTCGTTACGGCAGAGCGTGCTTATACCTACAATATAGTCGAATTTGACGCCACTAACGTCTACTTGCGTTACTCAAACTCCACCCGCAATCACGTTGTTGGTGACCACGTAGCCGTGGCAACCTACTCCATAGGGGACAGGCACTACGGGGTTAGCGTGAACAGTGGTCAACATAACAGCGGCATCCACACATTTGACATCACAAGCTCGAGCATAATCGCTTTCCAAGATGACTACTACATTGTAGATCACAACCTGCCAATTGTCGACCCCACCGACGTCACCATCTACGCCATAGGAGACAAGCGCTATGCCATCCTCGTGGCCGAAACAAGCGACACCGTCCAGATATTCGACGTCTCAAGCCCGACCAACATAACCCCCAAGGGCACGCTCCGCAACAGTGCCGCCGTAACACTCACGGATCCACAGTCCGTGGACACGTTCACGATAGGGAACAACCACTATGCCATCGTGGGTTCCGGCTCCAACCCCAAGGGCTCCAACCATCCAAACGACGGCGTCCAGATATTCGACGTCACAAACCCCGATGACATAGTTCCCAAGGCCAAACTCAACGACAACGCATCCCTGGAGCTTGGCGGGCCGAGCTCCGTGCACACCTATACGGCGGCAGGCAAGATATACGCGCTGGTCACGGCCAAGGCCGATGACGGCATCCAACTGTTACAGATAGACCACGTGACGGCAAACGCCGGACCCAATCGGCTGGTGGGGATTGACACGTCCGTCACCCTGGACGGTTCCCGCTCCTCGGCCTCGGCGGGGATATCCTCGTACCAGTGGACCCAGATACAGGGACCAACCGTCACGCTGTCCGACGCGACCGCGGTAAATCCGACCTTTACGGCGCCGTCCATGTCGTCCACGCTGGTCTTTAGGCTTGCCGTCTCGGATGGGACCATCACCGCGACAGATACCGTTACCGTAACAGTGATAGGGACGCACCAAACCCTGAGCGCATCCATGTCCGGCAACCCGCGCGAGGGGGCCGATCTCTGGTCCGCCACCCTGAGCACGCATGACCTGGGGCCGGCAACCTACGGCTGCGACGACACCCAGGCCGGCGCCAGCTGCAGCAGCGCGCTATCTGATAATGATTTCACGTTTGACGGGATAGAGTACACGGTCAAAGCCATCTCGTACAAATCAGGCACGTATCCGGAAAGCTTCAGGCTGACGCTCGACAAGACCATCCCGGAAAATCTCATCTCGTGCCTGACGCTGCACGCCGGCTATGCCCAGATCCCCCTTGTTGGTGATGCCGTGGTCGGGGCCGGCGTGGATATTGCGCTCAGCGCGTCGAACGGTATAGCGGACAGCACGCTCACCCTGACCGAGATCAGCGGCGCGGGCTGGGGGTTGGGCTGGTCGGCCGGCGGCACGGACCAGCTGAAACTGCCCGACGATGCCTGCCTCACCCTGACCCTGAGCGAGCCCGTGTTGCAGACGACCTCGATACAGCGCATGTTAGGCGGCACCGCCAGCTCTAACAGGATGCCGGATGCCGACTACCACTACACCAATCTTCCCACCTTCACCGCCGGCAGCACCACTACCTCAATGCCGATCAGGGTGATTGACGACAACCTGGTGGAGGGCTGCGAGACCATGACCTGGCGCATGACCATGTGGCCGGGCACGCCCCAGGCGGTACATCTGTTTTACACGATATACATAGAGGATGATGACGGGGGCGACATCTGTCCAAACGCCGGCCCGCCTTCGGCAGTGGCCGTCCCCGAGTCGGCGCAGCTTCCGGTCATCACCTTGGTAGGTTCCACCAACATGACCGTGCCGCTCAACTCCACCTGGGTAGACCCCGGCTACACGGCGACCGATGCCAACGGCAACGACATCACCGCCAGCGTGACCGTCTCCGGGATGGTTGACACCTCCCAGGCGGCCACCTACCTGCTGTACTATCAGGTGGCGGACAGCTCCGGCACCCCGGCTACCCCGCAGACCAGGACGGTCCACGTGATGGCGCCCGAACCGCAGCAGCAGACCCAGGAGGCCGAACCGCAGCAGGAGGCAGAGGAGGAACCCAAGCAAGAACCCGCCGAGGAGCCAACCGAGGAGCCCACTGAGGAGCCAACCCAGGAACCAGAACAGGAACAAACCCAGGAGCCAACCGAGGAGCCCACTGAGGAGCCAACCCAGGAACCAGAACAGGAACAAACCCAGGAGCCAACCGAGGAGCCCACTGAGGAGCCAACCCAGGAACCAGAACAGGAACAAACCCAGGAGCCAACCGAGGAACCAGAACAGGAACAAACCCAGGAGCCCACTGAGGAGCCTGAACAGGAACAAACCCAGGAACCAGCCCAGGAACCCGAGAACACCGAATCCGGCGAACAGCCAACATGCGACATACCCGCCATCGTCCGGCAGTACGACACCGACGGCAGCTGCAAGATAGAGCAGGACGAGTGGGCGGTGGCCATAAACGATTACCAGCTCTGGAAACTGAACACCCCGCAGATCCAGCAGATAGCCGCTCACCGGGGATAGCGTACCTCCGGCGCGAACATGACGGCCAAAACACGCCACCAGGCCAGCAAGGCAAAGACGGCCGCCCGGGACAAGGCATACTACCAGGCCAACAAGGCCAAAGCCAAAGCCTACTACCAAGCCAACAAGGCAAAGATGTCCGCCAGAACCAAAGCCTACTACCAAGCCAACAAGGAGAGTCTGGCCGCCAAAGCCAAAGTCTACCGCCAGGCCAACAAGGCAAAGATGTCCGCCAGGGACAAGGCATACTACCGGGCCAACAAGGGGAAGATAGCCGCCCAACACAAGGCATACTACCGGGCCAACAGGGAGAAGATGGCCGCCAAGCGCAAGGCGTACTACCAGGCCAACAAAGCCAAAGCCAAAGCCTACTACCAGGCCAACAAGGAGAAGATATCCGCCCAACGCAGGGCCGACCGCCAGGCCGCCAAGTCGTCCGCACGCCGCCCGCGGGACCCGTCCTGAGCGGCATCGCCCGTACCTCCCCGGCCGGCGGGATCCGTGTCTGATGATGGTAGGCGTATGCCGCGCATCGGACCAATAGTACTCACGTTCCGGCGGTGAACCGTCTGGCGCCCGGCAAAAGATGGCGCCTAGAGTGGAAACGGCGGTCCGGCAGTATCGGGCGCGCAGAGTGGAAACGATGGTTAAAACCACGACGCTCTCCCGGGACCGGCACACCCCCACAACCTGACGAACGCACAAGGTGAAGCGTACCGGAGCCTGACGGCGGCCCGCAATACCACCGGGCACAAGATGGCCCATCTTGGTGGCCGGACCCTGCCATGCCCCGACAGGCTGTTTGGCGGCCCAAACGCCCGTGCCGTCCCGGGTCGTTGCCGCGCGGCAGCCCCAACAAGGCGCCCGCGGCTCTTCGCCCTGCCGGTGGCTGTGTTTTCCTCCCGGCAATCACGGCACGTCTTTCCGCCAGGGCTCAATCCTGCCCGGGTATTTGCGGTGATATTTTTTGCCGGAAATATCTGGCCGCCATCCGGCAAACACGCGCAATATTGTTACACTATTTTATTGCGTTTATTATCGTAATTGTCGATAGCGCGATAAAGAATAGATTTAAGGTGTGGAATACCAACATAACTATTGTCCAAAATCAGCACAACCGGCAAATTAACGCGCGGCACCACATTTACCGCCGCGCGCCAGCCTTTCGGGGCCGGTTTTAGGCCGGATTCGGCCGCCCCCCCCCCCGAGCGTAAGAGATAGTCATGTCTCCGGGATTATCCCGGTCGTGCTGCTTGCCGCGTTGTCTATCCTGGCGGTGTCTGCCATCCATGAGGCGCCGGCCGCCTTTGCCGACCACACCGGGGACAAAGAAATCTGGTCGGCTACGCTGAGGGTAGCTAGTGGAAGTGGTGGATGCAACAACGTCCTTACTGGTGCTGAGTGCAGTTCGACAAGTGTGTTGACTGACGATGATTTCACGTATGGTGGTGTGAACCACGCCTTGACCTCCATAAGAGCACATAGCGGAGGACTTGAGTTCACTCTCAACAAGGTATTCCCTGAGGACATCCGGTCCGACGGGACGCTCTACGTTGACGGCACTCCGTTCAGGCTTGCGGACGCTACTTTCACTACCAGCAGCTCAGTTAGAGTCGGGTCCGGCCTGAGCTGGAACACCGGCGACACGATCCAACTGAGGCTGATCGAGTCAATCCCAACGCTGACCGCATCCATATCCGGCAACCCGCGCGAGGGCGCCAATCTCTGGTCCACCGCCATAACGACATATGACCTGAGCACGCCCGCCTCGGCCCCGACAAACCGCGGCTGCGATGATAGCCAGGCCGGCGCCCGTTGCATCAGTGCGCTATCTGACAATGGTTTCACGTTTGACGGGGTCGCATATACGGTCAAAGCCATCTCGTACAACCAGAGACAGGCCACTCAGGATCCCAACAACCTGTACAATATCATCACGTACCAGGAAAGCCTCAAGCTGACGCTCGACAAGGCCATTCCGGAGAGTCTCCTCACGTGCCTGACGCTGCGCGCCGGTGATGCTCAGATCCCCCTTGGGGGTGATGATATGGTCGGGTCTGGCGTGGACGCTGCGCTCAGCACGTCGAACGGTGTCGCGGACAGCACGGTCACCCTGACCGAGATCAGCGGTGCGGAGTGGGGGTTGGGCTGGTCGGCCGGCGGCACGGCCCAGTTAAAGATGCCCGACGTCGGCTGCCTCACCCTGACCCTGAGCGAGCCTGTGGAGCAGACGACCTCGATGCAAATCAGGGTTGGCGGCACCGCCGACAATTACATACCCCACCCGACGCCAAGTATACAGGGCGTCGACAACCGTCAGCCCGGTACGTTCGGGGACTACCACTACATCAAACTTCCCACGTTCGCCGCCGGCAGCACCACCGCCTCGACGAAGATCCTGCCGGTCGACGACACCATGGTGGAGGGCTGCGAGACCGTCATCCTGGACATGATGGTGTGGCCGGGCACGGAACGGACGGTACATGGGCGGGCCACGATATACATAGAGGACAATGACGGGGGCAACAGCTGTCCGGCTGCCAGCTCGCCTCAGGGCGTGGCCGTCCCCGAGTCGGCCCAGCTTCCGGTCATAACCCTGGCGGGCTCCACCAACATGACCGTGCCGCTCAACTCTGCCTGGACCGACCCCGGCTACACGGCGACCGACCCGTACGGCAACGACATCACCGCCAGCGTGACCATATCCGGTGCGGTGGACACCGCCACGGAGGGGATCTACCTGCTGTACTACCAGGTGGCCGACGCATACGGCACCCCGGCCACCCCGCAGGTCAGGACGGTCCACGTGGTGGCGCCTGAACCTCAGCAGCTGACCCAGGAGTCGCAGGGCGAACCGCAGCAGGATGCCGAGCTGGGGGCCGAACAGGAACCGCAGCAGGAGGCCGAGCAGGGAGCCAAGCAGGAACCAACCCAGGAACCGCAGCAGGAGGCCGAGCAGGGAGCCAAGCAGGAACCAACCCAGGAACCGCAGCAGGAACCCGAGCAGGAACCAACCCAGGAACCGCAGCAGGAACCCGAGCAGGAACCAACCCAGGAACCGCAGCAGGAACCCGAGGGCACCGAATCCGGTGAACAACAGACGTGCGACATACCTGCCATCGTCCGGCAGTACGACGCCGACGGCAGCTGCAAGATAGAGCAGAACGAGTGGCTGGTGGCGATAGCCGACTATACGGCCGACCCTCCGCAGTTGACCACCCCGCAGATCCAGCAGATAGCGGCGCACCGGGGATAGTGGTCTCCGGCGCGGGCACGCCGTGAATGTCAAAACCTACCACCAAACCAACCAAGCCAAAGCCCGCCACCGGGCCGGCAAAAAGAGGATAGCCGCCCGGCACGGGGCGCGCCACCGGGTCCGGCAGGCGACTGGGGATCTTTTTGGGTTTCCCGCGGGGGGTAATTACCATGGGCGGTTTTTGGCGGTTGGCCCGGGGTTTGGCCGGCGTTAGAGCGTAATTGGTGTTTTTTGGTTTCTTGCGGCGGGAAAATGTCGGACGGCCCGGGCACGATCCGGACCAGCCAGGTTGTTTTTTCAAGATTGTAGCCGGGCCCCGTGTTTTTGTTGGGGTGGCGGTTCAGCAGGTCCGGTATTTGGCGGATACGTCGCACTTGGCACAATACCTCATGACACCTGTGTAACCCAATTGGACTGTATGGGCGTGAGCTGTCTGCCTTGTTGTATGCCATCGGGAATTTGGGTCGGTAGTACTTAAACGATCGACGATTGGACGACGATTTCACCATTTTTTGACCACCGGGGCGGGGTCGGAGGGGGGCCTCGAAGCCGCCCCTCACTAGATGGGGGCGGCGAGAGGACCCCCGACGGCCGGGGAAAAAGTAGTGCGCAGGGTCCCCCACGGGATCCGGCGATCCCGTGGTGCTGGAGGTCGCCACCCACCCTGTGATGGGTGGTGGAGACGCTCCGGTCCGGCGGTCTTCGGATGGCGCATAAAAACGCGCGAGGGGGGCCGGTCGGCCCCCGTTGTGGGCGTGGCCGAGGACCGGCGCCGGCCCGCGCCCCCGGACGTCTGCCCATGTCGTCGAGGGCTTGGCGTCCGGGACACGCGGGACCTAGGCGCCGGTCCCCAGCCTAGCCAGCTTGGCCTGGTAGGCTTGCTCGTCGCGGAATCGGTACGGCTCCCTGTTGGTCAGCATGTGCCAGATGATGGCACCCATCTTGTTGGCCAGGTGGCTTCGGGCCACCAGCGGCAGATGGCGCTTGCGGTAGTTCTCGTAGAGCGCCGACAGGTACGGATCATACTGGTGGGCGATCATCGCCGCGTTCATCATGATCCAGGTCAGCCTGCCGTCTGCGTCCTTCTTCATGCGGCCGTGCCGGATGCTGTCCCCGGACTGGTAGACCCTGGGGCAGAGCCCCAGGAACGAGACCAGTTGTTTGGGGCCGGCGAACCGGCCGATGCCGTCGATGGACTCTGCCACCAGCAGGGCGCTGAAGGCGTCAAACCCCGGCAGGCTCATTATCAGCCGGGCGTCCTTGCTCTGGCGGGCCGCCTCTCTGATGCGATCGTCCAAGAGGGAGATCTCCCCGTTGAGGTATTTGACCTGGCGGACCTGCTGTGCCATGATCCTGGTGTCGCCCGGCTTCAGCTTGAGGCCATTCAGGAATTCCTGGTACTTGGATCCGGACGTGTTTCCGTGGCCCGAGGTAGTCCGGTAGTCGTACTTGTCGCAGATGGCATGCTGGCGGTTGAGCACGCGGGTGCGGTCCTGCACCAGAGTCCCCCTCTGGTAGAGGAGGTCCAGGTTGTGCCGCTTCTTCGGCGGGTGCACGCGGCAGGTCGGGACGTCTTTCATCCTGAGCCGGTTGGCCAGATGTCTGGCATCCAGCTTGTCGGTCTTGTTCCCGGACTGGGACAGCTTGAGCCGCAGCGGGTTGGCCAGCACTATGGATATACCGCGCTCCTCGAGCGTCTCGAACGTCTTGAACCAAAGGTTGCCGGTGGACTCGCAGACGGCCTGACTGTCGTACTTGGCCAGGACGGTATCGGCGAACACGGCCGCGTCGGCCCTGGTATTGGGGTACTTGCCCTCGTACAGGATGTTGCGGTCCTTGTCCATGGCGCAGACGACGCAGATCCTCTTGCCTATGTCGATTCCGACGTATGCTTCTTTTTTTCTTTCCATTTCTTTTCACCTCCTTTTTTTGGTTGGCAGGCAGCAAGGCTGCAATCACCTGTCAGGGCTCGGAGCCCACTAAAGCTGCAGCTCGTGTAGTCCCCATTCACATGGAAGGGCTCGAAGCCCATGTCACGGTAGGGGTCTGCCGCCGCACACAGTTGGTTCCCCCCGGATTTACAGGCTTTCACATGCCTCGTACCGCAGTTCCGGCACGCAAACTCGGTGGCATTCCAGGCTTTGTTGTGCTGGCCATCAGGCAGGCCGGCCTCTATGTCGGGCCAGAGGTTTCCTCCGCACTTGGGGAAGTTGTCGTCCTCGGGGCGGGTGCCGGCCGGGGCGGGGGCTGCGGTGCGGGGATGCGGTCACGCCCCTGAGCTCGCGGGTTGACGTACCGGCGGGCGTGGCCGGGTGGCTGGTGGCCAAGAAGCACCCGGACAAGTCGGACTGCCCGATCCCGATAGACTCAAAGAACCACCCGCCGAACACCGAGCCGGCCCGCCCGAACGGCAGGCGCTTTTCAACGAGCAAAAAGGCAGGGAAGCTTTACGTCTATGCCAACGTGGATCCGCAGACGGCCATGCGGCATGCCGGGCGCCTGATAGCGGCGGCCGGTCCGGAACCAACCAATTTCGGCGTGCGGTTCTAGGCATCTTGCCGGTTCCAATCGGACTATATCGTATGTTTTTATTGTCACGGCACGCAACCACCAACATGGCAAAATCAGGAAAAGGCGGCGGCTCCGGCAAGGCCGGCGGCGCCAGCAAGACCGGGAACCCGTCGGGCAAGAACCCGCACAAGTAACACCCAAGATGTTTTGTTTTGTTTTTTGAAATCCAGGATTAGGCTCTTGCCGCCCTGCCCGTTGTGCCTTGCCTGGCGCGTTTTGGGTTGGCTGGTGACTAATCCTGTTGGCAGGCTCAATCCTGCTCGGATATTTGCGGGTGTTTTTTGCCGGAAACAACCGGGAGCGCCCATCCGGCAGGCGCACATTATCATTATTGCCATGCTATTTTATTGCGGTATTGTCAAAATTATGCAAGACACAATAACATAGTCAGGTTTTTAAGGAAGTGATCGAGTAAATCCGCTATTGTTTGAAAACAGCAAATTCGCCAAGTTAACGCGCAGCGTCACATTTACCGCCGCGCGCCGATCTTTCGGATCCGATTTTAGATTATTGTCCCTGAGTGCGCCCCGCGCCTATCCCGTAATTAACAACCCGAATGTCCGGGGGGGGTGAGCGTCCGTGACCGGCCGCGCCATCCTGATTGGGTTCGTGGCGGCGGTGGCCGTCGCCGTATCGGGTATAGCCGCTAGCGACGCCTTTGCCGAGCCTGAGATAGCCCTTGCATTACGGGATAATCAGCAGGAACAAGGGAATGACCAGACATTTCTTCAAGATGCATGGGATGTCAAGGTCTTTACGTACAACAGCAGGATATACGCGGTGGTGGCCGGTGCCGCCGAGGGCATACACCTGCTTGACATCACCAACCCGAACAACATCGACCCACTGCTCACGGGCGGCGTGGGTATGGGGACGCGTAACGTGCAGCCTAGCAACGGAAGAGTTGAGGCGGTTGCCGTGTATACGGTCGGCGGCAAGCCCTACTTTATAGCGACCTGGGCCAACAACAACGCAATACAGGCGTTTAAAATCGCCGAACCGGGGGACGTGGACGGGGACGGCGGTGCCATAGTTAATGTCGGTCGAGTGGTAAATCGGCCAAATCCTCTGCTAAATGGCCAACTGGGCGGCGCCTCGGATTTGGTCATCTACTCGGTGGGAAACAAGCAATACGCGGCCGTAACCGCGAAAAACGCCGACCGCCTGACGGTGGTGGACGTGACCGATCCGAACGCCCTCAGCAGCGGCCTCAAGGGCAGTATCGCCGACTCCGGCAGCCTTGAGTTAGACGGCCCAGCGGGCGTAGAGCACTACCAGACGAACAACCGCCACTATGCGGTGGTGGTGTCCATTACCGATGACGGCATACAGATTGTCGATATAACCGACCCGGACAACCCCACCGCCGCCGGCCACCTGGCGGACACCGCCGACCTTGCACTGAACGGGGCCACAGGGGTGGCCATCTACAGCGTGGGGGGCCGCACGTATGCCGTGGTGGCCACCACCCAAGATCACGGCATCCAGATCGTCGACATAACCGACCCGCACAACATCTTTCCCGCCGGCAAGCTGACGGACACCGGCGGCCTCCGGCTGAAAGCGTCACACGACCTGGCCATCCATACGATAGGCGACCGCCACTACGCGGTGGTGGGATCCATTACCGATGCAGGCGTCCAGATTGTAGATGTCACCAACCCGTACAACCCCGTGCCCAAGGCGAGCATCGGCGACACCAGTAGCGCGGTGCTTTATGGCGTAACCGGGGTAGACACCTTCTCGATAGGAAACCGCCATTATGCGATAGGGACATCCGACGGCGACAACGGCGTCCAGATTATAGAGATGACCGCGGTGAACGCCGACGCCGGGGACGGCCTGTCGGTGGATGCCGGCCGGACCGTCGTCCTGGACGGCTCGGGATCCGTATCATCGGGCGCGACCCCCACCTACCAATGGACCCAGACGGGCGGAACATCCGTCACACTGTCCGCCCCCACGGCGCTGCGGACCACCTTTACGGCGCCCTCCACCCCCTCGACGCTGATATTCCAGCTGGCCGCAACGCACGGCGGCGCCACCTCCACCGATATCGTGACGGTCTCCGTCGCCCCCGACGCTGTCGGGTCGCCGGACAAGACGGCCGTAGCCCTCAGCCTGACGGACAGCGTGGCCGACAGCGTGTACACGTATCTTGCATCTGCAATAGACGTGAATGTCTTTGAGCACGGGGGCAAGATATACGCGGTGGTGGCCTCCAACAACGACTCCATACACCTGCTCGACATTACGGATCCGTCCAACATCAACGAGCTGCGCCATCCCAGTCCGGAATCACAAAGCGGCAACAACAACTTCAACAATGCCGCCGGCGGCACAGAGGCAGCCCCGTACGTCGCCATTGATGGCAACCCATACATCATACTGTCCTGGAGCACCAGCGACGCCATCCAGTCGTTTTACATCCATGATAACGGGCGGCTGGACGAGCTGGCCGCCACGGTGGACCGCATCAAGATGGACCATGCCGCGGGCCTGATCATCTATACCCTCCAGACCAGGTGCGACTCTACTCCGGGGACGGTCCTGTTCACAAGCCGAGGCGCGTTTTCAACTTCCCTCGCGTGCTGGGGGCCCAAAATAATCGGAATGGATGATGATGACAGGGCGGTTGTGGAACCCGGAGACCCGGTTGCAAGGCAGTACGCCGCCGTCGTCGGACAACTCTCCCATTCCGTCAGGATAGTGGACGTGACCGACCCGCGCGACCTCGGCGTGCCGGCCCTCAAGGGCCAGATCACCGACGACCACAGCACGCTGCTCCGGGGCCCGATTGACATCGCGCACTACCAGACCAACAACCGGCACTACGCGGTGGTGGCGGCCTCCCAGGAGAGCGGCATACAGATTGTGGACATCACCAACCCGAACAACCCCACCGCCGCCGGCCACCTGGCCGACACCGACGACCTTGAAATGAAGGGAGCCGACGGGGTGGCCGTCTACAGCGTGGGGGGCCGCACCTACGTGGTGGTGACCGGCAACAGCGAGGACGGCATCCAGATTGTCGATATAACCGACCCGCACAACATCTTCCCCACCGGCAATCTACAGGACACCGGCATGCTCGAGCTGGACAACCCCCGGGGCGTGGCCGTCCACCAGATAGGCGACCGCTACTATGCCGTGGTGGCCGCCGCCCACGACGACGGCATCGAGGCGGTGGACGTCACCGACCCGTACAACCCCGTACCCAAGGGGCGCGTCGGCGACACCACCTCCGCGGAGCTTGACGGGGCAACCGACGTAGCCACCTTCTCGATAGGAAACCGCCACTATGTGGTGGTCGCCGCCCTCGAGGATAGCGGCGTCCAGATAGCGGAGATGGCAGTCCTGACCGCCGACGCCGGGGGCGACAGGGTCATACCGGGCCGCACGGCCCAAATCCCCTTGGATGGTTCGGCATCCACCATATCATCGGGTGCATCGTTCAACTACACTTGGACCCAGACGGGCGGGCCGCCCGTCACCCTGTCCACCCCCACGATAGCAATCCCCAACTTTGCGCCGCCCGCCCCGCCCCAGGTACTGTCATTCCTGCTTACGGTATCCCACGGGAACGCCCGCGCCGTCGACACCGTCACCGTAACCCTGGAGGGCAACCCGTCCACCGATGTGGCGAGCTTTGGCGGGCAGATAGTCAGCGAAACCATCGATGTTGTTGACGTCCCCCACAACAACGGCACCGCCGGCACCTCCAAGTACATCTCCATGCACTTTGACGGCGAGGGCGAGTCCCAGACCTTTACGTACCGCCTGCTCGAGGCGCCCAGCGGCACCGTCACCGTATCGTTCGGGACGGTGGTACAGTCCGCGCAGTACGGCAAGCCCGGCTATACGTGGGACTGGAATGCAGTATCCATCTCGCCCAAGACGCTCACCTTCACCCCGTCCAACTGGGGCACGCCCCAGGTGGTGACCCTTACCTCCCAGACAGACGGGGACAACACGTCCGAGCAGGTGATAATAGTAATCACGTCTAGCACCCCGGGCAGCTACAGCGGCATACACGTGACCGTCGATGACAGACCCGCATCCCCGGGTACGTCCGGCACGTCCGGCGGCCCGGTCCTTGAGTCGGCGCAGAGCCCCGTCATCACCCTGTCGGGCCCGTATATCATGGATGTCCAGCTCAACTCGGTCTGGACCGACCCGGGTTACACGGCGACCGACGCCGACGGCAACGACATCACCGCCAGCGTGACCATATCCGGTGCGGTGGACACCACCACGGAGGGGATCTACCTGCTGTACTACCAGGTGGCAGACTCATACGGCACCCCGGCCACCCCGCAGACCAGGACGGTCAACGTGATAGCGCCCGAACCTCAGCAGCAGACCCAGCAGCCCCAACCTCAGCCGCAGCAGACCCAGCAGCCGCAGCCCGAACCCGAACCTGAACAGGAACCAACCCAGGAACCCGAACAAGAACCAGAACAGGAGCCAACCCAGGAGCCTGAACAGGAACCAGAACAGACCCAGGAGCCTGAACAAGAACCAGAACAGGAGCCAACCCAGGAACCCGAACAGGAGCCAACCCAGGAACCAGAACAGGAACCCGAACAGACCCAGGAGCCCGAACAGGAGCCCGAGAACACCGAATCCGGTGAACAACCAGCATGCGACATACCCGCCATCGTCCGGCAGTACGACACCGACGGCAGCTGCAAGATAGAGCAGAGCGAGTGGCTGGTGGTCGTCGATGACGCTGCTGCCCAGCGGTTGACCGCCCCCGAGGTCCAGACGATAGCGGCGCACCGGGGATAGGCAACCTCCGGCGCGGAACACGCCATGCCGTCCAAAGACTTCTACCGGGCCAGCAGGGCCAAGGCCAAAGCCTACTACCATGCCAACAAGGAAAAGATAGCCGCCAAGGCCAGAGCCTACCGCCGGGCCAACAAGGAGAAGCTGGCCGCCAAAGCCAGAGCCCGCTACCAGGCCAACAAGGAGAAGATAACCGCCAAGGCCAGAGCCTACCGCCGGGCCAACAGGGAGAGGGTAGCCGCCTGGCAAAAGGCCTACTACCAGGCCAACAAGGAGAAGCTGGCCGCCTGGCACAAGGCATACCGCCAGGCAAACAAGGCCAAAGCCCAGGCGGTCAGCTTGAGCGCCCCGCTGGGGCCGTACGTGGCCCCGAACCTGTCCAGGATTGTCCTGGTGACCATCTTGGCCGTCCAGGATCCGCGCTCAAAGCCGCTGTCCGTCGGGCTATGACGCAGGATGTCGTCCAGCGCCCGGATCTGGTCGCTGGAGAGGCGTGGAGGCCGGCCCGGACTCTTGCGGTCGTGCCTGCGCTCCAGCCCCTCCTCCTGCATCCGCAGCAGCCAGCCGTGCACGGTACTCTTGGCGTACTCGACTATGTCGGCTATCCTGTCCAGGGTCCAGCCCCGCTTGCGTAGCTTGGCGGCCTTCAGCCTGTCCCGCGATTTGCCGGGCGGCTCGTTCCTCTACATCTCGGACAGCTGCGATATGCTGACGTCCGGGAGGAATTCATCCCCCCGTTTTACCTTCAATGTTCGTGGCATGGGGGTGCACGGATCCGGTAGATCTTGAGCATTTCTGTCGGATGGTGGGTCGTGCCAGGGATGCGGCTTAGTTGTTCAGATCTTTAATCTGATTACTATGCATCAAGTGCGGCAAGCTCCCACCGGGCGGAAAGACGTGCCGTGATTGCCGGGAGAAAAACACAGCCTCCGGCAGGGCGCAGAGCCGCGGGCCGCCTTGATGGGGGATGACACGGGCGGTTGGGCCGCCAAATCAACCTGTTGGGGCATCATCATCAGGCAGGGTGCCCGGCCACCTAGCCGGGTCATCTTGTGCCCGGTGGGGTTGCGGGCCGCCGCAAGGCTCCGGTACGCGTCACCTAGTACGTTTGCCAGGTTGTGGGGGTGTACCGGCCCTAGGAGAGCAACGTGGTTTGAACCGCCATTTCCATCTCGCACGCCTGATATGGTTGGACCTGCATTTCCACTCTAGGCGCTATTTTTTGACAGGCACTACCAACTTGACAGTTCACGCGTTCGCGGGCGGGATGGCTGACAGCCGCTGCCCCGCGGGGGCCTGACACCGTCCCCCTGCTTATCGGGCCGCCCTGACCATCTAGGGTGCTATGCCCTGGCCTCGTCCACGCAGAATATGACCTCGGCCGACCTGGGCGCCGTCTCCGAGACGAGATAGTCCAAGGCGGCGGCAACCTTGGCGTGGTTAGGCTCCGCCCCGGTAACCGAACCGGGCAGCACCGTGAACACGCGCGCCCCCGACTTTAGAACGTCGCTGAGCTCCTGGTTGATGGTGGTGGTGAACGGTCTGAGCGCCCCGCGGAATACCTCCACCCGGGCCCTCTCCGCTCCGGAGACCTTCCTGCCGACGGGCAGGTCCGGCCCCACAATCATGACGTTTCCCCTGGCCCCCGAGAAGAGGCGCGGGTCAGAGCCGCCGCCGGGCACAAAGTACTCCAGCGACTCCTGGGCGACCATCGCGGGCGTGTTGATGAATTTTGACACCAGTCCGTTCCACTGGCTCCTGGACAGCCTGGTGAGGGGGCCGGTCTCCGGCACGCTTCCGGTCATGTGCACGACGGCAAGCAGCCTGCCCATCTTCTCGTGGGCCGTCCGAAGCCACCGGCGCACCTGCTGGGGGTCGCCTATGTCGATACCGTGGGAGTGAAACGCTCCCAGGGGTCCGGCCAGGTCATCGGGCATCTCCTTGGGGGTGAACAGCACCACCTTTCCACCCGCGCTCCCAACATGGGATGCCAGGGCGGCCGCCCTCTCCGAGTCGGTGATGGTGGTGGGCTCGAGTATGATTGCCACGCATCCGTTGCGGTAGTCCGGACTGGCGGCGGGCGCCTCCGTTCCCACGTGCGGCCTGACCGGATAGAACACCCGGTCCCCGGGGATCACCTTCCCGTTGACTATCCCGGATATGGTATCATCGCACAGGTTCAGCACCGTCCGGGCGACCTGCTTTTGGGACAGGAACTGCCTGTCGGCTATCATGTGGGAGGTGTTGCGCTGCACCTTCTCGGCGATGGTCTGTATCTTCTGCAGCAGTCTGGAGAGGGCGTCTTCTGCCCGGCCGTCCCCGGATATCCTGGCCGCTGCCGCAGCCACGCCCTTCCGGATAGTCTCCTCGTCCTCCCCCAGCAGGGGCAGCAGGTCACTGCAGGCCGACTCCACCTGTATGGGCGACATGTCCTCAAAGCCGCCCACCCTCATGAACTCGGCGGCGGCCTTGGGGTAGACTGTCTTGTATATGCGGTCGGAGTGGACCGGGCCGGGGTTGGTCGCTATCGATGCTATTCCGGCCTCGGTCAGCTCCCAGGAGATGGCCTCGGCCAGCCTGTTCTTGGCCCCCTGGGAAGCCGTGTAGGGCCCCCTGAACCGGTAGGGGCGCTGCTCCAGCGGCCTCTCCTCCGAAAAGAATGTCGATATGGTGATTATCTTGCCGCCGCGTCCCATGCACCGCAGGCCGGAGACGGACACCCAGAAGGTCCCCGTCAGGTGTATCGCGACCGTCCCGGCAAAGTCGTCCATGGACGCGTTGGGAAAGCACGTCACCGGTCCGGAGACGCCGGCGTTGTTGATTATGTAGTCTACCGCCACGCCGTCGCTCTTCAGCGACTCGAACATCGAGTCGACGCCGGCCTCGTCGCTGACATCAACCCCCGAGAATATCCTCACCTGGGCGCCGCTGCCGTTCCCGCCGGCTATCCCCCTCAGCTCCTTGGCGGTCTCCTCCAGGGGCTCCCTACGCCTGCCCAGTATTATCACGCTGGCGCCCTCCGTTACGAACTCCGTGGCGATGGCCTTGCCTATTCCGGTACCGCTGCCGGTCACAAGCGCCGTCTTTCCCGCAAACTTCACGTCCCGATTCGTTATCCAGCATTATTTATTCTGTTGGAGCCTGCGCAAGTACGCGTTTCGGCTCGGAATGGCAAGATCCATATTTGTCGGGATCCGCGGGCCCCCCATGCCGGTCAAGGATATGAAGCTGCTGCGGGACCAGCTGGCCAAGGTGATAGGCGAGAACAGGAGCCTGGAGGCCAAGCTGGAAGAGGCCAACGGAAAGAACGCCGAGCAGGCGCTGATGGTGGACCAGTTGGCGTTGAAACTGGGCCTTGCAACCGCCAAGCTTGAAGAGACGCTCGCCAAGGTTGCCCATCTGGAAGAGGCCCTCAGGGAGGTGACCGGAAGCAAGGCCAAGGCAGAGAGGATCCTGCAATATTATGACAACGCCCACACACCGCCGCGCAACCGGACCATCACCCAGCGCGAGATAAACAAGCAGAAGAAGGAGGAGCGGAAAAAGAAGAACCCCACCGGTCGAAAGGGGCGCCACAAGGGCTGCACCAACACGTCGGTCAGCCGCAAGGCCGCCAGGACCGTGCTGCACCGGCCCGACAGGTGCAATAGTTGTGGGGGAGGCAACCTGGAGGCGGAGCGCACCGACAACAAACTTGTGGTGGACATACCATTCATACCGCAGATCGAGGTCGTCAACCACCGCCTCGACACGTGCAAGTGCCTCGACTGCGGCAAGATCACCGCCCCTTCCCGGACGGGCCTGGTCCGCGGTACCTCGCTGGGACCCAAGCCAGCTCAGGATGACCGTCGGCCTGTGGAGCATGAACACCAGCTACGAGGGCATAGGCGAGTTCTTTTCGGAACTCTTCGGCATGACCGGGTGTGGCAAGTCGACCATCCAGCACGCGCTGGGCAGCATGACCCCACTGATGAAACCGGATGCCAACGCCATGTTCGAGGAGATGAAATCCAAGAAGGATCCCGTCGGCATCGATGAGTCTCCGATAACGGTTCCCGGCAGGACGGGACAGATTTGGCTTGCCGCCGACGAGGACACCACCCTGGTCAAGGTGGAGGCCAGCCGGGCGGAGGCCGTCCTGCGCAAGATCTTCCCCTTCTTCGAGCGGCCGCTGACGGCAGACGGCTACCGGCCCTACCTGAACCTCTTTGAGACACTCCAGCGCTGCTGGGCGCACATCAGCCGTGAGTCCGAGAGCCAGGTCAGGATCGCCAAGGAGAGATCCGGCGTCTCCTCGACGGACTGCCGCGACGCGCAGGCGCGGCACGACCGCCTGATGCTGATCTACCACGAGGCCAAGGAGATGGACACGGCCACCCCCGGCCAGTGCGACGTACTGGTGCAGCGTACCATCAAGGTGGCCCGGACCTACCCCGAGAAGCTGGCCAACAAGATCATCGCCGCCGCCCCGTACCTGTTTACCTTCCTGCGGCACCCGGGCATGCAGGCGACCAACAACCACTCCGAGAGGGAGCTGCGCCGCCCGATACTGCGCCGCAAGGTCAGCGGCCAGATAGGCAGTGTCGAGGGAATGGACAGGTTCGGCGTGCTGTTCACGTGCCTGCTGACCTGGCGCAAGCGGAAACTCAACATCTACCACGAGCTGGACCGCATCCTGATGGCCCAGACCTGATTCGTTCCGAGCCGAAACGCGTACCTGCGCAACTGTCAAAACCCCGTGACCCGTCAGGTAGTGTCAAAAGCGTGACCTAGCGCTTGATTTCACAAATAGTCGCCGTATAGAGATTATGCATAGACGCATAACTTGGCTGCATTGGGCGGCCCCGGCCCGTTCCGGCCGTGGTCGTCCACCCCGGGTCCGTCTGCCGGCTCCCCGCCGGCGAAACTTTGACGCCCCGGTTTGTGCGCCCCCGGCAGGCGCCAATCGGCGCCTGCACTGCGGCCCTCTATCAGCCGCAAGATGTTTGTCAGAGTGTTCTTTTGCTGTCTGCTCATGCCGGGTTCGTGGATGGCATCCCTCAGCATCGCCAGCATGGCCGGGAACGTGACGCGTGTCGACCCGTCTCGGCCGGTATAATCCAAGATAAGCGCCGTTACCGTCCGGAACAATATGTTGGCGCCCGCGTTGGCATCCCGCTCACGGATGGCCTTGCATGGTTGGCACCACAAGTTGCGTCTGCCTGATGGCTGGCTGGTCGCGCGTTTCAGCCTGCCACCACACATGAGGCAGTTCGCCGAGGTGCCTGCCGGGTCCACCCCGACATGCGGCAGCCCCTCCGACTGGGCGGCACAGACCAGGGCGTTTCTTCGCTGGCCGGTGTTGAGGGAGGTCTTTAGCTTGCCGCGAACGTACGGTGCCATCCTGCCGTTCTTGGTGTATAGTTTGTCCGTGCTCAGCTGCTCGTATCCCAGGCCGTACCCGGCGTTGGCCATCTGGCGCGCCTCGACACCGATTGCGTTCTTTACGCGGTTGCGATAGGTGGCCCAGGCTTTTTGCTGGTGTTTGGCCATGACGCGGGTGTCACTGCGGCGCTTTACGTTCAGTATCTTGCTGCACGCCCTGTTGTACTGTCTTCGGAAGTCGTTGTTCTTGACTATCACGGTGCCGTCCAACAGGGCGTACGTGTTGTTGTCGGCGTTCATGTCCACGCCAACCCAGGTGGTTGGTTGGCGGTCCGGCACCGTCTTCTCGTAGGTTACGTGGATCTCGTCCCTGGTCAGTTTGACGGTCTTGGGCGTGACGCCGGGTCTGCCCAGCTGCTCCACCATGTATGGCGGCACGCGGAATGCCATCCACGCGCGGTCTTGGCGGCCCATGCCGTATATGGCGACATGGATGGACGGCGAGCCGTCCCACCGTTTTGAGGTATCATCGAACGCCATCTCAAAGCAGTCTGTCTGCGCCACCGGGTTGTGGTAGTGCGGCGCCCGCGCATGCGGGTTGACCGGTTGGTTGCTGCGCCACGCCTTGTGGCTGCCCCGCACGTCAACTATGATGTAGTCGGCAAACCTGGCCTGGTAGACGCCGGTACGGTGCACCGCCAGACGGTACAGTTCCCTGCCGCGTACGCCCCGGCGGTACCCCTTGGCGGCGTGGTTGGATGCGGCCATGATATAGTGCAGCAAACCGTCCAGGCGCTGACCCATGTCATGCGCCACGTGGACGGTCCGGGTTATCTTAACCATGTTGGATGGTGATTATGATGGTGTTGTATAAGTATTATAAAGTACTAATACTATACTATATGGTACTAGAGGTGTGGGGAGGGTCTGTGCATAATCTCTTATGCACCCAAGTCCCCAAAGCTGTCACATACCTTTTATAATGTTGTACGAGGCATCAAACAAGTGAAAGCATGGTACATACCGGCACCATAAGTATGCTCGGGCCGCTAAAGCTACGGTCTCCTGTGATTCTGGCTTCCGGTGTGCTTGGCGACTCGCCAGAGATGCTACGGAATGCATACGATTACGGCATAGGCGCCGTAGTCACCAAGTCCATAACATTGACTCCGCGTGAAGGAAACCCCGAACCTAACCATATGGAACGTGAGGATGGATGGTACATGAATTGGGTGGGATTGAAAAACCCCGGAGCGGCAGCGTTTGTCAAGATTTTGGGCCGTCCAGACTATCCGGTTATAGTAAGTTTGGCCGGATCCATGCCATCAGAGTTCGTGGAGATGGTCAGGATGTTCAATGGGGTAGTAGCCGGATTCGAGTTGAACATATCCTGCCCAAACGTAGGCGGGCTCGGCGATCGTATTGGAAACGATCCTACACTCACCGCCAGTGTTGTAAAGGCCGTTAAGGAGGCTACGGATTTACCCGTGTTCGTCAAGGTTGGTTTTCAGATGTCTGACGCAGCGCAGGCGGCAATCATCGCCGGCGCCGACGGCCTCACGGCCATAAACACCATCCCGGGCATGGGCACAGACATTGACGCAAATCCCCCCACATTCCGCAAGGGTGGATTGTCCGGTCCACGGCTGTTGCCAATCGCATTGAGGGCTGTGCAGGAGATGGTCGAGACGTGTAGTGTACCGGTCATTGGATGTGGTGGAATCTCCACTTGGCGAGATGCAGCTGACTACATGGAGATGGGGGCTGCCGCCGTACAAGTGGGTACCGCCGCCATGTTGGATTTGTCAATTTTGGGACAGATTGTCTCCGGTCTGCGTGAACACCAGTCACACCCTGTTTAGAACGTACCAGTTTGGTTCACGCAACCTGCGTGTGATGGGTGAGGGTAGAAATTTCGTGTGATGGTCCAAGGTTCGCCCAAACCCCGTGACCTGTTAGGTGGTGTCAAAAGAGTGGCTTGGGCCACATCTACCGGTTCTGGAAAGTTACAAGGTTACGAGGTTGTACGCGCCTGCCATAATAGCCAAGAATGAGATAAACCACAACCAGCATGACCGTCATGGTACGTCTAGCGTATATCGAGCTGGCCTTCACCTCGCTACAGTCATCGTTGATGTTGTATGATGGCTCCTCACCCAACAGACATTTTCTGCTATCAGTGACATAACATGCCGAGCCGAACACTATCAGGAACCAGAACCCGCCGACGATGGTCGTCATTAATGAACCGTGTATCGGATCTGCCACCGACTAGACAAACGACAGTGGGATCAACGGGAGGTATGCGACCATCAACGCCAAGATGATGTTACCGAGAGCGTTGAGCCAACCCATTACCAATAACCTACAAACCCACCACCAAAAGGTGGGGGGGGGCATCCTGGACAACCACCGGTGGACGGTACTGACGCCACGTCCCGTGATACGGGCTATCTTCTCAAGCGTCCTGCCCCGCTTTCTGAGTATGGCTGCCTGCAGCCTGTCCCTGGACTTGCCGGGGCGCTCGCCTGTACGCCTCTTCCGGTTCGGACAACTGGACGCCGGGCAGGTACTCTTTACCTCTCTTTACCAGTACCGCCTTTGGGACGGAGGTCTGGGGGCGGCGGGATGATCTATACTTTTCGATCCGTCACGTGATTTTCCATTCTTTTTGGCGGGTACTATGCCCACACCCGACACGTGGACCGTCCTGGGTTTGGCCGCCGTGTACATGGCGCGGGCGTACCACGCCCCGAAGCCGTGTAGGCCGTCGGTGACCAGCGTGTCGGGGTGCCTGCCGGCGGCGGCCACCGCGTCCCCGAACAGCCCGGTGGCGTTGTAGCTGATCTTGTCTGGCGATATCTCGTACGAGATGATAATCCTGGTCTGCGCGTCCATCACCCCGAACAGCCACATGGACTGGCCCATGCACCTGAAGCGGACCTCGTCCACGTGCCAGGTGTAGCCCACCGGCAGCGTCATCCCCCGCCACAGATCCTCGATGATCCTGCCGTACTCGTCCACCCACCTGCCCACGGTGGACCGGCTGACCCTGATTCCTCTCTTGGCCATCGCCGTGGCCGCCTGTTCCGGAGAGAGGCCTGCTGCGCACTGCTAGAGCGCATCGGTGATGGTCTCCGGAGGGTGGTGCCTGCCCACAAAGCCGGGATTGTGCGTGAACCGCCTCCTGCAACGGGAGCACCGGTACAGCTGGATGTCACGGTTCTTGTTTCTCCTCAACCCGCTTCTGGTGAAGGAGGCGCATCCGCAGAACCTGCACGAGATGTCCGGGTTGGCGACGGGCACCCGCCCCGGCCCGCCTGCCCTCCTCTCTTGCGTCACCATGCCGGCCACGGCGCGTATGTGCTTGCGCCGTCTGGCCCCGTGCAGATGGTGCGGGCACGAGCACCGCCACCCCTCGGGCTCCGTCCGGGACGCTACGATATGTACGGACTCAGGTCCCCAGGTACGTATCCTGTTGATGAGCGTGGAATCCCCTAATCACACTACCGTGGGAGGTATTTGTTGGATTTGCGCACTGTTAATCGGTATGAGTTGACCATATTTGGTTGAAGATACCAATCAAAGATCGACGCCTGCGGACCTGAGTCCATACTACGATATCGCCCCATCCTTTATTTATGGGCCGCCCGCCACGGGCACCGTGCACGACTCCGAACCTGACACATTCGAGTTGAAGGGCTGGCCGGAGATGTTTGGCGACATGCTGGAGGAGATAGGCGTGAAATCACAGCCCAACGAGCTTGGCTCTGCGGACGAGATAGAGCGCGGCGACTACTACAGCAGGCACTACTCCCAGACCCCGCGGATGGTTACCAACCGCGGAACGCTGTCCCTTGACGGCGCCAACATCGACATGGTGCAGATTATCCAGAAGGGGTGACATGGTACACTGCCGCAGGATCCAACACCAATGTACTGGGGCGCGATGGACCGGTTCCAGGCACACTATATCGTTCGCAAGGCAGAGCCGGCACCCGGACACCTGCTGGCCAGGACCGTCCTGTCCACCCAGGGCCGCTTTGCCGCAAAGGCAGTCAAGACGGTCTCCTGGAACGGCCCCGGCAAGCTTGCAGTCAGGCTCAACGACGACTCGGAGCTCAACGAGATGATCGCCCGGCAGAGCGTGGCCGATGCCACCATATTCGTGGAACCGACCGACGGGATAGTCCGCATACACAGCAAGTGGAAGAACCACCTGGAGTTTGGCGTGACCCGGGAACAGTTCGAGATCTACGACAGGATAGCCGGCCACATAAAATCGGTCTAGGCCTTCCACCAGTCCAGCGACAGAAAGTCGACCCTTCCGCCCCGGGGCATGGCCAGTATGAACTGCTTCCGGACGGTGGTGGCCAGCCGGCCCGCCAGAACCAGGCCGGTTGAGGTGATCGGGTCCCTCCCGCCGTAGACGTGCACCAGGTACGGCGCGTGGTCTATCCCCGGACCCCGCTCGTAGACGGCAAAATCGCATCCGAACTTTATGCCGGGGTTGACGACATAGCCCATGTCGCGGAACTTCTTGTACACCAGGTACTTTCTCTCAAAGTCGTTGTATTCGCCCTTGCATATGCCAAGCATCGCATCCGGCGTGATATCCCGGCTGGCCCTGCGGACGGTTATCCTTCCGGTCTCCAGCAGGTAGAACCCCTCTATGAGATCCAGCACCAGGGGGACGTCTATCTCTTCGGGCTTTGGCTTGGGCATGCCTATGGGCTTTCCATAGTAGCCGCTGCTGAACAGCCGCCGGGAGTCGTCCACGTCCCAGACGATGATGCGGTTCTCCACCAGGTTGCCCTTTGCCACGGCCACCATATGGATCAGAGGCTGAAGGCCAGCATGATGAACGAGTCGGATACCTTCTGGCACTTGTCGGCCATCTCCTCTATCCCCTCGATGACGTCCTTCATCAGCAACAGCTCGGCCGTGTCGGTTATGCAGCTCATGGCTTTGATGGTGGCCTGGCGGTACCTGGTGTCTATCTCGCGCTCGATCACCTGCGTCTCCTGCGCCAGTTCTATGGCCATCTCGCTGTTGGTGTTGAGGTTCCGGGTCACCTCGTTCAACTTGAGCACCTCCTCCACAACCAACTCTATCATCCCGGTTAGATCCTTGTCAAGCCTGGAGTTCTTGAGGGTGGCCACCTTGATGTTGGAGAGCTTGAAGGATATGCCCGTGATGTGTCCGGCTATCTCGTCCATCGTGTAGGCGGTGTTCAGCAGATTTTCCCGGTTCATTATCAGGCCGCCCACATCGCCCACCTCCTTTGTGATCTTGCGCCGGTGGTTTTCCACCTCGTCCTCTATGTCCGCTATCTGGTCCAGCAGGTTGCTCACTCCCTCCTTGTCGCGGTTTGTCATCAGGTCGGGCAGCCTGGACAGCTCCCTTGTGGCATTGAGTATGCGGTTGATCTCGTCCTGCAATATGGACGTGGCCTTTCTCTTAGCTTGTTCCTCTAATGCGCCACTATACATAATACGAATTTTCTATGGCCGTCGTGGATAATTAAAGCCTTTCAGGCTGCTTGAAGTATGGACTCAGGTCCGCAGGCGTCGATCTTTGATTGGTATCTTCAACCAAATATGGTCAACTCATACCGATTAACAGTGCGCAAATCCAACAAATACCTCCCACGGTAGTGTGATTAGGGGATTCCACGCTCATCAACAGGATACGTACCGGGGGACCTAAGTCCGTACTGCTTGAAGATTACGTGCCCCGCCATCCGGTGTGGACGGCGCCGGCGCGCCGCCGGCCTTTTTGTGCCGGACTGCAGCCCGTCCATTCGCGCCGGCGGGGCTCGGGGATGCGGCCGGAGGTGTCCGGGCAGGCCCGGTCGCGGTTCCGGCAGGTGTACGGGACCGGCAGATGCGGCCCGCGCCGTGCGGCAGCGGGCAATCGGCATGGGGGGGCTCCCCTACTGCGCGGTTTTTTTCTGGCCCCGGTACAGCGCCACCACCTCCTCGCTGCTTGAGGCGTCCTCGGGGAGTTTGTCCTGGCGCACCCTGCCGGTAAACTTGGGAAACCGCAGCGCCAGTCCGGCGTCCTTGCGGACGATATCCTTGGCGGCCGTGTGCACGGGGCTCAGGGTTATCTCAGAGGCCATCACCTCTATCACCATCTCCGGCACAAACCAGACGTCGGGTACCATCCCGCTGTCCACCCGGGGGTCGCATTTGGGCACGGTCATGCCGCTGAGCACCTGGTAGAGGGTGTCCAGATCCTCGTCCTTGAAGCCGGTCCCCACCTTGCAGATGCTGGTGAAGGTGTCGCGCATCTCGTCGTAGACGGCCAGGAGCAGCGTGCCGTACGTGCCGGTCCGGCGGCCCTTTCCGTAGAATGCCCCGACCACCACCAGGTCCAGGCTGTCCCCGACGCCGTCCCGGTACTCGCGCTTCAGCTTGAGCCACTGGCTTCCGCGGGATCCGGCCCGATAAACGCTGTCCGCCGACTTGATCATCAACCCCTCGCACCCGGCGTCTATGCTGGCCTCCATAAAGTCCGCCAGGGCGGCCTCGTCGGTGATCTCTGCCATGGGGACCAGCCTGGCCATGCCGCGCTCCTCGATGATCTCCTGGAGCATCCGGCGCCGCTCGGCGTACTCCATGTCCAGGCAGCTCTGCCCGTCCAGGTACAGGACGTCGAAGAAGTTTACCGCCACCGGATACTCCGAGACGGCCTTTTCCACCCCGTACTTCCGGCGCCGGTGCATCAGCTCCTGGAACGGGAGAAAGGCGCCGGTCTCCTCGTTTACGGCAACGGCCTCGGCCTCCAGTATGGCCCTGCGGGATCTCACCAGGGATGTTATGGACTCGACTACGTCGGGGTAGTGGCCGGTGATCCTCTCCAACCGCCTGGAGAATATCTCGACCCGGGATCCGTCGATGTGTATTTGGACCCTTTCGCCGTCCAGCTTGTACTCGGCAGCGCCACCGCGCATCTTCTCGATGGCCTCCGCCTCGCTGCGGACGCGCTCGGCCAGCATGGGGCGTATGGGGCTGAATATCTCCACCCCGAACGACTCTATCCCGGCCAGGCCGTCCCGGGCCACCGCCTCGGCCACCCTTCCCAGATCGCTGGACACGTTATAGGCCCCCTCCAGGGCGGCGCGGTTGGCCCTCTCGCCGGTGTACGCCTCGGCCAGGGCGTCCATTATGGTGTTCTCGGCCACGCCCAACCTCATCGTCCCAAGGAGTATCTTGATTATGAACCGCGCCTCCAGGGGACTGGCGTCGTTGAGCATGCTGGATATGTACTTCATCTTCATGTCCTGGGAGCGCGATCCCTCCAACCGGGCTATCCTGTGGATGGTCTCGTAGACCCGCTCTACCGTTATCTCCTCCGCAAAGAAGGTGGTCTGCGTCTTCCCGTCCAGGATCTCCGAGGCGGCCAGCCCCAGGTCCCCGCTCTTCTGGTATCTGGCCTCCACCACCCTGAGGGGCGAGCCTGAGGACTTGGCGACGGCCCGCATGGCCATCTTCTCGGCCACCCCGGGCTCGATCCCCTCAAAGTCCGGCCTGATCTTCCCCTGCAGCAGGTATGCCGTCCGCGCCACCAGGTCGACCGGCGTCTCCCGGAAGAGCCCGACCAGGTGAGCCGTCAGCTCCAGCCTTTTGCTGGTCTCCTCCATCCTGCCGAAGTATCCTGCCAGTATGGAGAATAGCACGGTCTACGGATGGCCTGCGGGGAATAAAAGTCAGATGTATCTGTATATGGTGGGCCGGCGGTCCTTCGAGTCGGAGACCAGGGCAAAGTTGTGCAGGGGGTACCTCTCCTTGTACTGCTTCATGTAGCTCCACGCGACATCGTGGTTGTGGAAGTCGGTCCTCAAGCCGTCAACGGCCGACACCTGGCCGTACACGTCAAAGACCACCACCCGGTAGGAGCGGGGCCTGTTGCGCGGCTTGGCCCGGAGCAGCCAGGCCATCGCAAACACAAAGACCGCTCCCAGTATGACCCCGCTGGCGGCCACCTTGAAGACCGTCTGGAAGATGCCGGGGATGGTGTTGCCAAAGACCACCAGGACTACATTGGGGATGGTGTTGCCGAATATGGCCAGGACGACATTGGCAAAGGCTATGGCCGCAACGGCCGTTATCATGTACCCCTTCCAGGTGAGCAGCGGGCTGATCCCGTCCCTGGCCACTGCCAACATCTGACGCGCGCGGGACATCCTAATCCGGATCCTCGTAGGCGTCTTTGCGCCTGATGCCGCCGGCCTTCTCCAACGGCCTCATCTTCTGCTTTAGTATGCTCATTCTGGCCCGGTACCCCTCTGCGTACTCCAGCTCCGAGGGCACCAGCGTGGCCGGGTGGATGAACCCCTGGCTTCTGATGTCCAGGGCCCTCTTTGTGGCGGTCTCCCTGATCAGATCCCAGTCCGGGGTCGAGAACCCGTCAAAGGGCCCGGTCAGCCTGCCGCCATGCACGCTGAAGACGGCCGCCTCCACTATCGGTATGCAAAAGTTGATGGTGGCTGCAGAGTTGAGGACGACCGGCATAAGCGGCATGTTGTGGCTTCCCCTGGTGTTGCCTGCCACCAGGTGGGGATTGTTGAACACGCTCCCGGCCTCTTCTGTGGCCGGGAACTTTTTCTGGGTACGAACTATGCAGATGGGGTCGTCCTTGCCCACGTAGGTACCGGCGATGTTGTGCAGCCGGTCGGTGGACGCCGCCACGATGGGCTCGCCGTCCTTGGTCTCCACCGAATCGACCACATAGCGGCCCGGATACATGAGCGCCGCCTCCAGGGTGGGCTTGTCCTCCCACAGGTTCAGGGTGGCCACGCTCCCCTCCTCCACGTCCATTACGTTGAACCGCACGCCTTCGGCCAGTGACTTGTTGACGATCAGGCCGGTGTTGCTCAATGCGTCCGCGAACAGCCTGTACAGGGGATAGTTAAAGGCGCCCGGCTCTGTCTTGTCGGCCGCAAACACCACAAACGCTTCGTTGGCCCGCTCCTCGAACTCCATCTCGGCGGCCCCCGGTCCCATGCCCTTGACGTTGCCCGAGAACGAATCGCTCAGCAGGTCCTGCCCCGCCCCGTAGAGGCCCTCGCTCTTGGCCACGCTCGTACCCGCCATAAAGGCGTCCCATGCCAGCGAGTGTATCTTTGGATCGTCGGTCCCGCGCGTGTGGGTCATCACTATGTGGACGTCGTCCCCACAGTATCCTATGTAGTGGTCCAGCAACAGATCGCCTGCCCCGGTGACCGTCTTCCTGACCGCCTCGAGCAGTCCGCTGCTGGGCCTGGTGTGTCCCCCAACACCCCCAACATCCGCTTTTATCGCCGAGAGTGTAATCTCCATGATAGTGCATTGTTCCACTTTGATTTATTTGTTAAACCGGCGGGGGGCATCATCCAACCGGCGCCCTGCCCGCGGCCGCGGCAATACTGCCGGCGGCGCCTGCCTGGTGCGCGCGTACCGTATCGGAGCGGCCGCCCCATCGCGAGCCGGGCTCCGTTGCGTAATTGACGGATGCGCCCTCGGCAGGTGCGGCGGGACGCGCCGCATGCCGGGGATCAGGCGCGCGAGCGGGGCGCTCCCAAGATTTATAAGCTCAATTACTGGCTGGTGACCTAATGGCAGAAAAGGACCACCTGAACCTGATAATCACAGGTCACATAGACAACGGCAAGTCCACCACCATGGGGCACTTCCTTATGGATCTTGGCGTGGTGGATGAGAGAACCATCGCCTCCCATGCCGCCGAATCCGAAAAGACGGGCAAGGGTGACACTTTCAAGTATGCCTGGGTAATGGACAACATAAAGGACGAGCGTGAAAGGGGAATTACCATAGATTTGGCTTTTCAAAAATTCGAGACGCAAAAGTACTTTTTCACGCTGATTGATGCGCCCGGTCACCGCGACTTTATTAAAAATATGATTACTGGTGCCTCGGAGGCAGACTGCGCCGTGCTGGTCCTCTCTGCAAAGGAGGGGGAGACGGATACGGCCATCGCCCCGGGTGGCCAGGCTCGCGAGCACGCATTCTTGCTAAAAACGCTGGGAGTGGGCCAGCTTATAGTCGCCATAAACAAGATGGATGCGGTAGATTACAAGGAAGACGGCTACACGGCCGCGGTAGAAAAGGGCAAGAAGCTTGTCCGGTCCGTGGGCTACAAGGTGGACTCGGTACCGTTCATACCCGTCTCCGGATGGAAGGGCGACAATCTGGTAAAAAAGTCTGACAACATGCCATGGTACAAGGGCAAGACGCTGCTTGAGTCGTTTGACGACTTTAAGATGGCGGAAAAACCAATCGGCAAGCCGCTCCGGGTCCCAATCCAGGATGTCTATACAATCACCGGCGTAGGCACGGTGCCGGTGGGCAGGGTCGAGACCGGTTCAATGAAGCCGGGCGACAAGATAACCGTAATGCCTTCGGGTTCTGTCGGGGAAATAAAGTCCATTGAAACCCACCACACGGCGATGCCTTCGGCGCAAGCAGGAGACAACATCGGCTTTAACCTGCGCGGCGTCGACAAAAAGGACATCAAGCGCGGCGACGTTCTGGGAACGCCGGACAATCCGCCCAAGGTGGCAAAAGAATTCAAGGCCCAGATTATCGTAATACACCACCCAACCGCACTGGCGCCCGGATATACCCCGGTCATGCACTGCCATACCGCCCAGGTTGCGGCCACCATCACCGAGTTCCTGCAAAAGATGAACCCGGCCACCGGCGCCGTCGAGGAGGAGAACCCCAAATTCCTGAAGGTGGGCGACTCGGCCATGGTAAAGATACGTCCGGTCCGGCCCACGCCGATAGAGACGTTTAACGAGTTCCCAGAGATGGGTAGATTTGCCCTGCGGGATATGGGCGCAACCATCGCCGCCGGCGTGGTCAAGGAAATCACTGAAGAGTACAGTCCCTAGGTGTGGTGGACCTGCGGATGGCCCAAACTGCACGAGTTAAACTGACCAGTATCAGCCTTCCAAAGCTGGACGGCGTTTGCGGCGAGATAATGGGCATAGGGAAGAAGACCGGCGTCCGGATGAAGGGCCCGACGCCGCTGCCGGTAAAGCGCCTGCATGTGGCCACCAGAAAATCGCCATGCGGCAACGGAACAGAGACCTACGAAAAATGGGAGATGCGGATGCACCGGAGGGTGATTGACATAAACGCGGATGACAAGGTCATACGGCAGCTGATGCGATTGCGGATTCCAGATGACGTCTATATAGAGCTGCTACTGACATAGGTGGAGATGGCTACAATGTCCGAGGATGCCGACGAGCGTAAATTTGAAGTGGTCTATTCCTGCCTGAGATGCGGGACCCATGCCACCAACGAGGAACTCACCAAACTACCCGAAATAAAATGCATCTGCGGGTTCCGCGTATTTGTAAAACTGCGGCCCAATCTGGTCAAAAAGATCCGCGCTATCTAGCACAATACGGGTGCCTTCTCTGTATGTGGGCGCGCATGGATTCCATGTCCGGGAACGTCATGCCGCAGGCGCGGCAGTCGTACCCGGCGGTACCGTGGGCGGTCTGCACGTGGTTCATCAGATCCACCTCCCGGCGGTAGGCCGCGCCGCACGAGCCGCACTTGTGCCGTTTCAGCATATGGCCATCAGCCCAGCTCCGCCTTTCTTTCATCCCAGCACTTTCTGCAGAGCTGGCCCTCCATCTTCCACTTTGGCTTTGGGTTGTACCGTATGAAGCCGAGCTTGGCCCCGCAGGCGGAGCAGGCGCTGCTCTTGGAGTCGTGATCAGCCTCCTTCTTGTCAAAGCAGTTCTTGCAGAGGAGGCCGTCCATGTCCCACTGCCACCGCGGTTCCCACATGTCCGCTATCCTGCGCTTGGCGCCGCATGTAACGCAGGGCTGGACCACCTTGGCCTCATAGAACTCTGTGGTCTTTGTCACGTGGCAGTCCCCGCAGAGATACCCCTTTACCCCCCACTCCCTCTTGGGCTTGTGCTTGTGTTTCAGGGTTGCCCCGCACACGGCGCAGTATGACGGTTTCTTGCTGAACAGTCCCACGGCAGACCTTGCACCTGCATTGATTTAACCCCTTTTATTCGGCGGCGGGCCGGCGCCGCCGGGCGGTCTGGACTGCTGCTTTTCGCGTATCGGCCGGGCGCAGCCGGCCCTGCATCAGAATTAAAAGAAATAGCCGGCGTGCCGTCTAGCGGCTCTCTAGGATGTCCTCTAGGGCCTGGCCCGTATTGAGCATGCCCTTCTTTCTGGCGTATGCCTCTATCTGCTTGTACTGTTCACCGGTAAAGCAGACCGGCATGGTGCGTTTTGCCATGGCGTGGGTAGGTTGTCCATGTTAATATCCCTTACGGAAATCGGCCCCCCTTGGCAGCTGTACGGTGTGCGGCCACGTTGTGGAAGGGGCTACCCTCGCGGCCATTGGGTATTTCACGCGGGCGTATGATCCGTATCATGCACATCCACAAACATGAGATCTGAACCAAAAAGGCTGGACAAGTCTTGAAATATTCAATCGTTGGACGGAAACGGTTCCGCGCCGGATAATATTGCAGCAAATTTGAGGCCCCCGAGCCCGAAAATAATCTGAAAAAAAACACCCGACAGTCAGCCGATAATTTCTTGCTTAATACGGACGGATTATTTATCCCGGCTCATCCTGAGGGAAAAACGCGTTCAGATGACATGGACACTTCTCCTTTCGCATTGCGGGGTTGCTTATGGTCCCCGCTATAATTTTTAATTTCAAACTTTGTCCCGTCGGTATATGGGGGGGTCTGTTCATAGTCTCTACTGCGCGCCACTCATTTCTCAACCGTTAGTATCTGCCGCTTAGGGCTCTATGGCCGGGGCCTCAAACTCTGCCTTTATGGCGCCCATTTCATCTGCCATGTTTTTGTAGATGTGATGGGCTTTTGGTTGGTTGTCTACCTTGGAGTGTTCATAAGCGTGGGCGATCGCATCATCAACCCTTGACAACGCTTTCAATTTGCCGCGCGGTAATAAAAATCCTGCAAGTTCAGGGAACCGGCAGAACACCATAAATCATGGATGATTGGTCCGCCACCCCGCAGGGCGGGGCATTAAAAATTAGTCCACGGCATGCGTCCGTACCGGCCCGGCCGCGGTTTACATGCGGAGCAGTCCGCCATTGTTCGGTTGCCGACTGCGCCATGGCACCACCACGACCAAAAGAATTATTCCCTAGCTCCCGGAACGTGGGTCTGTGGCAAGGACGCAGATACTGGTGATAGGGCACAACGACAGCGGCTGCCTGCAGGCGCACCGCGAGGCCGCCTACGAAGCCGGCAGGCTGATAGCGGAGCGCGGAGCCGTCCTGGTGACCGGCGGCATGGGGGGCGTGATGAGGGCCGCCTCGCAGGGGGCGCAGGAGGCCGGCGGCGTCTCTCTGGGGATAGTCCCGCAGAACGACGCCTCCCGGGCCAACGAGTTCTGCGATATAGTGGTGCCCACCGGGATAGGCCTCATGCGCGACTTCGTCAACGTGCACTCGGCCGACGGGATAATAATAGTGGGCGGGGGCGCGGGGACCCTCTCGGAGATGTGCGCGGCATACATGCACAACAAACCCATGGTGGCTATCCGCGGTACCGGCGGGATGGCCGACAGGTACGCCGGAGAGTACCTGGACCACCGGGAGAGCGTCGTGATAGAGGGGGCCGATTCCCCGCTGGACGCCGTCGAGCGTATATTCAGGGCTATCCGGACATAGTGCGTAAAAGCAGGTCCGGCTCGTAGAACTGTCCGTGCTTGGCCGAGAGGGATTCCAGCTCCGCGACTATCTTTTTGACGCCCGCCTTTTTGGCCGTTTCAAAGAGCGGCTTTCTGAGGCCCAGTCCCAGCATGGCGGCCTTTTCTATCTCCTGGATGTCGCTGGCGCCGTTGGTTATGAGCCAGGCGGCGTTGTTCAGTATGTTGGCCAGGATGTGCGTGTGGTCGCACCCGTTGGCCAGCTCCCCTGATAGCGCCACGCGCTCGTACTTTGCGTCAGAGTATCTGTAAAAGCCCTCGCCGGACTTTTGCCCCAGCTTCTTCTCGTCGAAGAGCCGCCTTACCTCAGGATGCTGCCGGAGCACCTTCTGGTCGCGGCTGTACATCTCCTCGCTGGCCTTGTGTATCACGTCTATCCCGGTAAAGTCTGCCAGCTCGAATATCCCCATTGGAAAGCCCAGCTCGAACCTCACGGCTGAGTCGATCTCCTCCTTTGATATGTTCTGTCTCTCCATGACGTATAGCGCCTCGTGCACCATCGGTATGAAGAGCCGGTTCACGATGAAACCCGGCACGTCCTTTCTGCAGATCACCGGGGTCTTGCCCAGCGTCTTTACGAACTCCTCTATCAGGGCGGTGGTGTCCTTGGAGGTCTCCTCCCCCGGTATGACCTCGACCAGCTTCATCAGCTGGGGCGGGTTGAAGAAGTGCACGCCGATAACCATGTCCTTCCGGCTGGTGGCCTCGGCTATCTCGGTGATGGGCAGCGTGCTGGTGTTGGACGCGAATATGGTGTCGGGCGCCGCAACCCTGTCCAGCTCCTCGTAGACGGTCCGCTTGAGGTCCATGTTCTCTGGGACGACCTCTATCACCAGATCGGTGTCGGCCATGGCCTCGTTGATGTCCACCACGGGCCTTATCCTGGAGAGTATGGCCGACTCCTCGCTTGCGGTGATCTTCTTTTTGGTGACCATCTTGTCCAGGCTCCACCTTATCTTCTCCATGGCCTTGTCCAGGAACTCCCTTTTGATGTCGCGGAGCGCCACCTCGTACCCCGCCGCGGCCGCTATCTGGGCTATCCCGTGCCCCATGACGCCCGAGCCCAATACCGCCACGTTCTTTATCCGGTCCACGGATGGTGCCTGAACCGGTATCCTTTATAATGTATGCCCGATATCGCCGATAGCATGGGACTCTTCAGGAAAAAGAACGAGGGCACCAAATGCAGCGAATGCGGCTTGGAACTGCATACGCCCGAGAGGCTGAAGCGGCACTTCAACAAGGCACACGGAAACGTGCCGGAAAAGAAGATGAACCCGGATGACGCGGGCGGTGGCACCTGGTAATGGGCGACATGACCTTTGGCCGCAAATACGGGCTGATATTCGGCGGGGTGCTGGCCATAGCCGGGGTGGTGATTGCCGTGGTGGTCTTCCCGTTCTGGAACCTGATACGGGAGGATGTCACCGAGGTGGTGGTGATACTTTCCAATGACGACGGCATCTGCGCGGCAGACACCGTCGACGAGATACCAAAACAGATCAGGGACTGTACCGCCGGGGTCGGAGACACGGTGACCATCAAGTACGGACAGGGCCTGGCTTGGGCGGTAATCGTCGAGCCATGAGCTGTATATTCTGCAGGATAGTCTCCG
This sequence comes from Nitrosopumilaceae archaeon, assembly GCA_965203395.1. Taxonomy (GTDB): domain Archaea; phylum Thermoproteota; class Nitrososphaeria; order Nitrososphaerales; family Nitrosopumilaceae; genus VYCS01. Next base: position 526,076 of record OZ241884.1, read on the forward strand.
GGGAGATCCCTTCCAGGACTGTATCGGAGACGGATCATGCGGTGGCCTTTATGGACGCGTTTCCGCTGGCCCCCGGACACACCCTGGTGGTGCCGCGGGAGCACCGCCGGAGAATGCAGGACATGACGGCGCCGGAGGTCGCCGACGTCTTCGGGCTGGCGGCCCGGCTGGCGTCCAAGACCGACTCGCTTGCTGGCTCCACCCTGCTGGCGGTGCACAACGGGCCCGGAGCCGGCCAGGAGGTCCCGCACGTCCACGTGCATCTTGTGCCCCGAAGGGACGGCGACGGGGCCGGCCCCATACACTCGATGTTTGGCGGCGCCGTGCGCATGTCGGACAGGGAGTCCGAGGATATCCTGAAGGCGCTGCAGACCTAGGTTCTTGTGCAAACGCGGGTGTTTCCCGACGCGCACCTTACACGTCACGCCAGAGAACGACGGTGCGTGCAGCATCTCGCCCTCCGGTCGGTGCTTGACGTTTCAGTGGGGAGCCAATGCAAGAACCCTCCGCGTCCAGGCGCCCCTTAACATGGGCGCTGCCGGCGTCGGCCGGCAAGGCAGGCAGTATGGGATCATCATGCCGTAGCTTTAGTTGGCCGCGGACGGCCCCGGGGCCGAGTTTTTCGAGCCCGGCCTTCTCGATGTTCGATCCGGCATTGCAGTCGGCGTGATCCGAGCGGCCGCACCGCCTGCACAAAAACTTCCTGCCGTCCCGGTTGTCCTTGTCAACAAACCCGCACGGGCAGCACCTTTGGCTGGTGTAGGCCGCGCTGACCCAGATGATGCCGCCGGCCAGCTTGTAGGCCAGCAGGAGGGCCAGCAACCCCCAGCATTGCCCGAGTATCGACCTGTTGAGGCCGGACTTTTGCTTGACGTTGGTGCCCGGGTTCTCGACTGTACCCTTGGCGGACTTTGTCATGTTTGGGATGCTCAGCTTCTCAAGGGCGACATGCGTGCAGCTGTCGGCGATAACGCGCGACATCTTGTGCGTGATGGTTCTGCGGATGTCGGCGCCCCTGCGCCTGTTCCTGGCGGCGCGCCTGGCCGCCTTGGCCCACCGTCTGGAGCCGGGTCTGCGCAGGCGGCCGTCGGGCTTGCGGCGGCGCGCCATGATCCTCTGCGCCCGGGCGGCGGTCCTCTCGGCGTTGGCCATCCGGCGGACCATCTTGGATGGCGGCTCCACCACGTGGCCGGCTGTGGCCATGTTGCCGACGTTGCGGTCCACGCCTAGGATGATGGTGGACCCGGTGACCTTGGGGTGCCCGTCGGGCACCTGGCAGGATACGGCCATGCGCCATCTGCCGTCGGCGGTCTGGAGCAGCCGGGCCGCCTTGGGCCGGTAGTTGTTGACGGGGAACGGCCGCGACAGCGTGATATCGCCCATCTTGGCCACCCGGAGGATGCGCCCGCCGACGAACCTGGCGCTGCCGGCGGTGCCGTCATGGGTTATGGTCAGCGGGACGGATATCCGCTCGCCGTGCCGCTTGAAGTGCGGCTCGCCCCATTCGGTCTCCGGGGTGATGCCGGCCGCCCTGGCATACTCGGTGTCCGCGTACTGCTCGTAGTGCCTGGCCAGGTCATACAGCGTCTGGCGCGTCACCTGCGAGACGGACTGTCGCAGCCAGCGCGGCCCCGCGGTGTTGCGCAGGTCCGTATACCAGGCGCTGACGCGGCCGCGCGTGGTGTTGACCCTGCCCGTCCTGCGGTACTCCTCCCGGAGGGTCTCGAGCAGTTTGTTGTGCGCGTACCGGTCCATGCCGGCCTGGCGGGCCAGCATGCCTGCATCAAACCCCTTGCGGAACCGCACGCCGAAGGTGTATGTGTGGATCAATATCAGGTATAATACGGTACCATCGGTTAAAAGAATTACGGGCAGCTGACCGGAGCTGCCGGGCGCGGGCAACACCCGCGTTTGCACAAGAACCCGGACCTAGAAGGGGTACATTCTCTCGCCCGTGCCCACGTTGTCGACGATGATGGCCTTGGTGGGGCATGTCTCTGCGGCGTTCATTATCCGGTTGACGCCGGCCCCGCGCGGGTCCTTGACGGTCGACTTGGGGTTGGACTTGACGTTGCGGTTAAGCTCAAAGACGTCCGGGGCGATGGTCTCGCAGCTGCAGCACCCGATGCAGCGGCTCTGGTCCACCTCCACGTGCAGGCGGGGCTGCTTCTCCGGTTCCCTGGCCTTTGCCGACGCGGTCCCGGTCTCGCGGCCGTGTATGTGCCGGTCGTACTCGCTCCAGAATCTTCGCTCGTACTCCTTCCACCAGGCCTCGTCCTGCTCGAACTCTTGGGTGTACCTGCCCCAGTCCTCCTCGGGCACCTTGTCGGCGGGGCCCGCCCCCCACTGCGCCCTGGAGCGGGTCTGCGTGGAGGTTTGGTCGGGTTTTGGCGCATCGGGCGGCTTCCCGTCGGTGAGGGCGTGGTACGCCTCGGTTATCTTCCTGAACTGCTGCCCGTCTCCGGATTTTTTGTCGGGATGGTGCTCTAGGACCAGCTTTCTGTATGCGGACTTGATCTGCTTGGGGCTGGCGTCCTTGCCGACGTTTAGCACGCTCAGGGCCTGGGCCGTGTCCATGGTTTGTGTTGAGCATCACGTGATAAAAGTAATTGCCTGCCGCAGCGGGGACCGGCGCCTGCGAGGCAGCCCGCCCCCGGCCTATATCCTGCCTGTCACCATGTCCGCGTCTGATTCGTACCACTCCGTCATGTACTCGCCCACGCCGCAGGGCAGGTTGTTTATCGCGATATGCGAGAAGGTCTGAGCCGCATCGGTGGAGCCGTGGGTGTGGAGGGTGTTTGCCGGTATGTATACCACGTCGCCGCTGGACAGGGGGGTTGTCTTGTGCTTTTTGATGCCGAATGTGTCCCCTGTCGGACTCTCCGATTCGAATATCTCGAGGCTCCCCCTGCCCTCGGTCACTATCAGTATCTGGGATCCGTCGTGGCGGTGCAGCTTTGTCCGGGCGCCTGCCTCGAAGTGGACGTGGTACATGTCCTGCTTGTCGGCGCCTATCCCTGGGGAGAGCATCTTCATCCAGGTCCTGCCGGTGAACCACCTGGGGTTGACCTCGCGCTGATCATCGGAGCCAAAGATGTTCGACTTTGTCAAGGCTACAGGCGCTCCAGTATCTTGCGCTTTGCATCCTGGAACTCGGCGTCGGTGAGAATTCCGGCCTGCCACATCTTTCCCAGCTTCTCTAGGGTGTCCATGTCCCTGGAGCCGGAGACGATCCTCCTGGCCTCGTCCACACCCTCCTGTACCTTTTCGCCGCCGGTCTTGTAGGCTGCGGTCACCTCCTCTGCGGCCGCCGTGCTCAGTTCCCGACCCGTCTTTGTTGCCTGCTTTATGGTCTCGCTGCCTATCCCCACCGCGCTATCTATGATGCTGTCGGCGGCGTCTGCACCCGTGCGCATGGCCTTGGAAAGGTACCTGCGCTTCTCTGCCATGGTGATGGTGCGGGCTGTCTGGGTATTATGTTTTTGGATCTCGGGTTCTTTCGAAGATACGGTTGATGGCGATTTTACGCATACCAGGACGGTTCGGGATTGATCCGGCCCGGTGACTAGGATCTCGTTGCCCTGTATGACGAACCGCAACCCTGGGTCGGCCGGCGCCGACGACCAAGTCAGGCGCCAAACCGGATCAGAGGCGAAGCGTTACGTCTCAACCCGTCCTTTGTACGCATCAACCGTATTTTCTAGAGAACCCGGTATCATGATGTTTATTAGACCAGGGACTAACAGGATACATGGTAACGATGGATGCGTTAATCGACAAGTCAGATCGGTGCGCCAAGCTTGCCGAAGAGCTCGGTCTGGAAGAAGATGCCTCCACGTACCGTAAAGGAAACCGCCTGTACAAAGAGCTGAAAGACGACCTTGCCAGAATCGGAGAGAAAGTCTAGGCTGAAGAGACGTCTAGACAAACTATCCAAGCAAAGTGACGACGATTACAGAGCCGCGCTTGGCATCATGTCTAGGATTGCGGCTCGCAGCGCAGCCAATGAGGCTGACCGGCAAAGACTGCATGAACTGCGCCTGATGATCGAATCCGCCATTGAGGAGATGGCGGCTCTACAGAAGGAACTGCGCGGAGTGGACGGTCAATAGTAAGACAATAAAGCGAAGCCAAATTCGCAACAATGCCAGACTGGGTTTGGGCGGACCCGGAAGTAACGATGTAGGATCTGTAACTGACAACTAGGCATCGTAACTGACTAGACAACGTCCGGGGACACGTAGGCAGCCTGCCCTCCCCCGCAGCATTCAGACCGACCCACACAAAATCAATGGCGAATTTACAAGTGCAATTCAGCCGTAGGATCTGCGGGTCTAGGGGAACTATTACCAAAAGAGATTATGCAGACCCACCCGTACAAGTTCAGGTCAAATTCCGGCCTGCACCTGACCGGCGACCTCCCGCAGGTGCTGCCGGGCGTGATCGCGTATGGGATTCAGTTTGACCTGAACTTGTACCTCTGGGACACAGCCCCACCTCTTTGCCTTACACTTAAATCACTATCATACGCGACATGCCGAGGGTTCAAAATAACCATAAAAGAGTCCGGCCACACGGGGATGTTTGCGACGATGGTCCTTGACGATGGCACCATCCTTGAGGGGAACGGATTCGGCCATCCGGGGACGGTCTTCGGCGAGGCAGTCTTCAACACCGGGATGGTGGGCTATACCGAGACGATAACGGACCCCTCCTACAGCGGCCAGATACTCTCGATCACCTACCCGCTGGTGGGAAACTACGGCGTGCCCGACCCGGACCAGGCCGACCGGCACGGCATACCCTTGTACTTTGAGTCAGACCGCATACAGATCCGCGGACTGGTCGTCCACGAACTATCCCAGATCGCCAGCCACTGGAACCTCTCCATGACCCTGGACGAGTGGCTGCACGCCGAGGGGGTGCCCGGGATATCGGGGGTGGACACACGGTCCCTGGCAAAGTCGCTGCGCACCACCGGCGTCAGGATGGCCGCCCTGTCGGTCTCCGACGATCCGGTGGACGCCGGCGAGCTCGCCGGCAGGCTCTCGGAGGCGCCGCGGTACGACAACGAGCGTCTGGTGGAGGGCGTCTCGACCAGGGACGAGACCGGATACGGGCAGGGCCGCAATGTGGTGGTGGTGGACACCGGAGCCAAGAACGCCATCCTGAGGAACGTCATCGAGATGGGATACCGGGCCGTCAAGGTGCCCTTTGACACGCCCGCCGAGAAGATACTCTCCTATGATCCGGTCGGCGTCGTGGTGAGCAACGGCCCCGGGGACCCGCAACACTGCACCGACACCATATCGGCGGTGCGGTCGCTGATGGACCGGGACGTGCCCATGCTCGGCATATGCCTGGGGGCCCAGATAATCGGCCTGGCCGGCGGGGCGCAGACCTACAAGCTGAAGTACGGGCACCGGGGACAGAACAAGTCCTGTCTGGATGTGTCCACCGGCCGGGTATCTGTTACCAGCCAGAACCATGGCTATGCCATAGACGAGGACTCGCTGGGCGAGTCGGATTTTGATTTGTGGTTTACAAACACCGATGACGAGACGGTCGAGGGCATCCGGCACAGGAGCAAGCCGTGCATAGCGGTACAGTTCCATCCCGAAGCGTCGCCGGGCCCCTACGACTGCAAGTTCGTCTTCGAGGAGCTGCGCAGAATGATGGAGGACCCCCGGCCTGCCTAGGAACGAGTCCCTGAAGAATATACTGGTCCTGGGAAGCGGGGCAATAAAGATCGGAGAGGCCGGCGAAAGTCGCCAAAAGCGGCCGCCAGTTCGACTACTCCGGCAGCCAGTGCCTCAAGGCCATCCGTGAGGACGGCCTCAAGAGCATCCTGATCAACCCCAACGTCGCCACCATCCAGACCGACACCAGGTTCGCCGACAGGGTGTACCTGCTGCCTGTCGCTCCCGACTATGTCGCCTCCGTCATCGAGAAGGAGCGGCCCGACGGCATCATGCTCTCCTACGGGGGCCAGACGGCCCTCAACTGCGGCGTCAAGCTCTCGGAGGAAGGCATCCTGGAGAGGTACGGGGTCAAGGTGCTGGGGACGGCCATAGGCGGCATACAGATGACCGAGGATCGCCAGCTCTTCAAGGATGCCATGGTGGACTGCGGCGTTCCCGTGCTTCCCAGCGATACCGTCACCGACTTTGAGGGGGCCAAGAGGACGGCCGAGCGGCTGGGCTATCCCGTGATAGTGCGCGTTGCCTACACGCTGGGCGGCAAGGGCGGCGGGGTGGCGCGCAACGAGATTGAACTGCACGAGATAGTCGAACGGGGTATAAATGCAAGCATGGTGGGCCAGGTACTCATCGAGGAGTACATCGGCGAGTGGAAGCAGATAGAGTACGAGATAATGCGGGACCATGCCCACAACAGCGTGATCGTCTGCAATATGGAGAACGTCCTGGCCATGAAGGCGCACACCGGCGACAACATAGTGGTGGCGCCCTCCCAGACGCTCAACAACCGCGAGTACCACATGCTGCGCTCGGCCGGACTGAGGGCCGCAGACCACATAGGGATCGTGGGCGAGTGCAACATACAGTTCGCCCTGGACCCCGACTCTGAGCGGTACGTGGCCATCGAGGTAAACCCGCGCCTGTCGCGTTCCTCCGCTCTGGCCAGCAAGGCCACCGGATACCCGCTCGCCTACATGTCCGCCAAGATAGGCCTGGGATACGGCCTGCACGAGCTGACCAACACCATCACCAAGCGCACCACCGCCTGCTTTGAGCCGTCCCTGGACTATATCGTCTGCAAGCATCCCAGGTGGGACTTTGCCAAGTTCGACCTGGTGGAGAGGAAGCTGGGCCCCACCATGAAGTCGGTGGGCGAGGTCATGGGGGTGGGCCGCACCTTCGAGGAGTCCCTGCAGAAGGCCATCCGCATGCTGGACATCGGCATGGACGGCCTGGTCCTGAACAGGCATCCCGCTGAACGGTACACCGAGGAGGACCTGGAGGACAGGCTGGTCAACTTTGACGACATGATCCTGTATCATGTGGCCGCCGCCATATCGGCCGGCTTTGATACCGCCAGGATAAGCCGCCTCTCCTCGATAGACCCGTGGTTCGTCGAGAAGATCCGCCGCATCGTCGGGATTGCCGGACGCCTGAAGGATGCGCCCCGCGACGAGTCGCTGATGCGGGAGGCAAAGGCCTCCGGCTTCTCGGATCCGCAGATAGGCCGGGCCTGCGGGGAGACGCCCGCCCACATACGGAAGGTCCGCCAGGGGATGGGCGTCCTTCCCCAGGTCAAGCAGATAGACTCGCTGGCGGCCGAGTGGCCGGCGGCGACCAACTACCTGTACCTGACCTACGGGGGTGCCGACCACGACATATCGGTCCGGCCGGACCAGCACGGGGTGGTGGTGATAGGCGCCGGTCCGTACAGGATAGGCAGCAGCGTCGAGTTCGACTGGGGGACGGTCAACATGGTCTGGGGAATCCGCGAACACGGCAAGATGCCCGTCTCGGTGGTCAACTGCAATCCGGAGACCGTCTCCACCGACTATGACATCTGCAGCAGGCTGTACTTTGAGGAGCTGACCCACGAGCGGATAATGGACATAGTGGAGTTTGAGAGCCCGCGGGGGGTGGTGACCTGCGTGGGGGGGCAGGCGGCAAACAACCTGACGCCCGGCCTGGCCGCCGCCGGTGTCGACATCCTGGGCACCTCGGCGGTGGACGTGGACAGGGCCGAGGACCGCTCCAAGTTCAGCGCCGAGCTTGACAAGCTGCACATCAAGCAGCCGCCCTGGCAGGCCTTCTCCAGCCTGAAGGAGGCGCGGGCCTTCGCCCAGGAGGTGGGATTCCCCGTCCTGGTCCGGCCGTCATACGTCCTGTCGGGGGCGGCCATGAAGGTGGTCTGGTCCGGCGAGGAGCTCCGCACCTACGCCAAGAAGGCCACAAACGTCTCGCCGGACCACCCGGTGGTGATCTCCAAGTTCATGCTGGACTCGCTGGAGGTGGATGTGGACGGGGTCTCCGACGGAACCAACGTGGTGATAGGGGCGGTCGTCGAGCATATAGACAGCGCCGGCGTCCACTCCGGAGACGCGATGATGTGCATCCCGCCCTGGCGGCTCAACAACAAGACCATCCATACCATCACCGAGTACACGACCAAGATAGCCCGCACCTTCCATATACGGGGGCCCTTCAACCTGCAGTTCCTGATACACGACGACCAGGCATACGTGATTGAACTGAACATCCGGGCCTCCAGGTCCATGCCGTTCGTCTCCAAACTGGTGGGGGTGAACCTGATATCGCTGGCGTCGCGCGCCATCCTGGGCAAGGAGCTTCCGGAAATCCCCCCGGACAAATGGAAGAGCATACCCAACTTTGGGATAAAGGTGCCACAGTTCTCGTTCATGCAGCTGGAGGGCGCCGACCTTACGCTGGGCGTGGAGATGCACTCGACCGGCGAGGCGGCCTGCTTCGGGGAGAGCTTCTACGACGCGCTCTCCAAGGGACTTGCCGCCGTCGGGTACAACCTGCCCTCCGGCGGGACGGCCCTCGTGACCGTCGGGGGGACGCGCAACAAGGAGAAGCTGCTGTCCAGCGTCGCCAAGCTCAAATCGATGGGCTTTAACATACTGGCCACCGAGCACACCGCCGAGTTTTTCGAGGAGCGGCTGGGCGCCATCAGGGTGGTCCACAAGATATCGGAGCCTGAGCGGCAGCCCAACATAGCCGACCTGCTTTACCAGCGGAAGATCGACTTTATCATCAACATACCCAGCACCAGCACCCTGGAAAAGTACATCGGCATGCTTGAGGACGAGTACCAGATAAGGCGGAAGGCCCTCGAACTGGGCATACCCGTCCTCACCACCATCGAGCTGGCCGACGCGTTCGTCAACACCCTGGAATGGATGAGGACGCACACGACCACCAGGCACCCCATCAGGCCCTACGACGTGTAAACTGCTCAGAGATATAGGCGCCGATGAACCACCACACCGCATGAGGGCGCCCAAACCCGAGAAGGCCATAGCGGAGGGGAGGGTAAAGCTGCACGTGTTTGAGCCCAGCGGCCGTCGAATCTGGACGGTCGTGGGACGGGAGGATGAGTATTGGATGGATCCTGACGCCGGATACTGCTCGTGCCAGGGATACTACTTCGGGGATACGCGCACCTGCTACCACGTATTATGCCAGGAGAGGGCGGCCACCCTCTCCAAATACGAGACCATCCGGTTGGCCGATGAGGAGTTTGGAGGATTCATTGCGGGGCTGGTGGCCGATACCATGCGCGGAGGCTAGGCCGTTCCGGACCCCCACCCGACCCCATACCGTCCCAGTATGTGCGGTGCAGGGCGTCGGCGATATCCCGCGCTTGGCGGCAGTACTCGTTGAGATCCGCTACATGGTCGGCCTCGCGGAAGAAGTGCGACCAGCAGCGCTGGATGCGGTATCCATTGTAGGCGGTCCGCCCGTCGCAGATGATCGTCCGGACCATCCCTCGCCGAGCACCTACCGGACGACATCGCGCCCCCTGCTGGAGCGTATTATGTAGTAGGCATCGCCGGTCTCGGGATCCAGGAACACCCAGATCCAAACTTTCTTGCCGTTGAGCGAGATGGAGGTCTCGTCGATATGCAGGAGACGTGCCCTCCTGATGCGGGCCCGGATCTCCGAGGTCGGCTCCGGGCAGTATCCGGTCCCCTAGACGATATTGTGGATGGTGCCGGTTGACATGGTGATGCCGTGCCTGCCCATGCTGTCCGCGTTCCGTTTGACGGGGAGGCGGTTCAGAAAGTTGTGGACCACGGTCATCATAACGTTCTTGCCGTAGGATCCCCTCTTGGGGATGTCGGGGACGGGCACCGGCGCGTCCCCGGAGGGTCCGGTCCCCGTTCCCATCCCGTCCAGGCGCACTTGCCGCAGCTGCAGCTGACCGTGTAATGGCGGGTGGCCGTGGCCAGGACCGGCTTTGGCATCTCGGTTATGTCGCACTCCTCAACGTTCTCGACCTTCAGGAAAGTGTTACCGCACCCGGGGCACCTGATGGGCGTGTGCATCTGGAACTTGACAGGGCGGGCTTGCTGGTGGCCCTCTTGTGCCCGGGCTGGGCGCTACGGCGCCTAGTTGGCGCCTCCTTTCCGGCGGACCCTTCTTGGGGGCGGAGGTCTTTTTTCGGCGTTTGACTATCTTGCGCGAGGGGGCGTGTTGGGGTTGTCGTGGTATGGCAGCTGGAGCCTCAGATCCTCGTTCTCTTTCTTAAGCGCCTTGATCTCGCACTTCGTCTCCAGATACCCGTTGAGCAGTCCGCGGTAACCTCCGTCGAGCTTTTCAAATATCTTTTTGAAGCCGGTCCTGCTTGCCAGCGGCATGCAGGCGATCAGCCCATATTTAGATCTCACGGTTTAACGCGGCGGTTGTTCTTCGCTTGGAAATGACAGGCGCGGCAACCGTGCCGGTGTCGCTCCATCCAAGCATTAAAACCCATACGATCATGGCAGCAAATGATTTTTGCAGACAATAAAACATGCCTAAACGACGTGAATACTTACTTTTCATGCAGCAAGTTCTTAAACCACCTCTACCATGCTCCTGCTGTGCCTGCCAACTATAAGATCCCCGACCCCATTCACGGACACCTTGACGTTCCAGACTGGCTGATAGAGATCGAAAACTCTCCACCAATAAGACGCATGCTGAGCATCAGACAGTTGGGGTTAAAGTCGATCATAGATTTTCCCGGTGCGATTCACACCAGATACGGCCATGCGCTCGGCGCCATGCACCTGTCTGGACTCTTGGTGGATAGATTGTCTGAAAAAATCCAGAACGATGGACGCAGTAAAATTGCTGAAAACCTGAAAAACAACAAAAACAACCTTATGGCTGCAGGACTGCTCCATGACATTGCGCATGGTCCTTTTTCCCATGCAGTAGATTTTGTTTTGAGACAAGCCTCGAATATAACTCACGAGAAACTCGCTGAACGAGTAATCTGCAACGATCTTGCCGAGCCACTTACAAACCATGGGATCACCCCGGAATCTGTGGTCAAGATAATCAACAACACGCACGACTTCAAATTCGTCTCAGGGATAATCAATGGTCCGATAGATATTGACAAGCTTGATTACCTTCTGCGTGACGCACACCATGTTGGCCTAAAATACAGTTTTGATCTGGAACATTTTGTAGGCTCTTATACAGTCCTTGGAGACGACAATGAGTTGAACAAATGCATGCTGGGGCTGGAAAATACCCGTGCAGCTTTGGTTACTTCTGAGATATTCGTGCTGATCTGGAAAAGCATGTACGATCTAGTCTACCATGTTCAGGATTCTAGGATTGCAGAGAAGATGCTTGAGAAGGCCACGCTGCTAGGGATTGACGAAGATGATGAGCTAAAACAGTGTTTTACAGACCAAAGTACTCTTTTGACCTTGGACGACGATAAACTACTCCACTTGCTTAATAAATCCAAACATGCTTACACGAGGACATTGGAAGAAAAAATACGTAATAGAAAGCTATTCGTACCAATGAATGAGATCATGCTTTATGGGGCCACAAAGATCAATCCCAAGTTTCTGTCAAGGGTTACGGCAGCCACATCCTATGAAATAGATCATATGAGCGACCGACTGAGCTCCGCACTATCAAGCGAACTGGGCTTGGAGAAGTACCATGCCATCTGCGACATTGTAAAGTCTCGATCCCCCTCCGATATATTTATGCGGAACAGTGAATCCGATGCCGGTGAGCCTGAAAACTTAAGAGAAAAATCAGACATCATCAAGGAGATCAAGCAGAGGACTACGATGAGAATCTACATGGATCCCGCCCAAGCCGAGACCATAACAGAAGATCTTTTATTGGAGAAGATAACCACCGTGATAGATGCGGAGGCAGGTGTATAATGATCACGATTGAAGATCTGCACTTTCTGCTGAAAATAATCGAACACTCAGGCACTGTCGAGGGCCGCAAGAGGTTCCAGAAAACCGTCTGCGTGTTGAAGCACAGAGACGACATACCACTGGGCTTTGACTTTGTTCCGTACTATTATGGCCCGTATTCCGAGACGCTTGCAGGAACGATCCAGTCTCTGGTAGACGCCGGATATGTGTATGAAAAACCTGTGGAAATCGGAGTCGGGATATTCAAGTACGAATATTCACTGACCGAACAAGGGAAGCAGGAGATGCGGCAGGTTGAAACAAAGGGCAATATCAACGGTGTTTCAGTCGGCGATCTGCAAAACAAAATTGTTGAAATCAACAAAATGAAACTAGATGACTTGGTGAGGCTTTCAAAAACCCTACAGATGTGTCAAGGTAACTAGATCCGATCCGAAATTAGCCGCCCCACTTGGTCTAGGGAGATCCTCCAAGAATCCGCATTGCCTCGTGGTTTATTATACGCGCACCGCCTTACATCTTCACGATCTTTCTGAACTGTTCGTTGCCGTGCAACGGCTTGAATATCTCCTCCTCGCGCGCCCAGGCGCGTATTACCTTGGGACTCTTGGAGACCGCCCTCTTGAGCAGGGATATTGCAAGGTTATACTCCAGCAGGGCGGCCCGGCTCCGGGCCAGGGCGTATATTATGTTCGCATTATCCTTGTGTTTTTCCACAAGGTCATCAAATACCGATATGGCCTTGCGGTGTTCCCCCAACTCGGCCAACTGTATCCCGCGCTGAAACGACGCGTCAGGATGGCTGCCGAACCTGCGCTCCAGCGACTCAAACACCCTCAGCGCCTCCTTGTTTTTGTGCATCTTTCCCAGAATTATGCCCTTGTGGAGCAGGGGCACGGGGTTTTTGCGGTTTAGCCTGACGGCTTTTTCCATAAGATCCAGGGCGTCCTGGTGCTCTCCCAGCTTGGCCAGCAGCACCCCCTTGTTAAAGTACGACTCGTAGTATTTGGGGTCTGCCTTTATGGCGTCGTCATAACACTCGACGGCGGACTGGGGGTTGCCCATCTCGGCAAGGGCCACCCCCTTGTTGTTGTGCGCTCCCGCATCCAGCGGATGCCTATCCAGTATGATCTCCGAGCACGTGACGGCGTCGCTGAACTTTCTAATCCGGATGAGCGCCAATCCCTTGTGGTAGAGCGCCTCCCGGTTGCCTGGATCCTGCTTGAGCACCTGGTTGAACAGCCCCACCGCCCCCTTGGGCTGCCCCTTCTCCATGAACAGCATGGCGTGGTGCATCAGATCCTCGGGATCCCTCCTGCTGAACAGCCCCATTGCAAGCGGTGTTTTGTGGCGCGATTTTAGTTTAGCGCCTTGAATTTTTTCACGGCCTCCTGGGCCATCTTCTCTCGCTGGGCTCTGGATGCGGCCGGCGACTCCTCATCGTCTTCCATGGCCGTTGATACCGCGGGTTGCTTTTATTGTTTGCCGGTATCGGGTTTGAGCGCCTCAGACGCAAACCTCTCGGTTGCCGCCCTCAACTCCCGGACGTCGGCGTGCGTGTGCGCAGCCGAGATGGCTCCAAGCTTGCCGGGCAGAAAGAATATCCCGTCGTTGGCCATCAGGTACATGTGGTAGTCCCGGAGGGCTGCCTGGTCGCATTTGGAGGCCTGGGCGGCATTGTTGACCGGGCCCGTGCCGTCGGCCAGAAAATGCGTCATGAACAGGGATCCCGTCCCGGTAGCGGCCACCCTGTCATCACCTAGTACGCGGACCATGTCATCCCGCACCCTGCCTCCCATCCTGTTTATCCTGTCGTATGTCTGGGGCGACTCCTTGAGTGTCTGCAGCGTGGCGGCTCCGGCTACCATCGACATGGGGTTGGCTGAAAACGTCCCGCCGCCAACGTAGCACCTGTCCGTCCTGGACATCTCGGCCGTGTTGGCCATTTTCATGATCTCCTCCTTGCCGCACACGACCCCGATGGGCATTCCGCCGCCGACTATCTTGCCCAGGGTGACCAGGTCCGGATCCAGCCCCATCGCCTGGTGGGCGCACCCGTACCCAAGCCTGAAGCCGGTCACTATCTCGTCCAGCATGAACAGCGAACCGTTCTTTTCGGCAAACTCCTGCATCCCGCGCAGGTAGCTGGTCTCCGCCGGGATGCAGCCGCCGCCTCCCAGGACCGGCTCTATTATCATTCCGGCCAGGTTGTCCTTGACCCCCTCCAGTATGGAGACGGACCCGCTGAGATCATTGTACGGGATGGATACGATATGGTCGTCGTTTACCATGCCGGTGCTCTCCGGTTCGGAGAACGGCCAGTTGACGGTCTTTAGCAGATCGGACGTATACCCGTGCCATCCGCCGTCAACCTTGGCTATTACCCTGCGGCCGGTTGCCGCCCGGGCAAGCCTTACCGCGTACATGGCCGCCTCGGTCCCGGATGCCACGTAGCGCAGCCGCTCGGCGGCGGGGACCGCCTTGGATATCATGGCTGAGAGGGCCATGGTCTGCTCGTTGAGCGTCCCGTACATCCAGCCTGCGGAGATCTGTGCGGCCAGCGCATCCCTTACGGCCTTGGGGCGGTGGCCCAGTATGAGGGCCCAGTGGCCCATCCAATAGTCTACATACCTGTTGGAGTCTATGTCGGCCAGGTGCCTCCCTGCAGCCGACTTTGTCATGAACGGATACGGCTCAAAGTACCTGATGTTGTGGGATACGCCGTTCACGTGCAGCCTGGCTGATCTGGAAAACATCTTTTTTGATCCGGGCGTCTTTCTCCTGTACTCCCCCTCCCACGGCTTCAACCGGCGGACGCGCGGCTGCGCCCAATATGTGTTGTTTGCGGCTCGCGTGGGCGGTGATACAGGCGGGCCGCGCCTGCCGCCGCACCCCGGGCGCAAACGCGGGACCGGCCGGCCCGCGTTACGGGACTGATACGTGCCCCTTTGGCGGCAACCGCAAGGGCGCACGATGCCGTGTAACATTCCGGCGTGCGCGGGCCCGGATCGGCCACGCGTACCGGACAAGGTTTTAATCGCAATATCGGCCATTATCTCCATGGGCTCCGTACGACCCCCGGTAATGCTCTACGATGACAGGTGCGACATGTGTTCAAAGTTTGCCCGGGCAGTAGACTGCCTGGCCGGCGGCCGGCTTACCATAATAGGGCACTATACCGCCGACGGCGGCCGGATACGCGAAGCCGTCCTGGATAAATCGGCCACCGAGATGTTCTGGATGGTGGGCGAGAGGGCGGCCTACGGCGGCAGGGCGGCCCTGCTGCCCCTGCTCAAAGCGATAATAACCGCACGCGGGGGCCTGGGCCTGGTGCGTGACGCCGATGTCTGCGGTCCCCAGGCGTGCAGCGTCTTTGCGCGGTCCGCCAGCCTGGTCACGCGCAGCAGGAAGATAGTCTACGACTCCCGCACCGCCATCCCGTAGTTCGGGTTCTTGTGCAAATCCGTGTGTGTTCGTCGAAACTGCCCGTCCGCGACCGGCGCTCTCCCGAACAAAATCGATTGCCCGGGGGGCAGCCGTCGGGCGGCACCCGCGTTTGCCGAACATTAGTTCACGGCTGTGTCCCACAGACATAACCAACCAACCATCTGCCGACACCTCGCCGGTACGGCCATTATCGGAATTCTCGGGATTGTGGAATTGTTTGTATGCCGCCGGCCTCAGAGGCTGTCCGAAACCGTAAAATTCAATCCGATCTATAGGATGATGCGCAGGCTCCCCCACATGGACGGCGCGGGTGTGACCGCGTCCGTCAGGCAGCTAAGGCCGCGAGTGACTCGTGTGTGAGCCTGCCGTTTTTTACGTGAGATCGCGCGACCACCTCGATGTTGTAGCAGATTACCCGGATGGCCGCCTCCCGGCTCAGCCGTACGAGCTTCCTGCCCCGGAGGTGGTTGCCGTACATCTTCTTGATTGCCCCAAAGACGGCCTCGATGATGCTGCGCTGGTGGTAACCCGGACATGAACCGCTCAAGGTCGTCCCTGTGCGTCCGGGTCATGTCCCCCCAGGCCTGGCTGCCGCCGTTCTTGCAGACGGTGTTGGATTTGGGCAGGATCCTGGGTATCCAGCCCCGGTTGGCTATCGCGTCGCACAGCAGCCTGGCCAGGTAGGCCGAGTCCAGGCAGAAGAAGTTGCCGTCTTCGCCGGAGGCGCCCAGCCTGTCCATCATGGGCCACATGCTGGTGATGTCGGCGGCGTACCCGTCGGTGACATGGTAGTCCAGGATGGTCCGGGCAGGTATGTCTATGATGCTGTGCAGCTTGATCCATCCGCGCTTGGTCTTTGTCCGGTCGTGCCGGATGCTGAACCATCTGATGAACCTGTTGCTGGAGTAGCCGGCGCTGTCTCCTGCCAGCGAGCCGGTCGTGATGTCGCGCACGATCCTCAGGTGCACCTCGCGCAGGTACGACTCGGGGATCCTCCCGTAGGCGCGCCAGATGGTGTTCTTGGATGGCACCTTGGACAGCCCGATCCTGCGGACCACATCCGGATGCATCTTAAGGTAGCCGACCATCTTCCTGTAGGTCTTCATCTCGGCCTCCATCAGGATGCAGACGACGGCCATGGCTTTTGGCGGGTAGGCGATCATGCCGCCCAGCCCGGGTTTGGCTTGGTAGGGGTCATCCATCTCCCTGACGGTCTCCAGTATGGTATTCAGTATCAGGCCCGGCAGGTACTGCTGGACCATATCGAATGGTCGCTGATCACGTTTTGTTTTTGTCATTGGGCGTGGCCGCGATCATCGGATCAATATGTCTTGCGATTTTGAGATGGTATATGTCCGTGGGACACAGCCTTAGTTCACTAAAATTAAATAAATCATGAACCTCGTCTTGGTTCATGCAGTCCATCCTGCGCGAGAACAACGGGCATCTGTACCGCCGCGCCCAGCAGCAGGATCTAATCCCGATCATGGAGATCAACCTCAAGACCCTGCCGGAGCACTACTCGGACTACTTTTACGAGAGCCTCCTGGCCGAACTCCCGGAGGCGTTTGTGGTTGCCCTGGATGGAAACGTCCATGCGGGCTATATCATGTGCAAGACCGAGTACGGCTTTTCGTGCTTCCGGAGGCTGGGCTTTGTCAAGAAGGGCCACATGGTCTCGGTGGCGGTCCTGCCGGAATATCGCCGGCGGGGCATAGGCAGGGTGCTGGTGGAGGAGGCGCTCAGGGGCATATGGTCCAAGCAGTGCGTGGAGATGTACCTGGAGGTGAGGTGCAGCAACAACGACGCCGTAAGACTGTACGAAAACCTGGGCTTTGCAATCCGGCAGCAGCTCAAGTCGTACTATCGGGACGGGGAGGACGCATTCCTGATGGCAATCGAGGCCCCTCAAAGCAATAAATAAGTCGTACCGTAAAACGACCCGATGGAGAGGCGCAAGGCCGCCGGAATAATGATTTTCGTGTTGTGCATAGGCGGCTTTTTCGTGTACGCCTACCTGCTGATGCTCTCCGAGTGGAGCCCAATCGTCATGCAGCTCTCCATGCTGATGATAGCCGGGGCAATCCTGGGGGTGATAGCCTGGATAGGCTATTCGATGGCGACCACCCGGCACTCGCCGGCATCCATCAGCGACGAATAGCGGTTTTTTCACCGTATGGCGGTTTTGCGGTTATTATCGCGTCCACCGCCGTCTGGTAGTATCTGGGTCCCACGGCCCTGACCATCCTGGAGTTTGTGATGCGGCACTCGGCCGGGACCGTATCCATAAAGTGCCCCTCTGAGAGGCGCGCCGCGTCCTGCTTCCGGTCGGCATGAACATGGGAATAGTAATGTATGACGCCGCCGCGCCCGGTCGCCCGGACGGCATCTGCCAGAAACTCGTCGGAGCTCTCCGGCAGCGGCATCAGCGTGCGGTCGGACATGTCGGCCATCTCCGGCGCAATCTCCGAGGCGTCGCCGGTAACCGGAACCACCTCCCCGGCCATCCTGTTCATGGCGGCGTTCTGCTCGCAGAGCGCCGTGGCCTCGGGGTTTATGTCCACGTTGTAGACGGTGCAGGCGGTGTTTTTTGCCATCTGTATCGAGAACATTCCGGCCCCGCCAAACATGTTCAGGACCGTCTCGCCGGGACGCACCAGGCCGGCCACCCGCGCCCTCTCGGTGGAGAGGCGCGGGGTAAAGAAGACCTTCTCGACGTCTACCGCGAACCTGCAGCCGTTCTCCCTGTACTCGGTCCGGGTTCCGCCCTCCCCGGCCACCAGCTCCAGCCCCCTGGTGCGGTAGTCGCCTTCCACCTCCGACACCTGGCAGAAGACCCTGTTGGCCACCTTGATGTTCTCCAGCAGAGCCTCGCCTATCTCCGCCCTTCTGGGGTACAGCAATTCGGGTATCCTGATCACTATGATCTCGCCGACCTGATCAAACGCCGACACCAGCGACTCCATCTCTGAACGGCTCAGCTTGTTGGCCAGGGCGCGCCTCAGAAGCCGGGTCAACGGGAGTAGTAAAACCTGCCGTCGGCCTTTTGCTGCTTGTCCAGCCTGCTGCCAAGCTTGTTGACCCGGGGCCGCATGCTGCGCTCGTCCCTCCGAAATGATATCTTCAGGGATCCCAGGAACCTGTTCATTGCCTCGGACTTGGACATGGGCCCGGACGCGGCGCCCCTGACCCCCGGCTGCCCCTCGAATATGACCATCCTGTCGGATATCAGGTCCATCAGCTGCAGGTCGTGGTCTATTATCACCGCCGACCTGCCGAACGAACGCACAAACTTTTGGACGAACTTGGCCACGGCTATCCTGTCCTCGACGTCCAGAAACGCCGAGGGCTCGTCCAGGCAGTACAGGTCGGCCTTCTTGAGCAGCGAGACGGCCACGGCCACCTTCTGCAGCTCCCCCCCGGAGAGGTTCCGGACGGTCTTGGTGTAGAGCTTCTTTATCCTGAGCGGCTCGACTATCTGCTCCTCGGCGGCGCTCCCCTCGATCTCCTCGCCTGCCGCCTGCCCGAGCAGCCCGGCAACCTCGATATCCGAGTCGCCCTGCAGGTACTGGGGTTTGTAGGATATCGTAATGTCCCCGGCAACCTCCCCCGAGTCGGGTTTCTCCACGCCGGCCAGCATCTTCATCATGGTGGTCTTGCCCAGCGCGTTGGCGCCCATGACGCCCAGCACCTCGCCCTTCCGGACCACGCCGGGCTCCACCGACACGGCAAAGGACCTGTAGGTCCTTGAGAGGGCCGGGTACTCTATCACGGGTATCCCCTCGACCATCTCGTCGTTGGACGTCGATGCCGAAAAGGTGAACCCCTTGTCCCGGAAACGGACGTTCTCCTGAGGCAGGTACCCGTCCAGAAAGACGTTGATCCCCACCCTGGTGGACAGGACGCTGGATACGATCCCGTAGGCGGCCGGCTCGCCATAAAGGACCTCGATGTAATCGCTAAGAAAGTCCAGCAGGGTCAGGTCGTGCTCGACCACCATGACGCTGCTTCCCCCGGCCGCCAGCCCCTGGATGACCCGGGCCACGCCGGCCCTCTGGAAGACGTCGTTGTACGAGGACGGCTCGTCAAAGAAGTAAAAGTCCGCTTCCCTGCAGGCCGCCGCTGCTATGGCGAGCCGCTGCAGCTCCCCGCCTGAGAGCTCGCTCAGAGGCTGGTCCACCGCGTTGGCAAGATCAAGCTCGCGTATGATCGACGCGGCCGCGCCGCGCTCGTCGAACCTGTCCAGCAGATCCCGTCCCGTTCCGCCGAACGCCGCTGCCACCTTGTGAACCTGCTGCGGCTTGATGGACGCCTTGATGTTCCCGTCCCGGATCATCTCAAAGTGCTGCTTGAGCTCCGTTCCCGCAAAATGCCCTAGTACGGCATCCCAGTTGGACTCGGCACCGTATTCGCCCAGGTTTGGCATCAGCCCGCCGGACAATATGTTGACGACCGTACTCTTGCCCATGCCGTTTCGCCCCAGCAGCCCGACCACCTCGCCCTTGCGGGGCGTGGGCAGGCGATACAGCCGGAACGAGTTGGGGCCGTACTGGTGTATCTTGTCGGTCTGCAGCTCGGAGGCCAGGTTCACTATGGTGATGGCATCAAACGGGCACACCTTGACGCATATCCCGCAGCCGTTGCATATGTCCTCGTCTATCCGGGCCTTTCCGACCTCCTCGTCCAGTACTATGCAGTCGGCCCCCGACTTGTTGACCGGGCAATACTTTATGCACTCCAGGCCGCACTTTCTGGGCTGGCACAGGTCCATGTCCAGCACCGCCACCCTGTGTGTCACGGAGTCGTCTCCGCCGCCTTTGTCTTATACCTGTTTTGGAGCCGGCCGTCGCCGCCCGGTACAAGTTCAGGTCAAACTGAATTCCATACGCGATCACGCCCGGCGGAATCTGCCGGAGGTCGCCGGTCAGGCACAGGTCAGAATTTGACCTGAACTTGTACGCCGCCCGGCTGACGCCGGGGCGCACCACCTTAATAAAAGGGAACCATGTCCGGACAAACAAGCCGGCCATAGCGCTAGGGTGCGACCCAATCCCATTCCGAACTTGGAAGTCAAACCTAGTGTCGCTGTTGTGTTACTAAGGTGCGAGAGCTCTTGGGAAGCAACAGTGCTGGCATTTCCTTTGTTCTGGTGATGGCGCCGTCGTACAAGTTCACCTCAAAGCCCATGCCATGCCTAGCACAGCCCACGACATTGTCTCCAGAAGGGCAGATCAGGTACTGATCGAAATTTGAGGTGAACTTGTACGCGCCGTCCGGCCGTCCGGCCGGATCCGCCTATCTTTATAAGTCGAAATATGTGCTAGGCATACCGTGCCGGTGGATCCAGTGTGTGGTATAGAGTTGGACGAGGAGCTGGCCCTGGTGCACCAGCACAAGGGAAAGACGTACTACTTTTGCTGCAACGGCTGCCGCCAGATATTCATAAAGCCCCGACGGTGGAGATAGCCTGCGGCTTGTATGCGGCCGGATACACCCCGCACATTCTGCAGAACGTAGACTCCTTGGGCAGCGGGGATTTGCAGTACTGGCATCTGCTCTCTTTCTCAGACCCGGGCTTGGGCGGATCAAAGTACTTTCGGTATTCCTCGTAGTAGAACAGCGACTCTTTGGTGCGTATGTGTACGCCGTCGGTAGCTAGTATTGCCTGGGTTCTGTCCCGGAAGGTCTCGTTGGTAACCAGCGAATCCAGCAGGCTCACCAGTCCGGCGGTGCCGGCCCCATCCTGCATGGGGGACTTGGAGCGCCACGCTATCTGGTGGGGAATCTTGCCCGCGAAGAGCTTGCGCAATACCATCTTGCCGGTTCTCCTGCCATCGTGCTGGCCCACCAGCAGTCCGGTAGGCAGCGTTGCGGCCACGTTTACCAGCTCCGGGTGGAGGAAGGGCGACTCTATCTCCACGCCCAACTCCTTGCCTATGTCCTGGGACGTAAAGTGCATGATGCTCCGGAGCCTGGCCAGCTCATCGCCCAGCTGGGATTGGCGCTTTCGAACCAGAAAGTCGTACCCCGCAAAGAGCTCGTCGGCCCCGTCGCCGGTGATCATACGGGTAATTCCTGCCCTCTTGGCAGCCTTGGTGGCCAGATACATCACCACGCTGTTGCGGATCTCCAAATCGTTGAAGTTGCCCAATATCCGTATGGTCTCAGATACGCCTAGAAGAAGCTCCACCGGATCCGGCCTCACAATGCGCAGGTCGATGCCCAGCCTGGACGCGGCCAACTGGCAGTACGTCAGGTCGGTAGCCACAAAGTCCTTGGCTATCACGGTTACGCCCTTGGGGAAACGCTCCCGCATCAGGTACGCGATGATAGTGCTGTCAAGCCCCCCTGAGAGGGCTATTGTGTCGGCCCGGCAACGGCTACACGCGTCTTCCAGCAGGCCGTACAGGCTCTCTGGCATATTCATAATAATAGTATGTTCCCGGTAGTACAAAAACCATTGTATTTGTTGTCGCCCGCCGGATAGTATCGCATCCTCACGAAGGACAAAAGAATAAATTCGTTGCTGCCGGTGTTACTGCGTGCTACTCCCAGCAGAGATAGAGTCCAAGACACTCATTCCGGCGATCCGTGCCATCCTGGCCAAGAAGCTGACCGTGGATCACGGGATAGCCGAGGACCGGATATCAAAGATGCTTGGGGTGACGCAGGCTGCCGTCAGCAACTACATACGTGGAACCAGGGGGGATCCTGCCCTGATAGAGAAGCTACTCAAGGAGGAGAACGTAGCCAAGATGATAGAGGATCTCAGCTCCGACTTGGCCTCGGACAGGGCTTATACGCCATCCAGCCTGTCCAAGTTCATCAGCCTCTGCAACTATGTAAAGTCTAGCCTGCTGATCTGCGAGATACACCACCACATGGAATCGGGGATAGACGAGAGGGTGTGCAAGGAGTGCGAGAGCATGCTTCTCAAGGGGCCAGGGGCCGTCTACTAGACCTTGGACATGATTATCTCTATGGTGGAGGCCATGCTTCCGTCCGGTCTCATGTCCCCGTCCAAGAGTATCTTGTAGACCTGTGAGTTGTCCTTCATCATCTTCTCGGTCAGTATGTTGGCCACCACTACCGCTCGCGGTATGTTGTTCTCCCGGGCCCTGATGGAGAGAAGGCCCTTGTCGCCCAGCGTGGACATGGCCTCTATGACCATGTTCATCACCGGCGCCCCTCCTACAAACATTACCTGATCCCTGGGTATGCCCGCACGGCGGCTCTCTTGCTCCGACACCGGAAGCTGCCCCTCGCTCTCCGGTATTAACTTTTGTTGGGCGGTGCCCCATAGACGCAACCTCGTAGCCGCTCGCCGGCGTCTTGTAGGTGCGGACATTATCCGAATTCTCGGGATTGTGGTATTTTTCGCATATCGGCGGCAACAGTTTGCCATCCGAGACCGCAAAACCGGATTTGATCAAAGGATCCGCGCGCAGCCCCCATCCCCGTGGACGGCGCGCCTGCCGCCGCGCCTGCCGCCGCGCCTGGTCATCATATCATGGAAGAAGGCCGCCTCAACATCCATCCCCGTGGACGGCGCGCCTGCCGCCGCGCCTGCCAGGCCCAGGCGGTTTTGGAGAAGATCCGCCGGCCGGGGCCCGTGTCCCCGTGTCCCGAAAGAGGATGCATGCCCCGCCAACTACACGGAACGTCGGAGGGTTGCGGCTCGGTGCTCTGGCCGGCCAGCCTGCGCGGGTCTGCCCCTACGCGAAATGTTCTATGGGTATGTTCTGGTAGTCGCCGTTGGGCAGGGCGCGCCGGATTACTATCGGTATGACCCGCAGATCCAGCTCTTCCATGGCTATCACCAAGGACGTCTTGGTGCCGACGGGTATCTCCACGAAGGGCGGCGCCCCCAGGGAGAGCTGCAGGGCCCTGGCTCCCATTATCCGGGCCTTCTCGAACCGGGTCAGCGTGGGAGGGCCTATCATAACCTTGTCGTCGTCGGAGAGTATCTCTTTGGGTTCGTGCTCCACTATGCGTTCCACTATCTCCCTGTTCTCCATGGCCTTGATGCGCTGTTCTATCTCCTCGCGCTGCCCGTCGGTCAGGTTGTCCCTCTCCATCACCTTTCGGTAGGAGTCAACCGCCTTTTTGAGAACCAGATCCTCTTCTACAACATCCGCCGGATCTGCTGGCGAATCTTCAAGCTTTGACAAGTACGGGGCCATTCCGGGGGACGTTTTATAATCCTTGTTAGTCCCATCAGCTAAACCACGGCAATTAGCCCAAAGACAGGATCTGCCCGAGATATACACCGGACGATGGCCGCACGGTCCGCCAAAACATGTCTGCAACCGCGCCGCGGGCCGGTCCGGCGGGCACCCGGCCCGGCGACGATCGTACAGCGGGCGGCAGGGGATGTGTTGGGGGGGTGATCCGCTGGACAACGGGCGGGGCCGTGCGCAGCATCCCCCATGCCGCGCCATCTTCTCTGATGCCATTGGAGTCCTATCCCGGGTTGGATGCGCCGCCGGGTGGCGGTCCGGGCCCATCGGCGAGTACCTCGATTATCTCCTTGAAGGTCAGCTGGGTGATCGTCCCCAGGCGGCGCGGCAGGGACCGCTCGGAGATGAGCAATCTCATCAGGATCTTGGCCATCACCCAGGCGTTGAAGATCATCAACGAGTAGATAAAGCAGAAGAGGCGCGCCCCCGGGTTACGGCTGCGCGTCTTGGCCCTCATCGCCTCTATCTGGGCGTAGGCGGACTCGATCCCCCACCGGACCGCATAGACGATCACGTCCACCCAGGGCAGGTTGGTGGCAAACCCGATGAACCTGTCCTGGGGCGCCTTTGATTCGGATTTGCCGGGGTCGCGCTTGCGGCGGGCCGCGACGACCATGTTGTAGGGGGCAGTCCCGTCGGCCCCCTTCAGGATGCACGGGATGGCATCCTTCGGCGGATCATCCTGATCAAACAGGTTGAGCGTCTCGACCACTCCGGGGCTGTTGCGGCAGGGCATCAGGAAGGGGATGTTCATCTCGTCCAGGGCGGCGATGGTCCGGACCGTGAAGAATTCCCTGTCAAACAGGCACAGCTTGATCACGATGCAGTCCTCCATGCATTGATCAATCAGCGAGCGCACCATCTTCGGCACGGACGCGCCGGCCGGAACCGGCAGGCACCCCAGGACCAGGCGCAGCCCGTCGTTGACGCAGTGGATCGTGATGTACCGCTCAAAGTGTTTGGTTCCGCACTTGTACCTGGAGATGGTCAGGTGGTCATCCTTTATCCTGTCGTACCGTGGTATCAGATGGCAGTCGACGGCGACGACCAGGCCGTCACGGGGCAGCTTGCCCAGCCGGCGCAGCGTAGTCATCCTGTCCAGGACCGTCTCGGCAAAGATCCCCTCGACCGCCTCGACGGTCAAGGCGGCCAGCCGCCTCCTGTACCACTCGTCGCTGGGGGTCATCCCAGTGTTCCCGGTCTCCATCAGGGCGGTGGCCGCCCCCGTGCTATCGGTCTCCATCAGGGTGGTGGCCGCCCGACGGGCGGTGGTACGTCCCCCTACCGAGGCATCCGCGGCGACCGCCCGGATCATTCCGCGGTTGAAGTCGGCCACCTCGTACGGCGCGTTGGGGCCGGAGGGGATGTTGACCACCTCGGTGATGTACTTGTCCAGGTCGCCCATTATCTGCCTGCGGATGCTGATGTTGTTCTTGATCTCGCGATCCATGATGCCGGTGGTACGGCTCATCGGGCAGGCCTCCTCCCGGGTAGTGGCGATGATGATGGTGGTAATGTTGACGCACCGGGGAAGGAAAGCTTACCCCCAACCTTAAATGCCGTTCTCGGCCAATCATACCGGTGTGCTGGTCTCCTCATATGTGGAAGTCTGAGGAGACTTGCACTCCTAACTTGTTAAACCCCGATGTTGGTTATGATCGATCCCGGGGTGTACCATGTTTGATCCCGGAGCGCGGTCCGGGTGGATGTTGCATCCTTGTGTCGGGTGGAATTGCCGGGTCCGTGGTTTAGCTGTCCCATTCGTCTAGCGAACCCGATACTTGGCCGCCGGTATTGCTGGCATAGTCGCCCAGTATGTCAGAGTAGGCGGAGTCGTTGTGCGCCACGAACTTGACGTACTCGCCGTACGACATGTCGAGATCGCAGTGGGCGCATGTGACGTACGCAAAGTCAGGCGAGAGCTCGGCGCCCTCTTTGCACCTGGGACACTTTATCTTCATGAATGTAGATGCGCAGCCGAACTATTATTGGTTGCCCGAGCGTGGTGTCCTGCGCGCCAACACGCGTGGGCGATGATCTCCGGCGGGGCCCGCCGCGGGCGCCAACCGTAATGGCATCGACGCGATTAGCGCCGGCCCGACCTGTGCCCGCAAAAGGATAAATTCGCCGCACCATCACTGTACAGCATGGCCGGTGCGTGCACCAAATGCAAGAACGCCATACCTGGCGGCGAGGATCTGGATCCATTTGCGGCAAAATACCCCTGCTGCAACAAGTGCTGGGCCGAGTGGAAGGAATACCGGATAATGGTGATGAACGAGATGCACCTTGACATGTCCATGCCGGACCACCGGAAGGTGCTCAGAAAGCATGAAAAGATATTCGTCGGGGTGCTGACTCCGGAAGGCGGGATGGTAGACTATGCCGACGAGAAGAACCGCAACCCCGATGCCTAGATTCCAAACATCTCCTTGGCCGAGGTTGGCATCAGCAGCAGTATCCTCCTACGGTGCTCGGCTTCCATCCCGCCGACGATCTGCCGGATTGACTCCCCTATGGCGCCCCGTTCGGCCTCGCCCAGTTCCCTGAACACGCCCAGTATGCCGTCCACGTGCAGGGCCACAGACTTTTCCGGCGCCACGGCTAGCTCGCCTGCATACGTCCCTAGCAGCATGCGCCTCTGATCCGGAGGGAGCTCGGCCACAACCTCCAGCCACGTCTTCAGGAGCTTGGCGAATACGGGGAAGGGTATGGACGGGCTGGCCTCCAGAGCGTTGTTGATGACCTCGGCCTTCTCCACCCCGGACAGTCCGGGAAACTCGGCCACCCTCATCCTGAGCATGGGCTTTCGCAGAAAGTCCGGCAGGCCGGCTAGGTTGGCGATTATGTTGCCCGCGTAGTTGGGTATGCTCAACGGACGTGCGAGTGCGGCCCCGATAATAAATCATCCCGGCACGGCAGCGCGGCCGGTGGGTTCCACGCTTATCCGCCAGATGCATGCCCGGGGAGTGCATGTTCGGGTCAAATTACGACCTGAGCCTGACCGGCGACCTCCGGCAGATGCTGCCGGGCGTGATCGCGTATGGGATTCAGTTTGACCTGGACTCGTACTTGAGTCTGTACGAACCCCGATTAGCAACTGTAACGTCTTAGGTACATGGTTTGTGCTGGAACGAAAACCGGTCCGATCCCCGAACAAAAACACGGTGTGGGCCCGCGATGCGGCCCCATGTACCCATGATGTTACACCCCCCCCCCGATTATCTGGCGGGAGATCTCAGATTGGGACGGGACAGCTGAAGCCGTAATGGAACTACTTGGCAAACATGCTAGTAACGGATTGGGTGATGTACGGCGAGAGGCATACAAACGGATGGTCACATTCCTACGTGATGCCGGTGTGGTTGATGAGTCAGATAACGTATGTTGGCCTAAACTCCTGTCACTCGTAATGAGACCGCCTAATCCTTGAGAATACCCGCGCTTGAGAAAGAAAGGGACGGGGGGTTAACCCGTAATGGTTGGTGTTACTCGGATCCTGTCGTTGGTGTTGCCGTCAGCGTCTATGAAGGTGCCCGGTTCTATGATGACCGTATGCGGTGCCACATCCCGGATGTTTAACCCCGCCGAGTATTCAACGGAGATCCACGCTATGCCACTGGCGCCGTCTACGTGGTTCCTGGCCCGCTCGCCTATGGATATGCCTCCGACAGTGATGCTGTCCTGCCAGCCGTCAGCTAGCGTTACGTCCTCATCAAAGGCCAGCACCAGATCGGCAAAGATGGTGTGGTAGGCTGCTGATACTAGTTGGGGTTGGTCGGTGTCGGGTTCGGTGGTTGTCGTGGTGGTTGTAGGAACCTCGCAAGTCATTGGTTCGGGGTCGGAGTCGGCCTCGCGTTGAGCCTCACGGATGAGGCGGTCTATGTTCTGGGTTGATTGACATGTTTGCCAATCACCTTTCAAGTCACATCCATTAGGTTTGACGGGTAGCACATGAGCGAAAGGTGCGTCACTCCACTCATACCCGGACCATACTCTGCCACTGAAAGCAAGTGCTACAACATCTGCCTGAGTCTTGTCTTTTGCGGCTGGCAAACATCCGAGAATGGTTGTCTTTGAACCTGCGTCAAGTATGGGTGTCGTTTCCTCCCAATAACACACACTTTCTGGATCAGATTCACCAAGTGTCAGCCACCCGTAGTTATCTTCAAGCCACACATGTGAGATACCAACCCAAATGTCATCAGAGTTGTTATTCGTTACTTCTACTGTGATGTACCACCAGTCCGCAAACAACCCATGTTCAATATGAACATCAGTCACTTTGGCATGGATGTCAACCTTTATGGTTTCATACTCCTGAGCGTATGCCGTAGTAACCATCCCGGCCACTGCCAGCATGGTCAAGCCTAGAACCAGTGTAGGTCTACCTGTGTTCGTTATCATTGCGGACACCACGCGCTGGTGCTATATCACCTAACCGAATCACTATCCTTGGGAGGTTAGTATGCCTGGCTCGGTTCTTGAGAAGATCGGATCCCCATCCCATCCCCCTCCTGTTACAGTCCGGCAGATGAGGCTCATCCCTCTAAGATGTTACAGTCGCCCCGATTACAAAATTATTTATAGGTACAATATGGGGTATAATTATATTGGTAAGTTTCACAGCCTACCCGACGACCCTACCCGTACTGCTCGCCGTGTTGGTCGCCCTGACGGTCTCGATATATGGGGGGGAGGTCCCGTCCGCCTTCGCCGACGACCATATCCAGGTCTACGAGGAGCCGGTCTGGTCCGGCAACCTCACCACGAGTATAGTCTATAACAACATACGGGGCTGTCATGGGTCGGGGAGCATGGCATGCTCCAGCATACTCGCCCCCTACAACTTTACGTACAACGGCACCACTTACGAGATAGTTGCGCTTCATTATACTGTCAACACCCACACCCTGGCCCTGCAACTGGACAAAATCATCCCGGAGATGCCGGATCCGGTACTGATTGTCGGTGGCGTGCCTTTGGACTTTGTCTACGATGAGGATATAACCCAATTTGCCATGCACTGGTTTGATGTAAGCCTGAATTGGCCCCGGGGGCACCTCATGGAGATAAGCATCGTGCCCACCCGGGACTATCTCATAGGTGATGATTTCGGCGTGGAGCTCTCCTACGGGGGCCGGGATTTCGCGGTGGAGGGCCTCAAACTGGAACTCCCCGCCGAGGATGCCTCCGACACCTTCCGGGTACGGCTGACCGAAGACCCGGGCAGCGCCACCATAACCGTCAACCTTCTTACGATGGTCCAGAGTGCCCCCTATGGCGCGCCCGGCCACAACTGGAATTACGCCGCCGCCAACATCACCCCCAAGACGATCACGTTCACCACGGGCAACTGGAACAGCTTCCAGGATGTGACCGTCGCCGGCGTGCCTGACGGCGACTACTCCCCCGAACAACTGATCATCGTGGTAGTGCCCAAACCCTCCGTCGGCCTCGGCTACATGACCGGCGTGCACGTGACCGTCGCCGATCCCTGCACCGTCTGCTCCACCGGGGGCGAGCATGGTGCCATCCCCATACCGCCCGGGCTGGCCATCCCAGAGTCGGCGCAGATCCCCGTCATCACCCTGGCAGGGTCCACCAGCATGACCGTGCCGCTCAACTCCGTCTGGACCGACCCCGGCTACACGGCGACCGACGCCGACGGCAACGACATCACCGCCAGCGTGACCATCTCCGGGACAGTGGACACCTCCCAGGCGGCTACCTACCTGCTGTACTACCAGGTGGCCGATGGCTCCGGCACCCCGGCCACCCCGCAGACCAGAACGGTCAACGTGATAGCGCCCGAGCCGAAGTATCAGGCGCCCCAACCCGAACCGGAGCAGGAGGCCGAACAGGAGCCCAAGCAGGAACCAACCCAGGAACCCGAACAGGAACCACAGCAACAGGAAGATCCCCAAGAGCAACAGGCGCCAACCCAGGAACCCGAACAGGAGCCCACCCAGGAACCCGAACCAGAACCTGAATCGAACCTGCCCGCCATCGTCCGACAGTACGATGCCGATGGCAGCGGCGTGATAGAGCAGGACGAGTGGCTGGTGGCCGTCGATGACTATACGGTCCAAAAACTGACCACCCCGCAGATCCAGGCGATAGCGGCGCACCGTGGATAGGCGTATCTGCAGTACAAGTCCGGGTCAAACTGAATACCATACGCGATCACGCCCGGCAGTATCTGCCGGAGGCAGCCGGTCAGGCGCAGGCCAGAATTCGACCTGAACTTGTACCCCGGGGACACGAACCCCTGCCCCGGTTTGTGGAGCACCCGGCGGGGGCCGCGATCAATTTTATTATATGGCCTTGGGTTAGACGGGGCGATGACGGTGACCGTGGTCGTGGGGGGCTTCTTCGGCGACGAGGGCAAGGGCAAGATAATATCACACCTGGCCACCGTGGACAATCCTGGGATAATAGTCAGGGGCGGGGCTGGCCCAAACGCCGGCCATACGATACTCAGCGGCGGCCGAACCTACAAGATCAGGATGCTGCCCAGCGGGTTTTTGAACCCGAGGGCGAGGGTGATGATCGGGCCGGGGGTGGTGGTAAACCCCGAGATCCTGCGGCGCGAGATAGGCGAGTTTGGCGCCAGCGGCAGGGCGTACCTGGACGGGAACTGCGGGATAATAGAGCGGTCCCATATAGACGAGGACTCGCAGGGAGACCTCAAAGAGAAGATAGGCAGTACGGGATCCGGTACCGGTCCGGCAAACGCGGCGCGGGCCATGAGGGTGCTGAGGCTGGCCCGGGAGATGGGGGACCTGGACGATATCATCGCCGACGTTCCCGCCGAGATAGGCAAGGCGGTGGCGGCCGGAGGCAACGTGCTGGTGGAGGGTACCCAGGGAACGTTCCTGTCGCTCTGGCACGGCACCTACCCGTATGTCACGTCCAAGGACGTGACCGCCTCCGGGGTGTGCGCCGACGTGGGGATAGGCCCCACCGCAGTGGACCACGTGGTGGTGGTAGTCAAGGCATTTGTGACCCGCGTGGGAACCGGCCCGCTGAAGGGAGAGCTGGGCGCGGACGAGACGAAGCGGCGCGGATGGGCAGAGCGGGGGACGGTCACCGGCCGTCCACGGCGTGCCGCGGAGATGGACTATGACCTGGGGCGGCGGTCTATCATG
Source organism: Nitrosopumilaceae archaeon (assembly GCA_965203395.1). Classification (GTDB taxonomy): domain Archaea; phylum Thermoproteota; class Nitrososphaeria; order Nitrososphaerales; family Nitrosopumilaceae; genus VYCS01. The sequence continues at coordinate 556,819 of OZ241884.1, forward strand.
CTGAACGGGGCGACCCAGCTGGCCCTGACCAAGCTGGACGTGGTATTTCCGGAGTGCGCCGGCATGACATCATACGACTCCCTGAGCAGGCCGGCCAGGTCGTTTGTCGAGAAGATGGAGGCCGAGCTGGGGGTGCCTGTCACCATCATAGGCACGGGGCCGGCGGACACCGAGATAATAGACCGCCGGACCGCCCGGCAGGGTGGCCGCCCGTGACCGCCGGCTTTCGCCGCCGCCTGGCCGAGTCCGCATCCGGCGGGGGGCCCATCATACTGGCAGTAGACATCGAGGGCTCATCCGACATGGTCTCGGACGCCCTTGGGGTGGTGGACCGCCTGCGGGGCCACATATGCGCCATAAAGATGAACCTCCAGCTGCTCTTGCCGCTGGGGCTGGAGGGGATACAAAAAATCACCGCCGGCGCCAAAAAACTCGACCTCCAGTGCATAGCAGACATCAAGCTAAACGACATCGGCAACACCAACTCGGCTGCCTCCGGCATACTGTGGCGGGCGGGCTTTGACGCGCTCATCGCCAACCCGATAATGGGCCCCTCTGCGCTATCCGCGCTGGTCGAGTCGGCCCATGCCTCGGACCGCGGCATAATATCGCTCTGCCATATGAGCTCGCACGAGGGGGCCGTCTCCTACGAGATGCAGGTCGGGGGGAGGCCGCTCTACAAAAAATTCCTGGAGTGGGGGCTGGCAGCGGGGGTTGACGGGGTGGTGGTGGGCGCCACCTTTCCGGAGATAATCCGGGGATGCCGCCAGGATGCGGGGGACCGCGCAGACATAGTGTCCCCGGGGGTGGGGGCGCAGGGGGGCAGCGCCAGGACGGCCATTGACCGCGGCGCCGACTATATCATCGTAGGCAGGAGCCTCATCAACTCGGAGGACCCGGCCGAGACTGCCAGGACCATCCTACTGTCCTAACTCGGGATAGCGCTTGGCAAGAAAGCGGCTGGCGCTATACAGTACGCTCCGGGCGTTGTCAAAGGTGACCTGATTCATGGACTGCTCGTAGTTGGTCCACATGTACCCCTGGTGCTCGTCGGATATGCTGATGTCCCGGGTTTGCGTCTTGGCCAGAAAAAAAATGACCTGCTTGTGGATCGTACGGCCGCCGTATCCGAAGCTGTACCGTATGCGTTTTTTAAAACCCTCCATGAACTCCATGTCCGTTATGCCGGTCTCCTCGGCGGACTCGCGGATGGCCGTCTGCCGGTCGGTCTCGCCCGACTCCTTGTGGCCTTTCACAAAGTCCCAATGCCCGGACGGGTAGTGCAGCAGCAGAAAGAGATTCTCGGAGCCCTCCCTCCGGAACAGCACGATTCCAGCGGACGTTTCCATGCGTGATGATGTGTATTCGTCGTTAAATTTTTAGCTGTCCGGCGCACTCCCTGATAACATTAGCCGCCAGCCGCAGCTCATCGCACCGCGCCGCAAGCGCCCCCGCCTCCGGGTGGCCGAGGCGGCTGCGGCCGGCCCGCCTGAGCGGTGGGTCATCCGGTTATCCAATCCTAACCGGACGGGCCAAAATTGCAAACAACCGCGCATACGCACGCGATCAGGCACCGAACAAAGGGGCCGGTACTGCAGGGACGCAAAAGCGGTATCGCCCGCCGCCCCCTCCAACAAGTGGTTCCGCCCGATGGGCTGCCGGGCAGCGGCGCCATCCTCTGCAGGTTCTGCGAGAGGGCCGGCACGGAAGACTGCGCGGATTCTCCCGCCGCGCGCGTACGGGGGGTACTGCCGGATCGTCATATTCGCGGACGACGCGCCGATACACGCAAGTCCGGGGCGCCGGTGGAGTTTCCCGGCGAGACGGACGGCAGGATCAAGACATACCATCACCCACCGTACGCGCCGGGACCCGCCCCGATGGGGCCGCAATGGATGGTACGCAAAAAGGCCGCCGGGAACCGCATACGCGAGGGCATCAGAGAGGTGCAGGAATCGCTACGCGGCGCACGGGGGAGGGAGACTCCGGCCGCCATGATGGCGCATGCCTGGCTCGTTAACTACGCTTTCGTATTAATCATACTTAATCATTATATATAATGCAAACAAACAACGTATTATAAACACAAAGAACGCTAACAAAATATTGACGGAGATCGCCGGCGAGTTCGCTGAAAGCGATAGCATTCCCGAGTATATGGCGGCGGCCCTTATCAGGGCGCCTGAGATTCCGTGTTCCAAGTGGTCGTTCGGCAACCAACTGCTGATGCAGATGGGCGGCGCGACCGACGATGCGCGCGGCTACCGCCAATGGCAGTCGATAAACCGCCACGTCAAAAAGGGGGCTAGTGCCAGATACATACTGGCGCCCATGACGGTCAAGCGCGAAGACAAGGACGGCGAGGAGCGTACCATCATGGTGGGCTTTCGGAGCGTGCCGGTGTTTGCAATCGAGGACACCGACGGTGAACCCGTCGAAGAGTACAAGCCCGCCGCCCTGCCGCCCCTGGCCGGCCTGGCCGAGATATCCTACCGGAACAGCGACCACGGCGAGGGCGGCTCGTTCAACCCCAGAACCAGGAAGATCACCCTTAGCACCGAGGAGCCGTCCGTCTACTTCCACGAGCTGGTGCACAAGTACGACGGCAAGACGCACGAGCTGAAAGGCGGGCAGGATCCGGCGCAGGAGATCGTTGCCGAGCTGGGCGCGTGCGTGCTGGCGAGGATGTACGGCATCGAAAAGTCGGCGGCCAACCACATGGCGTACATAGCTGGATATGCCGAGGCCAAAACGCCCGCCGAGGTCGGCGCCGCCTGCTTGAGGATGGCAGAGCGAGTGATGCAGGCCATACGGCTGATACTTGCCGACGCAGCCAAACCCTCCTAATTTTTATCACTCATCTGTAGTATGGACTGGCGTCTGTAAAAACATGCAGAAAGCGGTCTCAGAATTTGGGATCCAGATCACCGTGTTTGGATGTCTAGGTAAAAAGCATCCCGTTCTTTGTCATCCTGAGACACGTATGTGAACCCCTGCTTTGCATAGAAATTCCTGACTTCCTGATCGTCTTCCGGGTTTAACATGACTACCCTGCATCCGATTCTTTTGGAATGGCGCACGGCTTCCCTGATTGCCCACGCTATGAGATTTGTTCCTACCCCCTTCCTTTCATAGTCTTTGTGGGTTGTCAGGTGGCCGATCAGTAATGCAGGAATGTTCCCGTAACCCTTTCCCTGCAGCCGCTCGTCCCTTTCCGGCCTCATGTGCGACATCGCGATCGTGACAAACCCGATCATTTTTTTCTTGTACATGCAAAGCCAAGTTTGGCCCATTCCCTCCTTCATATCGCTGAACGCAGTGACACGATAGTATTCCGTGTATGATGGATCCTTGCATTCGAATTCAGAGTCTATGGACATGGTTGGGTCTAGCATGACGACAGAAACGTCTTTGCTAAAATCAATGTCTGGAGTCATGATCCGAATGAAATCTATGCTTCTTTCAATTTACCGGCACGCTCTAGGGCAGCTTTTACGGTACTGATCGATTCTTCAGTGGGGCCTGCCATCAACTGGCTGGTTACCTGCTCCCACTGTTCGTCATCCATCGGTTTTACTTCTCTCAATGCCATGCAACTAACTCATGATTTTGTCATATATATTTTTGATGAAAAGGGGGTTCTTCTGCAAAAACTGTTGGTGATGGCGGGTTCCCTTCGGGGCGCATCGTACGGACAGAGATGATCAAGAACGATCCGCCCACGGATCAATCCCGATCCACACGGCAGGTTAAGTACGCTGATGCGCAAGTTCCATCAGATTTCGACAAATGATGGGACAAGCGCACCCGTACAGTTGGTAAAAGCGACATTTAAGCTGGATGGTGAACCGGTTCCCCGCCCCGGATCAACCGGAGGCGGGAGGCTGGCCCGGCTGGCCCGGTGGCTTGGATTGCGCGTCTCATGGAGCGGGAGTTCCGCGGCGCGGGGAGCGCGGGCGCTTCAGATTCTCGCGGAGGGCGATCGTATCAGGAGGATCACCCGCACCACCATCTCGTGAGGTTCCAGACCGACGGCTCAAGGTGGTGCGACGTCCGGCAGAAGGGCAGCAGGTGGTCCTGCAGCTGCGCCGACCACCTGCACCGGAAGGCGCAGTGCAAGCACATACTGGCCGTGATGGCCAAGGTGGCTGAGAGGGAGATGGCCGTCCTGGGAGGATTCCCGACTCGGCCGGACAGTCCGAGCAGGCCGACATCCACCTTCACCCGGTGGACTGCGGCCACCCGGAACGCTGCCCGGGGTGCAGACTCTCCGGCCAGGTGATCAAGTGGGGCCGGGTGTACGCGGCCAAGGGCAAGACCGGGCGGTACCGCTGCGGCCGGTGCGGCCGCACGTTCGTGTGGAGGGGCGGCTTTGAGTGCATGCGCAAACCGGACTGGGCCATACTGAGGGCGCGCTCAACGACTTCTTCAAGGGACACTCGCCGGCGGCCATCGCCGACACCCTGGCGGGTCAGGGCTGCCATGTGCACCCAGCACGAAAAGCCGCCGGGAAAAAGAGGCCGAACGCGGCCAAAAAAAGACGGGGCCGCCCCCAAGGGGCCGCGTCCATACCGGGGACCGGCCATACGCCTACCTGCCCATGCGCCGCTTGCGCTTTTGGAATGTGCGGATGGCCCTCAGCAGGTCTATCTTTCTGAACTCTGGCCAGAATATGTCCATAAAGACCAGCTCGCTGTAGGCGCTCTGCCAAAGCAGAAAGCCGCTGAGCCTCTTCTCGCCGGATGTCCGCAGTACCATGTCCGGGGACGACTGGGGCAGGTAGGACGTGTACAGGTTCGACTCTATCTCCTGCGGCGTTATGTCGTCCACCTCCAGGGAGCCGTCCCGGATCTTGGACCCTATCTTCCTGACGGCGTCCACCAGTTCGTTCTGGCCGCCGTACGCCATGGCTATGTTCAGGTAGCGCCGCTCGTACCCCCGGGTGGCCGCGTCGAGCTTGCCCAGTATGTCGCGTATGGGCTGCGGCAGCAGCTCGCCCCTGCCTATGGCGCGCACCCGCATTTTATTGCGGTGTATTCTGGGGTCGTTGTAGAGCTTGTGCAGGCGCTCCCCGATGAGATCGTACAGGTGCGAGATCTCCCCGTCCCCCCTGTTCAGGTTCTCCGCGGACAGGACGTACAGCGTCACTATCCTTATGCCGAGATCCTCGCACCAGTCCAGCAGATTCTCGACGGCATCGGCCCCGCGGAAGTGGCCTGCCCCCTCCCCGACTATCCGCTTTTTGGCCCACCGGCGATTCCCGTCCAGTATGATGCCCACGTGCCCCGGTATGTCGCCCCGTACTATCTCCTTCTCAAGGCGCCGGGCGTATATGTCGTACAGTCCCGAGTGCCGCAGCATGGCGTCGCGCAGGCGCCCCATCACCCTGTCTTCGTATCGGGGTTGTTATTCAGTCTTCGTCTGGCGCGCCGCTCTTCTGCCGGCGGTGCCTGCGGTACAGCATCATGGCCACCGTCAGCGTGGCCGCCCCGCCTCCCACCAGCGGGGGGATGAGCGAGAACGAGCTCTCGTCGTGCAGCACGATATTGGTGAACTGGTAGACGATCGGATACAGCGCCGCCAGCACCACCAGCCTGAGAACGTCGCCGGCCTGCCACCTGGATCCGCCCATCATGTTGCTGAGCAGCACTCCGGCCAGGATGGTGCCCAGCCCGACCCACAGTATCGGCAGGGCTCCGGCCACGAACTGCCCTATTATGCTCTTGTCAGTTATGATCCCCAGGAAATCCTTGTCCATCCCAAAGACGGACGGATCCAGCGACGTCAGCCCGGCCGGCACCGACGAGAGCATCAGCACGGCCCCGCCTATCAGCGTGAACAGCCTGATGAATCCCGACGGCGTGGGCCTGATCCAGTTGGAGAGGGCCCTGTCCACGTCGAAGGCCCGGATCAGCAGGGCGCCGCCCAGTATGCTCACCAGGCCCGCGAATATCTCGGTGGTGTACCCGGTGACGCTTCCGATCCCGCCTATCAGCAGCAGCACCCCCGGCAGCCCCAGAAAGAACTTTGAGTACTTGGGGTCGTAGGCTACCCTCTTGAGGTACCTGCCCAGCATGGCGTACGAGTACTCGACGGTCCGGCTCACGCTCATCACCACCCTCTTTACCGAGACCACCGGCAGCACGCCCTGGATCACCGGTATGACCGACTCGTCGTCCTCGCCGTCCGAGACGATGACCGCCCCGGTGGCCGGGAACATCTTGAGCAGTTCCCTGATCTCGCGGACTATCTTCTCGTCGGCGGCCACGCCGCGGTCCGCCGATCCCGCCACGGTGGCCACCTCCGCCTTGTACCCCTTGCTGACCATGTCCTCGTAGGTCTTGATGGCCGCAAATATCGAGTTGGAGTCGGCGTCCTCGGGATCCTCCAGGGCCAGCCGCTGGGCGGCCTCTATGCACCCGTCCCTGCCCATGACCGGCGTCTGGATGTTGGCCTTGTCGCCCACGTCGTTGTCCCTGTCTATGCATATGACCAGCAGCCGGCTGTAGGTATCCTGGGTCTGGTCCCCGGATCCCTTGGATGCCCTGACGGCCTGCTTCAACCCATAGTATAACCAAAGTTCGTTAATAACAATTTTTGGATAATGATCCAGGTCTTGGTGGCCGTTGGCATACAAATCCAACGGGCGTCGGCCGGGCCGCGGCGCAATACCCTGATCCGGCATCGGGCGGCCGCCGCCCGGACAAATCCGCAACGAATTTGTGGGACCCCCAATGTACATCTGATGGTGTACGATCGCAAACTGACCATGCTGGGACTGGCCCTGCTGGCCGCCACCATCCTGCTGTACTATACGGCCGCCGAGGAGTGGCGCAGCATGGCCTACGTGACGGGCGTGGCAATGCTGGCCGTCTTTCTGGTGTCGTTCATACGGTTCAACGTCAAGCACCTGGGCGGATCCGGCAAGAAATAATACCCTAGGCCGCCTCGCCATTACGTGAAGTGCATCTTTGTGACCGGCGGGGTGATGTCCGGCCTGGGCAAGGGCGTGGTGACCTCCTCGACGGCCAAGCTGCTGCAGCTGGCCGGCCTGCGGGTCTCCTGCATCAAGATAGATCCCTACCTGAACTACGACGCCGGCACGATGAACCCGGTGGCGCACGGGGAGGTCTTTGTGACCGAGGACGGCGGCGAGTGCGACATGGACATCGGCAACTATGAGAGGTTTCTCAACCAGAACATCCCCAGAAGCCACAACATCACCACCGCCCAGGTCTTCTCGTCGGTGATCGAGGCCGAGCGGGACGGCAGGTATCTTGGCGCCTGCGTCCAGATAATCCCGCACGTCACCGACGAGATAAAGAGGCGCATATCCTCGATAGGGGCCGACGAGTCGCTGGACGTCCTGATAGTGGAATGCGGCGGAACCGTCGGGGACATAGAGTCGCTGCCCTTCCTGGAGTCCCTCCGGCAGATGAAGGCCGGCGGCTCGCCCGACGACGTCATCTTCATACACGTCACCCTGGCGCCGTCCCTGGACGTGGTGGGCGAGCAGAAGACAAAGCCCACCCAGCACAGCGTTCAGGAGCTGCGGCGGATAGGCATCCAGCCAGACTACCTGGCCGTCCGGTGCACCCAGCCGCTACAGCAGAAGACCAAGGAGAAGATAGCCCTGTTCACCGGGGTGGGGGTCCCCGAGGTGCTCTCGTGCCATGATGCGGGCTCGATATTCGAGGTCCCCCGGATGCTCTACGAGCAGGGGATCGTCGACTCGATATTCCGCAAGTTCGACAAGGTGGGTCTGGTGGACTCCTCCAAGAACTGGGATGCATGGAACGGGATAGTCCGGTCGATAACCGCCCCCAGAAAGAGGCAGACCAAGATAGCCATGGTGGGCAAGTACGTCGCCCTGACCGACAGCTACGTCAGCGTCAACCAGGCCCTACACCACGCGGCCGCCAGCCTGGGCGTCACCATCAAGATTGATCTGGTCGACTCGGAGACCATCTCGGACTATTCCGGACTCGAGAGGTATGACGGGATACTGGTTCCGGGCGGCTTTGGCACCCGGGGGGCCGAGGGGATAATCCGGACGGCCGACCTGGCCAGGGAGAAGAACGTACCATACCTGGGGATATGCTTCGGGTTCCAGCTGGCCGCGGTGGCCTTCGCCCGGGGCGCCTTGGGCATCCCCGACGCCAACACCGCCGAGATCGCCCCCGACGCCGCCAGGCCCGTGGTCCACCTGCTGCCCGACCAGGACAGGGATCATGCCACCGGCGGATCCCTCCGCCTGGGGGCGCACCGGATTGAGATACACCCGGGGACGGGCGCCGCCCGCATGTACGGCGGCGGGGAGATAGTGCGCCGCCACCGCCACCGGTACGAGATCAACGCCGACCTGGTGGGGGACATGGAGTCCGCGGGGATGGTCTTCTCGGCGGAGAGCGACGGCGGCAGGCGCATGGAGATACTGGAGATCCCCCGGTGCCGGTTTTACACCGGCGTGCAGTTCCACCCCGAGTTCAGCAGCAGGCCGGGGTTCCCCGAGGCGTCCTACCGCGCATTCGTGGCTGCGGCGGCCCGCCTCACCTGATGCCGGAAATCTCGTATATCTTCTGCCGCGCGTCCCGGACCGAGACCTTCCGCTTGACGTAGCCCTTCTTGAGCAGGTGGGCCAGGGCCATGCGGACCGTCCTGTCGGGGAGCAGCGTCTTGGCTGCCAGCTCCCGGGGGGTCATGGTCCCCTCGTACTCCAGCGTCTTGAGCAGCAGCTTGGCGCTGGGCGGCATGCTCAGCAGGTCCTCGGCCAGGTGGACCTTCCTGGCCAGGACGGCGATGCTGGTGGCGTCGTTCTTCATCCGGACTATCCTGGCCGGCGGCCCAAAGACCGAGCAGGCGACGCTCTTCTTGACCGACAGCCTGTCCAGCCCATCCAAGATAACCTCGCAGTGCGTCTTGGCCGATATGTCGTCTATCTCCACCAGGCTGTCCCCGGGGACCACCAGCGGCCTCCTGGTGACGTCCAGCGAGTTGACCGAGACTATCCCAAAGACGGGCGAGCCCTGGAATATCATCGGGCCGCCGGCCGACATCGAGTAGGCCGTCGAACCCATCGGGGTGGAGACGATCACCCCGTCGCTGCTATCGTGCCAGACCTCCTGGCCGTTCACCCTGAGCGTGTGCTCCATCAGCACGGCGCTCTTGGAGGAGAAGACCGACGCGTCGTTTAGCACCGGATATATCCTCTTGCGGTCCACCCTGACCCCCAGCCTGGGAATCTCCTCTATCGTGTAGTCTGAGCGCTGCAGCCTGCTGACGTACCAGGATATCTCCTTTATGTCCACCTGGGCCAGGAATCCGGCCGCCTCGCCCTCGGAGACGCCCAGGACCGGCACCGACGGCGCGTCCACCTGCCGGAAGTACTTCCTGACGCCCTTGTCGCCCCCCGGCACCAGTATGCAGTCCATCTCGTCCAGGACCGACCCCGGGGTGACTATCTGGGCGCCCGTGTACTTTAGAGCCTCCTGGATGGTATCCGCAGAGTGGCCCGGACTGCCTGGGTCGAATATTCCAAGGCGCATGGTCTACCGGGTTGGATCGCGGCGCCGTTTATACCTGTCTGTACTTGACCAGGTTGTAAAAGTACGAGGCGTTGGTCTGGGCCGCGCCCCGGCGCGGCACCTTGAGCAGCCCCAGGGCCTTGGTATCCAGGGCGGCCTGGACCGCCCCGCCCGCAAAGCAGAACGCCCAGAGGACGTCCTTCTCCCTGAGCATGGTCGCGGTGAAGGCGCCGCACAGTATCGCCCCCAGGCCGGTGGTGTCGTGGATCTCCTTGTTGGGCAGCCGTATGGAGTATACCATCCGGCCGTCCAGCATGGATATGTCCCTGCCGTCGGTCCGGATTATCGTCTTGGCCCCCCTCTTCTGCAGGGCGAGCATGCCCTCGTCGCCGTCCAACCCGCTGAGCGCCCTGATCTCGGCCGGGTTGACCTTGAGCGCGTCCACCCCGGCCATCCCTATGTCGGTCGGGACTATCCCTATCAGCCCGCCGTCCCCCGCCGACCTGAGCAGCCCCTGCGGGTTGAGCAGCAGGTACCCGCCCCACCCCGCTATGTCGCTTGGCGATATCTCGTGGTAGATGGGCGTGATGATGGTGGCGTCCAGGTCGGTCTTTTGTACATCTATCGGGTCGCATTCCGCCAGAAGGTAGAGCTCCCTGTCCTGGCCGTCTATCTCTATCCTGAACCTGGTGGTGGGGGAGTCGGATACCGCCCCTACTGGATTGATCCCCGCCTCGCCCAGGTACTGCCCCGGAAAGTCGGCTCCGAACCTGGTCTGCAGGTCCACATCCATCCGGAACTCCTTGGCCGTCAGTGCGGCATAGCAGGCATCCCCCCCGGCCTGCTCGTGGACGGCCCCCTCCAGATGGACGGTATCCATTGCGCAGTGGGAGACGACGCTGACCCTCATCATCCCTGCTCGGGGGTTTTGTCGGTGTCTGCACACTCTGCGCAGATGATGCTGCCGTTGACCACGGATATCTTTGTGTTCGAGGAGAGGCAGCTGTGGCACAACCCTCTCATGGGTTGGTTGTCCCACCGTCCGGTTAATAGGCTTTTTGAGTCGGTCGTCTGCGCCTTCTCCAGCCTGTCAATCTTGTCCATCGCCTTGGTCAGCTCGTCCCGGAGCGTCCTGATCTCCACGTTGTGCACATTTTGAAAACCCCGAGCTTGCATATAGATCTTGCGCCCCTCCCCGGCGGCAGCCCTTTATCCGGCATCCGCATAACCGGCGGCATGCTGGTGCGGTGCTCCCTGTGCGGGATGATACTAGACGAGTCCGACCCGCTGATAGCCCAGCGAAAGAGGCGGCACGCCCAGTGGCACGATCCGCGCTCCACCTCATACCGGCGTAACGCCGTCCTGGGGACGGTGTCGTGGGATCCGGCATGACCCGGCGCCGTGCCTGAAAAGTAAAAAGAAAAGATTACTGTCCCGCGTCGGGGGTGCCGTCGGCAGGTTCTGCCTCACTGGCCTTTTTGGCGGTCTTCTTTGCCTTGGGATCCTCGGGATCGATTACCCCGGCCTCGCCGATGGCGAATATGACCTCCTCTTCGGGGTGGTGCGGGCTGTCGACCATCCTGGCTATCCTCTTCTTGCCGGACTTTTTGAAGTAGATCCTGTACGTGCTGGTGTGCGCCACCACGTTGCCGCCTATGGGCTTTGTGGGGTCTCCAAAGAAGACGTCCGGCGAGGACATCACCTGGTTGGTGGCGACGGCGGCACAGTTGTACGTCTCCGCTATCCTGGATAGCAGGTGCACAAAGTGGTTCAGCTTCTGCTGCCTCTCCGAGAGGGTGCCGCGTCCCAGGTACTCGGACCTGAACAGGCCCACCGCCGAATCGGCTACCATCAACTTGATGTTGCTCTCCCGTATGATGTTGCCCGCCTCCTCTAGTATCAGGACCTGGTGGGCGCTGTTGTAGGCGCGCGCCACCACTATGTTGTCCAGAACCCTTTCGGGATCCATGCCGTTGGCCTTGGCTATGGAGACAATCCTCTCGGGACGGAAGGTGTTCTCCGAGTCGATGTACAGGACACCGCCCTCGAGGCCGCCCTCCTCCTTGCTCTTTTGGACCGTCACGCAGAGCGTGTGGCAGAACTGCGTCTTGCCGCAGCCAAACTCGCCGTACACCTCGGTCAGGGCCTGCGTCTCGACGCCGCCCCCGAAGAGGTTGTCGAGGCAGTCCGTACCGGTGGTGATCTTTCCTATCTCCTGGCGGCGCTTGTATATCTCGGTCGCACTGACAAAGTCCTTGGCGAGCAGTCCCCCCTCAGAGAGGTACTGCCTTGCCTTGTTGACTATCTTCTCGGCGGAGTCTTTCTCCATGCCGGTGATGCCCGCTATCTCCACGGGTCCCCGGACGATCAGGTCCATCACGTTGTGCACGCCGGCATCGGCGAGTTTCCGGGTGGTTACCGGGCCGACGCCTTCTAGGCTGTCAAGTCGTATGTTTTCCATTGTGTATGGTACGGTACCTGTACCATATAAAGTTTGCACATCCGCGTAGGCTGTAAAGTTACAGGCGCCTGGATCATTCGTGGGTTCTGCCGGCTCTAGCAAGATCCCTTCGCGCCGCAGGCGCCTTATTTGACAGATGGGCGCAGGCGCCGGTAACTTTACAGCCCAACATCCGCGGGCGGCTGCAGGGGCGGTACAAGTTCAGGCCAATCCGACTCATCATCACAAGCCTCCGGGTCTGCGTCCAAGCCGAACCCGTACCGCCGGGGGACGGTGATGGCTGGCGCCCGGGCATGCGCGGGGCCCGAACGCGCGCCTCAGGATGGTGGCGTAGCCGCGGCGGCGCGGGGATGCAGGCCGGGGTGGAAACGCGGGTCAGGTTTGGGGCAGGCGCCGCCTTTTGAGAGGCGCCGCTAACTTGACAGACCGCGAGCGGCATCGCCGTTATAAACCGCCTGCGCCAGAGATCACCGGTTGGAAGCGTATCTGGAGGTAATACTGAACCTGGCCGGGTTTGCGGTGGGGATGGTCATCGGGGCCATGACGATGATCGGCTACCGCAACACGGCCAGCCCGACCATGCTCAGGTTGTCCCTGGCGTTCTTCTCGATAGGCGCGGGCTTTTTCGTGGTCTGGCTGGGCTATGCGGCCGGGGCGCTGCCGGCCACCCCCAGGCAGGACGGGTTGTGGATCGAGACCCTGGGGGTCGGGGTGCAGACGCTCGGATACTTCTTTATCGCGTTCTCGCACGGGATCAAGTCGTTCTTTCCAAAGTCGCGGTATCTTCGGGGGGTGGCCGTCTTCCCGCTGTTCCTGGTCTCCTCCGTCCAGGTGGGACACATACTAAGATCCATCTCCTTCATACTGCTGGTCTACGGGGCAATCGAGACGATACTCTCCTATATGGAGAGCCGCAACCGGGGGGCCGTATCGGTAGCCGCCGGGCTGGCCATGCTGGCGCTAGGCGAGTTTCTGGGGTGGTACTCGGTGCTGTTTCCTGAATCGTTCATCTATACCGCGTCGCTGGTGATCAAGATCGGCGGGCTGGTGGCGCTGTTCATCCCGGTAAGCCGCATACCGTTTCAGCGCATACGGTTCGACGCGGAGTGAGCCGCCGGCGGGTGTCAAGAACTTTTGTCGTTTTTGTGTACGAGACAAGACACCCTACTACTCATAGCGGTTTGACGTGGTATGCGTATGGTGGGCCATCGTACGCGGGTACGTCTCATAGGAGACATTCTGTCCGGAACCCGGGATGGCGCCTCCGTATCCCACCTGACCAAGCAGTCGAGCGCATCCCACTGCCGGGTGGTCTCGATGGTACAGACGCTGGTGAACCGGGGCCTGGTCGAGCCAGTTGATGATCAAGGGGGCCGCATGTACCGGATAAGCGCGCGCGGCCGCGACTTTCTTCAGGAGTACAACATGTTCCGCAGCTCCTCGGAGAAGTTCGGGATACCCATCTAGATGGGGGGCTCAGCCGCACCGCGGGCAGCCGTCTTTGGCCAGGGCGGAGCCGCATTCGGCGCAGATGCCCCGGCCTACCTGGCCGAGTACGTCCTTCTGCCGCTTGGCGCTGTACATCTTGATGCCGAAGAAGACGGCGGCGCCCACGATGACCGCGTAGAAGGGGGCCATAAACGGGATCAGTCCGACGGCCAGCAGGCCGGTCCCGGCAGCCAGCATCCAGTCGCGCCTCTCAAACCTCACCGGTGGCGTGTTCGGCCCCGCGGGATAAAAGCGTGGCGGGCTCGGCTGTATGGTCCATCTCACCGTTCGTGACTCTAACTCCTCCTCACGGCCCGGCCGGGATGGTGCGGGGATAGGGGGTATTTGTGGTGTGGCGCGCCCGCCCGGCTCCCGCGGACTTGGCTCCGCCGGGTGGCCGCCGACGAACCCGGGACCGAACCGGCCGGCCCCGTCCTGCAGGCGGCCCGGGGACGGGAGGGGTGCAGGCGATCCCGTACAAGTTCAGGTCAAACCGACTCATCACCCGAACCATCCGGCAACGACCCGTCCTCAGTTCTGGTCGGTTCGGGAAATGAGACGCGGCTAGGCCGGATCGGGCTCCGCGGATGCCGCCTGTTCGTCCTTGGGCGCCGCGCCTCCCCCGAAGACGGGCGGCTAGGTCGTGCTTGAGGGGTTATGTCGCCTGAGGAATTCCGGCATCAAAACACACATTGCCACTTTCTGGGATCGGTTAGTTGTTTATTAGTGAGCCAGCCAAACGAAATACGTGGCCACCATCGATCGCTTGATAGCAAAGTCGGAAAGAAATGCAGCAAGGGCGGAAGCCATGGGATTTGAGGAGGAGGCGGCCATCTGCCGGAACAGTGCCCGAATATGCAGGGAGATCAGGGATGGGTTCCGAAAAGTCGGCGAGAGCGTCTAGGCTTCGATGTCGACTTGTAGATCTGATGCGTCAACTTGACGAGGATCATGATGTATTTGATGATACTTTGGCGCTAGTGGCGGCCAAGTATGACGACTACCAGAAAAGCAGAAGCAAACTCCATGATCTATCGTTGTTGATGAAGGCCGTAGAAGAGGAGATGGGGGAGATATCAAGGGAGCTGCGAGAACTAGATGAAGACGGCGATTGAGGCGTGTATAAATTCAAGTCAAACCGAATCCCATACGCGATCACATCCTACAGCATCTGCCGGAGGTCGCCGGTCAGGTACAGGCCGGAATTTGACCTGAACCTGTACACGATCCCGCGCCGGCCCTTCCATCATTGATTTATATTTGTGGCGCCGGCCCACCGCCCTTATAGCATGATCCCGGAACTCCTTCCGATCGGCGCGGGGATAGCGTCCATACTGGTGGCGGTGGGGCTTGCAGCCTGGATATCGAAGCAGAATCCCGGAACCGCCGAGATGATGGAGATATCAGAGGCGGTCCGGGTGGGCGCGGCCGCCTTCCTTAGGCGGGAGATGAAGGTGATCATCCCGGTGGCCATAGGGCTGGCGGTGGTGATAGGCGCCTTCCTCAACTATACAAACGGGATCGCCTTTGCGGTGGGCGCCGCCCTCTCGGCGGTGGCCGGGCTGATATCCCTGAAGATAACCGTCAAGGCCGCCGTCCGGGCCGCCAACCTCAGCGGCGAGGGACTGGGCAAGACCTTCGCGATGGCCTTCCGGGGCGGGGCCACCGTCGGGCTGACCATTCCGGCCATGGCCCTGCTGGTGATCACGGGCCTGTACATGGCCTTTCCGGATCCTATAACGATAGCGGGGGTGGGGATCGGGGCCAGCCTGATAGCCCTGTTCATCAGGATCGGCGGCGGCATCTTCACCAAGGCCGCCGACATGGGCGCCGACCTGGTGGGCAAGGTGGAGGCCAACATTCCGGAAGACGACCCGCGGAACCCGGCCACCATCGCAGACAACGTCGGCGACAACGTGGGGGATGCGGCCGGCATGGGCTCGGACGTCTACGAGTCGTATATCGTTACGATCCTGGCCTCGCTGCTGATAGCGGCCCTGATAGGGGCGCCCGATCTCTTCCTGTACCCGATACTGGTGGGCGCCTCGGGGATGATAGCCTCCATCATCGGGGTGGTGATAGTCAGGGGCAGCGGCGTAACCGACGTCATGAAGCCGCTGAACCGCTCCTTCTACGTGTCGGCGGGGATCGCCATAGCCCTCAACTACGTGTTCATCACCCAGTTCATATCCGGCTCGGCGGGCCTGGCCCTGTTTGGGGCCACCGTCATCGGGGTGGTGCTGGTTCCGGTCATCCAGAAGATAACCGACCGGTACACCAGCTACAAGTTCGGCCCCGTCAACGAGATAGCCGACTCGGCCAAGTGGGGGTACGCCTCGCTGACGCTGATGGGCATAATCAAAGGGCTCCAGTCCACCGGCCCGTTCATGATAGCCCTGGTGTCGGCGATAATAATCTCGTTTGCCGTATCCGCCTCGGCGGCGCCGGAGGGAGCCGACCCGGTCCTGTACGGGATATTCGGCACCTCGCTGACCGCCATGGCCATGCTCAGCCTGGCCGGGATAGTGCTCAGCATAGACGCCTTCGGACCCATCGCCGACAACGCCGGCGGGATAGTCGAGATGACCGGGATGGGCGAGGACAACCGCAAGGTCACCGACGAGATAGACGCCGTCGGGAACACCACCAAGGCGGTCACCAAGGGGTTTGCGATAGCGAGCGCCGCCCTGGCCGCCCTGGCGATGATCCAGGCGTTCCAGTTCGAGGCGGCGCACGTCTTCGAGGGCGTGCTCAGCCTCGACTACAGCCTGACCAACCCGGCGGTGGTCATCGGCCTGATAGTTGGCGGGCTGATACCGTTCATCATCACCGGCCAGCTGATAAACGGCGTCTCCAGGGCCGCCGGCAAGATGGTCGACGAGGTGAGGCGGCAGTTCAAGGAGAGCCCCGGGATACTGACCGGCGAGACCAAGCCCGACTACGCCAGGTGCGTGGACATAGCGACGGTCGCATCCATCCGGGAGCTGTGGAAGTCGGCGATAATAGCCATAATCTCGCCCATCATCCTAGGCGTGCTGATGGGCCCCACCGCGGTGGCCGGACTGCTGATGGGCTCGGTGGTCACCGGGATATTCCTGGCCTACCACCTGGCCAACACCGGCGGCGCCTGGGACAACGCCAAGAAGCTGGTGGAGATGCGCGGCGGGAAGGGCAGCGAACAACACAAGGTGGCCGTCGTCGGGGACATCATCGGGGATCCCTACAAGGATACGGCCGGCCCTGCCCTGAACACGGTCATCAAGCTGCTGAACACGGTGGCCATCGTGTTCGTGTCGGCGTTCGTGGCCGTCATCGTGCTGTAGCGCCGGCGGGACGACAACGTGCATGGGCGTGGATCCTGCCTGCGTCCTGCTGGCGTGTTCGCAGATTATGATCCTGCCACATACATCACGCAGGAGGCCGCTAACTACCAATCATCGCGCAATTCGTCCTGGATGTAGCGCATCTCCTCTATAGCGGCCTGTATCAGCATCCGCAGTTTGCGAGCTTTTTCCCTTTTCGCGTCAACCTCGGAGTATTTGCCTGCGATCTCATCATGACCGATTCCAGCTCGGCATTGTCTATGTCAAGACGCTCCATCAGCGCGTTACGGCGCCGCTTGAGCCTAGTCCTCCTCTCCGATTCTCTTGAAGTCGTCTCTGAGCTCTCGGTACGTACGATGCTCAAGCACCACCAAGGCAGGTACATGGCGCAGTTCGCCGGGTACATGGCGGACGGCTGCGGGGTCATGGCCAGGGCGTACGTCAAGAGGCGAACCACCGACGCCAACGCCGCCCGCCCGAGGTGCTCCCACCCGGCGCTGCGCCAGGGGACGGGTTCGTGCGCGGTCTACGGCAGGGGTTTTTGGTGTAAACTCTCCGACGCGCCCAGGCAGCCGCTGCTCTCTCCCCCTTATGCGATACTGCGCTTTCCCATAGTTCCGTCCAGGCACACGGCCGAATTCAAGCTCAACCGGCCGGCGAGCTCCGCCGGGACGCGGGGCGGTCCCATGTGTATGACCACACCAAGATGCTTCGCGGTACCGCCCACGCCGCAGGGCGGCGTTGCCTATTATCGTCCGCCACTTGTCGGGCCCGTGGATGGTGATGCCGGCCGCCTGGGCCGGGGCGCGTCCCCCGATGGCCGTGTGCGGCCGGACGAAGTTGTAGTGGACAAAGAACCCGACGATGAGCCGTGAACCGGCGCTCTTGATGCGGCGCCTGGGCCTCTGAGCGGCGCGGAACGTCCCGTTGAACGCCTTGCCCTTGGCCGCGTAGTCATCTGCAGGCTCCCGGTACGCGCGTGTCGCCTCAATGCCAGAACTAGCACAAGAACCGGCGCGCCGTCTGTCAGCAGTTGTTATCTCCGGTATTCACCCGGGCGTCGGCTATCGCCAGGATCTCAGGAGTCGTGAGTTTCTTGTTCTTGTAATCTTCAACCGCGACCAACCACTCACAATACTCGATTGAGCCGTTCGAGTTACTGTCGTATCTCGCTACAGCGGCGGCAGGATCCGGGGCAGGGTCAGGTTCAGGTTCGGAAGGTTCGCACATGGATTCCCCGCATTTGATATACCAATCTTCACCGTACTTGGCGGTGTTTTCCGGCGTGCCTTTGTCTTCCTGCTGTTGCTCCTGCTCTTCCTCCTGTTGTTGTTCTTGCTGCTGCTCTTGCTCTTGCTGCTGCTGTTGTTGTTGCTGCTGTTGCTGCTGCTCTTGCTCTTGCTGCTGCTGCTGTTGCTGTTGTTGTTGCTGTTGTTGTTGCTGTTGTTGTTGCTGTTGTTGTTGCTGTTGTTGTTGCTGTTGTTGTTGCTGTTGTTGTTGCTGTTGTTGTTGCTGTTGTTGTTGCTGTTGTTGTTGCTGTTGTTGTTGCTGTTGTTGTTGCTGTTGCTGCTGCTGCTCTTCCGCAGGCGGCTGCTCTTCCTGCGTCTGCTGCTGCTGCTGCTCTTCCGCAGGCGGCTGCTCTTCCTGCGTCTGCTGCTGCTGTTGCTCTTCCGCAGGCGGCTGCTCTTCCTGCGTCTGCTGCTGCTGCTGCTCTTCCGCAGGCGGCTGCTCTTCCTGCGTCTGCTGCTGCTGCTCTTCCGCAGGCGGCTGCTCTTCCTGCGTCTGCTGCTGCTGCTGCTCTTCCGCAGGCGGCTGCTCTTCCTGCGTCTGCTGCTGCTGTTGCTCTTCCGCAGGCGGCTGCTCTTCCTGCGTCTGCTGCTGCTGCTGCTCTTCCGCAGGCGGCTGCTCTTCCTGCGTCTGCTGCTGCTGCTCTTCCGCAGGCGGCTGCTCTTCCTGCGTCTGCTGCTGCTGCTCTTCCGCAGGCGGCTGCTCTTCCTGCGTCTGCTGCTGCTCCGGCTGCGCTACCCTTTGTTGCTGCTGCTCTGGGACATACCCTGCAGGGGGCGCTACAATGCACGCTTGGACGGTATCGGCCTGTGACCAGTCAAGGTCGACGTTCTTCCAATGCGCCGCCTTGCCGGGACGCTTGTCGGGGAAGGGGAACCTCTCATCACCAAAGACCATCTCCA
The DNA here is from genome assembly GCA_965203395.1 of Nitrosopumilaceae archaeon. GTDB lineage: Archaea > Thermoproteota > Nitrososphaeria > Nitrososphaerales > Nitrosopumilaceae > VYCS01. Next base: position 575,804 of record OZ241884.1, read on the forward strand.
GACCCAGCCGATTCTGGATGGGCTTGTCAGTGGCAAATATCAGGTATCGTACATCCATGTCGAGGTACAGATACGTTATAGTGTAGTCGGTGCCATTCCAGGCAAAGTTGCGTGGAGTGAGCAATTCGCTACAGGCGTGATGGTGTTCGTACCAGCAGCCGTACGAGCCGCCGGCTCCATATGTCGCAAGGGTGGAGTTAAAGAGCACATCATAGGCCTGCCCGTCGTCGGTGACGGGCACATTACAGGTGGAATAGTCGTTCTCAACTGGTTGGTCGTCGGCAAAGGCCGACTGGATGACGCCGACCGCAAGGACGGCCAGCGCGGCTGCCATCAGGGTATGATAAGCGGGCGGTGTGGTGTTTTTTCGACTCAATGCGGTTTACAGTGTGCGGTCATATCCGGGTCATATATTAATCCACCGTTCACTATGTTTTTATGTATAGTATAAAATCGTCGGGAATTGCGCACTTTGGTTGCCCGTCTGGATGATTGAAAATAATCGCGGCATAGTGCAGAACGCCCGTATCTGCAGCAGACTCACAAACCGGCCCGCCACAGGCGCCGATGCGGGGCAGTGCCTGAGGCGAAGCGCCCGAATCCGCCAGCCAAACCCCGGTGAGCAGTCGCGGCCCGGGCTGCTCCGGGTGCGGCAGTCTTTTTGCACGGGAGCCTCTATCCGGAGGATCTTGATATGTCGCCGACTGCCTCCAGGACGGCCCGGACTGCAAACTCCACCTCTTCCCCGGTGGTGAACCTCCCTAGGCCGAACCGTATGGACTGGTGGGCCTGCTCCTCTGAGAGCCCCAGGGCCAGCAGGACGTGGGACGGCTCGACGGTCTGGGTGGTGCAGGCCGACCCCGCCGATATGGCCACCCTGTCGGACACGGAGTTTATGACCGCCTTGCCCTCTATCCCGGGGAACCTGACGTTCAGGTTGTGGGGCAGCCGGTCGGTGGGGTGGCCGTTGAGCGTACCGCCCATCTCCTTGAACCTGTCCAGCATGCGCCCGGTCCAGCCGCGGTGCCGCTCCCCCTCCGGACCCATCCTGGAGGCGGCCAGCTGGGCGGCCTTGCCAAAACCCACTATCCCCGGGACGTTCAGCGTGCCGGATCTGATATTGCGCTCCTGGCCGCCGCCCCGGACGATGGGTTCCAGCCGGACGGACGGCTTGATTCCCCGGACGTACAGGGCCCCCACCCCCTTGGGGCCGTACATCTTGTGGGCGGACATGGACAGCAGGTCTATGTTCATGGCCTCGACGTCTATCGGGATGTGGCCGGCCGCCTGCGCCGCGTCGGTGTGCAGGATGATGCCGTTCTGCCGGGTAATCTCCCCTATGCTGGCGATCTCGGCGATGGTGCCTATCTCGTTGTTGGCCAGCATCACGGACACGGCCACCGTGTCGGGGGTGATGGACCTTTGCAGGTCCTCCAGCGGTATGCGCCCGGTCCTGTCCACCGGCAGGTAGGTCACGCGCTTTCCGGAGCGTTCCAGGTGTTTGGCCGCGTCCAGTACCGCCTTGTGCTCGGTCGAGCAGGTGATCAGGTGGTTCCCCCGGTCGGCGTACCTGGCCATCACCCCGAAGAGGGCCGTGTTGTCCGACTCGGTGGCCCCGGAGGTGAAGACGATCTCGTCGTGGCGGGCTCCCACCAGCCCGGCCACCTTCTCGCGGGCGTCCTCTACGGCCACCGAGGCCTCGTACCCGAACGGGTGGTCCATGCTGGAGGGGTTGCCGAACTTCTCGGTCATGTAGGGGATCATCGCCTCCAGCACCCCGGGATCCAGGGGGGTGGTCGAGTGGTTGTCCAGGTAGACGGGCTGCCTCATCGGCGCTCGACCCGCACCATCCCGTAAAAGTCGTCCAGGTCCCGGATCCGGGCGTACAGCATGATGGCGCCCCGGTTGAAGTGGGCCCGCAGCATGCGGTTCAGGTAGGTCTGCTCGTCCAGGCCGTCCCTTCGCAGGCGCATCACCATCAGGGCCATGAACACCTCCTCGTACTCGCCAAAGAGCACCGACGGGTGGATCTCGGATCCCTTCTCGTCGTACTCCTCGGGGTTGGGCGGCGAGGGGTCCCTCAGGGACAGGCAGATCGCAAACCTCCCAGATATGTTCGGGGTGATGCCGGTCCTGCCCTTTATCATGGCCAGGAGGTTCTGGCTGCGGTAGCTCATCCTGAGCCTGCTAAACCTCATTGCCGTCCCCGTCCCAAAAGTATCCCTCCCTCACCCTGGTGGATGCGGCCCCGGGGTCGTACCGGATGGTGTAGGACCTTGATATGTAGGGGAGCAGCCTGGCATAGTCGGCCGCCCCTATCTCGGTGTTGGTCGAGAGCACCACCGTCTGGTGCGAGGCCAGCGGAAGGAACCTCTCTATCAGGTTGGCGCGGTGCTCGGTGTCCAGCCGGGCCAGCGGGGTGTCTATCATGAACGGGAGCGGCCTGCCCGAGGTTCTGGCCAGCCCCCACAGGATCGAGGTGGCCAGCATCTGCTGCTCGCCCTTGGAGAGGGTCTCCCGGGGTATGGCGTTCCGGTCGGCGTCGTGCAGGGACACCTCGAAGGTCTCCGGGTCTATCGAGATGCCCTCGATTACCTCCTTGTGCATGAGGGTTCCGGCCGCCTCCAGCACGTAGGACTCCAGCAGGCCCATCTTCTCGGCGCGGAGCCTGTCGGCGTAGGCGTCGAGCGTCTTCTGGACGGCCCCGGTCAGGTCGGCCATCCTCTGGGTCTTCTTGTTCTTGTACTGGCCGGAGAGCGCCTGGCGCGTCTTTGCCGAGATGTGCCGGATCATGGCCTCCTCGGCCGCCGCCTGCTGGTCCAGGTGGGCCACCTCGTTCTCGAGCCGCCCGGCCTAGTCTTTTCCATCTCGGTCCTGCCTGCAAACACCTCGACATCGTTGGAGAGGTTCACCACGAACCTGGAGAACTGGTCCCGAGACCTGATTAGAAGCTATGTGTAGCCGTTATAACGGCGACGCCGGCATTCTTCCTGTTGGACCTGAGAGCCGATGATTGCTGGCCCCGCCGAGGGCGTTGATTAGAATGGCTCAAGGTATGCGAAAAGCTTCAGCCCCTCCGAGGGCGGATGGAAGTCTACCATTGGTCAGGTCCGACTTTACTGCAAAGGAGGTGAATGTGAAAAAGAATTGCATTACATTGGAATAGACGTACACATGAGAAAATGCACGACCACCATCAAGGGAAGATCCAAGAAGGTGCTCGACCAGTTCGAGTTCGACAACGACCTGCAGGGTATCGGCCGGTTCATCCGCAGGGTACGGCTCCGCGGCCACGAGCCCGCGCTCGCCCTCTTCGAGTCGACCGGCAACTACTGGACGGTGCTCCACAGGAAGCTGGAAAAAACCACCATCAAGCCGATCCTGGTCAAGTACAGGTTCAGGTCAAACTGAATCCCATACGCGATCACGCCCAGCAGCATCTCCCGGAGGTAGCCGGTCAGGCACAGGTCAGAATTTGACCTGAACCTGTACTTACGCACCAACCCCCCGCCAACACGATCACTTAATAATTGCCCCCATAACCTTCAACTGTGAACAGGGTTGTCCTCCGTGAGGCCGACCAAGAGAGCGGCACTATCTCGTTTGAGGCGGTATGTGGTGTCCAAGCCGGCAAGGAATTCTACAATGCGATGTGCTCATTTGCCACAATCTACAACCACTTCAAGTTCAACGAGGACCCCCAAATCCCGGCAAAACTTAGAGCGCAAAGAAAGCTCCACGAATCCCGCATCCCGGAGATCGCGAACTATATCACGAAGAACCCAGACAGTTACGTCTTCTCGTCGATCACCGTCTCGGTAGGCGGCAAGATCACGTTCCATCCTGCGCTTGGCCAAGGGGAGGGAAGAAGCGGGCGCCTTGGCAAGGTAATCATACCCATCGACGCACCCATCCTGATAAATGACGGCCAGCACAGGTGTGCCGCAATCAAGGCAGCATATGAGCAGAAGCCGGAGCTTCGAAATGAGAAGATCTCGGTCGTAATCTTCGAGGACAGGGGACTCAAGCGCAGTCAGCAGATGTTTGCAGACCTGAACAAGCACGCTGTAAAACCAACCAAATCACTTAGCATGCTCTACGACCATAGAGATACGTTTGCTCGATTTGTCGTCAAGATGGTAGATGATGTGGATGTGTTCTCCGGCAGGACTGAGATGGAAAAGAACAGTATATCGGGGCGTTCGACAAAGTTCTTCACGCTTAACGGGATATCTGATGCAACCAGACAGTTGCTGCGCCAACAAAAAAAGTCTATATCGCCAGAGAAGCAGAAACTTGTAGCTGAATACTGGAACGCAGTCGCAAAAAACATTCCCGAGTGGAATCTGCTGGTACAGCGAAAGATTACCCCGTATGAACTGCGGCAAGAGTACGTACACTCGCATACAAGCATCCTAAACGCACTCGGAATGCTCGGCTACGTCCTTGTTCAGATACATTCAAACTCTTGGAAGAGCAAGTTGGCAGGCCTTCGGCGCGTCAACTGGGAGAAGGACAACCCCGTATGGGAAGGAAAGGTGATGATAGATGGCAGGATGATCAAAGCCGAGAGGGGGATCAAGAAGGCAGCAAACGAGATCCTCCGTCAGTGTGGGGTGACGGGGACCGTGGAGGAGGCCGAGTAGGTTATGTCGTCAAGCTCTGTATTCGCGTCGCGGACCCTTGAGGAGATATGCGAGGAGATCAGGGAGGTTTACCTCTCAGACAACCGGCCTTGGATACTGGGCTTTAGCGGCGGCAAGGACTCAACGTGCATGGTACAGCTCATCTGGAGCGCACTCTCAGACATACCCCCTGAGATGCTACACAAGAAGATCTATGTTATTTCGTCCGACACCTTGGTTGAATCACCCAAGGTTATCGAGCAGATAACGAGCACGCTTGATATGATGGAGAAGGCTGCCGGGAGCTCACATCTGCCGATCTCTACAAACCTTGTGCGTCCCTTGGTTGAGGACAGCTTCTGGGTTTGCCTGCTCGGCAAGGGCTTTCCGGCGCCTTCCAATATGTTCCGTTGGTGTACCGACCGGCTCAAGATCAGGAACGCAGACCGCTTCATCCAGCAAAAGGTCTCGCAGTACGGCGAGGCGATAGTTGTACTTGGAACCCGCAAGGATGAGAGCGGTTCGAGGCAGCAGCTTATGAACCTGTACGAGATAGAGGGTAGCCTCCTCTCTCGCCATTCCAAGTTCTCCTCCACCTACGTTTACACACCTCTGAGGGACTTTACCACGGAAGATGTCTGGAACTACCTCTTGCAGAACAAAAACCCGTGGGGGGCAAACAACAGGGATCTTCTGGTACTCTACCAGAATGCAAATTCAGCCGAGTGTCCACTGGTAGTGGACACGAGCACACCATCGTGTGGCAACAGTAGATTCGGCTGCTGGACGTGTACAGTCGTAACCGACGACTCGTCCCTCCGCAATACGATCGAGAATGGGGAGGAGTGGATGGAGCCGCTCTTGGAGTTACGTGACGAGTTAAAGAGGACGCAGGATCCTGAGACGCGCAAGATTGTGCGCTCCTTAAAGAGACGGACGGGGCAGATGAAGCTTGTAAACGAATCAAAGAAGAAAGGTTTTGAGGAGAAGATAAACGAATCACGGCTTCGGAACAATGTGGAGGGCCCGGCAGAGGGGTCCGACCCATACTCCATACTGGTTCCTGGTCCATACACGCTCGAATTCTGTCAAGAGTTTCTTGAGAAGCTGCTCCGCGCTCAGGAAAGAGTTCGTCAGGACGGACCCGATCCAAACATCGACCTGATTACCGATGCCGAGCTGCACGAGATCCAGAGGATCTGGCGGATGGAACGGGGCGACTGGAAGAACTCGGCCTACCAGATCTGTGAAAAGGTGACCGGACGGCGGCTTGAACCTATGCAGGAAGATCTTGCAAGTTTCGGAAACACCGAGCAGGAGGTGCTTGAAGAGATATGCTCACGAAGAGGAGTGCCGCAGCTGCTTGTCTCAAAACTTCTCAACGCTGAGTTCGAGTCGCAGGGGATGACGCGACACTCGCGGATCTACGACAGGATCAACAGTATCCTCTCGGAGGAGTGGAGAGATGATCTCGGTGAGATAATCGATGACCTCAAGCGGCAGAGGCGTGAGAGGCGAGGCTTGGGGGTGTAGGAATTGCTTCTAACCCGGGTCGTCTTAAGGGACTACGGCGCGTACCGCGGCAGGAACGAGTTTGATCTCTCATGTACACGAGATCGGCCTATCGTGCTTGTCGGGGGCACTAATGGGGCCGGAAAGACGACGCTTTTTGAGTCGATAATGTTATGCCTCTACGGAAACTTTGCCGTAGGAAAGAGAATGGGGAAGAAGGCTTATGCTAAGTTACTTGCAAGGAAGATCCACCGATACGGCGGATCATCCATTTCCGCTGATTCAACATCCATAACAGTAGAGTTTCGCTTTTTCCATGACGGTAAGGAAACTGAGTACCAGGTGGAGAGATCGTGGAGAAATGAGGAGGGGAAGATCTCTGAGATCTTCGTGGTCAGAAAGATGGGCCAGGATGGGAGTTTCGAGCCGCTTGATGTGATGGAAGAAGCCCACTGGCAGTCATCCATACGCGAGATGATACCACGGGGGATTGCCCAACTCTTCTTCTTTGATGGGGAGAAGGTAGCGAAGATTGCCGAGATGGGAAGCGAAGATTTGGTGATCAAATCATCGTTCAGCTCACTTCTTGGCCTCGATATAGTTGAACAACTCCGGGACGATCTGCGAACCAACCTGGTGAGAAACCTAACATCAAATGATGCAGCGCTGCGGCAGGAGATCGAAAAGCATGAGCACGAGAAATCACAGACCATGACGCAGATATACCGTTTAAGGGAGCGGGCGGTCGAGAAGGAAGCAGAAATAGCAAGGATACACGGCGAGATAGAAGAACTTGAAGATAAGATAACCGCGCTAGGAGGCAGCTTTGCCGCAAAAAGAGCAGAATCAAAGGAACTTTTGGCTTCGTATACTGTTGCCCGTGAGGATTTGGCAAGACGTATCCGTGAAATGTGCGGCTATGTCCTACCTTTTTCCTTGATTCCGGAGCAAATGGCTCGTCTCAGAGAGCAGATCCATCTTGACGGCAGGCTACAGGAGCAGAGGATGGGAGAGAAAGTGGCTGATGCACGTCTTGGTGAGGTCCGGACAGAGATAGGATCGGCATCCTTCTGGTCCGAATTCGACTTGGGAGATTCTATTCGGGAGAAGATGCGCGATAGGATATCCTCACTCCTGCATCTTGAAGATTCAGGAGCGCTAGCGGAGAACTGCCTCTTTGACTTTTCGACGCCACAGGCCGCAAAGATATTGGATATTATCGATCGAGCAAGTGGGCCAGCCATGTCCGAACTTGAGAAAGTGTCCTTAGAATTCGCCGAGACTGACGAAAAGGTTGCAAGGATACAGACCACCCTTGCAAGAGCTCCGGCGGACGATGAAATAGGACCAGCAATATCTACTCTTAGCGAGCTGAACCATACGCTCGGAGGACTGCAAACGGAGCTTGAGCACATCGAAATCGAAATTGCCAGCTCCGAGGCGCTGCTCAGACATACTACCGTAAAGATCCGGGACGCTGTGTCCAAGAGATACAAAAACGAAAGTTCCAAGACACGTGTTGACCTTACCGAAAAGATTCAAGGAGTGCTTGACGAATACATCTCAACGCTGAGGACTCGCAAACTGGCAATGCTTGAGCGCTACATTGTAGAGGCGATAAACATGCTGATGCACAAAAGGGATTTTATCGGCAAGGTTAGGGTGGACAGAGATACGTTTGCCGTTGGACTCTTCGGACCAGACGGCAAGCCCGTGCCGCGAGATGATCTCTCGACAGGAGAAAAGCAGATGCTTGCAATTGCGATACTGTGGGGGCTTGCAAAAACATCGGGGCGACCGCTACCGTTTGTGATAGACACGCCACTCGCAAGGCTTGACGAGGCCCATAGGGACAACATGATCGAAAAGTTCTTTCCCATGGCATCACACCAAGTGCTTGTTTTCTCGACCGACACCGAGATAGATGGGGAGTACTATAGCAGACTTAAACCACACATTTCGCGATCTTATGTCCTGGAATTTGTACAGGGGGATGGTCTCTCCTGCCTACATGCCGGCTACTTCTGGGATAGTAAGGGGAGGAGGGTGATTGCGACTCGGTAGGCTGAAGATGAGTTATCGCTCCCAGAATCTTCTTGCCCAGATTAAAGGTAGAACGGGCCTTACTCCAAACATTGCCGGCCGGTTTGCCATATGCCTCTCACTCAACGACCCGTCAATCCCAAACCCGGAGGAGTACGACGAGAAAGGATCCGAAATGCACCCAACCGTCTTATTCGGAGATTATGAGGATGTCTTTACGGCGCTAATGGTAATGCGGCTGAAGCGAGACGGGCTGGCTCCAAAGATATACCTGAACAGGATGATGCGCGCCCATTTCAATCGAGGAACAATCGCGCTCTTTGCGCGCATACATGACTTGTCAGATTTTGCAGGAATGATCCGTCATGAAGTGGGGATGTGGAAGAGCTGAGGCTGCCCGTATACCTAGACCACCACGCCACGACACCGCTCGATCCGCAAGTCCTAGATAAGATGATGCCGTACCTTACGGAAAGCTACGGAAACGCGTCAAGCATGGATCATTCGTATGGATACGAGGCATCAATGGCTGTCGAGTCGGCTAGAGAGAGAATCGCCCGGGCCATTGGGGCAAGACCGGACGAGATCATATTCACAAGTGGCGCTACAGAGTCCGACAATTTGGCGCTTCTAGGTACCATGTTAAGGAACCGAGAAAAGGGAAACCACCTGATCACTTGCACCACCGAACACAAAGCCGTGTTGGAAGCAGCAGAGTACCTAAAAAACATCGGCACTCGAATAACACGTCTGCCGGTTGACCGGCACGGTAAAATCGACCTATCTGCATTGGAGAATGCGATAACTAACCACACCGTCTTGATCTCGGTAATGGCCGCAAACAATGAGGTAGGAACAATACAAGACATAGGCAAGATAGGCAACATTGCGCACGAGAGGGGGTTGCTGTTCCATACGGATGCGGCGCAGGCGGTAGGCCACATCCCAGTTAATGTAGAAAAGATGAATATTGACATGATGTCTATATCCGCTCACAAAATGTACGGTCCAAAAGGGATAGGCGCCATCTACGTCCGCAGAATGAAACCACGAGTAAAGCTCAGTCCAGTAGTGCATGGAGGTGGACAGGAGAGGGGGCTACGACCAGGCACTCTGAACGTGCCTGCAATAGTGGGCTTCGGAAAGGCAATAGAAATAGCAACCCGCAAGATGGATGCGGAGAATGCAAGGTTTATGACTTGGTCACATCGCATGCTGGATCGATTTGAGGAGGTTGATGGAAAACTAAACGGGCATCCGGAGGACAGGTTACCCGCTAACCTTAACATTACATTCCAAGGGATTGAGGGTAAAGCGATAATAAACTCAGTATCCAAAAGGGTTGCTCTCTCCGCGGGTTCCGCCTGCGCAGCGGACACCATAGAACCGTCACATGTACTTCTGGCGCTGGGTCTGAAAGTGGAAGACGTGCATTCGTCAATCCGAATAGGAATGGGACGCTTCAACACGGAGGAGGAGATTCGCCTTGCCACTGACGAGATAGTAGACTCGTGCAAGCATCTGGCAAAGATCAGGAGGGTCATGCATGTTTAGTAAATATTTATATGGATGCCATTTTAAGTCAAATGGGCTACAGTGATGCAGTATGGTCAAAAAAGATTCTGACAATCCTCAGTATGAGGCATTGGCAGCTTGCTATAGGAAATACATAGAGAAGGGAATGCCTGTTTCAATCAGCACAAAAAAAGACGATGATGCATTCTTAATTGATGGTATTGTTGAAGAGATTCTCACGCCAGCTGAGATCGCACACTCTGAGCATGGCATTCATGTTCGAATTACTGATGGCACTATAGGATATGTCAAAAAAATCATACAAGAATTAGATGAAAAAGCATTAAAACGAATGATCCGGGTTGGCGAAAACACTCATTTAGAATTCAAAGAAACTTTCAAGGTTGCTGCAACAACTAAAGACGAACTACCATGTCTTCGTGATGAAGTGGTTAAGGAAATCGCAGCGTTTATGAACACTGAAGGCGGAACACTACTCATCGGTGTAAATGACTTACATGAAGTCGTAGGGCTAGATCTTGACTACAAGTTTATCAGGCTCAAGAGACAAAATCAAACTAAAAGAACAAAGCTTACAGAAGAAGTAAGAGACTATGTTCGTCAAAAACTTCAAGATGAAACCTTGGAAACTAAATATGAAGTAACAATTAAAAGTGTTGACGGCAAAGATGTCTGTGTGATTGAAGTTGGCCGCTCTCGTGTCCCGGTATTTGTAGACCAAGACATCACTTATACCAAATGCTACGGAAATAGGCAGACTCTAGGCGTACGGCAAAATTTTTTCATTAGAACCGGACCCCAGGCTCGGGATTTGAATGCTAGAAAAGGCTTTGGGTTTTGGAGATCCCAACATTTTACTGATAGTGGAGGCATACAACAATAATGACCTTCGAGAGCTTTAATTTTTTCTTCCAGTTTGATAATAGATACTTATTTGAAATTCCGCCGTTCCAAAGAGGATATTCGTGGAATAAGAAAAGAGTTAAAGAATTTATGACTGATCTCGAACACGCCAATGCCGACAGCCAAAGTACGCATTTTTTCGGTGCCATCTATACGTACTCAAGTAAAAACGCAAACAAGCCATATCACATAAGAATTGTTGATGGACAGCAAAGAATTACTACGGCAGCGATCTTTTTGATTTGCTGCCGGGATTATTTTTATGAACTACAAAATACTTCGTCACCCGCCAAAGAATATTTTGAACGTGTGCAGCAATTTTTTTACAAACTTCACCCGGACACCCAATTGCCAGATACGACGAGGTTTATACTTACCCCGAGCAGAACCAACAAGCGCTTTTTCAACGACCATCTTGTTCCTCTTAAGCCTATCCCCGAAAAATTAAAAATTAAAAATTTTGCCACGAATGATTCTGATGAATTTTTGGCGGATGCATACAAAGTAATCTATCAACACATTAAGTCCATTTCACCTGACTCATCGCAAATTAGCAAGCTTAATCGCATGATCTGGACATTATTGGCTCAAGGAAAATTTTCTCGCTTGGAGGTCGATGACGAAGCTAAAGCATATCTTATGTTTGATTTAATTAATAATCGTGGCATCAAATTGACGCAATCTGACTTGGTAAAAAATAGATTGTTTGGGGAATTGGGTAATGAGCTTAAAAACGGTGTTGATTTAGAATGTCGTATTGATGATTATGACGAAAAGTGGGCTACTATGAGAGACAATGTTACTGGCAATACAACCGGCTCCGCTACTCCCGATAATTATTTTCTTCAGTACCTGATAGCATTTCAGTCGGAGCCTAAAAATTTGAAAAAAAAAGATATTTTTGCTACATTTGCGGAACGGCTGCGAGCCAGCCAATCCACTGTCATAATTAGTGATCTACAGGAATGGTCGAAAAAATTTGTTTATTTACGACAACCCGAAAATCATTTTAAAGCATATCCTGATGCTTATCACTATCTCAAGAAAATTAATGCCATTCAGGCAATAAACGCTTATTCTGTTTTGTTATCTGGCTATAAAAATTATTGGGAAAATGATGAAAAAGCCTCATTTGCTAAATTAACTAAGCTGTGTTTCATATATCATGTTCGTGCTAAATCGCTGCGCGCAGGAATACTTCTTGAGAGCTATGAGGTCAAATTAAATCAGCTTGCCTCCATGCTAAATAAACGACCTCTACCAAGCATACAAGAGCTTGTAAAAACCATAATTAATGACGAAAGAGCCTATCCAAGTGATGCTAAGATCAAACCGCAGCTTGACGAATTAAAACCTAAAAACAATAATTTAACTATGGCATTGCTTGAAGAAATAGAACGGGATATAGACCCCGACAAAGTTAGCAGTCCCGATGTTACGGTGGAGCACATTATGCCAATTAAAACCAAACATTGGGACTCATATATACTGACAAACCATTTGGATATACGAAGCCAGGCGGATGTTGATGCAATGCATGGGAGATATTGCAACTTGCTTGGAAATCAGACTCTTTTGCGCAACCCTAAGAATAAGCGAATCTCGAACCGAGATTTTAATTTTAAAAAGACAATTTACAAAGATGATGGCCACCATATCACTAGAGAGCTTAAATCCGTTAGTAAATGGACTAAAAACGCAATTAATAATCGACAAAAACAATTTAGTACGAAACTATTGAAATTACTAGATTTAACAAATTTGTTACATGATTAAGATAGCATTAATTTTTTAAACTCTGTTGACACCTCTGTAAGATGTTGGGGTATGCTACCAGCGATATTTGAGATCACTCCTACCGAAATGCTAAAGGATCGTAACTATTTCGTTTTTTAAAACACGCTAATACGGTGTGTACCAAAAAGGCATGCGCAATTCACGACACGGTGTGGTTGTTTTGTTCAGATGGTGTGGGAAGAGAGCGCCGTCTAGCTAGCCATCCCCGGATGATACCCGCACCAGGTGGTCGAAGAAGCTGGCACCGTTAATCCTGTCGGTCGCCATTATCGTAAGCAGCACCGAATTGGCCTCCATGCCGTCCGCCAAGCGGTTCCTTCCGCCGTCGTTTCGGATGGCCACGAATTTTCGGTTTACGCGTTCGATGGCGTTGTTGTCCAGGGTGATTTCTTTAAGGTACAGATGGGGGGTGTAAATGTGGCCCTCCCGGCGGTGTCTTTTGGCGTGTATGTTGATGGACTTGCGGCCATCCTCGTCCAACGTGCAGCCCTCAGGCCCGCAGCCATCTGCCCGCAGAACTCCTCGCCCCACGGGCGGTTTATCAGCTCGCTGCGCAGCTTGTCCAAGCACCGGGCGGCGACCTCCCTAGTGTGCGGACTAAGTATCTTGTCCGCCTGGTAATGGCCCAGGTTGATGCGGTCCATGACGGATACGAACCTGAGCGCGTCTACCTTGAGGCTGCCGTACTTTAGATCCCTCTTGCAGAGGCGGTACTGGTGCCACATACACATCTGGTGGTCGATGCCGGCGTGCAGCCAGATGGGCTTGGAGTCCTGTCCGACGATCCCTTGGCATTCTGGGTGCACATCCTAGACGCGCCCGCTGTTGGCCGATTTGACCACCCTAGCCAGGCAGGCCTTTTCGCCTAGGGCGACCACCACCGCCCCCCGCTGCTGCCGGAGACAGACCACCACAGCTCATCACAGTTGAGAGGCGGCTCGCTCAGGATGTCCCCGGCGATGCGGTCGTGCTCGTGGTCAGCTTCCATCTAAAGGTCATCTTGTCACGGTGGGAGGTGGAGCGCGACACCGGGCATTTGCGCGCGTCACTGCTGAACTCGGCGGCCTTGACGTGGGAGAGGCCGCTCATGTGGAGCGAGACTAGGGTGGCTTGGTGGTTGGCCGAGCGGCGCGCGTACTTGCTGATCCCGGGCGGTTGGGCGGTGGTGATCTTTTTGCAGATGAGACACCATCTCCTGTTAACGGTATACTCGATGTTCTCGTTCAGGACGATAGTTACCCTAGCCGCCTTGGTGTATCTGTCGATCACCCTCCTAGATAGGTGGTTGCCCTTGTACGGGGTTGTTGCGTAATTCGATCCTGACCCCATTGAAGCCCGCCGATAGACTTTTTGATCGCCGATCCCCCCCCCTCACGCGGCAATGAGCAAACACACTAGACGACCGGACTATTGGAGATGCTACCACTAAGGACACAGCAGCGAGACGTCATTCATGATTGAGACCGTGGCAAGTTTGGTGCGGGGGCACCCGTGCCCGCGCCAAGAGACGAGCAACCGGGGAAGACCCACCGTCCACTCCAAGGACAAACCGGACTTCATCTGCATACTGATGGTCGCCTGGCACAAGACCTCCCGCGATATGGAGAGCGACCTGTCGGTGATAAAGATACCGCGGTGGACCAGCGAATCCATCCCGGATCACACCACCATAGCCAGGCGCCTGCAGACCATCCCGTACGGCTGGCTGACCGCAATGCTGGCTAGGACGGCCAAGATGTGCATGACCGAGGCGGGCGGAGCAACCGGCCCGCCGGGCGCCGACAGCAGCGGGGTGGAGACCACCAGGTACGAGACCGTCGTGTGGCCCCTCAAAAGGGAGAGGGACTTGGTGGAGACGATCCAGGAGTACCTGAAGTACCAGATAATCGCCGTCTTGGGCCTGCAGATCGTGCTGGAGTCGGATATCGCCTCTGGCAACGTCAACGACGTGACCATGCTGCCGCCCATGCTGGGCGAGGCGAAGCGGCAGGGCCTGTTGGCGGGCCCCTCCATCCTTCACGCGGACCGGGGGTACGACTCCGACCACAACTGCCAGATACTGTTTGAGATGTGGATCACCCCCAACATCAAGCAGAGGCGCGGTTCTGTCAACCGCGGCAAGCCCTACCGAAGCAAGGCGGCCAAGATATTCGACGAGGAGGAGTACCACCAACGGGGGATGATGGATGGTATCTTCGGCGGCGAGGAGTCCAAGCGTCACCAGCTACACTGTCGGTTCATCCGGCCAGACAACCGCCGCCGGTTCGGCAAGATCCGGACCATCGCCTGGAATATCAAGGTGCTAAACCGATTCAGGTGCGCCCGGTTACAGGGGATAGAGATACCGTCCTACGGTACGGCATCATGCGCATGACCCTGCTGGCCCGGATGCTCCGCCGGTAAAAAGACGGCGGATCATATGCGAAAACGAGATCAGATGGAATTACGCAACAACCCCCTGGGTGCCGTTCTTGTACTTGGAGTGCCTCATGAACTTCATGTTCGGGTTCTTGTCGCACCTGCAGAGTCATGGAAGTCGATTGCCAAGTCGACCGGCTTCCGGAGCAGGCCGTGGCACCTCAGCCGCTTCACCGACCGCGTGATCATCCGGTCGTAGCGGGCGAGCATCCTGTCCTCCGGCACGGACCGTATCTTGCCCAGCGTCCACCTGCCTGAGGGAAGGGACGGGTTGCTCCTGTCGACATCCTCAACATGGGAGGTACCCTCCGCGTACCTGTGCTTGCCGCGCATCGCCACCAGGTGGCGGAAGAGGTCCTTGCAGCCGTACATGGCGTTGTACCTGCCCGAGAAGCTGATCCCGATGCAGGAGAAGAAAAGCGAATCCATCGCCTTATATGCGGATTCGGCGGAGTTATCCCGGCGTGTTTGGTCTTTCATGGTGATTCGTGACGGGCTTACACACCGACTTTTTAAGCTGCAGTGCCGCCGAAAGCTGGGTCCTTGGAGGATCTCCCTAGACCAAGACCGGGTCGGAAAATCACATTTCCATCAGCAGCGATGAACGTAAATTATTTATACTATGCCTAGATAATCATGCCGATGATAATCCCAACCAAGGACATTATGCAGCTACACATCCTGGAATACTTGAAAGATGGGCAACTTTACAGCATTTTAGAAGTTACGGATCATGTAGCAAAAGTTCTGCATATTGATCAAAATAAACGTAAAGAGCTTACACCAGTATCTGGGCGAAGCAAGTTTGACATTCGTGTAAGGTGGGCAGTGTCCACATTGCGTAAAGCCGGCTTGCTGAAAAATACAAAGCTTGGATGGTTCAAGATCACTCGTGAAGGAATACAAATACTTGAAGAACAACCAACGCTTATCAATGACGCATTTTTGAAAAGGCATTGTCCTAAATATGTAGAGTGGATTACTTCACATACGGGCACCAAGAAAAGGCTCCAAGAGAAAGCAAGTATTCCAATAGAAACATTAGGAATTGTATCCATAATAGACATACTGGGAACTAAAGGATCCTGGAAAGAAAACAAACCTACAGATATACACGAAAGCTGGAATAAATTAATACATATCACAAAAAATCTCTTAGAATCCGAAAATAGTTTTAAAAAAAAGTTTGCACTTGTTACATTTTCTGATACCATGTTCATAATTGTAAAAGGCAAGGACCCAAAGAACCTACTGCGTGCATTTAGCAAGACAGTATGGCGTGTAATTGTCGAGAGCATACGTATGGACATGCCAATCCGAGGCTGTGTATCTTGCGGTGAGTTTTTTTACCACGGTAGTTTGTTTACTGGAAGGGCAGTAGACGAGGCTGCACAGTACTATCAATTACCACAGTGGATTGGAATCTCAGCCGCTCCAAGCGCACACAGTGTCATTAATGATATGATAACCAAATCCACCGATCTTGATAACCAGTATTTTGCCAAGCATGACATACCACTAAAAAACTCCATTGAGCAAGACGCATGGGTTGTGAATTGGCCAAGACAATATGATGAAGAACGTGAGGATGCTGATGGTGACATCTTGTCAATTATCGAACAAGCAATCGATAGGAAATTAAGTTTACTAACAGATATTGATGCCGCCTTAAAGTGGAGAAATACCCGCAAATTTTGTAATCGTATTCACAATAAAATGTATGAACAAGCCTAGAGTGAAAGCATGATGCCCATCTGCCGAATGTTGGGAGTATTCTGGTAGGATAAAGTTCCCGATTATTTACCGGTGAAAAATACTTGGATCGGGACCTGCGTAGGGGAATTCAAAGCAATCCGATCACCGCCGCCCGTTAGCAGCGCGGGAGGACATCCCAGGACCCGCACCGAATGCAAACATATAGATCACCCCTCCATCCCCCGCACCCCCATGGGCAAAGCCGCCGGGAGAAAGCGGCCGAACGCGGCCAAAAACGAGGTCGTCCCCAAGAGGGCCGCGTTCATGCCCGGGGTCGGCCTGAAGCGGCTGATCAAGGCGCACGAGGAGGAGAAGGCGGGCAAGTCCAAGTACAGGCTGCCCGCAGCCCGCCTCAGAAAGGAGGGCAAGAGCATCCGGAAGATATCGCGGATACTGGGTGTGGCCTACTCTACCGTCCGGGACTGGTTGGTCCGCATGCACGCGGGCAACCTGAACAGACGGTTCGACCGCAGGCGCAGGGGCAGGGCAAGGATGCTGACCAGGCGGATCCTCAGGAAGATCAAGCGGTGGCTGGGCCGAGACCCGACCCGCTACGGGTGCGAGGCGGGATCCTGGCAGATGATCATGATCCAGGACGGACTGTGCAAGAAATTCAGAATACGCTGCAAGACGGGCACGCTCAGGCGAGCCCTCAAGAGGATCAGGTTCTCGTACCGCAAGCCCAGGCCCGTCCCGTACAACACAGCCTCGCCTGAAGAGCAGGAGCGGTTCAAGGCCGAGACCAACCTGGTGGTCAACAAGGCCGCCGAAGACGGGTTCACGGTGCCCTCCTGCGATGAAATGCACGCTCGCCTCTGGTCCGATGCCGGTTACGGGTGGCGACCAACCAACGGACACGACACCATCAAGACCAGCTACTCCAAAAAATCGGTGTCCGTCTTCGGCGTGCTGGGGTTCGATAGCGTCCACATCCGCACCGTCGATGCCTGCAACTCCGAGACGTTCAAGGGGTTCCTGAGGGAGATGCTGCGCATCTATCCCAAGATCCTGCTGATCCTGGACAACGCGCCCTACCACAAGTCGGAAACCGTCACCGAGTTCGTCAAGGCCAACGAGGACCGGCTTAGGCTGGTGTTCCTGTCCGCCTACACCCCGCAGCTCAACCCGATAGAGCAGCAGTGGAACGTCCTCAAGAGGATGCTCGCGGGCAGGTATTTTGCGTCGGTCGAAGATCTGAGGGCGGCCATCGCGGCCATCGCCCGCCGCCGCCAGATGCGTCCCGTCGAGATGACGAACTACCTGGTGGCCGCGCAATAACCCTGGATGACCCCGCGTGAGGGAGACTGGGCGCCGCCCGTCAAAAATCCGGTCGAAAATTCGTAAATCGCGCCATCATCCCCGGGGACCGGCTACCGGATTCCGTTTCTGGCTGAAAATCATCTTGGCGGCGCGCAAAATTGCGGCGGGTTGCGCCGGTTTTGCGGTTCTAGTCCGATAATGAGCGCTTTGTTTTGGATAGCCCTACGCACTACTAGGGCAACCTCCCGGTTGTACTCCAAATGTTTGTGTTGCGGATCGGTTTCGCTCTAAGGGGTCCCTCGCCACGGGCATCAAATGAAGGTGCCTAGAGTCTGCCAAACCAATTTTAGATCAAGTTCGTCATGTAGGTCATGTTTGTTGTGGCGGTCTAACCCAGAAATGGGGGGCGGTTTGGAGTGAGTAGATAGGATCACCATCCCCATTCTTCAGGGAGGATCTGGATACGCTAACCAGTATTGCTTGTATGTTGATTTTTGCACCGTCCTCAAGCTTATACTTGCTAAATTCGAGCGCCACACTCTCGAATTCCATGTCATCCATTTCAATATTCGAATCTATATCTGTCTGTGAAAGCGCTTTTGTATTTGGTCTTCCCATTAGAGTTGGCTGTGCCTTTACATTGACATGGGAGGACACGTCCGCTTGATACCGCTGCCCCTTTTTGTTGATCGTACGTTTTACATTGTTTAATACAGACTTGACGCTGACAATGGTTCCATCTTCAAGTTTGTACTTATTCCAAGGTTCCTTAATAACACTGAATTCAACAACAGTCATTCTAACCATTACCATCACGCTCCAATTTTGGCACTATGTGTCGCAGGACAAGTTTGTGCGCCTCGACTAGAATGTGGTTATAAAAATCAGGCGAAACTTTGGCAATCTTATGCGCCTGTGCCAAGGGTATTGTACTAATCCTGTTACACATAACTTGACTAGGGGAATTAAGCCTGCCGTCTTCTATCTTCGATGGGGGTAGTTTGATGAGGTACGGCTGTTGGGTTTGGTTGCTTGTTATTCCTAGAACTATCAAAGACTTCATTGTTTCATGCAAGTACTCACTGGAAATAACCAATAATGGCCGTCGTTTTGATTCTCTTTGATCCAAGTAACGCGGATCTGCAACTACGATTGTGCCGGGCTGTAGCAATTCACCACGCCTCAACTCGTTACTCCCAGTCGTCAAAACTCTTTAGCGCCAGCGCGTACATGTCGCGTTCTGCATCTTCCAGTGGCTCATTAGGTTCAAGATTATCTCGCAATTGTGTTTCTTGGTAGGGTGTGATGTTTGTATGTGTTGTGACCTGTACGATGTCACTGTACGCAAACACCCACACGCTCTTGTTTGACCTAAGTCGTTTTGTAGGCGTCTCTTGAATCGAAACAGTCACTGCCACTTGCTGGGACATGCCCAATATATCGGCACTCAGAATTTAAACAATGCGGTGTGTGGTTCTGTCGAGAACCTCTCTTGGTTAACGAATGGCGGGAGGTTCCTTAGAGCGAGACCGATCCGCAACACAGACACCTGTGTAACCCAATTGGAATATGTGGGCGTGAGCTATCTGCCTTGTTGTATGCCATCGGGAATTTGGGTCGGTAGTACTTAAACGATCGACGGCTGGACGACGATTTCATCATTTTTTGACCACCGGGGCGGGGTCGGAGGGGGGCCTCGAAGCCGCCCCTCACTAGATGGGGGCGGCGAGAGGACCCCCGACGGCCGGGGAAAAAGTAAGGTGCGCAGGGTCCCCCACGGGATCCGGCGATCCCGTGTTGCTGGAGGTCGCCACCCGTCCGATGATGGGCGGCGGTGGAGACGCTCCGGTCCGGCGGTCTTCGGATGGCGCATAAAAACGCGCGAGGGGGGCCGGTCGGCCCCCGTTGTGGGCGTGGCCGAGGACCGGCGCCGGCCCGCGCCCCCGGACGTCTGCCCATGTCGTCGAGGGCTTGGCGTCCGGGACACGCGGGACCTAGGCGCCGGTCCCCAGCCTAGCCAGCTTGGCCTGGTAGGCTTGCTCGTCGCGGAATCGGAACGGCTCCTCGTTGGTCAGCATGTGCCAGATGATGGCACCCATCTTGTTGGCCAGGTGGCTTCGGGCCACCAGCGGCAGATGGCGCTTGCGGTAGTTCTCGTAGAGCGCCGACAGGTACTGGTTGTGCTGGTGTGCGACCATCGCCGCGTTCATCGTGATCCAGGTCAGCCTGCCGTCTGCGTCCTTCTTCATGCGGCCGTGCCGGATGCTGTCCCCGGACTGGTAGACCTTGGGGCAGAGCCCCAGGAACGAGACCAGTTGTTTGGGGCCGGCGAACCGGCCGATGCCGTCTATGGACTCTGCCACCAGCAGGGCGCTGAAGGCGTCAAACCCCGGCAGGCTCATTATCAGCCGGGCGTCCTTGCTCTGGCAGGCCGCCTCTCTGATGCGTTCGTCCAGGATGGAGATCTCCCCGTTGAGGTATTTGACCTGGCGGACCAGCTGTGCCATGATCCTGGTGTCGCCCGGCTTCAGCTTGAGGCCGTTCAGGAATTCCTGGTACTTGGGTCCGGACGTGTTTCCGTGGCCCGAGCTGGTCCGGTAGTCGTACTTGTCGCAGACGGCATGCTGGCGGTTGAGCACGCGGGTGCGGTCCTGCACCAGGGTCATCCTCTGGTAGAGCAGGTTCAGGTTGTGCCGCTTCTCCGGCGGGTGCACGCGGCAGGTCGGGACGTCTTTCATCCTGAGCCGGTTGGCCAGATGTCTGGCATCCAGCTTGTCGGTCTTGTTCCCGGACTGGGACAGCTTGAGCCGCAGCGGGTTGGCCAGCACTATGGATATGCCGCGCTCCTCGAGCGTCTCGAACGTCTTGAACCAAAGGTTGCCGGTGGACTCGCAGACGGCCTGACTGTCATACTTGACCAGGACGGTATCGGCGAACACGGCCGCGTCGGCCCTGGTATTAGGGTACTTGCCCCGGTACAGGATATCGCCGTCCTTGTCCATGGCGCAGACGACGCAGATCCTCTTGCTTATGTCGATTCCGACGTATGCTTCTTTTTTTCTTTCCATTTCTTTTCACCTCCTTTTTTTTGGTTGGCAGGCAGCAAGGCTGCAATCACCTGTAAGGGCTCGGAGCCCACGAAAGCTGCAGCTCGTGTAGTCCCCATTCATTTGGAAGGGCTCGAAGCCCATACTGTGGTAGGGGTCTGCCGCCGCACACAGTTGGTTCCCTAGGATTTACAGGCTTTCATTTGGAGTGCAACCGGCAGGTACATGCGACGACCAAGATGCGATGGAGCGTAGAGAAGTACAGGATAGTGATGGAGGTGCTCACCACATCCGCGGAGACGGTAGAGATATGCCGCGAGTACGGCCTCTCACCAACACGTTCTATTTATGGATGGAGAAGCTCCTGGAATCTGCCAAGGCCACCATGGCCGGAAAGTCGAATACCGCCACAACAAGACCCTTCAGAAGGAGAATGACCACCTCAAGACGCTCCTAGCGGAGTCCACCCTGGTCGTTGCCGCGTTAAAAAAACCTTGGAGGAGAGGAAGCGTATACACTCAGGTCCCCAATACGGTCAATTTGGACGCCTAGCAGGGCCATGGGTTATTGATCGTAATATCTGCGAACCGGGGCGAGCCGCAAGTCAAAGACTGCCTCCTGCGTGGGGAGCCGGCCAGGTTGGCGGCGAAGAGCCGGGAACTGCGCGAGGCGGTATCCTGGTTCGAGGCCGTGCATGGCGGGATGGTCGCGGCCTTTGAGGCGTAGATAGACCTGCTGAGGCTGGAGATAGCCGAGCGCGACAGGAGGATGGCCAAGTACGAATACGCCCACGTCCCGTCCTCGACCGGTTTGCTGTACAACGAGAAGCGCGCTGCCTACCGGAAGATGATGATGGGGGAGGGTGGCTGTGCCGACGGGGATGGTGATGGAGGTGGATCTGAATCGGATGGCGATGGCACCAACGGGAAGGCAGAGGACGGACCATCCCGCTGGGGCCCGCCGGACATGTAGGCGTCTCACACAAGAACGAGGCGGACCGGATGGTCGTGTTGCGGGTCTGTAGGTGCGGCACATGCTGACGCGGCCACCTCAGGAAGCTGCCACCGGTCGTCAAGATGGTCTATGATTTTACCGGTGACAACTCTCTGGTGGTAGGGTGCGTCGCGTACGTGATGAGGAGAGGACCCTGCAAGAGATGCGGAGAGATCACCGCCACCGCGACGGCTCCCGCATTCTGGGGACATAGTTCGGGCCCGAGATCCTGGGGTTCATTGAGGAGTACTATGCGGGGAGGTGCACTGGCAGACCATCTCATACTTTTTCGAGGCGCTCTACGGGTTTGACCTCTTGCCGAACGCCGTCTGGAACGCGCGCAAGGCCATCTGGTCGCGCCGGTCGCCGCGGCGTGCTGAGGCCGGATTACCGTCGCAGACAACTAGACGATGCCCAAGATGCCCGCTTTGGGGAGACCTGAGTCCACACATCTCCAGTGGGCAAAAATGAAAAAAAGCGAGATCAGGGACAGCCCTGCATCTTCTGTATGAAGTAGCCCCTCTCGCGGATGGCCTGCTCTATCGGGGCCGGCGCACCCTGGGAGTGGCAGAACTGGCACTCGTTGGCGGTCATGACCGCGTTGCCCTCGCCTATCGACTCGAGCCACTCCCTGCCATACGTGATGGCCTTGTCGTGGTCCTTCTCGCCGGTGATCACGTCAAAGTGCATGGTGTGTCCATCGGCGGCCTTGACGTACGTGTCGTACACGTGTATCTCCATGAGGCGGCTCCCGGCACGGGCCTATTTAGATTTCACGGGTCGCTCCGACCCCGTGTAACCAGGGGGACCTCCACCACCCCATCGCCCATGGCCCACGCCCGGAAGATACCCTCGCTCCCCGAGTATATCACCCAGGCCACCGGGTTCAGCCTCATGTATGTGGTGTCGGTCCCGGAGGGCACCGCCGGCGAACCAGGGTGCGAGTGGAATATCCCCGCCACCTCCAGCCGGCGTTCCTCGGCCGCCCGGTACGACCGTATCAGCTGATCATCGGGGACGGCGAACCTCACCGGGGAGTGGTCGGCGTTCTCCGTCAGGATGGCGTCCGTTATCACGCAGGATGGGCCATCCGTGGTGCCCAGCAGCAGGGCGCACGCCTCCTCCGGACTGCAGTCGGCAGCGTGCCCCCTCAGCCTGTCCAGTACGCTGGCGCCGACGGCCACCCTCTCCAAGACGATCTCAGGCAACGCTCTATCCGGCGGCGGCCGCCACCAGCCCCCTACTGCCCCTCTATCTCTGGGATGGCCGGGTCGGCCGGAGCCGCGTCCTCTATTATCATGGTGGACTGCATCCACGGGTGCACTATACAGAAGTACTCGTAGGTGGCCACCTCCAGGGCGCTCGTGTCAAAGAACCACCTGTCTCCCGCCAGCACCAGGCCCGAGTCAAAGGTCGCCCCCGCATCCTCGAAGCTGGTCACCGTGTGGGCCACTATGTCGGCGTTGTACCAGTCCACGCCGTATCCCCAGGGCACCGACAGCACGTCCGGATCATAGTCGGGATTGCCCGCCGTGTCGGATCCCTCCAGGATGACCACCTCGACGACCGGACCGCTGAAGGGTTCGGGCTCGGCCTCTATCTCGGGTTCGGGCTCCTCGGCCGGTATCAGGTAGGGTTCGGGCCCCACCATCCCAAATGCCACGTACGCGATTATCCCGGCGGCTGCGGCCAGCGAGAATATGGCCCCCAGCGGCTTGGTATACTGGGGCATCTTTGCGGCCACATACGCCATGATCACGGCCGGAAATGCTATCCCCATCAGTATCCCGGCGAACAGCGGCGTCGTGCTGACGGTATTGAACAGGAACCCGGCCGTTCCGAACGCCAGCACTATCGAGAGAACCACCAGGGTGGTGGCCTTGGCCCGGTTGCTGGTCGAGACGCCCCCGTCCAGTATCCCGGTGGCCAGGAATATCAGCCCCAGTATCATGGTCAGCCCCGTCAGGGCGTGCATCCCGTCTATGAACGTGTGGGCCAGCCCCGCATACGATATGGTGACCCCCGCAAGGCCTATGGAGGTGAGCCCCATACCCGGCATCATAAGGTCCCAGTTACTCATCCGTGAGCGCCTCATTTGCATATCTAATTAATCCTTTTGGGAGCGGCGGCCTTGTCCAAAAAACCAAAATTAAACGGCCACCCGTAGACCCTCGGAGGCGCCTGGACCGGCGGGAAGGCGCGGGGGAGACGCCGGATCACGTTCCTGCTGCCCACCGGAGCCGTCCTGGACGGCGGTCCGCGAGCAGTCGTGCGCAGCCTTCCGGGTAGCCGCGGGTGGTTCCCGCCCCCGCGGCGCGGCCTCAGGCGAGGGCCGTGTTGTAGCGGACGGTCGTCGATGGCAGCTCAACCGACCGGGTCGTCTCCCTGAGGGGGCGCACGACACCGCCGAACCGCGCCTTCATGGACGAGAAGACGCTCCCGACGTTGTTCCGGAGGCGCAGTATCCGGTGGAATGTCCCAGGGTGATCCTCGCCGAACCTCAGCATCTCCGCCCCGGCGTTGAATCCATTGATCACCTCGTTGGACTTGATGTAGATGATCGCCCTCCGGCCGCTGTCCGAGATGGCGCTGCAGTTCTTGACGCCATCGTAGGCCGCGTCGGCCGGGACGTCCCCGTCTCCCTCCGGGAGCATCTCTATCATCAGACGCAGGTGCGGCGGGTCGTTGACCTTTCCCGGGGCAACGACGGCGGCGCATACCGTGCCGTGCAGCATGTGCATGATGTGCAGCTTCGAGAACAGTCTCACGCTGAGCTTGCCGTACTTTGCGTTCATCCAGTCGATATACCTGGCTATGCTGAAAGCCGCTGGAGGTGCCACGATTGTACCACAACCTGGTGAGACCTCACCTTGGGTTGGAAGGCCAGATAACCCCGGCCGAAGCTGCTGGCATCCGGATAGAAGGCGCCAGCAAGCGGATGACGCTCATACAGGCGGCGGCAAAGTCCACAGACTGAACCTAGAGTGGAATCGTCGGCTAAAGATTATGAGTATGTGCCCTAATACCGCTTGCCAACCCGTTGGTTCAGCTTGGTCGTGGTAGGCCTATCACACTAAGCACGTTGCCCCGGTTGTCGAGGATGTCTGGGGCAGCAAATTCTCTTATACTGTATGTGGTGAATCTTCATGCTATGGTCGTCTAGCTTGGTAGGACGGATTCCTCCCGCAAGGACGGGTGGTTGATCCAAATGGTCCGGATCCGGGCCGCAGTCCGGCCCAGACCGGGAATGTCCGGGCCGCCTGGATGCACTTTGGACCGGTCTTTGGCAAAGTCCCGCCGGAACGGGGCGGGTGTGGGGGCGAAAATCAGCGCCGGCGCATCATGTCGGGCATCCGCGGCGCCTCACGCGGCGGATACGGCGTTCTGTATGGGCGTCAGCACCTGTCCGTACCCAAAATATTGATGCCGGCAGCCTCGGCGGGTGTCCGGCCGCCTATGCCGCCGTGCGGCTTGATGTAGTTGTAGCGCAGTACGGCCATGCGGAATATCCGCGACCCCTCCTTGTTTATGCCGCGGGCGTACCTGAAGCGGCCGGCGAACCCCCACGTTGAGGCGCTCCTGCTTGTTGGTGTTGCATATGAGGTTCCGGATGTGGATGTCGCGTATGTGGACGGACCTGAGGCCCCTCAGCGTGCGGAACACCTTATCGAAGGCGATGTGGTACCGGTCCGGGCCGTCGGTGATAGACAGCCGGGGAATCATCCTGCCTGCCATGTCCCCGGCCGCCCGCGGCAGGGAGGCGGCGTCGTACTTTTTCTTGGTGGGTGATGATATGTCCCACGCCAGCACAAACCGGGTGGCAAGATCCATGACGGCTACCATACACGACCCCCTGCCGTGGACCTTCTGTATCTTCTCCTCGCAGCCCTACTTGTCCCCTGTGCACGGTGGCTTGGGGGTCCGGGTATACTCTCCCACCGCCCCGGGATGGTGCTCCAGGATCCTGGTTATGGTGTACACGCGCACCCCGATGCCCGGATGCTTGAGCATCATCTGTATGTTGGTAGCCGCCATCCCCATCATCCCCGACAGCATCAGGGCCAGCGTGATGTACAGGCGCGGCACCCGGCGGTACTCAAAGCCCGGGTTGTCCCCGAACCGCCGCTTACATATAGTGCACCTGTACCACTGCCTCTTCTCGTGTTTGCCGCGGTACCATCATCCGTCGCGGGAGTACTTCTTTTCCCTACACAGTCCGGGCACGCCAGATCCTGCTCTCTGACGTCGACCTTCTTGCCGGGGGCGGCCTCCGACGATACGAGCAGCGCGTGCTAGGCCGCCGCGATATGCTTGCGCCTGCACCCCTTCCCGGTGGTGTGGTAGGCGCACTCGCACGTGGGACTCTTGCCCGCAGGCGAGACCCGGTACCATGCGCCCTCAGTGCCCTGGGAGGCCACGTCCCAGCGGTTTCAGCTCAGGGCCTTGATCTGGTCGCCCTTCTGGTAGATGTCGAGCCCGCGGCGCGTTATACCCTGCTCCGGCGCCCTGCCCTTCCGGGGTTTCCTGTGCCCCATGCCTGCCCTGATCCGGTTGGCCGTTTAAGATCGTGGATGCAGATTTCCTGACCCGCCACCCGTCTTTGCGGGGGAACCGATTTACGGTATGCTTATAAATCAACATCAGACATGGTAATCATGGTAATGCGTACAATACCGCCATTGGGGGACCGCGAGTGGAAGGCCCTGGTGAGTGATCTGGAAAAGGGTCCCTCAGACGAGCAGGCGGAGTATGTGCGTGAAGCCATAAAGCTTGCAGACACCTTTAAGGTGTCTTACGATGATTGATGGCTGATCAAATCGACTTTGCCAAGGTGGTGATTAGGCGCCTTGGCAAAGACATTCCCGGCATATCCGCATTCAAGAACCAAAAACCTGCCATGGTTGATCATTTACAAAAAGATGCGTTAAATGAACAAAGACGAAAGATGGGAACGACGTGGGTTTGGGTCTATGACAATCGCGTTGCGCTCGGATATGTCACTCTAGCCGCATACTCTATCAGCAAAAAATACATCCAAGACAATCCCGATTATGCGGGAACGGAACAGTTTTCGTACAGTACGATTCCGGCATTGCTGATAGGCCAGCTTGCAACCCACGAAGAATACGAACGCCAAGGCGTGGGCAAAAGAATGATTGCCTGGGCGACAAAAATGGCACAAGAGTTATCGACGGTGGTGGGTTGCAGGATGGTTGCACTGCATCCATATGGTGACGCGGTGGGTTGGTACGAGAAACAAAAGTTTAGGAGAGTATCTGCAAAACAAACCATCATGTATTTGGACATCAAAAGCCGGTAAACCCAGGCCGGCCACCCGGCAGGCAACCTAGGTCGTACGTTCGGTGATCCTGTCGGTGGCATCGACCATCCTGAACTACCTCGTCTCCCAGGCTGGATCAGTTTCGGTCGAGGTCTAGACCACGCCGAACCCTGGCGCGTATGCCTGATGGTCGCCGCGCCTGACCGGCGGATCCACCGAGTTGAGGATGATCCTGCCGTCCTCGGGGCGGAACGGGATGCGGTCCGAACGGCCGTCGATAACCCTCCGGCAGGCCGCCGTAGCGTCCATGGTTGCCCCGCGCTGGTAGGGGTGGTGGTGGTCGCGCAGCCGCCCATGTTCGGCTCGCCAGGCAGTCAACTCCTTGCTCGGCCCGTACTTCATGGCCGTCTCGGATGGTCCAAAGTCGTACGCCTGGTAGAAGGTGGCTAGGTCGCCCCCGACGACACCGCCGTTCTTGGGCGGTTTGAACGGCTCCGGCAGGCCGCCGCGCCGGCCGGATCCCGCCCCCATCACCCGGGAGCCCGGATCTTCCCGGCGGGCGCCATTCCCGGCCGGGCCGGGGCGCAGCACCCGTCCTCGGCGCAGAGGCTGTTTATCCTGTCACTGGCCTCCAGTATGTCCGCTATCAACGAGGATATCCTCGTGCTGGATATCCTGTACAGGGACCGGCGCCCGTCGGCCCTGCACGCGAGCACCCCGCACCCCTTGAGTATCCTCAGGTGGTGCGAGACCAGCGGCTGGTCCCGCTCCAGCGCCGCGGCTATCTGGCCCACCGACAGCTCCCCGCCGGTCCCCAGCGTCTCCAGTATGGCAAAGCGGGTCTCGTCGCAGATGCATCGGAGCAGCGCCATCCCGTTCATGTAAACCAGAATTTATATAAATCCCCATTGATATAAAATTTTTGTGAGCGGGACCATACTGTTCGTCTGCGTGGAGAACGCCGGCAGGAGCCTGATGGCCGAGGCGTTCATGAGGAGGTACGCGCCGCACGTGCGGGTTGCCAGCGCGGGCACGCGACCGGCCGGCCAACCCAACGGGACCGTCATCCAGGCCATGAAGGAGGTCGGCATTGACATATCCGGGCGGCCCCGGGCGCT
This sequence comes from Nitrosopumilaceae archaeon, assembly GCA_965203395.1. Classification (GTDB taxonomy): domain Archaea; phylum Thermoproteota; class Nitrososphaeria; order Nitrososphaerales; family Nitrosopumilaceae; genus VYCS01. Next base: position 604,092 of record OZ241884.1, read on the forward strand.
CACCGGGGGGATGATCCGGGGGTCGTCGGTGGTGGTGAACATGGGATGCATGGACAGGGAGGCGTGCCCGGCTCTGTTCGTTGAGGGGATAGACGACTGGGGGATACCGGATCCCAAGGGCAAGCCGATACAGGAGGTCCGCCGGATCCGGGACATGATAGAGCAGAGGGTCAGGGTACTGGCAGAGCGCCTGGGCTGATGCCGCCGCTACTCTTCGACAAGAAGATCTTCCTGGCCGAGGCCGTCGGCACCTTCGGGCTGGTCGTGGCGGCCACCGGCTCGATAGTCTACGACGGCATCCACCGGCAGGCCCTGGGCCTGGAGTTCATCGCCCTGATGCATATGGCGGGCCTGTGGTTTTTGGTGTTCGCGCTGGGCAGGTACTCGATGGCGCACTTCAACCCGGCCGTCACCCTGGGCTTTGCCATAACCGGCCATGCCAGGTGGGGGATGGTGCCCGCCTACCTGGCCGCCCAGGCGGCGGGCGCCATCGCCGGCAGCCTGTTCGTGCTGCATGTGATGGGAGACCATGCCGAGCTGGGGCTGAACCGGCCTGATCCCGCCTACGGCGCCGCGGAGCTGCTCGGGATAGAGGCGGCGGCCACTACAATCCTGATGGGCGCCATCCTCTGCATCATCAACACGAGGGCGGGCCCCGCCGTGGCGGGCCTGGTGGTGGGCGGGGCGGTGGCCGTCGACGTGTGGTTCTTCGGGCCGGTCTCGGGAGCCTCCATGAACCCCGTCCGGTCCCTGGCGCCGGCGGCGGTGACTGGGATATTCGACGACCTTTGGCTGTATCTCGTGGCGCCGCTGGCCGGCGTCCTGCCGCCGGCCCTGATCCACCGCAGGGTCTTCGGCCGGGGGGGCCGGCATTAAATTGGCCGGACCCGCCTGGGCCGAGATCGAGGGCGCGGTCCGTGCCGAGCTGGCCACCACCGGCAGGATGAGCGGCCGCCCGCATACGGTCCGGCTCCGCGGCGTGATCCACCGGGGCGACTTTTACTTTTCAAGGCACCGCCCCGACTCGGACTGGTTCCTCAACGCCCTGGCCCATCCCCGCGTGACCGTCCGGTGGGAGGGCCTGGTCATCGCGGGAACGGCCTCGCAGGTGACCGACGCCTCGCTGGAGCGCCGCATATCCTTGCTCAAGTACCCCGGGGACGACCCCCGGGGCCTGGAGCGGAGGGTGGCCATCCGGGTGGCGCCGTCCGGCGGGGCGATCACCTAAAGTGGACTATCGTGGTAAGGCCCCTCCGGTCGGTCTCGGTCCCGCCATCCATCTCGCAGACGGTCACGGTGAACGAGGCCACGTCCCCAGGTTTTGCCCCTTCCGCGTGCAGCGCCAGCATGAGGTCCATCGCCCCGTATTCGCCGCCGGGCACCGCCCCGTCCATGCGGGCCCCGCAGGTGGACTCTACCCGGAAACGGCTGTCCTGGAAGTGGAACCCCAGCGACGTCATCCGGCCGTTTCGCCCCGCGGCCCTCACCCTCACGTTCACCGCCCCGGGGGCGGCGCTCGTGTATCCGGCCTTGCCGTTGACGAACACCCCTATCTGGAAGGGCCTGCCGGCGGTGGCCTCGGCCATCTTCTGTATGCCGTCGTTCATCACCACGTCCACCCCCTTGATACTCCGGGGCACCTTCGCTATCCACCGGTTGGTCCTGGATATCACCGAGTCTATCTCGCGCCGCCTCTTGGAGTCCTCCTCCCCGGGCAGCTTGTAGTAGTCGACCCAGGCCTTGTAGTCGGCAGATATCTCCTCGATAAAGCTCATGCAGGTGATCTTGTAGTCCTGGACGCTGTTCGCCCTCTCCTCTGGCGCGTCGCCGGGGGTATAGTCCATGGGCATTGCCATGATCCCATGAACGGGGCGCCTTTTTTAAAAACCGAGCGGTCCGGCCGACCCCTCCACGAACCGGCGACGAGCATCTCCCCGGCGGGCGGCCGCCATGCCGGTACGGGGCGTCCGGACCCTCCCCCGTGTGGCCCGGCGCGGCCCCTCCCCCACCCGGTGCGTCTGCCTGCTGCAGGTGCGGGGCGGCGCGTGCCGGCACCGCGGTCCGACCGCCATCCTGCGGCATCCATCCGTCAATCCCGGATAATGTCCCCGCCGGAATATCCCGCCCGGGCGGCCCCGGCGGGCCACAACCCCGGCATTGCCGGTCCCCGGCCATCCGGCCAACTGACCATCTGGCCGGGGGGGGGGCGCCGCGGCCCGGGCGCGGCCAAACCATCACCGGAACAACCCACACAACCGTCACTCTGCCGCGCCAAGTATGCCGTGGACCATGCGATAACACGGCGCCGCCGCGCCCCTGCCCGTATCTAGCGCATGCCGCCGGCGGCCTGCCGGCTAACCATCCGGAAGGAACCTGGCAGCGTTCTCTCCCTCCTTGGTCAACGTAACCCACCTGTTCCTGCCCATCTTTGTCACTTCCACGAATCCCCACCCGACAAGCGGCCTGATGATGCTCTTGTCCATCCGTGCAAGTCCGGCCACCAGCCTGTTCTCCTCCAGCGCGTTGACCACCAGCGTGCCCGGCTCGGGGATCTTTTCGGGGTCGTCGGAGATCATTATAATTCCGGCATCCAGCAGGCGGTCCAGCAGATTCTTCTTCTTTATCCTCCTGTGGCGCCGTATGATCTGCATCGCCCTGATCAGCATCACCGAAGGGATGTGCAGGCTGTACCGGGGCATCTCGATCACCTTCCGGACCCCGGTGGACATCGGTTCTCCCTGCTGCTGGTACTCTTCGGGCTCGGCGTAGTATGGCCTGATCCCGCTTTCGTCATCGAACATCATGCAGGCCATCATGCACCCGATTGCCTGTATCTTGGAGCCGGACGAGAGGTTGACAGACACGTTGTTCTCCCGCTCGTGCTGTATCACCTCCTTTGTAGCCCGGATAATGTCGAACAGGTCGGCGCGGTCGTGCGTCTTCTCCTGTATGTCTATGCCGGCATCCCTCAGCTTGCCGCGTATGGTCCTGAGGTAGCCATCTGCCTTGTCGTCACCAGGATGCACCAGCAGCCACACCCGGTCCGCCTTTCTCTCTTCCACCGGCATTACCACCCTGTCTATCTCGAATCCCACCGGAGCCACGTGTATGCGCAACATTTCCACATCAACCATAATGATAAGGTACGTGCTTGTGGAATTTATCCATCGCGAGATAATCATACTGTTTTAGGATCATAATTGGAATAAGGATACTGAACACGGACAGGCAGATTAAATTCATGTTGCCTATAAATGGTGCGGTATTTTGATTATAACAATTTATTATATTTACTATGCAAAATGTTTAGCATTGATATTATTGAGAACTTACACAATGAAAATTACAATAATATGTTATTATATTTATTATCGTAATATAGATAATATAATAATAAATAAGAAAGCGTATGGGGTTGGAAATAAAAAACGAAATGATGACTAAGAAAATAAGAGAAGCCGGGAAGTTAACGGGCGGCGCCCCGTTTACTATCGCGCGCCAGCCTTTCGGGGCCGGTTTTGGATTGTCCTTGGTCGCGCCCAGAACCTATCCCGGAATGAGCCCGCCTGCCCCGCTGCCCGCGCAGCGGGCAGGGGTGAGTGACTCCATGTGGCCGGGCACTCCCGGCAGATGTCGTTTGTGTTGGTGGCGGCCGCCGCGATGGCCGTTGCCGTCTCGGGGCTCGCCGCCGGTGAAGCCTCTGCCGAGCCGGAGATGGGCCTCACGCCGCAGGACGGCGTGGCGGACAGTGTGCGGACATATCTCGGTGGCGCATCCGGCGTGGTGGTCTATACGGACAACGGCCGCATATGCGCGGCGGTGGCATCATCGTGCGACAGTACGACAGTGATGGCAGCTGCAAGATAGAGCAGGACGGGTGGCTGGCGGCCGTCGATGACTATGTGGCCGAAAGACTGACCGCCCCGCAGATCCGGCAGATAGCGGCGCACCGGGGTTAGGCAACCCCTGGCGCGGGCACGCCATGACGGCCAAAGATTACTACCAAGCCAGCAGGGCCAAGCCAGGGTCTACTGCCAGGCCAACAAAGGGAGGATAGCCGCCAAGGCCAAGCCGTCCACACGCCGCCCGCCAGACTCGTCATGAGTCGCATCATCACCGCCACCTCGGCCACCGCCCCGTGCCTCTTTGGTCGGCAGGATATCTATGTGCCAGATGCTCGTGCACGCTGCGTGGCGAACCGTCTACCGGGGGTGTGGTGATTTGAAATAATCGCGGCAGAGTGTAAAGCACCCGTATTTGCAGCAGAACCCGCGAACCAAGAGGGGCGGATGATTCCGGTGGCGACTTTAGCTGAAAACAGGCATTTGATATACAACAAGATGGACGGCGCCACCGCCGACCTCTTCGTCTACTCGATGGGAAACAAGCAATACGCGGCCGTCATCGGGATCCTCCCCAACTCCCTCCGGATAGCGGACGTGAACGAGCCGCGCAAACTTTCCAGCGGCGCCAAGGACTCCATCCGAGACGCGGGAGACATGAATCTAAAGGGCCCGTCGGGCATCGCGCACTGTCAAGGGGGCGGCCGCCACTACGCCGTGGTGGCCGGCGGCGACGGCATCCGGATAATGTATATCGCCGACCCGGACAACATCGCCGCAGCCTGCCACATGTCAGACACCGGGGGACGTGACGGCAGGTTCGTACTGAACGGGGCGAATGACGTGGCCATCTATACTCCGCAGGCTGCCGCACCTACGCGGTGGCGGCCAGATTCTGCCGGTTAACGCAGATGTAACTCGGTTTTTGCCCAAGCCTGCTTCCGGTACGCTTGACACCACCCGCAAATTCCGTGCATGTCGGTCCACATTGTGGGTGGGACGTGGCACCGGTCGCCGGCGACCCCCCGTGGAACGACCCGGGATGTTTGGGGCAGACATCTCCGGTCCCCCGTTCGGGCCGGCGGGGCGTGTATACCGTTGGCGGCAGGGGACGGTGCGGGGCGTCCCCCGGGGATGGCGCCCAGACGGGCATGACGCCGGCGGGCGGGGCGCGGTGGCATCTGCATGCGCACCCGCATTGGTCGTCCGGCGGCTTGATCGATCAGGGTTGATCCGCCGGACAAACACCCTTGGCCATCCGGCCCGCCGGTTTCGGGGGCCGGTCCCTGGCCAGATCGGATCACTTCTGCGTTAACTGCCAGCCCCGAGGTTCTGTTGCAAACGCGGGTGTTGCCCGATGACTGCTCCCCGGACAATCGGTTTTGGTTCGGGAAAACGCTGGTTGCGGCCAGATGGTTTCGGTGAACACCCGAATTTGCACAAGAACCAGCCCCGATAACCTTTTAAGACCACAAGGGGTACTAACCATAATGTCGTTACTCCTCAAGGACAGGGTCTGGTCGATGGAGGCGCCTACGGCCAAGCGCGGCGTATACCCGTTGCACGGCTTCAAGCTGGGCCTGTACCGCCTGCCCGTCAAACTTGAGGAACCCGCCGAGATACGGTCCGTTCATGACGGCCTCAAGAAGACATTTGAGATGGATTCGTATGCGGACCGCGTCTACGCCACCTACCGGTGGACCGAGAGGAGCGGCGAGGACGAGGATGCCTCCGGCTACGAGGAAGCCGACCTGTCGGTCACCATCGAGATAGTTACCGGGGAGGTAGTCGATATCATATACCAGATATTCCCGATAGAAAAGTTCGGCGACCCGCAGTGGGTCCGGGACTACCGCAAGAAGGCCGACCACTTTGCCAAGATGATGATAGATACGGTTCTGCGCAATACCCTGCTGGCCGACAAGATGCGGGAGGCCCTGAAAAAGACCGAGAAGCTGGACGAGGCCCAGGCCATTGCCCGCCTCGAGGAGCTCACGCCGCTGGCCAAGATCGTCCCCAACGCCAAGCCAAAGCCCAAACCGGTACCCGCTCCGGGGCAGGCGCAGGTGGCTTCCGTGGAGGAGGAGATCGAGGTACCTGACGGCGCCAAGCCAGGACCCATAGATGTTGAATTCAAGTCCCGCGTGCCCTCATCCAAGCCCTATCCCGTAGAGGGGCACACCATCAAAACCTGGGGCCGCAGGGGCGAGGACAACCAGATAATGGGCGTGTGGGGCGAGTTCGTTTCCGTGGACTATGACATTTGCGTGGCGGACGGCGCCTGCATTGATGCGTGCCCGGTCTCCGTCTACGAGTGGTTTGACACGCCGGGAAACCTCGCCTCCGAGAAGAAGCCGCTGATGTCCAAAGAGCCGGACTGCATATTCTGCCTTGCCTGCGAGGGGGTCTGCCCTCCGCAGGCGATCAAGATATTCGAGCAAAAGGCATAGGGCCGCCGCTTCGGCCGGGCCCGCCTACCCGTCCCCTAAACAACAAATATTACGAGTGCCAGCCCATACCGGACATGGCCGGAAACCCGTTCTTCCAGCTGGTCTTTGATTTGTTCATACTCTCGGCGGTGGTCATAACCGCGTATACGTGCAACTTTTACTACCTGGCCTACCTGGCGTCCCGCCGCAAGGAGGGCCACCTGGTAACCGACCTGGGCACGCCGACGGTCACCGTGCAGCTGCCCTTCTACAACGAAAAGTACGTCGCCAAGCGCCTGGTGGACTCGGTCTGCGCCATGGACTACCCCAAGGACAAGTTGAAGATAATGATCCTGGACGACTCCGACGACGAGACCTCCGTCCTGCTGCAGGACACGGTCCGCGACTACCGGCGGCGGGGCTTCAAGATAGAGTACGTCCGCCGTGACAGCAGGCAGGGCTACAAGGCCGGCGCCCTGAAGCACGCCATGGAGTCTACCGACACCGAGTTTGTGGCCATATTTGATGCGGATTTCATGCCGCCGAAGTGGTTCCTCCGGAAGGCCATCCCGCACTTCTCCTCGCCCAGGATCGGCCTGGTGCAGTGCCGCTGGGGGCACGCCAACGAGGAGTACTCGGCGATAACCCGGGCGCAGGCCATGAGCCTGGACTTTCACTTTCTGATAGAGCAGAAGGCCAAGAGCAACTCCTCGCTGTTCATGAACTTCAACGGAACGGCCGGCATATGGAGGCGCGAGTGCATAGATGATGCGGGCGGCTGGCATACGGCCACGCTGGTGGAGGATCTGGATCTGAGCTACCGCGCCCAGATGAAGGGATGGAAGTGCGTCTTCCTGCCGGACGTGGTGGTGGATGCCGAGCTGCCGGTCCAGATGAACGCCGCCAAGCGCCAGCAGTTTCGCTGGGCCAAGGGCTCCATACAGTGCGCCCTCAAACTGCTGTCCGATATAGTGGTCAAGCGGGGGATCGACCTGGGGGCCAAGGTGCAGGCGTTCGTCCAGCTGACCCGCCATGTCGTCTACCCGTTCATGCTGGTGCAGTTCCTGACGCTGCCCATACTGCTGACGCAGGAGATCAACCTGTACCTGATAAGCTTCATCCCGGTGGTGACCGTGGCCACCTACCTGCTGATGGGTCCGGGGGCCTACCTGGTGATAGTGAAGCGGCTGTATCGCGAGTCCTGGAAGCAGAAGGCCAAGATCCTGCCGTTCCTGCTGGTGTACAACGCCGGCCTGTCGGTCAACAATACGGTGGCCGTCTTTGACGCGGTGCTGGGCAAGAAGAACGTCTTCCACCGCACGCCCAAGTACGGAACGCTCAAGTCCAAGGACGACTGGAAGGACAACGCCTACAACCTGCCGTTCACCCGGATCACGCTGATGGAGCTGTTCTTTGCGGTCTACGGGATACTGGGGATAATGGTGGCCATACTGCACAACCACCCCATGTTCGCGCCGATAATCGCCGTCCAGACGATAGGGTACTTTTACGTCTCCTATCTGAGCCTGTCGCACTCGAGATTTAAAAGACATAAATCAGCCGCCCCGCATATCATCAGCCGGGAGGAGAGGATGGCGAACCGGGCATACAAGCTGGCCATGGTGGGGATCATCTGCGTTATCGCCTTTGGCGCGTTCATGGCCGTCAAGGGCTACAACGACGATATCTATCCGGTGGACCGCGTCCGCGGCCACCTGAGCGGGATAATGGGCTCCTCTGATCCGGCGATGCTCCGGGACCACCTGGTCGCCATGGAGCCGGACATAGGGCTGGTGCTCGCCAAACTGCCCGGCGACGGCAACCCGGTCTGGATATTCCCCACCGAGACCACCAACTTTGCCAGGATCAGCACCAACCTTGAAGATCTCCGGGGGAGCATAGAGGTGGCCGCGGCCATCCCCCGGGATAGCGCCGCATACTCGACCGCCATGATGGACATCAACTCGCGGGCTCTGTCCCTGCAGAAGAACATGGAGGAGGCCGTCCCGTACCTGTACGTGAGCCTCTCGAACATAATATTCGCGACCATCTGGATAGCGGTCATACTGGGCATATTCGCGGTACTCAAGCGCCGGCGGGACAAGATCATGCGCTACGACCAGGACAGCGGAGTGTAGGGGCTCGCCCCGGGACGACCTAGCGCCGATGATAGAGACGGAGCGTCTGGCGCCGGACCTGGTCATCCCGAGGATAGTCAACGGCCTGTGGCAGGTGGCCGGCGCCCACGGACACGTGGAGGAGCGGGCCGCCGTGGAGACGATGGCCGCCTACCACGAGGCCGGCCTGGTGGCCTGGGACATGGCCGACATATACGGGCCCGCCGAGGAGTGGTACGGCGCCTTCCGCGGCGCCGGGGGCCGAGGCTCCGTCGGCCTGACCAAGATGGTGCCGCCGCCGGGCCCCATGCCATACGGGGAGGTGCGGCGGCGAATCGAGCGCTCTGCAGCGCGGATGGGGGTTGACCGGATAGACATGGTGCAGTTTCACTGGTGGGACTACCGTGATGGCCGGTACCTGGATGCCGCAGACGGCCTCAGCAGGCTGGTCAGGGAGGGCCTGGTCTCCTGCGTGGGCCTGACAAACTTTGACACGGCGCGGCTCAAGCAGCTGGTGGATCGCGGAATACCGGTCGTCTCAAACCAGGTGCAGTACTCGATCCTGGACACGCGCCCCGCCCGCCGGATGGCCCCGTACTGCGAGGGGCGCGGCATACGGCTGCTCTGCTACGGAACGCTGCTGGGAGGGCTCCTGTCGGGGAGGTATCTGGGGCGGCCCGAGCCGGCCGGCGGCGACCTGGATACGGCCAGCCTCCAAAAGTACAAGGCCGTCATCGACGCGTGGGGCGGCTGGGGCCTGTTCCAGGACCTGCTGGCCGTCTTGGACCGGATAGCGTCCCGGCACGGTACGACAATCCCCTGCGTCGCGGTCAGGTACGTCCTGGACAGGCCGGGCGTGGCCGCCGCCATCATAGGGTGCCGGCTGGGCGTCTCCGACCATATCGACGAGAACCTGGGCGTCTTCGGGCTGCGGCTGGACGGCCGGGACGTCTCCGAGATAGAGTCGGTCACGGCCAGATCCCGCGACCTCTTTGGGATAGTGGGAGACTGCGGGGACGAGTACCGCTAGGGCTTTAGAGGATGCGGTTGTTGTAGTCGCTCAGCTTCTGCTTGTATATCTTGTTGCGGGGCTTTTGGCGCACGCGGTAGTTGCAGCAGTTGCAGAACCAGCCTATGGTGCTCTCCAGGGCCGGTGAGCCGTCCTTGAGGTGGCAGCCGCGGTGGTCTATCCAGACGTCGCATATCTGGCAGCGTCCCTGGCCGGAACCGTACCTGGTGGCGCCGTGGGGCTTTTTGACGCGGTAGTTTTTGCAGATGCCCCTGCACGCCCCCTTCTTGACTACCTCGCTCATGGTTGGTACTCCTGTATGGTTCGTGCTATAAAAAACAGCTAACTCTGATGGGGTTCTCTTGCAAAAATGGGGCATCTTCATACGATATGGGCCCCAGCCGGATCACCGTATCGTGTCGCTGTGCTGCATGGCCGTCCGGATGGACGATCACCCGGGCCGGCCGGCAGCACGCCCTGCAAGAACCGGGGGATGTCAATCGATACGGTACACAACCGCGCGGTATGGCCCTCCCGCGATACGAACTGCCGTGCAGCCCGGCATCACGTGCAGAGCAGGGCCGCGTGCCGTATGGCCGTCAGCCACTTGCCGGACCCCTTCAGTATTACGCCCGGCGTCTCGGCGGGCGTCTTTCCAACTGTGCCCGAACGAGGCCGGAAGGGGTTGTAGTACGCCAGGTACGGCACGTGAAGCGCGGGCAGCGGAATCCGCGGACGGACTTCAGGCGGTCCTTGAGGGTACCGTTGAAGCGCTCGTGGGTATTGTTGTTGGAATGCCGCTTGCGTATGCCGGCATCCTTCTGCGGGTGGTTTCGGCGCGCCTGCCGCCCGGCAGGGCGCTGCCGAGCCCGCCGGCGAATCCGGGCAGGGCGTCGGTGGTGACCGCGTCGGGGACCTTGCCGGCCGGCGCCATGGCGCCGGCGAACAGGTTCGTGGCGTCATACCCAATCTTGTCCGGCGAGATATCATAACCTATCGCGAACCGGGTCTCGGTGTCCATCGCCCCGAACAGCAACATCGCCCTGCTTGGCAACCCAAAGCGCATCACGTTTACGATACGCGATGACCACACCACTGTGGCCGGACCGGACGATTAGCGCCAAGCCACAACCTGTCCCAATTTTGCAAGAGAACCTGGCGGTTCGTGGCACGGGGTGGAAGGCGCATCTCCCCCGCTGAAGGCAGATCAACTAAAAAAAGTCCCTAATATCCCGTCCAGGACGGACCCTCGAGCATCGTATCCGGAGCCATGCTCTGGGCAGGTCCCCTGGCCGGGGCCGTACCGTGAATCAGCGTCTCCCAGTACGTGAAGGCCACGTTTGCCGCGACGTTGCACGTATCGACCGAGGCTTCCACCGCGGGCCAGTAGTGCGTCCCGGATATGACGCGGCTTGCGGCGCACCTCTGCTCAAAGTCAGACCACGAATCGAATACCACGTGCACGTCCTCGGACGGCGTTATCCTGGGTTCAACCAGCGATGAGCCTGCCGGCAGCGTGGCGCCGTAGCCGTAGATCACCTCATCGCCGTCCACGTACGCGGGAAGGTCGTCGGTGCCGCTGTAGAGCCGCCACGCCTCAGCGTATGCGGCGCAGAAGCAGGTGGTCGCCGAGGGGTATTCCGGGTGGTCGGCGGTCTGCAGGTAGCTCTGCCACTGGTTGCCCGGCACCGTCACCGCGTTCCCGACGGCATCGACCGATATCGGTACCGGCTGCTCGCCGTAGAGGTAGTGTATGGCGGTGGTGGGCCGCACCGCGTCATAGCGCGCCTTCTCCTGCCAGATTATGGTGCCGGCATCAAACTTGGCCACCGACAGCAGGAACTCGAGCTGTACAAAGTCGACCACGCTGTGGATGTTCTTGAGCGCCGGCTTGTGGTCTAGCTCGCGCAGCTTGTTGTCGAAGAACTCGACCAGAATCTTCTGCTCGCCGGTCAGGTTGGCCCTCAGGGAGATGACCTCGTCGGCCTGCGTCTGGTACGCGTCGGCGTTGCGGTGGTTGCTGCTCATCGGTGGAGGTACGCGGTATGAGCGCGGATCCAAACCTGAGTAGGTCTCGGTGTTGGCCCACTGGGGCGTGGCAAACTGCTGCATCCCGAACTCGCCGGCGCGGTTGGTGGCCATCAGGGGCGACCAGCGCGACGGATCCACCAGATTGTCCGGCGTGTTGATCGGCTGGTAGCCGGTGGTGTCCCCGAACGGTTGGGTGGTCGCCGTGCCGAAGTGGTTGAAGCCGTCGTCGCGGCGCGCATCCAGCACGCACTTTGCTGCATGGTTTCCAATGGCGGCAGGCGAGGACAGAACGTATGTTGGGGAGCAGTCCAGGCCAAACCAGCTCTCGTCGTCCGGATCAAGGCCGTAGTCGGTCATCATGTCGCGCCACTCGTCGGCGCGGTGCGGGGCAAGCTCCAGCATCATCCTGTAGGCGGCGTGCATGACCGCCGTATTGGGAAGGAGGTTGGTCTCTGACTCGAATGCCGGGCGGTGTTCGATGCGCGAGTACACGCCGACCGCCGTGGGGTGGTAGGGTGCGACTGCATCAAAGGCGGCGTTGTAGAGCAGCGTGAGATAGTGGAATATTATCGGGGCGTCGTTCAGTGCGGGCGAGACCTCCTCCTGCAGCCATCCTGTGATGCGCGGTATGACTATACCGGCCAGGGCGTTGTCCCTGACCAGGTCAAGGCTGCGGCCGTCACCCTCGATCGCCAGAGGCTCATCAAAGACGACCTCGGATCTTGCATAGGCGATCGCCGGCGGATCCACGGCACCGCCGGCCCCAATCATCCCCTGCATCGGCCCCGATCTAGCGAACTCGCGGGACTGGGCCAGATCCGCCCTCAGCCCGGCCAGCTGCGCGTTTATCTCCGCGATCGACTCCGTAATGCCCGGGGGCGTCCCCGCCTCCTCGACGCTTTCCCCGCCGATGCCCTGCCCCGCGGCGATATCGTCCAGCTTTGACTCTAGGTTGCTGATCCTAGAGTCGAACGCGTTGACGTCATCGGAGAGGGACAGCAGCGCCGCTGCCAAATCTTCCAAGGCGACCCGGATGTCGGCCAGGATAGAGTTGGTCTCGGCGGTGTTCTCCACGACGGAGTCGAGTTTCTCGGTGTTGTTCTGTGCGTGCGCATCGCCAAGCGTTGCCGCTCCTGTCAGTACCATCACGGATAGCAAGATCGCATAGAACCTCTCCTTCATTTCGCTATCGTGCACCACGTATGCACTCAGGTCCCCAAAGCGGGCATCTTGGGCATCGTCATAATTGTCTGCAACGCTAATCCGGCATCAGCACGCCACGGCGACCGGCGCGACCAGCTCCGGGCGCTCCTGTTTCGGCGGCGGCTTGAACAGCCTCCAGTCCGGGTCCCTGACCAAATTCTCCACCGCGGTCCGCGGAAAGATGCCCAGCTTGCGGCAGGTGCGCGCCACCGAGACCAGCACCGAGAAGACCTCCCGCCCCTCCGCCGTGGACAGTTGGTGGCGCACGTTCCTGTGCAGGACGGCGGTGTCGCGTATCTCCAGCTCGGCGCCGTTGTTGTGGGGCGGCATGCCGGGGTACCTGAGGAAGGTGAACAGGTGGGGCGCGGCCCCCTCCAGCTTGGTCCTGAACTTGTGGCCCTCAGGATAGGAAGAGGCTATCTCTAGGACGGCCCTCTCCAGGGAGAGGCACTCGGAGCTGTCCGCCGACTTCCTGCCCTTGATGGCCCGGTACAGGGAGAGCAGCCGGTAGTGGCAGGATATGTCGGATCCGCCGTTCCTGATGGCGTACTCTTCGGCCTCGCGCAGGAGGTGTACCCAGCACCTCTGCCGGATGGGCAGCACGTTGTAGGCGACGTACCCGTCCGAGACGACCGGGACGCCCAGGATCTTCCCGAAATGGATGTCCAGGACGGCCGCGGCCCTGCTGGGGGCGGCCACGATGTAGGTGGCGTCCCCGATGGTCGCCAGCCAGATGTAGCCCCGCTTGCCGTTCATCCTGATGGGCGACTCGTCCATCTGCATGAACAGGGCCTCGGCGATGTGGTCCAGGATCTCCGCATAGGTCCCCATCAGCAGGTCCCTGATGGCCTTGCGCGCGTTCCAGACGGCGTTGGGTGAGAGGTCAAACTCGTAGAGGGCATCGAAAAAGTATGAGATAGTCTGGTCGGTGCACCTCCCCGCATAGTACTCCTCGATGAACCCCAGGATCCCGGGCCCAAACGAGGTCCCCGGGATGGTAGGCGCCGCCGCGGTGGTGATCTCTCCACACCTCTTGCAGGATCCCCTCTTCATCACGTACGCGATGCACTCTATCACCATGGATTTGCCGCCGGCAAAATCATAGACCATCTTGACGACCGGTGGCACCTTCCTGAGGTGGCCGCGCCCGCACGTCCCGCACCGGCAGACCCGCAGCACGACCGTCCGGTCCGCCTTGTTCTTGTGGGAGGCGCCCGTATGTCCGGCCGGCGGCCCCCTGCGGGACGGCTCACCCTCCGCCTTACCGTTGTTGTCATCGTCATCCGATTCAGGTCCGCCTTCATCGCCGCCCTCGCCGGCATAGCCGCCCTCCGCCTCTGCCATCTTCTTCCGGAAGGCTGCGCGCTTCTCGTTGTACAGCGAGCCGGTCGAGGACGGGACGTGGGCGTTCTCGTACTTGGCCAGCCTCCTGTCGCGCTCGGCTATCTCCAGTATCAGCCGGTCTATCTCCGCCTTGAGGGCCGCGACCATCTTGTTATGCACAGCCTCGAGCCGGGACACCGTCTCGCGTAGTTCCCGGTTCTCCACCGCCAACCTGGTCAGCTCCTCGCGCAGGAGGGTGGCCTCTGACTTGGTGCTCACGCCGGTTAGATGGTATCGCGATCAATAAACCTATGGCCCGGCTGGGCATCCGAATTGTCCGCTTTGGGGACCTGAGTGCATACTGCACCACCTACCGTATCATTATTAAATGTATGATATTGGTAGCTTAAATATGACAATGTATTAATTTAGATCCGCTACGGGTTTTGGCTGTTTCAGGGGCGTTGCTGCGGGGTGGCATGCCGGCGGGGCTATCCAAAGCAAGGCGCTCATTTTCGGGCTAGGGGCCTTGTTGACCAGCTTGTTGGTCTCGGCCTTGAACCGCTCTTGCCCTTCAGGCGTGGCCGAGTTGTACGGGACGGGTCCGGGCTTGCGGTGCGAAAACCTTATCCTCCTGAGGGCGCGCATAAGCGTGCCCGTCCTACAAGGTAGTCTGAATTTCCTGTACGGTCTGTCTTGGATCATGGCCATCTGCCAGGATCCCGCCTCGTACCCCGGGTCCTTGGATGACCTCCCGCGCTGCCATCGTGGTGGCGGCGGCGGTGATCGGATTGCTTTGAATTCCCCTATGTATCTGGCATGCACGCCCGGCCCCGAATTGCCGCTTATGCCTTGGCGACCTTGAGCAGATCAGACATCTTTATCTCCATTCCGAACCGTTTTTCGTTCTTTTTCATGTATCGGTATATGGATATGACGTCGGGCAGCGACTTTATCATGCTAAAGTCCCGGTGTATCTTTTTGCGCACGAAGCCAAACACCTTGTCGTATATGCCAAAGTGCCTCTCGACGGCCCTCTCGTAGGCGGGAAAGTCGCGCATGTTCTCAAGGAAGAGCTCGACGCACTGCATGCTGGGTATTATCCCCTCGCCCAGCAGGGCGTAGACCGTCCCGATGGACTCGCCTACGCCCACCACCTTTCCGGAATAGTATGGTTTGCAGTAGCCCGGCGTGGCCAACCGGATGGGACGGCCCTTGGTGGCGATCACCTTTCCGCCGTGCTTCTTGAGGAACGCGTCTGTCGCCTTGATGTGGTTCTTGTTGTAGTCGCCCGCTCCGATATGGGCAGTCTTCCCTCCCAGTGGAAAGTACCAAAAGTACCCAGACATGCCCGGGAAAGGTTCTATGTAAAAGTCATCATACGGGACGCCATTCTCGTACTCTACCTTGTACTCGTAGGTGGGCAGGAAGAAGTCCCTCTCCAGCCGGGGCAGGTAGAAGCGGTGAAATCCCGTGCAGTCCACGATCATGTCATAGTTCTGGTTCAGCCATTCCAGCTTGGGCGACTTGCCGTACTCGACGGTCGAGTCCTTGATAAAGTCCTTGATCAGTCCGAGCTTGTTGTAGGTGCACAGCCCGTGCAGGCCTATCCCAAAC
This sequence comes from Nitrosopumilaceae archaeon, assembly GCA_965203395.1. GTDB lineage: Archaea > Thermoproteota > Nitrososphaeria > Nitrososphaerales > Nitrosopumilaceae > VYCS01. The sequence goes on from OZ241884.1 coordinate 619,663, forward strand.
TCCACCCCGCCGTCCATCTTGACATCCATGCGGCCCCCGTCGTGTATCAGAAAATCGCCAAAGTTGCGGTCGGTCTTTCGGCAGAATTCCTCCAGCACGGGCCGGATCGTTCCCCATGCGCATATCGAGTCGTGCCGCGGCTCGGTGCTTCGCTCGTATCCAACCACCTGGTGATCGGAGCCGTGCAACCTGGCCATGAGATAGCTGCCGGCCACACCCATCCCCATGACCGCAATCCTCATCGGGCAGGATATCGCTCAAACCTAATAAAAATCCGGTCCATCCGCTTGCGCCCGGCACCCGTCCCGGCGTACGGGCGCCCCCGGGATCACGTCCTTGGGGGGGGGATCATGCACAAGTTCAGGCCATTTGACCTGAACTTGTACGGGATCATCACCGGCATGGGAGACACGGGCTGTAGAGTTACCGGCGCCTGCATCTGCCTGTCAAATCAGGCGCCTGCGACACGAAGGGATCGCGACTTGGGCCGGCAGAACCTGCGAATGATCCAGGCGCCCGATTTGACACATCTTTCCAGGCGCCGTAACTTGACATCTGGTGGTCGACAGTAAGATTTAATGGAGGTGTGGGGCGTTTTCATTCATGCGTCTGTTGGGGCTGGTAGCGGTATTGGCCATCGTGGCGGCGCCGCTGGCCATGGCGGATCCCATCCGCGGCACCACCAGTGGCGGGTCCTTGGACGTCTTGATCACTCCGGGCAGCGCCAGCTTTGTGATGGAGTTCCTCAAGCCGTCCACGGACAGGCTGCAGGAGCATGTCGACTATACCGTGGAGGTCACCAACGGCGACACTCAGATATTCGGACCCATCCCCCTGACCCACACCACCCCCGGAAAGGTGACGATTCCCGCCGTCCTGCAGGACGGCACCAACGAGATAACCGTCACCGTCCGAGGAATACTGTTCGTTCCCATCGATGACGAGACGCTGGCCATCCAGGCGGTCGTAGGCCAGGAGGCCGTCCCGCCGTGGGTGAGGACCAACGCAGGATGGTGGGCTGCGGGCCAGATAGACGACGTGACGTTCCTTACCGGCGTGCAGTACCTTATAGAGAACGGGATAATAGCGGTGCAGGCCGCCGGCTCCAGCGGAGGCGACTCGGCCGGGGCCATCCCGGGGTGGATCAAGAACACCGCAGGATGGTGGGCCGACGGGCAGATACCCGACTCTGAATTTCTGAACGCGCTGACATACCTGATAGAGAACGGGGTAATATCGGTCACCATCCCGACCGGCGCCGGCCCCCTGGTAATAGGCGGCGTGGACCTGAGCCAGGCATCGCCCAGGCTGGGCAGCGCCGATGCGTCCGTCACGATAATCGAGTTCGGCGACTACCAGTGCCCCAGGTGCAAGACCTGGTTCGAGAACACAAAGCCGCAGCTGGACACCAATTATATCAACGCCGGGATAGCTAACCTGTACTTTGTGGACGTAAAATACATCGGAGGCGACTCCCACACCGCTTCAATGGCCACCTACTGCGCCCAGGACCAGGGCATGTACTGGGAGTACCACGATACCCTGTACGAAAACCAGGGAGCCGTTGGCAGGTGGGCCAGCGCGGAAAACCTGGTCGGATTCGCCGACGACGCAGGCCTTGACACCGCCGAGTTCAAGACGTGTCTGCAGTCCGGCGAGAAGATGGAGCGCCTGGACTTTAACGCGGCCCAGGGAGATGCCCAGGGAGTGACTGGTACCCCGCACTTCATCATAGTCGGGCCGGGAGGCTCGGAGCACATAAGAGGACCACAACCGTACCACGTGTTCGACACCAAGATTCAAGAGCAGCTAAACTGAGCCGTACCGTGCACAGGCTAGAGGGAATGCAACCATACCGGGTAGTGCGCCGCGCAAGCAGGTTTTCGGTGATGGTGAGCGACGGCCCGGCCCTGCACATGGCGCACCTGACCAACAGCGGCAGGCTGCTGGATCTGATATATCCGGGCAGTGCCTGCCTGTGCGTTCCAAAGACGCCCTCCAAGACAACGCTCAGGCTGGTGGGGGTTCCCGTCTCGGAGAGGTGGGCCGTCCTGGTGGATCCGGGCGAGCAATCCAAATGCTTTGTTAATGCCGCACGCGCCGGGCTGATTCCCTGGCTGTCCGGCTGGGAGATAACCCGGAGCGAGGTGCAGTGCGGCGAGTCCAGGATTGATCTCGAGATAGGCAGCGGGGAGCGGACCGGCTATATCGAGATCAAGTCGGCCGCCATGCTGATACGCAACAACACTGGTTCGTTTCCGGACTGCCCCACCGCCCGCGGGCGCAAGCACGTGGCCACCATGCGCAGGCTGGCTGGCCGCCACCGAAGCATAATCGTGTTCCTGGTGCAGCACCCCGACGCGATGGCATTCTCGCCCAACGTCGAGGGCGACGCGCGCTTTGCCGCAGATCTGGGTGACGCGGCCCGCGGCGGAGTGGAGGTGCGGGCGGTAAAGATGTGCCTAGGCCTGAACGGGGAAGTGGAGGTGGTAGATCCAGACCTGTACTGCTACACCTGCTGACCATCCCCCATCTTTCCCCGGACATGGCCAACTGCGAGACTACGCCCAAAACATTCTCGGACGGGAACGTGTTTCTACGTGATCCGGCGGTGCGTGTTGCGCGGCGGTACATAACCCGGAAGGATTTTCCGTGAATAATGCCGGGACGGCCGGCGGGACGTCCGGCCGGGACGGCGCCGGCATCGGCGCGGCCGCCGAGGCTGCACCTGATATCGGGGTAACGACGGATGGACCGCCGCGTGTCCGAGTTATTGTCGAAGATCATGCCCGCATCAGTTCGGAAACTGCCAAATTTTCACTAACCGTGATCCCGGGCGAAGATGGACGGACCGGCTTGTAGCCGCGGCGGTCTTCGTAAACCTATAAATCCCATGCAGCGACCGCACCGTCTATGAGCAAGATGCTTGCAAAGGTGCTCAAGGATGCCGCCCGCGAGAAGCGCATTACGATCGGGGCGCGGCAGGTGCTCAAGACGGTGGCCAACTCCAACCTGGTGGTGTTATCCAGCTCGGATGACTTTGGCGACATCATCGAGGCCGCCAAAAAGGACGACGTGCCCACCCTGCAGTTCGACGGGACGTCGGTGGCGCTGGGCAAGCTCTGCGGGATGCAGTTCCGAGTCTCGGCGCTATCCCTGAACGATGTCGACGGATCCATAGTGCAGTCCGTCATCAAGGAGAATGAACCCTCTGTCCATTGAAAGTATAAATGAGAGCAACAGGCTTTGGGGTTAATCGGGGTATATGATGCAGGCCATTAAACTCACCAGCGAACAAATGCGTATGATGTCCCTGTTCCAGAGAGTAACCAAGTCTACCGCGCGCGATTGTGTAGAGGACGAAAAGAAGGACAGGATAATATTCGTGGTAGGATCCGGCAAGATGGGACTGGCCATCGGCAAGGGAGGGGTGCACATAAAGTCGCTTCAGAACATGATAAAGAGGAACGTGGAACTGGTCGAGTTCCACGACGAGCCCGAAAAATTCCTCAAGAACATGCTCAACAACAAGCTGGTCTCGGAGGTAAAGATAACCGAGCGACCCGACGGCACCAAACAGGCGATCGTGACGGTGGATCCCGGCAAGAAGGGGATAGTGGTTGGCCGCGAGGGCCGCAATGCAGAGAAGGCGCGCCTGCTGGCAAAGAGGTACTTTGACATCGGATACGTACTGATAAATAGCCCGCAGCGGCAGACGCTGGAGTGGTAGCATGACCAAGTCACCCCTGGGACTGTTTGCGGGAAGGGTTCTCAAGACCAAGAGGAAGCGCCAGCGGTGGGCCATATCCTCATTCAAGCGCCGCAAGCTGGGAATAGACAAAAAAGCCGATCCGCTGGCGGGGGCACCGCAGGCTAGGGGAATAGTCTTGGAGAAGATCGGTATCGCAGCCAAGCAGCCCAACTCGGCCGTCCGGAAGTGCGTCCGGGTACAGCTGATCAAGAACGGCAAGGCCGTGTCGGCGTTCCTGCCCCGGGACGGAGCGCTCAACTTCATAGACGAGCACGACGAGGTTCACATCCAGGGAATGGGGGCCACCCAAGGCGGAGCCATGGGCGACATACCCGGCGTACGGTTCAAGGTGTTCAAGGTGAACGGAACCTCCCTGCACGAGCTGGTCATAGGCAAGAAGGAGAAGCCGCGGAGATAGACGGGCATGGAAGCCACAGAGAAAATGCTACTCTTCCGCAAGTACGACCTGACCGACATAGAAATCCGGGATCCGGGACTCCGGACCGCCATATCGCTGCGCCAGCAGATCCTTCCGTACACGTTCGGCCGGTCGGCGCTAAAGCGGTACAACAAGGCGGACGTCAACATAGTGGAGCGGCTCTGCAACAAGATAATGCACTTTGGCAAGCGCTACGCCAAGAACACGGGCAGGATGGCGGGCAAGAAGACGCGCGCCATCAACACGGTAAAGGCGGCCTTTGATATAATCTGGCTAAAGACCGGACAGAACCCCGTCGAGGTGCTTGTGCGCGCCATAGAGAACTCTGCCCCCAACGAGGACACCACCCGGATAGTCTACGGCGGAACCACCTACCACCTGTCGGTGGATGTGGCCCCAATACGGAGGGTAGATCTGGCCCTTCGGTTCATTGCCGACGGCATAAAGGAGAAGGCGTACGCCAATCCAAAGCCGGTGGAGGAATGGATGGCTGAGTACCTGCTGATGGCCGCCGACAACAGCCCAGCGTCGCCCTCGGTCAAGAAGAAGAACGAGCTGGAACGGATAGCGCTGGCCTCACGGTAGGCGATAACAGTAGCCCGAGGCAGATTCGAACTGCCGCCCCCGCGTATCCCCTCTGAGCGAGCCAGAGCGCGGGATCCTTGGCCTGTAGACAATTGACCGCTAGACTATCGGGCTACCAAGACCGGATCCTGGTTGTGCAAATATTAACTATTTGGAGGCACTTGTAGCGGCAGCATGGTACAGGTTCGGGTCAAACTGAATCCAATACGCGATCACGCCCGGCAGCATCTGCCGGAGGTCGCCGGTCAGGCACAGGACAGAATTTGACCTGAACTTGTACCCGGCATGATGCCGTGCCCGTGGCGGGCATGGATGGGGCGTTCCTCATCCGCTACGTGGTATCAGGACGCAGGTGCCGGCCCCGCCGGGGCGGATCGTCATGCCCTATGCCGCAAGAGTATCGTGGTCTGCGGCGCCATCGCCGGGGCGGCAGGCAGTACTTTCGGGCTACGATTGGTACAAGTTCAGGTCAAATTCCCCGGTGGTGATTTCTGGTGTATTTATAAGCAGGTAATATGTGGACTTTTTGTGTTGATGGTTGTAGCTGAGCAGCCCGATTCAGCCGGAAGGGCGCATGCCAGACGCCGGCCCGCTCCGGGATGGCTGCTGGCAGTAGTTGCGGCCCTGGCGGTCTCGGCCCTGGCCGGCCTTGCGTCACCCTCAGCCTACTCGGAGACGATGGACTCGATGGAGGCATCATCTGCCCAGCACCGGTTCGACATTGAAAGTATAGAATCTCGGGTCCAATCTGCCGTTCTCTCTGCCGTAATCCTGTACGGATCGGAGGGGGCAGGCGCGTTCGAGACCATCACGCCTGAGACCAAGCAGACCGGCACCATCTACCCGTTCGTCCTGGACGCGGAGACGCTCGAGCCGGTGGCAAACGGGGCGTTCCCCAGCCTTGATGGGGTGATCCCCGACACCGTCACCCTGGCCGACCGGACCGCTGACGATATTCTCTCGGATCTTCGCCTGAACGGGGTAACCTGGGTCGAATACATGGCAACAAACCCAAACACCGACACCGTGCAGCTCAAGCGCTCCTGGCTCTACCTGCACGACGGGTACATATTCGGCTCCGGCCACTACCTCTTTGAGTCCGGCATACAGGCGGTCGTAGAGGATGCCGTCGCCATGTTCAACTCCGAGGGCCGCGCCGCCTTTGATGCCATCACCCCGGATGTGCCGGCCCTTACGGATGCCCTGTATCCGTTCGTGCTGAACTTTACCACGTCCGAGACCGTGGCGCACGGCGCCTATCCGGACAAGCGTGGCGCGATACCGATCTCATCCCTCTACCGGGCGGACAGGCCCTGGCCCCAGATTCAGCAAGACCTGCTCGACCATGGAAGTACCTGGGCGTCCTACGTCTTTACAAACCCGGACACGGACACCGACCAGCTCAAGCGCGCCTGGCTCTACCTGCATGAAGGGTACATCTTCGCCTCCGGCTACTACCTGCAGGACTCCAGGGTGCAGTCGCTGGTGGAGGAGGCCGTCCACCTGTACGCATCCCAGGGGACCGACGCCTTTGACACAATCACGCCCGAACCCGGGGAGCGGCTGGGCTCGCTGGTCTACTCGTTCGTCTTGGACGAGGACACCTTGGTGACCAAGGCGCACAGCGGACTGCCGGACAGGGTGGGGACCGCCGACGGCCACCTCAACGAGGCCGACAAGTCGCTCTACCAGATACGCGACGAGCTGGACGGCGAGGATGGCATCTGGGTCGCCTACCTATCCGAGAACCCCAACACGCGCACCGACCAGCTGACCCGCACCTACCTGGCCGAATACGACGGCTACATCTTCGGGGCGGGCTACTACTTCCCCGACTCCAGGATACAGTCCGTGGTGGATGAGGCCATCTACACGTACAGGTCCCACAGCGATGCCGCCTTCGAGACCATATCCTCGGGGGATCTCAACACGGACAACCTCTGGCCGATTGTCAGAAACTCGACGCATGTGGTAGCCTACGGCCTGGTTGGGCCTGCCAAGGAGCTGGGCTTTAACCACCAGCGCCTGCTCGGACCAATCTCGGAGGTGCTCTCGCAGTCGGAGGCACGGTATATCAACACCCCGGATTCAAACCTGGCCACCGCCAAGCGGGGAGGCACCACGTTCACGTCCGCTCTCAGCCAAAACCCCGCCACCCAGACCGAGCAGATCAAGATCAGCTACGGCGCCCTCCACGACGGCTACATCTTTAGCTCCGCATATGCCGTTCCGGATGCCGATGCCCAGTCGGTGGTCGACTATGCCCTGTTCATCTACGAGTCCAACAAGGAGAACGACGCCTGGGTAGACATCATCACCCCAGATGATCCCGTCATAACCGACGACATCTACCCGTTCGTCATGAACGCAACCACCTGGAAGGGGGTTGCCCACGGAGTGCTGCCCGACCGAATCGGGGTAACGGCCACCTCCATACAGGAGACCTCCGTCAGGCCGTTTGAGAATGTCCGCGCCGACCTGGATGAGGATGGGTCTGCGTGGGTCACGTACACATTCCTCAATCCGGACACGGGCACCAACCAGCTCAAGCGTACCTGGCTGGTCGAGCGGGACGGCTACATCTTTGCGGCAGGCTACTACATCTTCGACTCTAGGGTGCAGGCCATCGCGTATGGTGGCACGCTGGACTTTGACCTGCTGGGCAGGGATGCCGCGTTTGCCAAGATCAACACCGTTCCCGGTACACCGAACTCGCTCTACCTGTTTGTGGTGGATCCTGGCAACGGAACCGTTCAGGCACAGGGCGTTGATCCGTCCCTGGTGGGATCATCCTCCGACTGGCAGGCGGCCCTTGCAGCAGAGCCCAACCTCCTGAACGAACTGGAGACGGAGAACGGCGAGTTTGTCACCTACCAGTTCCTGAATCCAACCAACGGAAAGGTAGAGACCAAGCGCACCTGGCTGACCATGCACGAGGGGTACGTCTTTGGCGCCGGCTACTACCCATCCGACTCTACCGGCCATGCCGCGTTCCTGAGGTTTCTGTTCGGTTAGGTGTGGCTGGGATGGTGGCCTGCGCGCCGCTTCCGCATGCTCGGGTAATTTCCCGCTCGGGATGGTTAGCATGGGTAACCGTTCAGCCCCCCTCTCTAGACAGTAATGATCAGGAACGACCATGGCCGAATTTGGCACCAACTCCGGCCATCATCAAAAAGGGACTGAACGGTTACTAGAATGATATTGTTACTATGACAGTATAGTTAAATAACCCGGTCGGCTTGTCGGGCTATTGGCTGCAGCTGATTCAACCGGAAGAGAGCATGCCAGACGCCGGCCCGCTCCGGGATGGCTGCTGGCAGTAGTTGCGGCGGTGGCAGTTTCGGCCCTGGCCGGCCTTGCGTCACCCTCGGCCTACTCGGAGACGATGGACTCGATGGAGGCATCATCTGCCCAGCACCGGTTCGACATTGAAAGCATAGAATCTCGGGTCCAATCTGCCGTTCTCTCTGCCGTAATCCTGTACGGATCGGAGGGGGCAGGCGCGTTCGAGACCATCACGCCTGAGACCAAGCAGACCGGCACCATCTACCCGTTCGTCCTGAACGCGGAGACGCTCGAGCCGGTGGCAAACGGGGCGTTCCCCAACCTTGACGGGGTGATCCCCGACACCGTCACCCTGGCCGACCGGACCGCTGACGATGTTCTCTCGGATCTTCGCCTGAACGGGGCAACCTGGGTCGAATACATGGCAACAAACCCAAACACCGACACCGTGCAGCTCAAGCGTGCCTGGCTCTACCTGCACGACGGGTACATATTCGGCTCCGGCCACTACCTATTTGAGTCCGGCATACAGGCGGTCGTAGAGGAGGCCGTCGCCATGTTCAACTCCGAGGGCCGCGCCGCCTTTGATGCCATCACCCCGGATGTGCCGGCCCTTACGGATGCCCTGTATCCGTTCGTGCTGAACTTTACCACGTCCGAGACCGTGGCGCACGGCGCCTATCCGGACAAGCGTGGCGCGATACCGATCTCGTCCCTCTACCGGGCGGACAGGCCCTGGCCCCAGATTCAGCAAGACCTGCTCGACCATGGAAGTGCCTGGGCGTCCTACGTCTTTACAAACCCGGACACGGACACCGACCAGCTCAAGCGCGCCTGGCTCTACCTGCACGACGGGTACATCTTCGCCTCAGGCTACTACCTGCAGGACTCCAGGGTGCAGTCGCTGGTGGAGGAGGCCGTCCACCTGTATACGTCCCAGGGGGCTGACGCCTTTGAGATAATCACGCCCGAACCCGGGGAGCGGCTGGGCTCGCTCGTCTACTCGTTCGTCCTGGAAGCGGACACCCTGAGGGTCAGGGCGCACAGCGGACTGCCGGACAGGGTGGGGACCGCCGACGGCCACCTCAACGAGGCCGACAAGTCGCTCTACCAGATACGCGACGAGCTGGACGGCGAGGATGGCATCTGGGTCGCCTACCTATCCGAGAACCCCAACACGCGCACCGACCAGCTGACCCGCACCTACCTGGCCGAACACGACGGCTACATCTTCGGGGCGGGCTACTACTTCCCCGACTCCAGGATACAGTCCGTGGTGGATGAGGCCATCTACGCGTACAGGTCACACAGCGATGCCGCCTTCGAGACCATCTCCTCGGGTGATATCAACACGGACAACCTCCGGCCGGTTGTCAGAAACTCGACGCATGTGGTAGCCAACGGCCTGGTTGGACCCGCCAAGGAGATGGGCTTTAACTACCAGCGCCTGCTCGGGCCGATCTCGGCGGTGCTCTCGCAGTATGATGTACGGTCTGCCAACACACTGGATTCAAACCTGGCCACCGCCAAGAAGGGAGGCACCACGTTCACGTCCGCTCTCAGCAAAAACCCCGCCACCCAGACCGAACAGATCAATATCAGCTACGGGGCCCTCCACGACGGCTACGTCTTTAGCACCGCATATGCCGTTCCGGATGCCGATGCCCAGTCGGTGGTCGACTATGCCCTGTTCATCTACGAGTCCAACAAGGAGAACGACGCCTGGATAGACATCATAACCCCAGATGATCCCGTCATAACCGACGACATCTACCCGTTCGTCATGAACGTAACCACCTGGAAGGGGGTTGCCCACGGAGTGCTGCCTGACCGAATCGGGGTAACGGCCACCTCCATACAGGATACGTCCGTCAGGCCGTTTGAGAATGTCCGCGCCGACCTGGACGAGGACGGATCCGCATGGGTCACGTACACGTTCCTCAATCCGGACACTGGCACCAACCAGCTCAAGCGCACCTGGCTGGTCGAGCGGGACGGCTACATCTTTGCGGCAGGCTACTACATCTTCGACTCCAGGGTGCAGGCCATCGCGTATGACGGCACGCTGGACTTTGATCAGCTGGGCAGGGATGCCGCGTTTGCCAAGATCAACGCCGTTCCCGATACGCCGAACTCGCTCTACCTGTTTGTGGTGGATCCTGGCGACGGAACCGTTCAGGCGCAGGGCGTTGATCCGTCCCTGGTGGGATCATCCTCCGACTGGCAGGCGGCCCTTGCAGCAGAGCCCAACCTCCTGAACGAACTGGAGACGGAGAACGGCGAGTTTGTCACCTACCAGTTCCTGAATCCAACCACCGGAAAGGAAGAGACCAAGCGCACCTGGCTGACCATGCACGAGGGGTACGTCTTTGGCGCCGGCTACTACCCATCCGACTCTACCGGCCATGCCGCGTTCCTGAGGTTTCTGTTCGGTTAGGTGGACGACCCCGCGCGAGGGGGGCGTCTTTGGGTCGGGCTACCCTGAGCCGGGCGCCTGAGCCTACTTCATGAGAAGTTTGCCCGGACGGCAGGCCGGGGATGAGCTTCATACGGGATGAGGCGGGCGTGTCCGTGGGGGGTATCTATGCGTCCTCGCGCTTTTTGCTGACCTGCATGTACAGGTCGACCGTCCCGCTGCCTATGGGTATGTTGCTGCCCACTATGACGTTCTCTGTGACGCCCTTGAGCTGTTCGACCTCGCCGGCCAGGGCGGCGTGGGCTATGGTCGGGACGGTAATCTCGAATGCGGCCCGGGCCAGGACGCTGTCCTTGGTGCCTGCGACCCCGTGGCGGCCAATCTGCTGCATGTGTCCGCGGGAGCACATCAGGTCGGCCACCAGCATGATGTACCTGACGTCCACCTCCAGTCCCTGGTCTTCCAGGGTGGTGGTCAGCTCGCGTATCAGGGCGTTGCGCGCCGCCTCTATGCCCAGCGTCTCGGCTATCTCGAACACGTTGTTGGTGCGCACGCTCCTCTTGTCTATCCCGGGCACCTCCAGTATCTTGGCCAGGTTGGATCCGGTGGTCTGTATGCTCCACTGGCCGTCCTTCTGGACCACCGTCACGCGCTCCACGTCGGAGACGCCCTTGACGGTGGTGTTGAGCACCTTGTTGCGGATGGTGATGACCGAGGAGGAGTCGTACTCGTCGTTGAGCCTGAGCAGCAGCTGCATCTGGCCGGGTTCGGTCTTGAACTTCTTGTTGGACTGGAGGGTGTCGGCGATGCTCTGGACACTGACCCCGCGCTCGTTCATCTTGGGCTCCTTGAAGGATAGCCTTATCCAGGTGGAGTAGTCGGTCTCGGTCTCCTGCACCAGGCTGCTTATCTTGGTCTGCATGACGTTCTTGGCCACGTCGATGGCTGCCTCCTTGGAGGTGGCCAGCTCCTGGTTCAGGTATATGTCCATGGTGGGCGTGTCCGGCTTTTTGCGTGCGTCGACCAGCTCAATCAGCCTGGGCAGCCCCAGGGTGACGTTCCTCTCCCTGATTCCGGCAAAGTGGAACGTCCGGAGGGTCATCTGCGTTCCGGGCTCCCCTATCGACTGGGCCGTCACTATCCCGACGGCCTGTCCCGGTTCCACCTTGGCCTTGTCGTACAGCTCCAGACTCTGATGGCAGACGCGCTCGATACCCTCCCGCGACAGTCCGGAGTTGAGCAGGGCGGTGGCCACCATCTCCTTGAGCCTGAGGTTGAACGTCTTGGTGTACTGTCCGGTCAGCTCCTCTATCTGGGCGGTGGTGGCCGGCTTGCCCGCGTCGACCATCCTCTGCGACTCTATCTTGCGCTCAATGTTGAAGGCCTCGCCGTGATCGCTCTTGGCAACGTCGATGCCGTCCTCGCCGTACAGGAACTGTATGATGTGCCTGTGGGGATCCCGGACGGTCCCGTCGTACTCCAGCTTGATGTGCTCCAGGGCGTTGATGAGCCTCCTCTGCATGTAGCCGCTCTGCTGGGTGCGGACGGCCGTGTCCACAAGCCCCTCCCTGCCGCCCATGGCGTGGAAGAAGAACTCCAGCGTGGATAGACCGTCGCGGTAATTTGATTTTACGAACCCGTGGGCGTCTGGATTCTCGTCGTTTTCGACAAAGTGCGGCAGCGCCCTGTTGTTGTAGCCGGTGGTGAGGCGGTTGCCCCGGCGGGACTGCTGCCCCAGGGCGCCGGCCATCTGGCCTATGTTCAACGAGGATCCGCGGGCCCCGGTGGTCGCCATTATCCTGGCGGGGTTGACCTCGGCCATGGCGTGGTCGGCCGCCGTTCCCGACGAGTCCCTTGCCCGGGAGAGCTCGCCCACGATGTGCGCCTCCAGAGCCTCCTCGGTGGAGAGCCCCCTGGTGGCCTTGAACTCACCCTTCCTGTACTGGGTTATCATGTTGGTCACCTCGTCGTATGAGCCCTGTATGCCGTCCAGTATGGCGCTGCGCCGCTCGGTGGGTATCTCAAGATCGCCGTACCCGTAGCTGAACCCGTAGTGGGTGATGTACTGCTTGACTATGATGAGTATCGAGTTGAGGAACTTTTTGGCGGTGGCGTTGCCGTAGTCCTTGGCCAGCCGGTGCAGGACGCTCTCGGGCTCCTCGGCGCCGATGGAGGACTTGTCTATGACCCCCTCTATCAGATGGCCGTTCTTGATGACGATGTCCTTCTCCCTGCCGGTGGTGCCCTTGGACCACTTGGAGGTCATCGTGTAGTTAAAGTCCTCCGGCAGGAAGAGCGAGAAGAGCTGCTTTCCTGTGTAGATGGGATTGCCGGCCTCGCCGGTCCCGACCGGTTCGGGCAGCCTCCCCTCGTAGCCGCCCAGCATGGCCAGGTTGGAGAACTCGTGGCTCTCCAGGGTGGCGCCATCCTTGGTGAGAAGGTACGCCCCGGTCACAAAGTCCCGCAGGCCGCCTATGATGGGCCCGCCGTACCTGGGCGATATCAGCTGGTCCTGCACCCTCATCAGCAGGATGGCCTCGGCCCGGGCCTCCTCGCTCTGGGGGACGTGAAGGTTCATCTCGTCGCCGTCAAAGTCCGCGTTGTAGGGGGGGCAGACCGAGGGATGCAGCCTGAACGTCCTGCCGGGCAGCACCTTCACGTAGTGGGCCATTATGGACATCTGGTGCAGCGAGGGCTGCCGGTTGAACATGACTATGTCGCCGTCGGCAAGGTGCCGCTCCACCAGATAGCCGACCTCCAGGTTCTCCGCTATGGCGGAGCGGTCCTCTACAAAGTCGAGCCTTATCTTGACGCCGTCGGGCCGCATTATGTAGTTGACGCCCGGGTACTGCTCGGGGCCGTTGATCACCAGCTGCTTGATGTCGTCTATGTTCCATTCGGTGATGACCTCGGGGATGGTCAGCTTGACGGCAACGGACTCGGGCACGCCCACCTCGGAGAGGTCCAGGTTGGGGTCCGGCGATATTACGGTCCTGCTGGAAAAGTCCACCCTCTTGCCGGAGAGCGACCCCCTGAACCTGCCCTCCTTCCCCTTGAGCCTCTGGGTCAGGGTCTTGAGCGGCCGGCCCGACCTGTGGTGGGCCTGCGGTATCCCCGATACCTCGTTGTCGAAGTAGGTGGTCGAGTGGTACTGCAGCAGGTCCACCAGGTCCTGCACTATCAGGGGCGGGGTGCCGGCCTCCTTGCTCTCCTTCAGGCGCTGGTTGACCCGGATGATGTCGACCATCTTGTGGGTCAGGTCGTCCTCGGATCTTATGCCGGTCTCCAGTATTATGGACGGCCGCACGGTCACCGGCGGCACGGGAAGCGCCTGCAGTATGAACCACTCAGGCCTGGCCGTTGCGGGGTCATACCCCAGAAGGACGAGATCCTTGTCGGTGATCTGCGCGAACCGGTTGCGTATGGTGATGGGAAGCAGCCGGTGCTCCTCGCCCTCCGACTTTTCAACGAAGGTGGTAGGCTTTGTGAATATCAGTTCGTACTGGGCCTTGCCGCAGTGGGGGCAGTCCTTGGCCTTGCGGGCCTTCTCCACTATCTGTTCGGGTATGCGCTTCTGCGAGACGATCGCGTAGGCGGCCTGCTTGCCGCGTATCTTCAGGAAATCGTCCAGCGTCTCCTGCGGAACCTTCAGGCGGGAGCACGACCTGCAGGTGGACTGGAGCAGTTTGTGTATGTTGTCTATGAACGCTATGTGCATGACCGGCTCGGCCAGCTCTATGTGGCCGAAGTGGCCCGGGCAGCGGGCCGCCGTGTTGCCGCAGGTCAGGCACTTCTGTCCGGGCTCCAGCGTCCCCAGGTGCCCGTCCATGAGGCCGCCGTGGACCGGGGTGCCCTCCTCGTCGTAGGTCTCGGGGGCGGTGATCTCGGCCACCGAGTACTTGCGTATCTCCGTGGGGGACCACACCGAGAACCGTATGCCGTCTATCGACTTGATGGTCTGGACCGATGACACCTCTCACACCTTCTCCCGGATGAGCAGCCTGGGGGCCACGTTGAGGCTCTGCATCTCCTGCAGCAGCAGCTTGAAGGCGTAGGCGACAGAGACCGAGGAGACCTTGGCCTTGTCCCCGCAGACCCTGCAGACGTACCTGCGCTGCTTCATGTCGTGGTAGGCGACCAGCCCGCACCTCTCGCAGACGAATATGTCGGACTTGTCCGACTCGTCCAGCAGGCGGTCCTTGAGTATCATCGAGGCGCCGTACGCTATCAGGCAGTCGCGCTCCATCTCGCCGAACCGCAGCCCCCCACCCCGGGCCCTTCCCTCGGTGGGCTGCTTGGTCAGCATCTGCACCTGGCCCCGGGCCCTGGCGTGTATCTTGTCGGCCACCATATGGTGCAGCTTCTGGTAGTAGACCACCCCTATGAAGACCTCCACGGGGAACGGCCTGCCGGTGCGACCATCATACATGACCTCCTTGCCCGAGTACTGGAACCCGGCATCGTCCATGGCACGCCGGACGTCCTCCATCTTCTCCCCCACAAAGGCCGACCCGTCAAACTTTTTGCCCCTCAGGGCGGCGGCCTTGCCGCAGATGGACTCGAGGAACATCCCGACGGTCATCCTGGACGGGAAGGCGTGGGGGTTGATCAGCACATCCGGCGTTATCCCGTCTGCCGTATACGGGAGGTCTTCGTTCTTGGCCAGTATCCCGAGGACACCCTTCTGGCCGTGCCGGGACGCAAACTTGTCGCCGATCTCCGGCACGCGCATGTCCCGGACCCTTATCTTGTACATCTTGCCCCCCTCGCTGGACTGGGTCATCACCACCGTATCCACGTATCCACTCTCCGACGGCCTGACGCCTATGGAGGTGTCGCGGCGCTCCCTCCCGACGGTCTCGGCCTCCCGGAACTCCTGGTTGTACCGGGGCGGGCTGGTCTTGCCTATCAGGATGTTTCCGCCTTCCACCTTGGCCTCGGAGGCTACCGCCCCGTCCTCCTCCAGCAGGCGGTACGCCCGCTCGCCCTTGTACCCGCGGATGCGGTCTTCGGGATTGGGCACCTCGAAGTTGTCCCGCTCGCCGCCGGGATACTGCTTGGACTCGGCGTCGTATATCCTGAAGAAGAAAGTCCTGCCCAGGCCCCTGTCCACGGCGGCCTTGCTGATCACTATGGCGTCCTCTATGTTGTACCCGTCAAAGGGCAGCACGGCCACCACGCAGTTCTGGCCGGCCGGCCGATCTTCCAGCCCCAGCAGGCTCATCGCCTTGGTGTTGACTATGGGCGTCTGCGGGTACAGCATGATGTGCTGCCTGACGTACGTGCTGGTGTTCATCATCGGGGTCGAGAAGCCCAGGCTCTGTTTTGCCATGGCGGATCCGTAGGTGTTCCGGGGCGACTGGTTGTGCTCGGGGTATGGTATTGTCGATGCGCCCGCCCCCAGGATGGCCGGCGGGAATATCTCGAGGTGCGAGTGGCTGGATATCTCCCCCTCGTCCAGGGCTATGTAGGTGTTCTCCTCCTCGTTGGCATCCAACATCTCTATCACGCCCATGTTCAGCAGGTCCCTCCAGGAGAGCATCTTCTTTGTCACCTTGTCCAGTATCGAGTCGTCCAGCATCGGCTTGTCGTCCCGGACTATTATGAGCGGACGCAGCACCCTGCCGGCATTGCAGTTGACGTATATGCGGCTGGCCGCCCCGCCGGCCTCGGAGGGGTGGAACGACACGCCTATGTGGTGGCGTATCTTGGAGTTGCGGCGCAGATCGCGCAGCGACGCGGCCAGCTCCGCGCCATCCCGGTAGTATCCTATCAGCTTGCCGTCCACGAAGACGCGGGTGCCGTCCCGCCTGAGATCGCCGGCTTCGTCGAAGTGGACCGTGCCCAGCTCGTAAAGCTTCTCTATGATCTCCTCGGAGGGGGTTCCCACCGATATGATGGCCGAGAGGGCCAGGTTCTTGACCAGTCCGCAGTTGGATCCCTCGGGAGTCTCGCTGGGGCATATCCTGCCGAAGTGGGTGGAGTGGAGGTCCCTGGCCTCGTAGTTGGGCTGGGTCCGGCTCAGCGGGGACTGTATGCGCCTCAGGTGGCTGATGGTGGAGAGGTAGTTGGTGCGGTCCAGCAGCTGGGTCACGCCCACCCTGCCCCTACCCCAGTTGCCCGTGGCGATGGCGTTGTTTAGCTTGTCGGTGATTATGCCGGGGCGGATGGCCGCCGCCACCGCGTTGATGCCGCGCTTCTGGCCGGACCTCTCCAGCTGGTACTTCATGTCGCGTATGAGGTTCTTGAACGAGGTGCGGAATATCTCTGCCAGCAGGTGGCCGGCGAACTTGATCACCTTGTTGCCGTAGTGGTCCTTGTCGTCGGGGATTATCCAGCCCATCCTGAGCTCCAACAGCTTGCAGGTGGCCTCGCCCAGAAACTGGGCCTTCTCTTTGCGGTTCTCGGGGTTCTTGCCCAGGTGCGGCAGGAGGTTCCAGTCCAGGAGCGTCTCGGCCCGCTTTATCTGAAACTCCTCCAACATTCCGGGGGCTATCCTCTTGCTGATGTAGACTATGGCATCCTTGGTGGTCTGGACGTCGCTGGCCTTCTCGAAGGACGTCTCCATCTGGTCCTGTATCTCGTCCACCACCGATATGGTGTCCGCAATCTCCTGGTCTGACTCCAGCCCAAGCGCCCTCATCAGTATGACCACCGGGATATCCACCGGCGTGCTGGGCATCTTGGAGAGGAGCAGCCCGTCGTTCTTCATTATGATCTCCAGCTTGGCGCGGAAACCGGTTATCGACGAGTAGACCTTGGCCTTGTAGACGGGGCTGCCGGTGGACGACTCTTTGTCCACCATTATCTTGTTGTAGGAGAGGTCCTCCAGCCCGACTATCACCCTCTCGGATCCGTTTATGATAAAGTACCCTCCCGGGTCGTTGGTATCCTCGCCGTACTCGACAAGCTTTGCGGAGGAGAGGTTGTCCAGTATGCACTTGCTGGACTTTACCATTATCGGCATGTCCCCTATGTGGACGTACCTGGACTCGAGTATCTTGCCCTCCTCCACGACGCTGGCCTCCATCATTATGGGGGCCGCGTACGAGACATTCCTCAGCCTGGCCTCGCCGGGGGTGATGTGGGTGATGGATCCGTCCAGCTCCATCATCCGGGGCTTCTGCAGCTTGATGCGGCCCATCTGTATCCGATACGGGTACTCGGTGTTCTCTATCTCCACCTGTCCTACGTCGTCTATGATCCCCTGCAGCTCCTTCTCGAGAAAGTCGTTGAACGAGTTCAGGTGCTGCCTGGCTATCCCGTCCCTCTTGAGTATGTCCTGGATGACAGGCCACCACTTTGACGCGCCGTTCATACCTCCACCACGTACCTGTAGTATGTGCTCTGTCCGGCGGTGGGACTGTTCCTGGTTATCTTTATCATGTCACCCGGCCTGACCCCGAGGCCGACGATGGCCGGATCCGTCACGAATATCAGGGGCAGCTCGGTCGGGGTGCAGTTGTACATGCTGAGGACCTCTTCTGCCTCCTCCTTGGATATTATCTCGTGCTTGGGAACGTAGAGGTGATCCGGAACCAAAACTTTGTTCTTTTTGACCGCCATCTTAACAGATACCCCCAGTCAAAATATACAAACCGCTTGCAACCGGCAGTGTAGACAATATATGTGTAACCGGCGTGGCCTGCCGGCGTCCGCGGGCCGCTCCTGCCTGTGTTGGGCCGGCGCCGTGCGTCTTCGGGCCGGGACGCGAGCGGTATGGCCTCCATAACGGAATCAGGTCGAAATATTTTGAGCTGGCGGCCAACGGACGTTGTTCATACGTTTAAATAAGATCTGACCACTCTTACCACAATGAGAACTATTTTGGCACTAATCCTGTCAGTCGTGGTACTGACCGGAGCAGGCCTGACGCCAGCATTGGCGCAGACGACCGCCCCGGTGGTTGTCTCCACTGACAAGGAATCGTACACGGAAGGCGACGTGATAATGGTCAACGGCCGCGTGCTGCAGAAACACGGCGGCGGCTTGGCCTTGTCGGTTATAGCCCCCAACGGCAACGTGGTTGCAATAGCGCAGCCGGTGGTGGGTCTTGACAACTCGTTCTCCACTAGTATAGCGACGGGCGGACAGATGACGCAGACGGGCGTGTACACCATCGAGGCTAGCTACTCTCTGAGAGGCGAGTCCAGGATGGGCACCACCACGTTCATGTACACGGCACTCAGCACCCCCGGACTGATGGTGGACGGCACCGACATTGCGCCGGACTTTACCATCGCCGGCGGCACGGTCACGATCATGCACACCAATCCGCAGGCTAACACGCTGGTTGTCGACATCATGTCAACCGACGACGGAAAGCTGACCATAACATTGCCGCGCGCACTGATAGACTCCACGCTGGCCGACGGTATGGATGACTCCTTCTTCGTCCTGGTTGACGGAGAAGAGGTAGACTTTGATGAGACCGGGACCACCGGAGACTCGCGGACACTGTCAATCTACTTCCCTGCCGGAACGGAGATGATCGAGATAATCGGCACGTGGGCGGCGGTACCGGAATTCGGCACCATTGCGGCGCTGGTCTTGGCGGCAGCCATAGTATCCATCGTGGCCGTCTCTGCCAGATCTAGACTAAGCCTCGTACCCAGGTTCTGACCTTTTTCCATTTTTCATTTCCGCGGCGGGCTGATCCCACTCGGAACCGGGTGCCGGCAGTTCCGGCTCCGCGTGCGTCAGGATGCCCCGATGGTGAACCCGATACGGGACAAGTTGGGGCGTCTGGGTGGTGATTCATAGTTGATCACTATCAAGAACTGGACACCCCCACCAACACATCGATGAGTTTGTTGGGGGGCCTGGACGTCTGGGACAGGAACATGGGAGATGATGGGGTGGTGGTTGAAGGTGTGGTTGGGTAGAGGTTCACCTATACTGGGATTTCATATCATAGACGCGATCTTCATCCACCATGCACGCTAGGTAAACCTGCTTGTATGCACTCAGGTCCCCAAAGCGGGCATCTTGGGCATCGTCATAATTGTCTGCAACGCTAATCCGGCATCAGCACGCCACGGCGACCGGCGCGACCAGCTCCGGGCGCTCCTGTTTCGGCGGCGGCTTGAACAGCCTCCAGTCCGGGTCCCTGACCAAATTCTCCACCGCGGTCCGCGGAAAGATGCCCAGCTTGCGGCAGGTGCGCGCCACCGAGACCAGCACCGAGAAGACCTCCCGCCCCTCCGCCGTGGACAGTTGGTGGCGCACGTTCCTGTGCAGGACGGCGGTGTCGCGTATCTCCAGCTCGGCGCCGTTGTTGTGGGGCGGCATGCCGGGGTACCTGAGGAAGGTGAACAGGTGGGGCGCGGCCCCCTCCAGCTTGGTCCTGAACTTGTGGCCCTCAGGATAGGAAGAGGCTATCTCTAGGACGGCCCTCTCCAGGGAGAGGCACTCGGAGCTGTCCGCCGACTTCCTGCCCTTGATGGCCCGGTACAGGGAGAGCAGCCGGTAGTGGCAGGATATGTCGGATCCGCCGTTCCTGATGGCGTACTCTTCGGCCTCGCGCAGGAGGTGTACCCAGCACCTCTGCCGGATGGGCAGCACGTTGTAGGCGACGTACCCGTCCGAGACGACCGGGACGCCCAGGATCTTCCCGAAATGGATGTCCAGGACGGCCGCGGCCCTGCTGGGGGCGGCCACGATGTAGGTGGCGTCCCCGATGGTCGCCAGCCAGATGTAGCCCCGCTTGCCGTTCATCCTGATGGGCGACTCGTCCATCTGCATGAACAGGGCCTCGGCGATGTGGTCCAGGATCTCCGCATAGGTCCCCATCAGCAGGTCCCTGATGGCCTTGCGCGCGTTCCAGACGGCGTTGGGTGAGAGGTCAAACTCGTAGAGGGCATCGAAAAAGTATGAGATAGTCTGGTCGGTGCACCTCCCCGCATAGTACTCCTCGATGAACCCCAGGATCCCGGGCCCAAACGAGGTCCCCGGGATGGTAGGCGCCGCCGCGGTGGTGATCTCTCCACACCTCTTGCAGGATCCCCTCTTCATCACGTACGCGATGCACTCTATCACCATGGATTTGCCGCCGGCAAAATCATAGACCATCTTGACGACCGGTGGCACCTTCCTGAGGTGGCCGCGCCCGCACGTCCCGCACCGGCAGACCCGCAGCACGACCGTCCGGTCCGCCTTGTTCTTGTGGGAGGCGCCCGTATGTCCGGCCGGCGGCCCCCTGCGGGACGGCTCACCCTCCGCCTTACCGTTGTTGTCATCGTCATCCGATTCAGGTCCGCCTTCATCGCCGCCCTCGCCGGCATAGCCGCCCTCCGCCTCTGCCATCTTCTTCCGGAAGGCTGCGCGCTTCTCGTTGTACAGCGAGCCGGTCGAGGACGGGACGTGGGCGTTCTCGTACTTGGCCAGCCTCCTGTCGCGCTCGGCTATCTCCAGTATCAGCCGGTCTATCTCCGCCTTGAGGGCCGCGACCATCTTGTTATGCACAGCCTCGAGCCGGGACACCGTCTCGCGTAGTTCCCGGTTCTCCACCGCCAACCTGGTCAGCTCCTCGCGCAGGAGGGTGGCCTCTGACTTGGTGCTCACGCCGGTTAGATGGTATCGCGATCAATAAACCTATGGCCCGGCTGGGCATCCGAATTGTCCGCTTTGGGGACCTGAGTGCATACACCTGCTTTTGTTAAAAGAATATAAGCGGAGTTTGTATACAATACCCATGGCAAAAGCAACACCGGTCTGGCGTGATGAACATACCGAGATAGTCAGACAGCTAGAGAAAGATCTGGAAACCACACCAAGATCCAAGTGGATAAGTTACACTTCATATAGCGCATATATGAAGGCGTTACATGACAAGAGTCCATAACGAACATTGGACCATTGTTTTCATTAATAAACGCCAAGAGGAGGCGTGGATTGCCGCGTGCGATATGTTGGATGCTGGTTACAAATGGCAAGTGGATTGTGCGCTGAACTACATTGTCACCTACACGGAGCTTGGAAGAAGTACAAGAACCGTCAGTGTCCAGAGTGTGTTAGTGGAGCTTACCTGCTGGATGTATCCCATCAAGGCATAGGAGACAAAACAGTTGAGATACTGGTATGGTTTGATGTGGAGAACAGGACACTAACTCCACTACACTGTGGGTTGGTTTGAGCGGTTGGCCATTGGCAACCGGGTCGCCAACTTTCCGCCTCTGTTGAGGCCGCCATGAGCCACTAGTCTAATTTATCAGTTTTTTTTATATGCACACGGAGTGGTTACCCCACCTCATGGCATATGGTTCAGCGGGGGGCGGTGGCATCATCGAGATGATGGCCGAGCGCGCCGTCGTCGTGGTCATGTTCACGTATATCTTCAGCTTTAGTCTGATTGCTGCCCAGCTGACCATGTTCGAGCCGCTCGGCATAGACCTGGTGGCGCCCATGCCGCACACGGTCACCGGCGAGTACCTGGACATATCCCACATCCGGGATAGCCTGCAGGAGTACAAGGTGCTTGAACACATCGAGGACGGCCGGACCATCACCACCAGGATTGCCGCCTGCGAGGGGGTGGACTGCCTGGGAATAATGCTCACCGACTTTGTGCAGTTGATACAGGTGATGTTCAGGATGGTCACCGGTACCTACTTCCTGTATATACTGGAGTGGCTGGGCGTGCCCGGTCCCTGGGTGGACGTGTTCTCGGTGGGGTACTCGTTCCTGGCGTTCCATGCCGTCCTGTACTATGGCCGGTACATCGCCGGGCTCGCAGCCGACATCTCTAGGATAGTGCGGCCTTGATGGTATCTTTGGTGCCCCAGGCGGCCGGCGCCACGATGCCATCCACGTGATGGTCGCCCCACCAACACCGAATATTCCGGATCCAACCACCCACACGGCTCGTGCAAATTCGGGTGTTCATCGAAACCATCTGGCCGCGACCTGCGCTTTCCCGGACAAAATCGATTGCCCGGGGAGCAGCCGTCGGGCAGCACCCGCGTTTGCAACAGAGCCCGCCCAAACTAATACATAAATACCAATGATGTTCCTCTCTACACTGATGAATACAAGGCGGCCTGTTCTTGTTATGATGACGCTGACTGTACTCTTGGCCGGCGCGGTACTGGCGCCGGCAGCTTGGGCGGATGCGTATGTGCATGATCAGGGCATGGAGATCACCGCAGTAGCCAACGCAGATTCGCCGCTTGTGATGATCACAGGACAGAGCGTCAAGTCAGACGACGTGCTTTTCAGCATATGGTCCCCTACAAACAATCTGGTGAAGGTGGATCAAGTTACGCCTCATGGTGACGGATCCTTCGAGACCACCTTTAACATCGCAGGCCTGACCGAGGACGGCCTCTACACGATAGTGGCCAACCAGGGCAATTCAGACCTGTACGAGCTGCGAGTGCAGGTGGGAATCTTTGATGGTATGGCAGATGACACTATAACCACCCAGTCCAACTTTGAGAGGGGCTCGTCCATGATTGGGGTCGACCTATTCGCGGGCGGCATGATAGTGATGACGGCTGATGCCATGGAGGGATCAGACACCATCAATATCAACGGCCAGACTGATATCACCAACCTTCCGGTCATAATCACGGTTACGGCGCCCAACGGCAACGTAGTATCGGTGGATCAGTTCATCGCCGACGATAGCGGACTCTTCTCGGTGGAGATACTGATTGGCGGATCCCTGTGGTCGCAGGACGGTGATTATACCGTGACTGCCAGCCAGGAGATGGACGGATATGAGACGACCGTAACGGTGGCCATCGCTGACGGCTTGGTTGTTCCGGAGTTCGGCACAATAGCGGCGCTGGTTCTGGCAGTGGCCATCGTCTCGATAGTCGCAGTGTCTGCAAGGTCCAGATTGAGTCTGGTGCCTCGTTTCTAGACGTCTCATCCGGATTGACGAGCAGGCGGTAGCAGCCATCCGCGACGGATCATCTATTTTTTCCGGCTTTTCGAGACGGCTGCCAGGATGGCGGCCGCTTGGGTGTCCCGAGCACCGGCGCCGCAGCGTCCGCACCCGCCAAAGATTCCGTCCTCAAGTATACATAAATATCGATATAGCTCCCCTGCATACAACATGAACGCTTGTACGACATACTCATTATTTGCAGTAATGGCAGCCGCGGCCGTTCTTGGAACGGGATCGGCTTTTGCCCTCAATCCTCCGTGCCCCACCTGCGAAGGCGATCCGGCGGAACTGGCCGAGGAGGCAAGACTGAAGACCGTGCCCCTGATCATCTCGCTGGACAGCGAATCCTACGACATGGGTGAGACCGTCACGGTCTCAGGCCACGTCTCCCATATAGCCGCGGGATACCCCATCACGCTGGTTGTGCGGGACTCGATGGGCAATGTTGTGACGGTGGACCAGCTGATGGTAGACGAGAACGGGAGCTTTGAGGCGATGCTATCGTCCAGCTCGTGGTCTAACCCCGGAATATACCAGGTATCTGTACACTACCGTGAAAACACCGATGCCAAGGTGCAGTTCCTGCTGGAAGATGCCATGGTGGCGATGCCGGCCCCTGCCATTGGATGCGGAGCATCGGCACTGGAGATACATGGACTGTGCGTGGACTATGAGATAGAAGGCGGAACAGTCACCGGAGCCATGGTGAACACCTATGACAACTCCATCATACTCGACATAGATGCCACCGACGACGGCATGGTCAGTGTACACTTTCCCGCCGAGGTGATAGACGGAATATTCTTGGTACTGGTCGACGACGAGGAGTCAGACGATGTTATGCTTGATGGACAGACCGTAACGGTGTGGTTCCTGGCCGGAGCGGAGAAGGTGGAGATTCTGGGATCCCACGTCATTCCGGAGTTTGGCACGATAGCCGCCCTGGTGCTGGCTGCAGCGATAGTGTCTATAGTGGCAGTATCTGCCCGGTCCCGGCTTAGTATAATTCCGAGATTCTAGACGACTTTTCTCTTTTTCTAACTTTTTGCAGCGGTTGGGCGGAAGGCGCTTTTCTGACCCGGATCCACCCGCGTAGATCTAGAAAGATACGTCAGGCGTCGGGGATCAGACGGCCGCGGGCTCCGGGGACATCTCCGTTCGGTGTTTTGTAGCAATGTTCTAATAATTACCGGCAAAAGGGATCCTCGTGAAGTGGAGTCTCCTGGTACTGTTGGTAGCCGCCGCTCTGCCGGCCGCGGCCGTGGCCCAGGAGGGAGACCACGTCAGTGTAGATGCCGACCGGGATAGCTACGAATCGGGGGATATAGTCGTGGTATCGGGGACGGTGTGGCCGGTGTTGTCGGGTCATCAGATGCAGATGACGATAACGGGGGACGGCAAGCTGGTGGAGGTGGCCCAGTTTGATGTTGCCTTGGATGGAACCTACACGTACACCGTAAACACCAGCGGCCCCAAGTGGAATTACGAGGGGGAGTACGTCATCCAAGTGCAGTACGGGCAGGAGACTGACAACCTGATCTTCGACTTTGCCGTCGTCGGGTCCGACGAGACGGTGGACATCTTCGAGATATCGGACGGGCGGGGCGGCACCTTCGATGTGGGATACGTCGTACGGGGCGGAACCGTCAACGACATGGTGGTGGACTATGAGAACCTGGCCATCAGAATTACCCTGGAGTCGGAGAGGGACGGCAGCCTGCTGCTGGACCTGCCCCGGCAGTACATAGACGCCGTCAGCATGAGCGGGGAGGACGAGGACTATATCGTTCTGGCGGACGGCTCGCCTACGGCCCACGTGGATGACGACATGGGCGGGGAGGTGCGCCGTGTGATGGTGACGTTTCCGGCAGAGACCGCCGAGATAATGATAATCGGGACGCAGGTTGTACCGGAGTTCGGGATAGTTCTGGCGGTATTGGCGGCGGGCGTGGCCGCCACCGCAGTTGCGGCCCGGTCCGGACGGCTTAGAATCGGTACTTTTGCTTGAGCGGGGAGACGGCGCGCAGCTCCTTCACTATCCGGGGCAGTACCGACGCAACCTCGTCCACCTCGTCCTGCGTGTTGTCCGGTCCCAGGGTCAGCCTCAGCGAGCCCCGTATGATGTCCGGTGAGAGGCCCATGGCCCGGAGGACGTGCGACTCTTTCTGGGTGTGGACGGAGCAGGCCGATCCGGTAGAGGCGGCTATGCCGTGCTCGTCCAGCTTGATTATCAGGTCCTCGCCGCTCACGCCCAGGAAGGCCAGGTGGGCGTTGCCGGGCAGCCTGGATACGGGGTGGCCGTTCAGCGTGACCGAGGGTATGTCCCCGGTTATCTTGCTGAGCAGCCTGTCCCGGAGGGATTTGGTCAGCGAGTGGTTGGAGGCGATGCGGTCCCGAGCCATCCTGCACGCCTCGCCGAATCCTACTATCCCCGGAACGTTCTCGGTTCCGGATCGCAGCCCGCCTTCCTGGCCACCGCCGAGCATGGCGGGATCCGGCGCGCAGCCGCGCCGGACGTAGAGGGCCCCCACCCCCTTGGGACCGCCGATCTTGTGGGCTGACATGGATGCCAGGTCCACCCCCCACTCCCCGATGTCTATGGGTATCTTGCCGGCGGCCTGCACCATGTCAGTGTGGAATGGTATGCCGCGGTCCCTGCACATGCCGGCCATCTCCGGTATGGGCTGGATGGTGCCCACCTCGTTGTTGGCCGCCATCATGCTGACCAGGCCCGTCTCGGCGCCCAGGGACGCCTCCAGGTCGTCGGGGCTTATCATGCCGGTGTTGTCCGGCTTCAGGTAGGTTATGTGGTGGCCCTGTTCCAGGGCCCTGCACGGCTCCAGTACGGAGTCGTGCTCTATCGATGTGGTGACTATCCGGCAGCGGGGGCGCCGGCCGGCCATCCCGGTCAGGGCCGTGTTGTTGGACTCGGTCCCGCCGGAGGTGAATACTATCTCCGAGGGGTGGGCGTTTATCAGCGCCGCGACGTGGGCCCGGGCGCGCTCGACGGACTTGCGCGCCAGCCTGCCCTCGCGGTGTATTGATGAGGGGTTGCCCAGCCTCTCCCGCATGTAGGGGATCATGGCCTCGACCACCTCCGGAAGCATCCGGGTGGATGCGGCGTTGTCCATGTAGATCATGGCCGGTTGGCTCCCCCCGGGGAGTACCCCTCCGGGTCCACCGCCACCCCGGTAAAGCCCAGCGCCCGCAGGCCGGCGGATATCTCGGGCAGCCCGTCCAGGAGGGCGGGGATTGCGCCCTTGGATACCTCTATCCTGGCGGCGCCATCCATGTCCCGGACCCGGATGGGGCCGGCCGGGACCACCCGCCTGACGTACCGCTCGCCCATCTCTATCCTGGCCAGTACCTGGGCGGTGACGCGCCTCCCCCAGGGGACGCGGGAGGCGAGGCAGGAGTCGGAGGGGCGATCATGCACGAGCAGCCCGGCCTCCCGGGCCATCCTGCGGACCGCCGGTTTCGATATGGCCATCTCCAGCAGGGGGCTCCTTATGCCGTGTTCCCGGATGGCCCGTATGCCGGGCCTGTACTCGGAGGTGTCGTCGGCGTTTGTCCCGTCCACCATCATATTGCAGTTCATCTTCGATGCCAGATCCTGCAGGCGGCTGCCCAGCTCCGTCCTGCAGTGGTAGCAGCGGTCCGAGTCGTTGCGGGCAAACTCTTCGTTGGCAAGCTCGTCGTACTCGAGCGTGTGGTGCCTGATGCCTATCTGGGCGGCCACGGCCCGGGCCGAGTCCAGCTCCGCGGCTGCCAGGGTGCGGTAGTTGGCCGTCACCGCCAGGGCCGAGACGCCGGGGGCCGTACGCGCGGCGTACGCCACGACGGCGCTGTCCACCCCGCCGGAGAGGGCCACCATCACCGAGCCCGTCCCCGCGAACCACCCACGCAGGTTCTCAATCGTCCTCAATGCCCCTCCTGGCCAGCCGTTCTACCTGGTGCGGCGGCATGCCCGTCTTGGAGGACACCTCCGCTATGTCGTCGGCCTCTATCTTGAAGCCGCCCGCGTCCTGGTGGGTGCGGGCCTTGTAGCGCAGCGTGTAGTCGGTGCCGCCCACCGACACGGTGATCGTGCGATCCACCCTGGGAAGGACGTACCGGTCGGCGGTGGTGATCCTGATGCCCAGGGTGCCGGTCTGGCGCACCATCATGTCGGCCATCTCGTTTACCATCTCCGGCCGGCACAGTATGGTTATCAGGCTGGTCGGCCTTCCCTTCTTTCCGGTCCCGTGGTATACTGCCGCGTCGGCGGCGCCCATGTCCATGGCCGCAGAGATGGTTCTGCCCAGCGTCTCCCCGGAGACGTCATCCACGCTGCTCTCCAGCACGTTGATGGTGTCGTAGGTGTGCGGGCTGCCCTCTCCCAGCACCACCCTTAGCGCGTTGGGCGAGCCATCGACGTCCCGGGAACCTGCCCCGTAGCCGGCGCGATCAACTCTCACCTGGGGGTAGAACGGGCGGGGCGACGCCCGGAGGCCGGCCAGCATGCACGCGCCGGTGGGCGTGGCCGTCTCCGCACCGGCGGGACCCCCCACCACGGGTATGCCTGCCTCGCGCAGTATCTCCAGGACGGCGGGGGCCGGATTCGGGAATGTCCCGTGGGAGAAGGTGACCGTGCCGCTTCCCACGTTCACCGGCATGGTTATGGCCTGCGCGCCGGACGCGGACATCTGGTCAAGCGCGGCTGCGGTTCCTGCGATATCGACAAGAGTGTCTATCGACGAGGATTCGTGCAGGCGTGTCTGGTCGGGGGCTGTTCCGTGGACGCGGCACTCGGCAGAGACGAGGCAGTTGATGCTGCGCTCCGCAAAGGCTGACGCTTCCGTCGACAGGCCCATCCGGGACGCCGCCTCCTTGACCGCCTTGATCATCTCCGGGGCCGGCCTGGAGTGCGGGTCCTCGGCGTCCAGGTCCAGCCCGGTGCACCTGATGCCGCAGCGCCTCTCCTGGCGGAACGAGATGGTCCTGATGGACGATCCGGGAAGAACGTCGGCGCACTCGATCAGGCTGGAGCATATGGCGTCCCCGTCGGCCCCCATGTCGACCAGGGCGGCCAGCATCATGTCGCCTGATATGCCCGCCCCCCGGGGGTCTATCACCAGCATCATTATCCCGTATGGTGGCTGCCAAATTCATATAAATTCTGCCGGATGGTTTTCTTGTACGGTTGGCGGTGGGATCTGGGCTGGCAATCCGGGGCGGCTCGCACAACCCCAAAGTCGCTGTACCGCACCGGGGCGTCTGCCGAGGGGTGATTTTTGTCTACAGCCTGTCTCTGTAGCCAAACGACTGCGTCGGGGGGATGCGTAGGTTAGGCGTGCTGCTCACGTGCCTGCTGACCTGGCGCAAGCGGAAACTCAACATCTGCCGCGAGCTGGACCGCATTCTGATGGCCCAGGCCTGATCAATTACGTTGTTTGGACGCATCGCCGCATCGCGGATCCGTACAGCGCCATTTTGGTACGACTCTCAAGCCGATTAAAACCATCGTGGCGGATAATTAATTGGGCTATCCCCCGAGTTTGTCCGAGAACATGTTTGTCCGAGAGCATAATTTGCCGGATCCCGCGAGTTTGTCCGAGAACATACGTTCACGACTGGGGGCCTTGTCCAAAAATCCGGAAAAAGTCACTAGTACTGTTTAATTAGCACATCCGGATGCCCGCCGGACGGCGGCCGGGATGATCTGAAGGTATTAGGATCGGAGGATCGCCGCACCGCCCAATGAGCAAGAGACATGGAAAGTCAAGGCAGACCAACCCCAACTGCGCCAAAAGCAAGAGCAACCCCGACGGGAAGAGGAACGACCCCAAGACGGACTGGTCCGAGTACAACAAGGGCCGCCGCTCGGAGGGTAGAAGGTTCGTCCGGTGGATGCGCCAGATAGCCGAGATTGCACGCGAGATCCTGGGTATGGCGCCGGGCACGCGCGACCGGCGCGTGTCGGCCATGACCGTGTCCGTCATCAAGAGCGAAGCGAAACTCTCCTACGTGGGCCTGATCAAGCACTTTGGCCTGCACCCCGATGACCTGGAACGGTGCGAGCTGTCCAGGCCGTACTGCAGAGCATGGTACCAGCTCCGCATATCGGGGATAGATCCCGCAGTACTGCAGAAGATCATCACCGGGATGGCCGGCGATGAGACGGCTCCGGCGGGCAGCAAGAGCGAATCTCATCGTTATCATGCCATTCGCGGCTGCCGCCCGCCGTCCGGGACGGCTCCGGCGGGCAGCAAGAGCGCATGATCCGGCGTCCACCCCACACATTCCTGCTGATCCAGATACCTCCGCGGGTATCAGGGAGCCACCGGTTGATTTTTTTGGACAAGGCCGAACTAGTGGATGACTTCAAAAGAGCCGGAGTGGAAATCGAGACTTGAGCGATGCCTAGTGGCGCTGGCTGAGCGGCTTGAATCAGACGACAATACCCATCTGGATCTGCTCAAAGAATGCGCCACCAAATATGCTGACTATCGACAGTCGCGTGACCGACTGCGCGCCGCCTCCATAAAACGGCAGGCCATTGTAGAGGAGATGCGCAACATCCAGAAAAGACTGCGCCAAGACAGGTGATCGACCAAACGATGGCGCGGGCCTGCCTGCCGCATCTGGGATGCCGCCGGCTCGCCGCAGGTGATCAACTCTCACAGGCCGGGCGGATGCTGCCATCGGCCGCGGTCCGTCAGGCCGTCGCTCTAGTGCGGCTCTCCGGGCCTGGCGTGTCCGGTCCGCCCGCCTCGGCCCTGCGCCGTGACGGTTGGCCGCCCCGCCGGCGGGCCGCCTTGGCCACTCCGGCCGCGGCGGCGCCAGCGGCCACCCCGCCGTCTATGTTCACCACGGTCAGGCCCAGGGCGCAGCTCTGCAGCATCGCGGCCAGGGCCGCCACCCCCTTTGCCCCGTAGCCGTACCCTACCGACACGGGCACGCCTATCACCGGCACGTCCACGCTGGAGGCTACCAGGGTGGCCAGCGCCCCCTCCATGCCGGCCGCCACCACTATGCAGTCGGCGTCCTCTTGGATGACCTCCTTGAGGGCTGGAAATACCCGGTGCAGGCCGGCCACCCCCACATCGTACCTGCAGACGGTCCTGCATCCCATCGCTCCGCACACCAGCCTCGCCTCCTCGGCAACCGGTATGTCGGAGGTTCCCGCCGTCAGTATCCCGACGGTACCGCCGGCCCTAGGGAGATCCCCCTTCCGGAGAAGTATGGTGGTGCAGTTCCTGCCGGCCTCCACCTGCAGCCCCAGATCCTCCGCGAACGAGACCACCTCGGCCATGTGTTCGGATCTTATCCTGGATACCACCAGCGGATCGGTCTTGGGGTACCGCTGGATTATGGCCTTGATGTCGGACAGCTCCTTGGATTCGGCGTAGATGACCTCGGGTATGCCGCGCCTGCGCCCCCTGCCCACGTCCAGCCGCGCCATGTTGTCCATCTCCTCGATGGAGTATAGCGCAAGCATCTGGCGGGCCTTCTCGGCGGTTATCCGGCCCGACTCCAGCGACTTTAGTATCTCGTCCAGTTCCAAGGGGTCATACCTTATAGCTGCAGTGCGGAGATGGCGGACCTGACGTTCTGAACGCCCGCATCAAATATCTCGCGCTCGCCCTCGTCGAGCTCCAGCTCCACGATGCGCTCTACCCCGTCCCGTCCTATGACGGCCGGTACCCCTATGGAGACGCCGGTGCAGCCGTACTCGCCGTCCAGGTACGTCGACACCGGTATCATGTCGCGGCGGTCCCGCATTATCGACTCGACTATCGAGGATATGGCGTTGCCGGGGGCATGCACGGTGGCTCCCTTCAACTCGATGACCTTGGCGGCTACGCCCCTCGTCTTTGTAACCAACTCCTCCATCTCCGACTCGGTGAGCAGGTTCTGCAGGGGGATGCCCGAGACGGAGCTGTACCTGGGCAGCGGCAGCATCTTCTCGCCGTGCTCCCCGATGACCAGCGCCCTGACGGAGTTTCTGGAGTAGTTGACCGCCTCGTGGATGAACTGCCTGAACCGGGACAGGTCCAGCATGTTGCCCATCCCCACTATCCGCTCCCTTGAAAATCCGGACACCTTGTATGCGGCATATGCCATTGGGTCCAGGGGGTTTGTCACCGGCACGATTATCGAGTCGGCCGCATGTCTGCGTATGTTCTCTACCACGCTCTTCACTATGCCGGCGTTTATCTTCAGCAGATCCATCCTGGTCATGCCCGGCTTCCTTCCGGAGCCGGCCACAACCACCACCACGTCGGAACCGGCCATCTCGGAGTAGTCGTTTGAGCCCCGCACCTCGACGTCTATCCCCTGCTCGGAGAGCATGTGGTTTAGGTCCATGGCCTCGCCCTGAGGCAGCCCCTTGACCACGTCCAGCAGGAGTATCTCCCTGTCCACCTTCTTGATGGCCGAGAAGAGGGCCGCGTCTCCACCCACCTTTCCGGATCCGATGATGGTGAGCATGCAGCTTTGGGCTGATCCTGCTTAAATAAATCTACCCGGCTCGGCCCCCCGCCATCCCGGGGGGGCAGCCGGGCCGGCCGGGGCCCTCCCGCATGTCCCGCTTGATGGGACGGCCTGGCGCGCGTGCAACTATGGCAGGCGCGCCCACCCGGTAATGATATATACCGTGAAACGGGCTTGATACCGTTATGGCTGGGAAGAGGATAGTTCTTACGGCCGATCGTAGTTTGATGACCAACTACCGCGGTAACTTCCTGTACGGGTTCATAGCGTGCGGGCCATACGAGGTGCTTCCGGAGTGGGTCTTTGACAAGGTTTTCTGCCCGGCAGTCGAGACGGATCCCAGCACCGGCGAGGCCAAGGTGGCCCAGGTCGGGCTCAGGAGGGTTGAGGGCGCCCTTCTGCAGGGATACGACAGGAACGAGGTGTTCGTGGCAAACCCGGACTACCTTGCAAAGTCCATCGGCCCGGACACCAAGGTGGTGGGGATCAACGTGATGGATCCGCTGGGGATGGCGCCGGTCACAACCACCATGTCCCCGGAGAAGCTCTCCTACGTGGCGATGAAGTTCAAGAAGATGTGCGCAAGCATCATCCAGCTGAAGAAAAAGTACGACTTTCACGTGGTGGTGGGCGGAAACGGCGCCTGGGAGCTTGCAAAGACCGACCGCATGAGGATACACGGTATAGACACGGTGGTGGTGGGCGAGGCGGACGAGCTGGCCCTGGACCTGTTTAACGACATGGAGAAGGGCGACGCGCCCGAACTCATGCACTGCTTCGTCAAGAACATCCAGAACATACCCGTCATCAACGCCCCCACGGTCAACTCGCTGATAGAGGCGATGCGCGGCTGCGGGCGCGGCTGCGACTTTTGCGACGTAAACAAGCGCTCCAAGAAGGACCTCCCCCTGGACCGCCTCCGGAAGGAGGCCAAGATAAACCTGGACTACGGCTTTGACTCTATATGGCTGCACTCCGACGAGATGCTGCTGTACGGGTGCGACAACCGCGACTTCATTCCCAACCGGGACGCCATCACCGAGCTGTGGCGCGGCCTCAAGGGGTTGGGGGCCAATTTTGTCGGCACCACGCACATGACGTTCTCGGCGGTGGCCGCGGATCCGGACCTGATGCACGATATAGCCACGATAAACCGCCAGCACGAGTCCGGAAGGTGGCTGGCCACCAACCTGGGGATAGAGACCGTCTCGCCCAAGATGGTCAAGAAGCACCTGGGGGTCAAGACCCGGCCGTTCTCCACCGACGAGTGGGGCAGCGTAGTCCGGGAGGGCGCCAGCATTCTCAACAAGAACCACTGGTTCCCGGCGGCCACCATCATCATAGGGTGGCCTGACGAGACGCCGGAGGACATCCAGTACACGATAGACATGATGGACGACTTCCGGGCTATGAACTTCCGGGGGCTGGTAGCGCCGCTCCTCTACCAGGACTTTAGCGAGAAGAACTCGATGCACTTTGGCAACCTCAACGAGGCCCAGTTCACCCTCTTCTGGAGGTGCTGGGAGAACAACCTCCGGGTGATAAACGACATCATCCCGATCATCCTGCGCAACAAGACGTACGGCCCGCCAATGAAGATATTCATGTACGGGATAATCAAGGCGGGCACTTGGGCGATAATGAGGTACCTGCGTGGCCTATCCAAGGACCTCTTCAACGGCCGCACCCCCGACGAGATAATCGAAAAGTATTCCCGAAGCCGCTCGGTCTCGGCTCCTAGGATACAGACAAAGAAACTCTAGATGTTTTCCAGTGCCTTGTCGGCGATGGTGTTGCGCTTGGGTGCCAAGGCGATAAAGTAGACCTTGTCGGCGCGCTCCACCGATTTTACGTTGCGGTATGACCTGGTGGAAACATCGAACTCGTATATGCCCGGCTCCATCATCCCCTTGGCGTATATCATGAGGTAGCTCTCCGTCCCCTGGGATCCCAGCGGGATGAAGGACATCACGTAACCCTTGTAGGAGTTGATCGGGAGGGTGTTCTTCATGGGCGCCGCCGCCGACGCCAGGAACATGAACACGTCCTCTATGTCGGCGAACTCTTCATACTCTACGTTCATGGTTCATGTGGGGGGCCGCAGGTGTAATAAATCTAGTTGCTTTTTGGTCTGGAACTGCGCCGGCGGGGGCGCCAGGATGGCCCGGATTACCGGGACGCGTCGTTCCTTTTGGCTATCTTCCCGTACGCCTTGAACCCTATCAGGACCGGGGCGGCCAGGTACATCATGATGTTGAGTGTTATCACCAGCAGGCCGGTCCCAAGTACGGAGACCTCGGAGCCGTTCTCGGCCAGGCTCATTATGGACAATGACGCCAGCATGGGGGTGATTGCCACCCGGACCATCTCCCTGAAGAGCGGATTCTCGCGCTCCATGTCTGCTATCTGGGGCGATATCGAGTAGTAGAGGCTGTTGAATCCAGACATGAAGGCCATGCCGGATCCGGTGCTCATGACCGTGTTGTCGCGTACCTCGCGCAGGTACTGGACCTGCGGGGACATCTCGGTTCCAAAGGCTGCCGTTGCTATCAGGCATCCGCCGCCCTCTTCCTGCGCTATCGCTACACACTCACCGTTCACCAGTTCGGTTCCTGCTCCGCAGGTTATCTCCTCTGGCTCCTCCGAGGGTGGGGGCGGGGGCGGTACCATTACGTCCTCGGGCGGATCCTCGGGTTCCTGAATCACCTGACAGACGCCGTCCACCATCTCGGTGCCCGGACCGCAGACGGGATTCGACGGCTCCACCACCGGCTCCATTGGCTGTTCCATGGCCGAGGCCGTGTACGTTACAG
The DNA here is from genome assembly GCA_965203395.1 of Nitrosopumilaceae archaeon. GTDB lineage: Archaea > Thermoproteota > Nitrososphaeria > Nitrososphaerales > Nitrosopumilaceae > VYCS01. The sequence goes on from OZ241884.1 coordinate 654,319, forward strand.
AGATGGTCGACCTGTCGCTGCTGTACGCCACCAGTATCATGTACTCGCCGCTGTTCTTCCAGAGCGGACCGCCGGTGGGAATGGTCGCGGTAAACTCGCCGTTGTCGGTTGGGGTGATCTGTGCGAACCCTACCCTGTTGCCATCCGGCGAGGCCACCTGGATGGTCACATCGTGCTTCATGTCGGGATCGATACTCTTGATGGAGCCTGTTATGGTGATGGTCTCGCCTGCCTCAAACTCGTCGCCGCTGACCTCCACGGATAGTGGCGGAATGTTGTGGTTGTCGGCTATCGAGGTGCCCGTAATACCGGCCACCACGGTTACCGCAAGCAGAACAGCCAACGCCTTCATCATCAGCCGATTCATGCACAGTCTATTTATCTATTGTTGTCTTGACCAGCTAAACCACGGCAATTAGCCCAAAGACAGGATCTGCCCGAGATATACACCGGACGATGGCCGCACGGTCCGCCAAAACATGTCTGCAACCGCGCCGCGGGCCGGTCCGGCGGGCACCCGGCCCGGCGACGATCGTACAGCGGGCGGCAGGGGATGTGTTGGGGGGGTGATCCGCTGGACAACGGGCGGGGCCGTGCGCAGCATCCCCCATGCCGCGCCATCTTCTCTGATGCCATTGGAGTCCTATCCCGGGTTGGATGCGCCGCCGGGTGGCGGTCCGGGCCCATCGGCGAGTACCTCGATTATCTCCTTGAAGGTCAGCTGGGTGATCGTCCCCAGGCGGCGCGGCAGGGACCGCTCGGAGATGAGCAATCTCATCAGGATCTTGGCCATCACCCAGGCGTTGAAGATCATCAACGAGTAGATAAAGCAGAAGAGGCGCGCCCCCGGGTTACGGCTGCGCGTCTTGGCCCTCATCGCCTCTATCTGGGCGTAGGCGGACTCGATCCCCCACCGGACCGCATAGACGATCACGTCCACCCAGGGCAGGTTGGTGGCAAACCCGATGAACCTGTCCTGGGGCGCCTTTGATTCGGATTTGCCGGGGTCGCGCTTGCGGCGGGCCGCGACGACCATGTTGTAGGGGGCAGTCCCGTCGGCCCCCTTCAGGATGCACGGGATGGCATCCTTCGGCGGATCATCCTGATCAAACAGGTTGAGCGTCTCGACCACTCCGGGGCTGTTGCGGCAGGGCATCAGGAAGGGGATGTTCATCTCGTCCAGGGCGGCGATGGTCCGGACCGTGAAGAATTCCCTGTCAAACAGGCACAGCTTGATCACGATGCAGTCCTCCATGCATTGATCAATCAGCGAGCGCACCATCTTCGGCACGGACGCGCCGGCCGGAACCGGCAGGCACCCCAGGACCAGGCGCAGCCCGTCGTTGACGCAGTGGATCGTGATGTACCGCTCAAAGTGTTTGGTTCCGCACTTGTACCTGGAGATGGTCAGGTGGTCATCCTTTATCCTGTCGTACCGTGGTATCAGATGGCAGTCGACGGCGACGACCAGGCCGTCACGGGGCAGCTTGCCCAGCCGGCGCAGCGTAGTCATCCTGTCCAGGACCGTCTCGGCAAAGATCCCCTCGACCGCCTCGACGGTCAAGGCGGCCAGCCGCCTCCTGTACCACTCGTCGCTGGGGGTCATCCCAGTGTTCCCGGTCTCCATCAGGGCGGTGGCCGCCCCCGTGCTATCGGTCTCCATCAGGGTGGTGGCCGCCCGACGGGCGGTGGTACGTCCCCCTACCGAGGCATCCGCGGCGACCGCCCGGATCATTCCGCGGTTGAAGTCGGCCACCTCGTACGGCGCGTTGGGGCCGGAGGGGATGTTGACCACCTCGGTGATGTACTTGTCCAGGTCGCCCATTATCTGCCTGCGGATGCTGATGTTGTTCTTGATCTCGCGATCCATGATGCCGGTGGTACGGCTCATCGGGCAGGCCTCCTCCCGGGTAGTGGCGATGATGATGGTGGTAATGTTGACGCACCGGGGAAGGAAAGCTTACCCCCAACCTTAAATGCCGTTCTCGGCCAATCATACCGGTGTGCTGGTCTCCTCATATGTGGAAGTCTGAGGAGACTTGCACTCCTAACTTGTTAAACCCCGATGTTGGTTATGATCGATCCCGGGGTGTACCATGTTTGATCCCGGAGCGCGGTCCGGGTGGATGTTGCATCCTTGTGTCGGGTGGAATTGCCGGGTCCGTGGTTTAGCTGCTTGACAGCTAAACCACGGCAATTAGCCCAAAGACAGGATCTGCCCGAGATATACACCGGACGATGGCCGCACGGTCCGCCAAAACATGTCTGCAACCGCGCCGCGGGCCGGTCCGGCGGGCACCCGGCCCGGCGACGATCGTACAGCGGGCGGCAGGGGATGTGTTGGGGGGGTGATCCGCTGGACAACGGGCGGGGCCGTGCGCAGCATCCCCCATGCCGCGCCATCTTCTCTGATGCCATTGGAGTCCTATCCCGGGTTGGATGCGCCGCCGGGTGGCGGTCCGGGCCCATCGGCGAGTACCTCGATTATCTCCTTGAAGGTCAGCTGGGTGATCGTCCCCAGGCGGCGCGGCAGGGACCGCTCGGAGATGAGCAATCTCATCAGGATCTTGGCCATCACCCAGGCGTTGAAGATCATCAACGAGTAGATAAAGCAGAAGAGGCGCGCCCCCGGGTTACGGCTGCGCGTCTTGGCCCTCATCGCCTCTATCTGGGCGTAGGCGGACTCGATCCCCCACCGGACCGCATAGACGATCACGTCCACCCAGGGCAGGTTGGTGGCAAACCCGATGAACCTGTCCTGGGGCGCCTTTGATTCGGATTTGCCGGGGTCGCGCTTGCGGCGGGCCGCGACGACCATGTTGTAGGGGGCAGTCCCGTCGGCCCCCTTCAGGATGCACGGGATGGCATCCTTCGGCGGATCATCCTGATCAAACAGGTTGAGCGTCTCGACCACTCCGGGGCTGTTGCGGCAGGGCATCAGGAAGGGGATGTTCATCTCGTCCAGGGCGGCGATGGTCCGGACCGTGAAGAATTCCCTGTCAAACAGGCACAGCTTGATCACGATGCAGTCCTCCATGCATTGATCAATCAGCGAGCGCACCATCTTCGGCACGGACGCGCCGGCCGGAACCGGCAGGCACCCCAGGACCAGGCGCAGCCCGTCGTTGACGCAGTGGATCGTGATGTACCGCTCAAAGTGTTTGGTTCCGCACTTGTACCTGGAGATGGTCAGGTGGTCATCCTTTATCCTGTCGTACCGTGGTATCAGATGGCAGTCGACGGCGACGACCAGGCCGTCACGGGGCAGCTTGCCCAGCCGGCGCAGCGTAGTCATCCTGTCCAGGACCGTCTCGGCAAAGATCCCCTCGACCGCCTCGACGGTCAAGGCGGCCAGCCGCCTCCTGTACCACTCGTCGCTGGGGGTCATCCCAGTGTTCCCGGTCTCCATCAGGGCGGTGGCCGCCCCCGTGCTATCGGTCTCCATCAGGGTGGTGGCCGCCCGACGGGCGGTGGTACGTCCCCCTACCGAGGCATCCGCGGCGACCGCCCGGATCATTCCGCGGTTGAAGTCGGCCACCTCGTACGGCGCGTTGGGGCCGGAGGGGATGTTGACCACCTCGGTGATGTACTTGTCCAGGTCGCCCATTATCTGCCTGCGGATGCTGATGTTGTTCTTGATCTCGCGATCCATGATGCCGGTGGTACGGCTCATCGGGCAGGCCTCCTCCCGGGTAGTGGCGATGATGATGGTGGTAATGTTGACGCACCGGGGAAGGAAAGCTTACCCCCAACCTTAAATGCCGTTCTCGGCCAATCATACCGGTGTGCTGGTCTCCTCATATGTGGAAGTCTGAGGAGACTTGCACTCCTAACTTGTTAAACCCCGATGTTGGTTATGATCGATCCCGGGGTGTACCATGTTTGATCCCGGAGCGCGGTCCGGGTGGATGTTGCATCCTTGTGTCGGGTGGAATTGCCGGGTCCGTGGTTTAGCTGCTTGATTTATTGGCATACGCTGTAAAATAATTCACCCATATCGCGCGCCACAAAGGCGAAAAAAAAGGACCGCCGGGTGGCGCAAAAATTACAGGGGGATTGTCCCGATGTCGTCCTTGGATACTCCCTTCCACAGACCAATCATGCCCTCTGGCTCGACCTGCTCCACGCGCGTTATGCGCTGCAACTTGATGTGGTCGGGGTTGGGGGGCATCCAGAGCATGGCCATGTAGTCGCCCGGAACGCCGGTCTTGGCGGGGCTGGCATCGATGACAGAATCCCGGGCAAAGCCCTCGGACTCTAGGGCCGCCAAGGCCTTCTCGCGCAGGTCGGCGCGGCCGTGCGTAAACAGGTAGACGGCGCGTGCTGAATCCACTTCCATGGGACGGGGCAGGCGGGCCGCCTAAATCAACGTTTTCCGGTTCTGCCGCAAACGCGGGCGCTCTCCGGCGACGGCTCCCCGGGCAATCGATTTTGTTCGGGAAAGCGCTGGTCGCAGCCGGATGGTTTCGACGAACGCCCGAATTTGCACGAGCCGGTTTTCCGAAGGGTTAAATGGGAACCGGGCAGGTTGTACCCCGTGAAGATATTTACGGTGGGAAGCAAGTCTTTTGTGACCAGCTTCCAGCTGGCCGGTGTCCCGGGAAGGATCAGCGAAAGCCCGGACAGGGTGCTATCCGAGATAAGGTCGCTGACTGAGGATCAGGAGGTCGGGCTGGTGCTGGTGAGCGACGACATTACAGAAAAGATCAACGACGAGCTGACGCAGCTGCGCGCCAAAAAGTCCACCCTGGTATTCTCGTTGCCGGCGGCCGGCAGCGAGAAGGTCGACGTGGATTACCGCGCAATGCTCAAGAAGATACTGGGCGTGTGATGGACCGTGAGGTTTGCAGCCGTGGGCGGACCCTCGCAGGTCTCCGTGCGCGAGTCCCCTGATCCCGTACCCGGACCCGGGGACCTGGTAGTCAGGATGGTAGCCTGCGGGATATGCGGCTCCGACGTGGAGAAGGTCTACGGGCAGTACGGCCAGCCGTCGATCCGGCTGGGACACGAGCCGGCCGGGGTGGTGAAGGCGGTGGGCGAGGGCGTCAAGGACTTTGGTCCCGGTGACAGGGTGTTTACCCACCACCACGTCCCGTGCTACTCGTGCTACCTGTGCAGGCACGGCAACGAGACGGCCTGCCCGGAGTATTACGGATCAAACCTGGCGCCCTGCGGGCTGGCCCAGGAGTACCTCGTGCCGGCCTGGAACGTCAAGCATGGCGGGGTCCTGCGCCTGCCCGACTCGATGTCGTTTGAGGAGGCGGCCATGATAGAGCCGCTGGCCTGCTGCATCAGGGCCTGGTCCAAGTGCGGGTACCGGCGGGGGGACTCGGTTGCGATATTCGGGACGGGCTCCACGGGGATGATGCACGCCATGCTGGCTACCCACCACGGATTCTCCGGGGTCTACTGTGTTGATACCAACGAATTCCGGCTGGCATTTGCGGAGGAGCTGGGCGTCAGCCGGACCATCGTGGCCGGCGACGGCGCGGCCGCCCAGATACGGGACAGCACGGACGGCCGGGGCGCGGACCTTGCGATAGTGGCCACCGGCAGCATGTCTGCCCTGCAGTCGGCCATCGCCTCGGTCAGGCGCGGCGGAACGGTCATGATGTTCGGGGTGCCATCCAAGGGGGCCGCCCTGAGCCTGGAGATGGACGATATGTACTCGCGGGAGATAACCCTGCTCAGCAGCTATGCCGCCTCGGACGTGGACACCGCCGAGGCGCTGCGGCTCATCCGGGACGGAAAGGTGGATGCCGGCCGCCTGGTGACGCACAAGTACGACATCTCCGAGTCGCAGCAGGCCTTTGACCGAGCCAAGAGCGGACGGGAAGCCGTCAAGATCATCATCACAGGGTAAGGCTTAAGATACGCCGCACGCGGTACTATGCCGTTGGACTGGGGACTGCGGAACAGGCTATTTCGGATAATCAGGCAGCCCCGGAACCGGGCGCTGATGCTGGCCGTCGACCACGGGTACTTCCTGGGGCCCACCGAGCGGCTGGAGAACGCCCGGGACACGATAGCGCCCATCCTCAAGTACTGCGACTCGCTGATGCTCACCCGGGGGGTGCTGCGGACGTCCGTTCCGCCAGCCACCTCGACGCCGATGGTCCTGAGGGTCTCCGGCGGCTCAAGCATCATCGGCGAGGACCTCTCCCGGGAGGACATCACCGTCAGCATCAAGGACGCCATCCGCGTGAACGCCGCCGCCTTGGCCATGTCCGTGTTCGTGGGATCAAAGTACGAGTACCAGACGGTGGTCAACCTGGGAAAGCTGGTAAGCGAGGCGCAGGAGTACGGGATTCCGGTGCTGGCGGTGACCGCCGTCGGCAAGGAACTTGGCAAGGACGCCAGATACCTCTCGCTGGCATGCCGGATGGCGGCCGAGCAGGGCGCCCACATCGTCAAGACCTACTACTGCGACAACTTTGAGAAGGTGGTCGAGTCCTGCCCCGTCCCGGTGATAATAGCAGGCGGCAAGAAGATACCCGAGCGTGACGCCCTGGATCTTACCTACAACGCGGTCCGGGCGGGCGCCGTCGGCGTGGACATGGGCAGGAACATCTGGCAGTCGGACCACCCGGTTCCGATGATCCGGGCCGTCCGTACGATAATCCACGGCAACGCCGATGCCGACTCGGCCTGGGAGACCTACCAGAGGCTTGTCGGCGAGTCGGCCGCGGGTGCGGCCTGAGGGCCTGAACCGTCCGCTGCCCCCGAAACGCGTGACCGGTGACGCAGAGCGCTCCAGGCACCGCCATCGACAAAAAAACCGAAGAGGCCGGATTTCAAGCCGACACCCCTATTGCTCGCAGGAGATGTGGATTTTTATCTCCTCGACCCCTTCCTCCCACCGGTACGAGCCGTAATTGAATGACATGAGGCAGCTATCAGCCTCTGGCTGGTCGAATTCAAAGCCGGCGGGCTCGGTGATGAACATACGTTGGCCTCCGCCCGCGTTGTCGCCGCGGACGATGTCGTGCGTACCGCCATGTTCGTCACCATCACACGACAGTGACACGGTGAGATTCACCGGGTGGTCGGGATTGCCCTCTTTGGAAATGCTGAGACTGCAGTCGGCGACCCGCGAGTCGTACGTTGCCTCTTGCTGGCCGTTGGCCCAGGTGTGGGCGGCCCACTCGTCGGGGATGCCCTCTATCGTGTTGGGTTGGTTGTTGGTGCTGGCGGTCAGGAAAGGGATTACAAAGACCATCATATAGAATATGATTCCCGCCCCTACCAGGCTGCCCAGGCCCACAGTTGCATACTTCCATCGGTTGCGCGCCACGGCCCCGTCCGTATCCCATCCATTTAAACGTCAAAAGCTGCCCGCATCAATGGATGATGATGATGATGGCGTCGCCGGGATCATTCGATGAGGCTGTCAAGTTACTGTGTGCTAGCAACCACTGTAAAATCTGTGTGCTAGGGCGGGTCGGGATCCGATCTTCTCAAGAACCAATCCTAGATACAAAAAGAGAGAGGTTGTTTCCTCTCTAGAGGTTCGTTTAGGGCGCTAACTAAAACTCCGGCAACTCGCCCAGATTGTCTGCCTTAGTTTCATTGCCGTCAGTACGTATGAAGTTGACGCCGCCTATGTTGACAATACCAACATTATCACCTCTTGTCCACATGCCATCTTTACTGTATGCAGTAACGTGCGTCTTTCCCCAACCCATACTCTCCATGACATCCTCTCTTGTTTCGACGTTAGCCTTCCCCAATTCGTTTCCCAAATCTGGGCAACGTTTTACTTTGACTATCTGAGACTGATTAGTATCATACTGAACCGCTACAATCACATAGTCTGCCCACTTATCCATGCTTATGTTCTCCCCCGGAACGCTTCTCTAAATCACCCACACGGGTTTTGAGATTTACTATCTCTACACCATCCATCTTGAATGCATCTATTATGGGTGGGATAAGCCGTGTCTCATTCTTCACTTCATGTACATCTACCTTGATGGTAGATATGTCGCCCTCCATTGTCTTGGAGCGGCCTTCCAATATATCCAACCTTCGGTCTATGTCATCAAGTCTCTTGTGGATGTGGTTGATGTGCTTGATCATCTCATTCAGTTTGGCCGTTAGACCATCTGTGAACTTGAAAAACTCGGCAACGGTGATCGGCTTGTTGTTTTCGCTCATATCGATTTTGCACACAGTCCGAATATAAGGGTTCAGAATGATTTATAACAAAAGAAATAGTAGGGCTAGGCTACGGCCTTGGCCGCAGCCTGAATCATGGTGAGGATCTTGTCGGTGCCCTCTATCTGGATGCCTGCGGCCTCACCGGGGGTGATATAGCCGTCCAGCCCAAGGTGCGGCCTGACAAAGTTGTGGTAGACGCGCAAGCCCGCTAGGATGGCCGAGTCGTCCTTCTTGAGGCCACGGATAACGTCCGTTCGTAGCCGGATGGTATTACCGTTGAAGGACTCCATCTGCTGGTTGTGCCATCTACCGCCGAAGGTTACCTCGTTGATGTGCCAGGTGTCCTTGTGAAGATAGTTCTTTGCCTTGTATTGGTCCTCCCATGCCTCGTGGAAGTTGGCGGCCTTGTCGGAGATGAGGGTGGTCGGGACCTTGCCCGCTACCTTCTTGGCCTGCTTGAACATGGGCGCGACATCATCAGTGCCCTTGTGCTCGGCCACCATCTTGGCTATCCAGTACCGGGTCTCGGCGTCCAACATGGCAAAGATGTACCGGCGGTTGCCGCGGATCTTGGTGTAAACCTCGTCGGTCCTCCAAGCCTCGCCGACCTGGGGACGTACCTTGTCCATGTATGTTTCCATGATGTTGCCGTACTCTTCTGACCAGTTGAAGACGGTCTGGTGGCTGACCTTGACCTTCATCTTCTTGAGGGTAGTTGCCGCCTTTCTGGATGACAGTCCACTGAAGACCAGCTCGACCGCCATGGTTATCTGTTCCGGCGTGGCCCGCTTGCCCTCGAAGCCTAGGTTGTGCGTGAACCGCTTGCCGCAGTCATGGCACTCGTACTGTTGGGTGTCGCCCTTCTTGAGGTGGCGTATGCCGTCCTTGTGTATGTTGGTCGAGTCGCAGTGCTTGCACCGGGTGAGGTCCACCTGTTTGATGATGGTCTTGGGAACCTCCTGCTGGACTGCCTCGCGCATCCTCTTGGAGATCTCGATGGCGTGGACGTGCTTGCAGCACACTCCACGGTCGATGTTGTCCGGGCAGGAGCAAAGCATCCCATGCTCGGTCGTGATGACCTCATAGTGGCGGTCCGGGTTGGACTGTGATTTGACGTGGTAAGTGTGGCCGTCGATCCTCTCAATCTGGCCGCCTAGACTTACGATCTCGGCGCCCCTCGTGATCCGTTGCTGTTGTTCTATGGTTGTTGTTTCCATGCATATAGGTAAGGTATATGGTGTATATAAACATTGGTCAGTCACCTTACCCATAAATTATAGGTAGGGTATATTAGTACGCAGACGCCTTACCTATGACATGGGAAAACTAGAGAGTGATGAGACCATTGTTGCCTTGGCCGTTCGGGAGAGTGTGTCCGTGCGAACCACCATCCCCAAACACATAGCAAAGAAGCTGGGTCTAGAACCCGGCATCCACCTGAAGTGGGACACCGACAAGATAGATGGTAAGTGGGTGGCAGTGTTCAGGAAGGTTGGAGACACTTAATTGGGGGAGGGTGACAGCAAAGACATGGCCATTGTGCAGGCTGGTGAGGCCGCACCGTGAACCCGACAACGCACGGAGGCAGGTTTTAGTTGTCCACAAAGTCCGTGATGGCAAAGAACGCGCCCCTGAACAGGGCAAGCGCGGCCAAAGAGGACGAGTTCTACACACAACTTTCTGACATTGAAAACGAACTACGGCACTATGAGAAGCACTTCGAGGGGAAAACCATACTCTGCAACTGCGACGATCCCCGAATCAGCAACTTCTTCCACTACTTCTCGTATAACTTTGAGAGACTGAAGCTGAAAAAACTAATTGCGGCCTGCTACAAGAGCCAGCAGGTAGACCTGTTCAGCGAGCGCAAGGATACCCGTGCCATCTACCTTGAGTATGACGGGGACAAGAACAACAACAGGATTCCGGACCGCGAGGAGATTCAGGTGCATCACTTGGAAGGGGACGGGGACTTTAGGAGCAAGGAGTGTATCGACATACTAAAGAGGTCCGACATAGTGGTGACCAACCCACCCTTCTCACTGTTCAGGGAATACGTCTTACAACTGATAGAGTACAAAAAACGATTCCTAATAATTGGGAACCAGAACGCGGCCATCTACAAGGAGATTTTCCCACTGATCAAAGACAACAAGATATGGTTCGGCTACCACGTTGGAGACATGGAGTTCATGGTCCCAAGCCATGCTGAACCGAGGTCAACCAGATACAGGCAGGATGAGAGTGGACAAAAGTGGAGAAGCCTCGGCACAATATGCTGGTACACCAACTTGGATATCAAGAAACGCCATGAGGATCTCATCCTGGCAAAGACCTACGATCCAGAAGCGCCCCCCCCCCCGCTATGACAACTACGACGCCATAAATCTAGACAGGGTGACGGACATACCGTCTGGCTACGACGGAGTGATGGGGGTTCCCGTCACGTTTTTGACCAAGTATAACCCGGAGCAGTTTGAAATTATCGGCCTTGATAGGTATGTCGAAGACAACCCCAACTACGGCAACCGTTTCGAACTCAATGGAAAGCAGACCTACGCCCGCATCCTAATCAAACAGAATGGAGCCGGAAGCCACCAATGAAGATAGAGCTCAGGAAAATCACCATTGGGGATCTGGCCGAGGGCTACGTGGACAACGCGGAGAAAGGCGTGCGGGGTTACGGGGGCAGGCTGGACATCCGGCCACCGTATCAGCGCGAATTCGTCTACAAAGCGGAGCAGCGGAACGCAGTGGTTGACACGGTTACCAAAGGGTTCCCGCTCAACGTCATGTACTGGTCAGTGCGTGGCGACGGAAACTTTGAGGTCATTGACGGCCAGCAAAGGACCATCTCCGTCTGCCAGTATGTCGAGAGCACATTCTCGTACAACAAATTCTACTTCGACAATTTGCCGGACGACAAACAGAGGGCGATCCTCGACTATGAGTTGATGATTTACCTGTGTAGTGGGACTGACAGCGAGAGACTGGAGTGGTTTAAGATTATCAATATCGCGGGGGTGAAGCTTACGCCGCAGGAGCTCAGAAACGCCGTTTACTCTGGGCCGTGGCTCTCCGACGCAAAGCGGCACTTCAGCAAGAACGGGTGCGCCGCTTACAGGATTGCCAGCGACTACGTAAGCGGTTCTGCCATACGTCAGGAATACCTTGAAACGGTCATAAAGTGGATCTCAAAGGACGACATAGAGGAGTATATGGCAAAACACCAACACGATCAGAGCGCCGTCACGTTGTGGAACTATTTTCAATCCGTGATCAACTGGATCGGCGCCACCTTCAAGAAGAAGAGGAAGTTCATGAAAAGCGTGGACTGGGGTCCACTGTATGACGAATACAAGGACAAGCAGTTGAACGCCGACGAGATAGAGGCAGAGACGGAAAAGTTGATCCGGGACGACGACGTCACACACAAAAGCGGGATCTATCCATACATACTGACACGGGATGAAAAGCACCTGTCCATCCGCGCATTCACTGATAGCATGAAGCAGAAGGTCTACGAACTACAGAAGGGCCGGTGTAAAGAATGTGATAAGGAGTTTGACATATCGAAGATGGAAGCTGACCACATCACACCTTGGCGCGAAGGCGGTAAGACAAATGAGGAGAACTGCCAGATGCTCTGTAGAGAGCACAACCGTAGAAAGTCGGCAAAGTAAGCTCTGTCAACCTCCACAGAGTAGATTCTACCATCCTTGAGAAGATTCGCCCCCCCGCCAGCCTTAGCACACAGATTTTACAGTGGTTGCTGGCACACAGTAACTTTACAGCCTCCATTCGATTAGGGAATTATATACATGAGTTACCCCTCCCGGGACAACCTCGTGCCTTTTCATGGCCCGATTTAACGCCGGAGCTCATGTGCACGCTTGAGCAGCCCCAAAAAACCCAACAGATATACCTGCTAGCCGGAGGGTGTGGGCGTGGCCGACGTTCTGGTGGTAGGATCCGGCGGCAGAGAACACGCCCTGTCCTGGAAGATATCGCAGAGCCCGCTGGTCGGCAGGGTGTACGTGGCCCCGGGAAACGGCGGCACCTCCAACAACGTACCCATCCAGGCAGATGACATGGAGGGGTTGGCCAACTTTGCAGAAGAGCACGACTGCCTGACCGTGGTGGGGCCCGAGGCGCCCCTTGCCGCCGGGATGGCGGACGCGTTCGCCGACAGGAACCTCAGGCTGTTTGGTCCCTCCAAGGCGGCCGCCCAGCTGGAGTCCAGCAAGGTATGGGCCAAGGAGTTCATGGAGCGCAACGGCATCAGGACCGCCAGGTTTGGCGTCTTCGAGGACGCCGCCGAGGCCATCGAACACGTCGGGTCGGTGGACTACGACGTGGTGGTAAAGGCAGACGGGCTCGCCGCCGGCAAGGGGGTGGTGGTCTGCGACAGCGCCGACCAGGCCAGGTCGGCCATCTCGTCGATGATGGTGGAGGGGCAGTTCGGCGGGGCCGGCAGGAGGGTCGTAATCGAGGAGAGGTTGTCCGGGGTGGAGGCCTCCTATATCGCCATCTGCGACGGCAGGACCGCCGTTCCGATGGCCACCAGCCAGGACCACAAGCGCATCTACGACGGCGACCGCGGGCCCAACACCGGGGGAATGGGCGCCTACTCGCCGACCCCGGCCATCACCGAAGATCTGGCCGGCACCATCCAGGCGGAGGTGGTAGAGAGGGCCGTCGGGGCCATGTCCGGCGAGGGAATACCCTTCCGGGGGTTCCTGTACGCGGGAGTCCTCATCCGGGACGGGGAGCCTTTCGTGCTGGAGTTCAACGTCCGGATGGGGGATCCGGAGTGCCAGCCAGTGGTCATGCGGATGGACTTTGACCTGTACCGGTACATGGAGGCGGCCGTCTCCGGCACGCTGGATGGCCTGCCGCCGCCCCGCTGGAAGAGGGGGCCGGCGGTCTGCGTGGTGCTGGCATCCAAGGGCTATCCCGGCGGGTACGGCAGGGGGCAGCGCATCCTCCTGCCCGAGGACCGCGGCCCCGACGCGCAGATATTCCACGCCGGCACCGCCATCCGGGACGGCCAGGTGGTATCCAACGGAGGGCGCGTGCTGGGGGTGACCGCGGCGGGAGCCGACCTAAAGTCGGCGGTCTCCAGGGCATACGGGCTGGCCGACAGGGTGAACTGGACAGACAAGTACTGCCGCAGGGACATAGCCCACCTGGCCCTCTAGACGCGCAGCAGCCGGTCTTCGGTGACCACCCAGTCCACCGGAACATCGCCGGGGCCTTCCGGGATCCTGCCGACCACCTGCTTTTCCAGGGTGAGGGCCATCGATACGGCCCCGTTCAGTCGCAGGTACCTGTCGTAGTACCCGCTACCGTATCCCAGCCTGGCGCCCTTGATGGTCACGCCCACCGCCGGCGCCAGCAACACCTCGGGGGTACCCGCATCGCACCTGGGCTTGGGCTCCATTATCCCGAAACGGCCGCGCACAAGATCCCTGACATCCTCGACCGCCCGAAAGACCAGCGAGTCCCCGGCGACGGCCGGCAGGAGGAGCCGCTGGCCCGCGTCCAGTATGTCCTGGATTATCCCCGCAGTGCGCACCTCGCTGCCAATTGCATGGTACGCTCCCACCGACCCTGCGTCCCGAAGAGGTTCCATCCGAAGCAGCCTCTCGCGTATTCTGCCGCTGGCCATCTCCAGCATGTCCGAGGAGGTGGAGTCGCGCCTCTTCAGCAGCATGCGCCGGAGGGCTTCCCGGTCCGGATCAGGCCTCATCGCCACCGGCCGCCACCAGGGTGTTGCGGAGCAGCATTGCAACCGTCATGGGTCCTACCCCGCCGGGGACGGGGGTGGCATGCGAGGCCTTTTGGATTACCCCGGGGTAGTCGGCGTCGCCGGACAGCTTGCCGTCCACCCTGTTGATGGCAACATCGACCACGACCGCCCCGTCTTTTATCATGTCCGCGGTCAGGGCAAACCTGCCGGGGTTGCCGACGCCGGTCACCACTATGTCGGCGCCCCTGCATATCTCTGCCAGGTTGGCCGTCCTGGAATGGCAGGTGGTGACCGTCGCATTCCTCTGCAGCAGCAGGTGGTACAGCGGCTTTCCGATCAAGCCGCTCCGGTTTATTATCACGGCGTGCCTGCCCTCTATGCCTATGCCGTAGTGGTCGAGCATGCGTACAATCCCCAGGGGGGTGCAGGCGGCCAAACGGGCCCGGCCTGCAGCCAGCAGCCCGGCGCTGGCAGGAGTCAAGCCGTCCACGTCCTTGTCCGGCGATATCCTGGATATGGTCCGGAACGCGTCGATGTGGTCCGGCAGGGGAAGCTGCACCAGTATCCCGTGGACCGCCCCGTCGGCGTTCAGCCGGTCCACCAGCGAGTCCAGCTCCTGCTGGGTGACGCCGGCAGGTATCTTGTGGTCCTTTGTGGCGATTCCGGCCTCCGCGCAGGCCTTGTGCTTGTTGCGTACGTACACGGCCGATGCGGGGTCGTCTCCGACCAGCACGGTGGCCAGGCAGGGAATGACTCCCTTGCTCTTGAGATGGCTCGTCCCCTGGGCCACCCTCCGCCTGACCTCGCCGGCCACCGCCAGACCGTCCATTCGCACGCCCGCCATCGACAGGGTGGGACGCCGACTGGCAATTAAACTGTGTCGATGCTGCAGCTGCATAATGCGGGCCGGTCCCGGTGCGCGATGCACTCACAGCCTGGCGTGATGCGGGAGTGCGCCGCGCATTCCCGCGGCAGGGCTCGATCATTTTATCACGCGGCCGTCTACGGCACGGGAATTTTAAAACCGGTCACAATAATAATGACACAAAATCCGGCATGGTCGGCGGGCGGCGCGCCGCAAGGCCCGCCAAGGCGTGATGGCGAAACCGCCGGCCAGGATCATCCGGGCGGCTCCCGCGCCGGCATCCCGGGGCCGCCGTAGTACTATCCGGAGCGCCTTGCCGCATGGGGGGCATCTGCCTAATTGTCAAACTTCCCGTCCCGGGATGAACCGCCGCCCGAGCGGCGCGCAATTATCTTTTTTTTTGCAGCGAACAACAGTTGATGGAAGGAGAACTCCGGCACGTCCGCGTGCACATGGACGAGCGCAGCCCACCATCACCGGTTAATACCATCCAGCCTGCCGCATTTCACAAAAACCACCCGCTTCCACGGCGCCGACAGGCGCCGACACCGCGTCCGTGCGGACCGCCAAAACACCCGGCGGTATAGATCAAAATAAAAAAAAAGAAAAAAAAAGCTATGAGAGTCGCTTGATATCTATCTTGACGACGGGGTCGGCCCAGTCATGAGCGAAGGTCAAATCCGCATCGCCCTCTATCCCCGGATGGGGTATGACTATGCCGTCCTCGGATATGGCCGGGTTGCTTGCTCCGGTGCCGGAGCTCTCGCCCGACACGCCCGTCAATCCCTGGCACGGAGGCACCAGGTCGGCAAAGTCCTCGGTGTTTGCTTCGGTTCTTGCATCATAGGCGGCAGCATAGATGGTCTTTTCGCCATAGCCTGGCAGGCTAACCCCGTTTACTCCGGCAAAGCCGTCGTTGGTACAGATCAGCATGCTTGCAAACGAGAGGCGGTCGTGACTGCCCCCTGCACGGATTGTAAATGTAGCCGAGTGTGCCATCCCCGTATCGCCGGGATCGTTGGCGGGCACGAGCGGAGCCGTACCGGTGACTACATCAAGCACACCGCTCCCTTCCGCAAGGCTTTCTACCAGGGGTCCAAAGTTCCCGTTCTCTGCAAGCTGCTGCAGCTCCTCGCTGGCCTCCTCGCCGGTGGCGAAGATTCCCACGCCTGCACTATGCGTGACGAGCAGCGGCGGGGTTATTGGCTGGCCGGGTGTGATGTTTGTGATGGTTACCTCGTAGGTTGTGTTTCCTGTTACGGAATGGGTGGCATATACGAGGTTGCCGTCATATCCCGGCATGGCGGCGACCCCGCTTGCTAGGACGATGCTGGCTCCAAAGATTGGCAGGACTGCGCCTAAGATAATTGTGCGCGTTTTTTTATCCACTAAAATGAAATGGTAAATACGCTATATTAAATCGACTCATCATTTCTTCTATTAATTGGTGGGAATTATGCGTAACTTACTTAAAACACAACTAATTTTGGAACAGCAGGGCCGCCCGTCGTGCACGGGGCTTTTTTTTGATAGTTTTAAGTTTGTGTGGCCGGGGAGGTTTTGGCGCCGCCTGGCCGGTCCTAGGATTGGGGGAACGCGCCCGCCCGTGTACCCTGCAGACGCGGGTATCCCCGTGATGGAGCCGGGCGGAGCCAGCAATCTAGGACGGCTCCGGCGGCCGGTGTTGCGGCGCTCATACCCAACCGGCGCAACCGTATGCCAAATCCGGTCCTGGCGGAGACGCCAGGCTGCGCTACCGCCACTCCGGGGAGCCTGGCCGTGCCGGGGATCCGCCTGTGGCCGGACCGGCCCTGCCGGCCGGCCTGCCCGGGAAGATCCGGCCCCGCCGGACCAGCATCATGCTATACGTCCTACGTATACGACCGTAAATCGTTGCCCAAGGTAGTTATTCGGGTATCCCGTACCGCCCCCTATGGTAATAGCGATGCTGGACATGAACGTCAAGCCGGGCCGCCTTGACGACTTCAAGGCTTGGGTTGCCGAGTCCAACGAGGTAATCTCGAGGTTCGATGGGTTCGTATCCCGGAGGCTGCTGGCGGCGCCCGACGGATCCCTGCGGATGATGGTTGAGTTCGAGACCGAGGAACAGTTCCGGGCGATGCGCCAGAGCGCGGAGCACAAGTCGGTCCACAGGCAGTCAGAGGAGTTCCGGGACCCGCCGTCCCGCCCCGTCCTGTACAGCGTGGTAGCCGGCCAGCCTTAGGCCGCAGCAACCGTTCTACATTCTATTTTTAGTCTGCCCTCCGCACAGAGGCGGTTGGCCCGCATGCCGCCCTTCCGGATATGATCATGCCGGGGTTCGGCATCGGGGCCGGGGCGGCACGTCAGTTTATATCGAGTTTGGGATCGGGCGGGTCTGTGCGGGGCGTATCAATGACCAGGGACGGCATCGTCTGCTATCCGGGAGAGGACCCCGTCCGGCTGGACCCAAAGAGGGCGGGCTCCGGACTCAGCTTTGTATCGCACGCGCACACGGATCACCTGCCGTCCTCCTGTACCGGGACCGTCCTGGCCTCCAGGGACACCGCCCAGCTGGCCTCGCTGCGGGGGTACGACCTTGGCGAGTGCGTCGAGAGGGCCGAGGGATTGGAGCTGCACGACTCCGGGCACATACTGGGATCCAAGGGACTGCTGGCCGGGGACATCTTTTACACCGGCGACATGTGCACCAGGGACAGGGGGTTCCTGCGCGGGGCGCGCGTCCCGCGGTGCCGCACGCTGGTGACCGAGTGCACCTTCGGCCTGCCCGAGTTCAGGTTCCCGCCGGTCCACGAGGTGAGATCCCAGGTGGACGAGCTGATAGCGGCCATGTACTCCCGGGGCGTCCCCGTGGTCCTGATGGGGTACGAACTGGGCAAGGCGCAGCTCATCTCCCAGATGTTCGCCCACTGGGAGCCAATGTACTACCACGACTCGGTCAAGAGGGTAAACGACATGCACAGGAGGCTGGGGGTGGCCCTCAAGCCGGCCCCGGGCCACACCGAGGCGCAGAGCGCCGGTCTCCTGGACAAGAAGCCCTGGGTGATGGTGGCCCCGATGATGGGGCCCAAGGCGGCCTTCACCTCCGAGATGAGGCGGTACGGAGCCGTGACCGTCTCGTTCAGCGGCTGGGCCAACTCGTCCCGCTTCTCCTATTCCAGGGGGGCGGACTACTTTGTCACGCTCAGCGACCACTGCGACTTTGCGGAGCTGGTGGCGATGGTGGAGGCCTCCGGGGCCGAACAGGTGTATACCGTCCACGGATTCGTCTCCGAGTTTGCCGAGCACCTGCGGGGGATGGGAATCAGTGCCGAGCCTCTGGAGCGTCCTGCTTCAGGGAGCTGACAAACTCTGCGCACTGGCAGTCCCCGTACAGGCAGGTCCTGGCGTTGGCTATGTGGTCGTGGTTCATGTGGCCGCAGGTGCGGCAGATCCTCTTCTGCGTCTCGCGGATTACCACCACCTGGGCGATGCGGTTGGCCTCCTCGGGGGTCATGCCCTTCTTGTCTACGTAAAAGTGGACGACGTTGTTGTAGAGCCGCTCGGCGTCAAACTCGCGTTCCACCATGGTTTATCGGCCGCCCTGGGTGAGGATGGGCCTGAGGGTGTTGGTGGAGCGGATGTGGGGGATCCGGCGTATCCTGGTCAGTATCCTGTCTGACTCGCCGGGGTCGGCCTGTATCCTGCAGAATATGTCGAAGGTGCCATAGGTTCCACGCACCTCGGTCACCTGCGGTATCTCGGATATGGCAGATATTATCTCCGGTTCGCTGCCCAGATCGCACTGCATCAGTATGTACGTGGGCTCCGTGCCCGCTGCCGCGTCTCCTCCCATGGTATCATTACACGCATTTCATATTTGAACCCGTTAGGTTCAGAGGCTGAAGAGCCGCTTGAACCCGGAGTAGAAGGCGTCCATGTTGGAGCGGACGGCCGGGAGTATGTCCTCGGGGCGATCCGAGTTACGCGGGGCCGCTCCCCGCTGCCCGGCCATGACCCCGAGCCAGGTTCGGACCGTCGGCAGATCCACCTCCAGGTGGAACTGCAGCCCCACCACCGAGCCGGCGATGAACGCCTGGTTGGCGTAGGCCGGGGAGCCGGCCAGAACGGCGGCATCAGGCGGCAGCTCGAAGGTGTCCTGGTGCCAGTGGAAGACCCAGTACGGGTCCGGGGCCCCGCCAAAGAGGGTCGATGCCCTGTCCGGGATGACGTCGTCGTGGAACCCCATCTCGGTCAGTCCCCCGGCGTACACCCTGCCCCCCAGAGCCTTGGCCGCCAGCTGCGACCCAAGGCAGACGCCAAGAACCGGCACGTCCCGCCGGTAGCAGTTCCGGACGAGCTCCTCCTCCGCCCGGAGGCGCGGCGAGTCGTCGTTGGCAGACTGGGGGCCGCCCAGGATCACCACCGGCCCCTCGGCCGACCCGGGTATGCCGCCGTCCGGGCCGATCACCGCCGAGTCCAGACCGTCCCGCTCAAACAACTCCCTCAGGTAGCCGGGACCCTCGATGGGATTGTTCTGTATGAACAACGCGTACGGGCGGCCCCCTGCCAAATGTGTCTTGCGGGGGAGGGTGGTTCATCGCGGACCGCCCGTCCCGTCTCGCCGACGGCCGGCGCCGGCGGCCGGGGGATTTTTTAGCAACCGCCCCCGATGAGACGTGGTGGACGTGACCGAGGCGCTGATGGTGCGGCGGCTTGTCGGCGAGCTGGACTCGCAGGACGCCGTCGTCGTTGTCGAGGGCAAGCGTGACGCCGCCGCCCTACGCAGCCTGGGATTTACCGGCCCGCTGATGCAGTTTCACAGGTACGGCGGCTTTGTCAAGGTGGCCGACGCGGCCGCCGCGCACCGGAGGGTGGTGGTGCTGCTCGACTACGACCGGGAGGGCCGCTACATGACCTACCGGCTGGTACGGCTGCTGCAGAGGCGAACGGCGGTGGATCTCTCGTACCGCCGCAGGCTGGCCAGGATAACGGGCGGGCGGCTCAGGTTCGTGGAACAGCTGGTCTCGTACGCGCCGGCGGTAATCTAGGGCCACAGGCCGTGGGTGTAGAAGGCATTTACCACCCTCATGACGGCGATGGCCATGGCCGCCCGTCTCATGTCGACCTTCTTCTCGAGGGACATCTTGTAGGTGTCATTGAAGCCGCGGACCAGGTGGTCCTCCATGCGCGAGGCCACCTCGTCGAAACTCCAATAGTAGCCCATGTTGTTCTGGACCCACTCGTAGTAGGATATGGTGACGCCGCCGGCATTGGCCAGTATGTCGGGTATGACCATCACGCCCTTGTCGTGCAGTATGGGATCCGAATCGGGCAGGGTACAGCCGTTGGCCGCCTCGCCTATCACGTTGGCCTTGATCTTTGCGGCTATCTTGGGCGGAATCTGGTTCTCCAGGGCGGCCGGCACCAGTATGTCGCAGTCGGCGGTCAGCAGGGCCTCGGCATCCACCAGCTCGCTGCCCTCGAATTTTGCCACCGAGGCGGTCTCCTTCTTCCAGTCCTTTAGCGCCTCCAAGTCAATCCCGTCCGGCTTTAGTATGCTCCCCC
Source organism: Nitrosopumilaceae archaeon (assembly GCA_965203395.1). GTDB lineage: Archaea > Thermoproteota > Nitrososphaeria > Nitrososphaerales > Nitrosopumilaceae > VYCS01. Next base: position 674,643 of record OZ241884.1, read on the forward strand.
GGGTGTCTGATGCCCCCACCAGGATGCATCCCATCTTTCCCAGGTACTCGGCTGCAAAGGTGGCCGCGTTGCCAAAGCCCTGTACCACCACCGTTGCGTCCTTCAACTCCATGTCCAAGACCTTGGCGGCCTCGCGGACGCAGTAGGCGGTACCCAGTCCGGTGGCTACATCGCGCGCAAGGGAGCCGCCCATGGTGATCGGCTTGCCGGTTACCACGCCCGGCTGGTGGGTGTGGTTGTTCAGCTTGCCGAAGGTGTCCATGATCTGGGTCATCTCGCGGCCGGTGGTATAGACGTCGGGTGCGGGAATGTCCTTCTGGGGGCCAATGACCTCGGATATGGCAAAAGCAAACCCTCTGGTGAGCCGTTCCAACTCGTTATCGCTGAGATCCTCGGTCTTTGGGTTGACATAGATGCCGCCCTTGCCGCCGCCCAGCGGCACGTCTGCAAGGGCCGTCTTCCAGGTCATCCACGCGGATAGCGCCATGACCTCTCTCTCCATGTACTCGACACCGCCCGGGGGATCAAAGTACCTGATGCCTCCCTTGTAGGGGCCGCGGTCGTTGTTGTGCTGGCACCTGAAACCGATGAACGTCCTGAGGGAGCCGTCATCCATGCGGACGGGTATCTTGACCCGCACTATCTTGTTGGGCGTGGCCAGGTACTCCCTGACTCCGGGGTCTCCTATCCCGAGTATGTCGCAGGCGTCCTCGAGCTGCCTTGTGGCGTTCTCGAAGGGATCCATGCCTTCGAAGGTGACCTCCGACATGGACTGAGGCGCTATAGATTGTTATTTAAGTCTAGGGTGCAGCCTGGTGTACGCGTTTCGGCTCGGAACGGATCCAGACGAGGTTAAGCTGCCATCCATTGGACGAATTGTCTAATCTGATATACAATTTCTACGATCCTGCACGGTCTGCTGCCACGGAACTGCATATGTTGATTGCAAAACCACGAATGGTGGATTCTTTGGTTTCACTCCTAGTCGAAACGCGTACAGCCTGGTTCTTGTGCAAATTCGGGTGTTCATCGAAACCACCTGGCTGCGACCGGCGCTTTCCCGAACAAAGTCGGTTGTCCGGGGAGCCGTCGTCGGGCAGCACTCGCGTTTGCAGCAGAACCGGTGCAGCCTCGGGCTGTAAAGTTATGGTGACCACAGGGAGCCTGTCAAATCAGTGACCGGGTCTGCCGAACAACATCAGTGCTCTGATACGGCTCCGCCGAAGGCTTTTGGTCACCGATTTGACACCGCTCTGGCGGTCACTGTAACTTTACGGCCCGGTGCAGCCTGCCGGCGGCCCCTTCCCTGCAGCGTGACCCGTGTTCCAGTATGAGCGGGTGGCACAGCAGGGAGCTGTGCGCGGCCGAGTCGGTACCTATGCCATAGCTTACCGAGGAGTCGCCCACAAAGAAGAGGCCCTTGATATACGGCAGGGCGTGGGGCATCTTGGAGCGCCAGACCATCCCGGGCTTCTTGACCACCGACTCGACCAGCTTCCAGGCCATGGGCCTCTCCCAGATCACCTGGTCAGAGAAGCCCGGATAGATGGACTCGATATCCCGGCGCATCATCCGGGCGACATCCCGGGATGCGCGGGCGCTGCCGGCGGTCCTTGCGTCTACCGGGGTGCCGGATATCATCTGGTGCTCGCCTGCCGGGCACAGGGCAGGACTGATGTTGGAGGTAAAGAATATCCCCTTGGAGGTGTAGCGGTCGCCGACGGGAAACACTATCTGCCTGTTGTCTATGCGGCGGCGGGTGGCATAATGAACCTCCACGACCGCGGTGGTCTCGTTGAGTGCCTTGATGCGGGCCAGGGTCTCCTGTTCCAGCACCCCCGGTTCCAGCATGTTGGCAGCCTGGTATGCGGGGGCGGACACCACCACGCAGTCGGCCTCGGTGTAGTCTCCGGCAGCGTCGCTCACCCCGCAGACTCGCCCGTCCCGTACGTGTATCCGACGTATGGCGCTGGACAGGTGGATGGAGCCGCCGCGGTCCGCGACGTATGACGCCAGGGAACCGCAGATGGAGTCGTATCCCCCGCCGGCCGGGTACGCGAACCGGCTGGTGCCTCCCCGGAACGGGTTGGCCCGGATGATGGTCCTGGCAAACTCGCCCAGGGAGACGCGGTCGGGCACGTCGGCAAAGGCCAGCATGCAGACGGCATCAAAGAAGGCCTTGGTACGGGGGTCGAGCCCGGCGGTCACGGCGGACAGGGGCCGGCCGTCCATCCCTTCGGTCTGCCTGAGGGTGGCAAAGGCCATCGGGAGCAGCAGCCTCAGCAGAACCAGCCTGCTCCGGAACGGGACCAGGGACAGCCTGAGTATCCCCGGTATGCCTGAGGGATACCCGTGAAACCCGGAGCTGGAATGAAACGATATCTTGGTAACGCCTGCCAGTTCAACGCGGCCGAGCAGCCCGGTCATCCGGAGTACCCGGTACAGGGCCGACTTTTTGTAGAAAGGCATTATGTGGAAGCCGTTGTCCAGCGTGTGGCCCCTGTAGGATGCCGACACGGTGCGGCCCCCGACCCTGGCGCCCTTTTCGTGGATGGTGAGCGGATACCCGTCCCTGGCAAGCAGGGCGGCGGAGGCCAGGCCGCTGACCCCCGCGCCGACTATCACCACCGGCCTCATGAGGCTGGTATGACCCGGACCGTATTTAGTCCGGGACGGCCCCCGCGGCATGGTGCCAACCATCCTGCCCGGGGCGCACGCCGGCGGGCCGGCCGGACCTATGGTGGCTTTTTTGCAGGGCGCCTTCCGGACTGCGGTACTATGTGGATGATGTCGCGGTCTCTTATCGTGTAGTCGCCGTCGGCCGTGCGGTTCCGGTTCACTATCATGGCCCGTATGGACCCCTTGGCCATTCCGTGGTGGATGGCGCGCGCCAGATCCCGTATCGTCGAACCGCGCTCCAGCAGATGCAGGTCCGGCAGGACCATATTGCGGCCGTCAACCAGCCTGTTAGGATCCGCCACCGGGTACGCTGAGACCATTCCGAGGACGCCAAAGACGGCCTGGTTTATCACCGCCTGGGCGCCGGCCCCGTTGCAGTTGCGCATGAACGGCTTTTCGGCAAATTCCAGGGCGTACTGGATTTTCTTGTCGACCTTTTCTGGCTGCTGTACCTCGGGTTTCTCGGCCGGATACCGTATGATCTTTTTTCGTCCGGCCTCCCTGAGTATGCGCTCGCAGTGGCCGCTGGCCGGTACCACCGTGTAGTCCGGATACCTGGTCTTCAGTCTGGCGTAGTTCTGCTCTGCCCCCTCCACGTCCATCTTGTTTGCAATTATGACGGTGGGCTTTGAGATGCGCCGGAGCGTTCCGGCCAGTTTTTTGCTGCTGGGTATCGTAATGTCTCCCAGGGATCCGACCCCGGCCTCCTGCAGGCACAGCCGGGCCTGGCCTGGGGTGACGCCCATGCCTCCCATGTATTTTGCCGTGGCCTCGGCCAGGTCCAGTCCGCTCCGGACTGCGCGCGATATCTTGTCGCGGTTTCCCTCGAGTATCTTGCGGTACCACATCACCAACTCCGCCTCTATGTCCGCAAAATCCGAGACGGGATCCCCGGTGCCGGGACTGGCCAGCATGCCGGCCGGGTCGATTCCGCCGGAGGCATCCACCACGTGCAGCAGGGCGTCGGATCTTGACGCTACGGACAGGAACCTGTTGCCCATGCCCCTGCCGCGCCACGCGTCGCTGATCAGCCCCGGCAGGTCCGTCAGGATCACCGGCACGTGGCGGTACCCGTCGATGCACCTGGTGTTGGAGGGCTGATCAGGGGTGTTCATGTCCACGTGTACGCAGGGAGTGGTTGCGTAGGCGGTCCCCTCCGAGTGCGTCTTTGTGGTGAACGGATAGGCGGACACCTCGCCGGACCCCGGGGTCGTCGCGTTGAAGAAGGTGGTCTTGCCGGTGTTGGTCTTGCCCACCAACCCGAGCCTTGCGGCCATGATGGTATATGTGGCCCTGATTATTTATCTCTAGGTTCGAGCCTGGCCAGCGCGTCGTTCATGCCCGATACTGCCCAGGCCAGCCTGTCCAGATCCTCCCCGGAGATCTCGCCCTCCCACCTGTCCAGAACCACCCGTGCCGCCTCGGACGCGGCATTGAGCATCCTCCAATATGGGTGGTGCTCGGCGGCGGTGTGGGCCAGCTCTTCAACGTCTGCCAGGCCGTGGCGGGCCCGATGGACGGCGGAGGCGCCATCCCCGAATATCTTGAGTATCTCGGCATCCTGGCTCCTTTCAGATTTGATCAGTCCGGGGTAGCTGCCCATGATGCCCTCCACCCTGCCACAAAAGCCGTCAAAATCCCGCGTATCCGGCATCATCCCGGGTGGGGTACGCAGGAATATATGCTGAACGGACCGGCCGTCTATTTTGGGCATTTTTGAAATTGTTCCCGGCGGCAGCATGTTCGGTTTTTTTTCGATAGGTGGACGCGCCAAATATACGGCGGATAAAACCCCGCCATTAACCCGGGCAATTTGCGCCGGGCGCCGTCCAGTTAACATCCTCCGGGCAAGCGGACGCAATAATGCGGAGCCCCGCCGGCGCATTCTTGCAGGGGGGACCCTCCTGCGGGCGGCCGTGGCCCCGAACCGAATTTGGTGGCGCCAGGGCGCGATGCCCGCCGTATGGCCTGACCATCCGCCCCGACTGATCTAAAAACGCGGCCATTTCCGGGACGGGCCGCGGGCGCCGAGATCGTTGCCGTCATGGCGAACATGTCCAAGCCTTAAATTGCCAACGCGGGCAAGTGGTGTGGTTGGGAAGGGTACTTGTGACCGGTTCTTCGGGATTCATCGGCGGCCATCTGGTCGGGGCGCTGGCGGGCAAGGGCCACCAAGTCTACCGGCTGGAGCGCAGGGCCGGGGTCGACTCTGCCGGCGTGATACGGGGAGACCTGACCGACGCGGCCCTCTCGGTTGGGGATCAAACCTTCGAGTGTGTCTTCCATCTGGCGTCCATGACGCCGCTGGAGCGCAACTCCGGAAAGCTTCGCCGGGTAAACCTGGAGGGGACCAGGCGCCTGTTCGAGTCCGTGCGGGAAAAGACCGATTCGCTCGTCTACGTCTCGGGACTGGGCGTCTTTGGAGCGGCAGGCGGGAGGATAGACGAGTCTACCCCGTACAACCCCGACACCGGATTTGCCCGGGTGCGCCTTGAGGCGCAGCAATACCTGGAGCGGGCGTGCGGGGAGGCCGGCATAAGACTGACCACCGTCTTCTTTGGCGATGTCTACGGACCGGGCGGGTGGTTCGAGAGCCTGGTGGCCAAGAGGCTGGTGGAGGGATCCCTCCGCATGCCGGGGGGCGGCAAGTACCGCAAGGCGTTTCTGAGCGTGGATGATGCGGCTGGAAGCCTGGCGGCCATATACGAGACGGGCCTGGGGCACGACGCGTATGTGGTGGCAGATCCGCAGGAGGCAACCTTCAAGGAGTTTGTCGCGTACGCGGCGGATCAGCTGGGCGTAAAGCGGCCCGGCGGGGTGCCGGCCTTTGCGGCCAGGATGGTGCTGGGCGGAGATCTGGTGCGGCTGCTCTGCACGCCGGCGTCCGTATCCAACGGCCGCATATCGGAGGTGTACAAGTTTCGGTACGACGGATTCCGCGAGGGCATCAAGGCCGCCATCGGTGTACTGCGCAAGGATGGGCGGCTGCCGCCCTAGGCCCAAGACCGCCAACCACCCCGTCCCATCTACGGGTGATGGATTTCCCCGTCTCAGAACCGGGCGGGGGGGGCGCAAATCGTTTCATCTGCGGGGCCAAAATACGATCTGGCTGCAGTAGTCGGCCTTGTGACGGTGGCGCCGGCTGTATTTTGCGTGCGGCGCACACGCATGCCGGACACAGGGTGCCCGAACACGGGCCGCAAGCATGCATCTGTGCGTGCAGATTGCAGGACACTTGGCGGTTGCGTGCGCCGGCGCCCCCGCGTTTAGTTCGCCAGCTTCCTTCATGGCGCGGCGCGGGTCTTTTGCAGCGAATCGACGTGCCTGCTGGGCCGGGCCAGCCCCGCGCCCCGTTCGGCCACCCATCGCACGCATCCCCCAGATGATCATCACGCGTCAGCCTCACAGCCCCGGCCAAGCCAACAATTTTTAAGGACTACCATCTTCCTGATTCCATGGAGACGGAGCCGCCAGACGTAATGGTGCTTGGGGCCATCCGCCAGGGCAAAAAGAAGTTCGATCAGATCCGCAAGACCACCAACCTGGATCCGGCTGAGCTGGAGGGCATCCTGGCCAAACTGGAGGAGCGCGGCCTAATCGTGGTGGAACACAAGAAGAGCTGGATGGGCAAAAAGATCGAGATAATAATCACCGACAAGGGCTCCGACGAACTGGACCATCGGCTCTTTGAAGTCCGCGAAAAGTGGACCCAGATGCAGACCCTCTACAAGAAGAAGGACAAGAAGGGCTTGGAGCGGATGATGAACGACAACCGGTCCTTTTTGCCCATGATGATGTTCTTTGGCATAATGGACATCATGATGTTCTCCATGATGTTCAGCATGATGGGGGCCACCATGACCGACTACGTCCCGGCCGAGAGCGTGCCGGAAGGCTACGGGGACGCCGGCGATGCGGGTGGCGCGGACGCCGGCGATGCAGGCGATATGGGCATCGACGGCGGCTTCGGCGACGGCGGCTTCGACTTCGGCTTTTGATATCAGAGAGGCAGTCCAGAACCATCCCGGAGGCGGTGTCGCGCTTGGGATCCGAGACGCTGGGCAGGTCGGTCCTGCATTATGACACGGTTGCCTCCACCCAGGATGCCCTGATGGACAAGACCGGGAGCGTCCCTGACGGAACGGTCCTGGTGGCGCTAACCCAGACACGCGGCCGGGGCCGCCTGGGGCGCGTCTGGGCCTCCCCTCCGGGCACCCTGGCCTTCTCGGTACTGCTGCGCCCCCGCATCCCCGCCGACCTGGCGGGCGTGGTGATGCTGGCCTCGTCCGTATCGCTGCACCGCGCCATCAACAAGTATGTCCCCGGCCGTACCGCCGTCAAGTGGCCCAACGACATCCTGATCGACGGCGCAAAGGTGGCCGGAATAATCCTGGATACCTCCCTGCAGGATACCATCCAGTGGATGGTGGTGGGGGTGGGCGTCAACGTCTCAAGCGACCCCTCCACGGTGGCCTCCATGCTGGGTGCCGGGAGTCCGCCGGGCAGGGTGGGCAGCCTGGCAGACTACAACCCCGCCATCTCCGGTCTTGACCTGCTCTCCGCGTTTCTGGCGGATCTGGACTCGCACTACTCCAGGATCAACGGCGGCGAGCACCGATACCTGATCCCGCTCTACCGGGAGAGGTGCTCGACCATCGGCAGGATGATTCTGTCGGACGGCGCAGCGGGGAGGGCCTCGGGCATCGACCTGGACGGGGCCCTGCTGGTGGAGACCGCCCACGGCCAGAGGCGCGTCCTCAGCGGTGATGTGACCGTGCACTGCTAGCCTGCTGCTGCATGATATCCACAAGCTCCCTCTGCACCTGAAAGAGCGACCTGAGGGCATCCTCCAGGATATCGGAGTAGTCGGCGTAGGCGGAGATCATGTCCTCCCGGATTCGGTTCGACTTTTCCAGGTAGTCGTTCTGCCGCAGCATGTTGGCGCGGATGGTAAACTCCGGGACATGGTCTGGATCGCCCCCCAGCGAGTCTAGTTCGTCGGACAACGCGTGTATCTTGGCCTTGAGGGTAGCGGTGGCATCCTGCACCATCACGCAAAATAGGCATCCATGCTGCTTAAACATTACGCGAAGTGGGTGGGGAATTATCGGATGGATACACCAGGACAAGGCCGGCGGTCCGCTTCCGCCAAGCAGGCGGACTGTAACATCACTGTGTGCTGGCATCTAGTGTAACACCTGTGTGCTGGCATCTAGTGTAACACCTGTGTGCTAAGGCGCGGGGATCCGATCTTCTCAAGATTGGCCGGTTACACCCGTGTCGTCTTTTGTTGATCCGCCCGCCCGGAAGGATATCGCCGCGGCATGCCGCCTCAGGACCACCGCCCCCGCGAAGAACGCGCGAACAACCAACAAACCGCCACCAGACGCGAGTCCGGCCGGTTCGATGCTCAACACACATTGACTACCATCAGACACGGATCCCCGGCCGGGGGAGGTACGGGCGATGCCGCTCAGGACGAGTCCCGCGGGCGGCGTGCGGACGACTTGGCGGCCTGGCGGTCGGCCTTGCGTTGGGCGGATATCTTCTCCTTGTTGGCCTGGTAGTAGGCTTTGGCTTTGGCTTTGTTGGCCTGGTAGTACGCCTTGCGCTTGGCGGCCAACTTCTCCTTGTTGGCCTGGTAGTATGCCCTGTGTTGGGCGGCTATCTTCTCCTTGTTGGCCCGGTAGTAGGCTTTGGTTCTGGCGGACATCTTTGTTTTGTTGGCCTGGCGGTAGACTTTGGCTTTGGCGGCCAGACTCTCCTTGTTGGCCCGGTAGTAGGCTTTGGTTCTGGCGGACATCTTTGTTTTGTTGGCTTGGTAGTAGGCTTTGATTTTGGTTTTGTTGGCCTGGTAGTAGGCTTTGGCTTTGGCCTTGTTGACCTGGTAGTAGGCTTTGTCCCGGGCGGCCGTCTTTGCCTTGCTGGCCTGGTGGCGTGTTTTGGCCGTCATGCCCGCGCCGGATGTCCGCTATCCCCGGTGCGCCGCTATCTGCTGGATCTCCGGGGTGGTCAGCTTGTAGTTCGCGTAATCGTCGACGGCCACCAGCCACTCGTCCTACTCTATCACGCCGCTGCCGTCCGCGTCGTACTGTTGTACGATGGCGGGCAGGTTTGATTCGGGTTCTGGTTCCGGTTCCTGGGCGGGTTCCTGCTCAGGCTCTTGGATGGACTCCTGTTGCTCTTGGGGATCTTCCTGTTGCTGCGGTTCGGCCTGCGACTCCTGGGTCTGCTGCTGCGGCTCGGGCGCCACCACGTGGACCGTCCTGATCTGCGGGGTGGCCGGTGTGCCGGAGCCATCCACCACCTGGTAGGCCAGCAGGTAGGTAGCCGCCTGGGAGGTGTCAACCGCTCCGGTGACGGTCACGCTGCCCATCAGGTCGTTGCCGTACGAGTCGGTCGCCGTGTAGCCGGGGTCGGTCCAGACAGGGTTGAGCTGTACGGTCATGTTGGTGGACCCCGCCAGGGTTATGACCGGAAGCTGCGCCGACTCTGGGACGACCACGGCCGAAGATTGGACAACAGCTGGACAGCTGTCGCCCCCGTCATTATCCTCTATGTACATCGTGTAAAACAAATGTGCCGCCTGGCTCGTGCCCGGCCACATGGTCATGCGCCAGGTCCGGGGGGCTGCCAAGTTAGCACATGGTGCCGGCGCCCTTCTCGACCGCCCACCGGCAGCTTGCGCCGGCAGCCGGCGTCTCCCAACCCATATTACACCCTTTCCCCATAAGCAAAGGTATAAAACTAATAAAAGCATCATGTGCCCCTCCAATCCGTGATAAACTCGCCGGTTGCAGGCACCCGGTGTCCATCCTGCGCAAAAGAAAAGGTCGTGACCGACGACAGTACGGGTGAGCTCTTCTGCGGATTCTGCGGCTACGTTATGAGCGACAAGGTGGAGGACATGGGGGCCGAGTGGCGGTCGTTCTCCAACGACCAGACAAACAGGGCCCGGGCGGGGGCTGGCACGTCCCTGACCATGCACGACATGGGCCTCTCCACGGTCATCGACTCAAGCAACAAGGACTCGGCCGGCAAGCCGCTCTCTGCCAACATGAAGAGCTCGATAGAGAGGCTCCGCACCTGGGACAGCCGGACCCAGGCCTCCTCGTCGGCGGACCGCAATCTCCGCCAAGCGCTCAACGAGATGGACAAGCTCAAGGGCAAGATGGGACTGACCGATGCGGTCATAGAGAAGGCGGCCTATATCTACCGCAAGGCCATGGAGAAGAAGCTGGTTCGCGGCCGCTCCATCCAGGGGTTGGTGGCCGCATGCCTGTACGCGTCATGCCGGAACACCGAGACCCCACGCACGCTAGATGACATATCAAAGAGCATCAACATACGCCGCAAGGACGTGGCCCGATGCTACCGGCTGATCTTCCGGGAGCTGGAGCTCAAGATGCCCGTGGTGGATCCCGTCAAGGGCGTCTCCAGGATAGCCAGCGAGGCCGACCTAAAGGAGAAGACAAAACGCAGGGCCGTCGTCATACTGAACCAGGCCAAGAGGATAGGCCTGGTGGCCGGCAAGGACCCGATGGGGATAGCAGCCGCTGCCCTCTACCTGGCCTGCATAGAGACCGGGGAGCTAAAGTCACAGAAGGACATATCCAACGCCTCAGGCGTGACCGAGGTGACCATCCGGAACCGGTGCGCCGGCCTCCGCGACATGATGAAGGAGAATCCCGACGCGCGCGCCATCTGAGCGTGCATGCGCGTACCGGAGATACGGGTGTACAAGTTCAGGTCAAATTCGGACCTGTACCTGACCGGCGACCTCCGGCAGATGCTACCGTGCGTGTTTGCGTATGGGATTCAGCTTGACCTGAACTTGTACCTACGGGTGCACCCCGCCGGGCGCTAACCGCTTATATCCTCCTGCTACTATGATGGTACATGGCACAAGTGGCCGACCCAAAGGACTACTACAAACACCTCTCGCTCTTCTGGACGGACCTCCTCTACCTCATGTCCAGCAAGCCCCAGGCGCTCTCCTCGACGGGGCCGCTGCGGACCATGGCGGCCAACACCAAGAGGGTCGCCTCCGAGCTCATAGAGATGAACGAGAAGATGATGGACTTTAACCGCTCCCTGGGAGAGTACTACCGGCAGCTGGGCGAGACCTGGGTCGAGGCCCAGAAGAAGGTGAACCTAAAGTCGCCCGACCTGCCACAGGATCCCGAACACTTTGAGGCATACAAGCGAGTGTGGATAGACATCTTCGACAACGACTTTACCGAACTGTTCGACTCCAAGCAGTTCGGCAAGAGCTACGGCGAACTCGTATCCAAGGAGCTAGACCTGGCCAAACACTGGAACAACATAACCGATGTCGTGCTCAAGTCTGCCAACCTGCCCAACCGCCAGGAGATAGACGAGGTGTACCGCGAACTGCACTCGCTGCGGCGAAGGGTGGCAGACCTGGAGACGGCCTCACATCGGAAGGTCAGGAATGAGCGAAAAAAAGGCGCCTGACCAGACCATCGTTGACGAGCTTCTCCGGCTGGGCTCCAACATGGCGCGGGCGCCGGACTTGGTAAAGGCCCCCGACGAGCTCAACCTGGAGATAACCCCGCACCAGACGGCCTTTTCGATAGACAAGGTGCGGCTTCTCCACTACGAGAGCCCCAACCCCCCGACCCACCGCATCCCGGTGGTCATAGCATACGCCCTGATCAACCGCTACCACATCCTGGACATACACCCCACCAAGAGCTGGGTGCGCAGTCTTCTGGAGCAGGGCTTTGACGTGTACATGGTCGACTGGGGAACGCCTTCGAACATGGACAAGTACCTCAACTTTGACGACTACGTCAACGTCTACCTGGATTCGTGCATCGAGCACGTCTGCGACGAGGCCTCTGCCGACCAGGTGACCCTCCAAGGATACTGCACCGGCGGGACCATCGCGACAGTCTATGCGGCCCTGCACCCGGACATGGTGCGCAACTTCGTGGCCACGGCCCCGGTGGTGGACGGCTGGCGGGACACCACCGTCATCAGCAACCTCTCCAAGCACGTCGAGGTGGACAAGCTGGTCGACATAGTCGGCAACATGCCCCCCGAGTTCATGTACTACTGCTTCTCGGTGCTAAAGCCCTTTGAGCAGGGCATCGAAAAGTACATCAACTTCTTCCGGAACATAGACAATGAGCGGTTCGTTGACAACTTTCTCCGCGTGGAGAAGTGGCTGAGCGACACCCCGCCCATCCCGGGCGAGCTCTTCCGGGAGTGGATCAAGAACATCTACCAGGAGAACCTGCTGATCCAGAACAAGATGGAGGTGGCCGGCCGGCAGGTGGACCTGCGCAGGATAGACATGCCTGTCTTCACCCAGGTGGCCGTCGGCGACCACCTGGTCTCGCCGGAGTGCAGCATGCCGCTCCACTATGCGGTGGGAAGCGCCGAGAAGATGCTCCGGATATATCCGACCGGGCACGTGGGGATGATAGCCAGCAGCATGTCGCAAAAAATGGTACTGCCCGAACTGGGCAGTTGGTTGTCAAAAAAATCGGACTAAAATATCCGGTTGGCTAGCTGGTTGGCCAGCTAGTTTGCTACGGCGTATGCCTTGATCCATGAGCGCACGGTGTTCTTGTTCAGGTCGTTGAACGCCTTGACGTTCTCGCTGGTCGTCTTGACACTCTGCTGGGCGGCGTCTATGGTGGCCAGGGCAATCTGGTTGCCGATGGCGGCCATCTTGATGTAGCCATCCATGGTGTCCTTGACGGCCTGCAGACCGGTCTCGGGGATTGTGGTGGGTATGCCAGACTTTGCGGTAACCTCCTTCTGTATCTCGATGGCGGCTGCCACGTTGCTCTCCAGCGTCTTGAAGATCTCCTGCTGGGTGTTGGTTATCGACTGATGATACCTGGGTACTGCCTGGTTGATGCTGTTGAATGCCTTGTCTACCAAATCCTGGTATGCGGCGAATACGTCCTTGGACTTTTCCTGCGCTTGTTCACTCTTGTTCATTTGTTCACCTCCTTCTTTGATACTGGAAGTACCACAACCTGCACAAGATCCCCCTCGTCCAGACTCAGGGCGTTGCGTTCGGCCTCGGGGATGGATATCCTGCCGTTGCTGCCTATGCTGGTCTTGAACGCGGCCCACCCCAACAGCATGTTGGGTACGGCCATCTGTCCGGCGGACTGCTGCTGCCATGGGGCCATGGCGGCCTTTACCATGTCGTTGAACTGCTGGGCGCCCTCGCTCACCATCTGGTTGGCGAACCCGCCCTGGCGGTTCATGTTCTCCATCTGTTCGGTGATCCTCTTCCAGGACTCGGGCAGCCTGCTGATCTCGTCGATCTGCTGGCGCATGCGCTCAAATCCCTTCTGGAACTCGGACTGGAACTGCTCGTTCTGCTGTAGCCATCGTCTGTACATCTCTGTTGGATCGTATGGGTTATTTGTACCACTCATTGGTGTTGGTTGGTATAAGCCATATATAAAGAATACCATTTCGCGGTTGCGCCGGCCAAGCATGGCCCCTGTGACCGCCTCAGGCCTGCCGGAGACGGGCCCGGAAGGGCGCAAGCGCCCCTGGCCGGCCACGCGCGGCGGGTGGGTGCCGGGCGCAGGGTACCACGGTTCGGATCCGGGCCGGCGGCGCCCCGCCGGCGCGCCGCGGGATACACTATCTCTCGGACACGTAGCCCAGCTCCCAGAACCGTTCTATGTCCTGGCTGACCTGGACGTTGCAGGTCTGCTCTATCTTGTAGTCCTCAAAGCAGGAGTCGTAGTTCTTGGCTATGATGACCATCTGCTCGAAGGGTATGTCCTCAAACTCTGCAATGTTGGCGCACTGCAGGACCCTGAGGCAGTAGGGAAAACCCGATACTATCCTGGTGGCGTCCTGCTGGGGGGGCAGCGACGAGACGATGACCAGGATGGCGGCCGCGGACAGGACGGCGGCGGCGGCTATCATCAGGGTCCACTTGTCTGCCATCGGGGAGCCGTAGGCGTGTTGCTGGATATAGAGTTTGGTTGATCAGGGCAGCGCGGAGATGTGGGCCAGGGCGATATCCAGCTGCGCCCTGGATATGGCGCCGTCTCGGTGCCACTCCCAGAGCAGGGAGGCCATCTGACGCAGATGATCCGGGATGGGGGGATGGGCGGTTATCCGGATGAGGCGGTCGTCGTCGGGGGCGGGGGAGCCCCGGCCGTCCGTGTTGGATGTGAGCAGGTATACGGATCCGTCGGGATGCTGGATGGGCGCCCGTATCCTGCCGAACTCGCCCTCGAAGAGCTTCTGGTGAAGGGATCCGTCCGGGGAGACCATTCCGAGGTGCTCGCCCCGCAGGGCGCCATACAGTATCATTCCGTTCCATTGCGGGATGGTGCTGTTGACCAGGTGGATTGCCCCCGATGGCGCCCACGTCTCGGTCCCGGAGTGGATGATCGGGGGAAGGGTGCCGGCAACCACGCGATCCCCGATCGATTCGGGCCAGCCGTAGTCGCCGCCGGCGGTGATGGCGTTGATCTCGTCGTGGGCGCGCTCGTAGAACCCCGACGGGCCGTGGTCGGTCGCCACCATGCGTCCTGCATCGTCCCAGGAGATGCCCTGCGGGTTGCGTAGTCCGTACGCGTAGACCGGCGAGCCCTCGAACGGGTTGTCTGCGGGGACGTCCCCGTCCGGGGTGATCCGCAGTATCTTGCCTGCCAGCGAACCAAGATCCCGCGAGAGGGGGGCGTCGCCGGCGTCCCCGGTTGCCACGTACAGCATGCCGTCCGGCCCGAAGCTGATGCGGCCGCCGTTGTGGACCGACGATGAGGGTATACCCTCTATGATGACGGCATCCCGGACCAGCCCGGAGTCGCGGTGCTCGTACCGGACCACCATGTTGCCCGAGTGGGTGCTGGTGTGGTAGACGTAGACCAGGCCGTTGTCGGTGTAGTTGGGGTGCAGGGCCACTCCCAGCATGCCACCCTCGCCGCCGCCCACCTCGAGGCGCAGTACCTCCGAGACCACGCCGTCCTGGATGGTCTGTAGAACGCCGGGCCGGGCGGTCAGGAAGAGAAGGCCGTCCGGGGTAAACTCGCCGTCCCAGGGTATCCTCAGGTAGTCGGCGACCACCTCGACCATGACGCCCTCCTCCTGGTACACCTGCGCCCAGGCGGCCGGCACCGCCGCCGCGGCCAGCAGGAGTGCTGCAATGCACGTCGAGGTCGTTGCCAACAGGTGTTCTGAGGGGGAGATCATGCGTAAAAGGCCTTCGCAGGGCCGTCTGGTCCCGACTGCGGCCGCCCGAGCGGAATGCCGGACGGCCCTGTGGCGCAGAGAGGGGGATTCGAACCCCCGCGTCATCGCTGACACAGGCTCTCAAGGCCCGCGCCCTACCGGGCTAGGCGACCTCTGCGGAGGTTGGATCAGCTACCGGGGTTAAAATTGTTCAGGATAAAAATAGTGAAAAGGCCGCCCTAGTCGTGGGCGTGGGGGTTCTCCCCGCCGGTCAGCTTTATGTAGGTGCCGGCTGCCTTGTCGTGGGCCTCCATGTTGGACTGGTCCACCTTGATGGCTTCGGGGGGACAGACCGAGACGCACGCCATGCAGTAGATGCAGTCGTGCTCCCTGACGGGGTCGGCCTTGTCGGTGTAGTCGGTGCGTTCCTCCTTTTCGGCTGAGCCGGAGCCGTCAAAGGTTTCGCCAACCACGTTGATTGCGGGCATGTCCTTTTCGGTCCGGTACCACTGGAAGACCTGAACCGGGCAGGCCTCGATGCAGGCTCCGTCTGCCACGCACGAGTCCCAGTCGACGGCGACCATGGTTCCACTGACTCCCAGCGGTTCGTAGGTCTCGCCGCGTGCATTGTATGCGGCCTGGACCTCCTCGTTGGTGGCGCTCTCCGCATCGGCCCGGCCAGGACCCCACATGAAGTGAAAGTTTCCGTCCGAGTTCAGTATCTTACCCTTGGCCTCATAGCCTTCGGGGAAGTTCTCTGGTATTGGCATATGAGTAGGGAAGGGCAATTCTTATTTAAATCTAGGCAAAATTAGTCGGGACTAAACGGGGTAACCGTTCATCCCCATCATAGAGCGGCCACGCCCGGTGTGTGCGAGTCGGCCAGTCCATGGTCTGCCCAACATATTGAACATGGAGAGCTCCGAGACCTAAAGATTCAGATCGGGGGACAACCCCCCCCCGTCCCGTGAACCCCCAAAAACACCAGCAAGGGCTGCTGCGGCTCGAGCTGATCCGGGCCTGGAAGGTGGTTGACGCGATTCTGGAGGTGTGGACGGAGAACTCGCGCGTCCTGACCGAGGAGATCCAGCGGCTGGCTGAAGGGTTTGATCAGGCCAACGAGACCGTCAAGGATCTGAAGGCAGAGCTGAGGGACGCACTGCGGCAGCTGACCGTCCATGAAAACCGCAACAACTCATCCCGCAAGGCCACCCTGTTTGCCAGGAAGTGGAAGAAGCGCGGGCGCGCCGCAAAGGAGGCCGCCGGGATGCGTAGTAATCGGATTAAAGATCTGAACAAATAAGCCATATCCTTGGCCCAGTCCGCCGACCAATAGAAATGCTTAAGATCTACCGGATCCGTGCATCCCCATGCCGCGAACATTGAAGGGAAAACGGGGGGATGAATTCCTCCCGGACATCAGCATATCGCAGCTGTCCGAGATGCAGAGGAACGAGCCGCCCGGCAAGTCGCGGGACAGGCTGAAGGCCGCCAAGCTCCGCAAGCGGGGCTGGACCCTGGACGGGATAGCCGACATAGTCGAGTACGCAAAGAGCACCGTGCACGGCTGGCTGCTGCGGATGCAGGAGGAGGGGCCACGAGCGCAGGCACGACCGCAAGAGTCCGGGCCGGCCTCCACGCCTCTCCGGCGACCAGATCCGGGAGCTGGACGGCATCCTGCGTCAGAGCCCGACGGACAGCGGCTTTGAGCGCGGATCCTGGACGGCCAAGATGGTCACCAGGGCAATTCTGGACAGGTTCGGGGCCACGTACGGCCCCAGCGGGGCGCTCAAGCTGACCACCAGGATGAACTTTTCGGTCAGGAAGGCGCGGCCGGTCCCCTACAACACGGCATCCCCCGAGGAGATGACGCGTACGTAGGAAATACCATCGAGTCGATCCGGCGCCATGCCGGCCTCGACTACTCGATTATATGCCTGGACGCGGCCGGCCTGGCCGACTCACCGTCCTCGGCGCTGGGCATCCGTCCCAGGGGCGGGCGCGATACGGTCGGCGTCAACTTTTCCACCAAGACGACTAGGATCCTGGGGGCGCTGGGCGCCAATACCCCGGACATACAGTTCCACGAGAAAGCCGACGCGCCAGCCGTGATCTCCCTCCTGGAGTACGTCCGGCGGAAGCGCGGCAGGATATTCGTGATACTGGACAACGCTGGTTGCCCATCGGTCAAAGGCGGTGGCCGAGTACGTCAGGAAAATGGGTGGCGAGGTAGTCCTGTGGTTCCTGCCGCCGCGCACCCCCCAGCACAACCCGATAGAGGTGCTGTGGCGCGAGATCAAGCGCGCCATCGCCGACGTCTACTTTGGCGGCATAGGCCAGATGCGGGCGGCGATAATCCGAATGCTCCGCCGCGGAGAGGTGGCCATCGTCAGACTGTTCCGGTACATGCTGGAGGCCATGAACTGCCGCAACCCTGTACCGGGGGCCTGCGCAGTGTAGCATGCCCTGCCCTTCTGGATTGTCGCCGCACCGGCCCGCGCATTTCCGTCCAGATGGCGGCCCTGCGCCGATCACTCCGGCCTGACGGCTGTCCGAGCGCGCTCAGCCGACCCGATGTCTTCCCTCTTTGATGCCGGTCGGCAGAGTGTTCCGGAAAACTATGGCTTATGTGCATCAGGGGGCCTGTAGGATGTTCATATCTTTAATCCGATTACTATGCGTTACAGGTCACCGATGCTGGGAAGCGGGGGGCGCGTCCCGGCTCGCCGGGGCGCCCCCAACGTACCGGCCGGATCCGGACAAGACGGTCGAGTACGTCCAGGCACAGTGCGGGGGTGCGGCAGGACCGATACTGCCCCCGGCAGGACCTTCTGGAAGCCGGTGGTAGACCTGGCGAGTGCGGCAGCGCGGTCTGCTATCTGAAGAAGATCACTCCCGCCTTCTGCGGGCGCTGCCGTGTTCTGACCTGGCCGGCACCTCAAAGGAGTGGGGCATGACCATCAGGGTTCCGATAGCAGAGTCCCCATCCTAGCCGGAAACCGGACCAGCAAGGGCCGCTGCCGGGGGTCTAGCTAGGGCGAAACCAAAGGGGCGGGGCCGCTTCTGGGACGGCGCCGGGTCTGCCTAGAGTCTGCATTGAAAAGAATCGTGGCGGCAGCAACTGCCGCGACGGTCCGCCCGGCTTTTCCCACGACCATCATGCCGGTGGCGGCAACGGCCAACATCGAGAACCCGTGGAAAAGACCGGGGGTGGGGCGGCCCGCCGCTAGGGGGGTCCGTCCGGCCTGCCGCACCTCCGTCTTCCGGCCGGGCAGGCTGTGGGGTGGGGGCCGGCGGACCGTCCCGCGTCCGGGGCGCGCCAGGGGCGCGCGCCTTCCGGGGAGGTATCCCGCTAGCCTTCCCGGCCGGCGCCCCACTCCGGGTCCGTGATCATCCGCTGCACCTCCTCGGGGAGGTCCTGATCGCCGTCCCGGTCCAGCAGGAGCATCACCGCCCTGGCCGTCCTTCGGAGGTCCGCCTGCATCCGGCCCAGCTGGTCCAGGATCTCCTCCAGGCATGAGTCCGGCCCGGCCGGCGGCTCCCAGTCCCGGGCGGGCGCGGTCCTCCCAAGGGATGTCCCGGGCGGGGCGGCCGCCGCCGTCGACACAAGGTACCTCTCGACGCCGCTCATCAGGTTGAGCGCCCCGGACGCCTTGGTGTACTCGCGCCGGATCGCCTCCGGGTACAGGACGGCCTGCTTCTCGTAGCTGTCCCGGGGGGCGTGGCCCAGGACGTGGTCGGCCGCGTACGGGGCGCACCCTGCCACCATCAGCGTGCTCTTGAGCAGGTCGCGCGCCTCGTGCGAGCCCACCCTGAGGGCCCCGCGCGAGATCCTCGCCTGTATGCCGGCGCGGCCGGCCGCCCTGGAGAAAATGCGGGACACCCAGAGGGGATCGACCGGCCTGCCCCGCCCGTTGACGAACAGGGGCCGGCCTCGCTCGTGCCTGCCGTCCCGGAACTCCTTCTGCCGGAGGTAGTCCCGCAGGCAGGAGACCGCATCCCTGTCGATGAAGGTGGTGTGCCGCACGTTCGTCTTGACCCGGACCAGCCTGATGGGGACGGGACATTTGTCCAGGTCCCAGGCCTCGTAGTCCTCCGTCCCGAAGTGCCGGATGATCTGCCCGTACGCCTCAAAGTTGAACCGGTCGGCCATCGTGCTGGCGTCCAGCCCGGCCTGGAATTTTACCATCACGACGGCCCTGCCCATCGCGTCCATCCCGCCGGCGGTCATCATCTTGTAGAGGTCGGCCAGGCTCATCCGGGCTTCGGCCCCGTCGCCATCGGGGCGGTGGCGGCTCCTCTCGACCTTCGCGTCCAGGCGCACCTCGTGGGCGGCAAAGTAGGACTTTACCGCGGCGCAGTGCACCAGGGCGGTCGACACGGACATCCCGCCGGCGGCGCAGTGGGCCAGGTACTGCCGGAGTATCCTCCCCGCCGCCCGGGCTCCCAGGTCGGTCTCGCTGCAGAACGCCAGCAGGCCCTCTATGTCCGGGAACGACCTGGCAGAAGCCGGCTCCCCCGCCCTGCCCACCTCCAGCTCCCTGCCGGTTAGCCACCGGTTGAAGGCGCCCATCGCGGAGGCATACGCGTGCCGGGTTCCGCCCTCCCCGGCCACCCTGGTGACCTTGGCCTGGCCCAGCTGGGACAGCCAGGACCTGACCGTCCCGAACCTCAGGACGCCGCCCGCCCGCCCTGCCTTGCGGAGCAGCCCGCTGGCGCACCCCGAGGAGATGGCTGCCTCCCCGCCGGGCCGGCCCTCTAGGTCGGCCGCGGCCACGTAGTCTCCGGGGACCATCTCCCCGAGGATGGCGGCTACCTCCGGGTCCGCCCCCTCCAGGTCCTGCTGCCCGGCGGGGCGCAGCACCTCGTAGTAGATGGATGCGCCCAAGATGATCTATGCGGCTCGCCGTTATTTAAGGCCGGGCTCATGCGGGACCGGCGCGGGCGGCGCAAATAACATGCTGACAAAGGACATTATCATACAATATTTTGGCGCATATTGTCACCAACCGGTCTGATTCACCTGTTTTCGGGTCGGATCGGGCCTTGTTGGCCCGAATTTGGGACCGGAACGTACGCCTCCTACCGGATGGCTTATATCCATGTCATATTGGCACGAGTTCTATTGTATGATAATGTCCTTTGTCAAAACGACAACGGGGATCTTGGTGTAGGCAGCTCACTCCGAATGGTGGTCATCTTGGCGCTTGCTATCACCATATCGGCTACCGCTGTCTTGGCCGGTGGCCCGGACGCATGGCCGGCCTTTGACATCTTTTCCTCGCCCATCCTGCCGGAGTACGCCTTCGCACAGACAGACCAGACCAACCCCGATGCCTTTATCACCACCTGGACCACCACCACCGCCAACCAGACGATCACCCTCCCGGTCAGCGGATCCGGCATGACCATCTCCTGGGGCGACGGCTCCACCGACGAGGGCGTCTCCGGCCACCAAAACCACACCTACGCGGCCACCGGCACCTACACCGTCTCCGTCACCGGCGGCCTGGAGCGGTTTCACCTGAACAACGGCCCCAGCAGGGCCAGCCTGGCCTCCATCGAGCAGTGGGGCAACAGTTCGTGGACGAGCATGAACGGCGCCTTCTGGGGCGCCGCCAACATGGTCTACAGGGCGAGCGACGTGCCCGACCTCTCCGGCGTGCGGGACATGCGCGAAATGTTCCGCGCCTCCTACTCCTTCAACGGCAACCTTTCGTCCTGGGATGTCTCGTCGGTCACCGACATGTCCCTGATGTTGAACGGCGCCTCCTCCTTCAACGGCGACATCTCATCCTGGAACGTTTCCGCCGTCACCAGCATGAGCTGGATGTTCATCGAAGCCCGAGCCTTCAACCAAGACATCTCAGGCTGGAACGTCTCTGCCGTCACCGACATGAGCGACATGCTCTTAGGCGCCACCTCATTCCGCCAGAATCTGGGGTCCTGGTACGTCACGCTGGATGATGACCGCCCGATCGTCTTGGCGGAAGACCGGATAGCCGGCGTGATATCCCCGCAGAACGACTACCTGGCCGGCCACAACCCCGCATACAGCGTCACCGGCGAGCACGCCGGCCTCTTTGAGGTGGCCGACGGCACGACCCTCCAGCTGAGGGCCAGCCAGAGCGTCACGCCCGGCGCCACCTACCAGGTGACCGTCCAGGCGACCGGCAGCCGTCTCCTCGGTACTGACAACACCGTGACCATCCCCGTTGCCACTACCATCCCCGACGCCTTCGTCACCACCTGGACCACCACCACAGCCAACCAGACGATCACCCTGCCGGTCAGCGGATCCGGCATGACCATCTTCTGGGGCGACGGCTCCACCGACGAGGGCGTCTCCGGCCACCAAAACCACACCTACGCGGCCACCGGCACCTACACCGTCAGCATCACCGGCGGCCTGGAGCGGTTCCACCTGGACCACGGCCCCAGCAGGGCCAGCCTGGCCTCCATCGCGCAGTGGGGCAACAGTTCGTGGACGAGCATGAACGGCGCCTTCTGGGGCGCCGCCAACATGGTCTACAGGGCGAGCGACGCGCCCGATCTCTCTGACGTCACCGACATGCGCGAAATGTTCCGCGCCTCCTACCCCTTCAACGGCAACCTTTCGTCCTGGGACGTCTCGAGCGTCACCGACATGTCCCTGATGTTCAACGGCGCCTCCTCCTTCAACGGCGACATCTCCTCCTGGAACGTCTCGTCGGTCACCGACATGACCGCCATGTTCGCCGCTGCCTCCTCCTTCAACGGCGACATCTCAGGCTGGAACGTCTCGTCGGTCACCGACATGACCGGCATGTTCCGCGCCTCCTCCTTCAACGGCGACATCTCATCCTGGGACATCTCGCGCGTCACCGACATGTCTCGGATGTTCGCCGACACTTCCTTCAACGGCGACATCTCATCCTGGGACATCTCGCGCGTCACCGACATGTCTCGGATGTTCGCCGACACTTCCTTCAACGGCGACATCTCATCCTGGGACATCTCGCGCGTCACCGACATGTCCGGCATGTTCCATTCTTCCTCCTTCAACGGCGACATCTCATCCTGGGACATCTCGCGCGTCACCGACATGTCAGAGATGTTCCATTCTTCCTCCTTCAACGGCGACATCTCATCCTGGGACATCTCGCGCGTCACCGACATGTCCGGCATGTTTGCCGGCACATCCTCCTTCAACGGCGACATCTCATCCTGGGACGTCTCGCGCGTCACCGACATGTCCGGCATGTTCCGCGCCTCCTCCTTCAACGGCGACATCTCATCCTGGGACGTCTCAAGTGTTACCAGCATGTCCGGCATGTTCCATTCTTCCTCCTTCAACGGCGACATCTCATCCTGGGACGTCTCAAGTGTTACCAGCATGTCTGAGATGTTCCGTTCCTCCTCCTTCAACGGCGACATCTCATCCTGGGATGTCTCGAGCGTCACCGACATGCTTTGGATGTTCCTTCACGCCCAAACCTTCAACCAAGACATCTCAGGCTGGGACGTCTCCTCCGCCACCAACATGTACCAGATGTTCAACGGCGCCACCTCCTTCGACCAGAACCTGGGGCCCTGGTACGTCACGCTGGACGATGAGCGCCCGACCGTCTCGGCGACAGACCGGATCGCCGGCGTGATATCCCCGCAGAACGGCTACCTAGCCAACCACAACCCTACATATGCCGTCACCGGCGAGCACGCCGGCCTCTTCGTGGTGGCCGGCGGCGATGTGCTCCAGCTGAAGCCGAACCGGAGCGTCGTCGGGAACACCACCTACCAGGTGACCGTCCAGGCGACCGGCGGTCAGCTCTTAGGTACTGACAATACCGTGACCGTCCCCGTCGAGGCAGTCGACACCGAGCTCCCGGTCATCACCATTTTGGGGGAGAACCACGTTACCGTCCTGGTCGACGACGTATATCTCGACGCGGGCGCTACATGCGCCGACGAGACCGACAGCAGCCTGACCGCCACCACCTTCAGCACCGTCGATACCTCGGCTCCTGGCACCTACCAGGTGACCTACCAGTGCGCCGACTCGGCCGGCAACCAGGCCGCCCCGGCCATCCGGGCAGTATTGGTCGCCGGCACCGACGCCTTCGTCACCACCTGGACCACCACCACCGCCGACCAGACGATCACCCTGCCGGTCAGCGGATCCGGCATGACCATCTCCTGGGGCGACGGCTCCGCCGACGAGGGCGTCTCCGGCCACCGAAACCACACCTACGCGGCCACCGGCACCTACACCGTCTCCGTCACCGGCGGCCTGGAGCGGTTTCACCTGAACAACGGCCCCAGCAGGGCCAGCCTGGCAACCATCGAGCAGTGGGGCAACAGTTCGTGGACGCGCATGAATAGTGCCTTTGCGGGCGCCTCCAACATGGTCTACAGGGCAAGCGACGCGCCCGACCTCTCCGGCGTGCGGAGTATGAGCCAGATGTTCACCGGCGCCTCCTCATTCAACGGCGACCTGAGCCGCTGGAACGTCTCTGCCGTCACCGACATGACCTGGGTGTTCGCCCGCGCCTCCTCCTTCAACGGCGACATCTCATCCTGGGACGTTTCCGCCGTCACCAGCATGAGATGGATGTTCCTCGAAGCCCGAGCCTTCAACCAAGACATCTCAGGCTGGAACGTCTCTGCCGTCACCGACATGAGCGACATGCTCTTAGGCGCCACCTCCTTCAGCCAGAACCTGGGGCCCTGGTACGTCACGCTGGATGATGACCGCCCGATCGTCTTGGCAGAAGACCGGATAGCCGGCGTGATATCCCCGCAGAACGACTACCTGGCCGGCCACAACCCCACCTACGCCGTCACCGGCGAGCACGCCGGCCTCTTTGAGGTGGCCGACGGCACGACCCTCCAGCTGAGGACCAGCCAGAGCGTCACGCCCGGCGCCACCTACCAGGTGACCGTCCAGGCGACCGGCAGCAGTCTCCTCGGTACTGACAACACCGTGACCATCCCCGTTGCCACTTCCATCCCCGACGCCTTCGTCACCACCTGGACCACCACCACCGCCGACCAGACGATCACCCTCCCGGTCAGCGGATCCGGCATGACCATCTCCTGGGGCGACGGCTCCACCGACGAGGGCGTCTCCGGCCACCAAAACCACACCTACGCGGCCACCGGCACCTACACCGTCAGCATCACCGGCGGCCTGGAGCGGTTTCACCTGAACAACGGCCCCAGCAGGGCCAGCCTGGCCTCCATAGGGCAGTGGGGCAGCGCCGCCTGGACGAGCATGGACGGCGCCTTCCGCGGCGCCTCCAACATGGTCTACAGGGCAAGCGACGCGCCCGACCTCTCCGGCGTGAGGAGTATGAACGAGATGTTCACCAGCGCCTCCTCATTCAACGGCAACCTGAGCAGCTGGAACGTCTCGTCGGTCACCGACATGAAATGGATGTTCGCCCGCGCCTCCTCATTCAACGGCGACATCTCAGGCTGGAACGTCTCTGCCGTCACCGACATGAGATGGATGTTCGCCGGAGCCCAAGCCTTCAACCAAGACATCTCAGGCTGGAACGTCTCTGCCGTCACCAACATGAGCGACATGCTCTTAAGCGCCACCTCCTTCAGCCAGAACCTGGGGCCTTGGTACGTCACGCTGGATGATGAGCGCCCGACCGTCTTGGCGGAAGACCGGATAGCCGGCGTGATATCCCCGCAGAACGGCTACCTAGCCAACCACAACCCTACATATGCCGTCACCGGCGAGCACGCCGGCCTCTTTGAGGTGGCCGACGGCACGACCCTCCAGCTGAGGGCCAGCCAGACCGCCACGCCCGGCGCCACCTACCAGGTGACCGTCCAGGCGACCGGCAGCAGTCTCCTCGGTACTGACAACACCGTGACCATCCCCGTTGCCACTACCATCCCCGACGCCTTCGTCACCACCTGGACCACCACCGCCGCCAACCAGCAGATAACCCTGCCGGTCAGCGGATCCGGCATGACCATCTCCTGGGGCGACGGCTCCGCCGACGAGGGCGTCTCCGGCCACCGAAACCACACCTACGCGGCCACCGGCACCTACATCGTCTCCGTCACCGGCGGCCTGGAGCGGTTCCACCTGGACCACGGCCCCAGCAGGGCCAGCCTGGCCTCCATCGAGCAGTGGGGCAACAGTTCGTGGACGAGCATGAACGGCGCCTTCTGGGGCGCCGCCAATATGGTTTATAGGGCGAGCGACGCGCCCGACCTCTCCGGCGTGCGAGACATGCGCGAAATGTTCCGCGCCTCCTACCCCTTCAACGGCAACCTTTCGTCCTGGGATGTCTCGTCGGTCACCGACATGTCCCTGATGTTCAACGGCGCCTCCTCCTTCAACGGCGACATCTCATCCTGGAACGTCTCGTCGGTCACCGACATGACCGCCATGTTCGCCGCTGCCTCCTCCTTCAACGGCGACATCTCAGGCTGGGACATCTCGCGCGTCACCGACATGTCCGGCATGTTCCGCGCCTCCTCCTTCAACGGCGACATCTCGTCCTGGGACATCTCGCGCGTCACCGACATGTCTCGGATGTTCGCCGACACTTCCTTCAACGGCGACATCTCGTCCTGGAACGTCTCGCGCGTCACCGACATGTCCGGCATGTTTGCCAGCACATCCTCCTTCAACGGCGACATCTCATCCTGGAACGTCTCGAGCGTTACCGGCATGTCCGAGATGTTCCGTTCCTCCTCCTTCAACGGCGACATCTCATCCTGGGACATCTCGCGCGTCACCGACATGTCCGGCATGTTTGCCAGCACATCCTCCTTCAACGGCGACATCTCGTCCTGGGACGTCTCGCGCGTCACCGACATGTCCGGCATGTTCCGCGCCTCCTCCTTCAACGGCGACATCTCGTCCTGGGACGTCTCGCGCGTCACCGACATGTCTCGGATGTTCGCCGGCACATCCTCCTTCAACGGCGACATCTCGTCCTGGAACGTCTCGAGCGTTACCAGCATGTCCGAGATGTTCCGTTCCTCCTCCTTCAACGGCGACATCTCGTCCTGGGATGTCTCGAGCGTCACCAACATGCCTTGGATGTTCCTTCACGCCCAAACCTTCAACCAGGACATCTCAGGCTGGGATGTCTCCTCCGTCACCGACATGTACCAGATGTTCAACGGCGCCGCCTCCTTCGACCAGAACCTGGGGCCCTGGTACGTCACGCTGGACGATGAGCGCCCGACCGTTTCGGCGACAGACCGGATAGCCGGCGTGATATCCCCGCAGAACGGCTACCTAGCCAACCACAACCCTACATATGCCGTCACCGGCGAGCACGCCGGCCTCTTCGAGGTGGCCGACGGCACGACCCTCCGGCTGAGGGCCAGCCAGAGCGTCACGCCCGGCGCCACCTACCAGGTGACCGTCCAGGCGACCGGCAGCCGTCTCCTCGGCACCGACAACACCGTGACCATCCCCGTTGCCACTACCATCCCCGACGCCTTCGTCACCACCTGGACCACCACCACAGCCAACCAGCAGATAACCCTGCCGGTCAGCGGATCCGGCATGACCATCTTCTGGGGCGACGGCTCCACCGACGAGGGCGTCTCCGGCCACCAAAACCACACCTACGCGGCCACCGGCACCTACATCGTCTCCGTCACCGGCGGCCTGGAGCGGTTTCACCTGAACAACGGCCCCAGCAGGGCCAGCCTGGCCTCCATCGAGCAGTGGGGCAACAGTTCGTGGACGAGCATGAACGGCGCCTTCCGCGGCGCCTCCAACATGGTCTACGGGGCGAGCGACGCGCCCGACCTCTCCGGCGTGCGGGACATGCGCGAAATGTTCCGCGCCTCCTCCTCCTTCAACGGCAACCTTTCGTCCTGGGATGTCTCGTCGGTCACCGACATGTCCGGCATGTTCGCCAGCACCTCCTCCTTCAACGGCGACATCTCGTCCTGGAACGTCTCGAGCATCACCGACATGTCCGGCATGTTCGCCAGCACCTCCTCCTTCAGCGGCGACATCTCAGGCTGGGACGTCTCGAGCGTCACCGACATGACCGGCATGTTCTCCCGCGCCTCCTCCTTCAGCGGCGACATCTCAGGCTGGGACGTCTCGAGCGTCACCGACATGACCGGCATGTTCGCCCGCGCCTCCTCCTTCAGCGGCGACATCTCCTCCTGGAACATCTCGCGCGTCACCGACATGTCTCGGATGTTCGCCGACACTTCCTTCAGCGGCGACATCTCCTCTTGGAACGTCTCGTCGGTCACCGACATGTCCGGCATGTTCGCCAGCGCCTCCTCCTTCAACGGCGACATATCATCCTGGGATGTCTCGCGCGTCACCGACATGTCCGGCATGTTCTCCCGCGCCTCCTCCTTCAGCGGTGACATCTCAGGCTGGGACGTCTCGCGCGTCACCGACATGTCTCGGATGTTCGCCAGCGCCTCCTCCTTCAGCGGTGACATCTCAGGCTGGGATGTCTCGAGCGTCACCGACATATCCGAGATGTTTCGCGCCTCCTCCTTCAACGGCGACATATCATCCTGGGACGTCTCGAGCGTCACCGACATGTCCGGCATGTTCGCCGGCACATCCTCCTTCAACGGCGACATCTCAGGCTGGGATGTCTCGAGCGTCACCAACATGGCTTGGATGTTCCTTCACGCCCAAACCTTCAACCAGGACATCTCAGGCTGGGATGTCTCCTCCGTCACCGACATGTACCAGATGTTCAACGGCGCCGCCTCCTTCGACCAGAACCTGGGGCCTTGGTACGTCACGCTGGACGATGAGCGCCCGACCGTTTCGGCGACAGACCGGATAGCCGGCGTGATATCCCCGCAGAACGACTACCTGGCCGGCCACAACCCCGCATACAGCGTCACCGGCAAGCACGCCGGCCTCTTCGAGGTGGCCGACGGCACGACCCTCCGGCTGAGGGCCAGCCAGACCGCCACGCCCGGCGTCACCTATCAGGTGACCGTCCAGGCGACCGGCGGCCAGCTCCTCGGCACCGACAACACCGTGACCATCCCCGTTGCCACCGCCACTGACCCCGACGCCTTCATCACCACCTGGACCACCACCGCCGCCAACCAGCAGATAACCCTGCCGGTCAGCGGATCCGGCATGACCATCTTCTGGGGCGACGGCTCCACCGACGAGGGCGTCTCCGGCCACCAAAACCACACCTACGCGGCCACCGGCACCTACATCGTCTCCGTCACCGGCGGCTTGGAGCGGTTTCACCTGAACAACGGCCCCAGCAGGGCCAGCCTGGCCTCAATAGAGCAGTGGGGCAGCGCCACCTGGACGAGCATGAACAGCGCCTTCCGCGGCGCCTCCAACATGGTCTACAGGGCGAGCGACGCGCCCGACCTCTCCGGCATGCAGGACATGCGCGAAATGTTCCTGCTGGCCACCTCCTTCAACGGCAACTTCTCGTCCTGGAACGTCTCTGCCGTCACCGACATGACCTCTATGTTCACCGGCGCCTCCTCCTTCAACGGCGACATCTCAACCTGGGACGTTTCCGCCGTCACCGACATGACCGGCATGTTCTTCAGCGCCCAAACCTTCAACCAGGACCTCTCCACCTGGGACGTTTCCGCCGTCACCGACATGTCCCTGATGTTCCAGAGCGCCTCCTCCTTCAACCAGGACCTCTCCACCTGGGACGTTTCCGCCGTCACCGACATGTCCGGCATGTTCACCGGCGCCGCCTCCTTCGACCAGAACCTGGGGCCCTGGTACGTCACGCTGGACGATGAGCGCCCGACCGTTTCGGCGACAGACCAGATAGCCGGCGTGATATCCCCGCAGAACGACTACCTGGCCGGCCACAACCCCACCTACGCCGTCACCGGCGAGCACGCCGGCCTCTTTGAGGTGGCCGACGGCACGACCCTCCAGCTGAGGACCAGCCAGAGCGTCACGCCCGGCGCCACCTACCAGGTGACCGTCCAGGCGACCGGCAGCCGTCTCTTCGGTACTGACAACGCCGTGACCATTCCCGTCGAAGCTGTTGACGCCATCCCGCCCACATTCACGTCGGCTACCTACTCGACGGGCAGCGGCGAGCTCGTCATCACCTTCAGCGAGCCGCTCAACGCGACCGCCCACCTGGACCGCCTGCACCTCCGCGATACCGGCGAGTCGACCGGCGGCGTCACCCTGAGCGGGACATCCGCCATCACCGGGTCCACCCTGACGCTCACCCTGACGTCGTCGCAGCGCGCCTCGGTCTCGGGCATGTCCACCCCTACCCTGGACATCGACCAGAACGCCGTCTTCGACGAGGCCGGCAACGGCATCGCCTCGGCCGCCGACCAGTCCATCACCGTCAACGACACCACCCCTCCCGCCTTCACGTCGGCTACCTACTCGACGGGCAGCGGCGAGATAGTCATCACCTTCAGCGAGCCGCTCAACGCGACCGCCCACCCGGACCGCCTGCACCTCCGCGATACCGGCGAGTCGACCGGCGGCGTCACCCTGAGCGGGACATCCACCATCACCGGGTCCACCCTGACGCTCACCCTCACCACCACCCAGCGTTCCGAGGTCTCGGACATGTCCACCCCTACCCTGGACATCGACCAGAACGCCGTCTTCGATGTGGCCGGCAACGGCATCGCCTCGGCCGCCGACCAGTCCATCACCGTCAACGACACCACCCCTCCCGCCTTCACGTCGGCTACCTACTCGACGGGCAGCGGCGAGATAGTCATCACCTTCAGCGAGCCGCTCAACGCGACCGCCCACCTGGACCGCCTGCACCTCCGCGATACCGGCGAGTCGACCGGCGGCGTCACCCTGAGCGGGACATCCGCCATCACCGGGTCCACCCTGACGCTCACCCTGACGTCGTCGCAGCGCGCCTCGGTCTCGGGCATGTCCACCCCGACCCTGGACATCGACCAGAACGCCGTCTTCGACGAGGCCGGCAACGGCATCGCCTCGGCCGCCGACCAGTCCATCACCGTCAACGACACCACCCCTCCCGCCTTCACGTCGGCTACCTACTCGACGGGCAGCGGCGAGATAGTCATCACCTTCAGCGAGCCGCTCAACGCGACCGCGCACCTGGACCGCCTGCACCTCCGCGATACCGGCGAGTCTACCGGCGGCGTCACCCTGAGCGGGACATCCACCATCACCGGGTCCACCCTGACGCTCACCCTGACGTCGTCGCAGCGCGCCTCGGTCTCGGGCATGTCCACCCCTACCCTGGACATCGACCAGAACGCCGTCTTCGACGAGGCCGGCAACGGCATCGCCTCGGCCGCCGACCAGTCCATCACCGTCAACGACACCACCCCACCCGCCTTCACGTCGGCTACCTACTCGACGGGCAGCGGCGAGATAGTCATCACCTTCAGCGAGCCGCTCAACGCGACCGCGCACCTGGACCGCCTGCACCTCCGCGATACCGGCGAGTCTACCGGCGGCGTCACCCTGAGCGGGACGCCCGCCATCACCGGGTCCACCCTGACGCTCACCCTCACCACCACCCAGCGTTCCGAGGTCTCGGACATGTCCACCCCTACCCTGGACATCGACCAGAACGCCGTCTTCGACGAGGCCGGCAACGGCATCGCCTCGGCCGCCGACCAGTCCATCACCGTCAACGACACCACCCCTCCCGCCTTCACGTCGGCTACCTACTCGACGGGCAGCGGCGAGATAGTCATCACCTTCAGCGAGCCGCTCAACGCGACCGCGCACCTGGACCGCCTGCACCTCCGCGATACCGGCGAGTCGACCGGCGGCGTCACCCTGAGCGGGACATCCACCATCACCGGGTCCACCCTGACGCTCACCCTGACGTCGTCGCAGCGCGCCTCGGTCTCGGGCATGTCCACCCCTACCCTGGACATCGACCAGAACGCCGTCTTCGACGAGGCCGGCAACGGCATCGCCTCGGCCGCCGACCAGTCCATCACCGTCAACGACACCACCCCTCCCGCCTTCACGTCGGCTACCTACTCGACGGGCAGCGGCGAGATAGTCATCACCTTCAGCGAGCCGCTCAACGCGACCGCCCACCTGGACCGCCTGCACCTCCGCGATACCGGCGAGTCGACCGGCGGCGTCACCCTGAGCGGGACATCCACCATCACCGGGTCCACCCTGACGCTCACCCTCACCACCACCCAGCGTTCCGAGGTCTCGGACATGTCCACCCCTACCCTGGACATCGACCAGAACGCCGTCTTCGACGAGGCCGGCAACGGCATCGCCTCGGCCGCCGACCAGTCCATCACCGTCAACGACACCACCCCTCCCGCCTTCACGTCGGCTACCTACTCGACGGGCAGCGGCGAGATAGTCATCACCTTCAGCGAGCCGCTCAACGCGACCGCGCACCTGGACCGCCTGCACCTCCGCGATACCGGCGAGTCTACCGGCGGCGTCACCCTGAGCGGGACATCCACCATCACCGGGTCCACCCTGACGCTCACCCTGACGTCGTCGCAGCGCGCCTCGGTCTCGGGCATGTCCACCCCTACCCTGGACATCGACCAGAACGCCGTCTTCGACGAGGCCGGCAACGGCATCGCCTCGGCCGCCGACCAGTCCATCACCGTCAACGACACCACCCCTCCCGCCTTCACGTCGGCTACCTACTCGACGGGCAGCGGCGAGATAGTCATCACCTTCAGCGAGCCGCTCAACGCGACCGCCCACCTGGACCGCCTGCACCTCCGCGATACCGGCGAGTCGACCGGCGGCGTCACCCTGAGCGGGACATCCACCATCACCGGGTCCACCCTGACGCTCACCCTCACCACCACCCAGCGTTCCGAGGTCTCGGACATGTCCACCCCTACCCTGGACATCGACCAGAACGCCGTCTTCGACGAGGCCGGCAACGGCATCGCCTCGGCCGCCGACCAGTCCATCACCGTCAACGACACCACCCCTCCCGCCTTCACGTCGGCTACCTACTCGACGGGCAGCGGCGAGATAGTCATCACCTTCAGCGAGCCGCTCAACGCGACCGCGCACCTGGACCGCCTGCACCTCCGCGATACCGGCGAGTCTACCGGCGGCGTCACCCTGAGCGGGACATCCACCATCACCGGGTCCACCCTGACGCTCACCCTGACGTCGTCGCAGCGCGCCTCGGTCTCGGGCATGTCCACCCCTACCCTGGACATCGACCAGAACGCCGTCTTCGACGAGGCCGGCAACGGCATCGCCTCGGCCGCCGACCAGTCCATCACCGTCAACGACACCACCCCACCCGCCTTCACGTCGGCTACCTACTCGACGGGCAGCGGCGAGATAGTCATCACCTTCAGCGAGCCGCTCAACGCGACCGCGCACCTGGACCGCCTGCACCTCCGCGATACCGGCGAGTCTACCGGCGGCGTCACCCTGAGCGGGACGCCCGCCATCACCGGGTCCACCCTGACGCTCACCCTCACCACCACCCAGCGTTCCGAGGTCTCGGACATGTCCACCCCTACCCTGGACATCGACCAGAACGCCGTCTTCGACGAGGCCGGCAACGGCATCGCCTCGGCCGCCGACCAGTCCATCACCGTCAACGACACCACCCCTCCCGCCTTCACGTCGGCTACCTACTCGACGGGCAGCGGCGAGATAGTCATCACCTTCAGCGAGCCGCTCAACGCGACCGCGCACCTGGACCGCCTGCACCTCCGCGATACCGGCGAGTCGACCGGCGGCGTCACCCTGAGCGGGACATCCACCATCACCGGGTCCACCCTGACGCTCACCCTGACGTCGTCGCAGCGCGCCTCGGTCTCGGGCATGTCCACCCCTACCCTGGACATCGACCAGAACGCCGTCTTCGACGAGGCCGGCAACGGCATCGCCTCGGCCGCCGACCAGTCCATCACCGTCAACGACACCACCCCTCCCGCCTTCACGTCGGCTACCTACTCGACGGGCAGCGGCGAGATAGTCATCACCTTCAGCGAGCCGCTCAACGCGACCGCCCACCTGGACCGCCTGCACCTCCGCGATACCGGCGAGTCGACCGGCGGCGTCACCCTGAGCGGGACATCCGCCATCACCGGGTCCACCCTGACGCTCACCCTGACGTCGTCGCAGCGCGCCTCGGTCTCGGGCATGTCCACCCCGACCCTGGACATCGACCAGAACGCCGTCTTCGACGAGGCCGGCAACGGCATCGCCTCGGCCGCCGACCAGTCCATCACCGTCAACGACACCACCCCTCCCGCCTTCACGTCGGCTACCTACTCGACGGGCAGCGGCGAGATAGTCATCACCTTCAGCGAGCCGCTCAACGCGACCGCGCACCTGGACCGCCTGCACCTCCGCGATACCGGCGAGTCTACCGGCGGCGTCACCCTGAGCGGGACATCCACCATCACCGGGTCCACCCTGACGCTCACCCTGACGTCGTCGCAGCGCGCCTCGGTCTCGGGCATGTCCACCCCTACCCTGGACATCGACCAGAACGCCGTCTTCGACGAGGCCGGCAACGGCATCGCCTCGGCCGCCGACCAGTCCATCACCGTCAACGACACCACCCCTCCCGCCTTCACGTCGGCTACCTACTCGACGGGCAGCGGCGAGATAGTCATCACCTTCAGCGAGCCGCTCAACGCGACCGCCCACCCGGACCGCCTGCACCTCCGCGATACCGGCGAGTCGACCGGCGGCGTCACCCTGAGCGGGACATCCACCATCACCGGGTCCACCCTGACGCTCACCCTCACCACCACCCAGCGTTCCGAGGTCTCGGGCATGTCCACCCCGACCCTGGACATCGACCAGAACGCCGTCTTCGATGTGGCCGGCAACGGCATCGCCTCGGCCGCCGACCAGTCCATCACCGTCAACGACACCACCCCTCCCGCCTTCACGTCGGCTACCTACTCGACGGGCAGCGGCGAGATAGTCATCACCTTCAGCGAGCCGCTCAACGCGACCGCCCACCTGGACCGCCTGCACCTCCGCGATACCGGCGAGTCGACCGGCGGCGTCACCCTGAGCGGGACATCCGCCATCACCGGGTCCACCCTGACGCTCACCCTGACGTCGTCGCAGCGCGCCTCGGTCTCGGGCATGTCCACCCCGACCCTGGACATCGACCAGAACGCCGTCTTCGACGAGGCCGGCAACGGCATCGCCTCGGCCGCCGACCAGTCCATCACCGTCAACGACACCACCCCTCCCGCCTTCACGTCGGCTACCTACTCGACGGGCAGCGGCGAGATAGTCATCACCTTCAGCGAGCCGCTCAACGCGACCGCCCACCTGGACCGCCTGCACCTCCGCGATACCGGCGAGTCTACCGGCGGCGTCACCCTGAGCGGGACATCCACCATCACCGGGTCCACCCTGACGCTCACCCTGACGTCGTCGCAGCGCGCCTCGGTCTCGGGCATGTCCACCCCTACCCTGGACATCGACCAGAACGCCGTCTTCGACGAGGCCGGCAACGGCATCGCCTCGGCCGCCGACCAGTCCATCACCGTCAACGACACCACCCCTCCCGCCTTCACGTCGGCTACCTACTCGACGGGCAGCGGCGAGATAGTCATCACCTTCAGCGAGCCGCTCAACGCGACCGCCCACCTGGACCGCCTGCACCTCCGCGATACCGGCGAGTCGACCGGCGGCGTCACCCTGAGCGGGACATCCACCATCACCGGGTCCACCCTGACGCTCACCCTCACCACCACCCAGCGTTCCGAGGTCTCGGACATGTCCACCCCTACCCTGGACATCGACCAGAACGCCGTCTTCGATGTGGCCGGCAACGGCATCGCCTCGGCCGCCGACCAGTCCATCACCGTCAACGACACCACCCCTCCCGCCTTCACGTCGGCTACCTACTCGACGGGCAGCGGCGAGATAGTCATCACCTTCAGCGAGCCGCTCAACGCGACCGCGCACCTGGACCGCCTGCACATCCGCGATACCGGCGAGTCGACCGGCGGCGTCACCCTGAGCGGGACATCCACCATCACCGGGTCCACCCTGACGCTCACCCTCACCACCACCCAGCGTTCCGAGGTCTCGGACATGTCCACCCCTACCCTGGACATCGACCAGAACGCCGTCTTCGACGAGGCCGGCAACGGCATCGCCTCGGCCGCCGACCAGTCCATCACCGTCAACGACACCACCCCTCCCGCCTTCACGTCGGCTACCTACTCGACGGGCAGCGGCGAGATAGTCATCACCTTCAGCGAGCCGCTCAACGCGACCGCGCACCTGGACCGCCTGCACCTCCGCGATACCGGCGAGTCTACCGGCGGCGTCACCCTGAGCGGGACGCCCGCCATCACCGGGTCCACCCTGACGCTCACCCTGACGTCGTCGCAGCGCGCCTCGGTCTCGGGCATGTCCACCCCGACCCTGGACATCGACCAGAACGCCGTCTTCGATGTGGCCGGCAACGGCATCGCCTCGGCTGCCGACCAGTCCATCACCGTCAACGACACCACCCCTCCCGCCTTCACGTCGGCTACCTACTCGACGGGCAGCGGCGAGATAGTCATCACCTTCAGCGAGCCGCTCAACGCGACCGCCCACCCGGGCCGCCTGCACATCCGCGATACCGGCGAGTCTGCCGGCGGCGTCACCCTGAGCGGGACGCCCGCCATCACCGGGTCCACCCTGACGCTCACCCTGACATCGTCGCAGCGCGCCTCCGTCGCCGCCATGTCCACCCCTACCCTGGACATCGACCAGAACGCCGTCTTCGATGTGGCCGGCAACGGCATCGCCTCGGCCGCCGACCAGTCCATCACCGTCAACGACACCACCCCGCCCACCTTCACGTCGGCTACCTACTCGACGGGCAGCGGCGAGATAGTCATCACCTTCAGCGAGCCGCTCAACGCGACCGCCCACCCGGGCCGCCTGCACATCCGCGATACCGGCGAGTCTGCCGGCGGCGTCACCCTGAGCGGGACGCCCGCCATCACCGGGTCCGCCCTGACGCTCACCCTGACATCGTCGCAGCGCGCCTCCGTCGCCGCCATGACCACCCCGACCCTGGACATCGACCAGAACGCCGTCTTCGACGAGGCAGGCAACGGCATCGCCTCGGCCGCCGACCAGTCCATCACCGTCAACGACACCACCCCGCCCACCTTCACGTCGGCTACCTACTCGACGGGCAGCGGCGAGATAGTCATCACCTTCAGCGAGCCGCTCAACGCGACCGCCCACCCGGGCCGCCTGCACATCCGCGATACCGGCGAGTCTACCGGCGGCGTCACCCTGAGCGGGACGCCCGCCATCACCGGGTCCACCCTGACGCTCACCCTGACATCGTCGCAGCGCGCCTCCGTCGCCGCCATGACCACCCCGACCCTGGACATCGACCAGAACGCCGTCTTCGACGAGGCCGGCAACGGCATCGCCTCGGCCGCCGACCAGTCCATCACCGTCAACGACACCTCCCCACCCGCCTTCACGTCGGCTACCTACTCGACGGGCAGCGGCGAGATAGTCATCACCTTCAGCGAGCCGCTCAACGCGACCGCCCACCCGGGCCGCCTGCACATCCGCGATACCGGCGAGTCTACCGGCGGCGTCACCCTGAGCGGGACGCCCGCCATCACCGGGTCCACCCTGACGCTCACCCTGACGTCGTCGCAGCGCGCCTCCGTCGCCGCCATGACCACCCCGACCCTGGACATCGACCAGAACGCCGTCTTCGACGAGGCCGGCAACGGCATCGCCTCGGCCGCCGACCAGTCCATCACCGTCAACGACACCTCCCCGCCCGCCTTCACGTCGGCTACCTACTCGACGGGCAGCGGCGAGATAGTCATCACCTTCAGCGAGCCGCTCAACTCGACCGCCCACCCGGGCCGCCTGCACATCCGCGATACCGGCGAGTCTACCGGCGGCGTCACCCTGAGCGGGACGCCCACCCTCAGCGGGTCCGCCCTGACGCTCACCCTGACATCGTCGCAGCGCGCCTCGGTCTCGGGCATGTCCACCCCTACCCTGGACATCGACCAGAACGCCGTCTTCGATGTGGCCGGCAACGGGATAGCGACCGCCGCGGACCGTACCATCACCATCAACGACACCTCCCCGCCCGCCTTCACGTCGGCCGCCTACTCGACGGGCAGCGGCGAGATAGTCATCACCTTCAGCGAGCCGCTCAACTCGACCGCCCACCCGGGCCGCCTGCACATCCGCGATACCGGCGAGTCTGCCGGCGGCGTCACCCTGAGCGGGACGCCCACCCTCAGCGGGTCCGCCCTGACGCTCACCCTGACATCGTCGCAGCGCGCCTCCGTCGCCGCCATGTCCACCCCTACCCTGGACATCGACCAGAACGCCGTCTTCGACGAGGCAGGCAACGGCATCGCCTCGGCCGCCGACCAACCCATCACCATCAACGACACCTCCCCGCCCGCCTTCACGTCGGCCGCCTACTCGACGGGCAGCGGCGAGATAGTCATCACCTTCAGCGAGCCGCTCAACTCGACCGCCCACCCGGGCCGCCTGCACATCCGCGATACCGGCGAGTCTGCCGGCGGCGTCACCCTGAGCGGGACGCCCACCCTCAGCGGGTCCGCCCTGACGCTCACCCTGACATCGTCGCAGCGCGCCTCCGTCGCCGCCATGACCACCCCGCAGCTGGACATCGACCAGAACGCCGTCTTCGACGAGGCAGGCAACGGCATCGCCTCGGCCGCCGACCAGTCCATCACCGTCAACGACACCTCCCCACCCGCCTTCACGTCGGCTACCTACTCGACGGGCAGCGGCGAGCTCGCCATCACCTTCAGCGAGCCGCTCAACGCGACCGCCCACCCGGGCCGCCTGCACATCCGCGATACCGGCGAGTCTACCGGCGGCGTCACCCTGAGCGGGACGCCCGCCATCACCGGGTCCACCCTGACGCTCACCCTGACGTCGTCGCAGCGCGCCTCGGTCTCGGGCATGTCCACCCCGACCCTGGACATCGACCAGAACGCCGTCTTCGATGTGGCCGGCAACGGGATAGCGACCGCCGCGGACCGTACCATCACCATCAACGACACCACCCCGCCCACCTTCACGTCGGCTACCTACTCGACGGGCAGCGGCGAGATAGTCATCACCTTCAGCGAGCCGCTCAACGCGACCGCCCACCCGGGCCGCCTGCACATCCGCGATACCGGCGAGTCTACCGGCGGCGTCACCCTGAGCGGGACGCCCACCCTCAGCGGGTCCGCCCTGACGCTCACCCTGACATCGTCGCAGCGCGCCTCCGTCGCCGCCATGACCACCCCGCAGCTGGACATCGACCAGAACGCCGTCTTCGACGAGGCAGGCAACGGCATCGCCTCGGCCGCCGACCAACCCATCACCATCAACGACACCACCCCGCCCACCTTCACGTCGGCTACCTACTCGACGGGCAGCGGCGAGATAGTCATCACCTTCAGCGAGCCGCTCAACGCGACCGCCCACCCGGGCCGCCTGCACATCCGCGATACCGGCGAGTCTACCGGCGGCGTCACCCTGAGCGGGACGCCCACCCTCAGCGGGTCCGCCCTGACGCTCACCCTCACCGCCGCCCAGCGCTCTGCGGTCTCGAGCATGACCGCTCCCCAGCTGGACATCGACCAGAACGCCGTCTTCGATGTGGCCGGCAACGGGATAGCGACCGCCGCGGACCGTACCATCACCATCAACGACACCTCCCCGCCCGCCTTCACGTCGGCCGCCTACTCGACGGGCAGCGGCGAGCTCGCCATCACCTTCAGCGAGCCGCTCAACTCGACCGCCCACCCGGGCCGCCTGCACATCCGCGATACCGGCGAGTCTGCCGGCGGCGTCACCCTGAGCGGGACGCCCACCCTCAGCGGGTCCGCCCTGACGCTCACCCTGACATCGTCGCAGCGCGCCTCCGTCGCCGCCATGACCACCCCGCAGCTGGACATCGACCAGAACGCCGTCTTCGATGTGGCCGGCAACGGGATAGCGACCGCCGCGGACCGTACCATCACCATCAACGACACCTCCCCGCCCGCCTTCACGTCGGCCGCCTACTCGACGGGCAGCGGCGAGCTCGCCATCACCTTCAGCGAGCCGCTCAACTCGACCGCCCACCCGGGCCGCCTGCACATCCGCGATACCGGCGAGTCTGCCGGCGGCGTCACCCTGAGCGGGACGCCGACCCTCTCCGGGTCCGCCCTGACGCTCACCCTGACATCGTCGCAGCGCGCCTCCGTCGCCGCCATGACCACCCCGCAGCTGGACATCGACCAGAACGCCGTCTTCGATGTGGCCGGCAACGGGATAGCGACCGCCGCGGACCGTACCATCACCATCAACGACACCATCCCGCCGGTCATCACCATCCTGGGCGACAACCCCGCCACCATCACCATCCTGGGCGACAACCCCTCCGACATCATCCCCGGCTCCATCTACGACGACGCCGGGGCCACCTGCCGCGACGAGACCGACGGGGTCCTACAGGTCGCCACCGACAGCACGGTGGTTGCCTCCACCGCCGGCACCTACATGGTCACCTACTCATGCTCCGACTCGTCGGGCAACCAGGCCTCCGCCACCCGGACCGTCACCGTGGCGGCAGCCGTCCTACCCGAACATGCCTTCGTCACCACCTGGACCACCACCGCGGCCAACCGGACGGTTACCATCCCGGGAACGGGCACTTACGACATAGACTGGGGCGACGGCTCCACCGACGAGGGCGTCTCCGGCAGCCAGTCTCACACCTACAGGGAAGCCGGTACCTACACCGTCACGATAACCGGCGAGCTGACCCGGATAAACCTGGGATCCACGTCCGACACCAACGCCGGGAGGCTGGCCTCCGTCGAGCAGTGGGGGAACATGGCCTGGACTAGCATGAACAGCGCCTTTGAGGATGCCTCCCGCATGGTCTACAATGCGACCGACGCGCCAAACCTCTCCGGCGTGCGGGACATGCACGAAATGTTCTACGGCGCCACCTCCTTCAACGGCAACATCTCCTCCTGGGACGTCTCACGCGTCACCGACATGACCCGTATGTTCGCCGGCGCCACCTCCTTCAACGGCAACATCTCCTCCTGGGATGTCTCTAGCGTCACCAACATGAACAGCATATTCTTCCGCGCCACCTCCTTCAACGGCAACATCTCCTCCTGGGACGTCTCGCGTGTCACCAGCATGAACGGTATGTTCCTCAATGCCCGAGCCTTCAACCAGGACATCTCCTCCTGGGACGTCTCCCGCGCCACCGGCATGGGTACCATGTTCTCCCGCGCCACCTCCTTCAACCAGGACATCTCCTCCTGGGACGTCTCCCGCGTCACCAACATGAACAGCATGTTCTCCCGCGCCACCTCCTTCAACCAGGACATCTCCTCCTGGGACGTCTCCCGCGCCACCAACATGGGCAGCATGTTCTCCCGCGCCACCTCCTTCAACCAGGACATCTCCTCCTGGGACGTCTCCCGCGTCACCAACATGCTTTCGATGTTCACCGGCGCCACCTCCTTCGACCAGAACCTGGGGCTATGGTACGTCACTCCGAACTCCGCCGACTTTGACGCCGCCGGCGACTCGCACAACGTGACCGGGATAAGGGCGCAGAACGGTCCGCTGCGCGGCCACAACCCCGACTACGGCCTGGGGGAGGGCGGTGACTCGGATCTCTTCGAGGTGGTCGGATCCAGCACGCTGGCCTTCAAGGCGGCCCCAACCCGCAACGGAACCCACACGGCCAACGTGACCGCCACGGGCCTTGGTGTCTTTGAGAGTAGCAACAACTGGCGGGTGGTGAGCGTGGAGGTCACCGGCGTGTCCGCCGCCGACATGATCCCGCCCACATTCACGTCGGCCGCCTACTCGACGGGCAGCGGCCTCCTGACCATCACCTTCAGCGAGCCGCTCAACTCGACCGCCCACCCGGGCCGCCTGCACATCCGCGATACCGGCGAGTCTGCCGGCGGCGTCACCCTGAGCGGGACGCCGACCCTCTCCGGGTCCGCCCTGACGCTCACCCTGACATCGTCGCAGCGCGCCTCCGTCGCCGCCATGACCACCCCGCAGCTGGACATCGACCAGAACGCCGTCTTCGATGTGGCCGGCAACGGGATAGCGACCGCCGCGGACCGTACCATCACCATCAACGACACCTCCCCGCCCGCCTTCACGTCGGCCGCCTACTCGACGGGCAGCGGCGAGCTCGCCATCACCTTCAGCGAGCCGCTCAACTCGACCGCCCACCCGGGCCGCCTGCACATCCGCGATACCGGCGAGTCTACCGGCGGCGTCACCCTGAGCGGGACGCCCACCCTCTCCGGGTCCACCCTGACGCTCACCCTCACCGCCGCCCAGCGCTCTGCGGTCTCGAGCATGACCGCTCCCCATCTGGACATCGACCAGAACGCCGTCTTCGATGTGGCCGGCAACGGGATAGCGACCGCCGCCGACCGCCCCCTCACCGTCCACGACACCATCCCGCCGGTCATCACCATCCGGGGAGACGACCCAGCCACCATCACTGCCGGCGACACCTACGACGACGCCGGGGCCACCTGCCGCGACGAGACCGACGGGGTCCTACAGGTCGCCACCGACAGCACGGTGGTTGCCTCCACCGCCGGCACCTACATGGTCACCTACTCATGCTCCGACTCGTCGGACAACCAGGCCTCCGCCACCCGGACCGTCACCGTGGCGGCAGCCGTCCTACCCGAACATGCCTTCGTCACCACCTGGACCACCACCGCGGCCAACCGGACGGTTACCATCCCGGGAACGGGCACTTACGACATAGACTGGGGCGACGGCTCCACCGACGAGGGCGTCTCCGGCAGCCAGTCTCACACCTACAGGGAAGCCGGTACCTACACCGTCACGATAACCGGCGAGCTGACCCGGATAAACCTGGGATCCACGTCCGACACCAGCGCCGGGAGGCTGGCCTCCGTCGAGCAGTGGGGGAACATGGCCTGGACTAGCATGAACAGCGCCTTTGAGGATGCCTCCCGCATGGTCTACAATGCGACCGACGCGCCAGACCTCTCCGGCGTGCGGGACATGCGCGAAATGTTCCGCGGCGCCACCTCCTTCAACGGCAACATCTCCTCCTGGGACGTCTCACGCGTCACCGACATGACCAGCATGTTCTCCGGCGCCACCTCCTTCAACGGCAACATCTCCTCCTGGGACGTCTCGAACGTCACCGGCATGAACGGCATGTTCTTCAACGCCCGAGCCTTCAACCAGGACATCTCCTCCTGGGATGTCTCCAGTGTCGTCACCATGGCCACCATGTTCTCCGGCGCCACCTCCTTCAACGGCAACATCTCCTCCTGGGACGTCTCACGCGTCACCAGCATGAACAGCATGTTCTCCGGCGCCACCTCCTTCAACCAGGACATCTCCTCCTGGAACGTCTCCCGCATCACCAAGATGAGCAGCATGTTCTCCCGCGCCACCTCCTTCAACGGCAACATCTCCTCCTGGGATGTCTCGAGCGTCACCAAGATGAACGGCATGTTCTCCGGCGCCACCTCCTTCAACCAGGACATCTCCTCCTGGAACGTCTCGAGCGCCACCGACATGTTTTGGATGTTCTCCGGCGCCACCTCCTTCAACCAGAACCTGGGGCCATGGTACGTCACCCCGAACTCCGCCGACTTTGACGCCGCCGGCGACTCGCACAACGTGACCGGGATAAGGGCGCAGAACGGTCCGCTGCGCGGCCACAACCCCGACTACGGCCTGGGGGAGGGCGGTGACTCGGATCTCTTCGAGGTGGTCGGATCCAGCACGCTGGCCTTCAAGGCGGCCCCAACCCGCAACGGAACCCACACGGCCAACGTGACCGCCACGGGCAGCGGGGTCTTTGAGAGCGACAACAACTGGCGGGTGGTGAGCGTGGAGGTCACCGGCGTGTCCGCCGCCGACATGATCCCGCCCACATTCACGTCGGCCGCCTACTCGACGGGCAGCGGCGAGCTCGCCATCACCTTCAGCGAGCCGCTCAACGCGACCGCCCACCCGGGCCGCCTGCACATCCGCGATACCGGCGAGTCTACCGGCGGCGTCACCCTGAGCGGGACGCCGACCCTCTCCGGGTCCACCCTGACGCTCACCCTCACCGCCGCCCAGCGCTCTGCGGTCTCGAGCATGACCGCTCCCCAGCTCGACATCGACCAGAACGCCGTCTTCGACGTGGCAGGCAACGGGATAGCGGCCGCCGCCGACCGTACCCTCACCGTCAACGACACCATCCCGCCCGCCTTCACGTCGGCCGCCTACTCGACGGGCAGCGGCGAGCTCGCCATCACCTTCAGCGAGCCGCTCAACGCGACCGCCCACCCGGGCCGCCTGCACATCCGCGATACCGGCGAGTCTACCGGCGGCGTCACCCTGAGCGGGACGCCGACCCTCTCCGGGTCCACCCTGACGCTCACCCTCACCGCCGCCCAGCGCTCTGCGGTCTCGAGCATGACCGCTCCCCAGCTGGACATCGACCAGAACGCCGTCTTCGACGTGGCAGGCAACGGGATAGCGGCCGCCGCCGACCGTACCCTCACCGTCAACGACACCATCCCGCCCGCCTTCACGTCGGCCGCCTACTCGACGGGCAGCGGCGAGCTCGCCATCACCTTCAGCGAGCCGCTCAACGCGACCGCCCACCCGGGCCGCTTGCACCTCCGCGACACCGGCGAGTCTACCGGCGGCGTCACCTTGAGCGGGACGCCGACCCTCTCCGGGTCCACCCTGACGCTCACCCTGACGTCGTCGCAGCGCTCCTCCGTTGCCGCCATGTCCACCCCCCAGCTCGACATCGACCAGAACGCCGTCTTCGACGTGGCAGGCAACGGGATAGCGGCCGCCGCCGACCGTACCCTCACCGTCAACGACACCATCCCGCCCGCCTTCACGTCGGCCGCCTACTCGACGGGCAGCGGCGAGCTCGCCATCACCTTCAGCGAGCCGCTCAACGCGACCGCCCACCCGGGCCGCTTGCACCTCCGCGACACCGGCGAGTCTACCGGCGGCGTCACCCTGAGCGGGACGCCGACCCTCTCCGGGTCCACCCTGACGCTCACCCTGACGTCGTCGCAGCGCTCCTCCGTTGCCGCCATGTCCACCCCCCAGCTCGACATCGACCAGAACGCCGTCTTCGACGTGGCAGGCAACGGGATAGCGGCCGCCGCCGACCGTACCCTCACCGTCAACGACACCATCCCGCCCGCCTTCACGTCGGCCGCCTACTCGACGGGCAGCGGCGAGCTCGCCATCACCTTCAGCGAGCCGCTCAACGCGACCGC
Source organism: Nitrosopumilaceae archaeon (assembly GCA_965203395.1). Lineage (GTDB taxonomy): Archaea > Thermoproteota > Nitrososphaeria > Nitrososphaerales > Nitrosopumilaceae > VYCS01. The sequence continues at coordinate 718,743 of OZ241884.1, forward strand.
CCACCCGGGCCGCCTGCACCTCCGCGATACCGGCGAGTCGACCGGCGGCGTCACCCTGAGCGGGACGCCGACCCTCTCCGGGTCCACCCTGACGCTCACCCTGACGTCGTCGCAGCGCTCCTCCGTTGCCGCCATGTCCACCCCCCAGCTCGACATCGACCAGAACGCCGTCTTCGACGTGGCAGGCAACGGGATAGCGGCCGCCGCCGACCGTACCCTCACCGTCAACGACACCATCCCGCCCGCCTTCACGTCGGCCGCCTACTCGACGGGCAGCGGCGAGCTCGCCATCACCTTCAGCGAGCCGCTCAACGCGACCGCCCACCCGGGCCGCCTGCACCTCCGCGATACCGGCGAGTCGACCGGCGGCGTCACCCTGAGCGGGACGCCGACCCTCTCCGGGTCCACCCTGACGCTCACCCTGACGTCGTCGCAGCACTCCTCCGTTGCCGCCATGTCCACCCCCCAGCTCGACATCGACCAGAACGCCGTCTTCGACCTGTCCGGCAACGGGATAGCGGCCGCCGCCGACCAGTCCATCACCGTCAACGACACCATCCCACCCGCCTTCACGTCGGCCGCCTACTCGACGGGCAGCGGCGAGATAGTCATCACCTTCAGCGAGCCGCTCAACGCGACCGCCCACCCGGGCCGCCTGCACCTCCGCGATACCGGCGAGTCGACCGGCGGCGTCACCCTGAGCGGGACGCCCGCCATCACCGGGTCCACCCTGACGCTCACCCTGACGTCATCGCAGCGCTCCTCCGTTGCCGCCATGTCCACCCCCCAGCTCGACATCGACCAGAACGCCGTCTTCGACCTGTCCGGCAACGGGATAGCGGCCGCCGCCGACCAGTCCATCACCGTCAACGACACCTCCCCACCCACCTTCACGTCGGCCGCCTACTCGACGGGCAGCGGCGAGATAGTCATCACCTTCAGCGAGCCGCTCAACGCGACCGCCCACCCGGGCCGCCTGCACCTCCGCGATACCGGCGAGTCGACCGGCGGCGTCACCCTGAGCGGGACGCCGACCCTCTCCGGGTCCACCCTGACGCTCACCCTGACGTCATCGCAGCGCTCCTCCGTTGCCGCCATGTCCACCCCGACCCTGGACATCGACCAGAACGCCGTCTTCGACCTGTCCGGCAACGGGATAGCGGCCGCCGCCGACCGTACCCTCACCGTCAACGACACCTCCCCACCCACCTTCACGTCGGCCGCCTACTCGACGGGCAGCGGCGAGATAGTCATCACCTTCAGCGAGCCGCTCAACGCGACCGCCCACCTGGACCGCCTGCACCTCCGCGATACCGGCGAGTCGACCGGCGGCGTCACCCTGAGCGGGACGCCGACCCTCTCCGGGTCCACCCTGACGCTCACCCTGACGTCATCGCAGCGCTCCTCCGTTGCCGCCATGTCCACCCCCCAGCTGGACATCGACCAGAACGCCGTCTTCGACCTGTCCGGCAACGGGATAGCGGCCGCCGCCGACCAGTCCATCACCGTCAACGACACCTCCCCACCCACCTTCACGTCGGCCGCCTACTCGACGGGCAGCGGCGAGATAGTCATCACCTTCAGCGAGCCGCTCAACGCGACCGCCCACCTGGACCGCCTGCACCTCCGCGATACCGGCGAGTCGACCGGCGGCGTCACCCTGAGCGGGACGCCCGCCATCACCGGGTCCACCCTGACGCTCACCCTGACGTCATCGCAGCGCTCCTCCGTTGCCGCCATGTCCACCCCCCAGCTCGACATCGACCAGAACGCCGTCTTCGACGTGGCAGGCAACGGGATAGCGGCCGCCGCCGACCAGTCCATCACCGTCAACGACACCTCCCCACCCACCTTCACGTCGGCCGCCTACTCGACGGGCAGCGGCCTACTGACCGTCACCTTCAGCGAGCCGCTCAACGCGACCGCCCACCTGGACCGCCTGCACCTCCGCGATACCGGCGAGTCGACCGGCGGCGTCACCCTGAGCGGGACGCCCGCCATCACCGGGTCCACCCTGACGCTCACCCTGACGTCATCGCAGCGCTCCTCCGTTGCCGCCATGTCCACCCCGACCCTGGACATCGACCAGAACGCCGTCTTCGACCTGTCCGGCAACGGGATAGCGGCCGCCGCCGACCAGTCCATCACCGTCAACGACACCATCCCGCCCACCTTCACGTCGGCTACCTACTCGACGGGCAGCGGCCTACTGACCGTCACCTTCAGCGAGCCGCTCAACGCGACCGCCCACCTGGACCGCCTGCACCTCCGCGATACCGGCGAGTCGACCGGCGGCGTCACCCTGAGCGGGACGCCCGCCATCACCGGGTCCACCCTGACGCTCACCCTGACGTCGTCGCAGCGCTCCTCCGTTGCCGCCATGTCCACCCCGACCCTGGACATCGACCAGAACGCCGTCTTCGACCTGTCCGGCAACGGGATAGCGGCCGCCGCCGACCAGTCCATCACCGTCAACGACACCATCCCGCCCACCTTCACGTCGGCTACCTACTCGACGGGCAGCGGCCTACTGACCGTCACCTTCAGCGAGCCGCTCAACGCGACCGCCCACCTGGACCGCCTGCACCTCCGCGATACCGGCGAGTCGACCGGCGGCGTCACCCTGAGCGGGACGCCCGCCATCACCGGGTCCACCCTGACGCTCACCCTGACGTCGTCGCAGCGCTCCTCCGTTGCCGCCATGTCCACCCCGACCCTGGACATCGACCAGAACGCCGTCTTCGACGTGGCAGGCAACGGGATAGCGGCCGCCGCCGACCAGTCCATCACCGTCAACGACACCATCCCGCCCACCTTCACGTCGGCTACCTACTCGACGGGCAGCGGCCTACTGACCGTCACCTTCAGCGAGCCGCTCAACGCGACCGCCCACCTGGACCGCCTGCACCTCCGCGATACCGGCGAGTCGACCGGCGGCGTCACCCTGAGCGGGACGCCCGCCATCACCGGGTCCACCCTGACGCTCACCCTGACGTCATCGCAGCGCTCCTCCGTTGCCGCCATGTCCACCCCGACCCTGGACATCGACCAGAACGCCGTCTTCGACCTGTCCGGCAACGGGATAGCGGCCGCCGCCGACCAGTCCATCACCGTCAACGACACCATCCCGCCCACCTTCACGTCGGCTACCTACTCGACGGGCAGCGGCCTACTGACCGTCACCTTCAGCGAGCCGCTCAACGCGACCGCCCACCTGGACCGCCTGCACCTCCGCGATACCGGCGAGTCGACCGGCGGCGTCACCCTGAGCGGGACGCCCGCCATCACCGGGTCCACCCTGACGCTCACCCTGACGTCGTCGCAGCGCTCCTCCGTTGCCGCCATGTCCACCCCGACCCTGGACATCGACCAGAACGCCGTCTTCGACCTGTCCGGCAACGGGATAGCGGCCGCCGCCGACCAGTCCATCACCGTCAACGACACCATCCCGCCCACCTTCACGTCGGCTACCTACTCGACGGGCAGCGGCCTACTGACCGTCACCTTCAGCGAGCCGCTCAACGCGACCGCCCACCTGGACCGCCTGCACCTCCGCGATACCGGCGAGTCGACCGGCGGCGTCACCCTGAGCGGGACGCCCGCCATCACCGGGTCCACCCTGACGCTCACCCTGACGTCGTCGCAGCGCTCCTCCGTTGCCGCCATGTCCACCCCGACCCTGGACATCGACCAGAACGCCGTCTTCGACGTGGCAGGCAACGGGATAGCGGCCGCCGCCGACCAGTCCATCACCGTCAACGACACCATCCCGCCCACCTTCACGTCGGCTACCTACTCGACGGGCAGCGGCCTACTGACCGTCACCTTCAGCGAGCCGCTCAACGCGACCGCCCACCTGGACCGCCTGCACCTCCGCGATACCGGCGAGTCGACCGGCGGCGTCACCCTGAGCGGGACGCCCGCCATCACCGGGTCCACCCTGACGCTCACCCTGACGTCGTCGCAGCGCTCCTCCGTTGCCGCCATGTCCACCCCGACCCTGGACATCGACCAGAACGCCGTCTTCGACCTGTCCGGCAACGGGATAGCGGCCGCCGCCGACCAGTCCATCACCGTCAACGACACCATCCCGCCCACCTTCACGTCGGCTACCTACTCGACGGGCAGCGGCCTACTGACCGTCACCTTCAGCGAGCCGCTCAACGCGACCGCCCACCTGGACCGCCTGCACCTCCGCGATACCGGCGAGTCGACCGGCGGCGTCACCCTGAGCGGGACGCCCGCCATCACCGGGTCCACCCTGACGCTCACCCTGACGTCGTCGCAGCGCTCCTCCGTTGCCGCCATGTCCACCCCCCAGCTCGACATCGACCAGAACGCCGTCTTCGACCTGTCCGGCAACGGGATAGCGGCCGCCGCCGACCAGTCCATCACCGTCAACGACACCATCCCGCCCACCTTCACGTCGGCTACCTACTCGACGGGCAGCGGCCTACTGACCGTCACCTTCAGCGAGCCGCTCAACGCGACCGCCCACCTGGACCGCCTGCACCTCCGCGATACCGGCGAGTCGACCGGCGGCGTCACCCTGAGCGGGACGCCCGCCATCACCGGGTCCACCCTGACGCTCACCCTGACGTCGTCGCAGCGCTCCTCCGTTGCCGCCATGTCCACCCCGACCCTGGACATCGACCAGAACGCCGTCTTCGACCTGTCCGGCAACGGGATAGCGGCCGCCGCCGACCAGTCCATCACCGTCAACGACACCATCCCGCCCACCTTCACGTCGGCTACCTACTCGACGGGCAGCGGCCTACTGACCGTCACCTTCAGCGAGCCGCTCAACGCGACCGCCCACCTGGACCGCCTGCACCTCCGCGATACCGGCGAGTCGACCGGCGGCGTCACCCTGAGCGGGACGCCCGCCATCACCGGGTCCACCCTGACGCTCACCCTGACGTCGTCGCAGCGCTCCTCCGTTGCCGCCATGTCCACCCCCCAGCTCGACATCGACCAGAACGCCGTCTTCGACCTGTCCGGCAACGGGATAGCGGCCGCCGCCGACCAGTCCATCACCGTCAACGACACCATCCCGCCCACCTTCACGTCGGCTACCTACTCGACGGGCAGCGGCCTACTGACCGTCACCTTCAGCGAGCCGCTCAACGCGACCGCCCACCTGGACCGCCTGCACCTCCGCGATACCGGCGAGTCGACCGGCGGCGTCACCCTGAGCGGGACGCCCGCCATCACCGGGTCCACCCTGACGCTCACCCTGACGTCGTCGCAGCGCTCCTCCGTTGCCGCCATGTCCACCCCCCAGCTCGACATCGACCAGAACGCCGTCTTCGACCTGTCCGGCAACGGGATAGCGGCCGCCGCCGACCAGTCCATCACCGTCAACGACACCATCCCGCCCACCTTCACGTCGGCTACCTACTCGACGGGCAGCGGCCTACTGACCGTCACCTTCAGCGAGCCGCTCAACGCGACCGCCCACCTGGACCGCCTGCACCTCCGCGATACCGGCGAGTCGACCGGCGGCGTCACCCTGAGCGGGACGCCCGCCATCACCGGGTCCACCCTGACGCTCACCCTGACGTCGTCGCAGCGCTCCTCCGTTGCCGCCATGTCCACCCCCCAGCTCGACATCGACCAGAACGCCGTCTTCGACCTGTCCGGCAACGGGATAGCGGCCGCCGCCGACCAGTCCATCACCGTCAACGACACCATCCCACCAGTCATCACCATTCTGGGGGACAACCCCGCCACCATCACCGCTGGCGCCACCTACGACGACGCCGGGGCCACCTGCGTGGACGAGACCGATGAGAACCTGCAGGTCACTACCAACAGCACGGTGGACGCCTCTACCGCCGGTGCCTATACGGTCACCTACTCGTGCTCCGACTCGTCGGGCAACGCGGCCACCCCCGCCACCCGGACCGTCCGGGTGGTCGCCGACACCAGCAACCCACCGAACGTCATCTTACCGAAGACGCCCACCTTGCCCGTCATCACCATCCTGGGCAGCAACCCCGCCCATGTCGGGGTCAACCAGGCATACAGCGATGCGGGCGCCACCTGCTCGGACAGCCTCAATACGGCCCTGCCCGTCAGGACTACCCACGCCGTCGACACCTCCGAGCCGTCGACCCACACCGTCACCTACACCTGCTCCAACGGATGGCACTACCCGCAGACCGCCACCAGGACCGTCATAGTCTCCGGCGGGACCACCGGCTGGGGATCCGCGCCGACCATCCACCTCCTGGCCCAGGGAGGCACCGTCTCCAAAGGAGGCACCTACCAGTATAAGGACTACAACTGCGTCGACCCCGAGGACGGCATCATCAACCACCGGGTGGACGTCAGCGTCGCCGCCGGCACGACCACCGCCACCATCACCTATACGTGCACCGACCGTGACGGCAACGTGGCGACGGCCACCCGGACCGTCATGATAACGGACACCCGCCCGCCGGAGGTGCGCATCAACGGTCCCGCGGAGATCCTGCTGAGGGTCGGCCAGTCCTATACCGAGAGGGGAGCCACCTGCGTCGACGACCGCGACGGCAGGTACACCGCCACGCTCGACCCGCTGCGGAACAGCGTCGACACCTCGACGCCGGGCACCTACGCTGTAGGCTACTACTGCCTGGACGCTCAGGGCAACGAGGGGTACGCTGCCCGCGGGGTCACCGTGGTGCCAGCCGCCGTGAACATTCGGCCGGTGGTGAGCGTGCCGGTCGAGGCCATCTACCTGAACGTGAACGACTCCTATACCCTGCCACGCGCCACCTGCACCGACGCCGAGGACGGCGACCTGGAAGTCGTGGTGGACGGCGCCAGCGACGTGAACGTAAAGAAGGTCGGCACCTACGAGGTCTTCTTCCGGTGTACGGACAGCGACAGGGCCACGGCGGTCACCAGTGTGGTCATCTACGTGGACGAGCCCTGAGCCAGGCCATCACCATCGCCATAATGGGGTGCCGCCAGACAATACTCGGCGTGGTCTATCAAGACGGCGGCCGCCTGCTGACATTTCGAAGATCCGTCCCAGCTACCGAAGTTACCACTACTTCCCAAGATGGGCCGGCTACCGATAACTTACAAACACATAACAAATTATAGACTTAAATCATACACATAAAGTTGTATTAAATTAGGTGTATAGGCACTGACTTACCATATTAAACCCGACAGGATTGCCCTGCTGGCCTCAATGTCCATCATTGCGATCGCGGCGGCCGGCCTTGCGCCGTATGGCGAGACAGACCAGCCTGTGGCGGGCAGGGGAGGTCCCGGGACGGGGATGCCGGATGCCGCCGGGCAGGATCTGGGGCCAGCAACGTCGGCAGGCCTGCCGGGCCAAGCCCATGCTGAGCCGTCCCAACCCGTGACGGGAAGGCTGGTCCATGTGGCGACCATCCGGGACGGCGCCGACGGCTTTACGGCGCTAGACGCCCCGCGCAACGTGGCCACCTTTCAGATCGGCATCAACACGTACGCGGCGATCGCCTCGGATAATGACGGCATCCAGATAGTCGATATCACCGACCCGTCGAATCCGGTGGCGACCGCGTCATTCGAAGACCGCAACGGCCTCGAACTTGACGGCGCGCGCGACATAGAGGTATTCGAGACCGGCAGCAGGACGTACGCCATCGTCACCGGATATGGCGACAACGGCGTCCAGATAATCGAGCTCACCGACCCGAGCCGGCCTGCCGCGACAGGACGCATCGGCGATGTCGACCAGCAAAGATTTGCCGGCCCATCCGACGTTGCAGTCTTCCAGACGGGGGGCGAGCTCTACGCGATAGTCACGGGATCAAGAACCGACGCCATCTATACCATCAACGTCACCGACCCGTTCAACCCCGCTCCGGCGGGGACCCTGCGGGACAATCGCCAACTCAAGCTCGACGGCGCGTTCGGCATCGACACCTTTGAGACAGGCGGCGGCATATACGCGATAGTCGTGGGGCAAAACGACAACGGCGTCCAGATAATCAACGTCACCGATCCCCATGCCCCGGCCGCCGCAGGCTCGGTGGGGGACGGTCCGAGCTTGGAGCTGCACCACGCCATCGGCGTTGAAACGTTCGAGTCCGGCGGCGACACGTACGCGGCCGTCGCCGGATACGAGGACTACGGCATACAGGTCATCAACGTCACCGACCCACTCAACCCCTCCCCGGCGGGGCGCGTCAACACCAGGGCGGACGGCGGCGAGTACAGCCGCGTGATTCAGGTCGCCCTCTTTGAGGTAGGCGGCGGCACGTACGCGGTTGCCCCGTTCTACCAGTTTGGCCACATGCACTTGGTGAATCTTACCGACCCCTACAATCCGGCCGACCTTGCGCATATCCGGCCTTCCGGGTACTCAACCGGGTACGGCATCGACGTCTTTGAGGCCGGCGGCAGCCTGTACGCGATCTCCACGACGCTCACAGGTGATGACGCCTACATCATGAGGATAAGCATGTCGGTCGACCGACCACCCCAACTCATCGTCAACCCGCCGCCGTTCGTATCGATACCGGTCGGCGCCACCTACGAGGACGCCGGCGCCACCTGCATCGACGAGGTAGATGGCGAGCTCACCGACCGGATACTTGCCACCTCCAACGTCACCGCCGCCGTCCCGGGCTTGTATGCCGTCACCTACGCGTGCACCGACTCGATGGGAAGCACGGTGACCGCCGTCCGGGAGGTCGAGGTGGAGAACACAAGGCCGCCAACCCTACTGTCAGCCTCCTACGCGGCAGGCAACGGCACCATCCGGATGATCTTCAGCGAGCCGCTCAACCCGGCGGTCCACTGGGATCGCCTGCACGTCCGCGATACCGGCGAGTCGGCCGGCGGCATCACCCTAGACGGTATCGCCGGGTCGGTTGACGGCGCCATCCTGACCTCGACGCTTGCAGCCTCCAAGATGGCCATCGTCGATACCATGGCCATGCCGCAGCTTGACATCGGCCGGGGCGCCGTGGTAGATCCGCTCGGGAACGGCATAGATGCGGTGCCCGACCGGGCCATAACCGTATACCGTGATAACGCGCCGACAGTAGACGCGGGGCCGGACCTGGCCGTCGACGAGGGGTCCGTGGCGACCCTCTCGGGCACCGCTGCCGATCCAGACGGCGACCCGCTGACCTACTCGTGGAGCCACGACTTTGTCTCCGGCCTGACCCTGGACAGCCCAACCTCGCCCTCTACAAGGTTCACCGCGCCCAACCTGACCTCTACCGCCACGGCCAACTTTACGCTGACCGTCAGTGACGGAACCCGCGCCGCCTCGGACTCGGTGCGGGTGACCATCGCAGACGCCAACGCCATCACCCATGTACCGGATGCGGCCGGCCCACGCGACGTAGGCGGGATAACCCTGGCCAGCACCATCCCCGGGACCATCCACGCCTCCTGGGTGGAGCCGGCCGAGGATCCGGCCAACTACCGCGTATCCTGGGCCAGGGTGGGCGAGCCGTTCCTGACCTGGACGGACCAGTCGGGCAACGCCTTCCCCACCGAACCCGCACATACCATCACGAACCTGGAGGAGGGCCAGCCCTACAGGGTGATGGTGCGCGCCTCCTACGGCGGCACCGCCGGCGACTGGAGCAACGAGGTGACCATCACCGTGGCGAGCGCCAACGCGCCCACGGTCCCCGGGACGCCGCAGGACCTGAGGGTGTCGGACGGCGGCAATGACACGCTGGTGGCCTCTTGGCGGGCGCCGTACTCGGACGGGGGCTCGGCCATCACCGGCTATACCGTCCAGTGGAAGGCGGCCACCGGCAGCTGGGACATGCCTGCGGAGGTCTCCTCGGCAACCATCACCGCCGGAACCACCCATGCCATCACCGGGGCGGCCTACGGCGTACCATACACGGTACGCGTCTTGGCCACCAACGATGTAGGGGATGGCGCGCCCTCATCCGAGCAGACAACAGCGTCGCAGGCGCCGCCGACCGCCGACGCCGGCCCCGACCAGACGGTCACCGAGGGCCAGACCGTCACCCTGACCGGGACGGCCACCGACCCGGACGGCGACCCGCTGGCCTACCGGTGGTCGCACGACTCGGCACTGGACATCGCCCTGGCCAACCGGACAGCCCCGTCTACGACGTTCACCGCCCCGAAGGTCCCCGCCAACACCACTATCACCTTTACCCTGGCGGTCACCGACCAGCACAACGCCACCGCCGCCGACCAGGCTGCCATCACCATCACCCACCTCAACGACCCGCCGACCGCCGACGCCGGCCCCGACCAGACCGTCTACAGGGGGCAGATCGTCGCCCTGACCGGGACGGCCTCCGACCCCGACGGCGACCCGCTGACCTACCTGTGGTCGCACGACTCCCGGCCGCCCGTCAGCCTGGACGACCCCGCCACGCTCTCCACCTCGTTCACCGCACCGCAGGTCGGCAGCGACACCACCGTCACCGTCACGCTGACCGTCCATGACGGCGCCGCGTCCGCCTCCGACTCGCTGAACGTCACCATCATCTACGTCAACACCACCACAGTCTGGACGCCGGATCAGCCGCCCGGCCTCCACGGCATAGGCAGGATAACCCTGACCAGCGAGATACCGGGGACCATCCAGGCCACCTGGGAGGAGCCCGCCCGGGAGCCGGACAGATACCGGATATCCTGGGCCAAGGTGGGCGAGCCCTACAAGAGCTATACGGACCAGTCGGGCAACGCCTTCCCCACCGAACCCGCACATACCATCACGAACCTGGAGGGGGGGCAGCTCTACAGGGTGATGATGCGCGCCGACTACCGCGGCTCCGCCGGACCCTGGAGCGGCGATGCCATCGTGGCCGTTGCAGGATCCGCCCACAACAGCCCCCCGTCCGTCGACGCAGGAGCCGACCGGACGGTCACCGAGGGCCAGACCGTCACCCTCTCTGGCACCGCCTCCGACCAGGACAACGACCGCCTGGCCTATGCGTGGACCCATAACTCCACGCTCAGCATGGATCTGGCCGGCGCCAACACGACATCCGTCTCGTTCACCGCCCCGCAGGTCGACTCCAGCACCACCGTAACGTTCACGTTCACCGCCGATGATGGCGCCGCCACCTCCTACGACACGCTGGCCCTGACCATCACCGATGTCCCGCCAAACAACCCGCCGACGACCAACGCCGGAGTCGACCGGACCGTCCGGGAGGGCCAGACCGTCACCATCTCCGGGACGGCCGCCGACCCGGACGGCGACCGCCTTACCTATCTGTGGTCGCACGACTCGGCCCCGGACATCACCCTGGCCAACCGGACAGCCCCGTCCACGACGTTCACCGCCCCAGAGGTCCCCGCCAACACCACCATCACCTTTACCCTGACGGTCACCGACCAGCACAACGCCACCTCCTCTGACACGATGGCCGTCACCGTCCTGAACGCCCGGACCGGCACCGATACGCCCCCCGCCAACAACACCGCGGTGCTCGATCCACCAGAGCCCCGCGGCCCCGGCGACATAGGCAGGATCACCCTGAGCAGTTCCCAGCCCGGAACCGTCCGGGCTACCTGGGAGGCTCCCGCCGAGGAGCCGGTCAACTACCGGATATCCTGGGCCAGGGTGGGCGAACCGTTCCGGACCTGGACGGACAGCTCAGGCAACGCCTTCCCCACCGAACCCGCACATACCATCACGAACCTGGAGGAGGGCCGGCCATACAGGGTGATGGTGCGCGCCTCCTACGACGGCACCGCCGGCGCCTGGAGCGGCGAGATCACCATCACCGTTGCGGGGTCGGCCAACACTCCGCCGACCGTCCAGGCCGGCCCCGACCAGACGGTCACCGAGGGCCAGACCGTCACCCTGACCGGGACGGCCACCGACCCGGACGGCGACCCGCTGGCCTACCTGTGGTCGCACGACTCGGCCCTGAACATCACCCTGGCCAACCGGACAGCCCCGTCCACCACCTTTACAGCCCCGCAGGTCGACTCCAACGCCACCATAACGCTCATCTTCACCGCCGACGACGGCGCCACCATCTCCTACGACACGCTGGCCCTGACCATCACCGACGTCCCGCCAAACAACCCGCCGACCGTCCAGGCCGGCCCCGACCAGACGGTCACCGAGGGCCAGAGCGTCACCCTCAACGGGACGGCCGCCGACCCGGACGGCGACCCGCTGGCCTACCTGTGGTCGCACGACTCGGCACTGGACATCGCCCTGGCCAACCGGACAGCCCCGTCCACGACGTTCACCGCCCCGGAGGTCCCCGCCAACACCACCATCACCTTCACGCTGACCGCCGGCGACGGTGACCTGGAAGCCTCGGACTCGGTAACGATCATCGTCGCCGATGCGGCCCCCGACGCGCTACCAGCCCAGCAGGACACGCCAGGCCGGGGAGCAGCCGCGGCGCTGGAACTTGCCTCCGCCGTGCTGGATACGACGACCCGGGTACTGACCGTCACCTTCGATGGGGACATAGGCCCCGGCAGCGTCGACGCTGCCAAATTCCATATCCGCGAAGGGGGATCTGCCGCGGGCGGGATCCATCTTGCCGGATCCACCTCCTCCTCCAACGGCGCCATCGCATACCTTGCGCTGACAGATGCGCAGATGGCGGCGCTGCAGGATATAGACTCGGCGCGGCTGGTGGTCGGGGCGGCGGCCGTCACCAACCTTGCAGGAGATCCGTTTGATGCGGCCTTTGACGTGCGCACCGCCTTCTTTGCGGGATCCACCCCGGTCCCGGCCGGGGACGGGGGCGCCGACGGCCTGGGCTTCAACGGCGACGGGACAAGGATGTTCGTGGGAGAATACGACGGCCCCATCCGGGAGTATATACTGAGTACGGCATTTGACGCGGCCACCGCCAGCCTCCTGGGAAGCTCGGACGAACTGGAGGGCAACGCAGGCTATTTCGCGTTCAGTCCTGACGGTACAAGGCTGTTCGTGCCGTTCGACGACGGCCAGATACGCCAGTACGATACGGCCGCGCCGTTTGACACGGGCAACCTGACCGCTTCTGGTTCCCTGGATATCAGCGGCAGGGACTCGTCCCTGTACGGCGTTGCACTGGGCGCCGACGGAAGGGACCTGTTCGTAGCGGGCGGGGACGGCGGCCGGATATACCAGTACGCCCTGCCCGCCCCCTTTGACTTGGCCGGAGCCTCGTATGCGGCCTCCCTCGACCTTGGGCCGCGCGATGCCGTCCCCTCCTCGCTGGAATTCGACGGGGGCGGAACGCGGATGCTTGTCTTGGACGACAAGAACGCCATCCTTGAATATGTCCTGCCCGACGCCTTTAACCTGACCGGCGCCACGGACGGCGGCGCGTCCGTTGACCTGGAAAGTACGGAAAACGGCAACCTTGCAGAGGCGCTAGACCTGGCCTTTGGTGACGGCGGCAGAAGGCTGTTCGTCCTGGATGGCTCTGGTCTGGCCGAGTACGTGCTTGGGACGTTTGGGATGGAGATACGGGACGGCAGGGCCCCCGCGGTGCTGTCCATCACGAGGGCCGACCCGCCGGACGAGTCGACCACCAGATCCGTCCTCACGTTCAGCGTAAGATTCAGCGAGCCGGTGCGGAACGTGGGCCCGGACAACTTTGTTCTGAACGGCACGGGCGTCGGAACCGTAACCGGCGTGGCGGCCCTCTCCGGCAGCCAGTACAACGTGACCGTCCGGGCCTTCGCCGTGGGCGGCACGCTGGACCTGGACGTGGTGCCGGACGGCATCGCGGATATGGCGGGCAACCCGCTGGCCAGCCCAGACCCGAGGGGCGCAGACCAGCAGTACTTGATCATCAACGTACCCCCCGTCATGGAGTCGATCACCCGCAGCGACGGGGCCGCCCAGGCCACCGCCGACCGCCACCTGGCATTCGATGTGCTGTTCAGCGAGCCGGTGACCGGCGTGGACCGGGCCGATTTCCTGCTGGTCTCAAGCGATGCCGACCACCCAATGCGGTTCAGGCAGACGGAAACGCCGTCGCTTGCCATATCGCCTGCCGGCAACGTATCCGATACGATTGCCGTCCCCGACCGCGGGGTCGTGGTGGCGGTCTCCGTCCACGTGAACGTCACGCACGGATACAAGGGCGATCTCCAGGTGGACATAGTTTCGCCCGACGGGATTGTGCGGGGGTTGCAGCCGCCCTTTGATCTTGACGGGGAGGCGAACATAGTCCAGACCTACGCGGCGGACTTTACGGGCATCCAGGCCGCGGGCAACTGGACGCTCCGCATAACTGACTACGCCCGCAACCACGCCGGCACCCTGAACGAGTGGACTCTTACGATCAGGTATGTGGATCCCGCCGGCGGAGTCTCCTCCCTGTCCGGCCACGGAAGCGAGTACCGCGCGACGGCCCTGGCCCTGCGCGACGGCACGGTCAACCTGTACCTTGTCAAGCACAACCACATCGTCGATACGGGCGACCGTTCGCTGGGCAGCACTTACCCGGCGGGGGAGAACCACTCCTATACGGTGGATACTATCGCCCCGTTTGTGGCATCCGTTGAACGGGTCGTCCCGGCCAACCGGACCGCCTGGCCGCCCGTCTTCGCTGTGGCCTTCAGCGAGCCGGTGGCCGGCGTGGACCTGGCCGATTTCACGCTGTCTGCCAACGGTACCGGGACGGGCAACGTGGCCTCCCTGTCCGGTTCCGGCAGCCTGTACAACGTGACCGCCGTCGCCGGCCCCGGCGCCTACACCTTGGATATGATCCGGGACCACGGCATCGTGGATGTGGCGGGCAACCCGCTGGCCGGGGACGACCCGTTCCCGGTCCAGTCGTTTGTCGTGACCGACACCGGAGTGGCGCCGGTCCTGGCCGAGATCCCCGCCCAGACGGCCCGCGAGCTGTCTCCGCTGACGTTTGCGGTAGGCGTGACCAACGGCTACCTCTTGGCCGTCCCCCTGGTGTACGGGCTGGACGGCGGGCCGGAGGGCGCCACCATGGATCCGGCCACCGGGGAGTTTGAGTGGATACCGACCGAGATCCAGAACGGCGGCCACACCCTGACGGTGACCGTCTCCGACCAGAACGGCCGCACCGACTCGCAGGATGTAGTCATCGTGGTGAGCGAGGTAAACGCCGCCCCGGCCCTGGCCCAGATCCCCGACCAGATGGTGAACGCGTCCTCCACCCTGACCTTCACGGCCAACGCCACGGACGGGGACCTCCACCCCGGGGTGGGGGCCGAGGTCGTCGCCAAAAACCTGGCGATACCGTGGAGCATCGACTGGCTGCCCGATGGTACGGCCCTGTTCACCGAGAGGGGCGGCAGCCTCAGGATTATCCGGGACGGGATGCTCGCGCCGGACCCGCTGCTGTCGCTGAACGTGAGCGGCGGAGAGGGCGGGCTGCTGGGGATTGCCGTGGATCCCAACTTTGGGGAGAACCGCCACATCTACCTGTACTACTCGACCACCGGCACCGACCACGCCTTCACCAACAAGGTGGTCCGCTACCAGTTCGCCAACGGGACGGTGGCCGAGGATATGGTGCTGATAGACGGCATCCCCGGGGCGCGGTACCACGACGGCGGCCGGATACAGTTCGGGCCGGACGGGTACCTGTACGTCACCACCGGGGACGCGGGCGCTCCGGCCCTGGCGCAGGACCTGGATTCGCTGGCGGGCAAGATTCTCAGGATGGACCGGGACGGGGGCATCCCCGCGGACAACCCGTTTGCCGACTCGCCGGTATGGTCCACCGGGCACAGAAACTCGCAGGGTATAGACTGGGACGAGCACGGCAACCTGGTGGCGACCGAGCACGGCCCGTCCGGCGGACGGTACGGCAAGGCCCACGATGAGATCAACGTGATAGTGCCGGGGGCCAACTACGGCTGGCCCAGCATCCTGGGCGGGCAGTCGGCCGAAGGCATGCAGACGCCGATCCTGCATACCGGCAGGGCCACGTGGGCCCCCTCCGGCGCCGAGTTCTACTACGGGGGCATGATCCCGGAGTGGACCGGCATGTACTTTGTCGCGGCACTCAAGGGGACCCACCTGCACATGGTTGATCTAGACGTACAGAACGATACGGTGGTCTCCCACCAGAGGCTCTTCAAGGACGAGTTCGGGAGGCTCCGGGACGTGCAGACGGGGCCGGACGGGTACCTGTACCTGCTGACGAGCAACCGCGACGGCAGGGGAGAGCCCGTCCCTGATGATGACCGGATTATCAGGGTGGTTCCCATCTTTGATGCGGATGGGGCCCGCCCCGCAAACACCCTGACCTACGGGCTGGAGGGCGAGCCGGAGGGCGCCTCGATAGACCCGGCCAGCGGCGCGTTCATCTGGGATACTGCGGACGGCAGGCGGTCCGGCACTGCCACGTTCAACGTCACAGTGTCGGACGGCAGGGGCGGTACCGACGTGCAACCCGTCAGGGTGCAGGTGATCGGCGAGCCTGAAGCGCCCCGAAACCTCCGGGCTACCCCGGCCCACAACTCGGCGATCCTGGCCTGGGATAATCCGGATGACGACTCGATCACCGGCTACAGGATTCTCTCCGGAAGCCCGGCCGGCCAGCTTCCGCTTTCGGCGCTGGTGAACAACACCAACAGCACGGACGCCTTCTACACCGTCGAAAACCTCGAGCCGTCCACCACCTACGTCTTTGGCGTGGTGGCCATCAACGAGCACGGCGAGTCCGGCCCCTCCGAGCCAGTCAGCGTCTCCACCGCCCCGCCCGCCCGCACCCACTTTGTCACAACCTGGGAGACTACCAAGGCCGGCGAGAGCATAACCGTCCCGGTGGGCGGGGCCACCGGCAGGTACACGGTCGACTGGGGCGACGGGACCGTCTCGGCCAACGTCACCGGGGACCAGACATATACGTACGGCGCCCCCGGAACCCACACGGTCAGGATATACGGCGATTTCACCAGGATATACCTTGACGGGCAACAGCCCAACGCCGACAAGCTGCGGTCGATAGAGCAGTGGGGCGACATCCGATGGGAGTCGATGCGCTCGGCGTTCCGGGGGGCATCCGACATGGCCTACAACGCGACCGACGCCCCAGACCTGTCGGCCGTGGGCAGCATGCACCGGATGTTCGGCGATGCCTACTCCTTTGACGGCGACCTCTCCACCTGGAACGTCTCGGCCGTCACCAACATGACCGACATGTTCTCCCTGGCCTACTCCTTTGACGGCGACCTCTCCACCTGGAACGTCTCGGCCGTCACCGACATGTCCGGCATGTTCGCCGGCGCCTTCTCCTTCGACCGGGATATCTCAGGATGGGACGTCTCGGGAGTAACCGACATGAACCGCATGTTCTCTGGCGCCGACCTCTTCGACCAGGACATCTCCACCTGGAACGTCTCGGCCGTCACCGACATGTCCGGAATGTTTGATGGCGCCGCCTCCTTTGACGGCGACCTCTCCACCTGGAACGTCTCGGCCGTCACCAACATGGAGGGCATGTTCTCTGGCGCCGACCTCTTCGACCAGGACATCTCCACCTGGAACGTCTCGGCCGTCACCGACATGACCGACATGTTCTATGATGCCTTCTCCTTCAACCAGGATATCTCAGGATGGAACGTCTCGGCTATCACCGATATGTCAGGGATGTTCGACGGCGCCGACCTCTTCGAGCAGAACCTGGGGCCATGGTATATCGTCCTGGACACCGACAGCCCGGCCGTCTCCGCCGACGACCGGCTCGCCGGCAACATCGGGGCGCAGAACGACCAGCTGTCAGGCCACAGCCCCGTCTACGGTGTCACCGGCGAGCACGCCGGCCTCTTCGAGGTGGCCGGCGGCGCCCTCCGGCTGAAGGACAGCCAGAACGTCACTACCACAACCTACCAGGTGACCGTCGCCGCCACCGGTGACGGCCTGTTCGGCTCCGACAACCGCCTGGTTATCCCGGTGGCCGCCACCGAGCCGGACACCAACGCCCCGCCGGCAGCCCCGCAGAATCTCAGGTTCGGCGCCGCCACCAACACGACCATCGCCCTGATCTGGGACGACCACGGCGATGCGACCATCACCGGCTACAAGATACTATCCAGGACTCCGGATACCCGGACCCAACTGTCGGCGCTGGTCAACAACACCGGCTCGGCGGAGACCGCCTACACGGTCCGGAACCTCGAGCCGGGCACCCTCTACGTCTTCAGGGTGGTAGCCGTCAACGACCACGGCGAGTCGGACCATTCCAACTTTGTCAGGCTCTCGACCGCCCCGACCAACGCCCCGCCGGCCGTCGGGGCCGGAGCCGACCAGACGGTCGCCGAGGGAGACACCGTCACCCTGACCGGGACGGCCACCGACCCGGACGGCGACCCTCTGACCTACCTGTGGACCCACGACTCCGCCCTGGACATACAACTGACCAACGGCACCTCCATATCGACCACCTTCGCCGCCCCGGAGGTCTCCTCCAACACCACCATCACCTTCACACTGACCGCCGACGACGGCACCTCCTCCTCCTCGGACACGCTGGCCCTGACTATCACCGACATCCCCGCCGCCTCCGATGCCCTGCCAGCCCCATCCTCCTTTGTCACCACCTGGCGGACGAGCACCGCCGACGAGTCGATAACCATCCCGGTGGGAGGCGCCGCCGGCACATACACGGTGGACTGGGGCGACGGTACCGTCTCGGCTGATGTCGCCGGCGACCAGACCCACACGTACGATGCCGCCGGCACCTATACGGTCAGCATATCCGGAGACTTTGCAAGAATCCTCCTATCTGGTAACCCGACTAACTCGCAAAAACTGCAGTCCATAGAGCAATGGGGTGATATCAGCTGGGAGTCTATGCATGCCGCGTTTAGCGGCGCGTCGAACATGGTGTACCGTGCAACTGACACGCCTGACCTTTCCGATGTGACAGACACATCCAGCATGTTCGTCTCCGCCGACTCCTTCAACGGAGACCTCTCCGACTGGGACGTCTCGGGCGTAACCGACATGTCGTACATGTTCGGCTACGCCACCTCCTTCAACGGCAACATCTCCGACTGGGACACCTCCTCGGTCACCGACATGGACAACATGTTCTGGGGCGCCGCCTCCCTCAACCAACCCCTCGACAACTGGGACGTTTCAAGCGTAACCAACATGAACAGCATGTTCCAAAACGCCACCTCCTTCAACGGCAACCTGTCTTTCTGGGACACCTCCTCGGTCACCGACATGGACAACATGTTCTGGGGCGCCACCTCCTTCAACCAGCCCCTGAACTCCTGGAACGTCTCGGCCGTCACCGACATGACCGACATGTTCTCCACCGCCTCCTCCTTCAACGGCGACATCTCCGACTGGGACGTCTCCTCGGTCACCAACATGTCCGGCATGTTCATCTTCGCCACCGCCTTCAATTCCGACATCTCCGACTGGGACGTCTCCTCGGTGACCGACATGTCCGGCATGTTCACCATGGCCTCCTCCTTCAACCAGAACATCTCCGACTGGGACGTCTCCTCGGTGACCCACATGTCATACATGTTTGATGGCGCCAGTAGTTTTGATCAGAACTTGGGCAACTGGTACATAGTGCCGGACGACACCTCTATCATCTACGGCGACGTACCGGGGATCGTTGGGAACATATCGGCACAGAACCAGTTCCTCGCAGGGCAGGATCCGTCATACGGCATAGGTTCGGGCGCAGACTCCGGCCACTTTGAGATCAACGGCACCAGCCTTGTTCTGAACTCTATTCCCGGCAGGGCCACATACACTGTAAACGTCACGTCGACCGGAGGCTTCGGTACGGACAACTCAAAGATGCTTGCCGTGACTGTAGAGGGATACGCAGATGCCCAACTGATCGTTGACGCAGGACCGGATCAGACGACCGAGGAGGGCCAGACGGTGTACCTGAACGGCACAGCCATTGGCGGTACGGGCCAGCCAACCTACCTGTGGACGCACGACTCTGCATTGGAGATAATCTTCACAAACGCCAGCTCCCCGGCCACGACGTTCGCCGCCCCACAGGTCGACTCTGCCACCGTGATCCAGCTCACGCTGACCGTCCAAAGCGGAACCAAGACCGCGTCCGACTCGATGAACGTAACCGTTAACGACGATGCCCCGCATTCCGAACCCTTTGTCACAACCTGGGAGACTACCAAGGCCGACGAGATCATAAGGATCCAGGTGGGCGGGGCCACCGGCAGGTACACGGTCGACTGGGGCGACGGGACCGTCTCGGCCAACGTCAGAGGGGCCCAGATGCACACGTACGACGCCCCCGGAACCCACACGGTCAGGATATACGGCGATTTCACCAGGATATACCTTGACGAGCAGCAACCCACCGCCGACAGACTGCGGTCGATAGAGCAGTGGGGCGACATCAGGTGGGAGTCGATGAACTCGGCGTTTCAGGGGGCGTCAAACATGGTCTATCGTGCAACTGATGCCCCGGACCTCTCCGGCGTCACCGACGCGTACCGGATGTTCTACGGCGCCTCCTCCTTTGACGGCGACATCTCCTCCTGGGACGTCTCCTCGGTCACCAACATGTACCAGATGCTCCATGATGCCCCCTCCTTCAACCAGGATCTCTCCTCCTGGAACGTCTCGGCCGTGACCGACATGGCCCACATGTTCTCCAGGTCAACCTCCTTCAACGGCGACATCTCCTCCTGGGACGTATCCAGCGTGACCGACACGCACGGGATGTTCAGCCAAGCCACCTCCTTCAACCAGGATCTCTCCTCCTGGGACGTATCCAGCGTGACCGACACGCACTCGATGTTTGCCTTCACCACCTCCTTCAACCAGGATCTCTCCTCCTGGGACGTCTCGGCCGTGACCGACATGAGAAACATGTTCTCCCATTCCACCACCTTCAACCAGGATCTCTCCTCCTGGGACGTCTCGGCCGTGACCGACATGAGAAACATGTTCGACACCGCAACCTCCTTCAACCAGGATCTCTCCTCCTGGGACGTCTCGGCCGTGACCGACATGAACAGGATGTTCGACCACGCCGCCTCCTTCAACGGCAATATCTCGGGGTGGGACGTCTCGGCCGTGACCAGCATGCGCCTGATGTTCTACGGCGCAACCTCCTTCAACCAGGACATCTCGGGATGGGACGTCTCTGGCGCGACCAACATGGCCTATATGTTCTACGACGCCACCTCCTTCAACCAGGACATCTCGGGATGGGACGTCTCGGGCGTAACCGACATGTATCAGATGTTCGATGGCGCCGACTCCTTCGACCAAAACCTGGGGCCATGGTACATCGTCCTGGGCGACCTGAACGTCTCCGCCGACGACCGGGTCGTCGGCAACATCACGGCGCAGAACGACCATCTGTCAGGCCACAACCCCGTCTACGGTGTCACCGGCGAGCACGCCGACCTCTTCGAGGTGGCCGACGGCGCCCTCCGGCTGAAGGACGGCCAGAACGTCACTACCGCCACCTACCAGGTGACCGTCGCCGCCACCGGTGATGGCCTGTTCGGCTCCGACAACCACCTGGTCGTCCCGGTGGCCGCCACCGGGCCGGCCACCACCCCGCCGACCGTCGGGGCCGGAGCCGACCAGACGGTCGCCGAGGGAGACACCGTCACCCTGACCGGGACGGCCACCGACCCGGACGGCGACCCTCTGACCTACCTGTGGACCCACGACTCCGCCCTGGACATCCAACTGGCCAACGACACCTCCATATCGACCACCTTCGCCGCCCCGGAGGTCGCAGCCAACACCACCATCACCTTCACGCTGACCGCAGACGACGGCCGCGGCGCCTCCACGTCGGATACCGTCTCCGTCACGATCCTGGCAGGCTCCCCGCCGGCAGCCCCGCAGAATCTCAGGTTCGGCGCCATCACCAGCACGACCATCGCCCTGATCTGGGACGACCCCGGCGATGCGGCCATCGCCGGCTACAAGGTGCTGTACAGGACGCCGGCCACCCAGACCCAACTGTCGGCGCTGGTCAACAACACCGGCTCGGCGGAGACCGCCTACACGGTCCGGAACCTCGAGCCGGGCACCCTCTACGTCTTCAGGGTGGCGGCCATCAACGAGCACGGCGAGTCGGACCATTCCAACTTTATCGGGCTCTCGACCGCCCCGACCAACGCCCCGCCGGCCGTCGGGGCCGGAGCCGACCAGACGGTCGCCGAGGGAGACACCGTCACCCTGACCGGGACGGCCACCGACGGCGACCCTCTGACCTACCTGTGGACCCACGACTCCGCCCTGGACATCCAACTGGCCAACGCCACCTCCATATCGACCACCTTCGCCGCCCCGGAGGTCTCCTCCAACACCACCATCACCTTCACCCTGACGGCCACCGACCAGCATAACGCCACCGCCTCCGACCAGGTCGAGATCACCATCGCCCAGGTAAACGCCCCGCCGGCCGTCGGGGCCGGAGCCGACCAGACGGTCGCCGAGGGAGACACCGTCACCCTGACCGGGACGGCCACCGACCCGGACGGCGACCCTCTGACCTACCTGTGGACCCACGACTCCGCCCTGGATATTGCCCTCGACAACACCACCTCCATATCGACCACCTTCGCCGCCCCGGAGGTCGCAGCCAACACCACCATCACCTTCACGCTGACCGCCGACGACGGCACCGTTACCTCCTCGGACACGCTGGCCCTGACTATCACCGACATCCCCGCCGCCTCCGATGCCCTGCCAGCCCCATCCTCCTTTGTCACCACCTGGCGGACGAGCACCGCCGACGAGTCGATAACCATCCCGGTGGGAGGCGCCGCCGGTACATACACGGTAGACTGGGGCGACGGTACCATCTCCACCGACGTCGCCGGCGACCAGACCCACACGTACGATGCCGCCGGCACCTATGCGGTCAGCATATCCGGGGACTTTGCGCGAATCTACCTCAACGGGGACGCCAACGCCGCAAAACTGCGGTCCATAGACCAGTGGGGCGACACGCAGTGGGAGTCGATGGAGTTTGCGTTCAAGGGGGCATCATTGATGGTGTACCGCGCCGCCGACTCACCCGACCTGTCAGATGTCACCAGCCTGCGCTACATGTTCCATGGCGCCTCCTCCTTCAACGGCGACATCTCCTCCTGGGACGTCTCATCTGTAACCAACATGTTCGGGGCGTTCCAGGACGCGGCCTCCTTCAACCAGGATCTCTCCTCCTGGGACGTCTCGGCCGCCAACGACATGCGCCACATGTTCCAGGACGCGGCCTCCTTCAATCAGGACATCTCCTCCTGGGACGTCTCGGGCGTCACCGCCATGACCGGGATGTTCCATGGCGCCTCCTCCTTCAACCAGGATCTCTCCTCCTGGGACGTCTCCTCTGCCACCGACATGAGAAACATGTTCCATGGCGCCTCCTCCTTCAACCAGGATCTCTCCTCCTGGGACGTCTCCTCTGCCACCACCATGGTTGACATGTTCCGGGACGCGGCCTCCTTCAACGGCGACATCTCCTCCTGGGACGTCTCCTCGGCCACCAACACGGCGGGCATGTTCTACCGCGCCTCCTCCTTCAACCAGGATCTCTCCTCCTGGGACGTCTCATCGGCCACCGCCATGAACAAAATGTTCCACCAGGCGGGCAGCTTTGCCCAGAACCTGGGCAGGTGGTACATCACCCTGGATGACACCGCCATATCATCAGCCAACGAGACCCTGGCCATATCGGCGCAGAACGCCTATCTGGACGGCCAGAACCCAACCTACTCGGTCGCCGACGCCCGCTTCACGGTGGCAGGCGGGGCCCTGGCCATCAACCCCGACCAGACCCTGCAGTCGGGCTCCTACAACGTGACTATCTACTCTGCCGGCGGCTTTGGCACGGACAACGCCCGGGTGGTGGAGATAACCGTGGACTTGGAGCAGGCCGTCCGCTCCACAGAGACGGTCGAGCCCGCCGTCAACCATACCGGCCGGGATGTCCCGGCCAACCGTCCCCCGACCGTCCAGGCCGGAGCCGACCAGACGGTCAGCGAGGGTTCCGCCGTCACCTTCTTAGCAACGGCCTCCGACCCAGATGACGACACCCTGTCATATCTTTGGGCCCACGACTCACAGCTGTCCATCAGCCTTGATGGCCCCGCCACGCTCTCCGCATCGTTCACCGCCCCGCAGGTCGCCTCCAACGCCACCATCACCTTCACCCTGACGGCCACCGACCAGCACAACGCCACCGCGGCCGACTCGCTGACGGTCACCGTCATCGACGTCCCGCCGGCCAACCGCCCCCCGACCGCCGACGCGGGCTCTGACCGGACCGTCAGCGAGGGCGAGCCCGTCGCCCTGTCCGGGACCGCCACCGACCACGACGATGACGTCCTGACCTACCTGTGGACCTCCGACCGGCCCGGCCTGCCCATCTCTGGCAGCGACACGCTCTCACCCTCGTTCACCGCCCCGCAGGTCGCATCCAACACCACCATCACCCTCACCCTGACCGTCTCCGATGGCACAAACGCGGCCGTCACCGACCAGGTCCGGGTGACCGTCACCGACGTCCCGCCGCCCGGTTCACCGCCGGATGCCCCGCAGAACCTCCAGGCGACCCCCACCGACACCACCATCACCCTGACCTGGGACCCCGCCAACGACGACTCGATCACCGGGTACAAGATACTCTCCAGGACGCCCTACACCCAGACAGAGCTCTCCGTACTGGTAGATTACACCGGATCGGCGGACACCTCGTACGTGGTACGGGATCTCGACCCGGACACCGTCTACGTCTTCCGGGTGATGGCCGTCAACGAGCACGGCGAGTCGGGCTGGTCCGACTTCGTCAGGCTCTCGACGCTGCCCTGACGGCCGGCGGCATCCGCCTCCGGCCGTACCTGCGCGGCCCGTCGGGGTTGTCCACACTGCGCATAAGCCCACGAAATAACTTTTCCAAAACGACCGATTCGGATTATCTCCGGGCCGGTTTTGGCAGCGTCATCCCGTCAGATGGCGACAGGCCGCACTGCGGAACCCGGATAATGTACCACCCGGATGCCCAATCTCATCGGACCCGCTATAGATGATTATCATGGACGGTCCCGCACCACTGCAGGACATCGGTGACGCTGGCCGAGGCCATGTTCGAGCCCAGCCTCTTGCCGCCGGTCTCCCCGCAGAACGCAAGCCTGATCTCCCCCGAAGAGTTCTTGCGGACGGCCCTGACTGCCCCCGCAATGAACCTGAGGGCCTCCTCGGCTCCCCCGAAGGCGGCCAGAACCATCACGCCCGGCGTTCCCCGCCAGACCCTGCCCAGCAGCTTCTGCAGGTCTAGATCAAAGAAGACGTCGGCGGATCCCGAGAGGTCCCCCAGGCAATGGACGCGCCAGCCCTCCGAGTAGAGTGCCGCCGAGGCCGCCTCGCACCTCAGGACCGCCGACGGTTCGGCGGCCATCAGTATGCAGTTCTTGGTGGGGACCGTCCTCACCAGCGGCCAGTTCATCAGGTGCAGGGACCGCGACATTATATCGCCGAACAGCCGTAGCTCCATTCCGCCTATCTTTCCCTCCCTGTACATGTTGTCCACCGACTCGATGGCCGGCAGCACCACCTCGGACACCAGCCGATACGGCCGCGCCCCCGCGTGGATGCAGTTCTGCGCCAGCGAGAAGACCCCGTTCTCGTCGGCAGCGGTGACCAGGTCCAGATACCTCGGGCCTATCTTGAAGTAGTCCTGCGGGAAGGAGTAGTTTCCGGCGCCCCGCTCCAGATACCATATGGTGATGTTGCCAGAGGGCCTCTTCTGTACCACCCCGCGCTGGGCAAAAGACTCCAGGTACTTGGTGACGGTTATCCTGCTGACACCCATCCGGGAGGCCAGCTCGGTCCCGGACATGCCCGAGTCGGAATCGGCCAGGATGTCGACCAGCCGGCGCCGTATCTCCTCCTCGCCGTATCCGCGCCCCATGGCCTCCTGATGCGCGCGGGCGGCTAAAAAGTGGCGCCGCCTGCAAACTCTTGGGCGGGTGCGCGCCGGCCTGGAGCGGCGGCGCGGGCGCCCTC
Organism: Nitrosopumilaceae archaeon; assembly: GCA_965203395.1. Lineage (GTDB taxonomy): Archaea > Thermoproteota > Nitrososphaeria > Nitrososphaerales > Nitrosopumilaceae > VYCS01. Next base: position 744,673 of record OZ241884.1, read on the forward strand.
ACACGGAGTTCGACCCCCCCGGTTTGGCGGCGCCTGCCCCGCGCAGACCGGCGTGTAGACAAGCCTAATAACGAGACGGGATCTAGCCATACGGGGTGGTTGCAGTTGTCTGACGCTGACTCAAGGACGGAGGCGGCCAAGACCACAAAAAACCTCTGCATCGCCAAATTCAAGGAGTGGTGGACGCTGGACGAGCTGATCGAGGTGCTCTCAGAGCTGAGCATTGGCTCGGACATACTGCTGCAGATACAGCGCAGCGGCCAGATACAGGTGGACCAGGACAGCATGGCCGAGGTGCTCTACGACGTGGTGGGTCCCAGGTTCCTCAGGACCATCGGAGACGACAAGGAGGCGCGCCGCACCTTCCTTACCCTGATAATAGCCACCGGCGTCACCAAGGGCTTCTTTACCGAGGACCGGATAATGGAGGCCGCCGTCGAGTCGGCGCCTCCCGGCACCATCGAGTACATGAACGACGCCGTCAACATGAGACCCATCCAGAAGTGGTGCCTGAAGCTGGCCAAGATATTCGGACTGCCCGCCTCGGTGGCCGAGAAGGAGCGGGCCGAGGAGCCGCCCTCCATCGAGACCGTCGAGCCGTACGTCCCCCTGAACCCGCTCTACGACTACCAGTACTCGACGGGCAGGTACGTGCGCTCCATACTGGAGGGCGCCGAGCTGGAGATGGGCAGGGAGGTGAAGCGGAAGCTGATTGCGGTGCCCACCGGCTCCGGAAAGACCAGGATGATCACCGAGACCCTGGTCGAGTGGCTCAACGACGGCAAGCCCTCCAAGAACGCCCAGCAGAGGGACTCCCGGTTCATCCTGTGGGTGGCCCAGTCCCACGAGCTCTGCGAGCAGGCGCGCAGCACCTTCAAGGATGTCTTCAAGGCCGCCGGAAAGCGCGGGACGGTCCTGCGGCTCTACAAGTTCTGGGGCAAGGAGAACGCCCTGCCGGACCTGGAGATAGAGGACCTTCTGGACGAGAAGGGGGTGATCGTCGCCTCCATACAGTCGCTGTACAGCATAGGACACTCCAAGCCCAAGGAGCTGGAGAGCCTCGGCAACTACGTATCGTGCATCGTGGTCGATGAGGCACACCACTCGGTGGCGCCCTCCTATTCGTTCGTCCTCAGGAAGATGGGCTTCAACTGGGACAACCGCAAGAAGGAGATATCCGAGAAGGGGATAATCCTGCTGGGACTGACGGCCACGCCGTTCCGGGGTGCGGGCGACGGCGAGACCCGCAGGCTGCACAGGTGGTACAACGGGGTGCACTTCCCGACCATATCGTACATAGGATCAGCGGGGGGCTCCAGGCCCCACGCCCTTATAGACTGCCCGTCGGCCGCCTACTCCGGGGACACCGTCCGGATGCTGGGCGAAAAGTCCTACGACCTGGACGGCTTCATTGATGATGGGGGCCACCATTGGACGGTGCGCCACCAGAACGGCTCCGAGTGGACCTACCCGGGCCAGAGGAACGCCGCCCACCTCTTCGCCGAGCCCGGCAGGTACGAGATAGAGTTGCGCGTCACCGACAACGACGGCGACACGGGGACGTCCGCCACCCTGATAGAGATAGTCCCCCGGGAGGAGGATGCCGGCTCCAAGCCCACCGAGAAGCAGAAGGAGCTCTACGGCAAGCTCATCCAGCGGGGCGTGCTCTGCGATGTCTACCACCGGGTGGTGGTCTCCAGAAGGGCTATCGAGCTCACCATGAAGGAGGCCTCCGACATAGAGGCCTACGGCGAATTCCAGGCCAAGACCCTCAACCAGATAGGCGCCAACTTCGATAGGAACGCCCTGATACTCAAGGAGATTGACCGTATGAGGTCGGTCGGCCGCAAGAAGATACTCTTCTTCGGGTGCAGCGTGGAACACTCGCGCAAGATAGCCATATCGCTCAAGGCCATGTACGGGATAGACACCCGTTACGTGGACTCGGCCATGGACCTCGACTCCAGGATAGCTGCCATCCAGAGCTTTCGGAGCGGCGAGGTGGAGGTGCTATGCAACTTCGGGGTGCTGACCACCGGCTTTGACTCGCCCAACATCGACTGCGTCTTCGTGGGGAGGCCGGTGAGGAGCGCCCTGCTGTACACCCAGATGGTCGGCAGGGGCATGAGGGGCACCAAGAACGGCGGCACCGAAGACATGGTGATAGTGGACATCGACGACAACTTCCAGATAAACAACATCAGGTACTCGCCCATCAACGACAGGATGGGCTGGAGGATATACCGGGAGTACTGGAAGACCTGGCAGGAGCCCCGGGTCGAGGAACCCGAGGAGCCCGAGGAGGTGCCCGACATCTCGCACGCCTGCGCCTCCTGCGGCCGGGCGGCCCGGGGGCCCTCCGAGATCAAGGACATGTTCGGCTTTGAGTGTCCAGACGAGGTCCTGATAGAGTACTGCGAGGCCGGCGGCGAGGCCCTCCCCCAGATGTGCCAGGAGTGCCGCAGGACCGCGGACGGCTAAATTTTATATATGATACTATATTATACCGTATGGTGAATGTAAAATGCCAAAAGAAGGATTCAAGTCCATAACAGTCTCGGAGTCCGTCTACGACAGGTTCAACGACGCCTACAACCGCAGCAAGGAGAGCCTTGCCAACAAGGGCGTACGCAGCCTCTCGGGGTATGTCTCGTACATGCTGGAGGAGCGCATGCAGGAGAGCGAGGCGCTGGCCCGCCACGCCCCCATGATAGAGAAGATATCAGTCGACGATGACCGGATTGTCCTGCTGGACAAAACCAAGAACAGGGTGGCCGAGGTGGTCATCCAGAACGGAACCCTGTTCTGCCAGCTCTGCGAGGAGACCAACTGCATGCACGTGGGGTACGCCTTTGCCCTGCCCGAGGTCTACGAGACGCTGAGCGCTCACGGAATCAAGGGGCCTGCTTGATGGAGGAGGCGGGATTTGAACCCGCGAACTCCTTGAGACAGGATCACCCATTTTTTTTTGATCTTAAGTCCTGCATCTCCAAGAGCCGTAGGCGGACTCTCTTTGGCCAGGCTTGATTACTCCTCCGCCGTGTATTGGCGGGTTGGCCGGTTAAACGTTTCTCCGGGCGGGCCGGGCTGGAAAGCCAAATATTGGCATTAACCGAGACGAGCACCGTACACGATGAATTTTGCAAAGAGCCACGACATCGCGGATCTCGACGCGGCCATGATCGGCCGGAGCGTGGTGCTGGGCGGCTGGATAGAGGACCTGCGGAAGATGGGCAAGATGACCTTTGTGACCCTCAGGGACGCCTCCGGGCGCTGCCAGGTGATAGCCCGGGGCGAGGCCGCCGAGGTGCTGGACGGCATAACCCGCCAGAGCGTCGTGCTGGTGTCGGGGACCATCCAGGAGACCCGCGCCAGGGACTTTGGATTCGAGGTGGGCGCCGAATCGGTAACCCTGCTGACCAGGGCCGTCCACCCCCTGCCGGTGGATCCAATAGGCAGGCTGGAGAGCAACATCGACACCAGGCTGAACCACCGCGCCCTGGACATGAGAAACCAAAAGACCGCCGCCATATTCAGGATACGGCACGCGGCGCTCCAGTCCATCAGGCAGGAGCTGGCCCGGAGGTTTACCGAGATAACCACCCCAAAGATCATCGGCAGCGCCAGCGAGGGCGGGGCCAACCTCTTCTCGTTGGAGTACTTTGGTAGGACCGCATACCTTGCCCAGAGCCCCCAGCTGTACAAGGAGCAGATGATCCTTGGCCTGGAGCGGGTCTTTGAGGTATCCAGCTTTTACCGGGCAGAGAACTCCCATACGGGGAGGCACCTGACCGAGTTCACCAGCGTGGACATAGAGGCCGCATTCATGGACTATACGGACGTCATGGACGTGCTCGAGTCGCTGGTTGCCCGGGTGTGCGGGGACCTCGCGGGGGGCTGCGCCCCCGAACAGGAGAGGACGGGCCACCGGATAGAGGTTCCCGCCCGGCCGTTCGAGGTGGTGACCTACGAGGCCGCCCTTGCCGAGCTGAAGGAGGATGGGGTGGAGCTCGACTTTGGCGAGGACCTTCAGGACGCCCACCTGAGGATGGTCGGCAAGAGGCATCCGGGGTTCTTCTTTCTGACGGACTGGCCGCTCAAGCTCAAGCCCTTCTACATAATGGAGAAGGAGGGCAGCGGGGGACTCTCAAGGTCCTTTGATCTCCAGTACGGCTACCTGGAGCTCTCCTCGGGCGGAACCCGCCTGCACGACCCGGCCACCCTCAAGGCTAGGCTGGCCGAGCAGGGCCTCGACCCCGGGCAGTTCGCCGAGCATCTCAAGGCGTTCGACTGGGGAATGCCGCCGCACTCCGGATGGGGCCTGGGCCTTGATCGGCTGATGACCATACTGGTGGGGACGGACAACGTCAGGGAGGTAGTGCTGTATCCCCGGGATCCGGACCGCCTTCTGCCCTGAACCACTTTTAACCGGCGCCGCCTACCGACGTTCGATGGTCGAGATGGGGGATGCCAAGAAGGTGGCCGCGGCGCTGGCAGGCAACCTGCACGGCGTATCCAAGGACGACAAGAACTTTGCGGGGCTGCCCGACTCGTTCTGGGGGTACTACGCCCGGGGGCACGACTCCCGGGGGGTATTCGGGGTGGTGGTGATGTACTCGGAGGCCGGCGACGACGTGGACGAGGTCCTCAGGATATACGAGCAGTGGCTCAAGGAGAGAAGAAGATCAGCGGGTGTCCATGAGTAGGCGCCGGTACCGCTGGCAGTCCTTGCAGACGGGCTTGCCCTTGTAGGCGGGATTGCCGTCCTTTATCTTGAGGGTGCCGGGCTTCTCCTTGCATATGACGCACATGGCCATCGCCACATGCCGCCCGCGTCAGAATAAGAGTTTTCCGCGGGCCGATGGACTCGCTCAGGGCACAGCGGCGTGTTTGGGCCAGGCGGTCCTCCCGGGTTTATCCGGTGACCCCCCCCGGCATGCTGGGTGCCGGGTCTACTGCGGCGCCGAATGCGGTCAAGGCGCCGTGATCAGCGCCGGCGTGACCCGTCCCATATGCTCGCCGCGCCGGCCCAGTTTCCATCTGGCAGAGGACGCCGCAGGAACGGTTCAAAGACGGGCTCTTGCAGGGGTGTCAGCCAGGCCGAATCTGTTCCTTGGACCGTACATGCTGATGATCCCTCATATCCGCCGGGCCACCAGGTCCGTGAAGCCGGCCGTGTCGAGCCTGCCGCCGATGTCGCGCGTACCGGCGCCGCTCTTGAGGACGGCGGCCACCGCCGACTCGAGCCGCTCGGCTGCACGGGCGCACCTTTGGTCGTCGCGGGTCAGGGCCAACCACTCCAGCATCATCCGTATCGACAGGATGAACGAGGTGGGGTTTGCCGCCTTCTGCCCCGCTATGTCAAAGGCCGCCCCGTGCACCGGCTCGAAGAGCGCAAAGTCGTCCCCGATGTTGGCCGCCGGGGCCATGCCCAGGCCCCCGACCACCTGGGAGGACTCGTCGGATAGTATGTCCCCGAACAGGTTGGTCGTGACGATCACGTCGAACTGCTCGGGCTGCCGGATGAGGTTCATGGCGCACGCGTCAACGTACATCTGCTCAAAGACCACGTCCGGGTACTCGGAGGCGACCTCCCCGCAGGCCCTGCTGAAGAGCCCGTCGGTGATCCTCATCACGTTGGACTTGTGCACGCAGGTGACCTTCTTCATCATGTTGCGCTGCCTGGCCATCTCAAAGGCCCTCACGGCTATCCTTTTGGAGGCCGGCTCCGATATTATCCGCAGGGCGACGGCCGCGTCCCCGCTCTCAAACTCCTTGCCGGTGTAGAGATCCTCGGTGTTCTCCCGGACTATCACCAGGTCGATGTCCCCCCGCAGGGCGGATATCCCCGGGTAGGATTTTGCGGGCCTGATGTTGGCGTACAGGTCCAGCATGCGGCGCAGGGCCACTATCACGTCGGCGGCAGACTCCCCGACGGGAGCCTTGAGGCAGGCGTCCGACTCCCGTATCGCCGAGACCGTCTCCGGGGGTAGGGCCGTCCCGGTGGCCTCCAGGGCGGCATCTCCGGCGGCCAGCCTGGCTATGTCGAATTTTATGCCGGCCCGCCCGGTCAGCGTCTCCAGGATGGTGACGGCCGACTCGGAGAGCTCGGGGCCTATCCCGTCTCCTGTTATCAGGGATATCCGGTACAGCCTCAGTCATCCTTCCGGAGCATCATCTTCTTGAGCATCAGGCGGTTGGCGCCATCGATTACCGCACGCACGCTGGTGGTGACGATGTCCTCGCCGACGGACTTGGACGATATGCTGTTCCCCTGCGAGTCGGCCACCCTGACGGTGACCTCGCAGAGCGAGGAGGATCCCCCGGATATGGATGCCAGGCCGTAGTCGGTGATGGAGAGCTCCGAGGCGGCCCCGGTTATCTTCTGGATGGCGTTGAGGGCCGCGTCCACCGGCCCCACCCCAAAGTCCGTCTCGGAGTAGTCCTGCCCGTCGATGTTCAGCTTGACAAAGGCGTACGGCATGGTCCCTATCCCGGTGGAGACCGAGAAGCCTGCCAGCTGCACCAGGCTGCGGATTCCCCCGTCGCCCATTATCCCGCCGGCTATGGAGAGCAGCTCCACCTCGGTGACCAGCTTTCCCTGGTCGCCCAGCTCCTTGACCCGGGCCAGTATCCTCTTGGACTGCTCGGCATCCGGGGTTATCCCGTACTCCTCAAGGATGGCGTTGGTGCCGTGTATGCCGGCGTGCTTGCCCACCCGGAGCCACCGCTTGCGGCCCACCAGTTCGGGGCCGATGGGCTCGTAGGTGAGCGGGTTGTTGAGCACGCCGTGGGTGTGTATGCCCGATTCGTGCCCGAAGGCGTTGTCGCCGACGATGGCCTTGTTGGGCTGCACCTGTATGCCGACCGTGCTGGAGACGAACCGGGAGGTCTCGTAGATGAGCTCCGACCGTATGTTGGTCTCGTAGGTGTCATCATCATGCTGGAGGCACTTGAGCGCCATGGCCAGCTCCTCCAGCGAGGCGTTGCCCGCCCTCTCGCCTATTCCGTTGATGGTGACATGCGCGCAGGAGGCTCCGGCACGTATCCCGGATAGCGCGTTGGCCACCGCCAGCCCAAAGTCGTTGTGGCAGTGGACCGAGACCGGCAGGCCCGAGGCATCCACCGCCTCGGAGGTGACCTCGGCGATGTACTGGGGGGTCGAATAGCCCACCGTATCCGGAATGTCTATCCGGTCGGCCCCGGCCGAGGCCACCGCCGAGAAGACCCTCCTGAGGAAGTCGCGGTCCGTTCTGGTGGCGTCCTCGGCGGAGAACTCCACCTGCATCCCCCTGGACTTGGAGTACTCGACCGCATCCACGGCGCGGGCGAGTGCCTCGTCCCGGGTCATCCTCAGCTTGTGCTCCAGGTGGATGTCCGAGGTGGCGATGAACGTGTGCACGTAGTCGAGTCCTGCGTCGGCCGCCGCGTCGATGTCCCGCCGGTTGGCGCGGGCCAGCCCGCACACCTCGCAGGACAGCCCGTCCGATGATATCAGCCGAACCCCCTCCATCTCGCCGTCGGATATCACCGGAAAGCCCGCCTCGATGGCGTCGACGCCCAGCTTGTCCAGCCTACGGGCTATCTCCAGTTTCTGCGTGGGGGACAGCGAGACTCCCGGCGTCTGCTCCCCGTCCCGCAGGGTCGTGTCGAATATGCGCACCCTCATGATCCGCTCCTCTGCAGGGCGGCTATCCCGGTGCGGGCCGTCTCGATTATCCCAAACCGCCTGGCCAGCTCCTCGAAGGCGGATATCTGGTCGGGGGTCGCGGTCAGCTCCGCCATTATCGAGTCCTTCTTGGTGTCGTGCGCCTTGGCCCCGTACGCGCTGATCAGCTTGTTGACCTCCATGCTCGCGTCAGCGTCGGCGATCCTGATCTTGAAGATGGCAAGCTCCCTGTAGACGGCCTTGTGCTCGTCGAGGCGCCTGACCTCGACGGTGTCTATCATCTTGTCCAGCTGCTTGCCTATCTGGGCCAGCTGGCGCTCGTTGCCGTAGGTGGTTATGGTCATCCTGGAGAGCTCGGGGTTCTCGGTGACCCCCACGGCGATGCTGTCTATGTTGAAGTTGCGCGACCGGAACATGTGCGTCACCTCGAAGAGTATGCCCGGCTTGTTCTCTACCAGGATGGAGAATATGGCCCACATCATCTATCACGACGGGAGGATCATGTCCTTGAGGGGCGTGCCCGGGGCGACGAACGGCAGCACGTCCTCCTCGGGATCTATGGGTATGTCGATGACGGTGGCCACATCGCTCTTGAGGCCCGCCCGGATTGCCCCGTCCAGCTCGTCCATGGACTGGGCGCGTATGCCCTGGGCGCCGTACGACTCGGCCAGCTTCACATAGTCAGGACACCGTCCCTGGTCGACCCCGACCATCCGGCGGTGGTAGAAGGTGCGCTGCCACTGCGCCACCATCCCCAGGCTGTAGTTGTTCACCAGGAAGACTATCACCGGGATGTTCTCCAGGACGGCGGTGGCCAGCGAGTTCTCGGTCATGTTGAAGCTGCCATCGCCGGCTATGTCCACTACCGGCACGTCGGGCCGTGCCACCTTGGCCCCTATGGCCGCGGGGAAGCCCCAGCCCATAGTCCCCAGCCCGGTGGAGCTGAAGAATGTCCCCGGCGATACCACGTCAAAGAAGAGCGAGGCCCACATCTGGTGCTGGCCCACCTCGGTGGTCACTATCGACTGGGGCGGGAGTATCTCGCGAAGCTTGCGGAGTATCTTGGCCGCTCCCAGCTCGCCCGGGTGTATCTTGAGGTTCTCCTTCCAGTATGACTTCATCTCGTGGGCGTGCTTTAGCCACTCCCCGGCCTCGTCCCGGGCCACCCTGCTCTGGGAGAGCAGCTTCAGCATCACCCTGAGGGAGGCCTTGACGTCGCCGACCACGGCGACCCTGGTGGTCTGGTTCTTGCCTATCTCGGCGGGATCCACGTCCATGTGGATTATGCTGCGGCGGCTCTCAAAGTCGGCAAACGTGCCCACAGACCTGTCCGAGAACCGCGTCCCTATGGCCAGCACGCAGTCCGCCTCGGTCATTATCTTGTTGGCCTCGGCGTGCCCGTGCATGCCGATGGGGCCCAGGGAGAGCGGATGGTTCTCGGGGAAGGCCCCCTTGCCCTTGAAGGTGGTGACCACCGGGATGGAGAGCATCTCGGCGACGGCCTGCAGCTCCGCGAACGCGGACGATATTATGGTGCCGCCGCCGGCCAGTATGATCGGCTTGTCGGCCCGCATCAGCGTCTTGATGGCAAGCTCGACGTTGTGTATGTCGGGGTCCGTCCACGGGTGGTATCCCCGTATCTTGAACTCCTCGGTCAGGCGTACCTCAGCCTCGCACGACTGCACGTCCTTGGGCACGTCTATCAGGACGGGTCCGGGCCTCCCCGTCGCGGCGATATAGAACCCCTTGCGGACGGAGGCCGGAACCTCCTCGGTGGTGCGGGGCTGGAACGCGTACTTGACGACGGGGTTGGCCATCCCCATGATGTCGCTCTCCTGGAACGCGTCCTTGCCGATCATCTCCACCGGTACCTGCCCGGTGACGGCCACCATCGGGGCGGAGTCGGCCTGCGCCGTGGCTATGCCGGTCAGCAGGTTGGTGGCCCCGGGCCCCGAGGTGGCAAAGCAGACGCCCGGCCTCCTGCTGACCCTGCCGTACCCGTCGGCCATGTGGGCGGCGGACTGCTCGTGCCGGACCAGGATATGGCGTATGTTGCACCGGTGGAACTCGTCATACATGGGAAGGTTGGCGCCGCCCGGAAGGCCAAAGACCTCCTTGACCCCCTCCTGCTCCAGGGCCACCATGAGAGCCCTGGCTCCAGTCATTGTCTCAGTTTTACTAATCATTTCATACCATCGCCACTATCGTTTGTATAATGCGTGATATCGTCTATCACGCTACAGCAGCACCAGCAACGATACAAGGGTTGCGGGCTCCTTCATGAATACTGGTACCATCAGATCTGTTAATAAATCTTGCACATTCGGCCGCGTATGCACTCAGGTCCCCAAAGCGGGCATCTTGGGCATCGTCATAATTGTCTGCAACGCTAATCCGGCATCAGCACGCCACGGCGACCGGCGCGACCAGCTCCGGGCGCTCCTGTTTCGGCGGCGGCTTGAACAGCCTCCAGTCCGGATCCCTGACCAAATTCTCCACCGCGGTCCGCGGAAAGATGCCCAGCTTGCGGCAGGTGCGCGCCACCGAGACCAGCACCGAGAAGACCTCCCGCCCCTCCGCCGTGGACAGTTGGTGGCGCACGTTCCTGTGCAGGACGGCGGTGTCGCGTATCTCCAGCTCGGCGCCGTTGTTGTGGGGCGGCATGCCGGGGTACCTGAGGAAGGTGAACAGGTGGGGCGCGGCCCCCTCCAGCTTGGTCCTGAACTTGTGGCCCTCGGGATAGGAGGAGGCTATCTCCAGGACGGCCCTCTCCAGGGAGAGGCACTCGGAGCTCTCCGCCGACTTCCTGCCCTTGATGGCCCGGTACAGGGAGAGCAGCCGGTAGTGGCAGGATATGTCGGATCCGCCGTTCCTGATGGCGTACTCTTCGGCCTCGCGCAGGAGGTGCACCCAGCACCTCTGCCGGATGGGCAGCACGTTGTAGGCGACGTACCCGTCCGAGACGACCGGGACGCCCAGGATCTTCCCGAAATGGATGTCCAGGACGGCCGCGGCCCTGCTGGGGGCGGCCACGATGTAGGTGGCGTCCCCGATGGTCGCCAGCCAGATGTAGCCCCGCTTGCAGTTCATCCTGATGGGCGACTCGTCCATCTGCATGAACGGCGCCTCGGCGATGTGGTCCAGGATCTCCGCATAGGTCCCCATCAGCAGGTCCCTGATGGCCTTGCGCGCGTTCCAGACGGCGTTGGGTGAGAGGCCAAACCCGTAGAGGGCATCGAAAAAGTATGAGATAGTCTGGTCGGTGCACCTCCCCGCATAATACTCCTCGATGAACCCCAGGATCCCGGGCCCAAACGAGGTCCCCGGGATGGTAGGCGCTGCCGCGGTGGTGATCTCTCCGCACCTCTTGCAGGATCCCCTCTTCATCACGTACGCGATGCACTCTATCACCATGGATTTGCCGCCGGCAAAATCATAGACCATCTTGACGACCGGTGGCACCTTCCTGAGGTGGCCGCGCCCGCACGTCCCGCACCGGCAGACCCGCAGCACGACCGTCCGGTCCGCCTTGTTCTTGTGGGAGGCGCCCGTATGTCCGGCCGGCGGCCCCCTGCGGGACGGCTCACCCTCCGCCTTACCGTTGTTGTCATCGTCATCCGATTCAGGTCCGCCTTCATCGCCGCCCTCGCCGGCGTAGCCGCCCTCCTCTGCCATCTTCTTCCGGAAGGCTGCGCGCTTCTCGTTGTACAGCGAGCCGGTCGAGGACGGGACGTGGGCGTTCTCGTACTTGGCCAGCCTCCTGTCGCGCTCGGCTATCTCCAGTATCAGCCGGTCTATCTCCGCCTTGAGGGCCGCGACCATCTTGTCATGCACAGCCTCGAGCCGGGACACCGTCTCGCGTAGTTCCCGGTTCTCCACCGCCAACCTGGTCAGCTCCTCGCGCAGGAGGGCGGCCTCTGACTTGGTGCTCACGCCGGTTAGATGGTATCGCGATCAATAAACCTATGGCCCGGCTGGGCATCCGAATTGTCCGCTTTGGGGACCTGAGTGCATACTCGGCCGCGGTACGCGTTTCGTAACCGTTCACCCCCCCATGATACGCCAGCAAGGGTCCGGCTCCGCATCGAATCATTAAGAGCGGGGTGAAAAACACAACCCATCCATGGACAGCGATATCTCCAAGCAAGAAGAGGCACTGCTACGGCGCGAGCTGGTCCGGGCCCGGAAGGTGATGGATGCGGCTCTGGAGGGGTGGGCGGAGAACACGCGCGCACTGACCGAGGAGCACCAGCGGCTGGTCGAAGAGAGTAACCAATACCGCGAGACCATCAAGGACCAGAAGGCCAAGCTGAGGGATGCTCTGCGGCAGTTGGCCGCCTACGAGAACCGCACCAGCCCGTCCGGCAAGACCGCCTCCTCCTCCAGGAAGATAAAGAGGCGCAGTGGCCGTTCGCCGCCATCATCATAAGGGTGGGGGCACATGCGGCGGCCGCCCGGGCCGTCCGTCCGCGGGCATCGGTGGGGCCATTCAGGGGGGGGGGCCGGGGACCGGCGGCGGCTTGCCCGACCCGAACGTCCAGCAGCCGCGGTTACCCGCGACGACATCGCCGGAGAACGTTCCCCGGATGCGGCAGGTGGCGTGGACGCTCTGCAGCATCTCCAGGGTGCGGGCGGCCTCCCAGTCGGGCAGTATCCGCTGGATGTTGCGCGGTCGGACAGTGTACCCGCGGATGGTCCTCTCTACATTGTTGGTGTTGCCGGGCATCCCGGGGTGGCCTATGAACGTGGACATGTGTGGGGCGGCCCTCTCCAGGGTGCCGGCGGACCTTGCGGGTGTCCGGATGGCCGGCCTCCATGTGGCGGTACGCCTGGACCACCTTGAAGAGGTCGTCGGCCATCCGGGCCCGGGCGGACACGACAAGGTCGGCCAGGCCGGGAACCGCCCTGGCGGGCCACCCTATCCGGCAGGCCGAGTCCGCCGGGCCGCCGGCCATCGCGGTGACGGCTGCGGCCGCCTCCTTGGCGGCATAGTAGGTGTCCAGCAGCATCTGGCCGTAGGTCTGCTCGGGGGAGTCGATGCCGTGCTCGATGGCCAGGCTCTCGGCCTTGCGCCAGACGTGGATGATGCACGTCTGGTAGTCCCCCCGGAAGGCGCCCCCGCCCCGGTACGAGCCGGCCACCAGCGGCCTGTCCAGGACCATCCAGAAAAGTTGCTCGATCGTATCGCCGGCCCTGTCCGTGGCTATCCTCGTGATGACCAGGGTGGAGGTACACAGCACCAGCGCCATCTCCTTACTGCCGGCCACGTTCACCCGCGACTCGTCAAACTCCACATACGGGGCCATGGATGCCTCCTCCTCCATCCTGGCCAGCAGCGGCACCTCCCCCGGGTCGAACCTGGACGGTTGGTTCGGGCGGCCGTCCCCGTCCCCGTCCGGCAGCGCCGCCACCGGAGGTCTGGACGCGGCCGGCAGGGGTTCTGAGGCGGGATCATCCCCCCGGATGGCCTCCACCAGGCTGCCCTCCCGAACGTGCCGGGCCATCGCCGACAGGCAGTTGGAGACGGCCCCCTCGGACAGAGCGACGTTGTGGTTTGAGGAGAGGATGTAGCAGATGCCCCGGACGGTGGGAGCCACCTCGTGGATGCTCATGATGATCCGGCGCAGCCGGGGGCCGAACCAGGTGCCCGGGATCGACGCGGTTGCCGGCCAGGTCAGAACGCTGCAATGCCGGCAGAAGGCGGGCGTGGCCTTCTCCAGATAACAGATCACCCTGCCGCACTCGCCCAGGTCGAGCACCACCTTCCGGATGGTCCTGCCGGGGGCGGTATCGGTCCGGCCGCACTTCCCGCACTGTTCATGGACGTACTCGACTATCTTGTCCGGATCCGGCCGGTACGCGGAGGCCACCCCCGGCGAGCCGGGACGCGCCTCCCTCTTCCCGGTATCGGTGGCCGCGGATGCGTCCCCGGCGGCGGCCTCCTTCCTCTTTGCGGCGCGCCTGTGCGTCTTCCGCTTCCTGGCAAACAAGGTGGCCTTGCTGGAGGGGTTGTTGTGGTTTTCGTGGACGGCCAGCTGCCGCAGTGCGTCCCTCAGCTTTGCCTTCAGGTCCTTGATGGTCTCGTTGGATTGATCAAACCCTTCGGTCAGCCGCTGGATCTCCTCGGTCAGGATGCGCGGGTTCTCCGCCCACCCCTCCAGAATAGCATCGTTCGCCTTCCAGGCCCGGATCAGCTCGAGCCGCAGCAACCCTTGCTGGTGTTTTTGGGGGTTCATGGGGTAGGGGGGTTTGTCCCCCGATCTGAATCTTTCGGTCTTGGAGCGCCCCATGTTCAATATGCTGGGCAGATCATGGGCTGGTCGACTCGCACACACCGGGGCGTGGCCGCTTTATAATGGGGGTGAACGGTTACGTTATTGTTTTTATGTCAAAAAAGTTATCTAAATATATGACCAAAAACACAGTACCGGACAAGTTGGCTGCTAAATCTACCCAAATAGAAGCGATTGAACCTAAATGGCGTGATGAGTACACCGTGATCGCCAAGCAGTTTGAGAAGGATCTATCCAGTACCCCGGTGAGTGAGCGGATAACATACCCTTCATATAGCTCCTACATTGAGGCGCTGCGTGGCAAGACTTCCTAAAGAGTACTGGACTATTATTTTCATTAACAAACGCCAAGAGAGGGTGTGGACGGACGCGTATAATTCACTAGAGGCTGGCTACAGATGGCAGGTCGAAAGCACGTTGAATCACCTCATCCTCTACAAGGAGCCTTGGAAGAAGTATCTCCATGCCAAATGCCACGACTGTGATGATGGGATATACGTGTTCAACACGTCGCATAGCGCGATAGGGAGCGGGAGTGTGGAGACGTTGGTGTGGTTTGATAGGCAGAACCATAGGTTGGTGCCATTGTTCTGTAAGCTTGACGGTTCTGATTGATTCGTCCTCGCCACAACAAGCCCTAGATCGCAACGTAGCAAAGTTCTAGGGTAGCGTCCACTATGAATGGTTGGGGGTTGGAGCCGATGTTGAGAAGGCCGTAGCACACGCAGTCATGGGGAGCCCTTGGCTACCATGCTGGCGGCTATTGCGGCCTCGCCAAAGAATGCCAGACCTATGACCGCGTATATCACACCATGCTCCACATTAGAGATGAATGCGACTCCGGCTACCATACAGATGAAGGCGGCGCCAAATACCCTATAACGTCATCGAATATACCCATGATGATGGTTATAGTATGCTAGCGCCAATATTAAGTGGCTAGAGACGGTATCGTTGTCGAGAAGATCACCGGGTCACTCTTTTGACACCATCTGACAGGTCACGGGGTTTGGACAGTTCCCAATCACGGTAATTCCCCTGCCAACGCAGGCACATCTTATTTATCAGTATGTGCCTAATGTCCCGTGGCATTCATACTGTCAGAGAGCGTCGGGTATGTTGTCCTGATAGGCGTGGGCCTGCTGATGGCCATAGTGGTAACCCTGATGGTCAAGGCGGAGACCAAGTGGCTGGGCACCCGCAAGACGTCCGAGTGGTTCTACACGGCAGGCCGCACCATAAAGACCGGCCTGATAGCATCCTCGATAGTGTCGGCCTGGACGTGGGCCGCCACCCTACTGCAGTCCTCGACGGTGACCTTCGAGTTCGGCATGGCCGGCTCGTTCTGGTACGCGGCCGGGGCCAGCATACAGGTGATACTCTTCTCCATACTCGCCATAGAGCTGAAGCGCAAGGCGCCGATGACCCACACGTTTCCCGAGATGCTCTACGTCAGGTACGGCAGGCACCCGCACAAGGTGTTCCTGTTCTTTGCCCTGATGACCAACACGGTGGTCACGGCCATGCTGGTGCTGGGCGGCGTGGCCGTAGTCAACTCGCTGACGGGCGTGGACATCACGATAGCGGCGTTCCTGCTGCCGGTGGGGATCGTCATCTATACCATATTCGGCGGGCTGAAGGCCACCTTCTTTGCAGAGTACATCAACGCGGGGCTGATATTCGTGGTGGTGCTGGTCTTTGTCTCATTCATCTACTTTCTGAGCCCCGACATAGGCGGCATATCCGGCATGTACGAGAAGCTCAGCGAGGCGGCCATACTCAGTCCGGTGGAGGGCAACGTCGCCGGCAGCTTCCTGACGATGGCGTCGCTGGGAGCCCTGATGTTCGGGATAATCAACATCGTGGGCAACTTCGGGACCGTCTTTGTTGACCAGTCATACTGGCAGAGGGCCATCGCTGCCAGGCCCAAGGCCGCCGCCGGTGGGTTCATCATAGGGGGCCTGGCGTGGTTTGCCATACCCTTCACCCTTGCCACCACCCTGGGGCTTGCCGCGGTGGCCACCGGGGTCACGCTCACCGAGGACCAGGTGGGCCTGGGGCTGGTGGCGCCTACCACCGCCGCCAACATAATGGGCGACCTGGGAGCCATCCTGATACTGACCATAGTCTTCACGGCGGTGACCGCCGCAGGCTCCTCGCAGCTGGTCAGCGTCTCCTCGCTGGTCACCTACGACGTCTTCCGCACGTACTTCAAGCCGTCGGCCACCGGACGGCAGCTCATGCGGGCCTCCAGGTATACCATACTGGTCTTCGGGATGGGCATGGGGGTGCTGGCCTCGGCCCTCTTCCAGCTGGGCGTCTCGCTGCAGTACGTCTACCTGATGATGGGCGTGCTGATAGGCCCGGCGGTGGCCCCCATATCCCTGTCCATACTCTGGTCCAGGACCAACGGCCGCGCGGCCACCGTCGGGGCGCTGGCGGGCCTGGCGGCCGGCGTCCTGGGGTGGTTCATCTCGGCCCAGGCGACGTACGGCGAGATCACCATAGCGTCTACCGGAGCCACCACCCCCCTGCTGACGGGGAACGTCCTGTCGATACTGGTCAGCCTGGCGGTGACGGTCGGGGGCAGCCTGGCGGCCCCCGAGCGCTTTGACTTTCGCGCCCTCAAGCAGAAGATACTGGTGGTCGACAACAAGATCCGGTCCATGCTGGAGCGGGACACAGACGAGCGCATGCTCAGCCGGGCGTCGGCGTTCTGCAAGAGGGCCGGGATCGGGCTGGCCGTCTTCCTGGTGGTGCTCTGGCCGGTTCCCATGTACCTGAGCGGGTACGTGATGACGCTGCAGTCGTTCACCACCTGGGTGTGGTTGGCCGTAGTCTGGGCGGCTGCGGCGGCGGTGGCCGTCGTGGCGCTGCCGCTGGTCGAGGCGCGCAGCAGCATAATGAGAATGCTCTCCAAGGTGTCCTCCTCCGCCTACGACGACGAGACGCAGCAGGATGACGCTCCCCCCGAAGAGCACCCGGCCGTCCGGGTGCTGGTTCCGGTGGACGGCTCGGTCAAGTCGCTGCGCGCCCTGAACGGGGCGCACTACCTGCTGCGGGACGTGGCCAACGTCAGGATATACCTGATGCACGTGGTCGAGTGGACCGACGAAGACGACGAGGACATGGACGAGACGCTGAGCTCCCAGATGGCCAAGGAAGGCAGGATAGTGCTGAGAAGCGTGGCCGTCCCCCGGGAGGCGGGGGCCGTCACCAGGATAGTAAAGCTGGGAAACCCGCCCACCAAGATAGCCGAGGCGGCCGACAGGCTGAAGGTGGACCTTGTCGCCATGGGACGCAAGGGACTGGGCAACAGCGACAACACGCTGGGGCATGTCACACAGGAGGTCCTGAGGCTCTCATCCAGGCCGGTCATCCTGCTGGACTGATGGCCAACTCCGTTGACAGCCCATGGATGGCCATGTGTGGATTCCAGAACCAGCTGCCGGCAGCAAGGCGGCGGTGTCGGGGCGGCACGCCGACCCCACGTTGCACGCCAGGCACCGCAAGGGGGCGCCCGGATGGCGCAGCCCTAGCTCTTGCGGATGTCGGAGAAGGAGGCCCCCAGGACACGCCGGCGCACCAGCGCCGCCGCCGACAGCATCATCCCGCTGACGTCGCCGGCGGCGTGTCCGAGGACCCTCACCAGCACGCCGGAGCCGTCCGGCATGACGCTGGCCCCGCCGGCCGTCGAACCTTCCCCGCTGGAGGCCAGTCCGTTGAGATCCTCGTACAGGCCGGGGACGTACGGTTCGGGGGCCAGCACGTACGCGGAACCGGCCACCTTGTAGCCGCCCATCACCCCGTATGCGGAGACGTCGCGCCTTTTGGGCTCGATGTGCGCCACGTCGGCGAACCTGGTCCGCCCGTCCCGGCCCGTGGCCACGGTCTCCAGAAGGCAGGACTCGTACTGGAAGGACTCGGCCATGGCAAGGCGGCCGGAGGAGAGCACCTCGGTGTATACCAGGGTGGCCGAGTCGTGTGCGGTTATGCTGGTCTTTTGGACGTACCGGGAGTCGCGGTAGGGTATTATCTGATCGGGGACGAACTCCAGGTACGAGTCGCGCCCCAGGTCCATCCGGACGCTCTGCCTGGCCCCGGCCGGGCCGGCGCCGTGTATCCGGGTGGCCCCCTGCGTGGTGAGGTGCACCATGGCCCCCTCCTCCAGGGTGATCTCCGTCCGGTGCGAGTCCCCGTCCAGTATCCCGCCAGAGGAGCTCATCATGTACAGGTAGGCCATCTCAGGCAGCGACTCCTCGCAGTACATGGCCCGCTGGGCGTGGAAGGGCGCCTCGGCAAACTGCTCTGAGAGGACGGTCCCCGAGTCCTTCCGGAAGACCAGCCTGAGCCGGCCCTCCCTGCCCGCGGCAGCGGCGCGGGCGCCGTCCGGGGTCATGGCGCCGTCCGCCCCTTTGGGGGGTCGTCAAAGAGCAGGTCGCCAACTATCCGCCGGGCCACCCCCTCCACCCCGGTGTTGCTGCGGCAGTCGACCATCAGGAACGGCTTCTCCCCCCTGGTTCGGATCGAGTCCCGTTTCATCACCTCCAGGTCGGCCCCCACGTGCGGGGCCAGGTCTATCTTGTTTATCACGAGGAGGTCACAGCTCTGTATCCCGAGGCCGCCCTTCCGCGGATACTTGTCGCCGCCGGCCACGTCTATCATGTAGATGAAATAGTCGGAGAGGAGGGGGCTGAAGGTGGTGGTTATGTTGTCGCCGCCGCTCTCTATGATGATCAGGTCCAGTTCCGGGTGCTCCCGCTCCATCTGCTCGATGACGGCCAGGTTCATCGAGGGGTCCTCCCTGACCGCCGTGTGCGGGCAGCCGCCGGTGGCCAGTCCCACCACCAGATCCTCGGAGACGATCCCCTGGTTGACGGCCAGGTTGTTCCTGATTCGATCCGCGTCCTCCTTGGATATGACGTCGTTGGATATGATGCTGACCCGGAAGCCGTCCTTGGCCAGGAATGGCACCAACCGCTCTATCAGCATGCTCTTGCCGGAGCCCACCGGCCCCCCTATGCCCACCCTGGGAACTCTCCGGGCCACCGCAGACCACTACCCCACCATCACGTAATAAACATCTTGGAGTCGAGATCTTCGTGGGCCATCTGGGCAATCTCGGCCTGGGGGCAGAACTGCCACATGCCGTCCGCCGAGCAGCTCGACCCGGCGGCGCGCGCCATCGCCGGCTTGAGCCGGTGGATGATCCCCTGCGCCTCGTAGTGTTGGATGATCCCCAGCCGCAGGGCCGCGCCCATGTTCGCCGCCACAAAGCCGTACAGCAGGGTCATGGCGGTCCTCTCCCGGGATATCTCCAGGGCGCGGCAGCATACGCCGAAGGAGACGGGGTAGACGCCCGAGACCGTCCGGTCCGATACGTCTTTCAGGTAGGATCCCAGTACGCCGCCATCCCCCAGAAACTCTCCGGCGCATCGTGCCAGCTGGGTGCCGGATCGCACCGACGCCTCCCTGGCCTCGCGGACGGGCTTCATGGACAGGCATCTGGCGTCCAGCGTCCGGATTAGGTCCGTCCGGCCCGCCCCGGCGTACCGGTGGGCGGTAACCGCTGCAACGCAGTCGAATGGCCCGACCTGGTGCTCGATGCAGGCCGAGGTCAGCCCCTCCAGGTCGGAGGCGGTCTGGATGCGCCCTGCCAGGTGCATCGACTCGATGCCGTTTGAGAGGGCAAAGGTGCCCGCGGGGAACATCGAGTCGGAGAGCTGCATCATGGACAGGACGTCGGGGACGCCGTCCTCAGGCATGCCCCCTCACATCGGCCAGGTGGTGGGGTACAAAGATGGCGCTCTCCAGCGACAGCTCGAACAGGCCGGGGCCCATGCGGTCCAGCATGGACCGGAAAGTCTCCAGCTCGGACGGATCCTGTACGGGAAAGACCACGCCGCCCTCCCGGATGGCAACCGGCCGGTGCATGTTGCCTATGGCATGGCCCACCAGCACCATCATCCCGGCCGCGCTACGCCCTGAGCGGGGGCGCACCACGCAGACGGTCTCTGGGTTCTGCTCTATGACCATGGTCCTGCCGCCCCCCTCCACCAGGTCGCCGTGGCGCAGGACCGTTCCGGGGGGCAGGTCCAGCCCGACATCGGTGCCTCGGTCCGACCTCCTGCGGAGGCGGCTCCTCTGCAGGTCGGCCCTGTCCAGGATGATGCGCTCGGGGCCGTCTCCGGCGGGGCCGCCCTGGGTGCCACCCTCTGATACGTTGCCCCCGACCGAGGTTATCCTGATCAATCCTAGTGGGTATGCGGCACCAGCCTATAACTAGTAGCTGTAGGCAGGTCTTTGTCAAGTTTGCAGCGCCCGTCAAAAAATGGCGCCTGCTCCAAACTTGACCCGCGTTTCTACTCCGCACGCTGGCCGCCATTGAACATCCAGACAAACCGGCAACCGTGTGATTGGCCGGCCCCGCTCACCATGCCGTAATGCGCCGTTCCGGACCATGCCCTGCTACCCGCAATGACCCCACTCCGCAACCAACGTGGGTACACCAAACGTTTTTTCTGGAGTTTTCAGTTGTGACCGGTCACATACCAAGTTAAGCATGGCTTAATTTGGGAATTATATACTAAAGTTATCCAACCCGTTGTGGTTTAAAAGGAAGTACGGTACTATTATGGTAGATGACCGACCCCATCAAGGTGGTTCGAGTGAATGTAAAGCACGACGGGGAGTTCGCGAGGTGGGTGCATGACGTCAACCACACATCCAGACACGTCTACAACAAGGCAGTCTCGGAGTTCCTGTTCAGCGACGACTATCTCGACAGTGTGGTGGTTGATCTGCTGGAGCCGTTTAAACTGCCCAAGAACGGCGATGTTGTCGGAGGCGACCTGACCACCTTCTACCAGGCGTACAATTTCGGGCCTTCCGAGACGGTCATGAAGTATGGTTTGTTCAAGGAGTTGACCGCTTGGCGGGCACAACACGAGTGGCTGCGTGTTTGCCCGATGGCGTACGAGCGCGGCGCCATCATGGATGCCTCGGTCGCCTGCCGGCGGGTCATCGATGACGGCTCGGACCGCGTACCGTTCCGGCCAAAAACCGGCAGGATAATCCTCAACTCTGTGAATCCACCAACTAGGCGCGGCGACCATACCGTGTATGTTCCGGGCTTCGGCGAGGTCGAGACATCAACCGGGATAGATCCATCCTGGAACATGAGGTCGTTCAGGGTGGTTGACGTGACAGACAAGATAACCCGCCGCACCACGCCATCCGACCACAAGTTCGAACTCCACATAGCCGTCAAGGTTGTGATTGAGCCCCGTACGCCCACCGGGGTGATCCGGGCCGTCGACGTTGGCGGCCGACACCTGGCGGCGACGGCCGACACCGACGGCAACACCACCATCTACGACACCGTCCACAAGCCAATCCTGCGCGAGATAGACGCGCTAAAGTCAATACGGGATCGTTGCCCCAGGGGCAGCCGCAAGTGGGCCGAGCTGAACAAAAAGATCACCCGCCTGCAAGCCAAGGCCGACGGCCTGGCCACCAATACGATAAACCAAACCGTCGCTGCCACCGTCAAAGGGGCCGACGCGGTAGCCCGTGAGGATTTGTCAACCAAGAACCTTGCCGCGCATGGCGGCAACCACAAGAAAAACATCAACCGCCCAATGCGTGAGAGCCGGGTGGGGGAGTTCACGCGCAAGCTGGACCAAAAATGCGTGATGACGGGCCGCGACACCATCAAGGTGGATCCAGCCTACACCAGCCAGACGTGCCACGTGTGTTCGCACGTTGATTCGGAGTCGCGCGTGTCGCGCGATCTGTTTGTTTGCACTAATTGTAACCGGGTGTTCCACGCGGACGTCAACGCCGCGGCGAACATCCTGCATCGGGCGGCCGGGATGGTCGTCCTGAGGCGCCCGGAGCCATCATGGGGCAACCAGCCAAAGCCCCGGATGCTCCCTGTTATCGCAGCGGGGGCGCCACGAAAAGGCATGGATCGCGCCGACGGCGTGAATCTATGTATATAATTCCCTTAATTGCTAAATACGGCAGGCGCCTGCCTTGCCCCAATGATGCTAACCCCGCGGGAGTCCGACAAGCTGCAGATATTCCTGGCCGCCCAACTGGCTCAGCGGAGGAGGGATCGCGGCCTAAAGCTCAACCACCCCGAGGCCGTAGCGCTCATAGCGGATCACATTCTGGAGGGCGCCCGCGACGGGCGCTCGGTGGCCGAGCTGGCAAGCTCCGGACGGAACGTACTCTCCAAGGACGACGTCCTGCCCGGCGTCCCATCCCTGATACACGCGGTCCAGGTGGAGGCGACCTTCGAGGACGGCACCAAGCTGGTTACGGTGCACGACCCGATACGGTGATACCATGGAGCCCGGAGAGTACTTTATCGCCGACGGCCTCATACGGGCCAACCGGGGCAGGCCCACGGCCAGGGTGTTGGTGGAGAACACCGGCGACAGGCCCATCCAGGTGGGCAGCCACACCCACTTCTTTGAGGCCAACAGGGCCCTTCGGTTTGCACGGGCCACGGCATACGGGTTCCACCTGAACATACCTGCCGGGACGTCCATCCGGTTCGAGCCCGGCGATGCCCG
Source organism: Nitrosopumilaceae archaeon (assembly GCA_965203395.1). Classification (GTDB taxonomy): domain Archaea; phylum Thermoproteota; class Nitrososphaeria; order Nitrososphaerales; family Nitrosopumilaceae; genus VYCS01. The sequence continues at coordinate 767,217 of OZ241884.1, forward strand.
GACCGTCGAGCTTGTCGGATACGGCGGCGGCAGGATAGTCCACGGGTTCGGCGGGCTGGTAGACGGCCCCTTGGACGAGAGGAGGGAGGAGGCCGCCAAGAGGGCCAGGGAGGGGGGGGTACCTGGGCGCATGACCCTGGACATATCCCGCAGGAGGTACGCCGACCTGTACGGGCCCACCGTCGGGGACAGGGTGCGGCTGGCGGACACGGATCTGATAATGGAGGTGGAGCGCGACCTGATACGGTACGGCGACGAGGTTGTGTTCGGCGGGGGCAAGACGGCCCGGGACGGCATGGGCCAGGCCAGCGGCGTCACCGGCAAGGGCTCGCTGGACCTGGTGATAACCAACGCCATCGTGATGGATCCGGTGCTGGGCATACTCAAGGCGGACATAGGCGTCAAGGACGGCAGGATTGCGGGGGTCGGCAACGCGGGCAATCCGGACATAATGGACGGCATAGACATGACCGTCTCCTCCAGCACCGAGGTGATAGCGGGCGAGCACACCATCTGTACGCCGGGCCTGATCGACGCCCACGTCCACTTCATATCCCCCCAGCAGGTTACAGAGGCCCTGTGTTCGGGGATCACCACCATGATCGGCGGCGGAACCGGACCCGCAGAGGGCACCAAGGCCACCACCTGCACCCCCGGATCCTGGAACATCCGCAGGATGATAGAGGCCGCCGAGGAGTTCCCGGTGAACATCGGCTTTCTGGGCCGGGGCAACGACTCCGGGACCGACCCGCTGATCGAACAAGTCGAGGCCGGGGCCTGCGGCCTCAAGCTGCACGAGGACTGGGGCACCACCCCCGCCACGATAGACGCCGCCCTGAGGGTGGCAGACCAGATGGACGTCCAGGTGGCCATCCACACGGACACCCTCAACGAATGCGGTTTCGTGGACGACACCATCTCGGCCATAGCCGGCAGGACCATCCACACCTACCACACCGAGGGCGCCGGAGGGGGACACGCCCCGGACATAATGAAGATGGCCGGCGAGGCCAACGTGCTGCCCTCCTCCACCAACCCTACAAGGCCGTTCACGGTCAACACGCTTGCCGAGCACCTGGACATGCTGATGGTCTGCCACCACCTGAACTCCTCGGTGCCGGAGGATGTCTCGTTTGCCGAGTCCCGCATACGCCGGGAGACCATCGCCGCCGAGGACGTGCTGCACGACATGGGCGCCATCAGCATGATGTCCTCGGACAGCCAGGCCATGGGCAGGGTGGGCGAGGTCTCCGTCCGGAACTGGCAGACGGCCGACTGCATGAAGAGGGCCCGGGGCAGGCTGGCAGGCGAGTCCGGGGACAACGACAACCTCAGGATAAAGCGGTACCTGGCCAAGATATCCGTCAACCCGGCAATCACCCACGGCATATCCCGGCACGTGGGTACGCTGCAGCCCGGCCGGCTGGCCGACATAGTCGTATGGTCGCCCCGGTTCTTCGGCGTAAAGCCCGAGATGATAGTCAAGGGCGGCATGGTGGCCTACTCGGTGATGGGAGACCCCAACGCGTCCATACCCACCACCGAGCCCGTCCGGTACCGTCCCATGTGGGGGGCTCTGGGCCTTGCCAAGCAGTCCATCTCGGTCACGTTCACCTCAAAGGCGGCCATTGACGGCGGCAAGTTGCCGGGCAGGCGCCAGTGGCTGCCGGTGGAGGGGTGCCGGCAGGTGGCCAAAAAGGACATGGTCCACAACGACATAACCCCGGAGATACGCATCAATCCGGAGACCTACGAGGTCAGGGTGGACGGGGAAGTGGTCTCTGGCGGGTCGCCCGCCGAGAGGGTCTCCATGGCACGCCTGTACAGCCTGTACTGACAGGCACCACCCGCGGGCCAATCTCTGCCGATGTCGGCAGAATCTGCGACTGGTACGGGGTGGTTTTGGCCGCACGGGGCGCAGCTGGCCCCAGTTTTGGCCGGCGCGTACCGGATGGCGGCGGTAAAACGCGCGGGGGCTCCTGCAACGACGCCCGGCTCGGGGCGGGCCCGACCATCAGCATATAAAGAGAGTTGTTCTGTAAATTATCAAGTATTTTCTAGCGCCTGAAAAGACCATGCGGACACTGGTCGCCACGATGCCGTTGTTGGCAATAGTAGCAGTGATGGCGGTTGGTACCCCGCAGGCAGCCCACGCGGCAGGGGTAATCGAGGGCTTTGTGATAGGCGAAGTGCTTGACGAGTCTTGGGGCTGGTTTATCGTGGTCGGACTGGGCGCGGTGTTTGCCATCGTGATTACGGTCGAAACCAAGATAGAGGAGAAGTACTTGGGCGTCTCACAGACGTCCGAGTGGTTCAATACGGCGGGCAGGGTCATAAAGACCGGCCTGACGGCTGCCGCCATCGTCTCGGCCTGGACATGGGCGGCCACACTCCTGCAATCATCCACGGTAGCCTACCAGTACGGCATTAGCGGACCCTTCTGGTACGCGGCCGGGGCGTCCATACAGGTGTTGCTGTTCGGTATCCTTGCAATAGAGCTTAAACGCAAGGCGCCGAACGCTCACACCTTTTTGGAGATCATCCGCGCCCGCTACGGCGAGGCGGCGCACCGGGTATTCCTCGTCTTCGCCCTGATGACCAACATGATAGTGACCGCCATGCTGCTGCTGGGCGGAGCCGCCGTGGTCAACGGCCTGACCGGCATGGACATTTCGCTTGCCGCCTTCTTGATACCCATAGGGGTGATGATCTATACGCTGGTCGGCGGCCTCAAGGCCACGTTTGTTGCAGACTACATGCACACGATCATCATCTTCATCGTGATCCTGACGTTCGTCGCCACGGTATACTTCGTCAGTCCGGTCACGGGCGGCATCGAAGGCATGTTCGACAAGCTTACCGAGGCTGCGGCCCTCAATCCGGTCGAAGGAAACGCCGCCGGAGCCTACCTGACTATGGCCTCGCTGGGCGGTCTGATCTTCGGGATTATCAACATAGTCGGCAACTTTGGAACAGTCTTCGTGGACCAGGCCTACTGGCAGAGGGCCATCGCGGCTCAGCCCCAGTCCACCGTCAAGGGGTTCCTGCTGGGCGGTGCCTGCTGGTTCGCCATACCCTTCACCCTGGCCACCACCATGGGCCTGACCGCCGTTGCCTTGGGCGTTGATCTTACCCCCGAGCAGGTGCAGCTCGGCCTCACCGTGCCGGCCGCCGCGTCCGTTCTGATGGGCGAGGTTGGGGCCGTTCTCGTCCTCACAATGCTCTTCATGGCAGTTACCTCGGCAGGATCTGCTGAGCTGATCGCCGTCTCGTCGTTGGTCACCTACGACGTCTATCGAACGTACAAAAACCCCAACGCATCGGGCAAACAGCTGCTGAAGGTGTCGCGATATACCATAGTCGGGTTTGGGATAGGCATGGGCGGGTTGGCCGTGATCCTCCTCGCCATGGGGCTCAGCCTCGGATTCGTCTACCTGGCCATGGGGGTCATGATAGGCTCTGCGGTCATACCCATAGCCCTCACCATAACCTGGAAGCGGACCAACAAGTATGCCGCCACGGCGGGCGCCATAGTGGGGCTGCTTGTAGCCCTGGTTACCTGGACGGGCGTCGCCGCAATGCAGTACGGCGAGGTCAGCCTGGTCAGCCTGGGCGACAACTACTCGATGCTCTTTGGCAACATAGCCGGCATCCTGACCGGCGGTGCCATAGCGGGCTTTGGTAGCCTACTGAAGAAGACCGACTTTGAGTGGAAGGACATGAAAGAGCGCATCAAGCTGGTCGACATCAGCGAGAAGGAGGTTGCCCAGCTGCAGGCCGACGAGAAGACGCTCCACAAGGCCTTCCGGTTCAGCCTCAAGGGCGGCGGTCTTATGACCCTCATATTGATAATAGCATGGCCCATGCCGCTGTTCTTTGCCGACTATGTCTTTGACATCGGGTTCTACTCGTTCTGGGTGGGCATATCCATCTGCTGGGTGAGTGCAGCAACATTCTTTATAGTCGGGCTGCCTATCATAGAGGCAAGGCATGGGATCGCAAAAGTCGCAAGAAGGAACAAACCCGTACCCGAGACCGATGGGGACAAATGACCCACTGTAGCGGTTGCGGTTGCACCTTGGGCTGGAAAAAGTACAAGTTCCAGCGCATGTGGCGCATACCGGGATACTTTTGCAAAAAGTGCATGCTGGAGCTGGGCAAGGACTTTGACCAGTACGGGAAGCTGGTCAGCCCCACCAAACCCTGCGACTTTTGCGGCGTCGAGTACTACTACCTAAAATCGGCCTGGAACGGCAGCAAGCAGCGCAAGTACTGCGCCGTCTGCATCGAGGCGGTCAAGAACGGAGTGGTGCCCGAAAAGAAGGTCAGCAAGGCCAGCCCTCACTCCAGGCCGACGCCCAAGCAGCTCCCTCTGGCGATGATGATGTTTGCCGGCCTGGGCGGCCTGATGATGGTCATGGGACTGATCTTTACCATGATGTCAACCGGTGAGGATGCCAACGTGCTGAACATACTCTTTGGGGCGGCCACCACTGCCATGGGATTCGTGCTAGTGCGGAGGACCCTAAAGTCCCGCAGCATGCTGCTGGGTCAGAGGCCGCCGACCGCCACCGACACGCACCGATCTTAGGTACCGGGCGCGGATCCGGTGCAATCCCGGTTCATACCGACATCTACCAGGCCAGGTTTGCCGACTACATCATAGTTGACGTGCGGGGCAGCCACAAGGCGTGGCGCACCAACCAACTGGTCAACCCGCATGCGCGGGCGCCGCACTATCACAACCCGGCGGCCCAGACAGACTGCTTTGAGATGGCGTTCGATGATACCTCAAAACGGTGGGACGGCTCGCCGGCCATCCATGTCGCCATATACGGCATGGGCCGCCAAGACCGCGCGCGGATGGCATTCCGCGTGCCGCCATACATGGTGGAGCAGCTGGGCAGACCCGGCGTCACGCCCAAGACCGTCAAACTGACCAGGGACGAGATCCACGTAACCCACGAGAGGACGGTGCCGGACCGCCAACCAACCACCTGGGCGGGCGTGGACACGAACCCGGCATGAGCAGACGGCAAAAGAACACTCTGACAGACATCCTGCGGCTGATAGGGGGCCGCAGTGCAGGCGCCGATTGGCGCCTGCCGGGGGCGCACAAACCGGGGCGTCAAAGTTCCGACGGCGGGGAGCCGGCAGACGGACCCGGGGTGGACGACCACGGCCGGAACGGGCCGGGGCCGCCCAATGCTGCCAAGTTATGCGTCTATGCATAATCTCTAACGGATACATTATCCCCATAGCCGTCGTCCGGCTGCCGGCCAAACCGCCCCGGGCGATCTCAAAGTCCGGGTTTCCTCCCCGGTTTGTCCATGTCCGGCCCCGGTCTTCGTGAACGCTTGGCCGCCCTTGCGGCATGCCGCCATCCATTCATCAAGTCCCAGACGCTCTGCGGGCTAGGCGCATCCGGCGGACTTTTCCATCAGCGAATCCAGCACTGCCGGACTGGCCACGATCGGACCACGATATCGCCATTGCGCGTGATCGCGATCACGAAATTATCATGCAGGCCAATTTATGCCGAGTATATTTTTGAGCGGTGTAGCAGCTTTGTAGAATACGTTAATATAACAACTTAAAGCAAGCTTTTATATTAATTGTATAATTTTCATAAATGAGTAGAATTTCTTATAAATAGCGGTGAATTCGAGCTGTTTTAATGAGTAATACAATACGTGCAGCCAGTCTGGGTGCAGTTCTTGCAGTAGCAGCGATCGGCGCCCTTTTGGTGGGCGGCATTGTCAGTGCGCAGGAGATGGAAGACGATAGCATGATGTCAAACGGCAACATGACGGACGATAGCATGATGTCAAACGGCAACATGACGGACGATAGCATGATGTCAAACGGCAACATGACGGACGATAGCATGATGGACGGTAGTATGATGGATGATGGCATGATGATGGATGATAGCATGAAGGGAGACGGCATGATGATGGCCGGTTCGAGCTTTATCGACATTAACAAAGCTGTGATAATAACGGATAGTAGCGAATTTGAGAAAATACGCGTGTATACGGGTTATGATGTTCCGACGGATGGATCCGGCGGAGCATTTGGCTATGGTGTTATCACCAGTGCCGGGCTCAGTGCCATCATTGTAACCACCACGCATGCCGGTGTTCTGGATAGCGTGGCGCAAGCCGACGCCGACGACCCGGTCTTCCACAACCACTATGTTGCCCTAGAGAATCTGCCCGACGACCCAGCGTGTCCCGGACTTCAGGTTGTTGACATTTCATTCCAGGAGCCAGGTGACGTCGACGTCTCCGGTCACGGCGTGGTGATGGAGGATACGCCCTACTACTTTGGTGGCACACACAGTCTGACCGAGGCACACATCAGATTCCAAGCCAACGAAGGGATCGAGAACGTGGTATCCTTTGGTATAGACCCCGTTGACGCCGATGGCAATACCAGTACGACCGATATTGCGGCCGTCTGCATAAACGACGTAAAGTTCGCCGGTGATGATCACGTCACTGTGATACCCGCATCCTACTGGGAAAACTAGGCATCTCTTTTTTTTGTTTTTTTTATTTTCAATCGATAGCCGTCGGTGGCGGTTGTGATTGTAGTGTCAGATGCGGATAATCCGTCCAATACCGGCAACAAGATCTTTTGTTCCACCACATGGCTGCCGCAAAAAAAACCACGGAACTGCAATGCCGCCTTGCAGGCGGGCGGCGTCCTATGGTCGCGCAAATATCACAGCGGCGGACGGTTGGCCGGCATCGCGTATCTCGGTCTTTATGCTGAGCTCCCCAAGTGTTTGGTGCGACACCTCGAAAATAATCGGGTGCGCCCCCCAGCCGTACTTTGGCGGTCCGAGAAACGGTACGTGCTCCTCGATGTGGCCGGACTCGTACGTTTTCCTGAACGTCTCGGACATGCCCAGTATCTCCATGGACACGTTCTCTGTCCCATCCGAATGATCCCGGAACGATATGGATATTGTTCCGTCATTATAGGTGGCATTTATTTCAAAATAATCGGGGTCGTCCTGCGGCGGTACGGCAGCCAGTGCCAAGATTGCCGCCGCGGCTGCAACAATGCCCACGGCCACCGCCAAATATGCATTCATCTTGAGCGTACCACGCGTATGCGGCCGGCAACCACGTCCTCAGCGGCCGGCCGTATCCTGCGCCGCTCTCCGTCTAAAGTCGGAATATATGGAGACCATCTCCAGCATCTGGGCTTGTGTGCGCTCGGTGCCAGGCACCGGATTAGCAATGAAGAATTTCTTTATCTCGTCCGTCTCGGAGCCGTCGGCGGCCATGGCTATGCTGGATACTATCCTGCCGAAGAGCGGGTTTCCGTGGCCGATCTTGGACTCCAGGCTCTTCCAGTTGTCTTTGAGCCATGGCCAGAGGATGCCTCGGCCGTACGGATTTGACGCCACCTTGACTATCGGCAGCTGGGCGTTCTGCGAGCGCACCGCATCGGTCAGAGAAAAGTCCAGAGTGCGTACCAGTATTGCGGGATTGTCGAACTCGCACATGCCCGACAATATGCGAAGCTTCTCTTCGATCGAATCTACCCGGTTGAAGAGCGACCTCATCTGAGAGTGCATGCGGACGCCGCCACGGTGGGCCGCGGCCGCAAATACGGGTGCGCGAATATCGGGATGGACTGATCCGGCAGACTCTAGGAACTGGGCAAAGAGATCCTTGGCCTGGCTGGCCACCTTGCGGTCCAGCCTCCCCAAGGCGGATATGGACATCGACCTGAGAAATGCGTCGGTGTGGCTGTTCCGCTTGGATGGCTTCCAGCCCAACCTGGCCAATATTCTAGAAAAGTGCGGCGTGGCCTTCCCCTCCACCAAGCCGTACCAGTCCTGCGAATGCGACATGTTGAGCAGCAGCAACAGATTCCGCCCCACGTTTGCCAGCGGCATGTACTCGTTCTCGTCCGAGTACGCATCAACGAACTGCAGATAGTCCGCGACGCTGGCGCGGCCAGACAGGCAAAAGGCGAACAGATCGTTCTGCGCGGCCCATCGATCCCGTGCGGGCAGCTCCCCGCGCCTGATCATTGCCTTTACCTCATCCAGCAGCAGCCCGTGATACCGCACCCGGTAAAAACCGGTCCGGCCGTGGTTTGCCACAAACTTCCGTGGAAGTCCCAAGTCCGCCGTCCTTGTCTCCAGCATGCCTAGGCGCGTGAATCGCCCATCCTGAAACCTGACGGGTATGGGCCAGACGCCCCGGCCTGGCGCCCTTCTCCCGTCTGCGTAAAAGCGCTCCTGCTTCAGGCTCAGGTGGAACCCCGTCGCCGAGGCTTCCACCACCGGAAAGCCCTTCCGCTTTAGCCATGATTCCACCATCCGGCGCACCGGCACCCTGGAGGCCCACTCTATGGAGTCCCAGAGATCCTTGCCGGCAGCGTTGCCGTACTTGAATGCCCTGAGGTACTTGCGAAGCCCCCTCTTGAAGGCGGCCTTGCCCACGTAGTCCTCTAACATGCGCAGTATGCATCCTCCCTTGTCGTAGGATATGACATCGAATATCTCCCGTATCTGGGAGGGGGAGTCCACCTTCACATCTATCGGGTGGGTGGAGCGCAGCGCATCTATCTCCATGGCGGCGTTCATCGAGTCGTCGATGAATTGGTCCCACAGGTTCCATTCCGGATGAAACTTGTCCACCAGCTTGGTGGCCATGAATGTTGCAAAGCTCTCGTTGAGCCAGAGGTCGTTCCACCAGTCCATGGTGACCAGGTTGCCGAACCACTGGTGGGCCAGTTCGTGCGAAACCACCTCAGCTATGTACTGCCGTGTTCGCGTGGACGAGTTCTTGGGGTCGTACAGCAGGATGTTCTCCCGGAAGGTGATTGCGCCCCAGTTCTCCATGGCCCCGGCGGCAAAGTCTGGCAGCGCAATCAGGTCCAGCTTGGGCAGAGGATATGGTTTGCCAAAGTATTCCTCGTAGGCCGCCAAGAGATCCGATGCCATATCCAACGCGTACCGTCCTTTCCCGGACTTTCCCCGGGTGGTCACCACGCGGATGCGCCCGTCTTTCCCCCCGCCCAGATACTCAAACTCGCCCACCCCCAGGTAAAGCAGGTACGTGGACATCAGGGGCGTCTTTTTAAATCGGTAGATAGTGTGGCCATCCTGCTCCCTGATGGAGCGCGGAGGCATGTTTGAGATGGCGGTCATGCCCGGCGGCGCCAGCATGGTTACCCCGAATGTGGCCTTGTGGTTGGGTTCGTCCCAGCACGGAAATGCCCGGCGGGCATCGGCCGCCTCGAACTGGGTGGTGGCCAGGAACTTGGTCTTTGAGCCGTCAGTATACCTGCTCCGATAAAACCCCAGCAGCCTATCGTTGAGCGTGCCCGTATACTCTATGTCGATGGTGCACTCGTTCGATATTTTTTTGGGCAGGGTTATCACCAGCGCCTCTGCCGCATCGTCAACACGCACCGTAGCTGCCAGCGCCTGGTCTCCAGCCTCTACCCGGCACGATCGTACCTCTATCTCGGCGGCATCCAGACGTATCTTTGAGACTGGGCTGTAGCACCAGGCCGATATTTTAGCCCGGCCCCGGAAGGTAAAGTTCGCAAAGTCCGGCTCAAATTCCAGATCATAATGCGTGGGCGCGACACTCACACCATACTGTGATCCAACCACCGCTTAAGTAGCTTTTCCGGCCTGCTTGGGTACGCTCGGTGGCTTTTTTGGCGATAGGGCAACTGTTTTAGGCGCGGCCCCGGACAGATAACCGGATGGTGTTTGGCTGGGGCAGAAAAAAGGCGCCGGAACCGGCTTCCATAGTGCGCGAGATACACCTAGAGGAGGCACAGCAGATAGCGGCGGATGCGCACAGGAGGCGGTCCGAGCAGATCATAACCGAATCCTCCAACACGCTTCACAGGACAAACGACCTGATCAGGGAACTGGTGGCCATACGCCGCGAGCTGGAGGGCGACGACCTGCGAATGGACGATGTGGACAAGCGGCTCAGGCCGCTTGTCGTCCGCGGAAAGAAGATGCTGATAGAGGCGCTGAAAAACAACGCCGTCGAGATAAAGCCCATACGCACCTACGCGGACATGGTCCGGGCCAGCGAAGAGCTGGGGCACCACCTCAAGAAGACTGGGAACATTCTGGGAAAGCAGACGCGGGTGATACACGTGTTTGCAGACAAGTATGCGGCCAGGCTCAAGCAGATATTGGAGGAGGTTGACGGAAACAGAAAAGGCCTGCTGACGGCCGTGGCCAAGCACCAGAACGACTCGGGGCTGGCCGGCAGCGTGGAAGAGGGAATCGGCAACATACGGGCCCTTGAGAATTCGGCAAGAGAGAACGCCGGCAAGGGAAAGGCGGCGGAGCGCGAAAAGGAGCAGGCCGAGTCTCGAATTCAGCAGGTGTCAGGAGAGATATCTGCGTTCAAGGAGTCCGAAGAGTATCATGGGTTTCTCGGGCTCAAAGACACGGTGAAGACGGAGGAGGCAGCCCGGGCATCACTAACCGCGGAGGTGGCCGCCCAGTTCACCAGGGTGTCAAGGCCGCTAGGCAGGTACGCGCACATCTCTGCCGACAAGGACCAGAAAGCCCTGCTGCGCCGCGTGCTGGACGGCCCGTACGAGACCATGAATCGGCAGGACATGGACGGCGTTATCATGCTGCTGGAGGGGGCGCGAAAGGCAGTCCTGTCCGGCGCAATTTCCGTAAAGGACACCGATAAAGCAGTAGACGCCATAACCCAAACACAGGAAGCCATCGGCGGATTCGTGGAGAGGGCGTCCGGGATAGCAGCCCGAATACGCGACACCTCGGACATGATCCGTAAATCCAGCCCTGTCGGTCTCCACGCACTAGAGAAGGAGCTCGAGTCACTTCTGGAGGCCAAGGCAGATGCGGGAAAAAAGATAGAGGACATGTCAAACGCGACACGGCTGGCCGCATCGGCCATACCAGCCGAGCTTGTACGGGTGCAGGAATCCCTGCGCAGGCTGACCGGCACCAGATACCAGGTGCTCTACCAGCCGCCGCGGGAATAGACCGGGGGCGCCTGCGTGCGGTCACGCCCGCCCATCATCTCGGCATGCCGGGCAACACCGGCCGTGCCGGGCAGGTCTTGGTTGCGCTGGCAATCCCCCACGTTAGCGATTTGAATATCTGCAACTTCCATCTGTGTATGTAAAGGCGGCGCGTGCGAGCGGAAGCCGTATGCCTTGATGCATGCCGCAGGTAAGTTGGACTGGCAGTATTTAAGACGCGCCGACTTGCGCGAGATGATCATCGTTTTTTGCACCGGGATAGGGACCCAAGGGAGGCGTCGAAGCCGCCCCTCGCCCAGGCCGGGGCGGCGAGACGCCTCCCGATGGGGGACCGGATCTGGAAATGCGCAGGGCTCCCCACGCGGGATCCGGCGCTCCCTGCTCGTTGGGCACCGAGCGGGCCGGCGGCGCCATTCCGGTCGTTTTTTTCCCGTGCGAAAAAAAATATCTGCCAATGGTGCTGGGCGGATCCCGCACGGTGGCGGGCCGCGTCTGGCCGGGCCCCGACACCCTCCCAAATTGATCCAGAGATGGGTGCCGGAGCGCCGGCTAGATGCGGGATGCTAGCCGCGCCAGCCGGACCAGCTTGGCCTGGTAGGCCTTCTGGTCATGGAATCGGTAGGGCTGTCGTTTGTTCAGCATGTGCCAGATGTAGATGGCCATCTTTTTGGCCAGGTGGCTCTGGGCCACCACCGGCGGGTGGCGCTTGCGGACGCCCTCGTAGTATGCCGACAGCACGGGATTGTGATGGCCGGCCACCAGGGCCGAATGCATCATGATCCATGTCAGGGCGCGGTCGGAGCTCTTCTTCATGCGGCCGTGCCGGGTGCTGTCCCCGGACTGGTACACCCTGGGGCAGAGGCCCAGGAACGAGACCAGTTGTCGGGGGGCGGCGAACCGGCCGATGCCGTCGATGGAGACGGCCACCAGCAGGGCGCTGAAGGCGTCAAACCCGGACAGGGTCATTATCAGCCTGGCATCCTCGTTGTTCAGGGCCGCCTTTGCCACGAGCTTCTCCAACATGTCTATCTCACCGCTCAGGTATCTGACGTGGCGGACGTACTGGCCCATGATCCTGGTGTCGCCGGGGTTCAGCTTCAGGCCGTTCAGGTATTCCTGGTACTTGGCTCCGGACGTGTTTCCGTGGCCCGAGCTGGTCGGGTGGTCGTACTTGCCGCAGATGGCGTGCTGGCGGTTGAGCGCGCGGGTCCGTTCCTTGATCAGGATCATCCGCTGGCGGAGCAGATCCAGGTCGCGCCTGTTGTTCCGCTTGTGCACGTGGCAGGTCGGTACGTCGTCCATCCTGAGCCGGTTGGCCAGCTGCCTGGCATCAATCTTGTCGGTCTTGGTCCCGGACTGGGACAGCTTGAGCCGCAGCGGGTTGGCCAACACTATGGGTATTTTCAGATCCTCGAATACTTCGTATGTCTTGAGCCACAGCCAGGCCGTGGACTCGCAGACCGCCTTGCAGTCGTACCGGGGCGCGACGCTCTCGGCGAATTTCCGGGCGTCCGCCCTGGTGTTGGGGTATTTGGCATCCTCCAGGACGTTGCCGTCCGCGCCCATGACGCAGACCACGCAGGTCCGTTTCCCTATGTCGATTCCAATGTAGGCTTTTGATCTTTCTATTTTCGTTCACCTCCTTTTTGTTTTGGTCGGCAAGCAGCAAGGCTACACTCATCTGTAACGGCTCGAAGCCGAGTAAGGCTGCAGCTCGAAATCCCCCATTCAGTAGGAACGGCTCGAAGCCGATGGAAGGTAAAGGGTCTGCTCACCATGCGCAGGTAAACTAACCAGATATACTTGCCTTCAGTAGCGTTGGGCCTGACACCGGTCCTCCATCATTCCGCACCATGACCGGTATTCTGGGTTCTCTAGAAAATACGGTTGATGCGTACAAAGGACGGGTTGGGACGTAACACTTCGCCTCTGATCCGGTTTGGCGCCTGACTTGGTCGTCGGCGCCGGCCGACCCGGGGTTGCGGTTCGTCATACGGGGCAACGAGATCCTGGTCGCCGGGCCGGATCAGTCCCGAACCGTCCGGGTATGCGTAAAATCACCATCAACCGTATTTTCGAAAGAACCGTATTCTGAACTTGTTAAATACCGGTTTATGTTAGAGAAGACATGGTCGACAAGGTGGACGAGATGATCCTTTCCGCCCTTAGCCAGGATTCAAAGCAGGGGACGTTCGAAATATGGGACTATCTGCGCGGCTTTGGGCACAACATATCCCAAGACGAGATAGAGTCCAGGATAAAGGCCCTGGAGGAAGACGGCATCATACGCGGGTACACCATATCCATAGATACCAGAAAGGTTCCCGGCCGGGTAGTGCACATCGACTTGGTGAAGTTTCGCAGCTCCCAGGCCCTGCCCAAGAGGCTGGAGGGGCTTAAAAAGTACCTCCGTGATGCGCCCTTCGTGGTCTTTTCAGGAAAGACGCTGGGCGGATACGACTGGATAACGGTAAAGTCGTTCCTGACCAAGGAGATGGCCTACGAGGAGAACGACATATACAGAAACCTATTTGGCGACATATTGCATACCTACGAGGTATACGATTTTGTCCCCGAGGCCGATGCCTCGCTGTACGCGCTGGCGTACACCGAGGCCGAGTATAAGAGGTTCCTGGAGGAGTGGGTTCCACCGTTCCTGGGAAGATAGGTCTGCCCGACCGCTTGAGCGGACCGGTACGGCGGATTTAGCGCCTAGGGCGATTCTTTTCGAACCTGATAACCTCGTCTATCATGGAATGTATGCGTCTGCGCATATCCATCAAAAACTCGATAATTGCAGCCCGCTCCTTGGGGTCTGCCCCGTGAGCATTCTCTATCAGATCATCGATTCGGGACAGCGTGATCTTGAGTGTCAGTATTCCGCGATTTGTTATCTGTGACTCCCTGGACTTGGACTCCCTGCTGCGGCGTGCCACGGTTCCGTTCTCTATGCTCATCTGTGTCTTTATCTTTCTAATGCTCTTTACGGTGAGTTTGTTTCGGACTATGTCGTCTGCCAGATCCCCGCCGGCCTCCGGCATTCCAACGAGCTCCAGCGCCTGACTGACACTCATGTTTCTTGCAACAACGTGGTTTTTGACGCCGCCGGGCAGCTTTAGCAGCTGCATTCGGTGGGATACGTACTCCTCACTCTTTCCAATCTTCCTGCTCAGGTCACGTACTCCGCCCCATCCGAAATCAAAGACGTATTTCTGGTAGGCCTCGGCCTCCTCTATCGGATCCATCGTCTTTCGTTGTAGATTCTCGGTCAGTTGTATCTCATATGCCTGCTGGTCGCTCAGCTCGCGTATCTTGCACGATATGAACCGATGGCGGAGTGAGCGACATGCGGCGAACCGGCGGTGGCCTGCCACGATCTCGAATCCATGCTCCAAGGGGCGCACCAGTATGGGCTGGAGCAGGCCATGTTCTCTAATGCTGTCCCTGAGTTGCACCATGTCGGGGGAGTCCTTCTGATCTGCGTACCTGACTGGAAAATTGGATGGTTGTATCATGCGGAGCTCAATCGGCTCCACCACGGAGTTGTCATACTCGCCGATGTCAATGGGCACGGAGTATGAAGGTCGGCGCAGTATTTATTGTTGACGTCTGAGCCTCGGGCTGTAAAGTTACCGGCGCCTGCACCCACCTGTCAAATCGGGCGCCTATGGCACGAAGGGATCTCGACTGGAGCCGGTAGAACCTGTGAATGATCCAGGCGCCTGATTTGACACCTCTCTTCAGGCGCCGGTAACTTGACGGCCCGGTCTGAGCCTAAGGGGATTATATCGTTGAGTAAACGCGGCCGCGGCTCACCCTCGTCTGATAGTGTTGAATGGTTGATCCGGCATGTTGCCACATGATTCACTCCCGCGGCTTCCGCGTGAACCTCGCCAGTCAGGGCGGAACCAACCATATTGGAGGGTCGTTACGATGCAGACAGTCTCCCACGCGACCCGGCGACGACAAGCGAATACCCGGTTGCAGACGGTGAGAGCCAGACGCGCTGTCTGGGCGGGGCGATTGTATCGGATATCAGGATAACGACGGATGAACCGCCGCATGCCCCGAGTCATTGTTGAGGATCATGCCCGTATCAGCCCGGAAGCTACCATATCTCCATTAATAACATATCGTGAGATAACACATAAAATAACATGGTGGAGAATCCCAACATGCACCGGGCAGTGGCAGCCGTTTTGGTCTCCTTTGTTTTATCGGCCACAATCCCGCAGACGGTCGCGCCGGCGTACGCGCAGGGCGAGGATGTTCCGCGCTGTTCCCTGATGGAGTTTGATCCCAAATGCAGTCCGTCCGGATGGATGTCTTTCCTCATAGGCGAGGTGGCCATAGCACTTGTCATAGCGGTTATCCTCTTCCGCCTGCAGAACAAGACGGAGAGCAAGATAGCCAGCGCCGTCCGCGAGATTCAAAAGATAGTGCGCGATCGCGAGGAGTCAAGAAAAAAGAACCTGATCTTCGTGACCCAAGCCATGAAGAACTACTTTAGCGTGATTCTGATGATCTCCGGCCTGATGAACCGAGCCCTGACCGAGGCAGAGACCTACGAGGATGTTCCGGCCAACATCCGGAACAAGCAGGGTGATCTGGTCATGGCGATGAAGCACGCCAATGATGTACTGAACCTGGCTGTGCAGGCAATAGATCCGCTGCTCTCTGAGCAGCTGCACCGGTTCCTCAACAAGGTCGAAGCTATAAACCCGGAGGCAGGGGTTGGAAAGGGATTCCCCGAGTACGACAACATCAAAAAGGAGATTGCGTACTTGACCGAGAAACTTGATGCGATGATAGGCAGCGACAACAGGGTGCTAAAGTAAGTTCAAAGCATACCCGGGGGTGCGCGTTCGGCGTATGCGGGCAACTGGTGCTACGCACATCCGCAGTCCGGGCCGGCTAGTCCCGCCGCCGGCAGGTGCGCCCCCTATCCTACAGGGTGGCCTCTATCTCGTTTATCTTGTCTATTATCTGGTCGATGTCGGCGGGTTTTGTCAGCACGGAGTTTACTCCCTTCTTCTGCAGATCCTCTTCCAGCTTGTCCACCCCCAGATAGGAGGCCGTGAAAAGCACTATGGGTTGCTTGTCCATTATCCCCTCCTCTATCAGAGCGTCAATCACGTCCATCCCCGTAAAGTCGGGCATGGACAGATCCAAAAAGACCAGATCATACTTGTTGTTGCGTATCTTCTCAAGGCCCTCTCGCCCGCCAGGCGCCGAGTCAAAGTCGTGCCCCAGCGACTCTACCGTCAGCTGGACGAACTGTATGATGTCGGGGTTGTCATCAACCTCTAGGATCTTCATTTCGTCTCCTCCACGCTCTCATGCTCACCTGGTAGTATGGTGAAGTAAAAAGTGCTTCCCTTGCCCCTGCGGCTCTTCACGCCTATGGTGCCGCCCATCCCCTCGGCAAGGCCCCTGCAGATGGAGAGCCCCAGACCCGTGCCGCCGTGCCGCCTAGTGACGGCCGTCTCTACCTGGTAGAACTTTGTGAACAGCTGGGACTGCTTCTCCTTGGGGATGCCCACGCCGTTGTCCTGCACGCTGAACCGAATGTACTCGCCATCGCGTTCGGCGGTGACGACTATCCTGCCGGTTTTGGCCGGGGTAAAGTCGATGGCGTTGTAGATGAGGTTGTTGATTATCTCTTGGATCCTGGAATGGTCTCCCACTAGCCTGCCCTTGACCAGAACTTGCGTAGTCAACGAGATCTCCTTCTCTTCGGCGGCGTACGTCATGGTCGTCAATACGTTCTCCATCATCTCCTCCAAGTCGAACTCCTTGAAGTCGAACTGCATCCTGCCCAGCTCCAGCTTGTGTATGCTCAAAAGATCCGTGACCAGCTGGCGCAGGTGGACGGCATTGCTTAGGACGGTTCTGATCGCCTTGGTCTGCTTCTCGTTCAGGTTGCCCAGCATCCCCGGCCTGGCCAGCGCCTGCGAGAACCCGATTATCGGGGTCAGGGGCGTCTTGAGCTCGTGCGTGATGCCCGTAAGGAACTCGTCCTTCATCTTGTCTATCTGCTTGCGTTCATCCAGCATGTTCTTTGTCTCCTGCATCTTGGTCAGGTCCTGTATGACCACGTTCCTGCCCAGCAGGGCCCCGTCCTCGTCAAACAGGTTGGTCGGGGTAATCAGGGCAGGAAACTCGGTGTTGTCCTTCTTTTTCATCCAAGCCTCCACGGGCTTGCAGACGCCGTCTATTCTCCATTTTGCCATGTTTATCAGCATGGCCGAGACTGCCCGGTCGGCGGTATGCTCTATCAGGTTCCTGCCTATGACCTCGTCTTTAGTGTATCCAAGCTTCTTGGCGTAGGCCGGATTGCAGTCCACTATCACGCCCTCGACGTTCACCGTCCTGTACATGTCCGGCGAGTTCTCGTAGAGACTCTCGTACTTGCTCAGCTTCACCAAGTCCTGCAGCTGGTTGACCTCCTCGTAGTCCAGCAGGGTGGTGCGGCTCCGGGTCAGTTTGCCATCTACTCCTAGAACATCCTCCACCGTGATCAGCACGTCAAAGACCTTGCCGCTTTTGGTCAACAGCGGAAACTTGCGGTTGTTGACGGGTATGCGGTTCTTCCAGTTCTTGAATATCTCCTGGATTATGTACTGTTGCTTCTTGGGGGTATGATCCAGTATGGACATGCCGACGATCTCGTCCTTTACGTATCCGAGCATCCGCGCATACTTGTAGTTGCAGTCTATTATGGTTCCGTCAAGATCCACCAGCCGGTACATCGGCTCCAGCGTAGTGCGAATGGTCATGCGCTTCTCAAATGTGGTGCTCATTGCAAACTTCCCCATTGCAGGCCCCGACGTAGCGGATCAAAGTTGATTGCACTCAACCTGTAGATCTTGACACTGTCAGACAAATATGTGTGTTTATCCGTGGCCAGCTAAACCACGGCAATTAGCCCAAAGACAGGATCTGCCCGAGATATACACCGGACGATGGCCGCACGGTCCGCCAAAACATGTCTGCAACCGCGCCGCGGGCCGGTCCGGCGGGCACCCGGCCCGGCGACGATCGTACAGCGGGCGGCAGGGGATGTGTTGGGGGGGTGATCCGCTGGACAACGGGCGGGGCCGTGCGCAGCATCCCCCATGCCGCGCCATCTTCTCTGATGCCATTGGAGTCCTATCCCGGGTTGGATGCGCCGCCGGGTGGCGGTCCGGGCCCATCGGCGAGTACCTCGATTATCTCCTTGAAGGTCAGCTGGGTGATCGTCCCCAGGCGGCGCGGCAGGGACCGCTCGGAGATGAGCAATCTCATCAGGATCTTGGCCATCACCCAGGCGTTGAAGATCATCAACGAGTAGATAAAGCAGAAGAGGCGCGCCCCCGGGTTACGGCTGCGCGTCTTGGCCCTCATCGCCTCTATCTGGGCGTAGGCGGACTCGATCCCCCACCGGACCGCATAGACGATCACGTCCACCCAGGGCAGGTTGGTGGCAAACCCGATGAACCTGTCCTGGGGCGCCTTTGATTCGGATTTGCCGGGGTCGCGCTTGCGGCGGGCCGCGACGACCATGTTGTAGGGGGCAGTCCCGTCGGCCCCCTTCAGGATGCACGGGATGGCATCCTTCGGCGGATCATCCTGATCAAACAGGTTGAGCGTCTCGACCACTCCGGGGCTGTTGCGGCAGGGCATCAGGAAGGGGATGTTCATCTCGTCCAGGGCGGCGATGGTCCGGACCGTGAAGAATTCCCTGTCAAACAGGCACAGCTTGATCACGATGCAGTCCTCCATGCATTGATCAATCAGCGAGCGCACCATCTTCGGCACGGACGCGCCGGCCGGAACCGGCAGGCACCCCAGGACCAGGCGCAGCCCGTCGTTGACGCAGTGGATCGTGATGTACCGCTCAAAGTGTTTGGTTCCGCACTTGTACCTGGAGATGGTCAGGTGGTCATCCTTTATCCTGTCGTACCGTGGTATCAGATGGCAGTCGACGGCGACGACCAGGCCGTCACGGGGCAGCTTGCCCAGCCGGCGCAGCGTAGTCATCCTGTCCAGGACCGTCTCGGCAAAGATCCCCTCGACCGCCTCGACGGTCAAGGCGGCCAGCCGCCTCCTGTACCACTCGTCGCTGGGGGTCATCCCAGTGTTCCCGGTCTCCATCAGGGCGGTGGCCGCCCCCGTGCTATCGGTCTCCATCAGGGTGGTGGCCGCCCGACGGGCGGTGGTACGTCCCCCTACCGAGGCATCCGCGGCGACCGCCCGGATCATTCCGCGGTTGAAGTCGGCCACCTCGTACGGCGCGTTGGGGCCGGAGGGGATGTTGACCACCTCGGTGATGTACTTGTCCAGGTCGCCCATTATCTGCCTGCGGATGCTGATGTTGTTCTTGATCTCGCGATCCATGATGCCGGTGGTACGGCTCATCGGGCAGGCCTCCTCCCGGGTAGTGGCGATGATGATGGTGGTAATGTTGACGCACCGGGGAAGGAAAGCTTACCCCCAACCTTAAATGCCGTTCTCGGCCAATCATACCGGTGTGCTGGTCTCCTCATATGTGGAAGTCTGAGGAGACTTGCACTCCTAACTTGTTAAACCCCGATGTTGGTTATGATCGATCCCGGGGTGTACCATGTTTGATCCCGGAGCGCGGTCCGGGTGGATGTTGCATCCTTGTGTCGGGTGGAATTGCCGGGTCCGTGGTTTAGCTGGTGGCGTATGCGAGCCGCGCAGGTTTGCCGCAGCGACGCAAATGGCCCGGGACGGCAAAGATCAGGTTAGTTATAGCTAAGATTCGATTGTTATTTATCAGAACCGGATTCAACGGCGGCATGAAGTCGCGGCTCGTGCTGGGAATGGGGGCAGTACTGGTCTCGGCTGCTCTTGTGTGGTATGCCCTGATTCAGGACGAGGCATCCGGCGAGGCCAAGATGCGCGTGGCCTTCTTTCCCAACATAGCGCATGCCGTCCCCATAGTTGGAGTGGAGATGGGCATCTTTGAGGGCAGTGTTGGGGATGCTGCCGTGCTGGAATACAGGCTGTTCGACAGCGGTCCCCAGACCATAGAGGCCCTCTTCTCCGGGTCTATAGACATGGCGTATGTCGGGCCGGGTCCGGCAATAAACGGGTTCTTAAAGTCCGCCAACGGCGACATCCGCATACTGTCCGGGGCCGCCAGTGGAGGGAGCAGCCTGGTGATCCAGCCGGATTCAGGCATAGCAGGCCCCGCTGATCTCGACGGCAAGAGGGTTGCCGCCCCGCAGATAGGAAACAGTCAGGACATATCCCTGCGCAACTACCTGAAGGAGAACGGCCTTGGCACCGCCGAGAAGGGCGGGTCGGTGGTGGTACTGAACATAGCCAACCCCGACACATACACACTCTTTGCCAAGGGCGAGGTGGACGCGGCCTGGGTGCCCGAGCCCTGGGCCACCATACTTGTGCGCGAGTTGGGCGGAGAGCGGCTCTTCCGCGAGGAGGATCTCTGGGAGGACGGGAAGTTTGCATCAGTCGTGCTGGTCGCCCGGAAGTCCTTTGTGGACGAGAACGGCGAGGCGGTGGCGAGATGGCTGGAGGCCCACCACTCCATAATCGGGTGGATCAACGACAACCACGTGGATGCGCGTATCTCTTTCAACAAGTACATAGAGGCGGAGTTGGGCAGGCCCTTCCCCGACGGGGTGATAGATGAGTCCCTGCTGGGCCTGTACTTTACGGCGGATCCGCTGGCCCATTCCCTAGACAAGTTTGCGGAGCGCGCCGACGCGCTGGGGTACTTGGGCAGGCACGGCTACGACCTGGGCGGTTTGTACTACGACGCGGTTCAGGGGGAATACGATGCTGACGCTTGAGGCCCGCGGCGTGGTAAAGTACTTCAAGCACAATAGCAGCCAGATCCAGGCGCTGGGCGGCATAGACCTGGACGTAGAGGATGGCGAGATCATATCACTGATCGGCCCCTCCGGATGCGGCAAGTCAACGTTTCTGAGGATAGTGGCAGGCCTGGAGTGCCCGGATGGCGGCAAGATCAACTTTGACGGGAACCTGGTCTCAGGCACGGGCCCCGACCGGATCATGGTCTTCCAGGAAGGAGCCCTCTTTCCGTGGCTGAACGTCCGGGACAACGTGGAGTTCGGGCTCAAGCTGGCGGGCGTCTCGCCCGACCAGAGAAGGGAGTCCTCGGACAAGTACCTGGCGATGATGCACCTCACAAAGTTTGACAACTCGTACATACACCAGCTGTCCACGGGGATGAAGCAGAGGGTGGCCATAGCGCGGGCGCTGGTAATGGAGCCCAGGATGCTGCTGATGGACGAGCCCTTCTCGGCTCTGGACGTCTCCACCAGGGATCGCCTGCTGGCCGAGGTGCAGGACATCTGGAAAAAGACCGGGAAGACCATCCTGTTTGTTACGCACAACGTGGTCGAGGCTTCGGTGCTGGGATCCAAGGTGGTGGTCTTCAGCAATCGCCCATCCAAGATAAGGAAGGTGATCAACGTGGACAGCCAGCGTCCCAGGAGCAGCGACGACGCCGGCCTCTTGCCTGCGCAGCAGGAGATAAGGTCGGCGCTGCGGCAGGGAAAGGTGTAATCCGTGATCATCCCTAGGACGGCAAAGAAGATCCTCTTCTACGTCTTTCTGATGACGGGATGGCAGTTGGTTGCCATGTCCGAGGTGTGGCCCCCCAACATATTTCCGTCCCCGTACGACGTCCTGGAGGACCTGGTCTATATGGCCGGGGACGGCAGCCTCTTCCACGGAATAGGCACCAGCCTATGGCGGCTGGCCACCGGCTTTGTGATAGCGGCCGCGGGCGGGCTGGTGCTGGGCATATTCATGGCCAGGATACGCATAGTGGACCACACCATCGGCTCTCTGGTGCTGGGGCTGCAGTCCATACCGTCGGTGGCCTGGGTTCCGTTGGCCATACTGTGGTTCGGGCTGACCGACCTGGGGATAATATTCGTGACCGCCGTCGGGGCGATCTTTGCCGTTACCATCAACACCAGCTCCGGCGTAAAGAACATCAATCCCCATTACATAGAAGCGGCCCGCAACATGGGGGCCCGCGGCAGAAAGCTGATAGTGTGGTTGATCATACCCGCCGCCTTTCCGTATATGATATCGGGATTCAAGCAGGGCTGGGCATTCGCCTGGAGGGGCGTCATCGGAGCCGAGTTGCTGTTCTCGTTCCTGGGCCTGGGTTTCCTGTTGAACGTGGGCAGGCAGCTCAACGACATCAGCCAGATCATAGCCGTGATGGTAATCATAATGGGGATAGGCATAGGGATAGACGGGTTCGTCTTCAAGAGGGTGGAGGACGGGGTGATGTCTCGGTGGGGCCTGAGGTAGCAGCCCGGCCCACCCTCAGCGAGACCGCCAGCCCCCCGGCCGCGATGGCCGCGGCCGCATACATCACATAGTGGTAGTCGAGCAGGGCGGCGATCCCGCCCCCCACCATCGGACCAACTATGGTTGCCACCGAGATGGTGGAGCTGAACAGCCCGGTAGACGTGGAGTGGGGGTTGCGCTCCATCAGGTAAAAGTTGCCCCCCACAAACAGGAATGCCCAAGAACACCCTATCAGGGCCATAAAGGGCATGGCCATCCACCATTCGGTTACCCAGGAGAGTCCAAGAAAGGCAGGAATTATGCTGGCCACCCCCACCTGCAGCTTGCGTGTGTCAGACAGCCGTATGCGGTCGGCCATCAGGTTTATCATGACAAACGCCATCGCGGTGTTGGCCACGTACGCTATCGAGATGTGGTGCAGCTGGGCGCCCAGGTGCTCCATCATGGCTATGGGCAGCACGGTCCAGACCGAGGTGGCCGCGATGTGCCGCAGCAGGACCGTCCAGAACAGGAATCGGTTCTGGGAGACTATCCGCCGGATCGACCCGCGTACGGGTCCGGAGCCAAACCCCACCTCGGGAAGCCGCCACGTCAGCAGCAGACCCGCCACAAAGAAACCGGAGCTGGCAAGAAATGCCAGCCTGATGTCGCCTACCGCCCCGGTGGCCAGTATGCCGGCCATCCATCCCAGGGCGTGAAACGATATGATGGCCGCTGCCTTGCGCCCCTCCCCGGTGAGCTCGTACGAGTAGGCCACAAAGGCAGGTATCATCACACCGGTGGCGACGCCCGCCCCCACCCTGGCCAGCAGGAGCAGCCAAGCGTCGTCGGCCAGATAATGCAGGCCGAAGACGACGGCGCACCCCGCGAACCCGGCCCTGACGAAGTTCATGCGGGATCCTGCCGCGTCCGAGCGCCTTCCAAAATAAATCTCGGCCAGTATCTGCGCCAGACTGTAGGAAGCCACCACCAGGCCCACCTCCAGGAACGATCCCGTGAGATCCTTGGCCAGTATCGGTACGAAAACCAGGACCATGGCTATGCCCGCATGCTGAAAGAAGGTGGCCGCCCTCACCATGTCATGGATCCGCATGATTGGACCCGGCACGGCCCCCTAATAACCGGCCACGGCAATTCGCGTGCAAGAGAAAGGCATGCCGCCGGACACGCACGAGCCGGCATCCTGCATGGCGGCCGCAGGGGTGGCGGTCGGCGCTTGGCTGGCGCCACCACCCTTCCGGCCGGCGCGCCACCCGGACCGTCAGCGTGAGGCGGTGTAGATGTCGCCCCAGCCGCATTAGAGATTATGCATATACCCCTTAGATATCGATTAATTTCGTAATTTTGAATTTTTAATGGACGGGCAGGCCGAATTTAGCCGCCCCGGGGCGCCAACCACTGCGGTAGCATCATTCGGACCGGCGCCGGAACGGCGTGATCCCGGGAGGACACGCGCAGTCTCCCCGCACCGGGCAATGCTGCCCTTTTTCATGCCGTGGGATGGGCGGCTCCGGGCCGCCCCGGGGTCAGCGGGTCCTCCAGGCGCCCAGTCTGGCCACCAGGTCGGGATCCTCGGACTTGATGATCCTGTCCCGACCATGCTTGAGGTTGACTATCCCGGTGACCACGTTGAGTTCGTCGTTGAACTGATCGGGGGTGCCGTGGTAGGGCTTGGTCGTTATTATCCTGTACTGCTTGATCCTGCCGATGGCGTGCTCGACGGCGATCCTGGCGCGGGTGACCTCGGCGTTGTGGCCGGGGTCCCGCCGGGTCAGCCCGCCGGTATCCGGGTCGGATCCGGCGTTGCGTTTCATGCCGATCCACGTCTCGGCCCCGGGGTCGTCCTTCTGGATGCCCTGGTAGCCCCGGTCGTAGATGTTGACTGGACGCTCCTCCTCTGGCGTCTCAGGATCGGCCGCCGCCTTGGACAGCGCCCCAAAGTCTGGCGGACTCTCCCTGAGCAGGGTGAGATCGTTGGTGCTGCCCGGGACCGTCTTGCTGATGTTGATGACCGTCCCGTCCGGGGAGATGGTGATGTTGGTGTTGAGGGTGTGCGTCTTTTTCTTGCCCGAGTAGGTCGTCGCCTTGTTCCAGTCCGGGTCACTGTATCTCTCCGTCGGCGTGTGCGTTCCGTCGGTGATGGTGGCCACCCTGGTGGACAGCTGCCCGCTGGCTGCCATCTCCCGGACCGGCCCGGCCAGCATGCCCGGTTTGCCTTTCCCGCCGGTTGGCGCCCCTATGACGGTGGGGGCAGGGGGCTCTTCGGTGGCCGCGATAGGGGACGGCGGCCCGGACACGGACAGCGGCCCGGGCCGCTCGGGGCCGGGCGTGCGCGGGTCGGCATTGGCACCGGCGTCGTCGCACTGCTCGTAGATCTTCTTTATCATCGCGGTGCAGTTGCGCGCCGTGGGCAGTATCTCGGCCAGTACCCCGCCGGCCACCTTGAGGTACCTGCTGGCGGCACCCTGGTCAATCCCGAAGAAGGTTCCCAGGGAGGCTTCGGTGTTGGCCTCCTTCTTGTGGTACAGGTACATCAGGAGGGCGTGCCGGATGTACAACTTGGAGCGCGTTCCGGGATCAGACGACCGCAGATCATCGTCCCAGAAGAGGCGGTCCAGGTCCCGCTCGGCCACCCGCTCGGCGAACTTGACGCAGACATATAGTCGAACTGCACCGGATCCAGCAGGGTCGCCGCGTGCAGTTTCTTTGGGGTTCGTATGATGTCGTCCAGGAGGGCCAGCACGAGGATCTGGATGGCCCGGTCGGGGCCGTACGTCCGGTTTTTGGTCATCAGGGCGGTGACCAAGTACCTGTCCGACGCGGCCGCATCCCCCATCCGCGACATGTCCGGGTTCCTCACCGGCAGCTGCCCCTCCCGGGATCCGGTCGGCCGTGCGGGCCCGGCGGCACTGCGATCATCACCATGATCGCCATCCAGGATCCCGGCCCGTACATCTTCGGTCGGTGTCCGGTTTACGAACGTTTTGGTACTCCCGTGCTCCCCTGTTTCGTCGATAGCCGTCATGGTGGTGCGGGAGGATCGCTCAATATGATCGCTGCGCCTGACCGTTGCCTCGCCATGGTCGCCGGGCGCCGTCATCTCTTGGGCGGTTTGTTGCACTATGTGATGGCCGCATCCAACCACGTCGCCAGGGGGTACCGCCGGGGCGTACGCGGCAGGGATCTGTACCGTCTGGCGGTGCACCGCACCAAGGTCTACCAGAAGAGGTTTGCCGACTACATCATAGCTGACATGCGGGGCAGCCACAAGGCGTGGCGCACCAACCAACTGGCCAACCCGCACGCCCGGGCGCCGCACTACCACAACCCGGCGGCCCAGACCGACTGCTTTGAGATGGCCTTTGATGATACCTCAAAACGGTGGGACGGCTCGCCGGCCATCCATGTCGCCGTATATGGGATGGGCCGCCAGGACCGTACCTGGATGGCGTTCCACGTGCCCCCCTACCTGGCGGAGCAGCTCACCGGGCCCGGCGTCGCGCCCAGGACCGTCAGACTGACCAGGGACGAGATTTACGTGACCTACGAGAGGGTGGTGCCGGACCGCGAACCAACCATCTGGGCGGGCGTGGACATGAACGCCGACAACAACACGTACGCGCTGGCAGACGGCGGGGTGGTGGTCGAGCATAACGACTTTCAAAGACAGTACAACCGGGCGTGCAGCAGGATACTGAGGATGAAGCGCCGCAGCGATATCCGCGTCATGGCCAGGCACCAGCAAAAGGCCTGGAACACCTACCACAACCGCGTAAAAAACGCGCTCGGCGTCGAGGCGCGCCGGACGGCCAATGCCGGGGTTGGTCTGGGGTATGAGGATCTGAACATACACGGGCTGTACGACAAGAACGGCAGGATGGCGCCATACGTTCGCGGCAGGTTAAAGACCGCCCTTAACACCGGCCAGAGGAGGCGCGCCCTGACAGACGCGCTGTCATCGGCGGGGCTGCCACATGTGGGGGTGGACCCTGCCGGCACCTCGGCGAACTGCCTCATGTGCGGGTCCAAGTTGAGGCGCTCCGCCAGCCAGCCCCCGGGCAGGCGCAACCTGTGGTGCCAGCCGTGCAGGGCCATCCGTGAGCGGGATGCCAACGCGGGCGCCAACATATTGTTCCGGACGGTGGCGGCACTCATCATCAAGTACACCGGCCGGGACGGGTCGACACGCGTCGCGTTCCCGGCCATGCTGGCGATGCTACAGGATGCCGTCAACGAACCCGGCATGAACCCACAACAAAAGAACACTTTGACAGACATCCTGCGGATGTTAGAGGGCCGCAGCGCAGGCGCCGAATGGCGCCTGCCGGGGGCGCACAAACCGGGGCGCCGAAGTTCCGCCGGCGGCAAGCCGGCGGGCGGACCCGGGGTGGACGACCACGGCCGGAACGGGCCGGGGCCGCCCAATGCAGCCAAGTTATGCGTCTATGCATAATCTCTATTACACGGGCATATCCAAGCTGCAAAGGATTAAACCGGCTCCCGCCCTCCCCGCGACGTGAAAGAGTCATTTGCAGGGGCGCTAGCCGACAGGGTGCTGCTGTTTGACGGCGCCATGGGTACCCAGATACAGGGCCTGAACCCCCGACCCGAGGACTTCCCGGACGGCAAAGACGGTTTCAACGACGGACTGTGCATCACGCATCCCGAATGGATCAGGAGCATACACCGAAGCTACCTTGATGCCGGAGCCGACTGCATCGAGACCAACTCGTTCGGATCCAACAAGATAAAGCTGGACGAGTACGGGTTCGGGGACAGGACAGTCTCGTTCAACAGGAAGGCGGCCAGGCTGGCCAGAAGCGTCTGCGACGAGTACACGGACAGGCCCAGGTACGCGGTGGGAACCATGGGTCCGACAGGATACCTGCCCAGCACCAACGATCCTGATCTAGGCCAGAGGCCGCTGGAGGAAATATCGGAGGCGTTCGAGCTGCAGGCCCGCGGCCTGGTCTCCGGCGGAGTGGACGCCCTGCTGATAGAGACAAGCCAGGACATACTGGAGGTAAAGCTCGCCATCGAGGGTTCCCGGCGCGCCATCAAGGCCGCAGGCAGGAAAGTGCCGCTGATAGCCAACGCCACGCTGGACCAGTACGGCAAGATGCTTCTGGGCACGCCGGTGCAGGCCGCCTACACCACGGTGTGCGACATGGGGATAGACGTCTTCGGCCTCAACTGCTCTACCGGTCCTTTGGAGATGAACCCAAGCGTCAGGTGGCTGGACGCGGAGGGATGCCACCCCGTGCTGGTGGTACCCAACGCCGGAATGCCGGAGAATGTGGACGGCAGGGCCGCCTACAAGATGAGCCCCGGCGACATGGCGCGTGCGCTTGGTGATTTTCTCGCAAAGTACAGCAACGTCAGGATAATCGGCGGGTGTTGCGGGACCGGCCCCGAGCACGTTCGGGCCATGCGCCAGATAGTGGATGCCCGCAGCAATTAACGGTGTTCCTGCGCGGGGACCGGCGCATCGCCGAGACCGGCGTGTCGCGGGATGGGCGTGATTCGCGCAGAAAAAACGCTATCAAAAACCAATGACCGCCCGCATGCAGCCGCAGTGAAGTGCCAACCATCACAGACCGCCGCCAGCAAAACCGGCGGCCGATTTTATCCAGATCATTGCCGGGACTGCCGCCGGTGAAAAATCTGAAAATTGCATTCAGGTCGGAGTTAACCGGCGGCCGATCTTGCCCGTTAAACGTGCGCTAAAAGCGGTTATGCGAAAGAAACTCATGCAGCCCCGCATAATCCCCCGGCGATGTCAGCAGCACGTCTCCGGTGATATCGTGTATCGTCTGCACAAACCGTGAAAAATCATCGCGGTATTCGGACATGTTGAGATTCAGAAATGTGGCGGCTTTTTGGTTTTTTGGCGATGGAAAAAGCACTATGGGTATCACGTGATACCCGGCCAGATTGGCCGCGATGTCCCTTACCTGGGACGGCCTCTGCACCACCTGGGTGATAAACCCCTTGGGATTGGCGCGCAGCTTGCGGCCCATCTTTTCATAGTTCGGCACTGCGGGAACAGACAGGTACAGCCCCATCCTTGAACCCGTGCCGTTTCCGCAGAGCCGCTCCACCACGCAACTGGGTACTTGCCCGGAGTCGGGAGTGTCCGGCGACCGGTCTCCGGCCACTACCAGCAGGCCGGAAAAGCCCGCCTTTACCGAGTCTTCCACGAAGCGGTCTATATCCGGAATGGTCTTGTCGCGCACCCGCATGCTGACGGTCATCGGCACGTCCGCTCCCCGGTCCCTCAGCATCCTGCCCGCTAGCACCGGCGAAATTCTCGGCATCCCCAATACGTTTTCTGTGATGTGTATCCCACCGCACACATCCGAGATCTTCCACACTCTTTCGATAAACCGCTCCGCGGCATCCTGCCCCATGGTCGTCTGTTCGGTTTTGGGCGGGTTTGCCTCGTACCTGATGGTCATGCGGTAGGGAGCACCAGGCCAAAATAAAACCATTGCAGACAAATAGAGTTGCGACCGGGGGCATGCATGAGACTGGACGCCGTCAGGACCGCCCTTGCCGGAAGGCTAAATCCTTGGCTGGATTCTGCAGACTACAAGCCGGCGGCGGTCCTTGTGCTGATATGCGGAAACGACCCGCATGTCATAATGACGGAAAAGCCGCCGCACATGCGGGTACATGCAGGGGAGGTGTCGTTTCCGGGCGGCAAACCGGAGAGCGTCGATGCGGACCTGTGCGAAACGGCCCTGCGGGAGACGCGGGAGGAGATAGGGTTTGACGTTGGTCGCGAGTGCGTGGTGGGACAACTGGAGGCGGTCGCAACGCTGAATTCGAGGTTTTTGATCCTGCCGTTTGTGGCCGTGCTAGAGAACATCCCGCCCATGCGCGCCAACGACGAGGTGGGGAGTATCCTGGACATACCGCTGGAGCCGTTCCTGGCCACCCTGAGCCCGGACACGGAGCACGGCCCGCACCCTGATATGTTCGCCCTGCGGTACCAGGACAAGGTTGTGTGGGGGGCCTCGGCCAGGATACTCAGGCAGATGCACGAGACGCTAATCGAGCCGGCGGGGACGCCGTTTAGGTATACTTAAAATATGTGGCAGATGGGATAGCCGACATGTCCGCCCGCAAGACGTCCTCGCGCAAGATACGTCTCATAAAGAAGACCAGGCAGACGTCCCCGGTCCCCACCTGGGTCATACTCAAGACCAAGAGATCCGTCAGGACCAACCCCAAGCGCAGAGCGTGGCGTAGTACCGACGTCGAGGTGGGTTAGCATGTCATCACAGGCAGACAACGTCCACACCATCAACCTGGGCAAGGTTCTGCTCTCCCAGAGGCAGCACAGGGCCGTGCGAGCCATCAACATGATTCGGGAGTATACCCTCCGCCACAGGGGGGCGGTCAACGTAAAGATTGACGAGAAGCTCGCCCAGCGGATATGGGCCCGCGGAGTCAGGAGGCCTCCCAGAAAGATCACCGTGGAGTTCGTGGAGGACGACGACGTGGTTTTGGTGACACCCTACGAGTCGATCGATGTCGCAGAACCTGGTGGTACTGCCGAGCCGGACACTGCAAAGATGGGCGGATCCGGAACGGAGGCAGGAGCGGTAACAGCGGCAGCCGCCCTGGCAGAGCCGGAGACCAAAGAAGACGTAGCAGAGGAGGCCGCGGTCCAAAAGCCGGATGGGCAGGATGAGGCATCTGTCGTCCCCGAGGAGTTCAAGACCGAGGTGGTGGAGATTGGATCAGCCCCCGAGGAGCTCAAAGGTGAAGAGGCAGATGATAACGAGGCAGAGGAGGCCGCGGTCCAAAAGCCGGATGGGCAGGATGAGGTCTCTGCCGAAGCGGACGCGGTCAAACCCGACGATGACTCCCCTGCAGACACAACGGCCACCGCTACAAAGGAGCCTCCCGAGGCAGAACCGTCAGAAGCTGCAGAGTCAAAGTCTACGGATCCTGAGGAACCACACAAAGAGTGAGACATGGCGCCGGCGCGCCACGGCCTGCACCCCCGTCCGCTACATGCGGTACAGGTTCAGGTCCACATCCACTGATATCTCGGGGTGGTCCCGATCCAGGGTGCGGTCTTCGGGGATCATCTCCAGCGGATCGTATCCCTCAAACTTGGAGAGGGATCCCATCGATGAGACCAACACCACCCCGCCGCGGTCGGTGCCGTCCTGGACGACGACCTCGATGGGTGCATCTGTCACTCCCTCGGTTAGGCGCGAGATTGACTCTATCACCCCCACGGGAAGGCCGCCGTCCACGTAGATTATCGACTTTTTTACTGCGGATGGCGGGGCCGTCGCGTACAGCATCTTTATGGAGTCGCGCAGCGACTCCTGGGGATCGCGCCCGGTCCGGCCCGCCGACACCAGGCAGTCCCCCGGGATGGCCGCCCTGCCCAGTGATTCGAAGACGCAGGCCAGGGCACCGTTGCCTGCCTCGTGGCACGACCTGACGCTCAGGTCCGGGTTGCACTCCAGCATGGAGTCGTTGTCCAGTATGATGGTGCAGTCCGAGTGCGCCCTCACCCTTCGGAGGGAGAGGGCCGCCTGGAACATCCGGTCCTTCTCGTACCGGAAGGGCATAATCCCAAACGAGTAGGTACGCTTTCCGAGATCCTTGCAGGCCTCCGAGACAAGCGGGGCGATGGCGGCGCCCGACCTGCCGGCCAAGTTGGCCGTCAAGACCACGGCATCATACCCCGACACCCTGGATCTCAACTCGTACATCACCTCCGAGGCCGCCCCCCGGATGGAGTGCACCGACGGGCTGGCCAGGGCGCCGCACGATACGTGCAACATGCCGCAGCCGTCCGCGGCATCGCCGGGATCCGCCGATACCACGATACAGTCGGATCCAAGCAGGGTCCGGGCGATCGCAGCCAACCTGGATCCTCCACCCCCGACTCCTATCACCAGGATGGATCTGCCCGCTTCGCCGTCCACGTATCCACCGGACGATTGATAGTTAAAAGCGGTCTAGCCAAATTATGGTGACAACCGGACGAAAAAACATCTAGGCCAGCTCGCCGGACAGGCCGTGGGCCGTGGCCCCCGTCACCAGGACGGTCCTCATCTGTCCCACCTCCACGGGATCATCCACATGGACAGGCCTGTACGCAAAGTTCCGCCCGCGCACCCCCTGGGCGGTGCGTTCGGCGAACAGCACCTGGCCCCGCCAGCCCACCCAGGCCCTGTTGGATTCAGTAGATATGCGGGCGGCCGTGTCGTGGATGATGCGGCTCCTCCTTTTGACCACCCCTACATCCAGTTGATCCATCTCGGCTGCCTCGGTACCCGGCCTGGCCCCATACCTGGACAGGTTGACCATGTCCGGGCGCGTCTCCTGGATTAGCGAGAGGGTCTCCTCAAAGTCGGCATCCGTCTCGGTGGGAAACCCCACTATCACGTCCGTGGATATGGTCGTCTCCGGATGCCTGGCGCGGAACGCCCTTACCGCTCCCCGGAACGTCTCCGCAGTGTGGCCACGCCTCATGTCGGCCAGCACGCGGTCGCTGCCGCTCTGCACGGGCACGTGCAAGAACTTGTACACGCGTCCGGACCCGTACGACCTGACAAGCCGGTCGCGTATGCGGGGCATGTACATGGGGTTCATCATTCCCACCCGGACCATAAAGTCGCCGGGCACCTCTGCCACCGCTTCCACCAGCGACGGCAGGTCCGAGCCGATGTCCAGCCCGTAGCACCCGTTGTCGGTACTGCTCAGCCACACCTCCCTGCACCCGCCGGAGACGTCCGAGGCCACCTGCCGGACGATATCGCCCATCCTGTAGCTCTCCAGCCCGCCCTTGGCAAGCTTTGTCTGGCAGAAGGAGCACTCGCTCATGCACCCGCTGGCTATCTGGATTATCGAGACGGCCTCGTTCAGCCGGACCCGGGGCAGGCCGAGCTTGCCGGAACCGTCGCCATCCAGGTCCACCGACTTTGTCCCGGAGAGCGCCGAGCGCACCATCTCCAGCGTGCTGCCCAGCGAACCGGGACCCATCAGGCTTGCCCCGCCGGAGAACTTTTCGACGGTGGTCCTCTCGGCCTTCGGCATGCAGCCGGCCACCACCAGCGGCTTCTCTCCCAGGGACTTGATCCTGTGGATCATCTTGTCTGCGGTGGCATCCTTGACCGAGCACGTGACAAGGACGCCAGCGTCCGACTCCGACTCGCTGGCCGCCAGGGTATGGCCCCCGTTGGTCAGTATGCCTGAGATTATCTCCGAGTCCGCGTAGCTGGCCGCGCAGCCGTGCGCCTCCACGTATATCCGGGCCATCTCGCTCAGGATAGCAGCGAGTCCACCTCGTCGGCGGTCATCAGTCCGGCGGAGACCACCAAGTCCCGGATTGTCCTGCCGGTAGACAGCGACTCCTTGAAGAGCTGGGCCGACCTTTGGTATCCTATGCGCGGGGCCAGCAGCGTCACTATCACCGGGCTCCGCTCTATGTCCCTGCGCAGCCGTTCCTCGTTGGCGCTCAGACCATCTATCAGGTTAGCCGTAAAGACCGGGACGAATCCGGCCAGCATGTCTGTCGACTCCAGTACGCACTTTAGCATGCCGGGCAGCATCACGTTGAGCTCGAACTGTCCGGCCTGCGCCGCCATGACCACAGCCGCGTCGTTACCCATGATGTTGAAGCAGATCATGTTCATGCACTCTGCGAGCGACGGGTTGACCTTGCCCGGCATTATCGAGGAGCCGGCATGGACCGCCGGAATCCCCAGCTCCGACAGGCCTGCGACGGGCCCGGAGGCCATCAGGCGTATGTCGCTGGATATCTTGCCCAGTTCGACGGCCAGCCCCCTGAGCGCCGACGACATCTGACAGACGGCGAACCTGCTCTGCAGGCCGTGCTGCATGTCCGGCTCCGGCGTCAGCGGCAGCCCCGACACGCGGGCCAGTTCCGGTATCACCCGCTCGCGGTATCCTTCCGGGGTGTTGGCCCCGCTTCCCACGGCGGTTCCACCCAGGGCCACCCTGCACAGGCCTTCCCGGGCCGACTTTATCGACGAGAGGCATCTTGAGATCGCCTCAGCATACGCGTCAAACTCGCTGCCCAGCGTTACCGGCAGGGCATCCATGAGGTGCGTCCGGCCAATCTTGCGGAACGATTTGAACTCAACAGCCTTGGCCCTCAGCGACTTCACCAGGCCGTCCACGGCAGGAACCACCCCGTCCACGTTCATCAGAATGGCCATGTGCATGGCCGTCGGGTAGGTGTCGTTGCTGGACTGGGACATGTTGACGTGGTCGTTGGGATGCAGGTGCTGGTACTGGCCCCGTGCCTTGCCCATCGAGGCCAAGGCCACGTTTGCCACCACCTCGTTGGCGTTCATGTTGAACGCGGTACCCGCGCCCGAGTTTATCATGTCCACGGCAAACCATTCGGTGAATTCCCCGGACAGTATGCGGTCGCACGCTGCAACTATCTCGTTACCCAGCGTCCCGTCCAGTACACCTGTCGCCATGTTGGCCACGGCAGCCGATCTCTTTACCATCACGAAGGATCTTACCAGGTTGGGGTGGGCCGGCCGTCCGGTCACCGTATACTGCCGGAGCGCCCTGCCGGTGAACGGCCCGTAGTACGCCTCCTCCGGAACCTCAACCTTGCCCAAAGAGTCCTCGTCATACCTACTCCCCATGACTGTCGTAGTCAGGAGCGTCCCCGTTATTTGGGTTTACGGGACCATATTTGGTTGAAGATACCAAAGATCGACACCTGCGGACCCGAGTCCGCACAGCAAAAGATTGCATCGGCCTCCAGGCAGCCGATCTGTATTTACCCGATAGTAACCCAAAATATCTATATAACTAGACTGGTGCGTCAGTACAATGAAAAAACGTACTAGTATGGTTCTCACGATGGCAGCCATTGCCGTCGTTGGAGCCGCATTGCTAGGCAGCAACTACTCTCAAACACAGATGGGATCCCTTGGCGCAGACGCCAGGATACTGGATCAGATCCACGCCATGGGGGGACTTGAGCTTGTAATGCCCGAAGCCTTTGCAGAGACGGACTGTACCGCCCTAGATGAGACCGGACGCAACGTAGTCGAGTTCGACCTAGTCGGCACAACCGTCGAGCTACCAATCATTGGTGGCGACACCTACACAGCGATGACCTTCAGCGGGCAGGTGCCCGGACCAACCCTCAGGGTAACCCAGGGTGACGTTGTCAAGATGACCCTGACCATCCCCGCCGATGAGCTCACAGCACACGGCAACGACATGCACTCCAGCCAGATGTCCTCGGCCTTCTTTGGGGCCGTGTTCCCCGGTAACTCCGCGACATACTGCTACATAGCAGAGTCCGCAGGCGTATTCAAGTACCACTGCTCCGGAATCGACTTGGCCGCAATGGACCAGCACGTCCTCTCGGGCATGTATGGTATAGCCATAGTCGACCCGCTCAACGGCTACAAGAAGCTCATGGTGGAGAAGACCAAGGTCGTCGATGGCGAGGTTATGCTTGACAGACACATATACAGTGCCGACGCGCTCGAGTTCCAGCTGCAGTACAACCAGCTGTACCTGACCGAGAGCGGCGCCTACGACATGGTCGCCATGATGGGCCACCAGAACACCGCTACCGTCGTGAACGGCATGCAGTTCGGCTACGTGCCCAACGGCGTGCACAATGCAATCATCAAGGGTGACGAGAACAGCAACATATTCGTGGCCCAGCCATGGAACGGCCTTGACCTCAAGCAGTACCAGGCCCAGCTTCTATACGTCGAACTTGACCAACACGTCAGAATCTTCGTAGAGAACCAGGGCAACGAGCCGGTATTCTTCCACATAGTGGGCGAGATACTGGACAGGGTAGTTCAAGGCAACAGGGTCCAGTCGGCCGCAACCGAGACTTGGCTGCTGGGCGGCTCGCAGAACATGATCGTCGATCTTGTCTTTGATGAGCCCGGCACATATGCTGCGGTCAACCACGACTATGCTGCCATATACTCCGGTGCTGCCACGGTCTTTGTCGCCGGTGATCCCTTCGGGCTCAACGAGCGCCTGATCAATGCAGGAATACTAACCGATCCGGTACCCTCCTACGCGTACGTGCTGGGCAATCCCAGTGATGCCGTCCCGCCCATGGGCATGAACAGCATCGCCCACCCGGCCATCAACGTGCACGGACTGTACACCGACGAGGTAGCCCAGATGAAGATAGACGACGGCGCAATCCCGCTCTGGGAAGTCGTCCCGACGCTGCCTCCATTCTAGGCATTCTGCCTTTTTTTCCATATGATTATATGGAATGGGCTGCGCACGCCCGCCATGTCCAAGAGGGTGCTGGTATGCGACGAGGTTGACCAGATACTCCCCAAGATTCTCAGGGACAACGGCATGGACGTGACCTACGACCCGGAGATATCGCCCGATGCGCTGCTGGGAAGGGTCGCCGGGTACGAGATTGTCGTGGTGCGCAGCAGGACCACCGTCACCAGCGAGGTCATAGACAAGGCGGAGCGCTGCCAGGTGATAGCCAGGGTGGGCGTGGGGCTGGACAACATCGACCAGGATGCAGCTGCTGCCAAGGGCATCCGCGTGATAAACGCGGTGGAGGGGGCCATGAATGCCGTGGCAGAGCTGGTCATGGCGTCGATGCTATCCCTGGCCAGAAGGGTTCCCCGGGGCGACAGGGCCATGCGCGAGGGCCGCTGGCTCAAGAAGGAGTTGAAGGGCACCGAGCTGCGCGGAAAGTATCTGGGGATAGTCGGCGTAGGCAACATAGGCAAGAGGCTGGGCCGGCTGGCGCGCGCCTTCAACATGAACATCATAGGGTACGACGTCATCCCAATAGACCCCGAATTCTCCAGCGAGGTGGGCCTCATGAAGGCGGACCTGGACACGCTCCTGCAGAGCTCCGACTATGTATCCTTGCACGTGCCGCTGCTGGACTCGACACGCCACATGATAAACGCCGAGAGGATATCCAAGATGAAAAAGACCGCCTGCATCATAAACACGTCCCGGGGCGGCACCATAGACGAGGACGCCCTCTACCAAGCACTCAAGGAGGGGCGGCTGGGAGGGGCGGCGCTGGACGTCTTTGAGAAGGAGCCCGCCGTCGGCACCCCGCTGGCCCAGCTGGACAACGTTGTCCTGACCCCGCACATAGGAGCCCAGACCGCCGAGGCCCAAGCCCTGGCCGCCAACGTGATAGCCGAGAAGATAGTGCAGATAGAGCGCGGCGTTCTATGACTACCGCGCCCAGTAGTTGGAACAACCAATTTTCCAAACCACCAACCTAGTCTGAGTTTGGGGCGATCCACCAAAATCCGCGCGGCAGATGACATTGTAGCTTAAAAAGTCGGCGTGAAAGCCGTCGTGAGATCCAATCATGAGCGGACAAACACGCCAAGAACACTCCACGGAAACGGCATATAAGCTGGTCGGTGCGCTTTTCTTCTCCTGCATGAGGATCAGGTTCGGGCAGGGGTCCAACGCCCGGTACGGCCCCTGGGACTTTTTCCATCACCTGTCGACCATGTGCATGAACGGATCGTGCGCCGAGATGGCGTACCGGAAGGCAAAGGCAAGATCCCGCAGCATGCCACTCCCGTCGGGCAGGTGGCTGCTGGGGAAGATCCGGTCGGTGCGCTACGACTGGATGAACATACGCTGCGACCGTGTCCTCCGGAGGTCGGTGCTACACGCCAGGAGGCGGGGCATGCTCAGGCGCCCCGTCGATGTCGCTATCGACTTTCACAAGATAGGAAGGTACGACAAGATCAAGAACATGCTGTTCATGATCAAGTCAAAGTACGAGAGGGGTACCTGCACCTTCAACTCGCTGGCGACGGCCCACTGCACGGTGGCCGGATCCCGGCTGTGCCTGGCCGCCATCCTGGCAACCCGCGGGGACCAGAAGGCCGACCTGGTCTCCCGCCTGCTGGACAAGTGCCAGGGGAGCGGCGTGAGGATCAACCTGCTGACGCTGGACCGCGAGTTCTACACGCGCGAGGTCATACGCCTGCTCAACGACCGGGGTATCCGGTTCCTGATGCCGGCCACCAGGACGGGCAGCGTGGTCGAGGCCATCCGGGAACACCGGGCCGGCCGCAGGGCCGCCGTCTCCTGGCATACGATAACATCGTCCTCGCCCAGGCGGGTGGAGGGGTTCACGCTGGTCATACGTCCGACCAA
This sequence comes from Nitrosopumilaceae archaeon, assembly GCA_965203395.1. GTDB lineage: Archaea > Thermoproteota > Nitrososphaeria > Nitrososphaerales > Nitrosopumilaceae > VYCS01. The sequence goes on from OZ241884.1 coordinate 804,738, forward strand.
GAACGCCCGGGACATCGCCGAGGTGGAGACCGGCGAGAAGGGTGATGATGTAGCCATCACCGGGGACAGGCCGGCCTACCACGTGTTTGCCACCAACGTCCCGGCCCATGTCGTCGCGGGGGATCCGGACCGGTTCGTCGAGCTGTACAGGCAGCGCTGGGGGATAGAAACCGGGTACCGGTGCTACGAGGAGATACGGCCCAAGACGACCAGCCGCGACGAGTCGGTCCGGATACTGTTGATGTTCTTTCCCTTCCTGATCTACAACGCCTGGGTGATAGCGGGCTACCTGCTGGAGAGGAAGTACGGCGCCAGATACCGGCAGAGCCTGACCGTGGAGTTGGTGGTGACGCTGTTTGTGGACTTTTCCGAGCATCTGGCCAGGATGGGGCGGCCGCCGGACTCCGGATGAGGTTCGGCTGGTCCGCGGGAAACCTGCTCTCAGACAGCCCTGCGCATGATGCTCATGCCGGAGTCAGATCCCGGGCTGGCTTGAGCGTTGTTCCGTGCTGGGACGCGCGTCCGCGGGATATTCGCGCCAAACTGCACACCCCTCGCTACCCAGTACGCCCGGTGTTGTATTTTGGATGGTCAATGTGGAGAGGGTTTGTGCGAGTTGTTCCAAGTACTGGCGCCAGCGTAAGAGTTTTATCATCTTCGTCGGTGTAAAACACATTGAATCTAGCGCGCACCGCCATCCTGTCACTGGCATTGGTCCTGGTCACCGGAGCGTCCGCTTATGCGGCTGACCCCCCGGTAGACTTTGTGGAACCCGGCGTTGATCCCAGCGTCTATGTGGACAGGTACCTGAACGAGGAGCAGTTCGCTGAGTGGTATGATACGTACTACCCAGAGACGCCGTTCCACGAGGCGCTGCTCCTGAGCGAGGCCGAGTACGAGGACATAGTCATGTCCCTGACGCAGACTGCCTGCGGTCCCGGCACCACCCTGGTCGACAGCGAGTGCGTGGCAGAGGGCTCTGGCGGGGCCATGTCGGAAGGCTACACCCCCACCCTTGAGATGGGCGTTGCCGCAGTGGGGGCCTTTGCCGTTGCGGTCGGCGTCATCCTGATGCTCTGGCTGCCCAGGACGATACGCAACCGCAGAAGAAGGTCCGCATAGACGCCGAACGGCTGCCCAGCGATATGGGTCTCATACTTTTGCTACGGCACAAGCCCCGTTATCACGCCAACGTCCACCAGATACTGGATCATCCTAACGTATGACTCGTCGGCAATCTCACCCTGCAGCCACCACACCGTAGTGCTGGCCATCCAGGGTGGCAGGAACGGCTCCCCGCCCTCACCGCCGGATACCGTTATCACGCCCTGCTCGACCAGCCTGCCAAGCGCATCAAGGTAGGCCCAGTCCGATATCTCGCCGCTCACCCAGAGGAATCCGACCTGCTTTATCCAGTTGGAGACGACGATGTTTCCCGCATCCACCAGCTCGAACTTTGTGGTGGCCTCGAATCCGGCATACCGAACGTCCACGAAATACTCGCCCTGCCGGTATGTCTCCCGGTCAAACGGGAGCGGGGATGGCAGCTCCGTGGTCAGGCTAGTCAGCGGTACAGGTATGGGTGAGCTGGCCACCCCGGCCAAGTCGCGTATGTACACCAAGGCGGCCTGCTCGGAGAGCTCCTCGACGGTAATCAGTATGGTGAGGTGGTCCCCGTAGTGGTAGACGTCCTGGCTTACCGCCACCGAGAGCGGTTCGGCAAAGGCCGCCGGCACTGCCACCACCACCACCAACATCACCAGGACGCACGCAGCCAGCCGGGTCATCACCAGTCAGATGTTGACGCCGTCATAAAACAGCTTGTGGCGGGTCCGGGCCCTTTTGGTCCCACAGTCCGAGCCAGGATGATCCTGGTTAATTGACAATCAAAGAATATAATTACATAATGTCAGCAATATGACAACCTTAAAATTCCCGATGAACCGGGGAGAGGCCAGAATGCAGGTCTACGAGATCGACGGCCAGGCCAAAAGCCGAAAGGAGAGGCGCACCACGTATTTTTGCAGGCTGTGCAGGGAGTACGGGGTGGTAAACAGGAAGGCCCATCTCAAAAACCGCCACAGCGCCAGCCATGACACGATAAACAAGAGGAGCAGCGCGGATCTGCTGAGCACCATATTCGTGGAATCCGCCGGCAACGGCACGAGTTATTAAAGGGGCATGCGGGCACATCCCTCATGCCGAGCCGCCAAGATGCAACGTGGGCCAGGATGTGGAGGACCAACTCGCCGGAGCTGCGCCAGAGGGTCGTGGCTTGGCGAAGGCAAAACGCCGTAACCCGGATAGAGCGGCCCAGCCGGCTGGAGCGGGCGCGGAGGCTCGGGTACAAGGCCAAACAGGGGATAATAGTGGTCAGAATGCGCGTAGGCGTCGGCGGTATGAGAAGGCAGAGGCCGCGCGGAGGGCGCCGGCCCAAGCACCTGGGCGTGACCAAGATAAAGGCCGACGTGAACATGCGCACGGTTGCCGAGAACAGGGTGCTGGAGAGGTATCCGAACATGTCGCTGCTGGGATCCTACTTTGTCTACAGGGATGGCGTGCACCAGTGGTTCGAGGTGATCCTGGTTGATGCGGCCCATCCCAGAATAAGCCGGGATCCCGACATGCGAAAGCGCCTCACCCTGTAGGTTGCGACATTACGGGCAGTACTGAGCGATACAACCCAAGCGGGTCACTCACGGACAACGACTTCATCTATGGCGGCACGACGTATACCATCGTAGCTATTCGTTCTACAAGCACCCAATTCACCATGGAACTCAACAACCAGTTATCGGGTAGCGCCAAGTCGGCCCTGACGCTGCATATCGGCAGCGCGCAGTTCCCCCTTGCGGGCGCCACTATCTCTGGTAACACCATCGTTCTGAACAACCACGGCCAGAGCTGGAGCGCCGGCGACACGGTCCAGCTGAGACTGACCGCGCCGCCGTCCCAAACGCTGCACGCATCCATATCCGGCAACCCGCGCGAGGGCGCCAATCTCTGGTCCGCCACCATGACGACATATGACCTGAGCACGCCCGCCTCGGCCCCGACAAACCGCGGCTGCGATGATAACCAGGCCGGCGCCCGTTGCATCAGTGCACTATCTGATAATGATTTCACGTTTGACGGGGTCGCATATACGGTCAAAGCCATCTCGCACAACCAGAGACAGGTCACTCAGGACCCCAACAATGAGTACAGTGTCATCATACATCAGGAAAGCCTCAAGCTGACGCTCGACAAGACCATCCTGGAAAACCTCATCTCGTGCCTGACGCTGCATGCCGGCAATACCCAGATCCACCTTGTGGGTGATGCCGTGGTCGGGGCCGGCGTGGACGCTACGCTCAGCGCGTCGAACGGTGTCGCGGGCAGCACGCTCACCCTGACCGAGATCAGCGGTCTGGGCTGGGGGTTGAACTGGTCGGCCGGCGGCACGGCCCAGTTGAGGCTGCCCGACATCGCCTGCCTCACCCTGACCCTGAGCGAGCCCGTAGAGCGGGAGACCTCGATGCAGCGCATGTTGGGCGGCACCGCCAGCCATGACAGGACGTCGGATGCCGACTACCCCTACATCAAACTTCCCACGTTCGCCGCCGGCAGCACCACCACCTCAATACCAATCAGGGTGATTGACGACAACAGGGTCGAGGGCTGCGAGACCATGACCTGGCGCATGGCCATGTGGCCGGGCACGCCCCAGGCGGTACATTTGTTTTACACGATATACATAGAGGACAATGACGGGGGCGACAGCTGTCCGGCTGTTGTCCGATCTTCGGCCGCGGCCGTCCCAGAGTCGGCTCAGCCCCCCGTGATAACCCAGGCCGTCCCAGAGTCGGCTCAGCTTCCGGTCATAACCCTGGCTGGGTCCACCAACATGACCGTGCCGCTCAACTCTGCCTGGACGGACCCCGGCTACACGGCGACCGACGCCGACGGCAACGACATCACCGCCAGCGTGACCGTCACCGGAGCGGTTGACACCTCCCAGGCGGCCACCTGCCTGCTATACTACCAGGTGACAGATGGCTCCGGCACCCCGGCCACCCCGCAGGTCAGGACGATCCATGTCGTGGCGCCCGAGCCGCAGCAGCAGACCCAGGAACCGCAGCCCGAACCGCAGCAGGAAGCCGAGCAGGGGGCCGAACAAGAACCAACTCAGGAGCCCACCCAGGAACCGCAACAGGAGCCTGAACAGGAATCCACCCAGGAGCCCGAACCAGAACCCGAATCAAGCCTGCCCGCCATCGTACAACAGTACGACACGGACGGCAGCGGCGTGATAGAGCAGGACGAGTGGCTGGTGGCCATCGACGATTACACGGACTACAAGCTGACAACCCCGGAGATCCAGCAGATAGCGGCGCACCGGGGATAGCGGTCCCCGGCGCGGTCACACATGAATGTCAAAACCTGCCACCACCAAACCAAGGTGCGCCACCGGGCCAGCAAGGAGGGGATAACCGCCAAAGCCCGCCACCGGGCCGGCAGGAAGAAGATGGCCGCCCGACGCGAGGCCACGCACCAAACCAACAAAGTCCACCACCATGTGGTAGTCGGTGTGTGCCGGGTATCGGACCGGCCGGACCGACTCGCATCCGGTGAAGGATGATCGGGGTTTTGTCTCGTTGACCGCTCGCTCACTCTTCATTGCGGTTGTAGTCCCGGTATGATATGCCATGGTGAGATCTTCCCGGGCAGGCAGATCAGCAAAAGACACGGATGCGGCCAGCCAATCTTGAGAAGATCCGCCATGTACCCCCTGTTACAGTGGTTGTCATGTACCTAAGATGTTACAGCCGCCGTGATGGCGTGCCGGTACACCCGCGCGGCCCGGCCCGACCCCGCGCGGCCCGGATATCGCCGCACCTCCCAGCTCGGCCGGCACGGTGGCAGCGTATGGCGGTTTTTCGCGGTCGATGTCGGCGTCCATTCTGGGGTGGCCTAGGGGGTGAATATAAAGACGGGCGTGATGGCGTGCCGGTACACCCGCGCGGCCCGGCCCGACCCCGCGCGGCCCGGATATCGCCGCACCTCCCAGCTCGGCCGGCACGGTGGCAGCGTATGGCGGTTTTTCGCGGTCGATGTCGGCGTCCATTCTTAAGAACGGTGTCGGTCGAATAAAAGGCGGGGCCATATCGAAGTGACGGTATGCTCCGGCCACCGGTTGGGGAACGCGCCAGCGACCGGTTGGCGGTGCAAGGTGCCGGTGCGCGACGCCGGATTACGGCGCCCGGAACCGCCGATGCGGCAGGCGCCGTTTTTGTACGGTTCGTCTGCGCCTCCAGCGGCAGAAGTTCTCTGAACGCATCCGGTCCGTTCCTCGCCAAAGGCCGCAGCGCCCCAAACACGCAGGCCAACGGCGGCAGGAGCCGAAGGGCGCCCGTGCCTGGGCAAGACGGCGGCCAAAACCGCAGCCCCGTCCCGAAGTCTTACTGCCGGGCGGGTCTTATCCTAGCGTAGTCGCCCGGCGGCAGGCCGACGGACTCGCCGCAGCGCACCTCAAACTCCCCGTACGACCCGACGAGCAACGCCAGGCCCCCGTGGCAGTAGGCGCCGTGGTCAAACTCGCCCAGGCGATCCTTGACCATCGACATGTGGGCGTATCCGTCCGGCGACCTAGGCGAGTCCCTGATGGCGGCTTTGATTCTGTCTATCAGGTCGCGCTCCGCCTTCCCGCGGGCGCCGTCCGGCCCCGACAGGTCATCAATGTCGGTAAAGTGTTCTCCAAATGCGTCCCGGAGTTTTTGCGACGCGCCCGGCCCGCCGATCCCGGCTACGAACATGCCGTTGGCGCGCAGCCACCGCACCAGACCGGTGAAGTGGTGGTCGTCGGCCACCAAACAGAAGCCGTCGACCTTCCCGGTACGGAGCATATCCACGGCGTCGATGATCAGGGTGATGTCGGCGGCGTTGGAGCCGTCGCCGTAGCTGGCCCTGGGCTCGATGCCGCGGTATTGCAGGCAGTCGTTCCAGTCGCGCAGTTTCTGGCGGTCGCCGTAGGCGCGCCGGATGGCCACGGTGCCGTGGTCGGCGGCCCTATCCAGTATGCGCCCCAGCAGCCTCGGCTCCTCCGCATCCAAGTCTATCAGGACGGCCAGCCGGCTCGGCTTTTGCATGGTGCGGCAACGGCGGCTGTGTCGTATATGGTTTTCGCGGGTAGGGTAGCCAAAAGCCGGCTAGCCCGGAGCGGCGGTAGCGGCCACGCCGCCGTCCGCGGCAGGGGTTTCGGCATGGGAGATACCCTGCCCGGTGCCTGCAAGGACGCGCTCCATCTCCCGATCCAGGTACTCGGCGGCGGACACGCCCTCCGACCGGATTGCCCTGGTGCTCAGCACGATACACGGGATGCCGGCGGCCGCGTAGTGGCGGTTCCTTTGTTCGTCCTTCTTGGCCACCTTGTCGGACTCGTGGATCCTGCCGTCCTGCTCGATGACGAACCGTATCCTGTCCCGGTCGTCCAGAACGATGATGTCGGGGGCGTGAACCAGGCCGCTGGACCGCGGGGCCCTCCCGTGCCTGGTGGGTTTCAATACAGCATAGCCGCCCTTGTAGATCCTGACGGCGTGCTCGGTCTTTATCCGGTCGGCGGGTATCCTGTGGACCTTCTTCAGGTGCTGCCCTATCTTGAAGATGATCCCCGAATCTACACGGGGGGCGGTCCGCGCGGCCTTGGTGGCGGCCTTGAGTCCGCGGCGCCCGTGGCCGGTGCCCTTGCCGCTCCTACACCTCCTTGTCCACCCGAGCATCATCCGGTCACCGGCCGCGAGCCCGGCCCCGGGCGTGGACGGCGGAACCGTCCGTGAAACCTGAGGATCATCGCCTCGGCGGCCGACCGCTCTTCGGCGAAACTGCCCAGCCCCAACACCGCTATCGCCTCCAGAATCAGATCCCGCACGCGGCAATCCATCTTGTCGCGCCCGATCATGTACACCCGGAGGTTTTCCGGCACTTTCGCCTCAAAGTCGGCTGCAAAGGCTGCCAGTTCGTCTACGGCTTTTGCCGCGTCTTCGTCGGTGAGGGCTGGCGGGACGTAAAATCTCGTTCGGTCCGTCACGGAGATGGCCCGAAGGGTGAATCTGGCGCGTTCCTCTTCCCTGGCGGAAGGCGGGCGGCCCCCCTTGTCGCCCTTCCGGTTGGCGCGGCTCCCGCCGGGGCGGGTATCGGCGGTTGCGCGGGTAGAGTTGACCGCTTCATTCCGGCCTGCCCCCGTTTCGCTTTTGGCGCGGGGTGGCATCTCGAAGAACCCGCCCGCGATTTCAAACTGGGTCTCGGCACTCAGCCCCTCGAACCAGCGCGTCTCGCACTCCAGCGAGAGGTTGTCGAAGATCACGTGCATGGCGATATCGTTGTTCACCATGTGGCGGACCAGCCATTCGTCGCCCTTGCGTACCGCGTTGCCGCCCTCCATCCACCTGGAGAGGCCCTTCAGCGCGTCCTCCCAGAACGCTCTTTGCCGCGCTACGTATGCTGGGTCGGTGAACGATTTCAGATCAAAGCCGTATCGGCCCGTGCGCGGCAACGAGTAGTTCGTGGTAATCTTCCGGACGCGTTTGCCCCCGGAGCTTTTCCTGGCGTCCTTGGGGGGAATGAATGTGGAGGTCCCGTCCGGCTTGCGCAGCTCCAACCGATATATCCCGTCGTAGTTGTGCACCAAGTGGGGGAGGTACTCCCTCTCCCTGCGCGTCTGCCTGTCGCCTTTGCCGGTCAGCATATTCCAGTCCTTGACGGTGGGCTGGCGGTCCGCGAGCAGGTCGAGCATGACGGCGTAACAACCCATCAGCATCTGCTTGTGTATGTTGGTCTTGCCTGCCAGTTTTGCGTTGGCCTGCCTCTTGGTCCACCAGTGCAAGCCGCGGCTGTACCTGTAGGGCGTGGCCGAATCGAACAGCAGCGAGTGGTTTTTTGATCCCATGGCCTTCCACATCTGGCGGGTATGCCAAGACATGGAATTGCTGGCCTGCCTGTCCACCGTCAGCCCGTGCCGCATCCTTTCGGACAGATCCTGGTCCTCGTACCCGGTGGCCGGATCTGCCGGGCCGTCCGAGATGGGGTTTCCTGTCATGCATGGCTTCGGCCGTTTTTTTGATATAAGAAAAGCGGACAGTTTGGCGTGGGAGCGGCGCAACGAACTGTCAGGTTTCGTTATGGCGCAAAAGACGGAAACCGCCTTCATGGAAGGAGTCAAGACTGCGGGGGCGAAACAGCTTGTCGACGCCCCGCATGGCAGGCCCTCCAACGACACCGAACGGAGCGTCCGCGACCTGGTGGTGGTGGACCGCCGCAGGGTCAGGTTCCCCTACTGGAGGGCCGCCCGCAACTTTGCCATCCTCAGGACGTTCGCGACCACCTGCGAGAAGAACGGCATATCCGCCTACCAGGCCACCATCCGGATGGCGCGCGATCCAACCTGGGACATCTTCACCGACGGAAATACCCCCACCCATCTTCGGGGGAGGCGCGGCGCCCAAGGACGAACAGGCGGCATCCGCGGAGCACGACCCGGCCTAGCCGCGTCTCCTTTCCTGACCCGACCAGAACGGCGGACGGGTCGTTGCCGGATGGCTTGGGGTAATGAGTCGGTTTGACCTGAACTTGTACCGCAAGACCGACGGCCTTCTGCGACAACTGTTTTTATTAGGCAGGAAATTCCCGCCATCATAATGCACCGGTTCAGCGTGCTGGACTTGTATTCCGGCCCGGGCGGCCTTTCGCTAGGCTTTTCAAAGGCAACTTTGGCTGGATTCGGCTTCGAGATTGCAGTGGCCAACGACATGGACCACAACGCAATTGCAACGTACAGAAAAAACCACCAAGATGTGACTGCCATTCTGGGAGATTTGACCTCGAAAACTGTCAAGATGAAGATCGTTCGCGCCTTGGAAAAGACAACAGGTAGCAGTAATGCGGACTTGGTAATCGGCGGCCCGCCCTGCAAAGGTTTTTCATACGCAAACAAAATGACCAGAAACGACTCGAACCCACTCAACGACCTTGCCCTGCACTTTGTCGAGATGATAAGAAGAACTAATCCGTTCGCGTTTGTCATGGAAAATGTACCCGGCATGATTTCGCTGCGCGGCGGAAGGATACTGAATGCCGTAAAAGACACGCTTCGTGAACAGGGCTACAAGAACACAGACCACTGTGTGCTGGATTCCGCCGACTACGGAATCCCTCAAAGACGCAAGAGGCTGTTTCTCATGGGAAGCAAGGGCCCGTCGCGCATGAAACCTCCGGAAAAGACGCATGGAGCTCCGGAGGACGTGCGTGCGAATCCAGCATTGAAGCCGTACACGACCGCAGGTGATGCCATAGGCAATGACTTGCCTGCCATACCGGAAGGCATGGCATCCCCACTGTCGGATGGGTATGCCGACGTGCCGAAAACAGAGATGCAGTTTTATCTCAGGAGAGGTGCGAATAGAGTTAAAAACCACTGTGCCACGGTAAGCAACGATCTGGTTGTAAGGCGATTCCGGCACGTCCCCCAAGGCGGAAACTGGCTCGACATACCGGAACATCTTATGAAGGTGGAAGGAAAGTACAGGAACCTGAACAACATGCACAGCATAATATACAGACGTCTGAATCCAAAAAAGCCGTCCGTCACGGTCACCAACTTCAGGAAGGCCATGCTGATCCACCCTGAGCAAAACAGGCTACTGTCTGTGCGCGAAGCCGCAAGAATCCAGACGTTTCCGGACGATTACGAGTTTGAAGGCAGTATGGGTTCGACGCAACAGCAGGTCTCTGATGCGGTTCCGGTCAAACTAGCTGAAGTGGTAGCCAACACAGTGCTGGCTCACATGAAGGCACATGTCCAGTACGCGGAGGCGTGGCGTCGGCGGGACCCTAGGTCGGTTTCGCTCGTATCGCGTCGATCACCATGAGAACATTCTTTCCCATGTAGTCGATCTGCTGTTTGGTTGCGCCTTCAATCAGGCCTATGAGATCTGCCACCGTTGTTCCGCCAGCCGATTCGAACAACTGCTTCAATACTTTACCCTGCAACAAATCTGTCGAAAACCCCACCCGCAGTATCCTAAACTTTCTGGCGAATGCTGTGGTCATTCTTCTCACGTGATCCGTTCTGGCGCCAATTGTGCATGCCCTGTCGACAGATTCCGGAAGACGCGAGCCCAAGTCATCCTTGTGTACGTAGTCGAAGAATATGCCTGGGTGCTCTCTCTCCATTTCGTCATGTGACGACACGCCCGATATCACTATAATTGGGGATGTTATCCCATATTCCAGAATGGCTTGCTCAGCGTGGTGAGTCCCGGTCGTTTGTGTTCCCAGTATTTTTACGTCCATCACTATTACATCCCAGTACGCCGAGCTTGCTTCCTTCCTCCAGTAGTCTATGGTGGTGGTGGTTGTCGTATCATAGGTGAGCCGTATGGTATTTGCAATCTGTTTGGCCCACCATTCTTTATCGTCAAAGATCAGAACTTTAGGTTTCGTGCGGAGCAATCTTCACGTTGTCCAGTGGAAGTCTTACTAAAAACTTTGCCATGCCGCGTCCAGGATGCGTTTTTTCACATACAGTCTCCGCAAGCGTTACCTTTCCATTGTAATCGTCTTCCACAATCTCCTTTACTATGGCCAGCCCCATGCCCGTCCCCATGTCGCCCTCACTTTTGTATGTAGTAAAGAACGGACGGAATATCTTGTCCTTGATGTCCTCGTCTATCCCACATCCGTTGTCCTTAAGTTCAAACCGTATACTCGTATCGTCCTTGGATACGCTGACCATTATGTCTCTGCTTCGTTCGACATTCCTCAGCGATCGTACCGAGTTGCTGATCAAGTTGATGAAGATCGATTCGAATGCTACCTTGTTCATGGTAATATCGGGAATGCCACCCAACACAACAGGATCATGCATGGTTATGGACACCTCGCCCAAAACTGGCGACAGGTTCTCCCTGATCTTTCGTAGCGAGCCGTCTATCCTGATTACGCTGTGGGATCGTTTGGGAGTATCCGGGCCGGCAAGCAGGCTTGCAAACTCCCTTATGTGCCTAGCCCAGTTCAGCGACGACGCAATCTTATCGCGGCATTCCCTTATGGATTCCAGTCTCTCATCGGGTCTCATGTCGCTGTACTGGTTGGCCAGATTGGTTAGCGATAATTTTACAAAGCTTATGGGATCGATGATTTCATGGTTGAAGGCAATCGTCTGGATCCCCACGGTAGATAGGTTCCTGTACATCTCCAAGTTCGATAACAGGCGCCCTTCCTTCCTACCATCCTCCTTCACTTGCAACATGATTTGTTTGGACACTTTGGTCAGCCCAGAACTGATGCGGTCCTTGGTGCCGGTTTTGACCGGCAGGCGTTCCACCTCCCTCTGGATCCGCTCTATTTCCAGCATGGCGGTGTTGATGTGATACACCTTTTTGGCAAGATCCTCCTCCTCCTCCACTATCTTTTGCACGCCGGTCTCCATCTCCTCTATGACAGGCATCACGAAATCATCCTTGAGCGACTTGAACGCGGAATTTTCCCGCAGAGCCTGCCTGGTTGTCGTTTCCATTATGCCAGGGTTGTTTTTCCTAGACAGTCTCAGGAATCCCACCAGGTGTACGTTGCGCACCATCCCGCCAAATGCCGGCCCTGACTTTCTGGCGCCCAGGCCGAGCCAGTCATCATCCTTCTCCCCGTAGGGCATCACCCGTATCTTGTCGTTGTATATCTTTATTCCGCGGTTCTCCTTGAGCTGCTCACTCAGGCGCCGCGGAGCCATTGCCCCCTCTGCCCAGTCTCCAACCCTCCCAGGAAACCAGTAGACGGTGATGTCCGCGTCGCCGCAGGTCGCGCTCTCGGCTTTGACCACACCGTCTTTGATTAGGTACATGGCCTTGTTGCCTTTCTTGCGCCTAGACAGCTGTAACTTGATGCTGTTTTTCCTAAGTCTTGCCTGTATCTTGTACGGCGCATGGTCCAGTAGTGTCCCCCGCGGCTCCGGCAGGTCCGCTTCGAAGCCTTGCAGCCTGATGCGCGCGTCGAACTTGTCTTTTGCGCCAACCTGCATCTCCTTCGGCAACATGACGTTGCCTAGGTTTTTCGACAGCGTCTCCAAATCATTGTTCTTACCGTGCGCCGTCCACGAATCACGCAGCCCGGATATCTCCACCACGGTTCCCGGCTGCCGTCTGGCTGTCGTGCGAAGAGTGTTGGGTATTTTTCCAAAGTCCCTGCCGGGAACGTACTTGCTCCAGTCCAATTCCAGCACGTACGTCGTATCATCCTCCTTGGAGAACGGCCGGCCGTCGAACGACTCGGGCGTGGTCGTGATCGCTATCTGGTCGCCTAGCCTTTGCGCCGAGTAGTGACCCATCCCCTTCTCCCCCGACACGCGGCGACCCAGTTTGGGAGAAAGGGTTTCCTCGATCTTCGTTCCCGTCCCGACCTTCATGAACTTGTCGCGCAGGTCGCCTTTGGTCATGCCAACTCCGCGATCCTCGATAGTTATCTTGTGGATTTTGGTCCGTCCACCATCCTTCGTTCCGTGGAACGTCACAGTACAGTCCGGAGAGTCGGCATCGTACGCGTTCTTTACCAGCTCTAGAACGGCCTGAATCTTGTTGGAGACCGACTGCTCTCCTATGTTTCTGATGTGTCCCGCATCCACTGTGTGGTAGATGTGTTCCTTCATGGTCAACAATTTGTAAAAATGTGATATAAGACTTCATTGGCAGAGATGCCGGGCCATAGCGACCAAATACAAGGTAGCAAATCAGCGACCGCGCCGGTTCGAGCATTGCGGTCATGCGCCGGCGCTTTCGGACAGCTCATACGGCCACCTGCCTGACGCAAACCGTGCGGCCACCACAGCTTGGTACCACGCGCGGAGCCTCGGGGGCCTGTCCATACTTATAATGCCCGGCATGCCAACGAAGGAGGCATGTCAGGCAACGCCGCCGTCATAGACAACGAGAACGTGATACTGGCAGACCAGCTCAGGGAAATACTGCCGGGCACCAAGAGGGCGTCCATCGCCGTGGGGTACTTTTTCATTTCGGGGTTTGCCGAGATCATGGACAGTCTGGGGAAGATAGAGAAGAGCGACGATCCGAACCACGTGTTGCGCCTCCTCATATCGCCCACCACGGACCGCCCCACCGCCGAGGCCCTGCTGGCCGGCAACCAAGCCCGGGCCGACGTCCGCAGGTCGGTCGAGGCGGAGGGTGAGCGCGACGAGGGAAGAAGGATGGCCGCGGACGAGACGAGGAGGACGCTCGAATACATGCCGCAGACCGAGAGCGACCAGAGGGCGGCGGTCCGGCTCAGGGAGCTCATACGGAAGGGAAAGATACAGGTCAAGGTGTACACGAAGGACCGGCTGCACGCAAAGGCATACATCTTTGAGATTGACGGCGGCTTCCTGCCCGTCCTGGCAATCATAGGCTCGAGCAATCTGTCCGTGTCGGGCATCAGGGAACACGCGGAGCTGAACCTGAGGACCAACGACGGCAAGCAGGCAAGCGAGCTTCTGGGGTGGTTTGACCGGCACTGGGACGATCCCGGCAGCGTAGAGTTCACAGAAGACATGGCCGACATACTGGAGAAGTCTTGGGCCGGAACCGAACGCGCCCCCAACGACGTGTACAGCAAGGCCGCCCTGCACGAGCACGACGACCCGCCCGGAGCGCAGATGCCGCACTTTCCCGAGAGGGACCTGTTCGACTTCCAGAAGGCGGCGGTGCACCGGGCCGTAAGGAGGCTAGACGACTACGGCGGCGTGATCATAGCCGACGTCGTGGGCATGGGCAAGTCGTTCATAGGAAGCGCGGTCCTCAAGCACCTGCACGAGACCCGGCGCTCAAAGCCGCTGATAATATGCCCGCCTCACCTGAAAGACATGTGGAGGGACTACCTGCGCGAGTTCGAGCTGTACGGCGAGGTGGAGTCGAGATACAAGATAGGGATGGATGACGTGCTGTCAAGATACGCTCACTGCGACGCCGTCCTCGTGGACGAGAGCCACAACTTCCGCAACTCCAACACCAACTCGTACGCCGCGCTACGGGCGTTCATGGACGAGAAGGCCGACGACGCGTACATGATAATGCTCTCGGCTACGCCGATCTCGAACACGCCCATGGACCTCAAGAACCAGCTGAGGCTCTTTCCCGCGGGCAAGATCTCGACCATCCCGCCGCTCAGCGACACCGCTCTCGACGAGTACTTCAAGGGCGTGATGGACGGGCACGAGATCACCGACGGCGGGGCCGAGAAGATACGCGAACTGCTCAGGCACATACTGATACGCAGGACTAGGACGCAGATCATGAAAAAATACGCAAAGAAGGACGGGGACCGGTACTACATAGAGAAGGACGGCGAGAGGAGGTACTTCCCAAAGAGGCGCCTGAGGCACCCGGAGGAGTACGACGTGAACAAGGTGTACAATAACGCGTTCTGCGAGATACAGGACGCCATAAGAAACCTAAATCTGGCAAGGTACGCCCCGGGGAACTACATACGCGAGGAGTACCTTGATCCGACGCACCCCGAGTACAAGCGGTATTTTGAACTGAAGCGGACCACGCTGCCGCTGATCGGCATAGTGAGGACGTCCCTGCTGAAGAGGATGGAGAGCAGCATTGCGGCGTTCGCCGACAGCGTCAACAGGTACCTGGACGGATACAAGGAGTTCAAGATGCTGCTGAACCGGGGGATAGTACCGATCGGAAAGGAGTTCCACGACGAGATATACAGGAAGATCTCGTCCGACACCGAAGACTACGACGGCCAGAGACTCTCCGGCATCAAGCCGCAGTACGATATCGGGGCGTTCAACGTGGGCAAATGGAAGGCTGACATGTCCCACGACGTCAACATATTCGCCAGCATCAGGGGCAACCTGGTGGACGAGGGCAGATTCACGAAACACGACGACAAGCTGCACAAGCTGCTGGATCTTGTAGGGGGCATGGAATCGGAGAAGATACTGATATTCACCGAGTCGTCGGTAACGGCACGGTACATACACGGCTACCTGCGCCACGAGCTGCCGGACAGGAACACGGCCCAGATAGACTCCGGGCAGGGGAACCGCGAGAAGAACGCGGCCGTCGGCAGGTTCGACCCGAAGAACAACAACGTGGTGGTGGACAGGGGCGACGAGATCGACGTGCTGATAAGTACCGACGTACTCTCCGAGGGCGTCAACATGCAGGCCGGCAGGGTCGTCATCAACTACGACTTCCACTGGAACCCCGTGCGGCTGTTCCAGAGGGTCGGCAGGGTCGACAGGATAGGGACGGAGCACGAGACCATAGACATAGTGAACTTTCTCCCGACCAGCGAGATCGAACAGGAGCTGTCCCTGAGGGAGAGGGTGGCGGCCAAGATCCGGACCATCCGGGAGATCATCGGGCACGACCAGAAGATACTCGAGTCGACGGAGGTGATCGACCAAGAGGGGGTCTCCGACATATACGACAGCGACGAGGCCGTGCTGGACGGGGACGACGGCGGCATCCTCAATACGGATACCGCATCCGAGAGGCAGGCCGATGACATCAGGGCGAACGAGGCGGAGCTTGCGCGCATCCAGGACATGCCGTTCGGCATCCGAAGCTCGGCTGGAACCGGAAGGCTCCTGATAGCGTGCGAGGCAACGGAGGAGATCATACGGGACGGCGGTGCCGTCGTGTTCTCGCGGCAGTTCCGCCGCCACTACGAGGTGACGGCGGACGGGTGCAGGCGCATATTCCCGCTGGCATTTCTCAGGCAACTCGGGGAGTACGCGCGCGGCCCGCCGTCCGGCGTGGACGGTTCCTACAACGAGATGGTGGGCTCGGCGTGGAGCCAGTTCGAGCGGGACTCGAAGAACTTTGCCGCCCAGATACGGCAGCTCAAGTACCAGCGGTACTTTGACGACAAGCTCAGGCGCATGGCCGACGACCCGGTCCTGGGCAGGAGGGCTAGGCAGCTCATGCCGTTTGTACGCGGCAGGATGATGATGAACCGCCAGCCGTACCAGAAGCTGGCCGCCTTGGGCAGGGAGATAGACAGGAGCCCGGACATGGCCGGGGAGGCCATACTGTCACGGCTGGAGGCCATACGGGACAACTACGGCGCCGCGTACAAGAGGCGGATAAGCAAGCCGCGCATACTGTACAGCGTGATGGTCGGCAGGAGATGAACTTCGAGGAGAACCTGAAGGCGGTGCAGGGGCGGCTTGCCCGCGCCGGATACGGCAGGATCCGCGACCCGTACGACACGAGCAGGTTGGCAAGGGAGCATGCCGTCACGGACGTGGAGGCGATAGCAAAGAAGGACGACTACACGGTGCTGTACCTGGAGGCAAAGTCCAACTGGAAGGGGATAGCGACGGACGTGGCCAGGAACAACGAGAACCCGTGCCTGGTGATCACCGGATACGACGACACGCGCACCATACTGAGCACCATCAGGGACCACGGGACCCTGAACCCGAAGCCGCGCCACGTCGTGATAGAGAGCAACGCCGCCAGGAGCTGGTCCATGGACAGGTTCATGGATCTGATACGGGTGAGGGGAGGCGACGACTTTCTTGCCGTGGACGAGCGCGTCCATGCGGCCATGGACAGGTTCTCCGACTACCGGGACGCCCTCAAGAGCTTCGGCGAGAACCTCGAGGGGATAATCGTGAGGACGCGCTCGATGGTTGATGCCGCCATAGAGGGAAATGCACAGTACGAGGCGGCGGCCGGCAGGCTTCTGGGGGTGTTCAGGAAGGTGATAAACGGTTCCATGACGGTGCGCGACATACGCGACATGCTGGTGCAGCATATCCTGACGTACCGCATATTCAGCATGGTCTACGACGTTGAGGGGTTCCACGCCACCAACGCGGTGGCTCGCGAACTAGAATCCCTCAAGAAGATGCTGGATATCCCGGAGCGGCATATCGACTACAGCACGATGGAGGTCATCGCCGAATCCATCACGGGCACGATGGAGAGGCAGGAGTTTCTCAAGCGGCTCTACGAGACGTTCTACGAAAAGTACGACCCAAAGAGGGCCGACAGGGACGGGATAGTGTACACGCCGTCGGCGGTGGTCGACTTTATCGTAAAATCGACAGACTACCTGCTCAGGAAGAACTTCGGGCGGAGCCTCTCCGACGAGGAGGTCGTCGTGCTGGATCCGTTCACCGGAACCGGTACATTCATCGTCCACGTCCTGGAGCAGATCAGCGTGGACAGGCTGGAGGCAAAGTACAGGGACGAGACGCACGCCAGCGAGATATCAATACTGCCGTACTACATAGCGGCCCTCAACATAGAGAACGCCTACCGGGAGCGCACGGGCCGGTACCGCGAGTTTGAGAACATATGCTGGATGGACACCTTCGAGAGCGGGACCAAGAGCCACGAGAAGATGACCGAATATCTAGGGTACGACAACGTCAGGCGCATAACAAGGCAGCAGAAGAGCAGGATCAACGTCATAGTCGGAAACCCGCCGTATTCCGCACGCCAAAGCAGCTACAGCGAGGAAAACCCCAACGTCTCGTATGACGAAATCGACGGCAGAATAAAGAACACCTACGCGCGCGAATCCAAAGCAGCCCTTGTCAACTCCCTGTACGACTCGTACATCCGGGCATTCCGGTGGGCAAGCGACCGCATTGCGGGGTCTGGCATCGTGGCGTTCGTCACCAACGGCGGCTTCCTGCGGTCGGACGCGGGGGCGGGCATCCGGGCCTGCCTGCACAGGGAGTTTACGGATGTCTGGTGCTTTGACCTGCGCGGAAACCAAAGAACAAAGGGCGATATGTCAAGGCGGGAGGGGGGAAAGATATTCGGCTCGGGATCAAGGGCCCCGGTGGCCATAACCATACTGGTAAGGAACCCAAAAGCGAAAGAACACTCGATACGCTACAAGGACATCGGAGACTACCTGAGCCGCGAAGAGAAGCTGAAATTCATAGCCGAGGCGGGCTCGATACAGGGAATACCGGACTGGGAGGAGATAACCCCCAACCGACACCACGACTGGGTGGGGCAGCGCGGGGCGGCCGACGACGCGTTCGAGGGGTACATGCCGATGGGAAGCAAGACGGCCAAGTCGGGCAGCGGCAGCGCCTTGTTCAAAAAATACTCCAGCGGAATAAACACAAGCCGGGACGCGTGGTTGTACAACTCCTCAAAAAAAGAGCTCGCAAAGAACATGAAGCGGCACATAGACTACTGCAACTCGCAGGATCTGAATAACCCGCGGATTGATCCCAAGCTGGGCAAGTGGACGGAAGAACTTTCCGACAGCCTGGCTAGATTGGGCGCCAAACCCAAATTTGAGAAAAGGCGGGTAAGGGCCTCCCTGTACCGCCCCTTCTTCAAGCAGCACGTCTACTTTGAGGAAAAGGCATTCATTGTCCGTCCCGGCCTGATACCATCCTTCTTCCCAAACGCGGCCTCGGAGAACCTTGTCATAGGCATCCCGTACAGATTCACCGGCAGGTTCTCCACGTTAATTATTGGCGCTATACCTGATCGACAATTTCTCAATAACGGGCAATACTTCCCGCTGTACACATACGACAACTCTGGAAATCGCCGAGACAACATAATGAGCTGGGCGGTCAGAGCGTTTCAAGAGCACTACGGGGACTCGCATATAGATCGCGTCGACATATTCTACTACGTCTACGGGCTGCTACACCATCCCGCATACCGTAGCAAGTATCAACAGTCGCTGACGCGCGAGCTGCCCCACATACCGCTGGCGCCGGACTTCCCGGCCTTCTCCAAGGCGGGAAAGCGGCTTGCGGATGTTCACCTGAACTACGAAAGCGGCCCGCGCAATGATCTGGGGGAGCCGCTCAAGCCCGTACCGAACGCCCCGCGCAGAATCGCATTCGGCAGGAAGCGGAACCCGGGAAGGGGTTCCCGGAGCGACTACTCTGCGCTGTTCGTCGATGATGTCCGGATATACGACAACCTGCCGCCGACGGAATACGAGATAAACGGCCGCACTCCCGTGCAGTGGTTTGTCGACCGGTACAAGTTCTCGACGCACAAGGAGAGCGGCATTACAAACTACCCGCTTGAGGATGTTGCCGGAAACCAGGTGCGGGAGATCATTGAGCGGCTCGTTTACGTGGGTGTCGAGTCCGACAGGATCATATCGCAGCTACCAAAAGAGTTCGAGATGGATGCGGATCCAGGGCTGGTGCAGACCGGCCAGACCACGCTGACGGGTGAATCACAGATGCGTTTCAGGGGTTGAAGCGGGATTGTCTGGTTTGATTGCGGTGGGTATTGGCGGTTTGGTTACCGGCGTTCTTGTTGCCCTACTGGCAGGCGTTTTATCCGCCACAAACGACACTTTTGCGGAACGGTGTACCGGCCTCCATGGTGATTGGCCCAAGATGTGTAGGAGTACGATACAAACATCGGAGCGGGGGATGGATGCCATTGGAACGGCATCCGATCTGCGGACTTTTACCGGCCAAGCCAAGCAGAGGCCCTAGGATGCATTGTAGCAGCATGGGACCCACTGTGTTCTCACAGACTGGAGTGGTCCCCTCTTATTGATACTGATTTTCGCGACATTTTATTCACACTTACCACCTCCTTCTATATAGGATATGGTGCCCTTCAAGCCCTCCCGGCACTGTCCGGCAAACTCGGAGGGTGTTAGGCACCTTAGCGCAGAATGTATTCTGCGGTGGTTGTAGTCCTCAAACACTGCAAGCATCCTTCATTGGCTTCTTGGATGTAGGCAAACTCCCGCGGCCAGACATACTCCTTCTTGAGCGTCATGTGGAAGGATTTGATGTGTCCGTTCTGCTCGGGGGTGTTGACGTAGATGTATTCGAGGGTGATTCCCAGCGCGGCTACAGATGATCTGAATTCGCGGCTGGTGTACTGGGATCCGTTGTCGACCCTGAGGGTCAGGCCGGGCAGTACGGGGTTGGCGGCGGCCACCGCGTTGTTCACCGACATGATGGCCTCGCGACGCGTGGAGCGGCCCGCCAGCACGAACCCCAGCCCCTGCCTAGTGAAGACGTCTATCACGTTGAAGCAATAGCCCCAGCCGTTGGATCCGCACCAGATGTAGGACATGCCAGACTCCCAGAACCGGCTTGGCGCCTTTGGCCTGGACGGTTTCTTGTTGGCCCGAATTATCTCCCGCTTGGTGCGCGAGGGCTCGCTCCAGCCCACCCTCTTGAATATGCGCCGTACAGCCTTGCGGTTGACCGGACGATTCGGTTCCCTGGATGCCTGGGCGGCCATGCGCCGCGTGCCGTAGGTGGGTCTTGCGGGGCCGATCTTTTGGATCATCTCCCGGACCTCGGAGTCCGGCGACACGTTCCTGGATCTGGTGGTGTAGTACCATGCCTTCTTGGAGACGCCACAAAGCAAGAGCGCCTTGTTCAGGCTCACCGTTCCGTGCATCGTCCTGACTGCCTTCATTTTAGTTAGCCTCCAGCGCTTTTTTTAAAACGTCATTGGCCACGGCATACTCTCCGATGATCCTCTTTAGCGAGGCAACCTCCTCTTTGCGTCGCTTGACCTGTTTGGAGGCATCGGGACCATCGAGCGAACTGCGGCCGCCAGCCAGGAACTTTTCTTTCCACACGTATACTGTCCGGGACACCAGGTTATGCTCACGGCATATCTCCACCATGCTGGCTTGTGGGTTAAGTGTCTGGAGTACGATACGGATTTTCTCGTCCGTACTCAACCGTGACTTCTTGCCTGCTGCTCCCTCTGGCCTCTCACCGCTAAAGTGTGCGTCGCTGATCGGTCTCCTTCTAGCGGGGTCCACCCCAAACGGATTGTAAAGTACGTCGCAACGGAACAAAGATTTTCTGTTATCGCGCAACTTCTTAGCAGTTGTCCCATGGCTTGGGTGAAAGACCGTCCCGTCCAAGCACGCTAGCAAACCGTGGCGTTGAACGCACGCACGGCGACCAAGAGCCTTTTGCATTAGAGACCGTCCGGTCTATAGTGGATCAGTCCGAGGAACATCCGTATCTAGAGTTGCCTCAACGTCTTGTGTAGTTCGCGGTCAAACCCGTATGCGCGGCCACTTCTGCGCCAAGTGATGCCGACAATACCCAAGCGCTCCAAGACCCTCCTGAAACTACCGTCTATGGACGGGAATACCGCCACCAGCACGTCATCCTCGCTCTTGGAGTAATATAGCAGCTGGCCGATTGCCGTGTACCTACTGTACGGGTCATCACCGGTCTTCACCTCCAGCATCGCGGTGACCTTCCGGCGCAGGAGTAGGTCAGTTGGCCGGTTGTTCCATGCCTGAACACCCATGCCCACCGCCAGATCGTGGAGGCTGTGGACTATCTTACCGTGCTCCACTCCGGCCCGTATCTCTCCTTTCGTCGAGTACGGCTTTCTGTATCCGCTGAATTCCCTGCTGTACGCGCCTAGTGGCGAGGGGGCCGGTTTCCTCTTGTCGACGAGTCCCTTTATCCGGTGCACCTCCCTGGCAAAATGGGCTAGGTTCTGTACCAGCGAGTCGTCGTCAAGCGCCGACACGACGACCACTTTCTTGGGCTCGCCGTTCCGTTCTACGCCTATCCATTGTTCGGATCCGGCAAAGTGATCCACGAACAGGCTCCTGCCGACCCCCTTACGCCCGCCGCCTATCCGTCCGCTGTGGACCACGTAGACCTCACCGCTTTCGTCCTTGGCCAACGCTCCTGCCACGTGCCACGTCCCCGCGGATAGCGGGAAGTTGATCTCGCACGCTATGTCGTGCATCCTTGAGTCGCCGAGCGGTTCCTCTAGGCCGAACGCGTTCCAGTGCCTTGGCTCCGGGCCATCCGCTATCCTTTGGTATATCCACCAGAATTTTTCTTCGGGAAACCAGCACATGTCGGCATCGACGTGGCCTCCCCGGTATCCGCATTTGCCCCTCCTGGGCTCCCCTGCGCCGCGCAGGCGGTTTGCGAACTTTTTCTGACATCTTGAGATCTCGCCTTGGTCCGTGATCACGTGCAGGGACATTGACGGGGTTTTAGCTGCGTTCATATAAACATGATCAACAGATGTGATTGTCGGGCGTTCATAAATTCTGTTACCGCTACCGCCTGCGCGTTCTGCACAAAAATCTGTGTAACGGTTGTGCCCCACAGACATAACCAAACAACCATCTGCCGACACCTCGCCGGTACGACCATTATCGGAATTTTCGGGCTTGTAGAATTTTTCGTGTGCCACCGACCTCAGAGGTTGTCCGAAACCGTAAAATTCAATCCGATCTAAAGGATGATGCGCAGGCTCCCCCACATGGACGGCGCGGTTGTCCCCCGCGTCAGTCAGGCAGCTAATGCCGCGAGTGACTCGTGTGTGAGCCTGCCATTTTTTACGTGAAATCGCGCGACCACTTCGATGTTATAGCAGATGATCTGGATGGTCGCCTCCCGGCTCTGCCGGACGAGTTTCCTGCCCCGGAGGTGGTTGTCGCACATCTTCTTGATTGCCCCAAAGACGGCCTTGATGATGCTGCGCTGGTGGTAACCCGGACATGAACCGCTCAAGGTCATCTCTGTGCGTCCGGGTCATGTCCCCCCAGGCTGGCTACCGCCGTTCTTGCAGACGGTGTTGGATTTGGGCAGGATCCGGGGTATCCAACCTCGGTTGGCTATCGCGTCGCACAGCAGCCAAGCCAGGTACCCGTACGGGTAGGCCGAGTCCAGGTAGAAGAGGCTGCCGTCCTCGCCGGAGGCGCCCAGCCTATCCATCATGGGCCACATGCTGGTGATGTCGGCGGCGTACCCGTCGGCGATATGGTAGTCCAGGATGGCCCGGGTGGTTATGTCTATGATGCCGTGCAGCTTGATCCATCCGCGCTTGGTCTCGGTCCGGTCGTGCCTGATGTTGAACCACTTGGTGAACCTGTTGCCGGAGTAGCAGATAGTGCTGTCCCCTGCCAGCGAGCCGGTCGTGATGTCGTGCACGATCCTCATGTGCACCTCGCGCAGGTACGACTCTGGGATCCTCCCGTAGGCGCGCCAGATGGTGTTCTTGGATGGCACCCCGGACAGTCCGATCCTGCAGACTACATCCGGATGCATTATGAGGTAGCCGACCATCTTCCTGCAGGTCTTCATCTCGGCCTCCATCAGGATGCAGACGACGGCCATTGCCTTTGGCGGGTAGGCGGTCATGCCGCCCAATCCGGGTTTGGTTTGGTAGGGGTCACCCATCTCCCTGACGATCTCCAGTATGGTATTCAGTATCAGGCCCGGCAGGTACTGCTGGACCATATCGAATGGTCGCTGATCAAGTCTTGTTTTTGTCATTGGGCGTGGCCGCGATCATCGGATCAATATGCCTTGCGATTTTGAGATAGTCTGTGTCCGTGGGACACAGTCACGCCTGAGACATATCTTATAACCAATAGATCCGTACACGAATGCGTGCCCACGGTCACAAGCCACGATAAGTACATTGGCGCAGCTAGGCCAGCCATACCATTGGATTTTGAAACTAAATCAAGGCGATATGCTATCAGGATTCTTACAGATATTGATGCCGATGGAATTGAGCAAATCCTGCCCTTTGTCAGTCACTTCAAGAAGGACGCGGACTAACTCCGTTTCGCTCTCCTGCAACAACTCACAGTAACTTCTGACGCGTCCGGCCTCCTCGTCAGGCAACACCCCGTCCACCCGGTTTGGTACGACCACATCCTCCAGCTTTTGTCGATAGCGGTTGTGGTCTTTGGCTAGGTTGACAATATCGTGAATTCTCACCTGGGAAATGATTACATCGAACGATGTTACACTACGCGCTGACAGCCTATCACACCAATCGTATGTAAGAATCTCGTCTACGAACCCAACCTTTCCATTTTCGTCTTCGTATACGGCCCGCCTACCACGTTCAAACAACCCACGCATGCTGTACAGCTCCTTTAACATCATCATCAATACGTGTTGGCGTTCCCTATTCACATCTATGTTTGAGCGTATATTCCTGCCGGTGTCCAGGCACACGATTACGATTATTATGGATATGGTGCCCGATATTGCGAGCAAATATGTGTGCCCCATCAATGCAATGACCGCGAATATTGAGGCTAACGCGATGGAGATCAGCATAAAGCGTTTCAGCAAGAACCACGTATGCGAGATGACGAGCAGACTATCGCCGCGCTGAAGACCAAACCATTTCACTACTGCGTGCAGTTTCAACAAACGTTGCCACTGGTCTACGACTAGACTTTGTATGTGTTTGGATGGTGGAAAGGCAGCCTGCTCCCCGTTTAGCTTGCCGAACAGTGGTTTTTCCGCGTCCGCGCCGGTCCTTGGTGTGTCGGCACTTGGTTCGCGTCTACCGCCATCGCTGGAGAGCCGCTGCTTCGCGCGTCCACCCCAAGTCAGCCCGGCAGGGCGGTGGCTTGGTGCCATTCGTGGCCCGGCGACTGCGCCACCAACCACACGGAAGTTACCATTCACTACTAACCGCGTGATAAGTTACCAGAGCCATTTTGCGGAAGCTGATTATCCGGTCTTCAGTTGCTCTCCTTGGAAGGGTAATGATAGCGAAACAACGCCAGCATCATACAAACCAAACACATCACAGTAACAATACCGAATAGGGGTACTAGTGGTTCTGGTCTCATGCAACACATCAATGACATGAGTGCTACGAGCGCACCAACCAAGTATAAGATAAAGACCATCATCCACTTGAAGATCTTCTTCTTGCGTGCGTACACCTTCGGATCTTGCTCATCACCACCGATAATGGAACGTAGTGTGAAAAAGGACCCAAAGACCGCGAACGCCACAATGGTTGCAGAGCCGACATAGACATCGCCCGGATTCAAATCATTGCCACCCGGTAAACCCAAATCGGCCACATCTGGATCTAAATACACCAACACTACGAAAAATGCCATTGCGAACGCCATGAGCGCCAACAATACCATCATGGCGCACTGCTCTCGGTCTTCAGGAGTTCTGCGCGGCATGTAGATGGTATGAAGCATCTTCGCTTAAGTTCCTTGTCAACTTCTATTGTGTCGTGTGGTTCATGCGGGTAGGGTAGTTCTTCGTGAGCATGTTTGGCATTCAGCAAAACGTCGCACGGTACGTGGCCAGGCTGATAGAAACTACCGGCCTGATGCCATCCGACTTTAGTGTGCGCTTCGAGGATTCGGGAAAGAAACCTAGAGCCTCGTGGCGCTCCAAGGCTTATAGTCTGAATGCCACTACCTGATGGCAGGGCCCACTACCAGTCCGACGACCCGGCCAAGGCCGCCGAGCGCGCCGAGTTGGCAGCCCCGTACAGCGTGAGTGTCTGGAGGACTGCCAATGGCGTGCACTTTGTGGTGGACAGGGTGGGCAGATACGTCAGCGACAGGGCCGAACTGCTGGACGGTAGGTACGTGGCCAAGGGAGAGGGCGCTGGCCACACCAAGACCTGGATGGAGAAGACGGCGGTCACGTACTAGGAGGTTTCATGTCCAGAAAGTTAACAGGCTCCGGCGGGGCCAATTTGGAGAAGAGCCGTATGCCAGATCTCAGATCTCTTGTCCCGAAAGTTAACAACTACCATCATGTCCAGCCAAGTTAACAGAGCCGCACCTGGGAACCAGCATAATGTAACAATTTGGTGACGAATCTCATCCTGCCCGGACCCCGCCGGTCGTGCCTACCCTTCAAGCCCTCGCGCTCCAGCCTGTACAGCCACCGGTGGACGGTACTGGGATGGCGCCCCGATATGGCTGCCATCTCCACGATCATCTTGCCGCGCTTTATGAGCATGGCCGCCTGATGCCGTCCCCGGACTTGCCGGGGGGCTCGCGCCTGTACATCCCTTCGAGTTCGGCCAGCGGCACGCCGGGAAGGTACTCCCCTCCCCTCCTTACCAGAACTGCCTTTGGCATGGGGGTCCGGGGGCTGAGGGAGGATCTAAACCTTTCGGCGTCCGCATGTTTTTGCAAACTTTATGTCCGTCACTATGCGGGCCGTCCTGTAGGCGGATGCGCCGCCGTTATGGTCGCTTGTGTCAAAGATTTCGGGTACTGAAAGCCCCAATCCGGGTAACTGCGTTTGCGCAAGAACCATTTGGAAGTTATCTATATCTGCAAGACGCAACCGCAAAACATACCGTATGGAAGCCACACGATACGCCACACTCGGCATCTTGGGCGTTGGTGGTATCCTGGCCGCCTTCGGCCTGGCAGGCACCGTTCACGCCCAGATATCGGACTGGGAGTACCTGGATATAGCAATCGACCTGACCGAATGGACGCGGGGACCGTACGTCGACGGCACGGATCTGCTGATACTGACGCTGGAAGTGACAAACAACGCGGACGGTATGGCGCGCGTGGACGGCGCGTCGGTGAGCCTGCGGATACAGGACGGGGACGACCACCTGAGGTACGGCAGGACGCCCTGGCCGACCGGGCCGATGGCCGAGTCGTGCCCGGCAGACATCCGCCCCGTCGGCGCAGGATTGACGGAGGCATGGAACGTCTGTTTCCTGATTCCGGAAGGGTTGGAGCCGGACTTTCTGGGCATCATACATTCCGATCCGGACGCGGGCCACATAGCGCAATTCGACTCTGGCCAAGACGCATCATGCTTGGACACGTACTATGACATCTTGTGCGCGCCCTACGCCCTGGACGGCGGGGTCACGATTCCGGACTCCTGCCGCTTTGACTATTTTGCCGAGACATGGACATGCGACGACGCTCAAGGGGACGACATCGTCGAAACGGCGGGCTTGAGGAGCCGGGCGGACTGTTCCCGCTTTGATGCCTTGGGCAAGGCCTCGGAGATAGCGGTGGCGGAGATTTCCGGGCGGACGTACGCCTTCGTTGCGGCTCCCTTCGATGACGGCGTGCAGGTGATCGACGTGACCGATCCGGCAAGCCCGGTCCCGGCATCAAGCGTCTTTGACGGCCAGGACGGGTTCGACGCGCTGGCCGGAGCAAACGGCGTCACGGTAGCGGAGATATCCAGCAGGACGTACGCCCTCGCTACGGCCACTTATGACGGTAGCGTGCAGGTAATCGACGTGACCGATCCGGCAAGCCCGGTCCCGGCGTCGAGCGTCATAAGGGGGCCGGCTTGGGGGAGTAGCGTGCTGGCCAATCCGTTCGGCGCCACGGTCGCGGAGATATCCGGCCGGACGTACGCCCTGGTGGTGGGCGTGGATGGATACGGCATAATCGACTTGACCGACCCCACCATGCCCACCCATGTCTTCGGCAACTTCGGCTACAGATCCGTGACCAGTCCTCACTCGTGGGGCCACTTTGACGAGTTGGGCACAATGAGAGACATGGCCGTCACCGGCGCGTCAGGACGCACGTACGCCTTGGTGACGAGCAGTGATTACGACATTCACGTCCAAGATGCTGGCAAACCGGAGTCGGCCCGGGTGGAAAACCACGGTCATGACGCCGTCTACGTATTCGACATCACCGACCCGGCCTCGCCCGTCCTCGCCGCCAGGGCGGTTGACGGGCAGGGCGGGTTCGGGGCGCTGGATCATCCCATCGGCATAGCCGTCCAGGAGATATCGGGGCGGACGTACGCCCTGGTGGCCAGCCATGGCGATGACGCCGTCCAAATAATCGACGTGACCGATCCGGCAAGCCCGGTTCCGGCATCAAGCGTCTTTGACGGCCAGGACGGGTTCGACGCGCTGGACGGGGCAATCGACATCACGGTAGCGGAGATATCAGGTCGGACGTACGCCTTTGTCGCCGCCCTTGACGATGACGCCGTCCAAATAATCGACGTGACCGATCCGGCAAGCCCGGTCCCGGCGTCGAGCGTCTTTGACGGGCAAGGTGGATTCGATGCGCTGGCCGAAGCAAACGGCGTCGCGGTAGCGGAGATATCCGGCAGGACGTACGTCCTCGTCGCCGCCAGCGATATCGACGGCGTGCAGGTGATCGACGTGACCGACCCGGCAAGCCCGGTCCCGGCATCGAGCGTCTTTTACGGCGATGCCGCCGCGGCGGCCGACTGGGATGACCCGGCCGGCGGAGGCGTGGTCGTCTCGTACCGGGCAGCAGACGACCCCATCCATTACGGACTGAGATCGTGGCTGGCGGACAACGAGGATGTCATAATAGACGCGGATTCGGTTGCGTGCTACCTCGACTTGCCGCGCGACGTAAGCGTGGTCTTTGAGGCGTGCGGCGAAGCCAACGCCTGGTACAGTTCGGCCACCGGCGACATCACGATGTGCTACGAACTGGCGGACCGGTACACGGAGATATTCAGGCAATTCAGTAGCGACAGTACACCGCTCGCAGTCGCCGGCTCCCTCCACTGGGTGTTCATGCACGAGCTCGGGCACGCCGTCATAGACGCCTACGATCTGCCCATAACCGGCCAGGAGGAGGATTCGGCGGACCAGTTCGCCGCGATGATGCTGCTGGAAGAGGGCAGGTGGGGGGCCGGCGCGCTGCTGTCCGCGGCGTACGTCTACGGTTCCACCCCGGGATACACACCGTACTGGGACACGCATTCCCTGAACTACCAGAGACATTACGACATGCTGTGCCTGCTGTATGGGAAGCACCACGATAACGAGATCGGCTGGCAGGCGGCGGACCTAATACCGGAGTCAAGAGCCGCGCGCTGCCCCGGGGAATACCTGGATGCGGTGAACGCGTGGAACGCGTTGTTACCTGCCGCTGACAATTCCCGCTAGCCGGCTCCCGGCACGGGAAGCCGCCCGTCGCGCCTACGAGAGGTACTTGTGATCAGGGCAGGCCGCCGGCGCGCGGAGTGAGAAAAGGCCGCCGCCCGGCGCGAAATCCTTCCCGGGCGGCTGGCGGAACCGCAAGATGCTGCACTTTCCGGCATCTGCCATGCAGATATCGTAGATGGCCCGTACGTTCATCCCTGCCGGGCCGGGGCTGGGCATATAAATTCGGGCGGCCGCTTACCCGCATCGTAGCCGCGGAGGCCGCGCGAACCTAAATCATCCAAATGAACCCACAGAAACCTACCGGGATGCCTGGCACTTGATCAGCATCAAGACCTTTCAGGAGGCCGAGGCCAGACTGGAACGTTCAAAACCGACCTGATTACGCCCGCCTTCTTACGTCAGCGATCAGCCAGGCTCGGGTGAGGGCCCGGGAGGTTCGCCGCCAAAAAGGCATCAACCCGGAACGCCGCCTAAAGGACTGGCTGGACCGCAAGATGATCCCCGTCGACTACGTGGCTCCCGAGTGCGGCTGGCCTTCCGACGGGGGGTTTGATTTGATAGCCGGCAACATAGCCTACCAGTGCAAAAACCACTCAACGCCCGTCAACGAGACCGAGTGCGAGCAGGCGCTGGTGAGGTTTGAGCACTCCGACGTTGATCTGCTGGTGATTGTTTCGCCGTCGGGGTTTACCGCCCCGTTCAGGGAGTTTGTCAAGACCTATGACGGCAGGGTGGTCCTGTGGGACGGCGATATAGTAAAGGAGTTGTGGATTTGACCATCCGGGCGTGTTGCACAAACCCAGGCCCGAACCCAAGGTCGTGACGGTCCGGTGCCCTGCCTCGATCATCCCGGCCCGCATGCTCGGGCCTGTCCCGGGGATGAGTAAGACGTCGTTGCCGGCGATCTCGTTGCAGTGGTTGGACCAGGGCGGGGCGCCTCCCCCGTAGATCGTAGGCGGCATCCGGCCGGCTCATAAATTCGGGCGGACGGCAGTTCGGTGGCCAACAACGGGCCCAAAACCGGCAACTAGGGGATTATTGACTTGACAACCTGTAGGGTGCAGGCCGGCCTAGTCTTCCTTGAGCAGGCGGTCTATCTTGGCCTCCAGGCTGCCGGACTGGCCAAAGGACACGTCCCGCAGTATCCCGTGGCGGTCCACCAGGATGGTAGACGGGGTGCCCTGGAGGCGGTAGGTCTCAAATGTCTCGGCTGAATACTCCTTGGACAGCATATACTGCCTGACCCGGTCCATGAGAGCCAGCTTGCGCGCCTCCTCCTCCGAGTCGAATTCCGGAATCTGGGCCCGTATGAATCCCAGGACGGCCTCGTCGTCCACCCGGCCGTCGGTCCTTGTCAGGTTGTCCATGCACAGGGGAAATGGTATCTTGTAGTGAAGCGTGCCGTCCCCGGACCGGCCATGCTGCGCAAGGGCGCGCTCCGTCTCGCCGATTACCTTGCCCCGCTCGGCCAGTGCCCTGAGGTTCTCCAGCGTGTTCTTGTCAAAATCCTCAAAGGCGGTGGCCATCCCCAGCACCCGCACCCCGTCCTCGCGGAACCTGTTGTAGGCGTTTATGGCCTCCGGTATGGCGTACAGAAAGCACCCCGGACAGTTGACCTGAAAGACCTCCACCAGCACGATGTGGTCCCCCTCCTGGGCCAGGGTCGTGGGCATTCCCTGGACCCACTCGGAGATGCCCAGTTCGGGGGCCTTCTGGCCTACGATGGCCTGCATGACGGCGGTATCTGCTCGTCCGCTAAATACGTACCCTGCGGGAGCGGTCTCGTGTACTCTGTGCGTGCGCCGGCAGGCGTGGCGCAGGGTACAAGTTCAGGTCAAATTCTGATCTGCGCCTGATCAGATATCCTGCGTATGTTACCTGACACGATCACCCACGAAATTCATGCAGACCCGAACTTGTGCGTAGTACTGGCCACAATAATCCGCTCACTTTGACAAAAAATGCCGCCGGACACCGGCAGCGATGCGGCATGATCCCGGTATCTTCGGATTTTTCGGGTAAGATGGGGAGCCGGGAATCATCATGGTCTTTTTTGATGTGAGTCTGCGCGACTTTTCCGGGCGGTCCCGATCAGGCGCCGAGGTAACCCTTTAGCCTGTTGCCCATCTCGCGCTCCAGGATCGCGGTTACGGCGGCCTTTAGCTCGTCGATCGACCCGAAGAACCTACCGGCAAGCCTCCTCTTCAGGTCCCTCCAGACGGTTTCTATCGGGTTGAGTTGTGGCGTGTACGGTGGAAGAAACTCCAGGTGGATGTCGCCTTTGGTTGATTTTATGCCTTCGATGACCGCATCAGGCTTGCGGTAGGATGCGTTGTCTAGGACCATGTAGAACCCCGGATGAACCCGCCGGATATCATCCAGGAACTCCAAGAACGTCTCCGAGCTGGTCGAGTCCACGATCTTTATCCGCAGCTCACCCTGGGACATGGCGCCGAATATCCTGATGGATTTCTTTGAGTAGCTCGCCCCGACCTGCTCCCGCCCCCCGACGGGCCTCCATCCGCAGGACTGGTTCTGGGACATCTGGACGGCCGCCTCGTCCTCAACGAGCACCTCCAATCCGGACGAGCGCATCTGCGCGGCGCGCTCCCCGGCCATCTTCTTGAACTCTTCCTGTTTCTCCTCGGGTGCCGATTTGTACGGAACATACCTGCTCTTCCTCCACGAGAACCCCATCTTGTGCAGCCACCTGCGCAGCGTGCGCGTCTTGGCCAGGATGCCGAAATCCCTCCGGATCATCTCGATGATCATGCTCAACTGCCACGAGCCGGTCTCAAAGCCGTACCTCTGGGGGCTGCCCTTGAGTCGGCGCCCTATGGTACGGAGGATCCGGGGGGAGAGTTTGCCCCTCCGTCCCTTCGGCCACGCGTTGAACCTGCCCTTCAGTCCCCGGTCGCGCATCCTCATCAGTCAGTCGCGCACAGTCGAGTAGGCGGTTTTCAGATCCCCTGACATGCCGCGTATGCTGCGCCCCTTCTTTCGGCCCAGGCACGCTAGGAGCCTGAGCTTTGCGCACGGGTTCTTTTCCTTTTGGGCCGCTTTTTCCAGCTTCTTCAGGCTGACATCCGGCATGAACGCGGCTCCAGACTCTAGCCGGGCGGCTGCGCGCTCTGCCGGTCCGGCGGCGCTGCCGCCTTTTCCGCGTTTTTTTCTGGGGGATAATGCCATGCTGAGGTTCCGCTAGTCCCCCGATCTATCTCTTTCGGTTGCATGACAGGACCGGGTTGAGTGTCCGGCGGAATCAGGCCGACGGAAGCCAACCGGGCATGAAATTTCTTGGTTTTTTGCCCTAAAGTGATCGGATCATTGTGGCCCCTACTAAGCGTCAACGACATGCACCACAACCATATCATCCCATGAAAACAACATCAGCCGAGTTTGTGAGAGGGGCAGTCCTACAGCATGTCAGTTAACCGGTTCGTCATCCAAAATTTTTCGCAGTCTGTCGATATATGGCTGTAGAGCATCCGCCCTCTGTTGGTGGTCGGCCTGTATCGCTTCCATTTTTTTGAGAACGGCGGCGGCGTCTCGCCTTATGGAGTCTGTGTACCTCACCATGTCAGGTGTGTCCCACTAACATAAGACCCCCGGAGTCTCCCCCGGCGGCCCGATGCCAGCAGAATTAGTGGATACATCCAGGCGGTCGTCCAGGAAGCGCGCGTCCGCCGGCTCGCATGGTGCCGGTTTTTTCGCGTCCCCTTTGGGCCGCCGCCCTTCGCCGACGTATGGCATCCACACGACGGCAGCGTCCAGCAGCGTTTGGACAAGCTGCGGAACGCACTGCTCCCAATCCCCGGCCACCTGCCGACCGTCGCCGTCTTGCAACGGCGCCGGACCGGCCGCCGGTTCATATGCGGACACGCCGCGGCACAGTATGTTTATGCCGGCAACGTCGTCCCTGTCTACATAATACAAACACGCGGTACACGCTTTCGTGCGCTTCCACGACTTCCACGATCTCGTACGGTACTTGGCCGCCCACAACTTTTCACCGCACTTTGGGCACTCCGAGCTCGTCCCCGCCGGAGTAACACCATACACGGACAATCCGTACTTTTTGAACACGCCGTCCGCCACCGCCCGTATGGTCCCCTGGCTGAGTCCCATCTTCAGCAGGTCGCGCTGCTCCCTTGACATCATCCTGTTGGAGCGCACCAGCAACCTGTTGATTGCAGACTCCTCCAACACCAGCGCATACCCCCGGGTGGCGCAACCGTGCATCATCTTGAATAGCCAGTCGTTCTTCCGGTGGACGAATCTGGAGTTTATGCGGGCGCGCTCGCGGCGGTTGACGCGCCAGTCGCGCCGCTTCTTGGAACGCTTGCCCTTGTTGCGTGGCTTGCTGCCGGGGTTTTTCACGTATCGCGGTTTGGTGCGGGCCTTTGGGTGTTTTGGCCTGCCGCCGGTCACGCCCAGGATGGCGTGCCTCCTGCGGCGCTCCTGCGCAAACCCGAGCGCCCCGTTTACTATATGGTCTACCTCGCCGTCGGTGCTCGCGATGACGTGTTCCCGCTTGTTGACATCCATCCCCATCATGCCCTTCGGCTGCACGGGCTGGACCGGTTGGGGTTCGTATGCTATTGACGCGGCGGTGCTGTTTATCGTGACGGCGCCAACACTCACCGCGGTCGCTATCCGCTCCACCACGTTGGGCGTCAACTGTATCTCCATGGCATGCCGGGACGGCGTTATGGGAAACCGCAGAAACACGCGGCGCGACGCCAGAAGCGGCTGGTTCGGGGCGTCCGACAGGCTGCACCAGAAACCATCACCATATATGACGCAGGCGTCTGCGCCCTGGCGCAGGACGGGGTTTTCGCATTTGGGACGGCGCGCGTTGGGGTTGTACGCGCGTCTTTTGCGGTAGGCGCGGACGGCGGTCTCGCACATGTCGCACATGTAGCCGGCAAACTGCGCCATGTATTTGCCGCCGCGGTGCCTGAGTTGTTCGCGTATCATGCGGCGGCGGGAATCGTACCGTTTCAGATCCTCCCCGCCGTATGCGTCCCGCACCATCGGAAAGTCGCGCGTAAACTCCACAAACAGGCGGTACCCCAGGTTGGTCTTGTGTTTGGCGTATTCCAGCGCGGATGACAGTTTCGGGTCTTGGTGGTGCCTTGGAGCCCTGCGCGCGCCGGTGATCTCACAATACCTTGCTGGGCTGTATGCCTTGCAGTGGGGCATTGACGTGGCGACGGTCTGCCCCCGCCTGCGTGCCATGCCGTGTGTGGCGTGTGTCCGGTATTTAGTGTTTGGATTGTTGTACCGGACGGTTCCGGACGGTACCGGGCGGTTCCGTGTGGCACTGGTGTGGTTTTGGGGTTATATTGGCGGGGGCCCCCTTAGAAGGAGAACGATCCGCAACAAAGAGTTTTTGGGCCAGCCTAGGAGGATCAAGCCATGACCAAAAAGCGATGGACCGTCGAGGACAAGGCCAAGATCGTGATAGGGTCGCTCACCACCACGGCCAGTACCGCCGACATATGCAGAAAGTACGGCCTCTCGCCCAACACGTTCTATCCCTGGCGTGAGAAGTTCCTGGAGGGCGGCAGGGCCGCCCTGACCGGAGGCCTGAACGCGCGGGCCACAAAGGTACTTCAAAGGGAAAACGCTACGCTCAAGACGCTGGTAGGGGAGATCACCCTGGCCAACGACGCTTTAAAAAAAACGTTGGAGGTAAGGAAAAAATGATGGCCGCGCAGAGCCTGATCCACCAGGAGATGTCCCTGAACGAGGCGCTCCGCTGGTGCGGGGTGACCCGAAAGAGGTGGTACTACGTGCCAAAGGCGCGGCAGCCGGCCGTCAACCGAGACGCGCTGCAGCTGATCCGTCAGATACGCGAAGAGAGGCCGTTCTACGGCACCAGAAGGATGGCCGCCGAGCTATCCAGGATGCTGGACCGCCCGGTCAACCACAAGCTGGTGCGCCGCGTCTACCGGCGGATGGGCTGGGGCCTCCCGGCGCAGGATCTCAAGTATGCCATGGCCCGCTGGACACCAATCAAGGCAACCCGTCCCAACCGGGTCTGGGAGACGGACCACACACCACGTCTGGTGCGGTCCGCTCGACGGCTGGTGTTACTGCTTCAACGTCCTGGACATCTTCACCAGGCAGTGGATCGCCTACCGGTTCGACACCCTGGCCACCGCGAGCGTCGCCGTCGAGTCGCTAGTAGAGTCCGTCGCCGCAGCCAACCCGGACTGCTCCAGGCTGACCCTCCAGTGCGACAACGGATCCCAGTACGCCGGCAAAAGGTTCCGAAAGGCCGCCTCCATCCTAGGCATCAGCCTCAAGTTCATCCGGACCCACACCCCAGAGCAGAACGGCCACATCGAGGCGTTCCACGGAACCCTCAAGCGCGAGTACATCTGGCCGCACGACTTCGCCAACTACCAACAGGCCGAGGCCGTCATAGCAGAGGCGTTCCGGGACTACAACCGGAACAGGCTGCACTCGGCGCTAAAATACGTCCCGCCGGACGAGTTCCTCACATCATGGGAGGCGGCACATAAATGAGTCAATCAGGTCTGTGTAAAATCGTGCAAAAACCGTTCTCCTTTTCCGGGGTCCATTCCAATATGTCTGTGGGACACAGCCCACCATGTCACAATCTATAAATTTGTACCATACCTACTATAAACATGGTAAACATCCAAGAAACCGCTGACAGCTGCGAGGCTCTGGCGGACAAGATAGAGGAGGAGATGCCCGAATTCGCCGAGGTGACGCGGGAAGCGGTGGCGCTCATACGCAGCTGGGATGACTGAGAGTAGGTCGCCAACAGGCTTGGCCACGTTTTTAACAACCTTGGCTCGGTGCACCGCCTCATAACTTGTCGATTTTCATCGAAACTTCTTGTCCATGCGTGGGATGTATCCTCTTGTGGGACAGGACACACTCAGGACCGACCGGAGCATGACGTTCCCGTGTCTTATAACACCGCAATTGTCTCCCTGGCTGTCGCCGTAACTTACAACCCGGGGCGGGCTGTAAAGTTATGATGATCACGGGGCGCCTGTCAAATCAGTGACCGGGTCTGCCGAACAACGTCGGTGCTCTGATACGGCTCCGCCGAAGGCTTTTGGTCACCAATTTGACACCCGTCTGGTGGTCAATGTAACTTTACAGCCCAGGTAGGGAACCCTTCTCACCCTGGCCCGCTTGGATTGCCGTTCCCGGGGTGGTACCATGATGGATGAACCAACCGTCCCATGCTCCTGCTGCGGCGGTACCGGCGGGGTCGCAAAGAGGGGGGTAGGGAGCGGGCAGTCCGAGGCGGCCCTGCTGCGACCTGAACTTGTACACTGATCTGCCGATTACCCTAATATTATACCGCAGAAAGAGTCCGGGATGATGCAGGCAGTCACGGAGGGCCGCTTGGCCCTGTTTGCCGAGATGGAGAGGAGGTACGAGGAACGGGACACGGACTATTTTGTGGGGCTGCTGAGCCACGAGGACTACGTGGTTCGCACCAGGGCCACCTGCATACTGGTGGACTTTGGCGGCGAGGACAAGGTACCCCACATAGCCCGCGTCCTGAAGGATGACGAGAACGAGCTGGTCCGGCACGAGGCCGCCTTCTCACTGGGGCAGATGTGCCATTCAAGCGGAATACAGCCGCTGGTGGACGCCACCCTGAACGACCCCAGCATGTTCGTAAGACACGAGGCCGCCATAGCCCTCGGAGTGATAGGGTCCCCAGCAGCGGAGGAGCCGCTGCGCCGGGCCCTGGAGGACCCCGACAGGCCCGTCGCCGAGTCGGCGGTGGTTGCGCTATCAAACATAGCATTCATGGACGGCATGGGCCGCAACGAGAAGTTTGCAAAGCTTACGGGTGGTTAGATGGACTTTGCGGTTGGCGTTATAATTGCGGTGGGCTTGCTGGTTGCAGGCATACTATCCATGATAGCGCTGGATCCAGGATACCTGCCCGAACCCGTAATCGCCGAGCCGGAACCTGCCGTGGTGCCGACCCTGCCCCAGACGCACACGGTCATCGTAGCGGAGGGCTCCGCGGCCCTCGGCTGCGAGCAGGACAACACCTGCTATCTACCATACTCGATCACCGTCGCCGAGGGTGATACGGTAATCTGGGACAACATCGACGTGGCGGCGCACACGGTGACCAGCATCACGGACGGCGTGCCAGACGGGATATTCGAGTCCGGCCTGATGCCGCCGGACGCCCTGTTCGAGGTCACATTCCAGGATGCCGGCGAGTACCCGTACTTTTGCATAGTTCACCCGTGGATGTTCGGGTCGGTTACCGTAGGATAGCGGCCCGGCATCTCATCATCTCAGCGGGCTTACGGTGGACACGCCCTCGCTTTTTGTGATGCTAAAGACGTGATCAACGTACCCCTCCAGCTCCTCCTCGTGTGAGACCATGATCACCTGCTGGGACTTGAGCGACGCCAAGATGGCCCTGACCTTGTCCAGCTGTGACTTGGAGAAGCCGTCGGTTGGCTCGTCAAGAATCAGCAGGTTGGACTTTAGCGCGCCGGCCTGCCGCCTCATGGTGCTGTTCAGGGCAAGCCTGTACGCCAGGGCCACGCTGGTCTTCTCGCCGCCGCTCAGGTAGGCGAACTCCTGCTGGTATCCGTCCTGCTGTATGACGGGGCCGAACCGCTCATCGATGTATGATCTTTTGGTCGGATCCTCCACCAGCTCGGCATACCACTGGCTGTAAAAGTCGTTAAAGTCGTACCGCAGCGAGTTCATCACCTCCCGCTCCACCTCGCGCAGGGACGGGACAAAGTACTCTCTGAGCCACTCGGCGTAATCCTCGCACAGCTTGTATCTGGCCCGGTGTTTCTTGGCCTCTGCAATGTCATTTTGCAGCCTCTCGGCGTCCTCACCCAGCTTACCCAGCAGCGTCTGCTTGGAGGAGGTGTCCTTGGCCACCTCCAGCAGCTCTGCCTGAATTCCGTTCAGGCGCTCCTGCAGGGCGCGCATGCCTTGATCAACGTCCCCGCGGCGGATCAGGTCCTTGGCCAGATCTTCTGCCCGTGTTCGGAGTTGTTGTATGTCCTGCACGCAGGCCTCGCAGCCCTCCTCGCTCTCTTTGATCCTGTCGGCCAGCCCCTGCCTCTGCTTTAGGAGAAGGGTCTCGCGCTCCACAGAGGCTTCGTGTTTGGCGAGCGCATCCAGCAGGCGGTCCAGATAACCCAGTGCGGACTCTCCCCGAATCGTGGGGAACGACTGCTCGGGCGCGACGGTGTTTGCGGCCCCGAGCGCGGCCAGATCCGCCTCCAGTCCGCCCACTTCCTGCCTCAGGACGGATGCCCTCTCCGCCGCCTCCACATCCTGCCGCATCTCCGTCAAAAGGCGCCGGTTTCCGTCCATCCTGCCTCGAATTTCACGGGCCTCGTCTTCGGCACGCCTTTTGCCCTCCATTATCGCATCCAGCTCGGCCTGCGCCGCGTCAAGCCTGGCGCGGCGGTCGTTCTGCAGGCGGCCTACGTAGCCGGGGTCCAGTGCGCTGTCGCAATATTCGCAGCGCAGCCCGAGGGATGAGGCCTTGTCAAGGCTGTCGGCAAGCGTCCTTATCTCGTTCTTTTTCTCGCCGGCCCGGCCGGCCTTCTCCTGGATTGTTTGATCAGCATCCCGCACGGCGCTCTCGTCGGCGGTGATCTCCGCCTTCAGACGGTCGACGCGCTCCCGCATCTCCGGGGCGCTCTTGCCTCCCAGTCTGCCGTCCAGCTCAGTCAGATCCCCTCTGTGCCGGTCTATCTGTGATCTGGTGACGTGTATGCGCCGGTCCGTGTCCAGCGCACTTTTGCGCATCTCTTCAATCTCGTCTCTTGTCTTTTTTGTGGGCAGGAGGGTCAGGCGGCATTCTTGTATGTTCTTATCGGTGGTCTGCATCTGCTCGCCGTCTTTTTTGATCATATCGCGGTATTTTTCGAGATTGATCTCTTGGTTTGCGGCATCGCTTTCCAACCGGTCTTTCTCCGCCTGCATCTGGTTCAGCTCCTCGAGTTGGCTGCGCAGCTCGGACATCTCCGAGTCCACGCCGCCCTTCTGCGCGTCAAGGGTGGTTTTTTTGGCTTGCAGCGCGGATATATCCTGCCTTATGGAATCAATATCAAGGCGCACCCTGTCCAGTCTTGACCTGTCCTCGTCTAGGTTGCTGAACAGTCCTGAGAGCTTGTCCTTTTCGCTGGTCAGTTGGGCAATTAACAGGCCCGCATTTTCGGCGGCTATTTTGTAGTCCTCCATGCCGAACGCCTTCCGCATGGTCTCCTCCCGGTCGCCCCTGTCCTCCAGGATTGATTTTATCTCCTCCTGGGGCGTATAGACCGCATACCTGTACACCCTGCTGAGCGCCC
This sequence comes from Nitrosopumilaceae archaeon, assembly GCA_965203395.1. Taxonomy (GTDB): domain Archaea; phylum Thermoproteota; class Nitrososphaeria; order Nitrososphaerales; family Nitrosopumilaceae; genus VYCS01. The sequence goes on from OZ241884.1 coordinate 843,766, forward strand.
TCGGGTTGGAGGGCTCGTTAAAGTTCAGAATCTCAAGCACCCTGGCCTTGAGGTCGGAGGGGGTCAGGGGATCGCGAGTGCCGTCCCGGACAAGATACGAGCTGTTTGGATCCTGGGAGGCCTTGTTGTCTTTTTTGGTGATTGCCCTTCCCACCTCGTACTCTGCCCCGTCCACCTCGAAGCTCAGCTCCACCTCGCACCGTTGCGCCTTTTTCGATATCAGGCTGTCCGCTTTTATTGATCCCAACCCGAATAGCGCAAATTCTATCGCCATCAGGATGGTGGACTTGCCGGATCCCACGTCTCCCTTGAACAGGACGTATCCGGGAGGAAATTCTATCGACAGGCTGTCATAGCTGCGCATGTTGGTCAGGGACAGTGATTTGAGCAGCATTACCCGTCCAGCTCCATCCTTGCGGATGCCTCGGATTTTATGCGGTGTTCGTAGTCTTTGGTCTTTTCGTTCTCGGGGCGCGGCTGTCGGAGAACCGACAGCAGGCTTCCGGCCAGCTGCACCCCGCCGGCGCCCGTCAGGTTGGGCCGCTTTATCCTGACCTGGCCGATATTGCCCTCGAATGTGCGCAGTTCGATCTCGTCCCGGGTTCCCGCCGACTCGCCACGGATCCGGTACTCCTTGGACGTGAGGCCGTTGCGCTCTATCAGCGTCTCCAGGGCGCCCCGCTCCCCCATCCTCTTGCGCGCCCCCGCCAGGTCGATGTCGGTGGTTCGTCCCGAACTCATCTCGCCGGCCATCTTCAGTATTACGACCTTGCCGGACGGGTTCATCCCGTCCATGATCCTATCCAGATCCGAACTGACCACCCCCGCCGGTTTGCCCTCGGCGTCTATCTCGGCCAGCTCGTACTCGCAGCCGGGAACGGCCACCATATCCACGCTGTTTACCCCCTCCCCGTCAAAGTCCACTATCGCGAACCCGCGCCGCTCGCCGCGGGCGCTCGTCTCCATGTCGCTGTGATACCCCGCAAAGAGCGTCCCAGGATAGACCACGTTGGCATATCCGGGAAACGCGTCACGGCGGAAGGTGTGCAGGTGCCCTCCCGCGTGGTAGTGGAAGCCCGCCGGCAGGTACGAGACGGGCATGTTGTTGTCGTCCCGGATGCCGCCCATCATCTCGCTTATGGCCCCGTGGAAGAGGAATATCTTGAAACCGGGCTCTGCCTCCAGCGGCTGGCGGTCCAGCATTTGGTAATACTCGGCGTCGCGGCCGGCCTTCAGTCCGGATAGCCCCGCCAGCTTGGCCCCGGTTTTTTCGTCCTCCAGAAAGTCCAGGTGGATCAGGTCGTCATCCTCCCGGTATGACGCCTTGGTCGCCTTGGTGAGGTAGCCGGCCGACTCTAGCAGGTCGATGGCAGAGTTGCTTACCGGAGAAAAATCGTGGCTGCCGTATACCGCATAGACGGGTATTCCGGCCTCGTGTATGTCGCGGAATTTTTTCATGGCCATCTTTTGGACGCGCATCTCCGGAATGTTCACGTGAAAAAGGTCCCCGCATATCAGGACAAAATCTACATCCCTTGAGATGCATTCGTCCATCGCCCTCTCAAAGACGTCCCTCTCAAGGTCCTGCAGCGGCCCGGTCTTCTGGAAGCCCAGGTGTATGTCGGCAAAGTGCGCGAACCGCATCGCCTAGTACACCTTCGTTCTTGGCCGGCTGGGCGCCGCCGGCCTGTCCGAGATTATGTCCTCGAAGAGCGGCACCTGGACGGGCAGGGCAAACGGGACAAATATGCTGGTGATTATCGCCTCGCCCCTGTCCAGGCTGGCTATATTCCGGTCGTCCTCGGAGAGGTCCTGCGAGGCCGACTCGATCAGCGCCATGCGTTCCAGCTTCATCTCGTTGCCCAGGATTATCTTGGTGTTCATGTTGGCCAGGATGGTCTTGGGGATGACGCTGCTCAGCTGGGTGATGGCCGTCAGGCCCACCTTGAACTTGCGCCCCTCCCGGGCTATCGTCGAGTAGATGTTGGTGGTGTTGGACTGGAGGACGTCCTCGCCGATTACCCTGGGGGCCTCCTCAATCACGATGGTGGCAACCGGCTTGCCGGAGAGCGTCCCCCGGTTTTTGGCCTCCCGGTAGTGGTGGAGTATGCGCGAGGCGACCATGCTGCCGATGATCAGCTCCGACTCGTCGCTGAGCTTGGAGGTGTCCAGGACCACCACCTTGCCTGCCTCGACGTGTCCGACTATCTGCTCGACCGTCCCCTCGCCGCGGGTGCTGTCAAAGACGCTGTGCTTGGATGTCACGGTGTTCTCGTACCTGTCCACCTCGAGGTCCAGCGCCTGGCGCAGCTTCTGCTGCAGGACGGCGATGGTTGCCGCCTTGGTGTCCGCCTCGTATCGGCTCTCGGCGTCCTCCGGCGAGGCGATGTCGGTCAGCATTATCTCGGGAATCCACTCGCTGCGGTACCTGGAGTAGTACTTTCTCATGGTCCTCGTCTGGGCTTCGGAAAAGTTCACTATCCCCTCAAAGTGGTCCGGCCTGATGCCTCCTAGGTTGATCGTAAGGTGCAGGGCGCCCGGCGGCGGGTCGGTGGGGGTGTAGTAGACAAGGTTGTCGCGGGAGTTGGGGTGCTCGCGCAGTCCCGATGATCCCCCGAGACCGTAGTACTCGTCGTGTGCGTCCAGCACTAGGGCGCCGACCCCCCGGGAGTCCAGCAGGTGGTAAAGGATGGTCTTTACCAGGTTGGACTTGCCGCGGCCCGTGGTGGCGGGTATCAGGACGTGGTGCGAGAATATGTCCAGCGCATCCAGCCATACCTCGGCGTCCTTGATGACCTTGCTGCCGCTGCGGATGTACCCCACGAAGATCCTGTTTTTGCCGCCCTTCTGCAGGAACCGCAGGTCCTCGGTAGAGACGGTCCTCAGCTTGTTGAAGAAGGTCGGCAGGCTCTTGGGCAGCCTGACCGACATGTCCGAGTATATCCGGGCCAGGGCCTTGACCTGGGCCATCACATAGTTGACGAACTCGGGTTCGTAAAACCCCGGCTCGGCCGGCCGCTCCTCCAGATCGACGCCGGAGATCATCTCCTGCATCCGGCCGTCTATCTGCGAGCCATACTGGAGGCCGAACACCTGCAGTATCAGGATCGACCCGTCCTCCTCGGAGACCAGCAGATCTCCTATCTCCAGGCTGGAGTCGGACTGCTGGCGGACCAGTATCTTCCCGATGCCGCCCCCCACCACCTGTCCTGCTACGTTCAACTCGACACCCCGTTGAGATGCTCGTGCGCCCACGTGTCGCGTATGTGGGTGGCCATCCTGGAGAGTCCGGGGGTGGCCCGCATCCGCGACTCCAGAAGCCTTCGGCAGGTGACAACGTCCCTGTTGCGCACCTGCGCGTACCTGTCCGCGTCCACCAGCCCGTACGGATATCCCAGAAAGGAGAGGTCGCCGGAGTTGGCCGCCAGGCTGGCCAGGACATGGTCCTTCTCTGCCTCGTCCATCCTGCCCGACTGCTCCCGCAGTATCTCGAACCGGAAGGAGAAGGCCGCGTTGGGGTGGAGTTTCACTACCATCACAAAGCCCCGGTCGTGTGCGGACATCCGGTCGGCCACGTCAATCCGCCACCGGCCGTACCCCGTCTCTGAGGATATCTCCCGCACCCGGCTCAGCAGCGGCTCGCCCCCGCGGGTGGTGAGGCCGCTGGTCTTTGCAAGGGCGCATACGATGACGCCGCGTTTTTTGGCCGTCTCGTAGAGATCCTGCGCGTATCTGGACTCGGTGCGGTCCAGGGTCATCAGGGAGCCGTCCATGACCAGCATGTCTCCCTCCTCTAGCGTCTCGGCCACCATCCTGGCCATCTGCCACTCGCCGAGGCTCCTGGCCAGCGACGACATGCGCGGATCCCTTCCGGCGCCAGCCTCCCTGATGCCGGAGGAGACGTCCTGCCTGGCCGGCAGGAACCTGCGGTGTTCCTTGGCCTGGGGGAAGAGCGAGGCATCATAGGAGACGACATTGTCGGTCCCCGAGGCCCGTACCTTCCGCGTGACCAGCGAAAAGAACTCGACGCGCGGGGCAGGCGAGGCCGCTTCCCTGGTTCGGCCCCGGAACAGCGAGCAGTACAGGCGGTTCAGGGATATCACAAAGCCGGGCGACTGGGCCACCGTGCCGTTTCCACCATCCACAAAGGCCACCCTCCTGGGGCTGTCCGTCTCGTAGATCTCCCGGAAGGCGGACGGCTTCAGCTCGAACTCCCGCGGGTCCCCCACGTTGGTCACCACGTCGTCGTGGGCCGCAGACGGGAACGCGGACTCGAGGCTGCTGAGCAGCGAATCCAGCGGATATGACGCCTGGGCGGCGTCCTGTGCCTGCATGGTACGATGAATGCGGCACGCTCAATTTAAGAAGTGATACGATAGTGTAGTTAGCGTGGCGGCGGGCCCGCGCCGCCCTACATCCTAGGATACGCCGCGCAGGCACCCCAGCTGGCTGGCGACGGCGTTTACCGACGACGCCGCAGATTCCCTCTCGCCGGCCAGCGAGTTTACCGCCAGGAGTCTGCCGTTCAGGCTCTCGGCCTTGAGGTTGAGATCCTCGACCAGCGGGTCGATTATGTCCGCGGCCTCCCTGGAGGGGAGGTGTATCACGTTCTGGTCGTCGATGCTCAGCCCCAGTTTCGCGACGGCGGAGAGCAGCAGGTCGCGGGCATCATCGTAGGCTGCCTCGGCCGAGCGGTACGCATCATAGGCGGCACCGTATTCCCCGTCCAGGTGGCCGAGGCGAGCGGCCAGCTCGTCGTAGACGTCCAGCAGGTCCCTCTCTCCGACCAGATTCGAGGGCAGCAGTTCCGGTATCTCGTATCCAAGCGTGTCATAGGGTATCCGTATGCCGTACTCTGAGGGCTCCAGGGCGGTTTCTTTGGCGAGGGCGGCCAGGGAGGTCGACAGCTTGGGGTACATCAGGTGCCCCCTGTCGGCGTGGTGTCCCAGTCCCAGATTGTGTCCGAACTCGTGGGCCACGATATTCCGGATGGTGCCATAGTCGTATGCCACCGGGTCGCCCCGGCAGTCCTGCTCCTCTAGGACCGCCTCGATGAAGGCCCCCGCACGGAGACAGTCGATGCAGGCCGCCCCCAAATGATCCCCGTCGTAGTCTATCCAGCGGATCATGATATCGGGGGTCCCAAAGCGCACCTCCCGGAAGGAGATGCCGGGGTTGATCTCAGACCAGGCATCGAGGCCGTCCCGGACGGCGGCCAGCACCGTCCCGGTATGCTCTGCCACGAACGCGGCGCCGTAGTCGGACGCATCCAGTACGGAGGAGGGGGGCTCCACCATGTATGTCAGGCTGCAGGTGGCGCCTCCGATGATGATGCCCCCGCTCTGGGTATCCACGGGAGCCGGGGGCAGGCCGTCTATCGACAGGGGGACGTCGTCGGCGCCGCTCGCCGCCCTGCCCGCCGCCACCACGAACGCCCCCTGCCCCAGGTGCACCCAGGGGCCGCTCATGCCGTACAGGGCCAGGCGGTTGCCCGGGTCAAGCTCGAACACCATGGACCGCCTGTCTGCGCCCACCCGGACAAACTCTTGCGCGGAGAGGGATATCCCGTCACAGCCATCGTGCAGTATGGCAACGCGGTTCACGTAGATGGTGAACGGATCAATCTCCTTTTCAAAGTACAGGACGAGGTTGTTGGCGTCTCCGTCGTACTCGGCCCGCACAACCAGATCTCTGGCCAGCTCCTCTGAATCCGGCCCGGCGGCAATCTCTCCGATCACTACCAGCGGCGCCCTCTCGGCCCCGTTCCTGGTCCCGTCGGCGGATCTCTCAAAGGCGCCCGGTTCCAGATTGAGGGCCGGCTCTTCCATGGCTGCCAGCAGGTTGCGGTTCGGGGGCGCAGGCTCAAAGACGACGGACTTTCCGCCGCCGTCCACCCGGATGAACTCGGAGACGGACATGGATGCGATCCCAGAGACGTCCTGGACGGACACGCGGGAGACATAGATGGCGAACTGGTTGATCGGTTCCCGGAAGGTTATGATCAGCTCTCCGGTGTCCGCCCGGTACGCGGCGGACTCTACAAACTCCCCGCCCGAGGCGTGGGCGGCGGCCCCTCCAAAGATTGCACAGCAAGCAAGTGACATGGCCAGGAGATTGCCGGGATCAGCCACGCCGCTACCTCTTTTCCGCGGTATTTAGCGGTGGCGGAGGGGCGGGGCCGGGATCCGCCGGCCGGCGCGGCATCGCCTGCGGCGCACCACCCTGGCGCCCGCCCTCCTGCAACCGTAACCGCCCGAGTGCGGGGATCCGCTGCGCCGTGCGCACCAGGACGGGGCCGAGTCAGGTCTCCACCGACAACTTGCCGCCGGCCCCGGTCATGCCCCGGACGAAGCCCGGATAGGACACGGCTGCGGACTCGGCCCCCGAGACAGTGCAGTCTCCCACGTACATGCCGGCTATACAGAACGCCATGAACAGCCTGTGGTCGTTGCTTGAATCCAGACCGGCTCCGCGTATCCGCCGGGGCGGCGTCAGCACCATGCCGTCGGGCCGCTCCTCCACGCCCACGCCCAGCTTGCGGAGCTCCCTGGATATCACGGATATTCGGTCGGTCTCCTTCAGCCTGGCATGGCCCACGTTGGTTATGGTTATGGGTTCGGCCGATTTGAGTGAGAGGATGGCCAGCGGCGGGAGCAGATCCGGCGAGTTTCCCAAGTCAAAGGAGCCTCCCCGCAACCTATCGGGGGATGACACCGATATGGTCTCCTCGCCGACGTAAACCTTCACCCCCATCAGCTCCAGTATGTCCAGGAACGCCTCGTCCCCCTGGGGGAGCTCGTCCATCCGGCCGGCGACGGACAGGCCCTCCCCGCACAGGACCGCGGCGGACAGGATCAGCGCCAGGCTGGAAAAGTCCATGGGCACGGCGAATCGGGCCGGCCGGTAAGACTGGGGCGGTACCACGTACCTTCGATACGGGAGGATGGTCTGGATGGTGGCGCCAAAGCGCCGCATCGTGGCGACGGTGATGTCCAGGTAGGGTTTGGATACCAGGTCCCCGTCTATCCGGATGTCCATTCCGTTGGGGGTCAGGGGGGCGGAGATCATCAGGGCCGACACAAACTGGCTGGACACGTTGCCCTGGACGGAGACCCCGCCGCCGGCCATGCTGCCGGAGACGACCAGCGGAGGCCGGCCGTCCGTAGAGGAGCACCGCGCCCCCGCCGACTCGAGCGCGTCCAAGAGCGGCTGCATTGGGCGGCTTTGCAGGCTCGCATCGCCCACCAGGGTGGTGGTCGCCGGATACAGTCCCGAGATGGCCGCGGCTATCCGGATGGTGGTGCCGGAGTTGGCCGCATCTATGCGGATGTTCCCGGACGCCCCCGCCTCCTGCTCGACCGAGACCGTAGAGCCGTCCGTCTCCAGTACGGCGCCCAGCGCCCGGCATGCCTCTATCGTGGCCTGCGTGTCCTGGGATATGAGGGCGCCCTCGACCGCGCTGCCGCGCCCGGCCAGGGCTGCTAGGAAGATGGCCCGGTGGGTGTAGCTCTTGTTGGGCGGGCAGGGCAGCACGCCGGACAGTGTTGACTTTGAGACCTTACAGTTCATGCGAGTACGCCTTTCGATTGTTTATGGTAGAGACCACCGTCTTGCCGTCCAGCTCCGAGAAGACCTTCTTGATCTCCCGCTCGCCGCCGGCCTGGACCACGGCGGCCACCGCCGGCCCGTTCCCGGACAGGGAGGCCGCCAGTGACCCGCCCTCGAGAAGCTGGTTTAGCAGGTGGGGATCGGGTCCCAGTATGGGCGAGACGGCCAACCCGTTCATGATCATGGCATCCCAGTAGCGTCCCTCCTCGGCCAGCCTCCAAGATCTGTCGAAGGTGCCGGCCATGTTCTTGAGGCTCCGCACGTTGCGCCGGCGCCGGTCGGTGGGGATGAATATCACGGCCACCAGGTTGGTGGGGGCTCGCTTGTGGTGTACCCTGAGTATTCCCCGGGCATGCGGCGCTATCGCGGGGGACACCAGGTTGAAGGGGTCGCTCCGGTTGTGCGCCGAGGAAAGCTTGGACTCGCGCGTCACGTTGAATCCGCCGTAGTAGCATCCGCAGACGTCATCGTAGGCTCCGGTGATGCTGACGCCGGATCTAATCGAGGCGTTCACGCCGGCGGCCAGTATGATCTTCTCGTCTATGTCCATGTGGAACAGGGTGGCGCAGGCCAGTGCCACGGCGGTCGAGGTGGAGCTGGAGCTCTTCAGCCCGCACCCGACGGGAACCTCCGAGGAGACGGACACGGTTATCCGGTTGCCCTCGATGTCGGCCTTGGGCGTTATGTTCTGGACGGTCAGGGCGATAAGCTTGGAGCTCTGGTTGGAATCCACGATTATCCCATTGCCGGGGGTGGCCGAGACGTGGGCCGTGGTGGCCAGCGACGTGCCCAGCGTGGCGCCGTGTCCGGTGGCTATCGCGTTCACTATGGATATGGCCCCGTGCACGGTGGCCGTGGCGGCCCTCAAAATCCCCCCAGAAGGACCCGCCTCATGGTGTCGCTGGGCGCCTTCACTCCGTGCCATATCTCAAAGGACATCTCCGCCTGTGCCAGAACCATCTCCCAACCGTGGATGCACTCAGCCCCGGCCCCCTTGGCCTGGTTCAGGAAGTCGGTGAATACGGGCCGGTACACGATGTCGTATGCGATCGTTCCGGGCGGCATCCCCGTCAGGTCTGCCGGGAAGGCTCCCCCACCCATCCCGATCGAGGTAGTGTTTACCACCATGTCAAATCCGCCCCCCACCGATGACGGAAGCGGGCCGTGGGTTGCGGTCGTCCCCAACCCCGCGCAGTGATCAGCCAGATCCTTGGCGCGTTCAGGAGTCCGGTTGCATATGCGGATGGAGCCTGCCCCCTCCCCGGCCAGAGCCGTGACGGCCGCCCGGGCGGCTCCGCCCGCGCCGAACACCAGCACGCGCGACCCCTTGATCCTGACATCCCTCTCCTGCAGCGGCCGCAGGAATCCGCCCATGTCCGTGTTGTGGCCGCGAAGCATGCCGTCCTGGATCTGCACAGTGTTGGTGGCCCCCACCAGGCTGCAGGATTCCGCCACCGAGTCCAGGTGGGGTATTATGGCCACCTTGTGCGGCATCGTGACGTTGAATCCAAGTACGCCGGTCCGCTTCAGCGATTCGAGCCCCTCGACCAGCTCGTCCCGGACAACCTTGTAGGCGATATAGGCGGCATCCATCTTCAGGTCCCGCAGGGCGGCGTTGTGGATCGCCGGCGAGAAGGAGCCGTCCACCGGATCCCCTATCAGAGCGTACGTCTTCAACAACATCGGTTCTAGACACAGGATTAATTTAAGCGCAAATGATGCGCCGGGCGGATCCCGGGGGTTCCCCGGCATGCGGCCGGGTCTGTGCGCCGGATGGCACGACGCTCTTCAGAGTCGCGGTTGCCGTCCTTGAACTCTGCCCGGGCGATTACCCCAGGGTCGGGCGCCACCATCCGGCAGACACGCGCAATAATTACTGCCGTGCTATTCTATTGCGTTCATTATTCGAATTATGCATAGCGTGATAATAACCACCATATACTTGATCACGAAATAAGACAGACCCCTGATGCCCAAAATAGGGGAAACCGGGAAGCGAACACGCGGCGCCCCATTTATCGCCGCTCGCCAGCTCTCCGGGACCGGTTTTAGGCGGGCTTTGTCCCCCTGAGCGTGTACGCGATAATACCGGAAAACAAATGCGAAATTTTTCCCCTAGGTCCAGCCGGGTTCGGATCCCTCTGACGCGATCTGGAGCTGAGGGTTGGTTTTGAGATCGTCCATTCGGGATGGCCACACCACGGGACCGTTCGTCGGGGGTACGGGGGATGTCTGGCGATCTAAATCTTTCGATTGCACTGTCCCGCAAGGCCCCCCTCGGAGATGCGCCTGCCTGAATAGAGATTATGCACAGACGCATAACTTGGCTGCATTGGGCGGCCCCGGTCCGTTCCGGCCGTGATCACCCACCCCGGATCCGCCCGCAGACTTACCGCCAGCGGGATTTCGGCGCCCCGGTTTGTGCGCCCCCGGCAGGCGCCAATCGGCGCCTGCACTGCGGCCCTCTAATAGCCGCAAGATGTTTGTCAGAGTATGATTTTGCCGTCTGCTCATGCCGGGTGCACCAATGGCACCGCGAAGCATCGCCAGCATGGCCGGGAGTGTGACGCGTGCTGACCCGTCCCGGCCGGTATAATCCAGGATGAGCGCCGTTACCGTCCGGAACAGTATGTTGGCGCCCGCGTTGGCGTCGCGCTCGCGGATGGCCTTGCACGGCTGACACCACAGGTCGCGCCTGCCCCGGGACTGCCTGGATGAGCGCTTTAACTTGTTGCCGCACATCAGGCAGTTGGCGGACGTGCCGGCAGGATCCACGCCGACGTGTGGAAGCCCCGCCGACTCGGCGGCACAGACCAGGGCGCGTCTTCGCTGGCCGGTGTTGAGGGAGGTCTTTAGCTTGCCGCGGACGTACGGCGCCATTCTGCCGTTCTTGGTGTATAGTTTGTTTGTCTTTAGTTGCTCGTACCCCAGGCCATACCCGGCGTTGGCCATCTGGCGCGCCTCGACATTAATTGCGTTCTTTACGCGGTTGTGATAGGTGGTCTAGGCTTTTTTCTGCTGGTTGGCCATGACGCGGACGTCATTGCGGCGCCACACCTTCAGTATCTTGCTGCACGCCGCGTTGTATTGTTTTCGGAAGTCGTTGCGCTTGACTATCACGGTGCCGTCCAATAGTGCGTACGTGTTGTTGTCGGCGTTCATGTCCACACCCGCCCAGGCGGTTGGTTGGCGGTCCGGCACTGTCTTTTCATATGTTACGTAAATCTCGTCCCGGGTCAGTTTGACGGTCTTGGGCACGACGTCCTGTTCGGCAAGCTGTTTGACGACGTATGGCGGGACGCGGAACGCCATCCACGCGCGGTCTTGGCGACCCATGCCGTATATGGCGACATGGATGGCCGGCGAGCCGTCCCACCGCCTGGATGATTCATCAAAAGCCAGCTCAAAGTAGTCGGTTTGTGCCACCGGGTTGCGGTAGTGCGGTGCCCGAGCGTGCGGATCTGCCAATTGGTTGGTGCGCCACGCCTTGTGGCTGCCCCGCACGTCAACTATGATGTAGTCGGCAAACCTGGCCTGGTATACCTTGGTGCGGTGCGTCGCAAGGTTGTAGAGTTCCCTGCCGCGGATGCCCCGGCGGTACCCTTTGGCAGCGTGGTTGGATGCGACCGTGATATAGTGCAGCAAACCACCCAAGAGATGACCGTTGTCATGCGCCACATGGACGGTCCGGGTTATCTTGACCATGGTGGGCATTGTGGTGGTGTTGTATAAGTATTATGAAGTACCAATACTACATAGTACTGGAGGCGTGGGGGGGTCTGCATAATCTCTAATGGGGCGGATTTGGCACGTGCCTGGCCGGGTCGTGCCTGAGTGGTTGTGTCGCCCGTGAAATCCCCGTATCAAAACACATCGCCGCTTTCAGACGTGCTCCAGGATGGCCCGTTTCATTATCTCTATGGGGCCTTCCCTTCCCGTCCATATCTCAAAGGCCAGCTCCGCCTGCCCCAGGAGCATCTCCCACCCATAGACTATCCCGGCGCCGGCCTTCCCGGCCTGGTCAAGGAAGTCCGTCTGTACCGGATGGTAGACGGCATCGTATGCCACCGCATCAGGCGACATCCCGGACAGGTCGACGGGGAAGCGGTCCCCGCCCATGCCCAGCGAGGAGAGGTTCACCACGATGTCAAAGTCGTCGCCCACCGATCCGGGAATGGGATGATACTCCGAGATGGTTCCCAACTCTTCCAGGTGGGCGGCCAGCCGCTGGCCGCGTTCCCGGCTCCTGTTGCAGACGCGCACGTACGCTGCGCCCGCGTTTGCCAGTCCGGTAGCGGCCGCCCGGGCTGCCCCGCCCGCGCCGAACACCAGCACGCGGGCCCCCTTGATCCTGACGTCCCTCTCCTGCAGCGGCCACAGGAATCCGCTCGTGTCCGTGTTGTGGCCGCGCCACCGTCCGTTCCGGCAGTCCACCGTGTTGACGGCGCCGACCGCCTCCGCTGACTCATCCACCGAGTCAAGGTACCCCGCTATCGACGACTTGTGGGGCATGGTCACGTTGAACCCGGAGATGCCCATCTCCCTGAGCTGGCGCACGCCCTCGGCGATGTCCCCCTCGGCGACGCGGCGTACCCTGTACGCGCAGTCCATGTTCAGCTCCGCAAAGGCGGCGTTGTGGATTAGCGGGGACAGGGAGTGATCCACGGGATCCCCTATCAGCGCGTAGGCCTTCTTCACGGCTACGACGCGGCCCGCACGCAATAAAAGAATGCGCGCCTGTCCCTAGGCCCCTATTCCGAGCGATTCTATGCGCCTGATCTCCGCCAGGGAGTACTGGCCCGGCGCCACCGCCTCGCCCAGCGACACGTACATGATCGGACAGCCCAGGTACAGCGAGCATATCCTGGAGAAGCGCCCCATCTCCCCCATGGCAAAGGCCACCAGGGTGGCGTCCCCCCTGAACGCGTACAGGCCCAGGATTGCGGCGACGTCCCGCGTGCTGCGGGCCATCGTAGCCATCTTTACGTGCGAGGAGTACCCCCTCATGAGGTTGAGGCGCCTCCTCAGCGAGGGGATGGCCGGCGTCCGCTCAAAGTCGTGCCAGGATACCAGGATGTCGGCATCAAGGCGGTCCCGCAGTCCGGGGTTGGCCCGGAAGGTGGCAAGCTCCACGTCGAGCAGGTAGGGGCGGTATCCGGATATCTCCTCCAGAAGGCCCACCCGCTCCGCCTCCGTCCCGGCGAACCGGCCCCCCTCGCGGGCCGGCCGGAGGGTGCAGACGGTCCTGTCCAGGTAGGGCCTGGCAGACTCCAGCAGCGTGGTGGCTGCTGCGCCCCCGTTCAGGTAGTCCAGGCGCAGCTCGGCGTACCCGGACGACTCCAGGGACGACTCCAGCGAGGCGAGCGCCGACTCGGGAGTGGCCTCGGCTACCGAGACGCAGGTGCCCCAGTTCATTTCTCCAGGATGTACTCGTCGTCCACCTTCATGCCAAAGTGCCTGCCGGTGGCGGGGGTGGCGTGGACCATCACCTCGTCCCCCTCGGCAAGGTGCGTAACCGAGACCAGGTCCCCGTTGGGACGGACGAACCGGATGGTCTCCGCGTTCTGCGCTATTATCCCCCCGGACTCGGTGCTGGTGGATGCGGCCACGAACAGCATCGGCCTCCGCTCTATCTTGGACCGCCCCACCGTGGCCCGGCGCGACTTTCCGCTGCCGTCCACCACCAGCACCTCGGATCCGCTCTCCATCTCGGAGAGGTACTTGGTGGTGCCGTCCGGCGAGATCGTGTAGCAGTGGACGGCGCCTGCGTTGACCCGGAACGGGCGCGGCGACGTGAACGAGGATCCAACCGACTCGTTGTGCACCAGGAACATAAAGTTGGAGCGGTTGCCCACCAGCAGCCCCTCGCCTAGGTTGAGCATCGAGGCCGTGTCCACGCAGACCCGCTCGCCGTCGCCGACCTCCCGGACCGCCGTTACCTTGGCCGGGACCATCTCAAAGTCGCTGGTGTCCAGCAGGGTTGCGGCCTCGGCCACCTCCTCTATCGAGGAGGTCTCCAGGATCACCCCGTCCACTCCTATGTCCAGGATGGAGAACATCTTGCGCGCCTCGGCGGCGGTGGTGGCGGTGGCCAGTATCCTCGTGTCGACGTCGTGCAGCTTGGCTATGGTGTTCTCCAGGGGGATTATCTTCCAGTCGTCCACGTCCACAATCACAAAGTCGAGGCCGGCGGCCGCATCCTCCAGCATCTCCTGGATGTCGCTGTTGGAGAGTATGCGGTAGCGGCGCCCGGTCTGCTGCCTGTCGGGGCCGGCCAGCTTGTACACGGAGTCGCCCGCATGGCGGAGTGCGTGCAGGTCCGCGGCCGCCTTGGGATCATCACCATCGCCCAGGAGGACCGTCCTGACGCCCAGCTCACGCGTGCGCCGAAGAAAGTCCACGGTCCGGGAGTCCGGTCCCGGAGACACTATCAGTTCCTGCCGCCTATCCAACTGCCCCCACCGACTCGGCCGTCTCGCCGTCGAAGATCATCCTGGATAGCGCCCTGACCATGCCCGCCGGGTCGCGGTGGGCGAAGATGTTGCGGCCATAGGTGACGCCGCGCCCCCCCGCCGAGATCACCTCCTCGGTCATGCGCAGCACGTCCATGTCGGTCTTGGCCCGGGGACCGCCGGCCACCACTATCGGAGCAGGCGTGCTCTTGACTATACGGGCAAACGAGTCAACATCCCCAGTGTAGACCGTCTTGATTATGTCTGCGCCGCACTCGGCGCCTATCCTGGCCGCGTGGGCCACCACCTCGGGGTCGTGCGGATCCTTGACGTTCTCCCCGCGGGGGTACATCATGGCCAGGAGCGGCATGCCCCAGAGCTGGCACCTCTCGGCCACCATCCCCAGCTGCTGGATCATCTCGGGCTCCTCGCGCCCCCCCACGTTGATATGCAGGGAGACCCCGTCGGCACCCATGCGGGCCGCCTCCTCGACGGTGCCGGTCAGCATCTTGCGGTTGGGCGCCATGGACAGCGAGGTGCTGCTGGAAAAGTGTACCAGTATGCCCAGATCGGGCACCCGGGGCAGCGACTTTACTATCCCCTTGTTGATAATCACGCTGGTCAGGCCCGCCCCCTGGCACCCATAGATGGTGTCGGCGGGGTTTTGCAGCCCCTCGATGGGGCCGTTGGATATGCCGTGATCCATGGGGATGCAGAGCATCTTGCCGTCCCGCAATATCCGGGATAGCCGTATCTGCAGCCCCGTGACCATATGGTGGACGCGCCCCATCCCATTTAAAAACAATGTGAGGCGGCCCGGCCCGCACCTTTCGGCCGGGCTGCGCACCGGGCGGCCCCCGGCCGACTCGTCCCCGACGGCTGCCGGCGGGGGGCGCAGCGGCGCCGTCGCCCCGGCGCACACCTTGGCCAAAAAGTAATTAGGGCCTGCCGGTACGTTCCCGCCATGATACGCGAGGGAGACGACGTTCCGCAGTTTGAGCTGCAGGACAACAGGGGCGGCACCATCAGGGCGTCGGATCTGGCAGGCAAGAAACACGTCATCTACTTTTACCCCCGGGACTTTACCCCAGGATGCACCACCGAGGCAGACGAGTTCTCCAGGTCATACCAGGCATTCCAGGATGCCGGCATAGCGGTGATCGGGGTGAGTCCCGACACGGTCGACTCGCATGCAAAGTTCTGCGCCAAGATGGACATCCCGTATCCCCTTCTGGCCGACACAGACAAGAGCCTGGCCGAGGCGTTCGGGGTTTGGGGGCTCAAGAAGTTCATGGGAAGGGAGTACATGGGCGTGAACCGGAGCACGTTCCTGGTGGACGAATCTGGAAAGGTCTTCAAGGTC
This sequence comes from Nitrosopumilaceae archaeon, assembly GCA_965203395.1. GTDB lineage: Archaea > Thermoproteota > Nitrososphaeria > Nitrososphaerales > Nitrosopumilaceae > VYCS01. The sequence continues at coordinate 859,189 of OZ241884.1, forward strand.
TTTGCCAGGGTCAAGCCCAAGGGACACGCGCAGCAGGTACTGGAGTCGTTCGCAAAATAAAGAGAGAATAAAGGATCAGAAACCCTTGGGGAGCGTTCCGCGTGGACGCGCCGGCGTCTCGGCTGGCTTTGCCGCAGCGGCCTCTGCCGTCTTTGCCTGCTCTAGGGCCCTTGCCGCCTCTTCGGCCTTTTGCTGTGCCAACCGGGCAGCCTCCTGGGCTGCGGCGGCCGCCTGCGCCAGCTGCTGCGCCTTCTGGGCTGCATCGTCTGGGCTTGGCGGGGACGCCGTCTGTGCCTTGGCCTCTTCCATCCTCTTCAGGTAGTCCTTCTCATACTCGGCCAGATCATCTTTCCGAGACCTGTCGGACTGTGGCGGCGGCGGTGACTGTGTCTGTTGTGGCGGTGGAGGGGGTGGCGGTGCCTGTTGTGGCGGCGGTGCCTGTGTCTTCTGCGGGGCAGGGCCGTCGACCCTTAGGTCGTATCCTCCAAAGGTCTTGTCCGGCGGATGATACGCCAGTCTGGCCCTTGTGGCAAAGTACTGGTTGGATGGCTGGGTATACCCGGTCACATTGGCCTTCTGCTCGTTCCAGCTGGGCTCCTTGGGAACCTTCCCGGTGGGAGCCGTCCTGCGTACAAAGTACCTGTTGGGTGCCGGCACATATCCGGTCACCTTGGCCCGGTAGTCGTGAAAACTGGTCATCGCGGCATTGGTGTATGCGTGCTCTAGAGTGTCGACCAGGCTTCCTGCCGCGGCCTCGGCCGGTTGGGGTTTTGGCTGCTCCGGTGCCGGCTTCTCCATACCCTTGGGCAGGCTACCGCGCGGCGATTCCGGCTTGGGTTCTGGTTCGGGCTCCGGCGTGGGTTCGGGCTCCGGCGCCTTTGCGGGCTCCGGCGCCGGCTTCTCCATACCCTTGGGCAGGCTACCGCGCGGCGATTCCGGCTTGGGTTCTGGTTCGGGCTCCGGTGTGGGTTCGGGCTCCGGCGCCTTTGCGGGCTCCGGCGCCGGCTTCTCCATACCCTTGGGCAGGCTACCGCGCGGCGATTCCGGCTTGGGTTCTGGTTCGGGCTCCGGTGTGGGTTCGGGCTCCGGCGCCTTTGCGGGCTCCGGTGCCGGCTTCTCCATACCCTTGGGCAGGCTACCGCGCGGCGATTCCGGCTTGGGTTCTGGTTCGGGCTCCGGTGTGGGTTCGGGCTCCGGCGCCTTTGCGGGCTCCGGTGCCGGTTCTAGTTTGGCGGTCAGCGCCGCCAGCTTGGCTTCGAGATCCTTGAGCATCTTCTCCATGTCGTCTTTGGTTGGTTGCGATGTCGTCTTTCTTCTTCTAGTAGACATGTGAGTTGTAGCCCTCCGCTATTTATTTAAATTTTTGAGTATGTGCGGCTTCCGCACGCGGATCACCCTGCTCCGCAAGCACGCATTTCAATCAAACTGCGCACCCGTTAAGGATTAAATAACAAGCGCAGAGGAGTAAGATGAACTACTTTTGAGTCGAATTGCAGAGCAGGTCCTGAGCAGCGATATCGGGGACATACTGGAGAGGGCCATCGGGGGCGAGAGGCCATCCGCGGACGAGTGTCTGGAGCTGCTCAAGTCAGGCGACATCCACCTGCTTGGAGAGGCTGCAGGACATATGGTCCGGGAGCGCTTTGGGAGGCGCGCATCGTTTGTCAACAACATAATACTCAACTACACCAACGTGTGCATCACCGACTGCAAGTTCTGCGCCTTCTACAGGCCGCCCGGTCATGAAGAATCGTACACGCTCACGCTGGAGGAGATAAGGGCCCGGGTGAAGACCGCCTGGGAGATGTTTGGCATAAGGCAGGTGCTAATGCAGGGCGGGCACAACCCCAACCTGGGAACGGAGTACTACGAGGACGCCTTCCGCATGATAAGGGCCGAGTTCCCTCAGGTGGGGGTGCACGGGCTCTCCGCATCGGAGATAGACATGATATCCCGGGTGGAAAAGACCTCCACAGCCGAAGTGCTTGCGAGGCTCAAGGAGGCAGGGCTGCAGTCGGTCCCCGGGGCGGGGGCAGAGATACTTGTGGACTCGGTCAAGGATGTAATCAGCCCCAAAAAGATATCCAGCGACGACTGGCTGAGGATAATGGAGGAGGCCCACTCCATAGGACTGCCCGCGTCCGCCACCATGATGTACGGGCACGTCGAGTCGTACCGGGACATAGTCGAGCACATGTACAAGGTAGTCAGGCTCCAGGAGAAGACGCGCGGCTTTATGGCGTTCATACCCTGGAACTTTGAGCCCAACAACACCCTGTTGCAGCGCGAGGGGACGGTGACCACCGGCACGGGGGGGTCGCAGCTGCTCAAGATGATCGCCGTGTCCAGGCTGGTCTACGACGACATCATACCCCACATACAGTCGTCCTGGCTTACCAACGGCGTCGGCATGGCCCAGATGGCGCTGATGTACGGGGCCGACGACTTTGGAGGGACCCTCATAGGCGAGGAGGTGGTCTCGTGTACCGGCGCCAGATCCACCGAACTCACCGACGCCCGCATAAGGGGAGCCGTACGCCAGATCGGATACGTGCCCGTCGAGCGGGACAACTTTTACAACGACATACCGTCCCGCTGATCCACTGGCACGAACCCGGACGCATCCGGTGGCCGCCCAGCAAGATGGCTCCGAGGCCGCCGTAGACCTAGACCGTTAGGTGCCGTGGTTCGCGTAGGCGTGAGTTGCGGTTCCGGTGATGCCGGCGCTGCTGTAGCCATCGCCCCAGTGGACGGTCATGCCGGAACCCGCTAGCGGAATGGCGACGGTCTGGTTGGCGGCGTCGGTCTTCCGGGTGGTGATAAACGGGCGCTGGTCCGGTGTTTGCTGAGCGTGGGCGAAGGGGAGTACCAGGGCCGCCGCCGGTCCGGCCAGCAGGATGGCACAGATGGCGGCGTGCATGATGCAGATGGGCCATCAGAACCATAAGAGTGAGGCGGGCGGGCTCTACAACAAACCCGGGCGCCGCGTGGCGGCCTTCTGCGGTGCAGAGCGGCTTCTATTCCACCGCTACCGTCCTGTCGATCATCCACGGGCGGGGGAAGCCAGAGTACGTGTACTTCCCGGCCTCCCCGAACTTGTGGGAGAACTCGGCGCCGGGCAGGAGCCCTAAGACGTGGAAGGCCAGGACCGCCGCGCCATCATCCCCCGTTTCGCCGCGTGGCGGTACCACCCACCCCCATAGCGGCCGTCCATGGGATAAAGCAGCGTCCGTCCGCGTCCGTTCATTCCGGGTCGGAGCCCACCCGGATGGCCGTTCCGGCCGGGCCGCCGTCTCCGGCCGTGTCCGCGTCCTGCGGTCCCTCCGACGCGGCCGCGCCGCCAAAGACGGCTACCACCGCCGGATCCCCGGGATTCGTGATGTCGATGACCCGTGAGGCGCCCTCCCCGGCCAGCAGGACATGTACGTGGCCATCTGATGTCCAGAACGGGGCAATGTACAGGACGGGTTCGGCGACTTCCGCTGGCGGTATTATCCCCGCGGGGACGGGCAGGCGCGGGTCGGTGACGTACAGCATGCCCGCGCGGCCGGATTCGCCCACGGCCAGCGCCACCACGCGGCCATCAGGCATCGGGACGGCGGCGATATTGCGCATGTCCTCGTGCGCCGGGATGCCCGGCACGTCATGGATGCTGCCGGCCGGGCCGGGCGCGTACGGGTTGGTGACGTCTATCACCTGGATGCCGTCGCTGCCGCCCGCCAGGGCAAGGGTGCGGCCGTCAGGGGACGCAAACGCCGAGATGCCGCCGATGCCGCCCAGTGCGTAGAACCCATCCAGGTTGTCCCGGATAGCGGCCACGGGCGCCGGCGCGTACGGGTAGGTGACATCCGCCACCAAGATGGAGTCATCGCCGCCTATCATCATGTACGTGCGGCCGTCGCGCGGCCTGAACAGCTCGATGGCGGAGCCCGGGGCCAGGCCCAGGCCATCTAGTACGGTTGGCGACCCGCCGGCCTTTCTTGGACTCGTCCACCAAAGGCCGGGGTCGTCTGCCCCATATGGGCCGGCCACCTCGTCGGCCAACAGGCCGCCGTCCGGGCCCACCCACATCACGTAGGCGCGGCCATCAGGTGATCCGACTATCGCGGCATCGCCGTGCGGGCCGGGCACGACTACCCCTGCCGAACCGGGACGGAGGGATCCTACAGCCTCGGCGATGCGGCCGCTGGCCGGGTCGCCATCCGGTCCGAGGATGCCCCCGGTGCCCCATACGTCTGCATTGGGGACGACGGCCGGTGGCAGCGGGTAGGTCACGTCCAGCACCCACAGATGGTCGCCGCCGCTGGCCAGGATATGGGCCCGGCCGCCGTCCGGCTCCATCACGGTGATGTCCAATGGGGTCATCTCCAGTCCCAGGCCGCCCTCGCCGGCCGGGATGCTGCCAGCCAGGGCGGGGGCGCGCGGGTCGGTTATCTCCAGGACCTGGATGTCCTCCCGGCCCGCCACCAGGGCCCAGATGCGCCCGTCCGGTGAGGCGGCCGCGGTGACCCCGGACCCCGGGATGACCTCCACGCCGCCCTCCACTCCGGTGGGAACGCTTCCGGTGTGTACGGGCGCGTGCGGGTCGGTCAGGTCGACGATATGGATGCCCGTCATATAGTCGGCCACCAGGGCGTGAACCTGGCCGCCGGCCGACCCGAAGACGACGCTCTGGTAGGCGGCGGCCAGGCCGTGCCCCCCGAAGGTCCCGTTGATGGTTCCGTCGATGGTGCCAACCACGGCGGGCGCGGCAGGATCCGCCATGTCTATGGTATGGACGCCACGGTCCCCGGTCATCAGGGCGTAGGGCCGCCCGTCCGGTGCCTCAAAGACGTCCATATCGCGGATCCCTCCCAGCAGGTCGATGCCGCCCTCCCCGCCTCTCAGGCTTCCCGCAAGGACGGGGGCGCGGGGATCCGTGACATCCACTACCTGGATGCCCCTGCCGTGGTCGGCTACCAGGAGGTAGCCGCCGCCTTCCCCGGGCTGCCGGAGGACGGCCGTGCTGATGATCCGCCCCACCTCGAAGCCGCCGGTGCCGTTGGCCAGGGTGCCGGCCGCGACAGGCGAGCCGGGGTCGGTCATATCGATTACCTGCAGGCCCTCCCTGCCGGCCGCCACCGCGTAGACGGGGCCGCCGGGGGCCTGCAGCATCTCCACCTGCCGCACGCCATCCAAGGTATCAAAGCCTTCCTCGCCGTCCCGGACGCTGCCCAGCGGGACGGGGTGACGCGGATCGGTGATGTCCGCCAGGGTGACGGCGTCCCCGCCCACCCCCAGGACATAGGCGCGGCCATCCACCGACTCAAAGACTATCGGGTTGTCGAAGGTGGCCGACGAGCTGGGAATGCCGCCCGCCGGGACGGGGGCGCCGGGGTCTGCCATGTCCGCCATCTGAACGCCCTCGCCGCCGGCCATCGCCAGATGGACGTGGCCGTCCGGGGTCCGGACGATGGCCATACCGCTGACTGTGCCGATGTAGTCAAAGCCGCCCTCGCCGTCCCGTATGCGGCCGGCCGGAACAGGTCCGGCAGGGTCGGTGACATCCAGGATGGCCACGTCCCGGCCACCGGCCACCACCGCATGGAGGCGCCCGTCCGGCGATTCCAGGACGACGATGTCCCGGATGCCGGAATCAAAGTCAAAGCCGCCCTCGCCGTCCAGGATGCTGCCCGCGGGGACGGGGTGGTGCGGATCGGTGACGTCCAGGAAGATGATGCCCGCGGGGACGACGTACGGGTCTGACTCCTCTATCCGGATGGTGGCCATGCCGTTGGCCACCATGGCGTAGGTACGGCCATCCGACGAGTCAAAGACGGCAATTTCGCTGGCATAGCCCAGTCCCTCGGCGTACCCGTCTGCTATCAGAACATCGGAGGACGAGGGCTCGGGGATGCCGTACGCCCCGAAGAGGTCCTCATACTCCAGAGGATGATCTCCATCATAGTGCCGTATGGCGCTGACCAGCACGTGGCGGGCCGGGTCGGTCACGTCGGAGATGAAGACACCATCCTGGAGGCCGCTGTACATTACGTAGATGCGGCCGTCGCCCGGCTCAAGGAATGCGGTGTTGCCGTCCACGGCCGTGTGCAGAGATGAGTCCGGCCCTTCCCCCAGGGTGACCGGGTTGTACGGATCGGTGATGTCGACTATTCGCGACGCGTCGTTGCCGCCGGCCACCAGGGCGTGGACGCGGCCATCCGGCCGTTCGTATACGGTTACCTGCCAGACGTCGCCGAAGGCGGGATGGGAGCTGCCGGCGCCACCCGGCGCGCCGTCGATTATCACCGGTTCGGCCGGGTCGGTCACGTCCAGGATCAGGAAGCCGTCTCCGGCAACAGCGGCGTAGGCGCGGCCGTCCGGAGGATGGAACACCTCCATGGCCGTAAGCCACGAGTCGGCAAACCGGTCATTGGCGATGCCGCCCACCAGGACGGGGTCTAGCGGATCGGTCACGTTGATGGTGTGGATTCCGTCGTACCTGAGAGCCAGCAGGTAGGAGTGGCCGTCGGTGGTTCCGAAGGCGGCGACATCCATAAGATCTCCAAGGCCGGGCCCGTCCGGGGTGGCCTGCGCGCCACCGACGACCACGATGCCGCTGGCCGCATCGGCGGCCGGGCCCCCGGCCGCCGCCACCGCCGCGACGGCCGCCAAGGCCATCAGGCATCTTGTGGAAGAGTCAAGCCAGGTAGATGTTCCCACGCATATGTTGCGGCTGCGACCGATTTATCTGCTGGGCGGGGCGGGCCGCCGGGCCTGGCCGCCGATAGTCCATGTAGCGGCCCCTCTACCTGCCTGCCACCCACCACGCCTCTCCACTATCAACATAGGCCATAGACCGGAGAGAACGCGGCATAGGTACCCCCACCAAACCACAAACCCGGAGCATTCTCAGGCAGCATCATATATCATGCAACATACAGCACAATCTCCCCATAGCACAAACCGCAAGCGCGGAGCATCACCCTATGGCCGCCCCACCATCCCCTGCATCACAAACCGAAAGCTTTGCCTTGGGATAGTGGATGGTCTGCCGGCCCGGAGGACGGGCTGATGGGTTGTCTGGGGTAGCGGGGTGATGGGAACCCACAATGTGGCAGGGTAGCGGCCTGGGGGAGAGAGGGGGCACGGTGTGGTCCGGAACTATGGTGTTGCGGTAGGATCTGCCCATCTAGGATTGTTGGTGAAAGAGAGGCTAGTCTAGGAAGGACTACACCTGGCCGTCAACCAAGTATACTGTGTTGATGTATTATGTATACTTTAGCGATGTGGGTTCTTTAGAAAATACGGTTGATGCGTACAAAGGACGGGCTGAGACGTAGCGCTTCGCCTTTGATCCGGTTTGGTGCTTGACCCGGTCGTCCGCGCCGGCCGACTCAGGGTTGCAGTTCGTCATACGGAGCAACGAGATCCTAGTCACCAGGCCGGATTAGCTCCAAGCCGTCCGGATATGAGTAAAATCACCATCAACCGTATTTTCTAGAGAACCCGCCCTTGTACAGTTTTTATACTGCGCCAGAGTACCATAAGCAGGCGAGTAAGCCCATGGGAAACCGTGGCCGTATAAGGTCGAGAGGAGCTCATGTCCGATTGGGATTACCATGGATTCGCCGCTTCCAGTATAGCTGCTCTCCATTGCCGAGCCAGACCGGCCTCAGCATATCCGCATAGTGGGCATCGCCGGCCTGGTACTTGTGGTAGAACGCGCCCGCCACATAGTCAGCCGCCCAGATGCCCGGATGGTATATTGATGACACCGAGTGTGGTGGTTTTGGCGCGAGCAGGCGCGGTATGCGATGCTTGTACGCAAAGTCAATCTGCTTGTACAGCAGGTATGAGTCGAATGACGGTTCACTGCTTTGTGATAGCCGGCCCGCGTCATAGACAACAGTGGGTTGGTTGTCCGCCCTGATCGCACGCATGACTCCATGCAGCAGTGTTTGAGCAAACGTGTAGTTGCCCAACCGTTCAGGCGTCCACCCACCATATGCAGCACGCTTGTCGACCACCGCGGCAAACACGCCGTCTGTGTGGGCAGCCAGAAGTCCCAGCGCCTGCCTTCTGATGTCGGGCATGCCGGCGGCATACTTGGCATACTGAGTTTTGGTGTATCCTTGTCTGATCATCCACCCATGAGGCACATAGAACTTCAGCTCCATGAGTTTGGGCGGATACCTATCCTTGCGGTGTAGCCTCTTCAGTAGGCGTTTGAGCCTCTTGTTTAGTTCAGTTGGGTCTTTCGTGTAGACATACCCAAAGACGAAGTATGGCCTCCTTTGCAGGTGTAATGGATCAAGTCCGGGGTCGCCCGATTCGTCAACATAGACGAAACCGCCCCGCAGGTTGGGCTGCGGCACGTCACATACGCGGCCTAGGACGCATTAGTGTGTAGCGCCGATCGGTTCCCCCCGCCATGGTGAATGTGCGGTGTCTCGACCAGGCACGGCGTTGCCGGACCGGTGTCGACGGGGCCACCACATCTTGGCAACACGGTGTGCATGGCTAGGTCAAGACGGCTGTCACGATGCATGTCAGCGACCCCATTGCCGAGGCCGCCGGACCCAGATCAAAGAGAACTCGTGGCGGCAGGGCTGTAGCGGCGTGACAGAGCGGTATGAACACAGTCAGAACCGCGGCGAGGATGCCCGCCACCACTAATCCGAACCGGACAGTCCTCTTGTTCGGTCTCACGGGTTGCCAAGTTGGCGGCGCCCGGTAAATACTTTGTCGATGCAGGCGGCGAGAGGCATTGGCCGGTCTCACGGGTTGCCAAGTTGGCGGCGCCCGGTAAAAGGCAGCGCCCAGAGTGGAAGCGGCGGCCCGGCAGGATCAGGCGGGCGGAGTAGAAACGGCGGGCAAAGTCGCGGAGTGTTCTCCCCAGGATGGGATGTTCTGTTCAGTTGGCGGTACATCGGCGCGGCCCGGCGCCACCCGGCACGAACGCCAAGTGTACCGCCGGGCCAGGCCATCAAGACACCCCGCCCGTCACAACACCCCGCCCCACATGCGTGTGAACCGGGACATCCGCGTGACCTGAAACCGGCTGGGGCAAAAGTGATCCAGCCCGCGCCGCGGAGGCCACGCGCCGGCCCGCAGCCTGAAACATGTCCCTACTCATCCCGCTTCTACGCCCGTGCATAGTCCAGCTGACCGCCGGCGCGTCCCAAGACCAGCACGGTATGTATGCCATCAGCGCGTCTACACTCCCCATCTGCCAAGAGTTGGCGGGCGCGCGGGAGGCTGCGGCCGACGAGGTGATTGTTTATTATAGTTAATCCAGATTTACCATAATAGTGATGACTGTTGTTGTAGCGCGGTATAGTAGGCGGACTGCCAATTATGGAAAACCGCCGCATTCCATAACAGCAAAAGCGCGCAGTGCGCGGGCGCACGGTCGTCCGTCCGAATGCCGCGGCGGGCCGGAAAGGCCGGGCGCCGCCACCGCACGCCGGCGGGGGGAAGGGGTTGCGAGAGTCCGACTTTGCTGAGCCGGCAGGCCGGTTCGAGGAGAACCGCGACGGGGACACGACGTTTGTCCCCGACCCGCTGCCGCCGGACATATACTATGATCCGATAGTGCGCCTGATGGACGAGGCGCGGGGCCAGCTCGGCACCCTGGAGGGGACGGGCCGGATTCTGCCGAATCCCAACCTGCTGATTCGCCCCTACCTGGCAAAGGAGGCCGTGTACAGTTCCAGGATAGAGGGTACCATGGCATCGGTTATGGACGTGTTCAGGTTTGATCTGGAGAAGACGTCAAACGAGCATGAGGCCGAGAGCAGGGTCAGGGAGGTCTACAACTATTCCGGGGCGCTACAGGAGTGTCTTGCGCGGATAGGCGCCGGGGAGGACATCGGTCTGGACATGATAAGGCGCGCACACCGCATACTGCTGGACCGCGCTCCCGGGCACGGCAAGAAGCCGGGAATGGTCAGGACCGAGCAGAACTGGATAGGATCCGAGCGGCTACGCACGTCCATCCGGGATGCGGCGTACGTGCCCCCCGCCGAGCACCTGCTGGATGGCCTGCTATCCAACCTGGTCCGGTTCATGTCTGACCCGCCTCCAAACATGCCGGTGCTGGTGCAGTGCGCCGTGGCCCACTACCAGTTCGAGTCAATCCATCCATTTAGAGACGGAAACGGCAGGATAGGCAGGCTGCTGGTGCCGCTGATACTGGCAAGGCAGAGTACGCTCAGCAGGCCGCTCCTTTTTCTGAGCTCGTACATCGAGGAAAACAAGGCAGAGTACTATGGCCGCCTTCAGGACGTGCGTCAGTACAGCAGATGGACGGAGTGGTTGGAATTCTTCATGAAGGGGGTCATCAAGTGCAGCGTGGAGGCGCTCAACGCCACCGACAGGATACTGGAACTCAGGTCAGAGTACGAGCGGAACCTCAGGGATGCCCGCTCGCCCAAAAGCGCAGTCATTCTGGCAGGCAATCTCTTCTCCAGCCCCGTTGTGAGCATACCTGCGGCCGCCGATCACCTCAGGATGACCTATCCCTCCGCAAGGAACGCCGTGATGCACCTGGTGGATGCCGGAATTCTGGAGGCGGTCGACGCCAGGAAGCGCGGCAAACTGTACGCCGCAAGGGACATCCTGGATGTGTTCTCCTAGCGGAAGGCGCCGGGGTTCGCGTGTCCGGCGCCGGTGGGCGCCTTTGAGTTCGGCCGGGATGCGTGTGCGGGGATCAGGAAAAACCCGGATGGTCTTGGCGCGCCCGTCACCGGGAAGGACAATCCGGCGGGCGCCCCGCAGGTTGGCCGCGCGCCGGCCCGCAGCCTGAAATATGCCCTTACTCATCCCGCGCCCGCAACGATGCAACGCCGCCGCCATCTCAAAGGCCGTAGTCTTTCCAGCGCGAATCGACCATCTGTGCCACGTCGGGATCCGGCGCGACCTGTTCTTGGATCACCCTCCCAAAGCCCTCCTCGGGCGTCTTCTGGGTGGCGTCTATCCCAAGTTTGGATCCCAGGTTTACCAGCGGCGATGCCGGATCCAGGTTGTCGGTGGGCGTACGGTCCACTATCATGATATCGCGCGCCGCATCGGCGCGGGTCGTTATGGCCCAGAGGACGTCGTCGATGTCGTGGACGTTGACATCCGGGTCCACCACCACGAATATCTTGGTCAGGGAGAGCTGGCCGGTCCCCCACAGCCCCATCATCACCTTTCTGGCCTGGCCCGGATACCTCTTCTTGATGGATACGACCGCCATCCCCTGGAACCAGGCGGACGGGGGCATGGCAAAGTCCACTATCTCGGGGTGGAACATCCGCATGAGCGGCAGGAACGACCTCTCTATCACCTTGCCGACATAGGCATCCTCCAGGACCGGCTTGCCTACGATGGTGGTCAGGTATACCGGCTTTTTGCGCCTCATCATCCCCGTCAGGGTGAATACCGGGTACGGCTCCGGCGGGGTGTAGTAGCCGGTGTGGTCTCCGAAGGGGCCCTCCTCCCGCGTGTCGGCGGGATCCACGTAGCCCTCCAGCACAATCTCCGCATCGGCCGGCACGTCCAGGTCGATGGTCTTGCACGGGACCGTCCGTATTCCGCGTCTCCGGGTTATCCCGGCGAACAGGTACTTGTCAAGCCCCTCCGGCACCGGGGCTATCCCAGAGAAGACGGTGGCCGGATCCCCGCCTATTATCACGGCCGCGGGTATGCGCTCGCCGCGCTCGCCGGCGATGTCGCCGTGGTGGGCCCCGCGCTTGTGTTTCTGCCAGTGCATCAGGGCGTGCTTGCCGTCCAGTATCTGCATGCGGTAGACGCCCAGGTTCCGCGTGCCCGTCTCGGGATGGCGGGTGGCCACCAGTCCCAGCGTGATGAACCTGCCCGCGTCCTTGGGCCAGGTCTTGAGGATGGGCAGGCCGTCAAATGACGGATCCTGTTCGGTGATCTCGGTAACCGGTCCGCTCTTCTGGGGCTTGGGGAAGGACTCGGTCATCTTGGATAGCTTGGGCAGATCACGCAGCTTGCCCAGCAGTCCGGCCGGAACCTCCATCTTGGTCATGGCCGTTATCCGCTCCCCTATCTCGGTAAAGTCAGACATCTCAAGGCCCAGCTCCAGGCGCCTCATTGAGCCAAAGGCGTTGCCCAGGACGGGCATCTCCGAGCCCTTGACGTCCTCAAACAGGATGGCCGGTCCCTTGTCGTACATGGTCCGCCGGAGTATCTCAGATATCTCCAGATCCGGATCCACCTGGACCGCAACACGGCGCAGCTCGCCGTGCTTTTCGAGCACCTCGATAAACCCGCCCAGATCCTCTATGGCCACGGAGTGTGGGGATGCCGGTTCGGGTATAAGCCTGTCGGAGGTTTGGCCGGCCCGCGAGGGTGGGGCGCAGAGCCAACCGGGCATGCCGGCGGCGCCGGCAAGCGTACGCCGGCATCCCGGCCTGCGGCGGCATGCGAGCATGCGCCCAAAGCCCGCAGCGTGCAGCACCGGCACCGCAGCCGGCGCGTTCTGGATATCCGGCGGCGGGAGAGGGGATGTGCGGCGGCGGCAGTACGGCTAAGTCTTTATTCATGCTGGTTCGTAGTTAGCCATGACAAAGGGGTGCCCCATATGCGGAGGGGGAGGCATCATAAAGCTTCTCGACTCCCAGTGCCCCTTCTGCAACGGCACCGGCGAGTACACAAAGTCGGCGGAGGCGTACTTTGAGTCGCACATATGCCAGTGCGTCTTTTTGGATCGCAAGCGCTGCCCCCTGTGCGGCAAGAAGTGCCACCACGACACCCCCAACAAACCCAAGATACAGATCAGTCCGCAGTGACGGCCGGCACCATCTACAGCGGCGGCAGCTCGTTCTTTTTGTCGAAGCCTCCGGATCCGAACTTGCAGTAAAAGCACAGCTCCGACTCCATGTACTTTAACTGGACGACCTTTATCGCCCCCATTCGCAGGGCTATCTTGGTCAGTATGCGGTACTTGAGGGGCATGGACGGTATCACCTCGTCCACGTAGACGCGGTAGTGGTCGGGGCAGAACCTCAGCGTAACGCGGCTTGACTCCCGGTTTGACCCACGCTCGTTGTTCATCTGCTTGGCGAAGTTGATCTGCTCCCGGATGTACTCGTGCTTGGGGCAGGGGCAGTCTTTCCCGCCGGGATGCTTGTAGGCGGGGGTGTTCCTCCAGTCGAATCCCGGAAACTCCCGCTCAAAGTCATCCATTGCAACCAAACTCCGCCCTCCGATTATAAAAAGTTGATACGGTCGCGCAATGAGCGGCGTCGTACAGGTTCAGGTCAAACCGACTCAATACACCAAGCCATCCGGCAACGACCCGTCCGCAGTTATGGTCGGTTCGGGAAGGGAGACGCGGCTAGGCCGGGTCGGGCTCCGCGGATGCCGCCTGTTCGTCCTTGGGCGCCGCGCCTCCCCCGAAGATGGGCGGGGGTATTCCGTCGGTGAAGATGCTCCAGGTGGGGTCGCGCGCCATCCGGATGGTGGCCTGGTAGGCGGATATGCCGTTCTTCTCGCAGGTGGCCGCGAACGTCCTGAGGATGGCAAAGTTGCGGGCTGCCCTCCAGTTGGGGAATATGACCCTGCGGCGGTCCACCGCCAGCAGGTCGCGGATGCTCCGCTCGGTGTCGTTGTTGCTGGGGGGCATCCCCGGCACCCGGGGCGCGGTGAACATGTAGGGGAGGGCGTTGGTGAGGGTGGTGGTGACGCTGTCGGCCGGGAACGAGGCGATGATCATCTGGGCGCGCCCGACCAGCCGGTCAATCCGGGCGTCGATAAACTCGGCCAGGCCGGGTATCCGGGCGGTGATCCCCAGCTGGCTGGCGCACCGGAGGGGTCCGCCGGCCATCTGCTCCACCTGCTTGCAGGTCAGCTTTGTATCGTGGTAGAGGGCCCGCATCATCTGGTAGCGGTCGTACTGGGGGGATCCCAGCTCGTTCTCCATCGAGGACTCCTCGGTATCGCGCAGCAGGTGTACCAGGCACCTGGCCAGGATGCCCTGGTGCCACTCGTAGCCCGTGGTGCCGTCCCGCATGGCGGGAGGGTGCTCCATCCACCCCCAGATGGACCGTAGCGTGACCGCGTCCCTGTGGGGGATGATCCTTATCTGGGTGGTGCGTGTCGTCTCGGCCACCGACGCCTGCGCCCCCTCGCGGCCCACCTGGTGGCCGGTCTCGTCGGTCCGGACGTACGGGTCCATGGAGGCCCTCTCGACTATCTGGACCATGGCGGGCTGGGACTGGAACGATGTCCACAGGTTGGAGCGCTGCGTCAGGAGGGCGTCCTGGCGGTGGAACTCGGTATCTGGCATGTCCGACGGCGGGGCCACCGGGGAGCGGTACCCCCGGAGGTCTACCGGGTCCAGTATGACGGGCTCCTCATGGGGAATGGCAAGCACGTCCCCGTCGATATGGTCGGCCATCGCCGTGATACAGTTGGAGACGGCCCCCGCCGAGACGTCCGCGTTCTCTATCTCCCGCAGCATCATCGCCATGTCGTCCTCGGTGTTGTGGGCCCTCTCGTAGGCCTGGAGGGTGGCGCGCGTGCGCGGCCCCAGGGACGTCCCGGGGATGGCGTCGGTGTGCGGGGTAGTCCGGATATCGCACCCGGGGCACTGCCCCACGCGGATCACGTACATCAGCGAGACGGTGCTCCGCCGGGCCTCGGCCAGGTCCCGGAACCTCTTCCGGATGATCCTGACGATCACCAGGTCGGCCCTGCCGCAGTACCTGCACAGCTCGGGATGGAACCGGACGGTTCCCTCGGTGCGTTCCCTCCTGGAGACGCCCCGGTGGCCGGACTGGGCGCCCCGCTTCTTTTTGGTGATCAGGCCGGGGTCGCCTCCGTTCTTGGCCGCCTCGAACCTGGCCGAGGCCAGCCGGTGCTCGTCGCGGGTCATCGCCGGCCGGCCGTCCTTCTTGCCTGGTGCCTTGCCTGGCTCCTCGCCCGGGGCGTCCCCGTCCCACCCTTGGTGGACCGCCAGCTGCCTCTCCGGGTCTGATATCAGCCGGTCCCGCTCGGCAATCCCGCTGCCGGCGTTCTCCAGGTTGGCCACCAGGGACGATATCACCTCGCCCGCCGTCTCGTAGATGTCGGCGGCCAACCCTTCCAGCGAGCCGGCTATACCCCAGACCCGGATCAGCTCGGACCGCAGCTGGGCCTCCTCCTTGGTTGGCCTGCGGCTCCCCGGCCCGACCAGGATCCTGCCGGTCCCCCTGCAGCACGGGCATCGTGCCGTCCCGGGTTTGGGTTCACCCGTCACGGTTGCGTCCTGTCCGGTCTGTACGGTGGTCTGGGTCATGGCGTGATCCACTACCTCGTTTGGAGGGATCATATAACTCAGTCGGTCGCGTGTCGGGCAGCCGTATATCTGATCAGGTGCGGGTCAGGATTTGACCTGAACCTGTACTTCTGGGACACAGCCTACGCATGCGAGGTTGTATCTGGTATCAGGGTATCGGCGGACGGATCGTCCCGTGTCCGGATTATCGTCGAAGATCATGCCCGCATCGGTTCAAAAACTGTCATCCTTTCATTAATTGCATAGTTATTTGATAAATACTGCGTTCACGACCACGTTTGCTATGGCAGACCGTCCGCGGCAGGCGCCGGTGGTTGCAGCGGTTGCCGCCGTGTGCGGCGGGGCAAGCGCGGTTGCCCGCGCAGATGATGCCGCACCTGCAGGCATCCGGGCAAGGACAGCAACGACAAACTGCCCGGACCGGGGGGCGGCATGATATTCGGCAACGACCGGGACGACACCGTGCACGGCGGGGTCGGCAGCGATCGGATATGGATCCTGCCCGCGCTGTTGGTGGTCCTCGCTGCCGCCCTGATGCTGCCGCCGGGGGTCGGGGAGGCGGCGGCGCAGGCGGATGAAAAGCCGTTCGTGACCACCTGGCGGGTAGACGCGGCGGGCGGGAACGTGACCATCCCGGTGGGCAACGCCACCGGCACGTACACCATATCCTGGGGGGACGGGACCGTCGACGCTGATGTCTCCGGCGACCAGCACCACACGTACGCAAGGGGCGGCAACTACACGGTCAGCATATACGGCGACTTTGCTAGGATACACCTTGACGGCCAACCCGGTGCGCAAAAGCTGCTGTCGATAGACCAGTGGGGCGACGTGCAATGGACATCCATGGCATCGGCGTTTAGCGGTGCATCCAACATGGCCTACAACGCCGCCGACTCCCCGGACCTCTCCGCAGTCACCAACATGTCCGGGATGTTCGCCAGGGCCACAACCTTCAACGGCGACCTATCCTCCTGGAACACATCCTCGGTGACCGACATGTCCGGGATGTTCTCTGGCGCCCGCGACTTCAACGGCGACATATCAACCTGGGACACATCCTCGGTGACCGACATGTCCAAGATGTTCGGGTTCGCCCTTCCCTCGACAGCCGATTTGTTTTGGATGATGTTTTGGAAGTCCAGCTTTAACGGCGACCTCTCCGCTTGGGATGTCTCTTCGGTGACCGACATGTCCAGCATGTTCTTCAGGTCCCCCTTCAACGGCGACATATCCTCCTGGGACACCTCCTCGGTGACCGACATGTCCAGCATGTTCTTCAGGTCCCCCTTCAACGGCGACATATCCTCCTGGGACACCTCCTCGGTGACCAACATGTCCCTGATGTTCTACAGGGCACCCTCCTTCAACGGCGACATATCCTCCTGGGACACCTCCTCGGTGACGG
Organism: Nitrosopumilaceae archaeon; assembly: GCA_965203395.1. Classification (GTDB taxonomy): domain Archaea; phylum Thermoproteota; class Nitrososphaeria; order Nitrososphaerales; family Nitrosopumilaceae; genus VYCS01. The sequence continues at coordinate 875,868 of OZ241884.1, forward strand.
ATATGCAGGGTATGTTCTACGACGCCACCTCCTTCAACCAGGACATCTCCGCCTGGGACGTCTCCTCGGTGACCGACATGTCCTGGATGTTCTACGGCGCCTCCTCCTTCGACCAGGACATCTCCGCCTGGGACGTCTCCTCGGTGACGGATATGCAGGGTATGTTCTGGGGCGCCATCTCCTTCAACCAGCCCATCGGCTTCTGGGATGTCTCCTCGGTGACGGACATGGCCAATATGTTCAGCGGCGGGAACATCTTAAACCAATACATCGGAGGCTGGGGCGCCACCTCCTTCAACCAGGACATCTCCGCCTGGGACGTCTCCTCGGTGACCGACATGTCCCGGATGTTCAGCGGCGCCACCGCCTTCAACCAGTCCCTCGACTCTTGGAACGTCTCCTCGGTGACGGATATGCAGGGTATGTTCTGGGGCGCCACCGCCTTCAACCAGCCCATCGGTTCCTGGGACGTCTCCTCGGTGACCGACATGGAGCTGATGTTCGCCGATGCCACCTCCTTTAACCAGCCCCTCGACACCTGGGACGTCTCCTCGGTGACCGACATGTCCTACATGTTCCTCGGAGCCGACAGCTTCAACCAGCCCCTCGATATCTGGGACGTCTCCTCGGTGACCGACATGACCGTGATGTTCGAAGGCGCCGCCTCCTTCAACCAGGACATCTCCGCCTGGGACGTCTCCTCGGTGACCGACATGTCCTGGATGTTCTACGACGCCGCCTCCTTCAACCAGCCCCTGAACACCTGGGACGTCTCCTCGGTGACCTACATGTACCTCATGTTCTCCGGCGCCGCCTCCTTCAACCAGCCCCTGAACACCTGGGACGTCTCCTCGGTGACCAGCATGTACAGCATGTTCTCCGGCGCCGCCTCCTTCAACCAGCCCCTGAACACCTGGGACGTCTCCTCGGTGATAGGCATGTCCGGGATGTTCTCCGGCGCCGCCTCCTTCAACCAGCCCCTTAACTCTTGGGACGTCTCGCAGGTGACCGACATGTCCGGGATGTTCTCCGGCGCCGCCTCCTTCAACCAGCCCCTGAACACCTGGGACGTCTCCTCGGTGACCTACATGGCCCACATGTTCCGCGGAGCCGACAGCTTCGACCAGCCCCTCGACAACTGGGACGTCTCGCAGGTGACCTACATGGCCAACATGTTCCGCGGAGCCGACAGCTTCGACCAGCCCCTCGACAGCTGGGACGTCTCGCAGGTGACCGACATGTTCGGTATGTTCATTAATGCCGACAGCTTCGACCAGCCCCTGAACACCTGGGACGTCTCGCAGGTGACCGACATGGCCAACATGTTCCGCGGAGCCGACAGCTTCGACCAGCCCCTCGACAGCTGGGACGTCTCGCAGGTGACCGACATGGCCAACATGTTCCGCGGAGCCGACAGCTTCGACCAGCCCCTGAACACCTGGGACGTCTCCTCGGTGACGGACATGACCGGGATGTTCGACTCTGCCATCTCCTTCGGCCAGAATCTTGGCGGCTGGTATGTTGTGATAGATAGCGTGTCCATCGACAGGGCGGACGTACCCGGCGTGGTCGGGACCATCTCCGCCCAGAACGCCTACCTGGACGGGCAGAATCCCTCCTATCTGATAGTGCCGGGCGGCGACTCGGACCGGTTCACCATAGTTGACGGCAACCGCCTCAGCATGGTCTCGGCGGCCGCCGACCGGGCAACCTACACGGTCACCATCGCCGCTACAGGATACTCGGTATTCGAGAACGGCAACAACCGGCGGACCGTCGAGGTGGTTTTGGGTGGTGTTACCGATGAGCAGCAGGCGCCGGACCGGCTCCCGTTCGTCACCACCTGGCGTACCGAGACTGCCAACCAGACCATCACCATCCCGCTGGTCGGTTCGGGCATGACCGTCCACTGGGGCGATGGCACCAACAGCGCCGACGTCTCGGGAGCCGCAACCCACAGATACGCGAACCCCGGCAACCATACGATCTCAATCTACGGCGGCCTCGAAGCCATCTCGCTGGGCGGCCATCCAGACGCGACCAAGCTAACGTCGATAGACCAGTGGGGCGATACATCGTGGACGACCATGGCGTCGGCCTTTGGTGGCGCCTCCAACATGGTCTACGCGGCGACCGATATCCCCGACCTATCGCGCGTCACCGACATGTCCGGGATGTTCGCCAGAGCCTTTGATTTCAACGGCGACATATCGTCCTGGGACACCTCCTCGGTGACCAGCATGAGTCACATGTTCCGGAATGCATCCTCCTTCAACCAGGACATCTCCAACTGGGACACCTCCTCGGTGACCGACACGTCCTTCATGTTCTCCGGCGCCACCTCCTTCAACCAGGACATCTCCGACTGGGACGTATCGAGCGTGGCCGACATGTCCCGGATGTTCTGGGATGCATCCTCCTTCAACCAGGACATCTCCGACTGGGACACCTCCTCGGTGACCAGCATGAGGAACATGTTCTGGGATGCATCCTCCTTCAACCAGGACATCTCCGACTGGGACACCTCCTCGGTGACCAGCATGAGGAACATGTTCTGGGATGCATCCTCCTTCAACCAGGACATCTCCGACTGGGACGTATCGAGCGTGGTCGACATGTCTGGAATGTTCGCTGACGCCACCTCCTTCAACCAGGACATCTCCAACTGGGACACCTCCTCGGTGACCAATATGCGGTCCATGTTCTCCGGCGCCACCTCCTTCAACCAGGATATCTCCGACTGGGACACCTCCTCGGTGACCAGCATGAGGAACATGTTCTGGGATGCATCCTCCTTCAACCAGGACATCTCCGACTGGGACACCTCCTCGGTGACCAGCATGAGGAACATGTTCTGGGATGCATCCTCCTTCAACCAGGACATCTCCGACTGGGACGTATCGAGCGTGGTCGACATGTCTGGAATGTTCGCTGACGCCACCTCCTTCAACCAGGACATCTCCAACTGGGACACCTCCTCGGTGACCAATATGCGGTCCATGTTCTCCGGCGCCACCTCCTTCAACCAGGATATCTCCGACTGGGACACCTCCTCGGTGACCGACATGTCTGGGATGTTCGTGTATGCCACCTCCTTCAATCAACCCCTCGGCTCCTGGGACACCTCTTCGGTGACCGACATGCACGTGATGTTCCGGGGATCCACCTTCAACGGCGACATATCATCCTGGGATGTCTCGTCGGTGACCGACATGTGGGAGATGTTCTCTGGCGCCTCCACCTTCAACGACGACATCTCCTCCTGGGACGTCTCCTCGGTGACCCGAATGTTCGGCATGTTCTCTCGCGCCTCCTCCTTCAACCAGCCCCTGGACTCCTGGGACGTCTCCAGCGTCGAGGACATGCACTACATGTTCCGCGACGCCGCCTCCTTCAACCAGGATATCGGCTCCTGGGACACCTCCTCGGTGACCGACATGACCGGGATGTTCGACTCTGCTATCTCCTTTGACCAAAATCTTGGCGGCTGGTATGTTGTGATAGACAGCGCGTCCATCGACAGGGCGGACGTCCCCGGCGTGGTCGGGACCATCTCCGCTCGGAACGCCTTCTTGGACGGGCAGAACCCCACCTATCTGATAGAGCCGGGCGGCGACTCGGACCGGTTCACCATAGTTGACGGCAACCGCCTCAGCATGGTATCGGCTGACGCCGACCGGACGACCTACACGGTCACCATCGCCGCTACAGGATACTCGGTATTCGAGGACGGCAACAACCGGCGTACCGTCGAGGTGGCTTTGGTGGGTGTTGCCGATGAGCAGCAGGCGCCGGACCGGCTCCCGTTCGTCACCTCCTGGCGTACCGAGACTGCCAACCAGACCATCACCATCCCGCTGGTGGGCTCCGGCATGACCGTCCACTGGGGTGATGGCACCAGCAGCACCGTGGTCGCCGGAACCGCGACCCACACGTACGCGAATCCCGGCACCTACGAGGTCTCGGTCCACGGCGGCCTCCAAGCCATCAACTTGGGCGGCCACCCTGACGCGTCCAAGCTCGTGTCGATAGACCAGTGGGGCGATGTACAGTGGACCACCATGGCGTCGGCCTTCCAGGGAGCCACCAACATGACCTATATGGCGACCGACGAGCCCGACCTCTCGCGCGTCACCGACATGTCATGGATGTTCGCCGGAGCCGCCTCATTCAGTGGCAACCTCTCCACTTGGAACGTCTCCTCGGTGACGGACATGCAGGGTATGTTCTGGGGCGCCACCTCCTTCAACCAGACTCTCAACGACTGGGACGTCTCCTCGGTGACGGACATGACCGGGATGTTCACCGGGTCCGCCTTCAACGGCGACATATCAACCTGGGACGTCTCCTCGGTGACGGACATGGCCTGGATGTTCGACGGCGCCACCTCCTTCAACCAGGACCTCTCCACCTGGGACGTCTCCTCGGTGACGGACATGCCCGGAATGTTCGCCTGGTCCGCCTTCAACGGCGACATATCAACCTGGGACGTCTCCTCGGTGACGGACATGTCCGACATGTTCCTCGGCGCCGCCTCCCTCGACCAGAATCTTGGCGACTGGTATGTTGTGATAGACAGCGCGTCCATCGACAGGGCGGACGTCCCCGGTATGGTCGGGACCATCTCCGCCCAGAACGCCTACCTGGACGGGCAGAACCCAACCTACCAGATAGAGCCGGGCGGCGACTCGGACCGGTTCGAGATAACCGACGGCAACATCCTTAGAATGGTCTCGGCGGCCGCCGACCGGGCAACCTACACGGTCACCATCTCTGCCACCGGCGGTTCGGTCTTTGAGGACGGCAGCAACCGCCAGGACATCCGGGTGACCTTGAGGGATGGCGGGCAGTGATGTCCGGCTCCGAATCCAACATAACATGCACCGATACCGTCGGCCTGATCATCTCCGGCGGCAGCGGGCCCGCCACCGGGGGCCGGGGGCTGCAAAATTACTGTGTGCCGGCAGCCACTGCAAAGTTGTGTGCCAAGGCGGGGCACCGGAATCTTCCCGGGATTCGCCGGGACGTGCCTTCAACCACGCGAATATCGCCTTCCGGCCCTTCATGGCGGCAATGCGCACCCGGCCCGGCAGCCACGGGCAGCTTGACGGTTCGGGATTCGAGTTCCTGGATCCTTCATTACACGCGCTACACAATGCGCGTAATCTGTCCATCCGCAAGGATGGTGGCCGGACCGCCACCGCATCTATGGCCGGGCCGCCGCTTGAATTACCGAGTTGGCGGCGCCCCCCAAAGAACGGCGCCTGCGCCGGAGGCGTTAGGTCTGCGCCAACTGCAACACTCGCCAACCCGCGTCAGCCTGACGGACTGTGGTGCTCATGATATGTCGCCTGGGGCATGTCCGAGATCCTGCCTGCCCAAACGCCAAAGGATCATGGCCCCCTGCGCGACCCACGAATGAAAAAAAGACCGTCCGTGGGGGGTTGATTGCAGCCTACGACGGGGAACAGGATCCGGACGTCGTCAGGAGACCGATGCCGGCCATGCCGGCGGAGCCGGACGGCCCGGCCAGGGCCACGGCGCCGGTATCGGTGCGGCCGCGTAAGTTGCATCCGATATCGGGGCAACGGCGGACGGATCGTCCCGTGTCCGGATTATCGTCGAAGATCATGCCCGTATCGGTTCAAAAACTGTTATCCTTTCATTAATTGCATAGTTAACTGATAAATACTGCGTTTACGACCACGTTTGCTATGGCAGACTGTCCGCGGCAGGCGCCGGTGGTTGCAGCAGTCGCCGCCATGTGCGGCGGGGCAAGTGCGGTTGCCCGCGCAGATGATGCCGCACCTGCAGACGTCCGGGCAAGGACGGCAACGGCACACTATCTGGACCGGGTGGCGACGGCATGACATTCGGCAACGACCGGGACGACGCCGTGCACGGCGGGGCCGGCAGCGTCCGGATATGGATCCTGCCCGCACTGTTGGTGGTACTTGCTGCCACCATGATGCTGCCGCCGGGGGTCGGGGAAGCGGTGGCGCAGGCGGATGAAATGCCGTTCGTGACCACCTGGCGGGTGGACGCGGCGGGCGGAAACATAACCATCCCGGTGGGCAACGCCACCGGCACCTACACGGTATACTGGGGGGATGGAGCCTTTGACGTTGATGTCTCCGGCGACCAGCACCACACGTACGCGCGGGGCGGCAACTACACGGTCAGCATATACGGCGACTTTGCCAGGATACACCTTGACGGCCATCCCGACGCGCAAAAACTGCTGTCGATAGACCAGTGGGGCGACGTGCAATGGACATCCATGGCATCGGCGTTTAGCGGTGCATCCAACATGGCCTACAACGCAGCCGACTCCCCGGACCTCTCCGCCGTCACCGACATGTCCAGGATGTTCGCCAGAGCCTTTGATTTCAACGGCGACATATCCTCCTGGGACACCTCCTCGGTGACGGACATGTCCGGGATGTTCTACGATGCCACCTCCTTCAACGGCGACATATCCTCCTGGGACGCCTCCTCGGTGACGGACATGTCCGGGATGTTTGTTGATGCCACCGCCTTCAACGGCGACATATCAACCTGGGACGTCTCCTCGGTGACGGACATGTCCGGGATGTTCCATAACGCCACCTCCTTCAACGGCAATCTCTCCGCCTGGGACGTCTCCTCGGTGACCGACATGGAGCTGATGTTCGCCGATGCCACCTCCTTCAACGGCGACATATCCTCCTGGGACACCTCCTCGGTGACCGACATGGCGCTGATGTTTGGCAGATCCTCCTTCAACGGCGACATATCCTCCTGGGACACCTCCTCGGTGACCGACATGGCGCTGATGTTTGGCAGATCCTCCTTCAACGGCGACATATCCTCCTGGGACACCTCCTCGGTGACCAACATGTCATGGATGTTCGGTAACGCCCGCGCCTTCAACGGCGACATATCCTCCTGGGACGTCTCCTCGGTGACCAACATGTCCGGTATGTTTGTTGACGCCACCGCCTTCAACGGCGACATATCAACCTGGGACGTCTCCTCGGTGACGGACATGTCCGGTATGTTTGTTGACGCCACCGCCTTCAACGGCGACATATCCTCCTGGGACACCACCTCGGTGACCAACATGGCCGTGATGTTCTACAACGCTGACTCCTTCAACGGCGACCTCTCCGCCTGGGACACCTCCTCGGTGACGGACATGGCCGTGATGTTCTACGACGCCACCGCCTTCAACGGCGACATATCCTCCTGGGACACCTCCTCGGTGACCGACATGTCCGGTATGTTTGTTGACGCCACCTCCTTGTATGCACTCAGGTCCCCAAAGCGGACAATTCGGATGCCCAGCCGGGCCATAGGTTTATTGATCGCGATACCATCTAACCGGCGTGAGCACCAAGTCAGAGGCCACCCTCCTGCGCGAGGAGCTGACCAGGTTGGCGGTGGAGAACCGGGAACTACGCGAGACGGTGTCCCGGCTCGAGGCTGTGCATAACAAGATGGTCGCGGCCCTCAAGGCGGAGATAGACCGGCTGATACTGGAGATAGCCGAGCGCGACAGGAGGCTGGCCAAGTACGAGAACGCCCACGTCCCGTCCTCGACCGGCTCGCTGTACAACGAGAAGCGCGCAGCCTTCCGGAAGAAGATGGCAGAGGCGGAGGGCGGCTATGCCGGCGAGGGCGGCGATGAAGGCGGACCTGAATCGGATGACGATGACAACAACGGTAAGGCGGAGGGTGAGCCGTCCCGCAGGGGGCCGCCGGCCGGACATACGGGCGCCTCCCACAAGAACAAGGCGGACCGGACGGTCGTGCTGCGGGTCTGCCGGTGCGGGACGTGCGGGCGCGGCCACCTCAGGAAGGTGCCACCGGTCGTCAAGATGGTCTATGATTTTGCCGGCGGCAAATCCATGGTGATAGAGTGCATCGCGTACGTGATGAAGAGGGGATCCTGCAAGAGGTGTGGAGAGATCACCACCGCGGCGGCGCCTACCATCCCGGGGACCTCGTTTGGGCCCGGGATCCTGGGGTTCATCGAGGAGTACTATGCGGGGAGGTGCACCGACCAGACTATCTCATACTTTTTCGATGCCCTCTACGAGTTTGACCTCTCACCCAACGCCGTCTGGAACGCGCGCAAGGCCATCAGGGACCTGCTGATGGGGACCTATGCGGAGATCCTGGACCACATCGCCGAGGCCCTGTTCATGCAGATGGACGAGTCGCCCATCAGGATGAACGGCAAGCGGGGCTACATCTGGCTGGCGACCATCGGGGACGCCACCTACATCGTGGCCGCCCCCAGCAGGGCCGCGGCCGTCCTGGACATCCATTTCGGGAAGATCCTGGGCGTCCCGGTCGTCTCGGACGGGTACGTCGCCTACAACGTGCTGCCCATCCGGCAGAGGTGCTGGGTACACCTCCTGCGCGAGGCCGAAGAGTACGCCATCAGGAACGGCGGATCCGACATATCCTGCCACTACCGGCTGCTCTCCCTGTACCGGGCCATCAAGGGCAGGAAGTCGGCGGACAGCTCCGAGTGCCTCTCCCTGGAGAGGGCCGTCCTAGAGATAGCCTCTTCCTATCCTGAGGGCCACAAGTTCAGGACCAAGCTGGAGGGGGCCGCGCCCCACCTGTTCACCTTCCTCAGGTACCCCGGCATGCCGCCCCACAACAACGGCGCCGAGCTGGAGATACGCGACACCGCCGTCCTGCACAGGAACGTGCGCCACCAACTGTCCACGGCGGAGGGGCGGGAGGTCTTCTCGGTGCTGGTCTCGGTGGCGCGCACCTGCCGCAAGCTGGGCATCTTTCCGCGGACCGCGGTGGAGAATTTGGTCAGGGACCCGGACTGGAGGCTGTTCAAGCCGCCGCCGAAACAGGAGCGCCCGGAGCTGGTCGCGCCGGTCGCCGTGGCGTGCTGATGCCGGATTAGCGTTGCAGACAATTATGACGATGCCCAAGATGCCCGCTTTGGGGACCTGAGTGCATACACCTCCTTCAACGGCGACATATCAACCTGGGACGTCTCCTCGGTGACCGACATGTCCCTGATGTTCGCCGCCTCCGCCTTCAACGGCGACATATCAACCTGGGACGTCTCCTCGGTGACCGACATGTCCTGGATGTTCGACGGCGCCACCTCCTTCAACCAGGACATCGGCTCCTGGGACGTCTCCTCGGTGACGGATATGCAGGGTATGTTCTGGGGCGCCGACAGCTTCGACCAACCCATCGGCTCCTGGGACGTCTCCTCGGTGACCGACATGTCACACATATTCCGCAGCGCCGACAGCTTCGACCAACCCATCGGCTCCTGGGACGTCTCCTCGGTGACCGACATGTCCGGAATGTTCATAGTTTCCACCTTCAACGGCGACATATCCTCCTGGGACACCTCCTCGGTGACCGACATGTCCTGGATGTTCTACGGCGCCTCCACCTTCAACGGCGACATATCATCTTGGGACGTCTCCTCGGTGAGGAGTATGGTCGGAATGTTAGCCTCTACCGGCTCCTTCGACCAGAACCTAGGCAGATGGTATGTCACGCTCGACAACACCTCCATCGACAGGGCGGATGTCCCCGGCGTGGTTGGGGCCATCTCCGCACAGAGCTCCCTCCTGGACGGGCAGAACCCAACCTACCGGATAGAGCCGGGCGGCGACTCGAACCGGTTCGAGATAACCGACGGCAACCTCCTTAGAATGGTTTCGGCGGCCGCCTACCGGACAACCTACACGGTCACCATCTCCGCCACCGGAGGCTCGGTCTTTGAGGACGGCAACAACCGGCGGACCGTCGAGGTCGTTTTGGGTGGTGTGCCCGATGCGCGGCAGGCGCCGGACCAGCTCTCGTTCGTCACCACCTGGCAGACCGAGACTGCCAACCAGACCATCACCATCCCGCTGGTCGGTTCGGGCATGACCATCCACTGGGGTGATGGCACCAACAGTACCGATGTCTCGGGAGCCGCAACCCACAGATACGCGAACCCCGGCACATACCTGGTCTCGGTCCACGGCGGCCTTGAAGCCATCTCGCTGAGCGACCATCCAGACGCGGCCAAGCTAACGTCGATAGACCAGTGGGGCGATACATCGTGGACGACCATGGAGTCGGCCTTTGATGGCGCCTCCAACATGTTCTACGAGGCGACCGACGCCCCCGACCTCTCGCGCGTCACCGACATGTCCTCCATGTTCGCCGGCGCCACCTCCTTCAACGGCGACCTATCCTCCTGGGACGTCTCCTCGGTCACCGACACGTCCTGGATGTTCTACAACGCCACCTCCTTCAACGGCGACCTCTCCACCTGGGACGTCTCCTCGGTGACGGACACGTCCTACATGTTCCAAAGAGCCGCCTCCTTCAACCAGGACATCTCCGCCTGGGACGTCTCCTCGGTGACCAGCATGTCCTACATGTTCCGCGACGCCACCTCCTTCAACCAGGACATCTCCACCTGGGACGTCTCCTCGGTGACCAGCATGTCCTACATGTTCCGCGACGCCGCCTCCTTCAACCAGGACATCTCCGCCTGGGACGTCTCCTCGGTGACCAGCATGTCCTACATGTTCCGCGACGCCACCTCCTTCAACCAGGACATCTCCGCCTGGGACGTCTCCTCGGTGACCAGCATGTGGGCCATGTTCATCCGCGCCACCTCCTTCAACCAACCACTCAACAGCTGGGACGTCTCCTCTGTCATCGACATGTCCCATATGTTCTCCGACGCCACCTCCTTCAACCAGGACATCTCCGCCTGGGACGTCTCCTCGGTGACGGACATGTCCTCCATGTTCGCCTACGCCACCTCCTTCAACCAACCACTCAACAGCTGGGATGTCTCATCGGTGACCAACATGCCCTCCATGTTCTACAACGCCTCCTCCTTCAACCAGGACATCTCCGCCTGGGACGTCTCCTCGGTGACGGACATGTCCTGGATGTTCGAGGACGCCACCTCCTTCAACCAGGACATCTCCGCCTGGGACGTCTCCTCGGTGACGGACATGTCCTGGATGTTCGAGGACGCCACCTCCTTCAACCAGGACATCTCCGCCTGGGACGTCTCCTCGGTGACGGACATGTCCTCCATGTTCGCCTACGCCACCTCCTTCAACCAGGACATCTCCGCCTGGGACGTCTCCTCGGTGACGGACATGTCCTGGATGTTCGAGGACGCCACCTCCTTCAACCAGGACATCTCCGCCTGGGACGTCTCCTCGGTGACGGACATGTCCTCCATGTTCGCCTACGCCACCTCCTTCAACCAACCACTCAACAGCTGGGATGTCTCATCGGTGACCAACATGCCCTCCATGTTCTACAACGCCGCCTCCTTCAACCAGCCCCTCGACACCTGGGATGTCTCCTCGGTGACCGACATGTTACAAATGTTCCGCGGCGCCGACAGCTTCGACCAACCCATCGGCTCCTGGGACGTCTCCTCGGTGACGGACATGTCCTTGATGTTCTACGACGCCGCCTCCTTCAACCAGTCCCTGAACACCTGGGACGTCTCCTCGGTGACCAATATGTGGTCCATGTTCTCCGCCGCCGCCTCCTTCAACCAGCCCCTAGACAACTGGGACGTCTCCTCGGTGACGGACATGTTCAACATGTTCCGCGGAGCCGACAGCTTCGACCAGCCCCTGGACACCTGGGACGTCTCCTCGGTGACGGACATGGCCAGCATGTTCCGCGGAGCCGACAGCTTCGACCAGCCCCTGGACACCTGGGATGTCTCCTCGGTGACGGACATGCCCGGAATGTTCGCCTGGTCCGCCTTCAACGGCGACATATCAACCTGGGACGTCTCCTCGGTGACCGACATGACCGGGATGTTCGACTCTGCCATCTCCTTCGACCAGAATCTTGGCGACTGGTATGTTGTGATAGACAGCGCGTCCATCGACAGGGCGGACATCCCCGGCGTGGTCGGGACCATCTCCGCCCGGAACGCCTACCTGGACGGGCAGAATCCGGTATATGTGATAGTGCCGGGCGGCGACTCGGACCGGTTTGAGATAACCGACGGCAGCCTCCTTCGCATGGTCTCGGCGGCCGCCGACCGGACGACCTACACGGTCACCATCGCCGCCACCGGAGGCTCGGTCTTTGAGGACGGCAACAACCGGCGGACCGTCGAAGTGGTTTTGGGTGGTGCTGCCGATGCGCGGCAGGCGCCGGACCAGCTCCCGTTCGTCACCACCTGGCGGGTGGATATGGCGGGCGGTAACGTAACCATCCCGGTGGGCAACGCTACCGGCACGTACACCATCTCCTGGGGGGACGGAACCGTCGACGTTGATGTCTCCGGCGACCAGCACCACACATACGCAAGGGACGGCAACTACACGGTCAGTATATACGGCGACTTTACCAGGATATACCTTGACGGCCATCCCGACGCGCAAAAGCTGCTGTCGATAGACCAGTGGGGCGACATACGATGGGAGTCCATGGCATCGGCGTTTAGCGGGGCGTCCACCATGGTCTACAACGCAGCCGACTCCCCGGACCTCTCCGCCGTCACCGACACGTCTCGGATGTTCGCCGGGGCTTCCGCCTTCAACGGTGACATATCTGCATGGGATACCTCCTCGGTGACGGATATGTCCTGGATGTTCTGGAACTCTGCCTTCAACGGCGACATATCGTCCTGGGACGTCTCCTCGGTGACGGACATGTCCGGGATGTTCTGGTACGCTGCCGCCTTCAACGGCGACATATCAACCTGGGACGTCTCCTCGGTGACGGACATGTCCGGGATGTTCGGTGCCACTTCCTTCAACGGCGACATATCCTCCTGGGACGTCTCCTCGGTGACGGACATGTCCTCCATGTTCGCCTACGCCACCTCCTTCAACCAGCCCCTCGATATCTGGGACGTCTCCTCGGTGACCGGCATGCACCGGATGTTCGCCTACGCCACCTCCTTCAACCAGGACATCTCCACTTGGGACGTCTCCTCGGTGACCAGCATGAGTAACATGTTCTGGAGTGCCTCCTCCTTCAATCAAGACATCGGCTCCTGGGACGTCTCCTCGGTGACCAGCATATACAACATGTTTGCCGACGCCACCTCCTTCAACCAGGACATCTCCACCTGGGACGTCTCCTCGGTGACGGACATGTCCGGTATGTTCAACGACGCCACCTCCTTCAACCAGGACATCTCCACCTGGGACGTCTCCTCGGTGACCGGCATGAATAGCATGTTCTGGGATGCCACCTCCTTCAACCAGGACATCTCCGCCTGGGACGTCTCCTCGGTGACCGACATGTCCATTATGTTCTGGGACGCCTCCTCCTTCAACCAACCCCTCGATTCCTGGGACGTCTCCTCTGTGACCTACATGATCGGGATGTTCTGGGACGCCACCTCCTTCAACCAGGACATCTCCGCCTGGGACGTCTCCTCGGTGACCTACATGAACGCCATGTTCGCCGGCGCCACCTCCTTCAACCAGCCCCTAGACAACTGGGACGTCTCGCAGGTGACCGACATGGCCCGCATGTTCCGCGGAGCCGACAGCTTCGACCAGCTCCTCAACGACTGGGACGTCTCGCAGGTGACCGACATGACCGGGATGTTCGACTCTGCCATCTCCTTCGACCAGAATCTTGGCGGCTGGTATGTTGTGATAGACAGCGCGTCCATCGACAGGGCGGACATCCCCGGTATGGTCGGGACCATCTCCGCCCAGAACACCTACCTGGACGGGCAGAACCCCACCTATCTGATAGTGCCGGGCGGCGACTCGGACCGGTTCGAGATAACCGACGGCAACCTCCTTCGCATGGTCTCGGCCGCCGCCGACCGGGCTATCTACACGGTCACCATCGCCGCCGGAGGCTCGGTCTTTGAGGACGGCAACAACCGGCGGACCGTCGAGGTGGTTTTGGGCGGTGTTGCCGATGCGCGGCAGGCGCCGGACCGGCTCCCGTTCGTCACCACCTGGCGGGTGGATATGGCGGGCGGTAACGTAACCATCCCGGTGGGCAACGCTACCGGCACGTACACCATATCATGGGGGGACGGGACCGTCGACGTTGATGTCTCCGGCGACCAGCACCATACATACGCGAGGGTCGGCAACTACACGGTCAGTATATACGGCGACTTTACCAGGATACACCTTGACGGCCAGCAACCCAACGCGCAAAAACTGCTGTCGATAGACCAGTGGGGCGACGTGCAATGGACATCCATGGCATCGGCGTTTAGCGGAGCATCCAACATGGCCTACAACGCCGCCGACTCCCCGGACCTCTCCGCAGTCACCAACATGTCCGGGATGTTCGCCGGGGCCACAACCTTCAACGGCGACCTATCCTCCTGGGACACCTCCTCGGTGACCGACACGTCCGGGATGTTCCATAACGCCACCTCCTTCAACGGCGACATATCAACCTGGGACGTCTCATCGGTGGCCGACACGTCCGGTATGTTTGTTGGCGCCACCTCCTTCAACGGCGACATATCCTCCTGGGACGTCTCATCGGTGGCCGACATGGCGCTGATGTTCGCCGACGCCACCTCCTTCAACCAGGACATCTCCTCCTGGGACGTCTCATCGGTGACCGACATGTCCTGGATGTTCGACGGCGCCGCCTCCTTCTACCAACCCATCGGCTCCTGGGACGTCTCCTCGGTGACGGATATGCAGGGTATGTTCTGGGGCGCCACCTCCTTCGACCAACCCATCGGCTCCTGGGACGTCTCATCGGTGACCGACATGTCACACATGTTCCACGGCGCCGACAGCTTCGACCAACCCATCGGCTCCTGGGACGTCTCATCGGTGACCGACATGTCCTCGATGTTCATCAGTGCCAACGCCTTCAACCAGCCCCTCGACAGCTGGGACGTCTCATCGGTGACCGACATGTACTGGATGTTCCTCTACGCCACCGCCTTCAACCAGCCCCTCGGTAGTTGGTATGTCACGATCGACAACACCTCCATCGACAGGGCGGACATCCCCGGCGTGGTCGGAACCATCTCCGCCCGGAACGCCTACCTGGACGGGCAGAACCCGAAGTATGTGATAGAGCCGGGCGGCGACTCGGACCGGTTCGAGATAACCGACGGCAACCTCCTTAGAATGGTCTCGACGGCCGCCGACCGGACGACCTACACGGTCACCATCTCCGCCACCGGAGGCTCGGTCTTTGAGGACGGCAACAACCGGCGGACCGTCGAGGTCGTTTTGGGTGGTGTGCCCGATGCGCGGCAGGCGCCGGACCAGCTCCCGTTCGTCACCACCTGGCAGACCGAGACTGCCAACCAGACCATCACCATCCCGCTGGTCGGTTCGGGCATGACCATCCACTGGGGTGATGGCACCAACAGTACCGATGTCTCGGGAGCCGCAACCCACAGATACGCGAACCCCGGCACATACCGGGTCTCGGTCCACGGCGGCCTCCAAGCCGTCTCGCTGGGCGACCATCCAGACGCGGCCAAGCTAATGTCCATAGACCAGTGGGGCGATACATCGTGGACGACTATGGCGTCGGCCTTTCGCGACGCAGCCAACATGGTCTACACGGCGACCGACGTGCCGGACCTCTCGCGCGTCACCGACATGTCCCAGATGTTCCGGGACGCCACCTCCTTCAACGGCAGCATCTCCGCCTGGGACGTCTCCTCGGTGACGGACATGGGCTGGATGTTCCGCAACACCGACAGATTCAACCAGGACATTGGAGACTGGGACACTTCCTCGGTGACCGATATGCGCGGTATGTTCAGCGGCGCCACCGCCTTCAACCAGCCCCTCGACAGATGGAACGTCTCCTCGGTGACCGATATGCGCAGTATGTTCAGCGGCGCCACCGCCTTCAACCAGCTCCTTGACACCTGGAACGTCTCCCCGGTGACCGATATGGCTGGCATGTTCTATAACGCCGCCTCCTTCAACCAGCCCGTTGGTTCCTGGGACACCTCCTCGGTGACCGATATGAGCCTCATGTTCTATGACGCCGCCTCCTTCAACCAGCCCGTCGGTTCTTGGGACACCTCCTCGGTGACCGATATGAGCCACATGTTCTATGACGCCGCCTCCTTCAACCAGCCCGTCGGTTCCTGGGACGTATCCTCGGTGACCATCATGTCCGACATGTTCCATCGCGCCGCCTCCTTCAACCAGCCCCTCGACGCCTGGGACGTCTCATCGGTGACGGACATGTCCGACATGTTCCATCGCGCCGCCTCCTTCAACCAGCCCGTCGGTTCCTGGGACGTCTCATCGGTGACGGACATGTCCGACATGTTCCATCGCGCCGCCTCCTTCAACCAGCCCGTCGGTTCCTGGGACGTCTCCTCGGTAACTCGCATGTTCGTCATGTTCCAAGACGCCGCCTCCTTCAACCAGCCCCTCGACTCTTGGGACACCTCCTCGGTGACCGACATGTCCTGGATGTTCTACAACGCCGCCTCCTTCAACGGCGACGTCTCCGCCTGGGACGTCTCCTCGGTAACCGACATGTCCCGGATGTTCTCCGGCGCCGCCTCCTTTAACCGGCCCCTGAACTCTTGGGACGTATCGAGGGTGACCAGCATGGCTGCCATGTTCAACGGCGCCTCCTCCTTCAACCAGCCCCTCGACGCCTGGGACGTCTCCTCGCTGACCACCATGCACGGCATGTTCGTCGGCGCCACCTCCTTCAACCAGGACATCTCCTCCTGGGACGTCTCCTCGGTGACCACCATGCACGGCATGTTCAACGGCGCCTCCTCCTTCAACCAAGACATCTCCTCCTGGGACGTGTCGAGGGTGACCAGCATGCGCAGCATGTTCAACGGCGCCTCCTCCTTCAACCAGCCCCTCGGTTCCTGGGACGTCTCCTCGGTGACCGACATGGGCGAGATGTTCAGCGGCGCTGCCGCCTTCAACGGCGACCTCTCCACCTGGAATGTCTCGGGCGTCACCGTCATGTCCGATATGTTTGCCGGTGCCTCCTCCTTCAGCCAGAATCTGGGGTCATGGTACATCTTCCTGTTCGACTTGGCCGTCTCCAACGAGGACCGGATAGTCGGCGACATCCTGGCGCAGAACCCGATAATGACCAGCCACAGCCCCACCTACAACGTTACCGGCGCCCACGCCGACCTCTTCGAGGTGGTCGACGGAGCAACCCTCAGGCTCAAGCCCGACCAGAACGTCACCCTCGGCACCACCTACCAGGTCAACATCACCGCCACCGGACCCAACCTCTTTGGCGGCAGCCACCACCAGGTCATTCGGGTCACCGCCACCGAGTCCGTTGATCCCCTCCTCAACGCCCCCGACCACGCCTTCATCACCACCTGGACCGCCAGGGTCGCCGACCAGACCATACGGTTCCCCGTCAGCGGATCCGGTATTGCCATCGACTGGGGCGACGGCAACACCGCCAGCGGCGTCTCCGGCCCCCAGAACCACACCTACGATGATCCCGGCATCTATACCATTATCGTCACCGGCGGCCTTGAGCGGTTCCACTTGGATAATGGTCCCAGCAGAGCCAGCCTGCACTCGATCGACCAGTGGGGCAACAGTTCATGGACCAGTATGGCAGCTGCCTTCTACGGAGCCTCCCAGATGGTCTACAAGGCGACCGACACCCCAGACATGTCCATGGTGACCGACACGGGCCGCATGTTCGATGGCACCTCCAGGTTCAACGGCGACATCTCCTCTTGGGACGTGGGTCATGTCAGCAGCATGTCCAAGATGTTCCAGGGCGCCGCCCTCTTCAACGGCGACATCTCCTCCTGGAACGTCTCCTCGGTGACCGGCATGCTAGGCATGTTCGCCGGCGCCGCCTCCTTCGACCAAGACATCTCCTCTTGGAACGTCTCCTCGGTGACCGATATGGCTGGCATGTTCTATGACGCCGCCTCCTTCAACCAACCCCTTGACAGTTGGGACGTCTCCACGGTGACAGATATGCGCCACATGTTCTATGACGCCGCCTCCTTCGACCAGGACATCTCCGACTGGGACACCTCCTCGGTGACCGACATGTCCTACATGTTCTCCGACGCCGCCTCCTTCAACCAGCCCCTCAATACATGGGACGTCTCCTCGGTGACCGGCATGTCCGGCATGTTCGCCGACGCCGACTCCTTCGACCAGGACATCTCCACCTGGGACACCTCCTCGGTGACCGGCATGTCCGGCATGTTCCGTGACGCCGACTCCTTCGACCAGCCCCTCAATACATGGGACGTCTCCTCGGTGACCGGCATGTCCGGCATGTTCCGTGACGCCGACTCCTTCGACCAGCCCCTCAATACATGGGACGTCTCCTCGGTGACCGGCATGTCCGGCATGTTCGCCGACGCCGACTCCTTCGACCAGCCCCTCAATACATGGGACGTCTCCTCGGTGACCGGCATGTCCGGCATGTTCGCCGACGCCGACTCCTTCGACCAGGACATCTCCACCTGGGACACCTCCTCGGTGACCGGCATGTCCTACATGTTCTACAACGCCTCCTCCTTCGACCAGCCCCTCAATACATGGGACGTCTCCTCGGTGACCGGCATGTCCGGCATGTTCCGTGACGCCGACTCCTTCGACCAGCCCCTCAATACATGGGACGTCTCCTCGGTGACCGGCATGTCCGGCATGTTCCGTGACGCCGACTCCTTCAACCAGCCCCTCAATACATGGGACGTCTCCTCGGTGACCGGCATGTCTGGCATGTTCCGTGACGCCGACTCCTTCAACCAGCCCCTCAATACATGGGACGTCTCCTCGGTGACCGGCATGTCTGGCATGTTCCGTGACGCCGACTCCTTCAACCAGCCCCTCAATACATGGGACGTCTCCTCGGTAACTCGCATGTTCGTCATGTTCCAAGACGCCTCCTCCTTCAACCAGCCCCTCAATACATGGGACGTCTCCTCGGTGACCGGCATGTCTGGCATGTTCCGTGACGCCGACTCCTTCAACCAGCCCCTCAATACATGGGACGTCTCCTCGGTGACCGACATGTCCTACATGTTCTACAACGCCTCCTCCTTCGACCAGCCCCTCAATACATGGGACGTCTCCTCGGTAACTCGCATGTTCGTCATGTTCCAAGACGCCTCCTCCTTCAACCAGAGCATCTCCACTTGGGACGTCTCCTCGGTCACCAACATGACCCTGATGTTCGACGGCGCATCCCAATTCGATCAGAACTTGGGCGACTGGTATGTCGTAATAGACAACGCGTCAATCTACAGGGCGGACGTCCCCGGCGTGGTCGGGACCATATCCACATTGAACGCCTTTCTGGACGGACAGAACCCGACATATGTGATAGTGCCGGGCGACGACTCGGACCGATTCGAGATAACCGGCGGCAACCAACTAATCATGGTCTCGGCCGCCGCCGACCGGGCAACCTACACGGTCACCATCGCCGCCACTGGCGATTCAGTCTTTGAGGACGGCAGCAACCACCAGGACATCCAGGTGACCCTGAGGGATGGCGGGCAGTGATGTCCGGCTCCGAATCCAACATAACAGGCACCGATACCGCCGGCCTGATCATCTCCGGCGGCAGCGGGCCCGCCATCGGGGGCAGGGGGCTGCAAAATTACTGTGTGCCGGCAGCCACTGCAAAGTTGTGTGCCGAGGCGGGCACCGGGATCTGATCTTCCCGGGATTCGCCGAGACGTGCCTTCAACCACGCGAATATCGCCTTCCGGCCCTTCATGGCGGCAATGCGCACCCGGCCCGGCAACCACGCGCAGCTTGACGGTTCGGGATTCGCGTTCCTGGATCCTTCATTACACGCGCTACACAAGGCGCGTAATCTGCCCATCCGCAAGGATGGTGGCCGGGCCGCCGCTTGAATTACCGAGTTGGCGGCGCCCCCCCCCCCCAAAGAACGGCGCCTGCCCCAAACTCGACCCCCGGAACTACCAAGATTGAATTAGGATGCAGGTGGCTGCCGTGCCATGAACCAGCGCGCCACCGCATCGGTCAACGCACTCGTCAAGGCGCTGCCCTTTGGCGCTCCGGACGACCTGCTGCTGTTGTCGGTATTCGGCTCGCAGGTAAAGGGCACCGAACGCCCGGATAGCGACCTGGATGTTCTGTATGTTACCCGGGCATCGTTGTCCGTTAACACCGTCAGCGACACCATCACCAAAACCCCCGGCGGCGTCACCAAGGCAACGATAATCCCGCACGGCCCGGACACCATCACCAGGATGGCCAACGTCTACGGGTCGGTGGAGTGGGGCGTGCTGCGCGAGCAGGGCGCCAAAACCCTCTGGAGGGCCGCCGGCTTCAACGTCAAACTGCATGCGGATATAGACTACGATTACAGCGCCGGCAGGTGGCTGGACATGGCAGGAACATAATCTTCCCGGAAGAGGGTTTGGGGTCGCGGCCGGCCTCTGCGTGTTTTTGGATGCACATGGCGATAAGCGACATGCTGAAAGCCGGCCTGATATCCGCCAGGATAAAATTCCCGTTCACGCGCGATATCCGCGTGCTATATGGGATGCTCCCGGCCGAGAGGCGGCCTCCGCTGGATGTTGAAGCGGCGGCGGCCATCCTGGAAAGATACGACAAGGACGACGAGAACTGGTCCAAGGCCGACGCGCGCGGCCACCCACATGGCCAAGCAAGCCTACCGCTTTACCAACAGGATGATAAAACCCGTCGGCCGCCCGGCCACTCCGGATGACCACCCTACAATAACTCCCCGCGTTCATACGCCTGCCGGCTCTCCCAATACATGTGGGTGAGCCGCCCCGACACCACCAGGCCGGCCGCAGCCCCCGCCAAAAACCACCACCCTGCCACAACCACCAAACCAACCACCAGACACACCATCCCGAACGTCACACCAAACACGGTCACGCCAAACCGGCGGTTACCCGGTGGCATCCTGGCGGGCATGCCGGCGCGTCCGGCAACAAACCACACGGGCGCGCCCAACACACCATCCCAAACGCCAGTCCCGCCGAATCCTCAAAGTGTATGGCCGATATGACGCCACCCACCATCCCGAACGCCAGCCCCGTCAACACTCCACAACATCCCCGTCAGCACACAACCGCCACCAGGCTAAAACAAACCCGCAGAACGCTGTGCGTTCACGTTCCGCGCTCTATTGAGGCTGTGGTGGCTTTCACGCGGTCTCTCATGCCTTCGATAACTTCCGGGGGTATCTTGTCATCACCAGAGAGGCCCGGCGGAACCATTCCCAACACGTCATTGACGCATTTTATGGCTTCTTCCTTCTCGTCCACGTGGTAGATGCGCGGTGCCGGCATAAAAAGTTGGGCGGACCGCGCGCAGGTTGGTTGCGGGTAACTGTTCACGTCATTTTGGTGTGATTTATGGATGGTACATGGTTCGAAATCAAGAAAAAATGATTTTTTATCGCCAAAAAATAAGAAAATCACACGGCTCAGCTGATTGCTGGCAACGCGCGGCCGTATTGGCCCTTAGAAGTAGGCGGATCGTGCCTAGATGACGTGAACAGGTACGGTTGCGGTATGTTGGTTGGTGTTGTCGCATTCCCGCGCGCGGCTGCCTGACCGCGGCAACGGGGGAGCGCGCCACCCAACGAGGGCAGGGCCGGCTTGCCAGTCAGTGGTATGTAACGTTGGCAGATCCTGTAACAGACAGTCTGGATCGATAGACGGGATAGTGTGGGTTGTTCCCAAACCATGCGGCCTGACAGGGAGTTCCAGACTTTCGGCGGCTGGCGTTCTGGATGGGTCATAAACCGGGATGATTGACCACTTCAAGAATCCGAATACCCGTCTTATATGGCCGGACTACACAGTGTTTGCAGTAGAGCCCCGAACCATCAACCGTATATGCGGCCACGCTTACCAACATTGTGTAGTTCCAACAGGGTAAGGTTGTACACAACATCATAAATCAACCGATAATCCCCAAACCGATACTTGTAACCGCCACCCACCAGCCTGCTACCCAACACGCGTGGATCCTCCGAGTTGGCCAACATATCAACGACGCCGTTACAACGCATCTGTGCGTCAGATGACAGTTTCGCGTACCCGCGCTCGAACGCGGCCTTCCGTTCAACGTGCCACGTCATCACACAACCTGTTCACGATGCCACGCAGGTCTTCCTTCTCGACGTCGGTCTCGTATGACCGCCCTATGGTTTCCGCATAACCCTCCACGTATCCGGGCTCGGGGTGGTTTGGGTCGCCAAACACGACACGCAACGGCCCGCCATACGCGGCATCATGCCGCCGCACGAAATACAGCACGATGGAATGGTAGCGCGGAATGAACTCGTAGATGATGCGCCAACCGAGACCCACCTCACACGCCCACAGGTTGTACGAGCCGGCATCAGCTCCCATCCTGCCGGGGAATTTGGCGACGGTCATCGCGGCTATATTGGATGCGACGCATTCCCGGATATCGGCCGGCACGGAGTCGCAATCCGCCAGGAAGTGCGGCCCGAACCTGACATCCCAGACATGCCGCAGCGCGGCCGGCCTGCCTGCCATGATGCGTTCCAGCGCGTCGGTGGCGTTCATGTTGATGGTGCGGCCCGGCGCCAGGGGGTTTGTGCGGTTGGCCAGACTCCCAAAAAACTTCTCCATCTCCACACTTTCTGCAACGTCAAGCTTCATGGTTGTGTTGGGGGTTGGCGATATTTAAAATAGGCTTGCGTTGGTAGCTGTCAAGAACCGGGTAGATAGTGAGTGTGTGGCGTACCCACTTTTTGACAGTTCCCCACCGTCCCACCTTTTCAAGCCACCACCACGCAACCATCCCATGATACGGATAAAACCGCTGGAATGGCTCCACATGGAGGTTAGGGGCTCGGGCAGGCTGGGCAACAGCAAGGTCTCCGGCACCCTTTACCTTACCCCCAAGAGGGGGGGGGGTTGTCCACGGTCCGTGAAAATGGCCAAGATGGCCCCGAAAAAGCGTTCTGCCGGCCCCCGCCGGCCCCCGTCGAAGGTACCCTCCGGCGGCCTGCCCCGCCCTGAATGGGTTGATTTGGTGCCTGCCGGGAGGGGTCGGGGGCGGCGCGGCCCCGATCCGGCGGCAGGTGCGCAGACTCCCCCGATGCCCCCGGGGAAATTTCGTGGGGGGCGGCTGTTATCCCCTGGTCATGCGTGGATGTTGCGGCAGATGGACACGATGGCGAGTTCTCGTTTTTGCATCTCCAGCGTCACGGACCGGACGCAGTATGCGAACCGGCCCTTGATGGCGGAGAAGCAGGCTTCGATGCTGGATCTGGTCTTGTAGACCTTGTAGAACCGGCCGGGGTGCTCCTTCCACAGCCGTACCATCTCCGCCCAGGCACTCATTCCGTTGCCCTGATAGCTCTTCTTGGGCTCGAAGTACGGGTCGCGTCCGACCAGGACTGCCAGATTGCAGTTCTCCTCGGAGCAGTAGGCGCGGTCCCCCATGGCGTTGCAGCGGCCCTTCGGTATCTTGGAGCAGAGCTCCGCGAACACGGTAGGATCGGACGTATCCCCATCTGTCACCGCCGAGGCGAGTACCTTGCCGTTCGGCGAGGTCAGCACATGGTGCTTGCAGGTGTCGCTCGCCCACCTCTTTCCGGGTGGCGCCCCAGCAGTCTTGCCGCGGGTGGCCTTCCTCTCGGCCTCGGTCATGTCGGTTCGCTTTCGCCGGTTGGCCCTGCGCTCGTCGCCGGGGTGCTCCACCAACCGGTACCGGTTGAACCTGTGGTGGGTCGAGTCGACAGAGAAGCTGCCACAGGCGTCATCCCCCGCGGTGAACAGGATCAGATCATCGAACATCTCCATGGGCAGCCTGCGCATCCACTTGTGCAGCCACGACTTGGAGCGCGCCCGCTTGAGGCAAGCTATCCTCAGGGCACCGCGGCGGAAGTGCAGCTCGTTGATCATCCCGCGAATGGACAGGCCGTACCGCTTCATCATTATCCAGAGCATCATCACCGACTTTAGGTGCCGATACTCGGGGTGGTCCTTCAGGTATCTGTCAATCCAGGCGCGGATCTTCTTGAACTCCCGCTTGAGCTTCTTTGCCTTGAGCACACGCTTCCGCTCCCAACTGCCGAAGTAGCCGTCTTGTCTGCGTGGTCCTTTTCGTCGTTTTTTGTTGTCGGGTTTCATTGTTGGAATGGGGCGGATCCGCCGATCTAGAAACCTTTCGGTCGGTTGGGCAGCGAAGATGGGGTTGTTTTTAACTTTTGAGGTGATTTTTTAGTAAAATACAGTACCGCTAAAACTCAAATCGTGGACAACCCCTACGCATGCCGGTTCTTGTGCAAATTCGGGGGTTATCCGGATTGTGCAGTTTCAGGGTCCGCGTCTTTGGCCAGGATGGCCGGATTTTGTCCGGATGGCCGCAGATTGCGGCGTATCGGCCGACCTGACGGCTGATTTGTTATGTCCGGGCGGTTCGTGCGGCTGATTTCCGCCTAGATAGCGGCCAGCGCCGCGTGCTGGATCAGGGTCAACCAGGTGTTGGTCCCGCGGACGTTGATCCCCGCGGCCGCGGCGGGCGTGATCCCGCCCAGCCCGCGGTGTGGCCGAATGAAATTGTAGTGCAGCAGGCTGGCGCGGACCAGCGCCGAGTCGGTCCTTTGCAGGCCCCGGGTCCCGTCCAGAAACTCGCCCAGCGTCCCGTTGAACCGCTCGTGGCCGTTGTTGGTGCACCGCCTGTTGCGGATGTGGCTCTCCCGGAAGTGGAATGGTCGCGGGCCCCGGCGCCTCCAGAAGGCCTTCCTGAAGGCGGGCCGGAACGGATGGAGCCCGTCGGTCTTGAATATGCGGGGGATGCACCCGGCCCTGTCCCTGGCGCGGCTGAACAGGGAGACGGCGTCGTAGGTGAGCTTGCGAGGCGAGACGTCCCAGGACAGGATGAACCGGCTGGCCGTGTCCATCACCGTGAACACCCAGTGGTCGGTCCCCATTATCCTGGCAAACTTTTCGTCGCAGCTCCAGACGCCGCCCGTCGAGGGACGCAGCCGGCCGGCGTACCGCTCGACCAGCCGCACGTACCGGTCGGCCCACCGCTGGACGCTGGCCCGGTGCACCTTCAGGGTCATCTGCTGGTCCAGCACCAGGGTGATTCCCTCCGGCGATACCCCCATCGCGAACAGCATCAGGGCCATCAGGATGGCCTTGGGGGGAAGGTGCCTGCCGGTAAACCCGAGTCCGTCGGTGAACCGGGCCCTGCATTGTTCGTTGAGGCACCTGTACCGCTGGCCGTCCTCGCGCCGCTTCCTGGTGCGGATCCCGTCCTTCCTGTGGTTGGTTGATCCGCATCTGGTGCAGCAGACCCCTGGCTCCTCCAGGACGGTCGTCTCGCCGGACTGGATCGTCTCGGCCTCGCGCAGCAGGATGATCTCGATGGCCACCGAGTGCTTGCAGGGGGCGCCGCCCCGGTTGGTGCTGTACGGGCAGTCGCAGGCGATGCCGCCGTCCGTGATGGCCACCATGTGCCAGGATCCTGGCGAGGACCCGCTGGCCACCTCCCACCGGCTCTTGCTCACGCTGCGGACCATCCCCTCGGCGTCGGCTATCCGGATAGCCGCCCGCCTTATCGCCTGGGGGGCGGCGCCGCTCTTGCGGCGCTTCTTTCTGGCCATGGTGCATGAATATCACGCGTGACATATAGATCTTGCGTCGTTAAATATGGGATCAGCGTATGCCGAGCATGACCAAGTGGCCCCCCGGGGCAACCGACTTTACCGTGGCGGTAACGACCAACGCGCAGGCAGGTACCCGATACAGCAACATACCCAAGCCGGTTCTTGTCAAACTGGGCAACCCCGACCGCGTCAGGTTCTCCATACAGGGGGACGCGGTCGTTGTTGAGAACGCCGACGGCTAGCCAGTGAGTGTCGGGGAAGTTGGAATAACACCCGCATTTGCGGCAGAACCACGCATGCCCAAGACTTATAGGGAATTTTTATCCGGCTGGTGGCATGGCAAATCCCCGGGCGTGGCTGGCAGAGGGCATAGCCACCTACGCGCTGGTCTTCTTTGGCCCGCTCTCGATAATAGTCGCCATCGCCTACTTTGGGGCCGACCTCAGCCCGATAACCGTCCTGTTCATATCGCTGGCCCACGGCGGGACCATCGGGATAATGATCTACGCCTTCGGCCACATATCCGGCGCCCACATCAATCCGGCGGTCACCATCCCAATGATGATCGTCCGGGAGATTCCCGTGAAGGACGGCATCGGGTATATCGCCTGCCAGGTTGCCGGAGCGATAGCGGCGGCAGCGACCCTGCTGGCCATATTCCCCGAACTTGGAATGAAGGTGAACCTCGGCACCCAGCCGGGCCCCGGCGAGATACTCAACCACAGCGCGGCATCTGGCTTTGCGGTGGAGGCGGTGCTGACGTTCTTCCTGCTGGTGACCATCTGCATGACCGCGGCTCACAAAAAGGCGAGCGCCGGCTGGGCGGGCTTTGCCATAGGCGGAATGGTCTTCCTGATACACCTGGTGGGCATACCCCTGACGGGGGCGTCTGTGAATCCGGCCCGCACCTTCGGCCCCGCCCTGGTGTCCGGATTCTGGGAGTTCCACTGGATGTACTGGGCGGCCCCGATAGTCGGGGGGATAATCGCCGTGGTGCTGATGAAGTACATCTACCTGAACAAGGCCGCCCAGGAAGCCGAGTAGGGCGCGCTCCCCGCTCATAGACCATCCGTCCCATGTCCTGATTCCATGCCCGTACGGAGCGACCAACTGTTATATTGAAACCGGAAAAGCGCGTATCCATGAGGTCAGCGAGGATCATCGGTCCCAACGAGCCCCTGGTAATCACCGACTCGCCTGACCCGCAACCCCGGGGGGCGCAGGTGCTGGTGAAGGTGGCCGCAACGGGCGTCTGCCACAGCGACCTGCACCTGTGGGAGGGCGGCTACGACCTGGGTGATGGCACCTTCCTGAAGGTGACCGACAGGGGCGTAAAGTACCCGGTGACGCCCGGCCACGAGATAGTCGGGACGGTCCAAGAGACCGGGACCGACTCGGGAGGGTATTCCCGCGGGGACCGGGTCCTTGTTTATCCCTGGGTGGGATGCGGCAGCTGTCCTGCGTGCTCAGAGGGCAACGAGAACCTCTGCGACACCCCCAGATCGCTGGGTGTCTTCCAGGATGGCGGATACGCCGACTGCGTGCTGGTGCCACACCACAAGTATCTGGCCGGCCTTGAGGGCGTGGAGACGGAGGCGGCCACCTCCCTTGCCTGCTCGGCCCTGACCGCCTACACGGCCATCAAGAAAGCCTCCACAAACTCGCCCGAATGGTTGGTGCTGATAGGCGCCGGAGGCCTTGGCCTGATGGGCGTACAGATAGCCCGGGCCATCACCGACTCCAAGGTGGTGTGCGTGGACCTGGACGAGGCGAAGCTGGCGACGGCCAGAAAGATGGGCGCCCACCACACGATCAAGTCCGGCGAGGAGGACACCGCGTCCAAGATAACCGAGCTGTGCGGCGGAATGGGGGCCGACAGCGTCGTGGACTTTGTAAACGCCAGCGCCACGGCCAGGCTGGGCCTGAACATACTGCGGAAGCGCGGAAACATGGTGCTGGTGGGACTGTTTGGCGGATCCTTGGACATATCCCTGGTGACCATACCGCTAAAGTCGATAGTGATACAGGGCGCCTACACCGGCAACTACAAGGACATGGTCGAGCTGATAGGCCTCGTCCGGGAGGGCAGGATAAACCCGATGATATCAAAGAGATACCCCCTGGATGAGGCCAACGACGCCCTCAACGACCTCAAGGGCCACAGGATAATCGGCCGGGCCGTCATCAACCCGTAGCGGCGGGGCATCCGCCCGTATCAGAGGAGCCCGGAGATGCCGTCCCGCGCCCGGACGGCCAGCCGGCCACTCCGGACTGAGATCGCAGTCGATCAAAGATAATAAGCCAATATGTAGGACATATGCCATGGAGCCATCGGCCGATCCCCTTCCCAGCATATCGCGCGAGCCGCTCAGCATCCTGTTCAACCCGGGGATGGTCGCCAAGAAGAACGTCTGGGACATAGACCTGCTGGAGCTGCTCGGGATGATGGCCAGGGTTCTTGAAAAGAACGGCGAGAAGGATCTCCGGGTGGCCGGGATAGCCGCCCTCTCCTCGTCGCTGATATACAGGATGAAGGTCGAGAGCATCTTCGCCCTGCAGAGGGAGGCCATGGACAAGAAGCCGCCCCCCAAGAGGACCGCGGACATGGGCATAGAGACCATCCAGATGCCCTACCGGCACCAGTCCACCTACGCGGTGTCCCTGGACGACCTGATGGGGCTGCTGCAGAGCCTGGTGGTCTCCATCGCCAACCCGCGGTCCCGGAGGTCCAAGCGGTTCAGCCTGGAACCGGTGCCCGTCCCGGACATACGGGACCACATGCTCTCACTGGAGGGGATAATCGGCAGGTACCAGGACCTTATCATCCGGAAGATATCCGAAGGCGGGCGGGGCAGCCTGCAGGAGATCATCTCCGGGCTGGACTCGACCGACTCGATACGGTGCTTCTTTGCGGCGCTGTTCCTGGCCAAGGACGAGAGGGTCCTCCTAGAGCAGGCCGGCGAGGACGTCCTGATAACGCTGATGCAGGAGCCCGGCGCCTCCCCCGCCGCCTAGTAGCAAGTCATATACTCATATGCGCAACCATATGCATGTCCAAGGCAGACGGCGACCTGGAGCCGACCGCCAGGCTGGAGGCGGCCCTCTACGCTGCCGGCAGGCCGCTGACCATGGAGGAGCTGGTGCGCGCCTCCGGAACCACAAAGATACGCACCGCCGAGCTGGTGGACGGGATAGTCAGGAAGACAAGAAAGTCCTTTCGGGCCATAGAGGTGGCGCCCCTCCCGGACGGATCCTTCGTCTTCCAGATAAAGCCGGAGTACGCCGGGACCATCCGCAGGTTCGCCTCAAGGCCGCTGCTGCCGCGGGCCACCCTCAAGACGCTCTCGTACATCGCGTACATGCAGCCGGTCTCCTCCAGGCAGCTGGTGGAGACCCGGGGGACCGGCGTCTACTCGCACATCAGGGAACTCCTCCAGATGGACTTTATCTCCCGCCAGGACGCCGGCAGGCTCAAGATATACACCACCACCGAAAAGTTCGGCAGGTACTTTGGCATACAGGGGGACGCCGACGACCTCAAGCAGAGGCTCTTTGCCAAGATGAGGTCCAAGGCCGGCCGTACGCCGCCCGAGAGCTGAGCGCCGCCCCGGAGGGGCCCCGGCCGGGGTAACCGTTCACTCCCTTTTTAAAGGCGGCCGGTTTTAGTGCAGAATTCAGCCAAAACCGTGCCTGATCGCCTACATCTGTGAGGCGGGGGTGAACGGTTACCGGCCGGGCAAGGCACGCCTTCCGGTTTGTATAAATTGAGGCGGTCCGGGGTACCCCCATGCGCAAGACCGTAGAGAACCTGGCCACCAGCAAGATCACCGGGGGCAGGAGGCATCCCTTCAGGGTGCGCCGAAAGTACGAGATGGACAGGTATCCCAACGAGGCGCTCAACCGCGACGCCCAGGTGACGGTCACCCGCAGGGTGCGGAGCAACCACAGCAAGACCGCCCTCAAGACAGCCGAGTTCGTCAACCTATCGGGGATCGGCGACAAGGTTATGCGGTCCAAGATTCTCAAGGTCCTGGACAACCCCACCAACAACGACTACCGGCGGCGGGGCGTCATCACCAGGGGCGCCATGCTGGAGACGGAGGAGGGTACCTGCAGGGTGGTCTCGAGGCCCGGCCAGGACGGCGCGGTCAACGCGGTGCTGGTCAAGCCAAAATAGACTCGCTCATATTTCGAATATTGTGGGTGGTTTGGACCGCGTAGCGGGCACATATCAATATTGATAAACCGAAACAGATCAATAAGGGCAGATCCCCCGCACCCCCGTGACGTGCGTCGCTGTGCAAAACAGGGGGAACCGGGGTCCGCCAAGGACGGAAATGGCGGACCGGGCCCGCTGCTGTGCCTGATGGCGCTGTTCTACGACCCGGGGGCGACCGCCGGACCGTTCCGGACGGCGGACCGGGCGCACGGCGTCTTCTGCCCCCACTGCAAGAGCAGCCCGGTGATAAAACACGGCCGATACCGGAAACACCTCCAGCGCTACCCCTGCAAGGACTGCGGCAGGACGTTCAACGGCAAGACGGACACCATCCTGCACTACCGGCACATCTGGATATGGGGAACTAGATGCTTGCACTCTGGGAGTTCCTGTGCGGTCCGCCCAACGGGGTCTCCATCAACCATATCGCCGAGTCGGTAGGATGCGCCTACCGGTCAACCTACTATATGATCCGCCGGATGATGGACAAGATACGCAGCATCCCCGAGGGGATCATCCTGTCGGGGACCTGCGAGGCCGACGAGGGGTACATCCGGGCCGGCTCCAAGGGCGTGCCCCTGGCAGGCAACGGCGAGCAACGGACCGTCCCCAGCCGGCGCGGCCTGCCGCGCGGCCCCGGCAGGAGCACCTTCGAGAAGAACACCCCGATGATGACAATCTACCACCAGCGGGCCACGGAAGACGAGCCGGGCCTGACCATCTTCGAGGTTCCGGCCGGCGACGGCAAGACGGTGGCCGGGAGGGCGGCCGAAAAGTTCGAGCGCGAACCCAGGGTCATCACCGACGAGCACGCCACCCACAAGAACCCGGGGGAGGCCGGATACGACCACCCGGCGGTAAACCACGGCGAGGGCGGGTTACGCCTCGGGGGATCTCAACGGGATCCACGCAAACAACTGCGAGTGCAGGGTGGGCCTGCTCAAATGGTGGCTAAAAAAACACCGTGGCGTCAGCAAGTGGTACCTCAGATAGTACGTCAAGTCGTTCCGGTTAGTCCACAACCGCCGCCACTACGGCGTCAACGGAAGGTTCCTGGCGGCGCCGGCCGCGATACTGGACCAGTACCCGGGGCGGCAGGCCTGATCCCGGGCCGTCCATCGCGGACAATACCCATCCAGTCCTGATCGAATGTTTCTGAAGCGGTTTGTTTTTCACTAAAACCGTCCTTCGATGCGAGCATTATCGTGCCGGCTGGACGTTTTTTCCGGCCCGCGACAGGATCTGCCGCCCACAACACTCGAAATATGAGCGAAATAGAATTAATTAGTAACCCGCTCCATACAACAATCCTTGAAGAGGGTGGCCTTGCTTGGTTGCGGAGCCATAGGGACGCAGCTGGCGATCGCCATCGACTCCGGAATGGTGCCCGCCAAGCTCGAGAGGATCTACGACGTGTCCAGGGACGCCGCCGAAGCCCTGGCCGCCAGGCTCGGCTCGGCCCCCCAGATAACGGAGAACCCCCACCTGCTCTCCTATCCGCCGGTCGACATGGTGGTGGAGGCCGCCTCCCAGGACGCGGTCCGGGAGACCGGCCTGTCCGTGATACAGAACCGCGCCGACCTGATGGTGATGAGCGTGGGCGCCCTGCTGGACGGGGCCGTCCGGGAGGTGCTGGAGGAGGCCTGCGGGCAGTTCGGTCGCCGCATATACCTGCCGTCGGGGGCCATCGGCGGGCTGGACGCCCTGGCGGCGGCCCGCGGCGACACCGACAGCGTGTCCATAACCACCACCAAGCACCCCCGCTCCCTGCGGGGCGCCCCACACTTTGCCGAATCGCGGACCGACCCCGACTCGATAACCGAACGGACGGTCCTCTTCCGGGGTAGCGCAGAGGAGGCCGTCCGCAGGTTCCCCGCCAACGTCAACGTGGCCGCGCTGGTCTCGATGGCCGCCGGCATGGACGCCCAGGTCACGGTGGTGGCCGATCCCCGGACCAGCGTCAACACACACACCATCCAGGCCTCAGGCAAGTTCGGCTCCGTCCGGTTCACCCTGGAGAACCTGCCGGACCCGGGCAACCCCAAGACCAGCAGGCTGGCCACCCTCGCCGCGATAGAGACGCTGCGCAGGTACTGCGCGGGCGGCATGCGTATCGGCACGTGAGTAGGTGGCAAGAATTGCCGATGTGCGGCAACATGGCACACCAATTGCGGCATTACCTTTTTGTTTAAATTCATGCATTCGTTCATGGTTACGATCATGCAGGTGCAGGTGGAGGACCTCAAGGAGGAGATACTCCGGATAAAGGAGGAGAGGGACGCGGTCATCCTGGCGCACAACTACCAGATACCCGACGTGCAGGACGTGGCCGACATAACAGGCGATTCGCTGAACCTCTCCCGGCAGGCCGCCAACGTCCCCCAGAAGACGATAGTCTTCTGCGGGGTCCACTTCATGGCGGAAACGGCGGCGATAATCAGCCCCGACAAGAGGGTGCTCATCCCGGACCCGGAGGCGGGCTGCTCCCTCTCCGACTCGATAACCGTCGAGGAACTGCGCGAATGGAAGAAGGACCACCCCGGAGCCGTGGCGGTCGGCTACGTCAACACCACCGCCCAGATAAAGGCGGAGCTGGACTACTGCTGCACCTCCTCCAACGCGGTGGGCGTGGTGCGAGCCATACCGGACGACAGGGAGATACTCTTCCTGCCCGACATGTTCCTTGGGTCCTACGTGGCAAAGATGACCGGCCGGAAGAACATGTACGTGTGGGCCGGAGAGTGCCACGTGCACGCCGGAATCAGCGCCGAGTCGGTCAACGAGAAGATCGACTCGCTGGACTCCTCCGAGTTTGTCATACATCCCGAGTGCAGCTGTACCACCCCGATGCTGTACGACCTGGCCTCCGGCAAGTACAGGAACAGGCCCGTCTCGATACTGTCCACCGAGGGGATGCTCCGGCACGTCCGCGAGTCCGAGGCCAAGAACTTTGTTGTGGCCACCGAGACCGGCATACTGTACCGGATGAGGCGGCAGAACCCCGGAAAGTCGTTCGTGGCCGCCTCGGACAAGGCCGAGTGCCAGTACATGAAGATGATTACCCTGGACAAGGTGTATGCGTCCCTGACCGAGGACAAGTACCAGGTGACCGTCCCAGAGGACATAGCCGCCAGGGCGCGGCTGGCCATAGACAGGATGCTGGCCATCAGCTAGGGCGGGCCCGGCCGCCGCCACCCGCCCTCCTGCCGAGGGCGGCGGGCGCAGCCGCGCATGCCTGCAGGGGCCACCGCCGGGCCACCTGCGGTGGAGGCGCGTACTGCGCCGGCGGGCGCGCCAGCAGCAGATCTCCCGCCCAAGGCGGTGCGTTTTTGAATATTTAATATTCAGAAAGCTGGATCCGGTGCATGGTCAGATACACCCTGGACACCTGCGTGATGATGGACTCGGTGGAGAACCCCAACTTTCGGGACATGATGGCGGTGCGCACCGGCATAAAGAACTCCGAGATACACATGGGCGAGGTGGTCAACGCCGAACTCCGGGAGCACCTGTACGACGTTGACAAGGTGATCAAGCAGCTGGGCTCGGAGTTTGACGCGGACATCATCAAGGACGAGATGACCGTCGACACGTACAAGCTGGCCGCCAGACTGCAGGCAAGGTATGCCAGGCTCCAGTCCCCGGACAGCTACATCCTGGCCGGATGCATAACCGCCGGGACAGTCCTGGTCACCAGGGACAAGGACCTGTTCAACGTGGCCAACTCGTGCGGGGTGGAGGCGATAAACCCCGACAAGCTGTCCAGCGACCCCATGACGGGCAGGGCCAGATCCAAGTACCGCCGGTACAAGGCCGCCGGCAGCGGCTAGCACTGCTTCCGTAAATGCGGGGTATGGGAGATCACCCACTCCATGAATTTTGGGATTTGTAGATTCATCTCCTTCGGGTGCCGTTAATCGGTACAGTGTGGAATTGAGTGTCTGTGTGTACCGTTCCGTCCTGTAAGCGGCCCCGAAATAGGCGGCAGTGACCTTGCACTAACCATCAGGAGAGATACACAAATACGACGACAGTGCACACCATATGCACGAACATGGGGTTTTTTGGCATCTTTCGTAGAAGCAAACGGGAGGTAATCAGGGACAATGCTGCCAAAGGTGAGCGCGCCGAGAAAGTGGTCAAGTCAGAGTACGAGATGGCAGGATACAAAATGAAACGGACTGGAAAGGGTCATGACTATAAGGCGACTAGAAGAAATTGGTTCAACGGTAAGAATGAAACAAAGTACGTCGAGGTAAAGACAGGGGATGCCGAACTCTCCCCACTCCAGAAGAAAAAGAAGAAGAGTCTAGGTAAGAAATACGTGGTAGAGCGTAGAGATCCAGATCCGTTGGCCGGAGTATTCGCTTCTGGCACCGCCAAGCGCAAGAGCTCCGGCGGCTTGGGCCTACCGGGCGGTGGCAGCGACCCTCCCAAGCGCACCCGCACCGCCAAGCGCAAGAGCTCCGGCGGCTTGGGCCTACCGGGCGGTGGCAGCGACCCTCCAAAGCGCACCCGCACCGCCAAGCGCAAGAGCTCCGGCGGCTTGGGCCTACCGGGCGGTGGCAGCGACCCTCCAAAGCGCACCCGCACCGCCAAGCGCAAGAGCTCCGGCGGCTTGGGCCTACCGGGCGGTGGCAGCGACCCTCCAAAGCGCACCCGCACCGCCAAGCGCAAGAGCTCCGGCGGCTTGGGCCTACCGGGCGGTGGCAGCGGTAGATCTAGGCGCCGTTCAAGTATTTTTTGACACACCAGAACCCGATCGATCTTGGCCGTGTAATGGCGATAACAAGTCACGAGGCTGGGCCCCGTACCCCGGGGATTCAAAAAAGGTTTTAAGAGAATCTCAGATACCCCAGCCTATGGCGGGACGCTCCAGGAGCATCAAGGTGCTTGTGGCCAAGCTTGGCCTTGACGGCCATGACCGCGGCGCGCTGGTCCTGTGCAGGGCGTTCCGGGACGCGGGCATGGAGGTCATATACTCCGGGCTCTTTGCCACCCCCGAGAGGGTGGCCCAGATGGCCGAGGACGAGGATGTGGACGCTGTAGCCATGAGCCTGCTGAACGGCGCCCACAACACGCTCTTTCCCAGGGTGGTCAGCAAGCTGCAGGAGAGAAACCTGGACGATGTCCTGGTGGTGGGCGGAGGTGTCATACCGCAGGCCGACTACCAGCGCCTGACTGAGTCTGGCGTGGACAGGGTGTTTGGCCCGGGGACGCCCCTGCAGAGCATCATCGAGCACATAGAGAAAGGCGTATCCGGGCTGAGAAAAATATAGTATGTGAAGGCTTCCGGCTATTCGGTGGAGTCCGGCCACATCATCTTGCGCATGCGCCGTCCCACCTGCTCTATCTGGTGGTTCTCCATCTGCCTGATGTAGCGGTCAAACGAGTTGCGGCCGTTCTTCTGGTACTCGCCTACCCACTCGTCGTTGAACGAGCCGTCCTGGATCATCTCCAGCACCTTCTTCATCCGTTCCTTGCTCGCCTCGTCCATGACCATCGGGCCGCGGGTGAGTCCACCGTACCGGGCAGTCTCGCTGACCCTGTTCCACATGCCGTTTATTCCGTACCTCTGGATCATGTCCACTATCAGCTTGAGCTCGTGCAGTACCTCGAAGTAGGCGATCTCCGGCTGGTAGCCGGCCTCGACCAGCGTCTCGAAGGCGTTTGTGACCATCTGGGCGGCTCCTCCGCAGAGGTCGGCCTGCTCCCCGAACCAGTCCGTCTCCACCTCCTCCTTGAAGGTGGTCCGGATCAGGCCCGCCCGGGCGCTGCCGATGGCCTTTCCTATACCCAGGGTGCGGTCCCAGGCCGTTCCGGTGTGGTCCTGGTGGACCGCCACTATCGAGGGGGTGCCAAAGCTCTGCAGGTAGGTCTCGCGCACCTTGGATCCGGGACCCTTGGGGGCCACCATGATTATGTCTATGTCCTTGGGCGGCTGTATCCAGTTCCAGTGGATGGCCGCCGCGTGCGAAAAGGAGAGTGCCTTGCCTGAGGATAGGTTGGGGGCGATCTCATCCAGGTACACCTGGGCCTGCACCATGTCCGGTATCAGGATGTGTATTATGTCGGCCTTCCTGCACGCCTCTGCCGTCTCAAGGACCGTGTGTCCGTCGGCCTCGGCCTTTGCCCAGCTGGAGCCGCCCTTCCTGAGGCCGACCACCACGGTCAGCCCCGAGTCCTTCATGTTGTTGGCCTGCGCATCGCCCTGTATGCCGTATCCTAGGACTGCTACCGTCTGGTTCCGGATGGGATCAAGACTGATGTCGTCGTCTTTCCATGTCTGTGCCATGGGTTGGGTGCGCGCCATTGCAATATTAACCATATATCCGGTTGGTGCGTACACACTCGCAACCGTTCACTCCCTCCCATGTGAAAGCCTGTAAATCCGGGGGAACCAACTGTGTGCGGCGGCAGACCCCTACCAAAACATGGGCTTCGAGCCCTTCCAAGTGAATGGGGACTATACGAGCTGCAGCTTTAGTGGGCTCCGAGCCCTGACAGGTGTTTGCAGCCTTGCTGCCTGCCAACCAAAAAAAAGGAGGTGAAAAGAAATAGAAAGAAAAAAAGAAGCATACGTCGGAATCGACATAGGCAAGAGGATCTGCGTCGTCTGCGCCATGGACAAGGACCGCGACATCCTGTACGAGGGCAAGTACCCTAACACCAGGGCCGACGCGGCCGTGTTCGCCGATACCGTCCTGGCCAAGTACGACAGTCAGGCCGTCTGCGAGTCCACCGGCAACCTTTGGTTCAAGACGTTCGAGACGCTCGAGGAGCGCGGCATATCCATAGTGCTGGCCAACCCGCTGCGGCTCAAGCTGTCCCAGTCCGGGAACAAGACCGACAAGCTGGATGCCAGACATCTGGCCAACCGGCTCAGGATGAAAGACGTCCCGACCTGCCGCGTGCACCCGCCGGAGAAGCGGCACAACCTGGACCTCCTCTACCAGAGGATGACCCTGATACAGGACCGCACCCGCGTGCTCAACCGCCAGCATGCCATCTGCGACAAGTACGACTACCGGACCACCTCGGGCCACGGAAACACGTCCGGCCCCAAGTACCAGGCGTTCCTGAACGGCCTCAAGCTGAAGCCGGGCGACACCAGGATCATGGCACAGCAGGTCCGCCAGGTCAAATACCTCAACGGGGAGATCTCCATCCTGGACGATCGTATCATAGAGGCGGCCCGCGAGAACAAGGACGCCCGGCTGATAATGAGCCTGCCGGGGTTTGACGCCTTCAGCGCCCTGCTGGTGGCAGAATCCATCGACGGCATAGGCCGGTTCGCCGGTCCCAAGCAGCTGGTCTCGTTCCTGGGGCTCTGCCCCAGGGTCTACCAGTCCGGGGACAGCACCCGGCACGGCCGCATGAAGAAGGACGCAGACGGCAGGCTGACCTGGATCATGATGAACGCGGCGATGGTCGCACACCAGCATAATCCGTACCTGTCGGCGCTCTACGAGAACTACCGCAAGCGCCATCTGCCGCTGGTGGCCCGAAGCCACCTGGCCAACAAGATGGGTGCCATCATCTGGCACATGCTGACCAACAGGGAGCCGTTCCGATTCCGCGACGAGCAAGCCTACCAGGCCAAGCTGGCTAGGCTGGGGACCGGCGCTAGGTCCCGCGTGTCCCGGACGCCAAGCCCTCGACGACATGGGCAGACGTCCGGGGGCGCGGGCCGGCGCCGGTCCTCGGCCATGTCCACAACGGGGGCCGACCGGCCCCCCTCGCGCGTTTTTATGCGCCATCCGAAGACCGCCGGACCGGAGCGTCTCCACCGCCGCCCATCATCGGGCGGATGGCGACCTCCAGCACCACGGGATCGCCGGATCCCGTGGGGGACCCTGCGCACTACTTTTTCCCCGGCCGTCGGGGGTCCTCTCGCCGCCCCCATCTGGATGAGGGGCGGCTTCGAGGCCCCCCTCCGACCCCGCCCCGGTGGTCAAAAAATGATGAAATCGTCGTCCAACCGTCGATCACTTAAGCACTACCGACCCAAATTCCCGATGGCATACAACAAGGCAGTTAGCTCACGCCCACACAGTCCAATTGGGTTACACAGGTGTTACAGTTCCTTATCTCGTTCTGGTTGGGAACGGCGCCTCCAAGCCACGAACACTATGGCGGCTCCGGCGACTAGGACGACGTACACGGCGTACATCTCATAGGCGACCGGCTCGGTGGGCTGGCTGGTCTCGGAGTTGGAGGCCGTCGCCACTGTATCCCGATAGGCCTGCTGGTTTGCCAGGTCCACCAGGACCAGCGTCCCGTTCTTGATGACCGTGGCAAAGAGCCTCTGGTTGTCCGGGTCTATGGCCATGTTGAAGGGGTTGGCCGGCAGGGCAAAGTCGCCCACTATCTCATTGGTGTTGGTATCTATGAACTCCACCTTGCCGGTGGCCCCCGGCCCGGTGACTCCACTCTCCGGCATGTACGTGACGTGTATCAGGTCGTTGGCGGCATCAAAGGCTATGGCGTGGGTGGGGCCGTCCAGCCGTATCTCGGCCTCGACCTCCAGGGAGGGCATGTCTATCACGGTGATATGTGGGGACGCATGGTGCGTGACGTACAGGCGGCCGCCGTCGGCATCCATTACCATGTGGTCCGGAACGAACCCTGTACGGATGCTCTTTACTACAATGTTCGCGTCCAAGTCTATCACCGACACGTCGTTGGTCCCCCAGTTGGTGACGTAGCCGGTGTTCTTGGCCGCGTCTATGGCGATCATGACCGGCGTCCTGCCCACGGCTATGCTGCTGCCCACGGTGGTGTCGGTGGCAGTGTCGATCACCACCACCTGGTTCACCGTGTTATGGACTGCGTACAGCAGGCCGGTATCCGGGTTGTATTCCAAGCCGACGGCGTTGGTGGTGAAGGTGACATACTCCCGCTGGCCGTAGTTGGTATCGGCCTTTGACCAGAGGGTGATGTCGGGGTTCCCTATGTCGATCTCCCTGATCTTCTCACCGGTCTCCAAGTCGTAGACCAGCACCGGCGCGTACTGCTCAACGGTAGCGTATATCTTGCCCTTGTCCTCGACGACCTCCAGGACGATTATGCCCCGCATGGTCGGGATGGTCCTAGTGACCTCCCCGGTGGCCGCGTCCACCACGGCTATTATCCCGTCCGCCGGGTTGGTGACATACGCCAAGTCGCCCGACACCTCTACCCACAGGGCGGCGTCCCCCACATCCACGACGGTAACCCCCGGAACCTGGGCATGGGCTTGGACCCCGGCCGAGACGGCGGCGATTGCGACTAGTACGGTTGCCGCGACGAACCGGGTGTGTTTTGGGCCCATAAACGTGACGGCGTATCCTGGTCTTTTAAATTATGCTTTGGCGCGGTTCTTCTGCGAAAACTGTTGGTGATGGCGGATTCCCTTCGGGACGCATCGT
This sequence comes from Nitrosopumilaceae archaeon, assembly GCA_965203395.1. Classification (GTDB taxonomy): domain Archaea; phylum Thermoproteota; class Nitrososphaeria; order Nitrososphaerales; family Nitrosopumilaceae; genus VYCS01. The sequence goes on from OZ241884.1 coordinate 915,066, forward strand.
ACGGACAGAGATAATCAAGAACGATCCGCCTACGGATCCATCCCGATCCACACGGCAGGTTAAGTACGCTGATGCGCAAGTCCCATCAGATCGTCGAAAATGATGGGACAAGCGCACCTATTGCAGTTGGTAAAATCGACATTTAAGCTGGACGGTGAACCGGCTCCCCGCCCCGGATCAACCAGAGGCGGGCGGCTGGCCCGGCTGGCCGGGTGGCTTGGATTGCGCATTTCATGGAGCAGGGGCGCCGCGGCGCGTGGAGAGCGGGCGCTTCAGATCCTCGGGGAGGGCGATCGCATCAGGAGGATCACCCCACACCACCATCTCGTGAGATCCCAGACCGACAGCTCGCAGTGGTACGATGTCCGGCAGAAGGGCCGCAGGTGGTCCTGCAGCTGCGCCGATCACCTGTACCGGAAGGCGCAGTGCAAGCATATACTGGCCGTGATGGCCCAAGTGGCCGAGAGGGAGGCGGCGGTCCTGGGAGTGATTCCCGGACCTGCCGGACCTGCCGACTCGGCCGAACAGGCCGAGCAGACCGGCATCCACCTTCACCCGGTGGACTGCGACCACCCGGGACGCTGCCCGGGGTGCAAACTCTCCGACCAGGTGATCAAGTGGGGCTGGGTGTACGCGGCCAAGGGCAAGACCAGGCGGTACCGCTGCGGCCGGTGCGGCCGCACGTTCGTGTGTTGGGGAGGCTTTGAGCGCATGCGCAAGCCGGACTGGGCCATACTGGTGGCGCTCAACGACTTCTTCAAGGGACACTCGCCGGCGGCCATCGCCGACACCCTGGAGGGCAAGGGCTGCCATGTGCACCCAGCCACCATCCACAAGCGGATCGCACAGTTCATCTGGAGGGTGCATGTCTACCTGCGGACCCTGCCGATCCGGACCGGCGAGCGGTTCTGCGCCGACGAGGTGTTCGGGGCCGCCTGCAACCCCTCCTGCCTGTTCTCGGTGACCGACCGGGTGACCCGCTTCTGCCTGGCGTTTGAGATGGCAGACCGCAAGGACGGCCAGGGCGCCACCGCCCTGCTGGAGGCCGCCCGGGACCGGGCCGGCAAGGTTCCGTCAGAGTTTGTCAGCGACGGGCTGGCCTCGTACAGGCAGGCCCACGGGGCGGTGTTCGAGGCCAAGACGCCCCTGGACAAGTGCAGCGTGCACGTCAGCGAGGCGGCCATCCACAACAAAAAACGCAACAACCACCTCCAGGAGAGGTTCAACGGGACGTTCCGCGCCGCTCAGAGGCCCCGGCGCGGCATCAAGAGCGCCGGTCCACGGCTCATCGTCGGGTTCTTCGTCCACTGCAACTTCGTCCGGCCGCATATGGCTCTCGGGGGACGCACCCCGGCCCAGGCGGCCGGCATTACCATCCACGGGCCCGACAAGTGGCGGACGATAACAGGCAACGCTGCCCTGGCGGCGGGGGCGGTACCGTGAGGCATCTTGGCGGGGCCATCCGCATGGGACCGCCCCGCGTCCCGGCGGGGCTCGCCGGCCTGCCCCGCCCCACACCATCCAAGGACGGAGGCTTGGACATGCATCGCCACCAACAATTAACGCAGAAGAATCCCCAATTCACTATCTTTTTATACGGGGGGGTTTGTTGAATGAGGTAATGATGCCCAGCAACGCGAATCAGGTGTACGTGCAGGGCTGTACAGTTTATGCAGGAATGCGGGGGGGGGGGTTCTAACTATGACAAGACGCGGTTCCCGTACCGGGGTCGTTCTATCGGTGTTGGTGGCGGTCGCCGCATGCGGGCTCTTTGCCGCCGGTGCAGAACATCCGGACATCGTCCCGCAGGCGTTTGCGCAGCAGCAGTTTAAACTGGAACCTGTCTTTTACTCGCAGATCTACGGCCAGACCAACCAGAATAGTGACGAATTCATACTGTACAAGCGCAGCAGCGACGTCCTGTTCCATACCATCGGGGGAACCAACTACCTCCTGCAGACCGGCCAGCAGCACGGCCACCTGGTGATCCTGAACGTAGCAAACCTGGCCAGTCCGAGTGTCGTCAGCTCCGTATTTGATCAACAGGCGACAAAGGCCATAGCCGGTAGCATAAGGGCGCCGTTGATGGCGGGCGCCGTCAACGTTGAAGTCGTGACCATCAACGGCAGGCTGTACGCCGCAGTCATAGGCGCGTTTAACAATGATGGGCTGCAGATGCTGGACATCACAGACCCTGCGAACGTGGCGGTCTCGGGCAACAGCGGGCAGCGGCTGCACAACAACCAGCCGTGGAGCGAGGCGTCCGGTCTGGATATCATACAGTTTGACAACAAGGTCTACGCCGTCGTCACCGACCGGTACCGCGACTCCCTCACGATGATAGACATCACCGACCCCTCGAGCCCGGATATAGTCGGCGGCGTAGTGCATAACCAGCGTGGCGCCAACCTTAATGGTGCCCGGGACGTCTCCACTATAACCATCAACAATACACCATATGCTGTGACCGTGACCAGTTCCAGTCCTGTCAGACTCCAGATCATAGACCTCTCAAACGCCACACATCCAGTGGGGATCGCCAGCCTTAACCAGGGCACATTAGTAAAGGTGGACACCGCGTTCATAGGCGGCACGCCGTACGCCGTAACCTCCGATTGGGGCACCGGCCGGGTCGATCTCGTAGACCTCACCAACCCCGCGTCGCCGTTCCTCTTCAGCAACATAATCAGCTCGACCAACAACATCCAGGCCATAGACATCTTTACGGCCGGCTCCACCACATATGTCGCGGTGGGCGGGGAGAACGGCATCCAGGTGATCGACATCACCAACCCCGCAAACCCCGCCCCGGTGGCCTCGCGCGACAAGGGCTGGCCCCTGCCGCTTGAGCACGTGATTGGCATAGACGGCACCGTCGTTGGCGGCGTGCCATACATCGCAACCGCCTCCACCCTGGCGACCCCCGAGGGTACGTCGATATTCCGGATGGCCCCCGCGGTGGGCCCGACCATAACCTCGCCTTTTGGCCAGGACGGCGACACCGTGGCCGCCAACCAGCTGAGGTTCTCGGTCTCGTTCGACCGGCCGGTCACCGGCTTTGACGCCTCCGACATCCAGGTCAGCGGGAGCGCCGGAATGAGTGCCACCCCCCTCCCCGGCACCGACAGCAAGGTCGCCTCCTTTTCGGGGAGCGGCTCGGGGCCGTACACGTTCGTGATCTATCCCGAGACGGCCGGCAGCGTCACCGTCACCATCCCGGAGGACGCGCCCGGCGTCACCCCGCAGAACGCGGCCGCCTCGTTCACCCTGAACGTCCGCCAGGCGACCCCCGGTCCCGGCGAAGTACTGGGCAGCTGGACGTCCACCCTGACGGTGCACGACCTGGGCAACAGCAGGTTTGGCTGCGACGACAGCAACTCCGATGCCACCAAAAGGTGCGACACCGCCCTGACCCGCGACGAGATTCACATACTTCGCCCCCCGGGCTTTTTGTACGCGCCCGACATCGACCACCTGTACCTCGACAAAAGCAACAACTCCACCTACTTCTCCATAACGACCTACGGCTTTACCGAGCTCGTCGACTACCACTTCAGGGTGGGCACCTCGCACTTTAACTTTGGACCCGTCATCGAGTTCGGGCGCCATACCTGGAGCGAGGTCGGGCACATCCTGCTGCATACCAACTGGGAGCAGGGCGACTCGGTCTCGCTGGAGCTGATCGAAAAGAGCAGTACGGCCCCGGCCACCGGCACGCCGCCCAAGCTGTCGTTCTTCTCCGTCAGCCCGACCACCGTCACCGAGGGGGGCAGCGCCACCATCAGGATCAACCTAGCCCAGACGCCATCGTCCGCCGTGACCGTCTGCATCACCTCCGAGCCCAGAGGCTTTGACGACAACCCCAACTTTGCTATACACACAACTGACTACGACCTGCCTACCACCATCACCGTCCCCGCCGGCCAGCGCACCGCAAGCGCTACCCTGACCACCGTCGACGATGCCATAAGCGAGAAGAACGAGATCCTCAACGTGGTTGCGTGCAGCATACCAGAGGAGGCGTTCCCGGCATCGGGCGCCGACCTATACCAGGTTGGCAGCGTGGCGGTCACCATCCGGGACAACGACTAGCCCGGGCCCTCCGTGATTTCGGCGGATGGAGCGCAGCCGCCCAGCCCCCATCCCCGGATGTCGGGGATCAGGAACGGCTTTGGCCGAATTTGGCACCGACCCCAACAATTACGGGGTTGGTGCGTAATTCTCGTCCGTTTCGGCAGGTTTACCCTCCCGGACTTTCACCGGTCAGGCCATCATCCCCGGACCCGGCCACGCTGCACGCCCGGCCGCAGGCAGGGAACGTCAGGCACACTCCGCGTGCATCTGTTGTCCTCCGTATGACGGGATTGTGGGGCGGACCCCGCTGGAAGGCGACCGATCAGCGATGCACACTTTAGCGGCGGGAGGCCAGAGGGGGCATGACAGACAAGAAGTCGCGATGGAGTACGGACGAGAAAATCCGTATATCGTACTCCAGACATTTAACCCACAATCCAGCATGGCGGAGATATGCCGCGAGCACAACCTGGTGCCCCGGACAGTATACGTATGAAGGCAAGTATATCTGGTTAGTTTACCTGCGTGTGGTGAGCAGACCCTTTTCCTTCCATCGGCCCCGAGCCGTTCCGTGTGAATGGGGGATTTCGAGCTGCAGCCTTACTCGGCTTCGAGCCGTTACAGATGCCATGTGTAGTCGTTATACCGGCGACCGTGGCACCCTCCCTGTTGGACCCGAGAGCTGATCTCACCTTATCACACGCGCCGGCGCCGGGCACCGAGCCTGGCACGCCGCGCATGCGGATGTGTTACAGAATAGCTCAGGGTATGCGTAGTGATTTGCAAAAAGATTTGGATAAAATGAGGACGGATCTGCCCTCCGTGGCCCGTACGGTTATCCGGATCATTATTCAAATTCCTATGCGGATGGCAAAATATCGCCTAGCCGATGAATGGGAGTCTTCCGCTGGTCGGGTCCAATCTACTTCAAAGGAGGTGAAAAAGAAAAAAAGAAAATGTACCACATCGGAATAGACGTACACAAACTCAGGTGCGTCGTGGCCATCAAGGGGGAGTCCTCCCCCGAGGTGCTCCGGCGCACCAGCTTTGCCAACGACATCGACGGCATAACCGGGTTCCTGGAGCTCCTCGACGAGGGGGGCTACCTGCCGGCCAAGGTCGCCTGCGAGTCCACCTCCACATACTGGGAGCTCCTCTACGACACGCTCATGGATACCGGCATCGAAATGCTGGTGGCCCATCCGCACGACGCCAAGATGATCACCCAGACCAAGTACAAGGATGACAAGATCGACGCCGAGCGGCTGGCCGAGATGAGCCGGCTGGGCATCGTCCCGGCTTCATACATACCAACCAAAAAGGGCAGGGACCGGCGCAAGCTGACCAGATCCCGGCACGGGCTCAAGGACAGCATCAGCACCTACAAGAACCGGATAGAGGCAGCCATTGCCACCTACCCGCTCAAGCGGCCCACCGGCGACCTCTACTCGGGCCGCGGACGGACCTGGCTGGAGACGTCCCCCTTCCGGGAGGCTGACCGGATGGCCATCAACGCTAACCTCGATATCATCGACACCATCACCGGACAGGCCGACCGGCTCGGGAGGGTGATCGCCAAGAAGGCCCTGAACGACCCCGACGTCCAAAAGATAATGACCCTCACCGGAATGGGCCACATCCTGGCCCTGACGGCCATGGCCGAGATAGTCGACATCGGGCGGTTTGCCACCCCCGAAAAGCTGGTCTCCTACGCGGGCCTGGCGCCCAGCCGCCACGACAGCGGCAATAGGACCCAGACCGGCGGCATAACCAAGCGCGGCTCCGCCTGGCTGCGGACCGCCATGGTCGAGGCCGCGTTCGTGGCCGTCCGGTACGACCCGCGGCTGAAGGCCATCTACGAGCGTATCGCAGAGCGCCGCGGACCCATGAAGGCCAGGGTCGTCATAGCGCGGCGCATGCTGGTCTCCATCCACCACATGCTGACCGAGCAGGCAGACTACCGGCACCAGGGCAGGGATCTCGTCAAACGGAAACTCCAGAGGATACGGCGCGTCGCCGAATCCCCGGAGTAGCCGACCACCACCGTCGATGATCCTCCGGACGGCCCGCTCGGGGGCGTTTCGCCGCGGTGGAAGGGAGCGACAGGGTGCCGACCCTGCTTGAGGCCGCGGCGGCGTAAACTGCCGACGCTGGGCATGCAGAGGCGGGTAGGATCAGGTAACATCCGTGCCGGATCCTGCCTGCATTACTATACAGTAGGCCGTCAGCAGCGATGTATGTGTGATAACCATCCAGGCAGAGCGGTCGCACCCGGCGTGCGCTTCGGCGGTTCGAGCGGGTCGCTGGCCAGTATGTGGAGGATCGGTCCAAATCCGGGTCTGTGTCAACCCATATCATGCGGCAAACATGGATAATTCCAGTATCCGGGCACATCTATCCCATCATGCCGCATCAGCCGCAAATGCGACAACACCCAAAAAGCGAAACATCTACTACATAATTTGCCGGATCCTCCGCGTTTGTCCGAGAGCGGGTCTTGGCGGATGATGGCTGCCGCCCATCTACGGGCAGGTCCGCCTGGGCGGCTCGGCTAGCACGTACGTGCCGTTGGTCCCGGTCGGAACTCCACCGGCCAAGCGGTTGCCTGAGACATCGGTGATGTCGTGGTCGTCGGCCAGCCCCAGGGTGAGGTTACCGTTGGCGGCTGCATTGACGGCCACTATATAGTTGGAGCCGGTACCGTTGGTGGTGATGGCCGGACCGACATCCAGGCTCAACCCGTACATGTGGACCGTTGCGTTCTGGAACAGGGCGTGGTCGCGGATGCTCAGCGTCCAGGGGCCCGCCACCGGACTGCCCGCCAGCGCTTCTATCGTCCTGGGTTTGGCCAGATCGGGCCGGAACAGGAACGTCTGGTTGTGCACCAGGATACTCCTGCAGTCGGGGGCCGTCAGCCGGACCTCCAGGAGGTGGGATCCCAAATGCTCTATGTCGAACCGGGCGGTCCCGCCGCTGATGGCGGCGCCCTCGTAGACGGCATCGGGTTCCACATCTATCACGAACTCGGTCGTGTCATCGTACGGGATGACCTGATCCGGGTAGATGGTCGCGTTGAGGCTGGTGGCGTTGGCCGGCACGGGGATGGTGGTGTTGCCCGATATAATGACAAAGTCGGTCGGGTCTACACCGGTCACCGGCTTGCTGAAGGTCATATTGAAGAACAACGGCCCGCCTTCGCCCAGAGTCCTGGTGGCGTTCCCGGTGATGTTCATCGACAGGATGGTTGGGTGAGTGGCATCCCCGCTGAACGGCGCAAAAAAGGGCGTGCCGCTGGAGGGTGTGGGTGTTGTGGTTGGTGTTGTGGTTGGTGTTGTGGTTGGTGTTGTGGTTGGTTTGGATCCAGTGGACAATCCGTTGGAACACGCCAGGCCGCCGTCGTCGTCGGTGATCTTAAGGACGTGGGTGGTAGGAGAACCTAAACCGGAGGCAGTAATGATGAGGGTCTCGCAATCCTCCCTGATCGAGTCATCCACGATCCGTATCATCGTCCCCACATTCCAGTGGCCTTGATCGATGACAACGGTGTCTGGCAGCGAGTAGTCGCCGGAGTCAGCAGTGCTGGCTTGGCCGGCGCTCAGCATGATCGTCACGTCCTGACGTGCCGCGCCGTTCAGCTGGATGGTCATGGCAACGTCGCCGGCGCCCTCAACCACAACATCTGAAATATCTAATGTGATGGCAGTCGGCACGGCTGACGGCGTATCGATCTTCATCGTGGACATAGACCGACGCTCGGTCCAGTGGCTGACCGTCCCATCGGTGGCAACTGCCCGTACCTGCACGTGGTACTCATTGCCGTTGGTCAGGCCGCTGAAGGTATGCGTCATACCGTAAACATCAATGACCGTTGAGGGTTTCAAGCCCGGTTCGAGTATAATCTGGTAGTGGTCGATGGTCTTGCCGCCCAGAACATCGGGTGCTCCCCAAGTCATGGTGAGCGTGCCGTCGCCAGGAGTCAGGGTCAAGGCAGACGGGACGCCCAGCGCTGAGTGTTCCGCTCCAGCGGACTGTGCCGCCAGAAAGGTCAGTGCGGCCAGCATGAAGACGATGGCGGTGATGGTGATGGCGGGCCATCGCGCGAATGGATTGTACACTACGGCTGCATGCATGGGTGCGTCACCACGCGGAGACATGTGGTCAACTGGAGTTCGAGTGTTAGTAACTGTTTCGCCTGTTGCGGGGTTGTCCACGCTGACGGCTCCCCCACACGATAATTCTCCAAAAAAGTCGCGGGGTTGTCCACGCTGACGGCTCCCCCACACGATAATTCTCCAAAAAAGTCGCAGAAGAGTTAAAAGCAATCCGAGCAGGCCGCCCGCCGGACCGAAACGTTTGTTGATCACCGGATCCACGGCCGCACAATGAAACAACACCACACCAAGAGAAGAAGGCAAAAGGAAAGACCCGATGGCTACTGCAGGGATTACGAGCGGCGCAGGAAGAACGGCGGCAAGCGGTTCAAGGAACGGTTCAAGGCCATCCTGAGAAGGATAACGAAGTTCCTGGAGGACAACCCCGAGCACAAGGCCATGCTGTGCGTGCTGATGACCTGGGTGATGATGAAGAAATACTCCTGCTCCATCCGCGGGATGGTCGAGGAGTGCGAGGCCAGGCCGGGCCTGTGCAGGAAGCTGGGCATGGATCACGTTCCCTCCAAATCGTGGCTGCACAAGTGGATGAAGAGGATACCCCCCGACCTGCTGGACTCGCTGCTGAGGTTCACCGCCGGCGGCGACGCGCGCCGGACGCTGTCGGTGGACTCCACCCAGTACACGTTCAACCGGTATGTCCTGGTGGAGGATGCCAAGCGCGGCAAGTTCTATCGGAAGGCCACCGTCAAGCACCACGCCCTGATCACGGACAGCGGCAGGATAGTCGCCGTCGTCGTGACGGACGGGAACGCGGGCGACTCGCCCGTACTGGCGGAGCTGTGCGCCAGGGCGCCCCGCGGCGAGGGGTACCTGCTGGGCGACTCGGCCTACTGTTCCAGGGAGAACTGCCGGCTGGCCGCGTCCATCGGAAGGCAGCCGTGCTTCCGGCCCAAGAAGAACTTCGTGGCCCACGGTATGAGCGAGTGGGGCAGGATGCTGGCCTGGTGCAGGGACCACCCAGGTGGGTTCTACAGGACGTATGGCAGACGAAACACGATCGAGAGCTGCTTCTCGGCGGTCAAGGACCGGTTCAATTTCAGGATTCGGTCAGTGACGCTGGAGATGCAACGACGCGAGATCGCCATCATGTCCATCTGCCGGAACCTCTTTGCCTGATCGGGGATAAAAAGAGTCCCGTCTCCCCGGGGACGCGTGGGGGAGACTGCGCTCGAACGCCCGGATCCGGCGGATAATGGGGTATTTGTGGCCGGAGACGCCACGGCCTGCCATCGCCGGATGGGATAATGCAGTCAAAACCGGTCTGAGGATGAGCCGGATCTGCCGTTTTGAAGGAGTAATTTCGTGGGTTTATGCGCACCGTGGACAACCCCAAAAGTCGCAGAAGAGTTAAAAGCAATCCGAGCAGGCCGCCCGCCGGACCGAAACGTTTGTTGATCACCGGATCCACGGCCGCCCAATGAAACAACACCACACCAAGAGAAGAAGGCAAAAGGAAAGACCCGAGGGCTACTGCAGGGATTACGAGCGGCGCAGGAAGAACGGCGGCAAGCGGTTCAAGGAACGGTTCAAGGCCATCCTGAGAAGGATAACGAAGTTCCTGGAGGACAACCCCGAACACAAGGCCATGCTGTGCGTGCTGATGACCTGGGTGATGATGAAGAAATACTCCTGCTCCATCCGCGGGATGGTCGAGGAGTGCGAGGCCAGGCCGGGCCTGTGCAGGAAGCTGGGCATGGATCACGTTCCCTCCAAATCGTGGCTGCACAAGTGGATGAAGAGGATACCCCCCGACCTGCTGGACTCGCTGCTGAGGTTCACCGCCGGCGGCGACGCGCGCCGGACGCTGTCGGTGGACTCCACCCAGTACACGTTCAACCGGTATGTCCTGGTGGAGGATGCCAAGCGCGGGAAGTTCTATCGGAAGGCCACCGTCAAGCACCACGCCCTGATCACGGACAGCGGCAGGATAGTCGCCGTCGTCGTGACGGACGGGAACGCGGGCGACTCGCCCGCACTAGCAGAGCTGTGCGCCAGGGCGCCCCGCGGCGAGGGGTACCTGCTGGGCGACTCGGCCTACTGTTCCAGGGAGAACTGCCGGCTGGCCGCGTCCATCGGAAGGCAGCCGTGCTTCCGGCCCAAGAAGAACTTCGTGGCCCGCGGCATGAGCGAGTGGGGCAGGATGCTGGCCTGGTGCAGGGACCGCCCCGGCGGGTTCTACAGGACGTATGGCAGACGAAACACGATCGAGAGCTGCTTCTCGGCGGTCAAGGACCGGTTCAACTTCAGGATCAGGTCCGTGACGCTGGAGATGCAACGACGCGAGATCGCCATCATGTCCATCTGCCGGAATCTCTTTGCCTGATCGGGGATAAAAAGAGTCCCGTCTCCCCGGGGACGCGTGGGGGAGACTGCGCTAGAACGCCCGGATCCGGCGGATAATGGGGTATTTGCGGCCGGAGACGCCACGGCCTGCTATCGCCGGATGGGATAATGCAGTCAAAACCGGTCTGAGGATGAGCCGGATCTGCCGTTTTGAAGGAGTAATTTCGTGGGTTTATGCGCACCGTGGACAACCCCATCCGACCACCAACGCTTAAAACGGCCGCCGTCCACCGCAAAACGGACCGGACCAGATGCAATACCAACACGCGACATCGATGGGCCCAAGAGCTCGTGACATGGGCGATGGAGCCAAGAAATCTAGACGCGCACTCGGATCGGTGGGCGGGATTGCCGTGATCTGCTTGCGTGGATTGGATCACATATGGTTTAGCTGAATTTCAGTACTTGGAACAACTCGCACAAACCCTCTCCACATTGACCATCCAAAATACAACACCGGGCGTACTGGGTAGCGAGGGGTGTGCAGTTTGGCGCGAATATCCCGCGGACGCGCGTCCCAGCACGGAACAACGCTCAAGCCAGCCCGGGATCTGACTCCGGCATGAGCATCATGCGCAGGGCTGTCTGAGAGCAGGTTTCCCGCGGACCAGCCGAACCTCATCCGGAGTCCGGCGGCCGCCCCATCCTGGCCAGATGCTCGGAAAAGTCCACAAACAGCGTCACCACCAACTCCACGGTCAGGCTCTGCCGGTATCTGGCGCCGTACTTCCTCTCCAGCAGGTAGCCCGCTATCACCCAGGCGTTGTAGATCAGGAAGGGAAAGAACATCAACAGTATCCGGACCGACTCGTCGCGGCTGGTCGTCTTGGGCCGTATCTCCTCGTAGCACCGGTACCCGGTTTCTATCCCCCAGCGCTGCCTGTACAGCTCGACGAACCGGTCCGGATCCCCCGCGACGACATGGGCCGGGACGTTGGTGGCAAACACGTGGTAGGCCGGCCTGTCCCCGGTGATGGCTACATCATCACCCTTCTCGCCGGTCTCCACCTCGGCGATGTCCCGGGCGTTCTTGGTCGGACGTATGACCAGCGTGAACCCCTCCACCCGCCTGGGCGAGGACGATGTTATCGTATGCCAGGAGACGGCGGCCCTGCGGCCGGCCCGGTGTTCCCGGATGGCCTCGACCACGCTGCCCGTCCTGGTGGCCGGCATCAGGAACCGGATACCCCGGTCGTTGAGCAGGCGTATGACCTCGCGCGTGTAGAACTCGCGGTCCAGCGTCAGCAGGTTGATCCTCACGCCGCTCCCCTGGCACTTGTCCAGCAGGCGGGAGACCAGGTCGGCCTTCTGGTCCCCGCGGGTTGCCAGGATGGCGGCCAGGCACAGCCGGGATCCGGCCACCGTGCAGTGGGCCGTCGCCAGCGAGTTGAAGGTGCAGGTACCCCTCTCGTACTTTGACTTGATCATGAACAGCATGTTCTTGATCTTGTCGTACCTTCCTATCTTGTGAAAGTCGATAGCGACATCGACGGGGCGCCTGAGCATGCCCCGCCTCCTGGCGTGTAGCACCGACCTCCGGAGGACACGGTCGCAGCGTATGTTCATCCAGTCGTAGCGCACCGACCGGATCTTCCCCAGCAGCCACCTGCCCGACGGGAGTGGCATGCTGCGGGATCTTGCCTTTGCCTTCCGGTACGCCATCTCGGCGCACGATCCGTTCATGCACATGGTCGACAGGTGATGGAAAAAGTCCCAGGGGCCGTACCGGGCGTTGGACCCCTGCCCGAACCTGATCCTCATGCAGGAGAAGAAAAGCGCACCGACCAGCTTATATGCCGTTTCCGTGGAGTGTTCTTGGCGTGTTTGTCCGCTCATGATTGGATCTCACGACGGCTTTCACGCCGACTTTTTAAGCTACAATGTCATCTGCCGCGCGGATTTTGGTGGATCGCCCCAAACTCAGACTAGGTTGGTGGTTTGGAAAATTGGTTGTTCCAACTACTGAATTTCAAGGAACGTTAATATACTAGCCATATGGCTGTTTTAATATGGAAGCCATAAACCAAAATCACCGCTGTAGGGAATGTATGTCTCCGCCGGCAGGCTATGGGCGCATACAATTTGCACTGCTGGGCGCGAAACGCGCGCCAACCCAACACGATAAGGTGTCTGAGTCAATGCATGGCAGTCGGGGCCGGATTGAATTTCAAATCTGAGTGTGACCTGCCGTGAACCACATCATACCGATCATTGGGTTCGACCACATCGGCGCTGCCATTATGGCCGTGGCTCCCGGTCGACTTGGGGCGCATCTCGTACCTGCGATGAACTTTGCCACGGAGGCGTGTCCGGAGTGAAGACCGCATGGCGCACGCCCGCCACCCACAGCCAATTCTACATCGCGTCCGTCGCGGTTGCCGCTATACTGGTTGTCGCGTCCGTGTCTTTTATGACCATCATCAACCCGGACGGGACGGCACACGGGCTCAGCCTGCCGTTGGCCTTTGGTCAAGACGCCTCGGGTTTGGAACTCAACTATGCTGGCACGGGTTACAGTGGCAGCCCCGCCAACGTGGCGATAGCGGTGGTGGGCGGCAAGACGTATGCGGTGGTCGCATCATCCGACTACAACGGCATTAACATCATAAACATAACAAGCGTTGATCGTATACCATACGGGCGGACCGCAACCGACGGCCGGGATGGCTTTACGGAGCTGGCCGGGGCCAGCAGCGCGGCGATAGCGGTGGTGGGCGGCAAGACGTATGCGGTGGTCGCAAGCTTCCGTGACCACGGCATCCAGGTGATAGACATGAGCGATCCCGCAAGGCCGTCCCCCGCAGGTACCGCGACCGACGGCCAGGATGGCTTTACGGCGCTTAGGTACGCCAAGGGTGTGGCGATGGCTGATGTGGGCGGCAAGACGTATGCGGTGGTCGCAGGGCTTGTCGGCGGCATCCAGATCGTGAATATGTCCGATCCCGCAAGGCCGTCCCCCGCAGGTACCGCGACCGACGGCCAGGATGGCTTTACGGCGCTTGCCGGGGCCAGCAGCGTGGCGATGGCTGAGGTGGGCGGCAAGACGTACGCCGTGGTCGCCAGCTTCCTTGACAACGGCACCCAGGTGATAGACGTGTCCGATCCCGCAAGGCCGTCCCCCGCAGGTACCGCGACCGACGGCCAGGATGGCTTTACGGCGCTTGCCGGGGCCAGCAGCGTGGCGATGGCTGAGGTGGGCGGCAAGACGTACGCCGTGGTCGCAAGCGTCCATGACAACGGCATCCAGGTGATAGACGTGTCCGATCCCGCAAGGCCGTCCCCCGCAGGTACCGCGACCGACGGCCAGGATGGCTTTACGGCGCTTGCCGGGGCCAGCAGCGTGGCGATGGCTGAGGTGGGCGGCAAGACGTACGCCGTGGTCGCAAGCGTCCGTGACAACGGCATCCAGGTGATAGACATGAGCGACCCCGGAAATCCTCTTCCGGCAGGCGCAGTGACCGTCCAGGCCGGCTATAGGGATCTTCGCGGAGCCAACGGCGTGGCGATAGCAGAGGTGGGCGGCAAGACGTATGCTGTAGTTACGGGACCGAGCGAGGATAGCATCGCGGTTATAGAAATGTCTGAATCGCCACCCGCGGTTGACACTACACCGCCCGTCCTCACACTATTCGGCGGAGCCAACATAACGGTGCCGGTATCGATGCCATACACCGACCCCGGTTACACTGCCACCGACAACATAGACGGTAATATCACCGATGCGGTCGTGGTGACCGGCTCCGTCGACACCGGCTCTCCAGGGACGTACACAATAAACTATGACGTCTCGGACAGCTCGGGCAACGCGGCCCCTACCCAGACCCGGACCGTCACGGTGGTCGACACCGTATCACCAACCCTCGCGCTGACAGACAGGCAGCGCATAACGGTCGGCTCCCCCATTCCCACCATATCGCTACAGGATGCCCCAAGTCATGCTACGTCACTGCGGCTGGCAGATGGTGGATCCTCCTCCTATAGGGGCATTCATATGGCATATGAAGTGGTAATCACCGAGATCGACGGCAAGACCTACGTGATTGTCGGAAGTTATGGGCAAGATGGCATTCATATAGTAGATATATCCGACCCTGCAAGGTCTATTGCAGTAGGTAGCATAGCCGATGATGACTCCCTGCTGATGAGTGGTGTCGTCGGCCTGAAAGCAGTCAATATCGACGGCAAGACCTACGCGGTTACCGGGAGTACTAATGAGCATGGTGTCCAGATCATAAACATAACTGACCCTGCAAGACCCGTGGCCACAGGCCAACTGGCCGACGATGACTCCTTACTTCTTAACAGAGTTAGGAACTTGGACATTGCAGAGATCAACGGTAAGATATACGCTGTGGTTGCAAGTGTTTGGGGCCCCGGTATCCAGATCATAGATATATCCGATCCCGCAAGTCCGTCTGCTGCGGGCAGCGTTCGTGGCATATTTCCCGAGGACTTGTTCCTTACAGAGATAGGCGGCAAGACCTATGCCGTGGTCACAGACCAGGCTAACAATACTGTCTACATATTGGACATATCTGATGCATCAAGGCCTTTTATAACCGGCAAGGTCAACCTGATTGGCGCTCCTAACAGTGTGGATGTTACTGAGATGGGCGGCAAGATGTATGCTGTGATTGGAACTCATTCACAAGGCTCAGAAGGATCTGCTGTCTACATATTGGACATTTCTAATCCATCAAGACCTACTGTGGTACACCGTGTGGCCGATGATGACTCCTTGTTGCTTCGTGGACTACACGATGTGGCCGTCGCCAAGGCTGGAGGCAAGACCTACGTCTTGGCAGCAGGATGGAACGATGATGGTCTTCAACTCTTGGACATATCAGACCCCTCCAGCCCAACGGCTGTGAACAATCTACCTGATGACTGCTCCATGAATAAACCGGTCCGGCCACCCATCTGCAGATCTGACTCTTACCTAACGGAGGATGTGAACAATCTATTACTGATTCACTCACCCAACAAGCTGGCTACTGCCGAGATCAACGATGGAATCTACGTAGTACTCACAGGCTCTCACGAACATGGCTTCTCTGTAATAGAAATGGTGCCCGTTACGACCTCTACCAACCCAATACCATTCAGAGTCAGTTTTAATCAGACCGTTACGGGATTTGACAAGAACGATCTGACCGTGGAGGGCGGAACCATCACCGCTTCCAGCTTTTCAGGCTCGGGCGCAAAATACGTGTTTACGGTGACTCCTGCCTCTGACAACTCTACCGTCACAGTATCTATACCGGCAGGTGCAGCGGGCGTGCAGCCTGCCAACGTGGCGGCCCGGTTTGATATCAACTATCATGCGCAAACTGGAACTGAATTACAACGCGCCATAATTTCTCCACCGACTGCCAATGCCGGGACAGACCAGGCGGTTGCGGCGGGCTCCACCGTAACGCTTGACGGCTCTGCCTCCACATCCAGCGACACCCTTGCGTATTCGTGGAACCAGACCGGCGGTCCGACAGTGTCGCTGTCTGATGCCGCCGCCCGGCAGCCCACGTTCACTGCGCCCTCCGGTGCCGGCACGCTCGCCTTTACCCTTACCGTGACGGATACCGCGGGCCAGTCCGATACGGACACGGTGAGCGTGTCCGTGCTTGCCGCCCCCGTATCCGACGCCGGGACAGACCAGGCGGTTGCGGCGGGCTCCACCGTAACGCTTGACGGCTCTGCCTCCACATCCAGCGGCACCCTTGCGTATTCGTGGAACCAGACCGGCGGTCCGACAGTGTCGCTGTCTGATGCCGCCGCCCGGCAGCCCACGTTCACTGCGCCCTCCGGTGCCGGCACGCTCGCCTTTACCCTTACCGTGACGGATACCGCGGGCCAGTCCGATACGGACACGGTGAGCGTGTCCGTGCTTGCCGCCCCCGTATCCGACGCCGGGACAGACCAGGCGGTTGCGGCGGGCTCCACCGTAACGCTTGACGGCTCTGCCTCCACATCCAGCGGCACCCTTGCGTATTCGTGGAACCAGACCGGCGGTCCGACAGTGTCGCTGTCTGATGCCGCCGCCCGGCAGCCCACGTTCACTGCGCCCTCCGGTGCCGGCACGCTCGCCTTTACCCTTACCGTGACGGATACCGCGGGCCAGTCCGATACGGACACGGTGAGCGTGTCCGTGCTTGCCGCCCCCGTATCCGACGCCGGGACAGGCCAGACGGTTGCGGCGGGCTCCACCGTAACGCTTGACGGCTCTGCATCATCCGGCAACACCCTTGCGTATTCGTGGAACCAGACCGGCGGTCCGACAGTGTCGCTGTCTGATGCCGCCGCCCGGCAGCCCACGTTCACTGCGCCCTCCGGTGCCGGCACGCTCGCCTTTACCCTTACCGTGACGGATACCGCGGGCCAGTCCGATACGGACACGGTGAGCGTGTCCGTGCTTGCCGCCCCCGTATCCGACGCCGGGACAGGCCAGACGGTTGCGGCGGGCTCCACCGTAACGCTTGACGGCTCTGCATCATCCGGCAACACCCTTGCGTATTCGTGGAACCAGACCGGCGGTCCGACAGTGTCGCTGTCTGATGCCGCCGCCCGGCAGCCCACGTTCACTGCGCCCTCCGGTGCCGGCACGCTCGCCTTTACCCTTACCGTGACGGATACCGCGGGCCAGTCCGATACGGACACGGTGAGCGTGTCCGTGCTTGCCGCCCCCGTATCCGACGCCGGGACAGGCCAGACGGTTGCGGCGGGCTCCACCGTAACGCTTGACGGCTCTGCATCATCCGGCAACACCCTTGCGTATTCGTGGAACCAGACCGGCGGTCCGACAGTGTCGCTGTCTGATGCCGCCGCCCGGCAGCCCACGTTCACTGCGCCCTCCGGTGCCGGCACGCTCGCCTTTACCCTTACCGTGACGGATACCGCGGGCCAGTCCGATACGGACACGGTGAGCGTGTCCGTGCTTGCCGCCCCCGTATCCGACGCCGGGACAGGCCAGACGGTTGCGGCGGGCTCCACCGTAACGCTTGACGGCTCTGCCTCCACATCCAGCGGCACCCTTGCGTATTCGTGGAACCAGACCGGCGGTCCGACAGTGTCGCTGTCTGATGCCGCCGCCCGGCAGCCCACGTTCACTGCGCCCTCCGGTGCCGGCACGCTCGCCTTTACCCTTACCGTGACGGATACCGCGGGCCAGTCCGATACGGACACGGTGAGCGTGTCCGTGCTTGCCGTCCCTACTGTCGATCTCAAAACAGAGCCGCAGCTCAGGGCAGATGCCAGATACTGTGGCGACATGACAATCGAGGAGCTCATATCTGGTGGATCATACAACGTGATCGACAACCGTGACGGATCCCTTGGAAGCAACATCACAGGCACTGATGACGCAGATCTGATACTCGCATCTGATCAAGGCGATTACATCTGGGGCAAGAAAGGCCCCGACTGCATCATTGGAGGCGCAGGCGATGACACCATACGGGGCGGTAATGGTCACGACACCCTGTATGGCGGGGCTGGCAACGATGTGCTCTACGGAGGCGCAGGCGATGACACCATTCACTGCGGCAGCGGTAGTGACAGGGAGCACAGCGGGAGAGGCAAGGGCGATGGACGGAGTTGCTAAAATCGTAACTGCTGTAGGTCCCCTGCAAGGACGGGCGGTTGATCCAAACGGCCCAGATCGGGGACCCAAACCGGGAATGTCCGGACCGCCTGGATGCACTTGAGCCGGTCTTTGGCAAAGTCCCGCCGGAATGGGCGGGTGTGGGCGCAAAAGTTCGCGCCGGGCATCATGTCGGGCGTCCGCGGCGCCTCACGCGGCGGATGCGGCGTTCTGTATGAGCGTCAGCCACCTGTCTGTACCCTGAATAGAGGTTATGCATAGACGCATAACTTGGCTGCATTGGGCGGCCCCGGCCCGTTCCGGCCGTGGTCGTCTACCCCGGGTCCGCCCGCCGACTCTTCGTCGGCGGGACTTCGGCGCCCCGGTTTGTGCGCCCCCGGCAGGCGCCAATCGGCGCCTGCACTGCGGCCCCCTATCAGCCGCAGGATGTCTGTCAGAGTGTTCTTTTGCTGTCTGCTCATGCCGGGTTCGTGGATGGCATCCCTCAGCATCGCCAGCATGGCCGGGAACGTGACGCGTGTCGACCCGTCCCGGCCGGTATACTCCATGACAAGCGCCGCTACCGTCCGAAACAATATGTTGGCGCCCGCGTTGGCATCCCGCTCACGGATGACCCTGCATGGCTGGCACCACAGGTTGCGTCTGCCTGATGGCTGGTTGGTCGCGCGTTTCAGCTTGCCACCACACATGAGGCAGTTCGCCGAGGTGCCTGCCGGGTCCACCCCGACATGCGGCAGCCCCTCCGACTGGGCGGCGCAGACCAGGGCGCGTCTTCGCTGGCCGGTGTTG
Organism: Nitrosopumilaceae archaeon; assembly: GCA_965203395.1. Taxonomy (GTDB): domain Archaea; phylum Thermoproteota; class Nitrososphaeria; order Nitrososphaerales; family Nitrosopumilaceae; genus VYCS01. Next base: position 934,041 of record OZ241884.1, read on the forward strand.
AGGGGGGTCTTTAGCTTGCCGCGAACGTACGGTGCCATCCTGCCGTTCTTGGTGTATAGTTTGTCCGTGCTCAACTGCTCGTATCCCAGGCCGTACCCGGCGTTGGCCATCTGGCGCGCCTCGACACCGATTGCGTTCTTTACGCGGTTGCGAGTGCTCCAACCCGGCGCTGCGCCAGGGATCCAGCTCGTGCGTGGTCTGCGGCAGGGGCTTTTGGTGCAAACTATCCGACGCGCCCGGGCAGCCGCTGCTGTCCTCCCCTTATGTGATACTGCGCTTTCCCATCGTTCCGTCCAGGCACACGGCCGAATTCAAGCTCAACCGCCATGTCATAGAGGCGATCGCCACCGCATCCGGGGTGGGCGCCGTCACCCTCACGCCCACCACCCTCTCGATAGCGGTAACGCCGCGGCCCGCCGCGGCGGCTGCGCCCGGCGGCGGCGGTATCATCGCGATGGACGTCAACAAGGCAGAGCACGCCACCGCAGACACGAACGGGCGGCAGGAGCGCATACCCAACGGGGCGCTCGCCCACGCCGGGGCGCGCCGCCGCAAGCACGCTATCTTGGGCGTGACCGGCGGGCCGCCCGCCAAAAAGCGGAACGGGCGGCGGTCCGGCAGGCGCCACCCCGCAAAGCATCCCGGGCGCAAGCCCTCCAACAAGCGGCGCGACCGGCGCGTCGACAGGCGCGAGCGCAGGGCGATAAACGCCCGGTATGCCAACCAAAAGACGAACCACCTCTACAAGATGATGCACGGGCTGGCGGCGGTCCGGCATGGATCTCGTGCTGGAGCGGCCCACCATCGATGCCATGCTGGTCAAATCCAACAGGAACATGTCATCTATGGAACGCGATCTGCTGAAGATGGGGCTCAGCCAGGGCACCATCGTCGAGGTGGCGGGGCGGGTGTTCGCCAAGCATGGGCTGCGCGTCCATCTGGCGGACCCGCGGGGGACGAGCTCCACCTGTCCTGTCTGCGGCGGGACGTTCTGGGAGGCCAACTACCACAAGGACAGAAACCTGTGGCGGCAGTGGAGGCGCAAGAAGGCTTGCACCGCCTGCCATTACCTGATAGACCGGGATGATGCGGCGCCGATCAACCTGCTGAGGCGGCGCCTGCCGTCATCATCATCATCGGACTGTGAACCGGCGGCGGCGTCCGGCAACGGCGTCCGGGTGGCCGGGGATTGGGAGCAGCGCGTCGACCGGCTGGTGTTCCGGCTGGTGGACGCTGCCTGCGTGCGGTTTCCGCACGTATACGGCGAAGGGCGGCGGCTGAAAGGGAGCGCGAACAAACCCCTGCAGGGGGCGGACGCGCGTCTCCTTGACGACCGCCTGAATGCATCCAAGTACTACGGGACGCGGCCTCCGGGCCGTATATGTCTCTGAGACACACCCGCGCGGTTACGTCCAAGCCTGCAACACTGCCTAGGCCAAAGTCATCTTTGCGCCGGTATCAGAGCCTTCGGTGCCCGGTAGACATGCCAAACTTGGTGGATTCTGCGCAAACAAACATGGCATTTCTTTAGTATCAAAATACAATAATATATATATACTAATGCGGTATTTTGGTACTAGATGAATGAAACAGCGCTTAATCTTCTCAGAATGGTAATTAGCGGAACCACTGATGCCAAGAAGCTACAGGCCACACTCGGGATTGGTACAAGCCAGTTTCATGCGCAGGTTAGGAAGCTGTCCCGAGAGGGTTTCATCTACAGGAAGGGTTTGGCCGTATTCCTCCAAAAGAACGCAAAAGCGCAGCTGCTCAGGAGAATGTCACAAAAATGGAGTTTGGGGGGCCTGCTTCATGGCTCCAACGAGAGCGTACTTTGCTGCCTAGCCGAGCCATCCACTGTTGATGAGATCGTGTCCCGCACCGGCCTGTCCTACACTAGTGTATATAGGGCGATTACAGACTTCAGAGCAGCTGGAATCGTCAAGGGCGGCACCGAATCAAAAGACTATGGCAGGATAGCGTTAAGCAATTCACAGGATCTGAAAAATTTAGCAAATATCTTAAACATCGAATTGGAAATGGGCCGCAGCGAGGAATCCGAAACAATATATCGAGATTCGGCAAAGATGCTAAAGAAGAGTCTAAAAAGCCATCAAGCATCTGGGCAACTTACGGCGTTTTCCATGTTCTCCAGTTACGGAGTGGAGTATGACGATCCGTTTAACTACTATGCTAAGCAGGAAAATCTTGTGGATATACACGACATAATAATACACGCCATAGTCGCTGCGCGCCAAGCAAAAAATCGGGCTGGGTTGTTAATGTCAATAGTATTTTATGTCTACAACAGGAATCGTTTTGACACCGTACAGCTTAGAAAAACCGCGCTATCATGGGGTGTGAACGACATATGGCTGGATATAGAGTCATACGTACGCCGCAAAACACCAGAAAAAAACCCCCACATGTTCTTGCCGTGGAATGAATTTATTGAAAAAGCCAAGTTGTACGGGATCGACGATGCAGAACTATCCATACCAGCTTCGACCGGATCATTGTTTGAGGATGTAGGCAGGCATGCGGTACGGCAACTTGAGGTGTATCTGCTTGGAGGTGAAAATATGAGGATCAAAAACCTCAAGGCATCAACCAAGGACTGTGACATAGTGGTGCGCGACAAGGCTGGTTTTGATGCAGTTGTCGATATTCTGACCAGCAAGCTTGGGTATGCAGAACTAGCAAGTACCGTATACACCCAGGAGGACGCGCGGCTTTCCCCCGACACCATACTGACTCACTCTGCTATGCCCCGGATAGACATTTTTACCAACAGGATACTCAGCGGCGCCAGTCTGTCCGATGCGATGATTCAGACCGCCGACTACATAGAATATGGTAATCTCAAAGTAGGAATACTACGTAATGAATATGTGTTTTTGCTCAAAGCGGTGGCCGGACGGGAGGGAGATGTAGACGACATGGAAATTTTGGCAAAAGACCCAGCCGGCCAGCTAATGGAGTTTGATCACGGTAAGTTTGACTGGGAGATGGTATGGGATGAAATTATGTGGCAAGAGGGCGCAAATCCGTTGTCAAACCTGCTGGGCAATATATTCGAGCAGGTATCACATCTTGCAAAGCAGCGCGACGTGATCTTGCCCATCCTAGACAGGCTCAGACTTCATACAATAGAGAATGAAATAGACAGAATCCTGCGCGGTGGTAGACTACCTCTCAGCTACTCAGTGTCGCTTCTTGTGGGCGGCGATATCACTGTGAGACTAGTTCGAAACAGAATCGAGCATCTCGCCAAGCGAAGCAGTATAACGAAAAGCATAACGCCTGTTACTGCGACCATGGCTACGGCCGCCGAAGAGTTTCTATGTTCGGCCCTCTCCGGTCAAAACAAGAACGCAAGACACACGGTCCGCGTGGCAACCGCCATAGTTACTACTGCCATCGACGCTCTGAATGCAGTCCGCTCTTGGCAAAATGGGATCACAAAATACGCGGACAGAAGCGCAGTGACCATATCCGGATCTGCGACGTACTTTCCATATGGACGCTGGAGGCTGAAAAGAAAAAGTGTAGATGATTACCTGGCATGGAGGTTCCCGCTGCGCGAGCCGTCGGGCCCGACTGATGTGGACCTGCTCGTGAATGATTTATTACGTCTAGGCTATCGAACAATCGCAGATATTGATGCGGGTATTGCCACCAATACCAACACTCTGTCCAGCATTGATGGATTTCCCCCGTATAAGCTAGGGCAAGTAGACGCCGTCAGGATATGTCTAAAAATAGTATGAACATGTATGCCTAGAAATTATGCTATTGGTACGCGAGAGCGCGGCATCTACAGCACCAACGAGACATCATCATCTACCAGACGCTGAGTTGCCACTTGTTCGCAGGATATGACCGTACCCACAGCGCTAGTAAGTGGTGCTACCAACTGTTCATGTACTCTATCTGTTCCTTGCTGAGCCTGTCTATCTTTACGTCCATGGCGGCCAGGGCATCGGTGGCAACCTGCCGGTCTATCGACTCGGGCACGTCGAGTATCTTCTTTGGCATGGAGGGGTGGTTCTTCAGGATGTGCAGGACGGACAGGAGCTGGTTGGAGAAGGACTGGGCCATCACCTCGGGGGGGTGTCCCTCTGCGGCTGCCAGGTTTGCCAGGCGGCCCTCTCCTACCAGATATACGCGGTTTCCGTTGGAGAGAACGCATTCGTCCAGGTCTGGCCGAACGCGGCGGACCGACTCCGACTCTTTGAGCAGGAACCTGGTGTCTATCTCTACGTCAAAGTGGCCCACGTTGGCAAGGATGGCCCCGTCCCGCATGCGGTTCACGTGCTCCGGCCTTATCACCCCGGTCATGCCCGTGGCGGTGATGAAGATGTCCCCCCGCGGGGCCGCCCGCGACATGGGCATGACCTCGTAGCCGTCCATGTGCGCCTCCAGGGCCCGAACCGGATCCACCTCGGTGACTATCACCTTGGAGTTCATTCCCGAGCACCTTGCCGCCACGCCGCGGCCGACCCAGCCGTACCCGGCCACCACCACCCTCTTGGAGGCCATCAGCAGGTTCATGGACCTGAGCAGCCCGTCTATGGTGCTCTGGCCGGTGCCGTACCTGTTGTCAAAGAGCTGCTTTGTGTAGGCGTCGTTTACCAGGATCACCGGGAAGAGCAGCTTGCCCTCCCGCTCTATGGCCCGCAGCCGCGTTACCCCGGCGGTCGTCTCCTCGGTGGCCCCCACGATCTTGAGACCGGCGTGCCTCTTGTCAAAGTGGGCCTTGACGTTCATGTCGGCCCCGTCGTCCACCAGGATGGACGGCTTGTGGCCCAGTACCTGGTCGATGCACCAGTCGTACTCCTCGGCGGTCTGGTCGTTCCACGCGTAGACGTGCAGCCCCTCCGAGGCCAGGAACGCCGCCACGTCGTCGCTGGTTGTCAGCGGGTTCCCCGGACAGCACGCGACGGTGGCGCCCAGATCCCGGAGCCCCATCAGCAGAACCGAGGTCTCCTTGGTCATGTGCAGGCAGCAGGCTACCGTCACCCCCTCCAGCGGCCGCGACTCTTGCAGGCGCGAGATGGTCCGGTCCAGTATCCTCATGTGGGAGCGCGCCCACTCGTGGTCAAGGCGTCCCCGCTCCACCGACCCGGTCTTCTTTGTCCTGCTCACGGGAGCCCTCCTGGCAAGGGCGGTTAAAAACCATTCAGGGGCGATGGCTGTGTCCCAGAAACATATACCAAAACAGTGAAGTTTTTTACTATGTAATAACCGTATGGTACCATGAAGCGCACCTCCGGCCTGACGGTCTCTGTCAGCATGCACCACGGCAAGGTGTACAGTCCGCCCAAATTCCGCGAGATCACCGGCGTGCGCAAGCAGGCCGTGCCGCCGCACGACCCCGATGGCGCCCTGGCAGGCGCCCTCGAGCACGCCGTCCACAAGATAAACCTGGGTATCAGGATGTGGCTTAACCTGATACGCGACTACCCCAAGGTGCGCGAAGACTACTCTGGGGCCGAGCTCGCCGAGTATGACGGACGCGTCCGCAGGATATACGGGATGCTCAAGCACCACCGGGGCAGGTACATGGCGCAGTTCGCCAAATACATGATGGATGGCTGCGAGGTCATGGCCAGGGCGTACGTCAAGAGGCGAACCACCGACGCCAACGCCGCCCGCCCGAGGTGCTCCAATCCGGCGCTGCGCCAGGGGGCGGGTTCGTGCGTGGTCTACGGCAGGGGCTTTTGGTGCAAACTATCCGACGCGCCCAGGCAGCCGCTGCTCTCTTCCCCTTATGTGATACTGCGCTTTCCCATCGTTCCGTCCAGGCACACGGCCGAATTCAAGCTCAACCGCCATGTCATAGAGGCGATCGCCACCGCATCCGGGGTGGGCGCCGTCACCCTCACGCCCACCACCCTCTCGATAGCGGTAACGCCGCGGCCCGCCGCGGCGGCTGCGCCCGGCGGCGGTATCGTCGCGATGGACGTCAACAAGGCAGAGCACGCCACCGCAGACACGAACGGGCGGCAGGAGCGCATACCCAACGGGGCGCTCGCCCACGCCAGGACGCGCCGCCGCAAGCACGCTATCTTGGGCGTGACCGGCGGGCCGCCCGCCAAAAAGCGGAACGGGCGGCGGTCCGGCAGGCGCCACCCCGCAAAGCATCCCGGGCGCAAGCCCTCCAACAAGCGGCGCGACCGGCGCGTCAACAGGCGCGAGCGCAGGGCGATAAACGCCCGGTATGCCAACCAAAAGACGAACCACCTATACAAGATGATGCACGGGCTGGCGGCGGTCCGGCATGGATCTCGTGCTGGAGCGGCCCACCATCGACGCCATGCTGGTCAAATCCAACAGGAACATGTCATCTATGGAACGCGATCTGCTGAAGATGGGGCTCAGCCAGGGCACCATCGTCAAGGTGGCGGGGCGGGTGTTCGCCAAGCACGGGCTGCGCGTCCATCTGGCGGACCCGCGGGGGACGAGCTCCACCTGTCCTGTCTGCGGCGGGACGTTCTGGGAGGCCAACTACCACAAGGACAGAAACCTGTGGCGGCAGTGGAGGCGCAAGAAGGCTTGCACCGCCTGCCATTACCTGATAGACCGGGATGATGCGGCGCCGATCAACCTGCTGAGGCGGCGCCTGCTGCCATCATCATCATCGGACTGTGAACCGGCGGCGGCGTCCGGCAACGGCGTCCGGGTGGCCGGGGATTGGGAGCAGCGCGTCGACCGGCCGGTGTTCCGGCTGGTGGACGCTGCCTGCGTGCGGTTTCCGTGCGTATACGGCGAAGGGCGGCGGCTGAAAGGGAGCGCGAACAAACCCCTGCAGGGGGCGGACGCGCGTCTCCTTGACGACCGCCTGGATGCATCCAAGTACTACGGGACGCGGCCTCCGGGCCGTATATGTCTCTGAGACACACCCAGGGGCGATGTTTGCTGGTGTTGGGCGGGGCTAGTCTCTTGGGTGGGCATCCCATCCTGGAGGGAGCGCATCTCATCCAAGATTGAATTCATCACCATCACAACGCGCCGGTGCCCCCCCCGCTCATATCCTTGAGATGGGCCGCGAGGGGGTGCAGGCGTCGGTGGCCGAGACGGCACGCACCGCCCAGACAAGGATCATCCCCCACAGGTACGCGGTCACGCTACGGTCCATCCGGGGGTGGATGGAGCACCCTCCCGCCATGCGGGACGGCACCGCCGGGTACGAGTGGCACAAGGGACCCCTGGCCAGGTGCCTGGTACACCTGCAGCGCGACGCCGAGGTGTCCTTGATGGAGAACGACCTTGGATCTTCCCAGTACGACCGCCACCGGATGATGCTGTCCGTCTACCGCGATGCCGGGCAGGTCCGCGAACAGGCGGAGCGGCTGGCCGGCGGACCCGTCCGGTGCGCCAGCCATCTGGGGATCATCGCCCGGATACCCGGCCTGGCCGGGTTCGTTGACGCCCGGATTGACCAGCTGGCCGGGCGCGTCCGGATGATCACCGGCTCGTTCCCGGCCGACGGTGTCACCACCACCATCATCCCCAACGCCCTGCCCAACATGTTCGCCGCCATCCGGATCCCCGGCATGCCCCTCCACAACAACGCCGCCGAGCGGGCCATCCGCGACCTGGCGGTGGCGGTGGACCGCCGCAGGGCCATATTCCCCAACCGGAGGGCAGCCCGCAACTTTGCCATCCTCAGGACGTTCGCGGCCACCTGCGTGAAGAACGGCATAACCGCCTACCAGGCCACCATCCGGATGGCGCGCGATCCAACCCGGCGCATCTTCACCAACGGAATACCCCCGCCCGTCTTCGGGGGAGGCGCGGCGCCCAAGGACGAGCAGGCGGCATCCGCGGAGCCCGATCCAACCCGGCCGCGTCTCCCTTCCCAAACCGACCGGAACGGCGGACGGGTCGTTGCCGGATGGCTTGGGGTAATGAGTCGATTTGACCCAAACTTGCACTCGTCATACAATCAATGCGCGGGCAGAGCGATTAAATCTTCGACCAATCCGGGCGTGCGGCCGGTCACGGGTTCTCGCGGGCGGTCCTGTACCGGAACGCAGCTGATCCCGCGAGCCCGTCCGGATCGTGCCATCCTGTAGCGTTTGCCCGCTAGGTATGATATATCCAACCGACCCCCGGCCCCGCGTATCAGGAGAAGGATATCGAGCAGTACCCGACCACCGCCGAGTAGTCCCCGCCCGCGTCCCCGCTGGTGGCGTATCGGAGCAGGCGCCCCCCCGAGGCGCCCATCTCCCTGGAGTACTCCATTATCGCGGCGATGGCGCCGTACCCGCAGGCGCTCACCCTGCGACGGTGCAGCACCTCGTAGAACGAGTCCACGTCCATCTCCAGGACGGCATCTATCAGGGCCGCGTCCTTGTCGCGGGCCGCCCCGTCCGGTTCGTAGTGGGTCAGGTCAGAGGACGCCACCACGGCGGGACGCTCCCCCTCGGACGGCAGCCCGGCCAGGCCGCCGCCCAGCCGGACGGCCGCGTCCCTGGACTGGTCGGACATCAGGACGGGCAGTATCGGGATGGCGCCGAACGTGTACTGGATGATCGGCAGCTGCACCTCCAGGCTGTGCTCGGGGCGGTGGGTCGCCTCGTCCCGGATGGCGCCGCACCCCTCAAGCGCGTCCGAGTGGAAGACCGGCGAGGACATCAGCGGTGTCTCCCAGCGGTCGTGGCCCGACAGGGAGAGGCCCGGGCCGGCGGAGCGGTGGTCCGGCCCCACCATCGCCACGTACGGGTACTTGTTGCCCGATATCGCATGGTACGAATGGCAGGCCACCATCCCAGAGTACGTGTAGCCCGCGTGGGGGCAGATCACCGCCAATATGTCGTCCCTGGCAGGGCCGGGCGGCAGCGATCCCGGACCCCTCCGATAACACGACTCTATCTCGTTTCGCAGCTGGTCGGCCTCGCCCCGGTAGAATAGTCCGGCCACGGCCGGATGGCGCGGCTCAGTCCTCCTCGAGGTGCTTGGTCTCAAAGTCTTCTATCTCGTAGGGCATGGGATCGTTCTCGGTCAGATCCCCCTTCTCTATCAGGATGCGCCGTGCCAGCAGCCAGTAGATGGTGGCCAGGGAACGGCGCCCCTTGTTGTTGGCAGGAATCACCAGGTCCAGGTTGGATGTGATGTTGTCCGTGTTGGAGACGCCGATAACCGGTATGCCGGCGTTGGTGGCCTCGATGACCGCCTGCTCGTCCACCTGCGGGTCGGAGACCAGAATCAGCTTGGGCTCGATATAGTACTTGAGGGACGGGTTGGTCAGCGTCCCGGGCATGAACCTGTTCAGTTTCATCTGCGCCCCGGCCAGCTCGCAGAACTTCTCTATCGGGGAGTACGCGTAGCCGCGGCCGCTGCACACCAGGACGTTCTGGGCGCCAACGTTGTTGATGAAGCGGGCCGCCGCGTCTATCCGCTGGAGCGTCACGTCCATGTCGAACTGGTACAGTCCCTCGGGGCTGGCCATCGTGATAAACGGGGACATGAACTTGGTCTTGACGTGGGTGCCCACCCGTATGCCCGTGGCCAGCACCTTCTTCTTGATGTCCACCGGTTCCTGCTGCATCATGATATCAGGCGAGCTCGGCCACCCCTCGTATTAAATCATGCCCCGAGACCCGGATCATCTCGTTCAGCTTGGCCACGCGCTCGCCGCCCACCACCCCCACCTTCAGGAGGACCGACCCGGTGGCTATCCCTATGTGGACGATGTGCGATCCGGACGACTCGCCGGAGCGATGCGAGGTCACCAGCCTTATGCCGTTCTGCCGGGCCGTCTCGGCGAACAGCATGGCATCGTGGAGCGAGCCGGCCTGGTTCACCTTCAGGATGGCCGCGTTGCAGGAACGGCTCGAGATGGCCCGCTCCAGTATCCTGTGGTTTGTCACCGTCAGGTCGTCGCCGGTGATCAGCGTCTGGGGGAAGCGGCCGACCAGCTCGGCCATCTCCTCGAACGCCTCCTCGTGGACGGCATCCTCGGCGTACCTGAGCCTGTACCGCCTGATGATATCCGAGACGAACTCTATCTGCTCGCCGGGATCGTTCTCGAATCCGGCCCGGCCGTAGACGTACCTGCCGGATTTGTCATCATACTGGGTGGATGATGCAAAGTCCACCCCCAGCGCCACCTCGCGGCCCAGCGTGTATCCCAGTGACTCGCAGGCGCGCGCCGCCATCTGCAGGGCTTCCTCGTTGTCCATCGACGGGGCCCAGCCTCCCTCGTCCCCCTTTCCCCGGGTAAAGCGCGGATCCCTATCAGAGAGCAGCCTGCCCAGCTCCTTGTGCACGTCCATGTTGGTCTGGATGGCCTCCCGGATGGACCTGGCGGCGGGGACGCATACCAATATCTCCTGAATGTCCGGGGTGCCCTCGCCGGCATGGACCCCGCCCCCCAGTATGTTGCCCAGCGGTATGGGGAGGTGGTACGAGTCGCGCCTCTGCAGTGACCGGTACATCGGGATATCCTGGGCCCGCGCGGCCGACTCGGCTGCTGCCACCGTCACCGCGTAGGCCAGCGCCCCGCCTATCCCCGAGTAGTTGTCGGTCCCGTCCATCTCCCGGAGCACCGCATGGATGGCCCCGCGGTCGGCGGGATCCAGCCCCCGCAGCCTGGAGGCGTTGTCCGCCAGCATGTCAAGGCATCTTCTTGGACCCCCCTCCGGGAACGAGACGGCCTCGTGCCGGCCGACGCTGGCCCCCGAGGGGGCCGCCGCCCTTCCGGTGTGGGAGCCGTCGGTGGTGACATCCACCTCGATCGTCTGCGAACCGCGGCTGTTGTAGACGATGCGGCCCAGAACGGAGGTTATCTCATGGGTCAAGCCATATCCCGGCGTATCTCTTCGTTTCTCTTGTTCATGGCCTCGTAGAAGGGCACCACCTGGTGTATGGTCTCGACCGAGGTCAGGAGCATCCGGCGGCAGCAGTATCTCCGTATGGCGAGCGAGTCGAGCGTCTGGCCCGGATCGGCGCCTTCCTGGACGTCCTTCCGGTACTGGGAGAACTTGTCTGCTATCAGGCTGCCGCACGTAAAACACCTTACCGGAACAAGCATTACGGGAGCGAACTCCCTCAAGGATTATAAAAACCATGCAAGGTGGTAACCACGCGGGCGTCGCCCAGCCTGGCCAAAGGCGCTAGCTTGAGGGGCTAGTCTCTCAGGAGTTCGTGGGTTCAAATCCCATCGCCCGCACCAGCTCCTGCCTGCGCCTCTCCTCGGTGATGATCGAGCGGGAGTCCTCCAGGATCATCCTGCAGACGTCCATCTTGCGGCGCGATTCCCTGAGGACCTTGTCGTACATCGACGAGGGGTAGAGCGCCAGATACAGCTGGTCCATCCGCTCGAAGGTGTGGTACGCCGAATCGGGGTCGCCGGAGCGTATCTGGTCCAGCATCAGCCTCTTGAGCTCCCCGACCGTATCCAGGAGACCCAGAACGTAGGACTCGGGCATCACGCCCAGCTCGTCCCGGGCCGGTACGGCGTCATCCCGGACCAGGCCCAGCAGCGACCTGGCTTCCACGTACTCCTGCTCGGCGGTGACCAGGTGCTGGGCGGTGCGCGGGACTGCCTCCTTCCTGAGTAGCTCCAGCAGGGATCCGGCCTCGTCCAGCAGGGCGGCGGCCTGCTCCGGCTGGCCGCGGTGCACCAGGATGATCGACCTGCTGCACAGCGAGATTATCCGGCGCGACCCGGTGATGATGCGGTCGCGGGACTCCTGTATGGACTCCAGCGTCCCGTATATGTCCTCCAGGCTTATCTCCATGGCGGGGTGGGGGCGGCGGTCCGGTTAAAAGTTGTCGGGGGGCGGAAGGGGATGTGGAATCCCAAAAATATTTCGCCCCCCTGCCGGCATGGCCTCAATTCGTAGATTACCGGATAAGTACGTTATCTTAGGCGGGTCCCGGATCGCCACCGGCCATGGCCCGCGCTCCATTTCCACTCCGCTGGCACACCGTCCCTGTTCGGGGGGCGGGAGCCCTCCCGCGGGACACGCGCAGCCCTCCACGGACCGGGCCGTCGCGTGGAGGCAGGCCCGGATCAATCCGCGCTGTACTCCTCTCCGCTCTGCGCGTCGACGACCGTCTCCCCGGCCGGAGCCATCTTCCGGATGAACGCCCGCGCGGGCGTCTCCCGACTCTTCCTGTCCAGGGACATGTGGGGTCGATGGTAGTTGTACCATTCGATGAACCTGTCGACGGGATCCCGCTCCGGACCCGTATGGAAGGGACCGCCCACGTGGGATTTGCCGGATCCGCCGCCCCGCGTCTTACCCCCGTAGGAGGCCTCCTCGAAGAAGTGAAGCTTGCGCTGGATCTCCCCGTGCAGCCTCTCTACCTTGCCGTTGGTCTGGGGATGGCCGACGCGCGCCAGTATCTGGCGGATGCCCAGCTCGACCAGCCGCTCCTCGAACAGGGAGGTTCCCTTTTTCTTCTGCTCGGATCCGTTGGCGTAGAACTGCGAGCCGTGATCCGTCAGTATCGAGGCCGGCTTGCCGTGGTCGGCGATGGCCTGGCCGAGCACCTTCAGGGCGTTCCCGGTGGTGGCCTGCTTGAAGACGCCCCACCCGGTCACGAACCGGGAGGCATCATCCAGGTAGCAGAGGAACCACCTGCCGTCGTCCAGCAGCTTGTAATCGGTGTGCCACATGGAGTTGGAGTGGGCGCGCTCGTAGCGGACCCAGCTGCGTTGTCCTGTCTTGTTGTCCTGCTTCACGGCCAGATCCTCATCCCTCATTATCTCGTGGATGGTGTTGTGCGGAATATGGATTCCGGTGGCCTCCTCAATGGCCTCCTCCAGGCGGACGGCGCCCGCGGGACCGCCCTGAGCAGCGGCCAGGACGGCCGAGTATTCCGTGCGTCCGGGCAGCCGTCTCCTGGGCCTTCCCCTGCCTTCCGGGTATGATATCGCGTCGGCATCCTTGAACCGCCGCCACACCTGTTGGACCCGCCGGACGGAGATCTTCATCGCCTCCGCTATCCTCCTGTTCGGCGTTCCCTTGCGCTTCTCCCTGACGATCCATCTCGCCTTGGACTCGTCTACCTTTCTCATTGGCCGCTCTCTCTTTTTTCCTATTTGACGACGTCCGGAGCGCCGGCGGACCCCCACACCAGTGTTTCCGGTCCGCGTCATGTTGACTTTGGAATCTGGCGACTTTGTCCCGGATGCCATGTTCTGGGGGGTGTCAACCATGGGGCCCGGTCTCCAAATTACGGTACTTATATACGGACGGGGGGTGAAACTTTTTTCGGACTACACAGGGGGCGGAAGGGGAATTATCGGATAAATACACACGCCAGGACGAGACCGGCGGCCGGCCAGGCAGGACCGGGTTTATATGGTTGGTCCGGTACATTACCGTATGATGCGCACCCGCGGTTTCCGCGTCGTCCTGACGCGCGAGCAGGCCGCCAAACTGTCCGATTTGGTCGGCGCCCAGCGCGAAGCATACAACTGGGCCGTCTCCAGGCTGAAGGAGGATCCGACGCTCACCTTGTTCGACCTGCAAAAGGAGTTCACCATCCTGCGGCAGGCGACGCCGCACCAACAGCAGACGGAACGGGACTTTCAGCAGGCGGCAATCCGCCAGGCGAGGACGGCCGCCGACGTCTCCAACAAGCACGGCAACGGCAACCTCAACTACCGGACACGGAAGAACCCGTTGAGGACGGTCTCGTGCGAGATCGCGCCGACCTACGTCGACAACCAAACGGCCTCGCTGCGCGGCTTGGGCCGCGTCCGGCTAGCCGGGGAGCAGCCATACCAATACCCAAACAACTGGCTATATGGCGCAAGGTCGTTCCGGTTGGCGGACGTGTCGCCGTACGGGAACGCCAACACCTGGCGGCTCTACATCACCTACAAGCTGCCGGACGCCGAGCCGCGTACAACCGGTTTGGCCGTCGGCATAGACCGCGGCATAACCAACCCGACGGTGGTGGCGCGCTCGGACGGGCGCGTCGCCTGCTACGACACGGCGAGCGCGTTCAGGTCCAACCAGCACTGGAACGATGCGACGCGCCGCAAACTATCCAAGACCAACAAACATTCGCGCAACTATCGGGAGACGGCGCGCCGGCGCGACCGCCGCAACCACAAGAACGCCTGCGTACGGGACTACTGCGAGTGGTTGCTGGCCAAGGAGGTTTGCTGGGGTGCGAGCGTCATCTGTATCGAACGGTTGGATCTGGAGGCGATGACGCGGCACGGTGGAAACAGGAAGCGCGGCCTCAACAGGGGCATGAGGTTCGTCCGCCATGGTGAGATACTGCGGAAGATCAGGATTGTGGCCGAGAGGTTGGGCATCAGGGTGGTAGAGGTCAACCCGGTTGGCACCAGCACGACCTGCTCGGCATGCCGACACGCTGATGCGGAGTCGCGGAACGGTGAGCGCTTTGGGTGTGTGTTCTGCGGCCGGGTGATGAACGCCGACGGTAACGCGGCGTACAATGTGGTCAACCAGTAGTTGGAACAACCAATTTTCCAAACCACCAACCTAGTCTGAGTTTGGGGCGATCCACCAAAATCCGCGCGGCAGATGACATTGTAGCTTAAAAAGTCGGCGTGAAAGCCGTCGTGAGATCCAATCATGAGCGGACAAACACGCCAAGAACACTCCACGGAAACGGCATATAAGCTGGTCGGTGCGCTTTTCTTCTCCTGCATGAGGATCAGGTTCGGGCAGGGGTCCAACGCCCGGTACGGCCCCTGGGACTTTTTCCATCACCTGTCGACCATGTGCATGAACGGATCGTGCGCCGAGATGGCGTACCGGAAGGCAAAGGCAAGATCCCGCAGCATGCCACTCCCGTCGGGCAGGTGGCTGCTGGGGAAGATCCGGTCGGTGCGCTACGACTGGATGAACATACGCTGCGACCGTGTCCTCCGGAGGTCGGTGCTACACGCCAGGAGGCGGGGCATGCTCAGGCGCCCCGTCGATGTCGCTATCGACTTTCACAAGATAGGAAGGTACGACAAGATCAAGAACATGCTGTTCATGATCAAGTCAAAGTACGAGAGGGGTACCTGCACCTTCAACTCGCTGGCGACGGCCCACTGCACGGTGGCCGGATCCCGGCTGTGCCTGGCCGCCATCCTGGCAACCCGCGGGGACCAGAAGGCCGACCTGGTCTCCCGCCTGCTGGACAAGTGCCAGGGGAGCGGCGTGAGGATCAACCTGCTGACGCTGGACCGCGAGTTCTACACGCGCGAGGTCATACGCCTGCTCAACGACCGGGGTATCCGGTTCCTGATGCCGGCCACCAGGACGGGCAGCGTGGTCGAGGCCATCCGGGAACACCGGGCCGGCCGCAGGGCCGCCGTCTCCTGGCATACGATAACATCGTCCTCGCCCAGGCGGGTGGAGGGGTTCACGCTGGTCATACGTCCGACCAAGAACGCCCGGGACATCGCCGAGGTGGAGACCGGCGAGAAGGGTGATGATGTAGCCATCACCGGGGACAGGCCGGCCTACCACGTGTTTGCCACCAACGTCCCGGCCCATGTCGTCGCGGGGGATCCGGACCGGTTCGTCGAGCTGTACAGGCAGCGCTGGGGGATAGAAACCGGGTACCGGTGCTACGAGGAGATACGGCCCAAGACGACCAGCCGCGACGAGTCGGTCCGGATACTGTTGATGTTCTTTCCCTTCCTGATCTACAACGCCTGGGTGATAGCGGGCTACCTGCTGGAGAGGAAGTACGGCGCCAGATACCGGCAGAGCCTGACCGTGGAGTTGGTGGTGACGCTGTTTGTGGACTTTTCCGAGCATCTGGCCAGGATGGGGCGGCCGCCGGACTCCGGATGAGGTTCGGCTGGTCCGCGGGAAACCTGCTCTCAGACAGCCCTGCGCATGATGCTCATGCCGGAGTCAGATCCCGGGCTGGCTTGAGCGTTGTTCCGTGCTGGGACGCGCGTCCGCGGGATATTCGCGCCAAACTGCACACCCCTCGCTACCCAGTACGCCCGGTGTTGTATTTTGGATGGTCAATGTGGAGAGGGTTTGTGCGAGTTGTTCCAAGTACTGTCAACAGGGGAACGGACATTAACGTTCCCGCGGGGGAAGGAATTGCCCTCGAAAGGCGTGAATTGGGACGGACCCGGAACCCACCTGTATGGGCGAGGGCGGCTCCGGACGCAGACCAGCGGCGCGAGAACCAAGCGTGCAATCGTCCCGCGACATCAAGCGCCGGAAAGCACCTGGGCAGGTACGCGTATGTTGCGCGTCTGTACTTAGGCATATAATTCCCGGCGGAAGGATAGATCCCAGGCGCCCGATGGTACGCCCCCCGGCCGGGCGCCGGGGAGTGCATGTTCGGGTCAAATTCCGATCCGTGCCTGACCGGATACCTCCAGCGGATGCTGCCGGGTATGATCGCGTACGGGATCCAGTTTGACCTGAGCCTGTACGCTGAACGTTCCGGCAATGGTTTTTAACCGGGGCCCTGGTGGTGATTGCGCTTGAGCGAGTACCGACACATCGTAAGGATACTGGGCAACGACATACCCGGCGAGAAGAAGGTCCTGGTGGGCCTGACCCAGATAAGGGGGATAGGGTACAATTTTGCCAGCTCCATACTGGAGAAGATCAACATCAACCCCGACTCCAGCATGGGATACATGGGCGAGGACGAGGCCGCCGGGATAGAGGAGATGATAAAGAACCCCGTCGCGGCAGGCTTTCCGGTCTGGTTCCTGAACCGCCGCAAGGACATAGAGACCGGCCAGGACATGCACCTGCTGACCTCCGACATTGAGTTTACCGTCCGCAAGGACGTCGAGCGCGAACGCCAGGCCAACAGCTGGCGCGGGTACAGGCACCTCTACGGGCTGAAGGTCAGGGGACAGCGTACCAGGACGACCGGCCGCAAGGGCAGTACCGTCGGCGTGGCCAAGGGAGGCAAGGCCCAGCCGGGCAAGTAGGCGATCGTCCATGGGAGATCCAAAATATCCAAGGAAGGTATGGAGAAAGCCCAAGCGCCCACTCAACTACGACCTGAAGATGGAGGAGCTGCGGACGGTGGGCACCTACGGGCTGCGCACCAAAAAGGAGCTCTGGAAGGCACACACCGAGCTATCCCGGGTGAGGCACCAGGCGAGATCGCTGCTGGCCCTCCGCCGGGAGGTCCGCGAGGAGCGCGAGCCGGTGCTGATGAGGGCTCTGGCCAAGATAGGCCTGGTAAGCGGCGACGCCACCCTGGACGACGTCCTGAACCTGCAGGTGACAGACCTGCTGGGCAGGAGGCTGCAGACGATAGTCTGGAAGAAGCTGGGCTTCCGGTCCCCGTACCAGGCCCGGCAGGCGGTGGTCCACGGCCACATAATGATGGGGGACAGGGTGGTGGACATACCATCCTATACGGTCACCACCAAAGAAGAGGATACCATCCGCCTGAACCCCGCATCCAAGATAGCGCTAGAACCCCGGACCGAACCTGAAGAATAGCAAGATGTGCTCGATAATAGGGTACGCCGGAGACGAGACGGCAGCCCCCATCCTGGTGGACTCGCTCAGGAAGATGGAGTACCGCGGATACGACAGCGTGGGAGTGGCCACCCGCGCCGACGGTGAGGTCTCCGTCAGGAAGGGGACCGGCCGGGTGGACGAGGTAAACGGAAAGGTCGGCATGGACCAGATGGGCGGCATGGTCGGAGTCGGGCACACCAGGTGGGCCACCCACGGGGAGGTCAGCGATACCAACGCCCACCCCCACCTGAGCAGCGGCGGCGAGGTGGCCATCGTCCACAACGGCGTGATTGAGAACCACCGGGAACTGCGCCGGTCGCTGGAGCGGGCCGGATACTCGTTCTCGAGCCAGACGGACAGCGAGGTCATAGCCAACCTGATACAGATGCACCACGACCGGACCGGTGACATCGGCAAATCCATGATACAGACGGTCTCGGAGATAAAGGGTCACTACGCGTTCATCGCCATGTTCCGGGACGGGAGCATCTCGGCGGCCCGGCACGGGGAGCCCCTGATAGCGGGCATCTCCAAGAGAGGGCTGTTCCTGTCCAGCGACGTCCGGGGGTTCATCGAGCACACCGACGAGGCCGTCTACCTGGAGAGCGGCACCTGCGTGCTCATCCGGGACGGCAGGATGTCCATAACCGACTACCGGGGAAACGCATCAAGGTACCGGACGACCACCGTCTCAAGGGAGTTCGGCGACGTCACAAAGGGTGAGCATGCCCATTACACCCTCAAGGAGATAGAGGAGCAGCCCGGAGTGGTCCGGCGGGCGGGGGACTCCTCGCTGGATACCATCAGGAAGGTGGCCGGGTTGATAAGGGAGGAGGGGTTCGCGTACGCGACCGGCAACGGCAGCAGCTACAACGCCGCCCTGCTGGCAAGGCAGGCGCTGGCCAGGTTCGCCGGGATCAGGCTGGACGTGGTCATCTCCAGCGAGATGTCATCTGAACGCGGCATGCTGAGGCCGGGGACCGTCATGCTGGCCATATCGCAGAGCGGCGAGAGCGCCGACGTCCTGGATGCGGCCGGCATGGCCAAGGAGGCCGGATGCATCGTGGTGGGGATCGTCAACGCCGTCAACTCGTCGCTGGCCAGGGCGGCGGACATGGTGATCAGGATGGACTGCGGGCCTGAGGTGGGCGTGGCCGCCACCAAGAGCCTGTGCTCCCAGTACGGGATAATGCTCAGGCTGGCCGGCGAGCTGGCCGGCGAGGGCGTCGCCGACGTCGGGGCGGTGGCCGAGGCCGTATCGGCGGTAATCCGAAATACCGGCTCCATCCGGAAGGCGGCCGCGAAGATCCGGGACATAACCGACCTGTACGTCCTGGGCAGGGGGGTGCACTACCCCGTGGCCATGGAGGCGGCCCTCAAGATAAAGGAGCTCACCTATATACACGCCGAGGGCCTGTCCGGCGGAGAGATGAAGCACGGTCCGCTGGCCCTGATAGAGGAGGGGAGCTACGTGATGGTGATGAACCCCTACGACTCCACCTACGGGGACATGCTGCTGGGAGCCCAGGAGGCCAAGGCCAGGGGGGCCAGGATAATAGGCGTCTCCGACAGGAGGAGCAGCACCTACGACCACTGGATAAGGATACCCAAGGGCGGGGAGGTGTCCTACCCGTTCGCGGAGATAGTCGCGTCCCAGCTGCTGGCCTATCACACGGCCCTGGCCAGGGAGACGGACCCCGACTACCCCAGAAACCTGGCAAAGTCTGTCACCGTGAAGTGATGCGGGCGTACTCCCCATCTATCAGGCGCAGCATCTCATCCTGGGTCATGCCGGTTCTGGCCATGGCCGATATCAGGGCCCCGCCCGCCCCGGCCCCCTCCTTGGCAAAGCCGTCCGCGTACGAGGCCAGGCCGGCGTATCCGGAGCGATCCAGCCCCGGGTCGACAGAGATGACCGGAACCGGGGAGATAGTCTGCGCCTGTTCGGCGAACCGGACGGTTGGATCATCTGCCACGTACGAGGTGGTGCCGATGGCCGCGCTCCGGTGATCAAAGCCCAGCTTGGAGGCGAGCGCCAGGACGGCCAGCATCTGGGTCCCGCCCGCAAGCACCACCTTGGAGGGCCCGGCTGCGGCCCCCAGCAGTCCGGCGACAAACGGTATCATGGGGTCGGCCGTCTTTGATATGACCGACAGCGGGTCGTCCATCGACAGGCGGCCCAGGGCCGCCCGGACCACCCCCTCCTTGAGCGGGAGCGGGTTCTCCGGCATGGTCGAGCTGACCGCCGCCGGCAGGTTCAGGCCGCGCATCGCCGCAAGGGCCGTGGTGGTGCCCCCCGGTACGGACTCGCCTACGATAAGGCAGTCGCAGACGGGGGACAGCATGCCGGCAACCATCCGGCCGTACCGGACGGCCTCGCTGGCCTGGTCCGCCTCCATGGCGGCGGACTCGGCGATGTTCCGTCCGGGGCTCAGGCCGGTGGCCAGATGCGGCATTTGGGGGCGGATCAGCCCCCCGGCATCCACCACCATCACCGGTATGCCGGCCGCCCGGACGGCCGTCCTGGTCATGATGGCGGGGGTCGGCTTGCCGTCCGGGGTTACCGGTATCCCGGGGATGCACCGGCAGTGCCCGTACTCGATATACTCGGCATCGGCCGGCGGCGTGTACTTGATGGACCGGGGGTCGGCGCCGGCGATGGTTATCCCGGGGATCTCCGAGGTCCTGGTGTATGAGAGCACCAGCACGAAGAGAGCCCTGCCGGTCCGGATGGATTCCAGTATGGACAGGGCCTGGGACCGGTCCCCCCGGATGGTCTGCGTCAAGGCTGGCCCAGCATCGCCCGGAACTGCTCCTCGGTCCTGGGCTGCAGTACCGGGTTGGCCGACACCTCCCCGGAGATGGTCGAGGTGGTGCTCATCCCGTAGTGGTGTCCGGGGTAGACGGTCAGCGAGCCGTCCAGCTTTGATAGTACGTCGAACAGCGAGTGGTACAGCTGGGCGGCGCTGCCCCCCGGCAGGTCCACCCGCCCGCAGCTGCCCACGAACAGGGTGTCGCCGGTGAATATCTTGCCGTCGCCAACCAGGCAGATGCCGTCCTGGGAGTGCCCCGGGGTGTGCAGGACGCTCAAGGTCGAGTCGCCGAAGGCTATGGTGTCGCCGTCCTCCACCCCCAGATCGTGCGGCAGTCCGGAGGAGGGGTGCTGGACTATCCTGGCCCCGGTGGACCTGGCCAGCGCCTCGTTGCCGATGGTGTGATCAAAGTGGTGGTGGGTGTTGACGATATACTTGGGCCTGAGACCGTCCTTGTCCAGGATTGCCTGTATCCTGTCAAGGTCCCAGGAGGGGTCTATCACTATGGACTGGTTGGTGGGCTCGTCCCGTACCACGTAGGTAAAGTTCTGCATGTGCCCTACGGGCACCTGGTGTACCGCCATCATGGCGATAGTATGCCCTCCTCGGCTTCGGGCGGTATTCCTATCCTTTCGGCGTGGACGGTTCCGGTGAGGTCGGGCCGCTTGGGGATGCCGCGCTTCATCCGGTGGAATGTCACGGTCATGTCCGCCTTGACGCATATGTTGGCCGTCTGGCCGGTGTCCGGATCCAGGCCGGAGGGGACGTCTACCGCCAGCACGAAGGAGCCGGACCGGTTGACGTACCCGATGGCCGAGCTGTACGGCTCCCGTATCTCCCCGGCGATGCCCGTCCCCAGGATGGCATCGATGATGATATCCGGGACGGCGGCGGAGGCATCCAGCGTGGCAGTCACGCTGACCGAGGGCATCTTGGCCAGCAGCTGGTGGTTTGTCCGGCTCTCGTCGGTCTTGATGTTGGCGGGCCCTCCCAGGATGACGGCGGTTACCCCGGCCCCGTATCCGGCCAGGTGCCTGGCCATCACCAGTCCGTCCCCGCCGTTGTTGCCCAGGCCGGCAAGCACCAGGATGCTCTTGGATGACACCTCGCCGACGCGCTCGATCAACCGCCGGACCGCGGCGGCTCCGGCGTTCTCCATCATGAACCGCTTCTGGAAGCCCATGGCGTGGCCGGCGTTCTCTATCCGGTACATCTGATCAACCGATATGACGTCCACGGGGTTGTGGGGTATCCGCGTGTAAAATAAGCGCTGTGCCGCCGGCCCATGGAGCCGACCGATGGCGCCGGCGCAAGATGGCGGTCGGAGTTTGCGATTGTCCGCGGCGGCCCGCCGGCTCTTGTCAAACCGGGCAGCCACGACCGCATCAGGTTCTCCATGCGGGTGGACATTGTTGCTGCTGTTGAGAGTGTCAGCGGCTGGCCTGCAGGTGCCGGGGGAAGTCGGGGTAACGCCCGCATCTGCAGCAGGGCCGGGGGAGGCCATCCGGACAAAATCCGGCCATCCTGGCCAAGGATGCGGGCGCCAAAGACTGCGCAGCCAGCCGCGCTTGCGGCAGAGCCCTGGGGGTGGTCCGGCCCGCCGCGCCTGCCAGGGGGGGGCTGCCCTGTTATCATCCCGGGGCGGCCACCGAAGGCCGGAACCTGGCCGAGACGGCGGCCGCCGCCATGGCCCCGGCCAGGATAATCGCCGCCACCGCCCCGAATTCGGGGACGCTAGCCCAGGTGCCGATCACCTCTATCGTCCCGGATCCCTCGCCGAACTCTACCCGCAGGGTGCGCGAGAGGTCGGTCGTCCCGGTCTCCTGGTGGGGCGCAACCCTGCCGTCAACCAGCACGAGGAAGGGCCCGTCCGTATCCTCGACGGACCTGGAGTCGATCAGGGCCCTGGGCAGGGTTATCTCCACGAACCCGTCCTTGGACGCTGCCATCTCCATGACAAGCGCGTTCTCCTGGGGGTTGGTCCGCATGGCGTGGATGGCGCCTCCGCTGCTTATCCGGTAGTCGGGTTCAAACCCGGTGCCGTTGACCCTGATTGGCCCGGCGGGCCCCGCGGATCCTGCGGCCACCATCTCGTCGTTGATCACCGAGTACCATGCCGTCTCCGTCCAGCCGTCCGCGGCTACCTGCCAGATGCCGTAGTAGGCGGCGGCCAGGTCGCCGGCCTCGTTCAGGACGGTGGGGCCCAGGGTCCCGTCGTAGTCGGAGGCCACCTCGTGGAAGACGGACTTGACTGATGCGGCGTCCGCCGAGCCGGCCTGCAGTATGGACAGGCCGACCAGCCAGGCGGCGTCGTACGCCTGGTATGCGAACGCGGTCGGGTCCGTCCCGAGCTCGCCGGCAATCCTGGCCCGGACGCTCTCGTAGACCTCCCCGGGGTCCTCGGCTATCTGCATGGATGTCAGGTTCACCACGGCGGCAAACCCGCGGGCCGCCTTATCGCCGGTGATCCCCGGCCCCCGGGTCAGGGACTCTGAGCCGAACCACCTGACATCATCCAGGACGTCCCACCCGGACGCCTCCAGGATTATCCTGACGGCCTCATCATCAAACGCCGCCACAAAGACGGCCACCCTGCCGGCCCCGTGCAGGTCGACCATCTCCCGCACCTCCCCGGCCAGGGCCGAGACCGCCCCGGATGGATCCGCCGCGCCGGGGTCGTACCGCGCGCCGTCCCCGGTGATGCCGCCGCGCGACCCAAACTCGTCCCGGACCGACCCTGCCAGGTCGTCCCCGTAGATGTCCCCCCTCCATATGGGAACCACCGCCCCGACGCCCTCGCTCTCCAGCAGGCTGCCCACGGCCGAGCCCTGCTTGGAGTCGTCCAGGAACAGCCTGTGGATGCTGTCGCCGGGGATGGCCAGGCTGGGAGCCGTCGAGCAGCAGCTGACGATCATCATCCCGTTGGCGTCCGCGTAGGGCTTGATCCGGGCGGCGTCGGCGCTGGTGCCCGGGCCCAGTATGATATCCACCCCGCGGGCGTGAAGTCTCCGGACCGCGTCCAGCGCCCCGTCGGGATCGTCGCCGGGATCCTCGGTGACCGGGACCATCTCCCAGCCCGCGTTGATCCCCCGGAGGAACGCGTTAAAGTCCCCGGTCCCCAGCAGCGTGCCGGCCGCCTCCCCGCCCGCCGGGTAGAGCACGCCCACCTCGACCCTGCCGCTCGGCCCCGTCTGGGCCGTCAGAAAGTCCCTCTCCGAGGAGTACTTGCCCCGGACCTCCCATGATCCGTCCACAACCCTCCACACCCGGTAGTTGCCAGTGGCCAGATCTCCGGCGTCGTTCAGCCTGTTGGAGGAGATGGCCCCGTCGTGGGCGGCGGCGACATACGGCAGGACGGCCTTGACGTCGGCCGCCGTGGCGCTGCCCGCCTCCAGTATGGACTTGGCCACCACCCAGACCGCGTCGTACGTCTGGTAGGATTCGGCGTTGGGGGTGGTCCCCACCCGGGCCGTCAACCTGGAGCTGACATCGTCGTAGCGGTCGCCCTGCCCTACCACTATCTGGATGGCCGCAAAGTCGGCGTGGCTGGTGAGCTCGGACGCTATCCTGTCGGTGACCAGCAGCTCCTGGCCGGCCACCGCCTGCCCGGCGAACCACCTCACCTGCTTGAGCACGTCGTAGTTGACGGCGGCCTGGATGATCTGCAGGAACTCATCGAACGATATCATGAATATGGCCACCTGGCCGGCGCCGTACCGGTCGACCATCTCCTGGACGGCCTCGGCCAGCAGGGACACCTCCAGGCCGAGCTCGTGCGGTTCGGGATGGTACCGGACGCCTTCATGGACAAAGCCGCCCCGCGACTCAAAGTCGTCGGCGACGGCCTCCTGCAGGCCGTCACCGTACACCTCCCCCCGCCAGAGCGGGACCAGGGCCCGGATGCCGTGCACCTCGAGGAGCTTGCCTATGGCCTTGGCCTGGTTGCTGGCGTCGGGGGCCATCCGGAAGACGTTGTCGCCGGGGATGGCCAGGGTGGGGGCGATGGATCCGGTGCTGAACACCAGCATGTCGACGGCATCCGCGTACCCCTTGACGCTCTGTGTGTTGGCGCTGGTGAACGGCCCCACAACCACCTCGATCCCGTGCGAGCGCAGCAGCTGGAATTTTTCGAGGGCCATCACGGGGTTGGTGGCGGTGTCCTCGACGATGATCTCCAACCGCCATTCCTCCCCCAGCTCCGCCAGGTATCCGTTAAAGTCCTCTACGGCCAGCTCGGCGGCATCCTTAAAGTCGGAGCCGACGGAGCTGAGATCCCCGGTCAGCGGCAGCAGACCGCCTATCTGGATGGTTCCGGCCAGCCCAGGCTCGCCACCGCCGCCATCATCATCCTGGGCGTGCGCCCCGGGCAACAATACGGCAAGCAGCAGGGCCGCCCCGATGGCTGCCATCCTTGGGAAGGCCGGCATCAGCATGTCCGCTGTATGCTGGATGGTTGAATATAGGCACTTCTAGGTGTGGGCGGATTGCAACATCTACGTGACCTGACACGATCCAACACGTCGGATTCTTGAACAAAAACGGGCCGGGACCCTGCGGCGCGGCATCAGGTCACGTAGATGTTGCATCGCGCCACATACGGGCTGTAAAGTTATAGGCGCCTGCATTCTCTTGTCAAATCGGGCGCCTGCGGCGCGAAGGAATCTTGCTGGAGCCGGCAGAACCTACGTATGATCCAGGCGCCGGATTTGACACCCTTCTCCAGGCGCCGGTAACTTTACAGCCCGCGCCACATAATTCCCTTTATTAACCACCGACACGCATGCGCAACATGGAGAACCAAACCCACCTGATCAAGAAATGCGAGAAGTTGGCCAAACAGGCAGACGGGTTGGGGATGCCGAAGTTCGCCGAGACGATGAACGACGTGACAAACACGCTCCGAAGGCAGGAGCGGATGTGAGCGACCCGGATGCCGACATACGGGCGCTCGAATCACGCTTGGCAAACAACACCGGCCAGATAAACCGGCTTACCGACCTGTGCGGCGCCATAATGCAGAGGATGACGGAGTCAACCGGCGCCGGCGAGATAGACGGGTTGCGTGGCGAGTTGACCAAACACCAGCATGAAATAAGGGGGTATGAGCGGGATAGCGCGGAGGTTATGAATGATTTGAGCGACCTACGGAAAAGAAGAGCCGGGAGTGTTTGACGGCCCACCCAACGCGGGTTCTTGGGATTTGGTGCGTGATGGTGTGTCCACCACCGTAGATTTCCCGACTCCTGAAAATGGACTGCAACATCTGCTTGACCCGGTGCCGCGCCGCAGGGTCCAGGCCCGTTTTCGTTCAAGAATCCGACGTGTTGGATCCTGTCAGGTCACGTAGATGTTAAAATCCGTAGACGGGCGGGGGGCCGGCCGGGAGCCGCACCGCATACCGGCATGTGCTTTGATCCGCGATTGGCCGCGCCGGCGCGGCGCCGGGCAAACCGCTAACATCTGCGGGTGGCCGGCATCGGCGTCTCCGCCGCGCTGTCGTTGATCGTGTCCGCTGCCGGCCGCCGGTCGGGCGTGGCCGTCAGAGCGGCCGGCGTGTCGGCCGGCCCAACCATCCAGGCAGGGCCGGTTCGCGATAAAGTTCGTCTTCTGCGGCCGCCGCAGTCCGAGTTTGGCGCCCCATCCCAAAGGCCACTGCGCCGGGCGGCCGGGGTATCATCGGACGAACCGGCGAGGATCACAGGCGGGGTACGGTGTCCATCCGGGGGCAGGCGCGCCCGAGGATCCATAGTCTCTTATAGGCATGAAGATCGCCGGGTGCATGCTCTCCGGGATGGACGTGGCCTTGCGCGTGATAACTGCGCCAAACTCGGCGTTTGCCCATATACGCGACAGCGGCGGCACGTACTTTGCGTGGTCGGTCGGGATATTTGTGCTCGCATCAGTTCTGTGGTCCGTCTCGTTTGCCTCGCTGGATGCTGATCTCGAGTACTGGGAGACCGTGGCCCTGTACGTGGGCACGGACCTGCTGTCCGGCGTCGTCTTTGGGGCGGTGATCTACCTGGTAGGAAGGCAGCTGGGCGGAAACGGCATGTGGAGGACGGTCTTCTCGGCTGTCTTTTACACCGGCGTTCTCGCCCTTCTTGCGTTTGCGCTGTTTGCGGCGCTGGCGCTTCTGGCAGGCGGCAGCTCTCCGTTGGCGTTTCTGGCGGATGCGGACCGGTGGGACTTTGAATCCATTGAGGACGGGGAACTGTCGGGGGAGGTGATGGATTACATTTTGGACCTGGCGGTTCTCGCAGTTGGCGGAATCGCGTTCGTGGTGTGGACCGTCGTGGTCCTGGTAAAGGCGGTAAAGACAGTCAACGGGTTTGGTACCGCAAAGGCGTTCGGCCTTGTCGTGATGGCAGTGGCGGTCTCCGCTATCGTGGCCGCACCATTCGGCATGTGATGCGGTCCCCGGAGGCCTCTCTGGCGGCATGCATGGTAGCGGCAAGCAGGATCCGGCAGCGGCCTTGTCCAAAAAGTCAAAATTGACTACTACCCTGCCTGGTACCTGCGGAGGCCACCCGGACCGGCAGGAGGGCGCGGGGTAGGCGCCGGATCACACTCTAGCTGCCCGCCGGAGCCATCGTCCTGGATGGTGGTCCACGGACATCCTGGTGATGATCCTCTGCGGTACGGCCTGGACAGCTCGCACGGCTCCGGGTCATCGGGATGCCGGTCAAAGTGCTTGTTCAGGCCCCATCATGAGGGGTTCTCTTCGCTACTGGTGGTGGACGCGGTCATGGCCGAGGCGCGCCGGTCGCGCATGCCCGGCGCCATACCCGGCATCTAGCGTGCAATCTCGGCCATCCGGCGCATCCGCCGGATGATCCCTTTGCCCTCAGGGTGGCTGCCCTTGTTGTACCAGGACCAGTCCGTCTTGGGGTCGTTCCCCTTCCCGTCGGGGTCGTTCTTGCTTCTGGCACGGTTGGGGCTGGCCTGCCTTGACTCTCCGTGCCTCTTGCCCATTGGATGGCGCGGCGATCCTCCGACCAACACCCTCCGATATAATCCGGGCCGCCGTCCGGCGGGCATCCGGATTTGCTGATTACCCCCGCAAGCGACCTTTTCCGGATTTTTGGACAAGGCCGGTAGCGTACCAAAGTATATGATTCCCGGCCTGGATCTCCGTCACCATTAAAAGTCGGGTGGCCAGACAGGGGTAACGATGACACCAGACACGCTGTCGGCGGTCCGCAACAGCTACGCATCGGCGCCGACCTACCGGGAGGCGGCCGCCGGCGTCCCCGAGGGATACGAGGATCTCAGAACGATTGGCGATCTGCTGGATGTAAACTACAAGATGGTAGACGCGCGCGACCAGTTGAGGCGGAACCTGCTGGCATCCTTGGAGTCCGGCTCCGAGAGGTATCCGGGGATAATCGGCTTCGACGAGGACGTCGTGCCCGCCCTGGACCGGGCCATACTGGCCAAGCACGACATCCTGCTGGTAGGACAGATGGGCCAGGCCAAGACCAGGATAGCCCAGACGGTGGCCAAGACGCTGCTGTCGGCCATGCCGGTGGTTCGCGGCAGCATCACCAACGACGTCCCCATGGAGATTCCCGCAGATGAGCTGGCCGCCCTGCTGGACGGCCAAGATACCGCCCAGGATTCGCCAATCTTTCGCATCAGCCCCGAGAGCGCAGAGCAGATAAGGAACAACGGCGCCGCCACGCCCATCAAGTGGGTGGACGGCCCGGCCCGGTCCAGGTTCTTGACCGCCACCCCGGACATGTCCGTCAAGGACCTGGTGGGGTACATCGACGCGGTCAAGGTGGCAAGGCGCGGGGTCGAGATGTACCGGGTGGAGTCGTACTCGCCGGGCCAGCTGATGCAGTCAAAGCACGGCGTATTCTGTATAGACGAGCTGCCGGTGCTGGACCCCCGAAAGCAGGTGGCCCTGCTGTCGGTCCTGCAGGAGGGCAGGTTCACCACCGGGTCGTACCCGGTGGTCTTTGAGCCACGGACCGTCGTCATCGGTACCGCCAACCCCATCGACTACACCCATTCCGGCAGGATAGTGGAGCCGCTCGCCGACAGGATGAGCAGCCACATACACACCAGGTATCCGCAGACGACCGAGGACGAGATGGACATCATCATCCAGGAGGCCAGGCTGCCGGGCTGCCTGGTGGCCGAACCCGTCCTGAGGATGCTGGCAGGAGTGGTCAGGGGGGTGCGGGACAGCGGCCTGGTCGACCAGGACAAGGGGGTCAGCGTCAGGTTCGGCATACACGGGCTGGAGCTGCTGGTGGCCGAGGCGGCCAGGGCCCGGCCCGGGGAGACGGCATGCCCGCGGCCGTCCGACCTTTGGTGCCTGGGCCAGGTGGCCAGGTTCGAGTTGTCGGAGATGGACGATACGGTTCAGAACAGGAGCAGCACGCTGGAGGGGGTCATCGGGGAGGCGCTCAAGAAGATCCGCGCACTCGACATCGACCAAGGCGAGGCCGACTCGATAAAGACGGAGTTTGCCGGGAAGAGCTTTGCGGTCTCCCAGGAAAAGTACTGGGATGTCGGCGCCGGCTCCTACCGGGAGCAGCTGGCGGGGTTTCCGGTCCTGCAGGAGCAGGTCGAGGGCGCCGCCAAACGCCTGATGGCCACGCTGTGGCGCAAACCCCGGGACGGAACCGGCTCGGCATCCGTCCAGGACCCCGCCGGCAAGCAACTGGGCATCAAGGCAGTTGCCACCGAACTTGTCCTGGAGCAGTTGTGCTGGACCGACCCCAAGGTGCTGGAGCGGCGGGATTCGGGCTATGCGGCGGCATAGCGTGTACGTGGCGGCAGGCCCGCAGGTGCAGTCCAAGCCCAGCGAGAAGCCGTCCCTATCCGATCAGGACATGCTGGGCGTGCTGGCAAACCAGGCTCTGAGCGACAGGCAGACCGGGATGGGCGACGTAGAGTCGGCGCTCTCCGGAGCCCTGCACCGGGATGGCGCCGCCGAGGGCGCCGAAGGGCAGACCGGCGAGCGTGCCGGATCCTCATCCGCCATAAGGGCCCTCAGGGAGGCAGGCTACCTCAAGGACGGCGACCGGTGGCTCACCCGGCGGGGTTTCGAGGCGGTGGGCAGGACCATCCTGCGCGAGATCATGAGCAACGTGAGCGCCCAGGACATGGGCGAGCACCAGACCGTCCTGACCGGCAGCGGGGAGACGGTCCTGGACACCACCAAAGCGTTCGAGCACGGCGACGACATGCGGCACCTGAGCGTGCAGGAGACCCTGCTGAACACAGTCAGGCGGGAGCGCAGCACCGCGTTTCCGCTGAGGATCATCGCCGAAGACATGGAACAGTACGAGACCTACGCCGGCGCCAAGACCGCGGTGGTCTACTGCATAGACCTGAGCTCCACCATGCGCACAAAGATGCAGGGAGGCCACAGCAGGATACGCGCCGCAAAGAAGGCGCTCTGGGGGCTGTACGGCGCCAACACCAGGTACTTTGTGCGCGATGCCGTCCATGTCGTAGGGTTTGCCTCGATGGCCGCAAGGGTCGACCCCTACGACATCCCGTTCCTGCGCACCTACGACGCAAACGACGGCTTCCTGCACTACACCAACTACCAGGCCGCCTTCAGGCTGGCGCGAAAGATACTGGCCGCCGAATCCGCAGAGAACAAGAAGATAGTGCTGATAACCGACGGCCAGCCCAGCGCCTGCCTGGTGGATAACGACCTGCAGAGGGACGCCATCCTGGCCGAGAAGCCCTACTCCAACTTTTATGCCCCCGACAGCGACACCGTCTCCACGGTGGCAGATAAAAAGAACATGAGGCTCGATGCCCCCCCGGAGGTCCAGGTTTACCTGTGCTACCGCTACAAGAAGGTGGATCCGCGCATAAACGAGAGGACCATCCACGAGGCCACGCGGTGCAAGCGGAAGGGTATCGACACGGATATGGTGGTCGTGAGCGACGAGGCCGAGCTGGTCCAGTACGCCAAGAACCTGGCCAGGGATCTTGGAGGCAGGGCTTTCCACATACGGGATCACGACATGGCCAACGTGCTGGTAACAGACTATATGAGGCGTAGTACAAGGGGCAGATGGTAGGATGGCTGCAGAGTACGATGCGGACAGGCTCAGGGAGTGCATGTTCGATCCCGACACGGCCCCGGCCCTGGCCGAGCTGGAGGGAGGCCCCAAGAGCATCGCCCACCTCGCCGAGAAGTGCGGCATGGCCCAGGACGAACTAGCCGGCAAGCTCGCATATCTGGTGGAGTGCGGCTTCCTATCCCGGGATGGCGATGCCTATATGGCCGACCATGACAAGCTCACCGCCTTCATGGAGAATGATGACGGCTACAACTCCATCATCGACAGCGTGACGGTAATGGACAGCTACCTCAACTAGATGGGGGAGCGCCGCCTCGCCCAGATCATATAGATGGTGGCCGCTATCATCCCTATCACGCCCACCACCAGCACATAGAACGAGACGAATCCCAGCGAGGTCTTGCCCGCGTCCGGTTCGGGGCCTATCACCCCCATCACGCTGACCTGCTCTACATGGCCCGACTCTATCCTCAGCGTGTACTCGTGGAGTTCGTCCACGTCGAATAGTTCCTGGTGGATGCTGGTGTCCACCTCCGAGCTCAGCATGGTGGAGCCGAACGGGCCTATCACGTGGGCGTAGACGGTCATGCCCTCTTGGTGGTCCAGTATCTCCACCGCGTAGATGCCGTTTCCGGGCGATATCTCGGTAGTTATGTCCAGCATCTCGCCCGGCTCAAGGGTAGCCTGCCCCACCGCCAGGTCCTCGAATACCACCTGGCTGGCGAATATGGACAGGCCCATTCCGGCTGCCACCAGAACCGCCATGGCCAATAACAGGAGCGTGGGTCTCCGCATCATGAACGGCGGGCGGCGGGCGAATTAAAAGGTACGCGGGTACACCGGCGGATTGGGGCGAGCCCCTAGCATCCCGCGTGGCAGGCCGCCGTACGGGGGGGTGCCACCCTCAGGTGGCGGCAGGGCGCGTACGATCCGGGCAGGGGATCAGGGCTCTGGCGCTGCGCCTTCGGCGGCGTACAAAATTATCGGGACGCGGGTTGTTGGGGATGGCACGGCTGGCCGCCCGCCGCTCTCCGCCGCGCTCTGCAGGTTTGCAGTCGGTTTGGCTGAACGCGTCCGGCGTGGAGTCCGCGGTAGGTCGCGTCGCTGCGCCTTTCAGCTGCGACAAAGATTTCCCGGACGGGCATGAATGCAGACACGGCCAAGGTGGTTTTGGGAGTTGCGCGGCAAGCCGCCGGTACCGCCTATGCTAGACCGCGGTGGCCGGTGGCCAGCATGTCTGGGTTTATTACCTTGACTCCATGTGAGCGCGCAGCCCGCTCCAGACCCCTGTCCCTGGTCACAAGCATCGTTCCGGCTCGGATGCAGCCGGTCAGGATATAGCTGTCCGGGCTGTGTAGCGTGGGGTATCTGCGCTCCAGAGATGCGGCCAGGCCGGCAATTCCATGCGCGGGTGGTCCCCTGCCCACCGTCGCCCCGGCTTCCTTCCTGGCCCGTGCCACCATCCGCTCTACCGGGCACCCGTGTTTTTCCAGCTCCCTCCGCACCACGCTGTCGAAATGTATCTGGGCACCACGAAGGTTCAACCTTGTCATCAGCATGTCCCAAAAGTTCGGGTTGGAATTCGCCTCCATTATCACGTTGGTGTCAAGCGTGTACAACAAACCGCCACTCCCGTTGAACCTGTTTGCCCCGTGCACATGCATTTGGATGTCGTGCAGATCAACGTACCCGCGACCCATTCCAAGCCAAGGGCCTGCTCGCTTAAAAGGAAACTGATCTATCGCGCCGTTGTGCATGTGCAGGCGGCGTGTGCGAGCGGAAGCCATGCGCCCTGACGCATACCGTGACTCCTCTGGCATCCAGCTGCTAAAGCGCGCACCACCTATCGGTCTCCTTCCATCCGGGGTCCGTCCCGATGGCTTGGCAGCCAATAACTAAGGAGCCTGCCACACTATTTCCGGCGGACCGAATGTCCCATATCCGCCTTGATCGGATCTGCGTATATGCGATTGAAGTATCTTGGATATGCCCCAAGACGCGAACCACAAATGACGGCGTTGGTCTCTTTCGCGCATGTACGCGTGGCCCAGCAACGATTTTACTGAGTAAAATGTTGCAGGCCTATTCCATATTGGCCAAGAATAGATTCCGTGTTTCCACGATCCTGAACACCCCCGGGTAACCGTTCTGTCTTTCCCTGCAAACACATTGTGTGTACTCAGTCCAAGTATGGCCAAGGCCTCAGGGCCGGGATTGGTGAGCTTCTTCTCTGATGAGGGATCACGCGCTCGCAGGGCATGCATGTTGTCGTCAGCCACGTCCCAACCGAGCGATGGGAGCTCACTTTTGTAATCCCATGGACCCAAGAGCCCAGAGCGCACATCTGACTCGGTGGTCCCGCTTATGATTTGGTTAACCGCGGACAGGAATTTTTGCTGACCAGCCGTAAAGTAGAGATCGGATGGCTTGGCCACGCCCTGCCAATCCAGGCTTCCTTCTGCCACCAGAGAGTAGCCTAACTCTTCTGCTATGCAACCGCGGTTCTTACTAAGATACACCCGTATGTTGTCATAGGTGAATTTTAGATCGTCACCCCTAGGCATCTCAGATCCGTCTTCCAGTACCGGTTTGAGTGGGGGGCTATTTCGCCACAATCGCAGTGCGCGGATGGTTTGAGAAACTATGTCATCTACGGTGCGGTCTCCGTCCACGATCGCGTGCGGAATCACATCGTCACTCCACCACAATTTTGGATACGGTGTTTCGGACTCAAATGCAACCTGAACTCCCAACGCCGCAAGAAACCCTAGCGGGTTTGTTCCTTCAAGTCCTGGCAGATGGGTGTCACTCACAGCTTGGCCTCAATTGAACTCTGCAGATGATCGGCAAGGCGCAGTATGGACTCCAGCCAAACCAATCCGTGGTAACCGTAACGCTCAACCAGGCGCCAAAAACGATCCGACATGTCCAGCGCGAGAGAGCTGCTAGCGATATCCATATTCAATTTAATCTCACGGCCGTCGAACACGTATGAGAATTCCCGTGGATCTGGGTCGTGTATGACCGGCAAAAGTGGCCGCCCCCACCCGTGATGCGTTCCGATTAGATGCAATACCAGATCCCTATCATTGGCAGAGTCAAGAACGCCTTCAGCCGATTTCAACATCGCCACGCTAGCGATCTCGTGTCGCATTCCCCTGGGGTATGAGCTTCCTACGCCGCGCACCCCAGATCGTGATTTGGCAAGAGGTTCTCTGTCCATCACTTGGGCCACCGGATCATCTCCTACCAACAGTGCCTGAAAACGAGGATCCGCCTTGCCTATGTCGTGCAATCTTCCCGCCAGGCGCAGGTCATCTGCAAAGTCATCCAAACCCAGTCGGATGGCAATGCGCCCTGCGCGCTCACCCACATGGTCAAGATGGTGTTTCAGTGTAGCGCCGGTACATGTCATGGAGCCTGCCTCGTCTGAGCCATCCATTGTGGCGGCATCCACCACGGGCTTTCGCGTATTGCTGTGCCGCTTGGCCAGTATGTAATATGCATTTGCGTTGTTCCGTTCCGCGGCTGTTGTGACTATGTCAAAGCCGTCGCCTAACTTCTCAACAGCACGGGATATCCACTCGGGTATGTTCGCATGAGAGGAGATAACATCCAACCAACGCCGGATCCTCTCGTACTCTGTCAAATTAGACTCTATTTGATCGTGGGGTTTGGGCAGATCTAGAGACTGTGCAAAGTTTTCATTCTGCCCCAATTGCGCGTCCAGCCCTGCCTCTACATTTGACTTGTGACAATCAGTGCAAAATTGATTGAACAATGCAGGATCCAACCTCATTGTAACCCTGCTGCCGTGGCTGAGTTGTGCCTCATCACCCAGATCAGTGACCGGTTCGGTGGACGATGGATCCCATGTGCCATCCGTTAGGCCGCCCCTGGCGGGATCCACTACCAGTACATCACCAGCCTTTATGGCGTCTACCTTGATTTTTTTGGCACCGTCCTTAATTCCGTCCCAGCGCACACACTCGGCCTCGGAGTCGTGACTGGCAGTTGCTACGACTTCCTGTTTGGCATCCTGATCCATGTCTGCAACATCTGCCTCTTCGCGAGTCGACAGCCATAGCTTGGCTGCATAAATTGGAATTTGAAGATATTCCGCCTGCCTGGGCGGTACGCATCTTAGTGTATGGCTGGTTCTGTCGTGCCGCCAAACAATCGAGACATCCGGAGATCGGCTGGTATCAACACCATGAAGAAACCAGTCCACGGCGGGGCAAATATCGGGTTTGGGATTGGTCTGAACCCAGGCATCCATGTGCGAGCGCAGCAGCAGCGGAGCACGGAGTCGGGGAGCGGCCGCTCCCTCTGGAAATTCCCCCTCCGCCAGTGAGCGTGGGCTGACATCTACGGGGCCGTCTTCGTAGCGGCGCATGAGTTCCTCCCAAGTCGTCTTAGTGGAGTTGCCATATATCGGATCTGGCTTCTTGGATTTTACAATAGTTTTTGAGCCTACTATCCAGGCCCTGGCCGAATTGCCGGTTGTTTTAAAGTAGTTGCCGCGTCGATCCAGGCGGCCAAATCGCTGCCGAAGGCTGTCAACGGCGGCGCATTCGGTTACGAGCGCGTCAAAGCTGATATCCGCCCCCACCTCTATGGCCTGGGTGGCCACAACCACCGCCAGCCTGCCGGGAGAACGTTCGCGGTCCGGGTCCACTATTGAGCAGACAGACTCCGTGCTTGCTACCCGGTCCAGTGGCCGCATGCGTCCGGTAATAAGATGTACCTTATACCCTGCATCGGTAAGGGTGCGGTGTACATGTCGCGCGGTCCGAACAAAGTTTACTACGACTCCAACGCTATGTATGTCACTTGCATCGTGGCTTTTGTCTATTGAATTTATTATCTTCAAGATGCTAGCCGGCATGGATTCCAGATTCTTGACTTGAACCAAGTCTGCTTTTTTCACTGCATTTACGCGCTTATTTATCTCGGCGCACTCCATATCTTCTGCATCAAGTGTAAATTTCTCTGTATCTCCGCGGTGCGGAGTTGCAGACATTTCAACCACTGTAAAGCGCCGTTTCGGCATTCGACCGTCCAGGTTGGCAATACTCGCTAGTGTCTGCGCGAATGGTACGCTCAGGTGTACCTCGTCCAAGATTACAAGGCAGTCATTTCCTGCAAGACCTGCATGTATGGGCCTCATCGAAGGAGAGGCGCCATAACCGTTGAACAGGAGGCGGGATCCAAACTGGTCCACCGTGGAAACTATAACCCGGGGCTGATCAGGGTGTTGCGCCCATTCATTGTCTATCGGTATGCCGCCTTGAAGTGCGGCCACGCCCAGCGGCTCGTCACCATCACTCATCTTCGACAGGCGCTCCTTGACGGCAAGCATTGTTCTAGTCCTGCCACTTTTGATCGTGTCCCGAATACGCCTGGCTCTATACGACACCTGACTTACTACCACCCGCCTGTCTATTACGAACACTATGCGCCGAGGGGAGATATCCGGCCTAGCGGCCATTGCAAACACGGCAATATCGAGCACCGCCGTCTTACCGGTACCGGTGGGGAGGTCGATGACCTTCGGCCATTTCCCATCAAGGACTTGCTTCATCAGGCGCCGCTGCCATGGGAACGGATCAGGCCCGAGATCTGATTCTTGGCCGGATCCGGGCTCGCGGTTGACTTCCTTAAAAAAATCGTCAAAATCATCTAGCGTTAATTTCAAGCCCGCACCTGCACCGTCCGATATTCTTGGATCGTCAGCTGGATTCGGCCTCCTCATTGCATGACTCCTTCTTCTTGCGCCGTTCGCATATCTGCGGGGTGCATCAACCCCAACCCCATGAATCGCCCGGCGCCAAGAACCAGGGGTCCGGTTACCGGATGCTCAAACGTAACCAGCGCATGAACAAGCTGCCGTCGGATCTTTTTGCTGTTTTGTCCAGTTTGGGTGAAGGGTGGAAAACGCGCAGCATGGTACGCTCCAGCCAGAAACGGACCAAGTGAAAGGCTCACCTCGTATGGCCGGGGCAACCCCACATGGGCGCAGGCATCAGCCACCGCCGATTTGGCATCCATCCACGCTTTGGATCGCGTTGCCGCGTCTGCGCCGCCCAGCCTCCCCGGATGTCTGGGCAGCGCTACCGGAGTGGCAGTAATCCACTGGCGCGATGGACCGTTCCAGTTGTCACGTAGTAGCGACTGTAGTGAGCTGAGCAGTTGTAGCCGGGACATCCGGATCTTTCCAGATCTCAGTTGAAGTTCCAATTCGCCCCCATTCTCCTCCCAGTGACCTATAGCTCGAAGCGCCGCCCGGCGCGACGAATCGTCTAGCAGCTTCGGAAAGGATAGTGCAACTCCGAGCAGGCGGCCATCGGAGTGTCTGTGGCCTATGTATGGTAACGGAAGAAATGCGATGTGCGGTTTGGTTGTGGGTTCGCCCCCGGGTCGATGGCCACTGATCCCCTCCGGTATGGGATCAGTAGTGTGACACATGATGGCATGGCGCATAACTCTTGCCACCTCCGCCGTTCTAGTAGATGGGAGCATGCGCGAGCTGGGAGCAAATTCAAAGACAATCCACTCGCCAGACATCGTGCTTGACTGGACTGGAGCGGCATCGTTGTTTTCTTCGTGGATCTTGTACCTAACGCTTTCGTGGGGCAGTGATCTGGGCCTGATGCCCTGGTGCATCTTGTAGAGTTGCGCAAGTGCTGCAAGCTGGCCCCGCCGGACAACACGCATGCTTTCACCTGTATCATCTGGCAGATAATTAGCTGCAATTGGCCCACTCACCACCTGGCACGACACCAGAGAGGAGGAGTGTCCAAGCCTTGTCACTCTGCCAAGAAGACTATCCAGAATCGTACCGATTTTGTCGGGAGGCGCCGTACGCCAAACGTAGGTAACGCGCGGCTCGGCTGGCGTGACAGACGGAAAGAACCTTTCTTTCCTAACTCGTCCTTCCGGAAACATCTCCATGGCCAGCGACGGATTTGTCCTACCCGTGCTTTCCACCTGCGCCCTGACATCACGCGCCATGGATATCTCTTCTCTGAGACGGGCAATCTCCGCATCATTTTTTTCGTCGGAATTTGTCAGTGCCAGATCCAGCTTGTCTTGAATATTCCAGACGGCCTTGGTTTTCTTCTCATGAAATGGCAGGCCGATTATGGATACATCAGGTACCGGCACAAAATACGAGACGACCTTGCGCGGTGTTGCCCTGGATGCCGATATTGTCGGAGGATCCTGGGCCTCAAGCCATTCCAAGGCAGCACGTTCGTTTGGATCGTGTCCGTCCTCGGCCCATGTGGCCACCAAGGCCGAGAACAATCGCGCCACATGTGGGGGCCACTCTGCTCGCTCCCGGTCACTATGAGATGTGGCCACGTATCGGCCGGTCAAAAAGTTCACCTCTATGCCAAATACCCTGCTAGTCTGCAACATGATCATTGGCAGGCTGCTCAACTGCAGTAACTTTACGGCTGCGCCGAATTAACTCGATCAGTTTCGGCGCAGGCGCAAGCCGAACGTCTTTTGTTTCCCAGCCTATTCCGGAAGCCTCCGCGTGGGCTGCCGCCTGCTTCAGTATGTCGGCAGCCACGCCACGATCTATATCTATGGAGTCTCCAGCTGATCCATCCCTGCCAAGCAATTCAATGCGGGGGGCGTGTGTCGGCAGCAACAGGCAGCGGGATCTCAGATCATAGTCCATCTCGTGTTGGTATGCAATTGCCGCTACGCCCAATGCCGCAATCGCCGTACGCGCAGCAGCCTCAGCCTCGCGACTTACGTTGCCAAAGCGCAACCGACGGAGGGCTGCGAACGATATCAACGTAGTCTGTAGGCCCTCCGATATTGTAACCCCTCCAGCTTCAGCATCTATGGTGGGTGGTATGTTCCCGTGGTTGATTTTAGATGGCTGGCCAGCCTCGCCGCTTGTACCGCCCCTGGAGGCGTACTCTGGTTTGCCTTTGGCGTCCTTTTTCGCGTTGTCTGAAACATCTGTCCAGACCTCGTGGGGGTCGACGCTATTGAAAACCCGTTCGCTGGATGCAACTTTTTCTATCTGTAGCGGATCTATCCGACTGCGCACCTTTTGACCAACAGAAGCTCCAAAGCCCACAATCTCCGAGACGTATGCTCTTTGGAATTTAGATCCCGATCCGCCCTTTGGTCCGGTGGCATCCCAGAGTCCAAAGAGCAGCGATGTCGGCGAATGGCGGAACATGCTGATGGCATTACGCGTGGTAGAATCTGTGATGGCTCTGCCCACCTCGGACAATCTAAACAGCGTTCCGTCCAGCAGACTATCTCGGAATATCGCATCTGCCAAACGATGCGGGGCTTCCAATACGGTGATCCTCTTGTAGTCTGTCAGATCGCTGTACTCTGTGAAATCCACATACGGAACAGGGAAGAAAATCTCTTTGCGCTCGTATCCTTCAAGCAATGCCATCTCTGCTCTGTTTGCCTGTGATGCCACCGAATCTAGTAGCACTGTGGTGGTTGGCGCTCCATCCTCGCTTGTGCGTTCTTCTATTACGTACTTGTGCTTGGCATTATTATCTGTCATGTATGAGGGTGGGAATATCTTGTCACCCTTGCCGCCGGCCGGTTGTAACGATGTCTTGGAACGAAGTGCCACCGAATTACCACTTACTGCTGTATGTAGTTGATCGAACGTCAAAATTGACATGAATGATTCCCTCGTCTACAACCCGATTTTGGCAGCATTCTGTTAGCGGCTATTGCCTTTAATTATATAAATATACTGTCCTTACTGCAGTTTTGTTTACTAATCCAGAAAATATTACTAACAATATTATAAATTATTCACA
Source organism: Nitrosopumilaceae archaeon (assembly GCA_965203395.1). Lineage (GTDB taxonomy): Archaea > Thermoproteota > Nitrososphaeria > Nitrososphaerales > Nitrosopumilaceae > VYCS01. Next base: position 973,175 of record OZ241884.1, read on the forward strand.
ATTCCATACTGACAACAAATTTCAAAATAATTTCTCGTTGAACGTAACCTGTTGCTTTTTGAAGCACACCACTGCGGTACGTGCCAGAAAGGCGCGCGCAGCCCGCGGCATGGTGTGGTTGTCTTGTTTGGATGGTACGGGGGAGGCGCCGTCCGGCTAGCCGTCCCCGGATGACGCCCGCACCAGGTGGTCGAAGAAGCTGGCCCCGTTGATTCGGTCGGTCGGTCGCCATTATCGTGAACAGTACCGAATTGGCCTTCATGCCGTCGGCCGAGCGGTTCCCCCCGCCGTCGTTCCGGATGGCCACGAACTTTCGGTTTACGCGTTTGAAGGCGTTGTTGCCCGGGTCGATTTCCGGATGGTGTGGGTGGGTGGTGTAAAAGTAGCCCTCACGGCGGTGTCTTTTGATATGTCTGTTGATTGTCTTGCGGCCGTCCTCGTCCAACCTGCAGCTCTCGCAACCCTTGGACCCGCAGCCCTCCCGTCCGCAGCGCTCCTCGCCCACGGGTGGTGTATCAGCCCGCTGCGTATCCTGTCCAGGCACCGGGCGGCGACATTCCTGGGGTGTGGGTTGGTTATCTTGTCCGCCCGGTAGTGGTCCGGGGTGGTGCGGTCCATGGCGGACACGAACCTGAGCGCGTCTCCCTTGAGGCTGACATACTTTAGATCCTTCTTGCAGAGGCGGTGCCGGTGCCACATGCACAGCTGGCGGTCGGAGCCGACACGCAGCCAGGTGGTCTTGGAGTCCTGTATGACGGTCCTCTGGTAGCCCGAGAGCATCTCCCGGACGCGCTTGATGGTGGCCGACTCGACCACCCTGACCAGGCAGGCCTTCTCTCCCAGGACAACCGTTGCCGCCCCGTCGTTGCTGCCCGAGACGGGCCACCACAACTGCACGGAGTGGCGGAACGGCTCGCTCAGGATCTTTTTGGCTATGTCGTCGTGTTCGGGGGCCAGCCTACCGCTGAGGGCCATCTCGTCGCGGTAGGAGGTCGAGCGCGGCACCGTGCATTTGAGCGCGTCGCCGCTGAACTCGGCGGCCTTGCCGTGGGAGGGGCCGTTCATGTGGAGCGAGACCAGAGTGGCCTGGTGGTTGGCCGAGCGGCGCGCGTGCTTGCGGATCCCGGGCAGTTGGGTGGAGATGATCTTTTTGCAGACGGGGCGCCACCTCCTGTTGATGGTATATTCGACGTTCTCGTTCAGGACGATCGTTACCCTGGTCACCTTGGTGTAGCTGTCGACCACCTTCCCGGATAGACGATGGCCATCGGGGCACACCGTCACATCAATGGTTTCTTCCCGGTCTATCCTGGTTGGCCTGTGGTTGATGCTCGGTTTGCACCTGGCACGCCTGCCCGGCGTCCCCGAGCTGGTCCGATCCGTGCCGGGGACGGTCCCGGTTCTGATGCTGTTCTTCTCGGCGTTGAGGTCCATGTTGGCCCGGGACAGCTGTTCTCGGACAAACTCGGGGGATCCGGCAAATTATGCTCTCGGACAAACATGTTCTCGGGCAAACGCAGGGGATAGCCCGATTAATTATCCGGCACGTTAGTTTTAATCGGCTTGAAAGTCGTACCGGAGTGCCGTTGTACGGATCCGCGATGTGGCGATGCGTCCAAACAACGTAATTGATCAGGCCAAACACCTCCCGGCCGGCACCGATACGCGCCGTACACACGGGCGTGCGGCCGCATCATCAGGCAAAGTTGAAGCGGGATGCCACGGCGCACCGTATCGGCGTGAGCAGCCTGTCGGAGACCCGATTAGCAATTAGCGGAGAGTCCGGTCCGATGGGTACGCAGAAGATCCAAATACGGCCACTCGGCTCAACATACCGTGCGTGTCTTCAAGATAATGTCAAAGAACGCCCGCGCGTTCAGGACAACCGTCGGCATATCGCTCCAACAGTTTGATTTTTTGATACGCGATGTCGAAAAAGCACACCCGCAGGCAGAATCCGAAAGGCTCGCCAGACCAGACCGCAAGCGCCAGGTTGGCGCCGGACGCAGGTTCTCCCTGCACCTGTGGGACAGGATCCTCCTGACCCTCATGTACTACCGGACCTACCTGACCCAGGACGGGCTGACCCATTTGTTCGGGATCGCCCAGGGGTCTATCTCCACCAACATAGGCAAGATGTCCCCGGTAATACGGGACATCCTTCCCCTGCCGCAAAAGCTCTACAAGCAGGCCTGCGAGGCCACCACCATCGAGTATCTGAACGAGCTCTTCCCGGGGATGGTCTCCTTGACCGACGCCTCCGAGCAGCCCGTACAGCAGCCGCAGCAGGCCGAGGCCGAGAAGGCTCACTTCTCGGGCAAGGCCAAGACGCATACCGTCAAGGTCCAGTACACGACCAGCTTCGACGGGCTGATCGTCCACAAGACGGCCCACTTTCCGGGCCGCGACCACGACTTTAAGATATACAAGATGAAGCACCCCACGTTCCCGACCGGACTCCCCAGCCGGGACGGGGATGCAGGGGACAAGCCCGGCCGCGACCACCTCAGGCACTACGGGGATACCGCGTACCGTGGGATGGCCAACGTGGTCGAGGGAATAGACGTGAGGATCCCCGTCGTGCGCAAGCCGGGCGAGGATCTTACACCAGACCAGCGGGAATACAACAAAGCTCACTCGAGGATCCGCACACGCGTCGAGAATGCAATCCGGAGGATCAAGATCTTCCGGATTGCCAAGGAAAAATACAGGAACGACCGGAGAAAATACGACCATATCAACGATGTAGTCTGCGGGGTGGTCAACCGGACCATCCTGTTGAAAAGAGCCGGGGCCCTCTGAGGAGGGCCGCGGCGGGCCGGCCAAGGGCGGGGGCCGCATGATCTTTAATTACAGATCAGGTCTCGGGAGCAGCTACGGCTGCGTGCCCAAGCCCGTACTGGCCAAGCTGGGCAATCCAAAAAGAATTAGATACACCATACAAAACGACCGGGTTCTGGTCAGCAACGCCGATTTGCAATAAAGCAAGTCACGCAGTTAGTGCATGATTTGCCGGATCCCCCAAGTTTGTCCGAGAACACGGAACTCTGGAATCGGCTAAGGACGCTAACAAATTACAGACTGCTTCAATGGGGCCGCGGCATTTCAGCCGCGGAACTCTGGTCGAGTCGCCCAAGGTCGCCCAGCAGATGATCTGCTTCAATGGGGCCGCGGCATTTCAGCCGCGGAACTTGTTTCAGGGCGGGCAGTATGATGCAGGGACTTCACTGCTTCAATGGGGCCGCGGCATTTCAGCCGCGGAACTGGGGTGACCGTCTGATGACGACCCACGAGACCAAGGCTGCTTCAATGGGGCCGCGGCATTTCAGCCGCGGAACTCACCACAAACTGAGCTATGTCCCCGTACTTATCCACGCTTCAATGGGGCCGCGGCATTTCAGCCGCGGAACTTCGGGGATGATATCAAAACGATAACCGTTACCGGTGCTTCAATGGGGCCGCGGCATTTCAGCCGCGGAACTCGGGGACCGGTGCCAAGATGTCACCGGTATAGTCGTGCTTCAATGGGGCCGCGGCATTTCAGCCGCGGAACTATGACATGGAGCATAGCCGCCAGCTCAACAGGAGAGCTTCAATGGGGCCGCGGCATTTCAGCCGCGGAACTAACCGCGTCAGGCATGGCCCCGAACAGTCCCTCGATGCTTCAATGGGGCCGCGGCATTTCAGCCGCGGAACTTTGGATTTTGATGTTATGGTACTCTGTCTCTACACGTTGCTTCAATGGGGCCGCGGCATTTCAGCCGCGGAACTGGGTTTGGCGTGGTAATTCCGCGCATGTCGTTATGTGCTTCAATGGGGCCGCGGCATTTCAGCCGCGGAACTTTGACCTGACGTGCGAGCGCATGCTGGAGCAACAACTGCTTCAATGGGGCCGCGGCATTTCAGCCGCGGAACTGCCAATAGAGCCTGCTCGGGCTGGCCGCCACGTATATGCTTCAATGGGGCCGCGGCATTTCAGCCGCGGAACTCTTCCGATTCATGTGTATGCGTATCAGGATATATCACGCTTCAATGGGGCCGCGGCATTTCAGCCGCGGAACTATATATCCACGGGTCGAACGTCGGACAGGTTAACCGCTTCAATGGGGCCGCGGCATTTCAGCCGCGGAACTCGAAGTAAGGGAACTCAACATGATAGCAGAAGAACGCTTCAATGGGGCCGCGGCATTTCAGCCGCGGAACTGGTTGAGCCAGCATGATGAGTGATCGCGAGCTTAGAGCTTCAATGGGGCCGCGGCATTTCAGCCGCGGAACTTGCCGCCATCCCGTCCATACAGGGTGGGTCTCCAGTCGCTTCAATGGGGCCGCGGCATTTCAGCCGCGGAACTTTGCGGGCGCACAACATGCCCAAGCAGAAGGTGCTGCTTCAATGGGGCCGCGGCATTTCAGCCGCGGAACTTAATAGCAAGGTCATGGAGTTTGAAGTTAACATGGTGCTTCAATGGGGCCGCGGCATTTCAGCCGCGGAACTTGGCGACCGAGTTCTTGGACAAGATGATAGCCGACCGGCTTCAATGGGGCCGCGGCATTTCAGCCGCGGAACTGACCAAATAATGATGAAAAAGATACTTGGGGACGTTGCTTCAATGGGGCCGCGGCATTTCAGCCGCGGAACTCGTTGCCCGCCGAGCCGCTGGCGCCAATCGTAGTCTCGCTTCAATGGGGCCGCGGCATTTCAGCCGCGGAACTCGATATCGAAACGCCGGTTACTGTCCGTGCTGGTAGCTTCAATGGGGCAGCGGCATTTCAGCCGCGGAACTATTCATGGCATCATCCGGCATGTTGCAGGGTACCATGCTTCAATGGGGCCGCGGCATTTCAGCCGCGGAACTCAGACGTTGAGCCTACAGACAGTCATCCAGGAATTGGCTTCAATGGGGCCGCGGCATTTCAGCCGCGGAACTATGATGGTGGTGGTGGTGGTGGTCGTGGTGGTGGTCGTGGTGACCTCAGCTTCAATGGGGCCGCGGCATTTCAGCCGCGGAACTTGAGGGTTTGGGAGATAATCAAAGTGGAGGCTACTCGGCTTCAATGGGGCCGCGGCATTTCAGCCGCGGAACTTGGCGTCTGCAGGGTTGTCTTGTCGTCGCCTATGCGCTTCAATGGGGCCGCGGCATTTCAGCCGCGGAACTCTTGATGCCGGATAACATCTCATAGGTGGTGTCGTGCTTCAATGGGGCCGCGGCATTTCAGCCGCGGAACTCAGTTTCCGGCCAATACCGTGATCGGCGAGGATGATGGCTTCAATGGGGCCGCGGCATTTCAGCCGCGGAACTCGGCAGCACCTGGCAGAAGGCCTCCACCAGCAGGAAAGCTTCAATGGGGCCGCGGCATTTCAGCCGCGGAACTCAGGACCCAGGTCCGACAGGTCCTGACCGAGGTCAAGCTTCAATGGGGCCGCGGCATTTCAGCCGCGGAACTGATTAGATGCTAGTCAAGTATTGTGTGAGCTGCAAGCTTCAATGGGGCCGCGGCATTTCAGCCGCGGAACTCGCCGGTATGGTCCTAATCCATGTCCGTGAGTCCATGCTTCAATGGGGCCGCGGCATTTCAGCCGCGGAACTCAGTGTAGCCGGTATCAACCGCCAACAGGAAGGGTGGCTTCAATGGGGCCGCGGCATTTCAGCCGCGGAACTCTGCTGTCTGTCCGGCGCATCCAGCAGCTGATAGAAGCTTCAATGGGGCCGCGGCATTTCAGCCGCGGAACTGATGGTAGGGTTTTACTGCCTGTCTATCAAAGCCATGCTTCAATGGGGCCGCGGCATTTCAGCCGCGGAACTCCATGAGGGAGTTCGTGGAGTTGTTCGAGCAACACGCTTCAATGGGGCCGCGGCATTTCAGCCGCGGAACTTCTCCTATCCTTACCGCCACTTGCATAGCTCTAAGGCTTCAATGGGGCCGCGGCATTTCAGCCGCGGAACTCGGCAGCATACGGGCAAGGGGATTCACATGACCTACGCTTCAATGGGGCCGCGGCATTTCAGCCGCGGAACTCGGGTCCGGAACATACCGGAGGTAGTGGTCGGCCATGCTTCAATGGGGCCGCGGCATTTCAGCCGCGGAACTATGTCCAGGATTATCAACCTACTACAGCGATACAGGCTTCAATGGGGCCGCGGCATTTCAGCCGCGGAACTAACCTGAGGGATATCCGAGCCAACCAAACTGACAAAGCTTCAATGGGGCCGCGGCATTTCAGCCGCGGAACTCAGTGCTAAGCGACATGCGCTTACCGTCGATTGTCACAGCTTCAATGGGGCCGCGGCATTTCAGCCGCGGAACTCGGGGTTGGCAGGCCTTTCTTGCCCAGTACCTCCTGGCTTCAATGGGGCCGCGGCATTTCAGCCGCGGAACTCAGGTGGACGTGATGGCTGACCACCCAACCTGTATAGCTTCAATGGGGCCGCGGCATTTCAGCCGCGGAACTATACTACCACCAAAAAACTACCATCCTATACGGCCGCTTCAATGGGGCCGCGGCATTTCAGCCGCGGAACTGGGCGCGGCCAAGCGGCTGGCATCCGCGCTGAGTCTGCTTCAATGGGGCCGCGGCATTTCAGCCGCGGAACTTGGCAATATTTCCGTGTCGATATCAAGGTATATGATACGCTTCAATGGGGCCGCGGCATTTCAGCCGCGGAACTAAACATTGGGGGGTTCCCACAGGCACGAATTCATCGGCTTCAATGGGGCCGCGGCATTTCAGCCGCGGAACTCCGTATTGCGGGTCAGGGTCAGCGTTGGTTGCAGCAGCTTCAATGGGGCCGCGGCATTTCAGCCGCGGAACTCGCCTACTGCAAGGGGTTTGTCGGCGAGATTCGCTAGCTTCAATGGGGCCGCGGCATTTCAGCCGCGGAACTTGTTGGTAGTGTGTCATAGTATGGCCGACGGAAGCTGGCTTCAATGGGGCCGCGGCATTTCAGCCGCGGAACTCAGCCATGTTTCAGCCTTGGTGAATGCGGCCAGCAGCTTCAATGGGGCCGCGGCATTTCAGCCGCGGAACTACGTTCTGGCTGATCAACTCGGCGACCTCTGGCGTGCTTCAATGGGGCCGCGGCATTTCAGCCGCGGAACTTTCACTTTGCATGCACCTCATTCCAATGCTTGACAGCTTCAATGGGGCCGCGGCATTTCAGCCGCGGAACTTGGCTAGCCCAGCAGGCAGCCATCATTAGCCAGCAGCTTCAATGGGGCCGCGGCATTTCAGCCGCGGAACTCACGGTTGCCGTGGACATCCAGGCAGATGTCTATCACGCTTCAATGGGGCCGCGGCATTTCAGCCGCGGAACTCGGGGCCGCCATCATCTGGTGATACTTTGACGGATATGCTTCAATGGGGCCGCGGCATTTCAGCCGCGGAACTCACGTATGACATGCCCTAGATACACTCCTGGCCGTGATGCTTCAATGGGGCCGCGGCATTTCAGCCGCGGAACTCGGCGTTTCCCATCAGCATAAGGTCGTTGGGCGAGCTGCTTCAATGGGGCCGCGGCATTTCAGCCGCGGAACTATCTATGCCAAGGCATACAAGCACATCTCCCGTTCTGCTTCAATGGGGCCGCGGCATTTCAGCCGCGGAACTGGTGGAGCATATCACCACCGGCGGGACCGTCACCCTGCTTCAATGGGGCCGCGGCATTTCAGCCGCGGAACTCCTGTCCGTGTCTTCGATCACACCAACAGGTATTTGCATCCGTTCAATTATGGCCGTCGTGCTTTCGTTTCGTTCGTTGTTCAATTCGCTGTACTGCGATAATTTTTTCCTATGCGTGCAACTTGCGAGCGGCGCACCGTCACAACCTGGACACCGCCCCGCTCGCGCCATCTAGATTACAACTGCAGCCTCCCTCCCGCCCTTCAGGGGGGCGCCCATCGTAAATATATGCCGGCCGCCGTTCTCCACCGGACCCGTGTCCACCACCATCACCCTGTCCTCGCCCATGTTGAGCAAATCCGTCAGATCCCGCCTCATGTACACCAGCTCCGTCTTGCTCAACTCGCACAGAAACACCGAGTACTGGACGGGATCCCCGTACCCCTGCATCAGCCTGTACGTCCGGGCCAGCCGCTGCGGATCCGCCACATCATAGCAGACAACATACCTATTCCGCACGGCGCTGCCATCACCTTACCCGAAACGGCGGATACTCTGGTATCTCGCCCATCAGATGCCGGGCCAGCAGCCTGGCCTGCGTCTCCAGTATCCTGCGATAGCTTGCCGAGTATCCCAGCAGGCGGTGCCGGACGGTCTCATCCATCCTAGACTCGAACGCCATTATCACCCTGCGCCTACCGCCATCGGTCATAGCCACCCCGAAGGGCGTTCTGACAAAGTCCGACCGCTTAATCATGCCGTTGTTCACCAGCGACACGCAGACGCTGTCCCCGATTATCGGCCTGAACTCCTCCATCAGGTCTAGCGCCAGCGAGGGCCTGCCATGGTGCGGCGTATGTAGGAATCCCAGGTACGGATCCATCCCCACAGTCCCAACCGTTATCTCCGCCTGCCTGGACAACATCATGTACACGAACGAGAGTATCGCGTTGACGGGATCCTTGGGCGGTCGGCGGTTCCTATCCCGAAAGTCAAACCGCTCATCCCCCTTGAGCATACCGGCGAACTCCGAAAAGTACAGCCGGGCCGCCAACCCCTCCATCCCCAGCAGCGCGTCGTACCTTCTGACCGTCCTGCATTTCTCGGCCAGTCCGTCCATCTCCTCCAGCACCGGGACCGGCGGCGAGGCATGGTTGCGGCGCAGCATCACCACGCTGTTCTTTATCTTGCCGCGGACTATTGCCCTGGCGATCCTCATGGTGGCCGTCTTGCTGCCATACGCTTGGTGCTGCCGTATCCGCAGGTCGACGTTCCTGCTGGTCCTGCCGCTGGTCCGGCCCACGAACCTGCCCCCGTACGACAGGTAGCATACCGGTATCCCCCTCTCGCACAGCTTCCGTACCGCCTGCGTCGTCACCTGGATGTTCCCGTACAGCGTCAGGTCCGAGACGTCCATCAACCGGACCTTCCGGATGCCGCCATCCGGCGACTTTATCCTCAAGAGTTCGCCGGTCACCGACACGTACGCGCCCTGGTTCTGCACGTACACCGGCACCGTATCTACCCGGACCGGATACATCCTCCGTACCGAGTCGGCCCCGACCTCCCCTCCGTCCGAGAGGGCGTTGGTCTCATCTGGCAGGCATATGCCAACCAGCGAGCACCTGGGACACTTGGGACTGTCCACCAGCGGAGGCGGTATCGTATTGTTCTTTATCATCTCCTTCATGTCGTGTATGCTCTGCAGCGTCTTGGCGACTGCCAGGTCGTCCAACGGCACGGTGACCCTCCGCTTGGATCCCGCATAGTAGACTACACCCTCGGCGCACTCGTACCCGTTGGCCCGCAACAGCAACCCCTGGGCGCACACCTGTATCATGGTGCTCTCGCGCACGCCCCCGGGAACATCCGGCACCGTACCCTTTTTGTACTCGACGGGGGTGGCTGTCTTGCCCTGTATCTCCAACAGGTCCGCCTTGGCCACCAGCCCCAGGGTATCGTCGGAGACCGTCACCGATCTGGCGTGGATAGGCCCGTCTCCACCCTCCTTCATCTTCCTTTGGCCCGACGGCTCATCGACCCTCCTGTGCTGGAGCGTCCCCTCCTCCACGTCCGCGGAGGTCTCAAACTCGCCCTGCACCCACTCCATGTACCCCAGCCGGTTGCAGTACGCAAACTGCGTCAGCATCCTGACCGGTATCAGCGTCGGCTCCGGCATGCCTTGCCACCATCACGCTATCGCTCTTAAGCCAATCTGACAATTGGTTCTTCTGCAAAAACTGTTGGTGATGGTGGATTCCTTCATGGCGCATCGTACGTACAGAGATAATCAAGAGCGATCCGCCCAGGGATCAATTCCCAACTACACGGTAGGTTAAGTATACTTCGGAAGATGTGTAGATTCTACCCTCAAGCGAAACATTCATTGATCGCCCCGTCCATACCGCCCCCATGGATAATGAAAAATCCACCATAGATGAGCTCATACCTTGTCCAAAAAAATCAACCGATGGTTCCTTGATACCCGCGGAGGCACCGGACCGGTAGGAAGGCGTGTGGGGTAGACGCCGGATCACGCGTTCTTGGTGCCCACCGGAGCCGTCCCGGACGGCGGGTGGCAGCCGCGAATGGCATGATAACGATGAAATTCGTTCTTGGTGCCCACCGGAGCCGTCGTTGATGGCGGTCCACGTGCAGTCGTGCGCAGCCTCCCCATAGCCGCGGGGGGTTCCCGCCCCCCGTGGCGTGGCCTCAGGCGAAGGCCATGTTGTAGCAGATGCCATGTGTCGCCGTTATAACGGCGATCGTGGCACCCTCCCTGTTGGACCCGAGAGCTGATACCGTCTTATCACACGCGCCGGCGCCGGGCACCGAGCCTGGCACGCAGCGCATGCGGATGTGTAGCAGAATAGCTCAGGGTATGCGGATGGCAAAATATCGCCTAGCCGATGAATGGGAGTCTTCCGCTGGTCGGGTCCAATCTACTGCAAGGGAGGTGAAAAAGAAAAAAAGAAAATGTACCACATCGGAATAGACGTACACAAACTCAGGTGCGTCGTGGCCATCAAGGGGGAGTCCTCCCCCGAGGTGCTCCGGCGCACCAGCTTTGCCAACGACATCGACGGCATAACCGGGTTCATGGATCTCCTCGACAAGGAGGACTACCTGCCGGCCAAGGTCGCCTGCGAGTCCACCTCCACATACTGGGAGCTCCTCTACGACACGCTCATGGATACCGGCATCGAGGTGCTGGTGGCCCATCCGAACCATGCCAAGATGATCACCCAGACCAAGTACAAGGACGACAAGATAGATGCCGAGCGGCTGGCCGAGATGAGCCGGATTGGTGTCGTCCCTGCATCATACATACCAACCAAAAAGGGTAGGGACCGGCGCGGGGTTGTCCACGGTGCGCATAAACCCACGAAATTACTCCTTCAAAACGGCAGATCCGGCTCATCCTCAGACCGGTTTTGACTGCATTATCCCATCCGGCGATAGCAGGCCGTGGCGTCTCCGGCCGCAAATACCCCATTATCCGCCGGATCCGGGCGTTCTAGCGCAGTCTCCCCCACGCGTCCCCGGGGAGACGGGACTCTTTTTATCCCCGATCAGGCAAAGAGATTCCGGCAGATGGACATGATGGCGATCTCGCGTCGTTGCATCTCCAGCGTCACGGACCTGATCCTGAAGTTGAACCGGTCCTTGACCGCCGAGAAGCAGCTCTCGATCGTGTTTCGTCTGCCATACGTCCTGTAGAACCCACCTGGGTGGTCCCTGCACCAGGCCAGCATCCTGCCCCACTCGCTCATACCGTGGGCCACGAAGTTCTTCTTGGGCCGGAAGCACGGCTGCCTTCCGATGGACGCGGCCAGCCGGCAGTTCTCCCTGGAACAGTAGGCCGAGTCGCCCAGCAGGTACCCCTCGCCGCGGGGCGCCCTGGCGCACAGCTCTGCTAGTGCGGGCGAGTCGCCCGCGTTCCCGTCCGTCACGACGACGGCGACTATCCTGCCGCTGTCCGTGATCAGGGCGTGGTGCTTGACGGTGGCCTTCCGATAGAACTTCCCGCGCTTGGCATCCTCCACCAGGACATACCGGTTGAACGTGTACTGGGTGGAGTCCACCGACAACGTCCGGCGCGCGTCGCTGCCGGCGGTGAACCTCAGCAGCGAGTCCAGCAGGTCGAGGGGTATCCTCTTCATCCACTTGTGCAGCCACGATTTGGAGGGAACGTGATCCATGCCCAGCTTCCTGCACAGGCCCGGCCTGGCCTCGCACTCCTCGACCATCCCGCGGATGGAGCAGGAGTATTTCTTCATCATCACCCAGGTCATCAGCACGCACAGCATGGCCTTGTGTTCGGGGTTGTCCTCCAGGAACTTCGTTATCCTTCTCAGGATGGCCTTGAACCGTTCCTTGAACCGCTTGCCGCCGTTCTTCCTGCGCCGCTCGTAATCCCTGCAGTAGCCCTCGGGTCTTTCCTTTTGCCTTCTTCTCTTGGTGTGGTGTTGTTTCATTGGGCGGCCGTGGATCCGGTGATCAACAAACGTTTCGGTCCGGCGGGCGGCCTGCTCGGATTGCTTTTAACTCTTCTGCGACTTTTTTGGAGAATTATCGTGTGGGGGAGCCGTCAGCGTGGACAACCCCGACCGGCGCAAGCTGACCAGATCCCGGCACGGGCTCAAGAGCAGCATCAGCACCTACAAGAACCGGATAGAGGCAGCCATCGCCACCTACCCGCTCAAGCGGCCCGTCGGAGATCTCTACTCGGGCCGCGGACGGACCTGGTTGGAGACGTCCCCCTTCCGGGAGGCCGACCGGATGGCCATCAACGCGAACCTAGACATCATCGACACCATCACCGGACAGGCCGACCGGCTCGGGAAGGTGATCGCCAGGAAGGCCCTGAACGACCCCGACGTCCAAAAGATAATGACCCTCACCGGAATGGGTCACATCCTGGCCCTGACGGTCATGGCCGAGATAGTCGACATCGGGCGGTTTGTCACCCCCGAAAAGCTGGTCTCCTACGCGGGCCTGGCGCCCAGCCGCCACGACAGCGGCAATAGGACCCAGACCGGAGGCATAACCAAGCGCGGCTCCGCCTGGCTGCGGACCGCCATGGTTGAGGCCGCGTTCGTGGCCATCCGACATGACCCGCGGCTGAAGGCCATCTACGAGCGCATCGCAGAGCGCCGCGGACCCATGAAGGCCAGGGTCGCCATAGCACGGCGCATGCTGGTCTCCATCCACCACATGCTGACCGAGCAGGCAGACTACCGGCACCAGGACAGGGACCTCGTCAAACGGAAACTCCAGAGGATACGGCGCGTCGCCGAATCCCCGGAGTAGCCGACCACCACCGCCGATGATGATCCCCGGACGGCCCGCTCGGGGGCGTTTCGCCGCCCCCGGCCCCGGCGAGGGGCGGCTCAACGCCCCCTCGCCCCCCCGTCCGGTTGCCAAAAATGGTGTTGCGGGTCGGCCGGTCCGGCCAGTCCAGCGGGGGTAAAATCGCCCTTTTTCCCCGGGGCGCGTGGGGGAGGCTGCGCATACACGGATCCCGGCAAAAACGCTCAGGATCAGGAACAAATCCGGCCGCCAATGCTTAAAACGGCCGCCATCCACCACAAAACGGACCGACCAGATGCAATACCAACACACAACATCAGCGGGCCCAAAAGCCCGTGACACCTGTGTAACCCAATTGGACTGTATGGGCGTGAGCTGTCTGCCTTGTTGTATGCCATCGGGAATTTGGGTCGGTAGTACTTAAACGATCGACGATTGGACGACGATTTCACCATTTTTTGACCACCGGGGCGGGGTCGGAGGGGGGCCTCGAAGCCGCCCCTCACTAGATGGGGGCGGCGAGAGGACCCCCGACGGCCGGGGAAAAAGTAGTGCGCAGGGTCCCCCACGGGATCCGGCGATCCCGTGGTGCTGGAGGTCGCCACCCACCCTGTGATGGGTGGTGGAGACGCTCCGGTCCGGCGGTCTTCGGATGGCGCATAAAAACGCGCGAGGGGGGCCGGTCGGCCCCCGTTGTGGGCGTGGCCGAGGACCGGCGCCGGCCCGCGCCCCCGGACGTCTGCCCATGTCGTCGAGGGCTTGGCGTCCGGGACACGCGGGACCTAGGCGCCGGTCCCCAGCCTAGCCAGCTTGGCCTGGTAGGCTTGCTCGTCGCGGAATCGGTACGGCTCCCTGTTGGTCAGCATGTGCCAGATGATGGCACCCATCTTGTTGGCCAGGTGGCTTCGGGCCACCAGCGGCAGATGGCGCTTGCGGTAGTTCTCGTAGAGCGCCGACAGGTACGGATCATACTGGTGGGCGATCATCGCCGCGTTCATCATGATCCAGGTCAGCCTGCCGTCTGCGTCCTTCTTCATGCGGCCGTGCCGGATGCTGTCCCCGGACTGGTAGACCCTGGGGCAGAGCCCCAGGAACGAGACCAGTTGTTTGGGGCCGGCGAACCGGCCGATGCCGTCGATGGACTCTGCCACCAGCAGGGCGCTGAAGGCGTCAAACCCCGGCAGGCTCATTATCAGCCGGGCGTCCTTGCTCTGGCGGGCCGCCTCTCTGATGCGATCGTCCAAGAGGGAGATCTCCCCGTTGAGGTATTTGACCTGGCGGACCTGCTGTGCCATGATCCTGGTGTCGCCCGGCTTCAGCTTGAGGCCATTCAGGAATTCCTGGTACTTGGATCCGGACGTGTTTCCGTGGCCCGAGGTAGTCCGGTAGTCGTACTTGTCGCAGATGGCATGCTGGCGGTTGAGCACGCGGGTGCGGTCCTGCACCAGAGTCCCCCTCTGGTAGAGGAGGTCCAGGTTGTGCCGCTTCTTCGGCGGGTGCACGCGGCAGGTCGGGACGTCTTTCATCCTGAGCCGGTTGGCCAGATGTCTGGCATCCAGCTTGTCGGTCTTGTTCCCGGACTGGGACAGCTTGAGCCGCAGCGGGTTGGCCAGCACTATGGATATGCCGCGCTCCTCGAGCGTCTCGAACGTCTTGAACCAAAGGTTGCCGGTGGACTCGCAGACGGCCTGACTGTCATACTTGGCCAGGACGGTATCGGCGAATACGGCCGCGTCGGCCCTGGTATTGGGGTACTTGCCCTGGTACAGGGTGTTGCGGTCCTTGTCCATGACGCAGACGACGCAGATCCTCTTGCCTATGTCGATTCCGACGTATGCTTCTTTTTTTCTTTCCATTTCTTTTCACCTCCTTTTTTTGGTTGGCAGGCAGCAAGGCTGCAATCACCTGTCAGGGCTCGGAGCCCACTAAAGCTGCAGCTCGTGTAGTCCCCATTCACATGGAAGGGCTCGAAGCCCATGTCACGGTAGGGGTCTGCCGCCGCACACAGTTGGTTCCCCCCGGATTTACAGGCTTTCACATGGGAGACGGTCGTCGATAGCAGCTCAGCCGATTGGATCTTCTCCTTGAGGGCGCGCACGACCCCGCCGAACCGCGCCTTCATGGACGAGAAGGCGCTCTCGACGTTGTTCCAAAGGCGCAGTATCCGGTAGAATGTCCCCGGGTGTTCCTCGCGGAGCCTCAACATCTCCGCCCTGGCGTTGAATCCCCTGATCACCGAGTTGGATTTGGCATCGATGACGGCCCTCCGGTCACTGTCCCGGATGGCGTTGCAGTTCTTGACGCCCCCGCAGGCCGCGTCGGCCGAGACGTCTCCGTCTCCCTTCGGGAGCGTCTCCATCATCGCGCGCAGGTACGGCGAGTCGTTTGACTTTCCCGGGGTAACGACGGCGGCGCACGCCATGCCGTGCAGCGCGTGCATGATGTGCAGCTTTACAAACTTCTTGCCCGAGTAGGTCGCCTTGTTCCAGTCTGGGTCCTTGTATCTCTCCGTCGGCGTGTGCGTTCCGTCGGTGATGGTGGCCACCCTGGTAGATGGCTGTCCGCCGGTGGCCATCTCGCGGGTGGGCCGGCCAGTATGTCCGGTATGCCGCCCCGCCGGTTGACGTCCCTATGACGGTGGGAGTGGGGGGCTTGCCGGTGGCCGCGACGGGGGCGGCGGACCGGACTGCTCGGAGCCGGGCGTGCGCAGGCCGGCATAGGCATTGGTACCGGCATCGTCGTCGCGCCGCTCGTAGATCTTCTTTATCATCGCGGCGTAGTTGCGCGCCGTGGGCAGTATCTCGGCCAGTACCCCGCCGGCCACCTTGAGATACCCGCTGACGGTACTCTGGTCAATCCCGAAGAAGGTTCCCAAGGAGGCTTCGGTGTTGGCCTCCTTCTTGTGGTACAGGTGCATCGGCAGGGCGTGCCGGATGTGCAGCTTGGAGCGCGTTCCTGGATCGGACGGCTGTAGATCATCGTCCCAGAAGAGACGGTCCAGGCCCATCTCGGCCAAGCGCTCTGCGAACTTGGCGCAGACATAGTCGAACTGCTCCGGTTCCAGCAGGGTCATCGCGTGCAGCTTCTTGGGGCTCGTATGATGTCGTCCAAGACGGTCAGCACGAGGGCCTGGATGGCCTGGTCGGGGCCGTACGTCCGGTTGTTCGTCATCAGGGCTGTGATCGAGCACCTGTCCGACGCGGCCGCCTCCCCTATCCGCGACATATCCAGATCACTCACCGGCAGCTGCCCCCTCGGGATCCGGTTGGACATGTGGGTCCGGTGGCACTGCGATCATCACCATGATCGCCATCCAGGATACCGGCCCATACATCCCCTGTCGGTGTCCGGTTTACGAACATTTTGGTGCTCCCGCGCCCCCCCCCCGTTTCGTCGATAATCGCCATGGGGGTACGGGAGGATCGCCCATTATGATCGCTACGTCCAACTATTGCCTCGCCATGGCCGCTGGGCGCCGTGCTGCAAGGCTGAGCGAATGGCCGTTGCAGGTGCATGACACTGGCAGCATTGATTAACTCTGGTGATTAATCCGCCTCGGTCATATTTTACGTAAATCGTGAATTAATTGTGGCGCAGGGGGTCTGCGTAATCTCTAATGGGGCCGCGGCATTTCAGCCGCGGAACTTTGACACAGAGTTCTTGGCTAACAAGCCCATATTTGCTTCAATGGGGCCGCGGCATTTCAGCCGCGGAACTCTCTGCGACATGTTATACGGGTCTATGCCTTATCTAGCTTCAATGGGGCCGCGGCATTTCAGCCGCGGAACTCTGGAATCGGTTAAGGACGCTAACAAATTACAGACTGCTTCAATGGGGCCGCGGCATTTCAGCCGCGGAACTCGGAGAAGGCGATTACGCCTGAGATCCCAACTGGACTGCTTCAATGGGGCCGCGGCATTTCAGCCGCGGAACTCAATCAGATAAGATATTGTTCGGGATGTAATTTGGTGCTTCAATGGGGCCGCGGCATTTCAGCCACGGAACTATATGGGCATCCTTAATGTTCTTGGTGGCCTTATCGCTTCAATGGGGCCGCGGCATTTCAGCCACGGAACTAACATCACATTGGATATCCCGGCCGTCGCGTTGGTGCTTCAATGGGGCCGCGGCATTTCAGCCGCGGAATTTAGCATGCGAACCGCCATCAGCACGACCGCCGCGCAGCTTCAATGGGGCCGCGGCATTTCAGCCGCGGAATTATCTACACGCTTATGGTCCAGGAACCCGAGAACGGCCTTCAATGGGGCCGCGGCATTTCAGCCGCGGAACTCTGGAATCGGTTAAGGACGCTAACAAATTACAGACTGCTTCAATGGGGCCGCGGCATTTCAGCCGCGGAACTCGGAGAAGGCGATTACACCTGATATTCCAACTGGACTGCTTCAATGGGGCCGCGGCATTTCAGCCGCGGAACTGCCGTGGGCTATTGTCGGTATGTCATCATTCAATATCTTCAATGGGGCCGCGGCATTTCAGCCGCGGAACTCGGCTTGTATCGCCAAGGATGACTTGGTGGAATGGATCTTCAATGAGACCGCGGCATTTCAGCCGCGGAACTCCTGTCCGTGTCTTCGATCACACCAACAGGTATTTGCATCCGTTCAATTATGGCCGCCGTGCTCTCGTTCCGTTCGCTGTTCAATTCGCCGTACTGCAATAATTTTTTCCTATGCAAGCATCTTGCGGGCGGCGCACCGCCACAACCTGGGCACCGCCCCGCCCGCGCCATCTAGATTACAACTGCAGCCTTCCTCCCGCCCTTCAGGGGGGAGCCCATCGTAAATATATGCCGGCCGCCGTTCTCCACCGGGCCCGTATCCGCCACCATCACCCTGTCCTCGCCCATGTTGAGCAAATCCGTCAGATCCCGCCTCATGTACACCAGCTCCACCCCGCCCAACTCGCACAGAAACACCGAGTACTGGACGGGATCCCCGTACCCCTGCATCAGCCTGTACGTCCGGGCCAGCCGCCGCGGATCCGCCACATCATATAGCAGACAACGCACCTGTTCCGCATGAGGCCGCCATCACCCTGCCCGAAACGGCGGCTACTCCGGCATCTCGCCCCTCAGATGACCGGGCCAGCAGGCCAGCCTGCGTCTCCAGCATCCTGCGATAGTTTGCAGAGTATCCCGGCAGGCGGTGCCGGATGGTCTCGCCCATCCCAGATTCTAACGCCATTATCACCCTGCGCCCCGACCTGTATCGGCGTCGGCCCCGGCATGCCTTGCCACCTTCACGTTATCACTCTCAAACCAGTCTGACGATTTGCATTGTAGGGCCGCCGCCAAAAGTTAGTGCAGGCTAAAAAAGTTAGCCTAGGCTAAATTTTATATTTACCCCGGTAGCAGTCAAACCCATGCACCTCTCCCGCGCCAAGATGATGGCCATGGTGATTCCGGCCCTGGCAGCCCTCCCACTGCTGGCCATCCTGCCGGACCCAAGCACGGCCGTCACCGAGCACAGGTTCATCACCCACTCGGGAGCCGTAATCACGACGACCGGCGAGGTGCTTGATCCGCTGTACACCGTCTCGACGGTCGAGTTCGACCCCGACAGGTTCCTGCGCAACTTTGAGTACGGCAGGATCACCCAGGACGATGACGGCGGCACCATCCGCGAGTACACCATCATAGCCCGGGACGACCAGGTGCAGGAGATATCGCCCGGCGTCTTCTATAACGTGTGGACGTTCAACGGGACGGTCCCCGGCCCCACCATCCGCGCCACCGAGGGCGACCTGGTTCGCATACATTTCATCAACGAAGGCTCAAAGCAGCACACCATCCACTTCCACGGGATACATCCCGCCGAGATGGACGGCGTCTTTGAGATAGTGGGTCCGGGCGGCGGCCAGTTCACCTACGAGTTCGAGGCCGGCCCCGTCGGGGTGCATCCCTACCACTGCCACGTCATGCCGCTCGAGGAGCACATCATACACGGCCTCTACGGGACGTTCATAGTGGACCCCAAGGAGGGCCGCGCCCCCGCCGACG
Organism: Nitrosopumilaceae archaeon; assembly: GCA_965203395.1. GTDB lineage: Archaea > Thermoproteota > Nitrososphaeria > Nitrososphaerales > Nitrosopumilaceae > VYCS01. Next base: position 992,122 of record OZ241884.1, read on the forward strand.
AGATGGTCATGGTGCTAAACGGCTTTGACACCGACTTTGACGGCGAGAACAACTTTTACGCGGCCAATACCGTCCCCTTCTACTACCAGCACCACCCGATACGGATAGAGCAGGACCGGCTCATCCGGGTGTACGTGGTCAACATGGTCGAGTTTGATCCCATCAACAACTTCCACCTGCACGGCAACCTATACCACTACTACCCCACCGGTACCAGCACGGTTCCCTCCCACTATACCGACATGGTCACGCTCTCGCAGACAGAGCGCGGGATAATGGAGTTCTCCTACGGGTATCCGGGCCAGTACGTCTTTCACGCCCACAAGGTAGAGTTCTCCGAGAAGGGGTGGGTAGGCACGTTCCTAGTGCAATGACCACCGTCCGCAGGCTGGCAGGCGGGCTGGTTCCGTTCGCCTTGATCGTGGTGCTGGTCGCGTACATGACCGGTCCGGGGTCCCAGATCATATCCGGCGGCACGCCCCTGCCCGAGGTGACCCTCGAGCGGATAGACTTTGCGGAGGATGAGATACGCGTCACCGTCAGAAACACCGGCCCGATCCCCGTTGACATAGTCCAGGGGGATGTCAACGACCGGATACAGCCTGCCGCCGTCGAGCCGGACGGCCACCTGGAGCGCTTCGAGGCGGCGACGGTCCGCATACCCTACCCCTGGAACGAGGCCGAGCCGTATGCCATCGGCATAACCATAGGGGACGGCACCCGGTTCGAGAGGCTGGTCGAGGCGGCCGCGCCCGCCGTGCCGTTCGGGGCCGGGCAGGCCGCCCTCTTTGCGATAGTCGGCACCTACATCGGGATCATCCCGGTCTTCATAGGTTTGATGTGGCTACCTTTCATCCGGCGGCTTGATCCCGGAAAACTCTCCTTCTTTCTGGCCCTGACCGTAGGTCTGCTGCTCTTTCTGGCTGCAGACTCCATCGAGGAGGCGGTCGAGGTCTCCGCCGACAGCCTGTCGGGGTCCATCAACCCACTGCTGCTCATATTTACGGTGGTCGCCGTCTCCTTTCTGTCGCTCCAGTATGCCTCCGGCCGCCTGGGTTCGCCGGGATCCCACGCCCCGGCCACCGCCGCCCTGCTGGTCTCGGTCGGCATAGGCCTGCACAACTTTGGCGAGGGCCTGGCACTGGGCGCCGCCCTCAACGCCGGATCCCTGGCATTTGCGTCATACCTGATGGCGGGCTTTGCCATCCACAACACCACCGAGGGGGTGGCCATAGCGGCGCCCCTGTCTCAGGAGAAGCGCGTCCTGGGCAGGCTCATCGCGTGCGGGGTGATAGCCGGCTTTCCGGCCATCCTGGGTACCTGGACCGGCGGTTTCTTCTACTCCCCGATATCCTCGGTGGTGTTCCTGGCGATGGGCGCCGGCGCCATACTGCAGGTCGTCCTGACCATATCAAGATGGACCATCTCCAGCGTGGACCGCCTCGCCTCCCCCCAGGTATGCGGGGGTCTGGCCGCCGGCCTGGCAATCATGTACGCCACCAGCATCATCGCGTAGACGCCCGTCCGGGACGCCGCCGGCCGGATGCCGGCATGCCGGATTGCGGCATTTCGGAACCCCCCCCCCTTGAACAGAACAGGTTTTAACCCACATGAAATTGATACTGATGGAGATGCGGGAAGGCTACGTGGAGGTCGGCGGGCACAGGACGCGTTACCTGGAGGCGGGCTCGGCCAAGCAGACCGCCGTGCTCCTGCACGGACTGGGCGGATACTCCGACAAGTGGAAGCCGGCCATGCTGGAGCTCTCCGAGAAGTACCGGGTGGTGGTCCCCGACATGGTCGGGTACGGGCTCAGCGACAAGCCCGTCATCGACTACACGCCCAGCTTCTTCATAGAGTTTATCGGCAAGTTCATCGGCAAGCTCGGCCTTGAGAGGCCCCACCTGGTGGGAGCCTCCCTGGGAGGGCAGGTGGCCGCCGAGTACGCGTCATCAAACGACCGATCCATCTCCAGCCTGGTGCTGATCTCGCCGGCCGGCATAATGAAAAAGTCCACTCCGGCCCTGGATGCCTATATCATGGCAGCCCTCTACCCCCGGGAGAGCAGCGTCAGCTACGCGCTGGGAACCATGGAGAACTCCGGCCGGGAGGCCAGCCCGCGGCTCGTCTCCACGTTCATGGACAACATGAGCCGCCCCAACGCCAAGATGGCGTTCATGTCCTCGCTGCTCTGCTTCAAGAACTACCCCGACATCACCCCTGCCCTGGGCAGGATATCGGCCCCCACCATGTTGGTGTGGGGGCGCGACGACCCAATCATACCCATATCGTACGCCAAACGCTTTACGGATGCCATCAGGAACTGCACCTTGGTCGTCATGGACAACTGCGGCCACACCCCGTACGTCCAGCACCCCAGACGATTCACGGAGATAGTGGCGGGGTTTCTCGCGCGGCAAAACCCCTAAATGGATACCGCCGCATCTCATAGATCCTTGAATCCGCCTCCCGACAAACCGGCCGAAGCATCGGGGCCGGCTGGCGTAAAGGCTTCTGCCCCCGCACACTACACCACCCTCCCACGGGGCATGAGGGATGTGGACGGTACCGAGCTGGCAGGCATCGAGTACGTGCGGGAGCGCTTCCTGGCGATGGCGGCGGCCTACGACTATGCCCAGGTGGATCCCTCCCCGCTGGAGATGCTCGAAGTTTTGGAGGCCAAGTCCGGGCCGGCCATCCGCGACGAGATATACGGTTTTGTCGACAAGGGCGGCAGGGATGTGGGCCTGCGCTTTGACTTTACCATGGGGCTGACCCGGAACATCGCCGCCGACCGTTCCCGGCCCCTACCCTCCAAGGTATGCAGCTTCGGCGGGGTCTTCAGGTACGACGAACCCCAGAAGGCCAGGTACCGGTACTTCCACCAGTGGGATGTCGAGGTGTACGGCAACTCCCACCCGTCCCAGGACGCAGAGATCATCGAGTTCACCTCCAGGCTGTTTGACGCCCTGCCGGTGCCGGAGACCACCATCCGGGTAAGCCACCGCTCCATAACCGAGTCGTACATACGGTCTATCTTCGGGGGCGGCGCCGATGCGGTCCCCGACATGCTGCGCGCCGCCGACAAGATACAGAAGAAGGCCCCCGACCAGATCGTATCGGAGTTCGGCGCCAAGGGGTACGACCCGGCCAAGGTAAGGTCGGTCATAGACTTTGCCGGCATCCGAGGATCCCCCGACAAGGTCGAGCCCTCACTGGATGCGGATATCGCCGAGCACGACTCTTGGGCCTACCTCAAGGAGATGGTCGACTCGCTCAGGTCTGTGGGGGTCCGCAACACCCAGATAGACTTCGGGGTGGTCCGCGGCCTGGACTACTACACGGGAATGGTCTTTGAGGTGTTCGGCGGCTCGGAGGAGTCGGCGCTGGCCGGCGGGGGCCGCTACGACCTGCTGCCCGGTGCATTCGGCCGGGACGACATCGACGCCGCCGGGGTGGCCGGCGGGGTGGAGCGCATCATCATGGCCATGAGCCCCCCGGACATACCCGCCCGGCCGCCCCCCGTATCGGTCATGTACGCCAACCGGACCGTCTTCGGGCACGCCGCCGCCCTGGCCTCGGCCCTGCGCGGCTCGGGCATACCGGCCCGGCTGGACCTGGCCGGCCGCTCCCTCAGAAAGCAGATGGACTCGGCCAGCTCCTCCAAGACGTCCCTGATAGTCGCCCCCCGGGAGATGGCCGACGGCCTGCTCATCCTCCGCGACATGGCCGACGGCACCGAGCGAACCATCCCCTACAAAGAGACGGTGGATGACCCGCGCAGGTTCATCATCACCCCATAAACGCCCGGGTGAGCATCATGATCTCCGGTCCGGTGGTCAGCCTGCCGACCACCACCGACGTATCGTTGGCCAGCACCCCAGATGCCACAAACGGCACCCCGTTGTTGATGGTCGAGGGCTCCACCCGCGTCCCCAACACCTCCGATACCCGGCGAATATCCTCCTCGTCGGCCATCGGATGGACCACCGTTCCCGAGCCGTTTCCGGCCGCCAGCACCCCGCTCTGGTCGTACCCGGATATGGCCATGCTGACCACCTCCACCCCCAAGGCGTCCTGTATGGCAGACCTCTCCCGGTTGTTGAAGAGCGGCGATACGACGGCCCCCCGGCGGTTGGCGCAGACCAGGTTGCCCAGGGCGGTGTACCTGACATCCAGCACGGTAACGTTGCCCCCGACCACCCCCCGGAGCACCTCGTACTCGGACTGCTCGATGGTCTTGGGCAGGATCATCCCAAAGTCGTTGTGCGCCAGCATGGCCCCCAACAGCCTGGTTCCGCAGACCGATACCGCATGCCAGTCAACCCCCAGCCTGTCGGCCAGGGTGTCGGCCTTGGACTCGGCAAAGCCCTTGGGCACCAGCAGGTAGCCGTTGCCCGCGGTCGCGTACAGTCCTAGGTTGGCTCCCCCGTACACCTCGTACTTGGTGATATCCATGTTGTGGCATCCCACGGCCGCAACATTAATTGGTTTAGTCGGCCTTAGAGATTGTGCATAGACGCATAACTTGGCTGCATTGGGCGGCCCCGGCCCGTTCCGGCCGTGGTCGCCCACCCCGGGTCCGCCCGCCGCTTGCCGCCGGCGGGATTCTGGCGCCCCGGTTTGTGCGCCCCCGGCAGGCGTCATTCGGCGCCTGCACTGCGGGGTCTTCTAACAGCCGCAAGATGCTTGCCAAAGTGTTCTTTTGTTGTGGGTTCATGCCGGGTTCGTCGACGGCATCCTGCAGCATCGCCAGCATGGCCGGAAACGCGACGCGGGCGGATCCCCCCCCCGGCCGGTATATGCTCGATGACGAGTGCCGCCGCCATCCGGAACAATATGCTGGCGCCCGCGTTGGCATCCCGCTCACGGATGGCCCTGCATGGTTGGCACCACAGGTCTTACGCAGTATATGCATCTCGAGGGCGGTCTCATACGGGCGAATCGACCACCACCCGGACATTTTATCCGTTGTGGTGTTGAACCGCCTGTTGAGACAGGTGCCGGATGGGCGGGATAGCAGGGCGGCCACCGCCGAAATACGCGGAATACTGGCAGATGCTGCAGGCGTACAGGACTGCCAAAGTGTCCGGGAGCTGTACGATCCACCAGAACGTAGGGCCACCGGCATATCTGAGATAAACTTGGGGCGGATGGGTGCTAGAGTCTCCTGCCCCCCATGCGCCAATGCCGCTTTGGCGACTGAACAGGGGCGGCCATTCCGCCGGTTGCAAGGATTGCGGACGACTCTGCGGAAGAGGGACGTTCATGAGACCGCACAGGACGCCGCCTCGCCGGTGTGGAAATACGTCGCGTGTTCAGTCTGCAAGTTGGAACGCACCTGTACGTGGGACGAACTACCCTCCGGGACGCAAGCCGGAATGATCGACGCGCCCTTGCCGCGTAGTATCGTCCGTCTAACTACAACCGTCGATTAGCCGCTATCCGGCGGGAGCGTAGTCGTAGTAGCCCGAACCGAAGACATACCCGTCGTACAGGGATAGCCAGGAACGCTTGTTCTCTTCTTCGCCGGTCAGCGGGTTTGTAAACGTGTAATGGGACCACGTGCCCCTGTTGGCCTCCAGATCGGCCAGGATATCCTCTACTGGCCTGTCAGCCTCGGTGAGCGCCACCCCAATATTGCCATTCCTGGCCGGGTTGGCGCCGTGGGCCTCGATCACGTAGGTTGACGCGTTGATGACGAACGGATAGGTGTCCGTGGGCTTCCCCTCGGAGAGGGCATCAATGGCCGCAAACGCGCTATCGGGGTTGGCCTGATACGTCAGTATTGCGTTGTGAACGATGGCCTGAACTTGGGAGTCGCGGATGTAGTAGCCGGTTGCAAAGACGTACCCGTCGTGCAGGTACAGCCATGTGCGCTTGTCCTGGTCGGCACCTGTGTCGGGGTTTGCAAAGATATACGATGTCCAGGTGCCGCCGCTGGCGAGCAGCTCCTCCTGGATCTGCGGCCACGTCTTTTCTCCCTGGTGGAGGGATTTGGCAGGTATCTCCCCGACCAGATGCGGGTAGGCGCCGTGGGCCACGGTCTCCGAGGTGTCAAAGTCCATCACGAATGGATAGAGGGCATCCGTACTTGCCGACACCTCCGGGGTCATCGTTTTGAATGCCGCATCTCCCTCGCTCACGTACAGGAACACGGCACGGTCTACCACTGACTGGGCCTCAGATTCCGGGATGTAATAGCCGGACACGAAGAGGAGATCGTCGTACAGGTACAGCCACGAGCGCTTGATCTGCTCTGTGTCGGTTGCCGGGTTTATGACCGGCAGCTCGAACCACGCGCTTCCGTCTTCTACCAGATCTGCGTGAATGGACAGCTGATCCCTGTCGCCGCTCACCGGAAGTCCGTTGATATCCTCCACGTAGCCTGTCGGAGCGCCGGTGGCCACTACCGTGCCCGTCTGGGTCAGGACGGTCGCATAGTGAGAGTCATCGTCTGACCCTATGCCGCGGTTGATTGCGTCAAGGGAGCCTTCTCCCATAGACCGGTAGCTGGCGACGGCCAAGTCCACCACTGCCTGCACCCGCGCGTCAGGCAGGTAGTAGCCGGATGCGAAGGTGTATCCGTCGTGCAGCTGTAGGTAGCTTCGCTTGAGCTGAAAGGTACTGGTGTCCGGATTTATAAAGACGTAGGTTGCCCATGCGTCTCCGTCCGCGAGCATCTCTTCCTGAATCTGAGGCCACGGCCTGTCGGCCTGGTGGAGGGACGTGACCGGTATCTTATCCAGCTTGTCCGGAAAAGCGCCGTGGGCCACGGTTCTGGAGTCGTTAAAGTTCAGCACGAATGGGTAGAGCGCATCCGTATGGGCTGGCACCTCCGGGGTGATGATCTCAAAGGCGGCCTTGTTGTTGGACTGGTACAGAAGACGGGCGCCCTCGACCTGGGACTGGATACGCGAGTCGGGCAGGTAGTAGCCGGAACCGAAGATGTGTCCGTCATGCATCTCCAGCCACATGCGCGTTGTCTGGTGCGTGTTTGCGTCGGGGTTCTGAGAGATGTATGATATCCAGGCGTGTCCGTACACCTTCAACTCGCCGATGATCTGCTCGTAGGACTGGACGGCGGTGTGGAGTAGTGTGCCTGAGGCATTGCCCACATGAACGAATATGGACGGACCGTCTGCCGAGACAACTCCGTCAAAGGCTGCCGCTCCATCCGACTTGTATCTGTCGACCGCCTCTTCCACTAGCCCCTGGACCCTTGTGTCGTGCAGGTAGTAGCCGGAACCAAAGATGTACCCGTCGTGCTCGTACAGCCAAGAGCGCTTTTGCTGGACTATGCTGGTATCTGGGTGCGGGAACATGTGGTTCACCCATGTGCCGCCGTTTACCAAAAGGTCGTTCAGAATAACGTCCAGCGGCCTGTCTGCCCGGCTGAGGGTAGTCTGGAGGATGCCTTCGAGGCTAGGATCTACGCTGTGGGCAATCACACTGCCGGCATCGGCGCTAAATACGAATACGCCGGGGGCGTATCTGGCCTGCATCTCCGCGGCCTCGAAGGAGCCGTCTCCGCCGACATTGTATTGGAGAACCGCGTCCGTCACCGTGGACACCACCCTGGCTTCAATACCGCCAATATCAAACCGGTCCAAGACAGTGAGCGGATCCACTGCCGAATCCATTACGCCGGGGTCTGCGACCGGCGCATCCCGGACGTCATAGACGGCGGTCACCGCTACCGGTGCCGAAGGATCCGTCATATCGATTACCTGTATGGCATCATCCGAGTAACTTGCTACCAGCACATAGGTGCGGTTAGACGCCGTGATGGTGGTCATGCTGCTTGCACCTCCAAGTCCGTCAAAGCCACCTTCCCCATCAGCGATGACACCTGCCGGCGAGGGGGCGGCCGGATTGGTCACGTCTATCACCTGGATGGCGTTGTCATCGAAGCCCGATGCCAATACGTACGTGCTGCCGGATGCGGCAACGACCTCAAGGCGGCTTACGGTTTGGAGGGCCTCAAAACCACCTTCGTCATCTTGGATGACGGCCACCGGCGTCGGGGCATTCAGGTCGGTCACATCGATTATCTGGACATAGCTTCTCGGATAGCTAGCCACCAGAGCATAGGTGCTGTCGGATATTGTGGTGATGTCTATGTGTGTTGGTTGGGACAAGTCAAAACCGCCCTCGCCATCGACTATGGAGCCAGCCAGCGAGGGGGCGGCCGGATTGGTCACGTCTATCACCTGGATGGCGTTGTCTACAAAGCTCGTCACTAGGGCGTACGTGTTGTTCTGTGTGCTGACTGTCGTCAGGCTGATTGCTCCCGCAAGCGCCTCGAAGCCATCCACTCCGTCTTGAATGACGGCTACAGGTACGGGCGAGGCCGGGTCGTCCATATCTATCACCTGGACGGCGCTGTTCAACCAGCTGGTTACTAGAACGTAGGTGGTTCCAGATGAGGTAACAACATCTATGTCGAACGGACCTGCAAGCGCCTCGAAACCACCCACTCCGTCCACCAGGCTGGCAACGGGTACCGGGTTGGCCGGATCGGTCACGTCTATCACCTGGACGGCGTTATCCAGATAGCCTGCCACTAGGGCATAGGTGCTGCCGGATATTGTGGTTACAGCTACGACATTACCGCCGCCAAGCGCCTCAAAACCGCCCACTCCGTCCACCAGGCTGGCAACGGGTACCGGGTTGGCCGGATCGGTCACGTCTATCACCTGGACGGCGTTATCCAGATAGCTTGCCACCAAGGCGTACGTACTGCCCGATTCGGTGGTGGTTGTGGTTATCCATCTGGGCTCGTTAAGCGCATCAAAGGAGGCCTGTACGCTCATCATGCTGTCAGACTGGGCCGATGCCATCACGGGCACCATCACCGCAAACACGGCAGATATCGCGAAGATGCGGTTATGCGATTTCATAACCATGATGCTATTGTGAACATTAGAACGCATATGTAAACATAGCTATGTAACTTGGTTAAGATGATATCCTGCATCAAGTCGGGGTCGTCTTGCCCTTCTGCACGAACTGCGCCGCCCGCTTCTCGAAGTCACCCTCCAGCAGGTCCTCGAATGTCGCGCACAATATCCGGCATAGCGTGGCGGCGTACTTGCGGCGCGTCACCCCGCCGGGTATGCCCTGCCCGAACAGCAGCGGCAGGGGCGAGGCATCCTCCGATCTGATGATGTCGTCCTCGGTCAACTTCATGGTTGTTGTACGGTGGAACCCTGCTAAAGTTACCAAAAGGTAATGGGCCCGGTGAGATTCGAACTCACGACCTTTCGATTATCAGTCGAACGCTCCAGCCAAGCTGAGCTACGAGCCCTGACATCCGGACCCGCCCGGAGTCATTTTTAGTTTTCCTTCCATTTGATGGAGCACCCGATGGACGGATCAAAGTCGGCCGGAACTGGTTCGCCGGCCAGCATCCTGCCTATGTTTTCCATCATGGTCTTTACGGTCACCTTGCCATCGGGGCCGTGGCCGTCGTCCAGCCTGCCGTGGAAGATTAGCCGGTGGTCCTTGTCGAACAGGAACGGATCAGGCGTGCACATGGCCCCGTACCTCTTGGCCACCTCCTGCGTGTCGTCCACCAGGTAGTCGAACCCGAACCCCTTCTCGGTGGCCATACTCTTCATGTTCTCGTAGCTGTCCTCGGGGTAGTTGGCCGCGTCGTTGCTGTTTATGCCCGCCATGCCGATGCGGTCCCCGTAGGCTTGGTATATCTCGTTGAGCGCATCGGTCTTTGCCTTGACGTATGGGCAGTGGTTGCACATGAACACCACGAGCAGTCCCTCCTTGGAGCCGTACTCGGCCCTGGAGTGAGTCCTGCCGTCCACCCCCAGCAGCTCAAAGTCGGGGGCATTCTCTCCGGTCCTCAGCGCCTTCTGCGACTCCAGCAGCACCATGACTCTTGGCGGGGCGCAATTCCCATAAAATCGTTGCCAAACTTAAAATCCTCATGTACGCAACCACCCCATACGGGCCGATAGTATAGACTGGTAGTATACCCGCCTTGCACGCGGGGGGTCGGGGGTTCAAATCCCCTTCGGTCCATTTATATATGATAAAGACATATTCTGGAGCTTCCGTGTTAAGTTTGTCAGGCCGCCATATCTGCGGGTGACGCACTTGTGATTTCACAACAGCGTCTGTCTACCGCACAGACCACCAAGGGCATCCGGCAGCAAAATTTTCCAGTTGCATCCGAACCGCACCAATACGGCGCCTGGAGAACCCATTACCCGAGATAGAATGAGCCATTTATTCAGAGGCGGCACTTGACGGGGTGCCTGCTATAGTTCTATGACTCCTTACTGGACACTGTCCTATTCATGCCTGTATCCTGACGGATGTTCTCCAACCATATACAAAGAACAACTAATGTATACGCAGTATAGGGAGCCGCTACGGTGGTCATCAGTCCGGTACCAGCCATGCAGGCTACGTTCAGGCGCCGGGTCTGTCAGTAGATTAAAGCGTCGGCTCGCCACAAACAGCAGCTTGGGGACGTCGGTGGTAACATTCTGGCATACGCTGCTGTTGTTGCATGACGCGCTAGGAACGAAGAATGCTGTTCGAACGTCCACGCGGCGTCTTTGCAGTGTCCGTTCCTGCGCCGCGACGCCACGGTGGCCGCAACTGCCACTCTCCGACCACAACCTGAATCATATCATGTAAAAAACTCTTATATTTACAAAACTGTAATCAATAATTATGAAGACAGAGAAGGTCGACATAACGCCGGACAAGACCCTGATAAAGAAGCTGGGCATGACCGGATATCGGACCGAGCAGGCGATCGCGGAACTGATAGACAATTCCATCGATGCCAGACTGGACGGCATAACAGAGCACGTAAAGGTGGTGCTGGACTTTGCCCTCATGCGCATCACCGTGTCTGACGACGGCCGTGGCATGGACCTGGACGAGTTGAAAGACGCGCTGACCATAGCCAAGGATCCAGAGGAGACGGACGGGCGGCTTGGGCGGTTTGGTCTGGGCATGAAGAGCGCCTGTTCCAACTTGGGAAAGACGTTCTCCATCAGAACAGCCCGAGCGGGTCAAGAGACGCTGGTCGCCGAGTATGACGAAGAGAAGTGGCTGCGCGAACCGGATCTGAACTGGAAGAACTTCGAGATAGGGTTGGATGGCTCGGGCAACGACCCCGGTACGACAATAACCATCAGCAAGCTTAACGTCCCCCTGTACCCCAACCAGATGATCAATTTCAGACGCAGATTCGGGCTGAGATACGGCCCGTACATAAGGGACGGACAGGTTGAGATAACCGTGAACTCGCGGCCGTGCCGTCCAAGCGAGTCTGACTTGGAGGAGGGCACCAAGCGAGACATAAACATACGCCTTCCCAGTGGAAATACAATCGCCGGGTGGGTGGGCCTGCTGAGGAAGCGCTCCATCAAGGGCGACTACGGCCTGCACATATACAACCGGAACCGGTTGGTAGAAACATACTCCGAGTTCGGGATGAAGCGGCACCCATCCATCTCCAAATTCATCGGCGAGATATCCTTGGATCACGTCCCAGTCAACTTTCACAAGACTGGCTTCTTGGAAGACACCGGCGAGTACGGGGAGGCCGTCGAATACTTCAACAGGGATCCGGTTGTAGTCGACTTGGTACGGAGCATGTCGTCGGGTGATCGAGCGGACTGTGACGAGGTGCGCCGGGTGTTGCATTTTGGCCTAGATCCGGCTCAGGCCACACCGCTGAGCATGAAAGTGAGCTCGGCCCGAGGAAAAAGCATGCTGCACAGCTTGGATGGAACCTCGGTAGAGTCGGGAAGCGCCAAGATCATCATCCGGCGCCAAGTGGATCATCAGAACACCCTATACGAGACTGAATCCGACTCCGGAAAGGCCGAGGTGACTGTCAACGCCTCCAATAGGCTATTTGAGACATTCAAGAATCCCCTATTCCTTTTGGGACTGATCAAGATCGAGGCAGAAGTGTTTGGACGGCTAGATCTGTCGGAGCAGGCTGTGGCCGAAAGAAACCGGTTGTGGACCAAGTTCGTTGACGCGTTTCTTCCCGCCGAAAAGGCGCCCACCGCAAGGCCGACCGGCCCCCGACAGGCGCCGGTCCCCCTGCCATACTACACGCTGCAGCCAGAGCTTGTGGATCTGCACGACTACCTGCGAGAGGCATTTCCCCACCGGTTCCAGTTTACCGGCCTGAGCACTCTGGCCCCATTCCTGCACAACGCCCACCGCACGCTGGCATACAACGTGCAGACCGAGACTGGCACCGGCCAGGAGCTGCTGGAGACCATAGCGCGCCACGGCGAAAGCGGCAGACCCCTGCTCAATCCAGGCCCCGAACTACTTTCGACATATCTTGAGGGAGCTGGGGACCGGTCCGTGATTGTCATACGCGAGCACTCTGAGAGGCTGGCCTACACGTGGGCATCCCCGGAAAAGGCGTGGCTTGACCTGTACCTTGAAGTGGAGAGCAGCTCAGCACCGTACGGAGGCGAACTGGTCTACATACTCGATGATCTCCTAGAGAGGGACTTGGTGAGGCCATCTAGGCTAAGAGCGCTTGCAAAAAGAAGAGGTCCCAAGACGCTGGACCGGGTGGGCAGGTTCCTTCCAGGGTGATGGTGATTTGGAATCGCTCATATTTCGAGTGTTGTGGGCGGCAGATCCTGCCGCAGGCCGGAAAAAACATCCAGCCGGTACGATAATGCTCGCATCGAAGGATGGTTTTAGTGAAAAATAAACCGCTTCAAAAATATTCGGATCAGGACTGGATGGGTATTGTCCGCGATGGACGGCCCGGGATCAGGCCTGCCGCCCCGGGTACTGGTCCAGGATCGCGGCCAGCGCCGCCAGGAACCTTCCGTTGACGCCGTAGTGGCGGTGGCTGTGGACGAACTGGAACGACTTGACGTACTATTTGAGGTACCGCTTGCTGACGCCCCGGTGTTTTGCCAACCGCCATTTGAGCAGGTCCACCCTGCACTCGCAGTTGTTGGTGTGGATCTCGTTGAGATCCCACGTGCTAGGTGGAAAGGATGGCAGGGCGGCCACCGCCGAAATACGCGGAATACTGGCAAACGCTGCATGCGTACAGGACTGCCAAAGCGTCCGGTAGCTGTACGACCCACCAGAACGCAGAGCCACCGGCATATCTGAGATAAACCTGGAGCGGATGGATGCCGGAGTCTCCTGCCACCCATGCGCCAATGCCGCTTTGGCGACTGAACAGGGATCCTAGATGTGGGAAACATACCCCGTGGATGGGTGTCCGTCAATCAGGTGACCTTGACCAGCAAACCCCACCGCATGTTGCCATCTAACCAACACCGGTTTGCGGGTGTACCAAGACCCCGCCAGGTTGGCCTACCAACCATGGCTGCCTAGTTGTCGAGTTCGTCCTCCAGGGTGGCGATTTGTTTCTTGTATTTGGCGAGGTTCTTCTTGCCTTCCTTGACGCGTTCCGGCCGGCCCTCGCACTCGTCAACACTTGTGGCGTGTTCTGCCGCAGACACGGCAGCCCTGAGTGGGGCAAGCAGCTCCTTCATCTTCTTGCTCTCTTCGCCGGTGTATTCGCCACCCGCCAAACACCCGCCTACGTTCCGTCATCTGTCTTGAAGACGCGCTTAAAGTATTCGGAGTTCTCGCGTGGTTCCTCGATGTCATCCTTGATGCCCGCCAAATTCTTGGCCAGGTTTTTCTTGTAGCCCAACTGCGCCCGCCGCTGTATCTGGATGCGCTGCGCCTGCGGGGATCCCGCCCCGTGCATCGATTCGGTGAGATACCCCACGGCGTTCCGGCCCATGGTCATGTTTTCGATCAGCCGAAGTATCCTGGCGCGGTTCTCAACGTCCACGCCCTTGCGGCCGGCCAGGTATTTTTCCAGCAGCGGCCTGATGGTCGGATCCCGGAACTCCCGCTCCGATGGTAGCGTCACCATCAACCCGCCGGCTATATCCTGCGCCAGCCTGCCTATCTCGTATGGGAACCGCGTGACATTGTGCTTGCACGTCTGCGCCAGCATGTCATCGTTCAGGTAGACGCCGGACTTTAGCGGGTGGGCCATGAACGATGATGACACACCGCACCCGAAGATGGTCTCGTTCAGGTGGGTCATCTCGACCAGTTTGTCGCGTATGTGTGATACCTTGGGGATGCCGTTGTAGTCGGCGATGGTGGCCGCCGCCCCTATCAGGACGTCACCCAGGCCGGTCTTGCAGACGTAGCTGCGCCTGTGGTAGCAGGTGAAACGCTCCACCAGCATGGCGGCAAACTCGTACTCGCCGTTCATGAACACCCTCTCCCAGGGGATGAATACCCTGTCCAAGATAATCAGCGCCTCCTGGCCGCCGAACTTTGCGTTGCCCTGGTCGATGTCGCCCTCCTCCATGCTGCGGGTATCGCAGGATTGCCTGCCGTAGATGTATGTGAGGCCGGGCGCGTCGGCCCGGAACGCCCCCACCACCGCATAATCCCGGTCGTCCTCGGTCAGCCGGATGGTCGGCATTATTATGATCCAATGCGAGTTGATACAGCCGGTCTGGTGGGCTTTGGCACCCGACACGTAGATGCCCTTCTCGTCGGTGTCCACTATGCGCGTATAGAGGTCCGGATCAACCTGCTCGGAGGGTCCCTTGCTACGGTCCCCCTTGGGGTCGGTCATGGCTCCCCCGATGACCTCGTTCTCCTCCTGGACCATCCTGACAAACTCCATGAACCTGCCATGGTAGTTGGTGCTGTGCTTCTCGTCTATCTCGTAGGTGACAGAATGCAGGGCGTTGAGGGCATCCATCCCGACACACCTCTGGAAGCACGTACCGGTGTTCTGGCCCAACCTGCGCTGCATCCTGTTCTGCATGACCAGGTCCTCGGCGCTCTCGGCGATATGCAGGAAGCGGTTCACCCGTTGGTTGGTTATCGATGATTTGGCCGTGGCCAACTTCTCGTCCCGGACGGCCAGGTCATACGTCTCGGCGACGGCGTTGATGGACGGGCGGATTATCGGGTGGTCCACCGGGTTGTCAATCCACTCGCCCAGCAGGCGGACCTTGAGATCGCGGCCCCGGAGGCTCTTGATGTATTCGGCGCCGTCCCGTATGGGCATAATTCCACTGGATTCCATCCATATAAAAACAGTATTGGAGATTATGCGCAGACGCATAACTTGGCTGCATTGGGCGGGAGGTATGGGGGAGTCTGTGCATAATCTCTATTGCGACGATTCTTCTACATTAATTGTTGGTGGCGACGCATGTCCAAGCCTCCGTCCTTGGATGGCGCGGGACGGAGCGGGCCGGCGAGCCACGCCGGGACGCGGAGCGGCCCCATGCGGATGACCCCGCCAAGATGCCTCACGGTACCGCCCCCGCCGCCAGGGCGGCGTTGCCTATTATCGTCCGCCACCTGTCGGGCCAGTCCGGCTGTGTCCCACGGACATATACCATCTCAAAATCGCAAGACATATTGATCCGATGATCGCGGCCACGCCCAATGACAAAAACAAAACGTGATCAGCGACCATTCGATATGGTCCAGCAGTACCTGCCGGGCCTGATACTGAATACCATACTGGAGACCGTCAGGGAGATGGATGACCCCTACCAAGCCAAACCCGGGCTGGGCGGCATGATCGCCTACCCGCCAAAAGCCATGGCCGTCGTCTGCATCCTGATGGAGGCCGAGATGAAGACCTACAGGAAGATGGTCGGCTACCTTAAGATGCATCCGGATGTGGTCCGCAGGATCGGGCTGTCCAAGGTGCCATCCAAGAACACCATCTGGCGCGCCTACGGGAGGATCCCCGAGTCGTACCTGCGCGAGGTGCACCTGAGGATCGTGCACGACATCACGACCGGCTCGCTGGCAGGAGACAGCACCGGCTACTCCAGCAGCAGGTTCACCAGGTGGTTCAGCATACGGTACGGCCGGACCGAGACCAAGCGCGGATGGATCAAGCTGCACAGCATCATAGACATACCTACCCGGACCATCCTGGACTACCATGTCACCGACGGGTACGCCGCCGACATCACCAGCATGTGGCCCATGATGGACAGGCTGGGCGCCTCCGGCGAAGACGGCAACTTCTTCTGCCTGGACTCGGCCTACCCGTACGGGTACCTGGCCAGGCTGCTGTGCGACGCGATAGCCAACCGGGGCTGGATACCCAGGATCCTGCCCAAATCCAACACCGTCTGCAAGAACGGCGGCAGCCAGGCCTGGGGGGACATGACCCGGACGCACAGGGACGACCTTGAGCGGTTCATGTCCGAGTACCACCAGCGCAGCATCATCGAGGCCGTCTTTGGGGCAATCAAGAAGATGTACGGCAACCACCTCCGGGGCAGGAAGCTCGTACGGCAGAAGCGGGAGGCGGCCATCCGGGTAATCTGCTACAACATCGAGGTGGTCGCGCGATCTCACGTAAAAAACGGCAGGCTCACACACGAGTCACTCGCGGCCTTAGCTGCCTGACGGACGCGGTCACACCCGCGCCGTCCATGTGGGGGAGCCTGCGCATCATCCTATAGATCGGATTGAATTTTACGGTTTCGGACAGCCTCTGAGGCCGGCGGCATACAAACAATTCCACAATCCCGAGAATTCCGATAATGGCCGTACCGGCGAGGTGTCGGCAGATGGT
Organism: Nitrosopumilaceae archaeon; assembly: GCA_965203395.1. Classification (GTDB taxonomy): domain Archaea; phylum Thermoproteota; class Nitrososphaeria; order Nitrososphaerales; family Nitrosopumilaceae; genus VYCS01. The sequence goes on from OZ241884.1 coordinate 1,008,749, forward strand.
TGGTTGGTTATGTCTGTGGGACACAGCCGGCCAGTCCACCACAGTTTAATAGATGGCGCCAGCCAGTACTGCCGTGGACGAGACGGAGAATCCTGCCCCAGAAGAGCCTGCACCACAAGACGAATCGTCCGCAGATGGTGCGGACACGCCGGCCGAGGACAAGCAGCCAGAGTACGATACCATCTTTGTGGGCGGCAAGCCCATCATGACGTACGTCAATGCCACGCTGACCCAGATCAAGTCGGCGCCGATAGTGACCCTGAAGGCGCGGGGGCAGCGCATCAAGCAGGCAGTAGACGTCGCCCTGACCATAGCCAAGAGGATGAACGCCGTGGGCTATACCATCGGGGATGTCCGGATATCATCAAACCCAATGCAGTCGCTGGACGGCAAAAGCAGGAACATATCCACCATAGAGATTGACATACAAAAGTCCGCCTCCTAGAAAGCTGATTCTGGCGCTGGTAGCCGTCGTGGTAGTGGTGGTGATACTGGCCACCCCCCAGTGCAGCGTCCAGTACCAGGCGCTGCAGTTCGACATTGACAGGTACCACGAGTCGCCAGACCCCGAGATCTGCGAGATAATCCTGGAGCAGATAGATTCGTACAACGACCAGTGCGGCGGCCAGGTGGAGATCCTGGACTGCGGCTGACTACCCCCGGCCATCCAGCAGGGCCGCGTAGATGAACGGCAGTATGGTGGTGGCCTCGGCGTGGAGGGTGGCCTGCCTGGCCTCGGCGGTGACCTTCCCCCAGGATATGGCCTCCCGGACGGGGGCCCCGCTGAGGCTGCCGTCAAACTCGGACGCGGTGGTTATGTACAGCGCATAGTCCATCCCGCCGCGGTACTGGTTCCACCACATGGTATGGTGCTTTGATATACCGCCTCCTATCATCAGGGCGCCGGACCTGTCGGCCTTGAATATCTTCGAGGAGAGCATCTCCGAGTCGCCCGACACGTCCAGTATGAAGTCGGGGTGCTTCTGGACGAACATCCATATCTGGCTGCCCACCGCCCCGTCCACTATCCCGGGTACCACCACCTTCGTTCCGTTCTTGTGCGCCTGGTGCAGGAAGGAGGACTCGCCGGTGTTCCTGCCTATCATGTCGCAGATGTCGGCGGTGGTCATCCTCCGCACCCCGGACTCGTACTCCGCCTCCAGGAACGACTGCACCTTCTCCTCTATCAGCGGCCCGTAGCTGTCCAGCGGCACCAGGACGTTGCCCAGGCGGTGGATGTCCTGGGTGGCCAGCTTAGCATCGTCCATGGTGAATGACCCCCTGTTGTAGGCCGCATAGTGCCGGGCGATGTCGTGGTCCAGGGCGCCGCAGGTGGTGACGACCACGTCAAACCACTTGCGTTTTATCATGTCCCGGATTATCCCCCGCAGGCCGGTAGATACGGTGGCCCCGACAAACGAGATGAACCTGAGGCACCGGGGGTCGTCTATCATCGCCTCCATTATGCCCAGGCCCGAGGCCACGTTCACCGACTCAAAACCGCCCGAGCCGCCCATCTGGAGTATGATGTCGCGGACCGACGAGCCGGACGGCACGGACATGTCCTGGACGGGTCCACCCGGCTCTATCATGGGCACGCTTGGCGACCACGGTCTATAAAATCGTGGTGTGGTCGGCCAGATACTCCACCAAGGTGTGTCCCACTAACATAAGACCCCCGGAGTCTCCCCCGGCGGCCCGATGCCAGCAGAATTAGTGGATACATCCAGGCGGTCGTCCAGGAAGCGCGCGTCCGCCGGCTCGTATGGTGCCGGTTTTTTCGCGTCCCCTTTGGGCCGCCGCCCTTCGCCGACGTATGGCATCCACACGACGGCAGCGTCCAGCAGCGTTTGGACAAGCTGCGGAACGCACTGCTCCCAATCCCCGGCCACCTGCCGACCGGCGCCGTCTTGCAACGGCGCCGGACCGGCCGCCGGTTCATATGCGGACACGCCGCGGCACAGTATGTTTATGCCGGCAACGTCGTGATAGACTGAGCCGAGTGGCTGACCGAATGGATGAATACGATGCAGAATACAGGAGACAACTGGCTAGGTTTGGTCAACGATCCAGGATAGATGCCGAAATATTGAAAGGCGATCGACGTTTGGACGTGCTGTACCAACGAGTGCGGGCAATTGAGAGAGCGATGCGAATCCAGGAGTACTGGGGATCCTTCCGGCACCTAGGCCGAACCCTCGTCGGCACCCTTCGGCTCCCCCGCCTGCCGGGTCCCGTAGTCGAAGAGCCTGCCGGCCGTCTCCAGCACCCCCTTCTCGCCGTGCTCGGAGGCCTGCCGTATGTTGTTCATGGGCACCGAGGCGATGCCCTCCAGGATCGCCCGGCTCATGTCGGTTATCACCCGTACCTTCTTGGGGTCGGTCTCGCCTAGCATCTGCAGCGCCTTTGCAAGCTCCCGCTCGCGCATGCGGTCCATGTTCATGAACACGCCCTTGACCAGCGGCTCGGCCTCCAGGCGGTGCATGGACGCCTCCAGGGCCGGAACCTCCTCGTCTATTATCCCCTCGATGGCGCTGGCCTTGCTGGCCTTCTCCTTCATGTTGCGCTCTATCATCTCCCCGATCTGGTCCAGGTTCATCATCTTTATCCCGGGGATGGTGGATATCCTCTCGTCAACCGCCCTGGGGTTTGAGAGGTCCAGGATCATCATCCCGTCCTTCTCGCGGGACATCGCCGAGACCGCGTCGTAGGCGACCAGAAAGAAGGGGGCCGTGGTGGCCACGAAGATGACGTCGTACTGGCCAAAGCCGGTCAGGACGTCCTCGAACCTCACCGGCGTGCCGCCCATCGTCTCGCAGAACGCCGCCGCCCTCCGGAGGGTGCGGCTGGCCACGGCAAAGCCGTACCCGCGCCTGCCCAGAGACTTTGCCACCAGCGTCGAGACCTCGCCGGTGCCTATCACCAGCAGCCTCTTGGACTTGAGGTCGTCTATGTTCTCCTCCACCAGCTTGACGGCCATCGACCCCACGGATATGCCGCCCCGCCCTATCCCGGTGGAGTTGCGTATCCTGGTGCCCACCCGGGTGGCACGATCAAAGAGCGTGTTCAGGTGCAGCCCGGAGGCTCCGGCGTCCCGGGCGGACGCTATCGACTCCCTGACCTGTCCCAGCACCTGCTCCTCGCCCACCACCATTGAGTCCAGCCCAGAGACCAGCTTGAGCAGGTGCTGTATGGCCTCGGCATCCTCGCCCGTCTCCATGCCCTCGAACTCGCGCCTGTCCAGCCCCGTTATGTCGGCCCAGGCCTTGATTATCCCGGCATAGTCTGCCCGGGGGGCCTTGCCGTACAGCTCCACCCTGTTGCAGGTCTGCACTATCACGCACTCCTCAAGGCCGCTCTCCTGGAACCGCTTGTAGGCGCCGGTCTGGTCCTTTATCATGAACCTCTCCAGCATGTGCACCGGCGTGCTGTGGAAGGTCACCCTGGCGTTGACTATGTGGGTCATGTCCCTCCATCACGCCGGGGGCCGCCTCCGCGGCGCATGCCCTCTCGCAGGGCGCCCGGACCGGCGCCGGCCCGCGCCTCCCCCTGGACCCTGATCTCCTCCAGCATCCCGTCGGTTACCACCCCGTCCAGCGCCCGCCTGGCCTCGTCCCGGATGGCCTTGGCGATGGTGGGGCTCCTGCCGCCGGTGGATACGGCCACCTTGACCGTCTCCCCGAACTCGGCGATGGCCAGGTGCGAGTAGTCGCTGTAGGCGGGGTCGCTGGAGCTGTACGCGATGATCCCCCTGGCCCTGGCGGACTCGACCAGCCTCCTGTTCAGCGTGCCATCGTCGGTTGCGGCGACCAGCATGTCCGGCCGCACCTCCTCCAGTATGCGGTCGCCGGACACCCTCCCGCGTCTTACCGATATGCTGCCGCTGCCGGCCATCTCCTCGATCTCCCTTGATAGTCTAGGGCTGGCCACCGTTATCCTGCAGCCCTCCGGCGCCATCATCCTGATCCTCTTGGTGGCCTCGCGGCCCCCGCCCACGACCAGCACGGATCTCGAGTCCAGCCGGAGATCCACTATCATGCCCCAAAACTATGCGATTCGTATTTATATATTAAAAGAGGCGGCTGTCCCGAAACTGGTCCGGATCTGATACATCATCCTGGGTGGCGTAGGATGGTACATTGACCATGAGTCAGCTAGGTATCATCTCAAACTCCACCCGCACCTGTCTGGGTATTGAGGATTGCACCCGTATGCTCAAGTAACTGACACACTCGAATCGGTTGGATACTCAGATGTTCTAGGTGATGACGCTAGGTCTGCTATGTTTCTGATAGCGGTGCTGATATTGGGGTGATGGATCTCTCTATGACGCAATGTACTCCGCCCTTCAGCGTTACCCTAGAACCGCGATGGATCTTGGTTTTGTTGATTAATCGCGGTTTCATGTCGTGACAGCGCATTTCACGACACATGCATACAATTCTCATACCCTCTATGGCATCTCCAACGTTGTACAGAGTTTTTGACTTATGCTTCATCTTTTATTCGATGTTCCTTACGTAGCATGTCTATCGCCTCTAAGACAGCGTCGTAGTCCAGACCATGATCATCTGCGATGTCGCTGGGATAGACAGGTTTCCCAAGCTCATAGTTGTCTAGGATCAGATCCTTAATCTGCTTCGCAGTCATGTCGTAGTTGTCCGGACCACCTTCATTGGCCGCCATATTCTTGAGTAGATTCTCTATGTTTTGATTGATCTCTATCAACCGGTCCACCCGATTGTTCAACTGTATGATGTGGTCTCGTAGTTCTCGCGCTTCCATGGTGAAATGGTGGGGAGCATATCTCTCTCTTATCTGGTGAATCCATACCTGCAACGTGCTATCAGCTGCGGCTGGCCGCACCATTTCTGGCCTTTGATATACCTCTGATAATGAGTCGAAGCTCACGTCATCTAAATTTTGGGTCGTGGCGTTAAATAGTTTCTCCGGTGGGTCGATGTTCATAGTTACCCTCTTCGCTCTCCCCGTGGGTTTGGTTGAGGTGGATACTTGTGATCAGCATCCAATAGGAAACGTGTGGTAGCATATCTCATACTCTGTAGCATCTCGTAAACCGGTTTGTCCTCATCATAAGCAGACATCAACGCAATCACAAACTGCCTCATACTGGTATGAAATTGGGCTAAATCCTGCCCTTGTACCTGATAGGAACGGATGACATAATCTGTCTGCCCACAGACCGTTGCCAATATCTCGCCAATAAACACCTCGTCACTAGATTCAAGAGAGTAGGCCAATCTTGTAAGATCGATTGAGGCACGAGAGGCGATATCGTATTGTCCTCTCTGTATGGCATTTGAGATCGCCTCCACCCCAGTGCGGAGTGCATCCTCTGGCGATTTCATGATAGCCCGTGATTGGGTTTGTATTTAACAATGTCGTGATCATGATTCACACATTTTAGTAACCGCTCACCCTGGTACATGCTGACCAGGGAAGAACCCTACAACCATCCCAACGGGGCCATGGCCCGGCGCAAGATGGCCGACGCCAGGCGCCTGGCCAGCCGGGACATACAGGAGTGTCCCGGGGCGGTCCGGCCCGGGGACGTTTCGCCGCCCCTGGCCGGAGGAGGGCGGCTCAACGCCCCCCTGCCCCCGGATTGCGGCCCGGATCCGGGCCATTTGGATCAACCACCCGTCCTTGCGGGGGGGGGGCCGCCGCCGATAATCCTTAAAGGCGACACTTGGGTAGGTGTGCTATGGCTGAGGTGGGTGCCGTTGTTGCAAAGGGTCGGGCTCTAGCTGATAAGATCGAGGATCCGGTCATTGCAAAACAACTTCGAAGCATCTGTGATACGATAGAGACATACGATCCGCTGTTCCATGACAACTGACGCTATTCGAAGAGAGAGACAGGCTAGGCGCAGGCGGAGATGATGCGTCTTGCAGCAGTGCAGCTGGGGCTGCGATGACTGGGCACAGGTAGATAAAAACCGATAACGTGAAATAACGATGCCCCGCATACCGTGCCATGGCGACGGCGCTAATCATACCGCTGGTACTGGCGGCAATCGCCGGCCTGGGCGGATACCTGCTGTACCGGTACGTGGTCTATGACGCCCTCTGCAAGAGCTCGGTCAACCGTATACTTCGCAGCTACGACATACGAAAGACGCCTGCTCAGATAATCCGCGAGTTCCACGAGGTGATCCGCGGCGAGAGCATATCGGAGCGGCAGGTGCGCACCCTAGAGAAGCACTATCGTCAGACCGACCCCGAACAGTTTCTGGAGATGTACGATGCCATCCGGGAGCGCGGGCCAGGAAAGTAGGCGCGCACTTCCAGCCGCCCTGTTTTGATGCAGGCGCCAAGACGGCGCATCCCCGGCGCCAAACGCCCGCAGACCCTCCTGCATGAGGTGTCGATGGCTTCGAGCCGGTCATCCACTCTGGATGGTTACTGGGCAAGAATCCGCGCCCTGTTGGTCAGGCTCGTGAGAGAGGCGGCGGCCCCCTACGGGGTGGTGGGTATCTGTATGAACGGGGTTCCGCCCTCGCCGACCACCAGCGGGAGCTTGCCGTCCCAGGCCTGCGTCTTCAACCATTCCAGGTAGTTGGGGTTTTGCGCGAGTGCCTGGTTGATTATCCTGATGGCTTCTGCCTCACCGTTTGCCTTTGCAATGTTGGCGGCGGCCTCACCCTGGGCCTGCTGCTCGCGCTGGCGCGCCTCGACCTCTATCCTCAGCAGGTCGTTCTCGGCCTTGAGGGCGCGCTGCTCCGCCTCCACCTTCGACTCTATGGCCGCGGCAAAGAGGCTGGAGAACTGAAAGTCGGTTATCGATATCACCTCGGTGGCTATGTTAAAGTCGTTCAGGCGGGAGGTTATCTCGCGCTCGATATCTGCCTTGACATCCGGCCGCTTAGTTATCAGCTCCTCGGCGTTGTAGTTGGCCGTCACCTGCTTGACTACCTCCTCTACCGCCGGCTGGATTATCCGGTTCTCGTAGTCCAGGCCCACGCTCTGGTACAGGAAGTGGACGGACTCCGGTGATGGGTGGTAGTTCACCGTCACGGTGGTGGATACCGTCTGCAGGTCCTTGGACGCGGAGGTGGTCGACTTTACGTACTTTAGCGTCCTGATCTCCATCTGCACCACGCTGTCGGCGAACGGCGTCACAAAGTGCAGGCCCTCCTGCAAGGGGGGCACGCTGGTGTCCACTGCGTTCCAGTGGAGCAGCACGCCGCGGTGGCCCGCATCCACTATCTGGACCGCCGAGTAGGCCACCACCCCGATCACCACCAGGGCCAGTATCCCTATCGCCACTCCCCTGGCGGCGCCCTTGTTGACGCCGATGCCGGGGGACTGGTATCTGGACATACTGCTTGTCACCTTTCCGGATATAAATATCCGACTACTCGCTTCAGGTACGCGTTTCGGCTAGGTACGAAACCAAAAAATCCACTATTCGTGGTTTTGCAATCAACATATGCAGTTCCGTGGCAACAGATCGTGCAGGATCGTAGAAATTGTATATCGGATTAGACAATTCGTCCAATGGATGGCAGCTTAACCTAGTCTGGATCCGCTCCGAGCCGAAACGCGTACCGCTTCAGGCTCAGAGTGCGGATGGTGGCCGGTGCCATCGGCTGCCACCAACCCGAGGTATACTTTTAATTCGAGGGCGGGCCCGTGGTAGCGTTGGCCGGCTTGGACGAGTTCGACAAGGATCTCCTCAACGAGATACAGTGGAGCTTCCCGCTCTCCCCGAGGCCCTACCGCGAGCTGGCATCCAAGATGGGGGTCGAACCTGCCTACGTCATGGACCGCATCGGCCGGCTCAAGGAGACGGGGATAATCCGGCAGCTGAGCGCCATCTTCGACACCCGACGGCTGGGCTACAAGAGCTCGCTGGTAGCCATGAGGGTGGATCCAGACATGCTGGTGGAGGTTGCAGGCGCCATCAGCGAGCACCCGGGGGTCAGCCACAACTACGAGCGGAACCACGACTTCAACCTGTGGTTTACGATCGCCGTCCCGCCGGGATCCAGCATCCAGGACGAGGTGAACCGGTTCTCGGAGTTGCCCGGCGTCCGGGCCACGCGCATGCTGCCCACCCTGAGGATGTTCAAGATCGGCGTAAAGCTGGACATGAACGAGAACAAAAAGCGCGAGATACTGCCCTCGGAGGCCAAGAAGGACATCCGGAACGAGCAGTTCGCGGCCACCGACCGGGACAAGCAGTTCGTCCGGGAACTGCAGAAGGACCTGGAGGTGGCAGAGCGGCCGTTCCTTGGGATGGCGAAGCGGCTGGGGATAACCGAGGAGGATCTCTTCAAGCAGGCGCGGCTCTACGAGGAGACCGGCGTCATGAGGCGGTACGCTGCCATACTGCGGCACCGGGACGCCGGGTTCATCGCCAACGGGATGATAGTCTGGAAGGTGCCAGAGGGGATAATCCCCGAGATAGGGGAGAAGCTGGGCGCCTTCCCGCAGGTGAGCCACTGCTACCAGCGGCCCGCGTACCCGGACTGGCCGTATACCGTCTTCTCGATGATACACTGCCGTACCCGGGAGGAGGCCGCCGAGGTGGCCCGGACCATCCAGTCGCAGATAAACGTAAGCGAGTACCGCATACTCTTCAGCGAGCGGGAGTTCAAGAAGAGCCGGGTAGAGTACTTTGTCGAGCAGGTGGCGGTGGCCGAACCGCGGCTCCCCGCGGCCCGCGCCTGACTGCCCGCCCTCATCCGAGCGGCGAGGCCTTGAGCTCGTACTCGGGCCAGGACGAGTATATCCTGTCTATCTCGGCCATGTCGGAGCGGGACAGGTATCTCCCGTCGGATATGCCCGCGAACGTCTCTATCTCCTCTGAGCTGACCACCGTGGGGAGCACCGAGCCCAGCTGCTCCCTGGAGAGGATGAACTTGATGGCCAGCTCCGTCATGGTCAGGCCGTTGCTCTCTGCCACCGGCCGCAGCTCCTCCATCTTGGAGAGCGCCTCCCTCCGCCAGGCCGCCTTGCGGTCCCGGCGGTGATCATCCTTTGATATCTTGGTGTCGGCCGTTATCTTGCCGGTCAGCATGCCCGAGGCGTCGGGCACCCTCACCAGGATGGCCACGTCCCTTCTGGCGGCCTCCTCCATGAGCTGGTTGCCGGGGGTCTGCTCCAGTATGTTGTAGACCGTCTGGACGGCGGTCACGTTCCTCCTGGACATGGCCTCGATCCCCTCCTGCAGCCACCCTATGGCGGGGCCCAGGGCCGCCTGCAGGGAGCCCACTGACCCCTCCTCCACCAGCCCGTCCAGAAACCGGAACGACTCCTCGTCCCGGATGTGGCCTATCTTGGGGTTGTGCAGGCCGTACACGTCCACCCTGTCCGTGCCCAGCCTCTCCAGGGAGGCGTCCAGCGCCTTCCTGGTGAACTGTGGATCAAAGGACTGGGGCAACTCGGCGTGCCCCACCTGTTCCACCCCTCCAAAGTCGTATCCGTATTTGGTGGAGATGACAATCTCGTCCCGGACGTCTCCGAGCGCCTCGCCGATGAGCCGCTCGCTCTTTCCCTTGCCGTACATGTCGGCGGTCTCAAAGAGGTTGATCCCGCAGTCGTATGCCTTCCTTAGCATCTGCCTAGCCTCGTCCTCGCTGATCTTCTTGCCCCACCAGTTCAGGGCTATTGTCCAGGCGCCAAACCCTATCTCCGAGACCTTGATGCCGCTCTTGCCCAGCCTCCGGTAGTTCATCGTGCGACGGTCTCCCTGAACTTGGCGAGGAGCGACTCGGCCCGGCCGTCCGGCAGCGCCGGCGTGCCGGCGGGGATGCTCCGGTCCATCTCCAGCCACGACTTGCAGCCGGAGTACTCGGGCAGTACCGGGATGGTCGCCGGCTCGTCCATCCGGAAGACCCGGAGATAGACGGCCTTGATGGGCCTCTCCGGCTCCCAGTTCCGCCTGGCCTCTATGTACCGGCGGCTCCACACGTGGAAGGGTTCGAGCCCGCGTACGGCCTCATCCGAGGAGACGTCCGCCTCAGCCAGCACCTCCGCATAGGAGCTTATCCGGTTGGTGCCCTCCTCCGGTCTCTTGCGGTCCAGGTGGCGCCTGAACGGCTCCCGTACGTTCTCGGCGCTCTGGTGCTCCCAGGTGGGGTACAGCAGGAACCGACTGGACTCCACGTTGAACCCCGATGCCGTCTCGAGTATGCCGCCCTTCCTGAGCAGGACCGTCTGCTCGCCGGCCTCCAGGGCGCCGATGACCGTCGACCACTCCTTGAGCATCTTCATGTCAACCCAGGCTGGCAATCAGCGGGATAATATCCTTTTTGACGCAGACCATCATGGGCGTATCTGACTTGACGTACCTCGAGACGGCCGTGGCGCGCAGCTCCATTATCAGGTCCTGGAAGTCGGCCAGGTCGTCGGTCTCAAAGGCCAGCATAAAGTCGTGGTCGTCCAGCCCGAACGAGTAGGTGGTGTTCAGCACTACCCCGGGGTGCTTGCGGCTGACGGCGATGTGCTCGTCCATCATCTCCTTGCGCCGGGACTCGTGCAGAAGGTACCACTCACGGGTCTTGGTGAACGGGTAGACGACGGCGTACTTTTTGGGGCTCTCCTCGGCCAGGAACGAGGGGATGCGCTCGCCCGACGTGTACACGGACGGCCTGGTTCGCGAGAGGTAGTTGAGGGACGGCGTGATGTACTTGCCAAAGACCGTCGAGTACAGCCTGGAGGCGGCCCGCTGTATGCCCTCGACCGACTCTGCGCCAGTCCACAGCAGGAGGTCGGCCTCGGCCCGGAGCCCCAGCGTCGAGTACGTCCTGAACCTGACTCCGGACTGTACCAGGACCTGCTCCACCTCCTTGGCGGACTCGGCCTTGCCCATGTCGGCCAGCCACCTCCACTTGGGATCCACCCTGAAGAAGGTGAACCCAAAGTAGTGGGTGACGGCGGCCATGGCTGGTGGCTCTGTCCAACCATATTTAAGGGAATTATATACATAGATTTACGCCGGTTCTTCAGCGTTAATTGTTGGTGGCGATGCATGATCCTACCTCCGTCCTTGGGCGGCGCGCGGGACAAGCCGGCGGGTCCCGCCGGGGCACGGGGCTAGGCGGATCGTTCTTGATTATCCATGTACGTACGACACATCCCGAAGGGAACCCGCCATCACCAACAGTTTTTGCAGAAGAACCCGTCAGGCTGCACGATCCGATTGTGCCTGGTCCGGGGCGGGCTGCCCGGTAGGGTCCTGACGGCCGGGCGGATGGCGATAGGATGGGAAAGGCGGATTGAGCCCGATCGGTCAAAGATGGATTTAAATACGATTTCTCATCTACATCCAGCATGTCAGACGTAACAGACGGATGGCCCGTTTGGATTCCCCTGATCGTGGGCTTGGCCCCTGGCCTGGTATATTGGCTGGCGATCACAGCACGCAGATCCAAGTAGCGTGGGGTTTTTTTCTTATTTTGTAGACGCGGGTAGGCGCGCCCGATTCTGTGGGCCGTGATCCTCGCCTCGCCCATGGCGGGCTTGTAATGCGCTTGGTGCTGGCCATCGATGAGGGGAAAACCGGGATGGATAGACGGCCATGATCGCCCCGTAACCCGCCGCGGGATGGTCGCCGAAGCCGGGCGGGCCCGTGGACGTGGTGGTTTGCAAAGAACGGCGATGGACAGACCGCGCCCGTCCCCGTGATCGTACCGAGATGTATCGGGCCGCTATGCTGTTTTACCGGGCTTTTTTATTCAGCAGCACGAGGATTGCAATCACGATTCCAACATAGGCAAACTGGAACGCCTCGGTCAGAATTCCGTTGTCGCTTATACGTCCGCCTCTGCCGGTGATAAAGTTCTCGGGGATCCTGGTAATGACCCAGATTGCGATAAAGACGACGGTCCCTCCAAGGCCGACGCCGTACCAGACCTGGCCCCATCTTCTCACCATCGGAAGGACCCAGAAGATCTGGGCGGCTCCCCCCACAAGAAACAGGATCTGCGTGTTTATCCTGCCAGAGTCGTATCCCAGGACCACGTGTATGATCCCCGCTATTGCCGTGGTTGCCGCCGCCGCGTAAAACAGAATGTCCAGTTTGCTCATTTCACATCAGAGAGAATCGGCTATGCGCGGCCTCCACTTTTGGCGGACGGGGGAGACAGAGCCGGACACCATCACCGGTGCGAGGGCAGACGGCAGAATTGCCGGGGCGGGCGATTTGCTCACAATTCCACACACTCGAGATCAACTAATATCCGTTACGCAAACGTGGATAAATCAAAACCACCATGCTAAAACAACACCGTATATGCCGCGGTTCCGTGGCAGCTGTGGGCAGGTACGCGGTAGGGCAGCCCCATCTCTCCCGGCCTGCGCCGCGCGAGCTGACCACCGAGCCGAACACCCCCTTGATCACCTGGAATGCCGTCTCTGCCTTGCCCCCACCCCGTCCGTACGCCTCCTGCGCGGAACCGGCCCCGGACTCCCTTGCGGCGCGCCTCCCGTCCCCGGTATCGGCCAAACGGACTGGAAGGGCGGGCGGCTGGCCGAAAGGCTGACCGCCCCCGGGCCCTCCCCGGCCTACCGCGTGCCGGGCTCATCCAGCAGGCTCTCGTACAGATCCAGGTACCGGCGCCCGATGACGCCAAAGTCGTGCGAGCCGGCCTTCCTGAGGGCGCGGGCGGTCATCCTGCCCGTCCGGGCGCCGTCGGCCAGCAGGCCGTCGACCATCCCCGGTATCTGGGCGTGATCCTCAAAGAGGGCGGCGGCGCCATCCTCTGCGAGTTCCTCGGTGGCGGGTATGCGGTGGGCCAAGACGGCGGTGCCGCATGCCATCGCCTCCAGCACCACCGACGGCAGGCCGTCGGTCATCAGGGACGGCTCGATAAGGATGTCGGAGCCGCGGATCCAGCGGATGGTATCCTCGTGCGACTGCCGGCCCAGGTAGTGCACGTTGGGCTGCCGGGCCGCGGCGCGCACCGCCTGCTCCTCCGGACCGGATCCGGCAATCACCAGGTGGGTGTCATCCGGAAGTGACCCGGCGGCGGCCAGCAGCTCGCGTATGCCCTTCTCGGCGGACAGCCGTCCCGCATAGATGACCTGCCGCCCAAAGCGCCTGTGCGGGTCGTCGGGCAGCGAGTCCATGTCTATGCCGGCGGGTATCACGTGGATGGGCATATCGGTGAGGCTCCGGTAGTACTCGCCGGTCTTGTCATCGACCACCGTCATGACTTCGGCCTCGCGGGCGGCCTTGCGCTCGTGGCGGCGGGCGAGCCTGCCGGCGGACTTGCCTGCCACAAACTCCACCCAGGGCACGTGCCTCCTGTGCATGGTCATTATCTTGCGGCCCCCCTGCGCGCCCACCAGCACTGCCGCCGCCATGGGGTGGTGCGCGTGGACTATATCGTAGGGGCCGGCGCGGGCCGCCCTGAAGAGCAGGCCGAATATGGCCGCCGTCCTGTGAAACCTGGAGGTGGACATGGGCCCGCGCCTGTTGGCCATCACCTCGACGTGGTGGCCCGCCCCGCGCAGGTACCCCACAAGATACCGCACCTGCTGCTCGGTGCCGTCTATGTCATCGTGCTTGATGTAGCCTACAAGCAGGCGCATGAGCCCAGCAGGCCTTATCAAAATATAAAGAGGTAGTAGGTACCTGTATCATGCCTCTAAAACGTGCAAGCAGGGGCCGCACCAAGGGTGGGAAAGGTTCCACCGGCGTGGTCCAGTGTACCAACTGCGGCCAGACCGTCCCCAAGGACAAGGCCAAGAAGGTCACCTCAAGGCTCAACCTGGTCGAGCACACACTGGCCAAGGAGCTGCGCTCCCAGGGGGCGTACATCGCCTCGCCCACCGTCCTGAAGTGGTACTGCATATCATGCGCCATCCACTTCAAGATACTCAAGATACGCTCCGCCGACAACCGCAGAAAGCGCGGCCGGCTCCGGTAGCGTGCCCCCCTGCTAGTCGAGCCTCTTGTAGATGTGCCTCATCCGCTGGGCCACCGTGATCGCCGATATCGCGATCACGATCACCACCGCCAGCGGCATCATGCCCGGCACCATCCCCAGCAGGGCTATCACCAGCAGCCTCTCGGCCCTCTCGCCTATGCCCAGGCCCTGAACCTTGACGTTCAGCGCGTCGGCCTTGGCCCTGGCGTAGCTGACCAGCAGCGAGAGTCCTATCCCCAGCAGGGCGATCTCCGGCTCCACCAGCCCGCCGGTTCCCAGCCCTACAAAGACGGCCACCTCGGCTATCTTGTCGAACATCGAGTCCAGGAACGACCCCCTCCTGGACGCCTTGCCGGTCACCCGGGCGACCTGGCCGTCCACCACATCAAAGAAGCCTGATGCCAGCAGCAGCACCCCCCCGATGACAAAGGCGTACTCGATGTGGCTCCCATATGCGATGGCTGCCGCAAAGGCAAAGGCCAGGCCCGTGGCCGTCCAGAAGTTGGCCGAGAGTCCGGTGGCCGCAAAGGCCCTGCCCGTCCTCTCCAGAGCCGGCCCGAGCCGCTCCCTGAGGCTGTTTAGGACCATCCGCTCACCGGGAACGCCTGCGGCCGGCCACATCCGAGGCCACCAGCACGGATAGCACCTTGGCGGCCAGGGCGCCGCCTGCCCCGTTGTCGTACTGCGGGTTCAGCTCCACTATGTCGGCCCCGGCAACCCGGCCGCCGGGGAGCGATTCGACCATCTCCAGCAGCTCCCGGGAGGTTATCCCGCCTGCCTCGGGGTTGCCCACGCCCGGGCAGAACGCCGGATCAACCACGTCCATGTCCACGCTCACGTACACGGCCTCGTACCGTCCGGCAAACTCCCTTATCATGGACGGGCCGCTGCCCTCGCGGACATCGGAGTCGGACACGACCCCGATGCCGCTCTCCCGGAGATAGGCGAGCTCCTCGCCTGCGAACGCCCGCCCGCCGACATGCAGTATGTCGGAGCCGTCCCGCCCCTCGGCTATCCTCCGCAGGAACGAGGCGTGGCTGAGCCTGGCCCCGGCGTACTGGTCCCTGAGGTCGTAGTGGGCGTCCAGCACCACCAGCCCCGTCCCCTCGGGGAATGCCGTGTAGGAGCCCAGCGTCACCAGGTGCTCGCCGCCCAGCACCACCGAGACGGCTCCGCCCTGGTTCATCTCGCCGGCCACCTTCCGGACCATCTCCACCATCCCGGCGGGGTCGACCGTCTGCACCAGGTTGCCCAGGTCGCGCAGGGACGCCTGCTCCAGGTCCACCCCTATCTCCGGATGGAATACCTCGATGTTGTTGAAGACGCCCCGGATGTAGTCGGGGGCGAACCTGCAGCCGGGCCTGTACGAGTGGGTGGAGTCGAAGGGCACGCCCAGGATGGTGGCGGCAGGCTCCCCCTCGCCGGAGAGCAGCACGGCCGGGTTGGTGTACAGCTCGGTATAGCTCATCGGGTAGTCACACCATTATCTGGGGCCTCTTGGACAGCAGCCGGGGCTGGTTGAGCATCGCGTACGGCTTTCCCCGGACCTCCTCCCTTATCTGGGATACCAGGTCCCAGACGGTGGTCTCCCTCATCCCGCCGGTCCGCCGGTCCCGGACGGTTATCGACCCCTCCATTCCGCCGTCCCTCTCCTTTGCACCAACCACCACCACGAAGGGTATCCACTCCTTCTCTGCCTCGCGCACCCGCTTTCCTGTGCTCTCGTTGCGCTCGTCAACGTCGGCGCGCACAAGCTTCTTGCCCATGTACTCGGCCATCTTGACGGCGTACTCGGCCGTGTCCTCGTGGACGGGTATTATCCTCACCTGGGTGGGGGACAGCCACAGGGGAAAGATCGCCTTGCGGCCCTCCCGGGAGTCCTTGGCGGCGCCCTCGAGCAGCGCGTAGATGATCCTCTCGACCGCCCCGCTGGGCGAGTTGTGCAGGATGATGGGGTTCTGCGGCTTGTTGGAGCTGTCCACGAACTCTATCCCGTACCTGCTGCCGTTCTCGACGTCTATCTGGTCGGTTGAGAGCGCCGAGGCCTTGCCGCCGGCGTCGATATAGTTGAACTCCCACTTGAGCACGAAATAGAAGAACCTCTCCTTCCACATCTCCACCAGGACGGGCTTGCCGTGCTTTCTCACCAGCTCGGTGACCGTCCCGCTGTTCTCGTTGTAGAAATCCTCGGTGAACCGGACGGCCATCTCGTAGCTCTCCTCCTTGATGCCCAGCTCGCGCAGAACGTCCCGCGACAGATCAAAGCGAACCCCCAGCTCGTCGACGGCCTGGTCCATGCCGGCGCAGAACGCGTGGCAGTCGGGCATGGTAAAGGCGCGCAGCCTC
Source organism: Nitrosopumilaceae archaeon (assembly GCA_965203395.1). Taxonomy (GTDB): domain Archaea; phylum Thermoproteota; class Nitrososphaeria; order Nitrososphaerales; family Nitrosopumilaceae; genus VYCS01. Next base: position 1,024,995 of record OZ241884.1, read on the forward strand.
CTGAGGCCTACCAGCTCGCCTGACTGCTCCCGGCGGAAGCTGTACCGGGTCAGCTCGTACAGGCGGTAGGGCAGGTTGCGGTAGGACATCTGAAAGTCGTTGGCCATCAGGAACTGCCCGAAGCAGGCCGCAAACCTCAGGAAGAGCTGCTTTCCCTCCGAGTCGATGCTGTACTGCCTGGCGGGGAACCTGTTGAAGTACCTGACCATGCTGGGGTGGTCGGAGTCGTACATGATGGGCGTCTCCACCTCGAAGCCGCCGTACTCCCGTACGCATTTTGTGACGTACCTCTCGATGAGCGACTTGATGAGCCTGCCGTTGGGGTAGAACCTCATGTTCCCCTGGTCGGAGGCGGGCTCGTAGTCGGCTATGGCCAGCCTCTTCATCAGCCCGACGTGCGGGGGCGGCCTGTCCTCGCCGCGCTTCTTGGCGGCCTCGTACTTTGCCAGCACCTCAAGGCCGCGGTTCCCCGAGAAATCGAACTCGGCGACGGGGGTCATCCGGCCATCGGGGGTCATGATATGCCAGTACGACTTGATCTTGGACTCGGCGCGGACCGCCTCGGACTCGCCGTCCTCCTGGCCGCCGCTGCGCACTATCTTGAGGCCCTCGGCCAGCGGGTGGCCCTTCACCTGGATGGAGTACGACTTGGTCCAGCCGAAGGCGGAGCGGTGCGTCTCGAGATCGCCGGCGTACTCTGACATCTTCACCATCACCTTCAGGGCTATCCTGGCGGGGGCCAGATCGGCGCTGAGGTGGGCGTAGGGGTAGAGAAGCAGCCTCTCGCACCCCAGCCTCTCCATCACCTGCCTTACCTGGGCGACGGCCTTGGAGGCTACCGTGTCGTCGTCGCCCTTCTCGACGGCGACGAACGCCACCAGCACCTCGCTCAGCCGGACCGTCTCCGGCTGCAGATCCTCGGCGGCGGGAATCTCCTTCTTGGTGGGCGTGTACTCGACGTGGTCGCAGTGCAGGTGTAATATACGCACAAGGCATCACGACAGCGTATCGAATTAAACCTTTCATCCGGCGGCGTCCCGGATGGCCATGACGGCCCGGAGAACCAGCCCCGAGACGCCCATCTGGGACACCAAAAACTCCCTGGCCCTGTCCAGGGCGTCCTCGCCGCGGTATCCCTCGTCATAGAGCATCTCTATCGAGTGGGGGCCGGCGCGCACCATGGCGGTGATCAGCGAGTACGTCCCACGATCGTCGCGGCGTTCCACATACTGGCGCAGCTCCACCAGATGGACGGTGGCACCCTCCACCTGGTAGCTGCCCTCCAGTATGGTCGCGGCGCGGTCCGGGGGCCGGCCGGCGCGGCCTGTTACGGGAGCGTCCACTATGTCCACGGGGTGGTGCGGAAGGATTCCCAAATAAGTGGCCCGGAACAGTTTATAGAAAACCGCCCCCCATCCGGTCCCGTGGACCCCCACGGATTCGGCGGCAGCGACATACCGCACATACGCATCAACCCGGACATGACCATCACGGACCTGGTGGACGTCTACGCCGCGTCCGGGTACAACGGGAGGAGCCTGGGGGAGGCGGCCAAGCTCTACCTGGAGATGATAGAGAAGGGCGCCACCATCTGTCTGACCGTCTCGGGGGCCCTGGCGCCGGTGGGCTTTGGCGGTATAATCCAGTCGCTGATAGAGCGGGGGTTTGTGGACTGGATGATAACGACCGGGGCCAACGTCTACCACGAGGACCACTTCGCCTGGGGCCTGCCGGTCAAGCAGGGAACGCACCGCGCCGACGACTCCGTCCTGTTCCGGAACGAGATAGTCCGGATACGCGACGTCTACATACGGTTCTACGAGACGCTGGAGGCGCAGGACCAGGTAATCCAAAAGTACTTTGACGGGGCGATGGACAGCAGGCCGTTTACCACCGCCGAGTTCTGCAACTACCTAGGCAGGATGAGCCTGGAGAACGCCGAGCACCCCGGGCGGAGCTTTGTGAGCAGCGCCTACAAGCACGGCGTGCCCGTCTACGTCTCCACGCTCAAGGACTCCTCGCTGGCTCTCAACCTGGCCGTCCACCGCCTCCGGGGCAGGACCTACTCGCTGGACATCGTCCGGGAGATAATCGAGCAGGCGGCCATCGTCTACAATTCAGAGTCCTCGGGGGTGCTGGAGCTGGGCGGAGGGGTCCCCAAGAACGCCGTCCAGCAGACCGGGCCGCTGCTGGACCAGATACTGCGCCGCAGCGACGGGGGCCAGGACTATATCATCCAGGTCACCGACGCGCGCCCCGACACGGGCGGGCTGTCGGGGGCCACCCTCCAGGAGGGCAAGAGCTGGGGCAAGATACAGGATGCCCACCGGGGCATGGTCACCGTCTACGCGGACACCACCATAGCCTTTCCCATCCTGGCGCTGTACGCGATAAGCAACCACGCCCCCAGGAGGCCGCGGCGGCTCTACGACCGGCTGGGATCCTACTACGAGAAACTCTCCTCGGACTACTTTGCTGGCTCAGGAGCCTAGGACCACCTGGCGCGCTCCAGGTCCCGGTCCTCCTTGGTCTCCTTCTTGTACTCCTTGTAGTGCTCCCTGCACAGGACCGACTTTTTGCCGGCCGACTCCACCCGGATCCCGGCGCTCTCCACCTTCATGGTGTTGATGGACCTGCTGCCCTTGTTGTCGCACCCGGCGACGCTGCAGCCTGCCCCCTTTGCCACTACTCCCATGGGGACGAGACGGCTCACCCATTAATAAAGACAGTTGGCGCGGGCAGGTGCGGCTCCCCTGCGTGCCGGCGTGCTGCCCGGCCAGCTCCAAATTAAATACCGCGCCCTGCGCCCCTACCACCGCATGCGACAAGGCACGCCGCCTGATCCCAGGCGCACCGCACACGCAGGATTCTCCGGCGCGCACCGGGTGAACGCCTGGTGGCTCCTGGCCGTTACCCTGCTGTCCATCGCGCCGCTGGCCGTGGCCGGCGCCCATGCCGAAACCGGCTTTGACACCGTCCGGTTCATACACTACCTTGACGAGGACGCGGCCCTGGGGGAGGTCAGGAACGGCAACCTCGACATGTACTACTGGGGGATATCGCCAAACCGGCTTGCGGATGCGGCGTCCCGGGACGGCCTCAGGATATACGAATCCACCGGGAGCACCTACAGCATCATGGCAAACCCGGCGCAGACCGAGACGTTCAACCCGTTCTCGCTGCGCGATGTTCGGTTTGCCCTGAACTACCTGGTTGATCGCGACCTGATCGTCAACGAACTGCTGCACGGATACGGCGTGCCGCTGACATCGGCCTACGGGCCGTACGACCCAGAATACACCTCGATCATCGACCAGCTGGAGTCGTACAACTTTCGCTATGACCCGGCACTGGCTCGGGAGATGATATCGTCGGCCATGGCCGGGGCGGGGGCGTCGCTGGACACGGACGGGGTCTGGACGATGGACGGGCAGCCGGTAGCGATCACCTTCTTTGTGCGCAGCGACGATCCGTTCCGGAAGTCGATCGGCGAGGTAGTCTCTGCGGAGCTCAGAGATGCCGGCTTTGTGGTAAACCAGGTGGCCGGCGACCTGAACAAGGCGCTCGTGAGCGTCTACGGCTCCGATCCCGCGGATCTGCAGTGGCACCTGTACACGGAAGGGTGGGGCCGGAGCGACTTTGTCAGGTACGACTCGGTGGAGCTGGCAGAAAAGTACGCGCCCTGGTACGGCCTGATGCCCGGAGCCAACAACCCCTCCTTCTGGAACTATCAGCACCCGCGCCTGGACAACCTGACCCAGGCCGTATACTCGGGCGACTTTGGGTCGGCCGAAGAGCGCACCGCCATGGTCAGGGAAGCGGTGGCCGCCGGAATAGATGACGGGGTGCGCGTGTTTCTGGTCGGAAGCGTGGATCAGTATGTCACGAACGAGGGCGTGAACGGGGTGATCAACGCGTTCGGGGCTGGCGTACCCAGCAGGTTTACCACCATCAACGCCCACTCGGACCGGGACACTCTGAACATAGGAGTCAAGCACATTTACCAGGGCTCTTGGAACCCGGTGGCCGGCCTGCTGGACTGGTACAGCAACACGATATGGTACGCCGTCCACGACCCGTTCGTCTTCCGCCACCCCTACTCGGGAGCCGCCATGCCAGTGAGATCCGAGTGGCAGATGGACACGGCCGGACCCGGCGGCTCCCTGGAGGTACCCTCCGAGGCGATCCTGTGGGACGTCGACACCCGGTCTTGGACCCCGGTGGGGGAGGGCGCCAGTGCAACCAGCGTCGTCACGTTCCACTACTCGTTCGGCAACTGGCACCACGGCATTCCGGCCGGCATGGACGACATGCTATACGCCGTCTACTTTCTTACCGAGTGGGGTACGGACGGGGGCGCCGGCGATCTCACCGTCGATCCCCAGTACACCCCCCGGACCGCCCAGCAGCTGGACACCATCAAAGGGATACGGGTGATAGACCAGGACACCATGGAGGTGTACGTGGACTATTGGCACTTTGACGGTGGCGAGATAGCCCACTGGGCCAGCATAGAGATGCCCATGCCCTGGGAGATATACCACGCCATGGAGGGCGCCGTCCTGGATGGCCAGACCCAATTCTCCAGGCCCGCCGCAACATCCAAGAACACCGGCTGGCTGTCGGTACTGATACCGGATGACGCCGCCATCATCCGGGAGCATCTGGCCGGGTTCCTGGAGGGGGGAGAGGCGCCCGCCGCCCTGTCCGGGACGACGGAGGCAGACCACCTGCAGCGGTACGAGAGCGCCATCGCCTGGATCGACACGTACGGCCACGCGGTGATCAGCAACGGCCCGTACGTGATGCAGGGCTATGCGCCGGAGCTCAGGATCATCACCATCCGGGAGTTTGTGGATGACGCATACCCCTTTGAGGCCGACCGGTGGTCCGAGTTCGAGACGGTCCGGACGCCCAAGATAACCAAGATAGAGGCGCCGCGGCTGGTGGCGTCGGGCACAACCCTGGAGATATCGGTGGAGACCAGCGACGCCTCCGACATCAGGTACTTCATGGCCGACGCCGGCGGCAACATACTGGAGTCCGGCCAGATGCGGGTGGCCGACGGGAACACCACCCTACTGATGGTGGATACCGCCGGACTGCCGGGGTGGACGACCATCAGCTTCAAGGTCTTTGCCCTCTCCGAGGAGGTTCTGCGGCCGGATTCACACTCTGCCCATTTCATCGTATACCCGTAGGGGCGGCCGACCCGAAGCGCGGGGGGGGATCCTTTCTGTCCTCCAACCGGATGGTGGACGTTCCTCGGTCCGGTGTCGGCGCCCGGTCGCCCCGGCACGGCAGGGCGCCCAAACGGCAGGAAAGGGTGCCTGCGCCACAGCTCCATCGCACTCGATCCTAGATTGACCGCGTGATAAAATGGACATATTTTATAGTGATACTGTCGGATAAACCATAATGAAAGATGCGTGGCCGCTGCGTACATGTGGTGGGCAGTGACATGGAGCATGCGCCCATAGAGATAGACGAGGCGGTTCTGGATGATCTCAGGGCGGCGGTACGCGGCAAGGTAATGGTGCAAGAGTCGGCAAGACTGCTGTACTCGCTGGACGGGAGCGCATACCAGGTGGTTCCGGACGTGGTGGTGGTCCCGGAGGACGAGGCGGACGTGGTCCGGGCCGTGATAATCGCCGGAGAGGAGGACATACCGATCACCCCGCGCGGATCCGGTACCGGGCTGGTGGGCGGCGCATTGAATGTCGGGATCTGCCTTGACATGAAGAACCTCAAATCAGTCAGCGTGAACGGGGACGGCGTCACCGTGGGGTCCGGCGTATCCAGGGGATCCCTCGACAGGGTGCTTGGCAGGCACGGTAGGATGCTCGGTCCCAACCCGTCGGTGGGCGGCTTCTGCTCGGTTGGCGGCATGCTTGCAAACAACTCGGGCGGGAGCAGAAGCGTCAAGTACGGCAGCATGGTGGACAACGTGACGAAAATCACGTTCGTCGACGGGACCGGAAGGATGATCACGCTCCCGGACGACGAGGACGTGGGCCGGGATGTCATGGAGATTGCCGGCCTTATAGACAGGGACAAGTTCCCAAAGGTAACAAAGAACGCCTCCGGGTACAGGCTGGACAGGATAGGATCCATCGGCGAGACCCACAAGCTGTTGGTCGGCTCTGAGGGGACGCTCGGGGTGATCCTATCGGCTGATCTGAACACCGTCGACGAGCCCAAAAACAAGATGCTCTTCGTGCTGGGGTACGACTCAGCGTACAGCGCAATGGCCAACTGCCCCGGGGTGGTCGGGACGGGTCCGTCAGCGTGCGAGTTCATAGACCACCACATTCTTGCCCAGGCGGACCTGGGCCTGGATCCTGGAACAAACTGCATACTCCTGGTGGAGTACGACGACGACCCGCAGGAGCGCGCCGCGATGCTCAGATCGATCGTCACCGGCACGATAGTAGCCGAGTCCGGCGACCCGAAGGAGATGGACTGGTGGTGGGACCACAGGAACGCGGCGCTGCACCATAGCCTGGTTGCCGTCGACAAGCACAAGCGGACGCCGCACATGATCGACGACGCGGCCGTGCCGCTGGACCGTATGGGGGACATGCTTCACATCCTGGATGACATAAACAGAAAGCACGGCACAAACATCATCACCTTCGGGCACGTAGGCAGCGGGAACATCCATGCCCGCCTGGAGATGGACAACACAAAGACCGACACCATAAAGAAGATCGCGGGCGCGTACTGCAGGGAGATCAGCAAGCTCGGAGGCACCATAACCGCCGAGCACGGGGACGGATTCGCATCCTCGGAGTTTATCGAGATGCAGTACGGGGGCCAGAACTACAACGCATTCAAGGCGGCAAAGAGCTACTTTGATCCATACGGGATACTCAACCCGAACAAGAAGATCACCGAGAAGAGCACCATCGTCGAACACCTCTCTGCGGTGCGCACCTTCCACGGCGGCAAAATGGCGCTCTCCAAGGAAGGCTACTGACCCCGGGGCGGGTCCTGAAATTGGCCGGATGCGCCTCTCTGCCTTTTGGGCCGGATCGTTCCATCTATCGAAAATCAAACAAAAAGGTTTAAAGCAAATCTGGCAACCAACCGTTTTGGTGATGCGTTGGCCAAACCCAAGATAGTACTTACAGCTGATCGCACGCTCATGTCGCCGTACCGGCACATATCGCTGGCCACCTTCTTTGGGTGCGCCCCGGCCTTGGACCCCAACCGCAACAAGAAGAGCTTTTGGTACAAGATACTGCGGAACCAGGTGACGCCCAAGGTGCTCTTCGACTTTATCTGCAACTACATACCCCACACCAACGGGGTCGCCAACTACGCGCCGTACGGGCTGCGCAAGGTGGAGGCGGGCCTGCTGCGGGACGGCTTCCGCCGGGACGAGGTGGTGGTAGCCCATCCGGACCACATCGAAAAGTTCATCGGACCGGAGACGGAGGTGGTGGGCACCTACGAGATGGATCCGCTGGGCATGGGCCCGGTGACCATGACGTTCACGTATGGCCGCAAGCAGATCTCCTACGACGAGTACTACAACACCGAGCTTCACCACCGCATAAACAATGCCAAGAAGCGGACCGGCAGCAAGGCCAAGGTGATATCGGGCGCGTCGGGAACCTGGCAGTACAACTATGCGCCCGAAAAGATAGAGGAGTTCGGCATATACGCCATCCTGGAGGGCGAGCTGGGCGGGATCGCGCCCGAGATAGACGGACACGCGGGCAAGTTCTTCCGGTACCTGATGGACGGCCAGTTCGAGAACATGGATCCCTTCCGCAAGAGGGCCGACTTCAAGGTCAACATCAAGGAGTTTGAGAGGGACGGCCAGAAGCATTACGGCAGGTTCGTGAACTTTTGGGACCGGCCCGACCTGGACGAGATCCCCAACATAACCGAGCCCAGCATGCACGGGATGATCGAGGTCATGCGGGGCTGCGGCCGCGGCTGCAAGTTCTGCGACGTCACCCTGAGGTCCCTCCGGTACTATCCGCCCGAGAAGGTGAGAAAGGAGATAGAGGTAAACATCAAGAAGGGCGGCACCCGGTCGGCCTGGGTGCACAGCGACGACATATTCGTCTACGGGATGGATCCGAGGACCGCCAAGGGCATGGAGCCCAACCGGGAGGCGCTCGAGGAGCTCTTCACGGCCATAATGGATGCCGGGGTCAGGCACACCAACCCCACCCACGGCACCCTGGCCGGGGCCATAGCGGACGAGCGGCTCATACCAAACCTGTCCGGGATAATCCGGGCAGGTCCTGACAACGTCATCGGCATACAGTGCGGCTTTGAGACGGGCAGCCTGCGGCTGATAGACAAGTACGCCGACAGGAAGCTGGCGCCCTACGCGCCGGAGGAGTGGCACTGGGTGGTCAAGGAGGGGGTCAAGACCCTCAACGAAAACTACTGGATACCTGCCTTCACCCTGATAATGGGCCTCGACAACGACGAGACCCCCGAGGACTCTTGGGAGACCATCCGGCTGATCAACGAGTTGGAGCAGGAGCAGCCCGAGTCGATGTTCACGGCCACCCCGCTGACCTTCGTCCCCATCGGCCTGCTGGAAAAGTCCGAGTTCTTCAACATCGGCAACGAGATGGATCCGGCCCAGCTGGGGGTGATGTACAAGACCTGGCAGCACAACTTCAAGTACGGCATACAAAAGTTCATGACAAAGACCGGCGGCAGGGGCCCGCAGCGGTACCTCTTCAACATGATAGCCCGCAGCCTGGGCGGGGTTCCGCTGGGCGCCATGGAGAGGTACGCCCGCCGCGCCAGCCGCGAGCACGAACAGGTCATCGAAAAGATCCGGGCCAAATACTGGTAGTAGTCTCCAAAGGCGCCCGGCCGGCACCAGCCGTCCTTAGTGTACTCCCAGGTACATCCTGCCCAGCTCAGGGTGGGCCAGCAGCTCGTCGGGGGGCCCGTCAAAGACGTTCTTTCCGCCGGCAAACAGGTACACGACGTCGCCCACCTTGAGGGCCCGCCTTACGTCCTGCTCCACCAGTATCACCGTCAACCCTAGGTCGTCGCGCATCTGTACTATCTTCTGCAGCACCTCGTCGGCCAGCTTGGGGGAGAGGCCGGCGGTGGGCTCGTCGAACAGCATCAGCTTGGGCTGACGCATCATGGCCATCCCCATGCCTAGCATCTGTCTCTGGCCCCCGCTCAGCATGGCCGACTTTTTGTTGCGCAGCTCCCCCAGTATCGGGAAGGTGGAGTAGACGGCCGGCAGCCGCTTCTCGAACTCGTCCTTGCCCATGATGTAGCTTGCCATCAGCAGGTTCTCCCGGATGGTCAGGTTGACAAAGACGTTGTTGACCTGCGGCAGGTAGGCTATCCTCTTTCTTGTGACCTTGTGGGGCTCCATCCCGGTGATGTTCTCGCCATCATAGGATATCTCGCCGGAGTATACCGTCGTAAGCCCGAATATGCTCTTGAGCAGGGTGCTCTTGCCGCACCCGTTGGGACCGACAATCACGGTGATGTCCTTCTCGTATGCCTCAAAGTCTATCCCGAACAGTATGTGGCTCTTGCCGAACCCCGCCTCCAGCTTCTTGGCCTGTATCACCACCTGCTTGGAGCCGTGGTCCTGCGCGGCATGGATGGGCTCTTGGGTGGGTATGCTGGCTGGATCCCTGTCTCCGTTGACCATACCGCCTCATACCCCCAGATACGACTCGATGACCGTGGGGTTGCGCTGTATCTCCTCGGGCGTGCCCTCGGCGATTATCCTGCCCTGGTCGGTGGCGTAGACGTGATCCACGTACTGGAATGAGATGTCCAGCCTGTGCTCTATGACCATGAACGTGATGTCGTGCTCTATGCAGATGAGGCTTATCTTCTCGAATATGTCGTGGGCCAGCGTGGGATTGACGCCGGCAATCGGCTCGTCCATGAATATCATCTTGGCGCCGGACATCATTATCCTTCCCAGCTCCAGCAGCTTCATCTGGCCGCCGCTCAGGTTGCTGCTGAGGTTGTCCACCACCCCGGCCAGGCTGACCAGCTCCATCAGGTCGTCGGCCTTCTTCTGCAGCTTCCTCTCGTCGGGCACCCACTTGGTCCGGAGCGGGGCGAACCTGTACTTGTCCCCGGCGTTGTCGGTACTGGAGGTCATCAGGTTCTCGTTGACGTTGAGGTTCACGAACGGCTGGGGTATCTGGAACGACCTCACCAGCCCGTACTGGTATATCTGGTGGGGTTCCATCCCGGTGATGTCGTGGTCATCAAAGATGATAGTCCCCGAGTCGGCCTTGAGCATCCCGGAGATCACGTTGACCAACGTGGTCTTGCCGCTGCCGTTGGGCCCTATCAGCTGGTATATCTTGCCGCCCTCCACGGTCATGTCTATGCTCTCCAGAACCACGTTCCCGTCAAAGTGCTTTCCAACGTTCTTGACCGTAAGCAGGGCCACCAACAACCACCAACATACTCAAATAAAGCACTTTGTGTAAATATTTAATGGCAATCAACCCGCTGTACTTTGACGCGGCGGTCTTTGCCAGCCTGCTGGTCCTGCTCAGCCTGGGGCTCACCCTCACCTACCTGACCACCAAGGTGCCCAACTTTGCCCACGCCTCGTTTGCGACCATCGGGGTCTACATGACCCTGATAGCCACCCGGGTCTGGGATACCAACCCGTACGTGGCCATACCGATAGCGTTTATCATATCCGGGGTGGTGGCCGTTGCCCTGTACGTGGCGATACTCAAGCCGCTGGCCAAGAGGGGGGCCACCGAGGCCATCCAGATGATCGCCACCCTGGCCTTTGACATGATAATGATCGCCGGCCTGAACATACTGGCCGACTACCTGGTGGACACCTTCCGCGTAAAGTCGCGCGAGTTCACCCTGCGCAGCTACGACCTGGAGTTCATGGACCTGCCCATGATAGTGGTGGTGGCGCCGTTGGCCGTGGCCATCATAGGCATCACGCTCTACCTGATGCTCAAGAAGACCAAGTTCGGCATAGCCGTGCGCGCCTCCACCGAGAACCCGGACCTCTCCGGCACCGTGGGAATCAACGTCAAGGCCGTCTACGGCATAGCCTGGATGATAGCCGGGGGCCTGGCCGGCATAGCCGGAGCCCTGATGGCGCTGTGGTTCCTGGGCGACCCCAACCTGGGGCCCATCCTCATCCCCAGCATCTTTGCCGCCAGCATCGCGGGGGGATTCCTGAGCATATTCGGCGCCGTGGCCGGCGGGCTGCTGGTGGGCCTGACCGAGGTGCTCGGCACCAGGTTCCTGGCCGGGGAGCTGGGATCCTGGCTGATCGCCTACCGCCCGCTGATACCGCTGATCATCATAGTCATCACCCTGATGTTCGCCCCCCAGGGGCTGGCGGGCATCAACTGGTCTAGGCTGAGGAAGAAGATATGGCGGTAGACCCAGCGGCCATCTTCATCACCGACCTGCTAGCCATCTTCTCGATATACGCCATCATCAACCTCAGCCTGAACCTGGAGTTCGGGTACGGGGGCATCCCCAACTTCGGCAAGGTGCTCGCGGTCGGGGCGGGCGCCTTTGTGGCCGCCTTTGTGCCGGGCAGGATATTCGCCCACATGGCCGGCATAGAGGGAGACTACATCCAGAACAACCTGCTGATAGTGGCCGACATAAACGTGTGGCTGATGGACAACGTGGGGATAGGCTTTCTTGTCTTCGCGTTCACCCTGGTGCTGGCGGCGGTCATCGGGGGCGCCCTGGGCATGGGAACCGCGTACCCGGCCCTGCGGCTGCGGGGGGACTACCTGGCCATCACCCTGCTGGCATTCGGGGAGAGCATCAGGATAATCGGCAACAACTTTCCCCCGCTGGTGGGCGGTACGCTGGGCGTGCAGGTGCCAGATCCGCTCTCGTTCGTACCCGACGAGATACGGTTCCCCACGGCCAGCATAATACTGATCGCGATGGCGGCCATCGCCTACATCTACTGCGAGTTCACCGTCAGATCCCCCTTGGGGAGGTCGCTGCGGGCCATCCGGGACAACGAGATGGCCGCCGAGTCGGTGGGCAAGAACGCCGACCACGTCCGCATGAAGACCATCATAGTCTCCTCTGCCCTGGCCGCGATAGCGGGGGCGCTGTACGCCATGTACGTGGGAAGCACCATCGCGGTGGCCTACGACCGGGCCAGCTGGACGTTCTGGCCGTTCCTGATGATCCTGATCGGCGGCCTGGCCAACAACAAGGGCGTGCTGGTCGGGACGCTGCTGTTTGTAACCCTCCGCAAGGTGATAATCTTCTTCAAGGACTCGTTCCAGGGATTCGTGCCCTTCGACGTGGTCTGGCTGGACCTGCTCCTGCTGGGCAGCATACTGCTGGTGGTGCTCATGTTCCGGCCGCAGGGGGTGATAGTCGAAAAACCCACCCACACCCTGGGCCGCAAGTCCACCGCCCACGGCATCAAGCGCATATTCAACCTGCTGTTCCGCTGAGGCAGGCCCCGGCGGACCGGGGCGTCACCTGGCTTGTCTGCAAGGCCTGCACGCCGGCGCGCCGCTATTCCAACTGGAACGTGATGTCTTGGTGTCAGCTTCAGATCCCGAATTGGTCCTGCACGCCGGCGCGCCGCTATTCCAGCTGGAACGTCTGGACAATGCGCTCAAACTCTGGCAGGTACTCTTGGTAGTGGCTGCTGTCTGACTCGTACTTTATCTCGTAGACCAAGCCCTGGTGCTCAAAGCTGTACGACTTGCCCAGTATTTCAACCCCGAAGACGGCCACCTCGTAGATGTCTATGTATCCGGGGTTGCCGGCTATCGCGGCCTCGGCGGTCGAGGTGAGAACGAACGCGTCACCCAGGTACTCCTTTACCAGCCCGAACCCCCACTCGCGGTGCGCCGTCATGTTGTCTCCCGTGAGCGGGTACGTCTGGATCGACACGACGGCGGGCACCGGCTCGTCTATCGTCTCTATCATGACCATCATGTCGCGTACGCTCCCTGCCGCCGGATCCCTGATGGGAATCTGCCTCTCCCAGCCTTCGGGCTGCTCTATCAAGTAGGATGATTCCCTGTGGATGTAGCTGGGTTCGCCGGAACCGCCCAGGTTGATGTATCCCGCATCCGCCAGCCACTGCAGCGAGTTGATGTAGTCGGCATCGCTTATCGACCCGTCGGCTCACCATCCGGCCGTATTCTTCACCCAGTCGGGGATGGCCTCCTGCTCGGAGAATGCGGCCGTGGCGGCCAGCGCAAGGCCCGCCGCCACCGCCGGAACGGCCCAGAGATACGCCTTCATGGTGCTGTGTTGGGAGGCTACATATTAGAGGGTTTGCGCTTTTTGCGGACATCGGTTATGGCCGCTAACTATGCCCTTGCGCATAACCGGCACCGCGACCGGTAATCGTGATCTTGTCCGGACGGCCAATTTCCCTGTAACCGTTCACCCCATTTTTAAAGGCGGCCGGTTTTGGTGCAGAATTCAGCCAAAATCGTGCCTGATCGCCTACAGTTGTGAGGGGGGTGAACGGTTACATTCCACTCTCTGATAATATGTCATGCTGTTTAAATAACCGGCGGGCTTTACTGATGCGTGGCAAGAACCACCCTTCCACAGCTGAAAAAATACGATGTATCACAGAGGATAATAGAAGCCCTAGCCGACACCGAATCCAGGGCGCTTTTGTTCACGGCGATAAACGAGGAGAAGAGCGCCGCTGAGCTGTCCGAGATCAACCGCATTCCGCTGAGCTCCGTCTACAAGAAATTGGCTATACTGGAGGATTTGGCCCTGATGGAGGTCACCCGTATCGCCATGGACTCCAGCCGTAAAAAGTTCAAGATGTACCGGAGCCGCATAGCCAAGGCGGAGATCAACATCAAGGAACCGGAGCCAACCCTAGTACTGGTGCCCAACTGACATGTCCGTCAAGGCGCCGATCGTGCAGTTGAGCGAGTTTGACGTCACACAGAAGATAATCGAGGCGCTGAGCAACGTCTGCACCAGGGCGATCCTGTTCTCGGTCCGCACAGAGGCCAAGGATGCCCAGCAGATATCGAACGAGCTGCAGCTGTCGCTCTCGGCCGTCTACAAGACGCTGGCGCACCTGGAGGATTTGGCGCTGGTGGTGGTGGAGCGGTATTCGCTGGCCGACAAGAAAAAGACCAAACTGTACCGGGGCCGGATCGGCAAGGTCGAGATATTCATGACCGGAACCGAGCCGGTGCTGAACCTGTACCCAAGCTAGCGGCGGCGCTATCATCCCCGCTGGGCGGTGGCCCTGGTGACGGCGCCCCTGGCAGCCGAGCCTGCGAGGGCCGCGTACTTTGCCAGCGCCCCGGAGGTGTAGTTGGGCTCCGGCCTGGTCCATTCAGCCCGCCTGGCATCCATCTCCTCGGGGGAGACCTCCAGCTCTATGGTTCCGGTCCTGGTGCTTATGGATATCCTGTCGCCGTCGCGGACCAGGGCGATGGGTCCCCCGACAAACGCCTCCGGGGCCACGTGCCCCACCATGAACCCCCGGGTCCCGCCCGAGAACCTGCCGTCGGTGACCATGGCCACCTTCCTTCCGAGCCCCTGGCCCACCAGCGCCGCGGTGGTGGCCAGCATCTCGCGCATGCCCGGGCCGCCCTTGGGCCCCTCGTAGCGTATCACCACCACCTCGCCCTCGTCTATCTCGCCCCTGGAGACGCTCTCAAAGGCGCGCTCCTCCCGGTCATAGACCCGGGCCGTCCCCGAGAACTCGGTCATCTGGACGCCGGCGGTCTTGATCACCGCGCCCTCCGGCGCCAGGCTCCCGTGCAGGATCACCGCCGTTCCCTGATCGTGCAGGGGGGCATCCGGCTCCCTGACTATCCCCTGGTCCGGCGGCGGGGCAGCCACCGCCTCCAGGTTCTCCGATATGGTCCTGCCGGTCACCGTCAGGCAGTCGCCGTGCAGCAGGCCGCGCCCCAGCATCTTCTTCATCACCATGGGTATGCCGCCCACCTTGTCCAGCGAGTTCATCACGTAGCCGCCGCCCGGCTTCATGTCGGCTATGTGGGGGGTCCTCCTGCGGACGCGCTCAAAGTCCTGGTAGTCCAGGCCGATTCCGGCCTCGCCGGCCAGGGCCAGCAGGTGCAGTATCCCGTTGGTTGATCCGCCCAGGGCGTTCAGGATGGCTATGGCGTTCTCGAACGCCTCGAAGGTGAGTATGTCCGACGGCCTGATGCCGCTCTCCAGCAGGGCGGCGCAGGCCCTGCCGCTCCTGTACACTATCTCCTCCCGTCGGGGATCCTCGGCCGGGGGGCTTGCATTGCCGGGGATGGCCAGCCCTATGGCCTCGGATATGGAGGCCATCGTGTTGGCCGTGAACATCCCGCCGCAGGATCCGGCGCTGGGGCAGGCCGTGTTCTCTATCTCCTTGAGCGATTCCAGGCTGAGCTGGCCCGCATCGTAGGCGCCCACCGCCTCGTAGACGTCCACCACCGTCAGCTCGCGCCCGTCCAGCATGCCCGGCATTATGGTCCCGCCATACACGAACACCGAGGGGAGATCCAGCCTGGCCATGGCCATCATGGTCCCCGGCAGGCTCTTGTCGCATCCTGCAATCCCCACCACCCCGTCATACTGGTGCGCCCGGACCATCAACTCTATCGAGTCTGCTATCACCTCCCTTGAGACCAGCGAGGCCTTCATGCCCTCGTGGCCCATGGCAATGCCGTCGCTGACGGCAATGGTCGAGAACTCCCTGGGCGTGGCCCCGCCTTCTGCCACCCCCCTCTTGGCGGCCTCGGCCAGCCCGCCCAGGTGTATGTTGCAGGGCGTGGCCTCGTTGCCCGAGTGCGAGACGCCGATAAAGTGCCTTGAGAGATCCTCGTCGTCCAGCCCCATTGCCTTGTACATGGCGCGGTGGGGCGCCCTGGCGGTTCCCTCCACCACGTTCCTGCTAGATATTGTCTGAGACATGGGTGATGTTGTTGTATGTATACCGGTGGTGGTTATAATAATTGTTGAGCTGATGCTCAGGAGCCAGCCCGACGCACTGCACCGGGTTCGCACCCCCCACGCTCAACTACCCTGCAGGCAGCTATCTTACCAGTTCCTGCCTGTTCAGCTCGTCCAGCAGCGCCGCTATGTCCTCCGGCGACTCGTCCCCGTAGGTGATGAGTACCCGGTCGTCCTCCATGGGCTCGTAGCCCCGGATGTCGTCCACGGCCATCCCGTTGATGAAGAACCGCAGCGTATAATCCTCGTTGGTGCAGAACTCCTGCCCGTTGGGGAAGACGTAGCACTGATCGTCCAGGCCGACGTCCAGCGAGTCGAACAGGTACTCCATCGTCACGCCGGTGGCGTGCTTGTGGATGGTGCTCCCGTCGCTGTTCTCAAAGTGTATCCACGGCGACTGCAACTGGTACCCTGTCTCGTGGAACGGGAAGGTGTCCCCGAATATCTTTACCAGTATGCCGGTGTGGGCGTGGGCGCTGCCCATGGCTCCCGCGTTTGGGGGCGCCCCGCCTATCTCGCCCGGCCCCAGGCTCACGAAGGTGATCGCCGCCCACGCCACTATCGCTGCCACGGTCCCAAAAACGCCTGCCGCTATCAGCAGGTGCTTGCGCTTCTCTGCGGTGTGCTTTGCAGCATAGCTCTCACGCTTCTGCTCCCTGGCGCGTCTCTCTCTTCTGCCCATGGTATACGATGGTGCCCATATGCCGCCCTAATTAATTTAATTGAAGTACCGGTGTCCGCGGCCGCCTGAGGGTGCGGCATCTGCCGCCGCGTATCCAAATACGGGGCCGCGGCCAGGCCGGACGATGCGGTTGCCTCCCGTTTGCACCGCGCCCTATATCCATTATGTTTTTTGGTTCCTCCCGCAAAGACGGGTGGTAATTGGAACTGAAAGGCAGCAGCGCCTAGAGTCTACATTGTCCCATGGACGGCGCATCAAGGGTATGGTAGGCACAGTACACCATCAAGCGCCCACATTCCGAATACAATCCGACCACCCATCCTTGCGGGGGGAACCTGTTTTTTGGTTCCTCCCGCAAAGACGGGTGGTTGATCTGAATGGCCCGGATCCGGGCCGCAATCCGGCCCGAATCGAGAATGTCCGGACCGTTGGGATACACTTTGGGCCGGTTTTTGGCAAAGTCCAGCCGGAATGGGCGGGCGCCGGAGCAAAAATCAGCGCCGGGCATCATGTCGGGCGTTTTGCGGCGCCTCACGCGGCGGATGCGGCGCTCTGTATGAGCGTCAGCCACCTGTCCGTACCCAAAATATTGATGCCGGCGGCCTCGGCTGGCGTCCGGCCGCCTATGCCGCCGTGCGGCTTGATGTAGTTGTAGTGTAGCACGGCCATGCGGAATATCAGCGACTCCTCCTTGTTTATGCCGCGGGCGTACCTGAAGCGGCCAGCGAACCCCCCGTTGAAGCGCTCCTGCTTGTTGGTGTTGCATATGAGGTTCCGGATGTGGATGTCGCGTATGTGGATGGATCTGAGGCCCCTCAGCGTCCGGAAGACCTTCTTGAAGGCGATGTGGTACCGGTCCGGGCCGTCGGTGATAAACAGCCGGGGAATCCTGCCTGCCATGTCCCGGGCCGCCCGCAGCAGGGGGACCGCGTTGTACTTTTCCTTGGTGGGCGATATGTCCCACGCCAGGATGAACCTGGTGGCAAGGTCCATGACGGCGACCACATACGACTCCCTGCCGCGGACCTTCTGCATCTTCTCGTCGCAGCCCCACTTGTCCCCCGTACACGGCGGCTTGAGGGTCTGGGCATACTTCCCCACCACCATGGAATAGTGCTCCAGGATCCTGGTTATGGTGTCCACGTGCACCTCGATCCCCCGATGTTTGAGCGTCATCCGTACGTTGGCCGCCGCCATCCCCATCATCCCCGACAGCATCAGTGCCAACGCGATGTACAGGCGCGGCACCTGGCGGTACTCAAAGCCCAGGTTGTCCCGGAACCGCCGCTTGCATATGGTGCGCCTGCACCTCTGCCTCTTTTCGTGCCTGCCGCGGTACCATCATCCGTCGCGGGAGTACTTCTTTTCCTTGCAGTCCGGGCACGCCAGATCCTGTTCCCTGATGTCTATCTTCCTGCCGAGGGCGGCCTCCGATGATATAAGCAGCACGTGCTCGACCGCCGCGATATGCTTGCACCTGCACCCCTTTCCGGTGGTGTGGTACGCGCACTCGCACGCGGGGCTCTCGCCCGCAAGCGAGACGCGGTACCATGCTCCCTCCGTGCCCTGGGAGGCCACGTCCCAGCGGTCCCCGCTCAGGGCCTTGATCTGGTCGCCCTTCTGGTAGATGTCAAGCCCGCGGCGCGTTATACTCTGCTCCGATGCCCTACCCTTCCGGGGTTTCCTGGGTTTCCTGTGTCCCATGCCTGCCCTGATCCGATTGGCCGTTTAAGATCGTGGATGTAGATTTCCTGACCCGCCACCCATCCTTGCGGGGGGGACCGCAATTCGTTATTTTTTTATACCCGAGGTTTGTCATATCAGGTAGTGATGTCCATGAAACGTGAATCAGGTGTACGTGCAGGACTGTCTAGTTTATGCAGGAATGCGGGGGGGGGGTTCCCATCTATGACAGGACGCGGTTCCAGTACCGGGGTCGTTCTGACGGTGGTGGCCGCCGCATGCGGGCTTTTCGCCGCCGGTGCAGAACATCCGGACATCATCCCGCAGGCGTTTGCGCAGCAGCAGTTTAAGCTGGAAACGCTCTTTAACTCGCAGATCTTCGGCCAGACCAACCAGGATAGTGACGAATTCATACTGTACAAGCGCAGCAGCGATGTCCTGTTCCATACCATCGGGGGCACCAACTACCTCCTGCAGACCGGCCTACAGCACGGCCACCTGGTGATACTGGACGTATCAAACCTGGCCAGTCCGCAGGTCGTCAGCTCCGTATTTGATCAACAGGCATCCAAGGCCATAGCCGGCAGCCTGAGGGCGCCGTTGCTAGACGGCGCCTTGAAGGTTGAAGTCGTGACCATCAACGGCAGGCTGTACGCCGCAGTCATAGGCGCACAAGGTAGTGACGGGCTGCAGATGCTGGACATTACGGACCCTGCGAACGTGGCGGTCTCGGGCAACAGCGGGCAGCAGATGCACACCGGCCAGACGTGGAGCGAGGCCTCCGGCGTGGACATTATAGAGTTTGACAACAAGGTCTACGCTGTCGTCACCGACCGGTACCGCGACTCCCTCACGATGATAGACATCACCGACCCCTCGAGCCCGAACATAGTCGGCGGCGTAGTGCATAACCAGCGTGGCGCCGTCCTTAATGGCGTCCGGGACGTCTCCACCTTGACCATCAACAACGTACCCTACGCCGTGACCGCGAGCAGTTCCGGTCCTGTCAGACTCCAGATCATAGACCTCTCAAACGCCACACACCCAGTGGGGATCGCCAGCTATAACGCGGGCACACTCGTAGATGCGGACACCGCGTTCATAGGCGGCAAGCCGTACGCCGTGACCTCCGATTGGTCCTCTGGCCGGGTCGACATCGTAGAGCTCACCAACCCCGCGTCGCCGACCCTGGCCGGCACCATGACCAGCTCGACCAACAACATCCAGTCCGTGGACATCTTTACGGCCGGCTCGACCGTCTACGTCGCGGTGGGCGGGGAGAACGGCATCCAGGTAATCGACATCACCAACCCCTCAAGCCCCGCCCCGGTGGCCTCGCTCGGAAAGGGCTGGCCCCGCTCGCTTGAGCACGTGATTGGCATAGACGGCACCGTAATTAACGGCGTGGTGCATATCGCAACCGCCAGCAACCTGGCGACCCCCGAGGGTACGTCGATATTCCGGATGGTCCCCGCGGCGATCCCGACCATAACCTCGCCATTCGGCCAGGACGGCGACACCGTGGCCGCCAACCAGCTGAGGTTCTCGGTCCAGTTCGGCTCGTCGGTCACCGGCTTTGACGCCTCCGATGTCCAGGTCAGCGGGGCCGCCGGCGCCGACTCGATCACCTCCTTTTCGGGGAGCGGTTCGGGGCCGTACAGGTTCACCGTGCCCCCTCCGGAGAGGGAAGGCGCCGTCACCGTCACCATCCCGGCGGACGCGCCCGGCGTCAGCCCCCCGACCACGGCCGCCAGCTTCACACTGAACGTCCGCCCGGCGACCCCCGGTACCGGCGAAATCCTGGGCAGCTGGTCGTCCACCCTGACGGTACGCGAGCTGGGCAGCGGCAAGTGGGGCTGCGACGACGCCAATAGCGACGCCACCAAGAGGTGCAATGCCGCCCTGTCCCGCGACGAGATTCCCATAAAGCGCCCCCCGAACTTCCTATTCATGCCCGAGATCAACAAGCTGTACTTTGACGAAACCGCCAACTCCACCCGTTTCGTCACAGACTACGGTTACAGCGAGCTCGCCGACTACCACTTCAGGATGGGCACCTCGCACTTTAACTTTGGACCGGCCATCGAGTTCGGGAGCCAGACCTGGAACAAAGTCGGGCACCTCCTGCAATGGTTGAAGGTTGATGGCAAGCAGGTCTCGCTGGAGCTGATCAAAAAGAGCAGTCCTGCCCAGGCCACCGGCACGCCGTCCACGCTGCGGTTCTTCTCCGTCAGCCCGACCACCGTCACCGAGGGGGGCAGCGCCACCATCAGGATCAACCTTGCCCAGACGCCATCCTCCGCCGTGACCGTCTGCATCACCTCCGAGCCCCGTATCGCTTCCAACCCGGGCGGCACCTTTGCCACGCACTCAGACGACTACGACCTGCCTACCACCATCACCGTCCCCGCCGGCCAGCGCACCGCAACCGGGACCCTGACCACCGTCGATGATTCCATCGACGAGAAGAACGAGATCCTCAACGTGGTTGCGTGCAGCATACCAGAGGAGGCGTTCCCGGCATCGGGCGCCGACTTATACCAGGTTAGCAGCGTGGCGGTCACCATCCGGGACAACGACTAGCCCGCCCGCAGGAAGCGGATGGCGCCCGTCCGGGCTGCGGCCAAGCCCCTGGCCTAATCACCACCTTCTCTCCTTTTTCATTCCCGAGAAGATCCATCACACGTTTTTTACACCAGATGCCATCACTCGTCAACTTGACAGCCTCGTTTTTTTCTATATTTAACCTACTATTATTATACATTTAATAATGATAGTATGAAACTCGCGATAGTAAAATAAAAGATACAATCTATGCGCTCCTGCTGTCCGTGATGGTACTGGCAGGGGCGGCAACGCTTGGCGATGCACACGCACAGAACAACATCGAGAAACTCGACTCCGTAGTGGAGAACACCGCCGAGACCAACCCTATCCCGGCCGACATCCGGGTCGCCTTGGAAGATCTGGCAGCGGCGCTGCTCTCCCTCTCCGATGACGTCAACGCATTCGACTCCAGGATCAGCAACCTTGAGTCAAAGCTGGACGACATCGCCGCGGGGCAGGGCATCGGCGGGGAAAGCGTCGAGGAGGCGGGGACGCCCCCGGGCATTGCAGAATCGATCGCGGAGATAAACGCGCAGCTGGCCGGGCTGAGGGCGGATCTGGCCCAGTCCCGCGAGTTCGTGAGATCGGGGCCGATGCAGGGGATGATCGGGGCCGGCGGCGCCGTGGATCCGCCGGCGATCGCCTATGCAAGATCCGAGGTCGTCTTCGACGAACCTCTGGCGATCGAGGGCGATGGCCGCAGCCTCGACCTGGTCAGGGACAACGCCCTGGCCGGGATAGTCATACCGCGCATCACAGGATGGCTGCAGGAGGAGGTCTCGCCCGCACTGAACGACGCCCCGATAATATTCCACTATCTCACGCTGCTCTACAACGCCGCCTTCGATGCGGTCGCACCCTACCACCCCACGGCGGTCGGCGTGTACTCGCGCATCGATCACCGCCCGGCATTCGAGTCGGAGACCAACCTCCTTCCCAATACGGCGGTCATGCACGCCGCCTACAGGATGATGCTGGAGCTTGCCCCGCACCGCGCCGAGGAGTGGCGCGACATGATGACCGACTACGGCCTTGATCCGGACGACGAGAGCTGGCTTGGTCTGGACTGCTCCCCAACATACGTTCTGTCCTCGCCCGCCGCCATTGGAAACCATGCAGCAAAATGCGTGCTGGATGCGCGCCGCGACGACGGCTTCAACCACTTCGGCACGGCGACCACCCAGCCGTTCGGGGACACCACCGGCTACCAGCCGATCAACACGCCGGACAATCTGGTGGATCCGTCGCGCTGGTCGCCCCTGATGGCCACCAACCGCGCCGGCGAGTTTGGGATGCAGCAGTTTGCCACGCCCCAGTGGGCCAACACCGAGACCTACTCCGGGCTGGATCCGCGCTCATACCGCGTACCGCCGCCGATGAGCAGCAACCACCGCAACGCCGACGCGTACCAGACGCAGGCCGACGAGGTCATCGCCCTGAGGGCCAACCTGACCGGCGAGCAGAAGATTCTGGTCGAGTTCTTCGACAACAAGCTCCGCGAGCTCGACCGCAAGCCGGCGCTCAAGAACATCCGCGATGTAGTCGACCTTGTACAGCTCGAGTTCCTGCTGTCGGTGGCCAAGTTTGACGCCGGCACCATAATCTGGCAGGAGAAGGCGCGCTATGATGTCGTGCGGCCCACCACCGCCATACACTACCTCTACGGCGAGCAGCCGGTACCGATATCGGTCGATGCCGGCGGGAACGCGGTGACGGTGCCGGGCAACCAGTGGCAGAGCTACCTGCAGACCGCCGACCACCCCGAATACCCCTCGGCGACCACCTGCTTCTGCGCCGCATACGCTGAGGCGTGGCGGCTCTACAGCGGCACCGACGACCTTCCCGCGTACGTGGACGATGATGAGGTGATCTACGGCTACGGCGCCACGCTGCCGGCGGGCTCATCGCTGGTGGAACCCCGGATAACGCCGTCCGAGGACGTGCACGCGGTATTCGATTCGTGGTCCGACTTTGAGCAGAGGTGCGCCGCAAGCCGCGTCATATCCGGGACGCACTACTGGCCCGCGGTGGAGGCCTCGGTCGATACGTGCAGCGTAGCGGCCAACGTGGCCTTCACGTACCGGGAGACGCTGATTCACGGTACGGCCCCGGCCAGGGGACCTGCCCGGGGCATGGCTCCGGATACGATGCTTGAGGGTACGTCTTGGACGGGATACTGGGGACTTTTTTTTAAATTGAGCTGCCTTCCGCGGGGGGGGGGATGCCGCAGCGCCGGTCCGCCGCCCTGTGGCCGGGCAGGGAGTCCCGGGGCGCGATACGGGGGGAGGGCAGTCCGGCGGCGCCCCGGGTTGCGCACGCCAGGTTTACCAGCAGGGGACCGGGTTTCTTTCGTTTTTGCGTTTTGTTACGCGCCGCGGGGGTGTGGGGGATCTACCCCTGCAGATCTGTTTCGGTTATGCCTGCCTGGTATGGGGCTTCACTTACCCCCAACATTTGGCAGATGGGCGATCTATGTATATAATTCCCAATAAAAACCGCCACCATGCAACCAATGGACTGCATATTCTGCGGGATAGTCGGGGGAAGGCAGGACGCGTACGTGCTGTACGAGGACGCCGACCACATGGCCTTCCTGGACAGGTACCCGGTGGTTCCCGGACACGCCCTGATAATACCCAAGCAGCACTACACGACGATAAACGATATGAGCCCGGACTCAGTGGGGCGGCTCTTCTCGCTGGTGCCTAGGCTGGCCACCGCCGTCCTGAAGGCCACCGGCACCGCGGCATTCAACGTGGGCCAGAACAACGGGCACGCCGCCAAGCAGGTGGTCCCCCACGTGCACGTCCATATCATCCCCCGGAAGGCCGGGGACAGGATAAACTGGACGGCCAGGTCGGTGGTGGACGAATCCGAGTTTGACGAGATGGCCGGCCGCATCCGCGCCCTTCTATGACGGACCCTGCAGGGTCTCCGCCTTGAGGGATCCGGCAAAGGAGGCTATCCTCCCCTCGATCTCCCCGGGGGCCGCACCGCGCATTATCCCCAGGAAGGCGCTGCCCGATATCACCGCGTCGGCGCCGGCCTCCACGTACCGCCTGACGTCGGCGGGGCCGGAGACGCCAAAGCCTATCCCGACGGGAAGCTCCCCGGCCATCCCCTTGATCCTGGAGAGGGCCCGGACGGCGTACTCCTGGACGCCGGATCTGGCGCCGGTGGTGCCGTAGACGGCCACCGTGTACAGGAACCCGGTGGATGCCTGGATGATTCTGGCCGCCCTGGCCGGGGTGGTGTTGGGGGATGCCAGGAATATGGTGTCGGCCCCGGCCGACTGCGCCGCGCCCCTGTAGGCGGCTGACTCCTCCACCGGCATGTCGGGCAGTATGAAGCCGTCTATGCCGGCCTCGACGGCGCCGGATACGAACTCGCCGTAGCCGGCGCTGTACGCCACGTTCGAATAGGTCATCATCACCAGGGGCACCCCGGTGAACTCCCGTATGCTCCGCACCATCGAATAGTAGGACTCGGGCGTGGTACCCTGCTCCAGCGAGACGGTGGCGGCCTCCTGGATGGCGGGTCCGTCGGCAAGCGGGTCGGAGAACGGAAAGCCCAGCTCGATCACGTCGGCGCCCCCGCGCACCATGCCCCGGACGGCCGCCAGGGTGGACCGCTCGTCGGGATATCCGGCCATCACGTACGATATCAGGGCCCGCTCCCCCCTGTCGGACAGCCTGACGAACGCATCGGATATCCTGGTCACTATCCCGCACCCTCCCGGTCCGACAGGTACTCCCGGACCACCTCCATGTCCTTGTCGCCCCTGCCGGAGAGGGTGACCACCACCCTCTCGGACCTTGACATGCCCCCTGCCAGATCCACCGCCCTGGCCAGCGCGTGGGCCGACTCCAGGGCGGGTATTATCCCCTCGGTCCTGCAGAGCGTGGTGAACGCCTCGACCACCTCCCCGTCGGTGGCCGACTGGTACTCCACCCGCCCGGTGTCCTTGTAGTGGGAGTGCTCGGGGCCCACCCCGGGGTAGTCCAGGCCGGCCGAGACCGAGTGCGTCTCGGAGATCTGCCCGGCCCCGTCCTGCAGCAGGTAGGTCATCATGCCGTGGAGGATGCCCGGCCGGCCCGCCATCAGGGTGGCCGAGTGCAGTCCGGACTCTATGCCGCTGCCCGCCGCCTCCACCCCGACCAGCCGGCCGGGGCCGTCGGCCAGCGGGTGGAACGTGCCTATGGCGTTGGAGCCGCCCCCCACGCACGCCACGGCGCAGTCCGGATGGCCCATCTGGGACAGTATCTCCCTGCCTATGACGCTCTGAAAGTCCCGGACCATCACCGGGTACGGGTGCGGCCCGACGGCGGACCCCAGCAGGTAGTAGGTGTCGTTGACGTTGGTTATCCAGTCCCGGATGGCCTCGTTGATGGCGTCCTTGAGGGTGCGCGACCCCGACTCCACCGGGATCACCTCCGCCCCGAGGAGCTTCATCCTGTAGACGTTCAGCCGCTGGCGGACGGTGTCCTTGCTTCCCATGTATACTGCCGCTTTCATGCCCAGGGCGGCGCACGCCATGGCGGTGGCCACGCCGTGCTGGCCGGCGCCCGTCTCGGCGATGATCCGGGGCTTGTTCATGCGCCTGGCAAGCAGGGCCTGGCCTATGGTGTTGTTTATCTTGTGGGCACCCCCGTGGCAGAGGTCCTCGCGCTTGAGGTATATCTGCGCCCCGCCCACCTCCTCGGAGAGGTTCCTGGCGTGGTACAGCGGGGTGGGCCTGCCGGCGAACTCGCGCAGGTACCTGTCCAGCTCCGCCCTGAACGAGCCGTCCCGGCCGAACCGCTCGTAGCTCTCCCTGAGCTCCTCGACGGCGGGCACCAGCGTCTCGGGGATGTAGCTCCCCCCGAACCTGCCGAACCTGCCGTCCTGGGGGGTGGCGGCGGTCGTCATAGCGAATCCACCAATGCCCGGACGCCCCCTTTAACGTTGCCCTGGTTCATTATCCCGGTTCCGACCAGGAAGGCGTCGGCGCCGCACTGCCGCAGGTACCGTATGTCCTCCGGCGACCTTATCCCGCTCTCCGATATGACCGGCCTGGGGTCGTCGTACCCCGCAAGGACCAGCCCGGTGGTCTCCAGGGAGACCTCCAGCGTGTCGAGGTTGCGGTTGTTGACGCCTATGATGTCGCAGTCGGTGGCCAGGGCCGATCCCAGCTCCGCCCGGTCGTGCACCTCCAGCAGCACCTGGATGCCGCCGAGGTGCGCCCTCTCGATAAAGCTGCCGATGTCCGCGGCGTGCCCCGCATCGAACACCGCCTGTATGAGCAGCACGCAGTCGGCGCCCATCCGGATGGCCGCGTCCACCTGCCGGTGGTCCACCACGATGTCCTTCATCAGCATCGGGACGGAGACCGCCTCCCTGACGCTCGTAAAGTACCCGGGGGATCCGCCAAAGAGGTGGGGCTGCGTCAGGACGGAGAGCGCCGAGGCGCCCCCGGCGACCATCTCGGATGCTATCCGGGCGGGGTCCTCGGTTCCGCGTATGGTCCCCTGGGACGGCGAGGCAAACTTGATCTCCGATATGATGGCGGCGCCCTCCGCCTCCCCCAGCGTCCTATCAAAGGGCGTCCGGCTCCGCCCCCCGTGGGCACCTGCCCCGTATACGCCGTCCGCCAGCGCCTGCCGCGAGTTCTCGGCCAGCCTGGCCAGCGTCCCGCTCATACCATCCCCTCCAGCACGCTGATGTCTCCGGCATCCCGGACAAACCCCTCCAGGAGGGCCCTGGCCCTTCCCGACTTGATGGCCTCGGTGGCCGCCTCGAAACCCTCCTGCAGGCCGTCGGCCAGCCCCGCCACGACCAGGCCGCCGGCCGCGTTGAGGGCCGCCGTCTGGACCACGGCCGCGCCGGCCGTACCCGAGACGGCCCCCACAAACGCCTCCAGCGAACCCCGCCTGCCGCTGACCCGTATCTCGCTGGCGTCCGCCCTAGTCGCTCCCACATCCTCCGGCCTCACGCTGGCCGTCCGGAACCGGCCCGCCCGGTAGGTGCAGACCCTGTTGGTCGAGGTGACGGTGAACTCGTCGTGGCCGTCCTCGGTGGTGACGCTCATCACCGAACCGGCTCCCCTCTCCGCCAGTATCCTGGGCATCCTCTCCAGCATCTCCCCGGTGGATACCCCCACCAGCTGTCTCCTGACGCCGGCCGGATTGCAGAGCGGCCCCAGCACGTTGAATACGCTCCTCCTGTTGAGCATCCTCCTGGCGCCGGCTACATGCCTTGCGGCGGGGTGGTACCTCCTGGCGAACAGAAAGCATATGCGGTGCCTCTCCAGCAGGGCGGCCGCCCGCCGGGGGCCGGCCTCTATGTCCGTCCCGAGCATCTCGAATATGTCGGCGCTCCCCACGCCGCCGGAGCTGGAGCGGTTTCCGTGCTTTGCCACGCGGGCCCCCGCGGCGGCGGCCACAAACGAGGCTGCCGTTGACACGTTGAAGGTCTGCATGCCGTCCCCGCCGGTCCCGCACATGTCTATCGCATCAGGATACCTGCATTTCATGCTCGTCATGAACTGGCCCATCACCTCCAGCATCCCGGCTATCTCCCCGTCGGTCTCACCCTTGTCGGCCAGCCACCCCAGGATGGCCGCGTTGGACTCGTCGGTTCCCTTCCCGGCCAGCATGTGGCGCATCAGCCGGGCGGCGCCCCTCCGGCCCGCGTCCCCGCCGTCCCTGATGGTCTCCGCGACATCCTCGATGCTCATCGCCGCACATCCTCCAGGAAGTTGCCCAACACGTCCATGCCGTGCTCGGTCATTATCGACTCGGGATGGAACTGCACTCCGGTCACCGGGTGCTTGCCGTGCCGGACGGCCATCACCTCGCCGTCGTCGCCGGCCGTCGCGTTGACGCTCAGGCAGGATGGTATGGTGGTCCTCTCGCCCACCAGGCTGTGGTACCTGGTGGCCATGAACGGGGAGGGTATCCCGCGGAAGACGCCCGTCCCGTCGTGCCGGATGGGGCTGGTCTTGCCGTGCCGGACCATCCCGGCGTTGGTGACCACCCCGCCGTACGCCTCTATTATCCCCTGGTGTCCCAGGCAGACGCCCAGTATGGGCACCTCCGGCCCCAGCTCGCGGATTATCTCGGGGCAGGCGCCAAAGTACCTCCTCTCCGACGGAATGCCGGGACCGGGCGATATGACCACCCCGTCGTATCCCCCCGCCGAGATCATCCCGGGAGTCACCGCGTCGTTCCGGACGACCCTGCACTCGCATCCCAGGCTGCCCATGTACTGGGCTATGTTGTAGACGAACGAGTCGTAGTTGTCTATGACGATTATCCTCTTCAACGGTTGGCCTCCCTGATTGCCTGCAGCATGGCTCCGGCCTTCTCCTCGGTCTCGTGGAACTCCCTGCCCGGCTTGGAGTCGTAGACTATCCCGGCGCCGGACTGGACGAATCCCTTGCCCCCGTCGATGAATATGCTCCGTATGGCGATGGCAAAGTCGCAGCACCCGTTGTAGGAAAAGTACCCCACCGCTCCCGCGTACGGTCCCCGGGCCTCCGGCTCCAGCTCGTCTATTATCTCCATGGCCCTCACCTTGGGCGCCCCCGAGACCGTCCCGGCCGGAAAGACCGCCCTGAAGGCGTCGAACATGTCCCGGTCCGGGTGGAGATCCCCGGCCACGTGCGTCACCATATGCTGGACGTGGCTGAACCGCTTTACCTCCATCAGGCCCTGCGGCCTGACCGTGCCGTACCTGCACACCCTGCCTATGTCGTTGCGCCCCAGGTCCACCAGCATGGTGTGCTCTGCGCGCTCCTTCTCGTCGGAGACGAGCCCCGCTGCCAGCCGGGCGGTCTCCTGGGGGTCGCTGCCCATCCTGCAGGTTCCAGCTATCGGGAACGTCTCTACCAGGTTGCCCGTTATCCTGACCAGCATCTCCGGCGAGGCGCCGATGGTCGTACGGGATCCCTGCTTGAGGTGGTACATGTACGGGGACGGGTTCAGGTCGCGCAACCTGGAGTACAGCCCCAGCGGGCTTCCCGACATCCCAAAGGAGAACCTCCTTGAGAGGACCACCTGGAATATGTCGCCGTCGTAGATGTACCGCTTGGCCCGCTCCACTATCCTAGAGAACGCCGCCTCGTCCATGTTGGACCGGGGGCTGGTGGCGCCGAAGGCCTCCTGCCGGGGTGCGTCCGCCTCCAGCAGATCGGACCGGTCGGTCTGGTACCAAAAGTAGATCATCTTCCGGGTTCTGTTCTCGTACAGGACGCCGTCGTCGTACAGCCCGAACTCGAAGAGCGGCTGTGGCGGCTCGTGCGACTGCGGTATCTCCTCGGTGAGCCGGACCGCGTCATAGTTGACCATCCCCACCGCGCCCCCCGCATAGCGGTGGTCCTGGTGGGAGCTGTGCCGCATCATCCCCTTGAGCATGCCGAAGGGGTCGTCGGTGGCGGTGCTGCTCGTGCGGCCGCCCGACTCCACCTCTATGCGGTCGGCGTACCCGCGTATGATCGACCCCGGCCCAAAGCCTATCACCGAAGTCTCTGCCAGCTCGCCGGGCTCGGCCAGCGACTCCAACAGGAACGAGTGGGAATGGTTGGCCGACAGGCGCTCATACAGCTGGAACGGATTCTCGACCGTATCCAGGGGTACTATCTGCGGCTCCGCCGCCCCAAATGCGTTCACCCATGCGGGTGGTGCCCGGGACGACTTATTTAAAGGGTGGTTGCGGGGGGGGGGTTGTCCACGCTGACGGCTCCCCCACACGATAATTCTCCAAAAAAGTCGCAGAAGAGTTAAAAGCAATCCGAGCAGGCCGCCCGCCGGACCGAAACGTTTGTTGATCACCGGATCCACGGCCGCCCAATGAAACAACACCACACCAAGAGAAGAAGGCAAAAGGAAAGACCCGAGGGCTACTGCAGGGATTACGAGCGGCGCAGGAAGAACGGCGGCAAGCGGTTCAAGGAACGGTTCAAGGCCATCCTGAGAAGGATAACGAAGTTCCTGGAGGACAACCCCGAACACAAGGCCATGCTGTGCGTGCTGATGACCTGGGTGATGATGAAGAAATACTCCTGCTCCATCCGCGGGATGGTCGAGGAGTGCGAGGCCAGGCCGGGCCTGTGCAGGAAGCTGGGCATGGATCACGTTCCCTCCAAATCGTGGCTGCACAAGTGGATGAAGAGGATACCCCTCGACCTGCTGGACTCGCTGCTGAGGTTCACCGCCGGCAGCGACGCGCGCCGGACGTTGTCGGTGGACTCCACCCAGTACACGTTCAACCGGTATGTCCTGGTGGAGGATGCCAAGCGCGGGAAGTTCTATCGGAAGGCCACCGTCAAGCACCACGCCCTGATCACGGACAGCGGCAGGATAGTCGCCGTCGTCGTGACGGACGGGAACGCGGGCGACTCGCCCGCACTAGCAGAGCTGTGCGCCAGGGCGCCCCGCGGCGAGGGGTACCTGCTGGGCGACTCGGCCTACTGTTCCAGGGAGAACTGCCGGCTGGCCGCGTCCATCGGAAGGCAGCCGTGCTTCCGGCCCAAGAAGAACTTCGTGGCCCACGGTATGAGCGAGTGGGGCAGGATGCTGGCCTGGTGCAGGGACCACCCAGGTGGGTTCTACAGGACGTATGGCAGACGAAACACGATCGAGAGCTGCTTCTCGGCGGTCAAGGACCGGTTCAACTTCAGGATCAGGTCCGTGACGCTGGAGATGCAACGACGCGAGATCGCCATCATGTCCATCTGCCGGAATCTCTTTGCCTGATCGGGGATAAAAAGAGTCCCGTCTCCCCGGGGACGCGTGGGGGAGACTGCGCTAGAACGCCCGGATCCGGCGGATAATGGGGTATTTGCGGCCGGAGACGCCACGGCCTGCTATCGCCGGATGGGATAATGCAGTCAAAACCGGTCTGAGGATGAGCCGGATCTGCCGTTTTGAAGGAGTAATACAACCCCTTGCGGGGGGGCTGTAAAGTTACCGGCGCCTGGATCATTCATAGATTCTACCGGCTCTAGGCCGGGGTCATTCGCGCCGCAGGCGCCCAATTTTACAGGCAGATGTAGGCGCCGGTAACTTTACAGCCCGCCGAAATGCGAATGATGTATATACTATGACCAGGAAACATACCACATGGGAACCGTAGCCATGACTATGACGGAAGACGTGCCGGTCAAGATTCCACAGCCCCTAGAACAGGGAGAGGAAACCGAGTACGTCATCATCACGTACGAGTCGAAAAACGGGAAAGAGACGCTGGAGTTCTAGGACTATTCTATTTCTGTGGAATTTTTACACTCATCTGTGAGTTTGATTCTATTAGGTAGATTCTATCGCCACGGGCATCATAAAGACTGGTTCGCGCAACGTTGATGAGGTTGTCATGTATTATTATCTGGGTGCCATCATCCAGCAGGTATTCGCTCGGCTCGTACTGCATCGTCGTGTGGGGACACTTCTGTACGTCGATATGCTTCTGGAGCTGTTCAGGTGGATGCAACGTGTTATCCGGTTTGCCTTGCGTCTTCGGATCGCATAAACATGTCTGTTGGTGATTGGTGGTGACCCTGTATACAGTCTTCCCCTTCACCTGCTCGGTCCAGGCAAGATGCAGTTCTGATCGTATCTTCAGTTTGGTGCCGTCCTGTAATTCATACTTGTTCCACGTCTCCTTGATGATGTCGAAATCGATGTACTTTCTAACCATGCAACCGGGTGGTACGATCATCATATAAACAGCGCTGAGCGGAGGGCTGCGTCCCACAGACATAACCAAACAACCATCTGCCGACACCTCGCCGGTACGGCCATTATCGGAATTCCCGGGATTGCGGAATTGTTTGCATGCCGCCGGCCTCAGGGGTTGTCCGAAACCGTAAAATTCAATCCAATCTATAGGATGATGCGCAGGCTCCCCCACATGGACGGCGCGGGTGTGACCGCGTCCGTCAGGCAGCCAAAACCGCAAGTGACTCGTGTGTGAGCCTGCCGTTTTTTACGTGAGAGCGCGCGACCACCTCGATGTTGTGGCAGATTGCCCGGATGGCCGCCTCCCGGCTCAGCCGGACGAGCTTCCTGCCCCGGAGGTGGTTGCCGTACATCTTCTTGATTGCCCCAAAGACGGCCTCGATGATGCTGCGCCGGTGGTAACCCGGACATGAACCGCTCGGGGTCGTCCCCGCTCGTCCGGGTCATGTCCCCCCAGGCCTGGCTGCCGCCGTTCTTGCAGGTGGTGTTGGATTTGGGCAGGATCCTGGGTATCCGGCCCCGGTTGGCTATCGCGTCGTACAGCAGCCTGCCAGGTACCCGTACGGGTAGGCCGAGTCCGGGCAGAAGTTGCCGCCCTCGCCGGAGGCGCCCAGCCTGTCCATCACGGGCCACATGCCGGTGATGTCGGCGGCGTACCCGTCGGTGACGTGGCAGTCCAGGATGGCCCGGGTAGGCATGTCTATGATGCTGCGCAGCTTGATCCATCCGCGCTGGGTCTCGGTCCGGTCGTGCCGGATGCTGAACCACCTGGTGAACCTGTTGCCGGGATAGCAGATAGTACTGCTCCCTGCCAGCGAGCCGGTCGTGATGCCGCGCACGATCCTCAGGTGCACCTCGCGCAGGTACGACTCGGGGATCCTCCCGTAGGCGCGCCAGATGGTGTTCTTGGATGGCACCTTGGACAGTCCGATCCTGCGGACCACATCCGGATGCATCTTGAGGTAGCCGACCATCTTCCTGTAGGTCTTCATCTCGGCCTCCATCAGGATGCAGACGACGGCCATGGCTTTTGGCGGGTAGGCTGTCATGCCGCCCAGCCCGGGTTTGGCTTGGTAGGGGCCATCCACTCCCTGACGGCCTCCGGTATGGTATTCAGTATCAGGCCCGGCAGGTACAGCCGGACCATATCGAATGGTCGCTGATCACGTTTTGTTTTTGTCATTGGGCGTGGCCGCGATCATCGGATCAATATGTCTTGCGATTTTGAGATGGTATATGTCCGTGGGACACAGCCAAATCATACGTAAAGTATAATGCGGTAAATACAATGAATCGTATCATGGAGCGAGCCACAATCATAGTCGACGGCCTAGTCCAGGGAGTAGGATTCCGTTACAAAGTACGAGCCGGCGCCGTGTCTCTGGGAGTCACGGGCCATGTTAAGAATCTGGACGACGAGACGGTTGAGATTGTGGCAGAGGGTTCCAAGCAGGACATCGAGTCGCTGATCCAAAAAATGCGGAATTTTGGGGAACCT
Source organism: Nitrosopumilaceae archaeon (assembly GCA_965203395.1). Classification (GTDB taxonomy): domain Archaea; phylum Thermoproteota; class Nitrososphaeria; order Nitrososphaerales; family Nitrosopumilaceae; genus VYCS01. The sequence continues at coordinate 1,058,116 of OZ241884.1, forward strand.
GTGGTGGTGAAAGGCATCAAAGTGTCACGACAGAAGGCAACCGGGGAGTTCAGGTCATTTAGGATTGTAGTGGGGGACATGCTGGCAGAGATGGTGGAGGGCTTTGCCACAGGCAACATGCATTTTGAGATATCTCACCGGAAGCAGGATCAGATGCTTGACAAGCAGGATCAGACGATAGCGACCATACAGGGCTACTCAGAGAAGATGCTTGACAAGCAGGATCAGATGCTTGACAAGCAGGATCAGATGCTTGACAAGCAGGATCAGACGATAGCGACCATACAGGGCTACTCAGAGAAGATGCTTGACAAGCAGGATCAGACCTCAGCGGAGGTACGACGCCTCTCGGATAATCTGGGCAATGTGATGGACAGGCGCTTCCAGAGGCTGGAGGGTGAGATACGCCTGATCAAGGGCAAGATCGGCATTTAATCTTCATGTAACTGAGGGAACGGGGAGCCTGCGCCCTGCCGCGTGGAGTGACAGCGTGCGTTCCGTCCAAGAGAAGCCGGCAGGGGACGCACCGATGGATGCCCGCACGTGTAAGTTGGGGCCTAGCCGGATTTCATGCTTGAGCGCGTCGGCGGCCTCTACCGGTGAGTGTCGATCAGGCACGACCCGGAATTTGACCTGAACTTGTACCGCGTGGGACACAGCCGCCCGGCTGAGAACGTTTAATTACTACACTATTATTTTTCGTTCGAAATTGGAATCCGCCAAAAAAGATAGCAAGAACACGCCCGCCGAAGACCTGGACGACATGGGGATCGTGATCGTTGAGGACGAGCCGGACATAGACCGGGAAAAGATCAACGAGATGCGGCGCGCCTATCTGGAAGAGGCAAGATCCCAGGATACTGCGGACTGACCGATACTGCGGGGCAGATCTGCCGCCCCGTGACCATGTAGATGAGCATGCCTGCCGGCGCGGGCCCGATGGCCCATGCGGGCCGTCCGAGCGCGGCCGGGCCGCCGGAACTACATAAATCAAACAACCGCCTACTATCTCGGGTTGAACCAGTATACGGTGGTGGTGGGAGTGGCCGTCGGGGCGATAGCGGCGATGGCCGTGATATTCGGGATGGATATCTTCAAGATGTCCGTGTCGACCCAGGACTATGACATATTCGTGGATCCCATAATAGACAAGCAGAATCTCTTTATCACCGGCAGGATCACCGTCCAGAACACCGGCTCCCAACCGCTCACCAACCTGCGGGTGAACTTTGGAGGCGGCGACGTGCTGCCGCTGGGCACGCTGGATCCCGGAAAGAAGATAATACTCTCCCCGCCGCCCGACAACGCCATGGAGTTCGTGCAGGTGTCCGCGGACAACGGCATATTCGTCAGCAAGGCCTACCGCGAGCTTCCCAAGATGGTCGGGATGATGGGTTCCTGATAATATGGATTAAATGGTGCGGCAGCCAAACCGATACGTTGAAGTTCCTGAACTCTGGCAAGGTCAAGGATGTCTACGACCTGGAGGACGGTACGCTGCTCTTCAGGTTCTCGGACAGGGTGTCCGCCTACGATGTCAAGCTGCACCAGACCATACCCGGGAAGGGCGAGGTACTCTGCAAGTTTGCCCAGTACTGGTTTGATCAGCTGCCCGGACCCAACCATTTCGTGCGGCGGGTATCGGACACCGAGATGGTCGTCAGGCGGATGGAGATGGTGCCGCTCGAGTGCGTGGTGAGGGGGTACCTGTACGGCAGCCTGATGGCCAGGTGCCGGGACGGCTCGGCTACCCTGCCGGATGGCGCCACCATGATCCTGGCCTCCAAACTACCGCGGCCGATCTTTGATCCCACCACAAAGTCCGAGCACGACGTTGCCGTGGACAGGGCGGCGGCCATACGCGAGGGGCTGGTGGCGCCGGAGCGGTACGACAAGCTGGAGTTGCTGTCCATATCGATATACGAGCGGATGGCGGCGGCAGCAGACCGGGCGGGGTTCATCCTGGCAGACCTGAAGCTGGAGTTCGGCATCCTGGACGGGTGGCTGTGCCTGGGCGACTCCATAGGGCCAGACGAGTTCCGCCTCTGGCCCAAGGACTCCTATGAGGCGGGCCGCACCCAGGAGGCCTACGACAAGCAGATACTGCGGGACTGGCTCACCGAGGAGGGCTGGGCAAAGCGGTTCGAGGACGATCGGGCGGCGGGCCGTGACCCCCAACCCCCGGACATACCGCAGGAGATAATCGAGAAGATGACGGCCCGGTACATGTCCGCGTACGAGAGGATAACCGGGGACGGCATCTAGGCGCGCCGGCGCCCCCCTGCCTTCTGCATGGTGCCGGGCCACTTGGCGCCGTCCTGCTCGGCCTGGGCCATGGCGTTCTCGTAGAGCAGCTCGTACATCCACGCCGTTATCTCGCCCCAGACCGCCTTGAGCGTCTCCTCGTCGGTCCAGACGACGCTGGCCTTTACCGCGTTCATCGCCAGTATGTTCTTGGCGTTCCCGGATGGATCCTTTGACCACTTCTCCAGGACGCGGTCGCAGAACAGCAGTATCTCGGTCTTGCTGAGCGCCAGCCTGTCGGGGTTGGAGGGGTCTGCCATGGCATGACCATCCACCATCCCGGATATAACGGGTGTGGTCTGCGTGAACAGGCGGCCGCGCGCTACACGCGCTCGATCCGCCAGTCGCTGTTCACCCAGACGCCGGCCACTTCCACGCCGAGGTCCCACGCCCTTATGACCTCTACGCTCTTTTTGATGTGCTCTATGTGCTCCTCCCTGGTTACCGGGTTTCCGGCGCAGTCGTGGTGTCCGGATACCACCACGACCGGGGACTTGTGGGCGCTTACCGACAGGGCGGCCATCCTGCGTACCTGGTCCACGTTGGCGTTGTCCGAGACCACCTTGTCCATCCCCGGAAGCGTGATGACGTCGACATAGTCCACCCCGTACTGCACCATGATCCACTCCCTGAGCGGCTCCTGCACCCTTCCGTCCATGCAGGCGATGGAAGTGCCGGTCCTATGCATTACCTGAATCACCCCCCGGTCGTAATAAGTGGTTTTTGGCCGGGCGACGCGGCCGCACGCGGGCAGGCATCCGCCGGCATGCCCTGCCCGTGCGGTGACCGGCCCCGGGCTGCCCGGCCGGGGGCAAGTGGTGAATTTCAGTTTTATACGGGTCGGTACGGTTGTGATTCGTTGGGCCTGAAGAGATACATGGCGTCCAGGGTCGCCACACTGTTCGGCGTGCTCCTGGTCACGCTCCTGCTGACCATCGCATTGGTGGGCTCCAACATGGATACCATCCTCAAGCAGGGGGTGGCCGTCCAGGTGCGCGAGGAGATTACCAGCACGCCCGGACTGGCCGACGGGTTCGAGTCGGTGGAGGACTTTGAAAAGTACGTGCGGGACCAGATCAGCCAGCGCACCACCGAGCTGGGCCTGGACGAGCCCTGGCACTCCCCCTCCAGGATAGGCCTTGCAATGTACAAGATACTGCTGCTGGATTTTGGCCACGCCACGTTTCTGATCAGCGACTCGGGCTCCTCGGCGGTGGGGGACATCATCTCCGAGAAGCTGCCCCGGACCATCCTGCTGTTCACCACCGCCACGGTGGTAATCTCGGTGATGGGGATATTCCTGGGGGCCCTCTCCAGCAGCAGGGTGGGCTCGGTATTGGACCGCATAACCTCCAGCTTTGCGGTGATAAGCTCCAGCTTCCCGGTATGGTGGGTGGGCATCCTGCTGATTGCCCTGCTGGCCTTCACCTGGCAGATATTTCCTGCCCGCGCCACCCCCTCGGTTCCGATCGACGACCCCGGGTACATACCCGCCCTGCTCTACCACATGACCCTGCCGCTGATCACCATCGTGCTGATAGGGTTCGGGGCCTGGGCGTACCTGGTGCGTAACTTCATGGTCGGGATAATGCAGGACGACTTTATCTTTGCCAAGAGGGCGATGGGCATACCCCGAAAGAGGATAGTCTACCGCCACGCCCTCAAGAACGCGGCCCCCCCGATAGTGACCATCCTGGCGCTGAGCCTGTCGGGGTCGCTGGGCGGGGCAATCATCACCGAGGCGGTCTTTGACTGGCCCGGCATGGGCAGGCTCTACTTTGAGGCCATATCGCTCCTGGACCTGCCGGTGATAATCGGCGCCACCTACGTGCTGACCGCCTTCTTCCTGGTCAGCATATTCGTGGCGGACATGCTGTACGGCTACTTTGATCCTAGGGTGAGGACCGGACCGTGAGCAGCGTAACGACCGGCGACCTGTGGCGCGAGTTCTCCTCCAGCCGGATGGGGATGGCGGGGGTGACGATCCTGGCGGCGCTGGTCCTGACCTCGATCCTGGCGATGGTGTTCATCCCGCTGGAGACCTTCCAGCAGTGGACCAACCCGAACAGCTGGCTCTCCTACCCCAAGACGGCCGTGCCCGTCTGGGTCAACCTCTTCCTGGCCGAGGACATACCCGAGCACATGATCCTGGAGAGCCCCGCGGGCAGCTCGGAGCTGTCCGGCGGGATATCCATCTACTCCGAGTCGTTCACCATCGACTACCAGTACAACGACTTTCCGGGCGGCTTCATCTACGATTACACCGCCCAGTACACCGGCGCGCCGCTCCTGGAGGTGACGATGGTGCGGCCCGACGGCATGAACCTGGGGGTACTGTCCCTGCTGCTGCCCCCCGTCGAGTCGGAGACCGTCCACAGCGGGAGGATCTTCTCGACGGACGCGGCAATCCGCAAGAACCTGGAACTGGACTCGGACGTCTTCGGGTTCGACCTGGGCGACGCCCCCTCCGAGGCCGTCATCTTTGCCGACGCCCAGAGCGGGGCCCCGCTGAGGGGGGAGTACACGTTCGTGGTCAACATGTACGGGACGGACCCGGAGGGGACGATCACCGACTCCACCCTGGTGGTGGACGGCAAGGCGTTCGGGATAATGGGGACGGACGAGCTGCGCCGCGACCTGGTGGTGGGCCTGCTCTGGGGCACCCCCCTGGCGCTGTTCATAGGGCTGGCCGTGGCGGTGGGCTCGGTGGTCACCGGCCTGGTATACGGGGTGTACGCGGGGTACCGGGGACGGCTCACCGACGAGTCCATGATGCGGTTCAACGACATCGTGTACGCCCTGCCGGCCCTGCCGTTCCTTATCATACTGGCCGTCACCATCAGCCACAGCATATTCCTGATGGTGGGGTTCCTGATGATCTTCGGCTGGGTGGGAATAGCCAAGGTCTCCAGGAGCATGGCGCTGCAGATAAAGACCCGAGGATACGTGGAGGCGGCGCAGATGATGGGGCAGCGCCAGTCGGTGATAGTCTTCCGGCATATCATCCCGCAGCTGCTGCCCTACGCGTTTGCCAGCATAGCCATATCGGTGCCGGCGGCCATCACCACCGAGGCGGGGCTGAGCTTCCTGGGGCTGGGCGACCCCTCGTTCCCCACCTGGGGGCACATACTCTACGACGCCAAGACCTACGGGGCGATGGCCCAGGGGATGTGGTGGTGGATAGTCCCGCCCGGGATGATGATCGCCCTGACGGGCCTGGCCTTCGTGTTCATAGGCAACGCGCTCGACGCGATAGTAAACCCGAGGCTCCGGAGGTAGGCGTCCCGCCTGCCGGGATATCCTGCCCGGCTACCCCTTGAACTCCCTGATGGCGTCCATGGCGCCGCCGCTCAGCCGGATGGTATAGGTGGCGTAGTTGGGGTCGCCCGCCTTCAGGTTTGCCAGGGTCTCGGCAAACTCCTTCTTCTCCTGCTGGGTCTCGCCGGCCTCGTGGGCGCACAGGTTGAACGCCTTCAGGTTCAGGCTCCTGCCCAGCAGGTGCCCGATGAACCTCCTGTACCCTTCCGGATCGTTCCAGGATATGGACCTCTCGGCGCAGTACTCCATCCAGACATCTATGGAGTTGTGAAAGAGAACCTTTCTGCGGAGATCCTCCAGGGTCATGGCCGCTAAAAGTCGGCGCGCTTCATCTTGGAGCCGCACCGGGGGCACGAGCCGCCCTTGTACCGGTTGTTGCACACCAGGCAGACGTACTTTACGTCGGTGCCGCCCTGCCTGGATCCCAAGCCAAAGAAGCCGCCGCCCAGGCTGTCGGAGCTTCCGCCCCTCATGCGGTTCATGTACTTTCTGCGTATCAGCAGCGGGAAGACTATGAAGAGGGACAGCGCAATGATCAACCCGTATGGGAAGGGCACCACCATCTGTATGCCTATGCTCACCGCCAGGGACGCAAAGAGGAATATCAGGTACGTCTTGTAGCTAAACAACCTGATCACGATACCCGAAGAAGCCATATAAAGTTTAATCAGGAAGGCTCTCTCTAGAAAATACGGTTGATGCGTACAAAGGACGGGCTGGGACGTAGCGCCTCGCCTCTGATCCGGCTTTGTGCTTGACCCGGTCGTCCGCGCCGGCCGACTCAGGGCTGCAGTTCGTCATGCGGGGCAACGAGATCCTAGTCACCGGGCCGGATTAGCTCCAAGCCGTCCGGATATGAGTAAAACCACCATCAACCGTATTTTCGAAAGAACCATCAGAAAAAATTGGTACCTGCTGGTACGTTGCGGGTGGCGGCAAGAGGGGCGCAGGGAATCCTCCACCCCCTCATCTGGGCGATCTCGGCTCCCATGAGCCAGATGATTGAGGATTTTTTAGAGCGCCGGCCCCATCAACAGCATGTCGGATCTCGACAATGCGATAGCGAGTGCATATGAACGAGCGGAGACAGATCCGGATCCGGAAGCAAGACGGTTGTATCGCAGCGTGGCTGACTGTATGAATGAGATGAAGGAAGGATTCGAGGCTGCCGGCCGTAGGCTTGACGGATAGGTACGATCAACTCAAAGCCTGGGCCTGTGCGGCAGGGCGCGGCCGAACCGGTGCATCCCAAGCCATTTATCACCGTCGCGCGGTGCGCCTCCCATGAAGACCCGGACAAGCCTTCTGGGAAGGTACGGAACCGGCCACGTCAAGTGCGTCGTCTCGGAGAGATTCAGCTACTACCGGCCAACCACCGGCCTCAGGTCCGATGACCTGGCCGGCGAGGTGCGGCATGGCCTGGGCAGGCAGCCGCGCTCCATCCACCCCAGGTTCTTTTACGATACGGCAGGCTCGGATCTGTTCGAGGAGATATGCAGGCTGCCGGAGTACTACCAGACCAGGACGGAGGCGGGAATCCTGATGGTGATCCGGCACGAGCTGGCCCGCCTCCTGCACGGCCGGTTCCGGTTGGTGGAGCTGGGAAGCGGCTCCTCCACCAAGACGCGCCATATCATAGACGCCCTGCTGGAGTCCGGCTCCGGGGCGGAGTACGTGCCTATCGACATATCCGACTCTCTGGAGGGCGGAGCGGGATCCCTGGCGGCCGACTACCCCGGACTGGTCATCACCGGGGTGGTCGACACCTACGAGCGCGGCCTGGAGCTGGTGCGGGACATGGGCGGGCCGCCCAACCTGGTGGTCTTTCTCGGATCCAGCCTGGGCAACATGTCCCCGGGCGAGTCGGCGTCCTTCCTGGGGATGGTCCGCGAGTCGATGGGCCCGCGGGACCTCTTTCTCGTGGGACTGGACATGGTCAAGGATCCCAAGACGCTGGAGGCCGCATACAACGACCGGCGGGGCGTGACCGCCAGGTTCAACATGAACGTGCTGGCCAGGATAAACCGCGACCTCGGGGCGAACTTTTCGCTGGCCGACTTTGCGCACCTCGCCATCTACAACGACCAAGACCGGCGGATAGAGATGTACCTCAGATCAAAAAAGGACCAGACGGTGGACATACCGGGGGCCGGCATCACCGTCCCCCTGGAGAAGGACGAGCTCATCCACACCGAGAACTCCTACAAGTACACCGTCCCGCAGATACGCTCCATGGCGGCCGAGTCCGGGTTCCGCATAGAGCGCCTGTGGAGGGACGCCGGCGACAAGTTCTCGCTGACCCTGATGTCCGGGGCCTAGGTATCCTCGGCCAGCCTGAACCCTGAGATCATCCACCGCTCCTCCAGCCTGAAGAAGTTGCGGTAGCTGGCCCGCACCGACATGGCCGGCGTCCCGAAGGAGCCGCCGCGGAGCACCTTCTGGCAGGTGAACCACTTGTCGTTGTACTCCTGGAACGCGGACCTGAACCCGGGATACCCGACAAACTCCGAGGCGGTCCATTCCCAGACGTCGCCGATCATCTGCTGGCATCCGCAGGGGCTGGCGCCTTCCGGGTAGCTGCCGACATCGGCCGCCCTCCACACGTACGACTCCAGCAGGTTGCACCGCTGGGCAGTCGGCGGGCCGCTGCCCCATGGAAATTCCGTCTTGGCTCCTGCGTGGTCGTTCCAGCAGGCGGCCTTCTCCCACTCGGCCTCGGTGGGAAGCCGCTTGCCTGCCCACCTGGCATATGCGTCGGCCTCGTAGTAGCTGACGTGGACGACCGGCTCGGCGGGGCTGACCTTTCTCATCCCGGCAAAGTCGCGGGTGTGCCACCGGCCGTCAATCTTCTCCCAGTACATGGGGGCCTCCCATCCCTCCTCCTGTACGCGCCTCCAGCCGTCGGCCAGCCAGTGGCGGTAGTCGGCGTATCCCCCGTCGTTGACAAACTCCAGGTACTCGCCGTTGGTCACCGGGAACCTTCCTATCCGGTAGTCGTTCAGGTAGACCTTGTGCTCGGGCAGCTCGATGTCATAGCAGAAGCCGTCCCCACCATACCCCATCTCGTATATGCCGCCGTCCACCTGCACCAGGGACGGCTCGGCAGCCTTGGCCCGGGGCGGCTTGCCGGCCTTGGGCGGCACGTACCGGTCGGCCAGCAGGTGCTGCAGGTCGTAGACCATCAGCTCCTGGTGCTGACACTCGTGGTTCAGCCCCATCTCGAAGAGGGATGCGGTCTGATCGTCGGCGTGCCGGTCCAGGAACGAGCCGACCCTGCGGTTTATCTCGGTATAATAGGATAGTATCTGATCCAGCGTGGGGCGCGAGACCACGCCCCTCCTTCCCTTTTGGTGGGGCTCGCCGAACTGGTTGTAGTAGGAGTTGAGGTACGCGGAGAACTCCTCGGAGTAGAACGCGTACCCGCTGTCGATCCTGCCCATCAAGACCTCGTACATCCAGGAGACGTGGCCCAGGTGCCACTTGGGGGGGCTCATGTAGGCGGCGGTCTGCACCACAAAGTCGTCCCTCTCCAGCGTCTCCACCAGCCTGAGGGTCTGGATGCGCGTCGCCTCAAAGCGGGACCTTATCGAACCGGACGGCCCTTCGGCGTCATCCATCTGCTGCCGCATCCGCCGGACCGATTCCATGGGGTGTCGGCGCGGCCGCTCGTTTTTATGTGTACTCGGGTTACGGCAGTGCGACCTCCGACCAGCACGACCAGAGATGTGGCGGCAGGTGGGTGATACTATCCTGGCGGACCGGGTTGGGGCGCCAGGGTACCGCAAGGGTGGATACTGTGGCGGTCCGCGGCATGCCATGGATCTGATACGGGTCAGGGTTTGGCGATTTGTGGCTACTGTCCGGGAGTCCTGATCCGTAGATTATCCGCCGTACTCTCCGAAGTGGCAAATCATAAAAACGCCGCTACCAACCAGGGCCATGGCGTCCCTGCTGCCGGGTGATCTGCTGGGAAGGCCGCTCAACGAGTTTGAGAAGAAGAATGCCCCCAATCAACTGTACGTAGAAGGGCCGATGAACATCCCGCTCCGTTCACGCAGAGTGTCCGTAGTGGGCACCAGAAGGCCAACCGGGGAGGGGACGGACGAGGCCCGGGCTGTGACGGAGTTGCTTGTGGATGAGGGAGTTACCGTGGTGAGCGGTTTGGCCGCGGGCATAGACACCGTGGCTCACCGGACCGCCATTGATAACGGGGGCCGGACGGTAGCCGTTCTCGGTACGCCGCTGGATAAGCAGTACCCGCCATCGAATGTGGATCTTCAAAGCGAGATAGCAGCAAACCACCTGGTCGTATCACAGTTCCGCGCAGGCCGCCCAATCACCAAAGGAAACTTTGTCATGCGTAACAAGACCATGGCGCTGATATCGGATGCCACCGTGATAGTAGAGGCCGGCGATGGCAGCGGGGCCGTTCACCAGGGATGGGAGACTCTCCGACTGGGAAGGCCGCTGTTTGTATGCCGTACTGCCGCCAAAGCTCGCCCGAGATGGTTGCATGACATGGAGCAGTACGGCGCAACCATCCTGGAGGATTATGGCGACATGCTATACGAGATACCGCTTGGCATAAGGCTGGCTGACGTGTTTGTCCAACAAACTTCCTGATCCTGTCAGGTTCGCCTCGTTGCTGTCATACGTCCCTGAATCGCGGTGGCGCAGTCATGCGCTCTCCCAAGAACGATCCAACGAACTCGAGACTGCCCGTGAGTGCATGCTGGCCCTGAAACGTGGCTATAACCAACCGCCCGGACCACTCTCCATCTATGATGATATTGCAAAATGGTGTGCCAACCATGGCCTGTTCGCCGACTTCCTCTCCAACGATGCCGTGCTGGTTCCCGTGCCGGGAAGTGCGCTTACCAAGCCTGGCACTTTGTGGACTTCCAGGCTGCTTGCAGACGCCCTGATAAGGCAGGGGTTGGGATCAAGCGTGGCCACGTGCCTCTCTCGGGTGGCATCTGTACCGAAGCCTGCCTTCGGCAAGCCCGAAGACGGGGCTACGCCGATTCGGCACTGCGAAAGCATGAGGGTCGAGCGTATGCTCGTGGCGCCAAAGAACATCCTGTTGGTGGATGATTTGGTTGCCAACGGATCAACCTTCCTGGGCGCGGCCTGCAGAATAGCCGAGTTATACCCAAGCACACGCGTCAAGGCGTTTGCGGCCATGAGGACGATTAGCCAAGAAAGAGACTTTGCCAGGATAATGGAGCCGTGCGAGGGAACAATCGCGCCAACCCGTGACGGTCACTCCAGGAGAAGCCCGTGCCAGCAGGCTGGTCCGCGCTGAACCATCACCGAATGTCGCGCTATTAGGATCGTGGCACCGGTCATGCTGCTACTCCTCCTCGATGGTCATCTCTATCTGGTTGCCCTTGCTGTCCCAGGCGAAGATGTCCTCTTCGCGGTACGGCCACTTTATTATCAGCGAGACCAGCCCAAAGAAGTTATTCAGGTCGGTCACCGACGGCTCCGCCGAGCCTCCGGGGTGGGAGTGGACCGTCCCGACGTAGCTCAGGTCGAAGGGCAGGAACGAGTGGGGGAATCCCGCAAAGGTGGGGCCCGAATGGCTGAAGGGGGGTATGACCAGTCCCTGCACGTCCACGTTTCCATGCTTGGATTTTCCCTTGACTATCAGGATGGCCTCGTTGGGATGCTTGGTCTTGCAGTAGGATATTATCCCGTCCATGGGCTCCCTCCGTATAGTGACGTGCCTCTTGAACTCCCTCTTCTTGAACAGCAACGGGGTTGAAACGGGGCGCACGCCTAATTAGTTTTGGTTGGCCGGGGGGCTGGCGGGGCGCAGGCGCCTGAGATGAGCCGACAACTGTTTAAAACCGCGCCTGCCCTATGATGCCTCATGCTGCCCGGACTGGACTCCATCCGCCGGATAAGGCAGAAGCTGGCCATCACCCAGAAGGATCTGGCCAGGATGTGCGACGTCAGCACCTCCATGATAAACCAGATAGAGTCGGGCAGAAGCAAGCCCAGCTACGACACCGCCAAGCGCATATTCGACGTCCTCGCCGGCCTGGAGGGGAAGACCACATCCCAGAAGGCCGGCAGCCTGTGCAGCGAGGACATCGTAAGGCTGAACGTGCAGAACACCCTGCATGACGCCGTCCGGAAGATGCGCCAGCACTCGATCAGCCAGATACCGGTCTTTGCCGAGGACGGTCCCGTGGGGGTCGTCACCGAGGACGGCATCGTCAGGCACCTGGAGTCGGGGGGAGAGGCGGGCCTCAAGAAGACGACCCTGCAGGACGCCATGGAGGCCATACCGCCGATAGTCGACTACGACACCCCCGCGGCCCTGCTGGTGCCGCTCATCCGGTACTCCAAGTGCATCCTGGTCTCGAAGAACTCCAAGATAACCGGGATAATCACGGCCTCGGACACGCTGAAGATGATGGAATAGGCGACGATGATGGTGGTCTGACGCTCACCGCGGGTGCGAGCAGAGCTCGGCCAGGACACCGTGCAGCGACTTTGGGTGGATGAAGGTCACTCTGGTGCCGGCAGAACCCGGCCGGACCTTGCCCAGGAACCGCAGCCCGCACGTCTCCATCCGGGAGACCTCCGAGTCGATATCATCCGTCTCCAGGGCTATGTGGTGCAGGCCCGGACCCTTCTTGTCCAGGAACCGCTTTATCGGACTCGAGTCGCCGATCGGCTCCATCAGCTCTATCCTGCCGTTCTCCAGGTGGATTATCGCCACCGCCACGCCCTCCGCCTCGACCGTCTCGTACTCCACCTCGGAGACGCCCAGCGCCTGCGAGTACGTCTTGGCCGCCTCCTTGAGGTCGTCCACGGCTATGGCTATGTGGTCTATCCTCATCAGGACCACTCTTTCTGGGGAGTTAATATAGGTTCCAAGTCCGCCGACTGTGTCCCGGAGGCACAAGTTCATGTCAAACCAAACCACACACTCACTCGTCTCACAACGACACCCTCTAGGAGGGGCATATCTGGCACAGATCTACATCTGATCTAGGCTTGTACTCCCAGAGGCATCTGCCCTATTTGACTACAATATATAAAGAACCGTGCAGTGTAGTTGACTACAATATATAAAGAACCGTGCAGTGTAGTTGACTACAATATATAAAGAACCGTGCAGTGTAGTTGAGTACAATATATAAAGAACCATGCAGTATAATTGGTGTGGTAACAGAGTATGATGTGAGGAGTCTGAATCCGTGGTGGAAGGCGCCAAAAAATATTGATAGCGATCAGAAAATCGATGAATGGAAAAAATCAGCAATAAAGTACATTCCGGGTCTAAAAAATAAAATTGAATGGGATTTTCTTCCAAACAACACGGTAATCTACACGTTGCGCGGGCCGCGGCAAGTTGGCAAGACTACGCTACTTATGTTGCAGATAAAAGATTTTTTAGAAAGGGAAATATCGCCCTGGAGAATATTTTATTATTCTTTGGATATTCACGATGCAAAACAAGATATTGCGAATGCCGTAGAGATATATTTCAAAATATCGCCGAAATTGCGAAAAAATGACAGGCGCTATATTTTTTTAGACGAAGCCACATCAGTCACCGACTGGCAGAAAAGTATTAAGTGGTTGGTGGATCAAAACAAAATTCCAAACGTTACGCTGATGGCAACCGGCTCGCAGGCAATGGGTCTGAAGAACGCATCAGAGAGATTGCCAAACCGAAGAGGAACAATCGACGGTGCGCACGATAAGATTCTACTCCCCATGAAATTTTCAGAGTTTGCCTGCTTGCGAAACAAGGAGTTAAAATCTCTACATTTGGATCTGCAGCTACATCGCACCGAGAGTAAGAAAGACATCCTCATGAATCTTGCGAACCACCAAAGAGATAAAAACATAGAAAAAATTAATGCATACCAAAACGAGTTAAATGATTTGGTAGATGAATATATGATAACAGGTGGAACGCCGTATGTAGTTAACAAAAAGATCACTGTCGGCGGGCTAGCTGAAAGTACCTATTCCGAATATCTAAATGGAATTACCGGTGAATGGAACCGCCAATCCAAAAATGAAACGTTGTTAAGGCAATTTGGCGGGGCCGTGATCAACGGCCTGTCAAGCCATGCTTCCTGGACCAATCTTGCGAATGAGTCTGCACTAGGCAGCGCAAACACCGCCGCGAACTACGCGCACACGCTAGACGACATATTCGTCTTATCGATAGTACACCGGTATGGCAATATAAAAAAGATACCGCGAATTCAAAGTGATCGAAAGTTGTACTTCCGAGATCCGTTTCTATTCCATATCTTTAACGGATGGATGTCACAAACAGAAAGCTTTGACCTCAGTCTACAATACCTACAGGAGGAATCCAATCAAGGCAAGATAGTGGAAGGAATCGTAGCAGATCACTTGATTAGGCTGGCTTTTGCTCTAAGCAGGAAAAAGCACACCTTTCGATATCATGATCACGTGTTTTATTGGAAAAACTCGAATGGCAAGGAAGTAGATTTTGTGCTTTTGGTTGGAGATACTGAAATTCCGATTGAAGTAAAGTTCAGAAATCAAATCAATGAAAAACGCGATCTGTCTGGATTGGTCAGCTTCCAAAAAGAGACAAAAAGAAAGGGTATTGTTTTGTCAAAGTCTAGCATGAGATCTGCAACAGACTACGCTATGATGCCCACCTCGGTATTCCTGTTTCTGATATAGAATTGATCTTACCGTTAGAATGATGCATTTTGACTACCTAGCTAGCGCTGATGTGCTGGTTGTGGCAATCTGGCAGGGTATGGCAATGATGATCCGGACTCCTCTTTTTGTCGCCATTTTTTGCACCGGTTTCCGAACAGTCCCGCCCCTCATTTATCTACATCCCTAGACTCGCATGCAAGCTCGTTGGGAGTGATGTGCCCCGGCGCAGAGTGGATCCTACACCCGCCGTAGTCTGCAAATGCTTTTGTTATCACTATCTCGGCATTCCGGAAGCGCACAAACTTGTACATCCAGACATGCTCCCGCTTGAGGATCCGGTGGAATGACCCCGCATGCCCGTCTACTCGGCGTGTTCTTCCCGATGAACTCGTGCCTTATGCCTAGCGCCCGCGTAGATTTTCCAAAATCGCTACTGCCGTACTACGAGCCGTCGTCTGTTGGGGCGGACCACGCTAGAGGGTGGGTCGCGCCGACGGCGTGAATTTGTGCATGTAATCCCCTTCAAGAACTGTAATTGGACCCCTGTTTATTTTTCATATCCTCATTATCGCATTTTCCATATAGATCATGGTAGACCACATGGTTATATCGTGCAGAGAAAGATGCATCACAATATGTGCGGGACGCAGCGACATCCAACCATTCGGGACGGGCTGGCAATGGCCTACCAGGTGATAGTACATCCCAACTCGGCCTTTGCAGCCCTCAGGGACCACGACCGCCGGTACTTTCCGCCGTCCATCGGGGTGTTGTTGTTGTCCTCCATCCAGTATGCCGGTTTTGCTTCGCTGGCGCCTGCAATGAACGTGCAGGAACAAATTACGAGTGCTGCCTCCGGCTTCGGGCTGGCCATCTTGGGTATGGCCACCACCGCGAGTATAATCTACCTCGTCGGAAGGGCGCTCGGCGGGAACAAAAACTGGAGGGCGGTATTCACGGCCATCTTCTATACGAGCATCATCTGGGTCCCGGTGTCCGCCTTGGGATCACTCCTGTCACCACTCCTGTCAGACGCCGCGTCAGTTGGTTTGCAGGCTATGGCCGCCATCATGATGGCTGCAGCCCTTGCCTGGATGGTCATCATCCTCGTCAAAGCCATCAGGGTCCTCAACGGTTTCGGCACCGCCAAGGCTTTCGGCATCATGATACTATCCGGGATAGCCCAGATAATTTGGATAGTTCCAGTCGTTCTGTTTTATCTGTGGACAGCCCGGACAGGCATGCCAGACTGGCAAACTCTCCCGTAACGAACCCTCCAGACCCGGGAAGGGTTTGGGACCAAACCTACGCCCCGGCAACATTTTCCCATCAAAAGACCTCCCGGGGCGAGTACTCCCCGAATACCCCGCGCAGGGCGTTGCTTATCTCGCCGGTGGTGGCCTCGACCCGGGCCGCCCCGATGATATACGGCATGAGGTTCTCGTCCGTCTCGGCCGCCGAGGTCAGCGCCGAGAGGGCCGACTCCACCCGGGCGCCGTCCCGGGACGACCGCAGGGACGCCAGCGCCTCCCGCTGCTGCACCTCCACCCTGTCGTCTATCCTCAGCAGGCTGGGCTGCGCCTCGTCGGGGTCGACGTACTTGTTGACCCCCACCAGTATGCGGTCCTCGGCGTCGGCCTCCTTCTTGAGCCGGTACGCGTTCTGCCTTATCTCCGACTGGAAGAAGCCCCGCTCGATGGCCGCCACCGACCCGCCCATCTTGCGTATCCGCTCCAGGTAGTCCCAGACGCCCTCCTCTATCTTGGCGCAGAGGTCCTCCATGTAGTAGGATCCGGCCAGCGGGTCGACCGTCTTGGTTATGCCGCTCTCGTGGGCGACGATCTGCTGCGTCCGGAGGGCTATCTTGGCCGACTCCTCGGTGGGCAGGGCCAGCGCCTCGTCCCGGGAGTTGGTGTGGAGCGACTGCGTTCCCCCCGCCACCGCCGCCATCGTCTGGATGGCCACCCGGACGATGTTGTTGTCCGGCTGCTGCGCCGTCAGCGACTCGCCGCTGGTCTGCGTGTGGAACTTGAGCTGCATCGACTTTGACTTCTCTGCGCCGAACCACTCCCGGAGTATCTTGGCGTATATGCGCCTGGCCGCCCGGAACTTGGCCACCTCCTCGAAGAACTCTATCGTACAGCAGAAGAAGAACGAGAGCCTGGGCGCAAAGTCGTCTATCTTGAGGCCCCTGTCAAGGCACGTCTGTATGTAGGCGACCGCGTTGGCCAGGGTGAAGGCCACCTCCTGGGTGGCGGTGCATCCTGCCTCCCTCATGTGGTATCCCGATATGGAGACGGGGTACCACGAGGGCACCTCCCGGGCGCAGTACTCTATCATGTCGCCTATCAGCCTCATGGAGGGCTTTGGCGGGTAGATGTACGTGTTGCGTGCAATGTACTCCTTGAGTATGTCGTTCTGGGTGGTCCCGCGCAGCTCCTTGCTGGAGAAGCCCTGCGACTCGCCCACGGTGATATAGTATGCCAGCAGGGTCGAGGCGGTGGAGTTTATGGTCATCGAGGTACTCACCTTGCCCAGGGGTATCCCCCCAAAGGCGGTCATCATGTCGCGGACCGACGCGATGGACACGCCCACCTTGCCCACCTCGCCCTCGGCCTGGGCCGAGTCGGGGTCGTGCCCTATCTGGGTGGGTAGGTCGAAGGCCATGGACAGCCCGGTCTGCCCCTTCTCCAGCATGAACTTGAACCGCTCGTTGGTGAGGCGCGCGTCCCCGAATCCGGAGTACTGCCTCATGGTCCAGAGGCGGTCCCTGTACATGCCGGGGTGTATCCCGCGGGTATATGGGTACTGGCCGGCATCCTCGGCGGAGGCGCCGTCTCCGTCGTATATGCGCCCCACCTCGAAGCTGGAGTCGGTGAATACCTTCGAGCTCATCCGGTTCACCTCAGGACGGACCGCACTATGCGGTCTGCCGCCTCGTAGGGATCGTACCTGCCCTCGCCCATCGCCGACACGTGCGGCTCCAGGATATCCTTGGACTGGATCATCGCATCGAGCTTCTCTTGCAGGTTGGTTAAAACAATATCCCTGAGCTCGGCGCGGAGGCTCTCGGCCCGCCTGTCCGCCCTGAACTCGCGGCGCCTCTCCAGCATCTCGTCGATGGCCCCTGCCAGCTCCGCCACCCCGGTGTCCTCCTTGACGGACGTCTTCAGGACGGTCGGGTTCCTGTCCGACTCGCCTATAAAGTCGCGCACCGCATCGAACAGGGCCGAGCTTCCCGGCAGATCCGCCTTGTTCACCACGCAGATGTCCCCTATCTCGGTGATCCCGGCCTTGATGGTCTGTATGCTGTCGCCGGTGTGCGGGTTGAAGACCACTATCGTGATGTCCGCCATCGCCGCTATGGCCACCTCGGTCTGGCCGGCCCCCACACTCTCCACGATGATGGGATCAAAGCCCGCGTACTCCAGTATCCTGATGCTGTCCCGCAGGGATCCCGCGACGGCCCCGGTGGCCCCGCGGGAGGCTATGCTCCGTATGTATATCCCCGAGTCGGTAGACTCGGTCATCCGGACGCGGTCCCCCAGGATGGCCCCGCCGGTGATGTGGCTGGTCGGATCCACGGCCAGCACGGCCGGCCTCTTGCCTCCGGACCCGGACATGTCCACCGCCAGGCGGTTTATCAGCGAGCTCTTTCCTGCCCCGGCCGGGCCGGTCACACCGACGATCGACGAGCCGCCCGTGTGGGGAAAGATGGCGCGCATCATCTCCCGGGCCCCGTCCGTGCCGTTCTCGACCATCGAGATGGCCCGCGCCACGCTCCCCCTGTTTCCGCCCCTGAGCCGCTCCATATCCATGATACCATGCGGCTCCGCACGCGGCCAATAAATTCGTGTGCGTTGGCAGGCGGGCGGATTCTGCCCGGCCGCCCTGCCCGCGCCCGCCCCGGTGCCTGCCGGGCCGGCATGCCGTCATCGCGCAACCCCCATGGTCCGTTCGGGCCCGCGGCCGTGCGCGGATCCTGATCCATGCAGGCGGGCGGCAGTCTATATCCGGGCCGGAACGGGGCCCGCGTCTCCCGGAGAGATCTGCAGGATGCTCCCGCGGAAGACCCTGGCCTGCATCGTGTCCGCGGCGCCGCCCGGGACCTAGACTTATTTATGAATCAAAAAAACCCCAACCCGTCATGGCCACCACCAAGACCAACAGGACGGCTCCGTTGATCGCGCTGCAGGTCGTCCTGGTCTCGGCCGCCGCGCTGGCGGCCGCATCGGCGGTCCTGGGCGCCCATGCCGCGGATGCCTACGAGGGCCGCATAGACGCATCCGGAGCCACGTTTGCCTACCCGCTGATGGACCTGTGGAGGGTCGAATACCGGACGGTGGATCCGGACGTGAGCCTCAACTACAACTCGATAGGCAGCGGCGGCGGGGTGCGGAACCACATAGAGCGGCTAGGCCAGTTCGGCGCCACGGAGGCGCCGCTGAACGACGGCGAGGCGGCGGCAGCCCCCGGCACGATAACCATCCCGGCCATGATAGGCGCGATCTCGCTGGCCTACAACATAGATGGAGACCCCTCCGGCCTCAATATCGCCTCCGAGGCCCTGTGCGGCATATTCCTGGGAGAGATAGACAGGTGGTCGGATCCGCGCATCACCGAATCCAACCCCGGCCTTGCCCTGCCGGACGCCCAGATAATCACGTTCCACCGCTCCGATGGCTCGGGCACGACGTTCGCCTTTACGTCCTACCTGGCAAAGACGTGCCCCGCTTGGGACGAGCAGATAGGCGCGGCCAAGAGCGTGCAGTGGCGCAGCGGCTCCGGACTGCCGGGCAACGAGGGCGTTGCCGGCGGCGTAAGGACGACCTCCAACTCGATAGGATACGTCACCCTGGCGTACGCCCTCCAGAGCGGCATGGCGGTGGCCAGCATAGAGAACGGGGATGGAACGGCATTCGTCCGCCCCACCATCGAGTCGGCCAGTGCCGCCTCGGAGGCGGCCTCGCCCGCGCTGCCCGAGGCCCACCAGAGCTGGTACGGCGTGGACCTGCTGGCCACGCCCGGCGAGGACTCCTACCCGATAACCAGCTTCTCGTATATCATCCTGCATCCAGACCTGGAGGGGTCGACCGACAGCATAGACCAGGCCAGGGCGGTGGCCGGCGTGATCGCCTGGATGGTGACCGACGGCCAGAGGTTCGCTCCGGATCTGGGCTACGTGCCGATAGCCGACACCGTCAGCGAGATAGGCCTGACCGGCCTCTCCAAGGTGACCTACGGCGGCGAGCCCGTCTACCTGAGGCCGGAGGCCGATTCGGGCGATATCGCCGTCCAGGATGGACCCGTCGCCGTCCCGTCCTGGGTGAAGGCGACCGCCGGGTGGTGGGCCGCCGGCGACATATCCGATGAAGAGTTCGTGGCGGCCATCCGGTACCTCATATCCGAGGAGATCATAGTCGTCGAGGCGGCCGCCGGCGAGGGGGACGGCGACAGCGTCATCCCCGGGTGGATAAAGAACACGGCCGGATGGTGGGCCGCCGGCGAGATACCGGACGACTCCTTTCTGAACGCGCTCAAGTTCCTTATCCGGACCGGCATACTGGTCGTGTGAGGGCCGGCCGTGGCCCGCCCCGCCTCGTGGCGGCCGCCTCGGTCCCTGAGGAGGTGGTTGTGGCATCTGCGCAACCTGGTCCGGGTCCAGAAACGCCGTTTTTTGATCCGTCTTTTCGGGTTGCCTGCTTTGCGGCGAGGCCGGCAACTTTGCTTTTTTTGGGGACTTGATTCAGCGGGGTCCCCGGGGAACCATCAAGGCGGCCTGAACTACATAATCTGCCAATCTGCACGAACTTGGTGGCTCCTGCCCACCATCAAAGATCCGCCACCTCAAGCTGGCTGCGGGGGTGGGCTGGTTTGAATGTGTGTCTTTGCCGGCCCTAAGGGTTCTGTATCATCTCGCAGGTGTTCGTATCGGCGTTCAGATAGTAGCCCGGATCGCAGCTGGGTGGCCCCTCCTGCTGTACCGCCTCGCAGCTGTTCGTATCGGCGTTCAGATAGTAGCCCGGATCGCAGCTGGGTGGCCCCTCCTGCTGTACCGCCTCGCAGCTGTTCGTATCGGCGTTCAGATAGTAGCCTGGCCCGCAGCTGGGTGGCCCCTCCTGCTGTACCGCCTCGCAGCTGTTCGTATCGGCGTTCAGATAGTAGCCTGGCCCGCAGCTGGGTGGCCCCTCCTGCTGTACCGCCTCGCAGCTGTTCGTATCGGCGTTCAGATAGTAGCCTGGCCCGCAGCTGGGTGGCCCCTCCTGCTGTACCGCCTCGCAGCTGTTCGTATCGGCGTTCAGATAGTAGCCTGGCCCGCAGCTGGGTGGCCCCTCCTGCTGTACCGCCTCGCAGCTGTTCGTATCGGCGTTCAGCTGGTAGCCTGGCCCGCAGGCGGCGTCTGGCGTGGTCGTATTGAGCAGCCTGTGCTCAAGCTCGCTGATGCGCCGCACCAGTTCGGTGTTGACAGCCTCTAGTTCCGCCATGCGCATCTTCACCTCCTCGACATCTGCCTGCGTACTGTTGATCAGGCTAGCGAGCATGGCAATGATGCCATCTTCCTCCTCGGCAAAGGAATCGTAAACACCATAAACCATGGCCAGACCAACCGCGGCAAGGCCCAAAACAATCCCGGTTGAGGGTTTCATGGCACCAGGTTCCAAGAACGTTATAAAAGTGCACTTATTAATGGTATATATTATTTCATACTATAGATAATATGCGTAATTGGCCATTTTCTTGACTAGCCCGTAAATCAACCACCGGCAGGCAGTTTTGCACATGTCCGACCGAAACCTTTAGATCAGGGAAGATCACGCCACACCCCGGGCATACCCGAAACCAAGGAACAGAGCATGGCCGTCTTGGTGGCGGGTCGGCCTCCCCTGTCGATCGTTGGCAGCGAGCCGGTATTCCCGTACCTGGCCCAGAGGCGTCACACGTGGCGTGCGCCGACATCCATGCTTTCCGCTATCGCGGCATTGGGAGTTCCCTTCCCTATCTAGCGAATGATGTACTTGATTTTATCATCGTCCAGCTTGGCCCGCATCAACCGTCTCCGGTTATGCAGCCCAATGGGGTCTCGCAGAGTGTGCCTGATCCGGGGCGGACGTAGTTTTGTTGCAATACGTTCCGGAATCGGTTGGCAAAAAGTTAATTCCCGGTAGGACGGGTCGGGGATCATGCCTATTGGTGTGCTCGCGTTCTCCGGCGGACTTGACACGTCGGTGGTAGTCAAGTACCTCCAGGACGAGCACGATCTGGACGTGGTGACGGTGACCGTCGACGTGGGCCAGGGGGAGGACTATGACACCATCCACTCAAAGTCCGAGGCCCTGGGGGCGCTCTCCCACCATACCATAGACGCCCGGGAGGAGTTCGTGCTGGGGTACGTGCACCCGGCGATCAAGGCCAACGCGCTCTACCAGGACAAGTACTGCCTGGCAACGGCCCTGGCCAGGCCCCTGATAGCCAAGAAGGTGCTGGAGGTGGCCAGGCGCGAGGGCGCCTCGGTGCTGGCCCACGGCTGCTCGGGCAAGGGAAACGACCAGGTCCGGTTCGACCTGGCGTTCCGGTCCGGCTCCGACCTGCCGATCCTGGCGCCCATCCGCGACAAGAACCTCGACAGGCCGGCCGAGATACGGTACGCCGAGAAGCACGGCGTCTCCGTCGAGAACGTGGCCAGGCGGTTCAGCATAGACCAGAACCTGTGGGGGCGCGCCATCGAGGGGGGCGTCCTGGAGGACCCCTTCGCCGAGCCGCCCGACGACGCGTTCATCTGGACCCGGACCGGGGATCTGCCCGCCTCGCCGATATACCTGGATGTCACCTTCCGGGACGGGGTGCCCGTCGCCGTCGACGGCCAGGAGGATGACCCTGTGGCCCTGATAGGGCGCCTCAACAGGGTGGCCGGCGAGGCCGGCGTAGGGATAGTCGACCACATCGAGGACAGGACGGTGGGCATCAAGTCGCGGGAGGTCTACGAGACGCCCGGGGCCACCTGCCTGATAGAGGCGCACTCGGATCTCGAAAAGATGGTGCACACCATCCACCAGAACCGCCTCAAGCGGGTGCTGGACGATGAGTGGGCGAGGCTGGCCTACCTGGGGCTCTGGGACGAGCCGCTGCGCCGCGACATAGACGCCTTCATCGACCGATCGCAGGCGGTGGTATCCGGAACCGTCCGGCTGAAGCTGTACGGGGGCTCGCTCCGGGTGGTGGGGCGCCGCTCGGAGTTTTCGCTGTACAACAGCAGCTCCGCCACCTACGGGTCCGAGTCGACATTTGATCAAAGGCGGGCGGCCGGCTTCGTCGAGCTGTGGGGGGCCCAGTCCGCTGAAGCTAATAAATTGGAAAAAACGCTCTCCAAGGAACCATGAGACGCGCCCGCACATCTACCGCCACGGCGGGAACCGCCGGAGGCAGGGACTGCCACCATGTCTAGGGTCTGCGTAGTCTTTGACAGGATGCGCGTCGAGGAGAAGATGCTGCGGAAGGCCGCCGAGTCGCTGGGCCACCAGACCAACATGCTGGACGCCAAGGGGGCCCGCCTGAGCACAGACGGGGCGGCGGCCCCCGAGACCGGCGACGTGGTCCTGGAGAGGTGCGTCAGCTACTACCGCGGCCTCCACTTTACCTCGTACCTGGAGTTTCTGGGCGTGCCCACCATCAACCGGTTCGAGGTGGCCAGCCTCTGCGGCAACAAGATGTTCGTGACGCTGCTGCTCAAGAAGCGCGGCGTCCCCACGCCGGAGACGCACTTTGCGTTCTCCGGCGACTCGGCGCTGGAGACGCTGGCCGAGTCCGGATACCCAAAGGTGGTAAAGCCGGTCGTGGGCAGCTGGGGCCGGGGGGTGATGCCGCTGCGCGACCGCGACGCGGCCGACGCGGTGATAGAGATACGGACGATAACGGACGCGCCCATGGACCGCATATACTACCTGCAGGAGGTGGTGGACCGGCCCCCGCGGGACATCCGGGTGATCACCGTGGACGGCAACCCGGTGGCCGCCATGTACCGCTCCTCGGAGGGGTTCCGCACCAACGTGGCCACCGGCGGGGATCCCCAGCCGTGCGACCACTCCGGCGAGATAGGCGAGATTGCCGCGCGCGCCTCCGAGGCGGTGGGCGGCGGGATCCTGGGCGTCGACATGATGGAGGACTCTGACCGGGGCATACTGGTGCACGAGATCAACAACACCGTGGAGTTTCGGGGCATCTCCAGCGTGGCCGGGGTGGACATCCCCAGGCTGATGGTCGAGTACGCCGTCTCGTGTGTTAGGAAATAAATTACACCGGGGGTATCCACCCCATCATGAAAGTCGGCATCGTGGGCGCATCAGGATACGTGGGCGGCGAGACCGTCCGGCTGATACTGAACCACCCGCAGGTGGATCTGGAGATGATCACCTCCAGGCAGCACGAGGGGCAGTACCTGCACCGCATCCACCCAAGCCTCAAGGGATTCACCAACATCACCTTTGCGGAGCTGGACTATGACCGCATGTCCGACCGCTGCGACCTGGTGATAACGGCGGTCCCCCACGGGACGGCCGCCGAGATGGTCAAGGCCTTCTGCGACAGGGGCGTCAGGGTGATAGACCTGAGCGCCGACTACCGGCTGCACGACCCCTCAGGTTATACCAAATGGTACGGGTGGGAGCACCCGCATCCGGACTACCTGAAAAAGTCCGTCTTCGGGGTGCCCGAGCTGCACCGCGACCAGATAAAGGATGCCCAGCTGGTCTCCTGCCCCGGATGCATGGCGGTCACCTCGGTGCTGGCACTGGCGCCGCTGATAAAGAACGACCTGATAGACAGGGATCACATCGTGGTGGACTCAAAGATAGGGTCCTCGGGGGCCGGCTCCGGCCAGGGCACCACCCACGCCATGCGCGCCGGGGTGATTCGTCCCTACAAGCCCGCAAAGCACCGCCACACCGGGGAGATACAGCAGGAGCTCAGCGAGGTGGGCGGCGAGAGCATCCGCGTCTCAATGAGCCCGCACGCGGTGGACGTGGTCCGGGGGATACTCTGCACAAACCACACCTTCCTCAAGAAGGACGTGGACGAAAAGGCGCTCTGGAAGATATACCGCGAGGCCTACGGCAAGGAGAGTTTCATCAGGCTCATCCGCGACAAGAAGGGCCTCTACAAGTTCCCCGACCCCAAGTTCCTGGTGGGCTCCAACTTTTGCGACGTCGGCTTCGACCTGGACGAGGACAACGACCGCCTGGTGGCGCTCTCGGCCTCGGACAACCTGATGAAGGGAGCCGCCGGCTCGGCCGTCCAGAACCTCAACGTGATGTGCGGTTTTGACGAGATGGACGGGCTGCGCTACACCCCGCTGACGCCGGTGTAGCGTATGATCACCGTGAAAGTGGGCGGCAGCATCGTGGACGGACTGCACCCCTCGTTCGTGGACGACGTCCGCAGGCTGGCCCCCGGCGGGGTGGTGATAGTTCACGGGGGCGGCAAGGAGGTGACCCGCGTGTGCACCCAGCTGGGCAAGGACCCCGAGTTTGTCACCTCGCCCAGCGGGATACGCAGCCGCTACACCGACCAGGAGACCGCCGAGATATTCACCATGGTGATGTCCGGCAGGATAAACCAGGGGATAGTCCGGATGCTGCAGAAGAGCGGCATACCCTCCATCGGGCTGGCCGGCGCCGACGCGCAGGTGATCCGGGCCGACCGCAAGAAGCGGCTGCTGATAGTAAACGATCGGGGACGCACGCAGGCCGTCGACGGGGGATACACCGGCCGCATCCGGCAGGTCAACTCCGGGTTCCTGCACTCGCTGCTGGAGCGGGGCATGGTCCCGGTGATATCGCCGGTTGCGCTCAGCGAGGAGTTCGAGTCGCTGAACGTGGACGGGGACAGGGCCGCCGCCTACGTGGCCGGCGCCCTCAAGTCCGAGAGCGTCATCTTCATCACCAACGTGGACGGGCTGATGATGGACGGCTCGCTGGTCAGGAGCCTCACCCTCCAGGAGGCCAAGAAGATACGGCCGCAGGTCGGCCCAGGCATGGAGAAGAAGATCCTGGCATCAACCGAGGCCCTGGACATGGGGGTCGCCCGGGCGATAATCGGCTCCGGGCAGCGGGAGGGGCCGCTGGAGCGCGCCCTGGCCCACGAGGACTGCACGGTGGTATCTGATGGGTGAGGACGCCTAC
Organism: Nitrosopumilaceae archaeon; assembly: GCA_965203395.1. Lineage (GTDB taxonomy): Archaea > Thermoproteota > Nitrososphaeria > Nitrososphaerales > Nitrosopumilaceae > VYCS01. The sequence goes on from OZ241884.1 coordinate 1,083,585, forward strand.
ACGGGAAACCTCTACCAAAAGTTCCCCGTGACCATCCAGCGCGGGGAGGGGGCCCTGCTCTGGGACGACTCCAACAGGGAGTACATCGACCTGATGGGCGGCTACGGGGTGGCCCTGGTGGGACACTGCAACCGGCGGGTGGTCAACGCCGTCCGGGAGCAGGCCGGCCGGATCATCACGGTCCACAGCTCGCTGTACAGCAAGACCCGCGAGACCTTCCTTGACACGCTGGCGGGCCTGGCCCCGGCCGGCCTCACCGGCATACACCTGAACAACAGCGGCGCCGAGTCGATAGAGGCCGCCATCAAGTTTGCCCGCAAGTTCACCGGCAAGAAGGGGATGGTGGCCATGCGCGGGTCCTACCACGGCAAGTCCATGGGCGCCCTCTCGATCACCTTCAACCCAAAGTACCGCAAGTCCTTTGCCCCCCTGCTGGAGAAGGCCGCCTTTGCCAGATTCGGCGACGCGGAGTCCCTGCGGGAGAGCATCGACGGGGACACCGGCATGGTGATAGTCGAGCCCATCCAGGGTGAGAGCGGCATACACGTCTCCCCGGACGGCTACCTGCAGGAGGTCCGCGAGATCTGCGACGACCGGGGCATACTGCTTGCCTTCGACGAGGTGCAGGCGGGCCTGGGCAGGACCGGCCGGCTGTGGGCAGGATCCCACTGGGGGGTGGTCCCCGACATCATGTGCACCGCCAAGGGCCTCGCGGGGGGCGTTCCCATGGGGGCGACCCTGGCGCGCCAGGAGATACTATCCAGCATATCCAAAGGCGAGCACTCCTCGACCTTCGGGGGCAACCCGCTCTCCTGCGCGGCCGGGACGGCGGCGCTGACCGCCATCACCCAGGACGGCCTGATGGACAACGCCCGGGACACCGGCTCGTACATCTTCTCGATGCTGCGCCAGATGCAGGAGCGGCACCCGATCATCCGCGAGATCCGGGGGATGGGCCTGATGATCGGGGTGGAGCTGCGCTTTGACGTCCGGGACATACTGCACGACCTGATCGAACGGGGCGTGCTGATGCTGTACTCGGGCCGCAGCGTCCTGCGGATGCTGCCGCCCCTGGTGATATCGCAGAACCAGGCGCAGACCGCCATGAACCACCTGGACGGGGCGCTAACCTCCGAGGAGAAAAGAAGAAATGTCCGGTAGGGCCGGTGTCCAGCCGTGGTAGGGACGGCCGACCGCATCGACGATACCGACGAGCGGATACTCCAGATACTGGACAGGGACTCTCGGGAGTCGTTTGCCAACATGGGCAAGGTCGTCGGCCTGTCGGCGCCGGCGGTCCGGCGCCGCATAGAGAGGATGGCCCAGGACGGCGCCATCAGCAGGTTCACCATCGAGCGCGGCGACCGCGGGGCCAGCGCCATCGTACTGGTCTCGGTGGACTCGGGCCACGACACCGCCCAGGCATCCGAGATGCTGGCCGGACTGGACGGGGTCAAGACCGTCTACGAGATAACCGGCCAGTACGATATCGTCACGATAATCAACGCGCCCACCATCGCCGAGATAAACCGCAGCATCGACGCCCTGCGCAAGACGCCGGGCATATCCGACACCAACACCGTGATCATACTGCGCAAGGTAACCTGAGCACGATTTAGAAACCACCGTGTATGGTTTCAGAACCATATTGACATGAACATGTTTGTTTGGGTACGCGTATGTTTATATTTGGTTCATCACACCGGCGACACTATGAACCACAACCTGCACGCGGAGGCGTACAACGGCGCGGACGGGGACGCCAGAAAAATACGCATACTGGACAGCACCCTCCGGGAGGGGGAGCAGCATCCGGGCGTCTCCTTTACCAACAAGCAGCGCATACAGGTGGCGTGGATGCTGGACTACTTCGGGGTTGACCAGATAGAGATATCGCCGATGATCTCCGATGACCACCGGGATGCCACCAGGAAGATAATGAAACAGGGGCTGCAGGCGGACATCGTATCGCACGGCAGGGCCCTCCGGGAAGACATCGACGTATCGATAGACTGCGGGGCCGAGTGGTGCGCCGCGTATCTTGGGATATCGGACGTCCACCTGGCCGACAAGCTCAGGATAACCCGGGAGGATGCGCTGGAGAGGGCCGTCGATACGGTCGAGTACGCAAAGTCGCACGGCCTCAAGATACGGTTCACCCTGGAGGACGGGAGCCGGGCCGAGCCGGAGTTCATGAAGAGCGTGTGTGTTGCCATCCGCGACGCGGGGGTCGACCGGATAAGCCTGCCTGACACCGTCGGGGTAATGAGGCCGCGGGGGATGGCCAGCTTCGTGAAGGCGGCGCGGGAGGTGGTCGACACGCCGCTGGACGTGCACGTCCACAACGACATGGGGCTGGCCCTGGCCAACGCCCTTGCCGCCTGCGACGCGGGGGCCGACCAGATACACACCACCATAGACGGGATAGGCGAGAGGACCGGAATACCCGCGCTGGCCGAGGTGGCCGTCGTGCTGACCTACCTGTATAGATCGCCCAACGACCTGAGGCTGGACATGCTGCAGGATCTCTCGCGGCTGATAGAGAACTACACGTCCATACCGCCCTACGATTCCAAGCCGGTGGTGGGCTCCTCGGCCTACAAGCACAAGGCCGGCACGCACCTGGCTGCCATCCTGCGAAACCCGGCCGCGTACGAGCCAATACCGCCCAGGGTGGTGGGCAACCGGCGCAAGATAGTCTTCGGGGAGCTGGCCGGCAAGACGGGTGCCGGGTACCTGATGTCCCTGCTGGGGCTGGACGAGGACGAGCAGCAGGCCAGGACAGTCGCTGCCGGACTCAAGTCGCTGCGGATGGGAGATCTGCTGGAGATACCGCTGGCCGACTCGCTGGAGAAGAAGATATCCAAGCAGGGTTGATGCGCATTTCACTTTCCGCCCGCCCGCACATCCTTCGCGCCGCCGACCTGGGACCTGCCGCGACACCCCCGGCCCGGCCATGCCGTCGAGCATGTGGGTGGCCGTCATCCTAGTATTGAAGGAGATTCACGTGCTACCATCTTACCCATCAGTATGGCGTTGCCGCGGCCGCCGCCAAGATTATTGGTATGTTGCACTTCTCAAATGGCTCAAACGTCTTGTGCCACAGATTGCCGGTAGACTCGCAGACAGCCTGACATGGACTGTTTTTTTCAGCATACTCTACAAAGGATCCTGCATCTTTGCGCGCGTTAGGGTGGTAGGTCTACTCCAGAACACACCCGTCCCGGCGCACCACACCTACTACGCATCGTTTCTTTCCGATGTAGATTTCGATGCTATTTTCTCACCTCTTCTTTTTGCAGCAGACCGGAAGATGTGTACGCCCATCAGGGAGCTTCGTCCTGGTAACACGGCAGCTAGAGTAACCTCATTCGCCAACTAGGACCCAGTTGGATCATGCGTAATAAGGGGTCGGTCTGTTACGCAGGATGCGTGGAGAATGTTAACATATTTTCAATAATCCCGCAGAATACAAAACAGTTACAAGCCATCACACCACGTTTCGACATGAGAATTGAATGGGGCATGAGTGTTAGTCGTTTTGTATGCGCCGCCGCGTTAGCCATGGTAGTTATCACTACGAGCACGGCATATGCCCAGTTTGAGTATGCGGACGTGTTTTGGCCCGAGGCCTGTTTCGCGTATACGGATCTGGACACATGCTTTGACTACTACTGCTCATCATACTGGGATGTGGATGGCTTCAGCTCGTATTACGGTTGCCTGGCGGATCCGTTTGCGTACGTCAACCCGTATGAAGATGTGCTTTGGCCCGAAGACTGCTTCCTGTACGAGACGACGGATCTATGTCACAACTACTACTGTGCATCATACTGGGATATCGACGACCATGTCTCGTACGCCAGCTGCCTAGCGGATCCGTTTGCCACCATCACCGATAATAACCCGTATGCGGACGTGTTTTGGCCCGAGGCCTGTTTCGCGTATACGGATCTGGACACATGCTTTGACTACTACTGCTCATCATACTGGGATGTGGATGGCTTCAGCTCGTATTACGGTTGCCTGGCGGATCCGTTTGCGTACGTGTAAGTATTCACGTCGTTTAGGCACGTTTTGCTGTCTGCAAAAATCATTTGCGGCCGCGATCGTGGGGGTTTTAATACTTGGATGGGGCGACACCGACACGGTTTCCGCGCCTCTCATTTCCAAGCGAAAAACAACCACCGCGTTAGACCGTGAGATCTAAATATGGGCTGATCGCCTGCATGCCGTTGGCAAGCAGGACCGGCTACAAGAAGATGTTCGAAAAGCTCGACGGGGATTACCGCGGACTGCTCGCCGAGCATCGGGAGATGAAGCGCGAGATCAAGGCGCTCAGGAAAGAGAACGAGGATCTGAGGCGCCAGCTGGCCTACCACGACAACCCCAACACGCCGCCCTCGCGCAGGATAGCCAAACGCCGGAAGGAGACGGCCACCCCCAGGGAGGACCCCGCCGGGAAGGAGAAGTCGACCAGGCGCCGTGGCGCCCAGCCCGGGCACCAGGGCAAGACCAGCAAGCCCGCCCCCACCAAGTTTGAAACGCACGCGCCCTTCAGGTGCCCCGGGTGCGGCGGCACCTCCCTGGAGGTCGAGAACATCGAGGAGCGCGACATAACCGAGATACCAAAGCCGGTCCCGGCCACGACCACCCGCCATTACACGGTCATCTGCAGCTGCGGCGAGTGCGGCCTGGACGGGATAGGGGCCGGGACCGGACCCGCCGGGGACGCGGCGGTGCCCGTCCCCGACATCCCCAAGAGAGGATCCTACGGCAAGAACGTCATGATGACGGTAGTCCACAACTTTCTGGACCGCCTCCCCCACAAACGGAACGCGGACAGCATGGGCAGGCATGGAATCACCATGTCGACTGGCACCATCCACAATGTCGTCTCGGGGACCGGGTACTGCCTGGAGAAGCCCGCCTCGGAGATCCGGGCCCGCATCAGGAGGGCGCGCCGCCTGCATGTCGACGAGACATCCATCTCGCTCAACGGCAGGAAAGTCTGGATCTGGGTGTTCCTGGATCCCGATACCGGCGACGCCTACTACATCATACGCTCCAGCAGGGGGCGCAAGGTCGTGCACGAGGTGCTGGGCAAAGGGTGGTCCGGGACGATCATCTGCGACGGGTGGACCGCCTACAAAGGATACCGCATCCAGCGCTGCTGGTCGCACATCCTCCGCGAGGCCGGCCATATAGCTGATCTCAACGAGCACTGCCGCCAGGCGCGGGAGGTCGCCGACGCCCTGTACCGCATATACTGGGACGGTATGGGTGCGGAGGGACCCCCGACGGTCCGGCGCGCCCTACGCGACTCCCTCCGCAAACGCGTATCGAGGATCATCAACAGGTACGCCGACCACCCGGTGCTGGAAAAATTCATGACCACGCTATCCAACGCCCTGCCCAGCCTGTTCCGGTTCGTCATCGACCCGGCTATCCCCGCCACCAACAACGCCGCCGAGCGGGCCCTGCGCGAGCTGGTCGTCCACCGCAAGGTACGCGGTTCCATCAGGTCGGTAAAGACCATGGACTGGCTGGCCAACCTCTTCACGTGCGTGACGACCTGGAAGGCACGGGGCATCGACTATGCCGCGCAGGTGGCCAGATACATCTGAGCGTGACGGCGGCCACGGACACGAAAACAATCCAAAGAAAAAACACCCGGCAACCTACCGGTAATTTCTTGCTTAATGCGGGCAGATTATTTATCTCAGCTCATCCTGAGGGAAAAACACGCCCGAATGACGTGAACACTTACGCGTACGTCAACCCGTATGAAGATGTGCTTTGGCCCGAAGACTGCTTCCTGTACGAGACGACGGATCTATGTCACAACTACTACTGTGCATCATACTGGGATATCGACGACCATGTCTCGTACGCCAGCTGCCTAGCGGATCCGTTTGCCACCATCACCGATAATAACCCGTATGCGGACGTGTTTTGGCCCGAGGCCTGTTTCGCGTATACGGATCTGGACACATGCTTTGACTACTACTGCTCATCATACTGGGATGTGGATGGCTTCAGCTCGTATTACGGTTGCCTGGCGGATCCGTTTGCGTACGTTCTAGTTGAAGAACCATTATTGCCTGAAAACGATGCCGTGGTGGAGACGGATCAGCTGTGGTATGTGCCTGGCGAGACGGTGCATCTGACCGGTTCCCATGGATTGCAATATGCTGGATTAGTTGAAATTTCCATCATCCGTGAGAATGATTTGCATGTAGCAGATACAATTTCAGTATCTACGACAAACGGATTTTTCAGTACAACTGTATACGTTGATTCGAATTACCAGCCTAGCAACTACTATGTGCTCGCGCACGATAACGCAGGCAATCTTGTCTCCAGTACATTCTTTGCAGTATTAGGTAATGGTCAACATGAGACAATTACGCCCTCCACGGTTCCGTCTACAGAACACAATATCGTGGTTGGGTATGACGATGCATCTGATTCATATCATAACGTAAGTGTTCACGTCATTCGGGCGTGTTTTTCCCTCAGGATGAGCTGAGATAAATAATCTGCCCGCATTAAGCAAGAAATTACCGGTAGGTTGCCGGGTGTTTTTTCTTTGGATTGTTTTCGTGTCCGTGGCCGCCGTCACGCTCAGATGTATCTGGCCACCTGCGCGGCATAGTCGATGCCCCGTGCCTTCCAGGTCGTCACGCACGTGAAGAGGTTGGCCAGCCAGTCCATGGTCTTTACCGACCTGATGGAACCGCGTACCTTGCGGTGGACGACCAGCTCGCGCAGGGCCCGCTCGGCGGCGTTGTTGGTGGCGGGGATAGCCGGGTCGATGACGAACCGGAACAGGCTGGGCAGGGCGTTGGATAGCGTGGTCATGAATTTTTCCAGCACCGGGTGGTCGGCGTACCTGTTGATGATCCTCGATACGCGTTTGCGGAGGGAGTCGCGTAGGGCGCGCCGGACCGTCGGGGGTCCCTCCGCACCCATACCGTCCCAGTATATGCGGTACAGGGCGTCGGCGACCTCCCGCGCCTGGCGGCAGTGCTCGTTGAGATCAGCTATATGGCCGGCCTCGCGGAGGATGTGCGACCAGCAGCGCTGGATGCGGTATCCTTTGTAGGCGGTCCACCCGTCGCAGATGATCGTCCCGGACCACCCTTTGCCCAGCACCTCGTGCACGACCTTGCGCCCCCTGCTGGAGCGTATGATGTAGTAGGCGTCGCCGGTATCGGGATCCAGGAACACCCAGATCCAGACTTTCCTGCCGTTGAGCGAGATGGATGTCTCGTCGACATGCAGGCGGCGCGCCCTCCTGATGCGGGCCCGGATCTCCGAGGCGGGCTTCTCCAGGCAGTACCCGGTCCCCGAGACGACATTGTGGATGGTGCCAGTCGACATGGTGATTCCATGCCTGCCCATGCTGTCCGCGTTCCGTTTGTGGGGGAGGCGGTCCAGAAAGTTGTGGACTACCGTCATCATGACGTTCTTGCCGTAGGATCCTCTCTTGGGGATGTCGGGGACGGGCACCGCCGCGTCCCCGGCGGGTCCGGTCCCGGCCCCTATCCCGTCCAGGCCGCACTCGCCGCAGCTGCAGATGACCGTGTAATGGCGGGTGGTCGTGGCCGGGACCGGCTTTGGTATCTCGGTTATGTCGCGCTCCTCGATGTTCTCGACCTCCAGGGAGGTGCCGCCGCACCCGGGGCACCTGAAGGGCGCGTGCGTTTCAAACTTGGTGGGGGCGGGCTTGCTGGTCTTGCCCTGGTGCCCGGGCTGGGCGCCACGGCGCCTGGTCGACTTCTCCTTCCCGGCGGGGTCCTCCCTGGGGGTGGCCGTCTCCTTCCGGCGTTTGGCTATCCTGCGCGAGGGCGGCGTGTTGGGGTTGTCGTGGTAGGCCAGCTGGCGCCTCAGATCCTCGTTCTCTTTCCTGAGCGCCTTGATCTCGCGCTTCATCTCCCGATGCTCGGCGAGCAGTCCGCGGTAATCCCCGTCGAGCTTTTCGAACATCTTCTTGTAGCCGGTCCTGCTTGCCAACGGCATGCAGGCGATCAGCCCATATTTAGATCTCACGGTCTAACGCGGTGGTTGTTTTTCGCTTGGAAATGAGAGGCGCGGAAACCGTGTCGGTGTCGCCCCATCCAAGTATTAAAACCCCCACGATCGCGGCCGCAAATGATTTTTGCAGACAGCAAAACGTGCCTAAACGACGTGAATACTTACATCATAACCAAATAAAAGACTGGCTAGAATTCAACGAACACAAAATCATAAATCAGGCAGCCATAACGGACTATCTTGTATTACCACATGATATTCCCGTCAGTTTCAAGATATGCGGCGAGGCAAATGCGTTCTATTACCCGACTACATCAAGCATAACCATGTGCTATGAACTGGCCGCCCACTATATTGGCGAGCTTAGAAACGTGTATGAGGACGATGACGATCTGTCGGCGTCTGTTTTTGGTGCTCTACACTGGGTGTTCCTGCATGAACTGGGACATGCACTGATAGACATCTACGACATTCCAATAACCGGTAAGGAGGAAGACTCTGCCGATCAATTTGCTACGCATATGGCGCTTCGACAGGAAGCCACAGGGTTGGATGCCCTTTGGTCTCAGGCGTATTTGTATGGGTCGTCTGAATCACGTTCCGTCGCGTGGGGCGTTCATTCATCTGACAAACAAAGATATTACAACATATTGTGTACGATATACGGAAGTGATACAGAGGCGTATGGATTCTTGGTAGACGATGACATTCTGCCTGAACGTAGGGCAGTTAAGTGTACCGCGGAGTATGGGAATACAATCAGCAGCTGGAGCCGCCTTCTTGCGGATTATGTTCGTGGCTAATGATGCTTGGAGCTGGCTAACCAGACACGATCATCTTTGATGCTGGCGCCGTGTTGAATCACAGATCCAACACGGATAATGAAAAAACCAGATTAGAATCTGTGCTCTACAGTTGGTGCTGTTGCATGAGCGGTTGATATCGCTAAAGTATGGATTGTGCTCAGGAACAGCGACTTCCTGTCTTGTCCCAGGCACGTACCGTGACGCGGTCGTCTTCGGCAAAGGCGAACGTCAGACCGGGCGGGTTGCCCAGCCTATCCAAGACCGGCTTGGGGATGTGGCACAGGCTGGTCCTGGTCTGGACGCTGGGCGCCGCAGACACGGAGAACTTGGTCGACCACTTTGTCCATCTTGCCATGCATATGATACGGGCAAGCCGTGTTTAACCGGCCACGCTCGGCCGGGAGAGATTATGTATCTGCTCCGTTAAATCCTAACTTCGCCATCATATGTCATGCCAAAGAGCGCAAGGCAGCTGGCCGCCATGAGGGAAGCCGGCAGGCAGATCGTCCAGGCCACAGGGCAGATACGGCAGACACACCAGAGCCGATGGGTAGTTCGCTCGCAGACCTGCGGGACGCTGTTTTATGTCGTGATCCTGGGCATCAAGGGCTTGGCGTGCGACTGCGCCCAGGGCGAGCTGGGCCGCGGCCTCTGCAAGCATGTCGCCGCGGTGGATATGCGGCTCTCCGGGAGATGGGCGGTCATGCACAGGCCGGAACGGGTGAGCATACGCAGGCCGACTATCCGGTGTCCCGCCAATGCCTCGCACAGGCTGGTCCGGGACGGCCACCGGACAACCAAACGCAAGGGAACGGTCTGGAAGCACCCGTGCAGGAACTGCGGGAAGCGCTGAGTCGGCCTTCCCGGACTGAGGCGCCGGCACGCGTCGGCCGGCACGATATCCGACGCACTGAGACTGGTCTCCAAGGGGGTGTCGCTGGCGCGCGTGGCCGAGGATATCTCCAGGTGCGGCCCCAAATTCCACCGCTCCACCATATACCGGTGGATGGCAGCGTACGGTCCCCTTATGGAGGGGTACGCCGGGAAGATCCGTCCATAGACAGGGTACAAGTGGCACTGCGACGAGGTCTACTTCAAGATACTGGGTAACGGCACCTGCCTGTTTACGGCCATGGACTACTCCGCCAGGTTCATCCTGTCATGCATGGTCTCGCCCGTAATGGTGGGGGCCGAGCCGCTGGGGATGTTCAGGGAGGCGGCGCGGAGGGCCGGCACGGTCCCGTGGGTGTTCGTGACAGACGGCCCGGACGTCTTTCCCGGGGCGGCCAGGAAGGCGTTCTGGCGCAGGGCCGGACGCCGTCTGGTGCACGCCGTCGAGGCACACATGCGGAACGAGTTCAACCACAACAACGTGCACGAACGCCTGAACGGGGAGCTCAAGCCGCTCATCCGCAAGCGGGGCGGCTACAAGGTGGTAAACCCCGTGATGGTGGGGTTGGTGGGGTTGGTGGGGTTGGGGAGCGATTTTTTCAGGCCGCATGCGGCGCTGAACGGCAGGATGCCCGCCGAGGCGGCGGGCATACACGTGGAAGGGGGCGACAGGGTGTTGACCCTGCTTGAGGCCGCGGCGGCGTAAACTGCCAACATTGGGCATGTAGAGGCAGGTAGGATCAGGTAACGCCCGTGCCGGATCCTGCTTGCATTACTATACAGTAGGCCGTCAGCAGCGATGTATGTATGGCGACCACTCCAGCAGAGTGGTCGCGCCCGGCGCGCGTTTCGGCGGTTCGAGCGGGTCGCTAGCCAGTATGTGGAGGATCGGTCCAAATCCGGGTCTGTGTCAACCCATATCATATGGCAAACATAAGATAATTCCAGTATCCGGGCACATCTATCCCATCATGGGTAGAACGTGTTGGGCGAGAAGCCGTACTTGCGGCATATCTCGACCGTCTCCTGACGTGGTGAGCGCCCCCATCACTATCCTGTACTTCTCCACACTTCATCGCTTGTTGGTCATCGCATGCACCACTCGGCTGTACTCCAAATGTCTTTGTTGCGGATCGGTCTCGCTCTAAGGGATCCCCCACCATTCCGGTGTTGATCCGGGCGCGACCACTCCGGCGCCGTCTGCGGTGTCCGGACGATATGACAAAAAGAGCGGCTAGACCGGCCCGGCGCCTGTCTCCGGAGAAGATCCTGGTGAGAACGGATCCCGAACCCCGCGTCCATCGCTTCCCGCCCTGCGCCATGCCCCCGCAACTTGACTGCTGCAGGACGCGTGTATTTTTTAAGGCGTGCCCTCTAACCACCCCCATGAACCTGACCGCGTGCGCCCTGTTGGGAGTGCTGCTGGCGGCCACACTGGCCGCGGCCCCGGCCCTGGGGGATGAGGCGCCGCTCCCCACCGGGGCAGACGCGGCAGTACCCTCCACGGAGCCGGTCAGGATCGGCGGCCTCTTCCCGCTCACCGGGATACTGGGCTCTGCGGGCGCCGAGGTGAGGGTGGCCGTCGAGCTGGGCATCGAGGACTTTAACGCGCACCTGGCCGAGAGGGGGGCCGGCTGGCATCTGGAGATGGCCGTCGAGGACACCGCCACAGACCCCGAGGTGGCCCTCGAGATGATCAAGAAACTGCACCAGGACGGCATCACCGCCGTACTGGGCCCCCTGACCAGCGGCAACGTGAACGGCGTCAGGGAGTACGCGGACCAGAACGGGATGCTGGTGCTGAGCCCCACCTCCACGGCCGCCTCCCTGGCCATACCCGGCGACAACGTATACCGGCTGGTGCCCGACGCCAGCGTGCTGGGGTCGGCCCTGTCCAGGCTGGCCGGGCACATGGGGGTGGAGGCCCTGGTCCCAATGTGGAGGGGCGACACGCACGGGGACGGCACGTGGAGGGTCGTCTCCGAGGACTTTGAGTCCAGAGGAGGCGCAGTCCACGCCGGGGTGAGGTACTGGCCGCACGCGCCGGACTTGGATATGGAGGTGGCTCTGCTGAACAAGCACGTGCGGGAGGCCATGGAACTGTACGGCCCCGACAAGGTGGCCGTCCTGACGGCGTCATACGACGAGTACACGGCCATACTGGAGGCCGCCGCCGGCCACGACGCTCTGGGGGATGTGGTATGGTTCACCTCCGAGTCGTCCACCCTTACGGACGCGCTGGAGGGCAACGCTGCGGCGGCCGGGTTCGCGGAAAGGGTGGACCTGACCGGGGTACAGACATTCTCCACCCGGGGCGGGGAGTACGAGCGGCTCGCCGCCGAGCTGACCGCCCGGCTGGGGCGGGACCCCAGCACCATACTCCCCCACGCGTACGACTCGGTCTGGGTACTGGGCCTGTCCATACTGCATGCCAACAGCACCGACGCCGCCCATCTGCGGGGGGCCCTTCCCGGCGTGGCCGCCGGGTACAGCGGCGCCCTGCTCTCCACCGCCCTCAACGAGGCGGGGGATCTCCTGCCCACCGACTACCGCATAGTGAGGGTTGCCGGCGGCGACTGGACCGCCGTGGGCAACTACTCTGCTACGACCGATACCATAATGCTGGAGGAGGTACGGCCACCCGAGATCCCGCCGGAGTCGGCGGCGGCCATAAACGGTTTCGCCGCGGACTTTTACCGGGAGGTATCCTACGGCGACAACGGCAACCTGTTCTTCTCACCGGCCAGCATATACGTGGCCTTTGGCATGGTGAACGAGGGTGCGGCGGGGAAGACGGCGCTCCAGCTGCGGGACGCCTTCGGGTTTGGGGCGGACGCGGAGCTGCGCCACGGCCACGCGGACCAGTTGATGTCGTCGCTGAACCAGCGGGATCCACACGCCACCCTCCGCATGGCCAACGCGGTCTGGCTGGCCGAGTGGTTCGAGCCGCACGAGCAGTACGTCGACATCATGCGGGATATCTACCGCGCCGAGGTTGACAGCGTCGACCTTCCGGCCGTCGGGGTGGATCTCGTAAACGCCTGGGCAAGCGAAAAGACCGCCGGCAGGATAGGTGACATACTCGGCCCCGACCCACTATCCAGCGATACGGCATCCGTGATAACGAACGCCGTATACTTCCAGGGCTCGTGGGCGGAGCGGTTCCCCGTCGAGGCCACCCACCAGTCCGACTTTTGGACCGGAGAGCGGCATGTACGGGCCGACTTTATGCGAACGACCGGATGGTTCGACTACGCGTCGTACCAGACCGAGCAGGTGCTACGAATGCCATATGAGGGAGACCGGCTGTCGATGCTGGTGGTGCTGCCTGCAGAGCGGGACGGCATGGGCATGCTGGAGGGGACCATCACGCCAGACATGGTGGACCGGTGGACGGCGGACCTCTACCCCACCGAGATCGACGTCGTGATACCAAAGTTCGAGATGAAGACCCGCTATAATCTGGTGCCGCCCCTGATGAAGCTTGGGGCGGTCGACGTCTTTGACGGTACGGAGGCTGACCTCTCCGGGATGGCCCCCATCTTGCCTGGCCGTAACCTGTACGTGGACACCGCACTACACGACGCGTACGTCCAGGTGAACGAGGAGGGAACCGAGGCGGCGGCCGTCACGGCAATAACGGTAACCGTGGAGTCGTTCCAGCCCCCGTTCGTGGCGGATCACCCGTTCCTCTTCCTCATACTGGACGACCGCAGCGACACGATACTGTTCATGGGGCGCGTCTCGGACCCCTCGCAGTAGCTCCGGGGGACGCGCAGTGCGCCGGGGGGCTAATAACGCCCCCAATAACGCCCCCAATAACGCCCCCAATAACGCCCCCAATAACGCCCCCAATAACGCCCCCAATAACGCCCCCAATAACGCCCCCAATAACGCCCCCAATAACGCCCCCAATAACGCCCCCAATAACGCCCCCAACCATCCGAGGGAACAATAGGCGGCCGACAACCCGGATCGGTAATAACGCCCTACAACACCACCATCAATCATGGAATGGCCGGCGGCCTGGGGCTGGTATGGAGTCTCCAAGCGAACAACGTGTAAGCAGATCACATGTACATTTTATGCAAACTTAACGATAATTGGATGTAATTTGTCAAATTTATGTTAGTTTTATCATATTTAGAAGAATAACGTCTAATTTTAACATGGGTTATGTAGGGCCAACCTGTTTAGATTTCCAGCGAGCACCACGGCCACGGCCCACCGGAACAACCAAACCCCGGTCCCTTAGCTCTTCTAGAATTCTTCGCACTTGACGGTCGCTAACAACGGCGCTCATTCTGATGATGATCTCGCGCCGCGCCAAGCCGTCGACTGCACTGTCCAGCAGTGCTAAAACTTCTCGCCTTAACTCGACCGGTTCGCTTTGTTTGAGTTGTTTTAGAATATGCTGGCCGTGCCGGAACCGCACGGTGACGCATACACCATCATCCTCTATCTCCGGTAGCGGAAGGCCCGACTCCCTAGTCAGTTTTACCATCTTGGATATCCCCATTCCCCACTGCTCGATAATACCGCGCCGGTAGAAAGAGCGGGCGATCAATGGATTCCATGGCGTGGATTCATGATCAGAGAACAGTTTCTCAGGTGTCAGGCCAAAATGCAGCGAACCCGAGGATGTTATTTCTAAACGATCGTCGTAGATCGCTACGCCAACGGAACTGCCGCCATGAGAGTAGTCGCGATGGCAAAAAGCATTGGCAAGAGCCTCCCGTACGGCCAAAAACGGGTAGAGCGGCTCATCTATCCGCCTAAAGCTATCCTGCTCAAACCGCCCTGCTATAGGTAGCATTTCACGCACGAAACGCTCGGCGTGTGCCAGCAGTGCGAATGCGTTACCGCTAAATTGACGATTGTCCAAAAACTCTGTCCTGTCAAGTCCGCGGAAGCGTGCTACGCGGAGCAGACACTGTGGCATCTCAGACTCAATGCGTTCGGTGTTACCGAACAGCACCACTGCTGCACGGAGCAAGACATCATCACGCAGAAGGCCAAGTCCGCGCAGCACATCAGTTGGTTCACCGCTCAAAGATCCATCCAAGCGGTTACTCTGTACCGCATCCACAACGGTACGATGAATCTCAGCAGCATCCAAGTCATCAACCGTCCACCCCACTGCAGGTTGATTCTCCCAGCGTTGCTCGTTGTGTAATCGTTCAATGAGTGCCCTGTTGCGTTCATCGGCAGACATGGTCAATGTAGTGCTTCCGACCCGCCGATAGGCTTTGTTTTTGTAGGTGTGTGGTCTTAGTGCGCCTTCACGCACACTTACTACGATCACCTCGAGGTTACTATTCGCGCGAATACAGTCTATTTTCGGATACGCCGGCGGATCGATTTGTTGGAAATCGGCGCTCAAGTCCTCAAGCGTATCCTTGCCGACCTGCTGCCCAATCACACGTCCATCCGGCGTCACCCCGAACAGTACCATTCCGCCACTGCGTTGGTTCAAGAAAGCGCACACCGTCATGGCCGCGCCATGGCGCCCGCCGGTCGTCTCCTTGAACTCCAGCGTCTCGGATTCGCCCGCTGCCGCCAGAACTTTGACATCATCTAGTATCATGGCTACCTTCCGGCACATCGACACCATGACGATACGTGTACGGGAAATTTACAACCATTCGTTACGACAATGCGTCTCTTCGAAAACAAAGGGCCGACTCGTGGGCCGGTTGTGCTTGTAAGGCAGTCTGCGTTCTCGTCCTTTGGGGGCCACGACATTGGCTCTGATATGTGTCGCATTTGTATAAAAGGGGTTTTCCAAACTGGTGTGTTGCACCCGTGAATGTAGGGGCGCGCGTGCACCCTTGTGGACGTGATCAGCACCGTACGTGCGGGCGCGGACCTATCCATCATGGATCTGCGTTGTGCGAACCTGACTGGCGCAGATTTGATTGGAGCAGTCTGGCCTGGCGCGGATCTGCGATATGCAGACCTGGCCGGCGCGTATCTGCACCGCACGAACCTACGGCATGCAGACGTGATCGGCGCAGACCTACAACATGCCAATCTGACCGGTACGCTGGCAGGCGACTAGTCTAGGCTCTCCCCGCAGTGGGGACAGAATCCGCCCGACTTTCTCCGGCGGCGGAACTCGTTAAAGGCCGAGGCCATTATCCCGGTGGGTATCGCGTACGCTGCTATGCCCAGCCCTGCCACCACCGCCCCGATAACTTTGCCGATCGGGGTGATCGGGACGATGTCCCCATATCCTATGGTGGTCAGGGTGACCACGCCCCACCACATTGACGTCGTTATGCTTGTGAACACCTCGGGCTGGGCATCGCGCTCTGCATAGTACATCAGGCTGGATGCCAGCACGAGCACTATGAACAGAATGAAAAAGCCCATCAACAGGTCCGACGCCCTTGTTCGTATGACCTCGCCGAACGTCCTCATCGAGTCGGAGAACCTCGCTATCTTGAATATGCTGAACAGCCTCAGCAGGCGCAGTATCCGTATGGCCCTGGTGTCTGCCACGATGAACGGCAGGAAGAACGGCAGGATCACCGCCAGGTCTACCAACATCATCGGGGAGACCACCAGCCTGAGCAGGGCAAACCTCTTTTTTGAGTGGTTGGGATGCAGCCTGGAGACGATAAGCCTCAGCGCGTACTCGCCGGAAAATATCATCAGCGAAAACGTCTCAAACACCAGGAAGAATTCCCCGTACTCCGCTTCGATAGACTCCTCGGTCTCTATCACCACGAACAGAACGTTCAGAGTTATCAGTGTCACGATGAACGCATGGAACGCAGTGACGCGCCAGTGCGCGGTGGTCCCCTCCATTATCTCGTATATGTCCAAGACGACTTTGTTCACGGATACACCACCTGGTATTGCCGGGCGGACATTGCCATCACGCCGCGGCGCCCCACCCCCCACACACCTGGACTGCAGGCCGGAGGCGGCCCCGTCCGGTCCGGCGGCGTGCCGGCGCCATGGCTGGCCAGCCCTTTTGCAGCGTCCCAGCCGGCCGTCCGGATGACGCACCCGCAACACGCCCCGTCCATTCTCTTACACAACACCGTGGATACGATGGTCCGCCCTTCAATAACATTTGTGGGAAGCCGCACCTGATCGCCTGCACGGCCCTCGCACGTGCGGTGCAGCGGCGGCCTGCGCCGGCGACCGTCTGCGAGATCGGCGATCCCCACACCAGGCCATCCGCCGCTGGCCGGGCTGATGTCGGCGGTTCGGGGCCCCGCCGCGATCGCCCCGTGCGGGCACGCACGGAGGAGTGGCCACGCACGGAGGGATGGCCACGCACGGAGGGATGGCCACGCACGGAGGGATGGCCACGCACCGCAGGGTGGGCTTGATCCATACCTGATCGGGCCGCCAATTTCGGATGGTTTATATGGTTTTTCAGGGGAACTACCCCTTACGAAACGCAGTAGCGGCGCCCACGATGAAGTATGGTGATGCACCATTTGGTGATTCGCGGGCCTCCAGTTTCGCATACAAGATGAGGGTTTGATCAACCGGTCAAATCTGAGATGTGAAGATTATGTGCATCTGTCAATTCCAATACAGTAGTACGATACTGTAATCATCATGAATCCCGTTGATCCTGCGGGACCTGACTGCTATCGGATTGATACTAAGCCATGCGAGTCATTGCAGCAATGCAAGGCGGACGGCTCAGTAACACGTAGTCAATCTAACCTGTGGACGGGGATAATCTCGGGAAACTGAGCATAATACCCGATAGATCATTATGCCTGGAACGGTTTATGGTCCAAACGATTTATCGCCACAGGATGGGACTGCGGCCTATCAGCTAGTTGGTGAGTTAACGGCCCACCAAGGCGATAACAGGTACGGGCTCTGAGAGGAGAAGCCCGGAGATGGGTACTGAGACACGGACCCAGGCCCTATGGGGCGCAGCAGGCGAGAAAACTTTGCAATGTGCGAAAGCACGACAAGGTTAATCCGAGTGGCTTCTGTTGAAGTAGCCTTTTGACAGTCCTAGAAACACTGTTGAATAAGGGGTGGGCAAGTTCTGGTGTCAGCCGCCGCGGTAAAACCAGCACCTCAAGTGGTCAGGATGATTATTGGGCCTAAAGCATCCGTAGCCGGATCCATAAGTTTTCGGTTAAATCTATGCGCTCAACGTATAGGCTGCCGGAAATACTGTGGATCTAGGGAGTGGGAGAGGTAGACGGTACTCGGTAGGAAGAGGTAAAATTCACTAATCTATCGATGACCACCTGTGGCGAAGGCGGTCTACCAGAACACGTCCGACGGTGAGGGATGAAAGCTGGGGGAGCAAACCGGATTAGATACCCGGGTAGTCCCAGCCGTAAACTATGCAAACTCAGTGATGCATTGGGTTGTGCCTAATGCAGTGTTGCAGGGAAGCCGTTAAGTTTGCCGCCTGGGAAGTACGTACGCAAGTATGAAACTTAAAGGAATTGGCGGGGGAGCACCACAAGGGGTGAAGCCTGCGGTTCAATTGGAGTCAACGCCAGAAATCTTACCCGGGGAGACAGCAGAATGAAGGTCAAGCTGGAGACTTTACCAGACAAGCTGAGAGGTGGTGCATGGCCGTCGCCAGCTCGTGCCGTGAGATGTCCTGTTAAGTCAGGTAACGAGCGAGATCCCTGCCTCTAGTTGCCACCATTACTCTCCGGAGTAGTGGGGCGAATTAGCGGGACTGCCGCAGTTAATGCGGAGGAAGGAAGGGGCCACGGCAGGTCAGTATGCCCCGAAACCCTGGGGCCACACGCGGGCTGCAATGGTAGCGACAATGGGTTCCGAATCCGAAAGGAGGAGGCAATCCCCAAACGCTACCTCAGTTATGACTGAGGGCTGTAACTCGCCCTCACGAATCTGGAATCCCTAGTAACTGCGTGTCATTATCGCGCGGTGAATACGTCCCTGCTCCTTGCACACACCGCCCGTCGTTTCATCGAAGTGGGCTTTTAGCGAGGTGATGCCTGATTGGCGTTATCGAACTTGAGGTCCGTGACGAGGGAAAAGTCGTAACAAGGTGACCGTAGGGGAACCTGCGGTCGGATCACCTCCTTAGACGCGGAATTGCGGATGCACATAATCTCTGCATCAAAAAAAAGATGCAATACGTCATGAAAGTGACGTATGAAGGACGTAGCGGCCCCCTAGCCCGGGACTGTCGCGATGATCGTCGTGCATAGTCGTGTAATACGTGGCTGAATAATGCCGGTGTAAAGACGCCAATAGGTGAATTGCTAGGCTTGAGGAGAGATGAAGGACGTGACAAGCTGCGATAAGCTCGGGGTAGGCGCACGTATCCGTTGATCCCGAGATTTCCGAATGAGAATCTCGCACATTTTGTGCACTCCGCGCAAGCGGAGGTCGAACCGTGGGAATTGAAGCATCTTAGTACCACGAGGAAAAGAAATCAATAGAGATTTCCCAAGTAGTGGCGAACGAAAAGGAAATAGCCCAAACCGAATCCTTCGGGAGATGTGGTGTTTTGCCACGGTAAACATGGAATCCCTGATCACAGTTGAAGTGGTCTGAAAAGTCCTGGCGCAGAGGGTGATACCCCCGTAGGCGAAGTGTGAAGGGTCCTAGCCGTGGCCGAGTAGCTGTCCTTGGTAGTGGGCAGTAAATATGGGTGAAAGTAGCATCCAAGGCTAAATATCTCTCAAGACCGATAGTGAACTAGTACCGTGAGGGAAAGCTGAAAAGTGCCCCGGAAGGGGGGTGAAAAGTGCATGAAACCTATTGGTTACAGACGTGGATGGCATGAAAGGTGTTTTCCGGGCCGGGTGGTTCCAGCAATGGAATCCAAGTGTCTGGACCTTAGACACCAGTGTCATCCGTTCCGTCTCGAAACACGGGCCAGGGAGCTGATTGTCATGGCAAGATTAAACCTAACAAAGGTGTAGTCGAAGGGAAACCGAGTTCTCGCAGCATTGTGAGGAGAAGCGTGTGAAAGTGCGTTGAGTCATGGCAGTCAGGCTAGAAGCCAGTCGATCTATTCCTGAGCAAGATGAAGGCGGGCGAAAGCCCGCTGGAGGTCTGCAGAGGTTCTGACGTGCAAATCGTTCTTATGACTTGGGAATAGGGGTCAAAAACCAATCTAGACTGGCGCTCGCTAGTTCCAACCGAAGCGTCTCGCAGGGCGTGCTCTGTGGAGGCAGTGTTTCCGGTAGAGCACTGATAGGGTGGCGCGGGGAGTAAAATCCTCACCATCCATTCAAACTCCGAACGGATACACACCAGAGAAGCAGGGACACGGGTTCATGTGGCGTAAGGCTCATGACCGAGAGGGGTTTAACCCAGACCAGAGTTAAGGCCCCCAAATCTTTGCTAAGTGTCAAGCTAAAGAGAGTGTTCGCGCCAAGACAGCAGGGAGGTAAGCTCAGAAGTAGCTATCCTTCAAAAAGTGTGTAACAACTTACCTGCCGAGGGCGGATGCCTCAAAAATGGACGGGGCTAAAGCAAAGTGCCGATACTCTGGACAGGCGCCGGAAGGCGTCTCGTGGTAGGTTGGCGTAGTGATTGGGTAGAAGCAGGGCGGTGACGTCCTGTGGACCGGTTTCTATTGCAGATCCTGGCGGCAGTAACAGCATAGTATTGTGAGAACCAATACCACCGAAAGCGCAAGGGTTTCCAGGCAATGCGCTATCAGCCTGGAGGTAGTCGATCCTAAGAGGTGCCTCAACAGAGTACCTCGAAAGGGAAACTGGTTAATATTCCAGTACCGCGCACTGAGTGTTTGAACCGTATGGCTTGCTTCCGGATAGGGGTTGTATAACCATCGTTGTATCTAACTGTCCGAGGGCCGGGGAGTGTCGTAATGACGAGAACCGGTCCGAGGCGGGAACGGCCCCGCGTCGGCGGGGTTTCCCCAATTCCAGGAGACCATGAAAGGCTGTGCGGCTAGCAAAGTGCGCGCTCGTACCGAGAACCGACACAGGTGCGCTGGCTTAGAAAGCTAAGGTGCTACGGGTATACCGTATGGCGAGGGAATTCGGCAAAATAGTCCTGGAGCTTCGGTAGAAGGGATGCCTGCGGTCTTCATGAGGAATGGGGACTGCAGGTCGCAGTGACAAGGGGGTTTCGACTGTTTAATAAAAACACAGGCGACTGCTAGTCCGAAAGGATTTGTATAGTCGCTGAATCCTGGCCGGTGCCGGTACCTAAAACTTGGGTCCAACCGAGCTAAGGGCCGGTTAACGCCGGGAGTAACTCTGACTCTCTTAAGGTAGCCAAATGCCTTGTCGGGTAAGTTCCGACGCGCATGAATGGAACAACGAGAGCCCCACTGTCCCCGCCTACAACCCGGTGAAGCCACATAAGGTGGACGAACAGTCCATCATCTTCCATCGGGGAGAGAAGACCCCGTGGAGTTTTACTGCAGCTTGTGCCTGTAGTATAGTAGGAATTGCACAGGGTATCTGGGAGCCATGCTTGACGTTCTCCGGGATGTCAGGAAGCAACGATGTAACACCAGACTCTTTCTGCAGTACTACTTATCCGTTGAAGAGCGGAGACAAGTGCAGGTGGGCAGTTCGGCTGGGGCGGCACCCCTTTGAAAAGATATCAAAGGGGCCCAAAGGTCAGTTCAAACGGGTCAGAAATCCGTTGAAGAGGGCAAAGCCAAAAACTGGCCTGACTGGGTTTCCAAACGCACGGAATCCAGAGACGAAAGTCGGGCTTAGCGATCCTTCGTGTGCCCACTATTGGGGCCCGGAGGTGACAGAAAAATTACCCCAGGGATAACAGGCTCGTCGCGGGCGAGAGCTCCTATCGACCCCGCGGTTTGGTACCTCGATGTCGGCTTTTCCTATCCTGGTCCTGCAGCAGGGGCCAAGGGTGAGGCTGCTCGCCTATTAAAAGGGAACATGAGCTGGGTTTAGACCGTCGTGAGACAGGTCGGTCTCTGCCTGATGGAAGCGTGAATAACTGAGGGGAAGTTGCTCCTAGTACGAGAGGAACAGAGCAGCGTGGCCACTGGTCTACCGGTTGTCTGACAAGGCAGGCCGGGCAGCTAAGCCGTTTAAGCTAAGTGCTGAACGCATCTAAGCACGAATCTTATCCCGAGACAAGTTATTCATTCATAAGATGAAGGTCGGCAGCAGAAGACTGCGTTGATAGGAAGGTGGTGTAGATTACGAGCTTCGGCGAGTAATGAGCCAGCCTTTACTAATAGACCAACACACCGGTTCAGCCACATACATAGAGACTATGCGCGACGATCACTTTTTTGTGATTAGATGGGGGAGGCTGCGCACCATTGCACGATCTTGTGCATACCCAGCCCACTCTTGCCTCAAAGCTTTGTACACTGGATGTGAATCTGGCGTACAGCCTGCCTGGCATAGAAGGATGATGGTAGTGCATGCTAAGACAGCGCATGAAATAAAAATCAGCAGTAGTTAGACTATGGCATGAGGAAGGAGCATTGCGCCTGCTTGCCTGGGTACTGCCTGCTTGCTGTGGGGGGCCGATAACAATGGCTCGACTGCGCGTGGGCAAAAAAGACATTGTAGTTGACAAGTTGTATAGCATGTGCAAGTCTCGAAAAAATTTTGAGTTCAGCAACGATGACGTCAAAACTGTGTGCGCAGAAGTAAAGTTTGGGAATCAGTATGATGTTACCAAATTGGACAGTTCATCTGCCCTGCCTGAGTCATTGGTGGCGGATGATGTTTTCGTGGTGCACCTAGGACGTGGAATTCATAAGTTTGTGCGTGGAATTGATATAGGCTACCATAAATTTGAGTCAGTCCTGCCTGATAACAATTATCAGTGGTATTATCGCCCTGGTATGCTAGACAACATAAATACCAGCGAAAGCAACATTCTGGCCGTAGGATACAATCAGCGTATTATACACGACTTTTTGTATAGGGATATTACGGCATCGCCAAAAGTTTATGGTTCTAATCGGACGTTTAACTCATTTGACTATAAGATCGGTAATGATGAAATTAGCAGTAGTAAAATGCAGATTGAAATTGATCTCACAACAGAGTTTCAAGGTCGAATCACCATATTCGAAGCCAAAAATGGTGAACCGGAAGATTTTAACGTCTTTCAACTTTTTAACCCATATCGATACTATATGGATAAGGCAAGCAACATGCAATGCAATTCAATAGAGTGCTGTTACTTGCTACG
Organism: Nitrosopumilaceae archaeon; assembly: GCA_965203395.1. Taxonomy (GTDB): domain Archaea; phylum Thermoproteota; class Nitrososphaeria; order Nitrososphaerales; family Nitrosopumilaceae; genus VYCS01. Next base: position 1,106,465 of record OZ241884.1, read on the forward strand.
TTACAACAAAAAATTGCGCCTTTATCTATACTCATTTAAAAACTATCATGATCCGGGCTCAATTGAACTTAGGCGCAGTGCAGAATATTCGTTGGTAGAACGATGAACACATTACCTAAAAAATATCGCAACCGTGTCATCCCTGAAGATGTGATGACTATACTTAGAAAACTGCCGGACGGCTGCGTTGACATGATCTACGGAGACCCAGACTACAATGTAGGCGTGAGCTACGGTGGCCGCACTTTCACATCATCCTGGGACGAGTATGTGGGGTGGTACGTCGAACTGGCCCGCGAGTGCCTGCGCGTTCTGCGGGCCGACGGCAATCTGTTCTTTATCAACTACCCAAAACAGAATGCGCACCTACGCGTAAATTATCTGGACCAGCATGCGTATTCCGTACACGACTATGTTTGGGTCTACAACACCAACGTGGGGCACTCCCCCCGCAGGTTTACCACCGCCCACCGCTCTATCCTGCACGCCACCAAGTCAAAAAATAACCGTTTCTATAAAGAACAGGTGGCACAACCCTACCAAAACCCTGATGACTCACGCATTAAGGATAGAATGAAAAAAGGCCATCTGGGACGCATGCCCTATTCTTGGATAAATCTAAACCTGGTTAAGAACGTGTCTAGACAGAAAACCAACCATCCCTGCCAGATACCGGAGACGCTTTCTGAACTGTTCATCGAGTCGTGTACGGTTCCCGGCGATGTTGTGTTTGTGCTGTTTGGCGGCAGCGGCTCAGAAGTGGTGCAGGCCAAAAACTTGGGCAGAGATTACCTGACCTGCGAGATACAGCCACAGTACTGCGAAATCATTGAAAGTCGTCTCAAGAGCGGCGGCGAGGTAATGCGGGAGCATCGGCATCCTGCACGCCTTAAACGGCGCAGCCGGGGATAATGCTGCCACAATGCCAGGTCGAGCCGATTCTGTTTAAATTTGCCAATCAAGAAAGTGCCAGCATGTGCGGGCCTACAACAGCTACCACGTTTTATTTAGCTAATTTTTTGGAGTTTTCGTACCCTTTCAGAATCCACTCCACGGCTGCAGCCGTCGTGGTTAGTTCTAAATCAATTTCAATCCAGCCGGTCCTGGCGCCATGGCGAAACGGCTTGATCGCCTTTGATTTTATGGCGATTTCCTGCTGATCTTTGGAAAGCCTGACAATAATCTGCTGGTTGTTCTTGTATCTGAATCCGGCAAAAACTTTCTTATTTATTGAAAAGCACAGATAGCCGAACATGGGCCTGGATGTCACATACTTCATGGATCCAACCTTCTTTTTGATTAGATCGTAGCCATCACCCGACATTCTATCGCGGTCTGCGGGGCCCGGCGGATATTATGCTTTGGCTATTGGCCAGGCCATAGCTAGGCTAGTGGCCGGTTTGGCCTGGCAGGGCTGCCAAGAAGCTTGGCGGCGCACCCGCGGCAAGCCTGCAGCGAAATTGCCGGCGCTGGAAAAGCGGGCTCGCATGCTAGGTGCCACCCCTCCCACCGCGGCTCTCATCTGCCTTGATGCGCGCCCCGCGTCCCGGCCGAATGGCGCTTGCCGGGCGCCATGCCGTACCTGCCGCTGACCATCAAGCGTGCATTGAACCCGATCGCGTCCATCGGGGTTCCCCCCATCCGGTCAAGCCGACCCGTCCATAATCCGGAAAAGTCAAATACCAAGCCCATGGTATGTGGGGGATGAAAGCGCGGTTCGCTACGAAATGTAGCGCTTGTGGTGACATGATAAAGGTTGGCAGGGAGATATCTAAGGATTCTAGTGACCGTTGGGTGCATAAGCACTGCGCCGACGACGCGGACGAGCTGCCCTAGCGACGAGACTGCTTGAACACAATCAATCCGCTAGATGTCCTGCTGTGGACGTTCCGGCGCAGCCCTGCCGATGTGGTAAAACTGTATGACGCGCTGTCCGGCGTGATGCGCCTGGCCACGGGAGGGAACAGCCTGAATTTCGGGCTTTGGAATGACAAGTGCCTGGACCCGATATCGGCGCAGACCAAAATGGCCGAGTATTTCGGCAACATGGCCGACCTGTCCGAGGCCAAAGTAACCGCGGACGTTGGCAGCGGACTGTCCGGGCCTGCGACCGTATGGAGGCGGCAGAATCCCGGCGCCAGACTGGTCTGCATTGATATAAACCGCCGCAGTCTGGCTGCGGCCGGCGCCGGCGCGGACCTGGTGAACGGCAGCTCTGCACAGCTGCCGCTGGCAGACGGCGCGGTGGACCGGGTCCTTGCCCTGGAGTCGGCTCAGCATTTTCAGTCTTTGGAGCGCTTTACCGCCGAGTCGGCTCGCGTGCTGACGCCTGGAGGCATAATGTGCATGGCAGTGCCCGTGGCCGGCAAAAACTACCACCCCGCCAGGCTCGGGTCGCTGCTGCTGACCTGGTCCTCGGAGCACCACAGCGCCGAGCTGGTCAGAAAATCGGCCGAGTCGGCAGGATTTACCATCACGTTTGAAGATATGGTGGGCGAGCGGGTATATGAGCCGCTTGCCAGGTACTATCTGGAAAACCAAAAGGACCTGAGGGCGCGCATCGTCTCGGAATACCCTCGATACGTTGAATCGTTGCTGCACCGCTCAATTCTCGACATGAAGAAGGCCTCGGAGCGCAAGATAATCGACTACCTGATGATAAAGTGCGAGCTGCCGAGCTAAAAGATGCACTCGGGGCCGGGGGGGCGGCCGAAGGCGGTGCTCTTCTGCGGAACATCCCATGCGGATCCCGGCCGGCGCGAATGATTATTTGTGATACTATCCAGACAATCCGCGTGAAAGACTCCGAAACGTTCGGTGTGGAGAAGGGACACGGCGAGCAGGTGGTGAACTGGCTCAACACGCAGTCCTCCGGCAGGTTCGAGGCGCGCCTGTACGGGCATGTGGTATCGACAGCCAACTTTGGGGATTTTGAGATGTTCTCGTGGATGGGTGATGTGCAGGCGGCCCGCAAGGTGATCATCCGGGCCAGCAAGAGATTCAAGGTGAAGGTGATCGAGGGCGGGTACAAGCCCAGGGAGCGCGTATTCCGGATGAGCAAGTTTGATTACGCCATGGTCCGAAGGGGCGACAAAACGATAGGCCACCTTGAGTTCGAGGCGCCGCTCTTGGGCGGCTTTTGGAAACTCAAGGCCGAGGAACGAAGATGATTCGGAGGGTTGGCGTTGTCGGGACGGGGATGCTGGGCGCCGCGGTGGCCCTGCGCCTGATTAAATCGGGCTTTGACGTGGCAGTGTACAACAGGACCGCCTCCAAGACCGGTCCAATCCGGGAGGCCGGCGGAGCGGTGGGGGGTAGTCCCGCCGAGGTGGCGCGGAGATCCGAGGTGGTGCTGACGGTGGTACGCGACGCCGGGGCGGTCAGGGATGTCTCGTTTGGTGGAGGTGGTATCTTGTCCGGCAAGCACCCGGGGATGGCGGTCGCCGACATGAGCACGATACTGCCATCGGAGTCGCGGAAGATACATGCCGAGTTCCTCGACGCCGGGGTGGACTGGCTGGACACGCCCGTCATGGGGGGGCCGGACGCTGCCGCCGAGGGCCGCCTGGTTGTGATGGCAGGCGGCGACCCTGAACCGTTCCGGCGGGTGGAGGGCGTCTTTGCGGCGGTGGCCGAGAAGCGGTACCATCTGGGCCCGCCCGGAACGGCCCATTCCGTCAAGCTGGCCATGAACCTTCAGATTGCCATGCTGGCACTCTCGCTCTCCGAGGGGATATGCCTGGCGCGCGGACTGGGCGTCAAGCCGGAGGCGTTCCTTGACGTGCTCAACTCCACATACTTTGCCACCGGCATGAGCCAGAGGAAGGCCTTCAGGATGATCAGCGGCAGGTATCCTGCAACCTTCACGCTGGAGAATCTGGCCAAGGACCTTGGGACGATCCTGGACGCCGCCGACTCTGCGGGGCTGACCCTTCCGATGTCCTCGGAGGCGCTCAGGACGTATTCGGAGGCGGTCGAGGCGGGCCTGGGAGATCTGGACTATACGGGTATACTGGAGCACCTGCGGGGCCATCCCGCCCACACCTCATCCGGATAGCGCATGCCCGGGGCGCGTCCCGACCAACCCGGACGCGAGAGCCGCCGGCCCGCCTGAGCGGCACGAGACCGCAAACCAAACCACAAATCATTTTAACCCGTCCGGCCAACTCCACCCATGAAGCTCGACGGAAAGGTCTGCATCGTCACCGGCGCCTCCAGCGACATCGGGGAGGGCATAGTGCGGCGGTTCGTCGAGGAAGGGGCGATAGTGGTGCTGATGTCGCGCAACCTAAAGTCGCTCGAGGAGGTACGCTCCAGAGTCGGCCACGCGGACAGGACGGTCTCGGTGATCTGCGATATCACCAGCGACTCCCAGGTCCTTCAGGCCGTGGGCCGGGTGGTCGACGAGTACGGCCGGGTGGACGTGCTGGTGAACAACGCGGGGGTGATCACCGAGTCTGACCACTTCCACACCATGTCCCAGTCGGACATAGACAGCCTGGTCGGCATCAACATGCAGGGGATGTTCCGGATTACCCGGGCAGTCCTCGGCCACATGGTGGACGTCCGGAACGGGAGCATCGTAAACATAGGATCCATCTCCGCGGAGAGGGCCATACCCAAGGTACACTTGGCCGTCTACTCCTCCACCAAGGCCGCCACCTCCATGTTCACCAAGTCGATCGCCGTCGAGTACGCGCGCCGCAACATCCGGTGCAACTGCGTAAACCCCGGGATAATAAACTCGGGAATGATCAAGCCGTACCTTGACGACCCAGAGGCCCGGCACGTCCTCGAGGAGAGGCTGCCTATGGGGCGCGTCGGCGAACCACGCGACGTCGCAAACGCAGTGCTCTTCTTTGCCTCCGAGGACTCCTCCTGGGTCACCGGGACCGTCCTGAACGTGGACGGCGGCAGGTCGGCCTCAGAGGGCTAGCCCCGGCGCCGAACCGCGGCCGCCAGCAGTCTTGCCAGCCGCAGGGGCTCAGGGACCGCCCCCTGCACGGTTATGGCGTTCAGCAGGCGGGCTGCCTGGTCTACCGTGCATCCTGACATCCGGGCGTAGACGGTGTGCCCGGTGCGCAGCCCTATCCGGTGCCTCTCGCCCAGGGAACGGTACCTCTCCACCCTGTCCGGGAACCGGCCGCTTATGGATCCGGGCAGGTCGCCTGTCGCCTCGCCGGAGAGTCCGATCACCGGCATGCCCAGCGAGCCGGCCACCCTTGCGACGTCGACCATGTTGTAGCTGGATATCACGGTGCCCCACAACAACAGGTACCCTATGTCGTCCCGGCCAGCGGACCCGTACATATCCAGGACCGCGTCGGTGGCATCCTCGCCGGAGACGGTGCTGTTGCCAAAGACAAACCCGTCCACCACCATGTCGTTCCTCATGATGACCCCTGCCAGCGTGGACATCCTTGACTCCGGCAGAAAACTCTCCGCTATCCCCAGACACCTGATGCCCGGCTTCTCAAGGCGGCGGGGCCGCATTGCGCCTCCGGTACGCCAGGTAGCTGAACGCGGTCACGCCCATGACCCCGGCCGCAATTAGCCCCCAGACGCCCAAAAGCGATACGTCCACCTCGCCCACGAGCCGGTAATGGGGCGTGCGCCGGTTTAGGTCTTTTGGAGCGGCCGGTTACCCGTAGTCGACGTACCTGTCGTAGCGCTTTTCCACTTCGCGGTTGCGCCCCTCCACGATGCCCTCCATCTCCCTCTTGAGCCGGCCTTGTATGTACGACCTTATCGGGCCGAACTCCTCCGTATCGGGGAACGTGTCCAGGGCCCTGCACGCGGCGCCAAAGTACTCCGCTACCTTGGCGCGGTACTCCTCCCTGGTGGGACTCTTCACCCTGCGCAGCCTGAACCAGGTCGTGGCAAAACTGGCGCCTGCCACCTGGGGCAGCAGGTCCATGGCCCTCATAATCTCGAACCGCTCGTCGTCCCTCAAGCCGCCGCCCTCGCCGCGTCCTTGGCAAAGTACGTGACGATTATGTCGGCGCCGGCCCGCTTTATGGACCCCAGTATCTCCTGGGCCACGTCGGCGCCGTTTATCCAGCCCTGCATGTGGGCCGCCTGAACCAGGGCGTACTCGCCGGAGACGCTGTAGGCGGCTACCGGCACCGAAAAGCGCCTCCTGGCCTCGGCGACCAGATCCAGATACGGAAGGGCCGGCTTTATCATCACTATGTCGACACCCTCCTCGATATCGGCCTCCACCTCCATCATGGCCTCCCGGGGGTTCGTATAGGGGACCTGGTACCCCTTTCTGTCCCCGGACCGGGGAGCGCAGTCGGCCGCATCGCGGAACGGGGCGTATAGCGAGGAGCGGTGCTTGGCGGCATGGGACATTATGGCCACCCCGCCGAATCCCCCGCCATCCAGGCCTGCCCGTATGGCGGCGACCTGCCCGTCCATCATCGCCGACGGCGAGACCACGTCGACGCCCGCCCGGGCGTAGCTTACGGCTATCCTTGCCAGGGAGTCGATGGTCGCGTCGTTGTCCACCGTACCGTCCCTGTATGTCCCGCAGTGGCCCGTTGAGGTGTACTGGCACATGCAGACGTCTGCCATTATCACCATCTCGGGCTGCTCTGCCCTGGCCTCCCTGATGGCGTTCTGGACTATCCCGTCATCATCATAGGACGCGGTCCCCTCCGGGTCCTTCTCCCGGGGGATGCCAAACAGCATGATCGCCGGTATGCCCAGAGCATACGTCTCCCTGACCTCCTCGCGGACCATCTCCAGGGGTATCCTGTCTATCCCCGACATCGAGCCCACCGGCTTTCTCGAGTCCAGCCCCTCCTCCACAAACACCGGATACACGAGATCATCGGGGGTCACCCTCGTCTCGCGGACCAGCCTCCGCATCCCGTCTGACTTGCGCAGGCGGCGCAGGCGGCGGGCAGGAAATCCCATGGTCCAAGCCACCGCCGCCAAAATATAATCCCTGTGCAGCCTGCCGCCGCCAAAAATCCGCCCGCGGCGGCTAGCCCGGGCATCTGCCGGCGCTGATCTTCGTAGCATGCAGGCGCCGGTATATCGCAAGGCGGCAGCCCCTGCCGGCAGGGTCCAACCATCATACAATTGACAGCGTGATAGCAAATCGCTATGTTCTTAAATCACTTGTATCATCCATGGGTGATGCTTGGACGTAGTCGCTCAGGTCCCGATCCATCGCGCCGTGCGGGTGGGTTCCACCTGTCGGCCGCCCTGCTGATGGCCGCCGCACTGGCCGGATGCGCGGTTCCATACGGATTTGCATCCCATGCTGTGTCGGCGGGGGAGGAGGACGCGATGTCGTCCATGGACGGCATGGCGCCCCCAAGATTTGACACGGATGACATAGATTCCAGAACAACGGCGGCAGTCGTGGAGGCGCTGCTGCTGTACTGGAGCGAAGGCGCAGATGCATTTGAGATGATCTCCCCTGCGGAAAATATCCGCACCGCCAAACCGTACCCGTTCGTCTTGAATGCCACCACGCTTGAGACGGTGGCGAACGGGGCATATGTGGAATTTTCCGGCGTGGTGGAGGATACGCTGACAAGCGCGGACAGGCCTGTAGATTCCATTCTTGCGGATTTGGCCAGGGGCGGCGGCGCGTGGGTGGAATACATGGCCTCAAACCCCGACACGGGAACCGTCCAACCCAAGCGTTCCTGGTTGTATCTGAATGACGGGTACATCTTCGGCTCGGGTCACTACCTGCCAGAATCCAGGGTGAAGCACGTGGTGGAGGATGCCGTACAGCTGCACGAATCAAGGGGCCTGGAGGCCTTTGAGATTATCACCTTCGGGGATATTCGGTACTCCGGGGAACTCTACCCGATCGTCTTTGATGCGGGCAGCCTGGAGACGGTGGCCCACGGTGCCATCCCGGACAGGCTGGGGCACGTTCCCTATGCCATACTGAACACGGGCGACCGCTCCATCGAGTCAATCCGGGAGGATCTGGCCCGCGACGGGGGAACATGGGTGGAGTATGTCTTTACCAACCCCGACACCAACACAAAACAGCTAAAGCGAACCTGGCTCTACCAGTATGGTGATTACATCTACGGGTCCGGGTACTACATTCAGGATCAGCGTGCCCAGTCACAGGTGGATACGGCCCTCCTCCTGTATGCCTCGCAGGGAGAGGATGCCTTTGGCATGATAACTCCGGGGGCCGCATTGGAGTTGGCGGCGATGCATCCGTTTGTCCTTGACGGCGCCACTTTTGAAATGGTGGCCCACGGCTCGCAGCCCGGCAGGGTCGGACAGGTATTTGACGACCTGATGGCTGCCGACAAGTCGCCGGAGCGCATCGTTGCAGAGCTGCGCGAGGAGGGCGGCATCTGGGTTGCATACATGTCCGAGAGCGTCGACACCAACACAAGGCAGCTCACCCGCGCCTACCTGTCCATGCAGGACGGGTACATCTTTGGGTCCGGTTACTCGTTCCCGGACTCTAGGATTCAGTCCATGGTTGACGAGGCCATCTACACGTACAGGTCCGACCCCTCGAAAGGCTTTGAGGTGATCAGCTCCGGAGCCCTCAACAGGGTTGATATTTACCCCGCCGTCAGAAACGCGACCCACATACTGGCGCACGGTACACTCCCCCACATTGTCGGACCGCTGCCGCCGGTGCAGCTGGCAAGATCCTACGATGATCTTCAGGCAGCGGCCAACAGCGGAGATGGCACGGCGTGGTCCCAATTCTCCTTTGTAAGTCCGTATACCAAGACTGATCAGATCAAGCGCGGCCTGCTTAGCCTGTATGACGGACACTTCTTTGCATCCACGTATAGCGTCCAGGACGGGGATACCCGGTCGACGGTGGACTATGCCATGTTCATCTACGAGTCCAACAAGGAGGATGACGCATGGAAGGATATCATCACCCCGGCCGAACCCGTCATAACCGACGAGATCTACCCGTTCGTCATGAATGCAACCACTTGGGAGACTGAGGCTCACGGTGTATTCCCCGACAGGGTCGGACTCACGCCCACATCCATACAGACCACCTCCATCAGGCCGTTTGAGGTGGTTCAGGCTGACCTGGATGATAACGGAAGGACATGGGTGACGTACATCTTTCTGAACCCCGACACCGGCACCCACCAGTACAAGCGCACGTACCTGGAGGTGCGCGACGGACTCATCTTTGCGGCCGGCTACTACATACTAGACTCTCAGGCCCAGACCATTGCATTCAACCAAATATTGGAGTACAAAAAGGACAGGGATGCGGCATTTGCCAAGATCAACGTCATTCCAGAGGACCCCGTCTCGACATACTTCTTTGCCGTAGATCCTGAGACCGGAGCCGTTCAGGCTCAGAACGTGAACTCGTCCCTGATAGGCATGTCGGACTGGGATGCCATAACTTCGGCCTTGCCTGTGTCCGACGTTCTGGAGGAATTGGAGACAGAACCGGGCGCATGGGTGAGTTATCAACTCAATAACCCGGCGACCGGCGAGCTGGAGGGCAAGCGCACCTGGCTTATAATGCACGACGGACTCGTATTCGGCTCCGGTTATTACTCGTCTGACTCGTTCAACTGATGGTTGTCTGGCCGGTGGTGGCCCTGCCCTGTAGCCGGAGCGTTTGCCGAGCTTTACCCAATGTCGATTCTGCAGGCAATTGCATGCTTGTGCGGGGATTCCCTGTCATGGGTGGCCGAACTCGCCGTACCACAGGTGGCCGCTCTCATGTCCGTTGATGCCGTCTGGTTTGCTTGGCATTGAAATGCACGCGGACCCTTCGGCGTCGTTCGTTTCGGCCTTCTTTTTTTTTGCAAATACATTTAATGAAGCTAGACAAAGGCGTACCCGTGAACATAAAGAGGGTAGGCAACGTTATACTCGCAGTCAAGGATCTGGACAAATCCCTGGAATTTTACCACGACATACTGGGCCTTCCCATAAAGATGCAGAGGCGTACCTGGGTTGACTTGGGTACGACCGGGGCCCTGCTGAGCCTGCACCCGGCATCGTTGGCCGCAGAGCACTCGGGCGGCTCCATCGACAACGGCATCACCATCGGATTTCTGGTGGGCGACGTGCAGTCGGCCTTGGACGAGCTGCAGGCCAAAGGAGTCAGGGTGTACCGGAACATAGTGGCAAGGGCCGCCGGCAAGAACGCCATCGTGTATGACCCCGACGAGTATCTGATATCGTTCTTTGAGCCCAACTTCGAGGACAAGGAGCGGCAGACCGGAGGCTACCACGGGTTCACCCCCGCCTGACTCTGCAAAAAAATACGTACCATCATCATCATCTCCAAACCTTGGCGAGATAATGTCGGGCGCGGCCCCCCGGCGGAATATCACCGGATGATGTTCTTGATGTCCCTGACCAGGTCCATGTATTTTTCTTCCTTGCCGTCTATGGTGATGTAAAAGACCACCTTCCCGGAGGCGATAAGGACTATCTTGACCTTTTCGTGCCGGATGAGTATGTGCTCCAGCTTGCCGATGGCATCCTCGGTCTCCTTTCTCAGGTTGACTATGGTCGAGAGCACAAACATCTCGTTCTTTGCCTGCTCTCTTCCCAGCATCGGGCTGGTGCCCGGCCTGATAAAGCCGGTCAGGGTTCGTCCGTACTGGTTTATCGTTCCGGCGTACCTGATGCTCGGGGATGCCGCCAGCACGCGTTTGCAGATACCCGCATACCTGTCCGTCTCCTGCTTCCACTTGGCTGCGGGATCCTGCGACATGGGTCCGTTGAGCGGCCTGCAGAATAAGTGTGTTTGTTGGGGGCGGTGGTACGCGTTTCGGCTAGGGGTGAAACCAAAGAATCCACCATTCGTGGTTTTGCAATCAACATATGCAGTTCCGTGGCAACAGACCGTGCAGGATAGTAGAAATTGTATATCAGATTAGACAATTCGTCCAATGGATGGCAGCTTAACCTCGTCTAGATCCGTTCCGAGCCGAAACGCGTACGGGCGGTGCTGTTGCATGCGCGGCTGATGCCGATAAAGCATGGGTTATGCTCAGGAACGGCGACTCCCCGTCTTGTCCCAGGCATGTAGGTCTCCAAGGGGGTGTCGCTGGCGCGCGTGGCCGAGGATATCGCCCGGCGCGGCCCCAAATTCCACCGCTCCACCATATACCGGTGGATGGCAGCGTACGGCCCCCTCATGGAGGGGCACGCCGAGAAGATCCGCCCATGGACAGGGTACGGGTGGCACTGCGGCGAGGTCTACTTCAAGATACTGGGTAAGGGCGCCTACCCGTTTACGGTCATGGACCACTCCGCCAGGTTCATCCTGTCATACATGGTACCGCCCGTAAAGATGGGGGCCGAGCCGCCGGAGTTGTTCGGGGAGGCGGCGCGGAGGGCCGGCACGACCCCGTGGGTGTTCGTGACAGACGGCCTGGACGTCTTTCCCGGGGGCGGCCAGGAAGGCGTTCCGGCGCAGGGCCGGGCGCCGTCCGGTGCACGCCGTCGGGGGTGCACATGCGGAACGAGTTCAACCACAACAACATACACGAACGCCTGAACGGGGAGCTCAGGCCGCTCATCCGCAGGCGGGGCGGCTACAAGGTGGCAAACCCCGTGATGGCGGGGCTGGTGGTGCCGGGGTACGATTTTTTCAGGCCGCATGCGGCGCTGAACGGCAGGACACCCGCCGAGGCGGCGGGCATACGTATGGAAGGGTACGACAGTGTGCTGACCCTGCTTGAGGCCGCGGCGGCGTAGACTGCCAAACCCCACTTGCCGTTACTATGCGGTAGGCCGTCAGCAGCGATGTATGTATGGCGACCATCCAGGCAGAGTGGCCGCGCCCGGCGCGCGTTTCGGCGGTTCGTGTAGGTCGCCGGCCAGTATGTGGGGGACCGGTCCAAATCCGGGTCTGTGCCAGCCCATATCATGCGGCATGCACAAGATGATTCCCGGATCTGGGCGCATTTATCCCATCATACCCCATCAGCCGCAAATGCAACAGCACCCCCTGACCCTTCCGGGGTTTTCGGGGTTTCCTGTGCCCCATGCCGGCCCTGATCCGATTGACCGTTTAAGATCGCGGATGCAGATTTCCTGACTCGCCACCCATCCTTGCGGGGGGAACCGGTTGTACGGACTCAGGTCCCCAGGTACGTATCCTGTTGATGAGTGTGGAATCCCCTAATCACACTACCGTGGGAGGTATTTGTTGGATTTGCGCACTGTTAATCGGTATGAGTTGACCATATTTGGTTGAATATACCAATCAAAGATCGACGCCTGCGGACCTGAGTCCATACAACCGGTTTGGTCGAAGATTTAATATCTCTGCCCACGCATTGATTGTATGACGAAGGTGGACGACACCATAGCCAGAACAGAAGAGTCGGCCGCGATAGCCGAGAAGATGGGCTTGGAGGAGGATGCCGAATTCTTTCGCGGTGCCGCCAAACTTTGGCGGGAAGTAAGAGATGACCTCAGACGTATCGGAGAGGAAGTCTAAGATACGGCGCAGGCTGGGCGCGCTACGCACAAGATACGACAGCGACCATCATATCTGGCAGGAGATTGTGGATGGTATGAGCAAAGACTATGCCGTCATGCAAGATGTGAGCGCCCGTCTCAAGGATAAGCGCAGTGCGGCGCACCGGCGCGTTGTGATGATGAAATCAATATTGGATGAGATGCGCTCCCCCCAGGATGAGATGCGCGACCTAAGAGACTAGAACCGCCCAAGTACAAGTTCAGGTCAAATTCTGGCCTGCGCCTGATCAGATATCCGGCGGATGTTACCTGACACGATCGCCCACGAAACTCATGCAGACCCGAACTTGTGCGGAGGACGGTGATATCATCTACGGACGGGAGCCTGCCCGACATACAACCGACTGAGTTGTATGATCCATCCAAACGAGGCAGTGGATCACGTCATGACCCAGACCACCGTACAGAGCGGACAGGACGCAGCCATGACGGACGAACCCGGGACGGCCCGGTGCCCGTGCTGCAGGGGGGGCCGGCAGGATCTTGGCCGGACCGGGGAGCCGCAGGCCAACCAAGGAGGAGGCCCAGCTGAGGTCAGAACTGATACGGGTCTGGGATATGGCCGGCTCGCTGGAGGGGTTGGCAGCAGGCATCTACGAGACGGCGGGCGAGGCGACATCGTCCCTGGCGGCCGACCTGGAGAACGCCAACGGCAGGATTGCCGAGCGGGACCGGCTGATATCCGACCTGGAGAGGCAGCTGGCGGTCCACCAAGGGTGGACCGGGGACGCCCCGGGCGAGGAGCCGGGCAAGGCACCCGGCAGGAAGGACGGCCAGCCGGCGATGACCCGCGACGAGCACCGGCTGGCCTCGGCCAGGTTCGAGGCGGCCAGGAGCGGAGGCGACCCCGACCTGATCACCAAAAAGAAGCGGGGCGCCCAGTCAGGCCACCGAGGCGCCTCCTGAAGGGAACGCGCCGAGGGAACCGTCGTATTCCGCCCCGAGCTGTGCGGGTACTGCGGCAGGGCCGACCTGGTGATCATCAGGACCATCCCGAAGAGGTTCCGGGACCTGGCCGAGGCCCGGCGGAGCGCCGTCTCGCTGATGTACGTGATCCGCGTGGGGCAGTGCCCGGGGTGCGGCATCCGGACGATCCCGTACACCGACACCATCCCCGGGATGTCCCTGGGGCCGCGCACGCGCGCCACCCTCCAGGCCTACGAGAGGGCCCACAACACCGAGGACGACACGGTGGTGATGATGCTGCGTGAGATAGAGAACGCGACCGTCTCGGCCGGGGCCGTCTCCAACTGCATCACGGCGATGGCCGACCATATCGACGGGGACGTGCTTGCCATCCCCTATGAGGGACCCATCGTGCTGGACGCCGAAGATCTCCGAGTGTACAGCAGCCCGGTGGCCCCGCCGTCGGGCATACCCGACACCGAGTACCGCCGCCAGGACGCCCTTCTCACGCAGCACTCCAACCTGTGGACCTCGTTCCAGCCCCAACCCGCCATGGTCCGGATAGTCGAGAGGGCTACCGTGGACCCGTACGTCCGGACCGACGAGACCGGACACCGGGTGGGCCGCGAGGGGGGTGCAGGCGTCGGTGGCCGAGACGGCACGCACCACCCAGACAAGGATCATCCCCCACAGGTACGCGGTCACGCTACGGTCCATCTGGGGGCGGATTGGGAACCGTCCCGCCATGCGGGACGGCACCACCGGGTACGAGTGGCACAAGGGCATCCTGTCCAGGTGCCAGGTGCACCTGCTGCGCGATACCGAGGAATCGTCAATGGAGAACGAGCTGGGATCCCCCCAGTACGACCGCCACCGGATGATGCTGTCCGTCTACCGCGATGCCAAGCAGGTCCGCGAACAGGTGGAGCGGCTGGCCGGCGGACCCCTCCGGTGCGCCGGCCATCTGGGGATCATCGCCCGGATTGACCGCCTGGCCGGGTTTATCGACGCCCGGATTGACCAGCTGGCCGGGCGCGTCCGGATGATCATCGACTCGTTCCCGGCCGACGGCGTCACCACCACCATCATCTCCAACGCCCTACCCAACATGTTCACCGCGCCCCGGGTGCCGGGGATGTCCTACAACAACAACGACACCGAGCGGAGCGTCCGCGACCTGGTGGTGGTGGAGGACCGCCGCAGGGTCGGGTTCCCCCGACTGGAGGGCAGCCCGCAATTTTTCCATCCTCAGAACGTTCGCGGCCACCTGCGAGAAGAACGGCATATCCGCCTACCAGGCCACCATCCTGATGGCGCGCGATCCAACCCGGAGCATCTTTACCGACGGAAATACTCCCGCCCATCTTCGGGGGAGGCGCGGCGCCCAAGGACGAGCAGGCGGCATCCGCGGAACCCGACCCGGCCCAGCCGTGTCTCCTTTCCCGAACCGACCAGAACGGCGGACGGGTCGTTGCCGGATGGCTTGGGGTAATGAGTCGATTTGACCTGAACTTGTACGGCGAGGGATACTTTGAGCGGCACGAAAAGTTCACCAAGGACTGGCGGGGGACCCCTTAGAAGGAGAACGATCCGCCACAAAGAGTTTTTGGGCCTGCCCGGGAGGATCACACCATGACCAAGAAGCGATGGACCGTCAAGGCCAAGGCCAAGATCGTGATAGAGTCGCTCACCACCACGACCAGTACCGCCAACATATGTAGGAAGTACGGCCTCTCACCCAACCCGTTCTATCCTTGGCGCGAGGAATTCCTTGAGGGCGGCAGGGCTGCTCTGGTCTGGGGCCCGAGCGCGCGGCCGCAAAGGCGCTTCAAAAGGAGAACGCTACGCTCGGGGTTGTCCACGGTGCGCATAAACCCACGAAATTACTCCTTCAAAACGGCAGATCCGGCTCATCCTCAGACCGGTTTTGACTGCATTATCCCATCCGGCGATAGCAGGCCGTGGCGTCTCCGGCCGCAAATACCCCATTATCCGCCGGATCCGGGCGTTCTAGCGCAGTCTCCCCCACGCGTCCCCGGGGAGACGGGACTCTTTTTATCCCCGATCAGGCAAAGAGATTCCGGCAGATGGACATGATGGCGATCTCGCGTCGTTGCATCTCCAGCGTCACGGACCTGATCCTGAAGTTGAACCGGTCCTTGACCGCCGAGAAGCAGCTCTCGATCGTGTTTCGTCTGCCATACGTCCTGTAGAACCCACCTGGGTGGTCCCTGCACCAGGCCAGCATCCTGCCCCACTCGCTCATACCGTGGGCCACGAAGTTCTTCTTGGGCCGGAAGCACGGCTGCCTTCCGATGGACGCGGCCAGCCGGCAGTTCTCCCTGGAACAGTAGGCCGAGTCGCCCAGCAGGTACCCCTCGCCGCGGGGCGCCCTGGCGCACAGCTCTGCTAGTGCGGGCGAGTCGCCCGCGTTCCCGTCCGTCACGACGACGGCGACTATCCTGCCGCTGTCCGTGATCAGGGCGTGGTGCTTGACGGTGGCCTTCCGATAGAACTTCCCGCGCTTGGCATCCTCCACCAGGACATACCGGTTGAACGTGTACTGGGTGGAGTCCACCGACAACGTCCGGCGCGCGTCGCTGCCGGCGGTGAACCTCAGCAGCGAGTCCAGCAGGTCGAGGGGTATCCTCTTCATCCACTTGTGCAGCCACGATTTGGAGGGAACGTGATCCATGCCCAGCTTCCTGCACAGGCCC
Source organism: Nitrosopumilaceae archaeon (assembly GCA_965203395.1). Lineage (GTDB taxonomy): Archaea > Thermoproteota > Nitrososphaeria > Nitrososphaerales > Nitrosopumilaceae > VYCS01. The sequence continues at coordinate 1,122,577 of OZ241884.1, forward strand.
GGCCTGGCCTCGCACTCCTCGACCATCCCGCGGATGGAGCAGGAGTATTTCTTCATCATCACCCAGGTCATCAGCACGCACAGCATGGCCTTGTGTTCGGGGTTGTCCTCCAGGAACTTCGTTATCCTTCTCAGGATGGCCTTGAACCGTTCCTTGAACCGCTTGCCGCCGTTCTTCCTGCGCCGCTCGTAATCCCTGCAGTAGCCCTCGGGTCTTTCCTTTTGCCTTCTTCTCTTGGTGTGGTGTTGTTTCATTGGGCGGCCGTGGATCCGGTGATCAACAAACGTTTCGGTCCGGCGGGCGGCCTGCTCGGATTGCTTTTAACTCTTCTGCGACTTTTTTGGAGAATTATCGTGTGGGGGAGCCGTCAGCGTGGACAACCCCGCTACGCTCAAGATGCTGGTAGGCGAGATCGACCTGATGGGCGGTTCATATCACATGATGATGTCCCATTTCTGCAAGAGATCCATCGGCATCAACACCACAATGCCAGCAAGTAAGATCTTTTTCTTGACAGCGGTGTCTTCCTCGTCGCCTTTTCGAATGTGATATACCAACATGGCGCAGCCCATCCCGACTATCAGACCGGACGCCAGTCGGTAGTGGTTAGGTTCCCATTCGTATGCGGCGACCAGATCGAGCGAAACCGTGACTATGACGCCCCTACAAGCATCAACAATTTCCAAGCTTTCTTAGCCGGGTAGTGCCACATCCATCTCTCAAACATCAAGTCATCCGCCACTGCGGTTATGACATCATTGCGTACCGCCGTCTTTCAAGTTCACTTGGACATCCTGCCGGTTGTTGCCGTCCTCGAATACCGAGTATCCTGTAGCGGTGATGGTGACCGTGTAGGCCGTCCGGTCGGCGTCAGCCGATACCATGCTGAGGCGGTTGCCGTCAACTATGGTGAACCGGTCCGAGTCGCCGCCCGGCTCTATCATATAGACTGGGTTCTGCCCGTCCAGGTAGGCGTTCCGGGCGGAGATGGTCCCGACCACGCCGGGGACGTCCGCCCTGTCGATGGACGCGCTGTCTATCACAACATACCAGCCGCCAAGATTCTGGTCGAAGGAGGCGGCGTCGTAGAACATGTCGTACATGTTCGTCACCGAGGAGACATCCCAGCCGGAGATGTCCTGGTCGAAGGAGTCGGCGTCGTAGAACATCCAGGCCATGTCGGTGACAGAGGAGGTGTCCCAGTTGTCGAGGGGCTGGTCGAAGGAGTCGGCGTCCCAGAACATCCCGTACATGTTCGTCACCTGCGAGACGTCCCAGGTGGAGATGTCCTGGTCGAAGGAGTCGGCGTCCCAGAACATGCCGCCCATGTTGTTCACCGAGGAGACGTCCCAGCCGGAGACGTCCACGTTGAAGTCGGAGGCGCCTTCGAACATCGCGGCCATGCGGGTCACCGCCGAGACGTCCCAGCCGGAGACGTCCACGTTGAAGTCGGAGGCGCCCCGGAACATCGCGGCCATGTCGGTCACCGAGGAGACGTCCCACCCGGAGATGTCCTGGTTGAAGGAGGCGGCGCTGGAGAACATCCAAGACATGTCGGTGACAGAGGAGACGTCCCAGCTGTCGAGGGGCTGGTTGAAGGAGGCGGCGCCGGAGAACATGTTGGCCATGCGGGTCACCGCCGAGACGTCCCAGCTGTCGAGGGGCTGGTTGAAGGAGGCGGCGCCGGAGAACATGTGGGACATGTCGGTCACCTGCGAGACGTCCCAGGTGTTCAGGGACTGGTTGAAGGAGGCGGCGCCGGAGAACATGTGGGACATGTCGGTCACCGAGGAGACGTCCCAGGCGGCGATGTCCTGGTTGAAGGAGGCGGCGCCAGCGAACATCCCGGACATGTCCGTCACCGAGGATGTGTCCCAGGAGGATATGTCGCCGTTGAAGGAGGTGGTATCGAAGAACATGCCGGACATGTCGGTGACGCGCGAGAGGTCAGGGGTGTCGGTCGCCTCGTGGACCATGCTGGAGGCGCCCTCAAAGGCCGACGCCATGGTCGTCCACGATGTATCGCCCCACTGGTCTATCGACACGAGCTTGGTCGCGTCTGGATGGTCGCCCAGCGAGATGGCTTGGAGGCCGCCGTGGACCGAGACCTCGTAGGTGCCGGGGTTAGTGTATCTGTGGGTTGTGGCTCCCGAGATGCCGGTGCTGTTGGTGCCATCGCCCCAGTGGACGGTCATGCCCGAACCCACTAGGGGGAGGGTGATGGTCTGGTTGGCAGTCTCGGTACGCCAGGTGGTGACGAACGGGATCTGGTCCGGCGCATGCCGCGCATCGGGAGCACCACCCAAAACCACTTCGACGGTCCGTCGGTTGTTGCCGTCCTCGAATACAGAGCCTCTGGTAGCGGTGATGGTGACCGTGTAGGTTGTCTGGTCGGCGTCAGCCGATACCATGAGTAGTTGGTTGCCGCCGGTTATCTCGAACCGATCCGAGTCGCCGCCCGGCTCTATCCGGTAGGTTGGGTTCTGCCCGTCCAGATAGGAATTCTGGGCGGATATGGCCCCGACCACACCGGGGACATCCGCCCTTTCAATGGACGTGTTGTCTATAGTGACATACCAGCTGCCGAGGTTCTGGTCAAAAGAGGCGGCGGCAGAGCCGAATATCCTGGCCATGTTGGTCACCGAGGAGACGTCCCAGCTGTTGAGTGGTTGGTTGAAGGCGGAGGCGTCGGCGAACATCCAGGACATGTCCGTCACCGAGGAGGTGTCCCAGGCGGAGATGTCCTGGTTGAAGTAGGCGGCGCCGTCTAACATCGCGGACATGTCCGTCACCGAGGAGACGTCCCAGCTGTTGAGTGGTTGGTTGAAGGAGGTGGCGCCGGAGAACATCGCGGACATGTCCGTCACCGAGGAGACGTCCCAGCTGTTGAGTGGTTGGTTGAAGGAGGTGGCGCCGGAGAACATCGCGGACATGTCCGTCACCGAGGAGACGTCCCAGCTGTTGAGTGGTTGGTTGAAGGAGGTGGCGCCGGAGAACATCGCGGACATGTCCGTCACCGAGGAGACGTCCCAGCTGTTGAGTGGTTGGTTGAAGGAGGTGGCGCCGGAGAACATCGCGGACATGTCCGTCACCGAGGAGACGTCCCAGCTGTTGAGTGGTTGGTTGAAGGAGGTGGCGCCGGAGAACATCGCGGACATGTCCGTCACCGAGGAGACGTCCCAGCTGTTGAGTGGTTGGTTGAAGGAGGTGGCGCCGGAGAACATCGCGGACATGTCCGTCACCGAGGAGACGTCCCAGCTGTTGAGTGGTTGGTTGAAGGAGGTGGCGCCGGAGAACATCGCGGACATGTCCGTCACCGAAGAGGTGTCCCAGGCGGAGAGGTCGGCGTTGAAGGCGCGGGCGTGTTCGAACATCCAGGACATGTCCGTCACCGAGGAGACGTCCCAGGACGATATGTCGCCGTTGAAGGCGGAGGTGTCGGCGAACATACTGGACATGTCGGTCACGCTCGATACGTCCCAGGCGGAGATGTCCTGGTTGAAGGAGGATGCATTCCAGAACATGTGACTCATGCTGGTCACCGAAGAGGTGTCCCAGGCGGAGAGGTCGGCGTTGAAGGCGCGGGCGTGTTCGAACATCCAGGACATGTCCGTCACCGAGGAGACGTCCCAGGACGATATGTCGCCGTTGAAGGCGGAGGTGTCGGCGAACATACTGGACATGTCGGTCACGCTCGATACGTCCCAGGCGGAGATGTCCTGGTTGAAGGAGGATGCATTCCAGAACATGTGACTCATGCTGGTCACCGAAGAGGTGTCCCAGGCGGAGAGGTCGGCGTTGAAGGCGCGGGCGTGTTCGAACATCCAGGACATGTCCGTCACCGAGGAGACGTCCCAGGACGATATGTCGCCGTTGAAGGCGGAGGTGTCGGCGAACATACTGGACATGTCGGTCACGCTCGATACGTCCCAGGCGGAGATGTCCTGGTTGAAGGAGGATGCATTCCAGAACATGTGACTCATGCTGGTCACCGAAGAGGTGTCCCAGGCGGAGAGGTCGGCGTTGAAGGCGCGGGCGTGTTCGAACATCCAGGACATGTCCGTCACCGAGGAGACGTCCCAGGACGATATGTCGCCGTTGAAGGCGGAGGTGTCGGCGAACATACTGGACATGTCGGTCACGCTCGATACGTCCCAGGCGGAGATGTCCTGGTTGAAGGAGGATGCATTCCAGAACATGTGACTCATGCTGGTCACCGAAGAGGTGTCCCAGGACGATATGTCGCCGTTGAAGGCGGAGGTGTCGGCGAACATACTGGACATGTCGGTGACACGCGAGAGGTCGGGGGTGTCGGTAGCCCGGTAGGCCATCTTGGAGGCTCCATAGAAGGCCGCCTCCATACTGGTCCACGAACTGCTGCCCCACTGGTCGATCGAGGACAGGCTGGCCTTGCTGGGGCCGTTGTCCAGCTGGAACCGTTCAAGGTCGCCGGTGACGATGACAGTGTAGGTGTCGGGCTTTGCGTAGGTGTATGTTGCGGTTCCGGAAATGTCGCTGGTGATGTTGCCGTCGCCCCAGTCAATGGCGATGCCGGATCCGCTGACGAAGAACTGTACGGTCTGGTCGTCGGCGATGGTTGTCCAAGTGGTGACAAAGGCGTGGCCGGGGGCGTCAAGGAGGGGATCGATGGGGTCGGTGGCGTCGAGGAGGGGATCAATGGGCTCGGTGGCAGTGACTTGGACGACCCGGTGGTGGCTGCCGCCGCCGAGGAGGTGGAATCCGGTGGCGGTCACGTTGACTTGGTAGGTGGTGCCGGGAGTGACGCTCTGGCCGGACTTGAGTCGGAGGGTCGTGCCGTCAACCACCTCAAAGAGGTCGGCATGGGCGCCGGTTATGTTGTAGGCGTGGTTATGACTGGTCAGCACTTGGTTCTGCGCCGTGATGTTGCCGACCGTCCGCCTGTCGTTAGAGACGGCCAAATCGTGCAAGGTGATGTACCAGGACCCCAAGTTCTGATTGAACCTGTCGGCTCGGTTGAACATACTGTACATGTCGGTCACCGAGGAGACGTTCCATCTGTCGAGGGGTTGGTTGAAGGAGGTGGCGCCGTCGAACATACGGGCCATGTCGGTGACAGAGGAGACATCCCAGGCGGAGATGTCCTGGTTGAAGGTGGTGGCGCCGTCGAACATCCAGGACATGTCGGTGACAGAGGAGACATCCCAGGACGATATGTCGCCGTTGAAGGAGGCGGCGTCATAGAACATGAGAGACATGTCGGTGACAGAGGAGACATCCCAGGCGGAGATGTTCTGGTTGAAGGTGGTGGCGCCGTAGAACATCCAGGGCATGTCGGTGACAGAGGAGACATCCCAGGCGGAGATGTTCTGGTTGAAGGAGGCGGCGTCATAGAACATGAGAGACATGTCGGTGACAGAGGAGACATCCCAGGACGATATGTCGCCGTTGAAGGAGGAGGCTCCGTAGAACATCCAGCGCATGTCGGTGACGGAGGAGACATCCCAGGACGATATGTCGCCGTTGAAGGAGGTGGCATCATGGAACATGATAGACATGTCGGTGACAGAGGAGACATCCCAGGCGGAGATGTTCTGGTTGAAGGAGGTGGCGTTGTTGAACATGAAGGACATGTCGGCAACAGAGGAGACATCCCAGGCGGAGATGTCTTGGTTGAAGGAGGTGGCGCCGTAGAACATATGGAACATGTTGGTGACCGAAGAAGTGTCCCAGGACGATATGTCGCCGTTGAAGGAGGCGGCGTCCTCGAACATCCAGGACATGTCGGCAATAGAGGAGACATCCCAGGCGGAGATGTTCTGGTTGAAGGAGGCGGCGTCGGAGAACATGAAGGACATGTACGTCACCGAGGAGACGTCCCAGCTGTTGAGTGGTTGGTCGAAGGAGGCGGCGCCGTTGAACATGCCCCGCATGCGGTTCACCGAGGAGACATCCCAGGCGGAGATGTCCTGGTTGAAGGAGGCGGCGCCGTTGAACATCCAGGACATGTCGGTGACAGAGGAGACATCCCAGGACGATATGTCGCCGTTGAAGGAGGCGGCGCCGTAGAACATGTGGGACATGTCGGCGACCCGCGAGACGTCCCAGGTGGATATGTCGCCGTTGAAGGAGGCGGCGTCCTCGAACATCCAGGACATGTCGGCAACAGAGGAGACATCCCAGGCAGAGATGTCCTGGTTGAAGGAGTCGGCGCCGGAGAACATGTAGGACATGTCGGCAACAGAGGAGACATCCCAGGCGGAGACGTCCTGGCTGAAGGCGGCGGCGCCATTGAACATACGGAACATGTCGGTCACCATGGAGGTGTCCCAGGAATCAAGGGGTTGGTTGAAGGAGGCGGCGCCGTCGAACATGCCGATCATGTTGGTGACAGAAGACGTGTCCCAGGACGATATGTCGCCGTTGAAGGAGTCGGCGCCGTTGAACATCCAGGACATGTCGGTGACAGAGGAGGTACACCAGGTGGAGATGTTCTGGTTGAAGGAGTCGGCGCCGGAGAACATGTGGGACATGTCGGTCACCGGGGAGGTGTCCCAGGAGGAGAGGTCGCCGTTGAAGGAGGCGGCGTCGGAGAACATTCTGGACATGTCGGCGACATGTGAAAGGTCTGGGACATCGATCGCCGCGTAGACCATGTTGGAGGCGCCCTGAAAGGCTGACTCCATGGTCGTCCACGATGTATCGCCCCACTGGTCTATCGACACGAGCTTGGTCGCGTCTGGATGGTAGCTCAGCGAGATGGCTTCAAGGCCACCGTGGACCGAGACCTGGTATGTGCCGGGGTTCGCGTATCTGTGGGTTGCGGCTCCAGAGATGCCGGTGCTGTTGGTGCCATCACCCCAGTGGATGGTCATGTCCGAACCCGCTAGGGGGATGGTGATGGTCTGGTTGACAGTCTTGGTATGCCAGGTGGTGACGAACGGGAGCTGGTCCGGCGCCTGCCGCGCATCGGTAACACCCACCAAAGCCACCTCGACGGTCCGCTGGTTGTTGCCGTGCTGTTCACGGTGGTCAGTCAATGCGTTGCACCCTGCCAAAGCCACCTCGACGGTCCGCCGGTTGTTGCCGTCCTCAAAGACCGAGCCTCCGGTAGCGGCGATGGTGACCGTGTAGGTCATCTGGTCGGCGTCAGCCGATACCATACTGAGGTGGTTGCCGTCAACTACGGTGAACCGGTCCGAGTTGCCGCCCGACTCTATCACATACGTCGGGTTCTGCCCGTCCAGGAAGGGGTTCTGGGCTGATATGGTCCCGACCACGCCGGGGACATCCGCCCTGTCGATGTACGCTCTGTCTATCACAACATACCAGCCGCCAAGATTCTGGTCGAAGGAGATAGCCGAGTCGAACATTCCGGTCATGTCTGCCACCGAGGAGACGTCCCAGCCCCCGATATCCTGGTCGAAGCTGTCTGCTCCGCGGAACATGTTGGACATGTCTGCCACCGAGGAGACGTCCCAGCCCCCGATATCCTGGTCGAAGCTGTCTGCTCCGCGGAACATGTTGGACATGTCTGCCACCGAGGAGACGTCCCAGCCCCCGATATCCTGGTCGAAGCTGTCTGCTCCGCGGAACATGTTGGACATGTCTGCCACCGAGGAGACGTCCCAAGTGTCGAGGGGCTGGTCGAATCTGTCTGCATTGATGAACATACCGAACATGTCTGCCACCGAGGAGACGTCCCAGGCTGAGAGTGGTTGGTCGAAGCTGTCTGCTCCGCGGAACATGTTGGACATGTCTGCCACCGAGGAGACGTCCCAGGCTGAGAGTGGTTGGTCGAAGCTGTCTGCTCCGCGGAACATGTTGGACATGTCTGCCACCGAGGAGACGTTCCAGGAGGAGATGTCCTGGTTGAAGGCGGTAGCACCCCAGAACATTCGGCCCATGTCTGCCACCGAGGAGACGTCCCAGGCTGAGAGTGGTTGGTCGAAGCTGTCTGCTCCGCGGAACATGTTGGACATGTCTGCCACCGAGGAGACGTTCCAGGAGGAGATGTCCTGGTTGAAGGCGGTAGCGTCGGCGAACATACCGAACATGTCTGCCACCGAGGAGACGTCCCATTCTGAGATGTCTTGGTTGAAGGCGATAGCGTTGACGAACATCCCATATATCCTGGTCACCGAGGAGACGTCCCAGGAACCGATGGATTGGTTGAAGGCGGTAGCTCCAAAGAACATGCCGGTCATGTCACGTACCGAGGAGACGTCCCAGGAACCGATGGGTTGGTTGAAGGAGTCGGAGCCGTAGAACATGTGGGACATGTCGGCGACCCGCGAGACGTCCCAGGTGGATATGTCGCCGTTGAAGGAGTCGGAGCCGTAGAACATGTGGGACATGTCGGCGACCCGCGAGACGTCCCAGGAACCGATGGGTTGGTTGAAGGAGTCGGCGCCGTAGAACATGCTGGACATGTCGGCGACCCGCGAGACGTCCCAGGTGGATATGTCACCGTTGAAGGAGTCGGCGCCGTAGAACATGCTGGACATGTCGGCGACCCGCGAGACGTCCCAGGAACCGATGGGTTGGTTGAAGGAGTCGGCGCCGTAGAACATGCTGGACATGTCGGCGACCCGCGAGACGTCCCAGGTGGATATGTCGCCGTTGAAGGAGTCGGCGCCGTAGAACATATGCGTCATATCCCACACCGAGGAGACGTCCCAGGAACCGATGGGTTGGTTGAAGGAGTCGGCGCCGTAGAACATATGCGTCATATCCCACACCGAGGAGACGTCCCAGGAACCGATGGGTTGGTTGAAGGAGTCGGCGTTGTAGAACATCCCGGTCATGTCGGTCACCGAGGAGACGTCCCAGGAACCGATGGGTTGGTTGAAGGAGTCGGCGCCGTAGAACATATACGTCATCTGCCACACCGAAGAGACGTCCCAGGAACCGATGGGTTGGTTGAAGGAGTCGGCGCCAGAAAACGTGCCGTACATGTTCGTCACCGAGGAGACGTCCCAGGACGATATGTCGCCGTTGAAGGAGTCGGCGCCGTAGAACATATACGTCATCTGCCACACCGAAGAGACGTCCCAGGACGATATGTCGCCGTTGAAGGCGGAGGCGCCAGAGAACGTGCCGTACATGTTCGTCACCGAAGAGACGTCCCAGGACGATATGTCACCGTTGAAGGAGTCGGCGCCAGAGAACATGTCGGACATGTCCGTCACCGAGGAGACGTCCCAGGCAGATATGTCACCGTTGAAGGAAGCGGCGCCGAACATCCCGGACATGTCGGTGACCGAGGAGGTGTCCCAGGCAGATATGTCGCCGTTGAAGGCGGAGTCCCAGAACATCCCGGACATGTCCGTCACCGAGGAGACGTCCCAGGACGATATGTCGCCGTTGAAGGCGGAGGCGCCGGTGAACATGTGGGACATGTCCGTCACCGAGGAGACGTCCCAGGCAGATATGTCGCCGTTGAAGGCGGAGGCGCCGGTGAACATGTGGGACATGTCCGTCACCGAGGAGACGTCCCAGGCAGATATGTCGCCGTTGAAGGAAGCGGCGCCGAACATCCCGGACATGTCCGTCACCGAGGAGGTATCCCAGGCAGATATGTCACCGTTGAAGGCAGAGTCCCAGAACATCCAGGACATGTCCGTCACCGAGGAGACGTCCCAGGACGATATGTCGCCGTTGAAGGCGGAGGTCCCGGCGAACATCCGGGACGTGTCGGTGACGGCGGAGAGGTCCGGCAAGTCGGTGGCGTTGTAGGCCATGTTGGATGCCCCCCTAAACGCCGATGCCATGGACTCCCATCGTATGTCGCCCCACTGGTCTATCGACAGCAGTTTTTGCGCGCCGGGCCGGTCGTCAAGATGAATCCTCGTAAAATCGCCGTATATGCGGACCGTGTAGTTGCCGTCCCTTGCGTACGTGTGGTGTTGGTCGCCGGAGACGCCGGCGTCGACGGTTCCGTCCCCCCAGTATATCGTATACGTGCCGGTGGCGCCGCCCACCGGGATGGTTATGTCACCGCCCGCCGCGTCTACCTGCCAGGTGGTCACGAACGGCTTCATATCCGTGTCTGCCGTTATCGGCCTGGCTCCCTGTGCTGGCGTGCTCGTCGTGGGAGCATCCGGCCGGACCGCTTGGACCGCTCTGGAGTCCAGCTCTGCTGCCACTGCCATTGCGTCCTCTTCGCTGAGGCCCACCGCAATGACCGAGAAAACAAGGCGGTCGCGGGAAAACCAAATTTGATGCACATGGAACTCCTGATCCTCCACACTCACGCCAACTGTTAGCCTGAATGCCGCATCGCCCAGATCGGCCGCATCCAGCGTGTCCGGCGTAAACTCTGTCACATCAAACTCTCCGGTCAACCCCGCCGCCTCGGTAAACTCGTCTGACTCTGCCCACCTTTGAGCCATCTCCGGAGTAATGATTGAGAATATGTACTCTAAAAATGGAATCGGCGAGCCCGGTACGTTCGGGTCCAAGAGCAGGATGGACAATATTACGGTATCGGGCACCAGCTCCAAATCGCCTGGATGCTGCTGTATATGTACCACCGACAGACTGGTCGCGCTTATCTCGCGGGTGAGGGTATCATGCACCGCTACAAGATCCGGCAGGAGGCCGGAGACGTTGGCAATTTGGCGAAGATCGTAGCCTGCTGCCAGCGCCGAGGCCTCCGCCTCCGGGTCTATCTGGATAATGGGCAGATCGTCAGAAGCGCCGTCGGGCGGTATGATCACCGCCGTTTCCATGTAAGGGGGCAGGATAGGCCTGATTGGCTCGCCCTCTACCGGTTCACCCTCTACGATGACGGTCTGCCCGGGACCAAGTCCCGGACCCACCGTCGCCACATTGAGCTGGGTATGCACATGGTGCACGCCTCCATCCAGAGCCCGTACGGACACCGAATATGGAACCGCCGAGTTGCCCGGAATGTCAAAGACGCCTGGCGGAACACTGCTTACAATCTCCCATCCGTCCTCGGTGGGGCTGGTGAATGCCGACACCCAGCCGCGGAGATCCCTCTCAACCAGACTGACCAACCGCCCCTGAATGGTCAGTATATCTCCGGTCTGCATGACCTGCCTGCTGAACGTCTCATCCTCAATCCGGATAAAGCGGCTCTGAAGTTGTGCCTGTACGCCGTGGGCTTCAGCAGGCGGGAAGAGCGTATCCGCCCAGTCAAAGCCCAGCGTGCCCGCTACCAGCACTATGCTAAGGCCCGTTACGATTAATCTTTGGTTGATGGTCATCAGCTCCTGCCCGGTATGGGGGATCCGACCTTCATAAGAAATTCGGAAATTTTGATATTACCAAAAGCATGTTAGTATCCTCCACACACCCTGCGCGGCGGGCCGGGCCCCTATCACGCGCGGCCCAACCGCGGCCCTGCTGGCTGGGCTGCTCCGGCTGCCGTGCTGCCGGGACGAAGCCCCCTGGTGGGTATGGACAGCTTCCGGTCTGCTGTAAGAGGGGGTAGCGGTGAGAACATAGTACAGGAACCGACACCGGAGAGACGATGCGCGGCGGGCCGGAGCGTTCCGGAGGAGACCCGCCGGGGAGTGACGGCAGGGCAGGCGAGCCAGCCGACCCAAACAAGGTTCTTGTGCAAACGCGGGTGTTTCCCGACGCGCACCTTACACGTCACGCCAGAGAACGACGGTGCGTGCAGCATCTCGCCCTCCGGTCGGTGCTTGACGTTTCAGCGGGGAGCCAATGCAAGAACCCTCCGCGTCCAGGCGCCCCTTAACATGGGCGCTGCCGGCGTCGGCCGGCAAGGCAGGCAGTATGGGATCATCATGCCGCAGCTTTAGTTGGCCGCGGACGGCCCCGGGGCCGAGTTTTTCGAGCCCGGCCTTCTCGATGTTCGATCCGGCATTGCAGTCGGCGTGATCCGAGCGGCCGCACCGCCTGCACAAAAACTTCCTGCCGTCCCGGTTGTCCTTGTCAACAAACCCGCACGGGCAGCACCTTTGGCTGGTGTAGGCCGCGCTGACCCAGATGATGCCGCCGGCCAGCTTGTAGGCCAGCAGGAGGGCCAGCAACCCCCAGCATTGACCGAGGATCGACCTGTTGAGGCCGGACTTTTGCTTGACGTTGGTCCCCGGTTCCTTGATGGTGCCCTTGGCGGACTTTGTCATGTTTGGGATGCTCAGCTTCTCAAGGGCGACATGCGTGCAGCTGTCGGCGATAACGCGCGACATCTTGTGCGTGATGGTCCTGCGGATGTCGGCGCCCCTGCGCCTGTTCCTGGCGGCGCGCCTGGCCGCCTTGGTCCACCGTCTGGAGCCGGGCCTGCGCAGGCGGCCGTCGGGCTTGCGGCGGCGCGCCATGATCCTCTGCGCCCGGGCGGCGGTCCTCTCGGCGTTGGCCATCCGGCGGACCATCTTGGATGGCGGCTCCACCATATGGCCGGCTGTGGCCATGTTGCCGACGTTGCGGTCCACGCCCAGGATGATGGTGGACCCGGTGACCTTGGGGTGCCCGTCGGGCACCTTGCAGGATACGGTCATGCGCCACCTGTCGTCGGCGGTCTGGAGCAGCCGGGCCGCCTTGGGCCGGTAGTTGTTGACGGGGAACGGCCGCGACAGCGTGATATCGCCCATCTTGGCCACCCGGAGGATGCGCCCGCCGACGAACCTGGCGCTGCCGGCGGTGCCGTCATGGGTTATATGGTCAGCGGGACGGATATCCGATCGCCGTGCCGCTTGAAGTGCGGCTCGCCCCATTCGGTCTCCGGGGTGATGCCGGCCGCCCTGGCATGGTCGGTGTCCGCGTACTGCTTGTAGTGCCTGGCCAGGTCATACGGCGTCTGGCGCGTCACCTGCGAGACGGACTGTCGCAGCCAGCGCGGCCCCGCGGTGTTGCGCAGGTTCGTATACCAGGCGCTGACGCGGCCGCGCGTGGTGTTGACCCTGCCCGTCCTGCGGTACTCCTCCCGGAGGGTCTCGAGCAGTTTGTTGTGTGCGTACCGGTCCATGCCGGCCTGGCGGGCCAGCATGCCTGCATCAAACCCCTTGCGGAACCGCACGCCGAAGGTGTATGTGTGGATCAATATCAGGTATAATGCGGTACCATCGGTTAAAAGAATGACGGATATCTGACCGGAGCTGCCGGGCGCGGGCAACACCCGCGTTTGCACAAGAACCCCCAAACAACAAGGCAAAAATATACCAATATCGCCGTCACACACATGGATGACCACGTAGAGGGACACATGCGTGATCTATACGGACTGAATCCGGACGTACCCCACATGGCGTTTCAGTTTCCCAGGCTCCCGCCTTTGGCCAGGATGGGCCTGGCCGGGCCGACCGGCCCGATGCAGGACAGGCTCGGGGCCGGCGAGGATTTGGCGCGGGCAGACTTTGCCCGTTTCCAGGACGAGTTCAGGCAGAAGGCTATGGGCCTGCTTACCGGATCCGGCCCGCTGCCCCCGGCCCACCCCCTGAACAGCGGCAGGCGCCTGGTCAACAGCCTGATGGCCGAGAACGACAAACTACAGAAGGAGAACCAGGATCTTCGGGATCAGCTGGCCAAGACCGACCAGGACAAGGCGCCCAGACCCTAGATCTCCCGCCCGGCCCCTACGTCTCCAGCTGGGATAGCAGCCTGGATACCACCCCGGAGTTCTCCCTCCGCCTGTCCAGAATCTGCCGGATCCTGCCGGCGTCCTTTCCGGATGAGGCGATCAGGGCAAAATACTCCTCGTCCAGGGTGTTGTTCTCGTTCAGCCTCTTGACAATCTCAAAGAGCACCCCGATGAGCTCGTTCTGGGCCTTTATCAGCTCGTCCTTGTCCGAGCTCATCCCCCAAGCGCCTCCCGGACGATGCCGGCCGCCCGTCCGCCTGAGACGCCCCTCCTGCCCGACTCCAGGAACGCATCCAGCGTCCCGGCGGACATCCTGTCGGCATACCGGCCTGCCTGCAGGACCATCTCGAGGTGGTCTGCGTCGTGGACCAGGATGGATTCGGGGGTTTTGCGCTCCAGGTACTCTTGCCAGATATCATCGTACGTTCCCCGCAGGGGCTCCGGAAGCCTGTCCAGTATCGAATCCATGGCCTTCCGCTCCAGCGCGTCCTTCTCATCGCGGGACATCCGCCCGGGGGTGATATCGCCGGTGATACACTCGGCCAGGTCGTGCAGCAGGGCCATCCTGATGGCGCGCCCCGCATCTAGCCTGCCGTCCGCGTCTGCCAGGGCCATCGTGATTATGCTGGTGGCGTAGGAGTGGTCGGCCACCGACTCCGGCCTGGCGATGCCCGCCTTCTCTATCCAGCCCTGGCGCATCACGTTCTTGAGGTCGAGCGCCGCCTCTGCGAACTCCCTCAACGCGCTAGTACTTTCGTGTGTCGCCCTCGAGCAGGCCGGAGCCGTGGTGAACGCGGTCAATGTGTATGGACAATTTTTCTTTGGACTCGAACTTGGAGGCGCAGTACGGACACGCAAACTTTGACATTGAGCTGGGTCGGGGTCGTGCGTTAATAAACGGTACGAGGCCCCGCGGGATCGGGCCGCCCTACAGGACAAAGTACTCGGCATCGGGATGGTGCACGATGATGGCCGCCGTGGACTGCTCGGGGACTATCTGGCCCGCATCCGTCAGGGCCATGCCGGCCCGACCCGGCTCCAGCATCTTCCAGACCAGCCTGTGCTGCGCTATGTCCGGGCAGCTGGGGTACCCCCAGCTGTACCTGAGGCACCCGCCCTGCAGGCCAAGCTCGCCGCGTATCCGACCGTTGATCCACTCGGCCAGCCCCTCGGCGTACTCGACGGCCAGCCCGTGCAGGTAGTATGCGTCAGTTATCCGTCCGGCGTCGTTCCATTCCGATATGGCCCTCTCGGCCGCCCTTCCCACGGTGACCGCCTGGAACGCCACCACCTGGCCGCTGCCGCCAAAGTAGTCTGCCAGGCACAGGTGCTTGGGCTTTGTCGACCTGGGAAAGTCGAACGCCACCTCGCCGGAGCGGTGCCTGACCACCAGCCTCTCCCCGCTCGAGCGGCACCCGAAATACCCGTATGCGGCCCCCGGCTCGAAGAGATGCTCGCGGAGTATCCTCTCCTTCCATTCGGCGTAGAGCCGCTGGTGCTCGGCCTCCTGCTCCTGGCCGGCCCTGCCGCGCAGACCCCAGGAGAGCTTGAACAGGGCCCTCTTGTCCACCATCCCCCAGACCTCTTCCTGGTTGATCTCCTCTCCCAGGATGAACGTCTCATCCAGGGACGGCGGCTTGGGGGGATCTACCGCCCTGGTGCCGCTGCGGGGCAGGCTGGCCGGGACGGCGGCCTGTTCGGGCTCCTTCCGCCCGTCCAGCGCGGCCCGCCACTCGGCCAGCAGGCCCTCCCTGTCGGCCATCAGGCGGTCCATCGTCTTGAGCCCGTCGAACATGGTACCGCAGTAGAAGACGCCGGGCCCGTAGAGGCCGCCCTCGGTGGCCACCCTGTTGATGAATCTGGAGTTGATGGCGGCCCCGCCGCAGAGCACCGGTATGTCCATGCCGCTCTTCCGGGCATGGTCCACGAAATGCTTCATCTCCCGGGAGGTGTTCACCAGCAGGGCCGAGAGCCCCACCGCGTCGGCATCCACCTCGCCTATCTTCTCCAGAAACCGCTGCATGGGAACCTGCTTGCCCAGGTCGTAGACCGTGTACCCGTTGTTCTGGAAGATGGTCTTTACCAGGTTCTTGCCTATGTCGTGGACGTCCCCGTAGACGGTCCCCAGCACCAGCCTGCCCTTGCTTGCGCCCTCCTTCTTGACCAGGTACTTCTCGAGCTCCGAGACGGCCGCCTTCATGCATTCGGCCGATTTCAGCACGAACGGCAGTATCAGCTCGCCGGACCCGAACTTGTCCCCGACCGTCTTCATGGCAGGCAGCAACGAGTCGTTCAGGGTGGCTATCGCGGCCCCGTGGGTCTGCTCGGGGCTCATGGCTATCGCCCCGCCGTCCTTGGATAGCACGGCGCCCTCCATCTTCTCGGCTATGGCCATCACCACGTCCCGCTCTATGCCCTCCTTCAGCCGGTTTATGATCCGGTAGTTGGCGCGCCTGCCGGCGGGCCACTCCGGGTCCACCGCCGGTCCCCTGGCACTGCCGTCCCTGCCGGGATCCGCCCCGGCGAACAGGGCCAGCAGGGCGGCCAGGGCGTCGGGCTTCCTGTTGAACACCAGGTCTTCTGCGGCCTCCCTCTGGCCGGCGGGAATCTCCGGATAGGGCGTGATGTCCCGCGGGTTGACTATCACGCAGTCCAGGCCCGCCTTGACGGCATGGTAAAAGAAGACCGAGTTTATCACCCTTCGCGGGTGCGGCTCCAGGCCGAAGCTTACGTTGCTCAGCCCCAGGACGGTATGCGCGTCGGGAAACCTCTCCTTGACCAGCCGTATGCCCTCCAGCGTCTGCACCCCCGAATCCAGGAACTCGTCCTGGCCGGTGGCCAGCGTGAACGTCAGGACGTCGAATATGTACTGGCCCTCCTCCAGCCCGTACTCCCCGCCCCGCTCCACCAGCAGCTCGGCCGTCCTCAGCTTCTGTTCGGCGGTCTTGGCCATGCCGTCGGGCCCTATGCACATGGCGATGGCCGGGACGCCGTACTTTTTCATTATCGGCGCCATCCCCGCAAACCTGCTGCCGTCGCCCTCCAGGTTTATCGAGTTGATGACCGGCTTGCCGGGTATCTGGCGGATGGCCGCCTCGACCACCTCCGGATCCGTCGAGTCGACCACCAGGGGGGCCTCCACCTCCAGGCTGAGCCGCTTGACCAGGTTCACCATGAACTCCTTCTCGTCGGACCGCTCGGTGGTGGCCACGCAGACGTCCAGGCACTGGGCGCCGTCCTCGGCCTGGCCCCTGGCCAGGTCCACCAGCCCGTCGTAGTCGCCGGCCAGCACCATCCCCTTGGCCTTCCGGGAGCCCTGGGCGTTGACGCGTTCCCCGATAATCAGGGGCGGGGGCGCCTGCCTGACGCTCACCGCCTTGAGGGCGGAGCTTACCGTGGTCATGGATGTAGGCGGGGCGGCTGGCTACTTATATCTGCAAATGGCCCCCGGGGGAGCGCTCGACCATCCGTCGGGGGCGCTCCGGGACGAAACGCTATATCGGAGCGGGGGCTGCCCGTGTCGATGGCCGAGTCGTACGATATCGTGGTGGTGGGCGGCGGGCCGGCGGGGTCCTCGGCGGCCCTGCAGGCGGCCCGCGCCGGCATGTCGGTCATCCTGGTCGAGAAGGAGCCCCGGATAGCCACGACCGTCCGCACCAGCGGGGTCACCTGGATGGAGACCGTCCGCGAGTTTGGCATACCCGACCGCTGCTACAACCCCATCCGGAACTACGGGTTCCGCTCCCCGGGCAACGAGGTGGTGGTCCGGGGCGGCTCGTACGGGGCCGCCGTCCTGGACGTGCGCCGCACCTACCGCTGGCTGGCCTCGCAGGCGGAGGAGGCCGGCGCCCGCGTCCTGACAGGTACGGCCATCCGGGGCGCCGCCCGGGAGGGCGGGCAGATATCCCTGTCGGGTACGACCGCCGGCAACGGGTCTGGCGTCCGGCTGCGGGGCCGGGTGGTGGTGGACGCCAGCGGCTTCCACGGGGTGGTCGCCGGGGCCCTGGGACTGGCCGAGCGCTGGGGGAGGTTTGGCGCCGGCGCCGAGTACGAGCTGAGGGCCGAGAGGGTGGATCCTGAGACGTGGTGGCTGATGGTGGGCAGCGGGTACTCGCCGGCGGGGTACGCGTGGGTCTTTCCCACCGGGGAGGAGACGGTCCGGGTGGGCGTGGGCGTGGCAAAGCCGGAGTGCGCCGCAGACCCCAAGGAGATACTGGACGGGCTGCTCGCCGGCGGGGCCGGACCGGTGGGCCACCTGGGAAAGACGGAGGTAATCGAGTACCACTACGGGCTGATCCCCAACGCCGGCATCGACCGGGTGAGCGCCCACGACGGCCTCCTCCTGGCGGGGGACAGCGCAGGCCAGGCCAACCCGCTGGTACTGGAGGGCATCAGGTACGCCATACGGTTCGGCAGGCTGGCAGGGGAGACGGCCGCCTCCGCCGTCAGGTCGGGGGACACCTCCGCCGGATCGCTCCGAACCTACGAGACCGGCTGGCGCAAGATGGCCGACTCCAGGATACGGTCCGCCTACCGCGTCCAGGACCGCTGGCTGTCCCTGACCGACGACCAATGGGATTCCGAACTGGAGACCATCCGGGAGCTGAGCGCCGACGAGTTCCTGGACTTTGTCAAGGCCGACTTTGGCGCCTCCCGGATACTGCGCCTGGCCGCCCGCCACCCCCGGCTGGCCGTCAGGCAGCTGTTCGGGATGGTGCGGTCACGATCACATTAATACGCCCCGCCCCGCCGACCACCCCATGGACAGGACCGCCAGGGTGTTCGACCAGTGGGCCGCCGACGGACGCGACCGCGACCTTGAGCGCGGCCACGCGCACAGCGTCGAGGCCATCCTCAAGACGGCCCCCTTCGGGAAGCCCTTCTCGTTTCTGGATGTCGGCTGCGGGAACGGCTGGGTGGTCCGGATGGTGGCGGCCAACCCGCTGTGCACCCGGGCCGTGGGCATAGACGAGAGCTCCGAGATGATCCGCAACGCGCAGGACCGCCGCGGCCGCCCCCTCGAGGAGTACCATGCCGTCTCCCTTGAGGGGTGGGAGTCGGCCCCCTTCGGGGTGGCCTTCTCCATGGAGTCGCTCTACTACGCCGAGTCGCTCCCCGGCGCCATCTCGAAGGTGTACTCGCTGCTGCTGCCCGGCGGGGTCTTCCTGTGCGGAACCGACTTTTACACGGAGAACCCCGAGACGGCCGGCTGGGCGGACGCGATGGCGGTCACCATGCACATGCACTCCGAGCCCGAGTGGGCGGCCATGTTTCGGGAGGCGGGGTTTGAGACGACCACCGCCCGGATAAGGAACCCGGCCAGCCCGGTCCGCTGGAAGCGCGACCAGGGTACGCTGCTTGTCACCGGAGTCCGGCCCGCCCCGCCGGGCTAGCGGACGGCCCCGGCCCGACGCGGCCGCCGGCAGACCCGCACCGAAATCGTAAAATTGATCCTGCCCGACACCAACAGCGGCGAGCCGGAGCGCGAAACACTGCCACGGCAGAGGAAACTCCTCCCTCCAGGCAGGAGGCGCGACCCGGAGACGGGTAGCCGGAGACGGCTGGCGACGGCACAGAAACCAGCCCGCCCGACAATACGGTGAAGGCGAAGGCCGGAGGTTCCGGGGAACGGGCATGAAAAGGCCGACCCGCGCGGAGCAAGGCCAAACAGGACCGCAGCATCCTGCCGCAGGTCCAGGTGGGCTGCATAGCGAAATATCGCGAAAACAGAAGGAGGGTTACTCCCGGCACGCCGCAACCAGATGTCATCCTCAGCACCGGGATGATCCACCCCCCGCGGACCACCCAGGATGGCCCGGGCCGGCCACTGCCGACATCCCGGGTTCTGGAAGGTTGACGTGACCCAGCCGAGGGTGGAAAATCGGTGACCCGAACCGGATCTTCTCAGGTATGCGGGATTGTTCGAGCGTAGGTGGTTTCGGTCAGCCGCCCACTTCTCCGGTTTAGTACAGCCTGCCTACGATGCAGAATCTGAATCGCGATAACACCATCCTCGTTTCTTAGCATATCCTTTAGCAGCAGCTTTGCGATTCTCCTTCTACCGCTTGGAATGGACCCCGGAAAAGGAGAACGGTTTTTGCACGATTTTACACAGACCTGATTGCCTCATTTATGTGCCGCCTCCCATGATGCGAGGAACTCGTCCGGCGGGACGTATTTTAGCGCCGAGTGCAGCCTGTTCCGGTTGTAGTCCCGGAACGCCTCTGCCATGACGGCCTCGGCCTGCTGGTAGTTGGCAAAGTCGTGAGGCCAGATGTACTCGCGCTTGAGGGTTCCGTGGAACGTCTTGATGTGGCCGTTCTGCTCGGGGGTACGGGTCCGGATGAACTTGAGGCGGATGCCCAGGATGGAGGCGGCCGGAGATCTGCCCCGCAACTCCGCGTACCCGCGTACGACGCCATCCGGGTCCCGGGGCTCTCCATACCGGACGCCGGTTCGGCAGACGCGGAGGCCGTCCGGGACGCGCTGCCGGCGACGGGCTTTAGCTACGCCGGGACGATAGGCCGGGTGGGGCTGAACCTTGCCGGGGGCCTTGATGTCTCGGACTACGAACTATGGTACGTGAGCGGCGACTCCCGGGACAGGCACGGCTATCACGCCGCGTCGCTGGACGGGGTGGTGGTCCAGGCGCCCGCCGGCTAGCCGGGGGCCGGCCACCGCAGGTTATTATTGGCATTGCCGGACGGGATGGCATGGTTGTCGAGGGATACGCCACCGCCGCCGGCACGGCGAGGTTCCGCAGCGAGTCTGAGGCCGACGACCTCAACTATGTCGCCTTTGACGGCCTGACCCTCTCCAACGTGGGCATGGGAACCTACCTGGGCGAGCCGGACCGGTCCACCGACAAGGCCGTTACCGAGGCCATCAAAGCGTCGGTGCAGTCGGGCATCAACGTGATAGACACCGCCATCAACTACCGCTCCCAGAAGGCGGAACGGGCCGTGGGCGCGGCCGTCGGCGAGCTGGCCGAGGGGGGTGCCGCCTCCAGGGATCAGCTGTTCATCAGCACCAAGGGCGGCTACGTCACCGACGACGCCGACCTCTCCCTGGGCTTTTGGGACTATGTTCGTGAGCAGTACGTCAGGGAGGGGGTGGTGGGGCCCAGCGACATATCCTCGGGGTACCACTGCATGAGCGTGAGGTTCCTGGAGGACCAGCTGCGCCGCAGCCTGGCCAACCTGGACCTCGAGTGCATAGACCTGCTGTACCTGCACAACCTGGTGGAGGGCCAGTACCAGGACGTATCCCGGGAGGATCTGCACCGCCAACTGTACGAGATACTGGAGTGGTACGAGTTGCAGCGGGGCGCAGGCCGCATCAGGTACTACGGGCTGGCCACCTGGGACTGCTTCCGGGTAAACCGTGGAGACCCGCGCCACCTCTCGCTGGAGGATGTCCTCTTGATGGCCGAGAAGGCAGGGGGCCCCGACCACGGGCTCCGATTCGTCCAGCTGCCCTTCAACATGTACCTGGACCAGGCCCTGCGCGAGCCGACCCAGACGGTCAGGGGCTCGGAGGTGCCCTTCCTGGAGGCGGCCAGGCTGCTGGGCGTGGGGGTGTTCACCAGCGTGCCGTTCATGCAGGGCAAACTGCTCTCGCCCGGCGTGCTGCCAGAGTTCGGCGAGGGGACTCCCAGCGTCCGCTCCCTGCAGTTCGTCAGGTCCGCCCCCGGGGTCCTGGCCCCGCTGGTGGGCCACAAGAGCCCGGCCCACGTGGCAGAGAACCTGGCCGTCATGAAGGCGCCGCCGCTCTCCGGGGATCAGTTCGGGGATCTGCTCAGGCGGCTGCTGTCCTGATCCGTGCGGCCGGCGGGGGCGCCGGCCCGATCCCTGGGCTGGTGCGTAACGCCTGTCCGCAGGCAGGACCTCGCCGCCCGGAAAGGGGATCTGCGGACACGGCCTGGCGATTTACGCACCAACCCGCCGATCCCTCAAGGCTAATAAGTAACATGTGAGCATTATTGGCAAATTTGGCGGCGAGGATATCCTGGTATAACGAGGTGTGCGAGCAGGTGATGGCCCTGGATGGCCAGATCCGGTTTGCCGGCGTGATAAACGAGCGCGGCAGGATGATCGCCGGCGGTATGCGCGAGGGCGTCGAGCCGCTGGAGAAGGAGAAGGACGACGAGGTCCTGTTCATGGAGCTGGCCCTGCGGGTCAGGATGCGGCGGGAGTTTGACAAGCAGCTGGGTCCGGTCAACTTTGCCATGGCATCCAGGAAGCGCGCCGTCACGATCAGCTTCAGGCTGGGCGACGACATACTGTACGTGGTGGCCGAACCCGACGCCGACTACTGCTCCCTTCCCAGGAGGGTGCTGGATACCCTCAAGGCTGATCCGGGCCCGGCCTCCGAATAGGCGGACACCGGACACAACCCGGACTGCATAACGGAGGGGCAGCCGCGGCTGGCGCCGCCGGCAGGAACCCACCATCCCGGACCGGGGCGCCATCCGCCGCACAAAATTCCGACCTTGCGAACCGCCGGCGCCCGCCCTGCCTACGGTGCGCCCCGGTGTTCATCGGGAACGCCGGTCTAGCCCCTGCCCCAGAAGCGGCCGCCCCAGCCCTTTGGCTTCTTCTCTTTCTTTTGGGCCTCTTCCTTGGCCCCGGCGGCCTTTGCCTCCGGCGCGGCGGGCGTCGACATCTTTATCGGAACCCCGTGGGCCGTTCCCCACTCGTTCCAGGAGCCGTCATAGTTGGCGACGCTCGAGTAGCCCGGCAGGTACTTGAGAACCACCCAGGTGAGCGAGGCCCTCTCCCCCAGCCTGCAGTAGGTTACGACGTCCGAGTCGGGGACGACCCCGCGCGACCTGTACAGCTCCTGCAGCTCTTCGGGGCTCTTGAAGGTGCAGTCCTCGTTGATGGCGTCCGAGGCGGGGATGTTGACGGCCCCCGGTATGTGTCCCTTCCTCTTCATCTCCTCCAAGCTCAGCTACTTGTTGACGGTGGTCTCGCCGGAGTACTCTGCCTGCGACCTCACGTCCACCAACCGCATCGACCTCTCGCGCAGCGAGTCGTACACCTCATCCAGGGACACCCGGATCGACTCCTCGTCGCTGGAGGTCACGCGGTACTTGGCGGGCCGCACCTGCGGCTCCTCGGCGACGTACTCCCGCCCCTCCAGCTCCCACTTCTTCCTGCCCCCGTTCATCAGGCAGACGTCCTCGTGGCAGTATATCTTGAAGAGCCAGAACGCGTAGGCGGCAAACCAGTTGGCGTGATCCCCGTACAGCACGACCTTGGTATCGGCCTCGATGCCGCGCTCCGAGGCCATCTTCTCGAACTCCTTCTCGTCCGGCATGTCCTGGACCGGACCGTCACCGTACGAGCTCATCCCCGGCGTCCACGAGTGCCCAAAGGCCGCGTCCACCGCCCCGGAGCCCTTGATCATGTCCTTCCATTCAAGCAGGGCGGCCCCGCGGATGTGTCCCTTGTGGTACGCCTTCTCGGGGTTGTAGTTGACCTCGACCAGCCGCACGCCCTCGCTGGAGCCGTTCTCGGCCGCCCAGTCCGTTTCTACCAGAATCTCCGGGTGCGCATAGTCCGCGCCGCCGCTACCGGTTTATTGTATTTAAAATGGATTATACGCGATCAGGGAATTACCGTGATTGCCACACTTTAAACACCAATCTTGCGCAACAGGGCATGGTCGGACAAACAGACAAAACGAAAGGCGGTCCGGACAAACCCGGCCGCAAGGACCCCTCCCTGGCGGAGATATTTGGCATGTTTCCCGACGAGCAGGCCGCCATGGAGTGGCTGGAGCGCAACGTATGGCCGGACGGCCGCGTATGCCCCCGGTGCGCCAACAAGTACACCTGCACCTCCAGGCACCCGAACATGCCGTACTACTGCTCGGAGTGCAGGAAGCGCTTCAGCGTCAGGATCAACACCGTCATGGAATCGTCCAACATCAGGTACCGTGGCTGGGCCGTGGCCACCTGTCTGGTGGCCACCCGTCCCAAGGGGATCTCCAGCGTGCAGCTGGCCAGGGACCTCGGAATCAGCCAGAGCGCGGCGTGGTTCCTGCTGCACAGGCTCAGGGAGTCCTGGCGCTCCCTGGCGGGGCCGGACCTGGCGATGGCCGGCCCCGTCGAGGTGGACGGGGCGTACCCTGGCGGACGCGAGAAGAACAAGCACGCCGACAAGAAGGGCAGGGCCAAGAAGGCGGCGGCGGTCGTGTGAATCACCAAGGATAGTGAGACGGGGGCCATCCGGGCGGTGTCCGTACCGGAGACCGCCGGGGCCCGCTTGGTGGAGTTTGTCGGGTAGAACACTGCAAATGGTACCGGGGTGTTTGCCGGCGAGAGCCGGGCGTACAACGGCCCGGAGAACCGCCATACGGTCAACCGCGGCGACGGCGAGTACGTCCGGGGAGAGGTCGTCCATATCAACGGGCCGGGGTCGTTCCGGGCCCCGGTGGGGCGCGGGTACAGCGGGACGTTCCACCATGTCGATCCCGGGCACCTGCGCCGGTACGCCAACGAGTTTTCCGGACGGCCAAGCGACAGGGCGGCGGGGGTCGCCGAAAGGATGGGCGGGATTGCCCGAAACCTGGCGGGCACAAGGCCCACCAGCGGGCAGCTGGCAGCCGGCAGCGCGCCCTGCGGCAGGCTGTGACGGCGGATTCCGGTCGCGGCAACGGGAGCTGCGCGCGGCGGATCCCTGCAAATGACTTACGGTCGTACCCTGCAGGCCCGCGCCAATTCCAAGTCATGCCGACCGTCCGGCGGCTGCCGGTGTCCGGCAGGATGTCCTGGCTGTTGGTGCTGCAGATGGCCGGCAGGCCGGCGGTGTATTAACCGCGATAATTCCAGATTTTTTCCGGATTTTTGACCAAGGCCGCGACCGTACGCGTTTCGACTAGGAGTGAAACCAAAGAATCCGCCATTCGTGGTTTTGCAATCAACACATGCAGTTCCGTGGTAACAGACCGTGCAGGATCGTAGAAATTGTATATCAGATTAGACAATTCGTCCAATGGGTGGCAGCTTAACCTCGTCTGGATCCGTTCCGAGCCGAAACGCGTACCCGCTACCCGATAAAACGTTAAAAACAGGCCATGCCAATATCACTTGCGTGAGCGCGGACGCGATACTCAAATACGAACTACATCTTGAGTCAGGCGACTGGGCGCAGTATCTCAGGGCGCCAAAACTTGTAGAGGCCGCATTGGAGGGGGCGGATGTCGTCCCGGCGATGCCTGCGGGCAGTCTGGAGGAGGCGATACTGTCCACCGTCTCGTTGGCCAGAATGTGGAAGAGCGGAGACATGGCCGCCGCAGCCCAGCTGGCCGGAATTTATTCACGCGGCGATACACCCTGCCTGATACGGCGCATGTACGAATCCACGTCGGTACCAAGACAGAAGAACATAAAGCCAAAGCGCATAGGTGCCGCGCTGCCGCGGCCGGTGGCGATAGAGAGGCGCGCCGTCATGCGCCTGCTGAATGCGGCAGCCTCAAAAAGGGACAGCTTCATGCCGTACTGTGCGCCGCACGGCCTCGCCCGCGATGTAGTGAGGCGCATAGCCGCCGCCGTGGGCGTTGACGCGATAATACTGCCGAAACGGGGAAGAAACTTCAACTCGCTGTACGACCTGTCTGGGGAATGGCCTGCCGTGGTGTTCGGGCCCACCGCCTCGCTTACCTCGATTTACCACGAACTCGTGCACCATGTGGAGTATGCGGAAAACGGCAGGCTGCAACGCGTCAACAGCGTCATGAGGCGCGCCGAGGTTGTTGCGGAGTGCGCGGGCGCGGTCGCGGCGGACATGTTGCACGGCCTGCCGGACCGGGAAATGCAGGCCGCCGCCGAATACATCAAGCGCCACATGGATGGGCCCGCCGCCGAATACGTGGACGAGATATGCCTGCGCGCCGGAGCGGTGGTGGCGGCTGCACGCCCCGCGCTCTCCAAGATGTGCGAGGGGCAGACCCGGTCGGACTGGCCGGCGCGCAGGGTCTGCGCAGAACCCAAAGTCGGCAGCAATGAGACGCGCCACCAGGCCACCTGCCGGAGGACAAGCTGGAGCCGGCCGTTTCCAGCCGGATCGGATGCGCTTGCCTGACACCCGAACCGCCTGAGGCCCTCCGCCAGGCCGCCATACCCTGATGCCTCCCGCACAGGGATCTCTCAAGTTCGTCCGATCCGGCGAATGACGCAACCCGCGACATCCTGGTAGTTGCTGGCCGGGCAAATACAGATAAGGAGACGGCAGGACACCACCGCCATATGCCCGCCCACGAGATACTGGTGACCATCGAGAACAAGCCGGGCATCAGCGACCCGGAGGGGGACACAATCCTCAACGATCTGGTCCTCCGGGGGGGAGCCACCGCGGTCTCGAGGATAAGGTGCTCCAAGAACCTCCGCTTCACCATCTCCGCAGAGAGCCCCCAGGACGCCATCAAGGCGGTCCGGAAGATCTGCGACGACCTACGGATATACAACCCGCTGGTCAGCCGGGTGAGCGTCTCGGCCGTCTAGGCGGTGTCGGTCTTTGTTATGGTCCCGTTGATCAGCAGCTTGCTGCGCAGAAAGTTGGTCAGGTCCGTCTGGGTCACGACGCCCACCAGCAGCCCGTCCTCCAGCACCACCAGGCGGCGGATGTTGGAGTTGATCATCTTTTGCACCGCGACCTCTATGGGGGTGGACTGGTCCACGGACAGGAACGTGGGGGTCCGTATCTCTTGGATGGTGACGTCCGAGGAGGACTTGTCCTCGGCGGCCACCTTCCGGACTATGTCGCGCTCGGTGAGTATCCCGGTGGGCGTCCCCTCCTTGAGGGTGACCAGGAAACTGATGTCCCTGTCCCGCAGGAGGCGCGCCGCGTCCAGGACCGTCTCCTCCTCGGGTATGGTGATGACGTTTCTGCCCATTATGTCGCGTATCTGCGCCATGGATTGGCGCATACCGTTCAACATAAAAAGATGTCGAGCGGCGGTTCAGGATGTGGAATCCCAAAAATATTTCGCCCCCCTGCCGGCATGGCCTCAATTCGTAGATTACCGGATAAGTACGTTATCTTAGGCGCAGTAGTTGGAACAACCAATTTTCCAAACCACCAACCTAGTCTGAGTTTGGGGCGATCCACCAAAATCCGCGCGGCAGATGACATTGTAGCTTAAAAAGTCGGCGTGAAAGCCGTCGTGAGATCCAATCATGAGCGGACAAACACGCCAAGAACACTCCACGGAAACGGCATATAAGCTGGTCGGTGCGCTTTTCTTCTCCTGCATGAGGATCAGGTTCGGGCAGGGGTCCAACGCCCGGTACGGCCCCTGGGACTTTTTCCATCACCTGTCGACCATGTGCATGAACGGATCGTGCGCCGAGATGGCGTACCGGAAGGCAAAGGCAAGATCCCGCAGCATGCCACTCCCGTCGGGCAGGTGGCTGCTGGGGAAGATCCGGTCGGTGCGCTACGACTGGATGAACATACGCTGCGACCGTGTCCTCCGGAGGTCGGTGCTACACGCCAGGAGGCGGGGCATGCTCAGGCGCCCCGTCGATGTCGCTATCGACTTTCACAAGATAGGAAGGTACGACAAGATCAAGAACATGCTGTTCATGATCAAGTCAAAGTACGAGAGGGGTACCTGCACCTTCAACTCGCTGGCGACGGCCCACTGCACGGTGGCCGGATCCCGGCTGTGCCTGGCCGCCATCCTGGCAACCCGCGGGGACCAGAAGGCCGACCTGGTCTCCCGCCTGCTGGACAAGTGCCAGGGGAGCGGCGTGAGGATCAACCTGCTGACGCTGGACCGCGAGTTCTACACGCGCGAGGTCATACGCCTGCTCAACGACCGGGGTATCCGGTTCCTGATGCCGGCCACCAGGACGGGCAGCGTGGTCGAGGCCATCCGGGAACACCGGGCCGGCCGCAGGGCCGCCGTCTCCTGGCATACGATAACATCGTCCTCGCCCAGGCGGGTGGAGGGGTTCACGCTGGTCATACGTCCGACCAAGAACGCCCGGGACATCGCCGAGGTGGAGACCGGCGAGAAGGGTGATGATGTAGCCATCACCGGGGACAGGCCGGCCTACCACGTGTTTGCCACCAACGTCCCGGCCCATGTCGTCGCGGGGGATCCGGACCGGTTCGTCGAGCTGTACAGGCAGCGCTGGGGGATAGAAACCGGGTACCGGTGCTACGAGGAGATACGGCCCAAGACGACCAGCCGCGACGAGTCGGTCCGGATACTGTTGATGTTCTTTCCCTTCCTGATCTACAACGCCTGGGTGATAGCGGGCTACCTGCTGGAGAGGAAGTACGGCGCCAGATACCGGCAGAGCCTGACCGTGGAGTTGGTGGTGACGCTGTTTGTGGACTTTTCCGAGCATCTGGCCAGGATGGGGCGGCCGCCGGACTCCGGATGAGGTTCGGCTGGTCCGCGGGAAACCTGCTCTCAGACAGCCCTGCGCATGATGCTCATGCCGGAGTCAGATCCCGGGCTGGCTTGAGCGTTGTTCCGTGCTGGGACGCGCGTCCGCGGGATATTCGCGCCAAACTGCACACCCCTCGCTACCCAGTACGCCCGGTGTTGTATTTTGGATGGTCAATGTGGAGAGGGTTTGTGCGAGTTGTTCCAAGTACTGAGGCGGGTCCCGGATCGCCACCGGCCATGGCCCGCGCTCCATTTCCACTCCGCTGGCACACCGTCCCTGTTCGGGGGGCGGGAGCCCTCCCGCGGGACACGCGCAGCCCTCCACGGACCGGGCCGTCGCGTGGAGGCAGGCCCGGATCAATCCGCGCTGTACTCCTCTCCGCTCTGCGCGTCGACGACCGTCTCCCCGGCCGGAGCCATCTTCCGGATGAACGCCCGCGCGGGCGTCTCCCGACTCTTCCTGTCCAGGGACATGTGGGGTCGATGGTAGTTGTACCATTCGATGAACCTGTCGACGGGATCCCGCTCCGGACCCGTATGGAAGGGACCGCCCACGTGGGATTTGCCGGATCCGCCGCCCCGCGTCTTACCCCCGTAGGAGGCCTCCTCGAAGAAGTGAAGCTTGCGCTGGATCTCCCCGTGCAGCCTCTCTACCTTGCCGTTGGTCTGGGGATGGCCGACGCGCGCCAGTATCTGGCGGATGCCCAGCTCGACCAGCCGCTCCTCGAACAGGGAGGTTCCCTTTTTCTTCTGCTCGGATCCGTTGGCGTAGAACTGCGAGCCGTGATCCGTCAGTATCGAGGCCGGCTTGCCGTGGTCGGCGATGGCCTGGCCGAGCACCTTCAGGGCGTTCCCGGTGGTGGCCTGCTTGAAGACGCCCCACCCGGTCACGAACCGGGAGGCATCATCCAGGTAGCAGAGGAACCACCTGCCGTCGTCCAGCAGCTTGTAATCGGTGTGCCACATGGAGTTGGAGTGGGCGCGCTCGTAGCGGACCCAGCTGCGTTGTCCTGTCTTGTTGTCCTGCTTCACGGCCAGATCCTCATCCCTCATTATCTCGTGGATGGTGTTGTGCGGAATATGGATTCCGGTGGCCTCCTCAATGGCCTCCTCCAGGCGGACGGCGCCCGCGGGACCGCCCTGAGCAGCGGCCAGGACGGCCGAGTATTCCGTGCGTCCGGGCAGCCGTCTCCTGGGCCTTCCCCTGCCTTCCGGGTATGATATCGCGTCGGCATCCTTGAACCGCCGCCACACCTGTTGGACCCGCCGGACGGAGATCTTCATCGCCTCCGCTATCCTCCTGTTCGGCGTTCCCTTGCGCTTCTCCCTGACGATCCATCTCGCCTTGGACTCGTCTACCTTTCTCATTGGCCGCTCTCTCTTTTTTCCTATTTGACGACGTCCGGAGCGCCGGCGGACCCCCACACCAGTGTTTCCGGTCCGCGTCATGTTGACTTTGGAATCTGGCGACTTTGTCCCGGATGCCATGTTCTGGGGGGTGTCAACCATGGGGCCCGGTCTCCAAATTACGGTACTTATATACGGACGGGGGGTGAAACTTTTTTCGGACTACACAAGCGGCGGTTCAGGAATTATCGGATAAATACACACGCCAGGACGAGACCGGCGGCCGGCCAGGCAGGACCGGGTTTATATGGTTGGTCCGGTACATTACCGTATGATGCGCACCCGCGGCTTCCGCGTCGTCCTGACGCGCGAGCAGGCCGCCAAACTGTCCGATTTGGTCGGCGCCCAGCGCGAAGCATACAACTGGGCCGTCTCCAGGCTGAAGGAGGATCCGACGCTCACCTTGTTCGACCTGCAAAAGGAGTTCACCATCCTGCGGCAGGCGACGCCGCACCAACAGCAGACGGAGCGGGACTTTCAGCAGGCGGCAATCCGCCAGGCGAGGACGGCCGCCGACGTCTCCAACAAGCACGGCAACGGCAACCTCAACTACCGGACACGGAAGAACCCGTTGAGGACGGTCTCGTGCGAGGTCGCGCCGACCTACGTCGACAACCAAACGGCCTCGCTGCGCGGCTTGGGCCGCGTCCGGCTAGCCGGGGAGCAGCCATACCAATACCCAAACAACTGGCTATACGGGGCCAGGTCGTTCCGGTTGGCGGACGTGTCGCCGTACGGGAACGCCAACACCTGGCGGCTCTACATCACCTACAAGCTGCCGGACGCCGAGCCGCGTACAACCGGTTTGGCCGTCGGCATAGACCGCGGCATAACCAACCCAACGGTGGTGGCGCGCTCGGACGGGCGCGTCGCCTGCTACGACACGGCGAGCGCGTTCAGGTCCAACCAGCACTGGAACGATGCGACGCGCCGCAAACTATCCAAGACCAACAAACATTCGCGCAACTATCGGGAGACGGCGCGCCGGCGCGACCGCCGCAACCACAAGAACGCCTGCGTACGGGACTACTGCGAGTGGTTGCTGGCCAAGGAGGTTTGCTGGGGTGCGAGCGTCACCTGTATCGAACGGTTGGATCTGGAGGCGATGACGCGGCACGGCGGAAACAGGAAGCGCGGCCTCAACAGGGGCATGAGGTTCGTCCGCCATGGTGAGATACTGTGGAAGATCAGGATTGTGGCCGAGAGGTTGGGCATCAGGGTGGTAGAGGTCAACCCGGTTGGCACCAGCACGACCTGCTCGGCATGCCAACACGCTGATGCGGAGTCGCGGAACGGTGAGCGCTTTGGGTGTGTGTTCTGCGGCCGGGTGATGAACGCCGACGGTAACGCGGCGTACAATGTGGTCAACAGGGGAACGGACATTAACGTTCCCGCGGGGGAAGGAATTGCCCTCGAAAGGCGTGAATTGGGACGGACCCGGAACCCGCCAACTTGGGTGACCGCAGCTCCGGACGCCACTAGGCGGCGCGAGAACCAAGCGTGCAATCGTCCCGCGACATCAAGCGCCGGAAAGCACCTGGGCAGGTACGCGTATGTTACGCGTCTGTACTTAGGCATATAATTCCCGGCGGTTCCGCATGCAAGGGTGCGGTGGGTGGTCGGATTGTATCTGGAATGTGGGCGCTTGGCGGCGTACTGTGTCTGCCATCCCCTTGATGAACCATCCATGGGACGGTGTAGGCTCTGGGCGCTGCTGCCTTCCAGTTCCAATTACCGCCCCTCTGCGAGAGGAACCCGAGCGGATGCCGCGCCCGCCGGCCCCGGAGCCTCTGACCATTCATCCCGGATGCCGCCGCGTCCTGCGCCACCCGGTATTGCCGGCCGGCCGAACACCCCCGCGCGGCATGGCTGCGATAACTGTTTAATTAGACTCGCGTTACTAGGTGGTACAGAGAAAATTGCCATCTCCCTGTTCATCATCGTGATGATACTGGGCATCTCCTACGGGATGCACGCCCACACCCTCTCGCTCTTCTCCAAGAACGAGATAGGCGTCACCTACGCGGAGCTGGGCTCCATCGGGATAGTCAAGTTCCTGCCCTACGTGGTCATCCCCGTCTTCATCGGGATACTGCTGGACCGCATCAACAACGGGTACCTGCTGATGGTGGGCATCGGGCTGCACGCGATACCGCTGTACATGATATCGACCACCAACAGCGTCGAGGAGATAGTCGCGTACCACTTTGTGATCGGGGCCGCGCACGCCTTCATCTGGCCCCCGGCCGAGTCCATCCTGTCCAGCAACCCGCGGAGGCGCGCCAAGTACATCTCGCGGTTCATCATGTTCTTTATGATAGGGATCACCGTCGGCCCGCTGCTGGGCATGACCGTCCTGGAGCTGACCGACGACAACTACCGCCTGCTCTTCCAGGTAGCCGCCGGCGTGATGTCGGTCGGGATAGTCTCGGCCCTGGTGGTGCGCGCCCGCGCCCCGAGGGTGCGGCACGGGGCCCTGGACCTCAAGTCGTTCGGCAAGATACCCAACTTCCCGGTGGTGGTGGCGATAGTCCTGTTCAGCACGGTCATCTTCGGCATGCTGCTGACCATATTCCCGGCGTTCCTGAACGACCGCGGGCTGGATCCCTCGGTCGTGCTGCTGCTCTACTTCATCTACGGGATAATACGGGTGGGACCATGGCGACGGTCATCCGCCTGCACAAGTGGGCGGCCCAGACCCTGGTGATCTGCACGATACTGATCACGGTGGGCATGGCGCTGGCCATCTTCGGGACCAGCTTCTTCGACTTTGCGGTGGTGATGCTGCTGTTCGGGGTGGGCATCTCGATCATCTACCCCATCGGCCTGGAGATCATCCTGGCGCGCACAGAGAGGAGGATCGCCAGCAAGATGATAGGCGCCTACGGCTCGATGATCGGGGCGGGGTGGATCCTGGGGCCGATCCTCGGCGGGTTCCTCACCTTCGGGTATGGGGCGGTGGCGCCCTACTGACTCTTCGGCATCTGGGGGGGGGGTGGCAATGTGCGGGATGGCCGTCGCGCTGCACAACAGGCTGGATGTCGTGGCCTACACCAGCAACGAGTGGGACGACTACGACTAGGGCGCCCGGGGTCGCGGCCGCCCTGCCGCACGCGGATACCTGTAGGTTTATTATCCACGATACACTACATCCGACACAATGAGATGGTGGTGGATAACCATGGCTGCCGTCGTCGGCATTTCGTACTACGGGGCAGGAATACTGCTGCCCTGGAAGTGACCGGGTGAGCGGTCAGTTAAAATAGAGTGGCCCCATCACCAACCATGCATGGCCACCAAGAAGCCCTCAGGACGCTCGCACGGGTTCCGCCACAAGTCGCGGTCGGTGATGACCAAGAGGCGCCCCCGCGGGGTCTCCTTCCTGCTGAGGGAGTACGCTGTCGGGGACAGGGCCCTGGTGATAATCGACCCCAGCCAGCACAAGGGGCTGCCGCACCGCCGGTACCACGGCAAGGTGGGCACGGTCATCGAGACGGGGCGCAGGATGGTGACCCTGCACGTCAAGCTGGGCAAGAAGACAAAGACGCTCATCACCAGGCTTGATCACATAAAGCCGTTCGGGGTGCAGGCATGAAGGACATAACGCGCAGCGAGCCGGTTACCACCGCCGAGGTCCGGGAGATCTTCTCGAGGATGGAGGCAGACCAGATGGACCAGATACAGCGGTGGACCTACGATTATACCTCCAAATTCTCGCACATCGAGCCCAAACAGGCCCGCAAGATGAAGAAGGCCATGATGGATGAGTGCGGGCTGACCGAGGAGGAGGCCGTCGAGATAATCAACATCATGCCGGAGAGCATTGCCGAGATACGAACGTTCACATTCGGCTGGAAGAAGCTGATACTGGCAGAGACCCTCTCAAAGATGCTCCGCATCATCAAGGAGAACTCGTAGGCTTACAGGTGTGCTATTGCGCGGGAACCGCCCAACCATCATGCACGAGAGCGGCGCGTACGTGCTGGACGTGCGGATGCGCTCCCGCTCGACGCTGTTCCGGGGACGCGGGGGGACAATCATCACCGCCATCGGGGCCAAAAGGTTCACGCTGCTGGAGCTGCTGGGGAACCCGGGGGAGCGGTTCCGGGTCGGCGAGCGGCTGGACATAAGCCGGGACGGGCGCGACCGGGTGACGGCCGTCCTGGGCAAGCTCGAGCATTCCAGGATATCGACGGCCGCCGCCGAAGAGCTGCGCCGGGTGGTCGCCGGGGTGGTCGAGTCCGACGAGGCGCGGTTCGTCGAGTACGTCAACCGGGCCGGCCTGGTGACCGCCCAGGTACACGCGCTCAGCATGCTGCCCGGGGTGGGCAAGGCCGTCATGAAGGCCATACTGGAGCAGCGAGCCGCCCGGGAGTTTGACAGCTACCAGGACATAGAATCCAGGACCGGCTGGAGGGATCCGGCCGAGAACGTGTGCCACCGGATACAGGACGAGCTGGAGGGGCGGACCGGAACCTGCCTGTTCGTCAGGCGTTGAACCGGCGCCGGCGGTACGGGCAGCATTTTCTGGCATCAAGGGAGGTGGCCGCCCGGATCATCGAGATGGCCGGGGCTACCGCCGGCGATACGGTCCTGGAGGTGGGCACCGGCCGGGGCGTCCTGACCGAGATGCTGTGCGGTCGGGCCGACCAGGTGGTCTCGGTCGAGTCAGACGCTCTGCTGCACCGGGAGGCGGCGCTCCGGATGGGCTCGATACCCAACCTGCGCCTGCTACACGGCGACGGCTTTGGGACGGATGTGCGGTTTGACGTGTTCGTCTCCAACCTGCCCTACTCGCAGAGCCGGCGGGCCGTCGAGTGGCTGGCCGGCGTGCCCTTTCGGCGCGGCGTGGTGATGGTCCAGGAGGAGTTTGCAGGCAAGATCGCCGATACCGGGGCGGGGCGCCGTGCCGTCTCGGTGCTCTGGCAGGAGGCCTTTGAGACGACGGGGTCGTTCCGGGTGGGGCCCAACAACTTTGATCCCCCGCCGCGCGTCGGCTCGGTGGTGCTGCAGTTCCGGAAGCGGCAGAGCATCAGCCGGGAGGCCATCCTGGCCGTCCACGGGGTGTTCTCGGCCAGGAGGAAGGTGGTGACGGACCGGTCCGGGGAGCGGCGGCGGCTGGCCGATCTATCCTCCAAGGAGGTGCTGGATCTTGCGCGCTTCGCGCACCGTGGATGACTGCCGGCAGTGGACTGACGTCCAGTTGACGCCAACCGGGCAGGGCAGGATCGTTCCGGAGATGGATTTGCGCCCTCGGAGGGCTGGCTTGCGCCCTGAGGATCGTATCAAGGTGAACTCTGGCCTTCCGAGGGTACGGGTCTAGGGGGATTCGAACCCACTGTGGGTGCAGGTCTAGGATGATTCGCAGGCCGGTAGCCTGCGAGTTCCGTCATTTGAGATATTCCTGAAACTCATCCAAAGCCGGTCCGGACTGTCTTGTTATGGAACGGAGCGTACCGCGTGCTATTTCCTTGTGGTTTGGCACGGTTATCCTCCTGTACGGATAGTTCCCGTTTCTTAGGATCATGTGGCTTCCTGTCTGATGATCAACGGAGTATCTCAGAACCGTAAAATCATGAGCTGTCGGCGCCGCATGGCCGGACAGATCAAGTCGCAGCCGGCGCTGAGCAGACCTTAAAATATCCTCACGCCGGCCCTCAGTCTTGAGCAGCCCGTGCGAGGAGTATCCGCCGTCGGAGGACACGTTCCTGCTGTGCGACTACATCGAGG
This sequence comes from Nitrosopumilaceae archaeon, assembly GCA_965203395.1. GTDB lineage: Archaea > Thermoproteota > Nitrososphaeria > Nitrososphaerales > Nitrosopumilaceae > VYCS01. The sequence goes on from OZ241884.1 coordinate 1,157,675, forward strand.
GCCTGTACGGGGAGGCGGCCCTGGAGGTGGGGGGCGGCTCCGGATACATAACCCGGATACTGGAGCGGCGCTTTGGGCTTGTGGCGTGCACCGACATCAGCCACTGCATCCTGGCCAACCAGACCTACCGGGCGGAGAACCGCATCTGCTGCAACGCCGCCGACGCGCTCCGGGGGCAGTTCGACTTGATAGTCAGCAACCCGCCCTACCTGGACGCCGACCCCATACGGTTCCAGGACACCGACGGGGGCAGCGAGGGCATGCAGGTATCCTGCATGTTCGTCAGGTCGGCTGCGCCCCTGCTGCGGCGCGGGGGCCAGATGGCCGTGGTCTCCTCCTCGCTGTCCCGGCACGACCGCCTGATGGAGACGGCCGAGTCGATGGGCATGAGGGCCAGGATAGCCATGCGCAAGAAGCTCTTCTTTGAGGATCTGTTCGTGGTCCGGATAGACTACCTGTGAAGCAGCCTGGCCGAGCGCTCGGCTATGACATCTGCCATGGCGTCGGTGGTGGCCGTTCCCCCGATGTCCTTGGTGACCGTCTTGCCCTCGTTGATTATCTCCGAGGTGGCCTTGAAGATGGCATCCTGTATGTGCTGCTCGCCTAGGTAGCCTGCCATCCATGCCCCCGACAGCACGGCGGCGGTGGGGTTGACCCTGTTCTCGCCGACCAGCTTGGGGGCGCTGCCGTGGGCGGCCTCGAACATGGCATAGTCGTCTCCCATGTTGGCCGAGTAGACCATCCCGATGGACCCCGTGAAGGTGGAGGCCAGCTCCGATATGATATCCATGAACAGGTTGGTGCTGACCAGCACCGTCCCGTCAAAGTGGTCTGTATGGATGATCAGCTGCTGGGCCATGTTGTCGATATAGTACTCGACCAGCTCCAGGCCGGTGCCCTCGACTGCCTTCTCGGCCTCGCTCCAGAAGACCCCGTCGGTCTCCCTGAGTATGTTGCGCTTGGTTATACAGACGATCTTCTTCCTGTTCTCGGACAGGGCCCACTTTACGGCCGCGTCAAGCAGCCTCCTGGAGCTGCTGCGGGTGATCTTGCGGACGGCTATCGATACGTCGTCGGTGATCTTGGCCTCTATCCCGGTGTAGAGCCCCTCGGTCGCCTCGCGGAAGCAGACGCAGTCCAGCGACTTGTCCGGGGAGACGCGCTCGTACGTCTTGATGGGCCGGATGTTGGCGTAGAGGTTGAACTTTTGGCGCAGCGTGACGGCCACACTCCTGGGGGCGTTGGGCACCGGTATGGTGGTGGTCGGTGCCTTGAAGCAGGCGTCGCACTCCTCCAGGGCGGCCATCGTCTGGCTGGGTATGTACGAGTCCTCGCGCCGGCCGTTCTTGTCCCACTGCTCCGAGCCGGTCTCGCTCATTATAACCTCGGACTGCATGTTGCAGCCGTTGAGCACGCGCATCATGCAGTCGACGAGCTGCGGGCCGATGCCGTCTCCCCTCAGTATGACCGCCTTCTTGGACAACGAGGACGCGCCTTTTCCGGAACAATTTAACTGTTGGGTGATGGCGGTCCGCAACCTGGCGGCGCACAGCAGAGCGCGGAGGGATGGGCACGCGCAGAGTTTGCCACCATCCCGCAGGATTTCGCAGTCCGGCCAAGCAGGCGTCCTGGCAGCCCCCCATTCAGGCAGGCCGCGCCTGCCGCGGCGGGCCGTCAGGTGGCCGCTTCCCTGATGATTGCCCCGCGCCTTCGCAGGTCGTCCGGCGAGAGGCCGTCCAGGTCGGCCCCGCTAAGATCAGCCCCGGTTATCTTGGCATCGGTCAGGTCGGCCCCTGCCAGGTTGGCCCGATACAGGTCTGCCCCGCTAAGGTCGGACCCGCTAAGATCGGCCCGAACCAGGTTGGCCCGATACAGGTCGGCCCGGCACAGGTCGGCCCGAACCAGATTGGCCCCGCCCAGGTAGGTCCAGGTCAGGTTGGCGCGGTACAGGCTGGCCCCCTTCAGGCTGGCGGCCGCCAGGTCCGCTCCCTCCAGGTTGGCTCCTTCCAGGCTGGCCCCCTCCAGGTCGGCCCCGCCCAGGCGGGCTCCCTCCAGGTTGGAGTTGCTCAGGTCGGCCCCTTCCAGGCTGGCTCCCTTCAGGTCCGCTCCAACCAGCCCGGCTCCCCTCAGGTCGGCGCGCGTTAGATCGACCCCGCCCAGGCTGGCATCCTCCAGGCTGGCCCCCCTCAGGTCTGCCTCCGGACCCGCTCCGGGTGGCGCCGCCGGCTCGGCCATCAGCGAGTCCCCCCGTCGCGCCTGCGGCCGGCATCCTGGACACCCGCTCTCTCCAAGATGGCCCTGGCCTGCATCGGGATAGTCCCCATCCCGGGCACGTTGGTATCGGTCATTTGATCCATAACGGTACATGCCGGCCGTATTTGTCCATATCGTGCATCCCGTGCACCGCGTCCCACCGGGTATCATCCCCGGCATCCGCGTCCAAGATGCCATCCGGCACCGTCCCCAAAACATGAAATTTATACGGCCGCATCCGGCTGATGCCGGTTTGGCAAGGGCTAGATACTGGAAGATGACCCCCGAGGAGACCGGAAAGCTCTCCTACGACCAGGATCGCCTGCTCAACTGGGACATCAAATGCACGCGCCAACCCGAGGAGGATGCGGTGTTCATCGGGGTGTTCATGTACCGGCAGGGCACGCCCATGGACTACACACCCATCCACGGGGTGGTCTACTACCACAACCACATTGAATCCTCGGAGCTGCCCGCCATCACCAAGCACCTCCGGGACAGGTACGGCGGCAAGGAGATCCGGAAGGGGGACAGGGTCTTCCTGGACGGCTCCAGGGAGTTCTTTGATCCCGCCGAGATAGCCGACCTGGCGCGGTCCATCGACGAGAAGTTCAGGACCACCTCGGTCATCACGCTGGAGTTCGAGGGGCTGACCCAGGACGAGATGCGGGACGCCGGCCTGCCGGACGCCAAGCTGCTGCCCATCCCGAACAAATAGATTAAGTGGTGGAACGACCAACTAATGCCATGTCGGAGCTGGGGGCGCTGAACACCCACCTGGAGGAGCTGCGCCGCAGGATAATCCGGGTGGCGGTGGCGGTGCTGGCGGTGACCGTCTTTGCCATGACCTTCCACCTGGAGCCGGTCACCGTCTGGGGGCTGCCGCTCTACTACCCGGTGCCGCTGCCCATGGACAACCTGGCGGCGCAGATAACCTCCCACATGAGCTCCCAGCTGGTGCCGGAGGGGGTCGAACTGATACAGACCGCCCCGGGACAGGCGTTCTTCTCGCAGGTGTACATAGCCGCCCTGCTGGGGCTGGTGGCCGCGGTCCCGCTGATAATCCGCGAGGCTGTGGGGTTCATAGCGCCCGCCCTCAAGGATGCCGAGATACACGCGGGCCGCTCCGTCTCGCTGCCGGCGCTGGGCCTGTTCGTGGCCGGGTGCGCCTTCTCGTACCTGCTGGTGGTCCCGTTCATACTGGACTTCCTGTACCAGTACGGGTCCTCGGCGGGACTGGTGACCTTCCTGAACATCATGGACTTTGTCACGTTCATCCTGCAGTTTCTGCTGGCGTTCGGGCTCTCCTTCCAGCTACCCCTGGTGATGTACGCGGCCACCTACTCGGGGCTGACCGATGCGGCCTTCTGGAGGAAGAACCTCCGGTACGCGGCGGTGATAATCATCGTCTTCGGGGCCCTGATCACCCCGGACGGCAGCGGCATCACCATGTGGTTTGTGGCCGGCCCGATGATCGCCCTCTACCTGGCCGGGATGGTCGTGATAGAGCGGAAGAAGAGAAAGACGGCCGCCAAATCAAACGTTTAAATCGGATTCCGGGGTAAGTACACCCGTATGCTGGGCAGTCTCGGACTCTTCATCGCGGGGCAGGAGTGGATAATCCTGGTGGTCGTGGTGGTCGTGCTGATATTTGGGGCGCGCAAGATTCCCGAGCTGGCCCGCACCTTCGGCAAGGCCAAGGGCGAGTTTGAGAAGGGCAAGATAGAGGGCGAGAAGGAGCTCAACGACTACAAGGACAAAAAGCCCTAGACGCTGGCCCTTACCACCTCGAGCAGTTCCCGGTAGGTATCCAAGACGGCCCCGCCGGTCCTGCGCAGCCGCCCTCCCCTCCAGTCGACGGTGACGCTCAGGCGGGTTCCCCCGTCCGTCTCCTCGAATGCCTCGGTGACGCGGCTGCCCTTGGCGGCGCCACCCACCACCAGATACTCGTGCAGGCGGGGCGGCTCGCGCCGGTGCCTTACCATGCTCAGGTACTCCCGGCCGCCCAACACCAGGCGTTCCTCGGCCAGGTACGTCTCCTCCCGCTCGGAGAGGACCCGGACGGAGACGATGACCCCCGGAACTATCTCGGCCAGCGACCGGTGGTCGGACATCGCCTGGTAGACGATATCCCTGGCCGCGCCCACCTCCACCCGGATGGTCCGCTCCAACTATCCACTACCCCGAGCCCCACCTGCGGTACAGGCCGTGCTCTATCCCGAACTGGTCCAGGCACTTGCCCACCCCGTGGTCTACCATCTCCTCGATGCTGGCCGGCCTGGTATAGAACTCGGTCACCGGGGGCAGTATGATCACCCCCAGCCTGGCCAGCTTGAGCATGTTCTCCAGGTGGATGGCCGACAGGGGCGACTCGCGGGCCATCAGCACCAGCCTGCGCGACTCCTTGATGGTGACGCCGGCGGCCCGGGCCACCAGGTTGTCATCATACCCGTTGGCAATGGCCGACAGCGTCTTCATGCTGCAGGGGGCCACCACCATCCCGTCGGTCGTGTGGGTGCCGCTGGAGACGCTGGATGCCATGTTCTGGTCGTCGGAGACGGCCCCGGCCATCTTCCTGACGGCGGCCGGCTCGTAGCCGGTCTCCATGGCGATGCACTTCTCGCCCCATCTGGATAGTATCAGGTGCGTGTGGTGGTCCAGCCGCCTGAGCTCCTCGAGCAGGCGTACCCCGTAGATGGCCCCGGTGCTGCCCGTTATCGCCACGACAATCCTGAGCCGTCCGCCGGTCTCCATGGTGGACGTCCGTCCCGCGCCCATGTAAACCTGTCCTGGCCGGCCGCGGCCGGTGCCAGGGTGGCCGTCCTGGTGGGGCGGCCGGGCGGTCTCACCTGGAGCGGTCCCCGTACAGTACGTCGTGGTAGGCCGCCGGCACCATCCGGCGGTTCCTGTCCAGCAGGTCCCGGACGGAGCTGTCCATCACGTAGGTGACTGCGTGGTCGTCGTGGTCCCGGACGCTCCTGCCCAGGCCCTGCAGCAGCTTGACGACGGTCTGGTAGACGTACCACCGGCGGTCGGCATCGTTCTTGGCGGCCACCCTGCTGTCGCCCAGGCTGGGATATGGGCACTTTTCGATGATCTGGAACCGGGAGAGGTCCCCCTTGAGGTCTATCCCCTGCCAGAGCGAGGAGGAGAGCAGCACCCCGTTGGGCGTGTCGGCGTGGACCGACAGCACCTCCTCAATGGTGGTCCGGTCCTCGTTGACGCTGTGGGCTATCTCTATCCGGTTGGCCTGCCGGGGGCTGAGCCGGTCCCGCAGCCTGTGGCACCTGGCCCTGGACGAGGTGAGTATCAGCCCGCGGGAGTTCTGGTGGGTGGACATCACCGAGTCTATCACCGAGGCCACCCTGATCTCGTCGGACTCCGGCGACCTGCTGCTCAGCCTGGCCACGTTCAGGAAGTTGACCCTGCGGCTGGCCCGCGGGAACGGCGAGACGGGCACGTCGATGTACCCGCACTCGGGGATGCCCATCATCCCCGAAAAGTTCTCCTTGTCGATGGTGGCCGACATGAACACCTGGATGTCCGAGTCGAACAGGTCGGGAACATACTTTGACACGTCCAGGGGCACTATCGAGACCTTGGACAGCTGGCCCTGCCTGTCAAACTCTGGATCCTGCACGATAAAGTTGTCCCGGCTGGCGTTGAGGTCCTTGCGGATGTTGACCACCCCCTCGAACCGCCGGCTCAGCCTCTTGAGCCTGATGAGATCGCCGGCGGTGCGCGGCTCGGAGGACTCGCGCCGGATCAGCTCCCCGTACGACTCGCGCAGCGAGTCCAGCAGGTTGATCATCCCGCCGGTCGACTCGAGATCAAAGTCCCGCTGGTCCAGGCCCGTCTCGGCCAGGTAGCTTCCCCGTATGTCGTAGCCGATGAACCGGACCACCTCGTTCTCGATGGAGTGCGCCTCATCAAAGACCGCGACGTCCCTCTCCACCCCGTCCAGCTCCGGCTGGAACCGCTTGAGCTGGAAGTACATTGCATAGTTGAGCACCGTCTGGTGGAACCGCAGGCCCTCGTCCTTCTGCTTGTAGTAGACGCACTGCCTGCCGCTCTGGTCGGCGCTCTTGTACTCGCAGGTTGCCACCACCCTGCTGCCGCTCTTGGTGGTGCACTGGCCCTTGTCGCAGGTGAACCCCCTGGCCTTGGCCCGGGACCTGAGGGTCACCCCGCTCTTGTCCATCAGCTGGTAGCACTCGAAGTTGGACATGCCCTTGATCCGGCGTATCTCCGGAAAGTCGCGCAGGTACTGGTCCTGCAGCTGCTTGGTGGAGGTGACTATAAACGAGGTGCCCAGCGAGTCGGCCACGGCCTTTGCGACGTAGCTCTTGCCTATCCCGGTGGGCGCCGAGACTATTATCCTCTTGTATCCTGACCTGAGCAGCGACTCCATATCGGATAGTATCTTCTTTTGTTCCTCCCTGGGTACCACGCCGTCCCGGAAGTTGGCCTTTAGCATGTCCGAACTTGGGGCGCCTACCGAATATAACCTTCGTGCGGAGGCGCCTGACCGGATGGCCAACCCGGAGCGTTGCCGGGGCGGACCTGGCGCGGGTTCCTGTTCGGGGATGGCGGGTTGGTAGCGCCTGGTAAGAGGCAGCGCCCAGAACGGCGACTGTGGCCCGGCAGGATCAGGCATCCGGGATGAACCCATAGATGACAAAAACCGGGATCCCGGGGCGGACCATCCGGATGGCCTGCAGGGATGGCGGCCGGACCGCCGTCGCCTGGATCTCCGGGCGGTCATCCTGTGGTTCGCGCAATAGTCGACGGCCGTCCCTGGCGGTGGTCTGTGATACCGTCGGCATCATACCGCCGGGCGGCGGCGATGCGGCTCATGGCGAGCCACGCGGGCGGCACGTGGACGACTTGGCGGCTATCTTCTTGTTGGCCTGGTAGCGGACCTTGTCCCTGGCGGCTAGCTTTTCCTGGTCGGCCTGTCCATCGTCGCCTCGGAGCGGCGCGGCGTCACCGGATCCGGACCGGTTCCCGACGGCATGGCCGCTGCCCTGCGGCACGCCGGCGGGCCCGCGCGGGCTTGGCCAATTTGACATCCCCGCATGGACGCCGGGCCGGCATCCCGGACAGGCGGCGCGCCGACATCCAGGCGCCGTAGATCAGCATCGGGAAGATCTGCGGCGGCAACCTGGCCGATTCGCTCCTGCAGAAGATCCCGGATCCTTGGGGGGGCTCTACAGGCCCATCTCCATCAACCGACCGTCCGCCATCCGCCGAATGCCGGCTCCGCCTCCGCGTCGGGGTGGTAGTAATCGGGGCGCTCGCCCAGAACCAGGACCGCCTCTCTAGCCGTGCCTCCTTCAACCTGTCCGTGGTCCAGGCCGGTCAGGACCACCACCTCGAGTTCGTCCCCCACCGACTTTGAGCGCTGCAGGTGCAGCAGTATGTCGTATATGCTGCCGACGTCGCGCCCGTCGACCGACACTATCACGTCCCCGGCCACCAGGCCGCCCGCGTCCGCGGGGCTGCCGTCGGCCACCTCCTCCACCAGGAACCCGTTCTGGTGGTGGTCGTATCCGGACACGCCCATCCAGGGGTGCTTGTATGCGCCCTCAGATATCAGCACGGGGACGATCCTCGTCAGGATCGCCGAGGATATGGCAAAGTTGACGCCGGTGTTGTCCCCCACCTCGGTACTCCCCACCCCGCTGACGCTTACCCCGACTACCTCGCCACGCGCGTTCAGGAGGGGTCCGCCGGAGTTTCCCATGTTGATGGCCGCATCCGTCTGCACCGCGTCGGGCACCGCATATCCTGTCAGGCCCCAGTAGAACCTGTCCGTCTGGCTTACTATGCCGACGGTCATCGAGCCCGAATACCCGAACGGACTCCCTATGGCGGCCACCCAATCGCCCACCACCAAGGCGTCGGAGTCGCCTACGGGGATGGGGTTTCGGTGGATGGGATCCGCGTCGATCCTGAGCACGGCCAGGTCCGTACCCGGGTCGGTGCCAACCATCCTGCCTATGTATATCTGCCCATCGGGGTACTGCACCTCCGCCTCCGTTGCGTTGCCCAGGACGTGGGCGTTTGTAACTATGTGGCCCTGATCATCAAACACGAAACCCGTCCCGGCTCCGTCATACAGCAGGATATCCACGACGCTGGGGGCCGCCGTCCTGTACACCTCGTTCGCAAAGTGGGTCTCCGCGTGCGGGTCGGGGGTACCGGCAACACCGGCCCCGTGGGCGCCCGCCGTATCTGCGCCGGGTGTGCCCGGGTCCACGAACAGGTCGAGGCGCCAGTCCGCCCCGTCCCTGGCCAGGCCCAGGTTGTGGCAGTATTCGGCGAGGCCGACGGCCTCGCCCACGGCCTCGCCCACGGCGGCCCCCGCCTCCCCGGCGATGCGGCCTGTCTCCGGTACCATCATGCCAATCTCCACCACCTCGGGAAGGGCGAATTCGCGTATGCTATCCGTGACCGAATCGTACCGGTGGACAACCTTGAAGCCGTCCTCGCCGATCGCAGATATCGTATAGTCGGCCCCGGCCAGGTCTCCGGCCTCGTTGAGCTCGATGCTGGCGCCAAGGGCGCCGGCGTACCCGAACAGGCCGCCGGAGCCGCACACCAGCGGATCCCATATGGGTTCGTGGAACTCGGGGCCGTGCCCTGTGCGCGCAGCCACGGGAATCATCCCCGCTATGGCGTCCCCGTCGGCGGCGCTCCCCGCCGCATCCATGGCGTTGCCCATGATGAGCAGCGCGTCGTAGGCGGCGTATGCGTATATCTCCGCATCGTCCACCAGCGAGTCCAGCCGGATGTTGATGTCGTTCTCGAGATGGGCCAGCGTAAGCACCTGGTAGTCCACCTCCATCAGGAACGGCCTGGCGATATCGTCCGCGTGTATCTCGTCTATCAGATGATCCGGTCCGTACCACCTGGTGTCCTCGATGCCGGGAACCGGCGAGCCGGCCACCTGCCGGACGACCTCGATGATCATGCCGGTATAGTCAAAGACCACCACACCCACCCCCGTATGGTCGGCGGCCGGCCCGCCGGCGGCCAGCGCGGATGCGACCTCGTCGGCCACCGCGCGGGGATCGTCGGCGGTCGGGTGGAATTTTATCGCGTCCCGGATGGTGATGCCCTCCCCCGCGTCCGCGTTGACCGCCCCGTGGATGGTATGGTTGATTGACCGCCCTATGGCGTCATCCAGGAACACGACCACCACCTCCCTGATGCCGTCATGGCCGAGCAGCGCGTACGCGGCCTGGGCCCAGGCGGTGGCATCCGGTATGGTCCTGAAGATCCTGTCATCTGGTATGGACAGGTCGGCCGCGCCGGAGGCGTAACTGATGGATACCATCCCGTTGGCGGCCACATAGTCCTGGATCTCCCTCAGGTTGGAGCTGGTAGCCGGTCCCAGAAACGCCTTGATGCCCATCCCGTCCAGTTGCTTTACGGCCGCGAGCGCCTCGGCGGGATCCGACTTGGTGTCCATCTTCACCACCCCCAGCCTCCAATCGGCATCCATCAAATCCAGGTGCCTGTTGAACTCGCCCAGGGCAAAGTCCACGGCTCCGTGTACCTGGCTGGACAGGACGGCCGGCACGTTGCCCGTGTCCGGTACCAGCAATCCGATGGTGCGGATCTCCGGCGGCTCAGCTGCGCCCGCGGCCGTGACGAGGCCGGCTGCGGTCAGGAGCACGATAGCTGCAAAGAGGCGCCGCATCACCCACCCCGCCTACGGGATTATTAAAAACCATGTCCCGGTGTGGATTGTAGCGTCTACGTGACCTGGCACGATCCAACCCAACATCCTCGAAGGAAAACGGACCGCCGACCTGCGGCGCGACGCCAGGTCACGCAGATGTTACAGAAGGTCCCCGCCCTTGGTCGTCCCGCCTCGGCCTTTCTCAGCGGGCCAGGTGGGCATTGAGCGTCATTCGGTTGTAGTCCCGGACGGATGCCATCCGGAGCCACTCGCGGCCCTTGGCGGGGTAGAGGTGGGCGGGCCGCTTGAGCGGGTACTTGACCAGGATCGCGTGTATGTGGTTCTTGTGCTTGGTGGCATCGTGTGGGGCGGAGATCCAGGCGGGTCAGGATCAGCTCGTGCATGTCCATCTCCTCTGTGGGTATGTACGACGGCCTGTAAAGGTCGCCCCTGCCATCGGGCTACAGATAGTGCATTTTCATGTGCGTGTTGTGTTCGACCTCGTACTGCGTCAGGAATCCGCAGTGCGGGCACGCGTACAGTCCCTGGTTGGGGCGCGACTCCTTCTGGATGGTCTTGCCGGTGGTGGACTTTATGAATATCAGGTTTTCTGCGGGTACAACCACGAAATTGCGACTCTCCCCCAACGAGTCCAGATATTCCCGGATGGCAGTCACTGCCAGATCCTTGTCTAGGGGATCGTCGCCATCATCCTCTATCGGCGACAGGATGAACTCGGAGGACTTGAGGGTCGGAACCGCCCCCACCTGATCAGACACGTACACTGCCAGCTCGTTCCGTATGGCCATGACCTCCTCACATCGTACCGTAAGCAACACCATCCCGCTGGTGGATCGTCTAATTTATTCTTTGAATCAGGGGGGCCTTGTCCAAAAATCCGGAAAAAGTCACTAGTAATGTTTAATCAGTACATCCGGATGCCCGCCGGACGGCGGCCCGGATGATATCGGAAGGTATTAGGATCGGAGGATCGCCGCACCGCCCATCGAGCAAGAGACCCGGAAAGTCAAGGCAGACCAACCCCAACCGCGCCAGAAGCAAGAACAACCCCGACGGGAAGAGGAACGACCCCAAGACGGACTGGCCAGAGTACAACAAGGGCCGCCGCTCGGAGGATAGAAGGTTCGTCCGGTGGATGCGCCAGATAGCCGAGATTGCACGCGAGATACTGGGCATAGGGCCAGGCACGCGCGACAGGCGCGTGTCGGCCATACTGGCATCCATCATCAAGGGTGAAGAGAAACTATCCTGCTGGGGCCTGATCAAGCACTTTAACCGGCACCCCGATGACCTGGAGCTGTGCGAGCTGTCCAGGCCGTACTGCGGATCATGGTACCAGCTCCGCATATCGGAGATAGATCCCGCAGTGCTACAGAAGATCATCACCATGATGGCCGGCGATGGAGCGGTCCACGGCGCCCTGCCGGTCGACTCCGGCGGCTTTCAGCATAGCCAAGTATATCGACTGGCAGAACTCAAAGTATGGCAAGATCGGCGTGAGACTGTTCTCGAAGCTGCACATCATGCACACGCTGCACGGCATGGTATGCGCCGTCGTCGTCACCCCCGGAAATGCAAACGACTTGCCGTACCTGCTCCCGATGATAGTGACGCTCCCGGAGGGAGGCGGGGACATCCTGGCCGACGCGGCCTACGGGGGCGTCAAGAACTGTGACGCCATCCGGTACAGCGGCCGGAGGACCGCCATCGACGTCAAGTCCAACGCGGTGATCAAGGGATTCAACGCCAGGGCGGAGGTGCTGATGTTTCCGCGAGGAGCGCCCGGGGACATTCCGCCGGATACTGCGCCTTCGGAACAACGTCGAGAGCATCTTCTCGTCCATGAAGGCGCGGTTCGGCGGTGTCGTGCGCGCCCTCAAGGAGAAGACCCAGTCGGTTGAGATGCTAACGACGACCGTCTGCTACAGCATGGCCTTTGCATGAGGCCACGCCACGGGGGGCCTTCGCGGCTGTGGAGGGGGCTGCGCACGACTGCCCCCGGACCGCCATCAACGACGGCTCCGGCATGCTGCCAGGCTGCGCACGACCATCCGCATCTGGCGTGATCAAGGCATGCCGACTCTAGGCAAAAACACGCCCGCGCTAAATATCAAGCCAAATATCTATCCATTAAAACACGGTCCGCGGCGATTTGCTGGCATGCCAGTCAATTACGCATAATGTCTATCATGTTTTGGAACTGGATATACCGGATGCTAAAATACGTCCCGTCGGACGAGTTTATGGCATCATGGGAGGTGGAGCATAAATGAGGGACCGCTGTCTGTAAAAACATGCGGAAAGTGGTCTCAGAATTCGGGGTCCAGATCAGGTCCTACCCGGATTTGTGGGCTTTTGCATGGGAGTAAGAGAGTTATGTTGGATGTGTGGCGATGACCCTTTGAGAAAGAAGAGAATTGTTGTACTGGGAGGTGGTTTTGCCGGGGTGGAATGTATTAGGCAGTTGGAGAGAGGTCTGTGGGACAGCTCCAATACTGAGATAACGCTTGTCAGTGAAAACAACTTCCTGCTATTCAGGCCGATGCTGCCCCAGGTAGCGTCGGGGACCATAAAGACCAGAAACATAGTGATGCCCATCAGGACCATCATAAAGAAGGCGAGGTTCTACGAGGGCGGGGTCAAGGACATCGACCCGTTGGCTCGCAAGGTGAGCCTGTGGGGAACACACGGGAGACCGGGCATCACCATCGATTACGACTACCTGGTGGTGGCGCTAGGGAGCGTGCCTAACTTCTACGGCCTGAGCGATGTAGAGCGCCACGCGTACCAGATGAAGACGCTCAACGACGCGGTCACCCTCCGGAACCGGGTGATAGACATGCTGGAGCAGGCCGCCAATGAGACCGACGAGGTCACCAAGAGGAGCCTGCTGACGTTTGTGATAGTGGGTGGAGGCTTCTCGGGGATAGAGACGGCCGGGGAGCTGCGCGATCTGCTGGTGGATGCCGCAAAGTACTACCCCGACATATCCAAGGACGAGCTGACCGTGATAGTGGTGGAGTCACAACCCACGATCCTGTCCGGCTTCTCCAAGAAGCTGGCCAAGTTCACCCATGAGGCGCTGGTGCAGAGGGGCACGTGCATAAGACTCAGATCCAGGGTGACCGGCTTTGATGGAAGCCAGGCGGTGGTACGGAAAAGGGAGGGGGGAATGGAGCGCATCCATACAAAGACGCTCATATGGACCGCCGGCCTCACCCCGGTGAACACGATAAAGAGGTCCGTCTTCAAGACGGTGGAGGGAAAGGTTGTGGTCGACGACTATCTGGAGGCGGTTGGTTATCCGGGGGTGTTCGCTGCCGGGGACTGCGCCCTGTTTATGGATTCCAAGACCGGGAGGCCGTACGCCCCCACCGGTCAGATGGCGGTGGCCCAGGGAAGGAGTATAGCGGCCAATCTGAACGCGATCATAAACGGCCAGCCCAAGAGGAAGTTCGCCTACAAGCAGCAGGGCCACATGGCGGTGATCGGCAAGCGTGCCGGAGTGGCGGTGGTGTTCGGCATGAAGATGCAGGGGGTAGCTGCCTGGCTGCTGTGGAGGCTCGTGTTCATATACAAGATGCCGCTCTTCGCCAAGCGGGTAAGGGTGCTGATGGATTGGGTCGAGGACATGCTGTTCGACCGGGATATCGCCAGGCTCAAGTTCATGAAAAGGGAGGAACGTATCAAGAAGGGGTACAGGGATCTGAACGAGGTGGACGAGTTCTGGTGAGGATGATGGGGGCCCGGTCGGTTGAGCTGCCATCGATGACCGTCTACTACAACATGACCTTCGCCTGATGCCACGTCGCGGGGGCGGCGCCCCCGCGGCTACCCGGGAGGCTGCGCACGACTGCTCGTGGACTGCCATCGACGACGGGCCGGCGGGCAGCAAGAACGTGATCCGGCGTCCACCCCGCGCCTTCCTGCCGGTCCGGACGCCTCCGAGGGCATACGGAAGGCAGTTTAATTTTGGTTTTTTTGGGCAAGGCCTCAGTGCAGCTAAACCACGGACCCGGCAATTCCACCCGACACAAGGATGCAACATCCACCCGGACCGCGCTCCGGGATCAAACATGGTACACCCCGGGATCGATCATAACCAACATCGGGGTTTAACAAGTTAGGAGTGCAAGTCTCCTCAGACTTCCACATATGAGGAGACCAGCACACCGGTATGATTGGCCGAGAACGGCATTTAAGGTTGGGGGTAAGCTTTCCTTCCCCGGTGCGTCAACATTACCACCATCATCATCGCCACTACCCGGGAGGAGGCCTGCCCGATGAGCCGTACCACCGGCATCATGGATCGCGAGATCAAGAACAACATCAGCATCCGCAGGCAGATAATGGGCGACCTGGACAAGTACATCACCGAGGTGGTCAACATCCCCTCCGGCCCCAACGCGCCGTACGAGGTGGCCGACTTCAACCGCGGAATGATCCGGGCGGTCGCCGCGGATGCCTCGGTAGGGGGACGTACCACCGCCCGTCGGGCGGCCACCACCCTGATGGAGACCGATAGCACGGGGGCGGCCACCGCCCTGATGGAGACCGGGAACACTGGGATGACCCCCAGCGACGAGTGGTACAGGAGGCGGCTGGCCGCCTTGACCGTCGAGGCGGTCGAGGGGATCTTTGCCGAGACGGTCCTGGACAGGATGACTACGCTGCGCCGGCTGGGCAAGCTGCCCCGTGACGGCCTGGTCGTCGCCGTCGACTGCCATCTGATACCACGGTACGACAGGATAAAGGATGACCACCTGACCATCTCCAGGTACAAGTGCGGAACCAAACACTTTGAGCGGTACATCACGATCCACTGCGTCAACGACGGGCTGCGCCTGGTCCTGGGGTGCCTGCCGGTTCCGGCCGGCGCGTCCGTGCCGAAGATGGTGCGCTCGCTGATTGATCAATGCATGGAGGACTGCATCGTGATCAAGCTGTGCCTGTTTGACAGGGAATTCTTCACGGTCCGGACCATCGCCGCCCTGGACGAGATGAACATCCCCTTCCTGATGCCCTGCCGCAACAGCCCCGGAGTGGTCGAGACGCTCAACCTGTTTGATCAGGATGATCCGCCGAAGGATGCCATCCCGTGCATCCTGAAGGGGGCCGACGGGACTGCCCCCTACAACATGGTCGTCGCGGCCCGCCGCAAGCGCGACCCCGGCAAATCCGAATCAAAGGCGCCCCAGGACAGGTTCATCGGGTTTGCCACCAACCTGCCCTGGGTGGACGTGATCGTCTATGCGGTCCGGTGGGGGATCGAGTCCGCCTACGCCCAGATAGAGGCGATGAGGGCCAAGACGCGCAGCCGTAACCCGGGGGCGCGCCTCTTCTGCTTTATCTACTCGTTGATGATCTTCAACGCCTGGGTGATGGCCAAGATCCTGATGAGATTGCTCATCTCCGAGCGGTCCCTGCCGCGCCGCCTGGGGACGATCACCCAGCTGACCTTCAAGGAGATAATCGAGGTACTCGCCGATGGGCCCGGACCGCCACCCGGCGGCGCATCCAACCCGGGATAGGACTCCAATGGCATCAGAGAAGATGGCGCGGCATGGGGGATGCTGCGCACGGCCCCGCCCGTTGTCCAGCGGATCACCCCCCCAACACATCCCCTGCCGCCCGCTGTACGATCGTCGCCGGGCCGGGTGCCCGCCGGACCGGCCCGCGGCGCGGTTGCAGACATGTTTTGGCGGACCGTGCGGCCATCGTCCGGTGTATATCTCGGGCAGATCCTGTCTTTGGGCTAATTGCCGTGGTTTAGCTGCAGTGCTAGCAATACATAAAAACACCAGTAACCACCACGCGAACGTGCGACTGTCTGATCAATCAACCACCGCGACATTTCCATTTAGTTCGTCTACATATTGCCACGGGGTGCGCAGGCTCTGCTGCTGAGCGGATATTTCCCACCCTCTTTTTTCGTTATAGCGGCACTGGTGGTTGTGGCGGCATCATCGTCTGCGGTGCCGGCCGCCGCTGATGCCGACGCAGCACACGATGGCCGCTTCGCCACCACTTGGAAGACGACCTCCCCCGGCGAGTCTATCACCATCCCGGTAGGCGGAGCCGCCGGCACGTACACCGTCGACTGGGGCGACGGGACAGTCACCACGCACGAGGGGGACGCCACGCACGCGTACGAGGTCCCCGGAAACCACACCGTGCAGGTGTCCGGCGACTTTGTCAGGATCCATCTGGGCGGCGACCACGACAACGCCGCCAAGCTGCTCTCCATCAACCAGTGGGGTTCCGTCAAGTGGACCACCATGGCGTCGGCGTTCGAGGGGGCATCCAACATGATGTACAAGGCAGCGGACGTACCCGACCTCTCCGGGGTCACCGACATGTCCTCCATGTTCGCCCACGCCAGCTCCTTCAACGGCGACATCTCCTCCTGGGACGTATCGTCGGTGACGGACATGCACGCACTGCTCTTTGGCGCATCCTCTTTCGACCAACCCTTAGGCTCCTGGAACGTATCGTCGGTGGTGGACATGTCCGATATGTTCCGCCGCGCCTACTCCTTCAACCAGTCCCTCGGATCCTGGGACGTGTCATCTGTGAAGGACATGTCCAATACATTCCGCCGCGCATACTCTTTCAACCAACCGCTAGACTCTTGGAATGTCTCATCCGTAAACTACATGCCAGGCATGTTCGCCGTCGCCCACGCCTTCAACCAACCCATCGGTTCCTGGAACACCTCGTCGGTGACCAACATAGCCCTTATGTTCTCTGTCGGAAGCGCCTTCAACCAACCCATCGGTTCCTGGGACACCTCGTCGGTGACCAACATGGCATTCGTGTTCTCCGGCGCCGCCGCCTTCAACCAACCCCTTAACTCTTGGAACGTTTCGTCTGTCACTACCATGACCCACATGTTCTCCGGCGGGGCCGTCTACAACTACCCACTAGATTCTTGGGATGTCTCCTCTGTCGCCACCATGGATCGCATGTTCATGTATGCCGATGCCTTCAACCACCCTCTCGACTCTTGGGACGTCTCGTCGGTGACCGACATGGCGCACATGTTCCGCTTTGCCTCCGAATTTAACCAACCGCTCAACGCCTGGAATGTCTCGTCGGCGACCGACATGAAGGGCATGTTCCGTGGGTCTTCCTTCGACCAAGACCTGGGCAACTGGTACATAATACTGGGCGATGTCACGGTAGAACGCGGCGATACCACGGTCACCACCATTACGGCGCAGAATTCCTTCCTTGATCAGCAAAACCCAGTATATAGCGTCGCGGCGGGTGGTGATGGGGATCTCTTCGAGATACGTGGAAACGTCCTCCGATCCATGTCCGGTGAGTACGCAAAGTCGTCATATGATATCACTATCGTGTCCACCGGAGACTTCACACCACTTATCTCCAGGAACGTGACCATCACGGTGATTGAACCGTCATAGGCGAAGGCCTCCAAATCCGGATCCCTTGTGCGCGGCAACACTCCCGGGCACGCCCTGAATCCTTCCACCACGCCGTGGATGCTGGCAAGCGTGTTGAACAGACAGGTTCCGTTCTTGTACCTGGAATGCCTCGTAAACCTCGTGCCCGGGTTCTTGTCACGCCCGCAGACATCATGGACGTCAATGCCAGGGATCGTCGTACCCTATGCCGGTATGTGGGGCGCCTACAAGGGATGCCGCCACCAGCGCTGCTGGGCCACATCCTCCGCGAGGGCGACCACCTAGCCGACCGCAACGAACACTGCCGCGCGGCGCGGGAGGTGGCCGACGCCCTGCGCTGCATATACTGGGACGGCGTGAGGAGCAAGGGGCAGCCCGACCGCAGGAGATCCCTGCGCGACGCCCTCCGCAAGCGGGTATCGAGGATCATCGACAGGTACGCCAACCACCCGGTGCTAGAAAAGTTCATGACCAAACTGGCCAACGCCCTGCCCAACCTGTTCAGGTTCGTCATCGACCCGTCCATCCCCGCCACCAACAACGCCGCCGAGCGTGGCCTGCGCGAGCTGGTCGTCCACCGCAAGGTGCGCGACTCCATCCGGTCAGAAAAGACCATGAACTGGCTGGCCAACATCTTCACGTGCGTGGCGACCTGGAAGGCGCGGGACATCGACTACATGACGCAGATGGCGGCGTACATTTAATCAGGCGGCCCGTCCAAAAACATCCTGAACCAAAAAGACGCATGGTATAGTTGGGATCATAAATAACCGGACAAACTTTTCATGCGGGGTATAATTTGTCCAAATTTCTGAACAGAATTGGGGCGGACCCCGCTAGAGTAGTACCGCAGGCGTTCATAGACCTTAAGGGATGCGGAGGGGCAGAACGGGCATGACAAAGACCAAGTTCACTCCCGAGCAAAAGATCCAGATCGTGCTGGAATCAATCAAGACCAACATCGGCACGGCAGAGCTGTGCCGCAAACACAACGTGCGCCCTCCGACGTTCCAGACATGGAGACAGCAATTCTTGGATGCGGGCAAGGCCAGATTGACACACCACGGCAATGCGGATCCTGCAATGACCTCTAAAAGAGAGATCGACAACCTTAAGCGGATTATAGGAGAGCTGACAGTCGCCAACGACGTTTTAAAAAAACCTTGGAGGAAAGCAGAGGTTGAGCGCGGTCAGGCGAATGCAGCAGCAGATGAGCCTTGCCAAGTCGCTAAAGTACGCAGGCGTATCAAAATGTGCCTGGTACTACAAGCCCAAGACGCGCGAGGTCAGACTTGACCAGGGCATCGTAGATGTCGTGTCCAGGATCAGCGCCAAGAGGCCCACGTGTGGAACGCGCCGGATGGCGGCCCAGGTGTCCAGGGAGACGGGCGTTCGGGTAAATCGCAAGCAAATACAGAGAATATACCGAAAAACCGGCTACATCGACCCGCAAAAGACGAAGAACGACATCATCCGTACGAAACGCAGGCTCTTCAAGCCCGAGGCCCCGAACCGGTTGTGGGATCTTGACATCACGTACATCTGGTGCGGCATGGACGGCTGGTGCTACAGCTTTAACGTGGTCGATTGCTTCACCCGCAAGTGGATATCGTGCGCGTTTGACACCAACGCCACCCGGCACGTGGCCATAGATTCAATCACAAACGCAGTCGCTGCGGAAAAACCCGACTGCTCGCGGCTGAGGATACGCACGGACAACGGCAACCAGTACGTAAGCCACGACTTCAGAAAGGCGGTACATGCTCTTGGCATCGGCAAGCACGAATTCATCTGGAAGAACACGCCGGAGCAGAACGGGCACGTCGAGTCGTTCCACAAGACACTCAAAAAGGAGTACATATGGCCCCGTGAGTTTGGATCCTATCAGGATGCCGAGATTGCACTTGCAGACGCCTTTGCGGATTACAACAACCAGCGGATCCACTCCGCCATCGGATACATGACACCAGCCGAGTTTGCCATGCAGTGGGAGCTGAGAAATAAATGAGGCCCACCATACGGAGAATCATGGCAAAAACGGTCCTATTTTATGGGGTCCACTCCAGGATGTCGCGCGGATTGAAATTGATTTCAAGCGACTCGTACACGAGCATCACCTTCCGTCTAAAGTAGCTCCTGGCCGGCCGCCGGAACGTTCTGCGCAGTATGGCCTTTCCATCCCGCCACAGCCACTCGGCCGGATTCAAGAACGGCGAGTACGGCGGCAGGAATATCAGTCTGACTGAATCGCCATTCTTCTCGAGATATCACCGTACGCGTTTTGTGTTGTGGTACGCGGCGTTGTCAAGTATCACGGCCACCTTGCCGAAATGTTGTTGCAGTTTATCGAGGTATTTGATGAAATGATCTGTCGTTGGCCCTGTTGGCCGCCATGTAGCACGTCTGCCCATCCAGCGTGATGCCGCCGTAGACGGTCTGCCTCTGGTTGCCTAGCGGCATCTGTATAGGTTCGGCATCGCCGCGCACGTAGACGGCTCCGGACCCGAACAGGTTCGCGTTTTGGTGGCTCTCATCGGCCATGACCACGGTGAAATCGTCCTTTTCGAGCGTCTCAACCTCCTTTTCGGTATCCTTCTGCCAGATCTCTACCTCCTCTTTTGGCGGGACGCGGTCGGCTAACCGGAGGGTCTTCTTGACCGCGAAGCCGGCGACCTCAGCAGGCGGCGCCCGTACTGTTCGCTGTATTTCACGCCGGTCCTCTTCTCGACCAGCTCGACGAACCCCAAGGCGGTGAACCGCCTGGCGCCGCCGACTATCTCCCCCAGTTGGGCGCGCGGCACGAAAGGGGGGCGGCCCGGCCTTGCATCGTCGGCGAGGCCGTCTGGCCCGTCGCGGTCGTACGCGGCAAGCCACGCGTAGACGGTTCCGCGACTGACGCAAAAGGTGTCTGCAACGGTATCGACGCTGAGGTTCTTGTTCAATACCATGTTTACCGCCGCAATGCGCGCGTACTCGTTCTTGTTTTTAGCGCGTTTTAGCGCGTCTTTCATCTCGGTCGTAGCCATGTGCTGGCTTGAAATTTTACCCTATTATGATCTTACGGATTTGTCCGATTACTTTTGATCCTAACTATAATTAACCGATAATTTTCTTCGATACATGCGCGTTATTTATTATAATGCTGGTTGATGCGAGAAAACACGTCCAGATGACGTGAACACGTACCTATACCGGAAGCCGCAAGAGAATCGTGGTCTGCGGCGCCACCTAGGGTCGGCAGGAAATACTTTTTGACTATGAATTATTTGTTAGTAATTACTAGTGTATTTAAGGGGCTACCATAAGTCCATTTTTTTAAGTTGTTGGTTGTAGATGATAAGCACGATTCAACCGGAAGGGTGAATGCCAAACACCGGGCCGCTCCGGGATGGCGGCTGGCCGTAGTTGTAGCGGTGGCAGTTTCGGCTCTGGCCGGCCTTGCGCCACACTCTGCCTACTCGGAGACGATGGACTCAATGGAGGCATCAGCGGCCCAGCTCCGGTTCGACATTGAAAGTATAGAATCTCGGGCCCAGGCTGCCGTTCTCTCTGCCGTAATCCTGTACGAATCAGAACGGGGGGGGGGTACAGACGCGTTTGATCTAATCTCGCCGGACACACAACAGACGGGTGAAATCTACGCATTCGTCTTGGACGCTGAGACGTTCGAGACGGTGGCCAACGGGGCGTTCTCCGACCTCCATGGGGTGGTACTTGACACCATCACTTTTGCCGACCGGCCAGTCGATGACATCCTCTCTGATCTTAGCCTGAACGAGGTGACTTGGGTCGAGTACATGGCCTCAAACCCCAATACCAACAGTGTTCAGCTCAAGCGCTCTTGGCTCTACATGCACGACGGGTACATTTTCGGCTCCGGTTACTACGTCCCCGAGTCAAACATGCAGACGGTCGTGGACGATGCCGTCTCATTATTCGAGTCCGAGGGCCGCGCGGCCTTTGGCGCCATCACCCCGGAGACGGCAGTCCAGTCCGATGCACTCTACCCGTTCGTGTTGAACTTTACCACCTCAGAGACGGTGGCCCATGGCGCCTACCCGCACCTGCTCGGGGCGGTACCTGCCTCGTCTCTACATCGGGCAGATAGGCCATGGTCCGATATTCAAGAAGACCTGCTCACGAACAAAGGTACTTGGGCATCCTACGTCTTTACAAACCCGGACACGGAGACACGCCAGCTCAAACGTGCCTGGCTCTACCTACAGGACGGATTCATCTTTGCCTCCGGATACTACCTGCAGGATTCCAGGGTGCAGTCGCTCGTAGACGAGGCCATCCACCTGTACAAGTCCCAAGGAGCGGACGCGTTTGACGTAATCACACCGGATCCGGGGGACGAACTACACGCGTTCACCCACTCGTTCGTCTTGGACGCGGAAACCCTTGAGTTGATGGCGCACAGCGGGCTGCCGGACAGGGTGGGGACTACCGACTACCACCTCACAAAGGCTGACAGATCCCTCTACCAGATACGCGACGAGCTGGGCAGAGATGGGGGTGTCTGGGCTGCGTACATATCTGCCAACCCCAACACTCGCACCGATCAGCTGACACGCACCTACCTCTCCGAGTACGACGGGTACATCTTCGCGGCCGGCTATTACTACCCGGATTCAAGGCTGCAGTCTAGGATAGATGAGTCCATCTACGCGTACCGGGCAGCCGGCCCGGCGGCCTTTGAAACAATCTCCACTAGCAGCTTCGCTGACGGCATCACCCAGCTTGTCAGAAACGGGACGCATGTACTGGCCCGTGTCTTTGGTTCTGGCGCGCCTGCTCAGCCACAGGTCGGGCCAATTCCGCTGGCAGACTTGAACCTGAACATCCAAGCCGCCAGATCGTTGGAATCAAACTACAATGCTGCCCGCGAGGGTGACGGTATAGCAACTGCGTCCATCTTCTCGTACAGTTCGATCACTAGATCCGAGCAGATCCTGCAAGTCTACGGGTCCTTTTACGACGGGTTCGTCTTCAGCGGTACCTATATCGTGGCCGACGCGGATGCCCAGTCGGTGGTGGATTATGCGCTGCGCATTTACGAGTCAAACAAGGAGAATGATGCTTGGGTCGACATAATCACGCCGTCGGACCCCATCGTAACTGATGCCATCTACCCGTTCGTCCTTAATGCGACTACCTGGGAGGCGGTGGCCCACGGCGTACTTCCAGACAGGATTGGAGTTAGGGCAGTATCTATAATCAATACCTCAATAGAGCCATTCGAGGATGTTCTCGCCGACCTAGAGGACGACGGAACTGCTTGGGTCACATACTCATTCCTCAACCCTGGCACGGGTACCAATCAGACCAAGCGCACCTGGCTGGTTGAGCGGGATGGCTACATCTTCGCGGCCGGCTACTATCTCTCTGACGCTAGGATACAGGCCATCGCCTACAGGGGCACTCTTACGTATGATGCCGTCGGCACGCATGCGGCCCTTGCCATCTTCAACAACCTGCCAGACGAGCCTGACCCACTCTACACATTTGTGGTAGACTCGGACACCGGAACGGTGGTGGCGCAGGGTGCGGATCCATCCATCTTGGGACCAGCCTCCGAATGGGAAGTGGCTCTCGCATCCGAACCCGGACTCCTAAATGTTCTCAAGGCAGAGAACGGTGAGTTTGTCACGTACCCGTTCGTAAACCCTAGGACAGGCGAGATGGAGAGCAAGCGCACTTGGCTGACCATGCACGACGGGTATGTCTTTGGCGTAGGTTACTATGCCTCTGATGTTATAGAACATGAAGCGCTGCTGAGGTCCCTGGTTAGTACCCCCGACATCGTCGGATAACTCACCGGCCAGACGGGCAGCGTGAATGAAATGCGCAGGTTCGGCGTACTGTTCGCGCGCCCGCTGACCCGGCGCAAGCGAGAACTCAACATCTGCCGCTAGCTGGATCGCGTCCTGCTGGCTCGCCTGATCCGTTCCGAACCGAAACGCGTACCTGCCGTCTATCTTGGCAAGGCCTGCCAGTCGCTCAGGTCCTGATCAAAGGCATAGGCGAACTCGAACATGTTGATCATGTTGGTCGCCGACGATACGTCCCAACTGTCTAGCGGCTGGTTGAAGGCATAGGCGGACTCGAACATGCCGAACATGTCCGTCACCGACGATACGTCCCAACTGTCTAGCGGCTGGTTGAAGATGTGGGCATCGGCAAACATGCGGGACATGTCCGTCACCGACGATACGTCCCAACTGTCTAGCGGCTGGTTGAAGGAATAGGTATCCGTGAACATGGTGGCCATGTCCGTCACCGACGATACGTCCCAACTGTCTAGCGGCTGGTTGAAGGAGATGGCGACAAAGAACATCGCGTACATGTCCGTCACCGACGATACGTCCCAACTGTCTAGCGGCTGGTTGAAGGCGCGGGCGACGGAGAACATAAAGGCCATGTCCGTCACCGACGATACGTCCCAGTCCCCGATGGGCTGGTTGAAGGCGTGGGCATGGGTGAACATGTATGTCATGTCCGTCACCGACGATACGTCCCAGTCCCCGATGGGTTGGTTGAATGCGTAGGCAATAGAGAACATAAAGGACATGTCGGTGACCGACGAGGTGTCCCAAGAGGAGATGTCGCCGTTGAACAAGGAGGCGAGGGAGAACATGCCAGACATGTCCCTCACCGACGATACGTCCCAGGAGTTTAGGGGTTGGTTGAAGGAGGAGGCGCGATGAAACATGCCGAACATGTCCCTCACCGACGATACGTTCCAAGAGTCTAGCGGCTGGTTGAAAGAGAATGCCTCGGAGAACATGGATGACATGTCCCTCACCGACGATACGTCCCAAGAGTTTAGAGGTTGGTTGAGGGATGCGGCAAAGCGGAACATGTTGGACATGTCGGTGACCGATGAGACATCCCAGGAGGAGATGTCGCCGTTGAAGGAGCTGGCGTGGGCGAACATGGAGGACATGTCGGTGACCCCGGAGAGATCGGGTACGTCCGCTGCCTTGTACATCATGTTGGATGCCCCCTCGAACGCCGACGCCATGGTGGTCCACTTGACGGAACCCCACTGGTCGATGGAGAACAGCTTGGCGGCGTTGTCGTGGTCGCCGCCCAGATGGATCCTGACAAAGTCGCCGGACACCTGCACGGTGTGGTTTCCGGGGACCTCGTACGCGTGCGTGGCGTCCCCCTCGTGCGTGGTGACTGTCCCGTCGCCCCAGTCGACGGTGTACGTGCCGGCGGCTCCGCCTACCGGGATGGTGATAGACTCGCCGGGGGAGGTCGTCTTCCAGGTGGTGGCGAAGCGGCCATCGTGTGCTGCGTCGGCATCAGCGGCGGCCGGCACCGCGAATACCGTTGCGACCGTAACCGCCATGACCGCGATCACGATCCAAGACGGCAGGCAAGCCGTACTCAGCAACGGAACCCGCACACCCCCCACCCCGACTTACAAAAAGCGGCGGGCACCGTAACGGTTCCGGAATCATACGGATGCGTATCCATGCGGATGCTACCGCCGTTTTTGCGCCTCATCGGTACTGCGGTTCGACTACGTGACTGACGGATATCTGTTGTGGGCGCTGGTGTTGGGGTAGGTGCCACGGTCGCCGCTATAATGATGACACATGGCATCTGTAAGGGCTCGAAGCCCACTAAAGCTGCAGCTTGTGTAGTCACTATTCGCCCGGAAGGGCTCGGAGCCCATGTTACACTAGGGATCTGCCCACCATACGCCGTTGCTTCCACCGGATTTACAGGCTTTCATCTTATTTAGGAATTTGAACAAATTCAGTAGTTGGAACAACCAATTTTCCAAACCACCAACCTAGTCTGAGTTTGGGGCGATCCACCAAAATCCGCGCGGCAGATGACATTGTAGCTTAAAAAGTCGGCGTGAAAGCCGTCGTGAGATCCAATCATGAGCGGACAAACACGCCAAGAACACTCCACGGAAACGGCATATAAGCTGGTCGGTGCGCTTTTCTTCTCCTGCATGAGGATCAGGTTCGGGCAGGGGTCCAACGCCCGGTACGGCCCCTGGGACTTTTTCCATCACCTGTCGACCATGTGCATGAACGGATCGTGCGCCGAGATGGCGTACCGGAAGGCAAAGGCAAGATCCCGCAGCATGCCACTCCCGTCGGGCAGGTGGCTGCTGGGGAAGATCCGGTCGGTGCGCTACGACTGGATGAACATACGCTGCGACCGTGTCCTCCGGAGGTCGGTGCTACACGCCAGGAGGCGGGGCATGCTCAGGCGCCCCGTCGATGTCGCTATCGACTTTCACAAGATAGGAAGGTACGACAAGATCAAGAACATGCTGTTCATGATCAAGTCAAAGTACGAGAGGGGTACCTGCACCTTCAACTCGCTGGCGACGGCCCACTGCACGGTGGCCGGATCCCGGCTGTGCCTGGCCGCCATCCTGGCAACCCGCGGGGACCAGAAGGCCGACCTGGTCTCCCGCCTGCTGGACAAGTGCCAGGGGAGCGGCGTGAGGATCAACCTGCTGACGCTGGACCGCGAGTTCTACACGCGCGAGGTCATACGCCTGCTCAACGACCGGGGTATCCGGTTCCTGATGCCGGCCACCAGGACGGGCAGCGTGGTCGAGGCCATCCGGGAACACCGGGCCGGCCGCAGGGCCGCCGTCTCCTGGCATACGATAACATCGTCCTCGCCCAGGCGGGTGGAGGGGTTCACGCTGGTCATACGTCCGACCAAGAACGCCCGGGACATCGCCGAGGTGGAGACCGGCGAGAAGGGTGATGATGTAGCCATCACCGGGGACAGGCCGGCCTACCACGTGTTTGCCACCAACGTCCCGGCCCATGTCGTCGCGGGGGATCCGGACCGGTTCGTCGAGCTGTACAGGCAGCGCTGGGGGATAGAAACCGGGTACCGGTGCTACGAGGAGATACGGCCCAAGACGACCAGCCGCGACGAGTCGGTCCGGATACTGTTGATGTTCTTTCCCTTCCTGATCTACAACGCCTGGGTGATAGCGGGCTACCTGCTGGAGAGGAAGTACGGCGCCAGATACCGGCAGAGCCTGACCGTGGAGTTGGTGGTGACGCTGTTTGTGGACTTTTCCGAGCATCTGGCCAGGATGGGGCGGCCGCCGGACTCCGGATGAGGTTCGGCTGGTCCGCGGGAAACCTGCTCTCAGACAGCCCTGCGCATGATGCTCATGCCGGAGTCAGATCCCGGGCTGGCTTGAGCGTTGTTCCGTGCTGGGACGCGCGTCCGCGGGATATTCGCGCCAAACTGCACACCCCTCGCTACCCAGTACGCCCGGTGTTGTATTTTGGATGGTCAATGTGGAGAGGGTTTGTGCGAGTTGTTCCAAGTACTGAAATTATACTCAGCCCGAAAAGTTTGTCCGGTTATTTATGATCCTAACTACACAATCATTGTTGCCACACTATTTTATTGTGTTTATTATATTAGTTAGGTACAGTTCAATATCAACAAAAAACGTTTAAAGCACACAATCAATGGACGGGAAGTTGACGTGTGTTAGCTGATGAGGCGGCACACACCAACTTCCCAGAACCTAACGTATGCACTCAGGTCCCCAAAGCGGACAATTCGGATGCCCAGCCGGGCCATAGGTTTATTGATCGCGATACCATCTAACCGGCGTGAGCACCAAGTCAGAGGCCGCCCTCCTGCGCGAGGAGCTGACCAGGTTGGCGGTGGAGAACCGGGAACTACGCGAGACGGTGTCCCGGCTCGAGGCTGTGCATGACAAGATGGTCGCGGCCCTCAAGGCGGAGATAGACCGGCTGATACTGGAGATAGCCGAGCGCGACAGGAGGCTGGCCAAGTACGAGAACGCCCACGTCCCGTCCTCGACCGGCTCGCTGTACAACGAGAAGCGCGCAGCCTTCCGGAAGAAGATGGCAGAGGCGGAGGGCGGCTACGCTGGCGAGGGCGGCGATGAAGGCGGACCTGAATCGGATGACGATGACAACAACGGTAAGGCGGAGGGTGAGCCGTCCCGCAGGGGGCCGCCGGCCGGACATATAGGCGCCTCCCACAAGAACAAGGCGGACCGGACGGTCGTGCTGCGGGTCTGCCGGTGCGGGACGTGCGGGCGCGGCCACCTCAGGAAGGTGCCACCGGTCGTCAAGATGGTCTATGATTTTGCCGGCGGCAAATCCATGGTGATAGAGTGCATCGCGTACGTGATGAAGAGGGGATCCTGCAAGAGGTGTGGAGAGATCACCACCGCGGCGGCGCCTACCATCCCGGGGACCTCGTTTGGGCCCGGGATCCTGGGGTTCATCGAGGAGTATTATGCGGGGAGGTGCACCGACCAGACTATCTCATACTTTTTCGATGCCCTCTACGAGTTTGACCTCTCACCCAACGCCGTCTGGAACGCGCGCAAGGCCATCAGGGACCTGCTGATGGGGACCTATGCGGAGATCCTGGACCACATCGCCGAGGCCCTGTTCATGCAGATGGACGAGTCGCCCATCAGGATGAACGGCAAGCGGGGCTACATCTGGCTGGCGACCATCGGGGACGCCACCTACATCGTGGCCGCCCCCAGCAGGGCCGCGGCCGTCCTGGACATCCATTTCGGGAAGATCCTGGGCGTCCCGGTCGTCTCGGACGGGTACGTCGCCTACAACGTGCTGCCCATCCGGCAGAGGTGCTGGGTGCACCTCCTGCGCGAGGCCGAAGAGTACGCCATCAGGAACGGCGGATCCGACATATCCTGCCACTACCGGCTGCTCTCCCTGTACCGGGCCATCAAGGGCAGGAAGTCGGCGGAGAGCTCCGAGTGCCTCTCCCTGGAGAGGGCCGTCCTGGAGATAGCCTCCTCCTATCCCGAGGGCCACAAGTTCAGGACCAAGCTGGAGGGGGCCGCGCCCCACCTGTTCACCTTCCTCAGATACCCCGGCATGCCACCACACAACAACGGCGCCGAGCTGGAGATACGCGACACCGCCGTCCTGCACAGGAACGTGCGCCACCAACTGTCCACAGCGGAGGGGCGGGAGGTCTTCTCGGTGCTGGTCTCGGTGGCGCGCACCTGCCGCAAGCTGGGCATCTTTCCGCGGACCGCGGTGGAGAATTTGGTCAGGGACCCGGACTGGAGGCTGTTCAAGCCGCCGCCGAAACAGGAGCGCCCGGAGCTGGTCGCGCCGGTCGCCGTGGCGTGCTGATGCCGGATTAGCGTCGCAGACAATTATGACGATGCCCAAGATGCCCGCTTTGGGGACCTGAGTGCATACAACCTAACTATGGGTGTGTTTATTAGTTACAACAAAATCTGAAATTTGTGAATGCCGTATCACTTGCGCACGTGTTTGTATTAATTGCGATCGCAGGAGGCGTTACAGTTGCTTCCGTGGCGTTCGCCGACCCCACTATCACCGAGGTCGTCAACACTGAGGGCTCTTCTGTGCCTGGTTGTGAGACAACCAACGAGTGTTTTGTACCACACACAGTCACCATAAACGTGGGCGATGAAATCAAATGGACCAACAACGACCTAGTAGTACACACCGTTACCAGTGGGGTATTGGCAGAAGGAGGGGAAGACGGGGTGTTCAATAGTGGCCTATTCTCGCAGGGGGCCGAGTTCTCATATGTCTTCAATGAGGCGGGCGAGTATCCATACTTCTGCCAAGTTCACCCATGGATGTCGGGGTTGGTTATAGTCAATGAAGGCGCGGGCGGACATGACGGGGTGGAAAACACTGCAAATGACAGCATGGCCGGGGCGGTAGTTACAAACGAGGATCTGAGAGCAAAGCTGGCAGAACTGCAGGCCGTAGTTGGCTCAGGCGCGACAGGAGGTGAGGATCCATTTATCGCCACTTGGAAGACGACCTCCCCCGGCGAGTCTATCACCATCCCGGTAGACGGAGCAGCCGGTACGTACACCGTCGACTGGGGCGACGGGACAGTCACCACGCACGAGGGGGACGCCACGCACGCGTACGAGGTCCCCGGAAACCACACCGTGCAGGTGTCCGGTGACTTTGTCAGGATCCATCTGGGTGGCGACCGTGCAAGCGCTACCAAGTTGCTCTCCATCGACCAGTGGGGATCCGTCAAGTGGACCACCATGGCGTCGGCGTTCGAGGGGGCATCCAACATGATATACAAGGCAACGGACGTACCCGACCTCTCCGGGGTCACCGACACATCCTTCATGTTCTACCGCGCCTCCGGTTTCAACGGCGACATCTCCTCCTGGGATGTCTCGTCGGTCACCGACATGTCCAACATGTTCCGCTTTGCCTCCTCCTTCAACCAACCCCTGGACTCCTGGGACGTCTCATCCGTAACCACCATGTACGGCATGTTCAATGATGCCTCCTCCTTCAACCAACCCCTAGACTCCTGGGATGTCTCGTCGGTTACGGACATGGCCTTCATGTTCAACCGCGCCTCCAGTTTCAACGGCGACATCACATCTTGGGACGTCTCGTCGGTGAGGGAGATGTCTTACATGTTTACCTACGCCACATTCTTCAACCAACCCATCGGGGACTGGGACGTCTCGTCGGTCACGGACATGTTCATCATGTTCTCTGGCGCCTCCTCCTTCAACCAACCCCTAAACTCCTGGGACGTCTCCTCGGTCACGGACATGGGCCGCATGTTCTCCCATGCCACCCTGTTCAACCAACCCCTAAACTCCTGGGACGTCTCGTCGGTGACGGACATGAACCGCATGTTCGATGATGCCGTCTCGTTCAACGGCGACATCATCTCCTGGGACACCTCCTCGGTGACGGACATGTCCTATATGTTCCACGGAAACCCCTCCTTCAACCAACCCATCGGGGACTGGGACGTATCGTCGGTGACGGACATGAACCGCATGTTCCATACTGCTCCCAGATTCAACCAACCCATCGGGGACTGGGACGTCTCGTCGGTGACGGACATGTCCCGCATGTTCTTGTTCTCCACCCTGTTCAACCAACCCCTAAACTCCTGGGACACCTCCTCGGTGACGGACATGTCCCGCATGTTCTCCCACGCCACCTTCTTCAACCATGACATATCCTCCTGGGACACCTCCTCGGTGACGGACATGTCCAACATGTTCGCAGTGTCCTCCTTCTTCAACCAACCCCTAAACTCCTGGGACACCTCCTCGGTGACGGACATGTCTCGCATGTTCGCTCACGCCGCCAGATTCAACCAACCCATCGACTCCTGGGACGTCTCCTCGGTGAGCAACATGCACCGCATGTTCCTCAGCGCCTCGTCGTTCAACCATGACATATCCTCCTGGGACACCTCCTCGGTGACGGACATGTCCGATATGTTCTGGTTTACCGACTCCTTCAACCAACCCATCGGGGACTGGGACACCTCCTCGGTGACGGACATGTCCCGTATGTTCGCTCACGCCATCGCCTTCAACGGCGACATATCCTCCTGGGACGTCTCGTCAGTAACGAACATGCACCAAATGTTCTGGTTCGCCGGCTCCTTCAACCAACCCATCGGGAACTGGGATATATCCTCGGTAGCGGATATGTCCGACATGTTGGACTTTGCCCACTCCTTTGACCAGGACCTGAGCGACTGGAATGTTGTGCCTTGATGACACCTAGTTGCCGCCATCGCGGTCTTTAGCCTGCCCCGGACGTACGGCGCCATTCTTACGTTCTTGACGTAAAGCCCGTGTGGGCTCAGATCCTCGTACCCCGGACGGTCTTCGGCTTGATGCCCAGGAGTTCCACGCGGATATCAGCGCCGTGGCGAACATCCTGCTTCGGGCGGGTTGATCGTCCCGAGGCATCCGGAGTTGTCGTGGAGCGACAAGCCAAAGCCCTGCGAGCTCCCTGCCGTCCGGGTAACAATGACGCTACGAAAAGGCATGGATTGTCCAGGTCAGGGTCTTGGACACATAATTCCCTAATATATTAAAAAAAGGGGCGATTGTGCCGCCGCTATTATGGCGGAGGCGACGTCGGGGTGGATCAACACCAACGACGGATCAGACTTCTATGGTGTGTCTAAAGATGAGGTCAGGGTCAAGTGCTGGCTTCCTTGGGCGGACCCCTCTACAGTAACGGTGGCGGTAAACGTGTCGCCGCCCGTGTGTAGCAATAGTCCGGCTCCAGCATACTCAAAGGCTCCAGCTGTTGAACTTACGTCGACAAAGGTCCACCCATAGACAGTGTCATCATCTATTTTCCAAATGGGTTGGCCACGCGCATCTGTACTGTTGATCTCATGTAGCACCACAATGTCTATCGGAGTACTGGCAGTGTACGTTAGTATGCCGGAGTATATGATGCCCTCACTAGGTTCTAGAACCCTAATTATTTGGTGTACCTCGTGTCCTGTTCCGGGCGAGAGTGCAGAGTCCATTGTCTGGGTAAAGCGATACATCTGCTCCATTTGCTCCATTTGCTCCATTTGCTCCATTTGCTCCATTTGCTCCATCGACTCCATCGACTCCATCTGCTCTGTGTTATTGGAATTTGCAACCGCTGCCTGGTCAGATATGGACAATAATATGAAGGCCGCCCCGATTACGGCAGTCGCTGCTATGGCTATCCGTATATTTTTCATTGCATAGAATGCGGTATCGTTCATATAAAATGATCGCTAATACTCATGCACGGCCTCAAGCCGTGACACCGTCTCGCACAGTTCCCGGTTCTCCACCGCCAACCTGGTCAGCTCCTCGCGCAGGAGGACGATGTCTGACTTGTGGCTCACGCCGGTTAGATGGTATCGCGATCAATAAACCTATGGCCCGGCTAGGCATCAGAATTGTCCGCTTTGGGGACCTGAGTGCATACATACTCATTTAACGGATGTCATACGTGATCGTCACATCGACTACATCTGCATCCTTCCGGTTGGATCTGATAACCGGCAACTTCTGATTCCTCCTAGGGCGGAACGCGGATTGGCTCAAGGTAAGTGAAAAACTTCGGCCCCTCCGAGGGCGGCTGGAAGTCAACCATTGGCCAGGTTTGACTTTACTGAAAGAGGGTGGGTGTGAAAAAGAATCGCATCTATTCGCGTCATCTAGGCATGATCCAGCTACTTTAGAGGGCAAATATTATCATATATGCGTGATAATCAACCTTATCGTGTAATTTTATCACGTTTTAACAATAGAAATTATTTTATCAAATTTTAGACCGCATAAATTATTTATGAATACGCTGAAACGACGTGAACAACTACAAGAATTGCACTACATTAGAGATTATGCACAGACGCACAACTTGGCTGCATTGGTCGGCTCAGACCTGATCTGTAATTAAAGATCATGCGGCCCCGACCCTTGGTCGGCCCACTGCGGCCCTCCTCAGAGGGCCCCGGCTCTTTTCAACAGGACGGTCTGGTTGACCACCCCGCAGACTACATCGTAGATAATGTAGTCGTATTTGCGCCGATCGTTCCTGTATTTTTCCTTGGCAATCCGGAAGATCTTGATCCTCCGGATTGCATTCTCGACGCGTATGCGGATCCTCGAGTGAGCTTTGTTGTATTCCCGCTGGTCTGGTGTAAGATCCTCGCCCGGCTTGCGCACGACGGGGATCCTCGCGCCTATTCCCTCGACCACGTTGTCCATCCCACGGTACGCGGTGTCCCCGTAGTGCCTGAGGTGGTCGCGGCCGGACTTGTCCCCTGCATCCCCGTCCCGGCTGGGGAGTCTGGTCGGGAACGTGGGGTGCTTCATCTTGTATATCTTAAAGTCGTGGTCGCGGCCCGGAAAGTGGACCGTCTTGTGGACGATCAGCCCGTCGAAGCTGGTCGTGTACCGGACCTTGACGGTATGCATCTTGGCCTTGCCCGAGAAGTGAGCCTTCTCGGCCTCGGCCTGCTGCGGCTGCTGTACGGGCTGCTCGGAGGCGTCGGTCAAGGAGACCATCCCCGGGAAGAGTTCGTTCAGATCCTTGATGGTGGCGACCTCGCAGGCCTGCTTGTAGAGCTTTTGCGGCAGGGGGAGGATGTCCCGTATTACCGGGGACATCTTGCCGATGTTGGTGGAGATAGACCCCCGGGTGATCCCGAACAAATGGGTCAGCCCGTCCTGGGTCAGGTAGGTCCGGTAGTACATGAGGGTCAGGAGGACCCTGTCCCACAGGTGTAGGAAGGACCTGCGTCCGGCGCCAACCTGGCGCTTGCGGTCTGGTCTGGCGAGCCTTTCGGATTCTGCCTGCTGGTATGTTTTTTCGACATCGCGTATCAAAAAATCAAACTGTTGGAGCGATATGCCGACGGTTGTCCTGAACGCGCGGGCGTTCTTTGACATTATCTTGAAGACACGCAAGGTATGTTGGGCCGGGCGGAGGTATTTGGATCTTCCACTCGCCCCCTCTGGCCGGACCTGATCCTAATTACTAATCGAGTCTCCGGCCCGTTCCGGCCGTGGTCGTCCACCCCGGGTCCGCCTGTCGGCTCCCCGCTGGCGGGATTCTGACGCCCCGGTTTGTGCGCCCCCGGCAGGCGCCATTCGGCGCCTGCACTACGGCCCTCTAACAGAAGTTACACGTTGTCGTTGTATCGGCAACGCCGGCATCCTTCCTGTTGGACCTGAGAGCCGATAGCGGCTGGCCCCACCGAGGGCGACTAACAGAATGGTTCAAGGTAAGTGAAAAGCTTCAGCCCCTCCGAGGGCGGATGGAAGTCTACTATTGGTCAGGTCCGACTTTACTACCAAGTAGGTGAATAGAGATTATACACAGACGCATAACTTGGTTGCATTGGCGGCACCTCGCCTGACTCGACCAGCCGCATGATGTGGTCCTTTCGGATGGCGCCATGTCGGATGGTGGGTACCGAAAGCCGGCACACACGACTATGTGAATTGCCGGATCCTATTTGTCGCTACTAGGCATTCTGTCGGTGAATAAAACCGTCCGGTTAGGGCTCTGACTTTCCGCGTACCAGGAGTCTCCACGGAATGCGGCGTATGCCGCAACTGGGTCTGTCTCCATCGATCCTACACCTGCCCATTGGACAGTAAAGACGCCCTGCGCGTCGGTCACACCGTAGCCGCCAATACTGGACGGGTCGTCTCCCACATATATCCAGACCAGCCTGTTGGGAATGGCCGAGCCACCACTGGTCAGGTTGCCGGTGAAAGTTACAGGCTCGCCTGCACGGACGGCCTCCGGCATCTGGTCAAGTGTTATTGAAGAGATGGACGGCTCGTCTGGAACGCTCCGGGAATCTACTTGGATGGTGTATCTGGAGCTCTCCGTCTGGCCGTGGCTTCCACCCTCGTAGACGGCGTACACTTCATGAGTGCCCCGCAGAAGATCTGCCAACACCCATCCAAACCTTCCTTCATCATCAACAACCAAGGCAATCAAGGTGGTATCGGCGGCCCCCTCCTTGACCAAAACCATCTCGCCTGCGATAGCGGAGCCGTGGTCGTCGGCCACCGTCAGCCTGCCGGATATCTGTATGTTGCCGCCCTCGGCCACCTGTTCCGCCGGCGGATCCAGAGCCAACCGCGCCTCTGGAAGTTCGAGTCCGTGGCCCCCCACCGTCTCCTGCACCACCACCGTGGCGGTCAGCCAAGGATGTAATATGCAGTAGTACGCGTACTCTCCGGCCTCCATGAACCTGTAGGTGAACTTCGATCCTGGACCAATTGGCCCACTGTCGAAGATGCCGTCTGGCCCGCCACTATTCTGCGACCCACTGGTGACCGTGTGCAACAGCACGTCATCGTTGATCCAGACTATCACTCCGCCAACATTGATGGTGACAGTCGACGGAGTAAAGCTCCCGGCTATCGTATTCTCGGTCACCTGCGCCGCCGGTGGATCCTGTACCACCACCGCGCCGGCCATCCAAGGATGTATCATGCAAAAGTACGCGTACTCTCCGGCCTCCATAAACCTGTGGGTGAATGTCGATCCTGGGCCAAGCAGGCCGCTATCGAAGACACCGTCTGGCCCGCCATCCCTCAACACGCCGCTGGTGATCGTATGCACTTCCATGTCGTCGTTGGACCAAACTATCTCTCCGCCCGCGTCTATTGTGACGGCTGATGGTTCAAAACACTGGTCGGTCTCCTCGCATCCTGGCATGGTGGTATTGGCTAGGTTGGAGATCATGGTAATCGGGTGATCTGCTAATGCCGCCGGGAGGGTAACAATTCCGGTCATAACGCCGGCCAATACGAGGACGGCCACCACAGTAGTCATCTATGCCATCTGATACCACCAACCAATAAAAGCTTCATTGACGGCGGTTCTGCTGCAAACACGGGTGCTGTCCGGCGACTGCTCCCCGGGAAATCGATTTTGTTCGGGAAAGCGCTGGTCGCAGCCAGGTGGTTTCGACGAACACCCGAATTTGCACAAGAACCGGGGGGACCTAATCCAATTTATATGAGTGGGCTCTGCCGTACGACCGAGATACGCTTGGAAGCCGACGCTGCACTGCTTG
Organism: Nitrosopumilaceae archaeon; assembly: GCA_965203395.1. Taxonomy (GTDB): domain Archaea; phylum Thermoproteota; class Nitrososphaeria; order Nitrososphaerales; family Nitrosopumilaceae; genus VYCS01. The sequence continues at coordinate 1,193,465 of OZ241884.1, forward strand.
AAAGGTTCGACCGGGAGCTGTGGTCCCGCATGCCCCACCCCGTTGAGGACCGCGACGGCGCCGAGATAGCCAACGCCACCCCGCTGGTGGACCTTACCGGCGAGCTGGCGGAGTGCGCAAGGAAGGTCTACAAGGTGGGCCTGCCCGACGACTTGGCGGTCTGGGGAAAGTTCGACTCGGACCTTCCGACCGGCTCGATCAAGGCCAGGCCTGCGGTCTACATAATACGCGACGCCATCAAGGCCGGAAGGCTGCGGGGCGGCCAGACCATAATCGAGGCCACCTCGGGAAACTTTGGCATTGCCCTGGGCGAGGTGGCCAAGATGGGCCAGACCGTGATATCGCTGGTATCCAGGAAGCTGCAGGAGGGGGTCTTTGAGGAGCTGAAGAGCGGAAACGTGCGCACTATCGACCTTGACATGGACATTTGCCCCGCGCCCGGGATGGAGGGCGGCGCCGACGCCCTGGCCGCGCGGGCGGCAGCAGCCAACATACGCTCGCAGCTCTCCGGAATGGGCTTTGATCCGGCCGTCTTTGATGCCTCCTACCCCCAGATAGAGTCGCTTCTGGCGGCGCAGGACATAATCAACCTGGCAAAGCTGCTGGCGAAGATATACGGCATGTACTGCCCCGAGCAGTACGACAACGAGCTGAACGTGGAGGTCCACAAAAAGATCACCGCCGCCGAGATGGACCAGCAGCTGGGCCGACAGGGCCACTCCCTGGGTGACTACCAGGTGCTCTGCACCTTCGGCACGGGGGGCACCTCCGGCGGCCTGGGCAGGTTCATCTCGGAGAAGTACGGGAAGAAATCCGTCCACGTGGTATTTCCGCCGGCGGGCCAGGACGTTGCCGGAATCAGAACCAAGGACAAGGCAGACGGCCTCGGGCTGTACAGGCCAGATGAGTACGCGGCTCAGCACGAGGTGGACTTTGAGCAGGCAAGGCCGCTCATGAGGTTCTTTGTAGACAAGGGCTACGACATGGGTGAGAGCAGCGCCCTTGCGCTCTACGCCGCAATGCAGATGGCAGACCACGGCGACGGCAGGCGGTTCGTGGTGGTGGTGGCCGACGGCGTCAACAAATACAAAAAGAAGCTGCAGGAGAGCGCCGGCGGACAGCAGAACCCGCAGATCTCGCTGGAGGACGCAGCATCATCCGCGGAGAGCTACGACCGGATTATCTGGGTGCACACCCAGTACACCCCGCGGGAGGCCGGCATCGAGCTGATAGCCAAGTCGCTGGGCGTTGACAAGTCCAAGATAACCGTCCCCAAGGCGCGCACCGTCGGCAGCATGCTGATGACCCAGAAGGTTCCCGACGAACTAAAACAGGATCTGCAGGGGACCAAGGGCAAGTCGCTGCTGGTGTGCATGGCCGGCAACACCTCGCTGATGGCCTCAAAGGTCCTGGCCAAGAACGGCATATCCACCCAGAGCCTCAACGGCGGGATAACCAGCCTGCCTGCCGGCCGGGGGAGAAACCCCGGCGAGCTGATAATGGTGGCTACCGAGTAGCGGCCCGAACGGGTCCTGCCAAGTTCGCGCGTTCTGCAGCGCCTGGCCGCGGTCAGCCTACGGCCTTACGAGGACCTTCAGGGAGCCGGGCTCCCTGGCATGTTCGACCGCTTCGTGAATATCCTCCAAAGGATGCGTGGCATCCACCAGGTCGTCGACCGAAACGGTTCCGGCCGCCAGCGCCTCTATCGCGGGCCCGAAGACGCCGCACCGGGATCCTACCAGCGTGACCTCGTTTACCACGGCGGGAGTGAGATCCAGGCTCTCCTTGGACGCTAGGGTGGATTTCAGGACTATCGTGCCCCGCGGCCTGACCAGCCTAGCGGCATCAGAAAAGCCGGAATGGCCGCCGGTCGCCTCGACGACCAGATCAAAGGAATGGCCGTCATCGGGGCTGATGCCGATACTTGTCCTGATACCGATTCTTTCCAGGCGGGCGAGCTTGGCTTGGTGCCTTCCAAAGCAGGCGAGGTCGCGGCACGACAGCCTCAGCACGCGGGCGATGAGCTGCGCCAGCCGCCCGTCACCCACAACGGCCACCCTCCAGTCGGGCTGCAGCTGCACCTGCTCGCTGATCTCAAAGGCGGCGGCCAGCGGCTCGACGAACACCGCCTGCTGGTCACTGACAGAGTCGGGAATTGCATGGAGATTTCTGTCGGGCAGGGACAAAAGTTCCGCAAACGCCCCGTTGCGCCTCAAAATTCCCAGAACGCTCCTGTCCGGACAGTGGCGCTCCAGTCCGCCCCTGCACGACCCGCAGCCGCCGCACCCAACGTTGATTTCGCCCACGACACGCTTTCCGGCCAGGCCGGCGTTGCGGGATTTTTCGACGACCCCGACAAATTCATGGCCCAGAATTCCGCGGTAATCCATGTACCCGTCCAGTATCTCCAGATCGGTCCCGCATATCCCCGCCAGGGTGACCCGGACCAGCGACTCGCCGGGTTCGGGGTCGGGAAAATCATTTTCAAAGACCAGCTTTTCCCCGTCAAAATGCGCCGCCTTCACGGCGGCAATTCCCGCGCCGATTTTAAAAATGTAGGCGCGGGCGCCATCTGATACGCACTTCCCGTACCCTGATGTCTCCAGGTTAATGCGCCCTGGGAGGCCCCGGCCAAATGCGGCGTTGATAATCACCCATCACCGACACGGCGCGCGCAAAACAGACTGCAGGAAACCGGGGACCTCATACCAAAGGGTGGGGTACTACCCTAGGACGGCTGCAGGGACGCCTCGCCGTACGCGCTGCCCGTCTGTCCGGGGATATCATGGTTCACACGGCATGTGCGGCGGCGCCTACGGGCTCAGGCCTCTCGCGCCGAACGTCTTGGCGCCGGATAGGTTGGTGTTGTATTTGTTGACGTCGGTCAGGTTGGCATGGGTCAGGTCGGATCCGGACAGGTTGGCATCGGTCAGGTTGGCGCGGGTCAGGTTGGCATGGGAGAGGTCGGTCTCGGAGAGATTGGCTCCGTGGAGGTTGGAATGGGCCAGGTTGGCATGGGAGAGGTCTGCGCCGTGCAGGTTGGCGTGCCATGGTCGCGAATGGGCCAGGTTGGAATCGGCCAGGTTTGCGCCCGCTAGATTTGCATCCGATAGGTCGGCATTGTATAGATTGGCGTTGCGCAGGTCGGCTCCGGACAGGTTGGCATTGGACAGGTTGGTGTAGGACAGGTTTGAGTTGCGCAGGTCGGCCTCGTGCAGGTTTGCGTTGCTCAGGTCGGTGTCTGCCCCCGTCAGGTTTGCATCATGCAGGTCGGCCTCGTGCAGGTCCGCATCATGCAGGTCGGCCCCGGCAAGGTTTGCATCGCGCAAGTTGGCCTCGTGCAGGTCCGCATCATGCAGGTCGGCCCCCGTCAGGTTTGCATCGCGCAGGTCGGCCTCGTGCAGGTCCGCATCATGCAGGTCGGCCTCATGCAGGTCGGCGTTCCTCAAGTCGGAGCCCGGCCCTATTTTGTACCCGTTCACTTCCATAATCCACTTGAATTACGGCAATTATTTAAGAAGTCTGGTTTCCCGGCCACGCTGTGTAGTCCGAAAAAAGTTTCACCCCCCGTCCGTATATAAGTACCGTAATTTGGAGACCGGGCCCCATGGTTGACACCCCCCAGAACATGGCATCCGGGACAAAGTCGCCAGATTCCAAAGTCAACATGACGCGGACCGGAAACACTGGTGTGGGGGTCCGCCGGCGCTCCGGACGTCGTCAAATAGGAAAAAAGAGAGAGCGGCCAATGAGAAAGGTAGACGAGTCCAAGGCGAGATGGATCGTCAGGGAGAAGCGCAAGGGAACGCCGAACAGGAGGATAGCGGAGGCGATGAAGATCTCCGTCCGGCGGGTCCAACAGGTGTGGCGGCGGTTCAAGGATGCCGACGCGATATCATACCCGGAAGGCAGGGGAAGGCCCAGGAGACGGCTGCCCGGACGCACGGAATACTCGGCCGTCCTGGCCGCTGCTCAGGGCGGTCCCGCGGGCGCCGTCCGCCTGGAGGAGGCCATTGAGGAGGCCACCGGAATCCATATTCCGCACAACACCATCCACGAGATAATGAGGGATGAGGATCTGGCCGTGAAGCAGGACAACAAGACAGGACAACGCAGCTGGGTCCGCTACGAGCGCGCCCACTCCAACTCCATGTGGCACACCGATTACAAGCTGCTGGACGACGGCAGGTGGTTCCTCTGCTACCTGGATGATGCCTCCCGGTTCGTGACCGGGTGGGGCGTCTTCAAGCAGGCCACCACCGGGAACGCCCTGAAGGTGCTCGGCCAGGCCATCGCCGACCACGGCAAGCCGGCCTCGATACTGACGGATCACGGCTCGCAGTTCTACGCCAACGGATCCGAGCAGAAGAAAAAGGGAACCTCCCTGTTCGAGGAGCGGCTGGTCGAGCTGGGCATCCGCCAGATACTGGCGCGCGTCGGCCATCCCCAGACCAACGGCAAGGTAGAGAGGCTGCACGGGGAGATCCAGCGCAAGCTTCACTTCTTCGAGGAGGCCTCCTACGGGGGTAAGACGCGGGGCGGCGGATCCGGCAAATCCCACGTGGGCGGTCCCTTCCATACGGGTCCGGAGCGGGATCCCGTCGACAGGTTCATCGAATGGTACAACTACCATCGACCCCACATGTCCCTGGACAGGAAGAGTCGGGAGACGCCCGCGCGGGCGTTCATCCGGAAGATGGCTCCGGCCGGGGAGACGGTCGTCGACGCGCAGAGCGGAGAGGAGTACAGCGCGGATTGATCCGGGCCTGCCTCCACGCGACGGCCCGGTCCGTGGAGGGCTGCGCGTGTCCCGCGGGAGGGCTCCCGCCCCCCGAACAGGGACGGTGTGCCAGCGGAGTGGAAATGGAGCGCGGGCCATGGCCGGTGGCGATCCGGGACCCGCCTAAGATAACGTACTTATCCGGTAATCTACGAATTGAGGCCATGCCGGCAGGGGGGCGAAATATTTTTGGGATTCCACAGTTTCCCGGCCACGCTGACATTTTTGGGATCCGCCAGGACCGCCGCCTGCAGGCGCCGCCGGCCGGCGGGACCGCCCGGTTGGCCGGGCATCTGCCCGCAGCGGGGCTCCGGTCCGGGCGGTCCCCGGGATGATATGGCGCGTGCGGGAGGCCGGCGATGATATCATCGCCGGGGCATTTGCGCGAGATGTTGCTTTTTTTTACCGTGCGCCGCTGAGGCGAGGGACCATCCGCCGGACGGGGGCCGGCGCGGCCGGATGGCCGACAATTGCCGGGATTTTTTTTTCTCCGGCGGCAATTTTTGACGCCCCCGCCGGCGCCGCCGGATGGGCGGCCATCCTCCCGCTATCTCTCTGACGAACCGGGTAGTTGGTCGCTGCCCGGCTTGATGCCGCCCGCCGAGGCGGCGTACTCCTTGAGGATGTCCTCGATGCCGCCGCCGGACTGCCGGACCCTCTCGACCAGGCCGGGCTCGTCTATCTCGTAGCAGCTGAGAAACTTTTGCTCGTCCACAAAGAACAGCAGCACGCGGTTCTCGTATATGCAGTGGTAGATGCGCTCAGGCTCCATCAGCTCCGGTTTTATCTTGGGCCCGTCCTTGTCGACGGTTACGGCCTCGCTCAACGCGACGATTTGGGCGCCGGCCATATTTATGTCCGCATTCTGGGCGGGATAACCGCCGGGGCGCGAAATACTGTAATATTATCCGCGAACACCGACAGCCATTGGGGGGCAGGGCGGTCATCCACGTCGACTTTGACTATTTCTACGCCCAGTGCGAGGAGATACGCCAGCCCAGCCTGAGGACCATCCCGGTCTGCGTCTGCATATACTCGGACCGCGGCGGGGGCAGCGGGGCGGTCGCCACCGCCAACTACCTGGCCCGGAAGTACGGCGCCAAGTCGGGGCTGCCCATCTACCGGGCCGAGAAGCTGCTGGATGGGACCGAGGCCCGGTTCATTCCGGTGGATTTCGGGTACTACTCGGACGTCTCCGAGAAGGCGATGTCGATAATGGAGGGGTACGCCGACGTCTTTGAGTACGTGGGGCGGGACGAGGCGTACCTGGACGTCACGGCCCGGACGGGGGGAGATCTGAGCTCGGCCGCCCACCTGGCGCAGCAGATCAAAAACGACATCAGGGCATCGCTGAGGATGACCTGCTCGGCGGGCGTCTCGCCCAACAAGCTGCTCTCCAAGATAGCCTCCAACCACAAAAAGCCCGACGGCCTCACCCTGGTCTTGGCCGACTCGGTCGTCACGTTCCTGGACGGACTGCCGCCCCGGGACATACCGGGGATAGGCGGCAAGACCGCCCGCAGGCTCGACTCGATGGGGGTGTCCACCATCCGGGAGATGCGTGACCTGGACATCTTTGATCTCCAGAAGGCCTTCGGGAGAAAGGCGGGCACCTTCATCTACAACTCGGCCCGCGGGACCGACGAGAACCCAGTCCGCAGGCGGCCCCCCAGCGTCCAGTACAGCAGGATAGTGACCCTGAAAAAGGACACCACCAACCCCGCCGAGATGGACGGGACCCTGGTGGAGCTCTGCGAGCGCCTGCACCGGACCATCACCGAGCGGAACCTGCTGTTCCGGCTGGTGGAGGTGCAGTTTGTCCACTCGGACCTGTCGGGGCGCAGCCGCTCCAAGACGCTGCGCAACCATACGGCCAGCGCCGACATGCTGAGGATGGTGGCGCGCCAGCTGATGGCCGAGGCCCTGCAGGCGGGCGCCCTGCCGGTCCGAAGGCTGGGCGTCAAGGTCTCCGACCTCTCCGAGGCGCTGGGCCAGCAGGAGATAACCAGCTACTTCTGAGACTCTATCCTTTTGAGCCGGCGCGTCTCGATCATCATCACCACGAACAGGAAGGCGAACAGCCAGGGCAGGAACATTATCTCGCCGGCCACCGAGTGGAACTCCTCCCACCGCTGGGGGTCGGCGGTCACCTTCAGGGCGTACCACGACAGGGAGAATATCCGGATCATATTGACGATGATGGTGCCGGCGATGCCGATGCCAAAATAGATAAGCTTGCGCCGCTGCGGTATGTTCATCTTCAGCAGGAAGGCGCCCATCACCAGTGAGTATATGACGACGCTGTGCACGCCGGCCGACGGCCAGAAGACCTGCAGGACCATCGGGCCGTGGTCCCCGCGCAGGAACATCACGTTGTCCCGGCCGGTGGCCGTCCCCAGGTCGAACACCCCTACCAGCCAGACGTTGGCCTGGACCAGGTGGGGCACCACGTACTGGAGGGGGCCCAGCGTGTCATACGGGAAGAACGCGTCCAGCGACAGTATGATGGCGCTGCCCCCCAGGAAGATGGGCGCCGCCGGCGCTATCCTGACCCACCTGCCGCCAAAGTATATGGCAAAGACGGCCACCAGAAAGAGGGACATCACCACGAAATCCCACATCCATATCCACGACCAGACCAGCTGGACACCGTAGGTCTCCGCCGAGGCGGCCAGCGCGTCGTGGAAGCCGGACTCGGCCAGCACCAGGTAGGCCACCACCCCGGCGGCCAGCGGGACCGAGGCGGCCACCCGCTTCATCCCGGGCGCCAGGCGGAGCCCCACCAGCTCGGCGCCCAGGAACGCCAGGGCGAACAGGAAGCCGCCCCGGCCCTGGTTCCAGCTCAGGCTGAAGCTGTCCGGGTAGGCAACCAGGGCGAATACGATGGGGCCGGCGGCGACCCCCATCCCCAGCAGCATGGACCGGTGCATCAGTCCGGGGGCGGGGAGGTTCCAATAAAAATCACTGTACCGGATCAGAAAGTGGCGGAGCGGGTTTTGACACCGGAATTTCATAGGCGATATCGGTCTCGGACACGGCCTGACTGACCCCTCTGCCAAATCTGCACATAGAGGCGGCGGGAATGTGCCACCAAACAGGCTTCGCAGTGCGGCGAAACCGCAAGATTTAGATCTAGGGACACCCGACCCCCGCACCTCCATGACGACCCGATACCGGACACCCTGCACCCAAGGCCAATGCCGGGGCTGTCGGCCGCTGCGCGGCCCGCCCCGCATACGGCGCCCGTCCGGCCTCGCTACAGTCCCGCAACCGTCCCACAATCGCCGCGTTCCGGGTTGTGATCTCAAAGATGGCCGGACTCAGGTCACACTCAACCTGCCTTGGCCATCGTGAGAACCAAGACCGAAAACCCACCCGCCACTTTCCGAACCACATGAAACTCATAAATACCAACGGTCGAGCAACCACCCAATGGATGAGCGCGGACATAAAAGGGCGCGATACTAATGAATGATGTGGTTACAGAAACGCCATCGTCGCTACTTTCCATTTTGGGGATGGCGAGAGATACCATCGGCGAAGTTTGCAGCATGCGAGAGACCATGCTCGACATCGCGGATGCATATAACCAGGAACTGATGAAGCATATGAACATCCTGTCGGATCCGGGATACGTCGACAGTGCATTGGATAAATTTACACCGAAGAGACAGGCCATCCTGATGGAAGCTATCCATGACATGGTAGAAATGCTGCCACCGCCACCACTTAAAACAATAAACGAATTGGCCGACGAGGCGAGGCAAGATCTGGCGCGCCTAAGGAAGATACACGCCAAGCTTGATATGGCATTGGACGGGTTGGTACCATGAGCCAGACATTTTTGCAGGAACCAGACAACCGTGTGCTACTGTCGTCTGTAGCACATGTTTTTGCCCGCATACTCAAGAAGGACACCGTCATGGATCATCTAGATGTTGGCGCCAGATTGGACGAGTTTCGCAACCTCCGAGATGGTTGGCTTGAGGATGGGGGGAAAGCGCCGAGTCATGATGGATTGGATTGGTTGAGTGGGGTGTTCGAGCGATATTATCCTAAGGATTTACCACAACCGTATACATACCCCACTCCGGAGGGCGGTATCAGCCTAGAGTGGACGATTGGCAGACTGGATGTGGACATTGAGGTAAACCTTGAAAGTCATACCGGTTGGTGGTATGTATTCAACAAGGATACTGGTCGCGGTGAAGGCGAGAAGACGCTGAATCTGGATGATCAGGGCGGATGGCAATGGATCGCCGCGCAACTGCAAGACTTAATGAGATAGACGATACATGACCATCAAACTCCTATACCGTCAAATCCATCCGACATTTGTCTCGAATGACCGGGTCACTTCGCAGGCGTTCACCCCCGGCAAGGACAGGCGACTTTCAGTCTACGACGGCGACATGATTGCCGCAGAGAATGCGTGGAAACACTACGTGATGGAGATGGAGCTCCAGTCATCTGGAGTAATGGCGGTAACCGAAGCGGAGTGTAGGTCGCAGGATCTCCCGGTCATCCCAGACCCTGTCGACTACCAAGAACACATGGTGATTGATTTTAACGGCCTCACCCCAAGGAGCAGAAAGGATGCCGCAAAGTCTCTTGCGGATGATGCCAACAAGCGAGGCTGGTGCTACCGTCATGTTGCGCCCAACTAACCATATGGCGCAGCGGCGCTATAACAAACTGGGATATGGTAGGGCGCCGACGCATTAACGACGCACAGAGCATAAATCCGGCTTGAAAAACATCCCGAACACCTGCTTCTTGGCGCCCCACCTAAAACAAAGAAAACGATGGTGGTGTGTATCCTGATCAGTCCAAGACCGGCGATGCGCGCCGCTCGTTTTTGTAGATTGATTTAGGGTAGTCCGTTTTCTTGCGGGTTATGTCCTCGGTCACTTGGGAGGGGCCTCGGGCCCGGTACTCGTTGACGTGGTCTAGATCGCGCACGGTAGTCATCCGAGCACCCAATGAGTAGACCGCCTCTAACCCCGTGAGATTGAGGATCACCCTGGCCGCGCCCGGTTCTAGCCGCGCCGCGACCCGTTCGATATCGGCCCAATGCTGCATTAGGTCGCCCATTTTGGCTGGCACGCGCTGCACGGCATGAACACGCCGCCGCCGTCGTCACCTCGGGAAACGCCAACTACTCGCCGCACCTGCGCCTGATGGTGGATACGCTCCCGGAGGGAGACGGGAACGTCCTGGTCGACGCGGCCCACGGAGCGTCAAGAACTACAACACCATCCGGGACAGCGGCCGGAGGGCCGTCATCGACTCTAAATCCAACGCCATGATCAAGGGATTCAACGCCAGGGCGGAGATGTTGAGGTTCCGCGAGGATCACCCGGGGACGCTCCACCGGATACTGCACCTTCGGAACAACGTCGAGAGCGTCTTCTCGTTGATGAAGGCGCGGTTCAGCGGGATAGTGCGCGCCCTCAAGGAGGGGCCCGGTCGGTGGAACTGCTGCCCATGACCATCTGCGACAACATGGCCTTCGCCTGAGGTCACGCCGCGGGGCGGCACCCCCGCGGATATGGGGAGGCTGCGCACGACTGCACACGGACCGCCATCCGGGAGGCCATCTCGGGTGGGCGATCTCAACCAACCCCGGGCCTCAGGTCGCATCCGAGAAGTCCGAACCTGACTGGATCCAAGGGAGATCTTTCACATTGCCACTTTCTGCGGCTAGTAGTCGGTGATGCTCCGCTGGTACAGGACATGGCGGATTCCGCGCTGCGCCAGCCACTCGTTCCTGGAGATGGTGAGCCGGCGGCAGGCCTCCAGCAGGGACGCCTCCATGGACCCGGGGAAGGCCGGCTCGCCCCGCAGGGCGGACCGGACCCCCTCCCTGACCTGCCAGACGCCCACCGGTATCGAGTAGTCCGGGGATATCTCCCGCAGGACCAGCGCCCCTGCCTGCACGCCCAGGCGGTCCAGGTACTCGGCCACCGCCAGCCGGGCCGCATAGTAGGCCCCGGCGGTCTGCGGGTACCCGCGGAAGCCGCCGGCATCCTCGCAGTCGGATCCGAAGGCGGGGCTGCCCTTGTTGTCCCAGGCCTCGACGAACCCGAAGGCCCACCGGTGCGGCCAGAGGATGACCGAGTAGCTGTTGCCCAGGTGGGCAAACCAGAAGACCCTGTGGGCGTCCATCATCGGGTGGTCCCTGACCCCCTCTATCAGGTGGGACGATACGGTATCATCGGTGGCGGTGATGCTCCACTTGGTGGGCACCAGCCGCCTCGCCCTGCCGAACATCCCCACGCTCAGGCACCGCTGTATCCGGGAGATCTCCGTCCCTGAGCGGTACAGGTCCACGATGGCCTCGGCCGCCCCCATGTCGGTGTCGTAGTGGCATTTCTGGATATGGTGGTGGGGCGTCACGTTGGATATCCTGGACTCGGCTATCCTGCCCACCGGCCCGAACGGGGCGCTGTGCCCGTCGGCCAGCTCCGCCGGCGAGAGGCCGCCGGAGAAGGTGATGTCCGTATCGGTGGGCCTGCTGCCCATCGCCAGGTCCTGCAGCCCCTGGACGTACCTGCCGGCGGCCGCATCCGCCGGGACGGTCCTGATGCCCCTGACCAGCCCCAGCCTGTACGAGACTATCTCCTGTAGGTTCCTGCCCGCCCACTGCTCGGGCGCGTCCAGCAGGGTGGTGTCCCCGAACCTGGGGGGCACCATCGGGCCGGCCATCACCCTGGGGTACCCCGCCGAGCCGACGAACACCGACGGCGGGCTGGCCCCCTGGACCGCGTCGGCCGCAAACAACCCCGGGTGGTCCGCCATCATCCTGTTCCACTGTTCCGTGGCGGCCAGGCGCGCCTCCCGGGCCGTGGTCATGGCCCGGCGGGACCGCTCCCTACTGCCCTATCCGGCATTCCGTCTTCAGCGAGCGGTTGGTCGTGTAGACGGTCACCACCAACAGGGCCAGCGCGGCCAGCCTGATGGGTATCTCGTAGTTGGTCACGAACGTGGCCGCGGCGCTGCCCACGCTTCCGAAGGTCGATATGATGGCAAAGCCGACCGGCCCGCAGCTGCAGGCCCCGGCGGCCGCCCCGATGAACGAGCCCACGACCCCGCCCCCCATCTTGGTCCGGGTCTGGCGGAGGATCCTTATCCGGTAGACGTTCATCGGGATGACCAGCCCCGAGAGTATCGATATGGCCAGTATCAGCACGAACCCCGCCTCGGTGCCGCTGGGCACGTACCCCGTCAGGTAGGGCTCCAGGAATATGTACTCTGAGAGCAGCAGCAGCCCGAAGATCATCCCGCCGGCGATGGCGGCGGCCATCGCCACGTACGGCGGGCCAAAGACCGTCCTTATCATCGCGTACACGGATAGATGGGAGCTGATCCGCCAAATATGGCTTTCTACTTTTTGAAGAATCCCAGTATCCTGGAGATGGCCGCGTCTATCACGCACACCTCGCAGGCGGTCCCCGAGTGGACCGACTCCATGTGCCTCTCAAACTTCACCCTGGACTCAAAGACCGAGTCGCAGCGCTCGCAGTACACCTTTGCGGCCATGCCCTGGTATGGCCGGCCCGTCCATATAAATCACCGCCGGGATGTACTTTCAGGTCAAATTCTAACCTGTGCCTGGTCGGCGACCTCCGGCAGATGCCGCCGGGCGTGCTCGCGTATGGGATTCAGTTTGACCCGAACCTGTATCCGGGAGGTGTACTACGACGTGCGCAACGCACGGGACGGCTGGACGCGCCGGTGCGGCTCGTACAGGCCGGGCCGCAAGATCGCGGACCAGCAGATGGCGGCCGCGCTCATACCTGCGGTTTTGTGGTCGCGCCGGTCCAAAAGGAGGGCCGGCGCCAACTCATCTGCCGGAGGGGTGGTGCGGGCATTGCAGATCCACGGACACGGCATGGAGCGAGAGCCGTCCGCTGTGGATCGGAGGCCCCGGGCCACCCGGACGCGCACGGCCGGCAGATATGCGTCTAGTCCCTGACAAACCGCAGGACAAAGCTCGGATCCAGCCTGCCCAACGCGGCCGCCGCCCACCGGCGCGTGGCATCCATCCTCAGGGAATGCGCCGAGATACAGAAAGAGGCAAGGATAGGTGCCTGACTGCAATTGACGGCAGGCGTGAAGACCGTCTGCCGGTGGAAATAACGCCGCCCAACCCCCTCTTCCTTGCTAGGATACTGCCCCGTCTTGGCCGGCTGCCCGGCGGCGGCATCCCGCCGCACCCTGTACTTCCCCACGCGCCCCGAGTTGCGGCGACGCGCCGCCCTGGTGCGCGGCGCGCGCACCATCCGGCATCTGCGCGGGTTCGCGCCGCAAGGCCGCGCGGGCCGGGGGTCGGCGCGGCCACGACCGGCGAGCCGCGGACCACCTAGTGGGCGCTGCCCGCCCGACAAGTTCGGGATGGCTGCGGGGCGCCAAACACGAAGATGGCGCACGCTAAACCGCTTCAAACAATGAAACACCCAACACAAGTATCAAATAAATGGAAACCCCCCTGCGGGTCGTGCGCCGCGGGGTAGTGTATCTGTTGTTGTCCATGTCCGTACTGTACGGCGCCGCATACGGCATATTCGCCCCGATATTTCCGGTCTTTGCGGTCCAGGAGGTGGGCGCCACCTACGAGGACCTGGGGCTGATTGGAATGGTGGCCTTTCTTCCGTACGTGCTGGTGCCCCTGGTGATCGGGGTCAGCTTCGACAGGATAAACATCAGGTACCTGCTCGCCGCCGGCTTTGCGCTCAACGCCGTGCTGCTCTACCAGGTGTCCACATCCACCACCGTCCTGGAGCTCATGCTGTACCGCTGCCTGGCCAGCTTCGCCCGCTCGCTGGTCTGGCCCCCGGCCCTGCGCGCCCTCTCCCATGATCCCCGCACCCGGATAAAGTACACCGCGGCGTTTGCCATGCTGTTCGTGGTGGGCCAGGTGGTGGGCCCGCTGCTGGGGTGGCTCATGCTGGATGCGGCCAACCCCGACTACCGCACGCTGCTGCTGATTCCGGCCATCCTGATGGCCCTGGGGGTCGTATCCATCATCCCCAGGTATCCCCGCCCCAAGGACAAGGGAAGCCGCCTTGATCTCCACCTGTTCAAGGAGGTGCTCAAATTCCCCATCCTGGTGACGTCCCTGCTGTTCAGCGCCACCACCTTCGGCGTGATAATGGCGGTATACCCCGCGTTCCTGTACGAGCGCGGGATGGACGGCATCGCCATCATGCAGCTGTACGTCATCTTTGGCGCCGCCCGGAGCGCCTCGTTCCTGCTGGCAAGGAAGCTGCACGGGCACAAGGCGCAGGCGCTCATGCTGGCCACCGCGTCGATAGTCGCCGCCATGGCCGTGACCGCGATGGCCTCCACCTTTGCGGAGTTTGTCGTCGCCATGCTGCTGATGGGGATGGGCTTTTCGTTCATCTACCCGCTGGGCCTGGACATGGTGCTTGCCGGGTCCAGAAAGATGGCCCTGGGGAGGCTGGTGGGGGTCTACGAGGCACTGTTCGGCATCGGCTGGACGGTGGGCCCGCTGGCCGGCGGCCTGATCGGGCACAATCTGGGCGCCGACAACCTCTACTGGGTGCTGTTTGCTGCTGGCGCCGCCGTGGTGCTGATGGTCTTCCTGTTCCGCCACAAGATGCACATCACCATCAAGGTCCTCAAGTACGGCGGCGAATCCCGGAAGGAGCGCAGGATCTTCGTCAAGCAGCAGCTAAAAAACCACTTCAACATAATGCTTGCCGGCGCCGGCATCATGAACATGGCGCTCAAAAAGGCCGAGACCTACGAGGGCATTCCATCCAACATCCTGGGCATGCACAAGACCATGCTCCTCACCGTATCCAAGGCGGGCGACACCGTGGACACGGCGGCGGGCCTGCTGGACGACGAACTGGTCGAGAAGGTGGTCGAGCTCCTCGCCAAGATGGCAGATGCGGACCCCACATCGGGCGTGGGCAGCGGATACCCCGACTACGACTACATCAAGCAGACGATAAAGTACTGCGCCTACCGGCTGGACGTCGACATAGGCGATGACGCCGTACTCAAGTGATCCCCCGGGCGGCGGCCGGTCCCGCACGCATCCCCCGGGCGAGCAGCGGGACCGCCGCATCCCCCGGCGGGGGGGGGACCCATCCCCGACCAACAACAAAATATGAAAAATGGTTAGATGTCGACGGACTCTTTGAGTCCCTTGTAGCGGTTTCTGATGGTCACCTCGGTGACGCTGGCCGCCTCTGCTATGTCCCGCTGGGTCTTGTCCTCGCCGTTCTTGACGCACGCCAGGTACAGGGCCGCCGCGGCCAACCCCATGGGGTCCTTGCCGGCGGAGACCTCTTTCTCCTGGGCTATCTGCAGGGCCCGGATCGCATGCCTCTTGGTCTTCTCGGCTATCCCTATCCGGCTGGCTATCCTGGCCACGCACTGGATGGGGTCGGGGACCGGCATCCGGAGATCCAGCTCCTTTATCAGCAGCCTGTAGCACCTTGCGATGTCCTTCCTCTTGATGTTGGAGGCCTGCTCGACGTCCTTGATGTTGCGCGCCGTCTCGGTGTCCCGACAGGCGGCAAACAGGGCCGAGGCCATCAGGGCGGATATGGACCGCCCCCGCACCAGCCCCTTGTCCAGGGCCTTGCGGTATATGTAGGCGGCCTTTTCTATCACCGCGTCGGAGAGGGCCAGCTTGTCCTTGAGCCGGTTGAGCTCGCTGAACGCCTGGCGGAAGTTCCTGTCGACGGGCTCGTGCACCTGGCTACGGTTGTCCCAGGTTCTGAGCCGCTCGATGGTACTCTTCATGGACGCGGCCAGGGGCCTGCCGGAGGCGTCCTTGTTGGCGGGGTTGATTATCGTTGCCAGGCCCATGTCGTGCATGCTCAGCGAGGTGGGCGCCCCGGCCCTGGCGCGGTCACCGCGCTCGTCCTGCGTGAACGACCTCCATTCGGGGCCTGACTCTTGCAGCTTTTCGGTAATGACGTAACCGCACTTGGAGCAGCACATCTCGCCGGACTCGTTGTCTGTGACCAGCGTGCCTTGCGCGCAGCGGGGACAGATCTCATTTATATTCTTTGCACTCATCTGTTTTCCAATATACAAGACAAGAAGGTACTTATAAACCATAAACCTTTTAAGCCTATTATAAGGCTCTGACGACCTCCGGTCCGGCCCGCCGGCGGCTCCCGCAGGTTGGTTGCGCGGCCGGATGGCCGGGTGGGGGGCCGGAGACGCGAGGCTGGCGCCCAGCTCCGCCCGGTACCAACGCCGGGGCGGCCGGCGCAGGCATGATGGTTCGAGTTATATTGCCCCGGCGGGGCGCCTACCCCGTTGAATGGGGCAGACCTCCTGGCGCTGGTCGAGAAGATAATCGGGCTGGATGCGCAGATGAGGTTTGCCGCGGTGATAGACAACCACGGAAAGATAAGGGAGGCCATAATGAAGTCTGGCAAGACCAGCCTCAAGTCGCAGAGGGAGGAGGAGCACTTTTGCAAGCAGGTCGCGCAGCGCCGCCAGATGAGAAAGGACTTTGACCGGAGCCTGGGCAAGGTGAGGTACGTGCACGTGGAGCGCGAGAAGGTCACCCAGATGGTCGTCTACACCCCCAGGAACACCATCTATTTCACGATGGAGCCGGAGATGCCCATCGACCAGAAGATAATGCTCATCAACAAGATAAAGTCGATGGCCGCGACCCTCTGAGGCTGGGTGTTGGCGCCCGCCCGGCAGGGTCTCTCGTGAGCAAAACCATCTATCTGGTCTGCGCATCCCGAAGTGGCTTGGACGCTTGCCCGGTTGGAGGCGAATCATCCTCCAGACCCGTGACATTGGTCGTAACCGTTCAACCATCTTATCTGGGTGGTGGCGTCCGGGAACCATCCTGGCCTAGTTGGGCGCCAAAGCCGGCCGTCATTAAAAAGGGGCTGAGCGGTTACCGCGGACCCGCCGCAGGTGCCTTTTATCGTTTAAATCCGGCGGTGTGGTTTACTCGCCGATGGGAAGATGCCGGTGCATGCTATCTACAAGTATGCGACGATAGGTTTAGCCGTCACCATCATCACCATCATGGCGCTTGGCCTGGTGCCGAACCCTGCGTTCATGGCACCGTATTTTGGAGATCCGGCCACAACCGCATCATCTTCCGACGGTCAATATCCCGAGACGGATGTTGGCGACCTGACCACCGTCACCCTGCCCGTGATCTATCTCAACGATATCATCTCCATGAACGAGACCGAGCGCCTGCTGATGTTCACCCCGGTGCCATCTATCGAGAAAGAGCGCATTGACGGTTTGTCTGCTGCCTGTGACGCGATGTTCGTTGAAGGGGCCGATGTTAACACGGCAGAGTCCCGGGCATTTTGGCAATGCCGCGAGGACGTGGAATATCAGCGATCCGAACTCATAAGACGAAACCTCCACATGATGCTGCTGGCCGGGGACAACATCATCCGGGGGTCGCCATACGAGTATACCGACTATCAAATTGACTACATGAACCAACTGTACCGTGACTGCCTGTGGAGGGAGACGCACTTCCAGTTCCATCTCACCGACGACTCGGTAGAGACCTGCATGGACGAGCTGTGGTCCTTCATAACCGAAGGGTAGCGGGACGCTTGCATGACCCTGCTGGATGATTGCGAATCCGCTGATCTCCTGAGCCATGCGGTCTCTTTTTTTTGTGCCGCCTGGCCTGCTTGGGGGTGTCGGGGCCATCAGGCGAACTCCGGCCGCCGGCCGGGAACTCTTCTTTCCATCCGTGGATGGTACGCGGCACCGGGTTGTGCTCGCGGCATATCCCTGCCATGCTGGTCTGGGGATTAAACGTCTGGAGTATGATACGGATTTTCTCGTCCGTACTGGACCGTGATTTCTTGTCCGTCGTGCCCCCTGTGGCCTCCCGCCGCTAAAGTGCGCATCGCTGGTAGGTCTCCGTCCGCCGGGGTCGGCCCCAAGCACCCGGGGAGGCGGGGTGTACGGTTGCCATTGATCCAGGCGCCACCATCCACATTTCCGGCGTACGCGCCATATGCCCGGGCCTGCCTTTGTTCTTTACGAAGCACGGGGGGGCACGCTCCGACCTGTCATGTGATGGGCCGGGATGCGGCCGGCCTGTAGCGTCTGCTGGAGGTGGCCGGCAGTTTGGTTGCCAGCCCGGCCAGCCGCTCGGAGACGGCCTTTATCTGGTCGCGTACCTGCTCCTCGGTGTTGGCCTCGCGCCCGGCCACACCGCGCAGGAAGCCGGGGATGTCATCGGGGATGGACATCTCGTACCCGTTGCGGCGCAGGAAGTACTCGGCGGCCACAAGGGCGGTCCTCTTGTTGCCGTCGGCGAACGGGTGGTACCGGATTATCGCCTCCAGCAGGCACGCTGCCTGCTCAAAGATGTCCGTGTACAGGATGTGCCCGCCGAAACCGGCAAACGGCCTTGCCACTATACCCTCCAGGATGGGCTCGTTCAGCGTGCCGCACCCGACCCGGGGGTACTTTTTGGCCACCTCATCGTGGAACAGGATCAGATCTCGGGCCTCGACCTTCTCCAAGTCAGTCATCCAGCTCGTCAAAGACTCTCTTGTTGTCTTCGATCAGTGCGGCTGCATCCTCCTGCATCTGCTCTTCTGTAAGTTTGATGGCCATGCCGTCCATGGTTGCAGATGTCGCGTATATAACGTGTCTGGGCAAGAACTCTGCCTGCCCATCTACCATCCCCTGAGGCCGGTCCGGACCGGTCTCCGGCTGCCGATGGCCTGACAGGTTCGCCTTGAATTTTGGTCCGGTATATCAAGTTCGGGTCAAACTCTGACCTGCGCCTGGCCGGCGAGACCTCACGCAGATGCTGCCGGGCGTGATCGCGTATGAAATTCGGTTTGACCCGAACCTGTACCCGCGTGGACGACCCGCGACGATCCAGAAAAACTATATGATTCAGCATCACATGGTATGGCAAGAGCCTGCCGTTGCGCAGCTCCAGGGAAGCAGCTCTCCGCAACCGTGCGGACCTGCTTCCCGCCCTAGTGCGAGCCTGGAATCTCATTTATGCCAAAGCCGTGTATCCTGCCGTCGGAGTGGTGCATCCTTGGCTACAGCGACTTGAACCACCCCTCAAACCTTGGATCCCTCCTGTAATGCTTGTGCACCACGTACGCAATCATGTCTGCCAGCTGAATCAGGAACGGGCTGGCACGCGACAAGCCTGGCCACGCGCACAGACTGGCGGACATGGTGGCGTGGTCAAACACCAGAAACATGGAACCAGCAAGAGTGAAAGCAGTTGATCTTCGAACTACGCTTGAGACGCAACTGTTAAAGCGTTTTAAATAGTAAGATACCCGCGCCCACATCAGCCCTTGGCAACACCATGGCCGCATGGTAATACCATGACAACATAGCCCAAGGGGTTCAGGCCCGGATAACCTTAGTATGGGCGACTATCTACTTAAACACGTCTCTAAAGCGGGGCTACTCAATTTGTAACCGTTCACCCCCCTCACACCTGTAGGCGATCAGGCACGATTTTGGCTGAATTCTGCACCAAAACCGGCCGCCTTTAAAAATGGGGTGAACGGTTACCTGCATGACACGGCGCAGTCATCCCTGTCTGTAAAACTGTCTTGACTATCCTGCCATCCCACAGTACAAGTTCAGGTCAAATTCTGTCCTATGCCTGACCGGCTACCTCCGGCAGATGCTGCCGGGCGTGATCGCGTACGGGATTCAGTTTGACATGAACCTGTCCCATGGCAAGACCCATCCGCCGACGGAAACCGTTTTTACCGTATGGTGCCAACCACCATGTGACATGGAGGAGAGCTGCGACATCAGGATAACCGCCTACAAGGACGGCAGGACTTTCCAGGACTGCCGGGAGGCGGCCGAGGCGATGGTCCCGGCGATGATCGCCAGGATCAACCAGGAGGGGCGCCTGCCCTGGGACGAGATAATGAGGCAGTCCGAGTTTGACGCGGTCGTCTACAAGCTGGCCCTAAAGTACCTGAGGCAGGCCGGCTATGACATCGGCAGCCACCAGCGGCAGTACGTCAGGGTGATGCCGGCGGAGCCCTCATCGGACGCGGCATGACCTGAGCTGGCGTGCCAGCAGGAAGGGCGTCGCCACCAGGACCGGGATACTGACGGCGATAAAGAGCGTCTGCAGCTGCGCCAGGGCTATGCTCAGGGCGATCCCGCCGGCCGTCCCGATGAATATCGAGGAGGCCGTCCCGGCGCAGGTGGGACAGGCCACAAACAGTCCGGTCAGCGCCCCGACCGCCCCGGCGCCCCGCGCCCCGCGGGAGGCCGCATAGGCGACCGCCGCCAGGGCCGCGTTGAGCCCCACCAGGTAGGAGACGACCACCTGCAGCACCAGGTTGAGGGGCAGCACCTGCAGGCCGATATGGTTGCTCAGGTAGACTATTATCGTAGGCATGTACCCGGGGTCCCCGCAGCAGGGGGCGATGAACCAGGAGGGTATCTGGGCGCCATAATGGGCCGCAAAGTCCACCTGGGGCTGGTAGACCAGCGTGCCCGAGGCCATCGAGAAGAACACCCCGTATACGACAAAGACCACCGCAAAGATCCTCCGGGACCGGCCGTTCCAGGTCGCCTCGGCGATGACCCCCACCAGGCCGCCGCTCCCCCCGACGGCGCTCTTGTGGAACAGGTACATCCCCAGGGCGACCATCCCCAGGCAGGCCACCAACAGCAGGTAGAACATGTGCGCCAGCCAGTGGATGGTGGAGATGGCCTCGGGGGTCAGGGCGCCGGGGTCCTGGTACCTGTCATACCAGACGAACAGGACGGCCACCAGCGCCAGCCCCGATACTATCAGCAGCCTCCCTCGGGTGGTGGTCGTCGCTCCCATGGCGCATCTGGAGGATGGGAGGCCGATTTAATCGCTATCTTGCCACCCGGGGAACCAGCACGTAGACCAGGGCGATTATCTCCAGTCGGCCGAATATCATCAGGGCCGACAGCAGCATCTTGGTATGTGGGGAGGTATCAAAGTCGATGACCCCCGCCGACAACCCGCCCGTGGTTATCACCCCGGCAGCGTCAAAGAAGGCGGCGTCCGCGTCGGCCCCCTCGAACTCTATCAGGTAGGCCCCGCACAGGAGGGTGATGGCCGGGAACGCCCCCATGATTATCAGCGAGACGCGTATGTCCTTGCGGGACTCGGCGCTCACCTGGGGGCGCGTCCTCTTGAATATCAACCGGACCGCGTCGGCCAGGTGGAAGAACCGGAACATCTTGATGCCGCCCGCCGTCGAGAAGCCGCACCCGCCCACGAACATCAGCACCATCAGGATGTACTGGCCGGGGATGTTGAGGTCCTCCAGCGAGGTGGGCTGGAGGCCGGCGGTGGTGCTGGCCGATATCGGGTAGAAGACGCTCTCCAGCCCGACCACCCCGCTGACCAGCGTGAACAGCAGGATGGCGGCGGCCAGCAGGGCCAGGTAGGTGAGCACCTCCATGCCCAGCTTGAGGTTGCGGAATTTCTTGCTGACGAACGTGTGGTGGAAGGTGAATGGCAGGGCGCCCAGGATCATCGCCCCCATCAGCACGATATGCTCCTGCCAGTTCAGGTTGGCGACCATCCCCGAGTCGGGGACGAACCCGCCGGTGGCCAGCGTGCTCATGGCCAGCGCAAAGTCGTCAATGATGTTTCCGGTCCCCAGCAGGTACAGCAGGGTGGCCACTATCACGATATACACGGCAAAGATGATGGTGATGGTCCCGAAGAGCTCCCGGAGGTGGAGCTGCTTGCCGGTGATGAACCCCCGCATGCCCTCCAGCTTGCGGTCCGGGTAGAAGGCGGTCATCACCAGGTAGATGAAGCTCATCCCGCCCACCAGCTGGGTAAAGCTGCGGTAGAAGGTAAAGCTCTGGGGCAGATCCTCGGGGGTATCATACAGGGAGATGCCCCCGGTGGTGAACCCCGCGGCGCTGGAAAAGAAGGCGTTGGCGAACATGTCAATCCCGGTGTCCCTGCCCTCGCGCATGGCCGCAAACGGGACGGCGCTCACCCCGCCGGTGGCCTCGCCGGGCTCCAGCCCGGGGGGCACGTACAGGTAGGGGATGGTCCCGAACAGGGACAGCAGGAAGAGGCTGGCTATCACCAGCACCGAGGCCTGCCGCAGGTTCATCTTGGCCTTTTCGCCGTACGAGTTCAGGAAGAAGCCGGTCACCAGCAGCAGCACCATGTTCAGGTAGATGCCGGTGGCCGTGATGGTATCCCCCATGAAGGTGGCCACCAGGGCGGGCAGCAGCAGCAGTATCCCGGCAAACTGCAGCACGAACCCCAGGTTGCCTAAGATGGCCTTGGTGGGGGGGCTCAGCTCGCGCGGGTTGATCCTGGTGGCCCATTCTGCCCGCTTTAGCACGTCGCTCTTGTAGACCACCCCGATCACCTCGCCGCGGTTGTCCACGACGGCCAGCTTGCGGTGCTTTGACTCCTTCATCATGTCCAGGGCCTCGCGGAGGTTGGCGCCCCTGCTGATGGTCACCAGCGGGCTGGACATGATATCGGACAGCAGGGTCGCCTCCGCATAGACGGTCACGTCGCCGACCTTGTCCAGGATGTCCTTGTCGGTGACCATCCCGACGCCCCGGCCGCCGTCCGTGACCACGATCTCGTCGCGCTCGTGGTCGTGCAGCTGGTCGGCGGCCTCACGGGTGAGCGTGTCCTTGTCCATCACGAGGATGTCGCTGTGCATGCAGGTGGTGACGGGCTTTTCCAGCAGGTACTTGGCCGAGGTCGCCGGGTCGGAGGACACACCCGGATGGGGGGTGCGGCGGCGATAAATCGTTTGTGGAGCGGTGGCCGGCGGTGGAATCGCGCTGGATGGTGGCGGTGGTCATCCGGGGTGGTCGGCGCCGCCCGGTGTGACACGATCTGGTTTTATGTCGGGCGAGCGCGCTGGGTGGACTTTATAACCATAGCTGCCCCACAATATCCATGGATATAGACCAGCCCCAGGATCCCGGGTATGACCCGGTCTGCATAGGGTATGTGGGGTTTGCCGACCCGTACGCGATGGAGGGGATCAGCGTGCTGAAGGCAGAGGACGGCCGCGAGTTCCACATGAGGGCCTTCTCGGGCGAGGTGGCGCGGTTCATGTCGGTGTACGCGTCCGGCGAGCCGGACAACGTCCCGTCGGTCTACAGGATGATCGGGGAGCTCTGCGAGATGAACGGGATGGTGCTGGTCAAGGTCAAGATATACGAGTCCGGGCAGGCCCTGCGGGCCAACCTGTATTTTACGGGGCGGCACGAGCTGGTCCTGCGCAACTACCGGGCCTCCGACGCGCTGGCCCTGGCGGCCTTCCACGGGGTGCCCATCCTGGTGCGGAGCTCGCTGCTGCGCGAGATGGAAGCCTAGGTGACTATCTCGGCGAGGCGGCCTTCTGTGGCGGCCCGCCTGATCTCCATGGCTATCCGGCGGCCCACCCCGAAGGTCTGGCCATACTGGTACTTGGTGTAGGGGGTGGTGGTTGCCAGGATGGGGTTGCCCGGCACCCTGAGCGAGACATCATAGACGACCATCTCCAGGTCCTTGGTGATGACGCTCTGGAGGGAGAACGGCCCGATGATCCCGGGATCAAAGTCGCGGCGGGCCGCCTCGGCGAACCGCTCGCCCATGTCAAAGACGCGCTCTAGCAGCGACTCGCGGATGCTGGCGGGGGTGTGGCCCACCTCGATGTTCTGGAGCTCGATGTCTATCTGGGATTGCTGGGCGGCGGGCAGGGCGTTAAAGTCCATGATGTTGGTCTGCAACCTTCGTTCTATCCCCATGAAGTCGACCTGGTTGGTCAGCGGGGAGACGAAGTAGTTGAAGTTCATGTAGGTGCCGATGACCAGCTCCTCTATGCTGGCTTGGTCGAGGCCATCTTGGTCGATCACCCCACGTTCGATGGCCTTCCGGGACTTTTCGAGATAGTCCTCGTGGGATGATACCGTAAAGAAGGCCCGCTCGAGGTGCCTGGCCTTCTCCTGGACCTTGACGATACAGGGGCGGTCTATCTGGGTGGGATCCTTGAACACCTGCGGCATCCTGAGGTTGGCGCGCTCCAGCATGTAGTACTGGCCGCGCTGCTCGGAGCGTTCCTCGGCGCGGAACAGCCTGCGGTTGCCGAAGATGGGGACGGCAAAGTCGTTCTCCAGCGTGTCGTATCCTAGGTAGACGGCCAGCGACCTGTGGGGGACCACTATACTGTTGGTGTCCAGCAGCTCCTTCTGGACGGTCGGCGAGGCCATCTCCGAGAACTTGGCTAGGACCTCGACCCGGTCGGCCACCCTGGAGAGCCGGCGGTAGGGGGCCTCGCGGCCCCGCTGGCAGTAGACGGAGGTGGTAAAGCCCTCGTCCTTTGCGCCATCCATTATCTCCAGGGCCGAGTGGCTGCCAAGGACGGCTATCCTGGGCTCGGAGTACGCTCCGGCTATCTCCATCATGGATTGGCGGCTTATCATACGGGGTGGGGGGATACGGCTGGTAATATTGGTATTGTGGACAGGGATGGTGTGGCAATACGACAGTACTTGGAACAACCACCTCCGAGGGCCGCCAAGCTATGCTGATCCTAGGGCGATCCACACTGGCAGGCTCTCGGAGGGGGACCGGGTATTCACGCACCACCACGTTCCCTGCTACTCCTGCCATCTCTGCCGGCACGGTAGCAAGACTAGGTGCCCGGAGTATTCATACTCCAGCCAACCTGAACTCATGCGGGCTCGCCTAGGAGTACTTGATGCCGGCCTGGAACGTGCAACGGGGCAGCGTCATCAGGTTTCCCGACTCGATGTCATTCGCGGAGGCCGCTATGATAGCGCCACTAGCCTGCTGCGTGCGGGACTAATCCAAGTGCAGGTATTATGAGGGCGATTCGGTGGGCATATTCGGGGTGGGGTCTACTGGCATGATGCACGCCATACTGATCATGCGCCACGGGTTCTCGGGGATATGCTGCATCGCCACAAACCGGTTCCGCCTAGACTTTGCCCTGAGCCTAGGGGTAAACGAGGCCATTCCGGCCGGGGCGACGCGTCATCCGTCCTGCAGCGCAGCACTGAAGACCGGGGGGGAGACTTGGCGGTGGCGGCCACCGGAAGCCTCTCGGCGCTGTAGTCGGCCATCTCCTCGGTGAGGTACGACGGGACGGTGATGGTGATGATGATGATGCTCGGCGTGCCGTCTAGGGGATCATCAATGACGCTGGACATGGACGACATCTACTCATGGAGGTGACCTTGCTGAGCAGCTACTCGGCATCCGGCATCTGGTCGGACGGCACCACACGTGGGTGACACAACCGGATTCCTTCTGCAAAGCCGGGTGATTCCACCGCGCCCTGCGGAGCAGGTGTTTTGCGGCGTATTACGCCATTAAAATCCAGCTTGTACCGTATGCTGGACATAGTAGACGGTAGATGGTGTGGCGCCCGACTGTGGACCGTCACCCGACTCCGGGAGGAACCGAAATATGTAAAACATATCTGCAGTCTGAGGAAAAAATGGAAAAAGTAGGAAAGGCCGTCATTACGGCCGCCGGAAGGGGGAGCCGTCTCCTGCCGTTCACCAAGGAGATACCAAAAGAGATGCTGCCGTGCTGTGCCAGGACGAGGGACGGCCGGCTCATTCTAAAACCAATCATAAGTACAATATACGAGTCCTTGTACGACCACGGCTGCCGTGAGTTCTGTTTTGTGGTGGGCCACGGCAAAAGGTCCATAGAGGATCATTTTCTGGTAGACGACACCGCCACGTGTTCTGCAAACGGCGACCTTCAGGACTTTTACGACAGGGTGCGCTCCAGCCACATCACGTACGTCCAGCAGCATTCGCCGCGCGGCTTTGGCGATGCCGTCCTAAAGGCAAAGAACTTTGCAGGGAGGGACAGCTTTCTGCTCCATGCCGGCGATGACATGATCCTGTCGCCGCACAACAACCACATCCGGAGGCTGGAGGATGCATTCTTGTCAAACAACGCAGACATTGCGTTACTGGTCGACAGCGTGGAGGCCCCGGAGATGTACGGAGTCATTGACGGAAAGAGCATCGGCAGGGGGCTTTTGGAGGTGGAACATCTAGAGGAGAAGCCCAGACGACCCAGAACGAATTTGGCAGTAGTATCTACGTATATCTTCAAGCCGTCAATATTCTGCATGTTGGAAAAGGCAATGCCCGACGGCAACGGGGAGATACAGCTAACCGATGCAATAAAATCGACAGTCGCGTACGGCAAGTGCGTTGCGGTAAAGCTAGAACCCGGAGAGAAACGGGTGGATGTGGGAACGCCGAAAGGCTATGTGGCGTGCATCAAAGACTCGTTTGGGAATCCGATGAATGGCTCGGGCGGTGACGCCTGATCATGAACGACTCAGATACCCATGCAACATCAACCCCGGTACTTGCCAAGACCCGCCCCGCCACGCGCTGCAAAAACCGGACATGCGGGCGGCGGGCGCCGCGCTGCCACGCTGGCCATATTCAATGGCAGTATGCGCGGCCGTTCCAGCGCAACGGTTTCTCACGCAATATAACAAATCTGGATGCAGGGACATGACAGAGTACAAAATCTCCGTAATAGGATTGGGTTTTGTGGGCCTGTCGTTGGCCGTCGCCAACGCAAGGGCGGGATTCGACACTGTCGGAGTCGACATGGATGACAAAAAAATAGACAAATTAAAAGCGTGTATACCGGACTTTGTTGAGCCGGGCATGGATACGATGCTGAGAGAATCCATAGATGGGCAGAAAATTCACTTTACAACCGATATCGACTACGCCATACAGAACTCGGAGATGACGTTCCTTGCCGTCGGAACATCGCTGAAGAGCAACGGCAGCGAGGTGGACCTGTCATACGTCAAAAACGCCGTGACGCAGATTGCCCTCTCGCTAAGTGGCAAGGAGGGCTTCCATCTGCTGGCGGTAAAAAGCACCGTACCGCCGTTGACCACGGAGAGTCTCATTCTGCCCGCATTCAAGGATCTGATTGAGGGCGGCAAGATGGACGTGGTTGTGAGTCCCGAGTTCCTCAGGGAGGGGTCTGCCATCGTCGACATACAAAGGCCGCACCTTATTGTGATAGGCTCCAACGGCGGGCGTGGCGCTACAGTCATGGAAAAGTACTGCCGGGATTTTTACAAGGCACCGCCGGACATCATGCACACCAGCATCCCCGCCGCAGAGCTGATAAAATATGCAAACAACGCGTTTCTTGCAACAAAGATAAGCTTCATCAACTTTGTGGGCTCACTGTGCCAGAACATTCCCGGCGCCGATGTGAATACGGTGGCACATGCGATAGGGAAGGATCCCCGCATAGGCTCGCTATTCCTGCAGGCGGGGCCCGGATTCGGCGGCAGTTGCTTGCCAAAGGATCTGACGGGCATGATCAAACTCTCACACCAGTTGGGAGAAAATCCGGATATGCTCAGGGCTGTAATGAACGTAAACGATCGCCAGCTCGACACCATAGCAAACATGATGAGGGAGCAGGGCATACTTGCGGAGGGCAATACCGTGGCGGTCTTGGGATTGGCATTCAAGAGCGGCACCGACGATGTCAGGGGGGCCGTGTCCGTGCGCATGGTGGACAGACTGCTGGAATTTGGATTGAATGTCAAGGTTCACGATCCGATGGCGCTGCAAAACTTTGAGCGCATATTTGGCGCCAAAATCTCGTACCACGCCTCCATAAACGAGTGTCTAAAAGACTCCGACTGCTGTATAATCCTGACGGACTGGGCCGGGTACAAAACCCTGATGCCGTACAACTTTCAAACACAAATGAGAACCACCAACATCATAGACGCCAGAAGAGTTCTGGCTGCAAAAGAGTTCCAAGGCATGGGATTTAGGGCCGTAGGCCTCGGCTGCTGATTACACCGTCAATATCTTAGTTTGGCGTACGGGGCCTTGGACAGAATGTGTCCGATTATACGATCCCTCTCCTGCCTGTGTTTCTCGCCTTTGGGAACCGCTGGCTCATACAGGTATAGCTGATCCGGTATATGCCGGGGGCTAGAAGCCATCTCCACTATGGGGACCATGAACGCCCAGCCGTTGGCGCTCCCAATCCATTTCCCGTCAATTTTAAGATCCTTGACATCTATGGCGTCAAAGAGGCGCTTTTTGAAGGTACGCAGGTGCTGCCACACGTTGCTGTCCAGCTGCCGCGGATGACCAAGGTTCACCGGGTATGATGCCTCCTTGTCAAGTCGTAGCATGGACCCAACTGTAACATCGGCCCCGTCGTCATACTCGGTCTTGATCCTCCCCAGAATGTGGCATCCGGCCAGCGCATCATCGGCATCCAGCGTAAGTATCACCGTCTCGGGATCAACGCATACCCGCGTAACGGCATTCCATGTACTGTAGAGGGTGCCCCGCCGCCTCTCGTTGCGTATGATCGTCACCCGGTCCGCGTAGTCTGCCAGCAACACCTTCGCATAGTCTGCCAGTCCGTTGGTGGACGCATCATCAACCACCACCACCCCCCATTCCATTCCACGCTGTGCCACCATGGACTGTACGCACCGCTTGAACCGCCCGGGCGCCGTGTTGTGGCCGCACACCACAAACACATACGGCTCGCTCCGGTGGGGCCCGGCCCAGTCCCCCGCCGAACCGGCCAGCTCCACCATCCCCAGCTGCGCTTCCGGAACATGCCCCCGCTCTACTGCGCCCACTACATCCAGCAGTTCGTCTACTCTCGTCTTTCTGCTGTTTGGCACATGTATGAAGGCCGTCTTGGGGTCGCCTCCACGATATGAGCGGTGGTTGCCCATGAACCGGTCAAAGGCGCGGTGCCAAGCCAGCTCAAACCGGCCGTCTTTCACGGGGTTGGGCACCGGCAGGACCGATTCGAGCCTCCGCCGGTCATACAGGCACCCCCGCACCTCCACCCGCCAGTTCCCATCGGGGCCCTTGTACGTGTAGGGTCCGGGCTTTGCCCGGCATATGCCCAAGGATACGAACAGCGCCCTGGGGTCGCGGCGCATGACATTCTGCATCTCGGCCAGATAGTCGTGTTTGTGATCTGAGCGGACAATCAGCAGGTCGCTGTCCACCTGCAGTACGTAGTCGCCCGTGCACGAGTCAAAGCCAAACAGGGTGGCAAAGAGCTGCTGTCCGTTGGCCGAACGGGTCTCCGTCGATTCGGTGCCGAACCACCTAGCGTATGTTGAGCGGACGACCTTCGGGTCGTCGGGGGCGTAGACCACCCTGTCCACCACGCCGTCGCGAAGCAGCCTCTCCATTGCAGCCCGGTGTGCTTCATGGTCGAGATGATCATACTGGCGCGGAAACGGTCCTCTGTGCGGATCCACCACTATCACCTTTTCGGCAAACATGCGGGGACCCTCCAGCTGTCGTACCATGTGCCGCACCAGGCGCTCTATGAGCCGCCACTCGGCCAAGCACGTCTTGATCAGCAGGGACACACCGGAGGGCGCCAGCGGGGCCAGCCGGAATACCAGATGATCAGAGGCGGGCAAGACGGCCGTCGTGTCCACCCCGTCAAACTCCCGCACCTCCCGTATGGCGAGTCCGGCCCTGGCAAAGGCCTGCCGGTAGGCGGCGAGGCTGCGGTGCACCTCGGTGCGCCGGTTGCCGTTTACCGCCAAGGTCTTGCTATAGCAAAACGTATCCTCATATCCGAAATCCGCGGGCAGGTGTCTCTCGGCCAGTTCGGTGGATGAACCAAGATAGAACGGATTGCACACCGCCACCAATACGTCCCCGGAGGCGGACACGAGCCGCCTTATATCGCACAGTACGTCCCCCACCTCAGAATCATCCTCAATGGTGCAGAGCACCCGGCTGCACACTACCACATCAAAGCGGGCCGAATCTGCCAAGAGCCGTTTCCGTAGGCTGGTGTCGCCGTAGGTGACCCGGCTCTTTGCGGGGCATCTTTTGATGCACACGGGATCGGGGTCGTACCCCGCCGTGCTGATTCCCCTGTTGACGAGCCGCTCTGCCAGCCTGCCGTCCCCGCAGCCGTAATCCAGCACTGATCCAGGCCGCCCGTCTGCAACCATTCCTTCCATGGGCACGTAAAACAGGTCGTCCAAGCCGCGCGGGTCAAGAACGTTCCTGAACTGGTCCAGCCCGGTCAGTTCCACAAGGGCGTCATCGTATATGGCGCGCCTCATCAGGCGCCTCAGGTCCGATCGGAAGGCAAAGCGGCAGGCAAGAAAGGCCCGCCTGCACATCTGCTCGAATTCATGTGTACCGGCCGGAACCACATCGACGCCGAAATCTATGAACCTCAGCCCGGACTTTGTCACCGATATGTTGTCGGGATGTATGTTGCGGCAGGCAATTTTTGCATGGCGACATTCGCGTAGCAGCGTCAGCATTCCGTCCAGATGCCCTCCGGCGTATTTTGTTCCCGCCTCGTACGGATATACTGCAACGGCGCGTGCGTCCTTCTGCCTCACCTCCAGCAGGTCTGGCAGAGTCCGGAATCCGGACAGCCTGCCGGCCAAAGACCGGAGAAATGCTGCCTGATGCCCCCGCATGCGCCAATGATGAAAATGCTTGTAGACGAGGTGCCCGTCGGTGAAGGAGACTCCCTCCTCGCCCATGCCCAGACACGTCAGGGGGCCGGTTGCAAACTCCGACCTTACGTATGCTTCGGCATCGCGGCGCAGCGCATCGGCCGGCAGCGGCGTGCAGGCGCGATGTCTGTCCACGGCTCCGGGCAGCTCCCTGATGTATTGCCTGATTGCATGGGCGTCAACGTCGGCCGCTTGGCGCCTGAACTCGTCAAGCCGTGCATCCGTATACGCGGATGCAAGGGATTCGACAAACCCTTGCAGTTTTGCGGCGGAGGCGGCGTATTTGGGCGACTCCAGCCACCAGGGTGCGGTTTGGCGGACCGCGCCGTTCCGGCAGAGGGGACGGAGGGCGGACAGCACGCCCATGATCCTGACAAAGTTCAGCTCAAATGCATGAACCCGTTCTCGGGCGTATCTTTTGTACGAGTCGACCAGATGGCGGCTCTGCCGTTCGTCAAGATGCAAAAGGTCCCTGTCGTGCGGTTCTTCACGTTGTTGCGCCCCGTCGGCAAAGACGTCCTGCAGGGCGGAGTAGAGCGCATGTCCCCGAATGTCCTGCAATATGCCGTCAAGGTTCATGCGCGGGCAGGCGGCCGTCTCTCGAACCTGGCGGACCGGCAGCGGGGCCCGCACCGTTTCGCGGCCGCCCGCAAAGCGGTTCAGTATGCTCCAGACCATGTCGCTCCGCCGGGTGTCAGTCCCCCGTACGGCCGGAACCGTGTTGGGAAAGTCCCGCAGCGCCCCTATATCGAACACCAATGTGGCCGGACCCCGGCTTATGGACGGGACTGCTGATGCACGGTCCCCCGACTCGGCGCGCGTCAGTGGCCGGAACACCTGTATGCCGTTCAGCATGCCGGGCAGGCGAGACACCATATCCTCAAAGGCCTGTGCCGTCTTGCCGTCCGCCTCAAACCAAAAGGGCAGCTCCAGACGGTCCGTCTCCAGACGGGAGAGATCATAGTAATAGTCGCGGCGGGCCAGCCGGGAGTTCCTGTTCTCGCTGCGCAGATCCGGGTACGGATCGTCCGGGCGCAGGCCGGCCATGCGGTACAGGTTGTGGTACAGGTCCACCAGCTGGGTGCGGATGCAGCTGGGCGCCGGCAGCGGCGGGTCGCCGGTCTCCTGGCATATGGCCATGTCGACGCCGGTCTCCTTCAGTAGTTTTATGCCCGTGGCGTAGTCGATGTTGTGCGGTCCGGCTATGCCGTCTGGCCCGTATTCCAGGCTCTCCAGTATCATGTCGTCGTCCAGAATCCAGACGACGGCCCCCGCTCTGGGCGCGGCCTCCAAAAACAGATGTCGCTGCAGCATGGTGCGGCTCGCCGCTATGCTCTTCCGTCCATCCGTCTGATGCTCGAATGTCTTTAGCGTGATGTCCAGCCCGCGTTTGGAGGCCCGTTTTATGGCCCCGCGCAGGGCATTTCCGGCTTGATGGCCGCCGTTCTCCAGCAGGACCACCTTCAGCGTTACGTCGCTGCGGTTGCCGAGGTTGCTAGACAGCGAATCCAGCAGGCGGGCCGTCGGGGCCACATCAGGTGAGGTGATAACGCCGACCACCAGATTCAGATGGCCATTCACCTTGCGGGGTTCGGCAGGCTGTATAGGGGGAGGAGACTGGGTTGCTGCCGCCGGGTCGCAGCCGAACAGACTGCGACTGCGCCGTATGAACGCCGACTCTTCGGCCGAGGACATCCTGCCGCGATACTTGCGAAAAAAGTATTCGAGTCCGGCGCGCTTGGCCACCGCACCGGGCGTCGACAGGCGGGGCCGGTCGTTTTCGGCGTAGTGGTGTACCATGTGTCCGTGCATGGCGCCATACCGGACAGTCCCCAAGTCGGCAAGCCTGATGCAGATGTCCCGGTCAGTGGTGCTGGCCAGGGCCTCGTCAAAACCTCCTGCCTCCAGCAGCTTGCGAAGTCTGACAAAGATGTTGGAGCCCTGTATGTTGGTGTTACGAACCAGCAGGTCTGCCGCCGACAGCCGATCTGGGGAGTCCAGCAGTTTTGTGGAGGGCCCGTGGTATGCAATACCGGATGCGACCATGTCCAGGTTGCGCCTTGATGCGGCCTCTTCGCATTGGCGCAGGTATTGGGGCTCCCAAGAGTCGTCATCATCCAAGATGGCAACAAAGGTAGAGGGGGCCGCATCCTGCAGGTATGAGAGCGCCGTATTCCACGCTCCGGCCGCCCCCGGGGTCCGGCGGTTCTCCATGTAGATTGTTTTGATGCCCGGCATGTCCGGCATGGCCGCCCTGTTGGAGTTCCGCATGTTTTGGTCGGAGTCGTCCACCACAACCAACAGATCCGGCCGGCGCGTTTGTTTTTTGACGGACGCTAGGGACCGTTCGGCCAGCAGTTGCGGGCGGTTGCAGGTGGCTACTACGGCAGCTATCAGGGGCACCACGGACATGCGGCCGGGTTCGAAAATAAGTTTTGGTCATTATGGGGTGGACGCTCCCGAATGCCGTGCTTGCCGCAGGGAGCCGGCTGTGTTGCAGGGCCGCAAGTTCTGCGGCACGCGGGGGGGGGGTTGCCGGAGCTGGCGCGCCGCCCTGGAAGGCCCGTAAACCGCAAGAGGATACGGCGCGCCTACCGGTTGGCGGGCTGGAGCAGGCCTGCGCCGTCCAAGGCCGACGCCAAGGCCCGCTGGAAGCCGATCAAGGCGGCCAGGCCCAACCAGGTCTGGCAGACCAACATTCACTTACGTATGGTGCGGGCAGGCCGACGGATGGTGCTACTGCTTCAACATACTGGATATCTTCGCCAGGCGGTGGATTGCCTGCCGGTTCGACACCCCGGCTGCCGCCTATGCCCCCATGGACTCGCTGGTGGAGGCCGTCGCCACCGCCAAACCGGGCTGCCCGGGGCTCACCATCCAGTGCGACAACGGTTCCCAGTATGCTGGCAAAAAGTTCCGAAAGGCCGCGTCCCATCTCGGCATCAGACTCAAGTTCATCTGGAAGAGTACGCCACAACAGAACGGCCACATAGAATCGTTCCACGGCACCCTCAAGCGCGAGTACATCTGGCCGCACGATTTCTCCAACTACCAGCAGGCCGAAGCCGTCATAGCCGAGGCGTTCCGAGACTACAACCGAAACCGGCTGCACTCGGCGTTAAAGTACGTCCCGCCGGACGAGTTTACGGCATCATGGGAGGCGGAGCATAAATGAGGGACCGATGTCTGTGTAAAAACATGCAGAAAGTGGTCTCAGAATTCGGGGTCCAGATCAAAAGCAGTCTCAGAATTCGGGGCCCAGATCAGCGCAGTCTTCATATACGAGACGAGTGCAGGCCAGATGGTGTATGTCCTGACCATCCTCATACAATGTGCCAAGCAGAGTATTGAACGGCAGGGGTGCGTGCAACCTTTAGGATTGCTCCGTATGCAAGAATTAGAGTCACCGACGGACGTCAATATGTGTAGGTCGCTGAAACAGGAATTGGCAGGGGCGCACATCCCAGGAAATGTATTATTTCCAGCGTGGTAGCAATGGGCTGCAAGGAATTCATACCCATAATGCTGCACTCGTGCTGTACACAAACAAATATCGAACAATCAAAAGTGCAATGCGTATTTGATGCGCTACGGCCCAAAATGGACGAAGCTGAGAGCAATCTACAGCAACGTGGATCTTCACTTGAGAATATGTACTGTGCTTTTGATGTAGAGGATATTGCAGGAGAGGTCGGAGGACTTGATTGCATGTACCTATATCCCCGTATAGCACCCAGTGTGGCGGCTTGGTCCGGCGTGTTTAACAAAACACTAGGCAGCCAAGCATTTGACTTGTCGTACGATGAACGGCTAGCCCTGAAGATGGTCAACTATATGGTGTATACAGAATGCGTGTACGCGAATCTTGTAAACCAACTCTGCTACATTCTGGCCAACTCGGACTCTCCTTATTGCCTCAAGAAATTGAAATGCGAGCCCAATATGGAACCAATAGCCAGAAACGCTAGCTTGAAACGAAAGATCAAATTTCTAGACAACAACCTGCCACATATGGAGCCCAGATCTATAAACATTACCAATGCCTGCAACATTCACTTGAGAAAT
Source organism: Nitrosopumilaceae archaeon (assembly GCA_965203395.1). GTDB lineage: Archaea > Thermoproteota > Nitrososphaeria > Nitrososphaerales > Nitrosopumilaceae > VYCS01. The sequence continues at coordinate 1,227,851 of OZ241884.1, forward strand.
ATGATAGCGCACGGCAGTTTGGCAGGGAGCCGACCACAGGCGCCACACATTCACCAAGAAAAACCCAAACATCAGATGTCCGAGCCGGTATACGTGAGGCGCAGTCACGGCGAGGATTGGAAATGGTACAAGTCGGTGGATCTTGATGCTGAATACAAGAAGATGCATGATACTACGTTGATATGGCACAATGCGTTGTGGCGTTATTGGGATGAAAAATTTAGGCCAAAGCGTTCTCACTAGTTGGAACGGCCCCCTCTTATTGATGCCGATTTTCGCGGAATTTTATTCACAGTTACCGCTCCTTCTATATCAGGTATGTCGCCCTCCGAGCCCTGCCGGTATTGCCCGGCAAACTCGGAGGGTGTCAGGCACCTTAGTGCAGAATGTATTCTGCGGTGGTTGTAGTACTAGAACGCGGCCAGCATCGCCTCTTTGACTTCTTGATGTCGGCAAACTCGCGCGGCCAGGCGTATTCTTTCCTGAGCGTCCTGCGGAAGGATTCGATGTGTCAGTTCTGCTCTGGCGTGTTGACGTAGATGTATTCTAGGGTGATTCCCAGCGTTGTCATTGATGATCTGAATTCGCGGCTGGTGTACTGGGATTCGTTGTCGACCCTGGGTGTCAGGCCGGGCAGTTACGGACCGGCGGTGGCCACCGCGTTGGTTGCTGACATGATGGGCTCGCGGCGCGTGACGCGGCCGGCCAGCACGAACGCCGGCCCTGCCTGGTGAAGACATCTATCACGTTGATACAATGGCCCCGGCCGTCGGATCCGCACCAGATGTAGGACATGTCAGACTCCCAGAACTGGTTCGGCGCCTTTGGCCACGGAGGCTTCTTGTTGGCCCGGATTATCTCACGTTTGGTGCGCGATGGCTTGGTCCAACCCAGTCTCTCAAATGTGCATCGTATCATCCTGCGGTTGACCGGATGGTTCAGTTTCCGGGATACTTGAGCGGCCATGCGCCGCGTGACATAGGTGGGTCTTGCGGGGCCGATCTTTTGGATCATCTCCTGAACCTCGGGATCCGGCGACACGTTTCTGGGTCCGGGGGGGTGTAGTACCATACCCTCTTGGACACCCCGCAGAGCAGGGGCGCCCTGTTGAGGCCCACCATCTCCCGCGCCACATGTGCGGCAATCATCCTCGCTTGTCCTCCAGCGCTTTTTTTTAAAGCGTCGTTGGCCACCGCGCACTCGCCGTTTATGCTCTTGAGCGGCGTGATCTCCTTTTTGTGCCGCTGGACCTGCTTGGAGGCATCGGGGCCCTCAAGCGAGCTGTGGCCATCGGCCAGGAACTTTTCCTTCCATCCGTATACGGTCCGCGGTACCAGATTGTGCTCGCGGCATACCTCTGCCATACTGGTCTGAGGACTAAGCGTCTGGAGCACGATGCGGATTTTCTCGTCCGTACTCCACCGTGACTTCTTGTCTGTCATACCCCCTCTGGCCTCCCACCGCTAAAGTGTGCATCGTTGATCGGTCTTCGTCTAGCGGGGTTCGTCCCATAAGGGCTGAAATTACCCCCGCGATTTGGAATGTGAGCGTAGATAAATTGTTAAATTGCATGGTGCGGGGGCGCATCTGTGAAATTTACAGTTACCGGAGGTGCCGGGTTTATCGGGAGCCACTTGGTACGCCTTCTGGTCTCAAGCGGGCATGATGTCACCGTGGTAGACAACCTCGTCCGTGGCAATATGTCCAATCTGGATGACATATTAGAAGAGATACGCTTTGAGAGGGTTGACATACGTGACCAAGACAGGCTTGGTGCGGTTCTCAGAGATACAGATGGCATATTCCACCAAGCCGCCCTCGGCTTCGTCCCGGAGTCGTGGAACGACCCGGACTCGTACCGGAGCGTCAATGTGGGCGGGACAAAGAATGTCTTCCGAATTGCCCAAAGGTATCATATCCGGGTGGTCTATGCAAGCAGCTCCAGCGTGTATGGAAACGCCCAAAGCATACCTATCAAGGAGGATGCCAAGCGAATGCCCCTGAGTCCGTACGGCAAGACAAAGCTGGACTGCGAAATCTTGGCAGAGGAATTTGTAGCGGAGGGAATGCAGATAATAGGATTGAGATACTTTAACGTATTCGGGAAAGGCGAGAATCCCAACTATGCCAGAGTAATTCCCAGATTTATGAACAACATATGCCGGGGTGAGCCGCCGGTCATCTTTGGTGACGGATCGCACGTAAAGGACTTTACGTTCATACAGGATGTAGCAGAGGCAAATGTCCTTGCGATGTCCGGTGATATCGCGCCCGGGTTCTTCAACATAGGCGGGGGCAGACCCGTAACCCTTGAGGGTCTAGCCCGTACAATCATATCCCTGTCGGGTATGAACGTGGAGCTGTTGTACGACAAACCGAGGCGCGGGGACCCCAAGATGAGCGCGGCAGACATAACCAAGGCTGCAAGAGTACTGGGGTGGAGGCCTAAAATATCCCTAGAGAAGGGCCTCCGTACGATGCTTCGTGACTTTGATTCCTCGTAGAATATAGTGTACTCAGAGTACAAGTTCAGGTCAAATTCTGACCTGTGCCTGACCGACGACCTCAGGCAGATGCTGCCGGGTGTGATCGCATATGGGGTTCAGTTTGACCTGAACTTGTACAACCAGTGCACAATCAACTCACGGACAGGTGCTTGGCTATTCCAGAAAGCGACCTTACTTTCACACCCAGCATATGGGCCGCTTCACTGCTGAGTGTGGTGCCTTGGGCAGCGCTGGCAAGGACGGCTTCGGTAAACATCCTTCCGTTCCGTGCGATCAAGGTACGGTAAGAACTCCCATCGGATTCGTCGGCATCTTTGCTGGCGGCTTTGCGGTCGGCCTCCGCTGCCTCGGCCTGCCCTACAAGCCGGGCGTACTGCCTTTGGTATCTGGGAATATCTATCAAATTGTTGTCTAGTGCTTGGCGCAGAACCACCATTGCGCCAACTTTGTAGTATATACTTTGACTGTCCAGATTCTCCTCCAGCGACGTGCCGCCGGATCGCCAGCGGGATAGAAAATCCCCGCATGGCACCAGCGTCTCGGTGGCAACACGGTTGCAGAACCGCTCCACCGGACTCTCCAGAGGTTCATGCTCAAGTCCGTAGTCCGGATTCGACACGCCGCCCTTACCGGTCCAGATATGGGCCATCTCATGGGCCAGCGTAAAGATCTGGGCGCCCTCAAAGTCACGGACGTTGATAAAGACGAGGGGAGCGATTCTGTCAGATACAGAGAACCCGCGAAACTCACCCCTGTCCAAGGGGCGGTGATTGCTGCCGCCAACCACGCCGCTGCACATCACCGCGATTCCAGCTCCCTCAGCGTTGCGTACAAGATTTCGCAGGAACCCATCCCCGTTGCTGGCCTGCCGTCTGGCACCGTCAACATCTAGCGTATCGCGCATGTCGTCTGCCACCACCGTCTCCGAATCCGTGGTGTCAAAGCGGCCAACGAAGGGAAGGTCGCTTGCATCCTCGGACTCCCTGTATTCCCTGAGCCAGTCCTGCTTGCCTAGGGTGTAGTTGAGCGTGTCAAGAAGGTCCGGGCTGGGCTTTGGCTTGCCCCCTTTCTCGGTCCGAAAGTCGGCAAGCGGCATCTTCTCGGCCGGCGGTTCCCGAAGATACAGGTATCCGAACGGAACGTACAGTCTTTTAGCAAACGTCTGGGCCTGCCGGAAGGTGGGCCTCTTGTCCCCGCGCTCCCAAGCGGCCACGGTCTCGGGCAGCACGTTCATCTTGGCGGCAAGGTCGGATGTTTCCATTCCACGCCGCCGACGCGCCCAGGATAGGAGATGCGGGGTGATTGCCGCCTTGACCACCATCATCCATGTGTATGCCACGCTGGCCATAATGGTTTTGGCGCCATGGCTCGCCGGCCGACTCCGCCTAGCGCCATCCAAGGACAGAGGCTTGGACATGCACCGCCACCAACAATAACACAGAAGAATCCCCCCACGTCTGCATTTTAATACCATCCTCCGAACAGTAGGACAGTTTCATGCCTACGCAGCCACCCATCCTACAGATGCCAAAAGTACCGCTCATGTTTGTCGACATTGAGGCAGGCCGGGATCAGGCATACATATGGCTGATTTCGGTGCTGATTGAGGGCAGGCCAGACTCGTTTCGTTCGTTCTACGCTGAAACCCCCTCCTTCGAGAAAGACATACTGAACCACTTTTTGTCATGCCGCCGGGCATTCAACGACTGCACAATCTGCCACTATGGGGGGTTTGACGAACGCCTGATGCTACGCCAGCTGGCAACCTACGGGCTGGACTGCGGCGGCCTCGTCGGATGGTTTGACCTGCAGTCTGCCGTCAAAAAGAGCGACATCTTCCCCCTCAAGCATTTCTCCCTAGGGACGGTTGCCGACCATCTAGGGTACAAGCCCCGCCATCCCGGGTTGAACGGATCTTCCGTTCCTGGGGAGTATGAGCGCGTGGTCTGCCAGCAGGATGAGGCCGGCGCCAAAATACTTCGGGAGTACGGGGAGGACGATGTCCGTGTAATGCAGTGGATAGTGTCCGCCTTGGATGGTGCCGAGAGCATCCGCCTAGACAGGTCTTGGACGGCACCCGAACGCATGCCGCCGCCACTATCCTTTGAGGGGCAATGCGCCCTTGCAAAATATCTCAATGCCAACGGCATGAACAAGCGCCATATTGCCGACCGGCTGGGCATAAGCATGCAGTACGTGAATGCCAGACTGCAAGAAAAGCCCGAGGAGTGGAAGGGCAGGGAAGTGTCATTTGAAAGTGGGTGCGCCATCCAGACGGGCATTCCGGTGGAGGGCGCAGGCTCAGAATGCGACTTTGGAGCGCGCATCAAGGATGGCATGATGCATGGCGTGGTGATCGAGCAGGTTACAGAGAAGGCCTTCAGGGTTCGGACCGATGAGGCAGTCTTTCAGGTTCACAAGGACCGTTTGAATAGAGTTTGCAGCACCAACCATGCGTGAGATCCAGACACCAACTCCAAAGGTTATAATCTGACAGGTAGCAACTGGTACCGTGAAGCGCGCCATCGTGATTGCGGGGATAGCGGCCGCCGTGGTCGCCGCTGGTATACTGTCGGCCCCACTGTTCTATGACGTGGATGTGGACGAGCCGCTGCCGGTGCTGGCCGAAGAGGGGATGAGCACCGAGGACTTTGGCAACATGGCAGATGAGGAGCGCCAGATGCTGGTAGAGCGCATGTCCGATGACGAGCGGGACGCGATAATGGACGAGGCGGCCACCAGGACCGTGGAGGTCTCCGAGGGGATGGACGAGATGGCCGGCGGCTCGGATGGTTCGTTGATGGTGGTCGGCAGTGGCGAGTTCGAGGGGCTGTACGGGCACAGGGCCGCGGGCACGGCCAAGATCATCAACGTGGGCGAGCAAACCTACCTGAGGTTCGAGGACTTTTCGGTGACCAACGGGCCGGACCTCAAGGTCTACCTGACGCCGACCGGCGACATCGGTGATGGGCACCTGCTGGCTGACCTCAAGGGCAGCCGGGGGGACCAGAACTACCTCCTGACCGAGGATGACCTGGATGAGGCTGGCTATGTAGTGATATACTGCCAGCCGTTCCACGTGTACTTTGCCAGGGCCCCGCTGGCGTAGCGCCCGCACCCTTCCGGTGGATGGCGCCCGCCTGGATGCCGTCCGGACTGTCGTCCCAGGGATGAGCGGATGGCTCACCCGGTTCTGCCGTGGACTAACCTGAAGGGCGCCATCCGCCCAGGAGGATCGGCCGCCATCAGCCTATATACCGGAGCCTGCTACTGCTATCGGGTTGCTGGTAGACAAGAAGATACTCTCGGGCGGTCTGGCCTTGCTGGCGGCCGGGATGGCCATATCCGCCGTGCTGGGCTCCACGATGCCGGTGGGCGAGTCGGGCATGACCGAGGAGGAGGTACTGGACCTGCTGGTCCGCCAGCAGCAGAACGACGATCTGGGCCTGCTGGCCGGGATAATGGTGGGCATCGGGTTCCTGTTGATACTGGTGAGCTTTGGGGCCAGGCGCAGGCGCCGGGGCGGCGCCCTCAAGGAGACCAAAAAGCCCGCATAGCCCTTTTATCGGAAACGGCCCTGGATAATGGTCATGGTGATGGCCGAGATCAGCGTCACGCCGATCGGCACGGGCCGCACCGGCGTCTCCTTCTATGTAGCCCAAGCACTCGAGTCGATATCGGACATGGAGAACCTGCGGTACGACCTCAACGCGATGGGCACGATCCTCGAGTCAGATGAGATGGGTACGATCCTTGAGGCGACTAGGCGGATGGTCGAGGCGCTGCACAACCTGGGCGTCGAGCGGGTCGGGGTGATACTGAAGATAGACTCGAGACGGGACAAGTCCTCGACCATGTCCGGCAAGGTGGATTCGGTCCGGCGGCAGATGAACTAGAGGTTGCGGACCGTCCCGAACATGGTGTCGCGCTGGACGGGCTGGCGCTTGATCTCCCGGACTATCGAGGCCAGATCCTGGACGGTGGTCCCGGTGGGCTTGCCGGCGGCGCGGTATATCTCCTCGGAGTAGGCCGTCCCCACCAGGTCGCTGCAGCCGTAGGATAGCGCCACCTGGGCAAGCTTCATGCCGTATGCGACCCAGTAGACCGAGATGTTGTCTACAGCCCCGGCCAGCATCAGCCGTGACAAGGCCAGCACCTTCAGGTCGTAGACGGCCGAGCACTCCTCGGTCACCAGCCCCTTCTGTTCCAGCTCGGTGTTGTCCAGGCTGAACTTGAGGGGGATGAACGTGATAAAGCCGCCCGTCTCCTTCTGGAGGTTCCTGATCTTTATCAGGTGGTCCACTATGTGCTCGGGGCTCTCGATGTGGCCGTACAGCATGGTGGCGTTGCTGCGTATGCCTATCTGGTGGGCCTGCCGGATGGTATCCAGCCATTCCTGGCCGGTGCACTTGCCGCGGACTATCCTGTTGCGTATGTCGGGGTGGAGAAGTTCGGCCCCGCCTCCGGGCATGGTATCGAGGCCGGCCTCCTTGAGGCGCGATAATATCTCGCCGACCGGGTTCTTGGTGAGCTTTGATAGGTAGAATATCTCGGCGGCGGTGAACGCCTTGATGTTGAGGTCAGGATGCCTGGCCTTGATGGTGCGCATCATGTCCTCGTAGTAGTCGAGCGGTAGGCTGGGGTGGAACCCGCCTACTATGTGTACCTCGGTGGCGCCCATCTGCTTGGCGGCGGTCACCCTCTTCTCTATCTGGTCGGGGGTGAGAGTGTAGGCGTCATCGGCGCCCTCCTTGCGGTAGAAGGCGCACATCTGGCAGCTGGCGGCGCACAGGTTGGTGTAGTTCATGTAGTAGGAGGACACAAAGGTCACTTGGTCGCCCACGCGTCTCTGGCGGACGGTGTCGGCGACGGCGCCAAGGGAGTGAAGGTCGGCGGACATAAGCTCCATGCCGTCGTCGAAGGAGAGCTCCGCGCTGGATAAGGCGCGCTCCAACGGTTCAGAGTATCTTGCCAGCTGCAACGGGATTCGTGCTAGGCGCCGTTGATATATTCTTTGAGACTGGATTGGGGTTGTCCACGATGCGCATAAACCTACGAAATTATTCCTTCAAAACGGCAGATCCGGATCATCTTCAGACCGATTTTGACCGCACTATCCCATCCGGCGATGGCAGGCCGTGGCGTCCCTAGCCGCAAATACCCCATTATCCGCCGGATCCGGGCGTTCGAGCGCAGTCTCCCCCAAGTGTCCCCGGGGAGACGGGACTCTTTTTATCTCCGATCAGGCAGAGATTCCGGCAGATGGACATGATGGCGATCTCGCGTCGTTGCATCTCCAGCGTCACGGACCTGATCCTGAAATTGAACCGGTCCTTGATGGCTGAGAAGCAGCTCTCGATCGTGTTTCGTCTGCCATACGTCCTGTAGAACCCGCCGGGGTGGTCCCTGCACCAAGCCAGCATCCTGCCCCGCTCACTCATACCGTGGGCCACAAAACCCTTCTTGGGCCGGAAGCACGGCTGCCTTCCGATGGACGCGGCCAGCCGGCAGTTCTCCCTGGAACAGTAGGCCGAGTCGCCCAGCAGGTACCCCTCGCCGTGGGGCGCCCTGGCGCACAGCTCCACCAGTGCGGGCGAGTCGCCCGCGTTCCCGTCCGTCACGACGACGGCGACTATCCTGCAGCTGTCCGTGATCAGGGCGTGGTGCTTGACGGTGGCCTTCCGATAGAACTTCCCACGGCGGATGTCCTCCACCTCGACATACCGGTTGAACGTGTACCGGGTGGAGTCCACCGACAGCGTCCGGCGCGCGTCGCCGCCGGTGAACCTCAGTAGCGAGTCCAGCAGGTCGATGGGTATTCTCTTCATCCACTTGTGCAGCCACGATTTGGAGGGGACGTGATCCATGCCCAGCTTCCTGCACAGGCCCGGCCTGGCCTCGCACTCCTCGACCATCCCGCGGATGGGGCATGAGTATCTCTTCATCATCACCCGGGTCATCAGCACGCATAGCATGGCCTTGTGTTCGGGGTTGTCCTCCAGGAACTTCGTTATCCTTCTCAGGATGGCCTTGAACCGTTCCTTGAATCGCTTGCCGCCGTTCTTCCTGCGCCGCTCGTAATCCCTGCAGTAGCCCTCGGGTCTTTCCTTTTGCCTTCTTCTCTTGGTGTGGTGTTGTTTCATTGTGCGGCCGTGGATCCGGTGATCAACAAACGTTTTCGGTCCGGCAGGCGGCCTGCTCGGATTGCTTTTAACTCTTCTGCGACTTTTTCGGAGAATTATCGTGTGGGGGAACCGTCAGCGTGGACAAACCCGTACGATACGGATTTTCTCGTCCGTACTCCATCGTGACTTCTTGTCTGTCATGCCCCCTCTGGCCTCCCACCGCTAAAGTATGCATCGCTGATCGGTCTCCTTCTAGTGGGGTCCGCCCCACTAGCGCGGTAATTTAATTTTTTGTTTGCAAATGACTAATTGCAGATTTAAGCGATTTTTTTCCGTCTTCACGTATGTACTCATATGATCCGCCCTCTGCAACTCTTTTCGCAAATTCAGTAAGCTCTGAATAACTAGCCTTTGATTCATGTACTCTAGTAAATGCCGCGAGACGGTTTATTTTTACGTCATCGCTAGTTTCACCAGCTTCTTCAAAATTATCTAACATCTGATGCAATAGTGAGTCATCTGAACATTTCATCTCTTCAAGTAATTGCTTTGTTTTAAATTTTTTATTGATCATGTTATGTAACGAAACATTTTTTTTATTAAATAACAATAGTCCAGACAGTCTGTTTTTGTTTTTTTCTATTGGATCTACTTTTTCGTCGGTATTTTTGGGAATGACAGGCGAGGGGACTGCCGTTGCGAATATGTCATTAGATAGGAAAGGCATGTAGTGCCCAGTAGAAATATTGTTGTAGCGTCTATCCAATCGCGTAGCATTAGCGACCATAAATGCAATATCACGATCATGATACTGTCGGATGGCATCGTACGCGTTAGGCGAATCTCTTTTATAGTAAAGTCCAATAAGTTGTTGATTGAGATCGTTTACAGCATAAGATAGCAACTGTGAAAACCTTTTATCCAATTCAAAAAAAAACATTGGAAGTGCATTTTGTTTTTCTAGCATGCGATTTATATCATTCATCATCTGTTTTACATCCGCCGTTGAAATTTTTGGAATAGAAATAGCAATGGTGTTATATCCGGCCTGGGATTGGGCAAGAATAACACGCCTGTAGAATGTTTCACGTTTTTCTGTACTATTAAACAGATCTTTATGTTTTTCAGAAATTACTGGCTTAATCAGAGCTATATTTAGGTGTGAGTAGGAACGTTCTTTATGAATGCGTAGCCGATTGCAAAGTGATCCAAATGGTTCATCTTCAGTAAGGAATTTGGTAAGTCTATCACCGCCATACCGGCCAAAAAAAAGACCTATTTTATCATCCAATGGTGCATCTGACGGAACTAGTGCTTTTTGGTTGTATTCGTAGCTTGTGACCGCCCGTGTTGGCGTTGTAATAACCCCACTTCTAGTCCGTAACTCGATTGACTTGGTAGGATACCCATAAGGCGTGCTGTCATCAATGTGCTTTAGTTTAACTTTTAGTGTCATCCTCGCCCACGCCCCCATAATATTGTTTTGTATTTGTGAGATATTTCCGAATGTACAGTATACTCGGGATATTTGTTATACACATAGTTTAGCATTCCTTTTCTGTGGCTTTGATCCCAGCCTTTTCTTTTTTCGACTAGCCTCCTCTGTTTCTTTTTTGAAATATTATCAAATTTTATCTTTACAATTTCTATACCTTTATCTGTAATCAAAAATTTTTCACTCGCTGTGTTTTTTTTCCCATCTATCTGAATTACGCCATCATATCGCATATTGGATAATGTGCTACCTAATAGAAAGCTGTAAGGTCCATATTTATATGGTACAAATTTGGGGTTTTCTACATTTTTGTCGCCAAATATTTCTTTAATTGCGAGGAATACTTGCTTAACCAACATTATTCTGCCACAAATTGGGCGTTTCGGGTTTACGTATAAGAGGAACATGACTATATCATCTAGCGTGTATACGTCAGAACTTCTAGCAGCATATTCGTTTCTATTTATTAGTATGGCATTGAGTATCTCATTTATTTCATGTTCATGTAAGTTTAAATTGTTTATTATCTCGTTTATTCTTGGATTGAAAACCGGCAATTCAGTCGCCGATTCAGTTGTTCGGAGCTGGTTAAGAGCAATTATAATATCTGCCAATTTTTTTTGGTTTGAATTTTTAATGGCGACAGTTGTGTTTTCCTTGTATGTGCCTACCATTTCAGCGATGTTTGTAAAGGAATAATCAGCAGAAGAGTCAGGATGCACGGATATTGGTTGTTTTTGAGTAGACATATTATATCTTCCTCACATTTATGGCTCTAAAATTGCCATTTTTGCCAACACAATTAATACAAATCCTTTTTCCTTTATATTTAACACATATGTCCAATCTCTGGTCTCTTCTAATCCAACCAGATTTTTGTAATGTGATTCCAGTCACGTTATTAGCTAAAACATTTTTATCAAATCTAGTGCCAAAAATATTTTTTAGTCGTGGTACTATATCACCATCCCATCCAAAACTAAGAAGCCAGTCTAGATCGTATTTTGGTATATGATCAAATGTACGCCCACACAAATTACAATTTGCACGACGTATTTCTACATGTCGACTCTCCCTTGTATATGTTATATTGGCCATACTAATCTCCCACTTGTGCATCTTAGACACGGGTTCAGCGGCAATACCAGTTCCGCAATACGGGCAGCTAGTTTGCGCCAAGATTCACCGGGCATGACGACTGCCAATTTCCTTGTAAAAACACGACGTTGTATCAACACGACTATTACGTTTACTGTGTGGTCTGTGTATTGTTGCCGTCTCCTTACATTCCAAAGCAAGAGTATGGGTGTGACTGTTCATATCAGTCGTTCTAATCTACCATTTAAAAAGATATTGCGAGGCACAGTAGATGCCATGTGTTGTCGTTATAGCGGCGACCGTGGTACCCTCCCCGTTGGACCTGAGAACTTATATCACCTTATCACACGCGCCGGCGCTGGGCACCGAGCTTGACACACCATGCATGCAGATGTTGCAAAGAATAGCTCAGGGTATGCAGATGACAAAATCTAGCCTAGCCGATGAATGGGAGTCTTCCGCTGGTCGGGTCCAATCTACTGCAGAAGAGGTGAAAAAGAAAAAAAATGTACCACATTGGAATAGACGTACACAAACCTAGGTGCGTCGTACCCATCAAGGGGGAGTCCTCACCCGATGTGCTCCGGCGCACCAGCTTTGCCAACGACATCGAAGGCATACCCAGGTTGTACCTGTCACGTCATCTAGGCACGATCCGCCTACTTCATAGGGCCAATATGACCGCGCGCTGCCAGCAACCAGCTGATCCATGCGTTTTTCTTATTTTTTGGCGATAAAAAATCATTTTTTCTTGATTTCAAACCAAGTATCATCCATAAATCACACCAAAATGACGTGAACAGTTACCCGGGTTCTTGAAGCTTCTCGACGAGGGGAACTATCTGCCGGCCATGGTCGCCTGCGAGTCCACCTCCACATACTGGGAGCTCCTCTACGATACGCTCATGGATGCCGGCATTGAGATGCTGGTGGCCCATCCGCACGATGCCAAGATGATCGCCCAGACCAAGTACAAAGATGACAAGATCGACGCCGAGCGGCTGGCCGAGATGAGCCGGCTTGGCGTCGTCCCGGCATCATACATACCAACCAAAAAGGGCAGGGACCGGCGCAAGCTGACCAGATCCCGGTACGGCTCAAGGGTAGCATCAGCACCTACAAGAACCGGATAGAGGCAGCCAACGCCACCTACCCGCTCAAGCGGGGTCCGCCGAAGATATCTACTGGGCCACGGACGGACCTAGCTGGAGACGCCCCCTTCCGGGAGGCTGACATGGCGGCCATCAACGCGAACCTCGATATCATCGACACCATCACCAGGCAGGCCGACCGGCTCGGGAAGGTGATCGCCAAGAAGGCCCTGAACGACCCGGATGTCCAAAAGATAATGACCCTCCCCGGCATGGGCCACATCATAGCCCTGACGGTCAAGGCCGAGATAGTCGACATAGGGCGGTTCCACACCCCCGGAAAAGATGGTATCCTAAGCCGGCTTGACGCCCAGCCGCCACGACAGCCGCGATAGAAACCGGACCGGCGGCATAACCATGCGCGGTTCCGTCTGGCTGCGGACCGCTATGTTCTCGGACAAACCGGGGGGTAACATCACCCCACTCCTCCCGGGGCGCGTAGGGGGGCTGCGCATCCACGGATCCCGGCAAAAACGCTCAGGATCAGGAACAAATTCGACCACCAATGCTTAAAATGGCCGCCGTCCGCCACAAAACGGACCGACCAGATGAAAGCCTGTAAATCCTAGGGAACCAACTGTGTGCGGCGGCAGACCCCTAGTGTTACATGGGCTTCGAGCCCTTCCAGATGAATGGGGACTACACGAGCTGCAGCTTTAGTGGGCTCCGAGCCCTTACAGGTGATTGCAGCCTTGCTGCCTGCCAACCAAAAAAAAGGAGGTGAAAAGAAATGGAAAGAAAAAAAGAAGCATACGTCGGAATCGACATAGGCAAGAGGATCTGCGTCGTCTGCGCCATGGACAAGGACGGCGATATCCTGTACAGGAGCAAGTATCCCAATACCAGGGCCGACGCGGCCGTGTTCGCCGATACCGTCCTGGCCAAGTATGACAGTCAGGCCGTCTGCGAGTCCACCGGCAACCTTTGGTTCAAGACGTTCGAGACGCTCGAGGAGCGCGGCATATCCATAGTGCTGGCCAACCCGCTGCGGCTCAAGCTGTCCCAGTCCGGGAACAAGACCGACAAGCTGGATGCCAGACATCTGGCCAACCGGCTCAGGATGAAGGACGTCCCGACCTGCCGCGTGCACCCGCCGGAGAAGCGGCACAACCTGAACCTGCTCTACCAGAGGGGGACCCTGATACAGGACCGCACCCGCGTGCTCAACCGCCAGCATGCCATCTGCGACAAGTACGACTACCGGACCACCTCGGGCCACGGAAACACGTCCGGCCCCAAGTACCAGGAATTCCTGAACGGCCTCAAGCTGAAGCCGGGCGACACCAGGATCATGGCACAGCAGGTCCGCCAGGTCAAATACCTCAACGGGGAGATCTCCATCCTGGACGATCGCATCATAGAGGCGGCCCGCCAGAGCAAGGACGCCCGGCTGATAATGAGCCTGCCGGGGTTTGACGCCTTCAGCGCCCTGCTGGTGGCAGAGTCCATAGACGGCATAGGCCGGTTCGCCGGCCCCAAGCAGCTGGTCTCGTTCCTGGGGCTCTGCCCCAGGGTCTACCAGTCCGGGGACAGCACCCGGCACGGCCGCATGAAGAAGGACGCAGACGGCAGGCTGACCTGGATCATGATGAACGCGGCGATGGTCGCACACCAGCATAATCCGTACCTGTCGGCGCTCTACGAGAACTACAGCAAGCGCCATCCGCCCATCGTGGCCCGGAGCCACCTGGCCAACAAGATGGGTGCCATCATCTGGCACATGCTGACCAACGAGGAGCCGTTCCGATTCCGCGACGAGCAAGCCTACCAGGCCAAGCTGGCTAGGCTGGGGACCGGCGCCTAGGTCCCGCGTGTCCCGGACGCCAAGCCCTCGACGACATGGGCAGACGTTCGGACGCGCGGGCCGGCGCCGATCCTCGGCCACGCCCACAACGGGGGCCGACCGGCCCCCCTCGCGCGTTTTTATGCGCCATCCGAAGACCGCCGGACCGGAGTGTCTCCACCGCCGCCCATCATCGGGCGGATGGCGACCTCCAGCACCACGGGATCGCCGGATCCCGTGGGGGACCCTGCGCACTACTTTTTCCCCGGCCGTCGGGGGTCCTCTCGCCGCCCCCAACCGGGTGAGGGGCGGCTTCGAGGCCCCCCTCCGACCCCGCCCCGGTGGTCAAAAAATGATGAAATCGTCGTCCAATCGTCGATCGTTTAAGTACTACCGACCCAAATTCTCGCTGGCATACAGCAAGGCAGTTAGCTCACGCCCACACAGTCCAATTGGGTTACACAGGTGGGGACCGGCGCCTAGGTCCCGCGTGTCCCGGACGCCAAGCCCTCGACGACATGGGCAGACGTTCGGACGCGCGGGCCGGCGCCGATCCTCGGCCACGCCCACAACGGGGGCCGACCGGCCCCCCTCGCGCGTTTTTATGCGCCATCCGAAGACCGCCGGACCGGAGTGTCTCCACCGCCGCCCATCATCGGGCGGATGGCGACCTCCAGCACCACGGGATCGCCGGATCCCGTGGGGGACCCTGCGCACTACTTTTTCCCCGGCCGTCGGGGGTCCTCTCGCCGCCCCCAACCGGGTGAGGGGCGGCTTCGAGGCCCCCCTCCGACCCCGCCCCGGTGGTCAAAAAATGATGAAATCGTCGTCCAATCGTCGATCGTTTAAGTACTACCGACCCAAATTCTCGCTGGCATACAGCAAGGCAGTTAGCTCACGCCCACACAGTCCAATTGGGTTACACAGGTGTTACAAAGAACTTTGAGCCGGCCCGCTGGTGTTGATATACCTGTCTAAGCCTGTCTTTTGGGGCTTCCACTTAGCCGGCTCAAATTCTTCTGGTAGACCATTGATAATCTCATCTGACTTAACACCTACATAGACAGCCTGCTCCACCATGGATATCATCTCCTTCCCTGTGATCTTCTCGCACGGGTTGTTGATTATTCCGCTCTCATTGTCGGTGGTAATTCGGTACTTGCTGACCAACCACTCGAGTGGAGTGCGGCCACCCACTCTGTAGTAAGTCTCTGGGATGTTGTCATATGCCAGAACGCCGTTGATCTTGAGTCTAGTGTAGTCGGTTACTTGTCTGGTGGTTTCAGGATCCTTCGACTTGGCAAAGGCCAACTTAGTAGGACTGTCAAAACTGTTCTTCGGCGGTCCGAGTGGATACCTGTTGTTTTGTCTACTCTCGTCAAAGTAGCCTAGGTGAACGTCTGCCAAGTATTGTCCAGCATCTTTGAACGCCCAAAAGTCGGGCGCCATTGGTATGTGCGGAAGTCCCTTGAGTAAGCTGTTTGCGTACTTTTTGCGGTAACCGGGGTGGTGGAGCAGGCCGTAGACATAATGGAAGATATCAGTTTTGGTGATCTTGCCGTCTTGATAGTGTGTTTGATATTCCTTTAGGGCGTAGTCCGTAATGTTGTCATGTTGACGATCGGATTTATCGTAGGTGTGTAGTGGAAAGCATTGGTTTTGCGCGATGGTATGTAAATCAGGCATTACGTTTGTTATAAGCAATGAAAATCTGGAATCTTTATCTGCTGCAATGATAATTAGATTTTTTGAGCTCGCTTTAGGAAAAAATAAAGGTGTTTTCCCTGGACGATCTACAAAAGTTCTTTCAAAATAAAGATATTGTCGGAAAAATGGCCTGTATAGGGCCATCCTTATTACACTCTTTTCAAATTTAGACTTTGAGTGCAGTTTGGCCAGTCTGTTGGATAGATCACTTGACCATTTAGCTTGGCGGGGATCTATCTTAGGGTTGTCCAGATCCTGCGAATTACAATAGTCGATGTGTCTTCTCATGTTCTTTGATATAGTTGGGATCAAAAGTAATCGGACAAATCCGTAAGATCCTAATAGGGTAAAATTTCAAGCCGGCACATGGCTACGACCGAGATGAAAGACGCGCTAAAACGCGCCAAAAACAAGAACGAGTACGCGCGCATTGCGGCGGTAAACATGGTATTGAACAAGAACATCGACGTCGATACCGTTGCGGACGGTTTCTGCGTCAGTCGCGGAACCGTCTACGCGTGGCTTGCCGCGTACGACCGCAACGGGCTGGACGGCCTCGCCGACGATGCGAGGCCGGGCCGCCCCCCTTTCGTGCCGCGCGCCCAACTGGAGGAGATAGTCGGCGGCGCCAAGCGGTTCACCGCCTTGGGGTTCGTCGAGCTGGTCGAGAAGAGGACCGGCGTGAAATACAGCGAGCAGCACGGGCGCCGCCTGCTGAGGTCCCTGGGCTTCACGGTCAAGAAGACACTCCGGTTATCTGACCGCGTCCCGCCGAAGGAGGAGGTAGAGATCTGGCAGAAGGATACCGAAAAGGAGGTTGAGACGCTCGAAAAGGACGATTTCACCGTGGTCATGGCCGATGAGAGCCACCAAAACGCGAACCTGTTCGGGTCGGGAGCCGTCTACGTGCGCGGCGACGCCGAACCTATACAGATGCCGCTGGGCAACCAGAGGCAGACAGTCTACGGCGGCGTCACGCTGGATGGCGAGACGTGCTACATGGCGGCCAACAGGGCCAACGACAGATCGTTCATCAAATACCTCGATAAACTGCAACAACGTTTCGGCAAGGTGGCGGCGGTCGTCGACAACGCCGCGTACCACAACACGAAACGCGTACGGCAATATCTCGAGAAGAATGGCGATTCAGTCAGACTGATGTTCCTACCGCCGTATTCGCCGTTCTTGAATCCGGCCGAGTGGCTGTGGCGGAATGGAAAGGCCATACTGCGCAGAACGTTCCGGCGGCCGGCCAAGAGCTACTTTAGACGGAAGGTGATGCTTGTGTACGAGTCGCTTGAAATCAATTTCAATCCGCGCGACATTCTGTTTAGAAATTTGGATAAATTATACCCCGCATGAAAAATTTGTCCGGTTACTTATGATCCCAACTATAGCTCGTTTTTTGACGAGTTGTATACCCAAGCATCACGGTTTGTTGAAACTCCGAGCGAGAACGTTTTGAAGATCGTATTCACTTCTCCGGATTTGGCTTCCTTATTACCCATCGGAAGATAGTTTGTAAAAGCATCGTCTCGTTGTTCTACCCAATCGTGGTTCTTGTCCGGGGTGATGGTCTGCCAGCTGTCTATGCCTTGTATGGATCCTAGTTCTCTCACACGCTTACGTTTTTCATCGCCAGAATAATACTTGCTACCAAGCGCGTAATATCGAATGACGTGTTCTGTTTTTGCCGGGTTTTTTACTAATATGATGATTGCAACGGGGGTGCGGGTTCCTCCACTGTTTTGTCCAGGATATTCAAAGATATTTCTTCCGTCACCGGTTATCCTCCCATTGCCGCGCAGATCAAAGCACCACACGTCGGTAAACTCCTCGTGCAGATACGCCCGGACGCCGGCTGCCGCCTCCGACCGGATGAAACCGGCGTTGGTGACAAAGGCGACTACTCCGGACTCGTCGATGCGGTCGCTGGCCCACCGGAAGGCGCGTATGTAGGAATCATACAAAGAGTTGATGTAGTTGGCCCTGCTCTTCCTGGCGTAGGTGTCTTTTATCCGGGCATCCACCTCCGGGTATGATATGTTGGGGTTCTCGTCGTTGTAGTGCTCTGGCCGGCTGAGTATGGGGGGTTCCCCATTATCACCCACAGGCAGGCCCTGCTCTGCTTTCTGACGCGGTCATGCGCCTTCTTGAAGGCGCCATCCAGCTGGGTGGCAGTCTGACGGTAGCGCTTCTCCTGGCGATACCTGGGGTTGGTGTTGAGCGTGTCCGTATAGCACATGCCTGAGAACGGGACGTACTGGTCGGTCCCGCCAAGACTCTGGTAGGTGGTCTCGATATTGACCGAGGCCACGTAGTAGGCCAGCAGGATAATCTCGTTGGCGTGGATGTCCGAGCGGTACTTTTCGTACAGGTTGTCGGTGATTATCCCCGACTCTAGCAGCCTGGTGATGAAGGTGCCCGTCCCGGTGAATGGATCCAGCACCGAGACGGACCTGTCGCCGAAGGTGGTACCGAACTGGTCGCTGAGCACGTGCTCGACGCTGCGTATGATGAAGTCGACCACCTCAATTGGCGTGTAGACTATCCCGTGCTTCTTGGAGCCCTTCTTGTAGGCGCTCTGAAAGAAGTTGCCGTAGACCTTCTTGATGAAATTCTGGCGGCCCTCGCGGGTTTTGATCCCCTGCAGTTCGTGCTTGGCCTCGGCATAGAATTTTTCCAAACCCACCAGCTCGGCCTCGAACCGCGACTTTCTGGCCACCTTGTCGAGCGCCGCCGATATGGGATTGTACGACTTGAACTCGCCCTGAAAGAGGGCGTCAAATACCCGCGACAGCACGATATGGTGCGCCAGCATCTGGACGGTGCCCTCCCGGGTCACCGAGTCGTTTATCAGCACCCTCATACTGTCGTGCATTTTCTGGATATCGCGGGCCATGGGTCCGCGCCGGTCGGCCATCACCGTGATCTGCTGCTCAATGCTGCTTGCGGCGTTCCCCAGCTGCTTTCCGTACTGGTCGTAGTAGTTGATGTCACCCACCTTCTCGACCAGCTTGGAGGCCAGCTTGGGGTAGAACTTGGCAAAGAACCTGTTGTCGGCCGCTCCCGGAACGTGGTCGGTCACCGACATTATCCTGATGCGCTCGCCGACGCTACCGTCGGATGAGATCTTCTTGTCCAGCACCAGCTTGTTGATCTCGGCGGCGATGCTGGGGTCGTGCGAGCGCAGGGCGTTGAGTACCTCCCAGACGACCTTCCAGGTCTTGCCATCATCCAGCGTACTGTTGACATCCTCGCCTGCCGGGACGGCCACCGGAAGGATGACGTACCCGTACTCCTTGGCTGGGTGGCGCCTCATCACCCTGCCGACCGCCTGCACCACGTCTACCATCGACTTGCGCGGCTCCATGAAGACGACCCCGTCCAAGGCGGGGACGTCAACCCCCTCCGACAGGCACCTGGCGTTGGAGAGTATGCGGCACCGCTGGGGGTCGGCGTTGCTGTCCCCTAACCATCTGAGATGCTTCTTGCGCTCGAGCGCCCTAGTGCTGCCGTCAACATGCCGGACTACTACGTCCTTGGTGGTAGGCTTGCTCTCTTTGACCTTGTTGACAATCCCCCGGAAGCTGTCCGCGGTGGTGGCAGCCTGGGATGGTTGGCCATCATCCACATCACCGGCAAACCGCCTTGATGCCCTGATGGTGTTCGAGAAGACTATCACGCGCTGCAGCAAGCGCTCCGTCTGGTCGTCGTCATCGTCCCGGTCCGGATGCAGCAGGCTGTGCCAGACGGCCACCATCCTGTTCTTGTCGTTGAGGGGCAGCAGGCCCTGGTCGTCGGCCATGCTCGCCTGCAGGTCGGCGTCCATCAGCGAGGGGTCGATAAAGGCTATCCTGACGCGGTAGTCGGAGAGGGCGTCATGCTTGTGGACAGCCTCATCGAACTTTAGCTCGTACAGGACGGGGCCGTACACCTGCTGGTCATCCATGGCGTAGACCTTACGCTCCTGCGCGTCGGCGGCCTTTCGTATCTTGTCGGTGAATATCTTGGGGGTGGCGGTCATGTACAGGCGGTTCCTGACGGGGATCACCTTGTCCTCGTGCACCTTGGTAAAGTGCGAGTCACCGGCCCCGCCGATTGTCCTATGGGCTTCATCGCAGAGGGCCAGGTCTATGGGCCGGCGGCCGATAGCATCGGCCACCACCTGGATGGAGTTGTAGGTGCAGAATATGACCGTCATGCGGTCCTTGGGGCGGTCTTTCAGGTAGCGCCTCAGCTCCTTGGGGTCGGTGGAGACGGGCGACTCCAGCTCGGCGATGCTACCCTCCTCTCCGGAGACGGTCTTGTCAGAGCAGACGCCGATATAGTACTGTGGAATCTTGCGGTTCTCCGACCAGGCCCTCATGCTCTGCTGGATAAGCGTGATCGAGGGAACCAGATACAGGACGACACCGTCCCTTGGCGCTACCTTCTCGGCCACCCTCAGCGAGACTAGTGTCTTGCCGGTGCCGCACGCCATGAGCAGCTGGCCGCGCTTGCCTGTCTTGAGGCCGGCGACCGTCTTGGATAGAGCTTCCCTCTGGTAGGGGCGCAGCTCGTGCGGCTTTCTGGGGGTGATCCTGGGAAAGTCGCCCCAGTCGACCGCCGCCGAGCGCAGCGTCTCCTGGGTGAGGATGGCGCCGTTGTGTTTTCTGAGGTGGTGCTCGGCCTTCTCGGTTATGTGGTCGCCGGTGTACACCAGCATGAGGTTCTTCATCTTGTAGGTCCTGGCGGCGGTCATGAACGTGCCAAGGGCCTTGAGGTCTATGCTGCCGTCGTCAGCATAGCACTTGCACTGGATGGCGCAGAGGTCGCCGTTCCTCTCCTGGGCTACGATGTCGATGCCCTCGTCGGGGCGGCTTATGCCGTTGTCGCGCGCCCACTTCTTCCAGAGCCAGACGCGGCTGCCGAAGCGGTTGTGATAGTGTCGGTCCGCCTTGAAAAAGTCCAGCATGACCCGCTCAAAGCGGTCCCCGAGGTCTCGGCTGCTTTTGGCCTCGCCGCGTATCTTGGTTAGGATGTCATCGAAGGTCTTTGCGTGTGGTGGAGGGATGTCAGCTTTCCTACTGTCATCGCGCTGATTTCCGGGCCGAACCATGGACCGTCTATCTACATCCTCGGTATATCTTTAGCGCTGGGGAAGTGAAGACAACGCCTCAAGCCACACACCAACCTTTGTTCGGCGCCGTGTAGATTCCACTGGTCACGTAGTGTCGCAAACCTTATACCGCCGAACCGGCACTGACGCATTGATAATTGTGGACAGGCGAGAGCTGCGTTTTAGGATTCTGTTTGAGTATTACGATAAGCACCACAAAAGAGTAGATTACGGCATATCAGATCTGGACTATCGAAAATTAGAACTCCCAGCAAATGAGATTCAGTCTGCTGAATGGTATCTGGTTGAGGCGGGATATCTCCGAGGCTCAAATCTTGGAGACCACGGTAGTCGATTCCAAACATCATCCATCGTTAACATATCGATCAGCGGAATAAACTTTGTCGAACAAGTGATGGACAAGGTCTTGGCTGAGGTGGATATGCCAGATGGTACTCCAGAGGATACTCTTGAAAAGATTACATTATTCGCCTCAATGTGCCTAAAGTCACCTGTAGTCGGAACCATGTGTACGAAGGCGTTTGAGGTCGTCGTCAAGTTTTTCGAGACGGGTGTGAACGTAGCCTAGTGATACCGGCAGTATCGCGGGTGCGGCGGCGCCTATATCGCGCGCAATATGTTCTGGTCTGGCGACCCGAACATCAAACAGCGCAGTCATTCCCAACCGGAGAGGACTTGCCTGTTCATCTCATGGTCACCATGTCTGCTGGATGGTAGGCGTTGCGCCGGCGGAGCTGCTGCCTCTAGAAACCAAATAATCGGCGGCTCGCGGATGTGTGGGCCGGCACCTTTTTCGGGTCCTGATGATTGGGAGCTGCTCCACGCGCTACGTAAAAACAGGGGAATTACATACCATGGAGCTGATTAGTCAACGTGAGTTGGTAAACGTTGCAACTCACGCAGATTGAACAACGTCGGCTGGAGAGAAGAGCGATGTCGCGTACTCGAATCGGCGCTTGGACTCGTGAGCCCACTTACCGGCGCGTGCTATCAAACATACGCGGTAGTTGCGTTTTTGTTCACAGCACTTGAGTTGCACCTAAGATATGTTGAGCGTTGTCTAGCTGATGGCTAGAGATAACGTCTTTCAAGCCTGTCCATCCAATCAGTAGTAAGCATCATCTTATTTAATTCCTCGCCATTTGTTTTTTGTGGAATGAAATTTCCCTTTTCTTGGTAATATCCAAGAAAAATCAACTCTGATTCTGCCTCAAAAATGTTTTGCTGCTGCGCGCGCATTCTTTTCTCTACGTAGTCGATAAAACGCGATGGTGTTTCTAGTATATCCACAACAACATCAAGATCATACAAATAAACTAGCCAAGGGTACTCTCCGCTTTTAAAAAATTGAAAGACATCTATATTTCTTAAGTTAGCGGCTAAACCACCCAAATGAACCAGTGTAACACTGATAATCAAAAAATCATAGTTTTGTGCGGATTCGATTCCAATGAGCGCATTGGTTCTAGACTTATCTTCCCAGAACACGGCTTTGTTTCGTGACATTATGTAATCTCTGGCGTTTGCTGCCTGTAGTACTGGTTTTTGCACTAGGGCACTCAGTCGTTTTTTTAGGCTACGTATGCTACCGTGCATGGCGGATGCCGGAAAGCCACCGGATTTTGACTCTACAACAAGTATCTTGTTATCATGTATGATCAGCAAGTCTGTTTCGTACTCTTTGTTTTTATACAAAAAGTGTGCGTTACGAAATATTTGATTCGGAAATATCTTAGATAGTATCCTGTAGACCGAACTTTCTACATATTTGGATTGCAAAGCACAAAATTTGCTCCACACGTCAGGAAACCTTTGTTTTTCTTCTTCTAAAAGGAATTCTAGCATTCCAGCCAAGCCACGGTCTAATTCGTACTTTGAAATGAAGAAGGTATGATCATCTAATTTCACTATGGGTTTGAAATTAACAATGTTGTCCGACATCGGGTCCGTAAATCCTCGTAACTGACTACCGAGAGAGCAGCTAAACGCATTTAAACACTTTTTGAATGCATTCTTGTCTTGTATGTTTTGTTTATTACAAAAATCATCCGGATCTATCACAAATATATCCTTTAGACTTGTAATGTTGACGGTAGAATAACTTATCTCGTCTGAAATTTTAATAAAAATAAGACTGGTAAAGTATAAAGCTTGTTCCACAGTAAAACCATGTCTTGTGCTAAAATGCTGGTCAAGCTGGGCAAACACTTGGCGGTAGTATTCGTCTGTTTGGCCGGGGTAACTGCCAGGATCTACATCGTTTGAAACTTTTTGCAGCTGGAATGCAAATTTAACATGGTCGTACGATCCCTTGCGTAAGGCTTGCCAACGTTTGGCCGGCAGGTCAAGCTTATCAAAATAATCAGTCACTAATTCTTCTAGTTTCCGAACTTGATCAAGGTTAGGCTTGCCGGCTTCGAGATTGTTGTTTGATAAAAACAACCCCATCAGATACGCTACCATGGGCCGCTCGCCCCATGAGTTTGTAACATCTCCACTAATCCGCGCCTGCATTTCTTTAAGGATAAACCGTGTCATTAGCTCGACGGAACCACACTCACGGAGTTTGTTTTCCATCCTCCTTTTTATTTCGTCAACATCACTCTGTACCGATTTGTTTTCACCATTAGTAATCATTAATGCTCTTCTTTAAGTGTTTTGGGTTGCAGATTGTAAAATCCGTACGATACTGGAGTGGGCCCCATAAAATAGGAACGTTTTTGCCATGATTCTCCGTATGGTGGACTTCATTTATTTCTCAGATCCCACTGCATGGCAAACTCGGCTGGTGTCATGTATACGATGGCAGAGTGGATTAGTTGGCTGTTGTAATCCGCAAAGGCGTCTGCAAGTGTAACTAGACATCCTGATAGGATCCAAACTCACGAGGCCATATGTACTCCTTTTTGAGCGTCTTGTGGAACGACTCGACGTGCCCGCTCTGCTCTAGTGTGTTCTTTCAGACTAACTTGGGCTTTGGACCCGGCGCCAACATGGCTCTTCCCTAGCACCGCGCCGGGAACTGCACGCTATTCCCGGACGGTCCTGACGTAGTGCACCGGTGGATGGCCTTCATGCTTTTCCTCCCTTACCTCGAACCTGTCCGGCGCGGTCCTGACTAGGGACAGCAGTGTCTTGCTTCCGTATGCACGCGCGTCGAATGAGGAGTCTATCTTGACTATGCTGTTCCCCACATCTGCAAGCCTGGCCCATTCCTCCTGTGCCGTCATTTCTATTGCCTTGAGCACGATGTCCTTCCAGTCCGCAAGCCGGGGCTCCGGTTTGCTACGTGATTCGGCCTGCGTGTCGCCTACCGTATCTGGCGCAGCAGGCGTGCTGGGTTTGTTGCCCCGCGCCTCTACTGATGCGACACTTGGACGGTCCGAGAGAAGCTCTACGTACGTGAAGACCTCGCACGCCTTCCTGAACGATTCCGGAGTGGTCGTTCTACCCATTCCCATCACGAACATCCTGCGTTCGCGTACACGCTTAGCCAAGCCCGTGAAGTCGCTGTCTGAGGAGACGATGCAGAACCCGTCCACATGGCCGGAGTGGAGAATGTCCATCGCCTCTATGACCAAGAAGGTGTCGGTCGCGTTCTTGCGCGTCGTGTAGTTAAGCTGGTGCGGGGTTTGGAAGGCGTACTTGTTGGCCACTTCGCGCCACTGGGACATTCCGGGGCTGGTCCAGTCCCCATAGACGCGGCGCATCGTCACAGTGCCGTGTTTCGATGCCTCCTCGAGCATTTTGTCCAGCATCTTGGCTTCGGCGTTGTCGCCGTCTATCAGCATAGCGAGCCTGCGCGGCGCGGGGTTGGTCGGGTACAATGTCGAATGGTACGCATGGCCATATTAGAACTTGATTGCGCGGCAGACTACGGCATCCATTGGTAACAGATGCAGTTTTAGACAAATCGGCGCCGTTAGGCAGAGTGGTTACACCGCTCCAAACAAATCGGAGTGTGGCTGACATGACCACAAGCTACCAAATTTAGATACACGGTTTTATTGCTTGCAGATGTTGAAACAATGGGCGGTGTCGTACAGCCTAAAGCGCATGGGTGACGGTGCAAAAAGCTGCACAATCTGGCGATGAACGGGTATGCAGAGGGCTAATCCAACATGAAGTGCAGTTCGTCACGCAACTGACTCATGCCTGCCAAGCCGGTGCGTGTATTTTCGCTAACCATGTCCTGCAAGTCTGACACGGACGGTACTGCCCCGACCTTCATCAACAACTGCATTGTTTGGTGGAATCTCTCTCCAGACAAACTAGCCAGCGCGTAGTCGAGCATCTCGCCTATGGTAGGATATTGCTTGTCGGCCTTTTGTATCCGAGATCTAGTTTCCTCCATCTGCCTCTTCAGGCTAGCCAGATTCTCACGAGTACCAGCCATATTGTCTAGCGCGTTCATCAGAGATCGTAGCAATTCCGTGACCGAAGACTCACCTTCCATGTGACGTGGGTGGCACGCGATGTTAAAAACTTGGTTGCCTCGGGCGGGACGCGGTTCCGACGAAACGGGTGCCATGGCAGGAGCCATAGAAGCGTCTTGTGGAGTGGTCCCCTCTTATTGATACCTATTTTTGCAACATTTTGGAGTGGGCCCCATAAAATAGGACCGTTTTTGCCATGATTCTTCGTATGGTGGGCCTCATTTATTTCTCAGCTCCCACTGCATGGCAAACTCGGCTGGTGTCATGTATCCGATGGCGGAGTGGATCCGCTGGTTGTTGTAATCCGCAAAGGCGTCTGCAAGTGCAATCTCGGCATCCTGATAGGATCCAAACTCACGGGGCCATATGTACTCCTTTTTGAGTGTCTTGTGGAATGACTCGATGTGTCCGTTCTGCTCCGGCGTGTTGGCGTAGATGCATTCTAGGGTGATTCCAAGCGCGGCCACAGATGATCTGAATTCGCGGCGGGTGTACTGGGATCCGTTGTCGACCCTGAGGGTCGGGCCGGGCAGTTCGGGGCCGGCGGCGGCCACCGCGTTGGTCACCGACATGATGGCCTCGCGGCGCGTGGCGAGGCTAGCCAGCACGAACGCCAGCCACTGCCTGGCGAGGACGTCTATCACATTGAAGTAATAGTCCCAACCGTCGGATCCGCACCAGATGTAGGACATGTCAGACTCCAAGAGCTGGTTTGGCGCCTTTGGCCTGGGTGGTTTCTTGTTGGTCCGGATTATCTCCCGCTTGGTGCGCGAGGGCTCGCTCCAGCCCAGTCTCTTGAATATGCGCCGTACCGCCTTGCGGTTGACCGGGCGGTTCAGTTCCCCGAATGCCTGGGCGGCCATGCGCCGCGTGCCGTAGGTGGGTCTTGCGGGGCCGATCTTTTGGATCATCTCCTGGACCTCGGGGTCCGGCGACACGTTCCTGGATCTGGTGGTGTAGTACCATGCCTTCTTGGAGACGCCGCAAAGCAAGAGCGCCTTGTTCAGGCTCACCGTTCCGTGCATCGTCCTGACTGCCTTCATTTTAGTCCACCTCCCAGCGCTTTTTTTTAAAGCGTCACTGGCCACGGCATACTCTCCGATGATCCTCTTTAGCGAGGCAACCTACTCTTTGTGTCGCCTGACCTGCTTGGAGGCGTCGGGGCCATCAAGCGAACTGCGGCCGCCAGCCAAGAACTTTTCTTTCCACACGTATACTGTCCGGGGCACCAAGTTGTGCTCGCGGCATATCTCCGCCATGCTGGATTGTGGGTTAAATGTCTGGAGTACGATACGGATTTTCTCGTCCGTACTCCATCGTGACTTCTTGTCTGTCATGCCCCCTCTGGCCTCCCACCGCTAAAGTGTGCATCGCTGATCGGTCTCCTTCTAGCGGGGTCCGCCCCACATGGTGTGTGCAATCCAAACGCGGTTTCGGGGGGGGGGTGGCTGGCCGATGACGGGGGACGGAGACGGACCCGACAGCCAGTTCAATTCATAGTGGCTTCCTTTCATTGTTGGCGTTATCCGGAATTCGTGCGCGCTTCAGCCATACCTTGGGTTGAACACACCGGGCGTATCTGTAGTAATAAGGCCAGAATTGGAACCGTCGGATTTGCCGCCAAGCCCGCCGGCGTGCAGCCTTTTCAGGATGGACAGCGCCTTCTCAAGGTCGTCCTCGTTCTTTATTTCCGAGCGGAGCTTACCCACGCCCCATCCATCTACGTTCCGTACGAAGTCGCCTGGTTTCAGCTCAGACGCGGCGCGCTTGCCCGAATAGGCAAGCCATATCTTGGACTTTTGCGGTGCTATCGTGCAGAAATATTTGCCTCCGGGATACCGGAAGCCGTTGTAGAACTGTTTCTTGGTCTCCTCGGCGTCGGGAAACTCGTCTAGCAGCCTTGCGCGGATGGTGTCATACAGCTGTTTCATTTGCAGCGTGCTAGCGCCGGGGCTAGGAGCGCGTGCCGAAACCCGAGCTTGCGGAGTTCCGGCGCTAGGGCTAGGAGTGGATACCGTAGCCGGAGCTCGCTCATGGCCGCCGCCCACACGCTTCATCATCATTACGCGGTCGTCGTACACTCTGATCTTGTACAGTTCCACATTGGGATCCTTGCCCGCTCCGGTGATCTGGTAGTCACCGAACTCCGGCGCCATTATGATCGCGTACATCCTATTCCATTCGAACGAGTCCCAGTCGCGCGAACCGCCCTCCTTACGACTGTACAACAGGACAAGATCCCCATTGTATTCCTCCATAGCACTCAGATACGTCCTGGCTTGGTCCACCGCCTCTGTATTCCGTCTGTTCTTGTACTCCAAGGCGACGAACGTGTTTAGACCTGTGTCGAAAGCAATGGTGTCAGGCCGGAGTTCGCCTCCGGCCATCTTGCGAAATTCCCTAGTCAGGAACGTCAGGTCCGGAAACAGAGTCTGGATGTTGTCTTCAATCAATCTATGCATCCGATCCTCGTTATCGAACGCATGATCGCCCAACTCGACCAAAGCGGACTGGATTGACATCTCGAAGAGTCGGATGCTGCGTGCGTTGCCAGAACGGCGTCCTTTTGCCACTGGCATCGGTTTATGGCCTGCATGCTTTTATTGATTATGTGCTGATGGGGGTTGGTGCGTAATTCTCGTCTGTTTCGACAAGTTGCTCCATCCGGGCGCTCACCGGCCAGGCCGTCATATTCGGCCTTGGCCGCGCCACACGCCCGGCCACAGGCGGGCAGGGAGCATCAGGCGCACTCTGCACGCGTCTGTTGTACGCCGTATTACGGGATTGGTACCTTCAGCCTGTTGGCCCACTCGAACCGGTTGAGCGCCCGCACGTTCCAGGCGATGGCCCTCCCCTTGGCGAACCGCCGGCGGCTGTCCGTCCGGACGCACCGGCAATGCAGCTGGTGTCCACTACTCTCCTTGGCTCCAAAGACACCCTCAATCAGGGCCCTCAGCCGATATTCGTTCTAGTCGAACAGCCCGGCCGCCTTCTTCCGGTTAGGTGTGGCCCGGTTGGTGGCGCCCCGTCGTTGCTTGATGTGGGGGGGATCATACCCATCCAGAAGATCATCCGGTAGTTGTACTCGGCATCGTACCCCCAATCGGCGTGAAAGAGGCGGCCGGCGAAGTCGAACCCGCGGCGCCGTATCTCGTCCAGCATGGGCACCAGCATGTTGACGCCGTTGACGTTGCCCGGCGTGGCTATCGTGGTCAGTATGATCTGCAGCCCTAGGACGGCCGTGATATGGTACTTCCTGTGTATGTGGAGGCGGCGCGTGCGAGCGGAAGCCGTATGCCTTGGTGCATGCCGCAGGTAAGTTGGACTGGTAGTATTTAAGACGCGCCGACTTGCGCGACAAGATCATCGTTTTTTGCACCGGGATAGGCCCCAAGGGAGGCGTCGAAGCCGCCCCTCGCCCGGGCCGGGGCGGCGAGACGCCTCCCGCTGAGGGACCGGATCTGGAAATGCGCAGGGCTCCCACGCGGGATCCGGAGATCCCTGCTCGTTGGGCACCGCGCGGGCCGGCAGCGCCATTCCGGTCGTTTTTTCCCGTGCGAAAAAAAATATCTGCCAATGGTGCTGGGCGGATCCCGCACGGTGGCGGGCCGCGTCTGGCCGGGCCCCGGCGCCCTCCCAAATTGATCCAGAGATGGGTGCCGGAGCGCCGGCTAGACGCGGGATGCTAGCCGCGCCAGCCGGACCAGCTTGACCTGGTAGGCCTTCTGGTCGACGAATCGGTAGGGCTGTCGTTTGTTCAGCATGTGCCAGATGTAGATGGCCATCTTTTTGGCCAGGTGGCTCTGGGCCACCACCGGCGGGTGGCGCTTGCGGACGCCCTCGTAGTATGCCGACAGCACGGGATTGTAATGGCCGGCCACCAGGGCCGCGTGCATCATGATCCATGTCAGGGCGCGGTCGGAGCTCTTCTTCATGCGGCCGTGCCGGGTGCTGTCCCCGGACTGGTACACCCTGGGGCAGAGGCCCAGGAACGAGACCAGCTGCCGGGGGCCGGCGAACCGGCCGATGCCGTCGATGGAGACGGCCACCAGCAGGGCGCTGAAGGCGTCAAACCCGGACAGGCTCATTATCAGCTTGGCGTCCTCGTTGTCCAGGGCCGCCTTTGCCACGAGCCTCTCCAGCATGTCTATCTCGCCGTTCAGGTATCTGACGTGGCGGACGTACTGGCCCATGATCCTGGTGTCGCCGGGGTTCAGCTTCAGGTCGTTCAGGTATTCCTGGTACTTGGCTCCGGACGTGTTTCCGTGGCCCGAGCTGGTCGGGTGGTCGTACTTGCCGCAGATGGCGTGCTGGCGGTTGAGCGCGCGGGTACGTTCCTTGATCAGGATCATCCGCTGGCGGAGCAGGTCCAGGTCGCGCCTGTTGTTCCGCTTGTGCACGTGGCAGGTCGGTACGTCGTCCATCCTGAGCCGGTTGGCCAGTTGCCTGGCATCAATCTTGTCGGTCTTGGTCCCGGACTGGGACAGCTTGAGCCGCAGCGGGTTGGCCAGCACTATGGGTATTTTCAGATCCTCGAACACTTCGTATGTCTTGATCCACAGCCAGGCAGTGGACTCGCAGACCGCCTTGCAGTCGTACCGGGGCGCGACGCTCTCGGCGAATTTCCGGGCGTCCGCCCTGGTGTTGGGGTATTTCGTCTCCTCCAGGACGTTGCCGTCCGCGCCCATGACGCAGACCACGCAGGTCCGTTTCCCTATGTCGATTCCAATGTAGGCTTTTGATCTTTCTATTTTCGTTCACCTCCTTTTTGTTTTGGTCGGCAAGCAGCAAGGCTGCACTCATCTGTAACGGCTCGAAGCCGAGTAAGGCTGCATAGGGCTATCCAAAGCAAAGCGCTCATTTTCGGGCTAGGGCCGTAAAACCGGCTCAACCCGCCGCAATTTTGCCTGCTCGGTCAGCATGTGGTGGATGGAGACCAGCATACGCCGTGCTATGGCAACCCTGGCCTTCATGGGTCCGCCCAACCTGTTCAGAAACTTGGACAAATTATACCCCGCATGAAAAGTTTGTCCGGTTATTTATGATCCCAACTATATATGTAATTCCTATTTTTTCTTTAAAGTTTTATCAAATTCTTCTTGAATTTTTTCTAGATAACGCTTACGTTGTAATGTTAAGTAGCCTAAAGCCTGCGGATTCTGCAAAGTTAAATTTGTAAGCGCGTGAACCTTTACGTCTTGTGGAATAATTCCTTCATAAGTTGTAAGATTATCAATTTCACCAATGTTGTATCCCTTATCAACCGAAATATAATCTAGCAATGTGGTTCTAGCTGTAAGGTTTTTAATTACGCGTACAAAATCATTAGGATGGAAAGGGTTTGTACGTGCCTGTCTTTTATAATAATGCATGGTTTTAAATTGCAATTGACGATCTCCTCGCAGTCCTGCATGTAAGTATTCTTGCATAGCATCAGCTTTATCTTTAATTTCTTGAGGTAGTCGTAACGCAAACATTTTATTAATGTCAATTTTAACGGTTACATTAATTTCATTAATTTGCAAATCTGTCCATAATTGCTCAAGTATTTTTGGGTTTTTTAATGATGCGTCTAACCAATATTTATCCATTTCATCATTACTATCGCGGTTGATAGAAGGCTGTATGTGAACTAAATCTTTCAATTTTTTTTCTTCAGTAGCACCTTCTAGCTCAATTAAATACCCAGCGCTTGGAGGCAAATCTCTTGCATTTAGAATCCATTCCCCATCAACGTGCTTCCATAATGACTGTATTTGGTGAAATGAGGCATCCTGCATCTTTGTAATTTTAAAATTCGGATATGCGGGAATTTTGATTTTGTTATGATTTTTACGAAAACCTTCCTCAATGTTTATAGCCAAACCAATTGTACTAGTTTGAGAAGAAAAGTTAATTGTCATAGAACGCGTTTCAGGACGAAAATCTTTGAAG
This sequence comes from Nitrosopumilaceae archaeon, assembly GCA_965203395.1. Taxonomy (GTDB): domain Archaea; phylum Thermoproteota; class Nitrososphaeria; order Nitrososphaerales; family Nitrosopumilaceae; genus VYCS01. Next base: position 1,259,209 of record OZ241884.1, read on the forward strand.
TACTCTTTAATTGTATTAAACCATTTTAGTATATCGCCTGGAGATCCACTAAATGACATCAGATATCCATTGCTCCGACATCTTTATATGCTCCGGACTCATCTACGTGTTCAATATCAATAGGAATTGTAACGTGTAATTCAGTATCGTTTACTCTTTTGTCTACAATTTCCACATTATAGTTGGGATCAAAAGTAATCGGACAAATCCGTAAGATCCTAATAGGGTAAAATTTCAAGCCGGCACATGGCTACGACCGAGATGAAAGACGCGCTAAAACGCGCCAAAAACAAGAACGAGTACGCGCGCATTGCGGCGGTAAACATGGTATTGAACAAGAACATCGACGTCGATACCGTTGCGGACGGTTTCTGCGTCAGTCGCGGAACCGTCTACGCGTGGCTTGCCGCGTACGACCGCAACGGGCTGGACGGCCTCGCCGACGATGCGAGGCCGGGCCGCCCCCCTTTCGTGCCGCGCGCCCAACTGGAGGAGATAGTCGGCGGCGCCAAGCGGTTCACCGCCTTGGGGTTCGTCGAGCTGGTCGAGAAGAGGACCGGCGTGAAATACAGCGAGCAGCACGGGCGCCGCCTGCTGAGGTCCCTGGGCTTCACGGTCAAGAAGACACTCCGGTTATCTGACCGCGTCCCGCCGAAGGAGGAGGTAGAGATCTGGCAGAAGGATACCGAAAAGGAGGTTGAGACGCTCGAAAAGGACGATTTCACCGTGGTCATGGCCGATGAGAGCCACCAAAACGCGAACCTGTTCGGGTCGGGAGCCGTCTACGTGCGCGGCGACGCCGAACCTATACAGATGCCGCTGGGCAACCAGAGGCAGACAGTCTACGGCGGCGTCACGCTGGATGGCGAGACGTGCTACATGGCGGCCAACAGGGCCAACGACAGATCGTTCATCAAATACCTCGATAAACTGCAACAACGTTTCGGCAAGGTGGCGGCGGTCGTCGACAACGCCGCGTACCACAACACGAAACGCGTACGGCAATATCTCGAGAAGAATGGCGATTCAGTCAGACTGATGTTCCTACCGCCGTATTCGCCGTTCTTGAATCCGGCCGAGTGGCTGTGGCGGAATGGAAAGGCCATACTGCGCAGAACGTTCCGGCGGCCGGCCAAGAGCTACTTTAGACGGAAGGTGATGCTTGTGTACGAGTCGCTTGAAATCAATTTCAATCCGCGCGACATTCTGTTTAGAAATTTGGATAAATTATACCCCGCATGAAAAATTTGTCCGGTTACTTATGATCCCAACTATAGCTTCTAACGGCGGATAAATATTACCAGCTAGGTCGCGATAAAAAATACGCAATCTCAAGTCTGTCAGTTGTGTTTTAATTTCAGCAATGATGCTAGTTCCAGAATCAAGTTGTAAATGTCTACTTACATTACGTGCAAGCATATCTGTTAGTTTTTTAATTATATAACCTTCCATTGTATCATATAATGTTTTCATATACTTTTCCTGCTGCTCTTCATCAAATGACCTCAACCACTCAATAGCTTCTTTAGTGATGTTTTTATCTTGTTCGAGGCTTCTCAGATAATCCGGATCACTTAGTTTAATCTTAAAATCATCAAATGCTCTAACAAAATTAGTTTTATTAATCTTAATTCCGTTATTATCATTTTTGCCTAATTCAGTATCGAAAATACCTTCGCGTAAAAAGCCATGAAAGAGTCTGTCCATCACAGAAACTCCTCCTTCAGATACAAGAGTGCCCCCTATATCAGCTTCAATGCGTATTGAAATATCTCCAAATCCGTTAAATTTCAAATGTATTGGAAGTGTTGTCTCGTCAATATCGTTTAGTGGTATTCGTTCAGGCACTTTATCAATAACCAGCAATGGCCTAAAAATTCTAGCATATACTTCAATTTGGGTTGTTGTGTCGTTAGATTCAATAAGGCTAATAGAAATTTTACTTTTTACAGCCAGATCGTTGAATGGTTTTCTTGTTGCAATAGTAATTCCAAAATAATCATATTTAGTGAATGATAATTTTCCTATTATCAATACTTCTATTATGTTTTTATATTGATTAAATTTTTCTATATTAATAAAATCTCTTATTTCGAAGTATTCTGGTATCTTGATTATAATTTTTGAAATTATAAGATTTTTTTTAATTTTTACATAAAATGTGATTTCCTCTTGTGGTAGAGCCCATGGAGGAATCTCGGTTGTTATTTTACAGGTTGTAGAATTTTCTCCACTACTACAGATAGACATCATATCATCACCAGGTTTAGTGAAAACCAACTAGTTTATCAATCTTCGGTTCATTGAGGGGGTTGTCCACGGGCGCAGGTTCAGGTCAAATTCTGACCTGCGCCTGATCAGATATCCGGCAGATGTTACCGAACACGAAACTCATGCAGACCCGAACTTGTGCGGAGGGGCGGGGATCTCATCTCCGGACGGGAGTCTGCCTGGCACGCGACCGACTGAGTCATATGATCCCTCCGAACGATGTAGTGGATCACGCCATGACCCAGACCACCGCACAGACCGGACAGGACGCAACCATGACGGGCGAACCCGAACCCTGGACGGTCGGGTGCCCGTGCTGTTGGGTCCGAACCCTAAAACTAGAGCTTGGACTCCCGCCGGGGTGAGCTTGTTATCTTCTTGACCCGGCCCACTTGTCCGTCCTGCAGCCTGACCTTGATCCCGTGCGGATGCGACCTGCTTGCCGTGAGGATCTCCTTGATAGTTCCGGAGGTAAGCCGGCCCGTGCCTTGGTTCATCTTGGTCTCTATGCTTACCTCCAATCCGGCCCTCAGCTGGCTTCTGCCGGGTAGCGCTGCCACGTACAGCGTATGATGCTGCGCTAATATCCTTGTTGCTTGATCTGTACTTATTACGATGCCAACCCGGTGGTGGGCCTACGGTTGCTCCGGCTCTATTCAATTTCGGGCGCCTGAACCAGAAACTCGGTGTGTTTGATTGCAGGGCAGCGAAATGTGGGTTGTGGGGTGGTTCTGGGCGGGTTGTGCCTGCGTTACCTGCCACTCCAACAACCTGATTCCTGCCTACCATGCTTGAACTGGGACGACAACCCCCCAAGGTATAATTGGGAACAAACAACAAAGACAGCCTATGGTGATGCCGCTGGTCGACGAGGACAGGCCGAAATGCTATGCCTGCCACAGGGTGTTCTCGGATACGGACGCGCTCAGAGCGCACCAAAAGTCCGAGCACGCCAGCATCGACACTCGCAAGAGCCGGGAGCCGGCGCCCGGCGACGTAACCGTATTCTGATAGTATGACCTAAACCCGGTTATTCCTTGTCGATAAACTCGGAGGCAACGGGCGGCTCGGGGGCCACCCCCTTGCGCTTGCGGATGGTCGAGATGGTCTCGGTGATCATCGACTTGGGGACCTCCGACCACGCCTTGAAGTGGGTGTTCCACATGGCCTTGCCGGCCGTCTGGCCCCTCATCTCCTCCGACAGGGTAAAGGTCTCCGAGGCTGGTATCTCGCCAGTGACGATGCTAGCGTTGCCCTTCTGGGTCATGTCCAGCACTTTCCCGCGCTTGCCAGATAAGACGGTGGCGACGTTGCCCACCATGTCCGTAGGTACGCGCACCTCGATGGCCAGCACCGGCTCCAGCAGGGTGGTACCGGCCGTCAGCAGGGCTCCCATGCAGGCGCGCCGCGAGGCCGGGCCCAGCTGCGACAGACCCCGGTGGGCCGTATCCTCGTGGGGCACAAAATGCGTAAAGATAAACTTGCAGTCCCGCATCTGCTCGCGGCAGAGCGGGCCCTCCTTCATGACATCCTCGAAACCGGAGTTTATCGAGTCGGTGGACTCTTGGACGAACTGGACGCCCTTGGTCCCGTTTATCAGGACGTTCCCGCGCGGGTCCAGCATCATGACCCGCTTGATGGTGTCGGTGTCCCACCCCTGGGCCTTGAGCAGGGCGGCGACCTCGGCCTTGTCCTTCATGTCGCTGATCTCGCCGGTCCTCAGCATGTTGGCTATCTCGGGCTCGAGCGGCTCGACCCTCATGAAGATCTTGTTGTGGCGGTTGGGCGACTTTGCCATGACCGCCTCGCACTGCCCCCTGACGGTCTCGCGGTAGTTGATCAGCGGCTCGGAGGTGACTATATCCACCTTGGCATCCTGTATCCTGTGGGTGGCCACGTCCAGGTGCAGCACGCCCATGCCGGCCACTATCGTCTCGCCGCTCTCCTCGTCTATCTTGACCACCAGGTTGGGGTCCTCTATCGTCAGCTGCTTTAGCACGTCCACCAGCTTGGGCAGGTCCTTGGGGTGCTTGGGCTCGACGGCCACCTGGACGACCGGCTCGGAGACGTACCGTATGCCCTCGAAGACATGTATCCCCGACACCGACGACAGCGTGTTTCCGGCGCGCGCATCGGTCATGCCCAACAGCGCGGGGATATTGCCGGCTCCCAGCTCGCCCACCTGCTCGCGCTGGTTGCCCATGAAAAAGTTGACCGACTGGATTCGACCAGGTTTTCTGGCGTCGATGATATTGACGGTCTGCCCGTCCTTGATGCTCCCCGAGAATAGCCTGCCGATGGCCACCGGCCCGGCGGCCTTGTCCAGGACCATGTTGACCACCATCATTATCGTGGGGCCGTCATCGCTGCAGGCCAGCAGGGCCTTGCCTATGTCCGAGTCCAGGTCGCCGTGCCATATCTTGGGGATGCGGTACTTCTGGGCCTGGTGGGGGGGCGGGTGGTGCTTTACGACCATCCCCAGGACGGCCTCGGCCAGGGGGGCCTTGGCGACCAGCTCGTCCACCTTGTCGTCCTTGTAGGCCTCGATGACGTCCTTGAAGGTTATCCCCTTCTCCTTCATGACGTCCAGGTTGATGGCCCACCGGTCCTTGGCCGACCCGAAGGTCACGCTGGCGTCCTGGATGGCGACCTTCCAGTGCTTGTAATCATCCTCGGCGTAGGTGTCTATCAGATCGTTAAAGTTGGAGACCACCCCGGCCAGCGACTTTTGCATCTCCTCGGGGGTCAGCCGGAGCTCCTTGATCAGGCGGTCCACCTTGTTGATGAACAGGACGGGCTTGACCCTCTCCTCCAGGGACATCCTGGTGACCGTCTCGGTCTGGGTCATTATCCCCTCGACGGCATCGCAGACGACCACCGCCCCGTCGATGGCGCGGAGGCTGCGGATTACCCTACCGCTAAAGTCCACGTGGCCGGGGGTATCTATCATGTTGATGACGTACTCCCTGTCCTTCTGGGTAAAGTGCAGGGTGACGTTGGCCTGGTAGATGGTGATCCCCCTCTCCTGCTCCTCCTTGTCGTAGTCCATCGCCAGGGCCTTGCCGGCGGTCGAGGGAGCTATTATCCCCGAGTTGGCCAGCAGGCTGTCGCTCATGGTGGTCTTGCCGTGGTCGACGTGCGCGATGACCCCGAAGTTGCGTATCTGGTCCTTCTGCTTGATGATCTTGAGGACCTGCTCGGTGGACTTGTACTTTGGCATGATCTGGGTCGCCCGAGTTGACGTATTAAACCTTGGGAAACTATCTCGGCTAGTAGATAAGAGAGTCGCTTGCCCGCTTGAGGCCCCGCGCCTCCATGAAATGGACCTCCCGGCGGCCGCCCGCCAGGTTCAGGGGGAGGTGCTGGGTATAGAAGATATGGTAGAGGATGGCCCGGACGGGGTCCTCGCAGCCGGGGTCGGCCATCGTGCAGGCGATATGCTCTGCCTCCAGGCGCTCGGCCAGGGATCGGGCGTGGGGGTTTGGGCCCTCCAGCAGTATGACCTGGTCGCCGGGTTTTGCCGAGAAGAGCTCCATGTGGGCGAACTGCTCGGTCCGGGAGTAGTGGGCGTCAAGCCCCAGTATCTCGTAGATCTTGGCTGCCGCATACATGGCCACCGGAAACGAGTGCTGGTTGCCCACGAAAAAGAGGCGCCCGCCGGTGAGGGTGGTGCTTGCGGCGTCCTGCCGGGCCTTCTCGAATATGGCCCCGGCGCCGTCGGTGTTGGTGGGTCGCACCAGCGACATGCAGACCAGGGCGCTGTTCAGGAAGCTGATGCTGCCTGCGGTCAGGACGTCGGAGTTTGGAAAGTCCAGGTGGATGGTCCTGTTGGCCGTTCTGGCCAGCCTGCTGTCCGGGTTGGCCGTTATGGCGGTGCTGGGGTGGGACTCGGCCAGCCGTATGTTGGTGATGGTCCGCCCGGATACGGAGATGATGTACAGGGTCCTGCCGCCGATCATTGCCGGGTTGCGGTACAGCTCAAGCGGGTCGACGGCCTGGGCCGCATACCCGGATAGGGCCTCGGCCAGCATGGCCGCCGCCAGCGAGTCGCCGCTTCCGGTGAATATGGCGTTTTTCAGCTCGGACCATGATAGCGGGGGTGGTCCAGCGAACTCTTCCATGGCGGCCACCTGGCGGTCCAGGTCGGTCAGGTACGCGGCCACCGAGTTCATGGTGTGTAGCGGATGGACAGCGTAAAAAAACCGTGCGCCGGTGCTGCTGCCACGTGGCGGTGAGCCCGGACTATTGTATCTCGGCGACGGCTATCTGGAGCCGGGCCACGCCGCCGGAGCGAGCCATGCTCAGTAGGCTGCCTGTTATCTTGATCTTGACCGACTGTGATTCCGCCATTATGTGCAGGCCGCCAAACTCGGAACTGGGCCCCAGCATGGTGCCGGATAGCGTTTGGGACAGCCGTGGGTCGACGCTGGCGGATATCCTGTATGATTGGTGTGTTTCAACATAGACGTTGCCCCGGGCGGTGGGACCTCTTACGGGATTCTCAATCCTGGATAGGGAAACGTTCTCAAGGGCATGCTTCTTCCCCTTTAGAACCAGTGAATATGTCGCCTTTTCTTGGGACAGCTTTCCAAGTGCAGCCTCACCGCCGTCCATACGGGGAAGCGCCGGGAGGTTTTCTATGAACGTTTCGTACCAACCAGTACTTGGAACAACCAGTTTTCCAAACCACCAACCTAGTCCGAATTTGGGGCGATCCGCCAAAATCCGTGCGCAGATGACATGGCAGCTTAAAAAGTCGGCGTGAAAGCCGTCATGGATTTGAAGCACGAGTGGACAAACACGCCAAGAACATTCTGTGAAAACGGCATACAATTGGCGGGGGACCCCTTAGAGCGAGACCGATCCGTAACACAGACATTCGGAGTACAGCCGGGAGGTACATGCGATGACCAACAAGCGATGGAGCGCGGAGGAAAAGTACAGGATAGTGATGGAGGCGCTCACCACGTCCGCGGAGACGGTCGAGATATGCCGCAAGCACGGCCTCTCGCCCAACACGTTCTACCCATGGCGGGAGAAGTTCCTTGAATCCGCCAAGGCCGCCATGGCCGGTAAGTCAGATACTGCCGCAACCAAGGCCCTCCAGAAGGAGAATGACCGCCTCAAGACGCTCCTGGCCGAGTCCACCCTGGCCGTCGACGCATTAAAAAAAACGTAAGTATTCACGTCGTTTAGGCACGTTTTGCTGTCTGCAAAAATCATTTGCGGCCGCGATCGTGGGGGTTTTAATACTTGGATGGGGCGACACCGACACGGTTTCCGCGCCTCTCATTTCCAAGCGAAAAACAACCACCGCGTTAGACCGTGAGATCTAAATATGGGCTGATCGCCTGCATGCCGTTGGCAAGCAGGACCGGCTACAAGAAGATGTTCGAAAAGCTCGACGGGGATTACCGCGGACTGCTCGCCGAGCATCGGGAGATGAAGCGCGAGATCAAGGCGCTCAGGAAAGAGAACGAGGATCTGAGGCGCCAGCTGGCCTACCACGACAACCCCAACACGCCGCCCTCGCGCAGGATAGCCAAACGCCGGAAGGAGACGGCCACCCCCAGGGAGGACCCCGCCGGGAAGGAGAAGTCGACCAGGCGCCGTGGCGCCCAGCCCGGGCACCAGGGCAAGACCAGCAAGCCCGCCCCCACCAAGTTTGAAACGCACGCGCCCTTCAGGTGCCCCGGGTGCGGCGGCACCTCCCTGGAGGTCGAGAACATCGAGGAGCGCGACATAACCGAGATACCAAAGCCGGTCCCGGCCACGACCACCCGCCATTACACGGTCATCTGCAGCTGCGGCGAGTGCGGCCTGGACGGGATAGGGGCCGGGACCGGACCCGCCGGGGACGCGGCGGTGCCCGTCCCCGACATCCCCAAGAGAGGATCCTACGGCAAGAACGTCATGATGACGGTAGTCCACAACTTTCTGGACCGCCTCCCCCACAAACGGAACGCGGACAGCATGGGCAGGCATGGAATCACCATGTCGACTGGCACCATCCACAATGTCGTCTCGGGGACCGGGTACTGCCTGGAGAAGCCCGCCTCGGAGATCCGGGCCCGCATCAGGAGGGCGCGCCGCCTGCATGTCGACGAGACATCCATCTCGCTCAACGGCAGGAAAGTCTGGATCTGGGTGTTCCTGGATCCCGATACCGGCGACGCCTACTACATCATACGCTCCAGCAGGGGGCGCAAGGTCGTGCACGAGGTGCTGGGCAAAGGGTGGTCCGGGACGATCATCTGCGACGGGTGGACCGCCTACAAAGGATACCGCATCCAGCGCTGCTGGTCGCACATCCTCCGCGAGGCCGGCCATATAGCTGATCTCAACGAGCACTGCCGCCAGGCGCGGGAGGTCGCCGACGCCCTGTACCGCATATACTGGGACGGTATGGGTGCGGAGGGACCCCCGACGGTCCGGCGCGCCCTACGCGACTCCCTCCGCAAACGCGTATCGAGGATCATCAACAGGTACGCCGACCACCCGGTGCTGGAAAAATTCATGACCACGCTATCCAACGCCCTGCCCAGCCTGTTCCGGTTCGTCATCGACCCGGCTATCCCCGCCACCAACAACGCCGCCGAGCGGGCCCTGCGCGAGCTGGTCGTCCACCGCAAGGTACGCGGTTCCATCAGGTCGGTAAAGACCATGGACTGGCTGGCCAACCTCTTCACGTGCGTGACGACCTGGAAGGCACGGGGCATCGACTATGCCGCGCAGGTGGCCAGATACATCTGAGCGTGACGGCGGCCACGGACACGAAAACAATCCAAAGAAAAAACACCCGGCAACCTACCGGTAATTTCTTGCTTAATGCGGGCAGATTATTTATCTCAGCTCATCCTGAGGGAAAAACACGCCCGAATGACGTGAACACTTACAAAAAAACCTTGGAGGGAAGGAAGCGTTGAGGGCGGTGCAGCGCATGGTTGATCAGGGCATGTCGCTCAACGGGGCGCTGCGCACCTGCGAGGTGTCCAAGCAGAGGTGGTACTGGAGAAAAAAGGCGCGCGTGCCCCGGACCGACGCCGATCTTCTGGAGATTATCTTGGAGATACGCAAAAGGCGGCCGTTCTACGGGACCAGAAGGGTGGCCGCGGAGCTGGCGCGCCGCCTCGGAAGGCCCGTAAACCGCAAGAGTGTACGGCGCGCCTACCGCCTAGCGGGCTGGAGCAAGCCGGCTCCGTCCAAGGCAGACGCCAAGGCCCGCTGGAAGCCGATCAAGGCGGCCAGGCCCAACCAGGTATGGCAGACAGACATCACTTACGTGTGGTGCGGGCAGGCCGATGGCTGGTGCTATTGCTTCAACATACTGGATATCTTCACCAGGCAGTGGATTGCCTACCGGTTCGACGCCCTGGCCACCGCCGACATCGCCGTGGACTCGCTGGTGGAGGCCGTCGCCACCGCCAAACCGGACTGCTCGGGGCTCACCATCCAGTGCGACAACGGTTCCCAGTATGCTGGCAAAAAGTTCCGAAAGGCCGCGTTCCATCTCGGCATCAAACTCAAGTTCATCTGGAAGAGCACGCCACAGCAGAACGGCCACATAGAATCGTTCCACGGCACCCTCAAGCGCGAGTACATCTGGCCGCACGATTTCTCCAACTACCAGCAGGCCGAAGCCGTCATAGCCGAGGCGTTCCGAGACTACAACCGGAACCGGCTGCACTCGGCGTTAAAGTACGTCCCGCCGGACGAGTTTACGGCATCATGGGAGGCGGAGCATAAATGAGGGACCGATGTCTGTGTAAAAACATGCAGAAAGTGGTCTCAGAATTCGGGGTCCAGATCACAATCTGGTCGGTGCGCTTTTCTTCTCCTGCATGAGGATCCGGTTCGGGCAGGGGCCCGGCACCCGGCACGGTCCTTGGGACTTCTGCCACCTGTCGACCATGTGTGTGAAGGGATCGTGCGCCGAGAAGGCGTACCAGATGCTAAAGGCGAGATCCCGTAGCACGGCCCTTCCATCGGGGAGGTATCTGCTGGGGAAGATCCGGTCGATGCGCTACGACTGGATGAAAATGCACTGCAACCACGCCCTCCGAAGGTCGGTGCTGCGAGCCAGGAGGCGGGGCATGCTCAGGCGCCCCGTCAACGTGGTCACCAACTTTCACAAGATAGGAAGATACGAGGCTGTTAAGTTACTGTGACCTGACAACCGGTGTTAAATCTGTGACCTAGCGGGCGGGGAGCGGATCTTCTCAAGAATCAACAAGCCTTCCGGGGATGATACGGTACCATTTGTCAAGTTGTGTTAAATACCACACTCACCCGTCATCTACCAATGGGATGTCGGCCTAACTGGAAGCCCAGTTACACATACGGCGACTTCATCTGTACAAAATGCGGCATCACCCACACGTGGGCGGGTAACCCCGGATGGGAACGTAGGTGGTCGTCACCAACATGATGGCGGCAATAGTTGCTATCATAGCCGGCGTGTTCATCTTGGCGCTGTTCGTGTCTGGCGCTGTGGACATGGACCGGCTGGTTGGGGTGGCCACCGACAGTTTGGGAGACGTGGCCGACAGTGTGGTTGCGCTAAACCCCGACATGGCAGTAGAGATCACACAACACATAACAGAGGCCGCGAGAACAACGCAGGAGCAGATAGAAGAGGCCGCGGCAGAGGCCGAGAGGGTGGCACGGGAGCGGGAGGCAGAGGCCGCGCGGCAACACATGGAAACGGCCCGAGATCAAATGAGTGTAATAAATGACATACGAGTTAAGTATGGTCTGCCGGAGATACCGTTCGATCTGCGGGCGTACAATCTAGCCTTGGCGCGCGCCCAAGACCACATAAAATACGATTATTCAATTGCCCACACAAACCCCATCACCGGCACCTGTCCGGACAACATGAAGCGTCAGTACGGTTTTGCCGACCATGAATACGTCGCAGAGAATTTGGCTGGAACCACCGGCCATTATCTAAGCTACGCAGAGGCCATAGACCTGTGGATGGGCAGTCACGGACACCGTACAAACCTGTTGTGGCCCACCCATTACGGCGGCGCCGTCGTGTGTGAAGGAGGAATATGCGTCTTTCTAGGCACGAACCTGGACAGATACGGCGCAGGTTGTTACTAGCGAGAATCTACATCACGTATTACGTGTGGCGTGGATAGGAGCCGCAACATCCGACGTGCGGGGGTAGTTCTGACTATCACAATACCGCGCGGGCATCAATAATCTGCCGTAGGGTATACTTCGGAAGATATGTTTGAGATCCTAACCTCAAGCGAAACGCTAATTGATCACCCCGTCCATACCGCCACCCATGGATAATGAAAAACCCACCGTAGATGAGCTCATCAAAGCATAGAAGACAGAAAAGGACGCAGACGTCGCCAGGCGAACAATGCTGGTCATACATGTGGAGCGCGACGGGATGACCCGGACCGGGGCCGCAGAACACTTCAACATGGCCAGATCCTAGGGCGTCAAGTGGTACGGCCGATACCGGAAGGAGGGCCTGCCCGGACTGCAGACAAGGCCGCGGTCCGGCAGGCCCCGCTTGTTTCCAAGAGGAACATGAAGAAGGTATGGAGAACCCTGAAAAGGACCACCTGCTGGACGGCCAGGGAGGCGCGCGACCTGACCAAGGAGATGGCCGGGGTGGAGTACCGAATCCCGTACGTGCGCGCCATGCTGCGCGGCCGCGGCTACACCATGAAGGTGCCCGTGGGCAGGCACGTCCGAAGGGCCAGCCCGCAGAAGATCTCCGGATTCCAGAGGCGGATGAGGCGGCTCATTCCCAGGAAGAAGATAGACGGCTACACCAGATGCGTCCAGGATGAATGCATCTCGGTCGCCGATGCCCGCCCGCGCAAGCGGGTCTACACCCTCAAGGGGGAGCGCGCCGTCTACACCTACACGGGATCCCGCGCCAGGACGGTCATCTTCGGGCTGATCACCTGCGACGGGCGCAGCTTCTTCAAGCAGTACGACAAGTTCACCAAGGACCAGTTCGCCAACTTCCTGAGGAGGCGTACGCGTATTTCGGCAAGCCGATCATGATGATCCTGGACAGGGCGCCCCCGCACAAGGCCAAGATCATCCGGGAGACGCTCAAGGAGCTGGACGGCAAGGTCGAGCTCGAATTCCTCCCGCCGGGCTGCCCGGATCTCAGCGCGATCGAAGAGGTCTGGCGCCAGATGATGCGGGCCACCTTGGATGTCACCTACACGACCCTCGCTACAATGCGCGATGACATCACCAGGTGGCTGGCCTCGTCGGTTCCCGTGCTGGACATCAAGAGATACCTCTACCGCGTGGTCTAGGGCCGGATTCTTGCCGGCGCGCATCCGGGGGATGTTGCGCACGTTTTTTCAAATTTCCTAAAATGCAGCTCCGAAATGCGCCGGTTTACCGTCTCCCACTGCAGCCGGCATCCGTCAGTCCGGGAAACTGATGGGTTTTGGGGTAGCGCGCGGATTTACGGCCATGTTTGGGCCGATTTATGCACGAACTTATCTTCCGCAGTATACGCACTAGGCTGCAACCTTGCCGTACAGCAGCCGTCGCAGGAAGAGCAGCGTCAGGCAGGTATCGACGGCTATCCCGCAGAAGAACAACCACATTACCCCCTCGAAGGTGGGCACCCATATCCCAGACGACCACAACGCGAACGCCCCCAGGTAGACCGTGCCGTTGGTGACGGCCGACTGGACGGCCATGTAGACAGTCCTGCCCATCCCGTAGAAGACGCTGTCGGTGACGGTGTTGAACGCGAACATCACGTACGGGAAGAGCAGTATGCCGAACGCCACCAGGGCGAACCCGAGCGTCTCTGTATCGCCCGTCATGGATCCGGCAATATCCCCGAAGAACCACAGCACCGGCAGCCAGACGGCGGCCAGGATGAGGGCGGTTATCAGCATGGATGCCGCCCAGAGGCGCCTGACGTCCCGCACCGACCCCGAGGCGTTGGCGACCAGCGCCCTGGCCGACTCGGCGAACGCCAGGACGGGCACCAGCAGGAAGCCCCACATCACCTGGATAAACAGGTAGTAGCCGCCTATCTCCCCGACCCCTATCGAGTTGACTATCCCGATTATCATGACAAAGTAGGCGGCGTTCCGGATGGCGCTGTCCGTCCCGCTCCACATGCCGACGCGCAGGTAGGTGCGCAGGCCGGAGAACGAGGGCAGCTCCAGCAGGGACCGCGCCCGCGCGCCCTGGGCGCGGAGCAGCAGCGCCAGCCCCACCAGGAACAGCAACAGGCTGGCCAGCAGCGTGGACCATGCCACGCCCGTCGTGTCCGCCATCAGCGAGGGGCCGGCCTCCCCGAAGAACAGCATGTCCATGCCGAACATCAGGCCCACGTTGACCAGGGCCATCACCAGCACCATCCGGCGCATGCCCAGCGACTCGAACAGCACGACGACCGCGGCCGCCAGCACTGTGAACGGGAGGCTGAAGACGTTCACCTCCAGGTAGCTGCGCGTCTGGTCCCGTATCTCCTCCGGCGTCCCTATGGCGTCTATGAACGCGTCGGTGAACGCGAACACGCCCGCCGAGTACGCCAGCGACGCAGCAAATATGACGAGCAGGACGGTCTTGGCCCGGTCCATCCGGACGGCCGCGCCGCCGCGTATCTGCGACCCCACGTAGAAGAAGATGGCCAGGACCGTCGCCTCCTGGAGGATCTCGACGGCCAGCCCCACGAACTGCCACTGGGAGACTATCGCCAGGCTGCCCGGGTTCGGCAGGGTCGTCCCTATGATGGCGGTACGGTAGACCTGGTAGGCGTTGGGCAGGCCCAGGAACAGCAGTATGAAGAAGTAGAGCCGCCAGTTCCACGCCTTCAGGCAGGACCGGACGAGGCCGGCCAGGCCAGCCATGCCGCTATCCACGCCGGACTCCGCCCAAAATCGCGACGGCCAAGGCAGCCGGGCGGGCATTCGGTATGGAATCCGGTAGTATTCTGCCAATATGCGGGGTTGGGCCGGAACTTGGAAAACCGGCAGTCGGGTCCGATATACCGCAAGTGATGTGATTAGATAGGATCATGTCCCCGACGAGTCTTCTGCCTTGGTATCATCACTATCTCATTTTCAAGAAGTTTCTGGTCGATCTTATCCAGATCATGGTTGGCAGCAAACCGCGCCGCAGATTCGACCACACTCTCGATGATGTCCGCGCACGAGAACCCATCCGTCAGGGTTGCTAGACGGCCAAAGTCTATGTGCTCATCAGAGGGACGGCCAACAAGTCCTATCCTGAACAGCGACTCGCGGGCTTCGAAATCCGGAAGTGGTACATGGATCTTCTTGTCAAACCTTCCGGGTCTCAAGACGGCAGGATCCACCCTGTCGATGTAGTTTGTCGCGCCGACCACCAACACGTTCTTGTCGGCGGCATCGTCGAGCTGCATGAGGAATTCGTCGATCTCCTCTTCCTTGTAGCCGCCGCCAAAACTCCCCATGGTCGCCCTGTCCGGAACCAGTCCGCTAATCTCGTCGAAGAACAGTATCGCGGGCGCATTTTCATGGGCCACCGAGAACACCTTCCCTATGTTGCCGACTGATCCGTGTATGTACGGCGTTGCAAGATCAGAATGCTTCACGTCGAAAAAATTGTAGCCCAATTCTTCAGCCAGTTTCCTTACGATGAACGTCTTGCCGCAGCCCGGAGGGCCGTACAGTATTATCCCGTTGGGTATGGTTACCTTGAACCTCTCAAACTTGGCCGGGTTCTTGAGCGGGTTTATCACATCGGAGACGAGCATCGCCTTCAACTTGTTCATCCCCGCAACGCATTCCAGGCCCTTTACGCTCGCAAGGTCATCGAATATGGAGAATACATTGTCCTTAGAGTGTGCGTCCACGACCACGCTCGTGTACGACTTTGAGCCGTCCTTTATGACAACAACGTTATACTTCCCGCCACGGTCAACCACGCTGTCTGGATCTAGTTTGGTGAACAGATAGAGGTACCTCCCGTCGGAGAGTCTGTAAACTTCGGTAAAGAACACCCTCTCAACATAGCCTAGCACCGCAAGATCCCCATCAGCTTTGAATCCGTTATACAGCGTGGGTTTTACTGAAATAGTCATTTTCAATACCAACCTAATTTTGACGTCGATAAAATTCATGGTAACACGCCTGAGCTAATGCAGGAATAATTATTGCATTTGGTTCATGCAATGAAACTGTTGCAAAGCGTTTTGCATTGTTGTTTTTGTTTTTAAACAACAAACATTTTCCAGCATCTAATCGTGGTAAATAAGATAATTCATTCCACAATACTGATTCGTTTTTACGAAAAGTACTTGAGCGATGATATCCCGTTTTGTCAAAGCGTATGTTTTTGATGTGAACATCTTGATTCTTTTCAAAAATCATCTCTAGCAGGTTACGTAGCAGATGCGGTTCGACTAATGGTACGACCCGGTTGACTAGTGCGGCCCAGCGTGAATAGTCGAATTTGAGGTGTATTTCATCATTAGTTGTGCCAATTGAAAAAAAATAATCGGTTCCAGATCCGAAGTACAAGATTGCATCTACATTGTTATAGTAAATTTTTGAATTTTGGTATTCAATGAAAGTTTCTGTAACAGTCAGCTTCTTTTTACGTAAAATACCCCATTCAGTAACAAATGTATTTTGTTTGTCTCTTGCAATGTTTTCAGCAATTACTTTTGCATCGGATTCCAATCGCTCTCTTGTTCCTGTCGTAGTGGATATTTTTTTTGCCAGATCAAATAGTTCGAGAGATTTTTCACGCATATGGGCCTGGTTGTGCATCGTCACTGATGCCGCTCTTATTGCCTCGGCAGCGTGATCCCGTATCGCTATGGACTGATCAGTATTGTGCAATCCTAGGTCGCGCAGCTGCTTCAAATTCAGTTCTAACTTTTCTATCGTCCTTTCTATTTGTCTGAGCTTTTTACTACTGCCTTTTACAGTCTCTTGACTATTAACTTTTTTTTGCCACTCCTTTCCTACCGTCTTGCGGCACTCTTGGCATAGGATACTGCCATCTATGTAGTCAAAATGTGACTTTAGAAGCCGCTCGGATACTTTTTTACAGTTGTCGCATTTGGCATTGGCGCTATTTGCTTCTTCTAGATCGCTGTCACTTTTCTCTCCGACTCTATTCAGTTTTTCGATGGACTCATAGACTGACTGGTGTATTGGCTTAAGCAAGTGTTTTTCTGTTTTCTGTCCGAATGTTCCAAATGTATCCTGAAACTCTTTTACGTATTTTGTATTATTATGGTGCTCGTACAAGTCGTAGTAGATATCAGAAATATTTGCCGTAATGTTTTTTCTGAGATTATTTATCGTGTCTTCGTGCATTTCAGAGCTGTTGCCCATCACGTATTTTTTTTCAAATGACCTCCAAAATATGTCAGCATTGACTATCTCCTTCCAAATAGAAACAGATTCCCTTAGGATGGCATCGTTCTCCTCGCTGAACATGGACAGGCAGTACAGAATGGCGAGGTTCTTTTTGTATGACAATCCGGAAGAATTTTCGGTGCTGGAGTAGTCCTTCCAGATTTGAGCCGCCCGGCCATACGATGCGGCATCGCCATGCCTCAGATGTTCAAACGCCTCCTCGTCCACGGTATCGGAGATACTAAACCAAAAAAAGTATTCTGTCAAGTTGCTCCTGTGGTTCTGGAGTTTTTTCAGCGCATCGTCCACGGAGCTCTCGGTACGGAAACTGTCAGGCAAGTTCAGATCTAGGGCGTATTGCGGGTGGTCGTCAATTTTAAGACGGCTGGTGATCTCCCGGTATCTCTTCATTATATCTCTCTGGTTGGCGTTGCCGTCAAGGCCCAATACCCTGTACGCGTTGTTTCTTATGATGTCCGGCAACTGGCGTCACCGCGTGATTCCGGCGTGAGGGTCGATGTGTTCGCCTCTTGGCAGCAGTTTCGTCAACTCGTACATGCAGTTGTTCAGCTCTGCAATATCATTCCTGTTGATGGCATCAAGTCCCTTCCGGGTGTGGTGCTGCGCGACCATCATGTTGGTGAACCTACCGGCATTGCCAAAGTCCACGATACGCTGGAAATGGGCCGCGCAAAAGTCCATGTTGGTATACAGAACGGACATTTCTAGATCATCAGCCTGTTCGTTGGTTCTGGCCAGCAGCGCCTTGTTCCCCTCCTTGATTGCGCGCTGGCCTTCAGCCCTCAGGCCCTCAAACCGCGACTCGAATTCATTCCTTCTGTCCGGGCTCGAATACCTGTCAATTACCATCCGGAGGTTTTCCAGTTTGGAGTTGTGTTCGCTGGTCAGTTTGGGCATCGTCTTTTCTTCGTCAATTCCGTCAAGCACGATCTTGAGATCCTTCAACTGTTTGTGCGTCCTGCGCTTCTCATCCTCGTCCATGTCCGCGTTGCTTATGCCCCGCTCTATCGAGTTGGACATACTCGCCAGCCTCCCGCGCTCCTCGTCGGAACAATGCTCTATTGTGTCGTTTATCCTAGTTTGCTGCTCCTCAAATTCACGCGAAACCTGCGCCATGTCCAATTTCTCGTCTACAAGCGTTCTGAATGCGTTGAATTCCATGTCGATCAACGGCACGTACACTTTCAGACTGACCTCCCTTGACTCGTTGTATTTGACGGTCAGGCGGACCTCGGTCCCCTGGGGAATGTCGTGTGGTATGTCGTTCCCGCGGATGCCGACCTCGCATACGAAGCCGTTCCTGTCGGGATTCTCGGATTCGCCCTCCACGAGTCTGATACCCAGACTTGAATCCTCACCCTTTTTGAGAATCTTCGATGTCTTGTAGTCGTTCAGATATCCCTTCAACGGTAGGGTGGAGCCCTTTTCAAAAACGGCATCGCATATGTCGCGCATTCTGTTGGTGCGGTAATCCTTCACAGCGATGACCACGCGGATGGAGTGCGGTATGGGGGCCCCCGAGAGCGTCAACCCGTGGGTGATCGTAAACCCGTCTATGGATGTCTTTACCTTGTTCCCGTCCTGATCGAAGACGTATACCCAAAAGTCGTTCTGCATGTTGGGTTCTATCGTGACTGGGTAGTAGAACTTTCCCGCTTCGCTGATTTTCGTCTTTGGCCCGGAGAAGGTACCCCTCACTGACTGCACCTGGACGTAAAACTGCGCGTGTCGGTCAAGCCCGTCTATTGCTCCGGTAACCGGTTCCTCGGTTTCCGATGTCATGGGTGAGTGGTTCAGCGTCATGTTGTGCGCGTCGGCATCCGCCGGCTTGGCCGGCAGGTATTCCTTCGGGATCTGCTTACTCATGCCGAAGACGCATGCGCCGTGGGCGACCACCGTCAACGGATCCATCGACGAGTCGGTCTTGATGTTCAATTCGGACTCCAGCCGCTCCTTCACGTACGGCATCTGTGTGGACCCGCCCACCAGGATTATCCTTTCCACCGACGAGTTCTTGACCCCTGCCTCTTTCAGCGTGGACTCCGCTAGTTCGATGGTGCGGTCTATGTCCTGCCTGATGATATCCTCAAGCTCACGGCGGGACAGTTCGATGGACAACACAATCTCGTTTCCTTTGTCGTCTTCGCCGATGCCGTCAATCTCCACGGTCGTCTTTTCATATTGTGATAGTTCCTTCTTGGCCTCCTCCGCGCAGTATTTCAGGATTGAAAAAACGCTTTTGAATTTGTGGTTGTTTCTCGTAAAGTTAGCCAGTAAATACTTCTCCAATATCCTGGGGGCAATGACCGTGTCCACTATCGTCCAGTCGATGTCTTTGCCGCCCAGGAAGTTGTCGCCGCTGTGACCCAATACGGACAGTATGCCGTCCCTGCACGATATGAGCGCAGCGTCGAACGTCCCGCCGCCCAGATCGTATACCAACCAGTTGGCATTTTCGGACTTTTGGAAGCCGTATGATGTCGCCGCCGCGATGGGTTCCTGCAATAGTACCACATGCTTGAACCCGGCCAGATTGCCCGCTCGCTTGGTGGCCTCTGATTGTAGGACCGAGAATGCGGCAGGTATAGTTATGACCGCGGCGACCGTTTCAAAGTCGGGATATTTTGTCAGTATGTCCGCCTTCAAATCCTTGAGTATCTCTGCTGAAATCTCCTCGGGCGACAACGACGCGTCGGCACGCTCAAAGAACACCGTCTCGGGAGTTCCCATCAATCGCTTTATCTCTGACTTGTAGTGTTTGGCCTCGTTTTTCGATGCGTCTTTGTGCAGATACTCGTATGCCCTCTGGCCGACCACCTTGTTGTTTGACTTGTTGAAGCCGAATACGGATGGGGTGTAACCGACCCCTCCAGGTTTTTTTATTATCTCGACAGTTCCACCGACGTTTACGGCAACTGCCGAGTTGGTTGTTCCTAGATCGATGCCGACCTGAATGACCCGGTTACTCATGTTGGGTATCCCCGTCACTAACTTTCGACACTATGACCTGTCCCTTGCGGACGACCTGACTCCTGCATAGAATAGTGGGTTCCTTCGTCGCCGTGATGGTTGGCTTTGTCACCTCTGACGATTCCTCGAACAAGAGTACGTTCACGTTCACACCGTCGTTGAATTCTTGGTTTGTGTGGTCGACCACTTCTATGTCGTTCTTGTCCAGATATCTCTTGAGTTTGTCAATGGAATGTATGAGGGCCTCCCGATCTTCTTCACCGATGGAGGCGGCCACCTTCTTCAACCTTTGTTCCATACGCCACAATTCAACCGCGTGCTCAACGATGTCTTTTGCATGGATCGGTAAATCGAGAATTTTTGGCATGAATGCAGACTCAATGCCACGTATCTCCGCGGCGAATTCCGAGCGAGCATCATGAATCTCCTTGATTATCTGAGCAGCCAGATCCACACCTCCTGTCAGCGTGGTTTTTGATCGTTGCTTCTTCATGCTTCTAACAGACTTTCTGTGGGTACCCATTACGTGGTTTGCAGTTATTAATGTATTTAACCATGACTAATAAGTGGCTTGCCAGGATGCATAGTAAAGTTCCTAAATTATTTTCGACAATATATTACTAATGATATTTTTGACAATAGCTACTAAATATATTTGATAGAACTTGAGTCTCTACAGACCGCTTGCAGGTTTGGTTTTTACATAGGCTCTATCCATACACCGCATGGCATCTGAAACAATCAACCTGGACGGCTTGGACGGCTTTGCATTCGAGTAGGTCTGTAGACGGATATTCGAGAAGGCGGGTTGGGGGAAGGTAACCCGCATAGGCGGGACCGCCGACAGGGGCCGCGACCTGATCATCGACACGCCGGACGGCAAACAGATAGTGGTGGAATGCAAACTATACAACAACAAAGCCAGCGTTGGTCGCCCAATCGTCCAGAAGCTGCACTCGGCCATCATAGACTCGCACGCGGACAGCGGGATAATAATCACGACCGGCAAGTTCGCCAAACCCGCCATAGAGTATGCGTCCGACCTCACGAACGGACACGATCACCCCATAGAGCTGTTCGACATGCACAAGATAAGAGAGCTGGCCTACAAGGCCGGCATTGAGTTGTTGTCAGACCAAACGGAGAAGATCTACACGTACCCAATTCCGGAACCGGGGGTCATTGCAAGGGCTTTGCGCCCGAGCATCGACAACCTAGACAGCCAACCGACACCCGCGGCTGACCTGATGCGCGTGACCGACACACGCGCCATCCTGAGGGCTATGTACTTTGTTTCTGTGTCGGTCCAACAGGCATTCAAAACATCCGTCGGGGTGGTTCACGTGGTGGATGTGAGGGACGAGCGCTACATGTTTGACGGCGAGACCGGGAAACCGGATTGGTCCGCCGGAGAGTTCTTCGGCAACCCAACCGTTGATGCCGCCAAACTGCCCGAAGAACACGACAGGACGGGCTTCATGCTGGATGATGTGACACTCAGGAAGTGCATTACGGAGGAGGTGATAGATGTCCACACGGAGAGCGTTAGGTACCGTGGCAGGAACAACTCCACCTACACAAAAAAATGCGTCCCGTCGGCCCGCAACGTCCACATAGACAACCTACGGCAGGCATACGTGCCGCGTTATGACGTGGTGTTGAAGACGCTTAACCAAAACCACGCGTGTGGTGTGGAATACAACGGGGCCGAAACCAAACTGCTGAACCCAACATGGGGCCATTGCGCCGGGTGTAGGGCGGGACCGGACATTTTGTGCAACGAGTGCGGGCGCGTCGCGCATACTTCGTGGTTTGGGGCGCACGGGCACCGGTGCAGCGAGTGCGGCAAGACGGTCTGTTGGCTGTGCGTCTGGAGCACGCGCCGTTTTCTCTTTTTCAAGAGCCGTTTTTGCAGTGATTGCAAACCGGACAACGCCAAACGGGATGCCGAATAGCCGACGTTCCGAGCGAGTGTGCTAGATTCACGGTTCCGACTTGGATGTCGACCGGTCCTTGATGACGCGCGTCGTTACACAATCGTCCTCGTTGTAGTCGATGACCGTGCCTATAGTACTTGCCAAAAAGAATGGAAAAACTCGAGATGAATAGATCGGCATGATCACCCCGCCGCCTGCCGCGGGATGGTTGTGGAAGACGGGCGGGCCCGCGGGCGTGGTGGTTTGTAGAACGGCGATGATGGGCGGTCGATTACGTTCCCGTGATCTTGCAGAGGTGCGTCGGGCCGCTATCCGGCCAGCAACCAGTCGAACATTTTGACTATCAGTATCTCGCCGTTGCGGATCATCCGCCTTATGGCGTCCCGCATCTTCTCCAGGCCGTCAAAGAAGATGTTGGCGATGGCCGCCTTGATTTCCCTCCACTCTACCTCAATGGGGTTGAGCTGGGGGGTGTGGGCCGGCAGGTGCAATATTGGAATGGACCCCAGAAAAGGAGAACGGTTTTTGCACGATTTTACAGACTCGATTGCCTCATTTATGCGCCGCCTCCCATGATGCGAGGAACTCGTCCGGCGGGACGTATTTTAGCGCCGAGTGCAGCCTGTTCCGGTTGTAGTCCCGGAACGCCTCGGCTATGACGGCTTCGGCCTGCTGGTAGTTGGCGAAGTCGTGCAGCCAGATGTACTCGCGCTTGAGGGTTCCGTGGAACGCCTCGATGTGGCTGTTCTGCTCTGGGGTGTGGGTCCGGATGAACTTGAGGCTGATGCCTAGGATGGAGGCGGCCTTTCGGAACCTTTTGCTGGCGTACTGGGATCCGTTGTCGCGCTGGAGGGTCAACCTGGAGTAGTCCAGCTTGGCTGCGGCGACGGCCTCGACGAGCGACTCGACGGCGACGCTCGCGGTGGCCAGGGTGTCGAACCGGTAGGCGATCCACTGCCTGGTGAAGATGTCCAGAACGTTGAAGCAGTAACACCAGCCGTCGAGCGGACCGCACCAGACGTATGTGATGTCCGTCTCTCAGACCTGGCTGGGACGGGTTGCCTTGATTGGTGTGTGTCCAGCGGGCCTTGGCGCACTTGAGATCCTGCGCCGGGAGGCCCCAACCCATCCGCCGGTAGACGCGGCGCACCAGCTTGCGGTTGACCGGGCGGTCCAACATCCTGGATAGCTCGGCGGCCATCCTTCTGGTGCCGTAGAACGGCCTCTCTTCGCGTATCAGTATGGCCAGCATCAACCGCTTGACGGCATCCGCATCCTTTTTCCTGTTGTAGGCGGCAATCAACTCCTCCACGGACAGTCTTTTTTATTCATGGGTTGTGTAGGAAGTCATGATCCTTTAGAATTTCGGTAGTTGGGATCTCGGACATATCCCACGCGGCATGCCTTGAACCATTCTGTTAGTCGCCCTCGGTGGGGTACGCCGCTATCGACTCTCAAGTCCAACAGGAATGGTGCAAGCGCCTCCGATATAACGACTACACATAGATCCCGTTAAGTTACTGTGACCTAGGATCTGGTGTTAAATCTGCGACCTGACGGGCGGGGAATCTTATCTTCTCAAGAATAGTGATTCGATTAGGTGATATAGTAGTAATACATGGTGTCCGCAATGACAACAAACACAGACATAACCACTAATCCACGAACAGGACTGCCTGTACCTCTATTTCCTTGCACTACTGGCGTTCACGGCGGAATTTTAGAGGGACTGCTGACCCCACACATACGACCATGAACATGATATCTGACTGCAGATGCAGCCTATAGTGCACCTGATACGGGCTGTTCATATAGGGGACGCATCCACCGACCCGGCACAAACAACGGCACCACTCAAGACCGGTACGGTGATCAACGCAACGCAACCCATCACAGTCCTGTCAAACACCGTCTACGACTTTGATGCCGGCCGGTTGACACTTAACTTCACCGAGCCGTTCAACTCATTTGAGGTCGACCTGCCAAACGTCAGCATTAAGGATGGCTCATGAACAGTCCCCATCACCTAGCAGGAGTACGGTAGCTGGAGCCGGGACAAGATGATCTTCACCATCGAATCCAGCGAATTGCAACGCGAGGCAATATATGAGATGAGCCAACCCACCGTCCTGGTTTACGAGGGGGTGTTTATCTCGTGGAATGGTGGTGAGCCTCTCGGTTATGGTTTGGCGCGGGTTGATGTGGTTGGAGGTATCCCCGATAACCGGATCCCATGCGCCACCACACACGATTTTAACGATTCACTGCTGAGTGTCTACGCGGTCAACTACATTGAGATGTTGGAGGCCATCCGTGGCGGGTTCAACGCGTGGTCGGATCTGAACACCCACTTGTCGTTAGTCCATGTCGAGCAGGATCCGTTAATCCAGATTGACCAGATAGAGTACAGTCCGGATCATATCGGTCTGGCATGTATCTACTGCCTAGTATACGGCGCGTCCATGGACGTGTCAATCTACGACTACAACTGCCATGACGAGCGAATCCATCACGAGCCAGACTACGTCCGCAACATCATAGCCCACGAGCTCGGCCACATGCTCGGGTTAGTGCATCAGGGTAACAAAACCCATCTGATGTACGGGCCCGAGCACATACAGGATCCATACTTGGCGCTAGACTACACTATCCCAGACCAGCTACCCGAATCATTCATCGGCGAACGTGCCATGAGGGGGCAGTTAGCCGATCTCGATATGGCACTGGATGAGATGACCGCCGAGCTTGACAAACCGGATGCGGCCATAGAGAGGTACGAGGACCGCCACGTGGTGAGCAGGAGCGGTAGCACCGTCTACTTTGACACGCAGAGTGAGGCCAACAGGTACAGCAGGATGATCAGGAAATATAACGAGTTGGCGGACGAGTGCACGGCCATCGTTAACGAATACAATGACATGACGGACGAGCTAAACCGCATGTACGAGCAGCCTAATCAGAACGGTGGGATATGACTGCCAAACCGGAATTATTTGGACTGCTTGGCCTAACCATTGTTACGGTGGTGGTCAGTGGCATCGCCCCGGTATATGCTGCCAATTTGTACGACGTGCCAATCGGCATGGGTATAGAGCTTACCCGCATGCAAGAACTGCCAATATTGGATCATTATGAATATGATTACGCTTACCGTCTGACATTTGAAAACACCGGCGAATTTACTCTGATCATTGCTTTTGATTATATTGGATACTACTCATACTCACCAGTCATCCACCCATCATTTCCATTCACACAAAACACGTTTTGTGATTCCCGGTTGGAGATTCCACCGGGCGGGGCTGGTACCATGGATATCTGCTACACTTTCGAGAAGGGCGATGATCATGTTCCCGGGTTTAAGGCACACGTCCATGATCACCGGGTACATAGGGGGGTATCCGACGTAATAGAGTTTGGCGCCAATAACCCTTTAGGCAAATACAGTAGTACGTGTAACAGGTATTTCGGGGAGTTCTGTCTGTCGGTTGGTGAAGCCATTGAATCCTTACCGGGCCTGGTACCGTCACTTAGGGCCACTATCATGGACGGATTTGGTGGATTCACCGAGCTGGACGGAGCCGCCGGTGTGGATATCGTGGAGATATCCGGGCGCGTCTATGCCGTGGTCACCGCTTGGACAGGTGATGGCATCCAGATAATAGACATCACCGACCCGGTCAGACCGACGCCGACCGCGGCCATTACCGACGAGGCTGACGGGTTCACCAAACTGGACGGAGCCGCCGGTGTGGATATCGTGGAGATATCCGGGCGCGTCTATGCGGTAGTCGCGGCCCGGGATGACGACGGCGTGCAGATAATAGACATAACCGATCCAACCACGCCGGTCCCAACCGTTGCCGTAGCGGATGGCAGAAGCGGGTTTATCGTGTTGGATGGGGCGTTTGGTGTTGACATAGTCGAGATATCCGGGCGCGTCTATGCGATAATCACCGCCCAACATGGTGATGGCGTGCAGATGATCGATATCACCGACCCGACCCTGCCAATCCCAACGGCTGCCGCAGTCGACGATTGGGATGGATTCACCAAACTGGATGGAGCCACCGGTGTAGATACAGTCGAGATATCCGGGCGCGTCTATGCGGTAGTCGCGGCCCGGGATGACGACGGCGTGCAGATAATAGACATAACCGATCCAGCCACAATGGCTCCGGTTGTAACTATCGCCGACGGGGCTTATGCATTCACTGAGTTGGATGGAGCCACCGATGTGGAGATTGCCGAGATATCCGGGCGCGTCTATGCGGTAGTCGCGGCCCGGGTTGACGACGGCGTGCAGATAATAGACATCACAAACCCGTCCAACCCCACACCAACGGCGGCCATCACCGACGGGGCTGATGGGTTCACCAAACTGAACGGAGCTGTTGGTGTAGAGATTGTGGATATCTCTGGACACGTCTACGCGATAATCACAGCCGAGGACGACCACGGTGTACAGATGATCGACATCACCAACCCGGCAACACCCGTCCCAGTCACATCCTTCCACAGTTGGTATAACACATCCACTGATTCACGTGGGACATTTGGTGTAGCCACCGCCAAGATTCTTGAGCGCATTCATATGGTAGTCACTGCTTGGCTAGACGATAGTGTGCGGATAATCGATATACAATCCCCGTTAAACAGACTAACACCGCCGGTGAACACGCTACTATCCACGGCAAACCACCACCTAACGCCGCACACCGACAACTCCACAAATAGCCACCTAACGCCGCACACCGACAACTCCACAAATAGCCACCTAACGCCGCACACCGACAACTCCACAAATAGCCACCTAACGCCGCACACCGACAACTCCACAAATAGCCACCTAACGCCGCACACCGACTACCCGCCAAACCACCCAGCCATCAACTTTTTTGCAATAAGTGCGGGGTATGATCGCGTCTCCGGCACACTATCCATCACTTTCACACAGGATGTGGGCGAGGTGGACTTGTGGTACGTGCGGATGAGTGGTGACGGCGCGAGCTCCACGTTGGACGGGGCAGATGTAACCTACAAAGGCAATACGGTCTCCATCGCCCTGACGGATCAGGACATTGAAAATTTCAAGAGTGTTGATGTTGTGAGATTGGTCTTTAACGAGTACGCAGTCACGAGATCCGACACCATGTTCATGCTGCCGCAGACTTTGATAATTGACATCATACGATAATATTCTGGCGGGGCCCCCTTAGAAGGAGAACGATCCGCAGCAAAGAGTTTTTGGGCCTGCCAGAGACCCGATCTGTAATTAAAGATCATGCGACCCCTGTCCTTGACCGGCCCGCCTCTGCCTTCCTCAGAGGCCCCCGGCTCTCTTCAGCAGGGTGGTCTGGTTGACCACCCCGCAGACTACATCGTGGATAATGTGGTCGTATTTTCTCCGGTCGTTTCTGTATTTTTCCTTGGCAATACGGAAGATCTTGATTCTCCGGATGGCGTTCTCGACACGTATGCGTAGTAATTTGCAAAAAGATTCGGATAAAATGAGGACGGATCTACCCTCCGTGGCCCGTACGGTTATCCAGATCATTATTCAAATTCCTATGCGGATCCACGAGTGCGCCCTGTTGTATTCCCGCTGGGCGGGGGTAAGATCCTCGCCCGGCTTGCGCACGACGGGGATCCTCGCATCTATTCCCTCGACCATGTTGGCCATCCACTGGTACGTGGTGTCCTAGTAGTGCCTGATGTGGTCGCGGCCGGGAGTCCGGCGGGGAATGTGGGATGTTTCATCTTGTATATCTTAAAGTCGTGGTCGCGGCCCGGAAAGTGGGCCGTCTTGTGGAGCGACATACCAACGGTTGTTCTGAACGCGCAGGCATTCTTTGACATTATCTTGAAGACGCACATGGTATGTTGGGCCGGGTGGCCGTATTTTGATCTTCTGCGTACCAATCTGACCGGACTCTCCGCTAATTACCAATCAAGTCTCCGGCGGCTTTGCCCATGGGATGCGGGGGATGGTGGGGTGATCTATACGTTTGCATTCGGTACAGGTCTTGGGATGGCTTTCCGCGCTGCTAACGGGGCGGCAGTGATCGGATTGCTTTGAATTCGCCCATGCTCATGTATTTCCCGCTGAATCTCGTCAAATCTTGGCATTCTCGTTTAGGAATGCGAACTCAGACTCAAACTATCTGGATCTATCTCATCATCAAATTCGTCGTACTCCCACTCATACTTTGAGTTTACCTTACTTTCTTCTGCGATCATTTTCACAACGTCTATTATCATGACTTTCTATATTAGCATTATGTTATAATATAAAAAACGGAGCGGAGCTCGGCACTTGGATGCCATTCCAACCACAAGACATTAATCTGCGGCTCGCGTACACGCACGCATGAAGGCCACCTTTGCGGCAGGCTGCTTCTGGCATGTCGAGGATCTCTTCGCCAAGACCTCAGGTGTGACCGCCACCCGGGTCGGCTACACCGGCGGCACGCATGCCGACCCGTCCTACCATGATGTCTGCAGCGATACCACCGGCCACGCCGAGGCCGTCCAGGTCGAGTACGACCCGAACAAGGTATCCTATGATGATCTCCTGCGGATATTCTGGGAGAACCACGACCCGACCACGCTGAACCGGCAGGGCCCCGACGTGGGATCCCAGTACCGCTCGGCCGTCTTCTGCCACGATGACCAACAGATAGAGGCGGCCCAGCGCTCCAAGAACGATCTATCAAAGTCGGGCCGCTATCCCAGACCGATAGTCACGGAGGTGAAGCCAGCCCAGGAATTCTACGACGCCGAGGAGTACCACCAAAAGTACTTTGACAAGATGCGCAACTACAGCGGGCCACGTTGACCCGCCGATGATACAGTGAATAGGCATTTAAGAAATCCCCGCTGATACCAGCCCATGGAACGCTACATGCTGCACCTTGAGAACGACGGACACGTCCGCCGGGACGCGCCCTCCATACTCCGGCGTGCCAGATCCCTGGCGGGCCCAACCTTTACCATCCGGGATGTCCGGGTCGCCTCTACCCATGTCGAGCTGGACGTGACCATCCCCGACGGCTCGCTTGACCGGCTGCTAGCGTCGCTAAAGCCCGTAGGATCTTCGCGCGACGCGCGCCATGTTATCGAGGCGGAGGTCCCCAAGGAGGAGGCCATCAGCGAGGGCATAGGATACTTCAACGGCGAGCGCTTCTGGGAGTGCCACGAGTCCTTCGAGGGCGTCTGGAAGGGGTGCTACGAGGGCGAGAAAGACCTGGTGCAGGGGTTGATCCTGGCGGCGGCCGGCCTGGTGCACTACCAAAAGAACGAGGACAGGATATGCCTGTCCATATTCGGCAGGGCCCTGGACAAGCTGGCCAGCTGTTCTGGCACCTACCACACGATAGACGTCGAGTCGGTCAGGGACACCCTCCAGGGGATGGTCCGGACGGGCCGGATATCTACCTTTGAGCTCTGACTATGTCGATCGCCGACGATATGACCTCTGAGCCGGCCAGCATGCCTATCCGGCCCTGCCTGGCCTGCGCCTCGGTCATCCGGCGGGTGTTATCACTGCGGGTCATCCGGCCGGACACCAACAGCGGCACCGGGTCGTCACTGTGGGCCTTGTTGATGCAGGGGGTGGAGTGGTCCGCCGAGACCACCACGGCGACCTCCTCCAGGTTGATCCTGTCCAGCAGCGGCCCGAAGAACTGACCGTCTATCTCCTCGATGCTCCTGACCTTGCCGTGGGCGTCGCCGTCATGGCCGAACTCGTCGGGCCCTTTCAGGTGGACATAGTTTGCGTTCTGCGTCTCCATGGCCCTGGCGACCACCCTGGCCTTCTCGTTGTAGTCGGCCAGGCCTCCGGCCTCGAAGCTCTGCATCTCCAGCACCTTGGCTATCCCCTGCTCGACGGGCATGTCCACGATACAGGAAAAGTTCATCGCGTACTTTCTGTTGATGGGCATCACCACCGGGTACTTGCTGCCAGCATCCCTCAGCAGTATGCAGCTGAGCCTCTTGAGGCCCTCGGCGTCGCGGCGCGCGTTGATCTCGCTCTCCCGCATGATCCTGGCCGACTGCTCCATGAACTCGTTGACCAGCCCGGCCGTATGGCCGGCCTCCTCGGACATGGGCAGGCACCTGTCCACCCTGAGGACGTCCCCGACGGCCTTGGCTATCCCCATGCCGCCGACGTTGGAATATGCGGGGTCGGTGTTGGTTATCCTGCCTG
This sequence comes from Nitrosopumilaceae archaeon, assembly GCA_965203395.1. Taxonomy (GTDB): domain Archaea; phylum Thermoproteota; class Nitrososphaeria; order Nitrososphaerales; family Nitrosopumilaceae; genus VYCS01. The sequence goes on from OZ241884.1 coordinate 1,288,983, forward strand.
ACAGGGTGTTATCCTCCGACCTTATCCTGACGGTCACCCGGTGGCCGATCGTCGGCACCACCATCACCGAGGCGCCCCCGTCGGAGAATTTCATCCTCTCCTCTATCTCCGATGATATGGCCAGGGCGTCCTCCCGGCGTATCTGGCGGCCGGCCCGCCGGTCGGTGATGATACCATCATCATCCAGGGTGGCAAAGTTTCCCCGGAGGGCCAGGTCGCCGTCCCGGAAGTCGATGCCCACCCCGACGGACTCGATCACCCCGCGGCCGGCATAGTCCGTATGCGAGAACTTGTACCCCAGCATGTTGAAGACGGCAATGTCAGACTCCGGCGCTATCCCGCGGCCCACCGAGACCACCTCGCCCAGCGCCCCCCTCCGGGCCAGCCCGTCCAGGTTGGGGGTGCTGGCCGCCTCCAGCGGGGTCATCCCGTCCAGGTCCGGGTGGGGCAGATCCCCGACCCCGTCCAGCAGGACGTAGACCATCCGGATGTCGGCGTTGTCCAACGGGTGCGCTGCCAGGATATGGCTATTTTAATGGTGGCGGGCCGGACGCGATTATCCAGGTGCGCGGCGGCGCGGCAAACTATTAATGGGTTCTGAGGGGGCTCTCCACCATGCAGAAGGCCGAGCCCGCCAAGATATTCACCGACGTCGGCGAGGCGGAGATTACCCAGGCGATAGCCACCGAGTTCCACGAGGTGCTGATTGACCGGAGCAGGTCGGACATAATCATCATCGGGGCCGGGCCGGCGGGCCTGACCGCCAGCCGGGAGCTGGCCGGAATGGGGTTCCGCGTGCTGGTGATAGAGCAGAACAACTACCTAGGAGGCGGGTTCTGGCTGGGCGGCTACATGATGAACCCCGTCACCGTCCGGGAGCCGGCCCAGAAGATCTGGGACGAGCTAGGCGTACCCTACAAGAAGGTCCGAGATGGCCTGTACCTGACACCGGGGCCGCACGCCGTCTCCAAGCTGATTGCGGGGGCGTGCGACGCGGGGGTCAAGTTCCTGAACCTGACAAAGTTCGACGACCTGATACTCAAGCACGGCCGGGTGGCCGGGATTGTCGTCAACTGGATGCCCGTCTCGGCGCTACCCAGGAACATAACCTGCGTGGACCCGGTGGCCCTGGAGGCGCGCATCGTGATTGACGCCTCGGGTCACGACTCGGTGGCGGTCAAGCGGCTGGTCGACCGGGGGCTGGTCGAATGGAAGGGGATGAACCCCATGTACGTTGACGAGGGCGAGGAGCACGTCGTCCACAAGACCGGCGAGATATTTCCTGGGTTGGTCATCGCCGGCATGTCGGTGACCGAGACGCACGGGCTGGCCCGGATGGGACCGACCTTTGGTTCGATGCTCTTCTCCGGCAAAAAGGCCGCCGAGGTGGCCGCATCCAAGATAAAAGAGTCCGGACCGTAACCATCCCGTTGAGGATATCGCGGGTGCATCTGTACGGGGAGCCGTCGGCGCCCCGGATATCCATGGGGTTGTTATCCAAGTTCCTGCGGGAGACGTTTGGCCTGGACGCGTCGGTGCGGCCGCCCATCGGGGAGCGCTACGACCCTGATACCCTCCAGGAGATAGAGTCCTGCCGGGTTGCCAACCCGTATCGCCCGCACGATCCGAAGGGACGCGCAAAAGCCGCCGATACGCCGGACGGCGGGACGTCCATCCACGACGGGTACCACCTGATGGAGGTGCTGGGCGGCCTGGTGGAGCAGGAGCGGGGCCTCCTGCACGTGGTGTTCACCGACCTGGTGGTGGGCACCTACGACCGGTCGGACATGAGATACCACGGCCGGGCCCTGGTGGCGGCCAACCCGTGCTTGATATCCACCACCGGGATGGTGGAGGCGCCCGCGCGGCCTACCGACTACTGTATCGAGGTGATGGCCGCCCGGATGGCCGGGGCCGATACCGGCGACGTCGAGTCCCGCCATACGGGGAGGTTCCTGACGTACGGGGATGGCCGCCTGCAGGCGGCCGCCGAGGGATACGTACTGCAGGCCGTCTTCTACCTTGAGACCGGCGAGGCGTTCTGCCGGGACCGGGACTGCCGGCTCTTCAACGCCCACTGGCAGTCGGAGCTGATACGCTCCCAGGTGACCTCCGGCAGGCTCTGCGGGTACCACCGCTCCGTCCTGGAGGGCATCAGGGGTGGGTAGGGCCGGGGGGCATCATACGGGTAGTATGACCTTTCCGCGATACTCGGGTATGCCGTCGGCCTGCAGCCGCGCCTCCATCATCTTCCTCTGGGGGTCGGTGACCCCCTGGACCACCGCCTTGGAGTATCCCGCCGAATCGACCATCGCCAGGATGTAGCCGCTATCATCGGTCAGGACGAACCCGGCCGCCTCGTTGACGAACGCGTACAGGCTCTCCTCGCTGACGGGGTTCCACGAGGCGCCGTCCGCGTCTGCCAGGGCTAGCGCCGGCATGGCCCGGCCGTCGGCTATCCCGTTGAGGTACTCCCTGGCCAGGGCCACCCGCTTGCGTCCCACGCTCAGCGCCTTAAAGTACTGCATGTGGCTGGATGATCTTCTGTTTTCTATAAAAACTGACCCGCTTGGTATCATCTCCGAGTACGTCCCGGCAGTTGGCGGCCGCGGCCCTGGGCGGTGCTGCATCGGAGACCGCCCCGCCGGGCGCCTGATATACACGGACACTCCCACCATCATCCGCAAACGGGACGGTCGGCGGGGATGAACCGGTACCGCATGGCCGGGGCCACCATCTTGCCTGCGGATGCTCCGGTCGGGCCGGCCATCGCCCCTCAACGTGGCGGTTTTGCGGCCATCACCCGTGGATGGGGCGACTGACATCCACCACCTGCAGTACTGCAGCCGGATTCACCGCCCGCGAACGGGGCGACTGGTGAGCATGCGCAAAGAACTTAACTTGCCATCCCGCGGCCTAATTTGTGACCGTATGCGACATGGAAGACGCCATACAAAGGGCAGAAGAATTTCTTGAGGGGCGCCAGGACACGGTGAATCTAGAGTCCTCGAGTCTGCAGGATGGCACTTGGTGTCTTGTCTTTGATGTGGGCTTTTTGAGCTGGCACCTAAAAGAAATAAAAATTAATGCAAGCTCTGGAAAGATTATCTCATATGCCAGCATAGGTGCGGATGACAAAGACGACAACTGATGCCCGCCAGAATTGGTGCAGCAAAAAACGAGGCGAACAAGTACACCGTGGAAGTTCGTGATTAAATCGGCCCAAACACGGCCACAAATCTATAGCGGCGAGCAAAAGTTTGTTCAAACTAAATCCGGCTAATCGAAAGCATTACTGATCCCCGTACCTGCATATCTGGCTTGGACGAATCAAAGCGGGAAGAGCTGGAGAAAACACACAAGAAGGAAAAGAACCCAAGAGTATCTGCAAGGTTGCCTGCCGTCCACACTGTCTACGTGTGCGAAAAGAGCATGGCGGGATATCTGCTTGTCTGGAGTGCGGCGGACGGCTGGCCTTGTGCTGCGTGTTTGGGTTGTGATTCCAAGCCAAAAAAGAGCTTGGACACCAGGCGCGCGATCGCTAATCGCGCCAAAACGTGCCTTGATCCAGACTCAATCGTCAAAATACATTGAAAGACTTTTAAATCGATTGCGGCGCCTGATACCATGGCTGGCAAAACGTACGCGCCAGATGTGGTCATTCAGGAGATGATCCGCATTACCGTCCAGCGACTGGCAGCGAAGCAGCGCCATCCATACGTCAGCAAGAAAAAAATCCTCAAGGTGCTCTTCCAAGCCAAGGAGCAACTACCCGACGGAAACCACGTCAAGGATCGCCTTGCGTACTACTGGTACAAGGAAGGACCCTACTCTGAGCCCATAGGTGCCAACATAAACCATCTCGTATCGGACAAGAAGATCAAAAAAAGATCGGACCGTGGCACGACGTATGAATACGACGAGTCAACCAAGATGATCCCGCTGATGTCGCACGATGATGACATGGATGAAGCCGGCAGGAGGATCGGTGACGTGGCTAGGCAGTTCGTCAACATTGATGATGCGGTTCAGGACATTTATGACAACGCCCCGCTTGAGTGGTACGGTGCGTATAATCCTGAATTCAAGAACAAACTCGAGATATACTGCAAGTCCGTCTTAAACAAGCGCGAGAGCCGCAGCCTGACAGATGGTGACATGCAGGTTGCACTGGATAATGCCGTGCTGAAATATCCTCCGCTTCCGAAATTCATTGAACATCGGAGAATTTTTATGGATTTCGCGAAGATGCTTGACGCGTTCCTCAACTCGGAGGCGCGCCGCAAGAACGCCGACACACTGCCCGTCCTCCGCGAACTATCCGACAAGATATGGGACACTTTCGCATCTGGCGTGCGCGTGGAGCATCACGACGGCCATTACAATGACCGCGTCGACGATTGGAAGAGGATGTACGAACGTCAGCTAGATGACCTTGAAGTTGAGATCCGCGAGAAAATGTCACAGTTTGAGGCTACCGTCGCAGACAATCGGCGGTTCAGCCCCGAGATAGAAGACTTGATACTACACCCCGAAAACCACGATTTCAAGCCCCTACAACCTAACGCTGTCTCAAATCCAGTCTAATCTATAATAATGCCATTTGGGATAGTATCTGGCTGGATGCCGGCAGGTAGTGCGCGTTTTTGGATGTGGCATTGGGGTGATCGTGGCTTTTGACATCCAAATCTGACAAAACGCATCCGGATAGGGCTGAAGAAGATCAAACGGGCGCCAGCAATAGATCCGGACTGGCACCGTGGCCCGTGCTCACGGATGCGACGTACGATCGTGCTGTGAAAAAATATTCACGCGACCGTCAAGTGATGACTGCTCTAGATACATGCCTGAAATACCTGCCACGCGAGGAAGATCCGGCCCGCATGGGAAACGCCAAGTCCGGACGGTATAAAGGGGCGTACGGCTACAACCTGTCAAGCTCGATACGCCTGATATACAAGGTTGATTACGAGAACCACGAGATCTACCTGATCATCATAGGGAATCATAAAGAGGTTTACGGACATGATTAGCATGGTGGTCTTGAGACAGGCGCACACGTCTGCCATCTTCTCGGGGATGTGCCTACCCGCCCTCCTCTGGAATCCAACCATCTTCTGCTTGTTGGCCCTGCGGACGTGTCGACCCGTGGGGATCTTCAATGGTGTAGTCGCTGCCGCGCAGCAGGGTGTGCACGTGCGGGATCCGGTACTATGCCCCGACCATCTCCTTGATCAGGCCGCGCGCCTCCCCGGCCGTCCAGCAGGTGGTCTTTTTCAGGGCTCTCCATATCTTCTTCATGACTCTCTTGAATACAAACGGGGGCCTGCTGGACCGCGGTCTTGTCTGCAGTACAGGCTGGCTCTCCTTCTGGTATAGGCCGTACCACTTGACGCTCCAGGATCTCGCCATGCCGAGGTGTTTTGCGGTCCCGTCCGGGTCATCCCGTCGCGCTCTACGTGCAAGACCAGCATTATCAGCTTGAGGACATCGGCATTTTTTTCAGACTTGAAGGCGTTGGTGAGTTCCTCGATGGTGGATTTTTTCTCGCTCATGGGTGGCTTGGGGCCGCGTGATCAATGAATGTTTCGCCCGAGGTTAGGATCTCAAACATATCTTCCGAAGTATATATTCAATTGGCCTCGACTATGCGTTGTACGTGAGAGCCAACATCAAGTGTGGCATAGCCGTATCCCAAGTCTGCGCAGCATACCAAACGTGTTCATGTATGGGATGTCAAATTTCTCGCAGACGTCTGGTAATTTTACATGATTGAGCGAATTTGGTGCGGGCTGCTCGTGCGTGACCAGTGTGGAGCCGGTAGCGGATGCGCAGGCGGCAAGCCATCCATCTGCCGCATCGCTAAACTCTTCCAGTGCTTCAGCATGGCGTTCGCTCTTGACCCATTCGGTCATCTCAGCGTACATTTTTTCTATCTGATCATCGCGTGTCGATACAAACATGGATCTGTTCGCGCGGGACCAAGCATGTAGATCATCGTCATGGCGCACTAGTTCCTCATAGACTTTGTCTATACTAAACACAGTCTTCGCCCTATTGCAGTCTGTCAAGCGCCTCCAGAATTCGGCGCACAGATCCGGCGCATAATACGTCTTGTCTGCGCTAATGAATACGTTCGCGTCCAGTACGAACGTGTCGATGGAAGGGCTCATCTAGACAGCGCCTTTCTTGCATACTTCTCAAATGCAGAACCGCGCATGCCAACAAGGCTGTATGCGGCCGTGTAGGACAGACGATCCTCCATTACGGCCCGTACCACGGCCTTCCCAAACGTCGGACTTGTACGATAATCCATAGTTCTCCAATAGTGCCCTCCCTTTTTCTGCGTCTTCCGCTGCCGCCTTGTATACTCGGCATAAAATTCATCAAAATCCGTCTGACTCATCGCCTCTGTGTCAAGCATGCGTCGAGCGGCTACGATGGTGCTGACCTTGAAGTGAGCCGACACACTATCTGGCTCGGCGTCATTTTTGGACAAAAATTTGCCCAGTGCGCCTGTAGGAACCAAAAATTCGGCTGCAATTTCGTTGCAAAGCCACTCCTTTGAACCATTGTGTATGGGGTGGGTGCGGTCCAAGGCAGACAACCCCTCTGCCCCTATGAATATGTGGGCAAGCTCGTGCGCCGCAGTGAACATCTGCGCAGCTTTGTAGTCCGCGCCGTTGACAAACACGAGCGGCGCGTAGTCGTCTACTAGCGCGAACCCTTGGAATTCATCCGGATTGAGCTTGTGGTGCGTATTGCTTCCGACGATACCGGTGACAGTTCGCATCACGCCTGCGCCGTCCATGCTCTCAAGCAGGTGTGAAAAGGCGTGTTTCCACGTGCCGTGCTCTGCAAACCATTCCGGTTTAAGGCCCAGCGCCTTTCGCATCCCGTTAGCGATATCGCCCGCTAGCGTGTCGCCTTTGCTGTACAATCCCACAAACCCGGGAGGCTCCACACCATACTCGATCATGTAATCGCGCATCCAGTCCCGCCTGCGCTGCATGCTGTATATGGTGGACAAGAGGCCGGGGCTGGGGCGGCGCTGCCGGGGATTGTCGCCGCGCGTACGAAAGTCCACGATTGGCATGTCCTCGCGTATCGGTTTTTTCATGAACAGGTAACCAAACGGGGTGTGTGTGGATCTGGCAAGCCTCTCCGCCTGATTTCGCGATATCTGCCCCGTACGTTCCCACTCCTCCACACTCTTGGATTTGACGGGAATTTTTTTTGCCAGATCCTCAACTCTGATACCGGCACGTTCGCGTGCCCATTTCAACACTTCTGGAGCCAGCCCAATCTTCCTCCTACGTGATATGGTGCAAGTCTCAGTTTGGTCCATAGTAGATATTGCTCATGCTACCATATAAAAAAAATACGCTCATAGAAGGATGTCGCCAAACAACACGGCATATGGTGCGACCTACTGTCCACACACCCGGACGGGCGGCGGCGCGAGATAGGGGTCAAGGCAAGGTGCGACACGAGCTGCATAGAGCTCACGGAGTCCGAGTACGAGCACGCCAGGAACAGCGAGCACGCGGCCATACACTCGATAAACAACGCCGGCCGGCCGGACGAGGGGTTGGTTGTGATATCCGACCCGAGCGACATATGCTGCGGAAGATAAGTTCGTGCTTAAATCGGCTCAAAGACGGCCGTGAATCCGCGTGCTGCCAAAAACCCATCAGTTTCCCGGACTGCCGGATGCCGGCTGCGGTGGGAGGCGGTCAACCGGCGCATTTTGGAGCTGCATTTTAGGAAATTTGAAAAAACGTGCGCAACATCCCCCGGATGCGCGCCGGCAAGAGTCCGTCCCTAGACCACACGGTAGGGGTATCTCTCAATGTCCAACACGGGAACCGACGAGGCCAGCCACCTGGTGATGTCATCGCGCACTGTCGCGAGGGTCGTGCAGGTGACGTCCAGGACGGCGCGCTTCCCCTTGAGGGTGTAGACCCGCTTGCGCGGGCGAGGGTCGGTGTTCTCGGACAAACTCGGGGGATCCGGCAAATTATGCATAGGGCTATCCAAAGCAAAGCGCTCATTTTCGGGCTAGGACCGCAAAACCGGCGCAACCCGCCGCAATTTTGCGCGCCGCCAGGATGATTTTCAGCCAGAAACGGAATCCGGTAGCCGGTCCCCGGGGATGGTGGCGCGATTTACGGAATTCCGGCCGGATTTTCGACGGGCGGCGCCCAGTCTCCCTCACGCGGGGTCATCCGGGGTTGTTGCGCGGCCACCAGGTAGTTCGTCATCTCGACTGTACGCATCTGGCGGCGGCGGGCGATGGCCGCGATGGTCGCCCTCAGATCTTCGACCGACGCAAAATACCTGCCCGCGAGCATACTCTTGAGGACGTTCCACTGCTGCTCTATCGGGTTGAGCTGCGGGGTGTAGGCGGGCAGGAACACCAGCCTGAGCCGGTCCTCGTTGGCCTTGACGAACTCGGTGACGGTTTCCGACTTGTGGTATGGTGCGTTGTCCAGGATCAACAGGATCTTGGGATAGATGCGCAGCATCTCCCTCAGGAACCCCTTGAACGTCTCGGAGTTGCAGGCATCGACGGTGCGGATGTGGATGCTATCGAGCCCCAGCACGCCGAAGACGGACACCGACTTTTTGGAGTAGCTGGTCTTGATGGTGTCGTGTCCGTTGGTTGGTCGCCACCCATAACCGGCATCGGACCAGAGGCGAGCGTGCATTTCATCGCAGGAGAGCACCGTGAACCCGTCTTCGGCGGCCTTGTTGACCACTAGGTTGGTCTCGGCCTTGAACCACTCCTGCTCTTCGGGCGTGGCCGAGTTGTACGGGACGGGCCTGGGCTTGCGGTACGAGAACCTGATCCTCTTGAGGGCGCGCCTGAGCGTGCCCGCCCTGCAGCGTATTCTGAATTTCTTGTACGGTCCGTCCTGGATCATGATCATCTGCCAGGATCCCGCCTCGTACCCGTAGCGGGTTGGGTCGCGGCCCAGCCACCACTTGATCTTCCTGAGGATCCGCCTGGTCAGTATCTTGGCCCTGCCCCTGCCTCTGCGATCGAACCGCCTGTTCGGGTTGCCCGCGTGCATGCGGACCAGCCAGTCCCGGACGGTAGAGTAGGCCACGCCCAGTATCCGCGATATCTCCCGGATGCTCTTGCCCTCCTTTCTGAGGCGGGCTGCGTGCAGCCGGTACTTGGACTTGCCCGCCTTCTCCTTCTCGTGCGCCTTGATCAGCCGCTTCAGGCCGACCCCGGGCATGAACTCGGCCCCCTTGGGGACGACCTCGTTTTTGGCCGCGTTCGGCCTCTTTCTCCCGGCGGCTCTGCCCATGGGGGTGCGGGGGATGGAGAGGTGATCTATACGTTTGCATTCGGTGCGGGTCCTGGGATGTCCTCCCGCGCTGCTAACGGGGCGGCGGTGATCGGATTGCTTTGAATTCCCCTACCCATCTAGTTCATGGACTCTCCAAGGTCGAGTCTTGCCGCTCTGGGACCTGCCTTGGTACTAGCTCGTCGACCTTCCGACAGCCTATTGTAGCGAGCATCTCCGAGACGTGTTCCTCTGTATGCGGGATGCAGTTCATTTATCTCTAGGCATTGCCGACCGATTCATCGTACTGCTCCTGGGTGAGCATGGAATCCCACTGGGCCAGATTCTCCGGCATCATCTTTACAATCCACCCGTCTTGGTATGGCGACTTGTTGATCAGTTCGGGCTGTGAGAGCAGGCTTTTGTTGATATGGGTGATCCACCCGTCCACCGGACTGTACACGTCCGTTGAGGTCTTTACGGAGTCTATTATCGCCATGGCATCATTCTGCTTGTAGGAGAATCCGGCCTCAGGCAGCTCGACGGAGACCACATCGCCAAGCTGGTCCTGCGCAAATTCCGTAATTCCTACTATCATGCGGTAATCTACTATGTCCACCCATTCGTGCTCCTTGGTGTATCTCCTGACCAATAGGGCGGGCTTGGACATCTTCTTTAAAAAGTTATTTTCCATGTTCAGCTAGTGTTAGAATCATGGATGAGCAGGCAGGCTTTTCATGCCGGGCATAATTTGTCCGGATGCCCGAGCAGGGAGTTGCACAGATTGAAACCAACTTCGAGTGACCCGCGCACGGACACCGTCATCCATCTATAGTGGCTCGACCGACCGCTGGAACGCCGGGTGTACCCCTGTTCTCTCCCGGGGTTTAGACGCCTAAAAAAGATGCGAGTTCTTACTGACCGGTTACTTTTTTATAAAAAAGGTTCAAACCGCGCCTGATGGTGTTTTGTACGGATTGTGGCGGTCTGCTGGAGGATCGGTACAAGTTCTGCCCCGTTTGTGGCGCGGCTGTGGGCGGCAAGGATCGGCAGCCGTCTGCCCCCGGGCCGGGACCTACAGCCGCAGATTCGGCCAAATCACAGGACATCCAGCCGGTTGTAGACCGTAAGACGCTGTTCGCCGACGGGATGCTGGTGCTAACGCATGAGGACGTGATACTGTACAGCCCCGATGAGCGCGACGAGATAAAACGCATACCGATAGCGCGGATCGACTCGTGTTCCCGGGGGGTGACCAAGCGATCCCTTGTCATAAAAAAGATGATCAACATCGAGGAGAACTTTGCCAAGTACGTGGTAGGGCTGCAGAGGGAGCAGGACAAGACGGCGGCCAAGGCGCAGAAGCAGGGGGATCTGTTGAGAAGAGCAAGGTCGCCCGACGAAAAGCAGTCGCTGAACACCATGATAAGCAGCCTGAAATCAAAGTCTAGGACGCTGTCCGAAGAGATAGACAGGCTGCAGACAGATCCTGCGGAGATCCGAAGAGTCAAGCGGGAGCAGGCCGATACCGTAAAGGAGACGTTCCGCTTGCCACAGGATTACCACTCGGCGCACACCTCCTCCGAAGAGTACAAGGTGTGGGAGTATGCGATACGGCGGCGCATGGTTGACCTGTCCAAGATACGGGTATACACCTCGCCGCCCGAGGCGGTGGTACTGGTGGACGGAACAGTTCAGGGAAGCACCCCGGTAACCTTCGAGAAACCCCTCATCGACGCGGCGGCCATCGCGGGCCGGTACGAGGTGCGGGTGCTGCTGGAGGGCCACAAACCCAAGATATTTCACATGTCAGCCGCCCCGGATCGGGGGAGCGAGAGCCACGACATCCGGCTGGACCCGCGGAATGCTCCGGATCCAGCCTCCGACCGCATCATCTGCAACTACCGGGAGCATCTGTCGGATCGCACCATAGACCTGGAACAGTACGAGATAGAGATGGAGACGGAAGGAAAGGCGGACATACTGGCGCTGGCCCGGGATCGGATGCTGGCGCTCTCCGGGGACAGGAAGAGGCGGCTCTTGGAGGTGCCGTATGCGGACATAACCGAGGCTAGGTTGGACAAGGGGTTCATGGGGGGAATACGGTGCATTATCATCACGTACCAGGAAGGCGACATGGACGGACTAGAACACCGCTTTGAGATAGATGCGGACAGCGCCTCCTGGGGCAAGGCGGCGGCTAGGCATCGCTACGAGATCATAGTGGGGGAACTGCTCCGCCGCATGGAGGGGGCGCGCACCCACACGCAACGGCCCCGCCCGCGCCCGTCGCGGTACGAGATAACAGAGAAGGACATAGCGAACGGGTTTGACCGCTTTGATCCGTACAGCTTCGAGATGCTGGTGGCCCGGCTCTTTACAAGCAAGGGGTACAAGACTGAGGTTACGCAGGGGTCCGGGGACATGGGCGTGGATGTGGTGGCCCGCAGCAGCAGCGAGACCATAGCCATACAGGTCAAGAAGTGGACGGGGAACGTGGGGGGACCGGACGTGCACAAGACGCTGGGCTCGATGGTGTCACTTGGCGCCACCCGGGCCCTGGTGGTTACCACATCCGACTTTACGAACCAGGCGTACGAGATACTGAAGGGCGGGAGTCCCGTGGAGTTGTGGAACGGCCAGCGGCTGGCAAACGAGTTCCGGGAACACCTCATGCGAAGAGACTAGCGGTGCGGGTTGGCTGGGTCCGACGGCACTGCTCGTCGTTTGGGCCCGATTTCACCGTAAATGTTACAGGTCCGTCAGGCGGGCGAATATGCGGGATACCGATCGAACCGGCCGCGGCAGCCTGGTGCGGGGTTGGATGCCAGACTAGGCCGGGAGTACACCAGCGCGAAGCACCTCGGGGCAAGGTCATGCGGGGAGATCTTTGCACGCGGGGCCGCCGGAGGTAGCGGGCGTGCTGCGGGTGGTGGTGGACGGGGCGGGGCAGCTATCGGCGCCGCTGCCATGCACTATGGTGAGAGGGAATGTTGAAAGATGCACATCCGGCCTAGCGCCGATGACCGCGGGTTTGCCGTCGAGCACGTGCGCACGAAGATCGGACCCGTGTTCGTTCGAAAGGAGGTGCCTGTGCCCCCGACCGCGATGCAGTTCTCGCGGGGCAGGCCGATTTCATTGGCGATGATCTTCGTCGGCGAGTTTAGGATACATCACATCTTCTACACCCAAACTAAATTCGTCGGCAATTTTCTTTGCTATTTTGACTCGTAACCCTCTATCGGGCGGGCCAAATACGTATAACGTTGTCAGGTGGTTATCGTTCTTAGTTACTATTGCAGAATAACGATCCATGGAGCTGGTTCTGCCATTGTCAACGACTAGTATATCGCCGTAATCATACAATTTTACATTTGGTTCAGCTTTGTATATGATGATCTCATGTGTCGGTATACCAAGCTCGTTTGCAACCCTTTCGGCTATTTCGTCTAGATCGTCCTGTGTTTTCCTGAAAATTCTGGGATCTTCCCTTAGATTGTTAAAACGGCATGCCTGTTTTAGCAGGTTGCGCTGTCTTATGTCCTCCAAAATTTGCTTAGATGTATTAGCATTACGATTTTTTGTTATAAGATTACAAATAGTCTCATCATCCAACCCCATATAGAAATCCATGAAACCGCTACTGGACAGCTTTAGCCTGTCTGGCTCGATGATACCCTCATCATAGATTGCTATATTAAGCGCCCGCAGGAACATTTGATCTGCAGCCAAACGTGTGTGATGACTGTAGACCTGAGCATGCATAAGGTACCTTCCTAGCCTGTAGCTTTCCAGAGCGTCCATTCCCTGAACGTCAATGGCCAAGTTGGGCGGCCCGTTCTTTGGGGTACGCGTTAGAGTGTGAATCACTCTCTCCAAATCAAACAACCCATAGCTGACTCCCAAGAAATACGAATCGCGCCGTAGATAGTCCATCTTATCGGCATCCAAGTTACTAGATAGTAAGTATTCACGTCGTTTAGGCACGTTTTGCTGTCTGCAAAAATCATTTGCGGCCGCGATCGTGGGGGTTTTAATACTTGGATGGGGCGACACCGACACGGTTTCCGCGCCTCTCATTTCCAAGCGAAAAACAACCACCGCGTTAGACCGTGAGATCTAAATATGGGCTGATCGCCTGCATGCCGTTGGCAAGCAGGACCGGCTACAAGAAGATGTTCGAAAAGCTCGACGGGGATTACCGCGGACTGCTCGCCGAGCATCGGGAGATGAAGCGCGAGATCAAGGCGCTCAGGAAAGAGAACGAGGATCTGAGGCGCCAGCTGGCCTACCACGACAACCCCAACACGCCGCCCTCGCGCAGGATAGCCAAACGCCGGAAGGAGACGGCCACCCCCAGGGAGGACCCCGCCGGGAAGGAGAAGTCGACCAGGCGCCGTGGCGCCCAGCCCGGGCACCAGGGCAAGACCAGCAAGCCCGCCCCCACCAAGTTTGAAACGCACGCGCCCTTCAGGTGCCCCGGGTGCGGCGGCACCTCCCTGGAGGTCGAGAACATCGAGGAGCGCGACATAACCGAGATACCAAAGCCGGTCCCGGCCACGACCACCCGCCATTACACGGTCATCTGCAGCTGCGGCGAGTGCGGCCTGGACGGGATAGGAGCCGGGACCGGACCCGCCGGGGACGCGGCGGTGCCCGTCCCCGACATCCCCAAGAGAGGATCCTACGGCAAGAACGTCATGATGACGGTAGTCCACAACTTTCTGGACCGCCTCCCCCACAAACGGAACGCGGACAGCATGGGCAGGCATGGAATCACCATGTCGACTGGCACCATCCACAATGTCGTCTCGGGGACCGGGTACTGCCTGGAGAAGCCCGCCTCGGAGATCCGGGCCCGCATCAGGAGGGCGCGCCGCCTGCATGTCGACGAGACATCCATCTCGCTCAACGGCAGGAAAGTCTGGATCTGGGTGTTCCTGGATCCCGATACCGGCGACGCCTACTACATCATACGCTCCAGCAGGGGGCGCAAGGTCGTGCACGAGGTGCTGGGCAAAGGGTGGTCCGGGACGATCATCTGCGACGGGTGGACCGCCTACAAAGGATACCGCATCCAGCGCTGCTGGTCGCACATCCTCCGCGAGGCCGGCCATATAGCTGATCTCAACGAGCACTGCCGCCAGGCGCGGGAGGTCGCCGACGCCCTGTACCGCATATACTGGGATGGTATGGGTGCGGAGGGACCCCCGACGGTCCGGCGCGCCCTACGCGACTCCCTCCGCAAACGCGTATCGAGGATCATCAACAGGTACGCCGACCACCCGGTGCTGGAAAAATTCATGACCACGCTATCCAACGCCCTGCCCAGCCTGTTCCGGTTCGTCATCGACCCGGCTATCCCCGCCACCAACAACGCCGCCGAGCGGGCCCTGCGCGAGCTGGTCGTCCACCGCAAGGTACGCGGTTCCATCAGGTCGGTAAAGACCATGGACTGGCTGGCCAACCTCTTCACGTGCGTGACGACCTGGAAGGCACGGGGCATCGACTATGCCGCGCAGGTGGCCAGATACATCTGAGCGTGACGGCGGCCACGGACACGAAAACAATCCAAAGAAAAAACACCCGGCAACCTACCGGTAATTTCTTGCTTAATGCGGGCAGATTATTTATCTCAGCTCATCCTGAGGGAAAAACACGCCCGAATGACGTGAACACTTACACTAGATACTATGTCCGAGAGTAAGTTTAGTGGACCGGTCTGCACACTTTGGTTCTTGCTAAGTATGTTTATAATGTCCGTTTTCTGGTTTTCATGCAATATTTTGTCAATTGCGCAGTTTCCTCTGATTACCCGTTGGCCTATTTCTTCATGTATTTTTTCTATGCCGGGATTTGCTTTTTTCAAGATATGTTCAAACAAATGTGAAAATGGGCCGTGGCCGATGTCATGTAACATTCCAGCAAGCCTAACGGTGATCTTTTCATCAGGGTTGGTTCCAATCTCATCATACATCCTGCCTGCAATATGCATCACCCCTAGCGAGTGTTCGAACCTAGTGTGGTGCGCTGATGGGTAAACCGTGTGGGCGTGAGCAAGCTGCTTTATTCTGTGGAGTCTGCGGAACGCTGCCGTGTCCATAAGATCCGTCTCTACCTTCGACATCTTTATGAAGCCGTACAGCGGATCTCGAACTACTTTATGCTTAAAGCGTAAAGCATTATCCGGTAGCAAGTCCTAGTTCCACCAGCAAGTCCATGCCGGCTCTGACATCTGCATCGGTCATATCCCATCCAAGCTCTTTGCCAATCGTTTTGACTTTGGACATCTGGACACTGGATACCGGAACGTTTGCGTCATTTAGAATGTAGTGAGCTTTGGCGGCATAGGATAGGGTGCTGGCTTTTAGATCACAACGTTCTTTGCACTTGTTGACGATATTTTTGATTGTGTCGTAGGCGCCGGAGTTTTCAGCCCGGGCGGTTCTGGCAAACTCTTGACCATCTTCCGTCAAGGAGTAAAAGTATCTCTCATATCTGTTTTCTTTACATCTTCGTTCGTCTACGTACTCGGCGGCAACCAAATCCGCCAGAGCTGCGGCTATGTGCTTGCTGTAGGGGCCATAATAATGAGGAACAAACGTGATATCAATTTCGGTCCGGATCTTCTCAAAATACGCCAGTTTCTGTAGTGCAGTTCTACCGTCAAGGCGGCCATCGTTGGCATCAAGATTTAGGGCCACGGCATCATGAGCATTCATGTTTTTGACATTCTCCCCGCTCTACGATCGCATTCGTGGTTCGGCAGTAGATGCGTGCGTGCGGATCTGCCCCGTTGCACAAGCGCATCCGGCCTTAATGAGGCCAGTTGGCAGGTCGCCGAAACGCTTGCAGTACAATTTGGTACCTGCATTGCAGCACACACCATAAGTTATCCTATAAAGTTTGCTTACAACAGAGATTATAACATCTCCGGATGATAAAACGGTACGGCTCCGACAGGTGCCGTACGTAGTCTGAAGCGGTCAGCATCCGAGTTTGGGCCCATCCGTCCACGCTGTACCTGCCGGCGCCATGTGGTGGTGCGCGACGGCGACAGGGTGTACTATCTGGGGGACCTTACATACGGCAGGGGAAGGAGGACGATCGACTTTTGGCTCTCGCGGCTCAACGGGAGGATACGCTTCATCAGGGGCAGCCACGACACCGACATTATCACAAGGGCCGAGGTCATAGAGGACAAGTTCCGCATAAGGTACAGGGGTCACGACTTTCTGCTCATGCACTATCCCTACAGGCCGGCGTACTGGGACGGGTGGATCATCCACGGCGACAAGCACAACAACCACCCTGGACTGTACCCGCACATAAACCGGAGAAACAAGACGATCAACGTCTGCCCCGAGCTGACCGGGTATACCCCGATCAGCCTGGACGAGATAGTCTCAAGGATCATCTCCAGATGACCGTCCCGCGCCGGATGCTGCGCTGGATAAGCTGCCATCCGGCACGCCTGCGGAACCTGCGCCCGAACCCGCGAAATATGGCGGCGGCGGGGGGCAGTTTAATATCTGACGGGCGCGTATGGGATGTATGGTCTCAAGGGATGCCGTAATCGCAAAATCAGAGCGCGATGCGGAACTGGCAAAGCAGATGGGCCTGGATGAGCTGGCCGCGGAGCTGCGCGCCGACACGCGTACCCTGCGCGAGCTCGGGGGTAAGGACCCCGGCAAGGACGAGGAAGACCCGCCAACCACATGATACGACGCAAGCGCCAAACCACCACCGCACGCCAAAAACGGGGCAGATGCCGGCCGGACCGCCGGGAGGCGCCTACTGCATGGTCCGGCGTTCGGGTTTTTGGTCCTTGAGCAGGGCCAGTATCTCCTTGAGCGTCTCAAGTATCCGGACGTTCTGCTCGCGTATCTCCTGGGTGTTGTAGTAGTTGTCCTGGGTGTTGCGGAAGAGCAGCCACCTGTACCAGTCGCCCTCCTGGCCCATGATGGACTTTATCATCGAGTCGACCTTCACCTTGGAGAGGCCGTTCTCCAGCAGCACGTTCCGGATCTTCTCCTCGGTGCTGTCCCCGCGCATCAGGTCCTGCATGTAGTGGCTGCTCATGTCGGTGATGCAGCGCAGCTGCTCCTGGTCTATCCCGTACCTCTCTATCACCGCCTCGTCGTCCATCTTGTCCAGCCAGAGCGCGTCCATCACCCCGCCGAAGATCGCGGCAAACTTCTGGTCGTCTATCCGGTTGAGCTGGCTGACCTGGTAGGGGATGGTGGGGGCGTGCTTCTTCATGTTGGTGACTATCAGCCTGGCCCAGGTCTCCTCCAGGCCCATGTCCATCAGCCGGTTGCCTATCTTTATGCCGTCGTGGACGGTGATGTCCCTCTGGACCCGGGAGAGCAGCGAGACCAGGCTGTCGTAGTACTGGGGTATCTTGAACGTGTTGGGGTTGAGATCCGAGACTATCAGGGCCCGCTCCTCGTCGCTCAGGGTGTTGAAGAACTCGATGGATGCCTTGGTGTCCTCTATGTCCGGGTCGAAAAGACTCATCTTCGCAGGATCCAGTCGATCCTGGCCATCAATAACTCTATCCTTTCGTCCAGCCTGCTCCTGCGGGAGAGCAGGTAGTCCCTCTGCTTGACGGCCAGCCTGCTGTCGGGCGGAACGTCGCCCCACCTGGCGTACCGGGGCATGTCGCGAACCATGTTCGGGATGAGCAGACTGCCTATTTATGTTGGTAACGGCCGGGGACCGGCCCCGCCCTACATCCGGACGGGCGCCTCTATCCCCAGGGTGGCCAGGGCGTCGCGTATGACCGCCCCGAACCCGTCCACCAGGCACAACCTGGCGTTCTCCAGCGGGCCGCCGGCGCCGATAACCCTGGAGGACTCGTAGAACGCGTTGAAGGCCACCGCCAGGTCGTGGCAGTACCTGGCCACCACCTTGGGCGAGAGGTTGGCCGAGGCGCCCTCCACCACCATCCCGTACATCCCCAGCAGCCTTATCAGGTCGCGCTCGCGGCCCGACTCCAGGACGGCCGGGTCGGCTAGATGGTCGGGCGGGCCGGGGGCCTTCTCCAGTATCCGGCAGGCGCGGGCATGCGAGTACAGGAGGTAGGGGGCCGTATCCCCCTCCAGGCTGGTCGACCTCTCCAGGTCGAAGACGATGGCCCTTCCCAGGTCCTGGCGGATCATCTCGTACCGGATGGTGCCTACAGCCACCGCCCGCGAGACGGCCTCCAGCGTCCCGGCGTCCATCCCCGGGTTCCGCTTGGCGGTCTCGGCGGCGGCCCGCCTGCACAGCGTCTCGTAGACGGCGTCGGCCCCGATATAGATGCCCCGGCGGCCGGACATCTGGGCGCGCCCGCCCGTGTCCATGCCCAGCTGCCCGGCGGTCCCGGGGCTGAGCGTCACCGCCTCGTACCCCAGGTGGACGTAGGAGTCCTCGCCGCCGGGGCTGATCCTGGAGACGGCCTCGGAGACGGCCTTCTGGAGGCTGGCCTGCCGGGTATCTATCACGGTGATCACCCGCTCGGCGGCAAAGTCCATGGGACGGCCCCCCTCCAGCGTGCTCTGGTACAGGGTGGGACCTCCCGGCTGGCCACCTGGGTACTCCTCGTACCCGAAGGGGTCCTCCAGCAGGCCCAGCTTCCAGGCCGCGTATGGTATGTCCTTGGCCATGTAGGTGGCCGTCCCGTTGCTCCGGACTATCACCTTCTCGCCCATCACCCAGCAGCCGGCGTTCTCACCGCCGGTCTCCAGGGTGGCCAGCCCCTCCCGCTTCAGCCTCTCGAAGGCGCGCCCCCAGAGGCCGGAGCGGACTATCTGGGACTCGTAGTTGAGCAGGTCGTACCGGACGCCGAGGTTCCAGCACGTCTGCAGCTGGGCCGCCAGCACGCGGCGCGTCACCCGCTCGGCCACCCTGGCCGACTCGGTATCCCCCCGCTCTATCTCCCGGAGTATCTCCCGGCGCGCCTCCTGGAGGGATGGGTCCTTCTCGCACTCCCGGGTGGTGCCCACGTACACCCGGTCACCGCAGTAGGCGTCAAACTTTTCTCCGCCGGGCGGCTCGGCGGCAAACCCCAGCCGGGTGAACCCCAGCACAACGTCTGCCACCTGCAGGCCGGAGTCGTCGATATAGTTGAGCACCCTGACGGTGTGGCCGGCCTTGCGGAGTATCCTGGAGACGACATCACCCACCACGATATTCCGGACGTGGCCGATGTGCAGCGCCTTGTTGGGGTTGACGCTGGTGTGCTCGACGCTCACCCGGGCGCCCATCCCCGATGAACCTGAGCCGTACCCCTCCCGAACGCACTCGGCCAGGATGACCCCCGACAGCCTGTCCCAGTCGGCGCGCATGTTG
Organism: Nitrosopumilaceae archaeon; assembly: GCA_965203395.1. GTDB lineage: Archaea > Thermoproteota > Nitrososphaeria > Nitrososphaerales > Nitrosopumilaceae > VYCS01. The sequence continues at coordinate 1,308,617 of OZ241884.1, forward strand.
AGGTACCCCGACGGGTGCGCCTCGACGGAGAGCACCAGGCCGCCCGCCCTGGAGGCGCCGGCCACGGCGGCGGCCACCTCCCGGGGGCTCTGACGCAGCTCCCCGGCCAGCAGGAAGGCCACGTTGCTGCTGGCGTCCCCGTGCCCCTCCCGGGAGGGCTCCACAGAGAACCGCACCTTCGGATAGCCCAGTTTGTCCAGCGCGTCCCGGATTATCCCGCCTGCCTCCTCCAGCAGCCTCCCGTAGGGCATGTCACCCGCCCACCATCCCGGGGGCCAGCACCTGCAGCGCCTCGATCACGCCGTCCCCGCCGGGCGCATCCGTCCTGATGGTGGCCGCCTCCCTGACGTCGCTGGAGGCGTTGCCCAGCGCCACGCTGGTGCCGGCCATCCTGAACATGGGCACGTCGGTCTGGCTGTCGCCGATGGCGATCACCCGGTCCCTGGATATGCCGTATCTGGACATCACCTCGCCCAGCCCGTACCCCTTGTCTATCCCCGGCGAGTTGATATGAAAGGCGTAGCCGCTGTCGGACAGGTTGACCCCCAGCCCCTCGCGTTCGGCAATCCTCCTGGCGTCCTCCAGGTTGAAGGTGCGCTCCAGGACCACCTCGGTCATCCTGGGAAAGACGGGCTTTTCGCGGACGGCCGGTATCTCCCCGCGGAATATCTCCAGGGCGCCGCGGCACTCCTGTATGTCGCCCAGTTTGATATGCTCGGACGGCCCCAGGGTGATGCAGCCGCCGTTCTCGCCGACCGAGACGCTGCCGGCCCCCCCGCCGGTCCCGCCAAAGACGGAGAGCACGAACGCCTCCACCGAGGACCTGCCCGTCACGTAGATGACCCGGTGGCCCGAGGCGGCCATGCTCCGGAGGGCCCCCAGCGCCCCCAGGTGGATCATCCCGTTGCCGTTCTCCGTGATGGTGCCGTCTATGTCGACGGCCAGCGTCATCATCGTCGCCATTCCAGTATGGTGGATCACCACCGGATAATATTTGCTCCGCGGAGGACCCGTGCGTGCCGCCGGTAGGTGGCCGGAACCTGCAGGCATATCATCCCATGGAGAACGATGATAGCGCGGCGCCATATCCCACGTGTGCAACCACCAACAGGCCGAACGCCCTTGCGGTACCGAACCCGTTGACGGTCTTTACCGCCTTCACCGAGACCACGACGTACCATACCAGGATGGCGACCAGCACGGCCAGGGTGATAATCAAAGGGACCAGCGTTGCGCCCGCCCATGGCCCAAAGCCGGCCGAGTCCGGCTGGCCCGCCCCGCCAAATTGCGCCATCGACAGGGGCATCAGCATTGGGGATCCCCCGCCCATGGACTCCAGCGCAGGGTGGCCCCCGCCCAAGGGCGCCAGCCCCGCAGCCGCGATAACCATGGGAAAGACCATCACGTTCGTGTAAAAGACCACGGCAAAGACCTTCCTCCAGCTGCCGTTGCCGCCAAGCAGCCTTCCCACCAGGTAGATCAGCGCCGTAATGGCAACGCCGCCCAGCATGCCAAGCCCGGCCTGCTGGAATGCGTCCTCCAGTGATGGGGCGTTCGGATACAGCATGTACAGGACAATGGTCATCGGAAACCACGAAATCACGAAGATGCAGACCGACCACACAAAGTACGCGCCGTCGTTGTCGCGGATATGCGCAAACGCAGAGTTGGGCGCCGTTATCACTCGCAGCGCCACGCCCGCACCGGAGAGCATCACCCCGGCTACCCGGCCTGGTTATAAAGCAATTATGGCGGCCGGGGGGTGCTGTTCACGCTGATGGTTCCTCCACACGATAATTCTCCGGAAAAGCCGCAGAAGAGCTAAAAACAATCCGAGCAGGCCGCCTGCCGGACCGAAACGATAGGATTCGACACCAACACCTACGGTCCTGTCTACTAGTACGGCATGTCGGAGATACACAAGCCCAACGACAGGTTCAGCACAAAGTGTAGCAGTGACGGGCACGGTGGTGGGTGTGGGGCATGCAGTGTCTTTGGCAAGTCCCGCGGATACGTCTACGTTTGGGTTACCGACGACGACCAACACAAGACTGTCTATTTTTATTCAGCCGGCAGGCCAAACAGGCCTTTGTCGTCTATCCAACAATCCGTATCCGCCGAGATTAACCCCTTCTGGCTGTCGCCTTGGTTGTGTTGGTCTATGTGCATGATATCCCACGAGCACACTGGCAGATCCTCCAGAACGAACTCGTACTCCTCAAAGACACTCCTGATGTCAACCGATTGTCCGTCCTGCATGATGCGCGACGTATGGGTAACGATGGTCGAGGCGCAGTCCATGGTAATCCGGGCTACTCGCCGGTCATCATCCGTGATGCTCTGAGAGATAGCCAGCGTGCAGTCGTAGGCAGTTGGGTTGTATGCGCGTCTAGTCTCGTTTGCGGTCGAATATGATGCCCAAGAAGCCGGTATTGCCGGACTGCCGTCAATGGCCGGTTGGCCCTCCGTGAGAACATCCTCTGGCAACAACAGGATCACGGATGTGGCGGATACAGCCACAATGGCTGCCACTATTCCTAATACCAGGCGGATCCTACTCATTGCCCAACGACGTAGGACCGTGTATGTAATCCCAAAAGTCGTTCACCCCTATATTCTGCATGGCCATCCAATGCCTGTGTACAATTTCTAGATTTCAGCTTGCCGCATCGCGTATGACGGGTAACCGTTCACCCCTCCCCCATGATGCAGGTGGCGGATGGTATGGTGCGGGGTGAGTTCCAGATCATATTTGATAACGAGATTAAAACTGAGACCCCGAAAGCCAGACCGCCGTTTCCGCTCTGGGCGCTATCTGTTATAGGATCTGCCTATGGGTGAGTGATGGCTGGACGCCATGTCTTCTAATCTCCCTCGTCCACCATGAACATGCGGAACGTGTATCCGGGGAGATCGTGGATGGTTATCTCCCGGAGCACCTCCCCGGTGCGGTCGTCCACGGCCGTGTAGTGCCGGGTCCCGTTGGAGTGGTACTCGCGGACGGCCGTGATATTGCCCGCCTGGGAGGAGCCGCGGGAGGAGCCGTCCTCAAGGTAGTTGGGTTCCAGCACCAGCAGGTCGACCGTCCTCTTGTCAACGTTCACCAGATGCATGGCCAGCTGCGGATCCATCGACAGGCCGTGCTCGAACATGTCCACACCCAACTCTAGGACGGCCATCCTCAACTCGGCATCCGTCCGGACGTCGACATGGCAGGACGGCGGGCGGCAGGGCTGTCCGTCCCAGGCAACCGTCCCGGCGGCAAACCCCGCCACCAAGAACACCCCGCAGACGGCTAAAAGAAAAACGGGCGATGTTCGTTTGGGTGTTGTCAATAGTTCACCGTCTATTTGTACGAATAGCTGATAAACGTTATCGAGGGCTGTGATTCCACTTGGCAGTTGGGGTTGGTCAGGTTGGTTCCATGAGACACGTGGTTTCGACCACCATTTCTGCCCGTATGTTTGGTCGGGTTGGATCCGCATTTCCACTCTGGGCGCCATCTTGGGACAGTTCACCGGTCAAAGCTGCGTTCCCGGCTTTCTGTCCCGGTCCGTGTCCCGGTAACCTTCCAGAAACTTGAGAAGATCGGATCCACACCCCTCCTCTGTTACAGAAGCTGCGCGTGGTCGTTATATCGGCCACGCCTGCATAGTGATTTGCAAAAAGATTTGGATAAAATGAGGACGGATCTGCCCTCCGTGGCCCGTACGGTTATCCAGATCATTATTCAAGTTCCTATACATCCTTCCTGTTGGACCGGAGAGCCGGTAACACCTGCCCCTCCGAGGGCGATACACAGATTGGCTCAAGGTAAGTGAAAAGCTTCAGCCCCTCCGAGGGCGGATGGAAGTCTACTATTGGCCAGGTCCGACTTTACCGAAAAGGAGGTGAATGTGAAAAAGAAATTGTATTACATTGGAATCGATGCACACATGAGAAAATGCACGACCACCATCAAGGGAAGATCCAAGAAGGTACTCGACCAGTTCGAGTTTGACAACGACCTGCAGGGTATCGGCCGGTTCATCCGCAGGGTGCGGCTCCGCGGGCACGAGCCCGCGCTCGCCCTCTTTGAGTCGACGGGCAACTACTGGAGGGTGCTACACAGGGAGCTGGAAAAGACCGCCATCAAGCCGATCCTGGTCAACCCCTACGACATCAAGATAATCACCCAGGCAAAGTTCAAGGACGACAACCGCGACTCGGATAGGCTGTGCGACCTGGTCAGGGGCGACTTTTACAAGCCGTCCCACGTGCCCACCGAGGAGGAGATGGACCTGCGCGAGCTGGTCCGGACCCGCCTGGATCTCCGGTACGATGCCACCGAGTACAAGAACCACGTACACGCGATCCTAGCCAAATACCCGCTCAAGCGGCCCGCCGGCCTCTACACCATCAAAGGCCGGGAGTGGCTGCAGATGGCTCCCCTCTGGGACTATGACCGGGTGGTGCTTGATACTCACCTGGTCATCATCAATGCCGTCGAACAGCGGATATCGCTGCTCGAAAAGGAGATCTGCAGGATAGCCGTCTCCGAGCCGCGCGCCCTCCTGCTGATGACCATGCCGGGTATTGGACCGGTCACTGCGGTCACCATCCTGGCGGAGATCGGCGGGGACCTGGCCCGGTTCACCAGCCCCGAGAAGCTGACCTCCTATGCGGGCTTGGTGCCCTCCCATCGGAACGGCGCAGATACCGTCCGGACGGGCGACATCACCAAGCGCGGATCCTGCCGCCTCAGGAACGCCGCCGTCGAGGTGGCGTTCGTGGCCGTCCAGTACGACCCCCACCACAAGCAGCGCTACGAGCGGCTGTCCGCCAGAAAGGGATCCCAGAAGGCGCTGACTGCCACCGCCCGGGAGCTTCTCGAGGACGCCTGGTACATGCTGACCAAGGAAGAACCCTACAACCACCCAACGAGGTCATGACCCGGCGCAAGATAGCCGACGCCAGGCGCCTGGCCAACCGGACCATCTAGGAATGCCCCGGACGGTTCGGTCCGGGGGCGTTTCGCCGCCCCTAACCGGGGCGGGGGCGGCTCAACGCCCCTTGTTCCTCCCGCCGGGTCGTCCCGAAATGATATGCTGGGTGTCGGTGTTCGGCAACCTCGCGGGGGTGACACCCGCCCCCTCCCCCGGGGCATGGGGGATTCTGCGCACCATCCCATCTATCCCGCCATAATCTGCCCGGTACATCCACCCGTACTGCCCATACGCAAAGCGGATCCCGCCAACAATGCCGGATTGTTACGGCCAGTACGCGCAAAAATACCTCAAATATTTAAAAAACCATCAACCGCATGGTTGTAGGATTGGACCAAATGCATTGCCAACACGCAACATCAATGGGTTTGAGTACCCTACACACGTGGGAGTCGCTAGCCGCGAGCAACGTCGAGTGGCCGGACTTGGCCGCCGGACCCACAAACATCAAACCCGGAAAGCTGCGCCCGCTGCGGAACCACCAGCAGCTGGCGCCAAGTGACGTGGCGGCCGGATTGTGTACTGTGTATGGTCTCTCATGTTCCAATGCGAGGTACACGCCTTGAGGGGCAGGCCAAAACGGACTAACGGGCATCCGGTTGGCGAGTACAGGCACACAAAAGAGAGCCGCAAGAACAATCCCGCCATCGGTCTTGCCCAGAACGACAACGTCCACGGCTCTGCCGAGTACTCTGCGGAGATCGACCCGCATGATTCACCCATCCTACTCTTCATGGGTCGTGATGAAGCGGAGAAGATTGAGGTCGAGACCGTTCAACTGCACAGGCATGAGTCCATTCACCCGTCCGTCATACTTGATCCGGTAACCATAAAGAAGTCGACCATGGATGACTTCTTCGGAGATCCGCGTCCCCACAATGAGGCCGTTGAGTTCTACGAGCACGAGGACGGCTGGACAAACCGCCTGATTGCCGGTGATTCACTCTTGGTGATGAACTCACTACTCCATATGGAGAGTATGGCGGGCCGCGTCCAGATGATATACTTTGATCCGCCATACGGCATCAAGTACGACAGCAATTTCCAGCCGCGCGTGTTCGAGACCGATGTGAAGAACAGCCCCGAAAACGTCGAGATGCGCCCCGAACCAATCAAGGCATTCCGCGATACCTGGAAGCTGGGAATTCATTCGTATTTGGCAATGGTCAGGAAACGGTTGGTGCTGGCCTGGGACCTGCTTGCAGACGGCGGGTCCATATTCGTGCAGATATCCACCGAGAACCAGCATTTGATCCGGATTCTACTTGACGAAGTGTTCGGATCTGAAAACTTCATGTGGCAGATTATGTTCAGAACCAAAGGGGGGGGGGTACCGGCCCTAGGCCGAACCCATACGACTACATAATCTGGTATGCCAAGAACAAAGAGAATGCAAAGTTTAACCGACTGTGGAAGGACAGGACGGACGAATCGATAAGACGCCTTTACCGCCAGATCCGGCTAAATGACGGTACCGTGGAATCTGCTCCATCTGACGGCCGGCTCCCAAAAGGCGCGCGTCGTTGCAGCACACTTCCACTCCATTCACAGGGCACATCCACCACTGACCGGTCCGAACCCCATACATTTCCGAACGGCGAGACGTATCCGATACCGAACGGTACTCACTGGCGACTTGGGCACGACGCCTTGAATGTACTATACCACAAAGACCGGCTTCATTTCAGTGCGAGTAGTGTTCGCCGCGTGGAATATCCCGAGGATTCTCCAGAACTACTCCTCAACGTCTGGGAGGGGATGCAACAGAACCAAAAAATGTATGTGGTCGAGACCAAGCCGGACGTCATACAAAACTGCATGCTGATGTGCTCCGACGTCGGGGATTTGGTGATGGACATAACCGCCGGGTCGGGCGTAACGGCATATGTCGCCGAGCAGTGGGGGCGGCGTTGGATAACCTGCGACACTTCCCGAGTATCCCTGGCTACCGCCAGGCACAGGCTGCAGACCGCCACCTACCCCTGGTACAAACTCCTCAACGATGCTGAAGGCGTTGACAGCGGATTCCAGTATGAGGAACAGGACCGGATTACGGCCTCTGCGTTGACCAAGGACGATTTTGAGACGATAGTACGATACGACAAACCGAAAACAGAAAAGAACCGCGGCAGGGTGGCTGGCCCGTTTACCGTCGAATCCATACCCGCGCCGGTCATAGTGGATGGCACCGAGTCTACAGATGCACCAACGGCAAGAAGCGACCTGCTGCGCATGCTGGCGGATTCCGGCGTCAAGACCAAGACCGTGCGGCTAAAGTTCGACAAAATAGAGAAGAACCGGGACGACACGTCCCCGATCCACGCATACGGGCATATGGGCAGCAGCAGGATTGCACTGTCCTTCGGGCCGGAGCACGGGCCCATGGGCAGGCATCAGATAGATTCCGTACTCGCTGAGGTGGCCGGCGGCAGGGCGCTGTTTCTGGCCATGGCCTTTGATCCCGTGGCAAAATCCATCATCGACAAGACGGACGGCGCGCTGTCCGCCACCATACACAACGACACACTGATATCCGACCTCAAGTCAAAGGCCACGGACCAGCCGTTCAGCATGGTGGGCGGGCCGGACATCAAGATAACCGGCGGCGGGAAAGAATGCGTGGTGGAGATATTGGGGTATGACTATTACGATCCAAACAAAGACAAGGTCATCACAGGCGACGCTAGCAACATCGCAATGTGGATGTTGGACACCGACTACGACGGCAGGACTATGCGCGTCAAGCAGTTCTTCTTTACTGCAAAGCCCGACCTGTGGAAGAGTTTGGAGAAGACGCTTCGCAGTGACATCAACCCGGAACTGTTGAAAAAATACTCTGGCACAAAGTCGATACCGTTCGAGATGGGAGACAACAAACGAGTCGCGGTAAAGACAATCGACAACGAAGGAAACGAGTCGCTTGCGGCAAGGGGCCTTGAGGGATGGTAAAGAGCATCGAGAAACTCATCATATGCGGCCCCTACGTAAAACCGGACAGGCACTACCGATACGACCCCGAAAGCAACGAATACCACCTTGCGGAGGGCCGCCGCCCGTCCGGATACCAGAGCATGAGCGAGGACGGCAGGTATGGGATATACCGTGAGATTGGCAGCGTAAACAAGATACGGCCGTACGTGGACAGGTGGCGCGCCAACAACTACAGCGGGTCCTCCAGGACAACCCGGATGCTGCTTGACCACTGGAAGAACCGTGACGACTACAAGCTATTCTTTTGCCAGGTTGAGGCGATCGAGAACATCATATACGCGTCGGAGCACCCCGGCGTGGTCGACCGGTTCATACGCGGCGACGGCGGCCCGTTCAAGCGGTACTGCACCAAGATGGCTACCGGAACGGGCAAGACCATGGTGATGGGGATGCTCATCGCATGGCAGGTCCTCAGCTCCGGCATAAAGGACGTGCTGGTGGTCTCCCCGAGCGTGACCGTTCGCGACAGGCTGGAGGCGCTCCTGCCCGGCAATCCTGACAACGTATACGACGAGTTTGACTTGGTACCATCTGCGTGGCGAGGCAGGCTGGGCGCCGCCCGCGTTACGATAACCAACTACCAGCAACTCAAACCAAAGACGTCAAAATCCACAAGCGTGGCCAAACTCGGTACGCAGGGCGCCAGGTCGCTTGCAAACTCGATACTGGGCAGAACCGGCGGCTCCAACATACTCGTCATAAACGACGAGGGACACCACGCATGGCGCCATGAAGAATACGCCAGTGCCGACTCAGACGAGTCCGAGAGGGCCGGCATATGGACGGCGGGACTGGACATGATACACGAGGCGCGCACCATCCTGCGCTGCCACGACTTTTCAGCCACCCCGTTCGTGCCCACCGGCAAGAGCTCCACCGACGAGACGATGTTCACGTGGATAATATCGGACTTTTCACTGTGGGATGCGATAGAATCGGGACTGGTAAAGACGCCGCAGACCCCCCTGTACGGCGACCGGTTCTACCACCTGTACCAGCAGGAGGATGTCGCCATGTCCTTGGGAAGGGGACTGGTGCCGAAACTGGTCAAAGAGGCGTACGGCCTGCTTGGCGACGATTGGCTGCGCGTCAACAAGAGGTGGTCGGGCCGACGCACCACGCCGCCCGTCATGATTACCGTCTGCAACAACACAAAACACGCCAGGCTGATGGCGGACAAGTTTGAGTCGAACCACTTCCTCCTGAATACGGATCTGGTGAAGCCGGAGTCGCTGCTGCATATAGACTCGAACACCATCAAGGCCATCAACACCGGCGAGGGCAAAATGGCGCTCCGTGAGAGAGTGTCTACGGTGGGCAAGCCGGGAAAGCCGGGGGAGCGCATATGCAATATAGTGTCGGTGGACATGCTGACCGAAGGCTGGGACGCTAGAACCGTCACACACATCATGGGGCTGCGGGCGTTCAAGTCCCAGCTGCTCTGCGAGCAGGTGGTCGGACGCGGGCTGCGGCGCACAAGCTATGACACCGGTGCGGACGGGTTGTTTGCGCCAGAGTACGTCTGCGTGCTGGGGGTGCCGTTCGCGGGACTGCTGTCGGAGGCTTCCGAGCAGGGTGGCGACACCGAACCGGCGCCGCCTCCAGCCGAAATATTCCCCGACAAGCCCGAACACATGATCGCCTGGCCTATTGTAGCAGACATACGGGACACCCTGACCGTCCGGATGGATGTTGACTGGGATAGGGTGGAGCCGCCGCAGTTTGACGACACGCCCCCTCCGGCATCCACTACGGTGGGGCCGGTGGTGGATGGCTGGGTTGCGGGGGCGGACACGACACTCACGCAGCAGCACCGGCGGCAGACCGTCATGTACGGCATACTGCAGGATGTAATGTGCAACCTGAACCGGTTGGGAAAAATGCCGTGGGGTGAATACAGCCCGTACAACGAAAGACCGAACCAAGTTGCAATTGACGTACTGGGCATAGTACGGAAATACGTCCAAAAATACGTCAGGACGCGGCTCGACGAGGCGGGGCTCGTATGCATGCTGGCGGCATACCATGACGCGATAGCCAGGGACATATTTCTGCATCTTGCCAGACAGGATCCGACATCCACTCCAAAGGCAGACATTGAAGGCACCGGTTCCACCAACATACCTCCCAAGTTTACCACAAAGAAGCGGAGGTTCAATCCAAAAAAGACGCACCTCAACCTCATGACGGCAGACTCGGATCTTGAGCTCAGGATAGGCAAGGTACTTGACGCGGACGGGCGCGTCAAATCATGGGCAAAATCCGACATGGCCGGCTTTACCATACAATACGTGCATCCGGGGGACGGCACGGAGCGCGGCTACAGGCCAGACTTTGTGGTTCATTTGAATTCTGGCATCTCGCTCGTACTGGAGGGAAAGGGCAAGGAGGATGATGTCGATATGGCCAAGAATGATGCGCTGAAAAAATGGGTGCGGGCCGTGAATGCAGACGGCGGGTACGGCGTATGGCATTCTGGCATCATATACGAGAACGACAACATACGCGGAAAACTTGACGATATTGCGAGGGCCGCAGAGTCGGTGCGACATGCCCAGACATGCCGGGCGTGCGGGGTAGTGGCATCAACGCCGAGGGAATCCGCCGGGGCGTTCGGGCTTGAGAAGCGGCATGGCGTTCTCAGAATTTGCAAAGTCTGTAAAAGGTGCCTGAAAAGACACCTGCAAGCATAGTGGCTGTTCGCCGGGTGGCGGGCCGTGTGATCGGACCGGCCATCGTGTGGGATTGGATACGGACCGTCACTGCGCGGTCAATAACATACGCGGCCGCGAAGCTGATCCCGTGCTGGCATGCCATGTATGACCCGCCAAGTTGGTAGCGCCATCCAAGGAACGTGGCCCATAGCGGAAACGACGGTCCGCATGATTCGTATCGTATGGTGGAACATGATGGTTCGATCGGAGCGGTAAGGGGTGTTGGAGTGGCAGCGGGGGTCAAATTTGGCGCAGTCGCTGTTTTTTTATACCGGCGCTGTTAACTTACCAGTTCACAGCAAGGCCTGCTCGCACGGCCAGACCGGGGGGGGGCGCAACCCTGCCTGCAAAGACGAGCACCGCCGGCTTGCACGCGCGCCGTTTTTGTACCGGCATAGCCTCTATGCCGTGGTTTTGATCGCCGTCTCCGCTCCGGGCGCCATTTTTGCAGGCGCTGCCAACGTTACAACCCAACCTGATGATGATGATACTGGTTAATTGTCCTCAGGTGGCGGTTCATCGGTAAGCCTTTTGGACCTGCAGATGCGGCACCTTCTTTGGCCCCTAAAGAAGTGGTACACGCCGTATAGCGCATGTGCGATGAGCAGCAAGAAGAGTAGCGGGGATAAAAGCGAGCCCCCGATGATGGTAAGGAAGAGGAATATGCCAAAAAGCCCCCAATTGAATCCGCTGGTCGTGTTGACCATGCGCTTGCAGTTGAGGCAGTAGCGTTCGGGCATTATCTCCCAACCGTCTCGACCAACAATTCAACAATCCGTGGAATTCCAAAAATATTTCGCCCTCCTGCCGGCATGGCCTCAATTAGAAGATTACCGGATAAGTGTATTGTCTTGGGCGGGTCCCGGATCGCCGCCGGCTATGGTCCGCTCTCCATTTCCACTCCGCTGGTCCCCCGTCCCTGTTCGGGGGGCGGGAACCCTTCCGCGGGACGCGCAGCCCTCCCCGGACCGTACCGTCGCGTGGCGGCGCGCCCGGATCAATCCGCGCGGTACTCCCATCCTGCGCGTCGACGACCGTCCCCCCGGCCGGGGCCATCCTCCGGATGAGCGTCCGCGTTACCGATGTGATCTAATCATTCATTCTTGCGGGTTAATGCCCCTGATCCCCCGTGTTTGTCCGAGAACGAGGTTAGACGGACAGCTCGATTATCCGTGCCATGATCTCGCGCGGCATCCTTGGAGGCCGGGGCCGGTTCTGGGAAGATCCCGGAGGCCGTCCAAGCCTCCGGCATCGAAGCGTTCCGGCCACTTGCGCGCCCGCCTCTCGAACCGCATTAGGTCGGCGGCAGTCTCGCCTATGCCCATTTCGCGCACGCGGACCGTGTGGACGGCAAGCATTCTGGGCACCCCTCCCCCCCAGAACCCTTTTTCTTTCCCGCGCGGTTTCTCCGGTTCTTCCAGCCGTGTTTTGCCCATGCCACGCCAACGTGGGCGGGGATGGTTGCTGGTTTAGATTTGGGGGCTTCGGCCTGAACGAACTTTTAGCCGGCGCTATACCTCCTGCGGACAGGACGGCGGAGTGCTTCCTGCGTCCGGCCAGGGTGCTGGCGGGCCCGCCCTTTCGCCCGGGGTAGACGATCAACGTGCCGCGCAGGCATCTTGGCCGTATCTTCCTGACTCAGATTACCTACGTCACCATGGACTGGGCAATCTGCCGGTTGGTCATCCGGCCCTGCCGTTTCTTGACTGCTATACCGTGGAAGATGTGTTTGAGATCCTAGCCTCTGGCAAAACATTCATTGATCACGCGGCCCATGCCGTCCATGAACGAGAAAAAATCCGCCATCGGGGAACTCACCAACACCTTCAAGTCTGAATGAGATGCCGATATCCTCAAGCGGATAATGCCGGTCGTTCGCGTAGAACGCGACGGGATGACCCGGACCGGGGCCGCAGAACACCTCGGCATGGCCGGGTCCTAGGGCGCCAGGTGGCACGGCCGATACCTGCCGGAGGGCCTGCCGGGGCTGCGGACGAGGCCGCGGTCCGGCGGGCCCCCGCTTGTCTCCAGCAGGGCCATGAAGAAGATGCGGGGAACCCTGAAGAAGACCGCCTGCCGGACGACCAAGGAGGCGCGCGACCTGATCAAGTAGATGGCCGGCACCAAGTACCGAACCCCGCACGCGCGCGCCCCGCTGCGCGGCTACGCCGCGGCTCCGGGGGCGGCGTCCCGCTAGCCTTCCCGGCCGGCGTCCCACTCGGGGTCCGTGATCATCCGCAGCACCCCCTCGGGGAGGTCATGACCGCCGTCCCGGTCCAGCAGGAGCATCACCGCCCTGGCCGTCCCCGCTGATGTCACCGCCGCCCTCCGGAGGTCGGCCTGCATCAGGCCCAGCCGGTCCAGTATCTCCTCCAGGCGCGAGTCCGGCCCGGCCGGCGGCTTCCTGTCCCGGCCGGGCGCCATCCCCACGGGGGACGTCCCGGCCGGGGCGGCCGCCGCCGACGACACCAGGTACCTCTCGACGCCGCTCATCAGGTTGAGCGCCCCGGACGCCTTGGTGTACTCGCGCCGGATCGCCTCCGGGTACAGGACTGCCTGCTTCTCGTAGCTGTCCCGGGGGGCGTGGCCCAGGACGTGGTCGGCCGCGTACGGGGCGCACCCCGCCACCATCAGCGTGCTCTTGAGCAGGTCGCGCGCCTCGTGCGAGCCCACCCTGAGGGCCCCGCGCGAGATCCTCGCCTGTATGCCTGCCCGGCCGGCCGCCTTGGAGAACATCCGGGACACCCAGATGGGGTCGACCGGCCTGCCCCTCTTGTTGATGAACAGGGGCCGGCCTCGCTCGTGCCTGCCGTCCCGGAACTCCTTCTGCCGGAGGTAGTCCCGCAGGCAGGAGACCGCATCCCTGTCGATGAACGTGGTGTGCCGCACGTTCGTCTTGACCCGGACCAGCCTGATGGGGACGGGACATTTGTCCAGGTCCCAGGCCTCGTAGTCCTCCGTCCCGAAGTGCCGGATGATCTGCCCGTACGCCTCAAAGTTGAACCGGTCGGCCATCGTGCTGGCGTCCAGCCCGGCCTGGAATTTTACCATCACGACGGCCCTGCCCATCGCGTCCATCCCGCCGGCGGTCATCATCTTGTAGAGGTCGGCCAGGCTCATCCGGGCTTCGGCCCCGTCGCCATCGGGGCGGTGGCGGCTCCTCTCGACCTTCGCGTCCAGGCGCACCTCGTGGGCGGCAAAGTAGGACTTTACCGCGGCGCAGTGCACCAGGGCGGTCGACACGGACATCCCGCCGGCGGCGCAGTGGGCCAGGTACTGCCGGAGTATCCTCCCCGTCGCCCGGGCTCCCCGGTCGGTCTCGCCGCAGAACGCCAGCAGGCCCTCTATGTCCGGGAACGACCTGGCGGGGGTCGGCTCCCCCGCCCTGCCCACCTCCAGCTCCCTGCCGGTAAGCCACCGGTTGAAGGCGCCCATCGCGGAGGCGTACGCGTGCCGGGTTCCGCCCTCCCCGGCCACCCTGGTGACCTTGGCCTGGCCCAGCTGGGACAGCCAGGACCTGACCGTCCCGAACCTCAGGATGCCGCCCGCCTGCCCCGCCTTGCGGAGCAGCCCGCCGGCGCACCCCCAGGAGATGGCCGCCTCCCCGCCGGGCCGGCCCTTCAGGTCGGCCGCGGCCACGTAGTCTCCGGGGACCATCTCCTCGAGGATGGAGGCGGCCTCGGGGTCTGCCCCCTCCAGGTCCTGCTGGTTGGCGGGGCGCAGCACCTCGTAGTAGACTGATGCTCCCAAGATAATCTTCTTTTACGGCTCGCCGTTATTTAAGGCCGGGCTCATGCGGGAACCGGCGCGAACAACATACTGACAAAGGGAATTGTCTCCCATGCGTTTGCGCGCATCTATCCGTGATATTTGTCTTTTGCGGTAGGCCAGCTAAACCACGGACCCAGCAATTCCGCCCGACTTGAGGATGCAACATCCATCCGGACCGCGCTCCGGGATCAAATATGGCGTACCTCGGGATCGATCATAACCAACACCGGTGGTTAACAAGCTAGGAGTGCAAGTCTCCTCAGACTATCACAAATGAGGAGACCAGCACACCGGTTTAATTGGCCGAGAACGGCATTTAAGGTTGGGAGTAAGCTTTCCTTCTCCGATGCGTCAATATCCCCATCATCGCCACCACCCGGGAGGCGGCCTGCCCGATGAGCCACACCATCAACATCATGGATCGCGAGATCAAGAACAACCTCAGCATCCGCAGCCAGATAATGGGCGATCTGGACAAGCACATCGCCGGAGTGGTCCACATTCCGTCCGGCCCCAACGCGCCATACACGATGGCCGACTTCAACTGCGGAATGATCCGGGCGGTCGCCTTGGATGCCTCGGTGGGGGGATGCACCACCGCCCGTCGGGCGGCCACCACCCTGATGGAGACCTGGATCACGGGGATGACCCCCAGCGACGAGTGGTACAGGAGGCGGCTGGCCGCCGTGACCCTCGAGGCGGTCGAGGGAGTCTTTGCCATGATGGTACTGGACAATATGACGACGCTGCGCCAGCTGGGCGTGCTGCCCCGTGACGGCCTGACCGTCGCCGTCGACTGCCACCTGATACCCCGGTACGACAGGATAAAGGATGACCACCTGACCATCTCCAGGTACAAGAATGGAACCAAGTACTTTGAGCGGTATATCACGATCCACTGCGTCAACGACGGTCTGCGCCTGGCCCTGGGGTGCCTGCGGGTTCCGGCAGGCGCGTCCGTGCCGAAAATGGTGCGCTCGCTGATTGATCAATGCATGAAGGACGGCATCGTGATCAAGCTGTGCCTGTTCGACAGGGAATTCTTCACGGTCCGGACCATCTCCGCCCTGGACGAGATGAACATCCCCTACCTGATGCCCTGCCGCAACAGCCACGGAGTGGTCGAGATGCTCAACCGGTTTGATCAGGGCGGCCTGCCGAACCGGGTGCCCGCCGGACCGGCCCACGGCGCGGTTGCAGACATGCTTTGGCAGACCATGCGGCCATCGTCCGGTGCATATCTCGGACAGATCCTGGTATTAAGAGAATTTCCGTGGTTTAGCTGATAACGCCACCGAGCCGAGCAGCGCGCCCGCCGTAGATATCGCCACCATATCCAACCACACCTACACCATCATATCCACCACCGCCGAGGGCGTGCAGCTGGTCGACATCACCGACCCGGCCGCCCCCGCCACACTGTCAACCATCTATAACGCCACCGAGCCGAGCAGCGCGCCCGCCGTAGATATCGCCACCATATCCAACCACACCTACACCATCATATCCACCACCGCCGAGGGCGTGCAGCTGGTCGACATCACCGACCCGGCCGCCCCCGCCGTCACATCGGCCATATATGACGCAGACGCTGCGCTTCTTGGAGGCTACACGGGCGTTACAATACATACCATAAACGGCAATACCTACGCAACGCTTACCTCGGAGAGGGGTGTTTGGATATTGGCCGTAGCCGTTCACCCGCCCCCCTGATAGCGCGCCAGCAGGGGGTCGGTTCCGCATCGAAACATAAAGATCAGGGTGAAAAGCCCGCCCTGCCCATGGGTAACGGCGCCTCCGGGCGAGAAGCGACCCTGCTGCGGCGCGAACTGGCTACGATGGGAGCCGTGCCGGTGCACGCGGCCAATCTGGTGGTTCATTCGCCGTAAATACCCGGTTGGTTCAACGCTACCGAGCGCCGTACATCAATCACAGAGCGCCGGCATGCGGTGGTCCGGATTCCGCCTACGAGCGGTCCCTGCAGATGGGTGGGGGGTTTGACGGTCTGGTGGTGAGCCTCGGCCGCCTACCTGGGCCGCTTGGCGGACTCGTGGTAGCCGTCCTGCCCAGGGTCGTCCACACCGCGCCCCATCTGGCGCATTCGCCCGTCCGGGTTCGTGTGACGTATTGAGGGGAAGATCTTGCTGACGTTAACGCTTTCAGATAACGCCGGCGGCGTGGGCGCGGCTGACGATCTGGCCGGGGATGGGCTACCGCGCCGAGTGGCGGATGGCGGTGCTGCCGGCGGCGGTACCGGCGGGCGCGGCGCGATCGAATCGGGCGGTCTAGCGGAAGGGCGACCGAATCACTTACCAAAGTCGTCCGGCCTTCTCCAGCCGCTTCTCTGAGAGGGCGTCGTTGTAAACTTCCGTCAGGCTCGGCAGTTCGCGTTCGAGCCTCGCCAATGCCCTGTAAACGTCGTCCAACTCCGCCCGCACGAGATCCTCTTCGGTCCCGCCGTCCAAAATTTCCAAGAGGCCCCCTTGGGTGATGCCGTGCACCGGGACGCGCGTCGCGTCTATCGAGTAGGCGCCGGTGCCGCCGTACGGGATACCGGGATCGTCAACGGCGTCCCCGTTCACGACATGCGGCAGTAGGCTTTCTTGAAAACCGTGAACGGTGTCATTTGTGTCGTTTTTCTGCCGGTGGCCGGCGCGGCGGCCGCGTTTTCGGCAAACTCCGCCGAAAGCGCGTTCTTGTGGACGGGGGGCGTTTTGGCCTTGGTGCGTCACGGTATTTCCACGAATTCTTTGTCCCGTGGTTTATCCCCGCGGCTCTTTTTTTTGCTGATTTTCAAATTGCGCCTTGCGCAGCGCGTCCGTCAGCGGCCGATCCCGGCCGGGGCGTGCCGCGCGCAGCCGCGCGTCACGTCCGGGCAGTGCTGGTGGTCTGCCGGGAAGCGCAGCACTCCGGCGACCTCCGCCCCGCCGTACCCCGGCGCGCAGTCCTTCCTGATGGTGCCGGGCAGTTTCTGGCGCGGCCGGACCCAGGCCATTCCGCAGGACGGCCGCGCAAGCCTCTTGAGGTTGACGGCCGCGTCCTCGTCCGTTGCCGGGTTCCTGATGCCCGGGGCGTCGAAGTCCGGCATGAGCGGCGCGCGGAAGAACGCCTGCCGCGTCCCGGCGTCGACGCGGCGGCACGGACCCTTCAAGAGTTCCGGCCGTTGATCGTCCTGCACGTACTCGCGGAGCTCGGCCATCGCGGTCTTTCCGGGTGGTGTTTCGACCGAGGGATCCGGCGCCAAACCCCCCAAAAGCCTGCGCTTGAGGGCGCCGCTGGCCGGGCCGTTGCCGCAGCTTTGAGTTTGCCGCGCACGTGCCAGCGGTTCGTCCCGAACGGTTCGTCCCTGGCACTGTTCCGGGCGGCACCGATTCCGCGCCCCGCCTCCGTTTTGCGGGCAGCGCCGTCGAACTTTGCGGGTTCGCACGAGCCGCACACCAGGGAGCGGACCGGCGGCCTGCCCCCGCCGCCCTCCTCCGGCCGCGGGCGCAGCCTCTCCCCGGCCGGCCGGATCAGCGCCCTCCCCGAGCGGGCCGGTCCCGCTGCCGCCGCGCGGTCATGCGGCCGCCGATGCCCTTCCCGTCGGTCGTGCCCTGTCGCTGCGGCGGACGCGAGATCCACCGATGGCCATTGAATGTGCCGGGCAGGCGGGGTGCGGCCGCACGGTGAATTACGCGCCAGCCCCATCACGGTGACAATGCCATTCCGGCCATCTCGGGCGGCGAATTGTCCGTGCATGCGGAAGGGGCGCGCCGGGGCTCGGGCCGCCGCCCGGCCAGCTAACGGAACAGAAACCACAGGAACGTGGCATGGCCGGTGGGGTCGGGTGGATAGTAGCCGGCGCCAAAGACGTACCCCTCGTGCATGGTCAGCCAGGCGCGCTTGGTCTCTTCCTTTTCGGTGGTTGGATTCGGGAACTGGTAGGTGACAAACTCGCCGTTCTCCGTCTCCAGCTTGTTCAGGAGGTCGGGCTCGGCTGCAAGGGCCGCCTGCCAGTCGGAGGGGGATGATCCCACCAGGGACGGATCAACGCCCTGCGCCTGAACGGTTCCGTCGCCAGGATCCACCACAAACAGGTAGAGCGAGTTCGGCGTATCGGGAACGGCGTTGATCTTGGCAAACGCGGCATCCCTGCCCAGCTGATCAAAGTCCAGGGTGCCGTCATACGCGATGGCCTGCACCCTGGAGTCGAAGATGTAGTAGCCCGCCCCGAAGATGTAGCCGTCCCGCTCGACCAGCCAGGTGCGCTTGAGCTGGTTGGTGTCGGTGTCCGGATTGAGGAACGTATACGTGACCCACGCGGACCCGTCCTCGTCCAGGTCGGCGCGAACATCCTCAAACGGCCTGACGGAGGTCTCCTGTATGGAGGTGGCCGTTACCCCGATTCGGTCAGGCAGCACTCCGTGGGCAACCCCCTTCCAGGTGGTCGCGTTCAGGACGAACGGGTAGATGTCGTCGGTTATGATGGGATCATCGGGGGTGATTATGTCTATCCAGGCGTCGTTCTCCTTGTTGGACTCGTAGATGAACAGGGCATAGTCGACCACCGACTGGGCGTCGGCGTCGGGAACGGCATATGCGGAGCTGAAGACGTAGCCGTCGTGGAGGGCCCCGTAGCTGATCTTGATCTGTTCGGTCTGGGTGGCGGGGTTTTGGCTGATGGCGGACGTGAACGTGGTGCCTCCCTTCTTGGCGGTGGCCAGGTTTGAATCCAGGGTGTTGGCAGACCGCGCATCCGACTGCGAGAACACCTCCGAGATCGGCCCGAGCAGGCGCTGGTAGTTAAAGCCCAGCTCCTTGGCAGGTCCAACCAGGCCGTAGGCTACCACGTGCGTCGAGTTTCTGACAATCGGCCAGAGGTTGCCCGTGTTGAGATCCCCCGAGGAGATGGTCTCGAAGGCGGCATCGTCGTGGGACCTGTACGCGTAGATGGCCTCATCCACCACTGACTGTATCCTGGAGTCGGGGAAGTAGTAGCCCGCCCCGAAGATGTAGCCGTCGTGTTCGGCCAGGTAGGTGCGGGTCAGCTGGTTGGTGCGCGTGTTGGGGTTCTCGGAGAGGTAGGCGACCCAGGTGCCCTCCCCGCGGTCCAGCTCGTCGCGTATCTGGTAGAGCGACTTGTCGGCCTCGTTGAGGTGGCCGTCGGCGGTCCCCACCCTGTCCGGCAGTCCGCTGTGCGCCCTGACCCTTAAGGTGTCCGCTTCCAGGACGAACGAGTAGACCAGCGAGCCCAGCCGCTCCCCGGGTTCGGGCGTGATTATCTCAAAGGCGCCGGTCCCCTGGGACGTGTACAGGTGGACGGCCTCCTCCACCAGCGACTGCACCCTGGAGTCCTGCAGGTAGTAGCCTGAGGCGAAGATGTACCCGTCGTGCAGGTAGAGCCAGGCGCGCTTGAGCTGGTCGGTGTTCGTGTCCGGGTTTGTAAAGACGTAGGACGCCCAGGTACTTCCATGCTCGAGCAGGTCCTGCTGAATCTGGGGCCACGGCCTGTCCGCCCGGTAGAGGGACGAGATGGGTATCGCGCCGCGCTTGTCCGGATAGGCGCCGTGCGCCACGGTCTCGGACGTGGTAAAGTTCAGCACGAACGGATACAGGGCATCCGTATTGGCCGGCACATCGGGGGTGATGGCATCAAAGGCGGCGCGGCCCTCGGAGTCGAACATGGCGACGGCCTCCTCTACGACCGCCTGTATGCCGGACTCGAAGAGGTAGTGGCCGGAGCCGAATATGTACCCGTCGTGCAGGTGGAGCCAGGAGCGCTTGAGCTGCACGGTGTCGGTGTTGGGGTTTGTTGCCATGTATTCGACCCAGGTTGCCCCGTTCAGGCGAAGATCCGAGAGAACATCGTCAGCGGTCCGGTCGGCCAGGGTGACGGTGTCGGGGATCACCCCGTCAAGGTTGGGGAACGCCCCGTTTGCCACCGGCTCGAGCGTCTCCGCGTCCAGGACGAACGGGTAGATGGTGCCGGTCTGCTTGGTCTCAGGCGCGATGGCCTCGAACGCGCCGGTCCCCTCCGACCCGTACAGGGTTATGGCGGAGAGAACGGCATCCTTGACCCGGGATTCTATGCTTTCAATGTCAAACCGGTGCTGGGCAGATGATGCCTCCACCGAGTCCATCGTCTCCGAGTAGGCCGAGGGTGACGCAAGGCCGGCCAGGGCCGAAACTGCCACCGCCGCAACTACGGCCAGCCGCCATCCCTGAGCGGGCCGACGTCCGGCATGCGCCCCTCCGGTTGAATCAGCCGCGGCCAATAACGCGACAAGCAGAGGCCGGATTATTTAATCATACTGTCATAGTATAGTTAACACAGAAGTGACCCGATCTGGCCAGGGACCGGTCCCCGGGACCGGCGGGCCGGATGGCCCGGGATGATGCTTGTCCGGTGGATCAACCCTGATCGATCAAGGCGGTTAAGGATCAGGCGTGCAAACCCCGCTCAGATCTCTACAGGTGATGGGGCAAACATACCGGCAACAATGGGCAACGACGGCATTTAAGCGTCAGGGTCGGTTGTTTTTTCCTGATGGGTCAACTGCCGGGGGCGCCTGCCATGGGCAGGCCCGGGCTGATACCGCCCCGGGTCATCCGGGCCATCAAGAACGATCCCGGGACGGGCAGCACCATCACGGACGAGGCGGACGGGGTCATGGGGCCGGCCGTTCCCGTCTCCGGGAAGCCCGGCGCCACCTGCGGGACCGGCCTCCTGCTGGATATCCTGGTGGGGATGTTCCCTTGGGAGATCATGGCCGGCGTGCCGCCGGACGGCCAATGCGGGCGCGCGTGCAGTTGCCACCGCGCCCCGCCCGCCGGCGTCATGCACGTCCGAGCGCCATCCCCGGGGGACGCCCGCGCCGAGCATCCCGGGTCGTTCCGCGGGGAGATCGCCGGCGGCCGGCGTCCCGGCCCGTCCATGATAGGGGCCGGCATGCACGCGATTGCGGGTATCATCAAGCGTACAGGATGCGGCCTTGGGCAAAAGCCAAGTTACATCTGCGTCATCTGGGCATTGGGCTGTGTCCCACAGACATAACCAAACAACCATCTTCCCGTAGGTCTTCATCTCGGCCTCCATCAGGATGCAGATAACGGCCATGGCCTTTGGCGGGTAGGCGGTCATGCCGCCCAGCCCGGGTTTGGCTTGGTAGGGACCATCCATCTCCCTGACGGTATCCAGCATGGTATTCAGTATCAGGCCCGGCAGGTACTGCTGGACCATATCGAACGGTCGCTGATCGCGTTTTGTTTTTGTCATTGGGCGTGGCCGCGATCATCGAATCAATATGCCTTGCGATTTTGAGATGGTATATGTCCGTGGGACACAGCCTGGGCATTGCCAATACCCATATACGAAAAACCGCCCAGATCCACCGTTGGGAATCCCCGAGAAGATAAAGGCCATCCAGGACGAGATGGCGCGCACCCAGATAAACAAGGCCACCGAGCACCATATAGGCCTGCTCAAGGCCAAGATCGCCAAGCTCAAGCGCGAACAGGAGGACCAGGACACCAAGAAGGCGGGCGGGCGCCAGGACGGCTTTGACGTACGCAGGACCGGCGATGCCACCGTCGTGTTCATCGGGCTGCCCAGCGTGGGCAAGTCCACGCTGCTGAACCGGCTGACCGGGGCCAACTCGGCGGTGGGCGCCTTCCAGTTTACGACCGTGACGGTGGTCCCCGGGATGATGGAGTACCGGGGGGCCCGCATACAGCTGCTGGACCTGCCGGGGATAATCAAGGGGGCCTCCACGGGCCGGGGGCTGGGCAAGAGGATCCTCTCGGTGGCCCGGAGCGCCGACCTGGTGCTGCTGGTGCTGGACGTCTTCCAGCCGTACCACGAGCACGTGTTGGTGGAGGAGCTGGGCAACATCGGGATAAGGCTCAACGCCCTGCCCCCGAACATCACCGTCGAGCGGGCCGGCGCCGGCGGGATAGCGGTGGCCCAGCAGGTCAAGATGACCAGGATAGACGAGAAGCACGTCCGGGACATCCTGCACCTGTACGGGGTAATCAACGCCAGGGTGGTCGTCCGCGAGGACATCACCTCGGAGCAGCTGGCAGACCATATAGCCGGCAACATCACCTATGCAAAGTCGCTGACGATCCTCAACAAGATAGACCTGGTGGACGAGCCGTTCGTCGGGGAGGTGGCCGCCTCGATAAAGTCGGGGTTTGTGGGGGTCTCGGCCAACTCCAACACCAACATCGACGTGCTGCGGGAGCTCATCTACGGGCAGCTCAACTTTATCCGGATATACATGAGGCCCAAGGGCGGGCCCACCGACTACCGGGAGCCCTTGATAGCGCGCTCCGGGGACACGGTCGAGGATGTCTGCAACAAACTGCACCGGCACATGAGGCGGGAGTTCCGCTACGGGATGGTCTGGGGCAAGAGCGTAAAGTACGGGGGGCAGCGGGTGGGGCTCGCCCACGCGCTACAGGACGAGGACGTTCTGACCATCATCAAGAGGCGGGGCGGCTCATCCGGTTAGTAGAGGTTGCTGATGAGCCGTATCTGCTCGTCGGTGGTGATGACCTTCTTGCTGGCCAGAAGGTCCACCAGCTCCTTGATGAGATCCTTCTGGCGGTCGTCCATGGGGGCGGACTCGCCGGATGGCCCCGGTTCGCCGGGCGGTCCGGGCGGCCCCTGCTCGCCGGGCTGCCCTGATGGCCCCCGCTCGCCCACCGGTCCCTGTTCGCCCTGGGGCCCGGGCGGCCCCGACGGCCCACGCTCGCCCTGCAATCCTTGAACGCCCTGGGGCCCGCGTATGCCCTTCTCCCCGGCCGGTCCCTGCGGGCCGGCGGGGCCCTTCTCGCCAGGAGGTCCCTGCACGCCCCGATCCCCGGGAGGTCCCTTGGGTCCCTTCTCCCCGGGAGGTCCGGTGGGTCCCCTGCTTCCAATCGGGCCGGTCTCGCCGGTGATGCCCTTGTCGCCCTGCTTGCCTTGGGGTCCGGGCGATCCGCGGGGCCCCATGGGTCCCTGCGCGCCCTTCTCCCCTGTTGGCCCCCGCGGGCCCCGCTCGCCCGCAGCTCCGGTTGGCCCGGTGGGGCCCTTCTCGCCGGTGATGCCCTTGTCGCCCTTGTCGCCGGGCGGGCCGGTGACCCCGCGCGGCCCCTGCGGGCCCTTGTCGCCGGGGTTGCCAGCCGGACCCTTGTCGCCCTTGTCGCCGGGCGGGCCGGTGACACCGCGCCCCCCCTGCGGGCCCTTGTCGCCGGGGTTGCCAGCCGGACCCTTGTCGCCCTTGTCGCCGGGCGGGCCGGTGACCCCGCGCGCGCCCTGAGTCCCCTTCTCTCCGGTGTTGCCCGTGGGGCCCTTCTCGCCTTTGTCGCCCTTGTCGCCGGGCGGGCCGGTGGCCCCGCGCGGCCCCTGCGGGCCCTTGTCGCCGGTGTTGCCCGTGGGGCCCTTCTCGCCTTTGTCGCCCTTGTCGCCGGGCGGGCCGGTGACACCGCGCCCCCCCTGAACCCCCTTCTCTCCGGCGCTGCCAGTCGGGCCCTTGTCGCCCTTGTCGCCGGGCGGGCCGGCTGTCCCCCGCTCGCCCCTGTCTCCGGGCGGGCCTATCTGGCCCTTGTCGCCGGGCGAGCCTGCCGGTCCCCGCTCGCCCCTGTCGCCGGGCGGGCCCTTTGGTCCCTTGTCGCCGGCCGGCCCCGATGACCCCCGCGCGCCCTTGTCTCCGGGCGGACCCGCCGGTCCCCTGCCGCCGGCCGGCCCCGAGGGTCCCCGCGCGCCCTTGTCTCCGGGCGGACCCGCCGGTCCCCTGCCGCCGGGCGGACCCGGGGGTCCCAGCTCTCCTGGCGAGCCTGCCGCAGCCGTCCTGCCGGGGCTGGCAGCGGCGCCCGCCTTGGGCGGGGTGCTCGAGCGGGTAGCCACCTTCCTTGGTGCCGGTTTTGGGTCCGGCTGCCTGACGGGGTCCGCCTCCGGCCCTTGCGCCATCATCTCGAAAACCGAATAATCCTGCGAAAACATGTCCGCGACCACCACCCAGATGGACTTCATTGCATGGACGTCTGCGGGTATGGGGTTGCCTGCAGAGCCCAGCACCTCGCTGAACGCCCCCCCGTCCACCCTCAGGTGGAAGGTGTCCTGCCACAGGGCAGAAAAACTTCTGCCCTTGATGGACTGCTCTGTGGGGCGTTCCCGGCAGATGGATATGACCATCTCGTATACGCCGCTTTTGGAAAAGGGCGCAGGTCCTGAAACCTGGATATGTGCGGGCGCACTCATGGTGCATATGGCCCGCATATGCTTTATTTTTACTTTTACGGACGCGCCGCGCCTTCCCGGCAACCGGCCATCCCCGGAAATGCCCGATGCGGCTGGCGCGTCCAATTCCGGTCCGGCGCGCCCGGATCATCCTCCTGATAAATGGCGCCCTTCGGGCGCGCCCCAACCCGCAACCGGCCTCCGGCGTACGTGCGGGGCCCTGCCGTGCACGCCGCCCGGACCGGCCCGCAGCCATCCCGGACAACGGGGCGCGCCTTGTGGCACGGCACGTGCAAGGCCCGCCCGCAGGCCAATTTGCAGGTGCGGTATTTTTTTTCCATGCGCCGGATTTAATTTACATCTTTTTTTTTTGCGCCCCCGCGGTTTTTTGCCGGCGGCGCAGGCTGATTTCCTGCGCGGGTTTTGCGGCGGCGGCCGGGCGTGTTTTTTTTTGCCGGTAAAAAATACCGGCAGCCTCCGAACCCGGCGGGGGGCGGCAGCTGCCGGTATTTTGGCATTTTTGCGTGGGCAGCCTGCCCGATGCGGCCCGCCTGCACGAATTCCGGGATCGGTCCCCGCCGCCGCCCGACTGCCCTGGGCGACGCAAAAGCTCCCCTGCCCGGGGCATCCGGGCGGCGCTCGTGCCCGGTTCTGGCGCCTGATACGCGGACGGCGCAGGGTGTCACCGCCGGGCGTACGGGCGGCGGCCGGATCCTTCCCGGGGCCGCAGACGCCCGTTCGGGCAGCGGCGCCCGGCCAACCTGCCGCAGTGCGCCGCACGGGTGGATGGTAACCGTTCACCCCCCCCCCTTACAACTGTAGGCGATCAGGCGCGATTTTGGTTGAATTCTACACTAAAACCGGCTGCCCTTAAAAAGGGGGTGAACGGTTACGGTGGATGCCGTTCGTTTATTTGGAACAATATTTATCAGGTCGGAACGGCGGTAAATACCGTATGAGAAGCCACAGGAGCGCCGGCAAGGCCAAGCCAAAGGCAGAACCGCCGGAACAGGTGGAGGAGGCAGGCAAGGCCAAGCGGGGTACGGAACCACCAGCCAAGATGAAGAATACCCGCAAGGTCGAGGCCGAGCCGCCCGTCCCGGCGAAGAGCGGCAGCAGCCTGGTGGACTCGGACTACAACCGCAAGAAGCTGCACAAGAAGGGCGTCAACCTGATGGCCGACGAGAAGCTGGATGAGGCATGCGAGGCCTTTGAGCAGGCCCTGAGGATCGACCCCGGCAACGTCGAGACGCTGCTCAAGCTGGGCTATGCCAGGTTCCACCTGGACCAGCATATCGAGGCGCTCAAGGCGTATGATAGGGTCCTGGAGATAGACGTGACCCACCCCGAGGCGTGGAACCTAAAGTCGCTGGTCGACTACGAACAAAAGAACTACTCCAAGGCGCTCGAGGCCGTAGAGAACGCCGTCGAGTCGGACCCGACCTACGGGATGGCCTGGTACAACAAGGCCTGCTACCTGTCGCTGCTGAGCCAGGTTCCCGAGTCGCTTGAGGCGCTGAAACGCTCCATCGAGATAGACGTAAAGAACGCCCGCAAGGCGGTCAAGGACCGCGACTTTGTGAACGTGCGGGTGGAGGAGGGCTTTCGCAGGATCATCGAGGTGGTGGTGCTCGAGTCCGTCCGGCAGGGCTACCATACCATCGGGGCGATAATCTGGACCACCTTCCTGAACAGGGTGGACGCCGAGGAGGCGCTCACCAAGCTGCTGGAAAAGGGGCTGATAGTAAAGCACGAAAAGCGCGAGGGCTTCCACCGGATACCCACCTACGACCTGGCAAAGAAGATCGCCGACCGGGTGACCACCGAGAAGAGGGGCTTTCTGGGGCTCACCCGCAAGAAGATGCCGGGGTCCGTCCAGAGCCTGCGGCTGCTCGGCGAGTCGGTCCAGATAGCCAAGGCATCCATCGAGGAGGAGGACGTCGAGAAGACCCTCTCCAGCCTGGAGGCGTTCGTCGACCCGCTGAAGTGCGGGCCGCTGATGATAGAGCAGTTCTTCGAGGAGCACCGGGACATCCGGCTCTGGAAGGTGCGCCTGGACCACCGGGGACGGGACTACCTGCTGGAGCACAAGGAGCGCATGCTGAACATCCTGGACAACGTCGGGGTCACCGTCACCAAGAAGATGCGGGACGGCGCCGAAGAGGCCGCTCACTCGCCGGAGAGATCCCAGTAGTTGGCGTCGGGCTGCTTCTCGGTGGGCTTGTCCAGACTCTTCCACTCCCGGAACGACCTGACGTACAGCCTGGCGTTGTCCATGCCGGCGGACTTGAGGGCGTAGTAGGCCAGCCCCGACAGGGTGCCCACGCTGCCGCAGTAGGTGATGACCTCCGAGCTGCCGTCTATCCCGCGGTTGGCGAATATGCGGCGCATCTCCTCGGGCTTGCGGAGTATGCCATCGCGGGTGGCCAGGGTCCGGTAGGGTATGTTGATGGCCCCGGGGATGTGCTGTTCGAGGTAGTTGAGCCTCTCGCGGTTGTCCAGCAGGATGGTGCCGCTGCTGCGCTCCTCGAGGTACTGCGCCGTGGCCACTATCTCCTGGTTGATGTCGGCCTGGTACCGGGCGGGCCGCCGGTCGGGGACGGCCTCGTCGGTCTCAAGGCCCATGGACCGCCAGCGGCCGTAGGTGGTCTCCAGCAGGGTGACGTCCCGGTGTCCCAGGTACTCGAGCGTCCAGGCCACCCGGGAGGCCAGCGCCCCGAAGGTGTCGTCGTAGACGACCACCGAGGTCTGGCGGTCTATCCCCAGGGAGCCGGCCAGCTCGGCTACGCGCCCCGGGGAGTCGTCGTCGAGCAGGTTCCGCAGCGGCAGGTTCAGCGAGGTGGGTATGTGGCCCTGCCTGTACTCGTCGGCCTTTCGGACGTCGATAACCTTGATGCTTCTGTCCCGGACCCCGGATCTGACGGCGTCGATATCGGAGGTGGCGCGGCTCACGCGGCGCACTCGCCCTTCCCGGTCTTGGTGTGGTAGGCGGCGTCGCTGCCATAGTCGGAGTAAAAGTCCGGGTCCTCCTGGAGGGTGGGCGGGGTGCCCAGCGGGGCCAGTATCTTGCGGAGGTCGGCCAGGGTGGTGGCGTCGGCCCCCAGGCAGACGCGGTGTATCCAGGTCTTGAGGTCGTCCTCCGGCTGCCTCCTGTCCTTGAAGGTGTCGATGAGCCTCATCAGGGTCGGGATGACCCGCTTGGCGGGCACCCTCAGCACGTTCTGGCCCAGGACGGCCTCGCCGTCGGACCTGCCCCCGATGGACATCATGTAGCTGGGGTACATGTCGCGTCCCAGTCGGCCGCCGCCCCCGTAGAAGCCGACGGTGGCTATCCCGTGCTGGCCGCACGAGTTGGGGCAGCCGCTTATCTTGATGGATGACTCGCGCAGCGTCTCGTCCTGGTCCAGGCCGCTATCAAGGAACTTGCGCTGTATCTCCTTGGCCAGGCGGTGGGAGTTGGTGAGGGCCAGGTTGCAGGAGGTGGTGCCCGAGCACCCTATCGGGGTGGCCATGGTCAGGGCCCCGGACCTGGCAAGGCCGGAGCCGGTCAGCCTGGCGTACAGTGATGGCAGGTCGTCCTCGTGCACGTACCGCAGGGCTATGTTCTGGGTGAACCCTATCCTGCCGGTGCCCTCGGCCGAGTACTCCTGGATGATGTCTGCCAGCGTGCCCAGCTGGGTGGATGTGATGTCGCCTGCCTCCAGCGCGACAAAGACGGTCCTGTAGCCGGACTGCTTCTGCACGAACGTGTTGGTGGCAAGCCACTTGGCGTAGCCGGGCCGGGCGGCGTCCCCTCCCTCGTGGTCTATCCGGACGGGCCTCCGTATGTTGGCAGGGGCGTGGTCCACGGGAAGCTTCACCACCACCGACTGGGTGGCGCGGACCAGATCGCGCTCCTTGAGGACCATGTTCCTGAACTTGTCCCAGCCCATCTGGTGGACCAGGTACCTGAGCCTGTTGCGCGCCAGGTTCTTGCGGTCGCCCAGGCGGTCGAACAGCCTGACGACGGCGATGGCCGTATAGATGACGTTCTCCTCGGGGGTGAACTCCTCTAGTTGGTGGCCCACGTACGACTTGTTGCCCAGCCCCCCGCCGATAAACACCTTGAAGCCGCGCACCTGCCTGCCGTCCACCTCGGCCACCTGCGGGATGAGGCCCACGTCGACTATCCTGGCCATGCCGTGCTTTTCGCAGCACGAGTAGGTGAACTTGAACTTGCGGGGGAGGTTCTGGTTGAGCGGGTTCCTAAGGAAGAACTTGGCCGTCGCCTGCGCGTACGGGGTGGAGTCGAAGGGTTCATCCGGGCAGACCCCGGCGGTGGGGCTACACATGACGTTGCGGATGGCGTTGCCGCAGGCCTCCCTGGAGGTCAGGCCCACCTCGGCGAGGCCCCTGAACACCTCGGATACGTCCTCCAGCACTACCCAGTGGAGCTGGATGCTCTCGCGGGTGGATATGTGGGCGCTCCCGATCGAGAACTGCTCGCTCAGCTGGGAGAGCTTGTCCAGTTGGATGGGGTATATCTGGCCGGCGGGTATCTTTACGCGCACCATGGCATAGTCGGAGGTCATCCTGGTGCCGTAGGCGCCGTGCTGCAGGCGGTACCTGCGGAACATGTCCTCGGGGTACAGTCCCTGGCGGAACTTCTTGACGGTTGCGGCAAAGTCGTCGGCCTCCTCGGCCCTGGCCCAGTCTATGCTGGGGGCGGCTCGCTCCTTCCTTGCCTGTTGCGGGTCCGTACCGGACATTACAACCGAGATGCAAAATTTCTCTTATAAATTTTTGACACCCGGTTTTATCGGGATGCTTTTGGGTGCTACCCGGCAAGACTGGCCACGTCCGGACCGTCGCCCGGGCCTGCCGTACCTGACAAAGGCCCCGGCTAGTTTCAGCCGTCAGCTGGGTGCAGTCGGGGACGGGCGGGCCGCGTGCGGGGGCCGCCCGAGAGCGGACAGTGGCGTTTGGTGCAGGATCGGACCGTCTGCCTGCTGGCCGGGCGGGATAATCATGGCGCCGACACGCAGTCGGTGGTCCTGACGAACTCGGCGGCGAACAGCCCGTCCACGTACTGCTGGTCGTCCATGACGCTGTCTATGCAGTGCACGGTCACGTGAAGGCTGTGCTCGGAGTATGCGTATATCCTCAGGATGAGCTGGTTTCCGGTCTCGCCGTTCATCACGCCGACCTCCATCTCCACCTGGTCGTGATCGTGGTTGATCCTTTCGACCGCGTCGGGGTACCTGTCGTACATTGCCCCGTATGCGGCGTTTGCCTGTATCTCCCTGACGGCCTTGTCCGTATCCACGCGGTCGTCGTGGATCTCCCACATGAATGCCAGGTTGGGAATGGACAGCAGCAGAAACAGCGAACACAGGATGACCGATACCGATATGACCGTCACGTATGTGGCCTTCTTGAGCGTCTCCATTGTCGCGTGTCCCGTTGATGTTCAGCGTGGGCCGCGGCTATAAACTATGACGATTGTGTAAACTTGGACATCCGCGTGACCTAAAACCGGTTGGGACAAAGGTGGCCTGGAGTGGACACGGCGGTCTGGCAGGATCAGACCTGTCGCGGTAAGTACGCGAACATGTCAAACATGTGGCATCGTTTTGACTGGGTGGGGCATCTGGCAGGGATGAAAAACGCGCCGCAGTACTGTGGGTAATGGGTGTATCGCGGGTCTACCTCGACTCCTACTACCCAGTTGAACTGGTCAAGGAGGGTGGTGAAGCGAGCGACGTGAGAAGCTTGCTGTACAAACTAGCCAATAACAACGCCTTTGATGTATTCATATCCCAAATCGCGCTCGGGGAGGCCCTCGCGGTCATCTGCCGCGATTCTGTGGGTTCATTTGAATGATTTAGGTTAGCGTGGGAGGATGTCCACGATTTGAGTTTTCAAGGTACTGTATTTTACTAAAAACACCTCAAAAGTTAAAAACAACTCCATCTTCGCTGCCCAACCAACCGAAAGGTTTCTAGATCGGCGGATCCGCCCCATCCCGACAATGAAACCCGACAACAAAAAACGACGAAAAGGACCACGCAGACAAGATGGCTACTTCGGTAGTTGGGAGCGGAAGCGGGTGCCCAAGGCAAAGAAGCTCAAGCGGGAGTTCAAGAAGATCCGAGCCCGGATTGGCGGATACCTGGAGGACCACCCCGAGTATCGGCACCTAAAGTCGGTGATGATGCTCTGGATAATGATGAAGCGGTACGGCCTGTCCATCCGAGGGATGATCGACGAGCTGCACTTCGGCCGCGGCGCACTGAGGGTGGCCTGCCTCAAGCAGGCGCGCTCCAAGTCGTGACGACACACAAGTGGATGCGCAGACTGCCCATGGAGATGCTCGATGATCTGATCCTGTTTACCGCGGGGAATGAGGCCTGCGGCAGCTTCTCTGTCGACTCGTCCCACCACAGGTTCAACCGGTACCGACTGGTGGACCACCCCGGCGACGAGCACAGGGCCAACCAACGAAGGCGCACCCACATGACCGAGGCCGAGAGGAAGGCCACCCGCGGCAAGACTGTAGGCGCGCCACCCGGAAGGAGGTGGGCGAGCGACACCTGCAAGCACCATGTGCTGACCTCGCCGAACGGCAAGGTACCCGCCTCGACGGTGACCGACGGGGATGCCTCCGATGCGGTCATGTTCGCGGAGCTCTGCTCTAGGATGCCAAAGGGCAGCGGCAACGCCACGGGGGACCGCGCCTACTGCTCCGAGGAGAACTGCTCTCTGACAGTCCTGGTCGGACGCGACCCGTACTTTGAGCCCAAGAAGAGCTACCAGGGCAACGGAATGAGTGCCTGGGCGGAGATGCTACGGCTGTGGAAGGAGCACCACCCCGGACGGTTCTACAAGGTCTACAAGACCAGATCCGGCATCAAGGCGTGTTTCTCCGCCATCAAGGGCCGGTTCGCGTACTGCGTCCGGTCCGTGACGCCGGAGATGAAAAAACGAGAACTCGCCATCGTGTCCATCTGCCGCAACATCGGCGCCTGACCCGTGGATAGCAGCCCCCCACACGAAATTCCCCCGGGGGCATCAGGGGAGCCTGCGCACCGGCCGTCGGATCGGGGCCGCGCCGCCCCCGACCCGGGCCGGCAGGCACGGAATCAGTCCATTCAGGGCGGGGCAGGCCACCGGAACGTGTCTTCGGCGGGGGCCGCCGGAACGCTTTTTCGGGGCTATCTTGGCCATTTTCAAGGACCGTGGACAACCCCCACCCCACGGCTGGGTCAAAGTTAAATTTCAGTATCGGTACTATATTATATGGTCAGTGGTGTGAATTCGTATGAGTAGCCCCGAAAGCCAGTTCCTGGAAGAGATGAGGGACAGGGAACAATATAGTGGCCTGTGGATAGCCATCTCGGCCACACGAGTAATCGCCCACGGGAAGGATGTCAGAGCGGTGTACGCAGACGCCGTCAAGTCCACAAAGGGCAAGACGCCGCTGTTGGTGAAGATCCCGGACAAAAACAAGGAACAAACCTTAATTCTGTAGCCATGCCCAACTCGGTGGATGAACAATACGCCTCGTTGGTCCCACAGAATGCGCTTCAGGTATCAATCCGATAACAATCGGAATAACCAAGTAAATGGAATCAAGAGGCCCAAGATTGAAATTGCGATAAGAAAGAGTCCGGAGCCCGTCAACGCCTCGAACAATCCTGAGTTTCGTGTCTTCGGGTTGGTTGATTCAGGGGCGGACATCTCGTCCATCCCGCGAAGAGTGGCAGAGATAATCGGGTTGGAGTTGGACGACGCAACAATCAAGAAAACAACCAGCGCCTCTGAAGAATTTAGTACGTATAGAACCACGATGTACATGGAAATCATCTACGAGGAGAAGAGAGTTGAAGTTGGAGAGGTTGATGTTGCCGTCCCACAGACATATTCGAAGGACGAGAACGTGGAGGAGCACATACTTATCGGGCGGCGTGGGTTTTTTGATAAATACCGGGTGACGTTCGATGAGGGGAAAGAGATACTCCGTCTGTGCAGAATCAATCGTTAACCGGGCTGATGGTGTCTGCCTAACCGGTTCAACCACCTAACATCCCGCCATCACACGTAGATTGAGCAACACCCCGCTACCACAGCGGATAAGGGGCGTCGGGGGGAAGACAGCAACTACCGTCCTCGCGTCAGCGCGCGCCATAGATGGCGGCCAACCAGTCAGGAAGGCCGGCAGGATAGACCTACCGGAGCGGTCCACCGAGGTGTTCCTCGACCTGGAGGGGGTGGGCGGCACGTTCGAGGAGTCTTACGACTACCTGATAGGGGCCCCTTGTCAGAGCGGACGGCGCGGAGGAGTACCGTCCGTTCGTCGCCGAGCAAAAGCGCGAGAACCTGATGCTGAGGTCGTTCCTGGAGTTTATGGCCGGGCTGGATGACTGTATAATCGCGGTCATGGCCGACGAGAGCCACCAAAACGCGAACCTGTTCGGGTCGGGAGCCGTCTACGGGCGACGCGACGCCGAACCGGTACGGATGCCGCTGGTAAAGGGGGCCGACCACCGGGTGTTCGCGGTGATGGACGCGGCCAGCCGGTTTATCCAATCTTGGGACGTCTCGCCCCGCAAGCTCGCCTACGATGCCGGCCCCCTGTTCAGCCGCGCCAAGGGCGGGGTCGGATGTGTTACGCGCATATTCAAGACCGTCGGACTCGATTCATTCCGGTCCGTCTTTCGGAGGCATTCTGGAGGGACAAGGGTCCGGGGCCTTTCCACTTCCGGGAGAGCCACATCCACAACAGGGGGTGCACCAACAACGGACACGAGCGGTTCAACGGGACGCTGGGCGAGTTTCTGGAGGGGTCACGCGGCCTGACAAAGACCGACCAGACGCTGGTCCGCGCCAGTCTGTTGCACTATGATCTCATTCGGCCGCACCGCGGGCTGGGCGGGATCGCGCCCGCCGCGCCCGCGGGGATCAACGTCCGCAGGATCAACACCTGTTGACCATGATCCAGCACGCGGCGCTGGCCGCCGCGTAGACTGAAATTAGCCGCGCGAACCGTCCGGACATGGCAAATCAACCGTCAGGTCGGCCGATACGCGGCAATCTGCGTCAATCTGGACAAAATCCGGCCACCTTGGCCAAAGATACGGGCCCAGAAACTGCGCAATCCGGATAACCCCAGAATTTGCACAAGGCCAAGGGTACGCGTTTCGACTAGGAGTGAAACCAAAGAATCCGCCATTCGTGGTTTTGCAATCAACATATGCAGTTCCGTGGCAGCAGACCGTGCAGGATCGTAGAAATTGTATATCAGATTAGACAATTCGTCCAATGGATGGCAGCTTAACCTCGTCTGGATCCGTTCCGAGCCGAAACGCGTACGGCCAAGGTATTATCAGACTATTATAGAACGAGGGCACCGCTTGGTCTGTTGAAGATATACACAAAGACCGGCGACTCGGGCACGACCGGGCTGCAGGGGGGCAGCCGCGTCTCCAAGGCGGATCCGCGGATAATGGCGTACGGGGCGCTCGACGAGGCCAATGCGATTCTGGGGATGGCCATCGCCGCCGGACCCGAAGGGGATCTCCGCGGCACGCTGGGCAAACTGCAGAACGACATCTTCGTGCTGGGCGCCGACCTCTCCAACCCGAACATGGACGATGACCGGGTACGGATCACCGCGGAGATGACCTCCGGCCTTGAGGGGTTGATAGACGAGACCGAGGAGACGCTCCCGCGGCTGGCCAATTTTATCCTGCCCGGCGGCACGATGACCGGATCCCTCCTTCACCTGGCCAGGACGGTCGTGCGCCGCGCCGAGACGAACTTGGCGGCAGTCCGGGACGGACCGCTCAACCCCGAATGCCGGAGGTACGTCAACCGCCTCTCCGACCTTCTGTTCGTGCTGGCGCGCTCCGCCAACAGTCGGGCCGGGCTGCAGGAGAGCCCCTGGGTGCCGGGGTAGGGCAACCTTTTATTCACCCCGATATGTGGGATACAGAAGTGCCAGGGTAGCTCAGCCCGGGAGAGCACTCGGCTGAAGACCGAGCTGTCGCGCGTTCAAATCCCGCCCCTGGCACCATCACCCAAATTAATCGGGTTTTCCCCCGGCACCGGTCACTCCCGGCCGCCGTCGTATTTTGCGCGGCGCCTCTTGTCGGAGAGCACCTCGTAGGCCTCGTTTATCTTGGCCATGTCCCGGTCGGAATCGTCGCCGCTGATGTCGGGGTGGTGCGTCTTTGCCAGCTCGCGGTAGCGGGCCTTTATCTCGGCGGCGCTGGCGTCGGGCGGCACGCCCAGCACCTCGTAATGGTCCTGGTCGCCGGGGGCATTTTCCCGCTCCTTGTCCGAGCCGAACTCCTCGTAGTCGTCCTGCCAGTCGGAGTGGTATTTTTCATAGTCGCGGTTCTTTTTTGACTCGAACTCGCTTTTGTCGTACTCGGTGCGCCTCCTGAGTATGGAGTGCCTGGCCAGGTACAGGAACAGGGCTATCACTGCGACGATGAATATGATAAAGATGATCATGACCTCCTGCGGGGATATGGTCTCGTCCTGGTTGGCCTGCGCCAACGCCGCCGGGAAGAGGGCCGCGGCCAAAATGATCAGGATGGCAGCGGGGTACATCATCCGGACCGCCGCCTCTGGCTGGAAACGCCTTCCGCGTCCTGCATGCGCGGCGAACAGTCCGCACCGGCTATTCTTGATGGCGTCCCGTCTGGATACCGTTTGGCCGGAATGGCCCGTGCTGTGGCCATGTGCGGATGGTGGCGGCGGCCGTATAAAAACCGACCATGAAACCCCATCGCATGCACTCAGGTCGGCCTCTGACTTGGTGCACGCGCCGGTTAGCGGGTATCGCGATCAATAAACCTATAGCCCTCACCAACATGGCGGACCCGATGAACTACGAGACAATGCGCGACGTTGTTATTAAGGGGAATAAGTTCGTCTTGGGCGCACTGTTTATCGTCCACGACCCAGATGTGGTCGAAATGTACGGCAGGGAATTCCTTTTCTTCAGCAGTAATGTTGCTATGCCGGTATGATGTGTCACCGACGACTATCCGGACTATCCCGACATAATCAAGCCGGGATGCAGTCCAAACGACAACACCGACAACGTGCGCGCCCTTGGTGGCCTGTCAGACTTTGATGTTGCTGTGATTGACGGTATCTCGTACGCAATTGCAGCCGGCACGCATGACAACGGCATCGTGATCATAGATTTTAGCTGCCTTGAGGCTGCGAGATGGCCACGGAAGAACCACCAAACATGGACCCTGACTACCAGAATGACGATGACTTGCAAAGGCATTCGAGCGTGATATGGCCACAACCTCGCGAAACTCGGCATCGTGAAGTTTTAAATAGACGCGCATCGTAATAGTAGCAATAACGTCAGCCTCTAGCCACAGGATGGAGGTTTATAGATCTCCCGCGTAGGAAGCGGGGGGCATTCTTTTATTATCGTGTGAATTGCTGAGGGTGCCACGGTAGCCTAGTCTGGTAAGGCAGCAGGCTCCTAACCTGCGCATCTGTGGTGCTCGAGGGTTCAAATCCCTTCCGTGGCGCCGCCAACTGCCTGCGGTTGAGACATACAGCAAGCCGCGAGTTAGGACTGATTGTCGGATCGTTCAACGTTGCGGACGGGAGATTGATTACAAGAGATCGCCGCGCCGCATCATCAAATAGTAGACACGCCGGTTTAACCAGCCTCGGAACCGGCAGACGAATACGAACAGATGCGGGGAGTTCTAGAGGGATAACGGGTGGGATCTCCGCACATGTTCGGAGTCGCTGTTGTCAAAAAACTTAAACCATCGT
Organism: Nitrosopumilaceae archaeon; assembly: GCA_965203395.1. GTDB lineage: Archaea > Thermoproteota > Nitrososphaeria > Nitrososphaerales > Nitrosopumilaceae > VYCS01. The sequence goes on from OZ241884.1 coordinate 1,345,075, forward strand.
AACGCGCGTACCTTTGCGTGGACAAAGATCTAAACGTATTCCTGAGCTCCAAGTTTGATGAATTCAAGAACGCGAGACGTTATCTAAGCAGGAAAATCTCTGAAATGCCCTACTTGGAATGCATACCACAAGAGGCCAAGGGAGCATTACCACAAGGCCCAAAAGAATCTTCGGTTGAAGACGCTAAGAAATGCGACATATTGGTAGGCATCTTGGGAGACTGTGATTCTGAGACAACTAGAGACGAAATTGATGCTGTCATTAAGCTGGGGAAATACCGTTTGATTTATGTAAAAGAGTCTGAAACAAGAGATGAAAAGTTAAACGAGTTCATAAATAGACTTCGCGAAAACGATATAGTTTCTCAACCGTTTAAAAAAGGATCTGGAGATTTGTACACAAGCGTTTTGAATAATCTACGGGATAATATGTACAGAATTCTAGACATGGGCCTTGAGTCTTTTGTGAAGAAACAGCAGTAAGTGTTCACGTCATTCGGGCGTGTTTTTCCCTCAGGATGAGCTGAGATAAATAATCTGCCCGCATTAAGCAAGAAATTACCGGTAGGTTGCCGGGTGTTTTTTCTTTGGATTGTTTTCGTGTCCGTGGCCGCCGTCACGCTCAGATGTATCTGGCCACCTGCGCGGCATAGTCGATGCCCCGTGCCTTCCAGGTCGTCACGCACGTGAAGAGGTTGGCCAGCCAGTCCATGGTCTTTACCGACCTGATGGAACCGCGTACCTTGCGGTGGACGACCAGCTCGCGCAGGGCCCGCTCGGCGGCGTTGTTGGTGGCGGGGATAGCCGGGTCGATGACGAACCGGAACAGGCTGGGCAGGGCGTTGGATAGCGTGGTCATGAATTTTTCCAGCACCGGGTGGTCGGCGTACCTGTTGATGATCCTCGATACGCGTTTGCGGAGGGAGTCGCGTAGGGCGCGCCGGACCGTCGGGGGTCCCTCCGCACCCATACCGTCCCAGTATATGCGGTACAGGGCGTCGGCGACCTCCCGCGCCTGGCGGCAGTGCTCGTTGAGATCAGCTATATGGCCGGCCTCGCGGAGGATGTGCGACCAGCAGCGCTGGATGCGGTATCCTTTGTAGGCGGTCCACCCGTCGCAGATGATCGTCCCGGACCACCCTTTGCCCAGCACCTCGTGCACGACCTTGCGCCCCCTGCTGGAGCGTATGATGTAGTAGGCGTCGCCGGTATCGGGATCCAGGAACACCCAGATCCAGACTTTCCTGCCGTTGAGCGAGATGGATGTCTCGTCGACATGCAGGCGGCGCGCCCTCCTGATGCGGGCCCGGATCTCCGAGGCGGGCTTCTCCAGGCAGTACCCGGTCCCCGAGACGACATTGTGGATGGTGCCAGTCGACATGGTGATTCCATGCCTGCCCATGCTGTCCGCGTTCCGTTTGTGGGGGAGGCGGTCCAGAAAGTTGTGGACTACCGTCATCATGACGTTCTTGCCGTAGGATCCTCTCTTGGGGATGTCGGGGACGGGCACCGCCGCGTCCCCGGCGGGTCCGGTCCCGGCCCCTATCCCGTCCAGGCCGCACTCGCCGCAGCTGCAGATGACCGTGTAATGGCGGGTGGTCGTGGCCGGGACCGGCTTTGGTATCTCGGTTATGTCGCGCTCCTCGATGTTCTCGACCTCCAGGGAGGTGCCGCCGCACCCGGGGCACCTGAAGGGCGCGTGCGTTTCAAACTTGGTGGGGGCGGGCTTGCTGGTCTTGCCCTGGTGCCCGGGCTGGGCGCCACGGCGCCTGGTCGACTTCTCCTTCCCGGCGGGGTCCTCCCTGGGGGTGGCCGTCTCCTTCCGGCGTTTGGCTATCCTGCGCGAGGGCGGCGTGTTGGGGTTGTCGTGGTAGGCCAGCTGGCGCCTCAGATCCTCGTTCTCTTTCCTGAGCGCCTTGATCTCGCGCTTCATCTCCCGATGCTCGGCGAGCAGTCCGCGGTAATCCCCGTCGAGCTTTTCGAACATCTTCTTGTAGCCGGTCCTGCTTGCCAACGGCATGCAGGCGATCAGCCCATATTTAGATCTCACGGTCTAACGCGGTGGTTGTTTTTCGCTTGGAAATGAGAGGCGCGGAAACCGTGTCGGTGTCGCCCCATCCAAGTATTAAAACCCCCACGATCGCGGCCGCAAATGATTTTTGCAGACAGCAAAACGTGCCTAAACGACGTGAATACTTACAAACAGCAAAAAATCATAAAAGATAGCAAGAAAACTGAAACAGAAACAAAAACAAAAATTGAGGCAGGGAAATATACACCTAACAAGATTCTGCAAGACGCGGAAGCATCACTTAGAAGTGGTCACTATCTGGCATCGGTGGTAGAGTGTGCAACATTGTTGGAGATTGCCTTTAAGAGATGGTTAATTAAAACCGAAGTGTTGCCAGAACGCGAGGTACAAAAACAGCCAATTGGAAGATTGGTTAGAATGCCACATGTCAATGCAGCAATGGATCGTGGATACATACACGACATAATTGAAATTAGTATGATAAGAAATAAGGCGGTTCATGAGGCAGAAATACCTAGTGAGCTGGGTGCAGAATTCGTATTGGGCCGGACAAGAGCGTTACTTGATAGACTTCAAACTTAATCAACAGCGTTAACGCACACACACTCTCCCACACTGCGATAGCTCTACGTTAGGTCTTTAGCAGTAGCTCATATTTCGAATGTTGTGGGTGGCTTGGGCCGCGTAGCGGGCACATATCAATATTGATAAACCAAAACAGATCAATAAGGGCAGATCCCCCGCGCCCCCGTGACGTGCGTCGCGGTGCAAAAACAGAGGGAACCGGGGTCCGCCAAGGACGGAAATAGCGGGCCGGGCCCGCTGCTGTGCCTGATGGCGCTGCTCTACGACCCGGGGGCGATCGCCGGGCCGTTCCGGACGGCGGACCGGGCGCACGGCGTCCTCTACCACCGCTGCAAGAACAGCCCGGTGATAAAGCACGGCCGGTACCGGAAACACCTCCGGCGCTACCCCTGCAAGGACTGCGGCAGGACGTTCAACGACAAGACGGACACCATCCTGCACTGCCGGCACATCTGGATGGGAAACTGGATGCTGGCCCTCCGGGCGTTCCTGTGCGGGCCGCCCAACGGGGTCTCCATCAACCATACCGCCGAGTCGATAGGATGCGCCTACCGGTCAACCTACTGTATGATCCGCCGGATGATGGACAAGATACGCAACCTTCCCGAGGGGATCATCCTGTCGGGGACCGGCGAGACCGAGGAGGGGTACATCCGGGCCGGCTCCAAGGGGGGTGCCGCTCAAGGACAACGGCGAGCAGCGCACCGTCCCCAGCCGACGCTACCTGCCGCACGGCCACGGCACGGGCACCTCCAAGAAGAACGCCCCGATGATGACTGTCTACCACCAGCGGGCCACAGAAGGCGAGCCGGGCCTGACCATCTTCGAGGTTCCGGCCAGCGACGGCAAGATGCTGGCCGGAAGGGCGGCCGAAAAGTTCGAGCGCGAACCCGGGGCCATCACCGACGAGTACACCACCCACAAGAGCCCGGGCGAGGCCGGATACGACCGCCCGACGGTAAACCACGGCGAAGGCGGGTTACGTCTCGGGGGATCTCAACGAAATCCACACCAACAACTGCAAGTGCAGGGTGGGCCTGCTCAAATGGTGGTTGGTAAAACACCGGCGCGTCAGCAGATGGTACCTCAAATAGTACGTCAAGTCGTTCCGGTTAGTCCACAACCGCCGCCACTACGGCGTCAACGGAGGGTTCCTGGCGGCGCCGGCTGCGATCCTGGACCAGTACCCGGGGTGGCAGGCCTGATCCCGGGCCAACCATCGCGGACAATACCCATTTAGTCCTGATCCGAATGTTTCTGAAGCGGCTTATTTTTCACTAAAACCATCCTCCGATGCGGGCATTACCGTACCGGCCGGATGTTTTTTCCGGCCTGCGGCAGGATCTGCCTCCCACAACACTCGAAATATGAACGATGCGCGATGACATCATCAGGTGGCTGGCCTCGTCGGTTCCCGCGCTGGACATCAAGAGATATCTACACCGTGTGGTCTAGGGCCGGACTCTTGCCGGCGCGCATTCCGGGGGATGTTGCGCACGTTTTTTGAAATTTCCCAGAATACAGCTCCGGATTGCGCTGGCTGACCGCCTCCCGCCGCAGCCGGCATCCGCCAGTTCGGGAAACCGTGGGGGTTTTGGGGTCTCACGCGGATTCACGGCCACTTTTGGGCCGATTTAAGTACGAACTCATCTTTCGCAGTATATGTATATGATCCGCGATTTTTTGTACTAAATTAATAAATAGACTGCCGCCAACCGGCGCCAATGAACAAAAACATACTATTTGCCGTTCTGGCGGCAACCGCAACCGCCGGGCTGCTGGGCTCGCTGGCAGCGTACGGGGGGACGGCGCAGGCATCCCCGGATGAGGGCGCACCCGAGCCCGGTTCTAGCGCATCCAACCCCGGTTCCGACATACTGGATTTGAGCGAATGCTATCCGAATCTGGATAAAGAATATCCCGCACTGGGCACGTGTGATGCCGATTCGACGAACCTTCTGGGGTCGATATCGGTCAGCGGCTCGGCCGAGACGAGCGTGGATCCGGATCTGTTAGTCGTGAGGCTGGGGGTCAACATCGTCGAGCCTACCGCCGCCGAGGCGCTGGCAGAGAACTCGCGTACCCTGACGGAGGTGGTCGGCGCCATAATGGCGGCGGGCATCACCGAGGACGAGATAAGCACATCATACCTTAGCATACATCCGGACTACTCGGACGAATGGGACGAGTCCGGCACGTACAAGAGGGTGCTTACGGGGTACCGCGCAACCAACACGATCACGGTGACGACGTCCAACCTGACGATAGCCGCGGACATACTGGACGGGGCAGTCGGGGCCGGCGCCAACACGGTCGAGTCGGTAAGGTTTGCCCTCTCCCCGCAGGTGGAGAAGGAGGTGCGGGAGGGCCTGATAACCGAGGCCGTATCTGACGCCCTGAACAAGGCCGAGATTGCCCTTGCCCCGCTGGATCAAGAGATCCTGGGAGTCAAGTCGGTGCTGGTGGACGTGGACGAGGCGTTAAAGCCGGTAGGCCGGATCCTTGAGAGCGCGGTGGCGTTCGCGTCACTTGATGCGTCCACGCCGATATTCTCCTCCGACCAGACGATAAGGACGTCTGTGACCATAACCTTCGTCATCGGGCCAGGGTAGCAGCAGCCCGGCGGACTTTTTTTTTTCCTCTATCTAATTTGGCGCCAGCCGGGGACCGGGCCGGGGCCCCGCCGAAACCCATTTAATATGCACAATTGCCACCGGGGTCATGTCCTACATGTACATGCCCGGAGCTACGGCCGTGGGCATGGTCTGCCAGGACGGCGTGGTCTTTGCCAGCGAGAAGCGGATAGCGTACGGCCACCTGCTGGTGAGCAAGTCCACCAAGAAGACGTTCAGGATAACCCCGAACGTGGGGGCGACGTGCGCCGGGCTGGTGGCAGACATGCAGATACTGGCGCTCCAGATAAGCGCCCTGGCCAAGATACGGCGCATGGAGATAAGGAGGGACGTTCCGGCCAACTCGATCGCCAAGATGATGTCCAACATGATGTATGAGCGCAGGTTCTTTCCGCTGTTGACCCAGGTGATAGTGGGCGGGATGGTCGGCGAGCCGGCCATCTACACGCTGGATCCGCTGGGCTCCGTCCTGCCGGACAGGTATGCGGCGGTCGGGACCGGCTCGGAGATGGCCCTGGGTGTTCTGGATCCAAAGTACGAACAGGATATGACCGTCCAGGACGGGGTGGCCCTGGCCAAGAAGGCCATCAAGGCCGCAGCCAACCGGGATGCGGCCAGCGGGGACGGCATCGACATCCTGGTGATTGACGGTGGCGGCTCCAGCGAGTCCACCGAGGCTATCGCCTAGCGGATGGTCTTTCCGCTCTCCCAGTATCTGTCGGATATGTAGTGCAGGTTCCTGACGACGGCGCCCCTCTCCATCGAGTCCAGATCGACACTGTCCACGGTGGCCGTCCCGACGGCCAGGTACTTGCTGGTGGGTTCGGCCACGCAGACCACCTGGCCGGTCGAGAACCGGTCATAGGATGCTATCCCCGGACGCATGATGTCGGCCCCGTTGCAGACGAACCGGATGGCGCCCGCGTCGGTCCGGACCGCGGGGAACCTGTCCAGCAGGGGGATATCGGAGAGGAACGGCAGGTACTGGTCCGGCAGGGCCAGTATGCGCAGGTTCTGGCCGGTCAGCAGCTGGACGTCCTGGGCGATACTGTGGACCGTCAGGTTGCGGGGCCGGGGCAGCTCCATCCCCCAGGCCGCGGATATCTCTGATATCAGCTCGGCGGTCTGGCTCTTGGATATGTTGTGGGACTTTATCGGCTGGTCACCGCCTCACGTATCTCCTGGAGGTCGCGCAGCACGGCGCTGGCCGTCTCGACGCCGCCGGCCCCCCTGCCTATGATGGTCTGCGTGCCCGAGTGCTCGGCGGTGAACGAGATGGCGTTGAGCGTGCCGTTGACGCACAGCGGGTCATCCAGGGGTATCTCGGCGGGGGCGACCTCCAGGCGGCCGTCATCGGAGGCGGCCACCAGCTTGATGGCGGCGCCTCTCTCGGCGGCGCGCCGTATGTCCTGGATGGTGACGTCGCGGATGCCGGTCCGCTCGACCTGCTGCATGGTGACCTTCATGTTCATCACCCAGTTGGCCAGGATGGCCAGCTTGGCCGCCGCGTCAAGGCCGTCCAGGTCCAGGGACTCGTCGGCCTCCACGTATCCCCGCGAGCGGGCATCCTCCAGGGCGTCCTGGAAGGTCATACCCGATTCCATGCTGGAGAGGATGTAGTTGGTGGTGCCGTTGAGTATCCCGCGGAACGAGGTTATCCTCTCGCCCCGGAGGCTGTTCTTGGCGTAGTTGAGTATGGGGGTGCCGCCGCCCACCGTCCCGCCGAACCGCAGCAGTACCCCGTTGTAGCGGGCCATCTCGACCAGGCTGGGCAGGGCCAGGGCCAGGGGGCCCTTGTTTACGGATATGACGTGCAGCCCGCGCTTGAGGGCAGTCATGATGTTGGTCATGCCCGGCTCGCCGTCGGTGTAGTTGCTCGGGGTGGCCTCTATCAGGACGTCAGCCTCGGTGCCGCCTATCAGGCCTGCCCCCTCCGGCGGGGCGCCGCCCCCGGCCACGCTACCGGTCTCCCGCTTGGCCTTGGCCAGCAGGGACGGTTCCAGGCCCGCCTCGTCGGCTATGCCGCCGCCGCTGTCGGCCACGCCCACCAGCCTGGTGTTGAGGCCGTACCTGGTGTAGGTGTCGTCCCTGGAGCCCAGCAGCTTGGCCAGGCTCTGGCCCACCACGCCAAACCCGTTCAGTATTATCCTCAAGGGTCGGTCCTCCTGGATGGGTTGGTGCGGGAAGGCGCCATCTGTTTTGTGGCGTCCAGGCGGCGCTTATTAATGGTGATGGGTGATTGGCCGGGAATTATATACTTGGGTCGCTCATCTGCGGAATGTTGGGGGTAAGTGAAGCCCCACGCCAAGCCGCCTTTCTTGACCAATATCCGGGGAGGCAGGCCTGACCAAGATGCCTTTCGCGCCGTAATTATTTTCCAACGAATCAATCCTGCAGGCGCGTGCCATCAGGCTGGCTGCATGTTTTTTCTGCACTGAACGACAATCCCGCCGCCCATGAGCGGAATTGTTGCCCCCGACATTTGGCAGATGAGCGACTATGCTTTTCGATCGTCACGTGATTTTCCATTCTTTTTGGCAGGTACTATGCGCCCCATCCGGGGCGGGCTGCGCCGGCTGGAGCGGGCCGGCGTGCCGTGTCCGGGCCGCGGTGGCCGGTGCGGCATCCGGGATGTCGATCCCAACGCAGCCGCGGATGACGGGGTGGTGACCCGGATGGACGACGATCCCGGGACGATCACGTTTTGGCCGCGGGCGGGGATGAAATCTCCAGGTTGGCATAGTCGCCGGTGTGGCAGGTAAAGCACATGGAGTCGCGGGGTATCCCCACCGACTGCGCCAGGTTCTCGGCGTCGTTGTAGCCCAGAAAGTCGGCGCCAATGTCCCTGCGGACCATCTCGGTCACCTCCGGCTGGGTCATCTTCCCGTCCGAGTAGGTGGCCAGCTCCTCGCGGGAGGGAAAGTCTATCCCCGCATAGCAGGGGAACATCACCGGCGGGTAGGTTATCAGCATGCTTATCCTGCGGGCGCCCGAGTTCCGCAGGGCCTCGATGATGGCTCGCGAGCTGGTCCCGCGCACCAGGCTGTCGTCTATCACCACGACGTGGCGGCCCCGTATTATCTCGGTGATGGGGATTATCCAGCGGTTTATCTCGACGCGGTCGCTCTGCTGCGGCTCTATGAAGCTGCGCAGGGGGCCCTTCTTGCTGTAGCGGTCCTTGAGGAGGCCCTCGTCAAAGGGTATGGACAGCTCCTGCGCGTAGCCCAGGGCGGCGGGGCGCGCAGAGTCGGGGACGGGTATGACCAGGTCCGCGTCCCGGATGGGGAACTTTCTGGCCAGGCCCCTGCCTATGCTCTTCCGGGCCAGGTAGATGTTGACGCCCTCCATGCTGCTGGAGGGGTGCGCAAAATAGGTGAACTCGAAGGAGCAGTGGGCCGGCTTTTCGCCGGTCGAGAACATCTCGCTCTTGAGGCCGTCCCGGTTCATCCTTATCAGCTCGCCCGGCTTGATGTCCCGAACCAGCCCGGCGCCCACCGCCGACAGGCCGGCCGACTCGGAGGCGACCACATGGACGCGGCCCTCCCGGCGGTGGCCCAGGACCATGGGACGGAAACCCCGGGAGTCCCTTGCGGCGTAGACGGACCGGTCATCGGAGATGAACGTAAAGCAGTAGGAGCCGGCCATCTCGCTTTTTAGTATCCGGAGGGCCTCGCCCATCTCGCTGTTGTTGGATATCAGCGAGACCAGGCGCTTTGCGGCCACCAGGGTGTCGCTGGCGTTCTGGGGGCTGAACGAGCAGCCGCCGACCATGTTCTGGATCTCCTGGGCGTCGGTGATGGTTCCGTTGTGCGCCACGCACAGGTCCCTGACCCTGAGGGGCTGGGCGTTCTCCAGGTTGCTCTTGCCGATGGTCGAGTACCGGACGTGGCCGATGGCGCAGGGGGACTCGTACTCCCTGGCTATCTCCTTGAACTCGGAGGATGACGCAGATACCAGTCCCAGCCGGCGGAGGGGCTCCCTGTCGGGGACGGCCACGCCCCAGGCCTCCTGGCCCCGGTGCTGCAGGGCGCGCAGGGCGTCTATGGCCATCGGGATGACGTTGGAGCCGTCCATGCTGAACATGCCTACGACCCCGCAGTTCTCCTTAACCATGCTGGATCATCCGCTCCAATGCGCCAGACCACTCCAGGCGCGCCTTATCAACCATTAGGCTGGCCACCACCCTCCCGCCCGTCCGGAAGGAGACGGCGTCCCCCCCGAACGTCCCTATCCTGGCGTGTGGTACGCCCGCCTCCGAGAGCGTACCCTCGACGTCGGCCAGGCGGTCCGGCCGGACCGCCGCAAGATACCTTGAGTGGCTCTCCGAGAAGAGGGCCGCCCCCGCATCGGACACTACCCCTGGGATCGAGCCAATGTCAACCTCGCATCCTATCCGCCCGTCCATGCACAGCCTGGCGGCGGCCACGGCCAGCCCGCCCTGGGAGCAGTCCCGGACCACCCGGACCGTCTCGTCCTGCACCAGGCGGCGCGCCGCCCCGGCGTTGGCCCTTGATGTGCTGATGTCCACCCTGGGGCACATCCCGCCGGGGTGGCCTGCCAGGTGGCGGTAGGCGGACCCGCCCGTCTCCTCGCCGGTCTCCCCCAGGATGAGCAGGGCGTCGCCGCCGGAGGCCGGGCCGGTGGACGGCTTCCGCTCGGAGATGCCCAGCACCAGGATGACCGGGGACGGCTTGATGGGGCCCTTCTGCGTCTCGTTGTACAGGCTGACCTTGCCCCCTATGCAGGGGATGGATGCGCCCTCCGAGTATGATCTCAGGGCCCGGATGGTCTCCAGGAAGGTCCAGAATATGGCGGGGTTCTCGGGGCTGCCAAACTGGAGGTGGTCCAGCATGGCCACCGGTTTGGCCCCCAGGCTGGACACGTTCCGGCAGGCCTCCTCGAAGCACCCCATGGCCCCGTGGTAGGGGTTGGCATGGCAGTGGCGCGGGTTTCCGTCCATCGACAGGGCCAGGTACTTGCCGTTGTCCAGGCGAAGCAGCGAGGCACCCAGGCCGGGCCGGACGACCGTCCTGATGCCCACCTCGTGGTCGTACTGCGAGTATGCCCACCTTCTGCTGGAGCAGTGCGGGCTGGTTAGCAGCCGGAGCAGCATGTTCGAGTAGTCCTCCAGCGGCGGGGGGCGCGTCCCGTCCTCGGGCGGCGTCTGCGGCGCGGCCGGCCAATCCAGCAGGGGCGCGTTGGCCACCAGGCCGGCGGGCATGCTGGCCAGCGTCTCCCCGGCGCGGCTGACGGTGACGTACCCTGAGCCGTCCACCGTCCCTATCACCGAGCACCGAACCCGGAACTTGGAGCAGGATCGCCGGATCTCCTCCAGGCCAGGATCGTCGGTTATCACCAGCATCCTCTCCTGGGACTCGGAGATCATTATCTCGGATGGGGTCATGCCGGGGTTCCGGACGTGCACCCGCTCGGTGTCCATGGTGATGCCGACCCCCAGGGAGTCGGCGGTCTCCGATACGGCGCACGCCAGCCCGCCGCCGCCCAGGTCCTTGACGGCCTTGATGAACGGGCGGCTCTCCAGGATCACCTCCAGGACGAGCTTCTCTATGAACGGGTCCGGTATCTGGACGGCGGATCTCTCCTCGGTCTCCAGCGAGTCGGAGGCAAACTGGGCTCCGCCCACCCCGTCGTACCCGGTGGGGCCGCCCAGCAGGACGACCCGGTCCCCCGGGTCGGCCCTGTTGCGGATCAGCCTGTCGTCCCTCCCGAACCCGACCGCCGCCACGTCCACCAGCGCGTACCCCGCGTAGCAGGGATCAAAGCCGACTTCGCCGCCGACGGTGGGTATGCCCAGGCAGTTGCCGTAGTCGGATATGCCGCGGACCGCGTTCCGGAACATCCAGGCCGCTTGGCGGTCCCTGTCCACCTCGCCGAAGCGCAGCCCGTCCAGTATGGCTATGGGCCGGGTTCCGGCCGATATGATGTCCCGGATTATCCCGCCCACCCCGGTGGCCGCCCCGCCGTACGGCTCCACCGCAGAGGGGTGGTTGTGGCTCTCTATGTGGGCCGTCACGATATAGCCGCCGCCGACATCTATCACCCCCGAGTCCAGCCCCTTTCCCGTTATGACGTGGGGCGCCGCCGAGGGGAGGGTCCTGATGTGCCTCTTGGAGGACTTGTAGGAGCAGTGCTCGGACCACTCGGCCGATACGATGGCCAGCTCCGTCTCGGTGGGGGACCGTCCGAGCGACCTTGCCAGGTGGGCCGTCTCGGAGGGGAACATGTCAGGAACTCCCCAGCGACTCGAAGATGGAGCGCGCCGGCCTGTGGTCGTACGGGTTGGTGTCCGGCTCGGCCGCCCGCTCCGGATGCGGCATGAGGCCCACCACGTTGCCCTGCTCGTTGCAGACCCCCGCTATGTTGCAGGCGGATCCGTTGATATCGGACTCGTACCTGAAGACCACCTGGCCGTTCCTTTCCATGTCCAGGATGGCCGAGTCATCAGCGTAGTACCTTCCCTCCCCGTTGGCTACGGGTATGGGGATGCGGCCCCCGGCCCGCAACATCCTGGTGAACGGGGTGGTCTGGCCACCCGCCACCAGGCTGGTCCACCCGCACATGAACCGGGTGGTATCGTTATCCAGCAGGACGCCCGGCAGCATGCCGGCCTCGACCATTATCTGAAACCCGTTGCAGATACCAAGTACGGGCCGTCCCTCGTCGGCCATCCTTTTGACCTCGTCCATTATCGGGCTGTGCGAGGCTATCGCCCCGGCCCTCAGCCTGTCCCCGTAGGAGAACCCGCCCGGCAGTATCAGGGCGTCGGTGTCGTCGGGAACCGGATCCTCGTGCCAGATGTACGATGCGTCCAGGCCGACGTCGGTCAGGACGTGATGGACGTCCCGGTCACAGTTGCTGCCCGGAAAGACAACTATCCCGACCCTCACACAGGTGCTGGCTCGGGACATGATAAAAACCTGTAGGGAACCTGGTTCTGGAAAGTTACAGGGGCATGAGATGGTGCGGGAAGCCGGGGACACGGACCGAATCCACGATGCGGCGCCGGAACCGGCAACATGGTACCGCAGAAGAATCCGCTACGAGGGCATGCGGTGAACTTGAACAGTTGATTTGATACGTATGCAGAATGAGTTGACATGACGTGCTGTCTGCTGTGTATGCGCGTAGTACGCCCTCAATTATCAGTTGCGATATCGCCTACCATTCTGCACAGTGACTCTATCAATACGGCATCTGGTAATCTTCTCCATCTTTTAGATTTAAGATCTATCAAACAGACGCCGGAATGATCACCATCACTAAAACTCGGATCATATTTGAATCCATTTTTTTATAAAAATTTATTACTCCTGGATCATTAACCGGGTTTAACATAACATGTCTACATCCTACCAGCGACTCCGGTATTGGTACGATGTTGATTACAAAGTCCAACAGCCTAGTTCCAATTCCGCGCCTTTGCATGTCTTTATGAACGGCCAGATGGCTTATTAATAGCGCCGGCACGTTATTGAGAATATCTTTATCTCTAATTTCTTCTGCTGCGTCGGGTCTCAGATGCGCCATTGCGATCGTGACGTATCCTACTACTTGCTTGCCGTATTTGATAAAATACATGTGAACCAGTTTTTCTTGCATGTCATAGCGACTGCATATGCGGTAGTATTCAGTAAATTCGTCAACGCTTGACTCAAACGTATCTTCAAGATCATCTACATCAATAGCTTGGTAGTACTTGTATCCGTCAGCATCCTGAAACAAACCTAGTGGCAATTTTAAAATTTTATTCTTTTAATGGGCGCAATTTTTTAATACGTTCGCCTATTTCATCCATTTTTTTAATATCATCATCACTGGGTCCATTTTTCATTAGATCCATCAACCATGTCCACTGCTTGGCGTTAAGCGGTTCTACGTTTCGAATCATATTATGATATACAAATGGCACTATATAAGAACTGATGTGTTGTCGGCTGTGTCCCGTGGACGTACAAGTTCAGGTCAAACGCAGATCCGTACCTGTCGGCCTCCCTTGAGGATGTTGCCACGAGTGGGTTTGGCATGGAGTTTGGTTTGGGCTGAACTTGTACCCATGGACATATGCCATCTCAAAATCGCAAGACATATTGATCCGATGATCGCGGCCTCGCCCAATGACAAAAACAAAACGTGATCAGCGACCGTTCGACATGGTTCAGCAGTACCTGCCGGTCCTGATACTGAACACCATCTTGGGGACCATCAGGGAGGTGGGTGGCCCCTACCAAGCTTGGCCGGGGCTGGGCGGAATGACCGCCTACCCGCCAAAGGCCATGGCCGCCGTCTGCATCCTGATGGTGGCCGAGAAGATCTACAGGAGGATGGTCGGCTACCTCAGGATGCATCCGGATGTGGTCCACAGGATCGGACTGTCCAAGGTACCGTCCAAGAACGCCATCTGGCTCGCCTACGGGAGGATCCCCGAGCCGTACCTGCGCGAGGTCCACCTGAGGATCGTGAACGATATCGTGGCCGGCTCGCTGGCAGATGGTTGTTTGGTTATGTCTGTGGGACACACACGCTGGACGGGAGGCTGTCAAGTTGGCAGGACATGAGGCCATATCGTAGGACCATGCTGCGTTTTTGTTCGTGGATCGGTTCGGTTTTTGTTCAGGATCGGACCGTGTCCAGTCAACTTGACAGCCTCCTGGACGGTGATTGTTTAAATCAGGCGCGGTACCACCGACAGGCGATGACCCAGATGAGCGAGGCGCGGCAGGGCCGGACGACCGAGCAGATGCTCCAGGTGGCCCGCGACGAGGATGTCGAGGCCGACTGGCTGCTCAAGCGGGTGGCCAGCGGCAGCATCATCATACCCTCCAACAACGCCCGCCCGCAGACCATCCACAACGTGGGTATAGGCAAGGGCCTCAAGACCAAGGTGAACGTGAACATCGGCACCTCGACGCTCCACACCGACCTGGCAGAGGAGCGGGTAAAGGCGCGCACCGCCGTCAAGTACCACGCGGACACGATAATGGACCTGAGTGACGGCGGCGACATCGGGGAGATACGGCGCGCCCTGATGGCAGAGGCGCCCATCACCTTCGGGACGGTCCCCATCTACGAGGCGTACAACTACTCGATACAAAAACACAAGAACCCGATGTCGCTGACCGAGGACGACTTTCTGAACGCCTTCGAGAACAACGCCAAGGACGGGGTTGACTATACGACCATCCACTGCGGGATAACCCGGGAGATAGCCCGGCGGATACTGGAGACAAAGCGCCACGCGGGCGTGGTCAGCAAGGGCGGGACCATCACGGCCGCCTGGATGCTGCACCACGAAAAGGAGAACCCGTACTATTCGCACTATGACTACCTGATCGAGCTGGCCAGAAAGTACGATGTCACCTTCAGCTTGGGAGACGCCCTGCGGCCCGGGTCCATCCTGGACTCGCATGACGAGCTGCAGGTCCAGGAGATGATCAACGTGGCCCGGCTGACCAAAAGGGCCCACCAGAACGACGTCCAGGTGATGGTGGAGGGCCCCGGGCACGTGCCGCTCAACGAGGTGGCCGCCAACGTCAGGCTGGCAAAGTCGCTGATAGGTGATGTTCCCTACTATGTGCTGGGCCCGTTGGTCACCGATATCGCGTCGGGCCACGACCATATAGCCAGCGCCATCGGGGCGGCGGTCTCCGCCGCCGAGGGGGTGGACCTGCTGTGCTACCTGACGCCCTCCGAGCACCTGGCACTGCCCAACGCCGAGGAGGTCAAGGAGGGGCTGATAGCCTACAGGATAGCGGCGCACGCCGCCGACCTGGTGAAGATACGCGAGAAGGCCATCAAGTGGGACATGAAGATGAGCCAGGCGCGCCGCACCCTCGACTGGGAGAGCCAGCTGGCCCTGTCAATAGACCCCGAGAAGGCCGCCCTGATACACTCCCGGACGGGACAGCACCCTGGAAACAGCGTCCCATGTACCATGTGCGGAGGCGCCTGCGTGTACGTGATGCTGCCCCAGCAGCGCGCCTACGAGACCGAGAAGGCCGAATAGTATCCGGCCGAGATGCGGGACCGTCCTGTGGTGGGCGATATCGGCGGGGCGCACCCACCGGTAGGATACGTTCTCCCGGTTCAGCCTGACCATCCTACCGGGGACGTCAAACAGGAACGGGTGCACCAGGACGGTTCTGGGTCCGTCGATGGGGACGGGCACGGCCGGGGCGCGGGCGAGGAGCCGCGGGCCGTCCATGCCGGTCTCCTGGCGTATCTCGGTTATGGCCCGATCCAGCGGGTCCTCGCCGCCCTCTATCACCCCGCTGACCGCCGCCCAGCGGCCCGGCAAGGTGGGCATGGAGGCGCTCCGTTTCAGGATGAGGATGCGGTCGTGGTATCGGAGGTAGGCGGTGACGGCGCGCATCAGGCGTCGACGGCGTTGGCCATCTTGGTCATCTTCTTGTAGGATGCCTCAAGGTTGGTGCCCTCGGATAGCCTCCCCTGGCACGCCCGGATGTACTCGAGCACCTCCTCGGTCTTGGACTCCTGGGTGGCGGTCAGCAGCCGGCCGATGTCCTTCCAGAGTTCTTCGGCGTGCTTTCGCATCTCCGGGTTGGCGATTATGATCTCGATCAGCTCCGGCGACTCGGACATTATCCCCTCGGCAAGCAGCCTCTGCACCCTGAAGGTGGGCCCGGACATCTTCTCGGTCAGCTGGCTGCGGCCGTCCTTGGAGATGACGCTGGCAAAGCACAGGTTCAGCAGGTGCGGCAGGCCCAGGATGGTGGCCACCTTCTTGTCGTGCTCGGCAGAGTCGATGGTGACGAAGCTGGCCCCCGCAAAGAGCTTCTTGGCGATGCCCAGCTCCATCTTGGCGTCCCGGACGGGTATCGATATGATGTTGCGCTTTTTGAGGCTGCGTATCCCGGGGCCGAACATCGGATGGATGCAGATGGGGTTTATCTTGGCCGGTATCTTGGAGAGGGACGAGACCACCTTGGCCTTCTCCGAGGATATGTCTATCAGGTAGGCGCCGCGCTTCATCTCCTTGGCTATCAGGCGGATGATCTCCGGGGTCCGCCGGGTGGGCGTGCACAGCAGGACGTAGTCGGCCTTGAGTATGCCACCCACCAGCGAGGAGGCCGTCTCGACGCCCTTGGCGGACACCTCGTTCTCGGTGTCGTACCCGGTGACCTGGAAGCCGGCATCCACAAAATACTTTGAGAACCAGCGGCCCATCTGGCCGCCAGCCCCGATGATGGTTACTCTCTCCATGTGTCATCATCCTGTAGGATGTCGCTCAATATGTGCATTCCGTCCTCGACCTCGCCGGTACCCGCCGAGATCCTCACAAACTCGGGGTAGTGCCCAAAGCCGATGCCCGGGGCCAGCGCCAGCCCGCGCCCGAGGCACCTGTCCACGAGGTCGGTCCCCGAGATGCCCGGCATCCTGGCAAAGACGTACATGGCGCCGTCCGGCTCGGCGAACTGCAGGCCCGCCCGGCGGCCCATCCGGGTGATGGTGCGCAGTCTGGACTGGATGGTCCGGACGCCGTCGGCGTTGTCGTGGCGGATGGACTTGAGGGCGGCGTACTGGATCACCCCGGCCACCCCGGTCAGGCAGAGGTCGGACAGGCGGGTCATCTGGTCGATTATCCGGGGCGGCGCCACGGCGTACCCTATGCGGAAGCCCATCATGGCATGCGACTTTGAGAACGACTGGGCCACGACGCTCTTGTCGTACTCGTACTCCAGGACGCTCTTGGGGCGGGTGCCGTGGTGGTGGTAGTCGTAGTAGATCTCGTCGCTGAGCACGTACAGGCCGCGGCGGGAGGCCAGCTCCATTATCCCGTCCATGAGGCGGCCGGGGAGTATCTTGCCGGTGGGGTTGGAGGGGTAGCACAGGACGATCATCCTGGTCTGGGGGGTGATGGCCTCCTCTATCTCGGCCAGGGATGGCTCCCACCGGCCCTCCAGGGTGGTGGGGATCACCCTCGGCTTGATGCCGGCGTGGAAGGCCGCGTCCCGGTAGGCGGGCCAGGCCGGCTCGATGATGATGATCTCCTCGCCGGGGCTCACCAGGGTGGTGATGGTAGAAAAGACCGCAAAGCGCGCACCGGGGGTCACCAGGACGCCGTCCGGCGGCACGGGGGCGCCGTGCTTGTCGGAGACAAACTCGGCCAGGGCAGATCTGAGCCGGGGCATGCCGGCCGGCAGGCCGTATCTGGTGTGGCCGGCCTCAAAGCCCTCCAGCAGGGCGGCCCCCGCCCCCGGGGGTGGCGCAAAGTCGGGCTCGCCCAGCTCCATGTGGATTACCCTCTTGCCGGCACGTTCCATCTCCTTGGCCCTCCGGAAGACGGCCAAGTGTGAGGGGGCGCCGTCCGACTGCACCTTGAGGGAGTGGCTCAGGAGGTAGTTGAGGAAACCCCCCGCCACCTCCGCGGACATTCCGATGTCGGCGGCCGTGCCCAGTACCATGTCGCGGAGAGAGCCCTCCCGCGACTTGTCGTGGACGCGAAGCTCCTGCTGTTTCTTGACGGCGCCTATCCTGGAGGATATGTCGGTGCGCTCCTTTAGCAGGTGCATCATCTGGACGGTGATCTCGTCCATCCTGGTCCTGAGATCGTCCAGCACCGTCAAGTGACCACCGGGCCTATCATCCCGGACATGATGGCGTGGTCTGCCAGGACCAGCGCGGCCATCGAGTCGACTACCGGCGGGGCCCGGGGGACCACGCACGGGTCGTGCCTGCCCCGGACCCTGAGCTTGGCAGGGGACATGGTCCTGGTGTCGACGGTATCCTGGGGTATGGCTATCGAGGATGCCGGCTTGAAGGCCACCCTGAAGGTGACGGGCATGCCGGTGGAGAGGCCGCCCAGTATGCCGCCCGAGTTGTTGGTGGCGGTGCGGACGCTGTCCCCGACCACCAGGTAGGGGTCGTTGTTCTGGGATCCGCGGAGGCGCGATCCGGCAAAGCCGGATCCGAACTCCACCCCCTTGACGGACGGTATGGAGAAGGCCGCCGATGCGATGTCCGACTCCAGCGAGTTGTAGATGGGCTCGCCCAGGCCCACCGGCACGCCGGTGGTCACCGACTCGATGATCCCCCCCAGCGTGTCGCCGGAGCCGCGCGCCTTCACGATGGCCTGCCTCATGGCTCCGGCCGCGTCCGGGTCGGGGCACCTGACGTCGTTGTCCTCGTAGATGGCCTCCTCGGTCACCTGGCCGGGGGAGATGCTGGCGGTGTGGCCGCCTATCTCCAGCGTGTACGAGTGGGTGGTGATACCCAGCGTCTCGGAGAGCAGCTTGCGGGCGACCGCGCCGCCCATCACCTGGGTGGCGGTCAGCCTGCCCGAGAAGATGCCTCCGCCCCGGTGGTCGGCGTGGCCGCCGTACTTGCGGCTTGCGGGGTAGTCGGAGTGGCCCGGCCGTGGGGTGTGGACCAGATCGTCATAGTCGGAGGAGCGCTGGTCCTTGTTCCAGGTGACCATGGTGATGGGGGCGCCGGTGGTCCTGCCCCGGTACACCCCGGATAATATCTCGACGGTATCGGACTCCTTTCTCTGGGTGGTGATCTTGGACTGGCCGGGGCGGCGCCTGTCCAGCATCACCTGGATGTCCTGCTCGGAGATGGGCAGGCCGGCCGGGCAGCCCGAGAGCAGGGCGCCGACGCACCTGCCGTGGCTCTCGCCGTAGCTGGCCAGGGCGAGGCGGTGGCCCATGGATGCGCCTATCATGAAATGTGGTACGATCAGGCGTGTTATAACTGCTTGAGTCCGGCGGGCCGTATCCGTGAGGTACAAGTTCGGGTCAAACTGAGCCCCATACGCAATCACGCCCGGCAGAATCTCACGTAGGTAGCCGGTCAGGCGCAGGCCGGAATTTGATCTAATACGGTACCATCGGTTAAAAGAATGACGGGTATCTGACCGGAGTGCCGGGCGCGGGCAACACCCGCGTTTGCACAAGAACCCCGTTTCACAACACTAATAAAATACACGGGCATGGCGCACGCATTGAAGCCATACACGGTCATCGCCGGCGTCGTGGCCATTGCAGCCATGGTGGGTCTCGCGTTTCCTACAAGCTACCAGGATGAAGGGGACCCCTCCAGCATACAAACCGGGTTTGACGTGGCCGGCCTGGAGGCAAAGGCCATGGCGGCAGTGGATGATGCCATCAACCAGTACCGGTCAAACGGCGAGAGGGCGTTTGATGAGCTGACCCAGACGGTAAGTATAACGTCCATCGATCCGTTCCCGTTCGTTCTTGATGCGGAGACCGCCGAGGTGGTTGCCCACGGGGCGAACCCGGGCCTCCGTGAGACGATACTCGACTCCATCCGATACCATGCGGACAGGCCGTATGAGCAGATCCTTGAGGATCTGCGCGACGGCGGGGGCGTCTGGGTAACGCACGTATCGCAGAACCCGGGAGCCCTCACAGACCAGCTAAAGCGAACCTGGCTGTCCTTGGAGGGAGAGTATGTCTTTGGAGCCGGCTACTACCTGCCAGACTACCGGGTCCAGTCCGTGGTGGAGGGCGCCCTCTCCCTGTACGCGGAACACGGAGTGGAGGCCTTTGGGATAATCACCCCAGATACCGCAAACCCCACCGATGCGCTCTACCCGTTCGTGCTGAATGCCACGACCACCGAGGCCATGGCACACGGTGCGTACCCGCACCTGCTGGCCACCCTCTCGGACGCACTCCTCAACCACGCCGACCGTCCGTACGGGGAACTGCTGGATGATCTAAGGCGGGACGGGGGAGCCTGGGGTATGCACTCAGGTCCCCAAAGCGGGCATCTTGGGCATCGTCATAATTGTCTGCAACGCTAATCCGGCATCAGCACGCCACGGCGACCGGCGCGACCAGCTCCGGGCGCTCCTGTTTCGGCGGCGGCTTGAACAGCCTCCAGTCCGGGTCCCTGACCAAATTCTCCACCGCGGTCCGCGGAAAGATGCCCAGCTTGCGGCAGGTGCGCGCCACCGAGACCAGCACCGAGAAGACCTCCCGCCCCTCCGCCGTGGACAGTTGGTGGCGCACGTTCCTGTGCAGGACGGCGGTGTCGCGTATCTCCAGCTCGGCGCCGTTGTTGTGTGGCGGCATGCCGGGGTATCTGAGGAAGGTGAACAGGTGGGGCGCGGCCCCCTCCAGCTTGGTCCTGAACTTGTGGCCCTCGGGATAGGAGGAGGCTATCTCCAGGACGGCCCTCTCCAGGGAGAGGCACTCGGAGCTCTCCGCCGACTTCCTGCCCTTGATGGCCCGGTACAGGGAGAGCAGCCGGTAGTGGCAGGATATGTCGGATCCGCCGTTCCTGATGGCGTACTCTTCGGCCTCGCGCAGGAGGTGCACCCAGCACCTCTGCCGGATGGGCAGCACGTTGTAGGCGACGTACCCGTCCGAGACGACCGGGACGCCCAGGATCTTCCCGAAATGGATGTCCAGGACGGCCGCGGCCCTGCTGGGGGCGGCCACGATGTAGGTGGCGTCCCCGATGGTCGCCAGCCAGATGTAGCCCCGCTTGCCGTTCATCCTGATGGGCGACTCGTCCATCTGCATGAACAGGGCCTCGGCGATGTGGTCCAGGATCTCCGCATAGGTCCCCATCAGCAGGTCCCTGATGGCCTTGCGCGCGTTCCAGACGGCGTTGGGTGAGAGGTCAAACTCGTAGAGGGCATCGAAAAAGTATGAGATAGTCTGGTCGGTGCACCTCCCCGCATAGTACTCCTCGATGAACCCCAGGATCCCGGGCCCAAACGAGGTCCCCGGGATGGTAGGCGCCGCCGCGGTGGTGATCTCTCCACACCTCTTGCAGGATCCCCTCTTCATCACGTACGCGATGCACTCTATCACCATGGATTTGCCGCCGGCAAAATCATAGACCATCTTGACGACCGGTGGCACCTTCCTGAGGTGGCCGCGCCCGCACGTCCCGCACCGGCAGACCCGCAGCACGACCGTCCGGTCCGCCTTGTTCTTGTGGGAGGCGCCTATATGTCCGGCCGGCGGCCCCCTGCGGGACGGCTCACCCTCCGCCTTACCGTTGTTGTCATCGTCATCCGATTCAGGTCCGCCTTCATCGCCGCCCTCGCCGGCGTAGCCGCCCTCCTCCGCCATCTTCTTCCGGAAGGCTGCGCGCTTCTCGTTGTACAGCGAGCCGGTCGAGGACGGGACGTGGGCGTTCTCGTACTTGGCCAGCCTCCTGTCGCGCTCGGCTATCTCCAGTATCAGCCGGTCTATCTCCGCCTTGAGGGCCGCGACCATCTTGTCATGCACAGCCTCGAGCCGGGACACCGTCTCGCGTAGTTCCCGGTTCTCCACCGCCAACCTGGTCAGCTCCTCGCGCAGGAGGGCGGCCTCTGACTTGGTGCTCACGCCGGTTAGATGGTATCGCGATCAATAAACCTATGGCCCGGCTGGGCATCCGAATTGTCCGCTTTGGGGACCTGAGTGCATACAGCCTGGGTATCGTACATGTTTACAAATCCGGATACCAACACCCAGCAACTCAAGCGCACGTGGGTGTACCTGCACGACGGGTTGATATTCGCCTCCGGCTACTACATGCCCGACTCCCGTGTCCAGTCCCTGACCGACGAGATCATCTCCATCTACGACACCAGCCGTGACGGAGCGTTTGCCGCAATCAACACCCTGTCCGGGGAGGGGTCGTCGGTATTCCTCTTTGTGGTGGATCCGTCCACCTCCAGGATTGTGGCAGACAACGACCCGGCGCGGCGCGGAACGCACTGGACCGCCCACGCCGTCGGGGAGAGGTCGTTTGCGGAACTTCAGGATGATCTACAGGAGCACGGCTCCGTCTGGGAGAACGTGGTAGTTGAAAACCCCTCCGTCGGGACGGATCAGGTCCGGCGTACCTGGATAACCCTGCACGACGGGCTCATGTTCAATGCGGGCTACTTCATACCCGACTCGGAGGTGCAGTCGGTGGTGGACTATGCCGTCATCACCTACGAGTCGGACAAGGAGACGGCGTTTAGCCGCCTGACCCCGGGCGGAGACGCGACCCGCCTAGACCAAATCCACACCGATGTCACCTACCCGTTCGTATTTGATGCCGTCACCCATGTTACGGTGGCACACGGCGCCATCCCGGACCGCCTGGGACACATACCCTACGCGATAATAGACAGCGGCGACAGGCCGTTTGACGAGGTCCTTGGGGACGTGCGCCGGGATGGGGGCACCTGGGTCGCGTACAACTTTACAAACCCCGATGTCGGCGCCTACCAGCTAAAGCGAACCTGGCTGTTCATGCATGACGGCTTCATCTTCGCCTCGGGCTATTACCTGCTCGACTCGCAGGTGCAGACGGTGGTGGCCAGCGCCATCCACGGATACGAGTCCAGCGGGGACGTCGGACAGATAGACTCCGTTCCCGGAGCGCGCATTCCGTTCTACTACTTTGTCATAGATCCACACACCTCCGAGGTGGTGGCACACGGCGCCGACGGCGCCCCGGTAGGATCGGACTCGCTCAGCCTTACGGCGGCGGACATGCCCCGGGCGGATATTCTGGACGAGCTGAGGGTTGAGCGCGGGACCTGGTCCGAGTACAGCACGATCAACCCGCGTACCGGCGCCGAGGAGCACAAACGCTCCTGGCTCTCCCTGCACGGCGGGTACATATTCGGCGCGGGCTATTATGACTCCGACAGGGCCGACTACCCGGTGGTCCCCAATGCGACATCGACGGATGCCCTGACGGCATCATCTCTGATGCTGGCTACCACCGACACGGACGAGGCTGCCGCGGCGGCAGACGAGCCGGAGACATTTGATGCGCTCAACGGGGCCAGCGACATAGAGGTGTCCATGATATCGGGACACCCGTATGCGATCGTGGCCGGCTATGCGGATGACGCCATCCAGATAATGGGCATCACCTACCCTACGGCCCCAGTGCCGGTGGCCAGCATCTTTGACGGGGAGACAGGCTTTGACGCCCTTGCGGGCCCGCGCGACATCGAGGTATTTGCGTCGGCGGGAACCTCCTACGCCCTGGTGGCAAGCTGGGGCGATGACGCCGTGCAGATAATCAACGTCACCGATCCGGCGGCCCCCGTGCCGGTGGCCAACGCGACCGACGGCATGGGCGGCTTTGGCGCGCTGGACGGGGCAAGCGACATAGAGACCGTTGCCATGTCGGGTAGCACCTATGCCGTCGTGGCGAGCAACCAGGATGACGCCGTACAGATAATCGAGATCACCGACCTGGCCAACCCGGTCCCCGTCTCCAGCGCCATCGACGGCAGGGACGGCTTCGACTCGCTGGACGGGGCAAGCGACGTGGCGATATGGGTGGCGGCGGGTCGCACTTTTGCGGCCGTGGCGGCCTACTCGGATGACGCCGTACAGATAATCGAGATCACCGACCCGGCCAACCCGGTCCCCGTCTCCGGCGCCATCGACGGCAGGGACGGTTTCGACTCGCTGGATGGCCCGCGCGATATCGCAGTGGTCGAGCTGTCCGGCCGCACCTATGCGCTGGTGGCGGCCTACTCGGATGATGCCGTACAGATCATCGATGTCACTGACCCGGCCATGCCCCTGCCTGCGGGGAGCATAGGGGACGGTTTCGCGCTGGACGGACCAAACAGCATCGACGTGTATGATCTCCTGGGCCGCACCTACGCCATGGTCACAAGCAACCTGGATGATGCCGTACAGATAATCGATATCACCCGGCCCGCTTCCCCGTCTCTGGTAGCCGGCATGGCGGACGGCCAGGGCGGCTTTGACGCGCTCGGCGGGCCGCACGACGTGGTCGTGGATGTGGTGCTGGGCAATCCCTATGCGCTGGTGGCGGCCTACTCGGATGATGCCGTCCAGGTAGTCAACCTTGCCATACCAGAATTCCCGTCCCCGGCAACCAGCATTCGGGATGACCGGGGCGGTTATGCGTTGGACCAGCCCCTGGACATTGAGATCTACGAGACATCAGGCCGCACCTACGCCCTGGTGGCAAGCTCCTCGGATGACGCCGTCCAGATAATCGACCTGACCGACCCCGATGTGCCGGTTCCGGTAAACACCCTGAGAGACGGCCAGGACGGCTTTGACGCCCTTGACGGACCGCGCGAGATCGAGCTGTATGGGGTGTCGGGCCGCACCTACGCCCTGGTGTCAAGCTGGGTGGATGATGCCATCCAGGTGATCGATGTCACCGACCCCGAAGAACCCCTGCCGGTGGCAGCCATGATCAACGGCCAGGGCGGTTTCACCCTTAACGGGGCCAGCGACATTGAGCTGGACAGAATATCGAGCCGTACATATGCCCTGGTGGCGAGCTACTGGAGCGACGCCGTCCAGATAATCGATGTCACCGACCCGGCCAACCCGGTGCCGGTGGCAGCCATGATCAACGGCCAGGACGGCTATGACGCGCTGAACGGGGCCCGCGACATAGCGGTGGGCCAGATATCGGGCCGTACATACGCCGTGGTATCGGGCCTGGCCAACGACGCCGTCCAGATAATCGATGTCACCGACCCGGCCAACCCGGTGCCCGTCTCCAGCGTCTTTGACGACCAGGACGGCTTTGACGCGCTTGCAGTCCCGCGCGACGTGGAACTGGTGGTAGAATCGGACCGCACATACGCGATGGTGGCAAGCGTGGGCGATGAGGCCATCCAGATAATCGACATAACCCGCCCCAACGTTCCGGTTCCGGTGACCAGCATCCGCGACGACCGGAGCGGCTTTGACGCCCTTGGGGGTCCGCGCGACATCGAACTGCTCGTGGCATCGGACCGCACCTACGCGATAGCGGCGAGCTGGGAGGACGACGCCGTCCAGATAATCGATGTTACCGACCCGACGGATCCGGTTCCGGTAGCCAGCATCTTTGACGACCAGGACGGCTTTGTCGGGCTTGATGAGGCGCGCGCCGTGGAGATAGCCACCATATCTGGCACCACCTACGCCCTGGTGACAAGCTGGGGCGATGACGCCGTCCAGATAATCGACATAACCGACCCGGCCAGCCCGCTGCCCGTGATCAGCGTGACCGACGACCAGGGCGGATTTGCACTCGACGGGTCCGACGACATCGCCCTGACCACGATCTCCGGGCGCCACTACGTCTTGGCGGCCAGCGCATTTGATGACAGCATACAGATTATCGACATTACCGATCCATCCACCCCCATCTCGGCGGCAGTCCTGGTGGATGGCCAGGACGGCTTTGACGCGCTTGACGGGGCAGATGCCATCGAGGTGGTCGATCTGTCCGGCCGCACTTACGCGGTGGTGGCAAGCTGGGGCGACCACGCCATACAGATAATCGACATCACCGACCCGGCCAGCCCGGTCCCCGTCTCCAGCGTCTTTGACTCCCAGCCGGGCTTTGCACTCAAGGAGGCGGTGGACGTCCGGGTGGCAACCATATCCGACCGCACCTACGCCCTGGTGGCGAGCTGGTTGGATGACGCCGTCCAGATAATCGACATCACCGACCCGGCCAACCCGGCGCGCGTGGCCAACGTGGTCGACGGACGGGACGGCTTTGAGTATCTTGACGGGGCGCAGCTGGTGGAGACGGTCGAGGTGGACGGGCGCACCTACGCCCTGGTGTCAAGCTGGATTGACGATGACGCCGTCGAGATCATCGACGTTACCGACCCGGCCAACCCGGCCCCCGTCACCAGCATCGTTGACGGCCAGGACGGCTTTGAGGCGCTTGCGGGAGCAACCAGGATAGACACGGCCGTAATATCCGGCCATACCTACGCCCTGGTGACGGGCTTTTACGACCATGCCGTTCAGATTATAAACATCACCGACCCGGCCAACCCGGCCCCCACCTCCAGCATAGTCAACGGCCAGGGCGGCTTTGACTCCCTTGCCTACCCGTATGATGTCAAGGCTACCACCATATCCGGCCACCCGTACGCGCTGGCGACCAGCTACTGGAACGATGCCGTACACATCATCGATATCGCCGACCCGGCCGCCCCGGCCCTGGTCTCCAGCGTCTTTGACGGCCAGGGCGGCTTTGACGCGCTGTACGGGCCGCTGGAGATAGAGGTTGTCGAGATATCGGGCCGCACCTACGCGGTGGTGATGAGCATCAGCGTCGTCCAGATAATCGATATAACCGACCCCGCCGCCCCGATCCCCGTGACCAGCATCCTGGAAGGATGATGGTCGGCACCATCCGGCGGTTGTCCGGTGGGTGGCGCGGGCGCACCATCTCCGGCGTACCGGGGACGCCGTCCCGAGACCGGCCGCGCCGGGGTCATCCCCGGGGCGGGGCAACCGTATCGGGGTTATCCGGAAGCGGCCCGGCTGCACCCGGACACCGGGGTACCGCCGGGCCGCGCCCGCAGTTCACCCCATAAAATCATAAAAGCCCGCCATCACAATATACTCCGATGAAGGACTACGACCACGTGGTGGTCTGGCTGGACTACTTCAACAGGGTACTGCCGAGATCCAAGGGCAGGAGACTGGGCCGGAGCGTCTGCGTGCAGGATCCAACACTCAAGGACCTGGTCGAGGCGGTCCGCAATGCCGGCTTTGAGGTGGCCGAGGTCAACGATCAGGCCCGCCACCCGCGCCGGCCCTACTATCGCTCCGGATACGTGTCGGTTCCCAAGGCCAACGTCCCCAAGACCCGCATCCTGTATCGGGTGGCGCCCAAGCTGGCGCGCCTGGCCAGGAAGAGGTAAGCAAAAACGCTGTGATCGCTCTATAAAATTAAACAGATCCACTTGTTAACAAGTACCTCCCTTCCCATCTCCATGAAAGAGATAGGTACTGTAATGCACGTAGCCGGGAGCGGCCGGGTGATAATAAGACTCACCGGCGCCGCCTCCGAAGGCGACATACTCTGCGACAAGAACGGAACCAAGGTGGCCCTGATCCGCGAGATCGTCGGACCGGTGGCCGCGCCCTACGCGTCCGCCGAACCGCTGACCAACAACATCAAGAAGTACATGGGATCGGCGGTGGGTGCCATCGCAAGGAAAGCGTCCGGGAGGTCGCGCCGGCGTTGATGTCCGGGATGCAGTCCTGCCGGGAGTGCCTCTCGCCGCTGGTGGACGACTACCAGAGCGGCGAGATAGTCTGCTCCCGCTGCGGGGTGGTGGCCCACGACCAGATCCCCGACAGCGGGCCCGAGGCGGGCGGCTCCTTCCCTGAGGAGCGCACAAAGCTGGCGCGGGCGACCGGCCAGGCGACCTTCACCCAGCACGACCTTGGCATATCGACCGACATTGATGCCAGCTCCCGCGACTTTAGCGGCAAGCCCATCAACAGGACGGTGATGGCCCACATGAACAACCTCCGGCGCTGGCAGCAGCGCGTCCGCGTCTCCGGATCCCGCGAGAGGCGGGTAGCCAACATCCTGATAAGGATAGGCAACACCTGCAACGCCCTCTCCCTGCCGAAGAACGTCGTTGAGACGTCCTCGATGATATACCGGAACCTGGACGAGCGGGTCGACCTGAAGGGCAAGTCGGTGACCGGCATGTCTGCGGCGGTCATCTACATGGCCTGCAAGCAGTGCGGGGTGATCCGCTCCATCGAGGAGATAGTCGGTGGGCTGTGCCAGCCCCGGGAGGTCAGGACAAAGTCGAAGCTGGCCGCCAGATACTACCGCAGCCTGGTGATGGAGGCGGGCAGCTCCCGCAGCACGCTCATGCCGATGGAGAAGTACATCTCCAAGATATCCAACATATCAGAGACCGACGTCCGGGTCGAGCGTCTGGCCCTGCGGCTGGCCGACAAGACCCGCAACCACGAGATAGTGGACGGCAAGGACCCCAACGGGATAGCGGCCGCCTACCTGTATATCGCCTCCATCCTGCTGGGCCACGACACCATCCAGCGCGACATATCCGGGACAGCCGGCGTCACCGAGGTGACAATCCGGAACCGCTGCAAGGAGATACTCGGCGCGTACAACCTCAGGATAACACTCAAACCCTCCGCCCCGCGGAGGTAACCTTTCTTTCTTTTTTCGTTAGCGCAAGCTAAATTCCGCAGGCATTTTATATGGAACGGCCAACCTCGGCTTGATGGCAAGGCTGGAGATAGTCGACCTGCATGTCAACCGGGACGGCAAGGAGATACTCAAGGGGGTAAACCTGAGCACCGGCTCCGGCGAGGTCCACGCGATCATGGGACCCAACGGCTCCGGCAAGTCGACCCTGGCATACACCCTGCTGGCCCACCCCAAGTACGAGGTAACCTCCGGCGACATACGGCTGGACGGGGAGAGCATCCTGGAGATGACCGCCGACGAGCGGGCCAGGCGCGGGCTGTTTCTGGGCTTCCAGTACCCCACCGAGGTGGCGGGGGTGGGATTTTCGCACTTTCTGAGGACCTCCTACAACTCGCTGAGCAAGGCCATGCAGGGGGAGGACCGGGAGGTCTTTATCACCGTCCGGGAGTTCCAAAAGTATCTCAAGGGAAACCTCGACAAGGTGGGCCTGGACGGCGAGTTCCTGAGCAGGTACCTCAACGAGGGCTTTTCCGGCGGGGAGAAGAAGAGGTCCGAGGTACTGCAGATGGCGGTCCTCAAGCCGAAGATATCCATACTGGACGAGCCGGACTCGGGCCTGGACATCGACGCGGTACAGGCGGTGGCCAAGGCCATCAGCGACGTCTCCGTGAGCGATGCCACGGTGATAGTGATAACCCACTATGCGCGGATACTGAAATTTTTAAGGAAACTGGACCATGTGCACGTCTTTGCCAAGGGACAGATTCTTCGCAGCGGGGACGCCTCGCTAGCCGAGGAGCTTGAGAGGCGCGGCTACGAGTGGGTGACGAAATAGACCCGGCAGCCCTGCGGGAGCGGTGCCTGAGAGATGGCAGATCTATTTGATCTGTTCGCGGAATACTCGTACGTGGGGGTGTTCCTGGTGCTGGTGGGGGTCAACGCGGCGCCGCTGCTCATGCCGCCCACCTGGATAGTGCTGGCCACCTTCTATGCCGCCGACTCCTCCTATGATCCGCTGGTGCTGGCGGTGGTGGGGGCCAGCGGCGCCACCCTGGGCAGGTTCATCCTCAAGCGCTGCAGCGGGACGCTGCGCAGGTTCGCCGGCGAGGAGCGGCGCGCCGGCCTGGACGAGGTCAACCGCTTCCTGGGGAGGCGGCGGTTCGGGTATGCCCTGGCCTCGTTCCTGTTTGCGTCCACGCCGCTGCCCAGCAACATGCTGTTTGTGGCCTACGGGATCATGCGCGCCAAGAGTCTGGGGCTGTACGCGGGGTTCTGGTGCGGGCGGGTCATATCCTACTACGTGATGATATCAATCAGCGAGGTGGTACTGGTTCCGTTCCTGCAGCTGTTCGAGGATAGGTACACCGGGATAATAGCGGCCGATATCGCGGGGATAGGGTCGGTGGTGCTGTTCGCCTCGATAGACTGGAAGCTGCTTGTGACGGAGCGGCGGCTCCGGTTCATGCGGCCCCGGATATGGCGGATATGACCCCCGCCGCCAGGAAGCCTGCCACCAGCAGCGTCCCGGCGGCCCTGGAGTAGAGCAGGGTGCGGCGCATGTGCGGGTAGAGCGCCCCCGCATCCCGGTGGTCCCTGGATAGCCCCATTCCGGCCGAGACGGCCAGGGGGAGGGCCAGCAGGGCCGACAGGCTGTAGACGGGAAAGTACCCCTGGTAGACGCCGGAGAGTACTATCCCCGCAAAGACGCCGGGGAACGCCCAGTACAGGCGCGCCGCCCGGCGCGGGCCGCACCGTATCACCAGGGTTCGCCTGCCGCCGGACTTGTCGGCGTCGTGGTCGGGGAAGGAGGCGATGAACAGCACCAGCGCCGACAGGGAACCGGCAGCGGCGCCCGCCAGGGCGGCCTCCAGCCCGAGATGGCCGGCCTGGATGTAGTAGGTGCCCAGGACGATCAGGGCGCCCTTGACGCCCACAAAGAGCTCCCCCAGGCCCCAGTCCACTATCCTGGTGGAGTAAAAGTAGATGGAGACCACGGCAAACCCCAGGATGATGCCCACTATCATGCCGTGAAGATAGATGTAGTACGCCCCGATGGAGGCGCCGGCGCACAGGCAGAGCAGGCCGGCCCGGTTCACCGACTCGGGCCTGAGCAGCCCCTCGGGCAGAACGCCGGTCCCGCCGCTCATCTTGGTGCGGGGGGCGTCCCTGTCGATGCCGCGCTTGTAGTCGCGATAGTCGTTGAGCAGGTCCACGCTGGCGTGCAGGGCCAGGACGCCGGCGGCGATCAGCAGGACGTCCGCGGGGTTCACCGTCCCGTCCACCTGCCAGGAGACGGCTCCGCCCAGTGCCACCGATATGGCGGATGAGAGCAGGAACCGCACGCGCACGGCCCTCAGCCAGACCCGGAACGTCAACGACTTCGGCAGGGCGGATATCCGTAAAACGTCTTCCTATCGAGCGGGGGCTGTCCGCGATTTGAGTTTTCATGGTCCGGACCCGTTGGATATTGCCGCGATCCCGCGGGAGCTGCGCCCATGCCGGCGGCACATCAGTCTTCTAGGAGTGCCAGTACCTCCAGCACGTCCGGATCCTCCGGCGCCAGCTCCAGCGCCCTCTCAAGGTAGGGTCTGGCAAGCTCGTCCTGGTATGCAGTCATGTATGCGATTCCCAGGTATTCGTGCGCCTTCTTGTGCCCGGGGTCGGCCTTTATCGCCATCTTATAGTGCTTGATGGCTTCCCTGATGTTTCGCAGCGCCATGTGGGAGGTGGCCATCTCGTAGTGGCCGTCTGCATAGCCGGGGTACATGCCCAAGAGATCCTTCAGGCAGTTCTGCGCCTCGATGTATCTTTTGCAGTTGTTCAGGGCGTGGGCCTTGCCCCGGTACACGTCGGGCAGCCTGCACTGCAGCCGTATGGACTCGTCAAAGTATCGTATGGACTCCCCGGACCTCTCCATGTTGTCCAGCACGTTGCCCATGAAGAAGTGCGTGATGCCGCGGGCGGGGTTCAGCTTCAGGGCCTCCATGTAGTATGAGATGGCGTCCTCGTACCGGCGCATGCGGTTCATGGACACGCCCTTGCTCGCATACGCCACCTCGCGGGCGAGATCCTTCTCGTCGTCCGGGGCGATCTCCACGGCCCTGTCCAGACACGCAAAGCCCTCCTTGTACCGGCGCAGATTGTTCAGGGTAATTCCCTTGTACATGCACGCCACCGCGTCACCGGGGTCCTCCCTCAGGACCTCGACGTACCTGTCCAGAAGACCGTAAAGCATGTCGTCAGCGGACCGGCCTGTGAAACCCATGTGGTGGCCGCCAGCCGCTCCTTATTCAATGATGCTGATGCACGCTCCTCCGCGGGGACGGACGGCGGGCCGGGAGGTCTGCCCGTATGATCTTGGATGATCGGCCGAATCAAGTCGGCGGGCGCGCCCTCCCAAAAGCACTCGGCGCCCCGTGGCGTGTTCCCGCTGGCCCGTCCCCGGTCATTGCCGGTGCGCCATCCGTCAGGGATGCGGCTCTCCGGGAAGCGGACTGGCCGGGGGCAGGCAGGTCTGGGCGCCTTGAGGCCGTCCGTCTTGGATATGCACCAAGTGCGCCCGGCCGCGTCCCCGGCGCGGCCGAACGTGGAGACGGCGTCGCAGCTGATATTCCGGGGGCGAGACGCCCCCGGACGGGGCGAGCCGGCCGGCTGCGTCGGCCACGGCGAACGCCCGGTGGCCGGCGCCGGCCGCCTCGACGGACCCTTAGTCGCAGCTCCGGGTGCGGCCCATCGACGGACGCGGCCCGGCGGCGTACCGCCCGGCCCGCCGCCGGATGCCCGTCCGGTTGGCGCCGCACGGCCGGCCGCAGGCGACGCCTCCCTGAGCCTGCCAACCAAAATCATATAGGGTGAGCGCGCCTTTCATACGTTCATGGCCGAGGAGTGCGTCCCATGCTAGCCAAGACGGCCGGGATACTGCTCAACCGGCTGGTGGTCGGTTTCGTCTTTGCGTTCATATACCAGGCCATGACCGGCGTGGCCACATATGCGCTGTCCATACCCCTGACCGGTACGATACAGGATCTGATACGCGGTATCGAGAGCGTGGATCAGGCCGAGAGCGCCCTGGCCATCGCGTGGTGGGTGATATCCACCATCCTGTTCACACTGATAGCCACCCAGCTGGTCAGGTTCCGCAAGAGGATATCCCCGTACAAGGGCGAGAGCATGGACGCGCCCCCAAACATCACGATAGTCAGCCTGCTGATACTGGGGGCGGCAATGTCGTTCATTTTCTTCCTGCTGGATCTGTCCATAGGGGCCACCATGACCGTATCCGACATACGGACCATCTACGAGTCTGCCGTCCAGGGCGACTACGGGCCGCTGGCCATCAGCATGCTCTTCTCCGTCGTGGCCGGATTTGTCGTGGTGGGGGTCATAGGCAGGGCCGGCAAGGTAAGGGAGATCACCCGGGGCGTGGGCGCCATCGACATGGACACCATCAAGAAAAAATTCTCCAAGGATGGTGGTGATGATGGTGTAAAGACCACCGCCGACACACTGGGGCTGGCGCCCGGGGCCTTGGTGCACGTGGGAAAGAAGAGGGTCGACAAGGCCTGGTTCTCTGCCATACGGTACGACGGGGACGGATATTCGGAGGTATCCAAGACGTACGACGTTGAAGAGTGTATCGGGGCAGACGAGAAGGGCGTCAACTGGCTCAACATGACCGGCGTGCATGACGCCGAGTACGTGAGGCGGTTCGGCGAGAGGTTCAATCTACACGAGCTGTATCAGGCGGACATAATGAACACGGAGCTGCGCCCCACACTGGACACAAGCCCCGATAGCATCTTTATGATTCTAAAGATGCCGCACTTTGATGGCGACGGCAACATAATCATCGAGCACATAAGCCTGGTGCTGAGTGCCAACCACGTCATATCCTTCCAAGAGGCCGAAGGCGACGTGTTCGAGAAGGTGCGCGAGAACATCCGGCAGTCCCGGGGCGAGTTCCGGAACATGGGAAGCGACTACCTGGCGTACGCCCTCATCGATGCGATAGTGGACAACTTTTTTGTCATAATGGAGAACATAGGGAGCCAGACCGAGGAGCTGGAACGCCAGCTTATGAGCAAGCCCGGTCCCGAGACACTTCAGGTGATATACGCCCTCAAGCGCCAGCTGGTCACGTTGCGCAGGGTGATATGGCCCATGCGCGAGGTGATAAACGGGCTGGAGCGGGGCGATTCGCCGCTCGTACGGGACACCACAAAAAGATACCTGCGGGACGTCTACAACCATACGGTCCAGACCATGGACACGGTAGAGTCGCTCCGGGACATGGTGGGCGGGATGCTGGACACTTACCTGTCCAGCATAAGCAACAGGATGAACGAGGTCATGAAGACGCTCACCGTCATAGCCAGCATCTTCATCCCCATCACGTTCATAGCTGGGCTATACGGCACCAACTTTGCCTACGTGCCCGAGCTGGAGTTGGAGGGCGGCTACTTTGTCATGCTGGGGGCGATGGGCGCCGTGTCGGGCGCGATGCTGGTATGGTTCAGGAGAAAGTCGTGGCTTTAGGCGCCGCGCGCGCCGCCTTTACATACACAGATGCAGCTATCTAGGTTGGTGGGGTTGTCCGACGAACGAGACTGTCAGGGCGAGGTTAGGGAACTGCACCATCTGCTGATGACGGGCTTCCTCGCCACGGCGCAGGTATCTGACGGATTGTCCAGTCGTCTGCAGACTGCCGGCGACAAAATTTTCACACGGTAGCCAAATACGCCCGCTAGACCGTTTAGATTATTTATCACACGCAGACGGGACGGAACCGGGCGGCGATGTATTTCATGTCGGGTGGCTCATCGCTGGTATGCGAAGCTGGATTCAGGGAGCCGGGCGCTGCCCATAAGGGCAGCGTGCATTGCTGGTGGTTGATGTTGTTACCGCAGTCCGGTGTCGTAAAAGATGGTCTAGTGAAGTCTGGGATATTTTTACATCAACACACATCAGGCCAGCAGTAAAAACAACGAAACCGGGATAGCCGTGTACTCGTTTTCCATCGACAACACGTCCTTAGATAACATGATTGCGTTTCTTTGTCTCGTATACCGATTAAAACTGATCAGCCCGTCCAAATCTCTGGCTGAGATCCGGTTCTGGAACTTTACCTCTATCGGCGTTTCCGCTCCCGCGCCACCTTTGTAGACGAAATCCACCTCCCTGTCATTGTCATACTTCGCGACTGTAACATCTTCGTGACCTGCGGAATGGTGTAACACGTGTGACCTAGCGGGTGGGGATCCGGTCTTCTCAAGGTTGGGTCATGCCACCCGTCGTGGTGTTGTTGGCGCATACAGTATCCCATCTTTCCTGTGGTGTTGAGACGGTACCATCATCGAACTCCATGATGACTGAATCACCTTGACCAGATAGTACAAACTTCTCCATCCGCTCACAACTGGAGTAGTCATCTATTCTCACCGAATCCAATAGGACGTAGTGTATGATGATGCTGCCTAGTACAACAACAATCAGGACGGCAAGCCCGCAGACAATCACGATGTTCTTGATTGTCGGTTTCATGGCGGGTGGTGGGGGTATAAAGGATTGTATCAAGACGAGATGTAACATCTTTGTGACTTGGTATCGCGCCGCATGCCGACGGGCCGCTTTCATTCAAGGATCTGCTGGTTTTTAGGATGGATCGTGTCAGGTCACGAAGATGTTACATTCCGCTTTGCCACCATATGTCATGCCAAAGAGCGCAAGGCAGCTGGCCGCCATGAGGGGGGCCGGCAGGCAGATCGTCCAGGCCCCGGGCCAGATACGGCAGACGCACCAGAACAGATGGGTAGTCAGCTCGCAGATCTACGGGCGCTGTTTTATGTCGTGGTTCTAGGCATCGGGGGCCTGGTGTGCGACTGCGCCTAGGGCGAGCTGGGCCGCGGCCTCTGCAAGCATGTCGCCGCGGTGGACATGTGGCTCTCCGGGAAGTGGGCGGCCATGCACGGGCCGGAGCGGGTGACCATACGCAGGCCGGCGGTCCGGTGTCCAGCACATGCCTCGCACAGGCTGGTCCGGGACGGCCACCGGACAACCAAACGCAAGGGAAAGGTCCGGAAGCACCCGTGCAGGGACTGCGGGAAGCGCTGAGCCGGCCTTCCCGGACTGAGACGCCGGCACGCGTCGGCCGCCACGATATCCGACGCGCTGAGCCTTGTCTCCAAGGGGGTGTCGCTGGCGCGCGTGACAGAGGATATCGCCCGGCGCGGCCCCGAATTCCACCGTTCCACCACATACCGGTGGATGGCAGCGTACGGTCCCCTCATCAAGGGGTACGCCGGGAAGATCCGTCCATGGACAGGGTACAGGTGGCACTGCGACGAGGTCTACTTCAAGATACTGGGTAAAGGCGCCTTCATACCCGACGGGGCGCCTTGCGGGACAGTGTGACCGGGAGATTTAGATCGCCGGATATCCCCCACACCCACATGACGGCCGTCATCCGGGCAGAATGGGTGGTAACACACTTTCATGACTATACACTTTCTATTCTAAACGATATCAATTTATATCATAGTGAATCCTTGCACCCGTATGGCTGACCGTCGACCCATCCCCGCATCCATAAAACCACCTAGTACGTCATTCTCGCTGATCGCAGTCCTGACTCTGCTGTTGGTTCCGTTTGTGGCGGCGGCGCCAACGTTGGCACCTGCCCATGCTGAGGATGGTTTTGAGGCTCTAGACGGGGCGCGCGATATAGCGATCGCCACCGCCGCCGACAAGACCTATGCCTTGGTGTCAAGCTTGGCAAATGATGCCGTTCAGGTAATCGATATCACCGACCCGTCCAACCCGCTCCCGGTGGCGGCACTCTTTGATGGGCAGGACGGCTTTGTTCTTGCCGACGTGTCAGATATAGCAATAACCGCGGTTGATGACAAGACGTACGCGCTGGTGGCCAGCTTTGGCACCGGCAGCATTCGGATTCTCGATATCACCGACCCGTCCAACCCGCTCCCGGTGACGGCACTCCTTGATGGGCAGGACGGCTTTGTCCTTGGCGGCCCCTCGGACATTGCCATATTGACCACGCCGGACAAGACGTATGCGCTGGTGGCGAACCTACTCAGCAGCTCCATCCAGATAGTGGATGTCACCGACCCGTCCAACCCGCTCCCGGCAGCCAGCATCTTTGATGAGCAGGACGGCTTTGACGCTCTTGACGGGGTACGCTCGGTAGATTTGGTCGAGATATCGGGCATGATCTACGCTTTGGGGGCCGCCTGGAACGAAGACGCCCTCCAGATAGTAGATGTCACCGACCCGTCCAACCCGCTCCCGGCAGCCAGCATCTTTGATGAGCAGGACGGCTTTGACGCTCTTGCCTTGGCTGACCGCATAGATGTGGCAACAATATCGGGAAGCGTTTACGCCTTGACGACCAGCAACACTGATGACGCCCTCCAGATAGTGGACATCACCGACCCGTCCAACCCGCTCCCGGCAGCCAGCATCTTTGACGGTCAGGACGGCATTGCCTTGGATGGTCTGGCCGGCATTGTAGCGTTTGAGGCGGCCGGGAAGACGTATGCGATAGCGGCCGTCTCCGGCGACAGCGCCCTCCAGATATTGGATGTTTCCGACCCGTCCAGCCCGCTCCAGGTGGCGGCACTCTTTGATGGCCAGGATGGATTTGAGGCACTCGGTGGAGCATACGGGGTTGCCCTCACCGCTATCGGAGAGCGTACCTACGCCCTGGTGGCGGCTAGCGACGACCATGCCGTCCAGATTATAGACGTTACCGCCCCGGACACACCACTGCTGGCGGCCAACATCTTTGATGATGGGCGGGGCATTGTTGCGGTTGACGAGGTAGCAGAGGTGGATACGTCGGTTATGGCCCAGATACGGTTCGATACGGCCAGCATAGCCAACAGGGCGCATGTCCTGGTAACGGAGATGATACTGCAGTACCAGTCAGGCGGCGAGGCAGCGTTTGATGACATCACCTCCAACGAGTCCATACCCGCTTATGGCCTCCATCTGTTCGTCCTTGATGCGGAGACGTTCGAGGTTAAAGCGGATGGTACAAACCCGGACGCGGTGGGAACTGTTCCGGACGCCTTCCAGAGAGCCGACAAGTCCTTTGAGCAGATTCGCGAAGATCTGCGCCGTGACCGGGCCATGTGGTTGGACCACATGCAGTCAAACCCGGACACCGGCACAGACCAGATGATGCATTCCTGGCTGTACCTGTATGATGGACATGTCTTTGGCGCGGGCTATCACATCCTCGACTCCGAGGTTCAAGCTGTTGTAGATGAGGCCATCCGCAAGTATGAGGCCAGCGGTACGACTGCCTTTGAGGAGATCGCCTCCGGAGTGGCCGCAGATAATCTCTACCCGTTCGTCCTAGATGCCGCCACCGCCCGGCCCGTAGCCTACGGGTCAGTCCTCTCCTCGGCAGACTCGCTCTCCGACACGTTCCTGTTTGGGGCTGCAAAACCATACACGCAGATCATAGCAGATCTCAATCGAGATGGGCATACGTGGGTATCGTACGTCCATGCCAACCCCGATGCGCACATCCAGCAGCACCAGCGCACTTGGCTCCAGCTGCACGACGGATACATCTTCGCATCCGGCTACCACCTGCCGGACTCTAGGGTTCAGTCGCTGGTAGAGGGGGCCGTCCTGCTCTACCAGTCCAACGGAGAGGAGGCATTCGACATGGTAACGCCCAAAAGTCCCGCCTACACCGACGCACTCTACCCGTTCATCCTAAACTTTACCACCTCCGAGACAGTTGCCCACGGCGCCTTCCCGGACAAGCTGGGAAAGATACCGGTCACCTCCCTCCATCAGGGAGACGTTCCCTGGCCGCAGGTTCAGGAGGAGCTGAGCGCAAGCGGAAGCGCGTGGGTGTCGTACGTCTTCACGAACCCGGACACGCGCACCGACCAACTCAAGCGCGCCTATCTACAGCTGCACGACGGCTACATCTTCGCCTCCGGCTACTATCTGCCCGATGCCCGGGTCCAGTCGGTGGTTGACGAGGTCGTCTCGGCATATCGCTCGCTGGGGACGGCGTCGTTTGACGTGCTCAGGAGCGGAGCCGAGTCGGTCGAAGATCCAATCTACGCGACCATTGTGGGTGTGGACGGCACGATCCTGGCCAACGGCGCATCCGCCCCGTCCATTAGCAAGGCGCAGGGCCTGCCCGTGGAGCGTGACAGGTCGCTCCTGCTGATATACGGGGATCTTATCCGGGACGGCCATGTATGGGTCGAGGACGTAAATCTGCACCCGATCACCCTCACAGAACAGATCAGGCGGACTTGGCTGTTCCTGTACGATAACTACATCTTCTCCTCCGGCTACTTCCACGCCGACTCAGAGGTCCAATCCCAGGTGGACAGGGCCGTCTTCCTGTACGTGGCGCACGGCCAGGATGCCTTTGACATGATCACACCCGACCAGGCCCTTGATGAACGGGCCACCCTCTATCCGTTCGTCTTGGACTTTGTCACCTCCAAGACCCTGGCACATGGCGCCTATCCGCATCTGGTAGAAGAGATACCGGCACTGTCCCTACACCAGGGAGCCAAGACGTGGCCTCAGATTCAGAAAGAGCTGCTCGCCAACGGTGGCACTTGGACGTCCTACATCTTCGCAAACCCGGGCACGGACACTGACCAAGACAAGCGCACGTGGCTGTACCTGCACGACGGATACGTCTTCGCCTCCGGCTACTACGTAGACGATGCACGCGTGCAGGCCCTGGTTCGCAATGCGATTCACCTCTATGATGTCTACCCGACGACCGCATTTGCCCAGATAGATGCAGTCGCAGGCGAGGAGGAAACCGTGCCGTTCTATACGTTCGTGATAGACCCCGAGACGCCGGAGATAAAGGCTCAGGGCATCGGTCCTGGCGGAGCCGGAACCGACCTGGCCGCCTTCACCAACGCGGATCGGACGATGGACCAGATACTGGAAGCCTTGGACGGCACCAGCGGCACTTGGTCAGAGTACGACGCCGTAAACCCGCTGACCGGAGAGACGGAGCCCAAACGGTCTTGGTTGTCCATGCACGACGGCTACATCTTCGGCGTGGGATACTACAACCCCTAAGCGTTCTTGGCCGGAGCCGCCATGCTTGTGTGCTGCACCGGATGGTTCCCCCCGCAAGGACGGGCGGTAATTGGAACTGAAAGGAGGCAGCGCCTGGGGTCTACATTGTCCCATGGGCGGCGCATCAGGGGGTGGCAGACACAGTACGCCATAAAGGGCCCGCATTCCGAATACAATCCGACCACCCGTCCTTGCGGGGGGGGGGACCGCCACTCGGCTGTGTCCCACGGACATATACCATCTCAAAATCGCAAGGCATATTGATTCGATGATCGCGGCCACGCCCAATGACAAAAACAAAACGCGATCAGCGACCGTTCGATATGGTCCAGCAGTACCTGCCGGGCCTGATACTGAATACCATACTGGATACCGTCAGGGAGATGGATGGTCCCTACCAAGCCAAACCCGGGCTGGGCGGCATGACCGCCTACCCGCCAAAGGCCATGGCCGTTATCTGCATCCTGATGGAGGCCGAGATGAAGACCTACGGGAAGATGGTTGTTTGGTTATGTCTGTGGGACACAGCCCCGCCACTCATAATTCTTATATCTGAATAGGTGGTTTGACATTCATGGTTCAAGTCAGTACGACCGAGGACATAGAGAGGGAGTCAAGACGGATAACAAATGCGCTCTATGGGGACGTTTCGGATTTTCGCGTAAACGTAGCCTACCCGGTGCCTGAAAAGGGCCCGCGGGTCGCCTGGGACATACAGGTCAACTTTATGCTGGATGGTCTGAAATATACGGTGGATTTGGAGATACAGGAGAAGGACGGACAAGTCACAAATGCCAGACTGATTGATACGATGACCCCGCTCTAGTTGCGGTTCTGCCCCGCGCGCAAAACCCTCACTTGGGCAGAAATGCCAAATTGCCGGATGCCCAAATCCCGTAGACTATGCTTGTGCCGATGGCCAGGCTGAATGCGCCAGCCGCGTACCTGATCAGCGTTTGAACCTTTTTCTTCTGGCCGGCCAGCGCCAGCGGAACGCCCAGCAGGCCGCCCACCATGCACATTCCCGCGATTGAACCCGCGCCAAATATCAGCAGAAATGCCAGCACCGCGCCCAGCCCGTCGTGGATTGTGGCCGCGAGCGCCACGACGGCGCCGCTTCCGGCAAGGCCGTGCACCAGCCCTATCACGTATGAGCGGTGCGTGTGCCTGTGGGTTCCGTCGGCGTGGCCGTGCTCGTGCGCGTGGACCGTTCCGTCCTCGTGGGTGTGGCGGTGCGCGTGCCGGAGCCTGAACGACCTTCTGTTGAGCACCGTGGCGACGCCCAGGACGACCAGCATAATCCCAACCACAAGCTCCAGCCCGGTAAAGACCCAGTCCTGGATGAGCGATGCTGCAGCATACGCCAGCAGGCCGAACAGGACGATGGTGGTCGTGTGCCCCGCGCCCCAGGATACGCCCAGCAGGGATGACCTCGTGATTATTCTTCTGATTCTTTGCGGCGCCGACTTGGCAGACGTCCTTGTTCCGGATGTCTGCGCGCTTACCGCCGCCACATGATCCGGCTCGAAGGCGTGCTCAAGTCCGATTGCCAGGCCGAGGCCAAGCGCCAGCGCCGGCGTGAGCGTGTCAGCTCCGAACAGGCCGGCATCCATACGGACGAACTGCGTTACTGCGATAAAACACTTTATTCGCCGCGGGATGGCGCAGAATTAATCCGGCGCCCGATATATCCGGAGCCATTCCGGCACGCCGGCGGGACCGCGGCGCGATTTTATCTAAATCGATCAAAGACGGATCCTTTTTTGGCCGCCGCTATTTTTTCCCTGACGCGTTCCCGGTGGTAGGCG
This sequence comes from Nitrosopumilaceae archaeon, assembly GCA_965203395.1. Classification (GTDB taxonomy): domain Archaea; phylum Thermoproteota; class Nitrososphaeria; order Nitrososphaerales; family Nitrosopumilaceae; genus VYCS01. The sequence continues at coordinate 1,386,170 of OZ241884.1, forward strand.
GCCCTCTTGTTTTTGGGATCCATCGCCAATACCCGGTCGTAGCACTCCAGGGACTCCTTGTACATCCCCATTGACATCAGTATTTTTGCCCGGTAGCTTAGGGCGTACACGTTGCCCGGATCTATCTCCAGGGCCTTGTCGCAGTACTTTAGAGCCTCCTCGTATTTTTTCTCGTGGTCCAGCAGCCATATCATGCTGCCCAGGGCCATCACGTTGGCGGGCTCCTTGAGCAGGGCGCTTTCACAGAAAAACCTCGCCGCACCCACCTCCTTGAGTGAGTAGAGCGAGATGCCCTTGCTGTATAGCGCCCGCACGTTGCCCGGATCTATCTTCAGCACCCTGTCGAAGCACTCCACGGCCTTTTTGAACAAGCCCTTGCGGTCGTAGATCAGGCCCTTGTTCAGCAGGGCGTCGACGTGTTCTGGGTCTATCTCCAGCGCCCTGTCAAGGAACGGAAAGACGTCCTTGATCGAGAAACCGGCCATGTCCAGGGTCCACGCCTTGGCCACCAGCGCCCCTTTGTTCTTGGGATCTATCTCCAGCGCCCGCGAGTACCACTTGATGGCGTCCTCGTGCTTTCCCTGCTTGGTCAGATTGCTCCCCTTCTGGTACATCTCGGCCGAGGCGGCAGAGTCCGCCTTGATTGCCAGGTCAAGATGGAATAGGGACTCCGACTCCCTACCCATCCTGCCCAGGATTGCGCTCTTGGCGTAGAGCGCCCCGGCGTGGCCGGGGTTGGCCTTCAGGACGGTGTCCAGCAGCTCTACTGCCGCGTCGTTCCGTCCGAGGCCACTCTCTGATGACGCGATGGCCACCAGCGCCTCGGCGTGTCCGGAGTCTATGGCCAAAATCTTGCGGAGGCAGGCGATGGCGTCGTCATATCTGCCCATCTTCTCCAAGGCAAGGCCGCGGCCGTGCAGGGCGTCGATCCGCTGCGGGTCGTGCGCCAGGGCGGCATCAAAATGCTTCGCGGCCTCAGCGTACCTGCCCATGCGGTACAGCGTCTTGCCCATCCGCAGGTTGGCGGTGGCGCTCTCCGGGTTTATGCCAAGGGCCTTGCCGTAGCTTGACAGGGCTTTTTGATACTCGCCGTAGCTCTCCCAGTACGTGCCCTTGTTGATGAAATGCCACTCGTTTTCGGTCTTTTCAAACACGAGAGGATATCACCCTTCTGGTTTTTTAGTTTGATCAAGATTCGTCCCGGCATGCGGCAAATCAGAGCCCGAGGCCGCAGCTGCCGCGGGTCGCGCCGCAATGCCGGTTTATGATGGTATTTTGCGCACATGTACTGGGCTGGCGGCATGAGCGCCAAAATTCATACGCACCCCCGCCGCCGAACCAACGATAGAATTTAAAATGATTCTGTCGTAAGCTGCCCCGTGAAGTATCCTGATCTGATAAACCCGGAGATGTCCAGGATCGGGGTTGCGGAGTCGCAGATGTACAATGTCGTGGCCGGGATGCTGCTCACCGAGACGATCAAGACGGCGCTGGGCCCGCGCGGGATGGAGAAGATGTACGTGGACATACTGGGCGAGGAGACGGTGACCAAGCACGGCGGGGCCTTTCTCAGGAAGATAGACGTGGACCACCCGGCGGCAAAGGCCGTCGTCGACGCGGTAAACAGCGTGGACAACCACGTGAGCGACGGGACCGTCTCCACCGCGGTGCTTGTGGGGGCGCTGCTTGGCGGGGCAAAGGCGATGCTCTCCAAGAGAATTCCGACCGCCGCGATAGTGCGCGGTTTTGAGATGGGGGCGCAGTACGCGCTAGCGGCGCTAGATGACATCAGGATCAAGGCGCAACCGGGCGACCCCGGTATGAGGCGCCGGATAGCCGCTTCCTGCCTGGATGGCAAGGCCCTGTCCAACTCGCTGGCTGACCGGAGTTTTCTGATAGATGCGGTGGTGGAGGCCACCGAGCGCGTCGCGGATCCACTTTCCGGGCGGGTTGACACCGACCTGATAAAGATAGAGGAGAAGCACGGGAGCTCGGCCGACATCGAGCTTGTGCGCGGAACCGTGATTGACAAGCCTGCGGACAGCGCCGCAATGCCCGACATGGTAACCGACGCCAAAGTGCTCCTGCTGAACGATCCTCTGGAGGCGATGCGCACAAAGACCGAGTCGGAGATCACCATCACGGCCCCCGGACAGATGAGCCGGTTCTGCGGGATGGACGATGTCGACGCAGCCACCATCAGGGGGGTGATAGACTCCGGGGCCAAACTGGTCGTATCCAGAAAGGGCATAGGGGAGCTGGTCCAAGGGCGCCTTGCCGAGGCCGGGATAATGTCGGTCCGAAGGGCCAAGTACAACGATCTGTGGTGGCTGGAAAAGTCCACCGGCGCCAGGACGTGCTCGAGCGTGTATGATATTGGCCGGGATGAGCTGGGTTTTGCCAGCACCGTCCGCCAGAGGGTGGTGGGGGGCGACGCCATGATCTTTGTCGAGTCCGAAACGCCCGGATCCGTGACGCTCCTGCTGCGCGCCAACTCAAAGCGCTATCTTGACGAGTTCCACCGCACCGTCCTCAACGCGGCCCGCGCCCTGCGGAACTATGCCGAGGAGCCGTTCGTGCTTTATGGCGGCGGCGCGTGCGAGGCGATCCTGGCAAAGAGGGTACGCGAGCGGGCCCCGCTGGTGGAGGGAAAGGAGCAGAAAGTCCTGGAGGGCTTTGCGCACGCGCTGGAGTCGATTCCCCAGACGCTTGCGTACAACGCCGGAATGGACCCGTTGGACGCCATGCCCGCGCTGAGATCCAGGTGCGCCTCGGACGAGGAAGGGTGGTGGGGCATAGACGCGGCATCCAGAAGGGTGGCAAAGATCCGCGGCGTAATCGACACCTACCCCGTGAAGCGGCAGATGATCAAATCAGCCGTGGAGGCCACCAACCAGATACTGAACGTGGACGACGTCTTCATGAAGGACTTGATAGACAACACCCACTGCCACCTGGACGGGACGGTCCACGCCCACAAGGATCCCGGCAGGAACCACAACCACTGGGAACAGGAAGGGCTGGAGCAGCGGCAGATGCACCAGCACTACTGAGCGCGTGCGCGAGCCGTCCTGTCTGCGGGGACGGCAGCCGCGTTTTGCCGCCGGCTGCGTCTATCCGGATGGTGCAGTATCGGCGCTCCGCCTTGCCACATCCGGCACATTGTGGGGGATGCCGTGCGTACGGAAGGGCCGGTCGCGGCTAGGATCACTGCTCGATGCCGGGTTTGGGCGGCCCGCTGGAGCCGTCCGAGGCGTCGCTGACGCCGGAGTCCGTCGCCCCTTCCTCGTGGAAGTGCTTGAGGTCCTCTCCGGATATGACATCCTCCTCGGGGGGTACATAGTCCCTTACGTCGTGGCGGGCCTTTCCCGGGTACCTGCCCTGGGTGGCGAGCGCCACCAGTATGAACAGCACGAACGAGACCGCGGGACAGATCATCTGATCCAGGCCGGCAAGCTCCACGGGGAACGTGAAGAAGAATACCATCCTCAGGCCCGTGCCGCCCAGGAGGGAGGCGATGGCCGCGGGCATGTTTGCCTTCTTCCAGAACAGGCCGAGCGTCAGCGGCGCAAGGGCGCCCGCAAAGACCAGATCAAAGGCCAGAATCAGGTAGATGCCGGGCGCGGGGAGGAAGTATCCCAGCGTGGTTCCCGCAAAGAGCATCGGCGCCAGCATGATGCGCGTGGTCCAAAGGAGTTTTCGGTCGGTGGTCCCCGGCAGGCCAAGCCATCTTCTGCGGATTATCCGGTTGATCAGGTTGCGCGACATGACGCTCGATATGGCAAGCAGCCCCCCGCTTGCGGTGGACATCGAGGCTCCCACCACACCCATCAGGATGGCCGCTCCTATGGCAAACGGCATGTACTCGACGCTCAGCAGCGGCAGGGCAAGATCCGGCAGCGTGTCGGCGGGCAGGTAGTGTAGCGCCACGATGCCCAGCATGCTGGTCGGCACCACCGTGAAGATGGTCAGGGCGCCGCCCATGAGGGCTCCGCGCCGGGCCGTCTTGGGATTTTTGGCAGCGAACACCCGCTCCATAAAGTCCAACGCGATTATGTCGCCCAGCGCCAATGCCAAGAACCCGCCCCAGTTTATCAGCGCCCCGTTGGCTATGTCGGTCAATCCGGAGAGATCCATGTACCCGGGCGGCGCGCTGCCCACGATGGTCTCCCAGGGGGTGCCCGAGAATCCGCCGGCAAAGAACAGGAACCCGGCCCAGAACGCGCCTATCGCGATATAGACTTGGAACAGGTTGGTGTATGCAGACGCGAACAGGCCCCCGGCGGCGGTATACGCCAGCACCACCAGCGACGCGATCAGTATGCCCCAAAAGTAGTCCACCCCGAACACGGTCTCCAGTATGAATCCGCAGGCGGCAAGATTGCCCGCCACAAGTATTACAAAGCTGATTATCAGCAGGACGCCCGATATGCCTTCGGCCCCGTTCCCGAACCGTCTGTAGTAAAAGTCCGGGAGCGTTATCATGGACATCTTGTTGAGCGGTTTTGCAAAACCCGCACCCACTATCAGCAGACATGAACCAAGGCCCAGCGGTATCATGGCGCCGGCCCAGAACCCGAACTGGAAGACCAGCGACACGTTGCCCAGCGAGGAGTTGCCGTCAACTGCCTGAGCCGCAAGCATGGTCCCGACCATGACCAGCGGAAGACTCTTTCCCGCGATGATGAGCCGCTTTCCGCTCTTCTGGACGAATTTCGAGGATATGATTCCGACCGCGAGGGTGATGGCGATGAACACAGCTACCGCTATGCCGAAATCACCGAATTGCGCCAACAGTATAGTATGGTCTTACATTTATTTAAATATTGGAATAAAACGCGTACTGTACGTTTCTTTTAAATAAAATGCGGTGCGTACAGTACGTTTTTTACACACAAAAATAATTCGTATAGTACGTTTTTTTTAAATAAAAAGCCGGACGTACAGTACGTTTTTTTTAAAATGCGGGCGTGAGCAAGTGCTCCGGGTCCGGCCCGTCGCACTGCCGCCGCGGGCAGAAAAATACGTTCTCGGACAAACGCGGGGGCTCAAGGGCATTGACCCGGATGAATGATTAGATCACATCGGTAACGTGGACGCCTGACGGTATATTAAACCTGTAATTGCCATAATACGCCGTTTACAGGTAATTGTGGGTTCTAAGCGCCACTATGCTTGTTCAAATACATCATCCGGCCCTGTGGGCGGGGATCTTTAAACCCCGGCGTTTGTCCGAGAACAGAAAAATACGATGCAGGCCCTATAAGTTACCGATATGGTCCTGCAGCCGTGGCGGGCAGAATATTTAACTATCAGCGGCATTTGTAGTATTGTGACAGAAAATGGGAATGGAGTTTTACGGCGATGATTATCGGGGTGCCGACGTTGCACCCTTTGTTGGGATAAACACGTTCCTCCACCTTCCGTGGGTGAAGAGTCTTGAAGAGCTCAGGCAGGCGAAGCCCGACGTGGCCATCGTGGGAGAGCCGTTCGACTTTGGCACCACCATACGTCCGGGCGCGCGATACGGGCCGAGGGCTCTCCGGGCCGCGTCGACCATTCCCTCGCCGCCATATGAGCGGTTTAACATTGAGACGGGCGCCGATCCGTTTGGCACCTTCAGGACCGTCGACTATGGGGACGTAAACGTCTCTCCCGGCGATGTGATCGAGTCACACAAGAGGATGTCGCAGAAGGTCAAGGAGGTATTGGAGCAGGACGGCATACCGGTCATGCTGGGCGGGGACCACTCCATCACTTATGCCAACGTGCGCGCATTCGCCAAAAAGTACAAGAACATCGGCATGATTCACTTTGACACCCACGCCGACTGCGCGCCGCAGGGGCTCACCGGCTACAAGTATGATCACGGCGCGCACATCCGGAGGATAATGGAGATGGGGTGCATGAAGGGCAGAAACTACTCTTTGGTGGGACCACGCGGATACTGGCCCGGACCGGACCTGTACAAGTGGATGTCAGACCAGGACTTCCAGTGGTTCACCATGCTTGACGTGGAGGAGCTGGGCATAGACTATATCGCCAAGGAGATAGCGGACCGGGCCAACGACGGAACCGACGCGGTGTATCTGAGCTGGGACATCGATTCGTTTGATCCCGCATATGCGCCCGGCACCGGCGAGCCCGAACCCAACGGTCTTACGTCCAGGGAGGGGATTAGGATGGTTCGCCTCCTCTCAAAGTCCTTTGATCCGGACAGGTTTGCCATGGACCTTGTGGAGGTCTCGCCGGCGTACGATGTCAGCGACAACAGCTCCTACAACGGCGGAATCACCTCCGGTCTGGGGCAGCGGTTGATCGTAGAGCTCCTGGCGGGATTGTCCCTGACAAAGAGGGGCTTGGAGGAGGGCAGTCCGGTCAGGCCGCACGACTACCGCGGAACTGGGAACACCTACAACTTTGGAAGTCCCCGGGCCGAGATACCACACCGGGACGGATGATCATCCGGGCTATTGCGCGCGGGGATCCTGATGCCGTCCCCCTGACCAAGGTGTTCGAGTACGAAGATCAGGACGACGGGGTCTTTGCGGCGTCGGTAAAGAGCGTGGCTGATCTGCTGGAGGGCGGGAGGCGCATCAACATAAACCAGGCGCTTCTGCTTCTTGCCGCCCGGGCGGTAGAGTCGCTGGGCAGCGGCCGGAGCGCAGAGCAGGCGTGCAGGGATCTCACCGGCTTGATCCGGGCAGATCAGGTGATGATAGGCGTGCCCGAGATGCTGCGCACACTGGAGCTTGAGATAATCTCCGGGGGTAGCGTGACAAGGGTGGTTGCCAATGCACCGATCGCCATCCCTGCACGCGCCCCTGGCCCGGACTGCGATCCCTGAGATGTTGCGGGCGCCCGGCATGGTGTTTGGGTACCGCCCATCTGCCGAATGTTGGGGGTAAGTGAAGCCCTATACCAGGCAGGCATAACCGAAACAGATCTGTAGGGGTAGATCCCCCGCACCCCCGTGGCGCGTGCCATCAGGCTGGCTGCATATTTTTTCTGTACTGAACGCCAATCCCGCCACCCCTGAGCGGAATTGTTACCCCCAACATTCGGCAGATGAGCGAACTATATAACTGCACGAACATCGGCTGTGGTTAAACTATATAACTGCACGAACATCGGCTGTGGTTAAACTATATAACTGCACGAACATCGGCTGTGGTTAAACTATATAACTGCACGAACATCGGCTGTGGTTAAACTATATAACTGCACGAACATCCAAAGCGCCGTGTTAATCTCTGCCGACCCAGCCCGGATGGGTACCCGGGTCAGGTGGAGAGCAGTTCCCTGGCGGCCTTTATCTTGTAGAGCAGCTCGTTGATGTACGAGTCGGCGAACCTCTCAAACGTCACCGTTTCGTTGCTGTTCTGCTTACTGTACTCTTTCCACAACCACTCAAACTCCGACTCCTCCAGCCTGATGACGTTTCGCTGCGCGTCCAGCTTTGACTCGAACAGGTTTCCTAGGAAGTAGTTCACGAAACTGGCAAAGGACTTGACCGGGTACTCTGACTTGTACTGCTCTCCCAGTGTCTGGTAGCTCTCCCGCAGCCAGTTGCCCACGTCTGATCTTATGGTGAGCGTCTTGTAGTCTCCGGAGAGATCCAGCGTGATCTGGTGGGATTGGACCGAGTAGCGCCCAAGCTTGACCTCGTTCATCATGATGATGAGGGTGCTGGGGTAGAACATTCCCGGGTAGAACCGATCGGTCACCTCGTGGAGCCGTGTCATTATGCAGCGTTTTAGGCCGACGGTGGAGTACCCAACGCTTGGCATGCTCACAAGGGTTCTCGATCATTTAAAAAATTTTGGACGGGGGCAGCCTGCCCTGCAGGCCTCGGCATACGCGAGGCGGGATCGCGGTGCTGGATCCGGAGATCGGCCGCTGTCGCCATGGCTTGGAGGCACTCTACCGCCGCTTCAAATCCCGGATTATGATTAGCACTATCCACACCAGGGCGATGATTACTGTTCCCGTGCCCAAGCCGGAGTAGAAAGTTCCCTCCAGCTGGGTGAGCCCCAGGCCGATGATGATCAATACCACCGCAAAGGCATACTGCTTGTCCACAAGGCAGGTATTCTCACGCGACTATAAGTTGCGCGGTATCCGAGCTGCGCGCGCAAGAGCGCCCTCCCGGATACGAACTTGGCGGCGTGGCCGGGACGGCATGCCATCCGGGCATATGGGCGGCAGATGGCCCGGCGCGCGAGGCCGACGTGTCAAGTGCGGGTGGATGCTTGCGACAGGTTGTGACCGGTCACACGAGGGACTCGTCGCTGGCGGCCAGCGGCTTTCTTCCTGTGAATCCGCTATCCTTCTCGTGCCAGAATCCTATCTTGGTCTCCCCGTACTTCCAGCAGAGCCAGACCTCCTCGTTGAATCTCTTGGAGGGAAAGTCCAGCAGCCCCTGCTCTATGCTCTTGACCACGGCGCCGGTGTCCTCTAGGGTCTCGACGGCTTGATAGTATTCGGTGACGGCGGTGTTGAGCCTCTTTTTTGATTTGACATAGTCCTGCATGGAGCCCATCGCGGATGCCTCAACTTCGGCCTGCGTGCGGGCCACGTTGTTCTTTTTGGCCAGCGCCATCTCGAACTTTTTTATCACCTCGGGGAGGGCTTCGTCGGCCTCGGCTACCGTGAAGAACATGCAGGTAGCGCGAGCATGTCGATTAAATACCTTGGTTGGATAATGGCTGTGTCCCACAGACATATAACCCCAAAACCACACCAGTGCCACACGGAACCGCCCGGTACCGTCCGGAACCGTCCGGTACAACAATCCAAACACTAAATACCGGACACACGCCACACACGGCATGGCACGCAGGCGGGGGCAGACCGTCGCCACGTCAATGCCCCACTGCAAGGCATACAGCCCAGCAAGGTATTGTGAGATCACCGGCGCGCGCAGGGCTCCAAGGCACCACCAAGACCCGAAACTGTCATCCGCGCTGGAATACGCCAAACACAAGACCAACCTGGGGTACCGCCTGTTTGTGGAGTTTACGCGCGACTTTCCGATGGTGCGGGACGCATACGGCGGGGAGGATCTGAAACGGTACGATTCCCGCCGCCGCATGATACGCGAACAACTCAGGCACCGCGGCGGCAAATACATGGCGCAGTTTGCCGGCTACATGTGCGACATGTGCGAGACCGCCGTCCGCGCCTACCGCAAAAGACGCGCATACAACCCCAACGCGCGCCGTCCCAAATGCGAAAACCCCGTCCTGCGCCAGGGCGCAGACGCCTGCGTCATATATGGTGATGGTTTCTGGTGCAGCCTGTCGGACGCCCCGAACCAGCCGCTTCCGGCGTCGCGCCGCGTGTTTCTGCGGTTTCCCATAACGCCGTCCCGACATGCCATGGAGATACAGTTGACGCCCAACGTGGTGGAACGGATAGCGACCGCGGTGAGTGTTGGCGCCGTCACGATAAACAGCACCACCGTATCAATAGCATACGAACCCCAACCGGTCCAGCCCGTGCAGCCGAAGGGCATGATGGGGATGGATGTCAACAAGCGGGAACACGTCATCGCGAGCACCGACGGCGAGGTAGACCATATAGTAAACGGGGCGCTCGGGTTTGCGCAGGAGCGCCGCAGGAGGCACGCCATCCTGGGCGTGACCGGCGGCAGGCCAAAACACCCAAAGGCCCGCACCAAACCGCGATACGTGAAAAACCCCGGCAGCAAGCCACGCAACAAGGGCAAGCGTTCCAAGAAGCGGCGCGACTGGCGCGCCAACCGCCGCGAGCGCGCCCGCATAAACTCCAGATTCGTCCACCGGAAGAACGACTGGCTATTCAAGACGATGCACGGTTGCGCCACCCGGGGGTATGCGCTGGTGTTGGAGGAGTCTACAATCAACAGGTTGCTGGTGCGCTCCAACAGGATGATGTCAAGGGAGCAGCGCGACCTGCTGAAGATGGGACTCAGCCAGGGGACCATGCGGGCGGTGGCGGACGGCGTGTTCAAAAAGTACGGGCTGCCTGTATGTGGTATTACTCCGGCGGGGACGAGCTCGGAGTGCCCAAAGTGCGGTGAAAAGTTGTGGGTGGCCAAGTACCGTACGAGATCGTGGAAGTCGTGGAAGCGCGTGAAAGCGTGTACCGCGTGTTTGTATTATGTGGACAGGGACGACGTTGCCGGCATAAACATACTGTGCCGCGGCGTGTCCGCATATGAACCGGCGGCCGGTCCGGCGCCGTTGCAAGACGGCGACGGTCGGCAGGTGGCCGGGGATTGGGAGCAGTGCGTTCCGCAGCTTGTCCAAACGCTGCTGGACGCTGCCGTCGTGTGGATGCCATACGTCGGCGAAGGGCGGCGGCCCAAAGGGGACGCGAAAAAACCGGCACCATACGAGCCGGCGGACGCGCGCTTCCTGGACGACCGCCTGGATGTATCCACTAATTCTGCTGGCATCGGGCCGCCGGGGGAGACTCCGGGGGTCTTATGTTAGTGGGACACACCTTTGGATAGTCGGGCGTGCCTGATACGTTTGGACATAGGCCGGGTGCAGGATCCGTGGCCGCCGCGACCCGCGGAGCCTACCCGGACTGCCCCGATATGGCCTCTTTCACGCCGTCCAGAACGGAGGCATCCTCCATGGTGGTGGTGTCGCCGGTCGCGTTCCCGGTGGCCAGGTTCCTCAGTAGCCTTCTCATTATCTTGCCGCTGCGGGTCTTGGGCAGGGCCGGCACCACGTAGATGGCGTCCGGCTTGGCTATCGGGCCCACGTTCTCCGAGACAAGGGAACGCAGCTTCCCGCCCATGCCTGTGGCGTCTCCGGATCCCTCCCTCAACACCACAAAGGCCGCTATGCTCTCGCCCTTTACCTCGTCGGGGATGCCCACCACGGCGGACTCGGCTACCGCTTCGTGCGAGACGATGCAGCTCTCCAGTTCCGCGGTGCCGATGCGGTGGCCGGCCACCTTGAGGATGTCGTCGGCGCGGCCCAGCAGCCACAGGTAGCCGTCCTCGTCCATCCGGGCATAGTCTCCGGGGTAGTAGAGACCCTTGAATTTGGACCAGTAGACATCCCTGTACTTGTCGTCGTCGCCCCAGAGGGTGAGCATTATGCCGGGCCAGGGATTGCGCACCGCCAGATATCCCTTGGTGTTGGGTGGCACCTCGTTACCGTCATCATCCAGGACGGCCATGTCCAGGCCGGGTATCGGGAAGGTGCCGGATCCAGGCTTGAGCGGGATGGTTTCGATGCCGGGAAGCGCCGAGATCAGCATTCCGCCGGTTTCGGTCTGCCACCAGGTGTCGATGATCGGGCACCTGGAGCCGCCCACCACCATATAGTACCACCTCCAGACCTCTGGGTTTATCGGCTCTCCCACGCTTCCCAACAGTCTCAGAGCGGAGAGATCGTGGGACTTTGGCATGTGGTCGCCGTATTTTATCAGCATGCGCAGGGCGGTGGGGGTCGTGTAGAAGATGGTGGCACGGTGCCTCTCGATTATCTTCCAGAGCCGCGACGCATCGGGATAGTCGGGAGCCCCCTCGTAGATGACTTGGGTGGCTCCGCAGAGGAGCGGGGCGTATGCCACGTAGCTGTGGCCGGTCACCCACCCTATGTCTGCGGTGCAAAAGTAGATGTCGCTGTCCTTGATGTCGAACGCCCACCTGAATGTCGAGTGGATGTGGGTCATGTAGCCGCCGGTTCCGTGCAGCACGCCCTTGGGCCTGCCGGTGGTGCCAGAGGTGTACAGGATGAAGAGCGGATCAGTGGACTCTAGAGGTTCGGCCGGACACGGATCCGACGACCCGGCGATGTCTGCCCAGGACACGTATTCTGACTGTGCGGGAGCGGGTTCCTGCCGGTACAGCATTATCACGTGTTCCACGGACCGGGTGTCCTGCAGGGCCTTCTCTACGACCTCCTTGAGGCGTACCTTCTTGCCCCGCCGGTACCCCGTGTCCGCGGCGATGACCGCCTTGGAGCCGGAGTCGTTGATACGTTCTGCCAGCGATGCAGAACTGAACCCAGAAAAGACCACCGTATGGACGGCGCCTATCCGGGCGCATGCAAGCATGGAGACCAGTATCTCGGGTACCATGGGCAGGTATATGGCAATGCGATCACCCTTCTTGATGCCCAAAGATTTCAGGGCGTTGGCCACACTCTGCACTTGCAGCCACAAGTCTCGGTAGGATACGGACCTGGTAGAACCGTCCTCGCCCTCCCAGAGTATGGCTGGTTTTTCGCCACGCTCCTCCTGGTGTACGTCCAGCGCGTTGTACGAGATGTTGGTAGTCCCACCAACAAACCATCTGGCAAAGGGGGGGTTCCACTGCAGCGTCTGCGTCCAGGGTTTGAACCAGTGAAGCAGCCTTGCCTGGCCGTCCCAGAACCGCACGTAGTCACTGTCCGCCTCTCTTCTGAACTCGGCATCGTCATTGCCCAGGCCTATCTCGTATGACTCCACGGTTCAATATGCGGGGAGACGCGAATATTAACAGAGCGCCGTAGATCGGCACGAGTAAAAAATTCTATTGTGAGTTCATCCTGGCTAGCCAGTCACTCTTTTGGGGTTCCGATGTGGTCTGTGGAGGTTCTGGGATGGGGTATTCGGGGGTGGGGACAGCTGCTGGCTGCTCTGTCGGTACCTCCGATGGTGCATAGGTGGCCTCTGCGGGTGCATAGGTGGCCTCTGCTGGGACCTCCGGCGGTATGGTTACCGGTTCCTCGTGGGCCGGTTCTGTCGGTACCTCCGATGGTGCGTAGGTGGCCTCTGCGGGTGCATAGGTGGCCTCTGCTGGGACCTCCGGCGGTATGGTTACCGGTTCCTCGTGGGCCGGTTCTGTCGGTACCTCCGATGGTGCGTAGGTGGCCTCTGCGGGTGCATAGGTGGCCTCTGCGGGTGCATAGGTGGCCTCTGCGGGTGCATAGGTGGCCTCTGCTGGGACCTCCGGCGGTATGGTTACCGGTTCCTCGTGGGCCGGTTCTGTCGGTACCTCCGATGGTGCGTAGGTGGCCTCTGCGGGTGCATAGGTGGCCTCTGCTGGGACCTCCGGCGGTATGGTTACCGGTTCCTCGTGGGCCGGTTCTGTCGGTACCTCCGATGGTGCGTAGGTGGCCTCTGCGGGTGCATAGGTGGCCTCTGCTGGGACCTCCGGCGGTATGGTTACCGGTTCCTCGTGGGCCGGTTCTGTCGGTACCTCCGATGGTGCGTAGGTGGCCTCTGCGGGTGCATAGGTGGCCTCTGCTGGGACCTCCGGCGGTATGGTTACCGGTTCCTCGTGGGCCGGTTCTGTCGGTACCTCCGATGTTTCTGGGGCCGTCACCTCTGCTTGGGGTTCGGACTGGAAAGCGCTCTCTGCTGTTGCGTTCTCTTCCTCCACGGTTGGTTCCGGATGAGGAATCTTGTCAAACACCTCGCTCTCTTCGGCGGATAGGTCGTCCAACCTTCTCTCCATGTTCTTTATCTCGCTGGTCTCGTAGTCTATGCGTTCCAGTATGACGGCGGTTGTAGACTTTACCACCTTGTAGTCGGTTTCATGTATCTCGCTACTCTTGTACTGGATGGTGGCATCAAAGAGCAGGCTCTTGGCCACCTTTGACTGCTTATCTAACTCCTCCACGCGTTCAGTCAAGACACCCCTGATGGATCCCTCAGACTCATTTACGCTGGCCAACCTCTCCTCGTATCCTTGAAGTACTACCTCTGAGTCATCTTTCATCTGGTCGTTGTCCGATAGGATGGCATTGAGCGCCCTGAGCCGTCTGATGATGAGCCCTTTCATTCGCAGTACTTTTTGTGAGTCGAGTCGCCACTGGGGGATGTATATGATGGAGTCTTCCTGAACCACCAGGTGTTCGTAGGGCACCTCCAATAGACCGCGGTATCCACAGTCCACTCCTACAGAGATTACTGTGCCGTCTATGTCGGTTGTGGTTCCGATCGCTTTTCCTACACGCGAGCCGTACATATCACTGACTTTCTTTCCCATTATGGTGAGATCGTTCTCATTCATTGCCACCATCTATGACGAATGGTATAACCGACGCATAGTCAACGGTGTTTGGCGTTTTGGTAAGGATTCTTTTACCACCCCCCGGGCACGGCTCCCTTCGGGTCAACCGACAGGCCGGATCGTCCCATCCGGCAGGGTAATCCGACCCCGCCGTCTTCAAAAATTTAAATTTTGTAGGGATCCATTCCCGGCTATGATAAAGAAGGAGGAGATGGCGCAGATCCTGCGTTTTGTCTCAAAGAGGTGGGACGAGATCGCGGAAAATCCCCAGAGTCATGTGATGACCACCCTCCCGGACACCTTCTGGATGAATTCGGTGGGGGGCCGGGCAGGCAAGGGGAGATGGATCACAATGCTGATGTACACCGAGAGCGAGCCGGATGCGGATGCCTTCAAAGAGGTGCTGCTGCGCTGGCAGTCCAAGATGACGCAGAATCAGAAAGGGCCCGATCTGATACAGATAGGCAGCAAGCAGCAGCACTAACCAAGATCTCTTGCAAAAATGGGACATCTTCATGTGATATGGGCCGCCCATCCGGATCACCGGACCGTGTTATCATGCTGCATGGCCGTCCGGATGGACAACCGCCCGGGTCTGTCGGCAGCACGCCCTTGGAGAAACCGCAGGATGTCAATCGATACGGTACACAGCCGCGCGGCCTGGCCTTCCGGCGTTACCAACCGCCGCGCGGCCCGGCATCATACGCCGAGCAGGGCCGCGTGTCGTATGGCCGTCAGCCATATGTCTGGCCCCTTCAGTATGATGCCTAGCGCCTCGGCGGGCGTCTTTCCGCCCATGCCCGAATGGGACCGGAAGAGGTTGTAGTACGCCAGGTACGGCACGCGAAGAGCGGGCAGCGCGGAGTGGAATCCGCGGACGGATTTCAGGCGGCCCTTGAGTGTATCGTTGAAGCGCTCGTAAGTGTTGTTGTTGTTGGAGTGCCGCTTGCGTATGCCGGCATCCCTCCTGTGGCGGGTGCCCGCGCGCCTGCCGCCCGGCAGGGCTCCGCGGAGCCCGCCGGCGAATCCGGGCAGGGCGTCGGTGGTGACCGCGTCGGGGACCTTCCCGGCCGGTGCCGCGGCGCCGGCAAACAGGTTCGTGGCGTCATACCCCGTTTTGTTGGGCGATACATCACAATCCATCACGAACCGGATCTCGGTGCCCATCGCGCCGAGCAGCCACATCCCCCCCCCCTGCCCGTGGACTTGAAGTATGGTTCGTCGGCGCTCCATTGGCAACCCGCCCTGTGCGCAATCGGGTTGGTCATCTTCTTCAGCAGCGAGCCGAAGCTGCGGGTCCATCTCCGGATGGTGGCCGGGTCCGGAATCCGCCCCTTCTTTGCCAGGCTCCGGGCCGCCTGCTCGGAAGACTTGGCCATGGCCTCCAGGGCGCCGGTAGTGTCGCCGTGGTTGTAATGCCTGCCCACGAACCCCGGATTGCACGTGAACTTTTTGCCGCAGGTCCTGCATTCGTACCTCTCCGAGACGCCCACCTTCCGGCGGCCGGTTTCGCGGTGTCAGCAGTCGCCCCCTCCGCACGACCCGCACACCACCCCGGAGTCGCACATGCTCACAGCGTCGCGCTCGGACCTGCGGATGCGCTACACCAAAGGCTGCACCGCGCCGGCATGCTTGCAGCGACGGTTTCCGTGAACATGATACGGGCGCGTGCACCTCCGGCAGTTGCTCGTGACCGTCACCTCGTAGCATGAGCCGGTTTTGAGCACGATGACGCCGTGTACCGTCCCGAACCTAGATCCAGGATCACCCCGCCCCTTCTGTACGATTTCCCTGCCGCGGGCATCCGGCCCATCCCGGGTTGGCTCCCTGCGGCGGCCCCTGCGTTG
The DNA here is from genome assembly GCA_965203395.1 of Nitrosopumilaceae archaeon. Classification (GTDB taxonomy): domain Archaea; phylum Thermoproteota; class Nitrososphaeria; order Nitrososphaerales; family Nitrosopumilaceae; genus VYCS01. The sequence goes on from OZ241884.1 coordinate 1,402,019, forward strand.
TACCACAACGAATTCGTTTACCAAAATTTGCCCATAAACGCAATACGGGAACCAACCGCATGACAAAATGGGCAAGGGGCGCCACAAAGTTCACGGTATCGGTCACACACACGACGTCCAGAACACAAGCAGTCTCAGCTACATGCCAAAACCGGTCCTGAGGCGGCTTGGCAACCCAAAGCGCATCACGTTTACGATACATGATGACCACATCGCCGTGGCCGGACCGGACGATTAGCGCCGAACCACAACATGTCCCAATTTTGCAGGAGAACCTCCTGCTTGCGGACCGCCTTGTCCTGGTGCATCTATCCGATAATTCCCCCAACCGCCCGTCGTATCAATAAATATCGCCGGATTTTGGATTGGTCGTGGTGATTGAGGAAGCGGCTCAGGAGTATGCCCGTAAGAAACACGGCCAGGCAATGCGCCGCAACGCACCGGCCATCGACCACGTCCAGAGCGTAGTTTCAAATTTGCGGGCGGCGGGGGTGGATGACTCTACAATCATCTGCGCCGGATGGCTGCACGACACCATAGAGGATGGCGACACTGACTATGACGACATATATGATCAGTTTGGCAGGGACGTAGCTGACTGCGTATCCGTACTCTCCAAGGACAAGCGGCTACCCAAAGAAGAGAGGGACCGCCAGTACGCGGATCAGCTGGCAAAGGCCTCGTGGCAGGCCCAGGTTGTAAAACTGGCCGACATCTTGGCCAACCTGCAGTCCATCGCTGACACTGGACAGTCCACCGCCAAACTCCAAAAAAAGGCGACAAAGCTAAGATCCTATCTGCTGGCCATCCGTGGCGGCATTACACCATCCAGGGTGCCGGGACTGCCAACCATCCAAAAGAGGCTCGACTTGCTGTTGATGCTGCACGGCCTTGAACCGGTGCCCTTGGGCGGCGAAGGCTGACTTTCTGCGACTGACCCGTCCCGATTCCGGATCTGAGCCGCCCCGACATGCCGGGCCGCCCCGCTGCCCGGACGCCGCCCGCTTTGGGTAGTTGGCGCTAGAGCGGCGTGCATGCTATTGCCCCTGATGCATGCCGACTCGAATTCAGCTACCGGCTAGCCGGTTGCTGGGCCGGTGGGCTGGGGGTGGCGTCCTGCGGCGCCCTTTACGGCGGAACATCGTGAGACCGCCGGCATGATCTTGGCACCGCGGGCATGATCTTGACACCGGTTCATGCCCCTTGTGTTATCACAAAAATATTTCATATAGTGCAAAATTCACCACACCACAACCAGTTACCTGATTGCGTAGGCATGCAACATGTAATGGTAGCAGGCACCGCCCAACATCGCACATCGTGCAGTACGGGCAACAACCGTGTGCTTTGGATGTGTTCGGTGGGCTTGCGCTACCATGAGCATGGCGTCAAAAAAGTACACCCAATTGACAAAGAATGTTGGCTCACCCTCTTATGATGGCCGGGGGCAAACCCGGTCATGTCAACGCTACTAGAACATCCGGTCGAGATAAGCCGGATGTTGATTGCCACGCCTGATGAGGCCAGGGCAATCGAGGATCCGGCCAGGATAAAGATGCTCCAGATGCTATACCACCGCACCATGACTGCGGAACAGATGGCCGCCGGTCTCAAAAAATCAGGACACGGAAAGGCCCTGACCACGGTCCGGCACCACATAAAGGTGCTCAGGGAGTCCGGACTCATCCAGCTCACCAAGATAGAAGAGGTCAGGGGCACCATCTCAAAACACTACGGCACCCAGACGAGGCTGCTCAACTATACCGCGCCGGAGGACTTTGACAGCAAGTACTCCAAGGTTATAGATACGACCACCACCAAGGTTGAGAGGCTGCTGCAAAGCATAAACTCGCGCATACCGCGCCCACAGAACGACAAGCAGCCGGAGGCCTACTACCACTATCTGGCGGCCGAGATCCTGAACCGGGCCATGACCAACTCCCTCGAACCGGCCAGGAAGTAGGATTACCCGGTACGTTTTTTTCTTGCCCGGCGTATCCGTTGCTGCGTGCACCTGCCGCCAATGCCGCATTGCGCCAAGGGTTGTGGCACACGTATTTCTAATTTCGAATTTAGAAACATTACGTTTGCCACGCGTTGGCGCATGGGCGCCCCGCTACCTGGCCTCAACAGTTGGTTATGCATACTATGCCAACGTCTATGCTCTCGTGGTCTTTGGCAGGCCTGACGATGATCTTGTACTGCTCAAGATCGTCAAACGGTACGTCAAACTGGGTGGTCCGAGTGACTGCCCGGTCTGGCTGCAGCGCCTCAATGAAGAGATCTTCTGCTGCGAACGTTCCGTTTCCGTATATCGGCCGATGCCTCACATCATCTGCATCGACAAAGTAGAACTGGCCGCCGGTAACAGTCACGTCCGAGCTGTCGATATTGCGCATGTTGATCCTTATCTCGACAAAGGTGTGCTCCGGCCTTACCTCGTCGTTGCCGTCATGTATGCCTTCAAACGTGATGGCATACTCGACAGGACCCACAACTACCGGCTCGCCGCTGGCGACCTCAATGATGTTGGGCTGGTACTGAATGTACGCATACATGGCTATCACCATGGATGCCACTATGCCGCCGATGACTATGACCATGCCCATCCTCACCATGACAAAAATGCGTGTGGGCGGTTGTATATAGAGAATGCCCATGACCGGCGCAGCTAGACCGGCCGGATGCGCCGATACCCGGGGCGCATCCAGCCTAGCGGGCCCCTGCCGGCGGAAGCGTGCGCCCGCGGCTCAATCATGCGTACCGCGGCACGGCGCCGACGATGCCGGCCCGGTCCGGATATTTGGAGTATGTCCGGCATGCACCAGATGGAGTCCTGCCCGCGGAGCTGCGCACATGACGGGGCGGGTGGCGACCCGGCGGCGTCTCCCTGCCGGCGCGGCCCATATTTTGGCCCTGATCATGCCGATCCGCGGGGGGTTTAGCTTTCACTCGTAAGGGAAAATGGCGGCAGGTCTTTTACTGAGACATCGGGGTGTTTGGGCGGTTGGATGCACTGATCGTTCGTAAGAGCTCAACCCCCCCTAAAACCGGCCGTTTTCGAAAAAACCGCGCCGTTCCTGATGCGGGGATGTTCCGCGGGGGGTTTAACTTTTGTGCCTGATTCGGATACGTGTGGAATCCCAAAAATATTTCGCCCCCCTGCCGGCATGGCCTCAATTCGTAGATTACCGGATAAGTACGTTATCTTAGGCGGGTCCCGGATCGCCACCGGCCATGGCCCGCGCTCCATTTCCACTCCGCTGGCACACCGTCCCTGTTCGGGGGGCGGGAGCCCTCCCGCGGGACACGCGCAGCCCTCCACGGACCGGGCCGTCGCGTGGAGGCAGGCCCGGATCAATCCGCGCTGTACTCCTCTCCGCTCTGCGCGTCGACGACCGTCTCCCCGGCCGGAGCCATCTTCCGGATGAACGCCCGCGCGGGCGTCTCCCGACTCTTCCTGTCCAGGGACATGTGGGGTCGATGGTAGTTGTACCATTCGATGAACCTGTCGACGGGATCCCGCTCCGGACCCGTATGGAAGGGACCGCCCACGTGGGATTTGCCGGATCCGCCGCCCCGCGTCTTACCCCCGTAGGAGGCCTCCTCGAAGAAGTGAAGCTTGCGCTGGATCTCCCCGTGCAGCCTCTCTACCTTGCCGTTGGTCTGGGGATGGCCGACGCGCGCCAGTATCTGGCGGATGCCCAGCTCGACCAGCCGCTCCTCGAACAGGGAGGTTCCCTTTTTCTTCTGCTCGGATCCGTTGGCGTAGAACTGCGAGCCGTGATCCGTCAGTATCGAGGCCGGCTTGCCGTGGTCGGCGATGGCCTGGCCGAGCACCTTCAGGGCGTTCCCGGTGGTGGCCTGCTTGAAGACGCCCCACCCGGTCACGAACCGGGAGGCATCATCCAGGTAGCAGAGGAACCACCTGCCGTCGTCCAGCAGCTTGTAATCGGTGTGCCACATGGAGTTGGAGTGGGCGCGCTCGTAGCGGACCCAGCTGCGTTGTCCTGTCTTGTTGTCCTGCTTCACGGCCAGATCCTCATCCCTCATTATCTCGTGGATGGTGTTGTGCGGAATATGGATTCCGGTGGCCTCCTCAATGGCCTCCTCCAGGCGGACGGCGCCCGCGGGACCGCCCTGAGCAGCGGCCAGGACGGCCGAGTATTCCGTGCGTCCGGGCAGCCGTCTCCTGGGCCTTCCCCTGCCTTCCGGGTATGATATCGCGTCGGCATCCTTGAACCGCCGCCACACCTGTTGGACCCGCCGGACGGAGATCTTCATCGCCTCCGCTATCCTCCTGTTCGGCGTTCCCTTGCGCTTCTCCCTGACGATCCATCTCGCCTTGGACTCGTCTACCTTTCTCATTGGCCGCTCTCTCTTTTTTCCTATTTGACGACGTCCGGAGCGCCGGCGGACCCCCACACCAGTGTTTCCGGTCCGCGTCATGTTGACTTTGGAATCTGGCGACTTTGTCCCGGATGCCATGTTCTGGGGGGTGTCAACCATGGGGCCCGGTCTCCAAATTACGGTACTTATATACGGACGGGGGGTGAAACTTTTTTCGGACTACACACCTGATTCGGATACGCGACTCCCGGAAGGCCTGTCCGCCCTGGCCGGGCCCCAAAACAGGCATGCGACAGTGTTTCTGGAAGGGCAAGTTTACCCCCGAAAAGGGGGGGTGTTTGGGGGCATATTTGCGTCTCCAGACATTTGGCTGTATTGAACCGGGGCCAGGATCATGGTTTGGGGGGCCAACCTGAGGCCCAAAGCACCCATCAAGGGCAGCTGCGCCCACACAACCCCGCCCAGATTTATCTGGCAAGATTCCATGGATCTCTAAAGCGCTGCCTCGGCGCAGATGAGGGCATGCTTATGCGTCTTGAGCCACCCACACCCGCATAAGGCGCCTATCAGGCGCTTTGGCGGGATTTTATGGGCAGGTGCACTTGCCCTCGAACACGGATATGCGGTCCCCCCCCCCTCACCTACGAACCGCCAGCCCCGCTATCGCCAAGGACGGAATGGTGATCACAAAGAAGGCAAGCCCTACCCGCTCATGCAGGACGTCACCAAATCCGGAAGTCTCCAGTCCTTCCGCCGTTCCGGACCACGTACTGATGCCGTCATTGACCTCCCACACCGGTACGGCTACCTGTACCACCAATACCGTAACGATCAATACAAAATATGCCGAGGCAAGCGTTGCCATGGCGATTGTCAATGGCCTGCCTCGGCGATTTGATATCCGTCTTTGAAACAGGAACGCCACAAACCCGGCAACGGCCCCGACGACGGCCCCGCCCATGGGCCCCAAAACCTGCAGGAACGGCATTACCAGCGACGCGCCGGTGATGACCCCTAGAGCAACTCCCTGCGGCGTGATGTTTTTAGTTGCGCATGAAAGGGCCGCCCACGAGACCAGCGATATCACGACGGAGATAGTCAGGACAATAACCGCACTGTACGCTATCCCGTCTGTCACGATCATGCCGCCAGAGCCGAGTCCGGCGTATACGGACCAGGGAACCAACACAAGAAACGCCGCCATGCCTGGTAGGAGCCAAGTTCCAGCCTTGAGCGGGTGACTCACCGACATGAACGATGCAGTATTTTCTTGGTGATAAATCTTCCATAATGTGATGCGGCATGCTGGAAAGGAGCGTAGCGGCTGAGCAATAATGCAGATTCGTTCGAGAGCGCTGCCGCATAGGCACGGCGGTGGCCCGATCCTGCTTGCATGATTTGACGCGATCAGCTTGATGTATGGAATGGGGGGTGTGTTTTGACGTTCATTTGATATCGGCGCCTAACGCCCAATCATACTCCTCGCGATGCGCCGCGTGGCCGCTTTGATCCAGCCCGGAGTTATTTATGATGCTTGAACCGCATGGTTTACCCGTTCGTTTCATATTTCAGATTCACCTTCATGCAAAACAACGAAACTGCACAGTCATGGTGGTGCGTCGGATGTTTGCTTATGGGCACAACTGCAGGACTCGTGTTTTGTGTGTTGCACAAAGAACCCAATCCGGTCTTGGCCAGACACCATTTGATAATGCCTATCTGGTTACCGCTGGTGGTGCGAGCTCTAGTGTATGCAGCAATTATCACCGCTGCCGCATCGCTGCCGAATTTTGATCCGGGGTTTGTGTGAAGTGTGTGCTGGTTCGGGCTGCAGGCCAGCGGCTTGCACGATCATGGTCGGTGCTCCGGTGACAAACTTGGCAGGGTAACGAGCTGCCTCGATGCCTAGTCGGTTCCCGTGATTTTATAATCGGTTTGAGGCAGGCGACGCTTTCCTTGCGTACGTGCTGGCGCCGCCGGTTCTGTTTCATATGTTTCTAAATTCGAATTTTGAAATATAACGTGATACGGGCAAGCTCGTGGCAAGACCGCCGGGGGTTTCATAGCGAGCCGGCAGGCCCTGGGCAGCGGTCGGTGGCCGTATCATGCGGGGCGCGTGCGGCCAAGATGCGGGCGCCAGACACTACAACCCGAATCGTTATGCGGCATATTGCGCAAGCCGGGTGGATCCTAAAAATGCGCAGAATGCCGGCAAAGCATACGGCGCCATCTGCGGGTCTGCGACCGCACGTAAAGCCGGCGTACACACGCCAACCCGTACGGGTGAGCGGGGCCGGTTGCCGCCATCCCGCAATGCAGGCTGAGCGGCAAAAAATTACTATTGGGGAGATCGATGTGATTGCCATCTGAACAACATGGCCGGACTACTATTGACTTGACAGCGTAACCGAATGGGTTACGCCGGAATCATCCGTTAGGATTGGCGGCAGTATTGGTGTAGCGGTTTCATACGGGCAGTAGCAATGGCAACGACATCTGGCCGGGCGGGGTCTGCGGGGATGCCGACCCGCTAGCCCGCGGTGGCACGCTTGCATGACGCGTATCATCATCGCCTAACGTGTGTGATCTCGTGGAAGCGGCGATCAGATGCGGTACGGAGGGCGTGATGGGTGCGCGTTTTCGAGTTTTGGCCGGATGGTGCTTGGGACATGCCGGATAGGGATTAAAGAGCACCGGGTGCGCGGCCCCGGCGCGTGTTTTTATCGCAACCGAGATTATGTTTTGGGCCGCGGATTTTAGTCGGCAGCAGATATGGCGCCCGCAATGACAAGCAGGGCGATGGGGGAGAACATCAACAAACCCAGCAGCAGACAGTTTTTGGCCTTGTCTGGATCATCGTGCCGGATGGCGCAGTATGAGATAATGCCGCCGACCAAGTTTCCCATGATGGGCAGCAAGAACCACCACCTGCTCCTGTATCTGCGCGCCTTGTGGTCTTGCCTAAACAGCGCACACAGGCCGCCTCCGACGGCCTTGACAAACCCGGCAATGCCCGACCTGGCAAAGGACGCAGCGTCAGCGCCGCTCTCCGTCCGCGACTCGCTTATGCTCATTGCCTTGTATACGCCTGTTTGTCTTATAAATATTCGAGACCGGTATCTGCGGATGCCTTGTCCCGGGCGCAGGGGATACGCGCATGGGACGGCCGGAGCTTGAAGGGTTTCTGCCATTTTGGGCACTTTCTGCCGGCCCGGACGGTGCGGGAGACCGGGTGCGGTTCTGCGCCTTGGCTGGCTATGCCCGCGTACCCTTCCGCTGCTGGGTTATCTCGATCTCGACCGTCTCCAGCGGGTCTTCCACCTGGTTGCGCCGTATGGAGAACATCTTTGGCTTTTCAAAGTCCCGGGTACAGTCGGGGCATGCGTAAACCAGCACGCGGTGTTCGTTGGGCGCCTTGGGGTTGGATAATCGGGCATAATAGACCAGGCGAGCTCCGCAGTCGACGCAGTACCGGTTCGCTCTCCTGATTCGACCCATCGCCGCTAGGTTGCCGCTATGGCATATAACATGCAAAGTCAAACGTCTTGTACCATAAGATGCACTTTGTCTACGTACCTCATCCATGCTAGATGGCGCCGCCCGACAGACTTGAACTGTCGACCAACGGATTAACAGTCCGCTGCTCTACCACGCTGAGCTAGGGCGGCAACGTACACGTTGCCGGGATGTGTTGATTTAATCCTTGCTATAGCCGGGGGTCTCCGGCGGCTGCCCGGATTGGAGGCCACCGGCCAGCGGATCCGCCACACCTGATTCTGCCGCCCTGAGCATCGTTGAGGCAAGGGCGCAGACGGGCCTCGCGCTGCATCGCGCCACGCACCATCTGCCGCCAGGTCGTTTGCACTAGCGGGTTGGCATCAGCAGGTTCGTACCTAGTCCATGCCGGTCTTTTTGTCGTAGACGTAGATGCCGTCCAGGAATACTCTGGGGTCCTTGTTCTTTATGCGGGTCCTCAGCTCAATGTTGGCAGCCGTCTGCGTGACATCGGTCAGGACGTGGCCCGTTATGACGACGTCCTCGCCTTTGGGCTCCACCTTGGCCGAACCGTGTATGTTGGCTATCCGCGGGGCTCTCTCCCCCTGGAAGTTCTCTATGACGACTCGGCGCCCGTCCACCTTGACGGTTACGGGAAAGTGGGCAAAGACGATCTTCATCTTCACCGTGTATCCCTCGATGACCCCCTCGCACAGGTTTCGGATCAGCGAGCGCGCCGTGTTCATTATGGCATAGTCGCGCTTGCGGGATCCGGCAGCGCTGAGCGAGACCGAGTTGTCAACCACCTTCAGGCTGACGGGTATCTTGCGGAAGCTCTTGATGGCCTTTCCACGCGGGCCCTCTACGGACAGCATGTGTTTTTTGAGGGTGACGGTCACCCCTTCGGGAACCTGAACCGCCGTGCTGAGCTTCTCCGGTCTAATAGGCATATCCTACCAGCAAACCTCCCAGTCCCAGATTGGCAGCCTCTCGGTGCGACATCACCCCTTGGTTGGTGGTGACCAGCAGTATCCCGCGGTCGTAGGATGGCAGATACTGCTGTTCCCAACGGGCATACTCGCCTTTTTTCACCTTGAAGCGCGGCGATATGGCCCCGCATTTTGTTATCTTTGAGCGCAGTTTTATCCGGAACTTGCCGCCCCGCCTATCGTCTATGTGCTCGTAGTCGCCGATATACTCGTACCTCTTTAGCGTCTTTAGAACTTCGCCGCCGTGCTTGGACGTGGGCAGGACGGTGCATTCGCGCTTGCGGCGTACCTCGTTGTTGTATATCGTTACAAACAGGTTGGCAATTACGTTTGTGGCTGGCATACCCCCATCATCACCTGTGTTTCTGGAAGCCCAACGAGGTGGCCACTTCCCTGAAGCATCTCCTGCATATCATTAAATCATATTTTTGTATGACCGCGGTGTAATCGCCGCACCGCTTGCACCACCTGGATCCCCTGCCGAAGGTGTGTTTTTTGCGGCCGGTAAACTCGTAGGAACGGTCCTTCATACTATCTCTACCCCGAAATTATTGGCAAGATAATCTTTTGCTTCTTGCTTGGATATCACATGAGACTTGCCTATGCTGGCCTTGTGGCGGCTCCTGAACCTGATACCAAAGCCCGGCCGGGTCAGGCTGATGGAGATATCCAAGCCCAGTATGCCGATCTTTGGATCATACTTGACGCCTGGTATGTCGATATGCTCCCGTATGCCGAAGGAGTAGTTCCCATAATCGTCAAAGGACTTGGCCTTGACGGTATTGCCGCGCGCCTCGAACAACCGCTTTAGCAGCGATACTGCGTCGTCGCTCCGCAAGGTTACGGATACGCCTATGGGTTCCCCTTTTCTGACTCCCCAGTCCCTCTGGGCGGTTTTTGCATCGCGGGTGGTCGGCTTCTTTCCGGATATCTGCACGAGCGCCTCTTTGGCGGTATCGATGGCGTCGCCTGACCTGCCCACGCCCATGTTCAGGACTACCTTCTCAAGCCGTATGGACCGCATCGAATTTTCACTCATTGCCCTGACACCTGCACTATCGAGTTCTCGCTGCCGGTGGCTATTATGGCGTCGGTGGGTATCTCGATGCTCCTTGAGCCCAGCGAGATCACTGCCCGGGGAGGCAGTATGAACGTGCCTGCCGTGATGCTCTCTACCTTGCCCGACTCGCCCGCGTTTGCCCCTTTTATCACCAGGGCTTGGCATCCGGACTTTAGCGGTATCGTGTCAAGTATCTTCTGCCCGGGTACCTCCAAGAGGCAGCTGTCCCCAACCCGAACGTCCACGTCCGATATTATGGTGCGGCCGTCGTGCAGGCCCAAGGCGGTTCGCCCTCCTTTTATGGTGACCTTTGAGGTGACTTTTGCAAGCTTCTTGGAGGCCTCTTCCTTTGGTATGGGCAGAGGCTGCAGCAGCTTTCCCTTGATGGGGACCATCCTGTAGGCGCCATCCATGTTGGCAAGCTCAACCACGTCCATCAGGCCTATCCCGTAGTGCAGCGACCTCCGCACAATTCCGTCGACCTTTACGCTTCCGTCGTATATTGCGGTCTTGGCCTCTCTCAGCGTGTATACGACCTTCAGCATGTCTCGGAGAAAGACGGCCGCTGGGACCGACCGGTTTTTGGGGTGTGGGCCTGGACGGGTGGCGACCACGAACCGCTTGTTCTTGCGGGTTATCCCCCAGAAGGTTGGGGCCATCTGGCGTTTCAGTTTGGTACTGCCCGATATGCTGACCACTATTGCTCACCTCTTGGCGCCTCGCCGGTCTCTTTTTTTGGCGCAGCGCCGTCATCCACCGGCTCGTCCGTCTCCTTTTTGGCGGTCGGGCTAGGTGGCGGGGGCGACTCTATTGTTTCCTTGATCTTTTTGGTCCGCCACTTGTCATCGGTGTTGAGGGCTGTGACCAGAAGGTTGGAGGGATGTATGTAGACGTCGAACTTTTGGCCCGCCATCTTCTCCTTTTTGGTGCCGCTGATCACCACCCCCTTGGAGGGGTCCACCTTGTCCACCTTGCCGGTGACGTCGCGATACTCGCCGCGGGCTATCTTTACCGAGTCGCCTGGTACCACCCTGACGCAGCGGGTGTGGTGGTTCTTCCGCAGGTCTGCGGACAGGTGGCTGGACATTATCTTGCTGCGCAGCGTATGGGACGGGTGGTGTATTGTTCGGTTTCTGATCTTTGATGGTTTCATTTTAGATCACCGTTGATGCCATGTTGGCTATTCGTGGCCATTTTTCAGATGCCTCTGCTGCAACCGGGCCCTTTATACCGGTTCCCTTCATTTCGCCCTCTGCGGATACTATCACGGCCGCATTATCCTCGAAACAGACGCGCACGCCGCTGAGCCGCCTTACCGGGTACTTTTGCCGGATGATTACGGCGCCATGCACCTGCTTGCGTAGTTCTGCAGGTCCTTTCTTGACTACCACGTTGCAATAGTCGCCGACGGCAGCCGCCGGAAGACGCGAGACGCGCGTCTTGGTCTTGTGCACCATTACGACCTCCAGTATCTTGGCTCCGGAGTTGTCGGCACACACTATGTTGGCGCCCACCGGAATCGCCTTTGTCACGTATGGGCGGAATTCCTCTACTCCCTTGCCCGCCTGCTTTGCCATCTACCGTTTGACCTCCACTACCACGAATGATACCGACTTGGCCAGCGGCCTGCACTCGGCCGTCAGCACACGATCCCCCTCCTCCACGTCTATGCACTCGGGAACGTGGGCGTGCACGGTGCTCTTGCTGCGCGCATACCTCTTGAACTTGCTCAGATACACCGGGGACTCGCGTTGGATGGTGATGGTCTTTTTGGCTTTGACGCCGGTGGCCCTGCCCTCGAACAGTTTGCCGCGGACCGGCAGGCCGCCGTGGTACGGGCAGTTGTCGTCTGTGCAGGTACGGCTTGGTTCGGGCGTGTCCAAGCCGATCATACGGTGTCCACCCTCTCGTGAAATCTCTTGGATATGCTGGCCCCGTCTAGGCGGATGGTCTCGTCTCCGTACCGTATCTCCCAGATATTGGGCGACTTGGGTACCATACGGGAACCCACATCCGTAAGCAGTGTGACCATGTTTTTGGTTTCGTCCAGCACGGTTCCATTTATTCCTATTAGGGATCTGCTTTGGGACGCTATCACGCTGGCCCGGGATCCTATCAGTGCGGGAATCATTTCTTGGTCAACTCCCTCTGCCTGGTCATCATCCTGGCTATGTCTCGCCTCAGCGGTTTTATCTTGCCGTTGTCCTTTCGCAGCGTGCCCTTTGCCAGATCTACGCGAAGCTTTGCCAGCTCGCTGCGGCTCTCCTGTATGCGTTCGGTCAACCCCTTTGCGTCCAAGGCTCGTATGGTCTTCATGCTGGTGCGGCTCATTTCAGCTGCGACTCCTCCTGCTCCAGTGTTATCACGGTCTTCATCTTGGCCTCTTCCTCTAGTATGTGCTCTGACTCGGTCTTGGTGCCGCTGGCGCTCTCTGCCTCGGTCTTGGTGCCGCTGGCGCTCTCTGCCTCGGTCTTGGTGCCGCTGGCGCTCTCTGCCTCTTCCTCTTTGGCGGGCGGCGGCGCTACCGACCGCGTTGCCGGCCGCGTGGAGGAGGGCGCCTGCCCCGTCAGGGAAAATTCCGGCTTGTACTTTTCCTTGTGGGCTATCCTGATGCGTATGCCGATCAGCCCCATCGGCGTCTGCACGTGCGCTATGTCCTCGTCCACTATCACCTGAGCATGGTGCCCGGCGCGGGGGAGTATTCCAGAGGTGTGCTTCTCAAAGGATGACCTGTCCCCGCGGAGCTTGCCGGAGACGGTAATCTGGACGCCCATGGCTCCTGCCTCCATCACCTGGCGCAGCGTCCACATGGTGGCCCTCCGGAAAGCGGTACCCCGCTCTATGTGTGATGCCATCCTGTTGCACATCACACTCGGGGAGAGCTCCGGACGGGCAATCTCCTCGACGCGTATCTGGGGATTCTTGTAATCAAAGTCCGTCTCCAGCTGCTCGGTGAGCGCCCGGATTACCGCGCCCTTGCGGCCTATCACCACTCCCGGCCGGACCACGTACAGCGAGACGCGCGTGCCGGTGGGTTGTTTTTGTATGTCAAAGTGGCTAAAGCCCGCCTCTTTTATCTCGCGGCGAAGGTAGTCGCGCAGCAGCATCATGTTGTAGTTGTCACGGATCATGTTCTTTATGGCGGACATCTCATACCTCCTTGGCCACGATCTCCACGTGGATTCGGGCATCGTTGCGCGGGGTGGTCCTGCCCATCGCCCTGGGCATGAACCGCTTCATTATCCGTCCCTTGTGAACCGTGACGTTCACTATCTCCATCCTGTCCAAGTCCATCCCGCGGAACTCGGCGTTGGCCTCCAGGTTGTCCAGCAACTTGAGTATCTCCGATGCGGCCTTCTCAGGGTAGCGGCCCGCCATGACACCGGGATCCGGGCGGTGTCCGACCTGTTCCTTGTAGCGCCTGAATGGAACGGCACGCTCCTTGTTTATCACCGCAGTGAGGTAGTCGCGCGCCGCCTCGACGGCCATTCCCTTGATGGCAACCCCTATCTCCCGGGCGTGCTTGTGGGACATGTCCTTTTCGCGTATTGATGCCCGGGCGTGTTGTTGCGGGTCGTAGTGTTGGTATGCGTAGTCGAACCGGGCCATTGCAATCACTTCAGCGGGACGTACAGGCTGGACCTGGACGCTCCCACGCCGGGTGATCCGTGCACCACCCTCTTGTTTGTAATGACGTATTCGCCTATGTATCTGCCGATCATCTCCGGAACTATCTCGACCGGTACGAACTCCTTGCCCGAGTATACCTCTATTGTAATGCCCACCTGATAGGGCAGCACGATCAGATCGCGCAGGTGTGTCTTTATGGGACCGCTCTTTTTGCCCGCTTTGACGGCCTTGATGTCCTCGTTGAGCTTGCGTCGATCATCGGTGATGCCGTTTGACATGTAACGCCCCAGAGTTCTGCGCTGGCGAGCGGTGAAGAGCTGCAGCTGCCTGTCCAGCGACATCCCCTCCAGTTGTTCCAGCGGAACGCCCCTGTACTCGAACTTTTTAACCATGACTCAATTCCTGTTCCAAGTCCATATTATAGCATTCCTATTTCCGTGGCCAAATCTCTGGCCTTTTCAACGGTCTCAAACTTGACAAACGCCTTTTTTCCGTATATGGTGCGGGCAGTATTGACGGAACTGGCCTTCTCCTTGTACAGGACGGAGATGGCCTCGCGGATCTGAGATTTGGTGGCATCGCGGGCAGCTATAAAGCAGATGCGGGCATCGCGCTCGACCAACTCGAACGTTCTCTCGGTGATGTGCGGCTTGATTACTATCCGGTTGGCCTCGGTCACATTCATGAGATCCTCTCCGCTAGCCGCAGGTGCACCGAGTCAATCTCCGCCAACCCCTTGAGGGCGCCCTCCGAGTATATCGTCAACCTGGCCGGATCCGCTCCCGGCGCCATGTCGAGCACGCTGATCTTGGATGCCGCCTTTGCCTCCACTCCAGGCAGGGAGCCGCACGCTTTCCGGAGCGTGGCATCGTCGGACACCACGAACAGGACGCTCTTGCCCGACTTTTTTCCTCGCCCCCTGAGGGCGGACTTGCCGGTGCGGTTGCGGCGGGATTCGAGACGCTGTACGTCCCCGTACAACCCCAGCGACTCCAGCACGCCGGTGAGATCTTTGGCAGTCTTGACCGACTCAATGTCGTCCTGAACAACAATCGGGAACGTCTCCACGTTCCCGATGACGTGACCCCTGGACCGGACCGCCTCCCCGATTGCCGTTCCCGCTATGGCGGAGCAGAGGGCCAGGCGGTTCTCTTTTTTGTTCAGCCGCTTCCAGGTGACTTTGGCCACGTTTGGCGGATGGGCCTGCCTGCCGCCACGCACCGATGCAACGCCTCCGGCCTGCCCCTGCCTGCCTCCGCCGCCCCCGCGCATCTTGGCTATCCTGGAGACGCCGCGGCCGGTTGGGGGGTCATTGGATCTGGCGACCACGTCCATTCCTGCGGTCGGATGCCTTCCCTGAGGCTGGTACTTGTGCGAGTCCAAATTGACGAATGCCTTGTGGATTAGGTCCCTGCGGAACGGCGTAGAGAATACGGCCGGTAGGACGGCCTCGCCCGTGCGCGATCCGCCGATGTCGTAGACTGGAACCTTCACACCACCACCTCCAGTATCCTGGGCTCGGATATCTTGTCCGGTTCTTTGCGTATCTGCGTCCGCAGCTTCACCAGTCTCCTGTATGTTCCCGGCACGGATCCACGCACAATGACATACTCGCCCCGGACATCTCCAAAGTGCTTGAATCCGCCTTCAGGGCTCACCCTTGGACCGTCGTCCTCGGTGTCGCCCATCACCATTATCCTCTTGTTATACTCGACGCGCTGGTGGAACCCCATCTGGCCTGCACGGGGCACCGTATACATCACGTACTGCGGGGATATGGGTCCCAAACTGCCCAATTCCCTAACCGACTTGCGCGATTTATGCTGCTTGCGCTTAGCCCCGTACCGCTTTATCACTCCCTGCCATCCCTTTCCCTTGGTGATGGCGGCCACGTCTACGAACCCGCCCGTACGGAAGAGGTCTGACACCTTTACCTCCTTGCCCAAAAGGCTCTCGACGTACTTGGCGCGAGCTTCTGTATCGCCGCCCTCTACGGGGGCCTCGAATATGTAGGGCATCTTCTGCTCCAGTCCTGCGTCCCTGGGCACCACCGCCAGGATGGCGCATATGCGCCTTATCTTGGAGAGGTCCTGAGCCCTGTTGGCCACCTTGTCGCCGGTGTTCAGCGATATCTGTTTTGATATTTTTTTGGGCAGGTCGTCTGCGTACACGTCAAAGGCAGCGTGGTACCCGTTTGTATCCTTGGTGTAACCACGCATCCCTACAACCGTTGCGGGTGGGGTTACGATTACCGTTCCTAGGCTTACCAGCTGCTTTCCTGCGTTGGGTGTCTTTTCGCGGTCGTCTATACTGACCACCTGCAGGCAGCCTGCCTTGAAGCCACAGTGCATAAGCATGCGCGGTTCGGCATCAACGATCTCAGGATATCCGCGTACGCGGGCCTCCATGCTTTTGGCCCTGCCCCGAGGCAGGTATGCCAGGCTGCCTCTGCGGGGTTGGCTGTGCTTTCTGTGGCCCATTGTAAACGAACAGACCGGTTCGCCGTCTTATATACCGTAGGTTGGAAATCCTAGGCTCAAGCGCCAATAATGCGCACGGGTGTTGGTGGGGGGGGTTGCGGTACTGATCATCGGCGCTAGCGCCGCCCCCGTATAGACGGCAGTCATGCGCATGCCTCCGGGTCGATCGGTGATCGGGCAGTGGTCTTTTGGCTCGGATCATGCGGATCTGCGGGCAACTTATCGCCGTGCCGGCCGCGACGCATGGGAGCGGGTAGTAGTTTACGCGTACCTGTTCACGTCATCTAGGCACGATCTGCCTACACTAGAGGGCCAATACGGCCGCGCGCTGCCAACAATCAGCTGAACCATGCGATTCTCTTATTTTTTGGCAATAAACAATCATTTTTTCTTGATTACAAGCCATGTACCATCCATAAATCACACCAAAATGACGTGAACAGTTACGTTTACGCAAAAGACGCATCGAACTGGATCAGTTGCGGGTTTTATGGCAGAGAAGATCTCGCACCATAGTGGCGGCAACCACAATCTCTTGGTTGCGGACATATCGGGGTGCTGTGTTTGCTGGTTGATCTTTGCCGGCGGATCAGGATCTGCCAAAATTCGGGCCCCGTCGCTCAGGCCCATGCCACAATCTTGCAGTCCTGGCTGTAAAACCCCAAAAACATACCAAGGGTAATCCTTGGGGTGTCTCCCGTTATCTCTGTGACCTTGTGATAGTAGCGGGGGTTGATTATGACCAAATCCCCTGCCTCAAGGCCGGGCGCCCTGCAGAACCGGCTGGATTCTATCAGGTCCGACGAATACCCAAAGTCGACGTTTCGGAACCGCTCGTCGGTTTTTGCCCACCGCCTGTTGTACATGACAAGATCTCCCCCGCTTTCTGATTCCTGCAGATGTAGTACGCAGGACAGCTGATGGTCAATACCTGATACCGCATACTCCACCCCCTCGTATCCAACGTTGTCCTTGTGGACCGGGACGGATCTTCCTTTTTCGTGGATCCGGATTACGGCCTGCGAATAATCATTTTGGAGTTCGCGTGCAAGGGAGACCGAATGGCCGGGAAACATACTGGCAGCGGCCTCATAGATCAGTTGCACCGGGTTACTTATGCCGTCAAAAATGTCCTTGAGCGCCGTCCGGGCCTTTGCCGCGCCCCCAAAGTATTTTTTCTTGTCGGTTGCATGCGCCATCAGGAACGGGCCTATGTGCCTCAGTTTTCCGTCCTGAAATCTGGCTTGGTCGAGCTTTTTTATTCTCCCAACCGCCGTTTGACAGCTTTTTTTGTCGTAAAAATTACGAATTACAATCATGGGCGTTTTTCCGGAAACGAGGCGCCCCGGACTGATTCCGAAGGCTTGCGAATGATCAACCACCCGTGGTTTCCACATCAGTATCCGCCGGCGCCAGAATGCGACACTTTTCCCAGGATGGATCCGGCCTCGTCCCTTCGCTCAACTTCGCATTTCAAAAAGGCGTCAACCACGCATGCCCTGAGCGACTCTGCGGTCCACTCGTCCTTGTTGCGGGGCATGCCCGGCAGGTCTGCCGAAGTTATGGTTACCTTTTCAGTATCCGAATAGGCGCCCCTGTTTCCATTCTTTTTGTGGGTCACGTTGAGAACGAACGAGTCGGCAGACAGCACGTTTGATCCATTCCCCCAGATGACATCCCCCATGGCTTGCCTATCCGTCTTTTTGTATATTAATAGTACGACAAAATACCGTGCATGGCACCAGCTCCGGCGGTTTTTAGGTTTGCCGCAGATCTACCCGATTACGGCAGAAGCGAGGTTACCGTACCCCACAGCGTTATTCCGCCTATTGCAACCCCGAGCGCGCCCACGATAATGCAGGCGGCCAGGAAAGCGCGGCGATTCACCGCAGTTCCTCCCCGTACATGTTCAATATCGAGAGCGTGCCCAGCACCGCCTCCTCGAGTCTGACGGTTCGGGTTCTCTGACGCGGAAAAAAGTTCAGCTGTATCATGTCTCGGCCACTCAACCTGCCTCCAGCTATCTCTCTCACTCCGCGCTCAGGAGAACCAAACACTACAAGTATGTCACGATCGCCTTCCACATACTTGGAGATGCGCGCCCCTGTGGCGATCTTTCCGTGTCTGGTGGTTATGATCACGCCGCCCGTCCAATCCCGCACCAGCTGCCGGATGCCCGACCTCTCTCGCACCATATACCCCCAGTACTGTGGCACCGTCTCACGGTCAACCAGGACTGGATCAAAGTCCGGATAACCCGACCTGAACTTGACGGTAACCCTGCCATCCTTCCCGCGCCCGGGCAGCCTTATCATCTTGTTTATCCCCACGTCGGCATACCTTGTGCCCTTTATGGTCACCGCCATTCCCTCCCGAATGTCGCCGGCCTTGACGGATGTGGGGTCGGCCTGGGAAGCGTGGCTTGGTATGTTGAGCGGATGCAGGGCGCCTGCAAACTTCAGATTTGACATCTTTGGAAAGAGGCGCCTTCGAAGAAACTGCGGGGTCTCAAGATATCGCAGTGTGGTGGCCAGAAGCGATCGATCCCCGCCGTTATCCCCATCGCGATAAATGAATACCGTGTGTATGCCGAATACTGCAGCGCATCTGGCCATCTGGGACGCCTTGCGCGACTTGTCCAGTTTTGTAGATTCGTCGGACAACGCCGAGTCCGGTATCGCCACAGACAGGCGCACCGTATATCAGTCCGTCTTGGAGTATGCCGTCTTGGCGGCCTCGGCGTATCTTGCAACGTCATCGGCACCAACCTCTTGGAAGTTGTTCTTGTCTATTCGGGCCATCCTCATCTGGCTATCCTCGTCCTGGCTCTCGCTGGCTATCTGTATGGATGCAATGGCCAAGGAGGATGCCTCGTCCATGGACAGGTCGCCCCTGTATGTTTTTTCAAGGAAGGTGGTGACGCGGTCAGATCCGGCCCCGATGGCGATGGCGTCATACTCGATGTACGTTCCGCTGGGGTCTGTCAGGTAGATGTGGGAACCGTCCTTGTTCACGCCGCCCAGTATCAGGGCCACGCCGAAGGGCCTCACCCCGGCATATTGGGTGAACTGCTGGCACTGGTCCGCCAAATGTTTCGCCACTGATTCGACACCCACCTCATCGTCGTATATGAGGCGGTTGCTTTGAGAGAAGAATCGAGCATTGTCCACCTGGCTACGGGCGTCTGGTATGTATCCGGCGGCGGCCACTCCTATGTGGTCGTCTATCTTGAATATCTTCTGGGCAGCGTCGGTAATCTGCAGCTTCCTGGATCGCTCCTCAACGGCAATGACTACCCCCTCATCGGTCTTGATGCCCACGGCCACGGAGCCACGGCGCACCGTCTCGATAGCATACTCGACCTGGTAGAGGCGCCCATCCGGGGAAAATACCGTGATTGCCCTATCATATCCTTGCTGAGCCGGAAGCATCTGCGGTCTTGTGTCCCCAAGATTAATTTAAGTCATGCCAATCCGTCTCCTCCGGTGATATACACTGTATCGTTCCGGGGCCACCCAAACATCCGCGCCACCCACAAGACCACCACCGAGATAACCGTGGATCCCTCGCTTAGCGTGCGTGGGGACTGTATAGTGGGCGTCTCGGCCGGTTGCGGCTGCGCAGGCCTCCCCGATGATCTAAAGGCGGCCCTGCGCAATCCGGCCACCCGCGTCCGCGTCACAATATCTGTTGGGGGGAACGAGTTTGTGATAACGGGCAGAGGCGATCCGAACATCGCCTTGGATCACCCCGAGGACATAGTAATCAGGAAGAGCGGGTATACGTGCCCCCGAACGCTGGCGGTGGGGTGCGATGCGGCCTCCACAGACATGCCCAGGCAGATGGTAAGGGATCTTCGAGCCGGCCATGGCGGGACCCTGAGCGTTACCGCCGATTGATCCTGGTGGTTCGCGCCAGGTTCCGCACACGAATTTATACGGTCACAGGAGTGCATACGTCATGGGAATGATGACCAGGATTTTCGTGGTGCTGCCGCTGGCAATCTTTGGGGCCATCATATTCGGATATGCCATCTACAACACCATCTGCAAAAACTCCAGCGTGATTACGCTGGACTGCTAAGGCCCCCCGGAGCTGTTCATATATCACGGCAAGCCTACACCCGCAATGGGCCGCAAGAGTACCCGGATAAGCCTGCCTGCAGAGGCCACGGATGCGGATGTATCGCGCCTGCAGGAGTACCTGAACGAGATGCCCATCTCAGAGGTACTGCACGGACTCGAGTTTGCATGCAACCGATGGCGCCTGCAAGACTCGGGTACGCTGAGGGTGGGTCGCAAGGGGGTGGTCAGCAAGGAGGTGCAGATGATAACCGCCGAGCAGGCGCGCTGGCGGCTTGACAACTGGAAGATGATGGTGACAGACTACCGGCGGCGCGGCTACAGCTACCCGACGATATCCCGGATCAAAAAGCGCCTATCCGTGAAGGCCGAGGAGCTAGATCATCTCCCTGGCCTTTGAGCGGATGGGAGCCGCATCGTCCGGCACTTCGGGCAGGATGCTGCGGGGCGCTGCCGGCCCGGAAGCGGCGCTGAGGCTTTCTGGCACCTTGGGTATTACCGCCTGCACCTCCTCGGATATTGCCGAGTGCACCTCGTCTAGTATGTCCATCGCATCCCGGTTTCGCAGATTGTCCATGCCCATCATCCCCTCGGACTCCATGCGGGAGCTGCTTATCATCTCGCCCATCAGGCCCGAGAGGTCCTGCATGGACGTGGATGCTTCGGGCACCATGCCGCTTATGGACGGGCTCAGATCCTTTATGACCGACATGCATGGGCTCAGCGTCACCACTATGTCGCCCAGCTCCGATACAGTGTTGAGCCGCAGCTGTACCTGCTCCATGGAGAGTTTGGCATTGCCCACCATGCCCTTCATCTTTCTAACCTGGACCAGCTCGTTGGCATACATCTGGGCGTATGTGTTGTTGTGTATGCGCTGGGCCGACACGATCCTCTCGAAGAGCTGATCCGCCTTGGCCTGGAGCTTCTCGTCGATGGCCCGGAGGTGGGATATTGGTATCTCCAGCCTCCTTTGGGCATACTCTATCTTCTTGGACAGCGGCATGTCGGGTTTTACGCGACCCAGCATCTTTTTTGCCAGTCCGTCTCCCTTGGGCCTACCGTTCCAAGAATCGCCAATCATGATATCCGGATGCTTTCAGCCTGCCCTAAAAAGCGCCCGTGTATCTATGGTGTTTGTAACCGCGGTTACGCTTGGGCGCGGTTACACACCCTCACCCGAAGGTGAAGGTGAATATCTCTATCCCCTGTGACTTTACGCGCAGCCAGACCTCGTGCTCGCCTGCAGATTCCGAGTTGACCACGTTGTAGAGGCCGGCCTCCGATATCTCCAGCGTGTGTCCGCGAACATCGGAGCCGCGGAGCTCGTCTCCCACCGGTTCCCCGTCCACGTACACCTCGATGGTCCCGGCTCCTTCGGTGACGATGTTGACCTCCTTGGCAAAGTATATCAGCTCGATGGCTCCCTCGTCGGACATCAGCCTCATGCTCTCTGCCCCGTTCCTCCAGACGCCGTCCATGTAGAACATGTGTATCTCCTTGTTATCCGGAGCGCTGTACGCGACCAGCGTGTTGGGACGGAACCCCTCGTCGTTTCCTATCTGCTGCCTTCCAAAGGCCAGCTGGTACCCCAGGTACAGCTCGGGCGTGCGGGCCCGGGTGTGCTGGAACTCGTCTATCTCCACCAGGCCGGTGTCTTGGATCATGCCCACCTGAAGGGCTGCCGCCCTCTCCGTAAGCAACTCCTGTATGACGCGCTCTGTCTCCTGGTAGGCCCCCTCGCCGATGTGATCATACCGTATGTATCCTTCGTGATCCGCGATGTACTTGCGTGGCCAATAGCGGTTCTCAAAGGCGTTCCACGTGTCCCAATCGTTGTCCATGACCACCGGGTACTGTATGTTGTGCCGCCCTACGGCCGCCAGGACGTTGGCGGGGTCCTTCTCGAACTCGAACTCCGGAGTGTGTATGCCCACGATGAGCAGTCCCTGGTCCGAGTACTTTTCGTCCCAGGCCGTGATGAAAGGCAGGGTCCGTATGCAGTTTATGCACGAGTACGTCCAGATGTCGTACAGCACGACATGCCCCTCGATGTTCTCGGCCAGCTGTTCGGGGGTGGTGTTGATGTACTCGGCGATACCCACTATGTCCGGCGCCGTCCTGAATCCGGACTTGTCTATGGGCTCGCCGGGGGCGGCCGGGACTACCATGGGGACTGCCTGCTCCACCGATCCAAAGTAGGCGCTCATCGCACCTATGCCTACCACTATCGCGGCACCCAGAATTATGGCCGTCTTTAACTCGCTTCTCATCGCCCCATCATCACCCTAGCGCGATCAGCTCGTTCAGTAGCGGGAAGTTGGCAAGATATGCCAGCTGGTTGGTGTACACCAGTATGCCCAGCACTATAATGAACGCCCCCAGAATCACCGAATAGTATTTCATGTGCTTGCCCATGGCCCTGATTACCCGCTGGGCCCGGGAGAAGAATACGGCAATCAGGATGAAGGGTATCCCCAGGCTGAGCGAGTACACCAGCAGCAGGTTGAACGCCATTGAGGGTGTGGTGGCTGCCAGCGTCAGTATGGTCCCCAGGATGGGGCCCACGCACGGGGTCCACCCCACCGCGAACGCCAGCCCAAAGACGAACGACAACGGGTAGGACGCCTTTTCTCGCTTGACAAAAAACTTCCTTTCCACGTTCAGGGCGTTTATCCTGGTGGATAGTATCAGGAATGCGCCAAAACCGACTATGATGATACCACCCACCTGGTTTAGCAGGTTTATCGTCTCGCCGCTCACGCCCGTGATTACACTGTTTATCGCCACTCCTATCACCGAGAACACCACCGAGAAGCCCAGCACGAAGAATACCGCGTTCAGAATGATGTTGGTACGGTTTATGGTGACGGTTCCCTCTCCGGACCTGTTTATGTCGGCCAGCGTGGTACCCGAGATATACGCCAGAAACGCCGGGATCATGGGCAATATGCACGGGGCCCAAAAGGATCCTAGCCCGGCCAAGGCGGCCACGGCGATGGTAACCTCAACCACACATTGAGTGGTGAATCGGCTCTTAAAAACATAGTGTAGGCGGGCGGGGTACGCGTTTCGACTAGGAGTGAAACCAAAGAATCCGCCATTCGTGGTTTTGCAATCAACATATGCAGTTCCGTGGCAACAGACCGTGCAGGATCGTAGAAATTGTATATCAGATTAGACAATTCGTCCAATGGATGGCAGCTTAACCTCGTCTGGATCCGTTCCGAGCCGAAACGCGTACACACCCGCAAGCGGGCTCCGCGGCGGGCCGGCCCGCACGTGCAGCCCCGCCCCGCCAGGTCGATGATCATCTGCCCGCATGGCAGAAGATCTCCGTCCGGGCGCCACCGCCGCCGGGTCGACGTCCGATGACCCCGCCCTGCTACTCTTCGGGTACGGAGTTGCCGCCTGAGGTCCTGCCGGCGTCCCGTATCGCCCCCCGGACATGCGCCAGTTTCTCGCCCAGAGACTCGAGGACCGGCCGGCTGATCCGGCGCGGGATGGACCGACGCGTCCCGCCCCGCACATACTCCACATCAAACGTGCACAGGCACCCCTCCTCACCGGTGACCAACCGGGAATCATCTATCAGGACAGGGGCCATCCTGTACGTTTCGGTCAGCAGGCTGTCCAGCTCCCCGAAGAGATCGCTCTTTTTCTGGGCCAGATGGCGCACGGCATCATCCCCGCTCATCTGCGACTCCAGGGAGCCGCGCAGCGAGTCGTCCTCGTACAGCAGCTCGAAGAGTTCCTGGTGGTCCATCCCGTCGTACCCCATGGACCTCAGCTTTTCGGCGATCAGCTTGTCGGATATGTCGGCCATCTCTTGCTCGCCGGTCCTTGCGGCATCCACTATCTCGGATAGCTCCCTCTGGCAGTCTATGACGCGCTGTTTGGGCATATAGTACAGCAGCACGTGAAACTGTATCGACAGGTGGCCGGAGAGCAGGTAGTTGCCCGCGCGGGTCTGAAATTTTACAAAGATCCTGCGTATGTCCTCGTTGTTGGTTGACATGACGCCGTCGGTCTGCCATCCTTCCAGGCGCCCGGCCACGCCTGCGAAGATGCCGCCTACCCTGCCGGGATCAAAGGTCTCCTCCTCTGTGACGGTGGCATCCCCCAGCATCACCTTCGTTTTGGCGGTCGCGGTAGCCTCCCGCATTGCATCCATGAACGCGTCCTGGATGGAGCGGACCGCCCCCTCCAGGACTGCAAGGGGGCCGTCGCCCGACCCTGCCCCTATGCGCATACGACACGCCCCATGCGGGTTCCCGTCATCCTTCTACCTTATATACGAACAGAGCGTATTTCCCGAGTGGCCATGAGTATGTATTGCGATCAATGCGGCGTCTTCATACCGACCGAGTATAAAGAGCGGTATGACGGCATCAGGGGATGGCGCTAGTGTTGCGGCGCGGACTTTCCGCGGGAGTAACATGGCATGGAAGATAGCGCCCCCGGTACCGACAGGATGTCCCCGGACGTACTGGACATGATACGCACCGACCGCGGAACCACGCTGGACTCCGATACCCTGCTGCGCGAGACGCAGACGCGCATATGGAGATCGCTAAAAGACGGATACGAGTACGACAACGCCCTGGACGGCTCAGAGAAATTCCTGCGCAACAACGTCCTCAAGAGATTCAAGTCGGTGGTCCTGTACGTGGACCTGGTCGGCTCCACCCAGCTGGCCCTGGATCTCCCTGAGGAGAAACTGGCCATGATAATAAGCACCTTTGCGCAGGAGATGGCCAACGCCATCGGGGCATACCGCGGACTGGCGCTGAAGTTTGTGGGAGATGCCGTCATAGGGTACTTTGTGGCTTCGGGCAACTCGCTACTGGCGGCCGACCGGGCCGTCAGCTGCGCAAAGTCGATGCTGGCCATCATGCACAAGGGAATCAACCCAATCCTGACGCAGTACGACTATCCAGAACTCCGCGTCAAGATAGGCATGGACTTTGGCGAGAACATAGTGGTCATGTACGGAAACAAATCCAGCACATCCCAGGTCGACCTGATAGGACGTTCGATGAACATGGCGGCAAAGATACAGGGCATGGCCAAGCCCGATCAGATCCTGGTGGGCGAGCACGTCTACATTCGCCTCCACCCGGCCACCCAGGAGGAGTTTGACCTGGTGGTCTGGAAGAACAACGTCTGGACGTACCATGCCGTAGACACGGGCAACCTATACAAGGTTTACAGATTTACAGGGAGCTAAGGCTGTGTCCCGCAGGACAACCAAACAACCACCCGCCGACGGCCTCGAGCCCGGCAGACCAGCAAAGCGGCTGACACTGCGGCGCATCCAGGACATCTGCTCCTGGAAGGTGTTCGAGCTGGGGAGGGAGTACTGCGACCAGAACAGGGTGGCGGATCTGGCCGTCCAACAGGACGGCACCCTGGCCGGAACGATTCTTGGGACGGATGTGCACTACCCCAAGGATCTGGTGGACGGAACGTTCCTGGAGTATATGGTGGAGCGCCCTCAGAAGGAGCGCCGCGCCGAGGTGTCGCTCCGGACCGGCAGGAGGCGCTGCTCCTGCCCCTACTCGCGGGTGGCTGTCTGCAGCCACGTGGCGGCGCTGCTGATATGCGCCTCCAAGGATCTGAGGGTGGCAGTACCCGCTGGCGGCCTGCCGGTGCACGGCAGGTCTGGCGGGCGGATCCCTCTGCCCTACCGCGAAGATGCCGACCGCATACTTGCCCGGGCTGCCGATCCCGAGTCGGCCGGCGAGGATCTGGGCGGGTTACTGGAACTGGCCGATGCCTGCCGCAGCGAGGGCGATCTCGCAGAGGCGCTCATGGTGTGCCTGGGCACATCCGAGTCGCTGCTCTCCGGCCTGGACTATCCCGCCTATTCGGGGCATTTTAGCAGATTTTCGGTGTTGCCGCTGGGGCATGTTCCACCATCCGCGCGGGAGCCGGAGGGCATGGACGCGATGCGCGTCCGCAAGTTTTGCGAAGTGATGGACAGGGCGCTGCGCATGACATCCAGATCAAGGATGTTGTACGAACAGAAGGCGCCGTGCATCATCGCCCTGCACCGGCTGTACGTGGAGACCAATCCCTGGGGTCCGTCAAGACACTATACCGCCCTCCTGGCCATGCTCTACCGAACCGACAGAGACAACGAACTCCTGAGGAGACTGTACGATCAGGTGGTGCCGGAGAGCACGCCTGATCCAAAGGAGGATCCCATTGGATTCCAAGCGGTGCTGAACTTGGCGCACAGTCAGGCGATAGCCTACGAACACCTCAAGAATCATTCGCTACTTGCCTCTTACGCGAGGCGCTACCGCGACGATCCCGGAACGTGCGTCAGGTATGTCAGATGCCTGCGCACCATGGGACGCGACTCCAGAGCGGTGGAGGCGGAGGGCAGGCGCCTGTTTCCCGACTTTGACGCCTGGGACGCACCCTACTGAGGTGCACAGCGGGCTCTGGGGGTCCGGCTAGCCGGCACGTCGTCTTGGATGTCCGCGACACGTCCAGCGTATGGCGGTTTTGGGCGCGCCCGCCGGGCCGGATGCCGCGCGTCCCGGTACGGGTTCGGATCAGGCCGCGCCGGCTGCGGCCCTGTAGGGGGGTGGGCGGCCTGCCGACTTTTGGCAAATCGCCCGCGGGAGGACTGCGCCGCAGCCACAGTATGATGTCGGGGGATCGCGCGCCCGGGGGCAGCGGTGCCGGAATGGCGGCCGCGGCTTTCCGGCCCACAGGAAGACGAACTGCGCATGACTCGGGGCGCCACGGGTAGGTCCAAGAGCCGTCGCCAGGTGGCTGCATTCTGCAGTTCTACCATACGCAGGCCGCGCCCGGCACGGTTTTTCTCAATCTCGCCATGGGGGCCTGATGAGTCCGGCTACCACCCGGAGCACGACAACGCGGCCGGGGTCCTCTTCTCGGGGGTGGGCCTTGCCATCCATCTCTGGAATCCGACCATCATCTGCCTGACGGTCCTGCGGACGTGCCGTCCCGCGGACACCATCACGGTGCAGCCGCGGCCGCGTAGCAGGGTGCGACCATGGCATATCTTGTACCCGGCACCGGACACCGTCTTGATCAGATCCCGCATGTCCTTGGCCGGTCAGCAGGCGGTCTTCTTGACCGCCCTCCAGACCTTCTTCATGACCCTCTTGGAAACAAAAGGCGGCCTGCCGGACCGCGGCCATGTCCGCAGTTCGGGCAGATCCTCCCCGAGATAGCGCCCTAGTCATTTCATGCCACAGGACCGGCATGGCCCATGGAAAACGCGGCCTTGGTCCTTTGCATCCTGTCGCGTTCCGCCAGCATGCCTGGCATCAACCGCTTGACGATGCCCGAATCCTTTTCCTTGTCGTAGGCGGCAATCAACGCCTCCGCGTATGGTCTTTTTTTTACTCATGGGTTGTATGAGGGGCAGTGTTCCTTTAGTATTTGGATAGTTAGGATCTCTGACATATCGCTCGCGGCATATCTGCTAGAGGCTGATCGTGTGTGTAAACACAAATCAGTATGTTTTTGCTAATTAAAATCATGCCTAATTAATTTCATAAGATCAATTAGTCTTGTCAATTACATGATCCTGCTTATCGAACAAACTATATATATAAGAATAGCATATACAAACTGATGTTAAAAACGGAAAGCGGCAACGCATACCCTGAAAAAATTAA
This sequence comes from Nitrosopumilaceae archaeon, assembly GCA_965203395.1. Classification (GTDB taxonomy): domain Archaea; phylum Thermoproteota; class Nitrososphaeria; order Nitrososphaerales; family Nitrosopumilaceae; genus VYCS01. The sequence goes on from OZ241884.1 coordinate 1,429,769, forward strand.
GCCGGTGTTAGAGATGATGGTTGAGCGCATTGTAAAAAAATTTAATCCGGTACAGATAATACTGTTCGGTTCGCATGCACGCAATGCGCCGCATCAGGACAGCGATATTGATTTATTCATAGTGTTAGATCACATTGAAAACAAGCTTGAGAGCATGGCGGATATAGCTCGTATGTTGAAAGATTCGCCTATCGCGAAAGACATAGTTACGGCAACGCCGGACGAGGTTGAAAAATATAAGGATGATAAAGGGTATATAATATACTACGTATTAGAAGAGGGAAAAGTACTCTATGAGCGATAATTCGGCATATGAATGGTTAGATCAGTCAGATGATGATCTTGATCTTGCACTAGTTTGCGAATACGAGAACCCCAAGGACTCCTGCTATCATTCACAACAATCAATTGAAAAGGCGATTAAAGCCATACTTGTTTTTGAAGATTTGAAAGTTCCACGGATACATGACTTGACAACGCTTGTCAATAGAGTACCGTCCGGATGGAGTATCAAAAACGCGAACTACGACTTGGCAAAAATCACGACATGGGTTACAGCAAGATATCCTGGCGTTGGCATAATGATAACCGACGACGATACGACTTACGGCATAAATACTGCTCGTGAAATACACAATTCCGTTCGTAATGAAATAAGGTCCAAGTCGGGATTCACATAAATGGCATGTTTGCCGGTTGATGGCTGGGTACTATAGTTGGGATCATAAGTAACCGGACAAATTTTTCATGCGGGGTATAATTTATCCAAATTTCTAAACAGAATGTCGCGCGGATTGAAATTGATTTCAAGCGACTCGTACACAAGCATCACCTTCCGTCTAAAGTAGCTCTTGGCCGGCCGCCGGAACGTTCTGCGCAGTATGGCCTTTCCATTCCGCCACAGCCACTCGGCCGGATTCAAGAACGGCGAATACGGCGGTAGGAACATCAGTCTGACTGAATCGCCATTCTTCTCGAGATATTGCCGTACGCGTTTCGTGTTGTGGTACGCGGCGTTGTCGACGACCGCCGCCACCTTGCCGAAACGTTGTTGCAGTTTATCGAGGTATTTGATGAACGATCTGTCGTTGGCCCTGTTGGCCGCCATGTAGTACGTCTGCCCATCCAGGGTCACGCCGCCGTAGACGGTCTGCCTCTGGTTGCCCAGCGGCATCTGTATAGGTTCGGCGTCACCGCGCACGTAGACGGCTCCCGACCCGAACAGGTTCGCGTTTTGGTGGCTCTCATCGGCCATGACCACGGTGAAATCGTCCTTTTCGAGCGTCTCAACCTCCCTTTCGGTATCCTTCTGCCAGATCTCTACCTCCTCCTTCGGCGGGACGCGGTCGGATAACCGGAGTGTCTTCTTGACCGCGAAGCCCAGGGACCTCAGCAGGCGGCGCCCGTGCTGTTCGCTGTATTTCACGCCAGTCTTCTTTTCGACCAGCTCGACGAACCCCAAGGCGGTAAACCGCTTGGCGCCGCCGACTATCTCCTCCAGCTGGGCGCGCGGCACGAAAGGGGGGCGGCCCGGCCTCGCATCGTCGGCGAGGCCGTCCAGCCCGTTACGGTCGTACGCGGCAAGCCACGCGTAGACGGTTCCGCGACTGACGCAGAAGCCGTCCGCCACGGTATCGACGCTGATGTTCTTGTTCAATACCATGTTTACCGCCGCAATGCGCGCGTACTCGTTCTTGTTTTTGGCGCGTTTTAGCGCGTCTTTCATCTCGGTCGTAGCCATGTGCCGGCTTGAAATTTTACCCTATTATGATCTTACGGATTTGTCCGATTACTTTTGATCCCAACTATAGAACCATTTCTCGAACAGTTTTATCCATGCCGCGGGGGAAAAGTACGAGATTAAATCACCTCCGGCCATATTTGTTGGGGAACGGGGAGAAATAGAAGATTCTGCAAACGGAATGGCTGCGCTCTATGGCATGGCGCCGTTCTGGAAGAAAGTGTATCACGACTACGCCGTATTCGAGGTACACAACCAGACCGCCGCGTTCCTGTACAAGCTCCGGCAGCCGCGCGACCTCGGCGACATGGCCGGGGTCGAGGCCGCCGGCCAAGGGGTGCTGTAGGTGTCCGGCCATGCGATGCGGCTGAACGGGACGCCCAACTTTTGGACCTGGGAGTGTGGTCGGACCGGACCTTTGGGGACGGCGGGGCCTCATATGCCATCACGCGGCGCGTGGCTGTCCTCGGCAGCCGCACCCTCCCGCTCGACGGGTACCGCCCAGAAGACCTGGCCGGCAACCTCCAGGTCGATACGAGGCCGGCTGCCAGCGGGCCATGTCGCGCGGCCGGGGCGGCGGCCCAAGCCTGCCGCATGGAGTGACTCGGTACCGACCGTATCCGTCAAGGGTGCGCGCCAACAAAGGCGCCAACCCGTGCGGCTTTGACAGATACGATGTGATTCAGTTGGCGCGCCCGCCCCGCCACCCATAAATACCAAACATGCGGGCGCGCCCGCGTGGACCTGGATGATCGGCAGCGTGAGGCGGTGGACCATACCGGCGGACCGCTGAGGGTGGAGGCCGGGCCCGGATCCGGCAAGACCCGCGTGATAGTCGAGCGGGTCGCGCGGCTGGTGGCCGGCGGCCTGCCGCAGGACTCCATCCTCTGCGTGACCTTCACCCGGAAGGCGGCAGGCGAGATGGACAGGAGATTGCAGGAGATGGACATTGGCGGCGTCCGGGTCGAGACAATCCACTCGTTCTGCCTGGAGGTACTGCGCGAGAACTATCTGAGGACGGGCATATCAGAGAAGACCAGGCGGTTCAGCGAGCTGGCCAGGCTGGTCTGGTGCGTCAGGAACTCGGACCGGTTCGGCATAGACGGGGAGGTGATCCGCCTGGACAGGAACCCGGCGGACCTGTTCGGACCCATGATGAGCGCCGTCAGCCTGGCAAAGAGGGAGCTGGTCTCCCCCGAGGATCTGGAGCGCCGCATCTCGCAGGGGCCCCCGGGCCCCGACGACCAGGAATGGTTCGACCAGCTTGCCGAACTATCCAAGGTATACAGGGCGTACGACTCCTACAAGACGGAAAAGAACCTGATAGACTATGACGACATGGTGGACGCGACCGTCCGGCTGATGAGTCAGGACCGGTCCGTCTTGGATAGGTACCAGCAGAGGTACCGCCACGTCCTGGTGGACGAGTTCCAGGACAACAACTACGCCCAGTTCCTGCTGGTCAGGCTGCTGGCCGGCTCCGGCGGGATTACCGTCGTGGGCGACGTCGACCAGTCCATCATGGGCTTCCAGGGGGCGTTCAGCGGGATATTCGACGAGTTCGCCGATGCCTACCCCGATGCGAGGTTCGTCCGTCTGGACCGCAACTACCGGTGCTCGGCCAACGTGTCGGAGATCTCCACCAGGCTGCTCGCGGCCGAGCCGGACCGCGTAGCCGCCCCGGCCGTCCCGGTGGGGGCGGCCGGCGAGCCGGCGGTCGTGGTGGCGGCCGGCGACGAGGAGGCCGAGCGGCTGTTCGTCGCCGAAGAGATACGCAGGCTGGGCGGGCCCTGGAAGGATACGGCCGTGCTGTGCAGGACCAACCGGTCCTGCGAGCTGTTCGCCGAGACGCTCCGCTCGCACGGCATACCCGCCGTGCTGTCCGGCACCGGCAACCTGATGCGCAACGCCGCGGCGGTCGAGGTGGTCTCGATGCTCAAGGTGGCAGACTCGCCGCAGACCGCCGGCAGGGAGATCTCCTGGCTACTCAAGAGGCGCGGCATATCCGAGCACAACATAGCCGGGATAAACCGGGTGGCCAGGGGGATGAGGAACCCGGACTCGCCGGACGATTGCGTCTTCAAGGCGATGCGGGTCTACTCGGGCTCGGACCAGGATGCGGAGATCCGGGAGGTGGCGCGCCACCTGGCCAGGATGGCCGAGGAGTCCAGGACCGCCTACCTGACCGACATGCTGCACCGCATAATGATGGAGTATACCGACCTCTACCGCCGAAATGCCAACTCGGGCGGCCCCCAGGCGGCCCGGAACCTGGCCATCCTCAACGCCATCCACCGGATGGCGGAGGACTACCAGCACCACTACTACGGCGAGCGGCTATCCGACTTTGTCGACTATCTGGAGATGGCCGGAGATCTGGAGTACTCCGGCCTGGACGCGTCTGCCGAGGACAACGCGGACGCCGGCGACGCGGTGGCCGTCCTGACCATGCACAAGAGCAAGGGCAAGGAGTTCGGGACGGTCTTTGTGACCGGCCTGTACCAGGACGGCATCCCGGGCAAGTGGAAGAGGCGGGAGTTTGACATACCCGCCGACCTGCTGAAGGGGAGCGGCCGCCAACAGGACTCGGCGGAGTCGCACCTGCGCGAGGCCAGGAACCTCCTGTACGTGGCGATCACCCGGGCCAAGGACAGGCTCTACCTGTCGCATCCCAGAAGGGTCGGGGAGAGCGCCAAGGACAGGGAACCATCCATCTTTCTTGGGCAGATCATCGGCGGTGATGACGGTGGTGCCCCGGCTGGGACAGTCCGGATGGTCGAGTATGACGACAGCGGCGGCGCCGGCAGGCCTGCCGCGCGCGACCCGCTGGACACCGACAAGTACCGCATCCAGGAGGAGGCGTGCGGCGCCATCCGGGAGTCCCGGGTGGAGGCGGCCGCCGCCAGGCTTGCGGAGCTGGCCCGGGTGGTGTACGTCCGGGAGCACGGGAACGCGGAAGGGTTTGATCCCATGCCGGTTCTGGCCGCCGGCGCCGCCGGACTGGACAAGATGATCCCGCCGAGGAGGACGCCGCTGGTCAGCCCGGAGACGCTGTCCCTGTCTGCGACGGCCATCCGGTCGTACCTGGAGTGTCCCTTGCAGTTCAAGTACAGGAGCGTCCTGGCAGTCCCGGCCGAGCCGTCCCTCGGCATGACAAAGGGCAGCATCATCCACGACGTGCTCGACACGCTGGGCAAGGAACGGCTGGGAGGTGGCGAGCCGGACATCGACGCGGGCGTGCGGCGCGCCCGCGACCTGTGGGATGTCGCCAGGCGCACCCACGGGGGCAGCCCCCGGTACGAGAAGGCCGCCGCCGACCTGGACGGGATAATCCGGGGGTACGCCGAGTGGGAGGCCGCCTCCCCCAACAGCCTGGTGGAGACCGAAGCCAGGTTTGCCACGCACATCGACGACATAAGGTACACGGGCAAGATGGACCGGGTGGAAAGGAACGACCGCGGCGGGTACGAGATAGTCGACTTCAAGACCGGGTCTACGGTCCTGCCCAAGAGAGAGGTGGCGCTGGACCCCCAGCTGAACATATACGCGGCGGCGGCCCGGGCCAAGTACGGGACGCTGCCCGAGAAGGTGTCGCTGGTCTACCTGGAGAAGAAGAACGCGGTCCGCGAGTATATGGTGACCCCCGGGTCGCTGGAGGAGGGCCTGGAGCCGGTCCGGGCCGCGGCCGGGAACATACTGGACGAGAAGTTCGAGGCCACCCCCGGATACCACTGCAGGTGGTGCCCGTACAGGAGCATCTGCCCGGCTATGGTCGACGGGTAGGCGGGCTGGGCAGGACCTGGACCGGTGAATGGCAGGCAGCTTCGATGCTGTGCTACTCAACCAACTATGAGTTTTCTTGCGTAAGTCCCATCCCGTCAACTCATGAACATAATAACCGTCCCGCGGCCGCCACCGGATTGGACGGGTCGGTGACGTTGATTATCTGGATACCCTCACGGTATGATGCCACCACCGCATAGGTGCCACCGCCCGTCCCGAAGACGGCCACGGCCGAGGCCCCGTCCAGCGCCGTGCCGGCGCCGTCGGTGATGCTGCCCGTGCCGACCGGATTGGACGGGTCGGTGACGTTGATTATCTGTATACCGCCATCCACCACGGCTGCCACCACCGCATAGGTACCACCGCCCGTCCCGAAGACAGCTACGGCACCGTCGAGGATGACCGGGCCGCTGTCGGCCATCTCGCTGATCTCTACCATACTGAGAGCCGGTACGGACGGCATGCCCTCAGACACGGACAAAATGGTGGCCGATGCCAACACCGCGACCGCCAGCAGGGCGACGGCGCATCCCAGAGATCTGCGGCTCGCAGATCCACCAGCATATTCCCGGATATTACCAATGACCACGGCGTCTAGGCGCCTCATCCATTTATAAAAATAGTAATTTTTCACGTCATTTTAGCGCATTAGATGATGATTTACGGCCTAAAATTAAACAAAAAAATTATTGCTAAAACGTGATAAAATTACATGGTTAGTTTGGTTATCAACAATGCCAGATAGTATTGTCCCTCTAAAGTAGGCGGATCTCGTACCGGCATGGCGCCTGGGGGCGGGTGGCCATCTGAGATGCGCCCCTACCGGCGCGGAATCAGGGCGGCGCCCGGGGGCGGGGTGCGGACCGTATAGGTGTGGTCGGTTCCGTTTACCATGGCCGGGTGGGCCAGCAGGTTGCCGGCCTCGTCGGCGATTCCGCTGTCCGGGGCGACGTCGATGTTGTAGGTTCCGTTCTGGGCGGCCAGGACGGTGACAAGGTATGTTGGGCCGGCTCCGCTCAGGCCGGCCACAAGACCCACGCGGGTATGGTTGATGGCCAGGCTCCACGAGTCGAGGGTGCCGTTGTAGGCGCCCGCGCCATCCAGCACGCGCAGCGTCCAGTTGCCGGAGATGTCAATCCCGGCAATGTCCGGCGTGTATGTCGCGGCCAGGCCGGCGGCCGAACCGGCGGTGCGGTTGTGCAGCACCAGGCCGGGGCCGGCCGGCGGGACCAGCTCCACCCTGAGATCCTCGGCGGACGCGTGCGTGATGTTGACGTCGACCGCGACCGACTCGGCGATCCCCAACCGTTCTACCGTGATCGTATCCAGGGCGGCTTCGGGAGCCGCTATCCCCAGGGCGGGCGCACTGGCACGGAGTAGTGGTGCCGGATCCGCTGCACCGTGGTTGATGGTCAGGTTCCACCCGTTCAGCGTGCCGTTCCACCAGATGAGGTCGTTCCGGACACTCAGCGTCCAGTTGCCGGAGGACTCTGTCCCGTTAAAGTCGGGCAGGTACGTCCCGAATATGCCGCCTCCGAAGGCAAAAGTGCCGTTGTGCAGCAGTCGGGCGGTGCCGTCGGGGGCCGTCAGCTGGACGGTCAGGCCGGAGGTGACCAGATGCGTGATGTTGAGTCCGACGGTCACCGAGGCGACGGCGCCGGGCCGCCCGACGGTGATTGTGTCGTTGACCGTCTGCAGGCCCGGTATCACCAGGGCGGGCGAGCTCCGGTGATCCAGGGGTTGGGGGCCGCTATCCGGGGACAGGACAAAGTCGGTCCGGTTGACGCCGGAGACCGGCTCGCTGAAGGTCACGTTGAAGACCAGCGTCCGGTGGTCTGTCATGTTGCCCGGTGGGTCCGCGCCCTCTATCGAGACGACGGTGGGCGGGGTGGTGTCGGGGGGCGGGGGCGGCGGGGCAACCGGCAGCGGCAGGAACAGCGGCGGGGGCGATGGTGAGGGTGATGGTGTGGGCGATGGTGTGGGCGAGGGCGTTGGCGAGGGCGTAGGTGGTGGTTGGGGCGTGGGCGTCCGCGGTACCGAGAGGCTCGGGTTGACGTTTATCTCCTGGTTGGCGCTCAGCGAGCCCGGAGCTCCGGGGGATGGTAGGACGGACCGGACGGTGATGTTGGTGTTTGCCTCGCGTATGGAGCTGGCATCGGGCGCCACGAGCGCGCCGGTGCCGGTGTACCTCAGGTCGGTAGCGGTGTCGCCGGCCTGTACGACGTAATCGAAGTAGAGATCACTGCCGCCGGATCCTCCCGCGTAGACGGCGCGCCTGTCGGTGGGCGCCGTGTCCAGCATCAGGTATGGCGGGTTGGCCGTCCCCACCAGGACCGGATCCGAAAGGGAGACGGTTATGTAGATGGTGTCGCCGGTCATGTAGTCGCCGTCGCTTGATGCTGAGACGGTCCCGGTCAGGGCGATCTCCGAGGGGGTGGAATCCAGCGTATGCGTGGTGGCAAGAGTATACTCCTGCGGGGATGTCGCGCCGGACCCGTCCACGCGCACGGTGCACGTCCCGGCGGCGGAGGGCCGAAAGACGACAAACTCGGTCGTCTGCTGGTCTGACTCGGCCCGCATTATGCCGTTGTTGCTCCCCGGACATAGCACCGTAAAGTCGAGATCTGGCACCACCAGGGTACCGCCGCTGTACGATACCAGCCAGGTCAGGACAACCTTGACCGGGTCGGCGGTGCGGGTCACGTTCAGTCCGTATATCTTGGGCGTGTCGCCCGGCCCGGTGCTGTTCGAGTGAACGTGGGCTGCAAAGTCGTCGACGTACCCCAGGGACTCGGCCACATCCAGCATTCCAAAGCCGGCGTGGTTGAGCACCGTAAGTGTCCGTGGGTGGGAGGACGGGGTCTGGCGCGCGGCGTGGGAGCAGTTGTCGGTGCGGTCGGAGCGCTCATACTGGCTAGAGGTACACGGAACGGGCCCGGCCCAGTCGGCCCCCAGGAACAGGAGGGTCCTCGTCTCGGAGGGGGCAAGATCCGGTTTCAGGTCCAGCATCAGGGCCGCGGCGGCGCTGACCATCGGGGCAGCGTAGCTGGTGCCAAACCCGTTTGAGAAGCTATTGCCCCTCGTGGTGAAGATTTGTAGTTGTATGAATTCGGCCGGGGCCACCAGGTGGGGCGCCAAGCGCAGCGTGTTGTTGAGGGGGCCCTTGGACGAGGATGCATACAGGTACCGGCTTTGGCCGCGGTCGTTGATTCCGCCCACCGTAATTATGTTGTGCGCGCAGGAAGGTGTGTCATGTGAGCTGTACAGGTAATGGTTGCCGGTGCTGTTTGAGACGTAGCCCTTGTTTCCGGCCGATGTTACGACCACCATGCCCCTGTTGACCACCTCGTTTATGGCTATATTGACTACATTGTCTTCCTCACAGACTAATCCTGATATGCTCAGACTGATGTTGGCCACCCCTACGTTTAGGCCTTGCGCCCAGTTCAGGACATTTATCAGATTGGCGGCGGTGGGGGAATATCCGTCCAACAGCCGCACCCCGGGGGCCAGCCCGTTGTTGGCGGCCATCCCCGATGCGGCAATGATCTGCGCCATATGGGCTCCGTGGCGCGCCAGGCTGCTGTTTAGATGGGCAATCTGATTCGGGGTAAGAATGGAGCTTCCGAAGTAATGCCCGCTGCCATCAAATCCGCACGATCCGCCCGGGCAGTAGCTGCGGTAGGCCACCTTGCTGTTGACGAATATGCTGTTTATGCCAAAGTCCATAATGGCCACCGTGACGTTGCTGCCGTTAACCGCTCCTCCCGACAGCCCCGCCAGGTTAGCCGGAGCGGCCCGGAGAGTCAGGCGCGCCCTGTCCACCTGCGGGTTGGTCGGGAGCTCCCCGTCCCCCAGACGGGACACCCCGTCGTGTAGTGACAGGGCCGGTATCGTCTGGACGGGCACCAGCGCGGTGACAAAGGGCAGGGCTCCCCCGGAGACTATGTCGCGCCCTCCCGCAGCCTCAACGGCGTCCACCACCCGCTCCATGTTCCGGCGGATCTCCGCGTCGCCGTCCCCGCTTATCGCCATGATGACATGGTAGTACCGGGTGTCGCCCTGGCTGGCGGCGCTTTCGGCGGTGACGATGATATACTCCAAGTCCTCATCGGGCGTGACCTGCCGGGGCTGGGGGGCGTCACCGTTATCATCACCTTTTATCAGCTCCTGTATCTTGTCGTAAAATCCACGGTCGAACTTGGATGGCGCGCCGTCCGCCGATGACTGCCCGTCCGCCTCCCCGGCCTGGGGCGCCAACACGGCCAGGCAGGCAAGGGCGGCCACCCCCGCCAGAAGGGCCGCCGATGCGGCTCTTTTGGAACTCATCTGCAGAAGACGGAACCTTGTAAATTATATATTTACAGGGCGGGAATATTAACTGGGACATCCCCGCGACCTAAAACCGGCTGGACAAAAGTGACCCGGAGCGGAAACGCCGATGGAGTCGTGTTTTTTGGTTGCGTCCAGGCTGATCCTGTTGGCGGGGCCCAATCTTGTTCGGGTGTTTGCGGATATTTTTTGCCGGAAGTAGCCCGGGCGCATCACCGTCCGGCAGGCGCTCACAGTAATTACTGTCACATTATTTTATTGCGTTTATTATCATGATTGTTGATAGCGCGACAATAAAAGGCAAATATTTGAGTACCAGATAAAACAAACCCTCTATGCCCAAAGTAGGTGAAACCGGGACGCGAACGCGCGGCGCCGCGTTTACAGTAGCGCGCCAGTCTTTCGGGGCCGGTTTTAGGCGGAATTCGGCCGCGCCCCCCTCCCGAGCATAAGCGATAACCATATCTCCCGGATTATCCCGGTCATACTGCTTGGTGGCCGACGCATACGACATCCCGGCCACCCCGCAGATCAGGACGGCCCATGTCGTGGCGCCCCCAACCCCAGTATCAGGCGCCGGAGCCCGAACCCGAGCCGGAGCCCGAACCGCAACAGGAGGCCGAACAGGAGCCCCAGCAGAGCCCGAACAAGAACCAACCCAGGAGCCCGAATCAAACCCGCTCGCCATCGTACGACAGTACGGCGCCGACGGCAGCGGCGTGATAGAGCAGGCCGAGTGGTTGGTGGCTGTCGACGATTACACGAACTACAGGCTGACCACCCCGGAGATCCAGACGATAGCGGCGCACCGTGGATAAGGCGGGCCCTCGCTACAGTTCACCATATGGCTCAACCCAGGATGTTAGAGCACCCCTCCCGGCCGGGGAGTATTGCATAGCGGCTTGTCAGATCGGGCAACCCCGACCGCATCAGGCCCTCCACGCAGGCGGACACTGGTGTTGTTGAGGGTGTCAACGGCTGGCCTGCCGGTACCCGAGGAGGTCGGAATAACAGCATCAGGAGCCCAAGAGCGACAGGGACCCCATCAGGAACAGCAGGCCGGAGCCGGAGCCGCCGCCCGGCGGTACGACGGCAACTACACCATCGACCACCAAAAGTGGCTGGCGGCCGCAGACTGTCACGCGAACCACAAGCTGACCGCCCCGGATATCTAGGCGGCAGCGGCGGCCAGGTCATAGATGCGGTGGTGGCGATCCGCCACCCTTGCGGATCCTCCCGGACGGTCGGTCCCCGAATCCGGGCTTCCATCTACGGGCTCATCCCGCACGCCTGATCCTGCCAGACTGCCGTTTCCACTCCGGGTCGCTTTTGTCCCAGCCGGTTTCAGGCCACGGGGATGTCCCAGCCCGGTAGGACGGGGCCGTATTTGTGGGGCATAGAAATCATGTCGCGCCGGCCCTTGCGCAGCTTTGGGCGCAGGCCGGCCCGGTATTCTGGGACCGATTTCTGGACGGTTTTACAGGTGGTTGCCGCGCGGGCCGGCCCGCCGGCCGCCCTGCCGGCGGATCGTGCCAGAGGTTGCCCTTGACGGTTGCCGCGCAGGTTCCACACCCGAACTATGCCACTGCCCATCCTCCAACTACAAGGTGCGCTCCTGTAGGGGAGGATGGGGCAGCCCGCCATCCTTAATTAAACCGCAACTCCCCCGGACATGGGGATGGAGAGCACCAGTGTGTTGGTGGAGCGGTGCCGGGGGGCTGCGCTGGCAGGCCGCCCCGTGCCGCCCCGGGATGTGGCGGCCTTGTTTATGGTTCCGGACGGCGACGTCTGGATGCTAGCCGACTCGGCCAACCAAATCACGCAGAGCGCCAGCGGCGGCGGGGTGGATGTCGAGCAGCTGCACAACATCAAAAAGAACGCCTGCAGCGAGGACTGCTCCTTCTGCGGGCAGTCGGCGTTCTTTGATACCGATATCGGGACGTATGATCTTCCCCCGGTGGGGGAGGTGCTGGAGAGGGCCCGCCGCGCCAAATCCCAGGGAGCCTCCTCGTACTGCCTGGTGGCGGCCTGGCGCCAACCCTCCGAGCGCGACTTTGAGGAGGTATGTGGTATCATACGGGCGGTGCGCCGCGAGGTCGGGATAGACGTAGAGTGCAGCCTGGGCTTTCTGAGCGAGCCGCAGGCGCTAACCCTCAAGAGGCTGGGCGTGAAGCGGTACAACCACAACCTAGAGACGGCCCCCTCCAAGTTCGCGGAGATATGCACGACCCACACCTTCCAGGACAGGGTCGACACCCTCCGGACGGCCCGGGCCGCGGGCCTCGAGTTGTGCACCGGCGGGATAATCGGCCTGGGGGAGAGCAGGGACCAGAGGCGCGAGCTGGCGCTGGAGATAGCCGGGCTGGATCCCGAGGAAGTCACCATAAACATACTGGTGCCGGTACCGGGAACGCCGCTGGAGCTGCAGACGCCGCTTCCGCCCTTGGAGATAGCGCGGATGTTCGCGGTGATGCGGTTCCTGTTGCCCAAGGCGATAATCAAGATATCCGGGGGCCGCGAGACCGCCACCGAGGACTCCGGCGAGTCGCTGCTGTCCGGGGGCGCCAACGGGATAATAACCAACGGATACCTCACCATGCCCGGTAACGCCCCGGCCAAGGATGCTGAGATGATCCGGCGCATCGGGCTTGAAGCGTAGCCTGCCCCACGTGGCCCCGGATCTGGACGGGCTCCGGCGTGACGGACTCTACCGGACGCTCAGGCCGAGCCGCGCATCCGGATCCCGCATCACCGTGGGCGATGCCGACATGATAAACCTGGGATCCAACGACTACCTCGCCATACCCTTCCGCTCCGGCATCGGGCCCCACGCGGCCAGCTCGCGTTTGGTGTCCGGCAACGACCGGTCCTACGGGGCGCTGGAGGAGGATCTGGCGGCGCACCGCTCCTGCGAGTCGTCCCTGGTGTACTCCACCGGGTACATGGCCGTCCTGGGAAGCATACCGGTCCTGGCCGTCTCGGGATATACCATCCTCAGCGACGAGCTGAACCACTCCAGCATAATCGAGGCCTGCCGGCTGGCCGGAGCCGAGACCGTCGTGTACGGGCACAACGACATGGCGGATCTGGAATCCAAGATGGCCGGCGTGCGCGGAAGTGCCCTGGTGGTCACCGAGGGCATATTCAGCATGGACGGTGACTATTCCAGGATAAAGGAGATATCTGACATATCATCAAGATACGGGGCTTTTGTGGTGCTGGATGATGCGCACGGCGACTTTGTAGTGGGCAGGGACGGCCGGGGAACGGCGGAGATGGCCGGTGTGGCCGGCAATGTATCTCTGACCATAAGCAGCCTGAGCAAGGCCCTGGGCTCGTTTGGCGGATACGTGGCCGGCGACCGAGAGGTGGTGGATCTGCTGGTGAACCGGTCCAGGCCGCTCATCTACACCTCCGCCCTTCCGCCGGGCGTGCTGGAGGATGCGCACGGCCGCATGCGGTACGACATGGAGCCGCGGCGCCAGAAGCTGTCCGGAAACGTCCGCCGCCTCGCCTCGGGGCTGGAGCAGATGGGGCTCTGCGAGGGACCGCAGACGCACATCATACCGGTCATGATGGGCGACGAGCACAGGGCGGTGGCCTTCTCCGAGAGCCTGGCCCGCAGCGGCGTGTACGCCAGGGCCATACGGTACCCCACCGTGCCCCGCAACGGGGCGCGGATCCGCGTATCGGTGACCGCCGCCCTGTCCAACGACGACATAGATGCGACCCTGGGCGCCTTTGAGGCGGCGCTGCGCCAGGATGCCGCCGCCTACCGGAGCTGATCAAAGTTGCCGAACATGGGGGATCCTACAAAGAATGCAAACGTCAGTATCACTCCCAACAGCACCCCCACAATGATAAACCGCTTCTTGTTCACGCGATAGCGTGCGCAGCGGTGTCATAAAAATAAAGTGCAACCGGCCGCTGTGTCCCACAGACATATAACCCCAAAACCACACCAGTGCCACACGGAACCGCCCGGTACCGTCCGGAACCGTCCGGTACAACAATCCAAACACTAAATACCGGACACACGCCACACACGGTATGGCACGCAGGCGGGGGCAGACCGTCGCCACGTCAATGCCCCACTGCAAGGCATACAGCCCAGCAAGGTATTGTGAGATCACCGGCGCGCGCAGGGCTCCAAGGCACCACCAAGACCCGAAACTGTCATCCGCGCTGGAATACGCCAAACACAAGACCAACCTGGGGTACCGCCTGTTTGTGGAGTTTACGCGCGACTTTCCGATGGTGCGGGCCGCATACGGCGGGGAGGATCTGAAACGGTACGATTCCCGCCGCCGCATGATACGCGAACAACTCAGGCACCGCGGCGGCAAATACATGGCGCAGTTTGCCGGCTACATGTGCGACATGTGCGAGACCGCCGTCCGCGCCTACCGCAAAAGACGCGCATACAACCCCAACGCGCGCCGTCCCAAATGCGAAAACCCCGTCCTGCGCCAGGGCGCAGACGCCTGCGTCATATATGGTGATGGTTTCTGGTGCAGCCTGTCGGACGCCCCGAACCAGCCGCTTCCGGCGTCGCGCCGCGTGTTTCTGCGGTTTCCCATAACGCCGTCCCGACATGCCATGGAGATACAGTTGACGCCCAACGTGGTGGAACGGATAGCGACCGCGGTGAGTGTTGGCGCCGTCACGATAAACAGCACCACCGTATCAATAGCATACGAACCCCAACCGGTCCAGCCCGTGCAGCCGAAGGGCATGATGGGGATGGATGTCAACAAGCGGGAACACGTCATCGCGAGCACCGACGGCGAGGTAGACCATACAGTAAACGGGGCGCTCGGGTTTGCGCAGGAGCGCCGCAGGAGGCACGCCATCCTGGGCGTGACCGGCGGCAGGCCAAAACACCCAAAGGCCCGCACCAAACCGCGATACGTGAAAAACCCCGGCAGCAAGCCACGCAACAAGGGCAAGCGTTCCAAGAAGCGGCGCGACTGGCGCGCCAACCGCCGCGAGCGCGCCCGCATAAACTCCAGATTCGTCCACCGGAAGAACGACTGGCTATTCAAGACGATGCACGGTTGCGCCACCCGGGGGTATGCGCTGGTGTTGGAGGAGTCTACAATCAACAGGTTGCTGGTGCGCTCCAACAGGATGATGTCAAGGGAGCAGCGCGACCTGCTGAAGATGGGACTCAGCCAGGGGACCATACGGGCGGTGGCGGACGGCGTGTTCAAAAAGTACGGATTGTCCGTGTATGGTGTTACTCCGGCGGGGACGAGCTCGGAGTGCCCAAAGTGCGGTGAAAAGTTGTGGGCGGCCAAGTACCGTACGAGATCGTGGAAGTCGTGGAAGCGCGTGAAAGCGTGTACCGCGTGTTTGTATTATGTGGACAGGGACGACGTTGCCGGCATAAACATACTGTGCCGCGGCGTGTCCGCATATGAACCGGCGGCCGGTCCGGCGCCGTTGCAAGACGGCGCCGGTCGGCAGGTGGCCGGGGATTGGGAGCAGTGCGTTCCGCAGCTTGTCCAAACGCTGCTGGACGCTGCCGTCGTGTGGATGCCATACGTCGGCGAAGGGCGGCGGCCCAAAGGGGACGCGAAAAAACCGGCACCATACGAGCCGGCGGACGCGCGCTTCCTGGACGACCGCCTGGATGTATCCACTAATTCTGCTGGCATCGGGCCGCCGGGGGAGACTCCGGGGGTCTTATGTTAGTGGGACACACCTGCAACCGGCTGTACAACCAACCTGGTGGCGCCCTTCCCATGCCGAACGAACCGGGCGCACCGTCCACCGCCCCCGGCAGATGGCCTTTGAACCGCGCCATCCGTGTGTAAAACCACCAAGTCCGCCTCCGACCTGCATGCGGCAGGTCGTAAGCGCCGTACTTCCTGTCGGGCCCGGCGTCCGCATGCAGCGTTGCTGCGCAGGGCAAAAACATCCACATATACGGCTGGCGATTACCCGCCACCATCGCAAATACGCCCGACCCCGCATCATCACCCACGCCGCCATACCTCATCTTTCATCCGCGGATATCGTCGTTGGTTGGTCGCTTTATCATGCCATGGTGGCGCCTCAAAGAAGAGGTTGGTGCCAATATACGGTGCGCCGCTGCTGCAAAAATTGCGGATTGTGTTTCTGACCTGAATTTACAACCCTGCGTTGCCGATTTTATTCGCCAATTTATAACTCCGGCCAAGAGACGGCCTGCGGTGTAGCCGATCCTATTTTCCACATCCCAGACTTGGACGTAAAAGGCGCCCGGGCGCTTTTTTGATACTGGCGGGGCAGATATCGCGCGAAGGCAATCTCCGGCGCCGGAGACGTAAACCGGCGCCGTTTTTTTATCGGCTGGTTTGGCCGGAATCAGCTTGGGTTTTAGTGGGGACGAGTGGTGGTAAAAACACGGCACCGCGGCGCGGCCTTGCAGGCAGACGCCATGACGTCTGGGGCGCGAACCTGTACGCGACCGCGCAGGGCATCTATTTTTTCATTCGCGCGTGCCCGTCCAATTACCCGATAGCGCGCGGGTTCGTCTCCGCCGGACGCACAACATTTTTGAATGGTCCCATCCCGCATCCATCCGTGTCCGACAACACCGAGATAATCGAGCTCAGGGGCCACCTCATCGACTCCATGATCATGGCAAAGGTGATGGACAAGGTGGTAAACCGCGGCGGCAAGTACGAGTTTTTGGAATTTCGGGTGGGCAGGCGGGTCGAGGATCCCAGTTACGCCAAGCTCCGGATAGCCGGCGATAACGAAGACCACCTGAACGAGATACTAAACGACATCCACACGGATGGCGCCACCGAACTCACGCCGCGCCCGGCCGTCACAAAAAAGGCGCCAAAGGACATGACCCTGCCCGTCGACTTTTACAGCACGACCAACAACGAGACCAAAATCTTCCACAACGGCCGGTGGATCGGGGTGCAGAACCAGATGATGGACAAGTGCGTGGTGATAAAGGGGGGGAGGGCCTCGTGCATGCCCATCCGGGACATACGGCAGGGGGACGAGATAGTCTGCGGCGAGGAGGGGGTGCGCGTGATACCGCCCCCGCGTCCCCGCGGCGAGGCCAACATATTCGAGTTCATGGGAAGCAGCAGCTCCAGCGAGCGGCCCACCCAGTACATAGCCAGGAGGGTGGCGGTGGACATAGTCAACACCAAGAAAAAGGGCGGCAGGATAGTGGTGGTAGGAGGGCCGGCCATAGTGCATACCGGCGGGGCTTCGTCGGTGGCGGCCATGGTGCGCGACGGATACATCGACGGCATCCTGGCAGGCAACGCCCTGGCGGTACACGACATAGAGAATGCCCTGTTTGGCACCTCGCTTGGAATGCATGTCAAGGACGCCACGCTGGCCAGCAAGGGCTACCGGAACCACATGGATACCGTAAACGCCGTCTTCACCCACGGGTCGATACCGGAGATGGTCGAGTCAGGGGCGCTCAGGCGCGGCATATTCTACGAGTGCGTGCGGGCCAAGGTGCCCTACGTGCTGGCGGGATCAATACGCGACGACGGCCCCCTCCCCGATGTCATCACCGACGTGGTGGATGCTCAGAGGGAGTACAAGAAGGTGCTGAAGGGCGCCAGCATGGTTCTGATGATATCGACGATGCTCCACTCGATCGCCACCGGAAACATGCTGCCCTCGAGCGTCCGGATTGTGGCCATCGACATAAACCAGGCCACCGTCACCAAGCTGATGGACCGGGGCACCTGGCAGGCGCTGGGGATAGTGACCGACGTGGGGGCGTTCCTGCCGCTGGTCCACCAGGAGATAGGCGAGATGGAGTCCGTCCTTCCCTGACCGGGTCACTTTAGGATGTCCCGGATGATCCGTATGGTCTTTTGCGGGTCCGCCCCGCCGCCGGTCTTGCGCATGACCATCCCCACCAGGTAGTTTACCGTCTGCGGGTTTGTGCGCGCCTGCTCGGCGGCCTCGGGGTTCTCCCCGATGACCTGCCTGATGATATCCTCCAGGTCCCCGCCCTCCCGCGAGGCCTCCCGTATCATCCCCCGGACGTCGCCGCCGTCGCGGGCCAGCCCGTACAGGATCCTTTTGGCCAGCGCCCGGGTTATCTTCCCGGACAGGACCGCCTCTGCCAGCCCCGCCAGGTGCTCGGGGATGATCCTGGAGGCGGTCCGCTTCTCCCGGGTGTCGGCCATCCCCATAAAGTCGGTGGTTATCATGTTGGCTATCATCTTGGCCGTCTCCGGGGTGTGGGAGTTCTCGAACAGGTCGCAGCAGAACCGGTCGGATACAAGTATGCCCGCCACCTGGGGCGGCATCTTGTACCGGCGGACGTACCGCTCCTGCCTGGCCAGGATGCTCTCGGGCATCGACTCCCTTATCGAGGAGATGGTGGCCTTGTCCAGGACAATCCAGGGTATGTCCGCCTCCAGAAAGTAGCGGTAGTCCAGCTCGGCCTCCTTGGTGCGGGATGACACGGTTATCCGGCGCCTCTCGTCCCAGTGCCTGGTCTCCTGGACCACGGGTATCCCGCGGTCGTGCAGGCTGCTCTGCCGGGTGATCTCAAAGTGCAGGGCCTTCTCCAGGTCGTGGAACGAGTTGATGTTCTTTATCTCGACCTTGTTGCCGCCATGCACCGAGACGTTCCCGTCGGCCCGCATGGCCCCGTCCAGGTAGGGGTCTGCCACGCCCAGGTTCTCCACGGTGTCGGCCAGCATGTTCATGAAGCTGCGCGCCTGCTGCGGGCTCTCAAAGTCCGGCTCGGTGACTATCTCCACCAGCGGGGTGCCGGCGCGGTTGTAGTCTATGAGTGTGGTCTTTCTGCCGTCGCCGCCCCCCTCGTAGGAGAGCCTGCCGGGGTCCTCCTCCAGCTGTATCCTGGTGATGCGAACGCTCCCGCCGTCCACCCGGACGGTTCCCCTTCCGCCTATGCTGGTCTGCCCGAACGCGTCAAACTGGGTTATCTGGAAGTTCTTTGGCAGGTCCGGGTAAAAGTAGTTCTTGCGAAAGAAGGCCAGCCTCTCCCCCGGGGGGCAGTTGAGCGACATGGCGATGGCCGCCGCCTTCCGGACGGCATCGGAGTTGAGCCGGGGCAGCGTTCCGGGAAAGCCCATGCAGACGGGGCAGGTGTTCTGGTTGGGCTCCATGCCGCGGTAGTCGGCCTTGCAGGCGCAGAAGAGTTTTGAGTTGAGCCCGGTCAGCTGGCAGTGTATCTCCAGCCCTATCATGGTGGTCCCTCCAGCGCCGTGGCCGCGCCCAGCAGTTCTGCGTCCTTCATCGAGTCTGCCATCATCTGTATGCCCACCGGCAGCCCCCCCGACTCGCCGCACGGGACCGAGACGGCCGGCTTGCCTGTCAGGTTGGCCGTGACCGTGTTGATGTCCACCAGGAACAGGGCCACCGGGTCGTCTATCTTCTCGCCTATCCTGAACGGGGGCACCGGGACGGTCGGCGAGACCAGGTAGTCGTACTTGCCGAACAGATCGTTTACCTCCCGGGTCAGCCTGCTCTTTACCTTGAGCGCCTTCAGGAAGTACCTCCCGGCATATCCTGCCGACGGCACAAAGCCTCCGGCGATTATCCGGCGCTTCACCTCGGAGCCGAACCGGCCGCGGGCCTTTGCCAGGTACCTGTGAAACTCGTATCCCTCATGGTCCAGGTCGTACCCGTACCGGATGTTGTCGTAGCGCGCCAGGTTGCTTCCGGCCTCGGTGGATGTTATCGTGTAGTAGGCAGCCACCGAGTACTCGACCGTCTCCAGCGACACCTCCTCGCAGACGGCGCCGCCCGATTCCAGCCTGGACACGGCCCCCTCCAGGACGCCCCGGATACCCCGGTCCATGTCGTCTGGAGCCATCTGGCGGACCAGCCCCACGCGCTTTCCGTCCAGGTCGGCCTGGACGGAGTCAAACTCGGCGGGGTCGGACCGGAGGGTGGTGTCGTCGTTGGCGTCGGGGCCGGAGATCACCCCCATGGCCAGGGCCACGTCCCGGATGGTGCGCCCCATGGGCCCTATCTGCTCTATGCTGTTGGCGTAGGATATCAG
Organism: Nitrosopumilaceae archaeon; assembly: GCA_965203395.1. Taxonomy (GTDB): domain Archaea; phylum Thermoproteota; class Nitrososphaeria; order Nitrososphaerales; family Nitrosopumilaceae; genus VYCS01. Next base: position 1,449,640 of record OZ241884.1, read on the forward strand.
CCCGTACCGGCTCACCATCCCGTAGGTGGGCTTGAACCCCGCCACCCCGCAGAAGCTGGCCGGATTCCTGACCGAGCCGCCGGTGTCAGAGCCCAGCGATATGGACGAGGTCGCGTTGGCCACCGAGGCGGCGCTGCCCCCCGAGGACCCTCCCGGGACGAACTGTGGGTTGTGCGGGTTGAGGGTGGGCCCGAACGCGCTGAACTCGGTGCTCAACCCCATGGCGAACTCGTCCATGTTGGTCTTGCCGACGATGATGGCCCCCTCATCCAGCAGGCGCCGGACCACCGTAGCATCGTAGGGCGGAGTATAGTCCTCCAGCATCCTGGAGGCGCACGTCGTCCGGTGGTTCCTGGTGCAGATGTTGTCCTTGATGGATACGGGTATTCCCGCCAGGCGGCCGACGCCCTCCCCCGACTTTATGGCCCGGTCTACCTCCCGGGCCTGCCGGAGGGCGTCCTGGTTGGTGCTGATGAAGATGTTCAGGTGGCGCGTCTGCTCTATCCGTTCCATGGTGCCGGCGACCAGGTCCTCGGCGCTGATCTCGCCGCGGCGGACCATCCCCGCCAGGCTGGCCGCCGGAGCCTGCAGGTCCAACTATCCCAGCCTGGGGGCCCTGATGTGCCCCCTCTCGTTCCTGGCCGCATATGAGAGGTCGTACTTGGACGGGACGTGCTCGTCGGGCCTCAGCCTGTCCAGGGGGACCTCGCGCACCGATATCTCCTCGTCGTCGACGCCGGCCGAGTCCAGCAGCTCAAAGTAGTCCAGCATCTTCTGGACCTTCTCCACGTACTCGCTCCGGTCGTCTATCTCCAGGCGCATCATGGCCGCCATCCTGTTGATCTCCTCCTCGGTGACCGCCATTATGCCACCACCATCCCCCCTATGGCCGGAGCCGGTCCACGTCCCGCGGGTAGAACGTGGTGTCCCGTATGTTGGGCGTTCCGGTCAGGGCCATCATCAGCCGTTCCAGCCCTATCCCGCACCCCGCGTGGGGTGGCATCCCGTACTCGAAGGCCCCCAGGTGGTGCTCGAACGAGTCCGTCTTCATACCCTTGTCCTTCAGGTTCTGCTCCAGATCCTGGCGCCCCTCTATCCTGGTGCTGCCCGAGGAGAGCTCCAGGTCGCCGTACATCAGATCAAAGGACTCGGAGACGCGCGGGTCGTCCGCCTTCCTCTTGACGTAGAACGGCTTGGGGCCCATGGGCCAGTCCGTTATGAAGTATAGCCCCCCCAGGCCCGCCTTGCGCAGCCAGGATGGGTGCAGGTCGTCCCCCCACTCCATCTTGAACCCCGCCTCCCGGATGCGGCCGGCCAGCTCCTCGTAGGAGTATCTGGGGATGGAGTCCGCCGCCGGAACGTCAAAGGCGGCCCCGGGGTTCTCCCCCGCGTAAGAGGCGACGGCCCCGGCGGCCCTCCGGACTATGTCGCCGGTGCGATCCATGGTATCGCGATAGTCCACAAACGCCTCCTCGAGATCTATCGAGATGGCCTCGGCCAGGTGCCGGTTTGTCCTGGATGGCTCGGCCCGGAATATCGGGGCTATCTCAAAGACCCTCTCAAAGGACATGGTCAGCTGCTCCTTGTACAGCTGGGGGCTCTGCGCCAGAAACGCCTCCTTGTCGTAGTAGAATATCGGAAAGAGCGCCGCGCCGCCCTCGGTGGCAGAGGCTATCATCTTGGGGGTGCTTATCTCGGTAAAGCCGTGCTCTGCAAAGTATTCCCGGACGGCCCGCAATACGGCCGTGCGGGCCCCAAAGATGTGCCTGAGCGGCTCCCGCCTCAGGTCGATATACCGCACCTCCAGGCGGGTGTCGATATTCTTGATGGAGACGGCGGCCGGCTCAAACGGCGGCGTCCGTACCACCTCCGAGAAGACCCGCATCTCGGCAGGGATTACCTCCACCCCGCCGGGGGCCTTTGCCGATTTTGCCGCCGTCCCGGTTATGGACACCGACGAGTGCGGCTTGATCGAGGAGATCCTCTCGCGGATATCATCGGGGCAGGCGCCCTTCTTGGCCACCACCTGCACCTCGCCGGCCCTGTCCCGGATGGTGGCAAAGGATATGTTGCCGTGGGACCTGACCGCCGCCACCCATCCCATTATCGTGACGCTGTCGCCGTCCAGGGAGGGGCCAAGCTGCGAGGAGAGGTGCGTCCGGCGCAGATCCTCCAGGGTGTCGCCAATCATGGTATAATGGAGGGGCCTCAGCGGTGTTTTATGCCTTGTGCGGTTTTAGGCCTTGTCCAAAAAAATCAACCGGCGGCCCTCCCTGATACCCACGGAGCACCTGGATCGGTGGGAATGCGCGGGGTAGATGTCGGATCGCTCGTTTATGCTGCCCACTGGAGCCGTCCCGGACGGCGGGCAGCAGCCGCGAATGGCATGATGACGATTAGATTCGCCCTTGTTGCCCACCGGAGCCGCCGTTGATGGCGGTCCGCGGGCAGTCGTGCGCAGCCACCCCCACGGCCGCGGGGGTTCCCGCCCCCGTGGCGTGGTCTCAGGCAAAGGCCATGTTGTAGCAGACAGTCATGGACAGCAGCTCCACCGACTGGGTCGTCTCCTTGAGGGCGCGCACGACCCCGCCGAACCGCGCCTTCATGGACGAGAAGACGCTCTCGACGTTGTTCCGAAGGCGCAGTATCCGGTAGAAGGTCCCCGGGTGCTCCTTGCGGAACCTCAGCATCTCCGCCCTGGCGTTGAATCCCTTGATCACCGCGTTGGACTTGGAGTCGATGATCGCCCTCCGGCCGCTGTCCCGGATGGCGTCGCAGTTCTCGACGCCCCCGTAGGCCGCGTCGGCCAGGACGTCCCCGTCTCCCTCCGGGAGCATCTCTACCATCTGGCGCAGGTACGGCGAGTCGTTTGCATTTCCGGGGGTGACGACGGCGGCGCATACCATGCCGCGAAGCGTGTGCATGATGTGCAGCTTCGAGAACAGTTTCACGCTGAGCTTGCCGTACTTTGCGTTCAGCCAGTCGATATACTTGGCTATGCTGAATCCGCTGGAGTCGACCAGCAGGGTGCCGTGGACCGCCTCATCGCCGGCCATCTTGGTGATGATCTTCTGCAGTACTGCGGGATCTATCTCCGATATGCGGAGCTGGTACCATGCTCTGCAGTACGGCCTGGACAGCTCGCACCGTTCCAGGTCATCGGGGTGCAGGTCAAAGTGCTTGATCAGGCCCCAGTAGGAGAGTTTCGCTTCGCTCTTGATGACGGACACCAGTATGGCCGACACGCGCTGTTCTCGGACAAACTCGGGGGATCCGACAAATTATGCACTTCATTCGTATTGCGTGACTTGCTTTATTGCAAATCGGCGTTGCTGACCAGAACCCGGTCGTTTTGTATGGTGTATCTAATTCTTTTTGGATTGCCCAGCTTGGCCAGTACGGGCTTGGGCACGCAGCCGTAGCTGCTCCCGGCCCCGGTTACGAACGACACGGACACGACAAACTCGGTCGCGTTCTTGGCCCAGATGCCCATGTTATAATCACACTTGATGCGCTTATAAGCACATTTTGTGATAAACAATATTGATTTATGACGGCACGGAACTGAAGGACACCCCGCTTGAAGGCGTGTGGGAACGGGGCGTGCGGATAGTGGAGAGGGGGGAGGTGGTCGAGGTCGACAACGACGACAGCCGCGACTACTGGTGCAGGGTGTGGTCGCAGACGCACCGGAAGGTGTACTATGACGTGCACAACACACGGGACGGCTGGACGTGCCGGTGCGAGTCGTACAGGCTGGGCCACAAGGTGTGCAAGCACATGGTGGCCGCGTTCATACTGGCGGCCTCCGGATCGCGCCAGTCCAAAAAGAAGGCAGGTGCCAGCTTTGAGCTGCCGGAGAGGTGGTGCAGGCATTGCGGATCCACGGACGCGGCATGGAGCGAGAGCCGTCCGCTGAGGCGGATGTCCACCCCGGAGGGGACGGGTGTGGACCGCTATACCTGTAACGCGTGCGGCCGCAGGTTTGCAGACAGGCCCGGCTTTGAGGGGCGGCACTATGCCGAGGACGTGATCCTGTATGCAATCAGGCTGGTCGCCAGGAACATGCTGCCCAAGGACGCGGCCAGGACCATACAAGACGAGAAGAAGGTGGTGGTGTCGGGACGCACCATCCAGAGGTGGGTGGACGAGTACCCCAGGATGGTAGCGGCGTTTGCCAAGGATCTGGAGATGACAGGTGGCAACGCGGTGAGCGTGGACGAGAAGCACTACAAGTCAAGGGGCAAGCCCAGATGGATGGCCAGGGCGATATGCATGGCAACCAGGTTCATCCTGGCCAGCGACCACTGGCCGGACAAGCTGAACCACGATGCCACCCCGCTGCTGAAGAAGGTGGTGGAGCGGCTGGGCGGGCCGCCCCTGCTGCTGCTCAGCGACAAGCTGGGCGGGTACAGGAAGGGGTACGACAGTACAATGAGGACCAAGCCGCGGCCCGTCACCATGCACATACCGGACGCAGCCGTCAACAACAGGCACGTAAACAACAACCAACACGAGCGCCACAACGGGGACACCGAGAGGCGCAAGAAGGGCTCGCGCGGATTCAACTCCGACGTACCGGGGCTGTTTGTACTGGACGAGGTGTACCACAATTTCCTACGGCCCCACATGGGGCTGGGCGGGATGACCCCTGCCGAGAAGGCGGGCATTACAATACCGGGGCCCGACAGGCTGCTCACGCTGATACGGTGCGCCGCGGCCTCCCGGTTCAATTTTGCCTGATGATGCGGCCGCACGCCCGTGTGTACGGCGCGTATCGGTGCCGGCCGGGAGGTGTTTGGCCTGATCAATTACGTTGTTTGGACGCATCGCCACATCGCGGATCCGTACAACGGCACTCCGGTACGACTTTCAAGCCGATTAAAACTAACGTGCCGGATAATTAATCGGGCTATCCCCTACGTTTGTCCGAGAACAGAGGGGTCCGCCGGCCATCTGCTCCACCTGCTCGCAGGTCAGCTTTGCATCATGGTAGAGGGCCCGCATCATCTGGTAGCGGTCGTACTGGGGGGGATCCCAGCTCGTTCTCCATCAAGGACTCCTCGGTATCGCGCAGCAGGTGTACCAGGCACCTGGCCAGGATGCCCTGGTGCCACTCGTAGCCTGTGGTGCCGTCCCGCATGGCGGGACGGCACTCCATCCACCCCCAGATGGACCGTAGCGTGACCGCGTCCCTGTGGGGGATTATCCTTATCTGGGTGGTGCGTGTCGTCTCGGCCACCGACGCCTGCACCCCCTCGCGGTCCACCTGGTGGCCGGTCTCGTCGGTCCGGACGTACGGGTCCATGGAGGCCCTCTCGACTATCTGGACCATGGTGGGCTGGGACTGGAACGATGTCCACAGGTTGGAGCGCTGCGTGAGAAGGGCATCCTGGCGGTGGAACTCGGTGTCTGGTATGTCCGACGGCGGGGCCACCGGGGAGCGGTACCCCCGGAGGTCTACCGGGTCCAGTATGACGGGCTCCTCATAGGGGATGGCGAGCACGTCCCCGTCGATATGATCGGCCATCGCCGTGATACAGTTGGAGACGGCCCCGGTCAAGACGTCCGCGTTCTCTATCTCCCGCAGCATCATCGCCATGTCGTCCTCGGTGTTGTGGGCCCTCTCGTAGGCCTGGAGGGTGGCGCGCGTGCGCGGCCCCAGGGACGTCCCGGGGATGGCATCGGTGTGCGGGGTAGTCCGGATATCGCACCCGGGGCACTGCCCCACGCGGATCACGTACATCAGCGAGACGGTGCTCTGCCGGGCCTCGGCCAGGTCCCGGAACCTCTTCCGGATGGTCATGATGATCACCAGGTCGGCCCTGCCGCAGTACCTGCACAGCTCGGGATGGAACCGGACGGTTCCCTCGGTGCGCTCCCTCCTGGAGACGCCCCGGTGGCCGGACTGGGCGCCCCGCTTCTTTTTGGTGATCAGGCCGGGGTCGCCTCCGTTCTTGGCCGCCTCGAACCTGGCCGAGGCCAGCCGGTGCTCGTCGCGGGTCATCGCCGGCTGGCCGTCCTTCTTGTCCGGATCATCGCCCGGATCATCGCCCGGGGCGTCCCCGTCCCACCCCTGGTGAACCGCCAGCTGCCTCTCCAGGTCTGATATCAGCCGGTCCCGCTCGGCAATCCCGCTGCCGGCGTTCTCCAGGTTGGCCACTAGGGACGATATCACCTCGCCCGCCGTCTCGTAGATGTCGGCGGCCAACCCTTCCAGCGAGCCGGCTATACCCCAGACCCGGATCAGCTCGGACCTCAGCAGGGCTGCCTCGGATTGCCCGCTCCCGACCCCCCTCTTTACGACCCCGCCGGTACCGCCACAGCAGGGACACGGGACGGTTGGTTCGTCCATCACGGTACCACCTCGGGAACGGCAATCCAGGCGGGCCAGGAAGAGAAAGGTGCTCTGCCGTTGATCTTAAATCCCTCTGTCGTTATGGGTAGTTGGTGTGCGTTCCTCATCATTTGTGGTGATCTGATGAGGCATGCATTCCACTGATCAATAAGTCTGTTGGTCGATCACACTTGATCTATCGGCCAAAAATTTGAGGTGAACTTGTACATGGCCACTAGTTCAATGAGATCTTCAATGTTCATTATACCCACTATCTTTCAAGATTATTTGTATGTCCTTTTGATTGTTGCCATCCTGAAAGACCCTATCACCGGTGGCCGTGATGGTGATTGTATAGGATTCTTGGTTGGTGGCCGCCGAGACCATGATTAGTTTGTTACCGTCGGTTATCTCGAATCGGTCAGAATCACCACCCGGTATTATCGTATATGTTGGATTCTGTCCGTCATGCACACTCGCATATGGTGGGTTATGCCCGTCCAGATAGGCGTTCTGGGCGGAGATGGTCCCAACCATGCCGGGGACGTCCGCCCTTTCAATTGACGTGTTATCTATGGTAATATACCAGTTACCGAGGTTCTGATCAAAGGAGTCAGTGCTATGGAACATGTGGCCCATATTGGTCACATTTGAGACGTCCCAAGATGATATATTGCCGTTGAATAAGTAGGCGCCGATGAACATCAGGCCCATATTGGTCACATTTGAGACGTCCCAAGATGATATATTGCCGTTGAATAAGGAATTCTCGAACATATTCCTCATATTGGTCACACTGGAGACATCCCAGGTGGAGAGGTCGCCGTTGAAGGCGGATGCGGCGAACATCCAGGACATATCGGTCACACTGGAGACATCCCAAGATGATATATTGCCGTTGAAGGCAGATGCGGTGAACATCCCCCCGGACATATCGGTCACGCTGGAGACATCCCAGGATGATATATTGCCGTTGAAGGCGGATGCGGCGAACATCCTGGACATATCGGTCACGCTGGAGACATCCCAGGATGATATATTGCCGTTGAAGGCGGATGCGGCGAACATCCTGGACATATCGGTCACGCTGGAGACATCCCAGGTGGAGAGGTCGCCGTTGAAGGTGGAGTCCTCGAACATCCAGGACATATCGGTCACACTGGAGACATCCCATGTGGAGAGGTCGCCGTTGAAGGCGGAGTCATCAAACATCCCGGACATATCGGTCACACTGGAGACATCCCATGTGGAGAGGTCGCCGTTGAAGGCGGAGTGCCAGAACATCGTATTCATATCGGTCACACTGGAGACATCCCATGTGGAGAGGTCGCCGTTGAAGGCGGACCAAGCGAACATCCAGGACATATCGGTCACACTGGAGACATCCCATGTGGAGAGGTCGCCGTTGAAGGCGGAGTCATCGAACATCCAGAAGACATCCCAGATGGAGAGGTCGCCGTTGAAGGCGGGGGTATCGTAGAACATTCTTGACATGTTGGTCACCGAGGAGAGGTCTGGGGAGTCAGCGGCGCTATATACCATGTTGGATGCACCACTAAACGCCGAGCCCATAGATTCCCATTGAATGTCGCCCCACTGGTCTATCGACAGTAGTTTTTTAGCATTTGTACCGCCAAGATATATCCTTGGAAAGTCGCCGTATATGCTGATTGTATAATCGCCACTCTCTGTGTATGTGTGGAGTTGGTCACCGGAGACATCAACATCAAAGGTTCCGTCTCCCCAAAATATAGTATATGTGCCGTTGGCGCCACCCACCGGGATGGTTATGTCGCCACCCGCCTTATCTACCCGCCAGGTAGTCACGAACGGCCTTTCGCCTTCCTGCATTGCTTCGGCCCCCAACGGCAATATCGCGACGGCAATAAAGGCCAATAGTAGTATGGTTATGACACTAACATTACTATTCATCATCGTCATGTACGGTGTCCGTTTCACCACTCTCTATTGTGTCCGTGCCCGGCCCGCCATATATGGCGTCTATGCCGGGGCCGGCGTATATGGTGTCATCGCCACCCTCTCCATATATTGTATCATTACCGCTCAAGCCCCATATGGTATCGCCTTCAGATCCGCCATATATGGTGTCGTTGCCGGAGCCGCCGTGTATTTCATCGGCGCCGCCCTCACCGTGTATTGTGTCATGGCCAGATCCTCCATGTAGTTCGTCATTGCCAGACCCACCATATATGGTGTCTTTGTTATCACCGCCCCGTATTTCATCATTGCCACCGTTGCCAAACATCATGTCATTGCCGACCTGTCCTAGTATTGTGTCATTGCCAGCGCCGCCGATTATGCAGTCGTCCCCGCCCTTGCCCTCTATGGTGGGCCCGTTATTACCGGATATTATAAGGTCGGCCTTGTCTGTTCCCTTGATGTTTGAGTCAGAGCTGAACATCTTGTTTATTATATTATATTTGCCAGATGCCATCAATTGCGCCAAAGTCATATCATTACAATACAATGTGGTATCAGTGGGGGGTGATACAGTAACTACTCTGTCCTGTTGTTTGGTGTTATCGGCGGCATCCGTCACCATATACTGTATCGTATAAGTCCCTGGTATGAGCGGGTTCACCGTACCGGATACAGTAACCATGCTTGTTATATCTCCGTCTATGTTATCTGTGGCCGTGTAACCCGGATCGGTATATGTCGGCCCCATTGGTATTGTAATAGTTGCATTGCCGGTTAATGTGATAACTGGCGGCGTCATGTCTACTACTGTTACAGTGCGGCTTTGTTGTATCGCTGCGTTGCGTGCCCCATCTGACACGTCATAGTATATTGTATAATCTCCCAGCGTGTCGGTGTCAACCATGCCGGCGATTACAACCCTGCCTGTTATGTCACCATCGATATTATCAATGGCTGTATAACCTGGATCTGTATATGGTATCGATGCGGGTACCGTTATACTGGAATTGCCCTTTAACGTAATGACAGGAGGCGTCATGTCTACTACTATAACAGTGCGGTTCTGCACGGGGGATAGATTGAGCTCTGCGTCCCACACATCATAATATAACGTGTATGTTCCTGGTACGTCTGTATCTACATGGCCTGTAATAACCACATTCTCCGTTAGGTTACCGTCTATATTGTCTATGGCCGTATAACCTGGCTCTACATATGGTACAGATGCGGGTATGGTTATACTGGAGCCTCCCTTCAATGTGATAACTGGCGGTGTCATATCTACTACTGTTACAGTGCGGCTTTGTTGTATCGCTGCGTTGCGTGCCCCATCTGACACATCATAATATATTGTATAATCTCCCAGCGTGTCGGTGTCAACCATACCGCTAATTACAACCCTACCTGTTATGTCACCATCTATGTTATCTATTGCAGTGTAGCCGGGATCCACATATGGTATCGATGCGGGTACTGTTATGCTGGAATTGCCCTTTAGCGTGATTACCGGCGGTGTCACATCTTCCACTATAATCATTCTAATCTGTGGCGGGGCCTTGTTGTCCGAGCTGTCATATGCGGTGTACTGCAGTGAATAGGAGCCCGGTCGGTTGGTGTTTACCCAGCCTACTATTTCTACCCTTACATTGCCATCTGTGTTGTCTGTAGCTGTATAACCTGGGTCTACATATGGTACAGATGCGGGTATGGTTATACTGGAGCCTCCCTTTAGTGTGAGGGTCGGCGGTATGGTATCAACTACTGTAACGGTTCTAATCTGCTGTATTGCCACATTGCTTGAGCTGTCCAAGACGTCATATTGTATTGTGTATGTGCCCGGTGTGTTGGTGTCAACCGTCCCTGTTATAACAACCATATCCGTGATGTTGCCGTCCCTGTTATCTGTAGCTGTATAACCGGGGTCTACATATGTCAAGCCGGCCTCTATGGTTATAGTCTTGTTTCCCTTCAATGTGATAACTGGCGGTGTGTCATCACCAATTATTGTAACGGTTCTGGTTTGAGTTGGGGCCTTGTTGCCTACCCTGTCTGAGACATCATACTGTATTGTGTATACATCTGGAACCCTGGTGTTGACCGTTCCGGTGACAACTACATTATCTGTTATATTACCGTCTTTATTGTCAATGGCCGAATAGCCCGGATCCGTATATGTTAAACCAGCGTCGATGCTTATTGTCTTTGAGCCTTTCAGTGTAAGAACCGGGGGCGTACTATCATCAATTACAAATACAATTCTCTTTTGTGGTGTTGCCAAATTACCGGCGCTATCCGACGCATAATAGAATATGTTGTAATTGCCCTCTCTGTTGACATCAACAGAATTGGATACTGTCATGTCATCTGTGACATTTCCATCATAATAGTCAATGGCCATATAACCAGGCTCTACATATGGCGTGCCCAAAAGGATTGTCATTATGGAGGATCCATTCAGTAAGATTACTGGTGGTTCATCTGCGGGTGTTGTTACGTTCCCCAATGGCATGTAATCACTGGCCTTGTCGCCTGCGATTATACGTGCTACATAAGTGTAATCCTTGTTGGGTTCTATGTTCGTGTCGTTTACTGCTACATGCCTAGTATTAGATACGTTTGCAACAAGAGTCCATCGTGGCTTTCGTTCCTCTGATTGTTGTCCGCTAACATCATTCCCTCCAATAATATCATTCTTCGTTAAATAGTCTTTAAGCTCTTGAACACCAGAAGGGAGTTCCTCACAATCATACTTCGTATCCGGTAGTGGAACATCAATCTCACATCGCATAATTAGGGTAAAATATTCATCTAAATTATCTGCTACTCTGTAGCTAACCTTAAATGCAATTTCAATAAAAGCTCTCTCAACCTGTTCGATAAAATGTTCAGTAATAAATTCACGAACATCCTTAATCAACGGCGCCAACAGCCCCAATGGCCCCGGCCTAGTTGTAACAGCTTCTCCAAAATCTACTATAGATTTTGCAATTAATACTCCAGACTCCTCCACTTCTCCTATTAGGTCGACAAAAGAAAATTTGATAACCTGAGATACGGGATCGGCCACACCATCACTTAGTTGTACTGAAAACATATCAGTGGCTTGCCTAAATCTATATGTTTGACCATCATGTTGCACCTCACCATCACCCGTATCAAATGCAAAGATGCACGCAAAGCCGCTGAACGGGCTGTCCATGCTGTCAATAATCTTCGAGCCGACTTCATATGCGGTCAGCTCGCTGACTGGTTTACAATCAGTAAGCACGGCGTGTGCAATACTTGGTTTCTCAGATACAGAGAGTATGAATGTTTGGTCAGTATCATCAGCATCACTGTCATTACCGGTAAAGGTGTATTTGATTGGATCTCCTAAATTGGGGAGGGTGCCAGCAAATCTCCACATTACTCTAGTATACTTGGCATCAGTTGCAACGTCTGGGTCAAAATCGGGTGGGTTGAGATTATCGGCTGGGTCAAGATTATAGCCTATGCCTCCTGTCGCGGTAATGTTAAGTTCTGGAATGTTATTCTCTCTAACTGTCAATTCAAACGTTTGAGTGTCATCCTTCTCCGGGTTACTACAGCCTGTAGCCGTTACCGTGACGTCATAGGTTCCAATGTAAATATAATTTTCATCCCCATCCTTATCGTCTGGTATGTCCCAAGTCAGCTCACCATTATTACCACTGGTGGTTATAGCAGGTTTTTTATCACTGTCCAGAATTGTAAAGTCTGGGTTGCCATGCTTGGAAATTGAGACAGTATAGGTTAGCCCGCCTTTGTTCCCAATCACATCATAGGTGTACTTGTGGCCAACATATCCCGTGTCATCTGAGATATCGTTTATCACTGGGGCTTTGCAGGTGGTGGTGGTGCTGCCGTTGCCGTTGCCGTTGCCGTTGCCGCTCGACGGGAAAGTTAACTTGACAGAACCGGAGAAAGAATAGGCGTGATTCTGTATGCATTGAGTGATAGTTAGGGTTCCAGCTCTATATTGATCGAAGTATATATCATCCGGGTCCGAATAACATGGGTGTGTTGATGATGGATAATAACCGTACCACCAACCATATCCGCCTGCAAAGCCGCGGCTAGAGGCAGTGTCTGATACTGGTTTTGTCTCCTTGGGTTCTGATGGCCCATAGCCCATCATGTCCACGTCTAGTAACATTGTAGTTCCAGGAGGGGCATTATTCACGACGTATATAGCATATATTGAGTGTCCAGTAACTTTTGCTCCAGTGACGGCTGTTCCGAAAGGCCAAGTGGTAGTGGAACTGACACCCTGACTCCTAACGACCTCACAGACCGTCGCCACGCAACCGGCAGCAGCCCATTTCAGTGTGGCAACTGGACTACTACCCTGCGCGCCGACACCATCGGAAGGTTGCGTACACCCAGGCATTCCAGCATCTATGTCGCAGTAGGTTTCCAGTTCTATGTAAAACCAGTACTCCGGATCCTGTTCCCAGAGGGCAGTAGGCACCCCGCCGATGGATGCGGCCCGGTCAGTTACCGTCTTGATGGCTCCGGCCAACGGCAGCATGTCTCCAAGCGTTGAGTTGAGCGTGGCATCTATTTTGGTGACATTGGACGGGGGGTTATGTTCGCCGATTATATAATCATGGTATTTTTTAAGATAACCACTCTCACTATACGTACTCTTGGCGCGTTCCTTGGCCACCAATAATGCGGTCACTTCGTGCACGCTGTCGACCCTCCCCTCCAATAAAATCTCCGCATTGAACATTTCCCGGTTCACCTTGTTTGAGAAGCGATCTGGTGTGACAGACTCGTCCATGACATTCAACCACTCCTGAACTGCGGCCTTGTATGATGTGCCACCGTTGGCATTCCAATAAGTTCCCGTAGGCTCTATCAAATACATATCCGGTATCACACCGGAGGCAATAACACCGGCCCGGGCGTCATCAAGATCTGCATAGGCGGACATGCCACCCCCCCCCGCACACAATAACGGTGACGACTGTTGCGATCGCCAACGCTTGCCGCGGATGGTTTGACAATAACAACTATAATTATGACCAGTATTTAACAGTATGCACTCAGGTGCTTTGTTGCATCTGTGTATGTAAAGGCGGCGCGTGAGAGCGGAAGCCGTATGCCTTGATGCATGCCGCAGGTAAGTTGGACTGGCAGTATTTAAGACGCGCCGACTTGCGCGGCAGGATCATCGTTTTTTGCACCGGGATAGGGACCCAAGGGAGGCGTCGAAGCCGCCCCTCGCCCAGGCCGGGGCGGCGAGACGCCTCCCGATGGGGGACCGGATCTGGAAATGCGCAGGGCTCCCCACGCGGGATCCGGAGATCCCTGCTCGTTGGGCACCGCGCGGGCCGGCGGCGCCATTCCGGTCGTTTTTTTCCCGTGCGAAAAAAAAATATCTGCCAATGGTGCTGGGCGGATCCCGCACGGTGGCGGGCCGCGTCTGGCCGGGCCCCGACACCCTCCCAAATTGATCCAGAGATGGGTGCCGGAGCGCCGGCTAGATGCGGGATGCTAGCCGCGCCAGCCGGACCAGCTTGGCCTGGTAGGCCTTCTGGTCATGGAATCGGTAGGGCTGTCGTTTGTTCAGCATGTGCCAGATGTAGATGGCCATCTTTTTGGCCAGGTGGCTCTGGGCCACCACCGGCGGGTGGCGCTTGCGGACGCCCTCGTAGTATGCCGACAGCACGGGATTGTGATGGCCGGCCACCAGGGCCGAATGCATCATGATCCATGTCAGGGCGCGGTCGGAGCTCTTCTTCATGCGGCCGTGCCGGGTGCTGTCCCCGGACTGGTACACCCTGGGGCAGAGGCCCAGGAACGAGACCAGTTGCCGGGGGCCGGCGAACCGGCCGATGCCGTCGATGGAGACGGCCACCAGCAGGGCGCTGAAGGCGTCAAACCCGGGCAGGCTCATTATCAGCTTGGCATCCTCGTTGTCCAGGGCCGCCTTTGCCACGAGCTTCTCCAGCATGTCTATCTCGCCGTTCAGGTATCTGACGTGACGGACGTACTGGCCCATGATCCTGGTGTCGCCGGGGTTCAGCTTCAGGCCGTTCAGGTATTCCTGGTACTTGGCTCCGGACGTGTTTCCGTGGCCCGAGCTGGTCGGGTGGTCGTACTTGCCGCAGATGGCGTGCTGGCGGTTGAGCGCGCGGGTACGTTCCTTGATCAGGATCATCCGCTGGCGGAGCAGGTCCAGGTCGCGCCTGTTGTTCCGCTTGTGCACGTGGCAGGTCGGGATATCGTCCATCCTGAGCCGGTTGGCCAGCTGCCTGGCATCAATCTTGTCGGTCTTGGTCCCGGACTGGGACAGCTTGAGCCGCAGCGGGTTGGCCAGCACTATGGATATTTTCAGATCCTCGAACACTTCGTATGTCTTGAGCCACAGCCAGGCCGTGGACTCGCAGACCGCCTTGCAGTCGTACCGGGCCGCGACGCTCTCGGCGAATTTCCGGGCGTCCGCCCTGGTGTTGGGGTATTTGGTCCCCTCCAGGACGTTGCCGTCCGCGCCCATGACGCAGACCACGCAGGTCCGTTTCCCTATGTCGATTCCAATGTAGGCTTTTGATCTTTCTATTTTCGTTCACCTCCTTTTTGTTTTGGTCGGCAAGCAGCAAGGCTGCACTCATCTGTAACAGCTCGAAGCCGAGTAAGGCTGCAGCTCGAAATCCCCCATTCACAATTGACAGCTCGAAGCCGATGCAACAAAAAGGGTCTGCTCACCATGCGCAGGTAAACTAACCAGATATACTTGCCTTCACAATTCCGCCATCCCCCATATGCCGGCCTTCCGTCGGTGCCGCGCGGGTCGTTGTACCGTCCTGCTCTGGCATGCCGAAAGACCGCACCGGCGGCCTCACCGGAGGATTGCCGCGGTGGGACATGATGGCGTAGATCCGCGCGACGCGGACCGGCAGGCTACGCCGCGGGGGTTCGTCTGTCCGGCTACACCGCCCGGGCCGCCTCCCCTGAGATTTGCTGCATCCAGTTGTATACGTTGATCTTGTTGGCCACCTCCCGGATGATATAGGGCCACTTTACGGCCCGGACGGCCTCGCCCAGGATTCTCTTGAACGACGAGAACACGCCCTCGACGGCCCATCTGGCGCCCTGGTTGGTGCGCCTCTTCCAGTCCTTTTGGTTGGCACGCCGCTCCTCCTCCGTAAGGGCGGCGACCCTGCCAGGGGTTGCGCCCTCCCCACCCCCCAGCTGGTCCAGGACGGCCTCGGTGCGCGCCCTGTCTACCCCGTCCGCGCGGCAGTTGGCGTTGACCTTGACGGGGACCCCCGCCACGACGCCGCGCTTCCTACAGTGCGAAAAGTTCTCCCGGGAGTCGTAGGCCTTGTCCCCCATCAGGGTGACGACCACCCGGGACGTCCCGACGCGTCCGGAGACTTGATTAGTAATTAGGATCAGGTCCGGCCAGAGGAGGCGAGCGGAAGATCCAAATACCTCCGCCTGGTCCAACATACCATGCGTGTCTTCAAGATAATGTCAAAGAACGCCCGCGCGTTCAAGACGACCGCCGGCATATCGCTCCAACAATTTGATTTTTTGATACGCGATGTCGAAAAAACATACCAGCAGGCAGAATCCGAAAGGCTCGCCAGACCAGACCGCAAGCGCCAGGTTGGCGCCGGACGCAGGTCCTTCCTACACCTGTGGGACAGGGTCCTCCTGACCCTCATGTACTACCGGACCTACCTGACCCAGGACGGGCTGACCCATTTGTTCGGGATCACCCGGGGGTCTATCTCCACCAACATCGGCAAGATGTCCCCGATAATACGGGACAGCCTGCCCCTGCCGCAAAAGCTCCACAAGCAGGCCTGCGAGGCTACAACCATCGAGGATCTGAGAGAGCTCTTCCCGGGGATGGTCTCCTTGACCGACGCCTCCGAGCAGCCCATACTGCGGCCGCAGCAGCCCGAAGCCGAGAAGGAATACTTCTCGGGCAAGGCCAAAATGCACACCGTCAAGGTCCAGTACACGACCAGCTTCGACGGGCTGATCATACACAAGACGGTCCACTTTCCGGGCCGCGACCACGACTTCAAGGTGTACAAGATGAAGCATCCCACGTTCCCGACCGGACTCCCCAGCCGGGACGGGGGCGCAGGGGACAAGTCCGGCCGCGACCACCTCAGACACTACGCGGACACCGCGTACCGTGGGATGGCCAACGTGGTCGAGGGAATAGACGTGAGGATCCCCGTCGTGCGCAAGCCGGGCGAGGATCTTACACCAGACCAGCGGGAATACAACAAAGCTCACTCGAGGATCCGCATACGCGTCGAGAATGCAATCCGGAGGATCAAGATCTTCCGGATTGCCAAGGAAAAATACAGAAACGATCGGAGAAAATACGACCATATCAACGATGTAGTCTGCGGGGTGGTCAACCAGACCATCTTGTTGAAAAGAGCAGGGGCCCTCTGAGGAGGGCCGCTGCGGGCCGGCCAAGGGCGGGGGCCGCATGATCTTTAATTACAGATCAGGTCTCGGGCCGGAACCCCCTAGACGGTGTGGATCCGGCGGTCAACGAGCCGTACCATGTCATCGGAGCGGCGGTCCGAACCTGCCAGATGTAATAATTCGGTTTGCCGCACCGGAAGGCCGGGCCGTATCTCGAAACCGAGCACTTGTCACGGAGATGATCAGATCCCGCCCAAACACACCACTGTTACAGCGGGCGCCAACACACCAAGACGTTACAGAACCCAGATGAGCGACACTTAAATACACAGCACACGTATGTTAACTATGAAAGAGGTTGATATAAGGAAGTGGAGAACCTCACCACCACCACATCCATATGTGGGACATGCAAAAGGATTCATACTTGAATTCGTAATGCGCGAAATACAAAATAAAAAAGCGGCTAGCAAATCTACTGATTAGTGTCTCTAGCTAATTATATCAGATATTTCTTTTGCTAATATCGTCTCACATTCTTGCATACCTTTCTGGTAACTTAAAATAGCATCTAATATTTTTTGATCTAATTTATTCTCAGCATAACTTTCGGCAAGTAGATGATCAGCACGCTCTAAATATTGGTTATGCATCTTAGCCGTTTCAATGATATCTTGAACAGCTTGCTGTTTATCATATTCTATGTAAAATATGTATCCTGTTTTGAGAAGGCTATCATAGATGTCGTGATTTAAGTGCTTATTCGCATATGTTCCATCATCGTTTACTGTGCAGACTTTGCTTCCAGAAATTGCTTTATATATGCTCTCTAACTCACTAAACAGGCTTTTTGAAGCTTTGTCCCTTTTATCTTCCTCAGACTGCCGGCGCTCTATTTCCGACTGTCGCCTACTTAGAAAATATACTATAATCGCAACAACAAGCGGTACTAAAATAGACACATCAATTGCAGTTTCACTTCCAAATACAATGTTTAGATCGTTTTGGCTAGCGTATAGTACGGTAAAAAGTGCAGCGTATACGACAGTCGTTACCACAAGAGTTATCCAAAACATACGATGAAGTCTAGGTAACATTTCATACCTTGTCTTGCCGTCCTTTTATTGGTTACTATATCCGGTTCTTTAGAAAATACGGTTGATGCGTACAAAGGGCGGGTTGAGACGTGATGCTTCGCCTCTGATCCGGTTCGGTGCCTGACCTAGTCGCCCGTGCCGGCTGGCCGACACGTGGATGGGTGTAGTTTGGGTGAGGCGCTGCGTTGGGACCGCCGGCCGGGACAAAAGGACGGGACGGAGTGCAGCGCTGCACGGTATCGGGCGGTGCGCAGAACGGTAGGGGACCGGTACGTGCCCGTGCGGCCTGGCGGCTGTCCGGTGTTCAGGCAGCGGCGCCGAGGGCCGCGTTCTGTATGAGGGTGATCCACCTGTCACACTCGGGTGCAAGTTCAGAGTGCGGCACCGGCGCTATCTCTATTCCCACCGCCTCGGCCGGAGTCATGTGGTCTTCCAGCGAGGCGTGCTCGCGGAAAAAATTGTGACATATGATGAGCATCCGTATGACCGGCGAATTATCGGATTTCAGGCCGCGCGTGCACCGCAGCCTGTCCTTGAACTCGCCGTTGAGGCGTTCGTACACGTTGTTCTGGTTGAACATGTTCTGTATGTGTATCTCCCGGATGTGGACGAACCGGGGGCCTGCCGCCCTGTAGAACACCTTTCTGGCCGCCGCGCGGAATTCGTGCAGTCCGTCGCTTACGAGCACGCGCGGCAGGCGCAGCAAACGCTCCGCGGCGCGCGCGAACAGGCAGGCGGGGTCGGCACCGTGCTTGAGGGGCGACGCCTCGCATGATAGAATGAACCTGGAGGCGCCATCCATGACCGCAAACAGGCATCTGGTCGCGCCGCGCACCCCGAAGAGCATCTCGTCAACGTGCCGCCGGTGTCCCGCGTCCACGCGCAGCGCCGCAGAATACCCGCCGATGATCCCCGAGTAGTGGTCGGACCACTTTGAGATGGCGTCCTTGTGGGTTGCGATCCCGTCGAGCTTGAACTGCACGCGCACCTCCCCCGGCGACATCCTGGCAGCCGTCATGGACGGCGCCTTTATGATTACCGTCGCCTCAAAATGCCTACCCGCGAATCCGTCGATGCCGGAGAACGTGCGCCCGCACGACCTGCACAGGTACCGCTGCACGGGTCCCTTTCTCTTGCACCTGCGCCTTCCGTTCCTGACAATCTCGTATGACCGGCAGCTCCTGCACCTGGGTTCCTGCCGCCTGATCCGTATCCTCATGCGCGGACGCTTCCACCAGGTTCTTTCGAGGAACTTGTGAATCGCAAACGCATGCTTGCATATCTTCTTGCCGCCTGCGTTGGCAGGACACTGGCATATCGGGCCCCGCGAGCCGAGCGTGACGACGTACCACAACCCGCGGACAGTCTGCGATGACACCTCCCACCTGATCGAGCTTATATCACCATGATGGCCCCCACAATACCTGCAATGTACTCGCCCCGCCTCCTGACCTCTTCGAGCTGCCCGGCGGTCCGCCTCTGCCTGCCCTTTTTTGGCTTGTCCGTAGCGCCGCCGCCACGGTCCCTTCCCTCCAGGACGACGGTCTTTTGCTCCGTCATACTTCTTTATAGCCAATTGGACATATACAGAAAGTGGCGGAGCAAATTTTGAAGCGGGAATCTCATAGGCAATATCGGCCTCGGACACGACCTGGCCGGCCCGTCTGTCAAATCCACTCCCCGCAGGCAGGCACATGCCCGGCGGGGGCGCCTTGCGAGACAGTGTGATCGAAAGATTTAGATCGCCCGATATCCCCCCGCACCCCCATGACGGCCGTCATCCGGGCAGAACGGGAGGGGGAGCGAGGTCAGGGTTGCGTTCATCGCCTGTGTCTGTTCGTGTCGCGCCTGTTGGTGGCCGCCGCGTTGTTTCTGGAGGGACGTATGGATCCGCACCGGGATCAACACGGACCGGAACGGGACGGCGGGAGCCGGGCCGGGTCGAATTCAAAACGGACGGTTCGCCGGGACCCGGTGGACAAGGGCCAAAATAACCAGCCTCCGAGGCGCGGGGCAGGGCGCCGGAAAGACAAGGACGGGATCAGGGACGGCAAGGCAGGCGATGACGGTCTCAAATTCATGCAGGAGATGGCCGGCGGCCTGGGTACCAAGCTGGCAATCTCCCTGCTGGCCGGGCTGATGCTGCCCTTCTCTGGTGCACCCAACGCCGTGTACGGCCTGCCCGACATGTACCGCCTGTTGCTGTCGGTGTGCTCACGCGAGGGCGGGGAGTCCAGCGCCGAGGCGCAGTACCAGCGGAGCAGGGCCCTGAAGAGCGTCAAAAGACTGCCCAGCCGCAGGCGGATGCTGGACATCATCAAGGAGGTGCGGCGCGACCACATGCTGTCGCGGTGCAGCAGGATGGTGACCCGCCCCATGCTGCAGGCCCGCCGGCGCGGAATGCTACAACACCCGATGGACGTCGCCATAGACGAGCACGACATACCATCCCATGCCAGGGTGATGGACATGGCTTACGCGGTCTTCTCCAGGTACAAGAAGGGCACCAAAAAATTCCACCGGCTGGCCACCCTCCACTGGATAGTGGAGGGGTACCGCCTCACCCTGGGAGTCGAGGTGGTGCGCCGGGAAGACGACACCGCCGGGACGGTGCAGAGGCTGCTGTGGAGGGCCCGCCGGCGCGGCATCCGCATGTCGTCGATCACCATCGACCGCGGGTTCCATTCGGTGGACATCATAGAGACCATCAAGGCCACGGGAATTCCCTTGGTGATGCCCGCCGTCAAGCTGGACCCCGTCAAGGACATCCTAAAAAAGTACGAGGCAGGAGAGCGGGAGGCCGTATCCACCCATACCATAACCAACAGCGCCGGCAGGAGCACCACGTACACGCTGGCCATCCTAGAGAGAGAGGATCTGGAGAAAAAGTATGCCAAGATGTCCCAGGAGGAAAGAAAGCTGGCAGAGCTGCACGACGATAATGCCCGGGTTAGGCACTACTACGTGTTCGCCACCACCATGAGCGAGGGTTGGATCGGCGACGATCCGCACCGCGTAGCCGAGTTCTACAGGAGGAGATGGGGCATCGAGAACTCCTACAAGAGCTACGAGGCCATGAGGCCGCGGACCACCAGCACCGACTATTCCGTCCGCATCCTGCTGTGGTTCATCCCGTTCATCCTGTACAACATCTGGATCCTGGCCCGCTTCATGGCGGCCCGCGGCGGGGGGCACCACCCCAGCGCGCGGCCACCCGTCACGCTGAACCTGTTCGTCTCCATGCTTCTGGAGGCGGCAAGCATGCAGCCCGCCGGCAATCCGGGTGGATGTCCGCCGGATTAGGCCCGTCTTCCAAACACCCGATACCAGACACCCCGCTCCCAAGGCCCATGCCAAGGCTGCCGGTTGCTGCGCCATCCGTCCCGCATGCGGCTCCCGCCCGGCTCCGTAGCCGTCCCGCGCCGCCGCATTCCGGGTTGTGATCTCGATGATGGCCGGACCCAGATCGCACTCGAGTGGCCTTGGCCCTCGTGAGAATCAAGAGCGAAAATCCGCTCTGCCACTTTCTGTCATAGCAGCTAAACCACGGACCCGGCAATTCCACCCGACACAAGGATGCAACATCCACCCGGACCGCGCTCCGGGATCAAACATGGTACACCCCGGGATCGATCATAACCAACATCGGGGTTTAACAAGTTAGGAGTGCAAGTCTCCTCAGACTTCCACATATGAGGAGACCAGCACACCGGTATGATTGGCCGAGAACGGCATTTAAGGTTGGGGGTAAGCTTTCCTTCCCCGGTGCGTCAACATTACCACCATCATCATCGCCACTACCCGGGAGGAGGCCTGCCCGATGAGCCGTACCACCGGCATCATGGATCGCGAGATCAAGAACAACATCAGCATCCGCAGGCAGATAATGGGCGACCTGGACAAGTACATCACCGAGGTGGTCAACATCCCCTCCGGCCCCAACGCGCCGTACGAGGTGGCCGACTTCAACCGCGGAATGATCCGGGCGGTCGCCGCGGATGCCTCGGTAGGGGGACGTACCACCGCCCGTCGGGCGGCCACCACCCTGATGGAGACCGATAGCACGGGGGCGGCCACCGCCCTGATGGAGACCGGGAACACTGGGATGACCCCCAGCGACGAGTGGTACAGGAGGCGGCTGGCCGCCTTGACCGTCGAGGCGGTCGAGGGGATCTTTGCCGAGACGGTCCTGGACAGGATGACTACGCTGCGCCGGCTGGGCAAGCTGCCCCGTGACGGCCTGGTCGTCGCCGTCGACTGCCATCTGATACCACGGTACGACAGGATAAAGGATGACCACCTGACCATCTCCAGGTACAAGTGCGGAACCAAACACTTTGAGCGGTACATCACGATCCACTGCGTCAACGACGGGCTGCGCCTGGTCCTGGGGTGCCTGCCGGTTCCGGCCGGCGCGTCCGTGCCGAAGATGGTGCGCTCGCTGATTGATCAATGCATGGAGGACTGCATCGTGATCAAGCTGTGCCTGTTTGACAGGGAATTCTTCACGGTCCGGACCATCGCCGCCCTGGACGAGATGAACATCCCCTTCCTGATGCCCTGCCGCAACAGCCCCGGAGTGGTCGAGACGCTCAACCTGTTTGATCAGGATGATCCGCCGAAGGATGCCATCCCGTGCATCCTGAAGGGGGCCGACGGGACTGCCCCCTACAACATGGTCGTCGCGGCCCGCCGCAAGCGCGACCCCGGCAAATCCGAATCAAAGGCGCCCCAGGACAGGTTCATCGGGTTTGCCACCAACCTGCCCTGGGTGGACGTGATCGTCTATGCGGTCCGGTGGGGGATCGAGTCCGCCTACGCCCAGATAGAGGCGATGAGGGCCAAGACGCGCAGCCGTAACCCGGGGGCGCGCCTCTTCTGCTTTATCTACTCGTTGATGATCTTCAACGCCTGGGTGATGGCCAAGATCCTGATGAGATTGCTCATCTCCGAGCGGTCCCTGCCGCGCCGCCTGGGGACGATCACCCAGCTGACCTTCAAGGAGATAATCGAGGTACTCGCCGATGGGCCCGGACCGCCACCCGGCGGCGCATCCAACCCGGGATAGGACTCCAATGGCATCAGAGAAGATGGCGCGGCATGGGGGATGCTGCGCACGGCCCCGCCCGTTGTCCAGCGGATCACCCCCCCAACACATCCCCTGCCGCCCGCTGTACGATCGTCGCCGGGCCGGGTGCCCGCCGGACCGGCCCGCGGCGCGGTTGCAGACATGTTTTGGCGGACCGTGCGGCCATCGTCCGGTGTATATCTCGGGCAGATCCTGTCTTTGGGCTAATTGCCGTGGTTTAGCTGTCATAGCCCACAACAATTATTATCCCGGCTGGGAGCGGCACCATATCATGGGGGTTATGGAGTATCTGGTGATAGCGACCATCATCATCGCGGGGGTATGGGTTGGATACCACGCCTGGGAAGAGTCCGCCGCCGACCCGTACAAGCCAGTCGAGCCGCACGGCGCGCCGCCCATCCAGCTCGCCACTGTCCACGGCCACGACCCCATCACGGCCGTCGCGCCCCCGCAGGGATCTTAATTACCCGGCACCATCCCCATCCAGATCACCGTACCATGCCTCTTACCGACAGGGAAAAGCTCATAGTGGCCGTGGCAAACGCCCTGACATCCTATGCCATAGGGCGCAGCGAAGGCCGCATACCCCCCTCGGCCACCCCGCACCAGTTCGTGCTTGATGCCCTCCCCGCCGGCATGCGGTCCGGGCTCGGCGCCCAGATGGTGGACGAGGTCTTTGCGGCCATCCTGGCCGCAAACGGTTCATAAGTGGCATGCGTCCAGCGACATCCACCATGGTAGCCGTCTCCACGCTGGGATCCCACTGCGCCCTGCAGGTGCTAAAGGGGGCCAAGGACGAGGGACTGGACACCGTCCTGGTCTGCGAGAAGAGGCGGCTGAGCCTGTATGGGAGGTTCCCCTTTATCGACAGGATAATTCCGGTGGACGCCTTCGAGGACATCCTGGGCGAGCCGTGCGCCTCGGCCCTGGAGGGGTCGGTGCTGATACCCCACGGAACGCTGGTGGCCCAGATGAGCCCCGACCAGATAGAGTCCATCCGGGTGCCCGTCTTTGGCAACAAGCGCATACTGCGGTGGGAGTCCGACCGAGCCCTCAAGGAGCGGATGATGAACGAGGCCGGCCTGCCCGTGCCCGTGGCGGTGGACTCGCCGGACGATATCGCCGGCAAGGTCATCGTAAAGCGGCAGGGCGCCGCCGGCGGCAAGGGCTACTTCATGGCGTCCTCGCCGGACGAGTTCCGCTCCCGCAGGGACGCCCTGATATCGGAGGGGACCATCTCCCCGGACGAGCCGCTGTACATACAGGAGTATGTCGCGGGGGTGCTGGCGTACCTGCAGTTCTTTTACTCGCCCCTCCGCAAGGAGGTGGAGTTCTTCGGCTGCGACCAGCGGCACGAGTCCGACATAGAGGGCCTGGCCAGGATACCTGCCTCCAGCCAGAGCTCCTCAAGCGTGCCCTCGTTCAACGTGATAGGCAACACCCACATGGTGCTGCGCGAATCCCTGCTGGACGGGGCCTACCGCATGGCCGAGGACTTTGTGGATGCCGCCAGAAGGCTGGTCGAGCCCGGCATGAACGGGCCCTTCTGTATAGAGGGCGTCTACGACGGCGATGCCCGCTTTGCGGCCTTTGAGTTCTCCGCAAGGATAGTGGCCGGCACCAACATCTACATGGACGGCTCGCCCTACTACACTCTGCTGTTCGGCGAGCCGCTCAGCATGGGCAGGCGCATCGCCCGGGAGATAAGCAACGCCTCCGAGACCGGCGAACTCTCCAAGATAACTACCTAGAGATCGTTCATTGCTGCCACGCCCCTCTGCGACTTGATAACGTAGCGGTCCCGCAGCTTCAGGCTCACCCAGTCTATGATCAGCACGGTGATCAGCACCACCAGCATAAAGAAGGCGGCCTTTCCATACTGTAGGAATTTGATGTAGTTCATTATGTAGAATCCAATCCCGCCGGCCCCCACCAGGCCCAGGATGCTGGTCTGCCTGACGTTGTAGTCGAACATGTACAGTAGCTGGCCCAGGAGGTGGGATGCCGACTCGGGTATCACCACGAACCGTATCATCTGCAGCTTGGACAGCCCGATGGAGCTGGCCGCATCCATCGGGTCGGCGTCGATCGTCTCTATGGCCTCGTACTGCAGCTTGGCCACGAAACCCAGGGCATACATGGTGATCGCCAGTATCCCGGCAAAGGGTCCCGGTCCCACCATGATAACGAACAGTAGCGCCCACATTATGGACGGGAATGTCCGCACCGCCGCCAGTACCCCCCTCATAGGGACATACACCCACCTGCTGGTCAGGTTGCGTGATGCCAAGAGGCTCATCGGCAAGGCCAGGGCGTAGCCCACCATCGTGCCTATGAACGCCATCAGGATGGTCTCCAGCATGGACCAGAACGCCGCATCGATCATTCGGGAGTCAACCTCCGATATCTCCTGTACCGCATCCTCGGCTACCAGCCACAGGTTGGGCAGCCCGTCCACAAATTCTCCGGGTTCGGCCCCGATATGCCAAGAGCCGGCCACCACCAGGGCCGCTATCAGCCCTATCACCAGATTACTCTTCGGGGTCATCGTACATCTCCAGTATCTCCTGGGTGGTGGTATTGCCAGTCTGAAAGTCCAGTATCGTATCGTTGTCCACCCCAAGCTCCATCACCTTGCGGCCCTCCTGCATGACGGCAACCCGGTCGGCAAACTCCAGGGCCAGTCTTATGTCGTGGTGGATCATTATCGCGGTCAGCCCCGTGTCCTTCTGCATGCCGGCTACCAGGTTCATTATCTCCTTGGAGGTGGTCCCGTCCAGCTCCGAGACTATCTCGTCTGCCAGCAGTATGCGAGGATCCTGCATGAATGCCCGCGCAATGGCCACGCGCCTCTTCTCCCCCCCGCTTAGCATGTACGCCTTGCGATCCTCCTTGTCGGTCAGCCCCACCCGGTCAAGCACCCGGCGGGCCTCCTCCAGGTCCTCCTTATCATACCTCTTGAGCAGATACTGCATGCGTTTCATCCTGGGCAGGGCACCCATCATCACATTGTCCAAGACCGATGAGTTTCTGACCAGCCCCAGGCTCTGGGGTATGTATCCTATCCTAGACATCATCGCCCGAAACCGCCCGTCGCGCTGGTCGGGCTTGAGATCCTCCACGAGAACCGTCCCGCGGCTTGGCACCATCATGCCGTTCATCAACTTGAGCAGGGTGGACTTGCCCGACCCCGACAGCCCTACTATCGCATAGTTGATGCCCGACTTTACGCTCAAGCTGATGTCCCTGAGCGCCGTATGACGGGCATCATATGATGCCCAAACGTTGTCCATGCGAATTATGGTTCCGCTAGGGCCGCCATCATTACCGTCCATGGCATATGTTTTGGATGATCCGCCGGTATGCGGCAGCGTGATAATCCATCGTGCAGTTCATCTTGCAAACGTAATTTAAGGTAGTCAATAATTATCCGGTTTTGGTACATGATTGTGGAATAACTCTTCAATCAAGAAGTTTGCCAAATATTAAAAAAAAGGCTAGTTACCCACGTTGTACTTGTTCAGCAACCGATCCTCAAAGCCCAGGAGGCTATCGATGGTTGCGCCAAAGTCGCCTAGGTGGTGATCGGTTGTGGTAGGCAGCATGGCATTGGCATCGTACAGGTTGTACAGTATCTCGTTGTGTTCGTCACCATTCAGCACCAGCATGGCGTCAAGCAAGGCCTTTTTGGTGTTCTCGGACATGTCGGCGCTCACCACTAGCACGTGGGAGGGCACCGGACCCAGGGTGAATGCGGGCTTGATTAGCGCTCGCTGGTCTTCGTCATCCAGATATGTGGGCAAGCGATCATTGCCGAATGCCACGTCAACCTCGCCACGGGCCAGCAGTTCTGCGGCACCTCCGTATCCGCCAGGATACGCATGGCTTTCGAATGCGTCACGGACTGCCCTGTCCAGAGCGACCACATCGTTGCCATCGATGGTAATATGTCCGCCACTGACCAGTGCTCCAAATGGCCTAACAAATCCTGAGGAACCAGTATTGCTAGTGAAAGAGACCTTTTTGCCCAGCGTGTCCTGTATTTCAGTGATGTCGTCGTTGTCTACGCTTACCCAAGCGGTAGCTTGGTAGTAGATCCTGCCCTTTTCGACCTCTGCCATTATGACCTCAGCGCCGGAATGTTTGTGTGCCAACCATCCGGGGCCTGTGTCCATGATGGCCGCATCAATGTGGCCAAACCTTATTCCCTCTATGATGGGCTCGTAGCTGGATGGCAGGTTAATCTCCACATCTATTCCCATCTGACCCTCCAAGAATTCCGCAAACTCTTCGGCAACGGGCATAAAGTTTCCTGGATCACCGGGCTTGACCGGCGTGAACGCGATGGTCAGGCTGTCTACGCCCACTGTGTTCTCCAGGCGCAGTATGTCGCTGGCGATAAGCTGCTGCAGGGCGTCAATGAACGCCGAGTCGCTCGTCTCGCCATCTAGCCAGCTGGACGCTATCGGCTTTACCCAGTCTGGGATGTGTCCGCCCGAGTCCATCATCATGCTCTGTGCTTCTGCTGACTGCAGCAGGGCCGGCGTGCCGGCGACTGCTGCCAGTGCTGCAATTGTTATTGCTAGTTTCATCATTAGTCGTGCCTATCCGGCTTTGGGCTATTTAGTGTGGCTGCTGGCTATGCGGTCATATTTCAACATCGTGTACGGACCAGGGGGGTGTGCGAAGGTGGCAGGGCCCGCAGGCGCCCGCGCGCTGCGTCTTGGCGCGCCGCACGTACACGGCCGCCCGGGCGGGCGCGCGTACGTTGCGTGTTTGCCACTTTGGTATGTGATTCCCGGCTCAGAGATTCCGTCCCTTGGCAGATGCCGACCTCTCGTAGTAGTACTCCTGGCGCCGCAGGTCCTGCTGCGATATTATCCGGCACCTGGCCGGCGAGACCAGCCGCGAGACCTGCTCGTAGGTGTCCATCCGGGCATAGTCGGAGGCAAACGCCACCTGGAAGAGCGGCGGCCTCTCAAGGAACAGCAGCTTGGCCTGGTCGTACCCGGCAATCCGGGGCAGGCCGGGCTTGTACACGCCCATGCCGGGACCCTCGCCGGTCACCATCGGATCCTGGTAGCAGCAGACGGCGTACTCGGCATCGCCCTCGATGATGGTCAGCCGGACGAACCTGTCGTTCCAGGACTCCACGTGCCTGGAGAGTCGGGTGGCCACCCGGATGTCCTCGAAGATGGGCGAGACCACCAGCCGGCCGGCCTCGTGCGCCCAGGCAATCCGGTAAAATCCCCCCGTCCAGGTTATGTCGGGCATTTTGTGGGTTGGCCTGCCTGCAAATATGAGCCTTGGGTTGGTTGGCCGGTCAATATCCCCGGGCGAAGAGCGCCCGGGCTGGGGCCTCCTTTCCGCACAGCACGCAGGATCCCGGGCCGGTCCCCTCCTCCTCCTGTATCAGCCTGATGTCGGCGCCCGTCTCCTCCTTGATGGCGCTCTCGCACTGGTCGCGGCCGCACCAGTGCGCGCTCAGAAAACCGCCGGCTGCTGCCATCTCCCGGAACGCCTGGTAGTCGTCCACCGTATGGGTCAGCCCCGAGGCCTGTCGCCGGGCCGACTCGAGCATGTCGCGCTGGATCTCGTCCAGCATCCCGGAGGTGCCGGCCGATATCCCCTCCAGCGGGACGTCCGTCTTGGAGCCGTCGTCCCTGCGGACCAGCACCGCCTTGTTGGCCCGGAGATCCCGTGGGCCCAGCTCCACCCGGATGGGGACCCCGCGCAGCTCCCAGTCGTGGAACTTGAACCCCGGGGTGACCTCGTCCCGGTCGTCCAGGTGGACCCTGATGCCGGTCTCCCGCAGGGTGTCGGCAAGCCTGGTGGCCGCCTCCCGGACGGCCTCGGTCTCGCCAAAGTATATCGGGACGACCACCACCTGGGTGGGGGCCACCCTCGGCGGAAGCACCAGGCCCCGGTCGTCGCCGTGCACCATGATCATCGCCCCGATCAGCCTCCAGGATACGCCCCAGGAGGTCTGCCAGACGTGGTGCTCGACGTTGTCCCGGTCGGCGAACTTGACCGAGAACGGGATAGAGAACTTTTGGCCCAGGAGGTGGCTGGTGCCCATCTGCAGGGCCTTGCCGTCTGGCATTATCGACTCGATGGTCAGCGTGTACTCGGAGCCCACGAACTGCTCCTGGGCGCTCTTGCGGCCCGACTCGACGGGGATGGCCAGGTTCTCCTCGACCACCTTCCGGTATATGCCGAGCATCTGCGAGACGGTCCGGGCGGCCTCCTCCCGGGTGGCGTGGGCGGTGTGGCCCTCCTGCCACAGGAACTCGGAGGTCCTCAGGAAGGGCTTGGTGGCCTTGATCTCGGCGCGCAGGGCCGAGTTCCAAAAGTTGAGCTTGAGGGGGAGGTCGCGCCAGGACTTGATCCACTTGGAGTACATCGAGTAGACGATGGTCTCCGAGGTGGGGCGCAGCGCCAGGCGGTCGCCCACCTCCGAGTCGCCCGAGTGGGTCACCCAGAACACCTCTATGTTGAACCCCTCAAAGTGCTCCTTCTCCCGGACCAGCAGCGATTCTGGTATCAGCACCGGGACGAACGCGTTTCGCACGCCGACCCCCCGGAACTCCGCGTCGAAGGCGGCCCGGATGGACTCCCAGATGGAGTACCCGTCCGGCCGCACGGCCATCATCCCCTTGACGGGGGCATAGTCGGCCAGCTCCGCCTTGAGGACCACCTGGGTGTACCACTCGCTGAAGTTGCCGGACTTGGGTTCTGTTATGCCTATCTCTTCCTTTGTTGCGCCCGGGCCGGTCAGTTCAGCGACTCCCCCCTGCACAGGACCATCCTGTTCAGACGGCTCTGGAAGTTGGGGCAGACAAAGCACTGCACAAAGTGCGTCTCCTTCTCCAGCACGGGGCAGTCCACGTACTCCAGCTTCATGGTCTTGAGCATCTTGGGGCTGACCCCGGTTATCTTGAGCTTGTTCTTCTCGTTCATCATGCCTGCCTCCCTGAGGGCATCCTTGGTGTCCTGATCCATCCGCGCAGCCTTCTCCCGGCGCTCAACCTTCACCTCGTACTTGTGCTCTAGCTCGTTCATCTTATCATCACTCTCGGTGCCTCGTCGCGGATTTCAAACTTTAATATATTTAGCTTTTTTGCCGCAGGTTGGACGACAATTGCTGGTTATTTTCGACGTTGAAGGGGTGCTGTACGATGCAGAGTACCTCCCGATACTGGCCGAGAAGGTGAACAAGGAGGACGAGATCTGGGAGATCACCAAGCAGGGCATCCAGGGGGCCATAAACTGGGAGGAGGGGCTCCGCACCAGGGTCGGGGCCCTCCGGGGGATGGACTACCAGGTATGCCGGGAGGTGGCCGACTCTTTGCCGATAATGACCGGGGCCCGGAGGGCCTGCCGGGTGTTCCGGGAGAGGGGCTGGAGGATGATGGCCATATCTGGCGGCTTCACGATAATGACCGAGCGCCTGCGCACGGAGCTGAGCCTGGACTTTGTGGCCTCCAACGAGCTGATATTCCGGGAGGGCAAGCTGGACGGGGTCAGGATAAACGTGGACTCGGACAAGTCCAAGAGCGCCAGGGCCAAGATTGCCGAGTGGGGCGAGCGCAAGGAAGAGATAGTCTGCATCGCCGACGGGGCCAACGACCTGACCCTGTTTGACATATCGGGGATGGGCATAGCCTTCCGGGCCCAGGACATAGTCAAGGACAGGGCCACGGCCATCCTGGAGGAGAAGGACCTCTCCAGGGTGATACCCCTGATAGACGAGCACCTCGGCAGACAGCAACCATCTGTCTAAAACCATATTTCCGACCGCGCCGGCTGGGTATCATGGAGGTCGTGCCGGTGCGCATCAGCGAGGAGGTGGAAGCCGGCGACGACCTGGCCGGGATGATATGCGGATCGGCCAGGCTGGAGGGGGGCGACATACTGGTGGTGGCCCAGAAGGTGGTCTCCAAGTCCGAGGGCAGGATGGTCAGGCTGGAGGGGGTGCAACCCTCGCTGCTGGCCCGGGGCATCTCCGGCGAGTACGGCAAGGACCCCCGGGTGGTGGAGCTGGTGGTGCGCGAGGCTGCCCGGATAGTCCGGATGGAGTCGGGGATTATCATAACCGAGACGTCCTCGGGCCACGTCTGCGCCAACTCGGGGGTGGACCAGAGCAACGTCCCGCCCGGGCACGCCCTGCTGCTGCCGGAGGACTGCGACCGGTCGGCCGCCTCCATCCGGCGTGCCATCGAGGGGATGGCGGGCGTGCGGGTGGGGGTGATAGTGTCGGATACGGCCGGCCGGCCCTTCCGGGTGGGCCAGACCGACATCGCCCTGGGGTGCTCGGGGCTGCTGCCGCTGCTGGACTACTCGGGCAGGCCCGACCGGTACGGGCGGGAACTCAGGACGACGGTCACCGCGGTAGCCGATCAGGTGGCGGGGGCGGCCGAGCTGGCCATGAAGAAGGTGGGCGGCACGCCGGTGGCCGTGGTCCGGGGGGCGGGGGTCCGGGCCGGGGACGGCTCGGGCCGGTCGGTCATACGGAGGAAGGGCGACCTGTTCAGGTAGATGGCCGGCATCGGCTCCCCCACCCGTCATGCGCCGGTCCGGATATGGTTAGCGCCCCGACTGTCGTTCCTCAAGGATTCGGGCCGTATTTCGAAGCGCCCTGGCAAACTCTGGATCGTCCTGGGCCCTGTCGGCCAGATATTTGGCAAGCCGTATGGCTTCACGTCTGTCTGCCATGTCCGTATATGGGTAACATAATCTTAAAAAGATTAACTTGTACGGGATGTGTGGTCGATGACACTGATGCCATCAAGAGGCTGTTGGCCGATGTGGAGGCGGAGATCTCTGAACTTGATACGGAGATCAGGGCATCGCGCGAACTGCTTGCCAGTCGCGAGTCAGAGAGGCAGAAAGAGATCAGGGACATGAAACACGGTCTGAGCACCCTTGAGGAGCGGTACGATGACCTAATCACCATGGCGAAGATGCTGCGAGCACGTCTTCTCATTTGATAGCACGTGCACGCGTCTCCGACCGGATGGCAAGAACCCAGAGATCGTCGAACCACCCCATCGACGCTCTACTCGTAGGAAGTCAGGGGTAGTGCCTGCCGATACCGGCAATGACTCCCATGGCCGGAACCGTACGGCCGGATGCGTTGCATTGTGGTGTTATGTGTCCGTGTAGAACAGGCTGCGGTCTTCAAGAGATCCGCTAGGACCGTGCGCGGTGAGATACCCCGCCAAGCTTGTGTGGCGCGGGGTACTGCGCCAGCGACGATGATTGATCTTGACGGGCCCGCCGCCGGCACCATTTATGACTTGTCCGGTAAGTAGATGCCATGTGTCGCCGTTATAACGGCGATCGTGGCACCCTCCCCGTTGGACCTGAGAGTTGATTGGAACTTATCACACGCGCCGGCGCCGGGCACCGAGCCTGGCACGCAGCGCATGCGGATGTTAAGTAGAATAGCTCAGGGTATGCGGATGGCAAAATATCGCCTAGCCGATGAATGGGAGTCTTCCGCTGGTCGGGTCCAATCTACTGCAAAGGAGGTGAAAAAGAAAAAAAGAAAATGCACCACATCGGAATAGACGTACACAAATCCAAGTGCGTCGTGGGCATCAAGGGGGAGTCCTCCCCCGACGTGCTCCGGCGCACCAGCTTTGCCAACGACATCGACGGCATAACCGGGTTCCTGGAGCTCCTCGACGAGGGGGGCTACCTGCCGGCCAAGGTCGCCTGCGAGTCCACCTCCACATACTGGGAGCTCCTCTACGACACGCTCATGGATACCGGCATCGAAATGCTGGTGGCCCATCCGCACGACGCCAAGATGATCACCCAGACCAAGTACAAGGACGACAAGATAGATGCCGAGCGGCTGGCCGAGATGAGCCGGATTGGCGTCGTCCCGGCATCATACATACCAACCAAAAAGGGCAGGGACCGGCGCAAGCTGACCAGATCCCGGCACGGGCTCAAGGGCAGCATCAGCACCTACAAGAACCGGATAGAGGCGGCCATCGCCACCTACTCGCTCAAGCGGCCCGTCGGAGATCTCTACTCGGGCCGCGGACGGACCTGGCTGGAGACGTCCCCCTTCCGGGAGGCCGACCGGATGGCCATCGACGCGAACCTAGACATCATCGACACCATCACCAGACAGGCCGACCGGCTCGGGAAGGTGATCGCCAAGAAGGCCCTGGACGACCCCGACGTCCAAAAGATAATGACCCTCACCGGCATGGGCCACATCCTGGCCCTGACGGTCATGGCCGAGATAGTCGACATAAGGCGGTTTGCCACCCCAGAAAAGCTGGTCTCCTACGCGGGCCTGGCGCCCAGCCGCCACGACAGCGGCGATAGAAACCGGACCGGCGGCATAACCAAGCGCGGTTCCGCCTGGCTGCGGACCGCCATGGTCGAGGCCGCGTTCGTGGCCGTCCGGTACGACCCGCGGCTGAAGGCCATCTACGAGCGTATCGCAGAGCGCCGCGGGCCCATGAAGGCCAGGGTCGCCGTGGCACGGCGCATGCTGGTCTCCATCCACCACATGCTGACCGAGCAGGCGGACTACCGGCACCAGGACAGGGACCTCGTCAAACGGAAACTCCGGAGGATACGGCGCGTCGCCGAATCCCCGGAGTAGCCGACCACCACCGCCGATGATCCCCGGACGGCCCGCTCGGGGGCGTTTCGCCGCCCCCGGCCCCGGCGAGGGGCGGCTCAACGCCCCCTCGCTATCCCCCGTCCGGTTGTCGAAAAAGACGTTGCGGGTCGGCCGGTCCGGCCAGTCCCGCGGGAGGTAAAATCGCCCTTTTTCCCCCGGGGCGCGTGGGGGAGGCTGCGCATACACGGATCCCGGCAAAAATGCTCAGGATCAGGAACAAATCCGGCCGCCAATGCTTAAAACGGCCGCCGTCCACCGCAAAACGGACCGACCAGATGCAATACCAACACACAACATCAGCGGGCCCAAAGGCCCGTCACACATGGGAGTTCCGCCCCTAATGCGTGCCTGTATGCGGCCGTGCTGAGTGGCCTCGCGGTAAGTAGTTCCGCCTATATATACGGTCGGCGAGGTGGGGGAGATGGCAACTAGCGGCGTGGATCCTATGATATCCGCACACGCAGTGGAAATGCTGGTGTGTGGGTCCTCGCACGACCGCCGTACAAAGATCAAGACCAGATTCAAGAACGGCAAAAAGATCAGGGTGATACACAAGCTTGACGAAGAGCAGGTAAGGTGGATAATGCGACAAAAGGCCAACGGACAGATGAGCAACGCCGAGATTGCAGAGCCGATGGGCGTGTCCGACAGGTGGGTTAGAAAGCTGTGGTCCAGGTACAGGTTCATGCGCCCAGAGGACATCAAGTGGCCGCCCCAGATGGGCCGACCGGACGAGGGACTGCCAGGCCGCAGGGAGCACTCCGCGGTGCTGTCCTGCTGCAACCAAGGCAGACGCATGGCCGTGAGGCTGGAGGTGATAGTCGAGAGGTCGATCGGAATCCATATTTCGCACCATATCATACATGACGTATTGAAGGATGAGGAGCTCGCGGAGAACCAGCCTGCAAAGACAAAGCAGCGGAAATGGGTACGTTACGAGCGCAGATACTCGAACTCCCTGTGGCATACGGACTACAAGCAGCTTCGCGACGGCAAGTGGTTCGTGTCCTTCCAGGATGACGCGTCCCGGCTTATCGTGGGTTTTGGCGTGTTTGATGAATCTACAAGCGATCATGCAATCAAGGTACTTGAGGAGGCCATCAAGAGGTACGGCAAGCCCGCCCAGGTACTCACTGATCATGGGTCCCAGTTTTATGCAAACGAAAAGGAGAATGCGAGGCGCGGCACGGCCGCGTTCGAGACTAGGCTGGTTGAGCTTGGCATCAAGCATGTCCTGGCCCGCATAAGGCATCCCCAGACGAACGGCAAGCTGGAGCGGTTCCACCTGGAGATAGAACGGCACCTAAAGTCCTTCGAAGACGAATCCGTATCCAACACTGTCCGGGATGCCAAGCCCGGCGACCATGTAGGCAACCCGTTCCATGCCGCCGGCAGGACGGATCCGGTGGCGCGACTGGTTGATTGGTACAACAACACACCACACATGTCACTTATGGACGGCAAGGAGACTCCTGCGGAAGCATACGTGCGCAAGCAGGCGCCAAAAGACATAACCACGGAAGAGATGGGGGAGGATTTGCATGCCAAGGCCTAGGCGGAACTACTTACCGGATATCACAGCCGGCACCATTTACGTCACAGTGATATTGTGGGCGGATCCAACGCGGATGATGCTGCAGGACGCCACAAAAACATGCAGGCAAGCGGGCCGTCTGCGCCGCGCGTCATCATGCCGGACAAGCTCCGGCACCAAACCTGTCTTGGTTGCGGTGGCGATGGTGCTGGCGCTGCCGGTAGCGGTGAGCCTGGGCGCCGACCACGCCGAGGATCAGGATGTGGCCATCCCCAACATTGTGCCGAGACTGACCAACTATTTTACCACCGGGCAGATAACCGAGGCGGAGTGGGTGACCGCCATCAGGTATATGATGGACGAGAAGATCATCCGGCTGGGCGAGCCAGATCCGACCAACCCCGAATTGGTGGAAGGCACCGTTACCAAGAACATAGACGGCAACACCATCGAGATAGACGGGACGCGGATCCGCATCCCCCTGGTGGATGTTGTGGATAGCGGTGACAAGACGGCGCCGCACGCCATCCTGGCCAAGCTGTTCTGCCCGGTCGGCTCGCCGGCCCAGTACGACATAGACGACCTGCAGGTACGGGACAAGTACGGACGGACGGTCGCCGCGGTCTACTGCAATGCCGCCGTATCCCTGGGCGAGATTATGATTGTGTTTGGACTGGGGTGGATCAACGAGTGGTACTGCGACAGGTCCGAGTTTGAGCGCGCCGCATGGGCGGAAGGCGTATGCTGGTAGGGGTTGGTCCATCCAAGGAGGGTGATGTCAAGCCCCGTCCCCGCCAGCGATATACAACCCTCCGAGCATCGCGGATTTGACGGGTGGCTCCATGCGCGTGGTCTCGGCAGAGCCATCAAAGGGTAGCTTTATTTTACAACCATCCCCGAGCAACCGCATCATGATGGCTGCCGACACCGCCACCATCCAGAGGCCGGCCCCTGAAGGCGGACCCGCCAGGTACGACGTGGTGATAATAGGGGCGGGCCCTGCCGGGTACACCGCCGGCATCTACTGCTCCAGGGCCGGCCACAACACGCTCATACTCTCCGGGATACTGCCCGGGGGTCAGCTGGTCAACACCACCGACGTCGAGAACTACCCAGGGTTCGAGAACGGGATAATGGGGCCCGACCTGATGATGGACATGAGAAAGCAGGCCGTCCGCATGGGTACCACCATCATCGATGACACGGTCCAGGAGGTGGACTTCCGGGGCCCTCTCAGGGTGCGCGCCACCGACGGCGAGTACGAGGCCAGGGCGGTCATCATTGCCACCGGGGCCGACCCGCGCAAGCTGGGCCTGGACGCGGAGCTGACACTGGGAGGCCGCGGCGTATCCTACTGCGCCACCTGCGACGGGCCGTTCTTTCGCAACCAGGATATAGTGGTGGTCGGGGGCGGGGACACAGCCATGGAGGAGGCCACCTTCCTGACAAAGTTTGCCAGGATGGTCCACGTCATCCACAGGCGCGACAGGCTGAGGGCCAGCCAGGCCATGCAGGAGCGCGCCCTTGGCAACGACAAGATAACATTCCACTGGAACAGCAGGGTCACCGAGATACGCGGCGGCGAGAGGGTCGAGGGGGTGAGCCTCCAGGACACCCTCACCGGTCAGACCCGCCGGATGGAGGCCGGAGCCGTCTTCGTGGCCATAGGCCACAGTCCCAACACGTCCCTGTTCCGGGGCAAGCTGGACATGGACGGGGAGGGCTATATCGTGGTCGACGGGACCGCCACCAGCGTCCCGGGCGTCTTTGCGGCCGGCGACGTCCACGACCGCAGGTACCGCCAGGCGGTGACCGCCGCGGGGTTCGGCTGCCAGGCTGCCATCGACGTGGACAAGTACCTGGAAGGCTAGAGATCGTAGGCCAGCTTCGGCAGGTGGTCGGCGGACGCCAGGGCCCGCTCGAACTGCTCCCCGGTGAAGATGCCCCGCTGTTCGTAGATGCTGCGGAACTTGCGCCCGTCATCGGCGAATATCCCCACCACGTGACCCGATGATATATCGTACTTTTTCATGCAGGCGTAGACGGCGGCCGCCGACGGGCTTATCAGCAGCGAGTCCTTCTCCATCACCTCCCGGACCACCCCGAAGGCCTCCTGGTTGGTCACATCCACCCAGTCGTCCACCACCGACTCGCGCCTGATGAACAGGTCCGGCTTGGCCGACTCCTCGAAGTTGCGCCACCCCTGTATCAGGTGGTCCTTCTGGGGCTGGCAGCCGATTATCCTGACGTCGGGGTTCTTCTCCTTGAGGTAGGCGCCTATCCCGGTGATGGTCCCGCCGGTTCCCACCCCGGTGAAGAAGTGGGTTATCCTGCCGCCGGTCTGCTCCCATATCTCGGGCCCGGTGGTGATATAGTGGCCCCGGAAGTTGGCGTCGTTGCCGTACTGGTTGGGCGAATAGTAGGTGTCCGGCCGGGACGACGCTATCGAGGTGGCCAGGGCGATGCTCTGCTCGGTGCCCACCCCGACCTTGGGGCAGAGGTCGTCGGTGGTCTCGTAGATGGTGGCGCCCATCCCCCGCAGTATCTCCTTGGTCTCCTCGCTGGCCTTCTCGGGGATCACTATCTCGGTACCGTAGCCCAGCATCCTGGCTATCCCCACCAGGGCTATCCCGGTGTTGCCCGAGGTCGGCTCGATTATCACGCTCTTGCCCTTGGTCAGGATGCCCCGCTCCTCGGCGTCCCGGATCATCCAGTAGGCCGCCCTGTCCTTGACTGACCCAAACGGGTTGTTCCCTTCCAGCTTGGCGTGGTAGCTGGCGTCATCGGTGGAGAGCGAGGCCAGCCGCACCAGTGGCGTCCCGCCTATCCTGGATAGTACGTCGCTGTCCGTGATGGTGGCCAAGTATGAATCACTTCACCTTCTTTATCTGGAACGTCAGCACGTCCCCGTCCTGGGTCATGCTGACAAGCTGGTGCCCGCTGCGGTTGACCCACCTGGATATGTCGTCCTCGGCGGCGGGATCATCGGCCGAGACGGTGATGGTCTGACCCGCCTGCATGCGCTCGATGGCTATCTTGGTGCGGAAGACCGGCTCGGGACAGAACAGTCCGGTGGCATCCAGCGTTACGTCGGACATGTCCCCCGGTGGTCCCACAGCATATTAAAATCTACTCAGGGCGGGGTTCTTCTTCGGTAATTGTTGGTGGCGACGCATGATCCTGCCTCCGTCCTTGGGCGGCTCGCGGTACAAGCCGACGGGTCCCGCCGGGGCACGGAGTTAGGCGGATCTTTCTTGATTATCTATGTACGTGCGATGCGCCCCGAAGGGAATCCACATCACCAACAGTTTTTGCAGAAGAACCACCTGGCACCACGGTTTATACGGTCCACGCTTCCCACCCTCAACCGGTGATTCTTCACGCTGGAGAATGCGACGGTGTCATGTGCCTGTGGGGCGAGACGGCCGGAGAGGGATGCCGTACAAACGCACGGACAGAGGCCGGGCACCACCCGTTCGGCGCCAGCATCAAGGAGATCTCCAGGTCCCTGAGCGGGCTAAAACTGAAACTCAAGCCCAGGAGAACGCCATCCGCGGTGACGGCCTGGCTTCCAACCGACGATGCCGGCCCCGTCCTGTCCAGCGACGCGGCCGGCCTGCGACCATCGACGAACTTGGCGGTGGCCCCCTGGACCATCCAGGTCATCCGGCTCTCCCCCGTGGAGGCCGCGGACATCCTGTGCGAGGTGATGGGCAAGCGGGCCCTGGATTCGGGGGCCACGGTGGGCGCCGACCTGGCATACTGGGCGGAGGTGCTGCGCTTTGCCGGCTTCCAGGTGGCGCGGCAGCAGTTTCTTCCGGATCTGGTGGCAGACGGGGACGCGTACGCGGCGGTCTGGACCCCCATCTTCATGGGTGGTGATGCCGAGCGGCTCTCGGGTCTGGCCGGGCGCATGCCGGGGGCGGCCCGGGCCCTAGCGCCGTCCGGAACGGGACCGCCCCGGAGGGGCGCCCCCGAGGTACTCCGGCGGATCGTGGCGATGATGGTGGACTACCTGGTGCGCGCGGCCGCATCCGGCTCGCGCGCGCCGCTGGCCGGCCGGCGGGGGAGCTTTTCCAGCGCCCACGAACTCTGGCTGTACGCCCTGAAGGTAACCGGTCCGGTGGCCGGCCTGCACGAGGGCATGGACGAGCTTGCCGCCAGCGTGCGCGAGTGGCGGCGGCCCGTAGACATCCGGACAGAGCACCCCCTCCGCCTCTGCTTCCGCCTGGAGGAGCCCGAGGCAGATGCCGGCGACGAGGGCACCTGGCGCGTCAGATACCTGCTCCAGTCCCGGGACGACCCGAGCCTGATGGTTCCCGTCAGCCAGGTATGGGAGGGCGGGGCGGACTGGGCGCCGGGGCAGGATGGCGCCGGAGAACTATTGCTGGCGCTGCTGGGACACGCCTCGAAGATCGCCCCCGGGATAGCCGCCGGCCTGACGAGCGGGGACATGGGAGGGTACGACACCGACACGGCCGGAGCCTACGAGTTCCTGACCGGGGATGCGGCCGCCCTCAGGCAGGCGGGCCACGCCGTGATGCTTCCGTCGTGGTGGGGGCAGGGGGGCGGCAAGCCCCGGCTGGTCGCGCATGCCGGATCCGGAGGCTTCAGGACGCCCGGCGGCATGCTGTCCCTGGACACGATAGTCTCCTTCGACTGGGAGGCGGCGCTGGGAGACCAGAAGATGACCCGCGAGGAGCTGGAGGATCTTGCCCGGGTGAAGGCTCCGCTGGTCAGGGTCCGCGGCCGGTGGACCGAGGTGAACGTCCCCGAGATCCAGTCGGCGATCAAATTCCTCAAGAAGGATCCCCGGCAGGTGCCCTTCCGGGAC
Source organism: Nitrosopumilaceae archaeon (assembly GCA_965203395.1). GTDB lineage: Archaea > Thermoproteota > Nitrososphaeria > Nitrososphaerales > Nitrosopumilaceae > VYCS01. The sequence goes on from OZ241884.1 coordinate 1,489,547, forward strand.
GTGATCCGGGCGGCGCTCGGCGTCGCCGACGTGCCGCCCGGGCTTGGTTTTGGCGGCGTCAAGGCCGACGGACACATGGCCGATCTGCTGGACCGCCTGGACAAAAAGGCCGGCTTTGAGGAGCTGGCACAACCTGAGGGGTTCGTCGGGACGCTGCGGCCGTACCAACTGCGGGGCTACTCCTGGCTTGCATTCCTGGGACGGTGGGGGCTGGGCGGGTGCCTGGCCGACGACATGGGCCTGGGCAAGACCATCCAGGCACTTGCCATGGTCCAGCGCGACTGGCCATCCGGCAGGAGCCCGACCCTGCTGGTCTGCCCCATGTCGGTGATGAACAACTGGCAGAGGGAGGCCGCCCGGTTCACCCCCCAACTCCCGGTGATGATCCACCACGGCGCCGAACGGATGCGGGGCGAAGAGTTCAGGGCGGCCGCCGAGCGGCACGCCATCGTGGTCACCAGCTACGGGCTGCTGCACCGCGACATCGGGTTCATGGCGAACATCCCCTGGCGGGGCGTGGTCCTGGACGAGGCCCAAAACATCAAGAACCCCCAGACCAAGCAGTCGGAGGCGGTCCGGATGCTGTCCGCCGGCTACCGGTTCGCCCTTACCGGAACGCCGGTGGAGAACCACCTGGGCGACCTGTGGTCGGTAATGGAGTTTCTGAACCCCGGTTTCCTGGGCACCCAGGGGGGGTTCAAGCGCAACTTCCTGGGTCCGATCCAGGCGGACCAGGACGGCGATGCCGCCGAGCGGCTCCGGCGGGCCACCGGACCCTTCATACTCCGGAGGCTCAAGACCGACAAGGCCATCATATCGGATCTCCCCGAGAAGATGGAGATGAAGGTCTTTTGCCCGCTGACCAAGGAGCAGGCGTCCCTGTACGCATCCGTCCTGGAGGAGACCGAGAGGGCCCTGCGTTCGGCCGCGGGCATACAGAGAAAGGGCGTCATCCTGAGCACCCTCTCAAGGCTCAAGCAGGTGTGCAACCACCCCGCGCAGTTTCTGGGGGACAACTCCGGCGTGGGCAACCGGTCCGGCAAGCTGGCCAGGCTGACGGAGATGCTCGAGGAGGTGCTGGCCGTGGGGGACCGGGCGCTGGTGTTCACCCAGTTCGCCCTGATGGGCGGCATACTCCAGCGCCACCTCCAGGAGAGGTTCGGGCTGGAGGTACCGTTCCTGCACGGGGGAGTACCCAAGGGCAGGCGCGACCAGATGGTCGAGCGCTTCCAGGGTGACGGCGGGCCGCGGATATTCGTGCTGTCCCTGAAGGCGGGAGGCACCGGGCTGAACCTCACCTCGGCCAGCCACGTCTTCCACTTTGACCGATGGTGGAATCCGGCCGTCGAGAGCCAGGCGACGGACCGGGCCTTCCGGATAGGCCAGCGGCGGAACGTCCAGGTCCACAAGATGGTCTGCGTGGGAACGCTCGAGGAGAAGATAGACCAGATGATAGAGGCCAAAAAGGCGGTGGCCGAGAAGGTGGTGGGCACCGGCGAGGGCTGGCTGACGGAGATGTCCAACGACGACCTCAGGAGGGTCCTGGCCCTGAGCCGTGAGGCGGTGGGCGCATAGGCATGTACCACGGATACTACCGGTGGCGGTGGCGCAGGCGCATCCAGCCCAGAAAGGTGAGCGGGGGCATCAAGCCCGACTCCAGGCGCGGCGAGATAGGCCGCAGCTGGCTGGCCAGGGAATGGATGGACATGGTGGGGGACGCGGATCCCGGGGGCGAGTTTGACCGCGGCAAGACCTACGCGCGCAAGGGCCAGGTGCTGTCCATCTCGGCGGAGATGGGCACGGTGATCGGCAGCGTGCAGGGGTCGTTGAGGCACCCGTACCACACGATAATCAAGTTCAGCCTGCCGGGCGTAAACCACTGGCGGAGGTTCGCCGGCATGCTCAGGGAGCAGCCGGCCCTTGCCGCAAGGATGCTGTCCGGGGAGATGCCCGAGGATGTCGAGAAGGCACTGCAGGCCAGGGGGCTCACGCTGTTCCACTCGTGCAGGGTCGTGAACGTATCCTGCGGCTGTCAGAGGTGGACGGCCATCTGCAGGCATGCGGCGGCGGTATGCCATATCCTGGCAGAAGAGTTTGATCGGGATCCGTTCCTGTGTCTGAGGATATTCGGGGTTGGCCGGGAGGACCTCCTGGAGATGATGGGGCTGCGGGCGGGACGGGCCCGGGATGAGGGGCCCGCCGCCGCGGGGACGCCGGCCGGCCCGGCCCCGGGATCCGGCGCCATCCACAGTACGGCCTTTCCGGCGGGCGGCCAGACCACCGGAGCCGGCCGGACGGGGGAGCCGCCCCGGGATGGCTCGCCCGGCGGGCTGTCCTTTATCCTGGGCGGCCTGCCGCCCAGCAAGCCTGCCGGCGGCGCATCCGGCTCCGGGAGCGAGCCGGTGCCGCTTCCAGATAATCCGGCGGCGTTCTGGGGTCGTCCGGACCAGGTAGAGCGACCATACCTATCGGAGTCCGCATCCGCGGAGGATGCGGCCCTGCCCAAGGAGGCGGGCAGCTTTCCGATGTGGCGCGGCGATGAGAGGTTTGTCAAGGTCATGGAGGAGATATACCACCGGGCATCGGCGGAGGGGGTGAACGCCCATCTGGGGATACGGAACGGCTCGGGCGGCAGGAGGGGCAGGCCTGCGGGGACCGGGAAGGGATAGATGCAGCACATCCCAGCCAACCTCCGGGGGGCGGGTGTTCCGTCTTTGGCGTGCCAGGTCTTGATAGCCGCCACGTCCGCGCCGTCGATGCCCGCAGCTCCGGGACGACCAGGGGATGGTTCCTGGGGTGGTGCTGCGCATCCATCCCGGGATGCGGCTGATCCCCGAACAACACATCCCGCCGCAGGTGGGGCACCGTCACCAAGTTCGTCAAGGCCAGCGGGGACCGGCTCAGGCGGATGTTCCCGCCCGCGCCCCGCATCCCAACCCGATAGGCCGGCAGCGGAACGTCATCAGGATGGTGTTCGCGGGCAGGCATCTCGCGCCGGTCGGGGAGGTGAGGGCGGCCGTCGCCCTCCGGATGCGCCCCGCCGGGATGGTGAACCATCCGGTGGCCGCGCGATAGCCCGGATGATCCCGCGTGATGGAGACCGGGCGCCGCCCGTTGAAAATCCGGCCAAAAACTCCGTAAATTGGACCATCCTCCCGCGGGCCGGCTTCCGTCTCTGGCTGAAAATCATCCTGGCGGCGCGCAAAATTGCGGCGGGTTGCGCCGGTTTTGCGGTCCTAGTCCAAAAATGAGCGCTTTGCTTTGGATAGCCCTACGCGGGTATCCCATGAACTTCCTGGTGTTGTAGCTGCGCGCTTTCTTGCTCCTGCCGCGTTTGTTTTTCAGCTTTTCTATGGTCTTTGTCAGCTCGTCAATCTTGAATCTCAGCTGGTCGTTCTCTGCTACCACCTTGCGGTTCTCCTTTTTCAGATCCTTCATTTCTTGGTCCATTTGATCAAACTGCTTGCCAAGAACCTCTAAAAGCTTGTTGACATCAGGATTCTTCCAGTCTATTCCATCAAGATCAAATCCCGGCACCATCATTTGGCCTTGACAGATGTGATCCTTATGTGTTACTGCTTGAGCATATAAAGAACTTCAGAAAGTCGGCATGTTACACAGCAACATACAACTCGTTCGGAGAAATGTAATGGTGCGCCTGTGGCGCCGCGTCATGATTCAGCAAGCTACTGCCTGGCAAGCTATAAATAGTAACAGCACCTACCTCCATACATGGTAAAATCGCTCCTAGAGTGGATGGGTAATGAAAAGTTAGTCAAATTGGACGACATAACCCGCGAAGATAATGCTGGGTTCGAAGCTAGACTCCGCATTCAAAAATGCGTATACATGATACAGAGCCTTGGGCTTGTTGACACCAATTATGATTACAATCGCTACAAGCACGGTCCCTATTCGCCCGCACTAACCCAAGATTATTACAAGTTCGCGCACGGTGAATTGAAGGATGACAAACTGGTTTTCGACAAGACAGCCTGTCGTGAAATAATGACTAATCCAAAAACAAAACAGAATCACGGCGCAGACTGGCTAGAGATTGCCACCACCATATTGCTCTTGAATAAAGATGCTGAAAGCGCAGACTCGCTCGTAAACCACGTTGCACGCATAAAGGTCATGTATTCTGAAAGATACATACAGTCGGTACTTGAGGACATGCTCAAAATGCGGCTTGCTAAAATACTCAAAGTGGTACCGCAGTAGTTGGCTTCCGGTTTCGGCAGTAATGAAACCATTTACGCTTTGGATGACGTAAAAAACGAATTTCACCGCTTTAAAAATACAGTGATAAAAGATGGTTCAATGCAGGATTGTGCAAACTACGTTCCAATACGTTTGGTGACAATTATAGAGCAATTCTTCCGCGCCATGATGATTGAAGGAAAAATAAGACGACGAGATAGCGTGGACAGTTGGGTATCTGTCTCCACGCTTGTTGACATTTTTGAATACCACAAAAAACCACAGCTAAACGATGATGGATCTATCTATGACTATGCAGGAGAAATAGTAGTTTTTTGTGATAGGGATAACAGATGTGATTATGACGACCGAAAAAATAGCGTGAGTCTACAGAACGTGGGAGCGATTGAGGATTTAGTATCAGGTATTCTTGGCCCGGAGAACGCCGATGTAAGCAAGTGGATTGAGGCATATACGCAGTCATTCCAAAGCGTTCGTGCAATAGAGAAATATGCCAAAGATTTTTTTGACAAAAAGGAGATAAGAGAAGATTATTCTGCGTTGTTTGACACCAGACACAATCTAGTGCATACTCTCAGCGGCAGGTCGTTTAACGCGTCGCATTATCTTGATCTTGTCGATAAATTATTCAAAAAAGTTGAAGAAGTAAAATTAAAGAGATGATGAGATAGTTTCACCAGACCGACGCCGTATGATAGGCGAGACCGCGCCGCCTTTGACGATAAATCACTTAGAGCTTCCCAGATAAGTAGTTCGGAACAATGCCGGTTCCTCCCGCAAGGACGGGTGGCGGATCAGGAAATCTGCATCTACGATCTTAAACGGTCAATCGGATCAGGGCAGGCATGGGACACAGGAAACCCAGAAAGGGCAGAGCGTCGGTGCAGGGTATAACGCGCCACTGACTCCACACCTACCACAGAAGGGCGACCAGATCAAGGCCCTGAGCGGGAGCCGCTGGGAGGTGTGGGGTGGACGCCGGATCACGCGTTCCTGATGCCCGCCGGAGCCGTTGTCAATGGCGGTTCGCGGGCAGTCGTGCGCAGCCCCCCTGGTAGCCGCAGGTGGTTCTAGCCCCCGCGGCGTGGCCTCAGGCAAATGCCTTGTTGTCGCAGACGGTCATCGATAGCAGCTCCGCCGACTAGGTCCGCTCCTTGAGGGCGCGCACGACCCCTTCTGCCCATGCCTTCAGCGTACCATATCCAGGTTCCAAGCGCACCAGCATCTATGAAGTTGGCAGTGGAAGAGATGGCGGGAATGAAGGACACTCCACCGCCGGATCTGTTCAAGCAGGGCATAAGAGCCAGAGTCCCAAGTACACCCGAATGTTCAAGCTGGTGGCGTGCGCGTTCCTTGAGGACGTGCTGGTAGGCAGCTTCAAGGAACGCGCGGTATAGTTGGTCAAGTATGGTAGGGAAGATCCGGAATGGGTGCTAGTTGTGGCCGGTTTCGGCCCTCCTTCTGGCCAACTCTTCCCGGACGGCCTGACTCACTTCGTCCGGCAGCGCGTCGTTTTGGAGCGCGGAGAACCTTAAGAGTCCTATCACCTGTCCGGCAGTAAGTTCCTCGTCGGGGCAATGGGGGGCAAACGTGTTCTTGAATGTCTTTTTCTCGTCATACGGGGCGGACTCCATGCCTTGTTACCTCCAATATCTCCTGTTGCCCGAACGTGCATTTAAACACCAATGCCTGCCTGGTGGAAATTCCCGATACGGTAACTGGCTGGCGGGGGACCCCTTAGAGCGAGACCGATCCGTAACACAGACATTTGGAGTACAGCCGGGAGGTACATGCGATGACCAACAAGCGATGGAGCGCGGAGGAAAAGTACAGGATAGTGATGGAGGCGCTCACCACGTCCGCGGAGACGGTCGAGATATGCCGCAAGCACGGCCTCTCGCCCAACACATTCTACCCGTGGAGGGAGAAGTTCCTTGAATCCGCCAAGGCCGCCATGGCCGGTAAGTCAGATACTGCCGCAACCAAGGCCCTCCAGAGGGAGAATGACCGCCTCAAGACGCTCCTGGCCGAGTCCACCCTGGCCGTCGACGCATTAAAAAAAACCTTGGAGGGAAGGAAGCGTTGAGGGCGGTGCAGCGCATGGTTGATCAGGGCATGTCGCTCAACGGGGCGCTGCGCACCTGCGAGGTGTCCAAGCAGAGGTGGTACTGGAGAAAAAAGGCGCGCGTGCCCCGGACCGACGCCGATCTTCTGGAGATTATCTTGGAGATACGCAAAAGGCGGCCGTTCTACGGGACCAGAAGGGTGGCCGCGGAGCTGGCGCGCCGTCTCGGAAGGCCCGTAAACCGCAAGAGTGTACGGCGCGCCTACCGCCTAGCGGGCTGGAGCAAGCCGGCTCCGTCCAGGGCAGATGCCAAGGCCCGCTGGAAGCCGATCAAGGCGGCCAGGCCCAACCAGGTATGGCAGACAGACATCACTTACGTGTGGTGCGGGCAGGCCGATGGCTGGTGCTATTGCTTCAACATACTGGATATCTTCACCAGGCAGTGGATTGCCTACCGGTTCGACGCCCTGGCCACCGCCGACATCGCCGTGGACTCGCTGGTGGAGGCCGTCGCCACCGCCAAACCGGACTGCTCGGGGCTCACCATCCAGTGCGACAACGGTTCCCAGTATGCTGGCAAAAAGTTCCGAAAGGCCGCGTCCCATCTCGGCATCAAACTCAAGTTCATCTGGAAGCGCACGCCACAGCAGAACGGCCACATAGAATCGTTCCACGGCACCCTCAAGCGCGAGTACATCTGGCCGCACGATTTCTCCAACTACCAGCAGGCCGAAGCCGTCATAGCCGAGGCGTTCCGAGACTACAACCGGAACCGGCTGCACTCGGCGTTAAAGTACGTCCCGCCGGACGAGTTTACGGCATCATGGGAGGCGGAGCATAAATGAGGGACCGATGTCTGTGTAAAAACATGCAGAAAGTGGTCTCAGAATTCGGGGTCCAGATCATGGCGTCCCTGAACCTGCTGCCATCGGGATCAGTCCACTGGCCAAGCAGCGCGTTCCTGCCTTCCATCTTCAATGCGACGTATGCCCTTCTGGTAGTTTCATTAAAGTCGCCGCCGGTATTGTTGGTGGCGCCTATCAGGTATACGGGATCTCCATCCTTGGTGAATCTGTCAAAAAACCTCACCCTGTCTTCATCCCTTGACGGATCTGACACCATGCCGCCTGTCGGCTCAAAGGTTACGTTTCTGCCGGTCTTTGGAAAACCCATGATGCCCCTGTCGTACTCGGAGTTGGCGCCTGCCTCGCTTCGTCTGTGTGCCATGATCCCTGTGAATGAGGGCTGGGCATATTTAGCAAAATAGGTTGGCGCGCTGCGGGAAGGCCGCCTTGGATCACTCACATTACACATCCCGCGATTTGCGCGTAAGGCTGCCTTATGCGGCCCGGTACAGGGGGCAGAAGAATCCCACATCCGCCCAGATGGACCCCGTGGCAGATGATGCCCAAAGGGCGTATCCCCCATCAATGAACCGGCGCGGCGGATGTGCTGTGAATCCGGATCCATGACACGTATGGAAGCCGCCCAAGGTTGGGATGGCCCGCTCAGATGGCCATCCTCAGCATGGTGGCCAGATCCCTGTCCCTCATGAACCCGGGGTCCATCCCCCCCACGTTGACCTTGGCCGAGACGCGGCCCATCAGGTAGACGCCCATCCGGTAGAAGATGGTCCACAGTATGCTGTCCGGCTTGGCGTTGTAGACGCGGAGCAGCAACCTCAGCAGCCAGGCCGACCCGGGATAGTTGGAGTCGATGTACTGTTCCAGGTACTCGCTGGAGTTGCGTATCTTGTACCGGAGGTGCTCCAGCGTCTCGGGGCGGCTGGCGTACCCGGACTGCTCTATTGACACGCGGCCATGCCTCATTGAGGAGAGTATCCCGTCCAGGTCGTTCTGGGATTCTATCCGGTTGACGCAGCGGCCCACCGTCGATACCACGTGTGAGTCGCTGCCGGCCACGCCGGTCATCGAGTGGGCGGCTGCAAACTCTGCGGCTCTGGCGTTGGATATGATGTCGACGTTGTTGCTGTTGAAGACCTCGATGACATCGCACTTGGCGGCGTCCTCCCGGACCGCGTCCAGCAGGCTGAAGGGGTGCGGCGCCGAGGAGATAGCCCCCTGCCGGCCCACCTCGTCGAGCACCTCGTCCAGCGGTAGCCCGGGCGGAATCTCGCGGTGTATGCCGTAGGCCAGGATGTGGGCGCCGTTCTCGGCGGTTATCTCTTCTGCGGGATAGACCCCGATATGGCGGAACTTTTCGTGGTCGTCCCGGTACCGCCTCAGCTGGTCGTACCCGGCCAGGGTGTTGTGGTTGGTCACGAAGATGGCGTCAAGGCCCTCCGCCCTGGCCCGCTCGAGCTGGTCCCGGACGGATATGCTGCAGTCGTAGGGCGGCTCCTCGTTTCCGACATGAAAGTTGGAGAAGACGTTGTGGCAGTGCAGCTCGGTCCGGAGGCTCAACATCCACCGGGAGGCGGCACGGATTATAATCCTATCCGGGCGGCGCTGCCATCCGGCCCGGCAGTATCTTGTCCGGGCCATCCCGGGGCGTCCCGGTCGGGATGCCCGCGGCCGTCCGCCCTTGTACCGGCTGCATGCCTGCCGGATAACAACACTATATTATGACGATGCCCGACCGTACGGCATGGCGCAGTTCCCCGGCGTGCTGGCAGCGATCATACTGGTGGTGCCGGCCATCGCGCTTGCCCAGACCTATGATACCCCCGCCTCGCTGGTGGTTACCATCTCGGGCCCCACCTACCTGGTGGTGGACCAGGACGGCTACGCCGTGGTCACCGGGGTGGTCCACAACGACTCAGAGCACGCCCACGTGGGCAACGTCCAGGTACAGGCCAGGTTCTATGACGGCTCGGGAGGCGAGCCGCTGGAGGTGGCCGTCGGGGCCACCCACCTCGAGGTGATACCACCGGGGTCGTCATCGCCGTTTACGGTACGGTCCGCCGCGCCGGATCCCCGCATCAACGAGGCGGCGACCACCCTGCTGCTGTTTGACTCATCCGGCCCCAAGCCCGCCGGCATCGGGCTCGAGGCGGGCGTTGGTGACTCCGGCGGGATATCCGTCACTGCATCCGATACGGCCGGCGCCCCGCACACCAACGTGACGGTCCACGTGGCCTACCACGACGCGTTTGATCCGCCCCGCATACTGTTCATCTCCACCATCAAGATGGGCGACATGCCCATCGGCGGGACGCTGAACGCCACCGCCGCCGACCAGTTCCCGCTCAGCGCCCGCGGCTATCTGGTCTTTGCCGAGTCGGACGTTTTTAGCTCAAAATCCATCACCGGCAGGCTGCCCGCCCCAACCGAGGCTCCGGCCGGCCCGGCGGCCCACGTACGGGAGGCGTGGATCAGCGACGACACCGGCGAGAGAACCTCCACCGTGGGACGCGGCCAGGATGTCGCCTTCAACGCGTCGGTGGTCTCGGCCGCCGCCGGCGGAGATGGTCCGTACTGGCTGTACCTGCAGGTAAAGAGCTTGGGGGATGATTACCCCGTGGTGGTCTTTCTGGACAGGACCGAGGTGTCCCTTGATGGCGAGGTGAACGTCTCCATCCCCTGGAGCGCGCCTGAGCCGGGGCAGTACTTTGCCGAGGCGTTCCTGTGGGGAGACCTGAACGTGCCGGTGGCAGAGCCCGGTCCGGTGGTCCTGTTCACGGTGGAGTGATACCTTGGCGGGGCGTACCGTCGCGGCCACCGGGGGGACCTTTGACATAATACACCGGGGCCACCGGGCCCTGCTGTCTGCTGCCCTGAACGGGTTTGATCACGTGATCATCGGGCTGACCACCGACGGGTTTGCGGCCAGGCGCGGCAAGGCCCCGCTGAACCCGTATCCGGTGCGGCTCGAGAACCTTCGCCGTCTGATAGACTCGAGGTTCCCGGATGGCAGCTGCGAGATCTGCCCGCTGGAGGACGTCTTTGGGCCCGCCGTCCTGCGGGAGAGCGTGGACGCCCTGGTGGTCAGCGAGGAGACCGCCGATCAGGGCGTGGTGCTCAACCGGATGAGGGCCGAAAAGGGGCTGGGATCCGTCCGGGTGGTGGTGGTCCCGATGGTGCACGCCGCCGACGGCACTACCATATCCAGCACCAACATCCGCAACAACCTGATGGACCTGGACGGCAACCCGTCCTGAGGCCGGTCCGGGTACCGACCGACCATACCCGGAACGCGCTAAACATATTTAGCTCCAGTCAAACAAATTACACTCTATCTTTAAATAAAATCCGCCAAAGTTTTGGCAAATGAAAGCAACTACGATACACGCGCTTCTGCTGTCGCTGGTAGTGATGGCGGGAGTCGCGGCAACAGATGCATACGCGCAGTCAAACACCGAACGGCTACAGGACATACACGAGGACTCCTCCATAATCAAGGGGATAGTCGAGGCTATACAGTCGGCCCTGACCGCCCTGGGCGAGCAGATTGACGGACTGGTAGAGAGCATGACATCGGTGGAGACATCGGTGAACGACATGAGCTCGAAGATAAGCGGCTTTGAGACCACCATCGATACAAGGCTGACCGGCGTGGAGATGAAGCTGTCCGAGATAAGCAGCGAGGTAAGCGGCCTGTCCGTCGTGTCCAACAGTACCGGAGATTCCACGCTCACCACCGTCGCCCTCAACGACCTGATAAACGGCATCTCCAGGATCAACGAACGCCTAAGCGGCATCGAGCAGGATGTGGACTTCCTGCAGGTGCAGGTGGCAAGCGTGGCCGAGCAGGTATCTGCCCCGGCGCCGGCACCACCCACCCCCGCTACTCCCCAAAGGGGCAACCTAGCGGAGAACACCATCCAGAAGGACATCACGGCATACAACTACAAACAATCCGGCCAAAAGAAGTCGGACAGGAACATCTCCAACTATTATGATCTAGACCTGACATTCTCCTGCAACAACGACGTGTTCATCGACAACGTGAGGATGATACAAAGGATATCTCCTGCAGCGGATGAGGACGAATACCTTAACCGTGCTGCGGTTTACGGACCAACTGTCGCCGATGAAAAGGAGCCGAACGGCATAAACTACGTTCAAGTCAGCGGCAGGGACCTCTACCACAACTGGTTCCTGGTATCAGGGGATGACCACATCGAATACAATCCGTCATCCCAAGACTTCAACAACATGGCCCTGAGATCAAACCAGGTCCTGTCGTTCGAGACACGGGTCTACGACGGCAACTTTAGCGCTGCGGGAAAGCTCGACCCCGATGAAGCTACCGGTGGCGCACTCCTGATAGCAGAAGCCCCCAGGCCAACACCCAAAGATGATACGATGGACGAGCCTATAGAGCTGTACACGCTGGAAGTGACCTACCGCACCTACTACCTGAACACTTCATGCAGCCTAAACTTCGGCAAGGCCGGTAGCAGTGGATTCAACGTGGACACGGCCAGCACGCTGAGCTTTGGCGCCAATATTACAGAAAACAAAATACTGAATGACTTCAGGAACATCATAGACTGCGGCGGCAACCCGGTGGAGATCACCGGCCTGACCACGGGCATCAGCGAAGACTGGAGCGAGAGCATCACTTCGTTTGCCAAGCTATACCTGACGGTGGAGGACGGAGTTGACGATGACCAACCCGATGCAACGTTCACCTTTGACAGTGATGGCACGGCCACGCTAAGCGATGGCGACTATCCGTCGTTCGGCAACGCCGACCTCAAGGTACACGGAGAGCTGCCAGGTGATAGCCTGCTCATAAGCATGGAGTACCTGAGCGTATCTGCCAACGTATGTGAAGATACAGAATCAACATCCTAATTTTTCTCATTTTTTCATGTTTAGTCGTGGGTGCGGATCCCGCGGACGTGTAGGCGCCATACCCCGCCGTCGCGGCCGCGCCAGATGATACCGCGCACCGCCGCCACCAGGTGATGTTGTGATTTTTACGCGGCGGGGATGGTGGCCGCCGCCAACCCTGTCTGAGCGGCGCGCGTTGACCTGATAATCACCCTAATTTGAGCTGGTTTCCTATAAGGCGAATCTGCATGGCCATATTATGGGAATGTTCGCCACCATCAACGGCCGCATATCCTTCCTGCAACAGGGCCTTCAACCGGACATGCTCCGGTACTGGCACCGCCGCATATGCGAGGACGCCAGGGTGATGGCGCCGCCCTGGCTGCAGGACAAGATCAAAGTGCACCAGGATCCGCACCTCCCCATGAAGTTTGCCCTGGACATATCAAAGCGGGCCGCCAGATACTACGTGATGGCCGTCGACCAGAACCTGGACGACATGCCCAACTCGACCCGGCTCTACTTTCTGAGGGTCTGCGAGACGCTGGGCGTGGAGATGGACCGCGGCCTGGTCTGAGCGGGGGAGACCATCCCGTCACTCCTTGGATATCCGGATTACCTCGCCCGAGACCTCGGCGGCGGTCACCCTGTGAACCCCCTCCAGCACGCTCTGCAGGTAGCCGGCCAGCGCCTCGGCCTCATGGCCATCATACATGACCAGGCTGTGCGCCGACTTGTCCTTGAGCGAGACCACCATCTCGTTTCCGATGATGTCCAGGATGGCATCGACATACGTCAGGAGGCTCTTCTTGACCAGGATCATGCTGGCTATCTTTTGCGCCTCGTACTTATCGGCGCATCTTACCTCGATGTTCATCCCCGTCAAACAGGAACTCCTGCAGGTCTACCTCGCTGCGGCGGCCCTGGTGCGCCTCCAGGTACGAGACGACCCTCTCTATCAGTATCTGCTTCAGCTCGCCGGTCAGCATCTTGCCTGACACATAGTCGTCGCGGATCGACCCCAGGCGGGCGTCATCGGGCTCAAAGAACATCCTAAGATACTGGAAGGAGACGTCCACCTCCGGGTTGCCGCCCAGCCGGCGGTGCTGCTCGACGGTGTCCCGGCCCCCCGAGTAGGCGTAGCTGTTTATCTTCCGGCGCACCTGCGGGGCGGTATCGGTGGTATAGACGGCCGAGTTCTGGTCGGAGGCGGACATCTTGCCGCCGGGACCCTGCAGCCCGGGCATCATCATATTGTGGATGAGCGCCGGCTTGGGGCGCTTCAGCAAGGGCGCCACGTCCCGGGTGAGGCGGAAGTGCGGGTCCTGGTCCACCCCCAGGGGTATCAGCACCGGCTTATTATCCTCCAGAAAGCAGGGCGCCGACTGCAGGGCCGTATAGAAGATCATCCCGATGTTGGTGGAGTCCCCGAACCCGAACGCCGCCTTGGTGGTCGAGAAGGTTATCCGCTTGGCCACCCTGGCGGCAATCGGATAGAGCGTCCGGATGTCGCGCGTGTCAATCAGTATGTGCGTCTTGGACGGGTCAAATCCCAGCGCGGCAAAGTCCAGGGCGTTGTCCCGGGCCAGCGACATGGTCTGCTCCAGCGAGAGGTCCTGCTTGGCGTAGAACTTCTCGTCGTCGGTCAGCTGAAAGTAGATGGTGGCGCCAAACCTCTCCTGCAGCCATCTCGCGAACACCCAGGGGACCAGGTGGCCGATGTGCGTGCCCCCGGACGGGCCCCTGCCCGTGTACAGGTAGAATCCGGCGCCCGACTCCTGCGAGTCCAGGATCATGTCCAGATCGCGGTGGGAGAAGAAGACGCCCCTTCTGACCATGTAGTGGTCCTCCCCGGCCAGCCCGGCCAGCCGCCTCCGTAGATCGTCCTGAATCAGCTTGACCCCGAACATCTCGGATAACCTGTCGTAGTTTATCTTGCCGCTGGAGTCCCAAGGCGTCAGCACAAAATCCTCCCCGGGCATTCGGGCTAAAGCCCCCGGCAAGCTTTAAAAAAGTATTCGGAGGCGCAACAGTGTTGTCCCGGGTGACGCATCCGATAGAAAAGGAGATAGTGCGGGCAATGAGCGAGGATGGCTGCACCGACATCGTGGGGATCGTCCGCCACTCCGGGCTATCAGAAGATCAGGCGCGCCGGGGCATGGAATGGCTCAAGGACAAGGGCATCATACGCGTCACCCAGGAACCACACAAGGTGCTGCGGCTGGGCCCCGCCGGCATCAAGGCCGCCAGGTCCGGGCTGCCCGAGAGGCGGCTGCTGAGCGGGCTGCGCCGGGGCCTGGACACCGATACGATAAGGAACGATCTGGGGGACGACTACGGCCCCGCCGTCGGCATCTGCATGAGGAACGGATGGATACGGATGGACCGGGGCCAACCCGCCCTGGCAGGGTACCCTGAGATGATACCCGGCGAGGACATACTGGCGGGGTGGCGGGAGGGCGCGCCAGCCGGGGATGTCGATGTGTCGGGCCTGGCAAGGAGGCCAGGCTTTGTCACCGCCCATGCCACGCCGGCCAGGTACGAGCTGGTTCACCATATGATCACCGACGATGACGGCCGGGATGATGATGACGGGGCCATAGACGTCGAGGCGGACGTCGCCGCCCCGCATATAGCCAGGACGCACCCCCTGCGGGAGATAATCTCGGAGATCCGCGAGATATTCGTCACGCTGGGGTTCACCGAGATACACGGCAGCCTGGTCCAGTCCAGCTTTTGGAACTTTGACGCGCTCTTCACCCCGCAGGACCACCCAGCCCGGGAGATGCAGGACACCTTCTTTGTGCGGGACGTCCAGGGGGACATGGACGACACCGCCCAGCAGACCAACCAGGTGGAGGCCATCCACAACGACCGGTGGGGGTACGGGTGGGACCCGGCGCGCGCCGCCGAGCCGGTCCTGAGGACCCACACCACCTGCGTGACCATCCGCCACCTGGCCGAGAACAACCCCGCCGAGGCGCGTATCTTCTCGCTGGGGAGCGTCTTCCGGAACGAAAAGCCCAGCTACAAGCACCTGGTGGAGTTCAACCAGGTGGAGGGGGTGGTCATCGGGGATGACGTCTCGCTGCGCGACCTGATGGGGATACAGCGCGAGTTCTACCGGAGGATGGGCATCACCAGGATAAAGTTCTGGCCCACCTTCTTCCCGTACACGGAGCCGTCCCTGCAGTCGATGGTCTACAACGAGGCGCTGGGCAAGTGGGTTGAGTTATTCGGGATGGGCATATTCCGCCCCGAGGTGACCGAGCCGCTGGGGATAACCCGCCCGGTGCTGGCGTGGGGCGGGGGGATTGAGCGGATGGCGATGCTAAAGTACGGGGTGGACGACGTCCGCGAGTTCTACAACAACAGCCTTGGGTGGCTGCGGAGGACCCCCGTATGCCGGTAGTCTCCCTGTCATACGAGAGGCTGTCCGGGATGGTGGGCGCCCCCGCCGGGGAGGTGCGCAGGTCCCTGCCGTTCCTGGGACTGGACATAGAGCACGAGCAGGGCGATACCGTCAGGATAGAGTACAGCCCCAACCGCCCCGACTACTCCACCGAGTACGGGGTGGCGCTGGGGCTGCGGGGCATGCTGGACATAGAGACGGGTATCTACCCGGTAAGGGTGGCCGCGGCCGGGTGGCGCCTGGAGGCGGACGAGTCGGTGAGGACCGTCCGGCCCGCCATCACCGGGATGGTCGCCCGGGAGCGCGGGCTGGATGCCTGCGACATCAAGCAGATCATCGCCATGCAGGAGGACCTCCACGAGGGGCTGGGCCGCAAGCGCAGGAAGCTGGCCATCGGCCTGCACGACCTGGACAAAATGTCGTTTCCCCTGAGGTACACGACCGTCACCAGGGAGTTCGAGTTTCCGCCGCTGGGGCAGGCCGAGCCCATGCCGGTGCACCGGATACTCTCCGAGACCGACCAGGGCGTACGGTATGGTCCGCTGCTGTTCGGGGACAGGATCCCCGTCATACTGGATAGCGAGGACAGGGTGGCATCCATGCCGCCGGTCATCAACTCCAGCCACACCACGGTCACCGAGGGGACCAGGAACCTCTTTGTTGATATCACCGGGGGCGCCATACCCGACATCGAGAACGCCCTGGCGGTGGTCTGCGTGACCCTGCAGGCGGCCGGCTTTGCGCTGGAGCGCGTCAGCGTGTCCGGGGCGGGCAACCGCACGCCGGAGCTGGCCACCCGGGAGATGTCCATAGACCATGCGGCGCCCAACAGGATGATCGGGCTGGAGATGACCGCCGAGGAGACCGCCGGGTGCCTCAGGAGGTCCAGGCTGGACGCCCGGGTGGACGGGGACACCATCCGCTGCACCGTCCCGGCGTACCGCTTTGACATGTTCGGCCCCATGGACATAGTCGAGGAGGTGGCCCTGGGATACGGCGTCGACAACATGGAGCCCACCATCCCCGGCGTGCGGACGGTGGGCCAACCCAGCAGGCTGTCCGCGCGCCTAGGGTGCATCGGCAGGGTGATGACCGGGCTGGGGTTCACCGAGGCGGTCAATTCCAGCCTGATAGGATCCGAGATAATCTCCCGGGCTGGCGGCTCGGCCTCGCGGGAGGCGCGCAGGATTACCGTCGCAGGCTCAAAAAGCCAGAGCCATACGACGCTCCGGCATGCCCTGATACCCGGACTGCTGGAGAACCTGTCGGGGAACATCCACGAGCCGTATCCCCACCGGCTCTACGAGACCGGGACCGTCTTTGAGAGGACCGACGAGGACTTTGTGGCCGAGCCCGTCCACCTCGGCTGTGTGACGGCCCACCAGGGCGCATCGTACTCGGAGGCCAAGTCGGTACTAAAGTCGGTGCTGGGGGCCGGCGGCCCGGCGGCGGAGGTGAGGACGCCGCCGGTGGACGAGGCGCCCTTCCGCCGGGGCAGGGCGGCGGCGGTCGAGGTAGGAGGCACCAGGGTTGGCATCGTCGGGGAGATATCAGGGGAGGTCTGCCGCGCCTTCCGGATACGCGAGGGGGTCAGCGTGGCGGCCTTTGAGATAGACGTGTCTTGATGGGGGTGCCGTGAACTTGGCCGGTCACCGACCATCCGCGACCAAAGTCAGCTTCTTGATCCACCAGATGGCTTCGGCCGCCCCGCACCGAGGGTACGCGGAGTTTCACGTGCGGCATGCCCTGATGCGATGGCCAGCGGCACTATGAGAATGCGTCGAGAATCTCTCTTGCGGCATATTCCTTGCCCCTTCTTCGGGTACCGATTTGTTCAAGTATGCCGGCGCCAACCAAGTACATGACGGCCTTCTTTGCAGGCGGGTATCCCGTTCCAAGATATTTTGCCGCCGCCGGGATTGTAACTACGGGATTGGAAAACAAATACGTGACCAAAACGATGGCATTTCGGGATGCGCGGCTTTCTTTTAGCTTTTGTTCATACTTTTCTCGAAGATTAAGGAATTTGTTTGTAACGCGGATTGCGTCGTCGCTGCATTGAATTACCCCGTTCAGAAAGAAGTCTATCCATTCAGTCCACTCGCTGTTTTGGCTCACCCCTCGAAGAAGATGGTAGTATTCTGTCCTGTTCCTCTCGAAATACGCGCTCAGATACAAAAGCGGCATGCTAAGCGCACCGCTGCTTGCAAGAATCAACAGGATAAGCAATCTTCCGATCCTGCCGTTGCCATCTTCGAACGGGTGGATTGATTCGAACTGGTAATGCGCCAAGGCGCATCGCACCAGAACCGGTATGTTCCGGGGCGGATCCGTGACGAACCGCGCCAGATTTTCCAGGAGATCGCCAAGCCTGTGCACTGCGGGCGGAACGTATGACGCGTCTTCAATACGGCAGTTTGCATGCCCTATCCAGTTCTGCACCGTTCTGATCATGCCGGGCTCCGCCGTTTGCCCCCTTACTCCATCCAACAAAATCTTGTGCGCGTGCCTCAACATTTCCAGATCTACACTCCTTTTACCCCCTATCAGCTCAAAGCAGGAGCGCGATGCCCTAACGTAATTGGCTACCTCTAGAACTCTTTTGTGCCCGCCCGAATCCGCCCTTCCTTCTGCCTCGAACCGAAAGACATCCAGGTTCGACGCCTCGGTACCCTCGATCCTTGAGCTTAGGACCGCCTCCTGTGTGATGTACGGGATGATCAGCAGATCCGGATTCGGAAGGAGCTTTCCAACTCCCTCCAAAACGCCCAGACGCATATGCGCCTCCGTGATAAGGTCTATTGTGGACGCATAGTTGATCTCCGGTGGCAGGAATGCCGGCACAAACGTCACCTGGCCTTTACTGTTCTCCTCGAACCGGCCACTGGGATTGGTAAATTCGGATTCCAGCAATCATCCCACCGCCAATGCGCATGGGGGCATAGCGCGTCGTTCCCTGCACGATGCTTCTGCCGAACCGCCTACTATACGAATTGCCGCTTCCGTATAACTACGGAACCCGTTGTTATACGGGGATGCAATACCGGTGTTCGTTGCTATACGAATTGCCGCTTCCGTATAACTACGGAACCCGTTGTTATACGGGGATGCAATACCGGTGTTCGTTGCTATACGAATTGCCGCTTCCGTATAACTACGGAACCCGTTGTTATACGGGGATGCAATACCGGTGTTCGTTGCTATACGAATTGCCGCTTCCGTATAATAACATGACTGGCGCCAGGTCGCTCAATCGAGGTGATCCACGCACCAGCCAGGTCGCCTGGACTGAGCAGACGCCCCAACCATGGGTCGGTGTGCAATTCTCGCCTGTTTTGACAGGTTGCTTCCCCGGGCTTTCACCTGCCAAGCAGCCTCCGCCGGACTGCGGCCCGGATCCGGGCCATTTTGAGCAACCACCCGGCCTTGCGGTGGAAACCCGTCTGCCCGGGTTTTAAATTTGGGTTGGAGGCAGTGTCAAGTTACAGCTACCCGCGGCCTGGCCGGACACGCAGATGCCGGCCGGGCCGGGTTTCGGCATCCGGGTAACCGTTCACCCCATTTTTAAAGGCGGCCGGTTTTAGTGCGGAATTCGGCCAAAATCGTGCCTGATCGCCTACAGTTGTTAGGAGGGGGTGAACGGTTACCATCCAGGCGGCCCGCGAGCAACACAACCTTAAATTTACTCCGGTGCGTATGTAGTGCATGGACCCAAATCTGGACGGATTCGTCAGGTTCTTGGAGGATGAAGGTTTGGTGGAGCTCGACATAGTTGGCAACGGCGACAGGCAGTTCACGAACAGACTGAAACTGCAAAAATACGCGTTCCTGGCAAAGCGCCTTGGAATGCCATTCCGCTACCAGCATGGCCTGTACCTGTACGGCCCGTATTCGAGCGAGCTTGCCGCCGACTACTACGCGCTGGCGCGTGGCAGCGGCCGAGACGGCAGATCCCCGGCGGCCATCCCGGGCGGGTTCAGGAAGGGCGACTTTCTTAAGGCGGTACGCAATGATCCAAGGTGGTTGGAGATTGCAGCCACGATAATGGACAGAAACGAGCACACAAAAGGGCGCGCCTCCCTGATGGAGAAGGTCTGCCGCATCAAATCCGGGTTTGGTGAGGAGTTCATCGCCGACGTCTTGGGCGACCTAGAGGCGCGCGGTCTGGTCTCGGTTCGCGCCTGACCAGCCGTGCTGCTTTTGCCGGGCGGCCATCCTTAGAACCCGTCAGATATCTTGAGCTCCACGCGGCGCTTTCCGCTGGCGCTTAGTTCTTTCTCCAGATCGATGATGGCCGCGTTTTCGAGCATGTTGCCGTCTGTGGTAAAGAAAAACTTGGAGTCTGGATCCGACAGGACGTGGGATGCTATCATTACGTCGGTGGCGTCCAGCAGTTCGTCCTTGCCGCTGAGGGAGACCATTATGTCGAACGCGTCCTTTTCGGTAGGCTTCATGTTTTTCCACAAGATTCCGTTAGAGTCCATCATGTCCACCAGTCTTGCCGTCTTGTTCCGCCTGTCCTGGTCGGATTTAAAGTCGCGGAAAATGACCCCGCAAACCTCCCCCAGAACTACATGCGGCACGAAAACCTCAAAGGCGTTGGATCGAAGGCGGTACAGCATGCGCTCCACCTCTCGCGCCCCTCCTTCCTCCTTGATGAGCGCGAGCAGGTAGGAAGAGTCAAGATAAGCCTTTGAGACGCCCACGGCGCGTGCACGGGCGGCCCGTTTTTAACCCTTCACGGGATTTGGCGGGGTTGGGTTGCATGGTGATGGTCATAAAGTTTGCAATAACGCCTGCAGCCCATATGGTGCGCGTATCGCCGGCTGCCCTCGACAATACTATGGCGCAGCCAAGTCGCCCCTTCCCGCCGGACCCCGCGCCGGTGCGCCTCCTCTGGGTGAATCGTACAGGTAGGTCAGGGCGCAGTAATCCGGCAGGCGCGGGGCGGACTGGGTGCCTTTCGGAGAGCGGCAGGGCCGACTAGGGAGTGGGCAGCGGCCAGTCAAACAACTGGACTATCGGCATCTCCCTGCTGTGGAGCATGCGTATTATCGCGTCCCGCATCCTGTCCAGGCCGCCGAGGATGATGTCGGCAATGGCCGCCCTGATCTCACGCCACTCCATCTCTATGGGGTTGAGATGTGGGGTGTGGGGCCGAATGTGCACCATCTCGACTGCCCCGTCCGTGCGGGCAATGTAGTCGTTCATGGTCTTGCCGGTGAGGGCGCCGGCGTTGTCGGCTATATGATGCAGATCTTCTTGTGGTGCCGGCGGGCATATTCCACCAGGGCCGCATGGCCGTCCGCCTTCAGGTTATCGTGGAATGGCAGGTCCAGCGTACCGTCTCCCAGAGCCCCGATCAGGTGGTTGGGTTTTTTGGAGTGGTTGGTGCGGACTATGTTCTTTTCCGCCCCGCCGCCTGAGGCCCCTGCCAGACGTGGGCGAGTCCCGCAGGGTGGCCGCGTCGACGGCCAGCAGGGTGCGTCCCTCCTCGTTCCATCTGGTGATGGTCCCCCTCGCCTCTTCAATGAACGCCGCGTGTTCCTCGGGCGTGGCGCTGCTGCAGGGTACGGACCACGGTTTGTATGTCGAAAAGCCGAGCCGGCCCGCGATTATCAGGGCGGTCCTCCGGCTGCACGGGATAATGCCGAACCTGGCTCCTATGCGCCTGGCGAGCATCCTGGCGTTCCAGCTGCCGCGGCCAAATCCGCTCTCGGACGGCGGCCCGTCCAGAGCCCCCCTGATGAGGCGCTCCTGCTCCGGCGCCGGGAGCCGCGGCCTGCCCGGGCCGCCCGGTCGTGCCTGCCCTAGGGACCCTCGCGCTCCAGCCTGTACAACCACCGGTGGACGGTACTGGGATGGCGCCCCGATATGGTGGCCATCTCCACGATCATCTTGCCGCGCTTTCTGGGCACGGCCGCCTAAAGCCCGTCCCCGGACTTGCCTGGGGGCTGGCGCCTGTACGCCTCTTCGAGTTCGGCCAGCGGCACGCCGGGAAGGTACTCCTCTCCCATCCTTACCAGCACTGCCTTTGGCACGGGGGTTCGGGGGGCATGAGAGCGATCTAGGTGTTTCGGTCCATTCCACAAGTGTAGAACCATATGCCCGGCGCGGCCCCCGGCCTGTCCGGATACCATATACCCGGACGGCTGCCGTGCGGGGCGCGGCCGGCGGTATATGCGGTCTTGATACTATGCCCAGTTATCCAACTCATTATCCGAATCACTATGCAGTCGTCCCCTCCGCACGACACGCGTATCACCACCCCGGAGTCGCATATGCTCACGATGTCGCGCCCGGACCTGAGGATGCGCTCCACCAAAGGCTGCACCGCGCCCATATGCTTGCAGCGACGGTTTCCGTGAACATGGTACGGGCACGTGCACCTCCAGCAGTTGCCCGTGACCGTCACCTCGTAGTATGAACCGGGTTTTGGGCACGATGACACCATATACCGTCCCGAACCCAGATACAGGATCACCCCCTCCCGTACGATTTCCCTGCCGCGGGCATCCGGCCCTTCCCGGGCTGGCTCCTTGCGGCGGCCCTTGCGTTGTACCATAACGAATTCGTTTACCAAAATTTGCTTACAAATACAATACTGGAACCAACCACATGACAAAATGGGCGAGGGATGCCACAAAGTTCACGGTATCGGTCACACACAACGTCCAGAACACAAGCAGTTTCAGCTACATGCCAAAACCGGTCCTGAGGCGACTTGGCAACCCAAAGCGCATCACGTTTACGATACACGATGACCACATCACCGTGGCCGGACCGGACGACTAGCACCGAACCACAACATGTCCCAATTTTGCAAGAGAATCCAAGCGCCGAAAAACGCTTGGGCGGGTACGCGTACGTTACGTGCGCGGTGTACCGAAGCGGATAATTCCCCGGATACGATACATGAATACGGCGAACACTCCGGCTCCAGCGACGGCCAAGGCGACCGCCGCGTAGATTGTTGTTGGCTCGAGGCCTTCGTCGGCCACCGCGCCAGCGGGGTCATCTGGGGTTATCTCCACCTCAAGATCCGTGAAATTTCGTAACAGATCGAGTCTCTGAAGTTAGCCCCGACTCGAATGATCGATTTTTTGAAGCGTGTCCGGATCGCGGGATCCTGCGTGGTGCTCGGGCCGGCATGCGTATGGTATCTTGAGGGACGGCTGCCACGGCATCGTATTTTTTAGCCGCGGGACGGCGCTTGGCGTGTTTTTTATGTTAATTTTTTGATGTCATGCCGGAATCATGATCTGCTCGGGCATCGGTATCTTCTTTGCGTTGCCCCGCAGGTAGTCGATGACGAACCGGTACGGGTTTATGCCGCGCTTTTCACATGTGGCGAATATTGACTCGCGGATCTCGGTGGTCTTGAGCCCGCGCTCCGAGCGGCTCCCGTAGAATATCTTCCGCATTATTGAGAATGTGCGCAACGCCTGCTCGCTTCCGTTGTTGTGGTACGGGACGTCCTCGTGTACGAGGAAGGTCAACAGCGACCTGCCCTCCCTCTTGAGCCGCTTTACGTACCTGTTGCAGTCCGGATCCTTGTACGTGCCGGCGGCGAGCGCGTCTATGCGGTTCTGCAGCCTGCGTATACTGCGCTGCGGGATGTCCTGCACGAGATCGTATTTTCCGTGCAGCCTTATCGCCGACTTGAGTATCCTGTATAGCTCGCCGAAGAACTCCTTGAACTCGGCGCCGGCGTTCTTTTCGATGGTCCGGTAGTAAGTATTCACGTCGTTTAGGCACGTTTTGCTGTCTGCAAAAATCATTTGCGGCCGCGATCGTGGGGGTTTTAATACTTGGATGGGGCGACACCGACACGGTTTCCGCGCCTCTCATTTCCAAGCGAAAAACAACCACCGCGTTAGACCGTGAGATCTAAATATGGGCTGATCGCCTGCATGCCGTTGGCAAGCAGGACCGGCTACAAGAAGATGTTCGAAAAGCTCGACGGGGATTACCGCGGACTGCTCGCCGAGCATCGGGAGATGAAGCGCGAGATCAAGGCGCTCAGGAAAGAGAACGAGGATCTGAGGCGCCAGCTGGCCTACCACGACAACCCCAACACGCCGCCCTCGCGCAGGATAGCCAAACGCCGGAAGGAGACGGCCACCCCCAGGGAGGACCCCGCCGGGAAGGAGAAGTCGACCAGGCGCCGTGGCGCCCAGCCCGGGCACCAGGGCAAGACCAGCAAGCCCGCCCCCACCAAGTTTGAAACGCACGCGCCCTTCAGGTGCCCCGGGTGCGGCGGCACCTCCCTGGAGGTCGAGAACATCGAGGAGCGCGACATAACCGAGATACCAAAGCCGGTCCCGGCCACGACCACCCGCCATTACACGGTCATCTGCAGCTGCGGCGAGTGCGGCCTGGACGGGATAGGAGCCGGGACCGGACCCGCCGGGGACGCGGCGGTGCCCGTCCCCGACATCCCCAAGAGAGGATCCTACGGCAAGAACGTCATGATGACGGTAGTCCACAACTTTCTGGACCGCCTCCCCCACAAACGGAACGCGGACAGCATGGGCAGGCATGGAATCACCATGTCGACTGGCACCATCCACAATGTCGTCTCGGGGACCGGGTACTGCCTGGAGAAGCCCGCCTCGGAGATCCGGGCCCGCATCAGGAGGGCGCGCCGCCTGCATGTCGACGAGACATCCATCTCGCTCAACGGCAGGAAAGTCTGGATCTGGGTGTTCCTGGATCCCGATACCGGCGACGCCTACTACATCATACGCTCCAGCAGGGGGCGCAAGGTCGTGCACGAGGTGCTGGGCAAAGGGTGGTCCGGGACGATCATCTGCGACGGGTGGACCGCCTACAAAGGATACCGCATCCAGCGCTGCTGGTCGCACATCCTCCGCGAGGCCGGCCATATAGCTGATCTCAACGAGCACTGCCGCCAGGCGCGGGAGGTCGCCGACGCCCTGTACCGCATATACTGGGACGGTATGGGTGCGGAGGGACCCCCGACGGTCCGGCGCGCCCTACGCGACTCCCTCCGCAAACACGTATCGAGGATCATCAACAGGTACGCCGACCACCCGGTGCTGGAAAAATTCATGACCACGCTATCCAACGCCCTGCCCAGCCTGTTCCGGTTCGTCATCGACCCGGCTATCCCCGCCACCAACAACGCCGCCGAGCGGGCCCTGCGCGAGCTGGTCGTCCACCGCAAGGTACGCGGTTCCATCAGGTCGGTAAAGACCATGGACTGGCTGGCCAACCTCTTCACGTGCGTGACGACCTGGAAGGCACGGGGCATCGACTATGCCGCGCAGGTGGCCAGATATAGTTGGGATCATAAGTAACCGGACAAATTTTTCATGCGGGGTATAATTTATCCAAATTTCTAAACAGAATGTCGCGCGGATTGAAATTGATTTCAAGCGACTCGTACACAAGCATCACCTTCCGTCTAAAGTAGCTCTTGGCCGGCCGCCGGAACGTTCTGCGCAGTATGGCCTTTCCATTCCGCCACAGCCACTCGGCCGGATTCAAGAACGGCGAATACGGCGGTAGGAACATCAGTCTGACTGAATCGCCATTCTTCTCGAGATATTGCCGTACGCGTTTCGTGTTGTGGTATGCGGCGTTGTCGACGACCGCCGCCACCTTGCCGAAACGTTGTTGCAGTTTATCGAGGTATTTGATGAACGATCTGTCGTTGGCCCTGTTGGCCGCCATGTAGCACGTCTCGCCATCCAGCGTGACGCCGCCGTAGACTGTCTGCCTCTGGTTGCCCAGCGGCATCTGTATAGGTTCGGCGTCGCCGCGCACGTAGACGGCTCCCGACCCGAACAGGTTCGCGTTTTGGTGGCTCTCATCGGCCATGACCACGGTGAAATCGTCCTTTTCGAGCGTCTCAACCTCCTTTTCGGTATCCTTCTGCCAGATCTCTACCTCCTCCTTCGGCGGGACGCGGTCGGATAACCGGAGTGTCTTCTTGACCGTGAAGCCCAGGGACCTCAGCAGGCGGCGCCCGTGCTGCTCGCTGTATTTCACGCCGGTCCTCTTCTCGACCAGCTCGACGAACCCCAAGGCGGTGAACTGCTTGGCGCCGCCGACTATCTCCTCCAGTTGGGCGCGCGGCACGAAAGGGGGGCGGCCCGGCCTCGCATCGTCGGCGAGGCCGTCCAGCCCGTTGCGGTCGTACGCGGCAAGCCACGCGTAGACGGTTCCGCGACTGACGCAGAAACCGTCCGCAACGGTATCGACGTCGATGTTCTTGTTCAATACCATGTTTACCGCCGCAATGCGCGCGTACTCGTTCTTGTTTTTGGCGCGTTTTAGCGCGTCTTTCATCTCGGTCGTAGCCATGTGCCGGCTTGAAATTTTACCCTATTAGGATCTTACGGATTTGTCCGATTACTTTTGATCCCAACTATACATCTGAGCGTGACGGCGGCCACGGACACGAAAACAATCCAAAGAAAAAACACCCGGCAACCTACCGGTAATTTCTTGCTTAATGCGGGCAGATTATTTATCTCAGCTCATCCTGAGGGAAAAACACGCCCGAATGACGTGAACACTTACGTCCGGTACATGTCCCGAAAGTAGTGCAGCAGGCACTTTTGGAGGATCTCCGCCACGCTCCATGCGGGGTGCGAGTCGCCCACCAGTATGCCGTCAAAGTCCTTCAGGAACGCATCGGAGACGTGCTTGCTTCTGGATAGCGATATGTGGTAGATGGTGCAGGTCCCCGAATGGAACACCCACACCCAGCAGTTCTTGCCGTTGATGTACCACCCGGTGTCGTCCCCGCCGGCTATCTTGGCGCCGGTGATCTCGTCCAGCAGTCCGTGGTAGAGAGGCTCCATGAGGGTGGCCACGCGCCAGTCCAGATCCTCCAGCGTGGAGATGACGATATCCCTGCCGTAGAACATCTGGATTATCTTTTGTATCTTGCCGTACGAGATTGTCAGGTGGCGCATCGTGGAGATCCGCGCCATCATATCGATACCGAAATGCTCGTTGGGCAGAAAGTTCTCCGGCTGAGCATACTGCATGCAGGCGCATTTTCTGCAGTACCGCCCGACTATCTTCATGTCGATGTTGGCCCACCTGCCGTCCACTATGGATTCGCCGGTCCTGGGATAACTGCTCGAGTACTCCGAGAGTAGATCGCCACATATAGGACAGAATTTGTGGTCCACTGTTTCGTGTACGGTCGCGTGGCTCTGCCGCGCGTACTTGGGTGGCGCCTTTTTCGTCTCCTCATGCGGGTATCCCTTGAACTTCCTGGAGTTGTAGCTGCGCGCTTTCTTGGTCGTCCTGCCGCGTTTGTTTTTCAGCTCTTCTATGGTCTTTGTCAGCTCGTCAATCTTGGATCTCAGCTGGTCGTTCTCTGCTACCACCTTGCGGTTCTCCTCTTTCAGATCCTTCATTTCTTGGTCCATTTGATCAAACTGCTTGCCAAGAACCTCGAAAAGCTTGTTGACATCAGGATTCTTCCAGTCTATTCCCTCAAGATCAAATCCCGGCATCATCGTTTGGCCTTGGCAGATGCGATCCTTATGTGTTATTGCTTGAGTATATAAAGAACTTCAGAAAGTCGGCATGTTACGAAATTTCCCTCATGCGCCTTTGTATCTGGCTTCGGGGGGTAATAGGGGGTTATCTCTACCTCAAGATCCGTGGGCGTCACCACTGCCACCTCCACGCCCTCCCGCACGTCCAGGATGGCGAGGCCGGGAACGAATATGATGCCCTGGTCGCCAGATGATCCGAGAGTCATGTTGTAGGATATTTCTCCGGGTATGGCCGGGGACGGTCTTACCACGGCCTGAGTCAGGTAAAAGCCGTGTGCCCATAGCGAGCCGTAATTCCATGATATGATATCATCCCGGACGGGGTCGCGTTGAGGTCCAAACGAATAATTCCACTCCGTCATGGGCACCGCCAGGATGGAGCTGGAGTTGATTGTCCCCTTTGACAATTCCGCGGCTGCCGCCGTGCCCCGCACCAGGTCATATATCGCCGGATAGTGGTCGCGCATGGTGTTCAGCGGTATGTTGATGTCTATGCCGTCCACCGTTTTGGATTCCTGCAGGGTGGCGGGGTTCCTCTCGGTGGGGACGCGCCACCACGTCAAAAGCCCGCCGTCCATCACTATGGACTCGTCCGAACCAAGGCCCCTCCAGCCCAGATCGACTGTTGTTTCGTCTCGGTCCCGGTCGATGACGTAGCCGGTTATGTTCCCGGACAGGTGGACATAGAAATTTATGGACGTGTAGGTTTCACCGCCGTCCACAAGGACGCGGTACAGGACGGTCAGGTCGTCCACGCTGGCCCGGCTGCCGTCGGAGCGTATCTTTTCGTTGAGGCTGGCCGTAAGCTGCTGCACGCCGTGGTCCTCTGGCCCAACCTCAAACTCGAGCCTTGATCCTGTATCCCTTAGAAATTCAGAGAGGGCGCCGCCTCGCGTATACTCGATGGTGATTGACTTGGATCCGTCCAGATGAAAACGCGAAGAGTTGGCATTCGGATCCAGCGTTGCCTCCAGTGTGAGTCCAGAGCGGGGGCAACGTGGTGGGGGCCCCCTTAGAAGGAGAACGATCCGCAACAAAGAGTTTTTGGGCCAGCCTAGGAGGATCAAGCCATGACCAAAAAGCGATGGACCGTCGAGGACAAGGCCAAGATCGTGATAGAGTCGCTCACCACCACGGCCAGTACCGCCGACATATGCAGGAAGTACGGCCTCTCGCCCAACACGTTCTATCCCTGGCGTGAGAAGTTCCTGGAGGGCGGCAGGGCCGCCCTGACCGGAGGCCTGAACGCGCGGGCCACAAAGGTACTTCAAAGGGAAAACGCTACGCTCAAGACGCTGGTAGGGGAGATCACCCTGGCCAACGACGCTTTAAAAAAAACGTTGGAGGTAAGGAAAAAATGATGGCCGCGCAGAGCCTGATCCACCAGGAGATGTCCCTGAACAAGGCGCTCCGCTGGTGCGGGGTGACCCGAAAGAGATGGTACTACAAGCCGAAAGCGCGGGAGTCGGCCGTCAACCGGAACGTGCTACAACTGATCCGTCAGATACGCGAAGAGAGGCCGTTCTACGGCACCAGAAGGATGGCCGCCGAGCTATCCAGGATGCTGGACCGCCCGGTCAACCGCAAGCTGGTGCGCCGCGTCTACCGGCGGATGGGTTGGAGCCTCCCGGCGCAGGATCTCAAGTGCGCCAAGGCCCGCTGGACGCCAATCAAGGCAACCCGTCCCAACCAGGTCTGGGAGACGGACATCACCTATGTCTGGTGCGGTCCGCTCGACGGCTGGTGTTACTGCTTCAACGTTCTGGACATCTTCACCAGGCAGTGGATCGCCTACCGGTTCGACACCCTGGCCACCGCGAGCGTCGCCGTCGAGTCGCTCGTCGAGGCCGTCGCCGCAGCCAAGCCGGACTGCTCCAAACTGACCCTCCAGTGCGACAACGGATCCCAGTACGCCGGCAAAAGGTTCCGAAAGGCCGCCTCCATCCTGGGCATCAGCCTCAAGTTCATCCGGACCCACACCCCAGAGCAGAACGGCCACATCGAGGCGTTCCACGGAACCCTCAAGCGTGAGTACATCTGGCCGCATGACTTCGCCAACTACCAGCAGGCCGAGGCCGTCATAGCAGAGGCGTTCCGGGACTACAACCGGAACAGGCTGCACTCGGCGCTAAAATACGTCCCGCCGGACGAGTTCCTCACATCATGGGAGGCGGCACATAAATGAGGCAATCAAGTCTGTGTAAAATCGTGCAAAAACCGTTCTCCTTTTCCGGGGTCCATTCCAAACGGCCCATGCTGCCATCAGCGCCGCAAACAGGATGACGCATACTGCCACGCGCATTGAAGTCAATACCGCCCGCATCATAAAAATGCGCGAATCCAATCGGCGGAGAACCCAATTGGCCGGTTCCAGCCGGATTCGGGCAATGGTAGGTGAGGGGGTTCGGGCCGCGGCAGCATTCCGACGGCCGCCGGCTGGCGCGTCTGGTGATGGCACAGGTGGGCGCCGTCCCGCCTACGGCGACGGGTAGTCCAAGCGGTGTGACAAGCATGCGTGGCCGTCACAGGAGGGTCTTGCCATCAGCCGCCTGCAAACGGCTGGCCCATCCGGCGGATGCCTGCACGATGGCAGGGAAGCCCATCACCCGCAAAGGGAGCAGTATCGGTAAACAACGCTTGATGCATCGCTCTGTTAGCATGGGGCGGACCCCGCTAGAAGGAGACCGATCAGCGATGCACACTTTAGCGGCGGGAGGCCAGAAGGGACGGGGTTGGTGCGTAATTCACCGTAGCCGCATCCGGCCCATCCGATACGTTCAATGATCGGCGGATCTCGCGTCCGCCCCAATGACGGGGCACAACCGACGGGAAGAGCACTGGAAGTTTTATGACCGCGCGGCGGTAGCCGAGACGGCCCGCCTGAGGAGGACGCTGATCCGGCCGGTCCGGGAGAGGCCGTGCCCGCGCCAGGAGGGCAGCAACCGGGGCAGGCCCCCGGTCCACTCCAAGGAGAAACTCGACTTTGCCTGCCTGTGGATGATGGCCGACAACCGGAACGTACCGCAAGACCGAATCGGACATGGGGGAGATGTGCATCCCGTGGGACGGCGAGCCTGTACCAGACCACACCACCCCGGTCAGGCACATGCGGGCCATCCCGTCCGAATGGATGGACGGGATACTGGCCCCAGACCGCCCGCCGCTGCCTGGCCGAGGTCGGCGGGGCGGACGCCCCGCCGGGAGCCGACAGCAGCGGGACGGAGACCGCCAGGTACGAGCAGGCCGAGCGCCCCGACAGGGACGCGCGCGGGTTCGTCGAGAAGCCCCAGAAGGCCTACTGGAAGTACCATATCATGGCCGTCCCGGGGCTGCAGATCATACTGACCGGAATGGCCGCGCCGGGCAAGCTCAACGACATCAACATGCTGGTGCCCATGCTGGACGAGATAAGGCGCCGCGGGTTCGAGTTCGCCGGCCGCCTCCTTCACGCCGACAGGAGGTACGATGCCGAGTACAACTACCGGATGATCTTCTGGTTGGGCATTATCCCCCCCAACATCGAGCAACGACGGGGCGCCACCAACCGGGCCACGCCCAACCGGAGGAAGGCGGCCAGGCTGTTCAACCAGGACGAGTATCCGCTGAGGGCCCTGATCGAGGGCGTCTTTGGAGCCGAGGAGGGCAGGAGGCACCAGCTGCACTGCCGGTTCGTCCGGACGGACAACCGCCTGCGGTTCGCCAAGGGAAGGGCCATCGCATGGAACGTGCGGGCGCCCGGCCGGTTCTAGTGGGCCAACAGGCTGAAGGTACCAATCCCGTCATACGGAGGACAACAGACGCATGCGGAGTGTGCCTGACGTTCCCTGCCTGTGGCCGGGCGTGCAGCGTGTCCGGGTCCGGGGATGATGGCCTGGCCGGTGAAAGTCAGGGAGGGTAAACCTGCCGAAACAGACGAGAATTACGCACCAACCCCGAGACGCGCAAAAAGTTCATCAAGGACACCCAGAAGAGGATGGATGCCCTGGTCAAGGCGGGATGCACCAACTTTTACGAGGACGAGATGACCATGCTGCTCTCCGCCCTGACAAGCCGGGGATGGCTGCGGACGCGGCGGCCGCGAGACGATAAAGGCCACATTCTCCAGGAGGTCGGTGAAGGTGTTCGGCGCCTTGGGCAAAGGGGTGCTGCACGTGATGCAGGCCGACTCGACCAAATCGACGGTGTTCAGGGTCTTCCTGGAGGCGCTCCGCCAAAAGTACGGCAAGGTGGCATTCGTGACAGACAACGCCGCATCCCACAAGTCGGATCTCATCAAGAAATACCTGAAGGATGCTGGCGATGACGTGGTCCTGATATACCTGCCCCCGTACACCCCACAGCTTAACCCCATCAAGATACAGTGGCGGATGATAAAGGCGCGGCTCGCCGCCAGGTACTATCAGACAGAGGACGAGATGGAGGACTCGATTATCCGGCTGGTCGAGTCCGGCGAAGTGCAGCCCGTCCGGATATCCGGTCTGCCGATGGCCTGACCGCACCGGGGCGGACCGGCACCATCATCACGCTCCGGCGGAACCGATCTGTGCGATGCCGTGCAGCCCCGCACGCCAAAACAACCCGACGCCTGCGCGATACGGCCCGCCGCGCCCCGGATGCCGCACGCCCGGATGTCTGCCAGGCGGACCCCGGCCATACGCCTCTGCCACATGTCGCGGCCCCGGCGAACATCGGGTCATTGCCGGATCCTACTTTCCGATACTATGCCGTTCTAGGCCAATTATGCCAGTGTGTTGGTTACATCATATGTCGAAGTCTGAGGGGACCTGCGCACCCCCGTCTTTTAACGCCCTTACTGGCCGTGATCGATCTCGAGGCGCACCATATTTAATCTCAAGATGGCTGCGGAGGGCATCTTATCCCCAGTAAGTAGGATTGTCAGAGTACTTTTGGTTTAGCTGCCCTCTATCTAACGTCCGAAAATCATGTCGCTTAGATGGGACTAAGATCACGCGACAAGACTACTTTAAGCTGCACGGATCACGCGAAGACGTGAAGCCAAAGCTGACGGACAGGTCCATACGGTACGCCATCCGGCAGCTGGAGACGGGCCGGGGTACCAAGGTGGTAGCCGAGGAACTCAATGTAACGCAAAGGCACATCCAGCGCCTGTGGACAGAGTACTGCGAGACCGGTACGGTTCACGTCCAGCGCCTCGCCGGCCGACCCGCCGACCCGGCGCCGTCCGAGCAGGAGATCCTGGCGGTACTGGATGTCCACAACCGCAAGCCAGAGGGCGTGGTACGTACCTCCAAGAGACTGCGCAAGGAGGGGCATGATATAAGCCGCTATCGTGCATATGGGATAATGAAGTCCAAGGGCCTGGTAGCAGAAACTACTGCAAAGACCAAGCAACGCAAGTGGGTCAGGTACGAGCGCATCTACTCCAACGCCATGTGGCACACCGACTGGCATGCCATGAATGATCCGCGGATGAAGGGACTGAACCTGATTACCTACCTGGACGACGCCTCCAGATGCGTCACCGGGGCGGCACTCTTCAAGGAGGCCACCTCGGTCAACGTCGTGGCCGTGCTCAGGCAGGCAATCTCCAGATTTGGAACGCCAGCGACCGTCCTCTCGGACAACGGATCCTGCTTCGTCGGCAGGGGCGGCCGCAAGAAGCAGACCGGTTCCTGGACCCCAACCCTGTTCGAGAGCGAACTGCTCAGCCTCGACATAGGACTGATAAACTCAAGGCCGTACCACCCGCAGACCAACGGTAAGCTTGAGCGGTTCCATCGTAGCTTGGAGGATGAGATCTGGCACTACTCAAGCTTGGAGGACTACATCGAGTACTACAATACTGACCGCCTGCACTTTTCGCTTGACATCAACAACTACGAAACGCCACTGATGGCGTTCCACAAAAAGAAGGCGACCGACGAAATAAGGCATCAGAATCCCAAGTGGATGGAGGAGGACATTCGTGACTGACGGTCAAGACGGGGCGCGACATGATTTTCGGACACTACATTTAGCTGCCCTCTAATAAAATATTAAATACGAAACAGCAGGGTTATAGCCACGGACGAAATCGAAGTGGAGTTGCGGCATGCCGAAAGCCTGATAGCGCGGCTATCGGATCGGGATTCCGCGGCCAAGGCGCAGAAACTGGTGGACGACTGCAGGGCATTGGGCAATGCCGTTGACGACATCCGCGGGTGACTATGCGTCAAGTCTTTCCGCATCGTGTATCTTGATAGCTTCGTCGAGAATGCTGCTTTAGAGATTATGCATAGACGCATAACTTGGCTGCATTGGGCGGCCCCGGCCCGTTCCGGCCGTGGTCGTCCACCCCGGGTCCGCCCGCCGGCTTGCCGCCGGCGGAACTTCGGCGCCCCGGTTTGTGCGCCCCCGGCAGGCGCCATTCGGCGCCTGCGCTGCGGCCCTCTAACATCCGCAGGATGTCTGTCAAAGTGTTCTTTTGTTGTGGGTTCATACCGGGTTCGTTGACGGCATCCCGCAGCATCGCCAGCATGGCCGGGAACGCGACGCGTGTCGACCCGTCCCGGCCGGTGTACTCGATGACGAGTGCCGCCACCGTCCGGAACAATATGTTGGCGCCCGCGTTGGCATCCCGCTCACGGATGGCCCTGCATGGCTGGCACCACAGGTTGCGCCTGCCCGGGGGCTGGCTGGTGGCGCGCCTCAACTTGGATCCGCACATGAGGCAGTTCGCCGAGGTGCCGGCAGGGTCCACCCCCACATGCGGCAGCCCCGCCGATGACAGCGCGTCTGTCAGGGCGCGCCTCCTCTGGCCGGTGTTAAGGGCGGTCTTCAACCTGCCGCGAACGTATGGCGCCATCCTGCCGTTCTTGTCGTACAGCCCGTGGATGTTCAGATCCTCATACCCCAGGCCAACCCCGGCATTGGCCGTCCGGCGCGCCTCGACGCCGAGCGCGTTTTTTACGCGGTTGCGATAGGTGTTCCAGGCTTTTTGCTGGTGTTTGGCCATGACGCGGATATCGCTGCGGCGCTTCACCCTCAGTATCTTGCTGCACGCCCTGTTGTACTGTCTTTGAAAGTCGTTATGCTCGACCACCACCCCGCCGTCTGCCAGCGCGTACGTGTTGTTGTCGGCGTTCATGTCCACGCCCGCCCAGGTGGCGGGTTCGCGGTCCGGCACCACCCTCTCGTAGGTCACGTAAATCTCGTCCCTGGTCAGTCTGACGGTCCTGGGCGCGACGCCGGGCCCGGTGAGCTGCTCCACCAGGTAGGGGGGCACGCGGAACGCCATCCAGGTACGGTCCTGGCGGCCCACCCCATATATGGCGACGTGGATGGCCGGCGAGCCGTCCCACCGTTTTGAGGTATCATCGAAGGCCATCTCAAAGCAGTCGGTCTGGGCCGCCGGGTTGTGGTAGTGCGGCGCCCGTGCATGATGGTTGACCATCTGGTTGGTGCGCCACGCCTTGTGGCTGCCCCGCACGTCAGCTATGATGTAGTCGGCAAACCTGGACTGGTAGACGCCGGTGCGGTGCACCGCCAGACGGTACAGATCCCTGCCGCGTACGCCCCGGCGATATCCCTTGGCGGCGTGGTTGGATGCGGCCATCACATAGTGCAGCAAACCGCCCAAGAGATGACCCTTGTCGTGCGCCACGTGGACGGTCCGGGTTATCTTTCCCATGGCGGGTGATTATGATGGTGTTGTATAAGTATTATCAAGTATTAATACTATACTTTATGGTACTGGCGGCATGAGAGATTGTGCACGAACACCCCCCCGGCGCCGCAATCAATTCACGATTTACGTAAAATATGACCAGGGTAGATTAATCGCCGGAGTTAATCTTTGGCTGCCCGTGTCATGCCCCTGCAACGGCCACTCGCGCAACCTTGCAGCCCGGCGGCCATGGCGAGGCGACGGTCGGGTGCAGCGATCATATTGGATGATCCCCCCGCACCCCCATGGCGACTATCGACGAAACAGGGGAGCACGGGAGCACCAAAACGTTCGTAAACTGGACACCGGCCGGAGATGTACGGGCCGGGATCCTGGATGTCGATCATGGTGATGATCGCAGTGCCGCCGGGCCCGCATGTCCGACCGGATCCCGGGAGGGGCGGCCGCCGGTGAGGAACCTGGACATGTCGCGGATAGGGGAAGCGGCCGCGTCGGACAGGCACTTGGTCACCGCCCTGATGACCAAAAACCGGACGTATGGCTCCGACCGGGTCATCCAGATCCTCGTGCTGGCCGTTCTGGACGACATCATACGGACCCCAAAGAAACTGTACGCGTTGACCCTGCTGGATCCGGCGCAGTTCGACTATCTCTGCGCCAAGTTCGCCGAGCGCGTGGCCGAGCGGGACCTGGACCGCCTCTTCTGGGACGATGATCTGCGGTCGTCTGATCCCGGAACGCGCTCCAAGTTGTACATCCGGCACGCCCTCCTGATGTACCTGTACCACAAGAAGGAGGCCAACACCGAAGCCTCCCTGGGAACCTTCTTTGGGATAGACCAGGGTACCGCCAGCAGGTATCTCAAGGTGGCCAGCGGGGTACTGGCTGAGATACTGCCCACGGCGCGCAACTACACCGCGATGATAAAGAAGATCTACGAGCAGTGCGACGACGCCGGTACCAATGCCGACGCCGGCCCGCGCACGCCCGGCCCCGAGCGGCCCGGGCCACTGTCCGTGTCCGGGCCGCCGCCCCCCGTCGCGGCCACCGGCAAGCCCCCTGCCCCCACCGTCATAGGGGCGCCAACCGGCGGGGGCGGCATACCGGGCATACTGGCAGGGCCTGCCCTGGAGATGTCCACCAGCGGGCAGCTGTCCACCAGGGTGGCCACCACCACCGACGGAATGCACACGCCGACGGAGAGATACAGTGACCCGGACTGGAACAAGGCGACCTACTCGGGCAAGAAAAAGACGCACACCCTCAACACCAACATCACCACCTCCCCGGACGGGACGGTCATCAACATCAGCAAGACGGTCCCGGGCAGCACCAACGATCTTACGCTGCTCAGGGAGAGCCCACCAGACTTTGAGGCGCTGTCCGAGGCGGCGGCCGATCCTGAGACACCAGAGGAGAAACGTCCAGTCAACATCTACGACCGAGGCTACCAGGGCATCCAGAAGGACAACCCCGGGGCCGAGACGTGGCTCGGAATAAAGCGCAACGCCGGATCCGACCCGAATACCGGCGGGCTGACCCAGCGGGGCCTGGACCACAACGCCGAGGTCACCCGCGCCAGGATCGCCGTCGAGCACGCCATCGGCAGGATCAAGCAGTACAGGATAATAACGACCAGACCGTACCACGGCACCCCCGACCAGTTCAACGACGAACTCAACGTGGTCACCGGGATAGTCAACCTCAAGCATGACTGGGACAGGATCATCAAGTCCGAGGATCCCGACCTGGTGGCCAGACTGGGCGCCTGGAGGACCCGCTGACCCCGGGGCGGCCCGGAACCGCCCATCCCACGGCATGAAAAAGGGCAGCACCGCCCGGTGCGGGGAGACTGCACATGTCCTCCCGGGATCACGCCGTTCCGGCGCCGGCCCGGATGATGTTACCGCAGTGGTTGGCATCCCGGGGCGGCTAAATTCGGCCTGCCCGTCCATTAAAAATTCAAAATTACGAAATTAATTGATATCTAAGGGGTCTATGCATAATCTCTGATGAGGCGCTCCCGCTCCGGCGTCAGGAGCCGCGGTCTGCCCAGACCCCACCGGTCGTGCCTGCCCTCGGGGCCCTCGCGCTCCGGCCTGTTCAGCCACCGGTGGACGGTGCTGGGATGGCGCCCCGACATGACGGCCATCTCCGCGATCATCTTGCCGCGCTTTCTGGGCACGGCCGCCTAAAGCCCGTCCCCGGACTTGCCGGGGCTCGCGCCTGTGCGTCTCTTCGAGTTCGGCCGGCGGCACACCGGGAAGGTACCCCTCTCCCCTCCTTACCAGAACTGCCTTTGGTATGGGGGTCCGGGGGCGAGGGAGGATCTAAACCTTTCGGCGTCCGCGTGTTTTTGCAAACTTTGGATTAATATTTGACGGGTAGCCAACCACCATCGCCCCAAAGAGCAGGCACGCAGACGGACCGGGCCGAGTGTGATCGTGCTGATTGCGGTGACTTCCGGTTCACCCAGGCGCGCTACACTGGGGCGCCCCGGTTAAAGAATCCATGGAGGCCAAGGCTACCTGTGAAGTTGGACGAGTCAGAGCCGGGGGACATCTTACCACTCAAGCACGGGGCCAACGCTGTAAGAGTTATAAGGATTTTGTCTTTACGTTGCCTGCGCTTCGATAGCTCAGCCTGGTAGAGCGTTACCTTGGTAAGGTAAAGGTCGCGGGTTCGGATCCCGCTCGAAGCTTGTAATTTTTAAGCAAAGCGTACCCATCAAGTACGGTTGAGGCTCAACGAGATAGTGATAGGGGCCAAGTTCGGATCCCCGGATGCGGAGCTGGCCGCACGGGACGTGGCCGCCCGTTTCCTGGACCGCGGGTGCAAGGTGCACGTGCTAGCCCCCGTCAGCGTGGATGGGGCCATCCAGATAGATACCCTGGATGACCTGGGCGGATCCCGGCCCGACCTGGCCGTGACGCTGGGTGGAGATGGCACCACCCTCCGCACCCTCCGGCACCTTGCCGACGAGACGCCCGTGCTGACGATAAACGTGGGCGGGAACCGGGGCATACTCTCCGAGATAACCCTGGACCAGATCGGGCAGGCCATCGACCAGATGGAGTCCGGCGACATCATACTGGAAAAGCGCATAAGGGTGGCAGCCTCGTATGCCGGCGAGGAGTTCCCGCCGGCGCTCAACGAGATATACATCACCCGGGCCAACCTGACCCGGACCGCCAACATGATGATAAAATTCCAGAGCGACACCGTCACCCACAAGATGGACGGGGTCATGGTCTCCACCCCCAGCGGGTCAACGGGCCACTCCTTCTCGCTGGGCGGGCCCATACTGCACGAGAGCCTGGACGTCCTGATAATAACGCCGGTGGCCCCCATGTACCGGCTGGCCTCGATAGTCGTCCCCGACGACAAGATAGAGATCATCCCCTCCCACGACTGCAACATGGTGATGGACGCGCAGGTCATCAGGTCGGCCGGCTATGACGAGACCATCACCATCAAAAAATACGGCAAGAGGGCCGTCTTTGTCAGGCTCAAGAAGAGGGGCCTGCGCCAGATGAGCAAGATGGGATTTTAGCCGAATTTGCCGCGGTCAACTCCGGCCCGTGCCCGATGCGTGGCTGCGCGCGTTCGCGGCGGACTATCCATCCGGCAAAGCAGACGCGGTTTCTTTGCGGCGCAGTTTCCGTTTGAGTGTGGCGCCGCAGACCGGGCACGATCTTGCCGGCCGCCTGGGCTTGTTGCAGGCCGGACACCTGTACGCCCATGTCCCGACGGTGCGTATCCCCCGGGTCATCACCGGAAATACGGTTATGTCCAGCATCCTGGCCACGTTGGATACGGCATAGTCGTCGGTGATAATCGGCTGCCCGGTCTGGATGGCCAGGGCCAGCACGGAGATATCCTGGGCGGACAGGCTCGGCAGGTCACCCGTCTTGCGGGCTGCCGCGCGGGCGCCGTCCAGGCGCGTTGGATCCGGCGATATCACGGCCAGCTTGCCCGCGTCAACGAGGGCGCGTACGGCCTCCTGGCGACCCTTTATGTGCTCTATCTCATCGTAGACGGCCGGCGTCGTGCGGTAGGAGTCAGGCGAACCAAACGGGACTCCCGCGTAAAAGGCGCTGGCGTCAAGTATCATATGTGGTGTTTTTTTGCCCTGCTCGCGCGTGGAGACGTCCATAACCGGACATTATTACGGCGATTTTGGTTATTATCACTTTCTGATTTTTCAGAGGGGCCACCCTCAGTTTTTTTACCCTTTTATCCTGACGTGCGCCCTGCCGCTTTATGGCATTTGCCGGGCCGCTGGCAGCGATTCTCGTTGCCACGCCATGCGGCACCGGCGCGCGTCCGGTTTTTCAATGCCGGATTAAAACAGACGTGTCGTCACGGCATTTCCCAAGCGGGCGCGGCGCCGACCCCCCATTATGGTACGCGGCCATCCCGCATGGATGCTCTCCGGCCTCCCGTAAAATGCAATATTGTTCAAACCGCGTCGCGGCTCGCTCGAATTTTTTAATTTTTTGCAGGGGCGCCTTTACCGAGTCACAATATGCAAATGCGCAGTCTGTACCAAGGCGCATCATCCCGCCGCAACATACGCGGCCCTGCGTTTTTCCAACCCAACAGGTTATAGCCTAGTGAACACATAATCTTACTGTCCCATGAACATATCTCAGGCCAACAGGATCTTTCGCAGCTCCATCATCGCGGGATTCTTCAAGCCGGAGCTGGTCCGCCGCGACTACAAGAGGTCCGAGTCGCGGCACCCGGTCATACCCGACCCCGGCATGATGCAGACCAGCCTGCTGCACATATTCTTCGATATAGAGACGGGGGCCGACTACCAAGACGGCGACGAGTGGTTCGTCGTCGAGTACCTCTTCCCGCGCGACGCCCGGATCCCGGACCCGCTGAAGGGGCCGGACCACTTTACCACCATCCCCGCCGGCGACGGACGCATCCTGTGGCACCACCGCGAGATGGTCCGCTACAAGTACGGCCGCTCCAAAAAGCTCTCCGACGCTCTCGACTACATAGATGCAAGGTACCAGGATCTTCACACGCTGCTGGCGGTCCTACCCGACATCGACTAGCTGCCACCCGCCGCCCCCGAACCTGTACGCCGACTCGCCGGACACGGCCGAATACAGGCGCCACCTCACCGCGTCAGGATCAAACCGGTAGGAGATCCGGTCGGCGCCGGCCGGCAGCTTGGCGGGATCCAGGTGGTAGGGTAGCAGCTCGAGTACAAAGTCTATCTTCTCCACCGAGTTGTCGAACCACTGCTTGTCCTCGGCGTCTATGCTGAAGGCGATGGTAGGCCTTCCCGCGAACACCAGATCCACCTTGATGGCGTTGCCCGAGCCGCGCCTCCGCTTCATCTCCTTGAAGAGGGCCTTGACCCTCTCCCACCGCCTGAACTCGAACCACCTGAAAAACTCCTCGCTGAAGGCCACCGGCAGGTACAGGGTAATCTTGCTTACGAACTCGGCCTCGTCCTGCTCTATCTCCTCCTGCTTGACATCAAACCTGGACGAAAAGTACCCGTACATCACCTCTATCTCCCAGGGCGATATCCCGTAGTACCGGAACGTAGCCTGCGCCATTGCCCGTTGATCCCATCAAAGCTTGTAAACCTTTTTTCCCTCTCAATTAATTCCATCAGGGGGCGGCGCGATGGAGCGAGGCCCTCCGGCGGGGCCGGGCGCCACGAGCACCCGGAGGGATGCTCGTACCCTGCGCGGCCGCCTGAGGGGGCCATAATTCCCTTAATATATGGCAGGCAACCACCCCGCCACGTGAAGAAGGAGTTTGTAGTAAAGAGTATAGACGCGGCTCCGGATGGCGCCCCCTATGTGGTGGTCTCCCTGTCATCGCTCAAGGACATGAACGAGGGAAACGCCTCCCCCATGTCCCCCTTCGGGCAGCCCAAGATGATGAGCTTTACCAACATGAACGACATGATGAAGGATCTCAACAAGATGTTCGCGGGGGCCGGCGGCGCCACCGGGCTGACGCAGCTGAAGATGGACATGCACGAGTACAAGGAGATGAACCTCTCGGTGGGCGACAAGGTGTACCTGGAGCTGACAAAGGCCGAGTCGCTGGGCATCTAGAGGGTGTTTATGTACTTCCACAGGTAGAAGGATCCTATCGTCCCGATAACAAACAGCATCGGCTTCCAGGCCAGCACCGGTATGCTGGGCGTGGACAGCCTCACCTTGTAGTTGTCGTAGACGGCGCGGACGTACCTCTTGATGTTGTCGTTCCAGACGCGGTAGTCCACCTGGTACTTGTTGAGCAGGTCCTGAATCTCGTAGATGACCGGCGTCCTCTGGCTGAACAGGTGCTGTATGTAGTCCCGGGAGACCTCCACCTCGGCGTGTATGCCTATCAGTCCTTCCTTGAGATCCACCATCCTGACGTGCAGCTCCCAGGGCTTGCTCAGTTTCAGGTTGAAGCCGTGGCCCACCTGGCCGGGCTGCTTGTGCTCGAACTTTACGCGGGTAAAGCCCTCCTTGGAGAATATCCGGGCAAGCTCATCCATGCTCTTCCTGACCACTATATGCAGTTGCTCAAGGCCCTCGCGGCTGTCGACGCGAATGCTCTGCCTTATGCCGTCGGTCAGCGAGACGGTCTTGGGGTATCTGGTCAGGTACTCCATGTTCCCAAGTCTGCCCAAACATTATTTAAATTACCGCGGATCGTCCGGCGGCCGTGCGGTTCGGGCCATCGGATGATTCCACGGTTGTCCTGGACGGCGCGGTGTAGGCTGGTCCGCGGCTGGCCGGGCGCCCGGGTCGTATCAGTGGCGGCCGCCGGTGTTGTATCACGCCGGCATCATCCCGGCACGCAAAGGTGCCGCCCCCTCCGGCCGGGCCTGCAGCGGAACCCGTGATGGTTATGCCTGCGGCCTCAGGGGCAGTGTATGTCGCAAAAAAGCTTGGTGCCCACACCGGGCAGTACCCTGGCCGTCACCGTGAACCCGTCCTCTACCCCGCGCCCGCAGACCGAGCAGTCCGCCGGTATGGCCGAGGACAGTATGGCGGGCCTGTACAGGTATATCAGGGAGGCCTTGGAACCCGTTCTCTTTCTCATGGTAGTAGTAGGAGCACGAATCTTATAAAGGTACCGTACCATACCATACTATACGCGGAATTTGCCGTACAATCCGCCGATGGTGGCCGGGGGCGGCGGGGCGCCATCCTGGTGCAAGTTCAGATCAAATTCTGACCTGTGCCTGACCGGCTACCTCCGGCAGATACTACCGGGCGTGATCGCGTACGGGATTCAGTTTGACCCGAACTTGTGCCCATCCGGGCAGGCGGCCAGATCCTTTTGGTTTAAATTTGGAGCGCCGCGGGCAGGGATAATGTCGCAGATGATAACGCCCGGAGGCTGCCTGACGGCGTAGATTCATGGATACTATCAAGCAGGGATCCCCCGTGCTCTTCCAGTACAACCAGACCAAGAAGTGGCTCACCACCATATCCGGGGACGAGTCGCTGCACACCCACATAGGTGTCATCCGGCACGCGGATGCCATAGGAAAGTCATATGGCTCCAGGATAATGACCAACAAGGACAAGTACGTGTACCTGCTGAGGCCGACCACCTACGATTACATCATGAAGATACAGCACGGCACCCAGATAGTGTACCCCAAGGACATAGGGTACATACTGGCCAGGTCCGGCCTGGAGGGCGGGCAGAAGGTGGTAGAGATAGGGACCGGCAGCGGCGCCCTGACCACGGCCCTGGCCGGAGTGGTCCGGCCCCGGGGGAGGGTGTACACGTACGACGTGGACGAGCGGTTCATCAAGATAGCCGAGAAGAACATCCGGCGGGCCGGGCTCTCCAAGTATGTGGTGCAGGAGATGCTGGACGTGCGGGACCTGGAGGAGGCGCCCGTGACCGATGCGGATCTGGCGGTGATCGACCTGGGCGACCCGTGGAGCGTGGTCCCGCAGGTGCGCAGGATGCTGAAGGGGAGCGGATCGCTGTTTTCGATATGCCCCACCATGAACCAGCTTGAAAAGCTTGCAGCCGCCCTCACCGACAACGAGTTCACCGACATAGAGTGCTCCGAGAGGATACTGAGGACGATAGAGGCCCGGGAGGGCAAGACGCGCCACTCGTTCCAGGGGATAGGGCACACGGCCTATCTGTGCTATGCCAGGAAGGCCCACTTTGGGAGATCATAAGAAGATTTAACGCGGGGTGCCGGATACACGTACACGTTGATACGGAGGCTTACGGCAGCCCGCGTCAGGCGCTTCCTGCCGGCCAGGAGGGCCAACTCCAGGAAGGGCCAGAACGGGAAGGTTCTGGTGGTGGGGGGCGGCAGGATTTACCACGGCGCCCCGGCCCTCGCGTCGATGGCCGCCCTCAGGTCCGGCGTGGACCTGGCGTATGCGGCAGTGCCCAAGACCGTTGTTGGCGCCGTGCGGGCGGCCTCCTGCGATATCATAGTGATACCAATGGCCGACCAGAAGCTGACCCGCGGGGCGGCCGCCAAGCTGGCCGGGACCATCCCCAAGGGGCTGGACTCGGCCGCCATAGGCATGGGGCTG
Organism: Nitrosopumilaceae archaeon; assembly: GCA_965203395.1. Lineage (GTDB taxonomy): Archaea > Thermoproteota > Nitrososphaeria > Nitrososphaerales > Nitrosopumilaceae > VYCS01. The sequence continues at coordinate 1,532,735 of OZ241884.1, forward strand.
GACGCCACCGACGGCCTGCCCACCCTGGTCGGGAGGCTGACCGACATGGATGTCCGGCTGGTGCTGGACGCGGGCGCCCTCGTCCCGGGGATGGCCGAGATGGTTCGGGACAGGAACTGCGTCCTGACGCCGCACGCCGGCGAGTTCTACCGGCTGTTCGGCGAGTCGCCGCCGGACGGGACGGCCGAGAGGGCCGAGATGGTGCGCCGGGTGGCCGGAGAGTACGGCGTCACCATACTGCTCAAGGGCGAGACCGACATAGTGTCGGATGGTAGCGGCGTGTACGCTAACCCCGGCAGGGTTCCGGCCATGACGGCGGGCGGGACCGGCGACGTACTCTGCGGGCTGGCCGCCGGCATACTGGCCAGGAACCGCAACCCCCTGGAGGCGGCCGCCTCGGCCGCCTACATAAACAAGCGCGCCGGGCTGGCCGTGCAGAAGGAGACGGGGCTGCACATGGTAGCCTCGGACATCATCCCGATGATACCGCCGGCGATGAAGCCGTTTGACAGGGTTGCGCGATGACTGCCATCCGGACCGACAGGATGGTCGCCGACCTGCAGAGGATGATAAGGCAGCCCAGCGTCTCGGCCACCGGCCAGGGCATAGCCGAGTGCGCCCTGATGGTACGTGACATTCTGGAGGAGTGCGGCATCCGGTCCAGGCTGCTGGAGGTGTCGGGCCACGCCCCGCTGGTCTACGGGGAGGCCAGATCAGAATCCAACCCGGACAGGACCGTCCTGTTCTACAACCACTATGACGTGCAGCCGGCCGAACCCGTCGATCTGTGGGACCATCCCCCGTTTGCCGGCGAGATTGACGGCGGCAGGGTATACGGCCGGGGGGCCACCGACGACAAGGGGGAGCTGGCCGCCCGGATAGAGGCGGTCAGGGCGCTTCTCGAGTCTGGGGATCCGCCCTGCAACATCAAGTTCGCGATAGAGGGCGAGGAGGAGAACGGCAGCACGGGGATACCCGCCTACCTGGAGAGGTACGGCCGGATGATGGCCTGCGACGGCATAATCTGGGAGTTCGGGTACGTTGACGCCTCCGACAGGCCGATCATCGGGCTGGGCGTCAAGGGGATGCTGTTTGCAGAGTTGCGCGCCCGCGGAGCGTCCCGGGATCTTCACTCGGGGATGGCTCCGGTAATCCAGAACGCCGCCTGGCGGCTGACCGGCGCCCTGTCTACGCTGGCCGGCCCCGACGGCCGCATACGCATACCCTCCTGGTACGACGGGGTCGAGCCCCTGTCGGAGGAGGACAGGCGGCTGCTTGAGGCGATGCCCTACGATGCGGAATCGGTAAAGTCCGACACCGGGGTGGAGCGGTTTGTCCTGGATCAGGACGGGGCGCAGGCAAAAGAGGACCTGGCCGGGGTCGCCACATGCAACATAGCGGGGCTGTGGTCCGGGTATACGGGAGACGGCACAAAGACCGTCCTGCCCTCCGAGGCTACCGCAAAGCTTGATCTTCGGATTCTGCCGGGGATGGATCCTGCGGTGCAGGCGGACCGTCTAAAGAGGTATCTTGCGGACAGCGGGTACGGCGACATAGGGGTCACCATCCTGCACGCCGCGCCGGGCAGCCGCACCTCGCCGGAGCACCCGTTTGTGGGGGTCGTCAGGAAGGCGGCCGATGCGGCCTACGGAACCCACGTCCTCAGCATCATCTATCCGGAGACCGGCCCCCTGTGGCACTTTGCCACCAGGCTGGGCGCGCCCTGCGTGCTTGCCGGCGGCACGCACGTCCACTCCCCCATACACGCCCCCGACGAGTGGGCCAGGATAGACCTCCTGGAGAGGACCTCCTGGATGATGGCATCCGTGCTGGAAGGATTTGGCAGGTAAGCAGATGGTCCGCGCCGCTGGGCCGCCGGGGCCGGCTTGCGCCGCCCCCGCCGGAATTGCGTGTAAAGATATCCGATGAAAAAGCGGTCAGTGCAGGAACCGCGGCAGTCTGCTGATCACCCTAACCAGCGATATCCTGCCCGGACCCATCAGGGCAATCGCCATTGCGGCAGCAAGCAGTACAATGTCGAACTCGGTGGCGCCATCTCCGCCCGCGAACACCTGAGCTCCCTTGACCAAGAAGATCGCGCCCAGCATGTAGATCGTCAAGAGTCCGGATGAGAAGCGCGTCAGCACGCCTATCAACAGCAGTATGCCCGGAACCAGCTCGCCCAGCGCGACCGGCACCTGCATGGCCGCGGGTATGCCCCAGTTCTCCAATGCAAATGCAAAACCGGGGTTGAACTTTCCTGCGCCGTGCACTATGAACACGACCCCCACCGCGGCCCTCAGGCCCATCATCACTACGTCTTGGAGTATTCCGCCCCGAAGCTCTGCAGTGGCCATGGGGTTAATACCGCAGCGTCGGTATAATTGCATTTCGCATCGTTTCGTGGGAATTATCGGATAAATACACACGCCAGGACGAGACCGGCGGCCGGCCAGGCAGGACCGGGTTTATATGGTTGGTCCGGTACATTACCGTATGATGCGCACCCGCGGTTTCCGCGTCGTCCTGACGCGCGAGCAGGCCGCCAAACTGTCCGATTTGGTCGGCGCCCAGCGCGAAGCATACAACTGGGCCGTCTCCAGGCTGAAGGAGGATCCGACGCTCACCTTGTTCGACCTGCAAAAGGAGTTCACCATCCTGCGGCAGGCGACGCCGCACCAACAGCAGACGGAGCGGGACTTTCAGCAGGCTGCAATCCGCCAGGCGAGGACGGCCGCCGACGTCTCCAACAAGCACGGCAACGGCAACCTCAACTACCGGACACGGAAGAACCCGTTGAGGACGGTCTCGTGCGAGGTCGCGCCGACCTACGTCGACAACCAAACGGCCTCGCTGCGCGGCTTGGGCCGCGTCCGGCTAGCCGGGGAGCAGCCATACCAATACCCAAACAACTGGCTATACGGGGCCAGGTCGTTCCGGTTGGCGGACGTGTCGCCGTACGGGAACGCCAACACCTGGCGGCTCTACATCACCTACAAACTGCCGGACGCCGAGCCGCGTACAACCGGTTTGGCCGTCGGCATAGACCGCGGCATAACCAACCCGACGGTGGTGGCGCGCTCGGACGGGCGCGTCGCCTGCTACGACACGGCGAGCGCGTTCAGGTCCAACCAGCACTGGAACGATGCGACGCGCCGCAAACTATCCAAGACCAACAAACATTCGCGCAACTATCGGGAGACGGCGCGCCGGCGCGACCGCCGCAACCACAAGAACGCCTGCGTACGGGACTACTGCGAGTGGTTGCTGGCCAAGGAGGTTTGCTGGGGTGCGAGCGTCACCTGTATCGAACGGTTGGATCTGGAGGCGATGACGCGGCACGGCGGAAACAGGAAGCGCGGCCTCAACAGGGGCATGAGGTTCGTCCGCCATGGTGAGATACTGCGGAAGATCAGGATTGTGGCCGAGAGGTTGGGCATCAGGGTGGTAGAGGTCAACCCGGTTGGCACCAGCACGACCTGCTCGGCATGCCAACACGCTGATGCGGAGTCGCGGAACGGTGAGCGCTTTGAGTGTGTGTTCTGCGGCCGGGTGATGAACGCCGACGGTAACGCGGCGTACAATGTGGTCAACAGGGGAACGGACATTAACGTTCCCGCGGGGGAAGGAATTGCCCTCGAAAGGCGTGAATTGGGACGGACCCGGAACCCGCCAACTTGGGTGACCGCAGCTCCGGACGCCACTAGGCGGCGCGAGAACCAAGCGTGCAATCGTCCCGCGACATCAAGCGCCGGAAAGCACCTGGGCAGGTACGCGTATGTTACGCGTCTGTACTTAGGCATATAATTCCCCGTTTCGTTCCCGTGTAGTATACGGAAATTGTGTCCGCCGGTCATTTGACTCCACCTCCAGGTCCGGCGCCGGCATCACAGGTTGCGGGGCGCAGATTACAACGTCAATGGATGAATCTGGGCAGCGGGTCTAGAATGGACGGAACTAGATTGATCCTACATAATCCCGGCACGTCTCGGCCGGACACCTGCAGGTGGCATCGCACAGGCACGATCCCTGCATCTGGCAGTCGCACTCGGAGCCCATCTCGGCGGACATGGCACAGGCGCAGGTGGCCTCGTCGGTGTCCTGGGGAGCCGGTGGCGGATCCTGCTGCGCCGACCCCTGTTCCTGCTGCGCCGGCGGCTGCTCCACCTGGTCGTAGTAGCTGCGGGTCTGCTGGTAGTCCGAGTCGTCCATGAGCTGGGCCTCGCCGCGGTTGGTCTGGTAGCCTCCCGAGGCGGCGCTGGTCTGGTAGCCCACCAGCCTGCTGGGGTCTATTCCCTGCTGGCCCTGCTTCTCGTTCTTCAGGGCGCGGTTGCTGAACACGAAGAAGAGACCGCCTCCGACAGCGGCCAGTCCGGCCATTCCATAGATGATGATAACGGGAAAGTCGCCCGTCGAGGTCGTGGCATAGTCCTCCGGAGCGGTCGACGTCACCCCGGCTATCTCCACGCCGTCCAGTACGTCCAAGGCGCCAAACCCGAAGATGTACAGGTTGGCGTTATCCGCGGACTGGACTGCTCGGAGATCATATGATATGTCCCCGGGTATGGTCGGGTGCGTGTCACCAGTGATGGTGGCGTGCCACTCCTGCTCCACCTGTATGCCTTCCCGGATACTGCTCTCGCCCATGGTCCAGGACGAGACTACGCGCCCGGCTATCTCCTCGGATATGCCGAACTGGGAGGCGTCTACGTTGATCCCTGTGGGATCAAACAGAAAGTGCCAGTTCCTCATGGGCTGTTCCAGGATAAAGTCGGCGTTTATCAGCGGCATTGACAGTATCTCGCCGGCCTCGGTGCCCTGCACCAGATCGTATATGACCGGTTCGTTGTCGCGCAGCATGTTCAGCGGTATGTTGACGTCCACCCCGTCTATCACTACCGACTCGCTGGAGCTGAGGCCCCTCCATCCCATGTCTATCAGCGTCCTGAGCTGGTCTGAGGTGATCACATAGTTGATTATGTTTCCTGTCAGCACCACCTTGAAGTCAAGTGATGTGTTGACGTTTCGGCCCGTCAGGTGGAAGCTGTACTCGACGTTCAGGTCGTCCACGCTGGCCAAGCTGCCATCAGAGCGTATCTGGCTGTTGAGGCTGTTCATCAGCCGCTGTACCGCCGGATCCTCAATGCCGGCCATGCCTTCCAGCGTCCACTCGGTGCCGTCCAGGTGGGTGGCCAAGTTGCCGCCCTGCGGGTATTCTATGAAGGCGGTCCGCTGGTACGTTATCTTGAAGGGTGAGGAGTTGGTGTCTGGATCCAAGTGCGCGTCCAGCTGCGCCCCCAGTGCCGGAGCTATCGTTCCGGCCACCATCAGACCTGCAAGCAGTGCGGTACACAGGACTGTTCTCATGGCTCGAAGTCACCCCGCATACGGTAATAAACCTTCACAGCACGGAATAGTATGCACTCAGGTCCCCAAAGCGGACAATTCGGATGCCCAGCCGGGCCATAGGTTTATTGATCGCGATACCATCTAACCGGCGTGAGCACCAAGTCAGAGGCCGCCCTCCTGCGCGAGGAGCTGACCAGGTTGGCGGTGGAGAACCGGGAACTACGCGAGACGGTGTCCCGGCTCGAGGCTGTGCATGACAAGATGGTCGCGGCCCTCAAGGCGGAGATAGACCGGCTGATACTGGAGATAGCCGAGCGCGACAGGAGGCTGGCCAAGTACGAGAACGCCCACGTCCCGTCCTCGACCGGCTCGCTGTACAACGAGAAGCGCGCAGCCTTCCGGAAGAAGATGGCAGAGGCGGAGGGCGGCTACGCTGGCGAGGGCGGCGATGAAGGCGGACCTGAATCGGATGACGATGACAACAACGGTAAGGCGGAGGGTGAGCCGTCCCGCAGGGGGCCGCCGGCCGGACATATAGGCGCCTCCCACAAGAACAAGGCGGACCGGACGGTCGTGCTGCGGGTCTGCCGGTGCGGGACGTGCGGGCGCGGCCACCTCAGGAAGGTGCCACCGGTCGTCAAGATGGTCTATGATTTTGCCGGCGGCAAATCCATGGTGATAGAGTGCATCGCGTACGTGATGAAGAGGGGATCCTGCAAGAGGTGTGGAGAGATCACCACCGCGGCGGCGCCTACCATCCCGGGGACCTCGTTTGGGCCCGGGATCCTGGGGTTCATCGAGGAGTATTATGCGGGGAGGTGCACCGACCAGACTATCTCATACTTTTTCGATGCCCTCTACGAGTTTGACCTCTCACCCAACGCCGTCTGGAACGCGCGCAAGGCCATCAGGGACCTGCTGATGGGGACCTATGCGGAGATCCTGGACCACATCGCCGAGGCCCTGTTCATGCAGATGGACGAGTCGCCCATCAGGATGAACGGCAAGCGGGGCTACATCTGGCTGGCGACCATCGGGGACGCCACCTACATCGTGGCCGCCCCCAGCAGGGCCGCGGCCGTCCTGGACATCCATTTCGGGAAGATCCTGGGCGTCCCGGTCGTCTCGGACGGGTACGTCGCCTACAACGTGCTGCCCATCCGGCAGAGGTGCTGGGTGCACCTCCTGCGCGAGGCCGAAGAGTACGCCATCAGGAACGGCGGATCCGACATATCCTGCCACTACCGGCTGCTCTCCCTGTACCGGGCCATCAAGGGCAGGAAGTCGGCGGAGAGCTCCGAGTGCCTCTCCCTGGAGAGGGCCGTCCTGGAGATAGCCTCCTCCTATCCCGAGGGCCACAAGTTCAGGACCAAGCTGGAGGGGGCCGCGCCCCACCTGTTCACCTTCCTCAGATACCCCGGCATGCCACCACACAACAACGGCGCCGAGCTGGAGATACGCGACACCGCCGTCCTGCACAGGAACGTGCGCCACCAACTGTCCACAGCGGAGGGGCGGGAGGTCTTCTCGGTGCTGGTCTCGGTGGCGCGCACCTGCCGCAAGCTGGGCATCTTTCCGCGGACCGCGGTGGAGAATTTGGTCAGGGACCCGGACTGGAGGCTGTTCAAGCCGCCGCCGAAACAGGAGCGCCCGGAGCTGGTCGCGCCGGTCGCCGTGGCGTGCTGATGCCGGATTAGCGTCGCAGACAATTATGACGATGCCCAAGATGCCCGCTTTGGGGACCTGAGTGCATACACGGAATATAGAACGGCGCCGGCAGGCCATCACACCAACCCCACGTGTTCTCGGCACGTCTCGGCCTGGCACCGGCAGGCGGCATCGCACGGGCAGGATCCCTGCATCTGGCAGTCGCACTCGGAGCCCATCTCGGCGGACATGGCGCAGGCGGCCTCGTCGGTGTCCTGGGAGGCCGGTGGCGGCGCCTGGTGCGCCGGCGGCGGCTCCACCCGGTCATAGTAGCTGCGGGTCTGCTGGTAGTCCGAGTCGTCCCTGAGCTGGGCCTCGCCGCGGTTGGTCTGGTAGCCTCCCGAGGCGGCGCTGGTCTGGTAGCCCACCAGCCTGCTGGGGTCTATCCCCTGCTGGCCCTGCTTCTCGTTCTTCAGGGCGCGGTTGCTGAACACGAAGAAGAGTCCGCCTCCGGCAGCGGCCAGCCCGGCCATTCCGTAGATTATCGCGACCGGAAAGTCGCCCGTTGCAGTCTCGGCGGGGGCCTCCGGCGTCACCCTGGCAGTCTCCACGCCGTCCAGTACGTCCAGAGAACCGAATCCCACCACGGTTATCACCGCGTTGTCGGCGGATTGGACGGCCCGAAGGTCGTAGGAAGTTTCACCCGGGATGGTGGGGTTGGTGTTCCCGGTGATGGTCGCATGCCATGTTTTCTCCTTTTGTATGCCTTCGCGCCAGCTGCTCTCCCCCATGGTCCAGGACGAGACCACCAGCCCCTCCAACTCGGACGATAGGTTGTATCGGGCCGCGTCCACGCTTACTCCGGTGGGATCAAACAGGAAGTGCCAGTTGGTCATGGGCTGCTCCAGGATATAGTCGGCGTTTATCAGCGGCATCGACAGTATCTCGCCGGCCTCGGTGCCCTGCACCAGCTCGTATATGGCAGGTTCGTGGTCGCGCAGCACGTTCAGGGGTATGTTGATATCCACACCGTCCACCACCACGGATTCATCCGAACTCATGCCCCTCCAGCCAAGATCCAAGAGCTTTCTTATCTGGTCCTGCGTGACGATGTAGTTTGTTATGTTTCCGGTAAGCACCACCTGGTAGTCTATCGATGCGTTATCATCGCGGCCTGTCAGATGAAAGTCATACTCTGCAACCAGGCCGCCTATGCTGGTGATGCTGCGATCAGCCAGAAGGCGGCTGTTTAGGTCATCCCGCAGGTGCTGCACAGCAGCGTCCTCCAATCCGGCCCGGCCCTCCAGCACCCATTCCTTGCCGTGCAGTAACTCGGACATTTCACTCCCAACAGGAAATGAAATTATCACGGCCCGCTGGTAGACTACCTGGAACGGGGAGACGTTTGTCTCCGGATCCAGGTGAACCTCCATCTGGGCGCCCAGCGCCGGGACCGCCGTTCCGGCCACCATCAAGGCTACCATCAATACGGCGTATGATGTTACCTGCATTCTAATCTACAAGCGCACTTTAGCGCATAAAAACCCCCTGCAAAATCAGCTGCAAATGCATGGTTTTTTCCAATAAATGGCCCATAATCGAGGAAAAGAGCAGTATACATGCATGCCGGTATGAAAAAATTCTGGCTGTGGGCAACGGCGCAGCCGGCATTGGCCGGGCTGCCGGTGCATTACCATCCAGGGGTCATCCATATGCGCCAGCCTTACCCGGAATACCGTTTATAGGGATAGTACGGGTGAGCTGCCCGCAGTGGACGATGTGGTGGTCAGGGAGGCGTCTGCAAAGGACGTTCCTGCTGTGCTTGGACTGCTTGATGAGCTTGGCAGGCCCGCACCCTCCGACCATCTCGAGATGGGGGCATTTGGAAGGATGGTGGAGAAGTACATCGCCGACGACGACAAGCGCGTCCTGGTTGCGCTAGCCGGCGGCAGGGTTGTCGGCATGGCGTCGGTGCTGCTGCTGCCGCGCCTCAACCGCCCCTCGAGCGAGCTGTACATGCCGGAGTTGGTGGTGAGCCAGCAGTACAGGGGGCGCGGCCTGGGCAAGTCGCTTGCCAGGTACTGCATCAGGCTTGCCACAGAAAGCGGATGCCACCGGATACGCCTCGAGTCGGGTAACCGGCGAACCGCCTCCCACAGGTTCTACCTGGATCTGGGGTTTGAGCAGTCTGCCCTATCGTTTTCCAGGGATGCCGGCTAGGGAGGCCGTCAAGGTCCATCCCGACCAGTTGTCCGAGACGGTGATCCGCCCCAACTCGTAGTCCAGCAACACGTCTATGTGTTACGTGACGTCCAGTCTGGCGTCTATCGAATTGTCGACCAGCTCCGCCACTGCCCGCTCCGCTCCGTATCTGACCGGGCCCAGCTTCTTGATCAGGCTCTTGTCCGGGGTTATGTCGACGCTCTTGTTTGACATACTGATCGTAACGCGTGAATATTGTGTGTGTTCACAACCTTGAACATGATACTATAAACACAAACTGAACGTTATAACGTGTGCAACATGGCCGGCGATGCTCTGCGCCCAAAGGCGCCGGGATGGCTGTTCGTGAATTTTGAGATACGCCACCTGCCTGCGGAGTAGTACGCGTTTCGGCTCGGAACGGATCCAGACGAGGTTAAGCTGCCATCCATTGGACGAATTGTCTAATCTGATCGCTCATCTGCGGAATGTTGGGGGTAAGTGAAGCCCCATACCAGGCAGGCATAACCGAAACAGATCTGTAGGGGTAGATCCCCCACACCCCCGTGGCGCGTAACAAAACGCAAAAACGAAAAGAATCCGGCCCCCTGCTGCTCCTGCTGGCATTGTTTGCCGATATGGCGGCTACGGCAGAGCTGTTCAGGACGGTCCGGTGGGCCAACGGCCTGCTCTGTCCGCGCTGTGGCGGGGGCGACATCGTCCGGTACTGCCGGTACCAGGGACATGTCCGGAGATACACGTGCAAGGACTGTAGCCGGACCTTCAACGACAAGACCGGGACGATCCTTCACTACCGGCACATCCGGATGGGGGACTGGATGCTGGCCCTCTGGATGTTCCTGTGCGGGCCGCCCAACGGGATATCGATAAACTACATCGCGACCTCGATGGGCCGCGCCTACGGGGCCGTCTACCGGATGATGCGCGACATAATGCGGAAGGTGAGCGAACTGCCCGAGGGCAAGCTGTCCGGGACCGGCGAGACCGACGAGGGGTACATCCGGGCCGGCTCCAAGGGGGTGGCGCTGAACAACAACGGCGAGAACCGGACCATCCCCAGCCGCCGCCGGCTGCCGCGTGGCCCCGGTAGGGGCACCTTCGAGAAGAACACCCCGATGGTCACCATCTACCACCGGCGCGCCACCCCTGATGAGCCCGACGTGACCATCCTCAAGGTTCCCCATGGTGACGGCAGGACGCTGGCCGAGATGGTGGCCGAGAAGTTCGAGCCGGGCTCGACGGTGATCACCGACGAGCATCAAGCCTACAAGAGTTTGGAGGCGATTGGATACGTCCACCCGTCCGTCAACCACGGCGAGGGCGAATACGCATCAGGAGAACACAACGAGATCCACACCAACAACTGCGAGTGCAGGATAGGCTTGCTCAAGTGGTGGCTGAAGAAACACCGCGGCGTGAGCAAATGGCACCTGGAAGGATACGTCAAGTCTTTCCAGTTCGTTCACAACCACCGGCATTATAGCATCAACGGCAGGTTTCTGGCTGCGCTGGCCGCCGTTCTTGACCAATATCTCGGGAGGCAGGCTTGACCAAGATGTTTTTCATGCTGTAATTATTTCCCGCAAAATCCGTCCCGCAGGCGCGTGCCTTCAGGCTGCTGCATATTTTTTCTGTACTGAACGACAATCCCGCTGCCCGTGAGCGGAATTTCTACCCCCAACATTCGGCAGATGAGCGAATCTGATATACAATTTCTACGATCCTGCACGGTCTGCTGCCACGGAACTGCATATGTTGATTGCAAAACCACGAATGGTGGATTCTTTGGTTTCACTCCTAGTCGAAACGCGTACGCCGAGTATTAGTATTAGTATAAATATAACATTATATAAAGAGCCGCATGCCCCAAACAAAACCTATCGTCAGTGTCGAGAACGTGGTGGCATCAGCATCAGTAGAGCAGAAGATGGATCTGAACGAGATAACAAGGACGTTCCCCAACGTCGAGTACCATCCGGATCAGTTTCCCGGCCTGGTCTTTAGGCTGGCCAACCCCAAGACCGCCACCCTGATATTCACATCCGGTAAGATGGTATGCACGGGATCCAAGTCAGAGGAGATGGCGCGCCGGGCCGTAAAGACGGTAGTGGACAGGCTGCGGGCCGGCGGCATAGCCGTCAAGCAGGACGCGATAGTGGAGATACAGAACATAGTGGCATCCATCAACCTGGGAGGCAGGATACATCTGGAGCAGGCCGCCCGGACCCTCCCCAGAAGCATGTACGAGCCCGAACAGTTCCCGGGGCTGATACACAGGATGCTGGATCCCAAGACGGTCATCCTGCTCTTCTCGTCCGGCAAGCTGGTCTGCACCGGAGCCAAGAAGGAGCCGGACGTGTACAGGTCGGTCAACAACCTGCATGCCATGCTTGAGGAAAAGGACCTGATGATATACGGCTAGGGGACCACCAGGTGGCGGTTGCGATGAATCTCACCGACTTTGAAGAGTTCTTTGGCCTGGGCGAGGAGACCAACCCCATCATGATGCTCATATGGATACTGCCTGTGATACTGTTCGTCTTTTACGGGCAGCGCATACAGTTGATGGTCGCCTCCGGCGAGATAAAGAAGCAGATCAAGAAGCTCGGCGAGTACGGAACGTACTCGATGAAGGAGACCACCGCCTATGTCAAGGGCCTTCCCGACGTCGGGGAGGGGGCCGACCGCGAGATAGCCATCATGGCCGACTACTTTACCATAGCGCCCGTCGACATGGATCCGGCCGGCGTGGTCTCCAAGGTCAGGCACGTCGTCAGGACGCGCGAGGAGTATACCAGAAGGCAGGTAGAGGCAATGCTGCCCGGCTCCGACGGGGTGGTGGTGGCCCGGGTGCAGACCCTGATGGAGGTGACCGCCTCGCTGAGGATGATCCACAGGATCGTCAACCACATGTACCTGACCGCCAAGCGGCAGAACAACTACCCCCTGATACTGCCCCTGCAGATGATGCTGCCGTTCGTCATGGAGGAGGCAGAGGCCATGCGAGATGCCGTCGACGCCTTCAAGAAGGGCCAGCCCGTCGGGGACGGCGTGGGGCCGGCAGTCGTCGGAGCCATGATGCGCGGCCTGCCCAAGAAGACCGCGTCCTACCAGACCGTCTCGGCAGAGTCTGTCATAGAGGGCCGCCGGGCCATCCTGCTGAAGGCAGAGGGTCCGGCCCCGGTGGTTGGCAGGCCGGACGAGGCCCTGCAGGGGATCATCGGGGAGACCAAACTGGATGCGATAGTGATGGTGGACGCCGCCCTGAAGATGGAGGGTGAGGAGTCCGGGGTGGTCTCGCGCGGGTTCGGGGCAGCCATAGGCGGGACGGGCGCCGAGCGGTTCCGCATCGAGGAGATCGCCGTCCAGAACGACACACCCGTCTTCTGCGTGGTGGTCAAGCAGTCGGTCAAGGAGTCCATAACCCTGATGAGCGGCGCCATCCACGGGGCAGTCGAGACGGCCACCGGGCACGTTGCGGGGATCATCCGCGACAACACCCCGCAGGACGGCACCGTCCTGGTCATCGGGGTGGGAAATACCGGGGGCGTGGGCCAGTGATCTTCTTCGAGGAGAAGGAGACGCCGGTCATCCCCTACACCATCTCAAGGTGCGACTCTTGCGGGCACGACTCCAAGAGGAAGTTCGCCCCAGGCGACTACCTGTACAAGGAGTCCGAGTGCGGCAAGTGCGGCAAGGCCGAGGTGATCCTGGGCATATTCGGCGAGGCCGAGGGATCCGCCAGCAGTTAAAGCACACGCTCAAAACGCACACGAACACGTCAAGATGGCATGGCTTTTTCCTGCTGCCAGGACGCAATCATAGTATCGGGCCGTATGTCATCCACGCCGGAGAGCGCCTCGCCATCTCGGGCACCCCCGCATGCACCACCGGCCCTCCACCACCCCAACAGTTGATGGATGATCACCTTATAGAGCGCCCCCGGGCATCAAAAAGTGAAAAAATGTAGGTTTAAGGCCTACTGAAACGGAACTATGCTCTCGTCTTCTGTGTTGATTACTTTGCCCACGTACCAGTCGCCGCTCTCGTGAATACGCCACGTACCATATACGGCCAGTGCGAGATCACCGGCCTCGTTCAGCTCTGTGGAGCTGAGGGCGCCGCCGGTGTAGGAGGCCGCCAGACGTGGCAGTATTGCTGCAATATCGGCTGGGTTGGTGCTGCCCGTCCTCTCGATGGACAGTCCGGCCAGCCACACTGCGTCATACGCGTTGTACGCGAATGCGTTGGGCGTCCCGCCAAACGGTACTGACAGGGCATCGGTCACACTCTGGGATCTGGGGCCGTCACCTAGGGGCACCTGGATGGCGCTGAACTCTACCTCGGTGGCAAAGTCTCTGGCTATCCTGTCCTTTACTATGAAGGGGTTCTGTGCCAAGGTCTCGGAGCCGTACCACTGGACTTCCTTTAGTACGGGGTAGTTGTTGGCCGACTGCAGTATGGACACTATCTCATCAAAGGCTACCACCAGTATGGCCACCTTGTCTGCACCGTGCTCATCCACGTATCCTTGGACCGTCTCGGCCAGAGTGTTTATGGATACGGAGAACTCTCTCGTGTCCGGATTGTACCTTATACCCTCGTCGGATGTGCCACCTCGCTCCTCAAACTCGCTTATTGCGGCACTCTTCAGGCTGTCGCCGTACGAGTCGCCAATCCACAGGGGGACGGCGACCTCTATGCCTTCGTGGGCGAGTAGCAGACCGAACGCCTTTCCTTGGTTGGCATCGTCGGCCACGACCCTGAACACACGATCATTGGCTACGGCCAACTCGGTGGACGTGGAGCAGCAGGACAGCAGGACCATGTTGTTGTCGTTTACGTAACTCATGACGTTTTTGACACGCGCGCTGCCGGCGGGTCCAAATAGTATGTCGGCGCCACGCGAGTGGAGAACCTGAGCCTTCTCTAGTGCTATGGTCGGGTTGCTGGCGGTATTCTCCTGGAATAGCACCAAGCTCCACCCGGCATTCTTGGCAGTGAGATAGTCGTTAAAGTGCGCCACCGCCAGTACGGTGGCCGCGTTCATCTGCACGCCGACCGAGCTGTATCCGCCGGTCAGCGGCAGCAGCGAGCCCGCAAACACGGTGGTGCCTTCGGGGATCGGGGGCGGTATGGTGTCGGTATCAGAGTAGTATACGTCGCCCTTTGTCCAGACGCCGTCCTCCATGATCCGTATTCCATAGTTTCCGGTCGCCAGATCGCCGGCCTCGTTGAGTTCGGTGGATCTCAGCGCCCCGGTAGTGTAATCGGCAGCCACCTCGTGCAGTACGGCCTTGATATCGGCCACATCTGAGCTGTTGGCCGCTATTATGCTCAAGCCCACCAGCCACACGGCATCATATCCGGTGTATACGAATACATTCGGCGAGTCGCCGTGTCTGTCTGATAGTGCCTCCCTGATTTCTGCGGCCTTGTCGCCCGTATCCACATCCACTTGGACTGCGGTAAACTCTACGCGGTCGGCAAACTCCCGGGCTATCCGGTCCTCTTGCAGATCAGTGGAATCCGCTATGGTCTCAGAGCCGAACCACTGTACGCTTTCTAGTACGGGATATCTTTCGGCGGCCTGCAGTATTTGTACAATCTCGTCGAACGCAACTATTGCGATACCCACCTTGTCCTCGCCGTGCTCGTCAACGTAACCCTGGACCGTCGTGGCCAGAGTGTCTACGGTTACGGAGGGTTCCAGCCGGTCCGGGTTGTACCTTATTCCCTCGTCGGACGTGCCTCCGCGGGACTCGAAGTTATTTACAATCTCGGCCTTTAGGCCGTCACCGTACGTGTCGCCGATCCATACCGGAACGACGACCTCAATGCCCGATGATTCAAGCAGTTTGCCTATTGCCTTGCCCTGGTTCCTGTCGTCGGCCACGATGCGGTAGACAGAGTCTCCCTCAATCGCCAAAGCCGGCGCGGTGCTACAGCAGGACAATGCCAGCATGTTGTTATCGTTGGCGTAGCCAATCACGCTATTCACCCGTCCGGATCCGGCCGGGCCGAATATGATGTTCACGCCCTTGCCCTTGAGTGTCGTGACGCGGTCAAGCGCCGCCACGGGATTGCTCTCCGAGTTCTCGGCGAAGAGTACGAACTGCCAGTCGGCACCCATATCTTGGAGATATGCGTTAAAGTCATTTACGGCAAGTTCTGTTGCATCATCAACCTGCACGCCGACGGAGCTGTATCCTCCGGTCAGCGGCAGCACGGAGCCCACGAGAACCTCGTCGGGTATGTCCGCGTACGCTGGAGCAGTCAGTATTGTAGCTATGGCAGCTGTTATAGCTGCCAATACTGTCATATTATATTTCATTAGCCTAGCACCATCACCATATATTATAAATGTTGTTATAACTTCCTTGTTTTTTGAAGTATAATAGTGTGGCGTATGCCAAGGCTGTGTCCCACAGACATATTGATCTGGACCCCGAATTCTGAGACCACTTTCTGCATGTTTTTACACAGACATCGGTCCCTCATTTATGCTCCGCCTCCCATGATGCCGTAAACTCGTCCGGCGGGACGTACTTTAACGCCGAGTGCAGCCGGTTCCGGTTGTAGTCTCGGAACGCCTCGGCTATGACGGCTTCGGCCTGCTGGTAGTTGGAGAAATCGTGCGGCCAGATGTACTCGCGCTTGAGGGTGCCGTGGAACGATTCTATGTGGCCGTTCTGCTGTGGCGTGCTCTTCCAGATGAACTTGAGTTTGATGCCGAGATGGGACGCGGCCTTTCGGAACTTTTTGCCAGCATACTGGGAACCGTTGTCGCACTGGATGGTGAGCCCCGAGCAGTCCGGTTTGGCGGTGGCGACGGCCTCCACCAGCGAGTCCACGGCGATGTCGGCGGTGGCCAGGGCGTCGAACCGGTAGGCAATCCACTGCCTGGTGAAGATATCCAGTATGTTGAAGCAATAGCACCAGCCATCGGCCTGCCCGCACCACACGCAGGCGATGTCGGTCTGCCATGCCTGGTTGGGCCTGGCCGCCTTGATCGGCTTCCAGCGGGCCTTGGCATCTGCCCTGGACGGAGCCGGCTTGCTCCAGCCCGCTAGGCGGTAGGCGCGCCGTACACTCTTGCGGTTTACGGGCCTTCCGAGACGGCGCGCCAGCTCCGCGGCCACCCTTCTGGTCCCGTAGAACGGCCGCCTTTTGCGTATCTCCAAGATAATCTCCAGAAGATCGGCGTCGGTCCGGGGCACGCGCGCCTTTTTTCTCCAGTACCACCTCTGCTTGGACACCTCGCAGGTGCGCAGCGCCCCGTTGAGCGACATGCCCTGATCAACCATGCGCTGCACCGCCCTCAACGCTTCCTTCCCTCCAAGGTTTTTTTTAATGCGTCGACGGCCAGGGTGGACTCGGCCAGGAGCGTCTTGAGGCGGTCATTCTCCCTCTGGAGGGCCTTGGTTGCGGCAGTATCTGACTTACCGGCCATGGCGGCCTTGGCGGATTCAAGGAACTTCTCCCTCCACGGGTAGAATGTGTTGGGCGAGAGGCCGTGCTTGCGGCATATCTCGACCGTCTCCGCGGACGTGGTGAGCGTCTCCATCACTATCCTGTACTTTTCCTCCGCGCTCCATCGCTTGTTGGTCATCGCATGTACCTCCCGGCTGTACTCCAAATGTCTGTGTTACGGATCGGTCTCGCTCTAAGGGGTCCCCCGCCATCCGCAGCTTGTCCAAACGCTGCTGGACGCTGCCGTCGTGTGGATGCCATACGTCGGCGAAGGGCGGCGGCCCAAAGGGGACGCGAAAAAACCGGCACCATACGAGCCGGCGGACGCGCGCTTCCTGGACGACCGCCTGGATGTATCCACTAATTCTGCTGGCATCGGGCCGCCGGGGGAGACTCCGGGGGTCTTATGTTAGTGGGACACACCTGTATGCCAAAAAGCGCGGTCCGCGGCACGGCGGTTGTTTTGGTAGGATGGCATACCTCGCGGCCAGCCGGGCGTTAATCATCTGCCACTGCACCCCGATGGGATTCGGCTGCAGGGCGTACCGGCCGGGTCCTGTTCGGCGAGGATCAGGGCAGGCCCTAGGCGGCGGTGGTTATCACGGGGCCGTCCTGGCCCGGGATGAACGTGTGCTCCGCCTGAGCCACCACCCGGCCGTTCACCTCCACCAGTATCGGGTACGCCTTGACCGCCTTCTTGTCCACCAGCACGTCCAGCGTGCGGCGCGCCGATTCCCCGAACTCGGCGGTCAGCCACCGCAGCGCAAAGGGTAGCATGTTAAAGTTCTCCCAGATGTACTCGAGCATGCGGTCTGCCTGCTCGTCCTTGGTCCTCTTGCGGCGGCTCAGGGCAAATATGTTCTTGACGGAGCCGTTCCGGACGAATCCCCCGCCGTCCTTGTACGTGCAGAAGGGCTCGCAAGCGTAGGCCGACCCCTCCGAGAGGGAGAACCCGCCGAACGACCATATGTTGGGGATGGTCTTGCCCGCGTGAATGGTATACTGCTCCAGCGAGTGGCCGCTCAGGTTGGCTATGGGCCTGAACCCGGCGCCCTTTATCACCTGCTCGATGGCCTTGCCTATCTTGCTGGCCTTGGTGCCGGCGCTGCACAGGGTCATGGCCCGGCGCAGCGCGTCCTCGGCTGCCTGCACCAGGGAGTCGTGCTGTTCGTTGTAGGAGACGGTGACTGCGGTGTCGGCTATGTACCCGTTGATGTGCGCCCCCAGGTCTACCTTGACTATGTCGCCCGGGCTTATGGTGGTCTCATCGCCAGGCTCGGCGGTATAGTGGGCTGCCACCTCGTTGATGCTGGTGTTCACCGGAAAGGCGCAGCCTGCCCCGCGCGACCTTATCTGGCCCTCCACCCACTCGCAGATCTCGTAGACGGTCTTGCCCGTCCAGTCGCGGTTCCGGACCATCTCGCGAACCTCGCCAGCCACCTTGCCGGCCTTGATGTAGTCGTCCACCTGCACCACCCACCAAGGAAGGACAACCCATAAAATTATTTACACCAACAGCGAGTCCAGCAGGCCGGAGACGTCCGCCGTGGGCACCCCGTCCTCGGATATCTTCTGGCGGGCGGGCGGGTTCTCCGTGTAGTTGGGAACGTAGTCCGTCACCCTCTGGGAGAAGGTCGAGATGGTCTCGTTCTTGTAGAAGACGCCTATGGGTATCTTCTCGCCCCAGTCCAGGGACTTGATGAGTGCCTGGGAGAGCTTCTCGTCAAGCTCCGCATCTCCGGCATAGTGCACCTCAGGGTCGTAGCCGGATTCCTCCAGCTTGTATATCCGCGAGTGCCGGCTTGCGGCCTCCTTCATGTCCAGTCCCGCGTACCAGTCGCGGGTGTTTATGTCGTTGTAGGTGGGGCAGGGCTGCAGCACGTCCAGGAAGGATATGCCCTTGTGGTTGACCGCCTGCATTATCAGGCTCTTGAGGTGCCGTATGTCGTACGAGTATCCCCGGGCGACGAAGGTGAACCCCGAGGTGATTGCCAGGCCTATCGGGTTGACGCTGTAGTTGGCGTTGGGTTTTGGCAGCGACTTGGGCTTCTCCCAGAGCTTGAGCGTGGGGGATGCCTGCCCCTTGGTCAGGCCGTAGACGCCGTTGTCAAAGATTATGTACGTGAGGTCGATGTCGCGCCGGCCGGCCGCCACAAAGTGTCCGGCCCCGATGCCCAGGCCGTCCCCGTCCCCGCCGACGGCCACCACGGTCAGGTCCGGGTTGGCCACCTTGGCGCCCTGCGCGAACGTGAGCACCCGGCCGTGCAGGGTGTGCACCCCGTAGGTGTTTATGTAGTGGGAGGTCTTGCCCGAGCATCCCACCCCCGAGAAGATGGCGGCCTGGTCCCGCTCCACGCCCATCTCGGCCAGGGCCATCTGGATGGCGTTGACTATCCCAAAGTCGCCGCAGCCGGGGCACCAGTCGTTGTGGACATCGGTCTTGTAGTCTGCCACCTTAAGCGCCATGCATCAGCACCCTCCTCTCCGGGGCCGTCCCGGAGATTATATCCCGCAGCGAATCCCTGATCTCGTCGCAGGTCATCGCCCTTCCGGTATACTTCAAGATATAATGGTCTATCCCGCGGATGACGTTCTGCGTGTAGAGCTTGCCCAGCTGGGCGGTCTGGTTGGACTCGACGTCGATGAGCACCCTGGCTTCGCCGACCAGGCGTCCCACCAGGTCCGCCGGGAAGGGATGCAGCATCTTCACCTGGACAAAGCCCACGTTTGAGATGCCCTCCTGCCGGAGCATCTCCAGGGCGTCCAGGATGGGACCCTTGGTGGAGCCCCACGAGATCACCGTGTACTCGCCGCCGGCGTGCCGGACGGCCTTCTCCTCGTCTGGGACGCCCTCCAGTATCAGGTCCAGGCGCGAGTGCCTCTTGTCCATCATCTCCCGCCGGACCACCGGATCCTCGGATATGTGCCCCTCCTCGTCGGACTCGTCGCCGGTGTTCCAGAAGATGCCGTCCTTGAGGCCCAGGTAGGACCGCGGGGATATCCCGTCCCCGCCCAGCTTGAACCGCTTGTACTCGGGGTCGTCCATCCGGGATAGCAGCTTGCCCCGGTCGATGGTCACCCGGGAGGGATCAAAGGCCGGGCAGGTGGCAGTGGTGCTGGATAGAAACTTGTCCATCATGTGGATGACCGGCACCTGGTAGATGTCAGAGTAGTTGAAGCAGAGGCAGGTGTCGTAGAAGGACTCCTCTATGTCTCCGGATGCGTAGACAATCCTGGGGAACTCGCCGTGGCCGGCATAGACGGCGGTCATGAGATCGTCCTGGCCGTGCCGGGTGGGCAGCCCCGTTGACGGTCCGCTCCTCTGGTACAGGGTTATGACCACGGGCACCTCGTTTATGCCGGCCCACCCCAGCGCCTCGGACATCAGCGAGAAGCCCGGCCCCGAGGTCGAGGTGGCCGACCGGGTGCCGGTTAGGGCCGAGCCAATCATCATGCCGATGGCCGATATCTCGTCCTCGGTCTGCACCACCGATATGGAGCCGGGCCGGTCGTGCAGGACGGTCAGTTTGTCGTTTGCCTCAAGGTAGGTGCTCTCGTCGGAGGCCGGCGTGATTGGGTAGTACGACTGGAACCGGCAGCCTGCCACCAACTTGCCTATGGCCGTCCCCTGGTGCCCCTGGACGAGCGCCGTCCCGGGCACCCTGTCGGTGCCGGCCAGCGAGCAGTCGAATTCGCCGAGCCTGTCCTGGATGCGCCCGTACGCGCTCTGGGCGGCGTTGGCGTTCAGCTCCGCCACCACCTGCTTGGTAGAGAAGACTGCACGCACCGAGTCCAGCAGCAGATCCAGCGGCATCCCCACAAGCCCCATGGACAGCGACACCCCCAGTACGTTGTACATGCGCCTCATCGCCCTCAGCTTGGGGTTGCCCTGCCGTTCGGCCAGCTCGGCCAGCAGATCCTTGAACGATACGGGATAAAGCCTCACGCCGTCCTGCGAGGCAAGGTCCAGCACCCCCTGCACGGTGGGGGGCGCCCCGCGCTTCCCTATGGCCCGGTGCAGCCTCTCGCGGCAGTACCTGTCCAGGGTGGAGACATCGCCGGTCTCTGTATCTGCCATGTCGGAGTCGTAGATGATGGCCCCCCCTGAGTACATGTAGGGGTAGTGTCGGAAGATGGTCTCGGCGTCATAGGAGACCATCAGGTTCACCCGGCTGGTATTGGAGTGGACGGGATGGTCGGCGACCCTGACCTCAAAGTAGCTGTGCTCGCCCTTGATGTTTGAGTGAAACTCCCTCTTCCCGAAGATCTGGTAGCCGGCCTTGGCGCAAACCCTGCAGAAGATGGTCGAGGCGGTCTCCACCCCGCTTCCCTGCGGGCCCCCTATAAGCCAGGTAAAATCGGTCATGGAGTGCGGGATCAGCCTCCCCCTGTGGCAGCGTCAAACAGGGCGCACTCACACCTGTCCCGCTCGCCGCAGTACGGGCAGACACAGTCGCACTTTTCCAGCGGATGACCACACTGGACGCATATCGCAAAGCTCTCCTCGTCATCAAGTGGCGCCATATCCTTCTACCCCGGCTCTTGGTATAAATGGTTGACCCACTACCCCCGGGGCTGGTGCGTAAATCGACAGGCTGCGCCTGCAGATCCCCTTCCGGGCGGCAGGGTCCTGCCCGTGGGCAGGAATTACGCACCAACCTCCCACTACCCGGCAACAGGCAGGGCAGCCACAAGCGGCTCATGCCCGCCAGGGCCGTGTTGGCCGGTTGTGGAGACTGCAACCCGTCTAAACGGCACAGCTATTTTGTAACTGCGTCCTCCCATATTCCCAAGCTGTTTCCTTCAGTGTCGGTTATCTGCGCGTAGAACCCGTACTTTGCAATCTGTACTTTGGGCATCTCGACTTGGCCGCCCAGTTCCCGTATCCTCCTCAGGGAGTCGTCCACCGAATCCACGGTTAGGACCAGAATCGGTTTTGCTTCCGGGTATGGTCTCTGTACCAGACCGCCGTTTATCGCCCCCACTTTTGTGGGCCGCATCGTCTCGGGATCCGACTCGGTGGTGCCGGCCCAAAAGTGCACCAGATCGGGGAGCTGGGCGATATGCCACCCAAACGCCGTCTGGTAGAACTTCCGTGCCCTGGTCAGGTCATCATACGGGATACCAAAACCGGTTACGCCATCCATTCTAAACGCCCTAGCCGGTTATCAATTTAAAGCATATCGGTTGGGTCCGGGGGAATTATCGGGTAAATACACACGCCAGGACGAGACCGGCGGCCGGCCAGGCAGGACCGGGTTTATATGGTTGGTCCGGTACATTACCGTATGATGCGCACCCGCGGTTTCCGCGTCGTCCTGACGCGCGAGCAGGCCGCCAAACTGTCCGATTTGGTCGGCGCCCAGCGCGAAGCATGCAACTGGGCCGTCTCCAGGCTGAAGGAGGATCCGACGCTCACCTTGTTCGACCTGCATAAGGAGTTCACCATCCTGCGGCAGGCGACGCCGCACCAACAGCAGACGGAGCGGGACTTTCAGCAGGCTGCAATCCGCCAGGCGAGGACGGCCGCCGACGTCTCCAACAAGCACGGCAACGGCAACCTCAACTACCGGACACGGAAGAACCCGTTGAGGACGGTCTCGTGCGAGGTCGCGCCGACCTACGTCGACAACCAAACGGCCTCGCTGCGCGGCTTGGGCCGCGTCCGGCTAGCCGGGGAGCAGCCATACCAATACCCAAACAACTGGCTATATGGCGCAAGGTCGTTCCGGTTGGCGGACGTGTCGCCGTACGGGAACGCCAGCACCTGGCGGCTCTACATCACCTACAAACTGCCGGACGCCGAGCCGCGTACAACCGGTTTGGCCGTCGGCATAGACCGCGGCATAACCAACCCGACGGTGGTGGCGCGCTCGGACGGGCGCGTCGCCTGCTACGACACGGCGAGCGCGTTCAGGTCCAACCGGCACTGGAACGATGCGACGCGCCGCAAACTATCCAAGACCAACAAACATTCGCGCAACTATCGGGAGACGGCGCGCCGGCGCGACCGCCGCAACCACAAGAACGCCTGCGTACGGGACTACTGCGAGTGGTTGCTGGCCAAGGAGGTTTGCTGGGGTGCGAGCGTCATCTGTATCGAACGGTTGGATCTGGAGGCGATGACGCGGCACGGCGGAAACAGGAAGCGCGGCCTCAACAGGGGCATGAGGTTCGTCCGCCATGGTGAGATACTGCGGAAGATCAGGATTGTGGCCGAGAGGTTGGGCATCAGGGTGGTAGAGGTCAACCCGGTTGGCACCAGCACGACCTGCTCGGCATGCCAACACGCTGATGCGGAGTCGCGGAACGGTGAGCGCTTTGAGTGTGTGTTCTGCGGCCGGGTGATGAACGCCGACGGTAACGCGGCGTACAATGTGGTCAACAGGGGAACGGACATTAACGTTCCCGCGGGGGAAGGAATTGCCCTCGAAAGGCGTGAATTGGGACGGACCCGGAACCCGCCAACTTGGGTGACCGCAGCTCCGGACGCCACTAGGCGGCGCGAGAACCAAGCGTGCAATCGTCCCGCGACACCAAGCGCCGGAAAGCACCTGGGCAGGTACGCGTATGTTACGCGTCTGTACTTAGGCATATAATTCCCGGGGCCGGGTTGGTGTACAGGTACAAGTTCAGGTCAAATGCAGATCCGTGCCCGGTCTGCCCTTCCTTTAGGATACCGTTGCGAGAAGAGTGGGTGTGTGGTTTGATTTGACCTGAACTTGTACGGTGCGTAAATCGACGGGCTTTGCCTGCAGATCCCCTTCTCGGGCGGCGAGGTCCAGCCCGTGGACGGAAATTACGCACCAACCTCGGTCGGGCCGTGCGATCAAACGGGTAACGCGGCTTAAATACGGACCGTCACCCACCAACCAAATTGGACTGTGGAAGAATCCTTGGCGCCGATGACATCGATGTTCTGTGGAGCGGCAGGGTAAAACTGGATCGGAGCCTTGCCGACTGCCTGAGGGAGCCGACCATCCGAGACGGGTTCAGCGTATATGCAGTACGCGACTCCACGTACGGCAGGGAGAACAACGCCCAGTTCGACAATCCCGGATCATTCAAGAGGTTTCCCAATACGGTGACGGTGGTTGCCGGGGGCGGGGATGGCGCAGGATCGCTACGGTGCTCGGCGTTTGTAGCGTACGGCGATGCCGGAGGCGGCCTTTTGCGCAGGGGGCCGAAGAGAGAGGTAGTGGCCAAGGGGTTTGCGCTTGAGCCGCTATCCGACGTTGGAGAGGGCGATCATTCACGGATAGCCAAATTCCAGTTCGACAGCGGTAACTCCGGCAACGAGGCGGCGTACCATCTAGGCGGCATAGGGGCAGCGCCACCCCTGGAGATGGAGGGTCTGGGCTGTGCCGCGTTCGCTTCGGGATCCGACGGATCAAGCATAACCCTTGCCAGGGATCCCAAGCGCTCCGTGACGGTGGTGTTTGTTGCGTCAGAGCAGAGACCGTTCATCGCAAGGATTGGTTCTGCGTACGGCAGGAGGCGCGTCACGTGCGGGAGTTCCGGTTTCTTGGTAGAGGAGATTGATCCTGCAGGCGATGATCCGGACATGTCATCGGCGCGGCGCGGTCCGGAGGGTGCCGTCCCGGGCGGACCGCTGGACACGCTCAACATCCGGCTCGCAAGGGGGGAGATCACCATCCAAGAGTACGAGAGGATTCGCAGGGCAATGGAGGGCGGCGGTCCGCCCTGAGATCGCGTTGATCGAGCCCACTACCCGGCAGGCAGCGCCGCCAGGCGCCTGCCACCTTCGCGCCGCCGCTGCAGTACGCCGAAGAGGATCAGCGCGGCCAGCATGGATGCCGCCATGGTGGTGGCCGCAAACCCTGCCGGAAACTCCGGTATTGCGGTAGCGCCGATTATCTCGATGGTTTCCCCCCCGTGCAGGTGGTTGAGTATCAGGCGGGTGTCCGTCTCGCCGTCCACCCGGTAAAAATGCCCAGAAGATCCATCCACCAGCACCGAGTACGGACCGCCCAAAAGGTCTCCGGGGATGGTGACGTGGATGGTGGACGCGTCGGTGCCGGGCCGCTCCAGGGGCGGCGGCGTGA
This sequence comes from Nitrosopumilaceae archaeon, assembly GCA_965203395.1. GTDB lineage: Archaea > Thermoproteota > Nitrososphaeria > Nitrososphaerales > Nitrosopumilaceae > VYCS01. Next base: position 1,557,493 of record OZ241884.1, read on the forward strand.
TCACCACCTTCTTCTCCTCCAGCACAACATCCACACCCACCAGCCTGGACCAGTGGAACGTCTTGACTGCAAACCGGTGGCCGTCCGCTTCTATCTGGTGCTCGTTGTGGAAGAGGATGTCCAAGCCTCCCCAGCAGAGCGGATCCAGGGCGCATCGCGCCACATCCCCGCCCAAGCTGCCGTTCGGCCCCCCCATCGTGGATGTCCTGAGCGTCCAGTCTGCAAACGAGTCCGAGTCCGCCCCGTCGGGAAAGCGCTGCCACGTCCTGCCGTCGGACAGCTCGTCGCTCAGCCCCCGCACCGCATCCAGGATCCCCCCGCTGCCCGATAGCATGACCGTGACGGGACCCTGCCAGGCGCGGTCCGCCTCGGCGATGTGCACGATGCGGTACTCCCCGGGATCAAGATCCTCGCCTCCGTCCAGCGGCACCACAAAGGATGCCGTGGCGTTGTCCGAGAGCTCCAATGCCAGCCCGGACAGGGACGCGGCTGCGTCTGCCCCGTTGTGCAGCTCCGCCCACATGGGGTCGCCCGCTCCGGGCCCCAGCTCCACCTCGTTGACCACCACCGCGCCCCAGGCTCCGGCGACCGAGGAGACCGCCGCCGCAAAGAGCGCCGCCAGCAGGAGCGCCCCGGCATCCGGACAGCCGCCCGGGCCGCAGATCTTGCGTCCCCTTCTCCGAGCCATGCCGTCTGATACCACCCCGTCGATAACTGTTTTTTTGTGGCCCGGCAGTAGGAGTATGATCCCCGGCCGGGCGCCGCCCCGTTCCGCGCCCGATCTACGAGTCCGGTATCCGATACCAGGGCTTGCGAGGCATGAAGACCCACTTTACCACCAGGGCGGTGGCCAACAGGTAGGCGGTAATCCCGACCGGCTCCACCCAGTTGGGGCTGTTGGTGCCCGGCCCTATGCCCAGCATGGGCTCCACCCCGAAGAGGAAGATCATGCCCGCCATCAGCGGGGCCATCCCCACAAAGAATATCATCAGCGTTCCCGTGTCGCGGATGGCCCGCGCCAGGTCCCTGTACGTGCCGTGGGGCACCTTCCACTTTCCGGGCCCGGTCCACCTCTGCATCCCGCCTACGTACCAGTAGACCATCCCCTGGCATATCATCGCCCCGACTATATTTCCCAGAGTGACCGGCACCAGGTTGTTGAACCACGCCTCGCCCCAGGTATAGTCCCCGCCGGCCCATATGCCCGCGGATAGCGCAAAGTGGTTTACGATGCTGTGCTCAAACCCGGTCGCAAAGAAGACCCCGACGGGTATCCCTATCAGCAGTATCCTTGCTATCATCTCCTTGGTCCGGAAGGCGCCCCAGACACCCATGGCTATCAGCCAGTTGGCAAATATCCCGCGATAGAAGAGCTGGTCCCAGGAGAGTTCGTGCACCTTCGTGTAGCCTATCTGGGCAATCATCTCGGTCAGGGCGGAGCTGGCCGCTCCCGCCTGTCCCGCACCCAGTATTATCATCCAGGATATGGCAAAGCCCGCCATCCAGTGACCCGCGTGGGTGATGGACCACTCCCAGAGCACCTCCCTCCATTTGGCCTGGCCGGTCATCAAGGATATTCCCGAGGTCATGTAGTCGCCGGTTACCAGATTTGACCCGTACAGTATCACCAGGACCAGGGCCGAGGCGCCAAAGGTAATGAACACCAGAAACTTGGCCAAGCCCGGCGAGAGGTCGGGCGCCACCGCAGACATTATCATGAACGCCAAAAAGGCCGCAAAGCACAGGTAGGCCATCGACTGCCACCCCAGGAGCAGCCCCTGCGCCGGGTTCAGCTTTGATTTTGCCAGTCCCAGGCTGCTAAGGGTCCTTATCGTGTCGGTTATGTTGAACAGGCCAAGGGCCAGGCGGGGCATCGTCTCCGAATCCTCCCGGGCGGACACATCGCTCGCCGTCCCGGAGGATGGCTGTCCGTCCGGGACGCTTTCGCGCGGCTCGTCCATAAGGCAGCAGGGGCTGCACATGTCTTAATAACTTGTTGCAGGGGGGGGGGGGTTGCTGCGACCCAGATCAGGGCAGATGGGGCGCGGCCCGCACCGGGTGGGCGTTCAGTCTCTGCCGCCTTGCGCGTTTGTCGGGCTACCTGATCGAACGCACACCGACCCGCATTGTAACGGAATCATGTCCTTTCCCCCCTCGTTAGTGCGCCGCTCATCCATGGATGTCAATCCCATCCAGAGGGGTTGCTGTCAGCCTTTATGGTTTCATACGCCGTCTTGCCGCGGAACGCCTTGAGGGTGCGCCTGAGCCGGGGAGAATACAGATCTGTTGCAATATGAACGTACAGCGACCATTATCATTTAAATGACAATAGCTAGTAAACCGCACAACATGGACGGCGTAGTCAGTTTCGGGCTGCCATACGATAACAAGGCTAGGGCGCAGAAATTTTACGAGTCCATGTTTGGGTGGCAGGTGACGAAGATTCCGGACCTGGACCAATATTATCTGGTTGTCACCACCGAGTCGGATCTGGAGAAGATGGAGTCAAAGACTGTAGGCGCGATAAATGGCGGCATGGTGCCAAGACCGCATCCGGATGTAAAGTCTTTTCTGGTCGTAGGAGTCAAGTCGGTGGACGACTACCTCAAGAAGGTGGAAGAGTTCGGCGGCAAGGTGGAGATGGGAAAAGTTGCGGTGGGCGAGTACGGGTTCTACGCGCAGATATCCGACACCGAAGGAAACAGGCTCGGGATCTGGCAGGTCACCCCCAAGAACTAGACATGTAGTTCCCGGATCCGGCAATTTTTGGCGGTTGGTTGACCAGGATATGCCTCCCGGCCCAGCACCCGCGGCTTTATCGGCCTGCTGTCGCCGACCAACCAAAGCCCTGTGAGCTTCCCGCCGTCGCGGCGGGGGCGCCACGGAAAGGAATGGGTCGAGCCGATGGCGCGAATGTAACCGTTCAACCCCCTTCTCTAGATGGTAGTGATCAGGAACGACTTTGGTACCAAAACCAACCGTCCTTAAAATGGGGCCGAACGGTTACGCGCGAATCGTGTTATAGTATGCACTCAGGTCCCCAAAGCGGGCATCTTGGGCATCGTCATAATTGTCTGCGACGCTAATCCGGCATCAGCACGCCACGGCGACCGGCGCGACCAGCTCCGGGCGCTCCTGTTTCGGCGGCGGCTTGAACAGCCTCCAGTCCGGGTCCCTGACCAAATTCTCCACCGCGGTCCGCGGAAAGATGCCCAGCTTGCGGCAGGTGCGCGCCACCGAGACCAGCACCGAGAAGACCTCCCGCCCCTCCGCTGTGGACAGTTGGTGGCGCACGTTCCTGTGCAGGACGGCGGTGTCGCGTATCTCCAGCTCGGCGCCGTTGTTGTGTGGTGGCATGCCGGGGTATCTGAGGAAGGTGAACAGGTGGGGCGCGGCCCCCTCCAGCTTGGTCCTGAACTTGTGGCCCTCGGGATAGGAGGAGGCTATCTCCAGGACGGCCCTCTCCAGGGAGAGGCACTCGGAGCTCTCCGCCGACTTCCTGCCCTTGATGGCCCGGTACAGGGAGAGCAGCCGGTAGTGGCAGGATATGTCGGATCCGCCGTTCCTGATGGCGTACTCTTCGGCCTCGCGCAGGAGGTGCACCCAGCACCTCTGCCGGATGGGCAGCACGTTGTAGGCGACGTACCCGTCCGAGACGACCGGGACGCCCAGGATCTTCCCGAAATGGATGTCCAGGACGGCCGCGGCCCTGCTGGGGGCGGCCACGATGTAGGTGGCGTCCCCGATGGTCGCCAGCCAGATGTAGCCCCGCTTGCCGTTCATCCTGATGGGCGACTCGTCCATCTGCATGAACAGGGCCTCGGCGATGTGGTCCAGGATCTCCGCATAGGTCCCCATCAGCAGGTCCCTGATGGCCTTGCGCGCGTTCCAGACGGCGTTGGGTGAGAGGTCAAACTCGTAGAGGGCATCGAAAAAGTATGAGATAGTCTGGTCGGTGCACCTCCCCGCATAGTACTCCTCGATGAACCCCAGGATCCCGGGCCCAAACGAGGTCCCCGGGATGGTAGGCGCCGCCGCGGTGGTGATCTCTCCACACCTCTTGCAGGATCCCCTCTTCATCACGTACGCGATGCACTCTATCACCATGGATTTGCCGCCGGCAAAATCATAGACCATCTTGACGACCGGTGGCACCTTCCTGAGGTGGCCGCGCCCGCACGTCCCGCACCGGCAGACCCGCAGCACGACCGTCCGGTCCGCCTTGTTCTTGTGGGAGGCGCCTATATGTCCGGCCGGCGGCCCCCTGCGGGACGGCTCACCCTCCGCCTTACCGTTGTTGTCATCGTCATCCGATTCAGGTCCGCCTTCATCGCCGCCCTCGCCAGCGTAGCCGCCCTCCGCCTCTGCCATCTTCTTCCGGAAGGCTGCGCGCTTCTCGTTGTACAGCGAGCCGGTCGAGGACGGGACGTGGGCGTTCTCGTACTTGGCCAGCCTCCTGTCGCGCTCGGCTATCTCCAGTATCAGCCGGTCTATCTCCGCCTTGAGGGCCGCGACCATCTTGTCATGCACAGCCTCGAGCCGGGACACCGTCTCGCGTAGTTCCCGGTTCTCCACCGCCAACCTGGTCAGCTCCTCGCGCAGGAGGGCGGCCTCTGACTTGGTGCTCACGCCGGTTAGATGGTATCGCGATCAATAAACCTATGGCCCGGCTGGGCATCCGAATTGTCCGCTTTGGGGACCTGAGTGCATACGTGTTATAATGCCCTATATTTATATGGCGTAAGCCACCATATTGATCTGATGAAGAAGTTTAAACACACCAACGAGGAGCTGGAGCAGGCCAGGCGCCAAGCAGAGAAGGGCAAGCGGAGCCAGTAGGCCGCGCCTCCGGGGCGAGGGTTTTTTGCTATACCCTGCCGCCCCACTCCTCCTCCAATGACTCGTACGCCAGTACCCTGTCCGGTCTGAGGTTCATCTCCGAGTCGTACATCTTTGTGAAGAATGCGGCCAGGATGCGCTCGCCCGAGTCGTCCACCAGCTGTACGCTGTAGCTGGTGCGCTTTGGCTTCGTCTCCCGGACAAACCGCGCCGACGATACGCCGGTCATGTGTATGTGCATGTGGGCGGGCCCGTCGTTGTCGCCTACGGTGATCCAGTCGTTCTTGTAGGAGAGGTTCAGTAGGTCGCCGCGTATCTCGGCAACGGCCGCGCCGCTCTTCACCACGAACAGCACGTCGGGTACCTTCAGTATGTCCGATATCAGGCCCGCCAGCAAGGGCCGGTCGCCAGCCGTCTCCGCACCCGGTTCTGCGGACAATCTAATCCCCCTCCCGGTCCCTGCCGGTCCCGCCCATCCGGGTGATCTGGACGGTCTCGTCCGGGTCGGCCCTGATGCAGTCCGTACCCACCGGTTTTAGGGCGGTAAACCGGATCGTCCCGGCCGGCACGCGCTTCTCCGCCTGCAGGCCGCCAACCTTCCGGGAGACTGCCTGCTTGTGTTCCATGCAGGCCACGCCCACCATGTACTCGTCGGAGCCATGAACGACCGAGACGACGTACCGCGGCGGGTTGGGGCACCGGCGGCCGTCCCGGATTATGGCGCACCTGTCCGGAAACATGACCGTATGGGGGGCCGTGCGTCTATAAAGTGCGCCATGCCGCAGGCCCCCGTCTGCGCATGCTGCGATAAACCTGACAACGGGGCCGGGCACCCACGGAAGGTCATAATATGGAGCGGGTCCTTGTACGGATGTTGAAGAGGTACGACATGGTGGTGGTCGGCGGGGGTGTTCTGGGTGTGGCAATGTCATACTACCTGGCTTTCCTGAACCCGGGCTCGTCGATAGCCGTGGTGGAGCGCGAGGGCGGCGTGGCCCGCCACGCCAGCGGGAGAAACACCGGCAAGGTGCACGCCCCGTACCTGTACGACCCCGACGGCAAGGGCATATCCGCCAGGGCCGCCTTTGCCGGCTACTCGATGTGGAAAGAGTACGCCAGCCTCAGGAAGCTGCCCTTCAAGGATGACGGGGTGGCCGAGATAGCCATAGAGGAGGACCAGGTCGGAGCGCTGGACAGGCACTACCGGTGGGGCCTGCGCAACGGCCTTGCCGAGTCCGATATGGAGGTGTTCGACGGGAGGCAGTTCCGGGGCGTGGAGCCGGAGGTACTCTGCGAGGGCGCCCTGGTCTGCAGGAGGGACGCGTCGGTGGACTATCCCAGGATGGTGGAGTCGCTGAGCCGCGACGCCGAGGCGGCAGGCGCCATCTTCCTGTTCAACCGTGAGGCGACGGCCCTGAAGCCGTCAGAAGACGGCACCCTCATCACGCTGGACCGCGACACCTCCATCCTGGCCGGGTTTGTAGTCAACGCCGGCGGCGGGCAGGCGGTAGACCTGGCCCACCAGATGGGGGTGGGCGGGTCCTACACGGACGTGCACTTCCGCGGCGAATATTGGCGGGCCCCGGACGAATACGGCACCCTGACTGGAACCAGCGTCTACTCTGTCCCCAAGTACCCGCAGTATCCCTTTTTGGATCCCCACTGGATAGTCAGGGTGGACGGTACCTGTGAGGTGGGACCCAACGCCACCCCCGTCTTCAGCCCGTACGGGTACGACCTGGCAGAGAACGCCAGGTGCCTCCTTCCCAAGACGCTGGAGATGTTGGGGTCTGGCGCCCGCAAGGTGCCGCGCGACCCGCTCTTCCGGGAGATGGCCGCCGCCGAGGTTTGGTCGTCCATATCCAAGGAGGCCATGATAGGCAGGGTGAAGCGGTTCATCCCGCGCCTGAACCCGCTCAAATTTGCCTCCCGGGGGACGGCCGGGATAAGGTCCTCGGTCATAGACGCGGACGGCGCGTTCGTGCCGGACGTGGTGGTGCTGGAGGGGCCCGGTTCCGTGCACGTGCTCAACTACAACTCCCCCGGAGCCACGGGCGCCCTCCCCTTCTCGGCACACCTGGTGGAGACCATCCACTCCGGCGGACTGCTCAGGAACAAACTGGATGACGCTCAGTGCGGCCCCTGGAGGTTCGGCGACGTGGTAGAGGGTATGCGCTGATATGGCCCATCTGGATGGCATCTGGTGCCGCCGATGGCAGGCGGCAGCTTGCGGGCCTGGCCGGCGCCCTTGCCCCGCCGGAGAGGCGCCGCCGGCCGATGCCCCATCCCGGATATCGCGAAGGCCGCTCCCGCGGACGGCCCGGCGGCTCCTCGCCCCTATCCGGGCAACCTGCGCTGTGTCGAGCCGGCGGCCTCGCCGGCGTCCCTGTCCAGCATGCGGCGTATGCGATCCGCCTTTGATCTGCCCAGTCCCGGAACCTTTCCCAGGTCCGTCGCCGTCGCGTCCAGGGCCTTGATGGGGCTGCCGAACTTGTCCAGCATCCTGTATGCCAGCGTCTCGCCCACGCCGGGCAGGCTGCACAGCACCGAGAGCTGCTGCCGCGCCACATCAGGATGTTTTCGTATCTTCTTGAGGAAGGGGCCGGGCGCCGACTTTTTCCGCGCCGCCATGGACACCAGCAGTTTGGCGGTGTGCTCCGCGTCGGGGGTTGGAACTATCGGTATGCCATGGTCCAAGGCCACCCGGCTCAGCGCCCCGTAGAAGACCAGCGGGTTCTCGGTCACGTTGGCCAGCTCGTCCACGTTCCCCTCTACGACCAGCGCAGGGTGCGCAAAGTGCTCCTTCAGTCTGGCGCACTGATCAAACAACCGCCCGTCGAACACCGACGAGACCAGATCAAAGATGCTCTTGCGCTCGACGGCCGTCTCGCTGGCAACTATATAATCCCCGACGGGCAGCGTCACCACCTCCAAGGCCAGCCCGGCCTTCTTCAGTAGGTCCGGTATGCCGCTCTTGCGCTCGCGTTCGTCGGCAACAATCCGGAGTTCGCGGAGGGACAATCACGTGCCAGGAGCGCCGGCGGCGCCGCCCCTTATGGCTGCGTTTATCTTGGCCTCCTGTTCGCGGAACATCTCCTCCAGCCGCTTCTTCTGCTTCTCCAGCACCATCACACGGGTCTTGGCAAGCTCCATCCGCTCCTGGAGATCATCCATCAGGGACTTGCGGTCGGACTTGATCAGGATGGAACCGGCCTGCTTGTAGACGGCGTCCTCGTCGGAGGCCTTTTGCAGCTCCTCCAGGGCCCGTTCGGTGTCCAGCCGTTCGGCCTCCACCTGCTGCATCTGGGTGACGACCCCCTGCAGGCTGTTCTGGGTCTGCTGGAAGGCCTTTATCTGATCCTGAAGCCACGGCGGAATCTGCTCTGACATCGATAGTCCGGTAGGGGTGGTTCAATTATAATCCTACCGGTTCGTCGCCAACAACCAGTTAGTAACCGTTCACCCCCCCCTATGATACGCCGGCCAGGGCCCGGGTCCGCATCGAAGCATTAAGAACAAGGTGAAACCCATCCAGTCCATGGACAGTGATATCTCCGAGCAAGAAGAGGCACTGCTACGGCGCGAGCTGGTCCGGGCCCGGAAGGTGATGGAAGCAACTCTGGAGGGGTGGGCGGAGAACACGCGCGCGCTGACCGAGGAGCACCAGCGGCTGGTCGAAGAGAGTAACCAATGCCGCGAGACCAACAAGGACCTGAAGGCCAAGCTGGGGGATGTTCTGCGGCAGTTGGCCGCCTACGAGAACCGCACCAACCCATCCGGCAAGACTGCCTCCTCATCCAGGAAGATAAAGAGGCGCAGTAGCCGTTCGCCGCCATCATCATAGGGAGGGCACGTGCGGCGACCGCCCGGGCCGTCCGTCCGCGGGCATCGGTGGGACCATTCAGATGGACCCGGGGACCGGCGGCGGTTTGCCCGACCCGAACGCCCAGCAGCCGCGGTTACCCGCGACGACATCGCCGGAGAACGTTCCCCGGATGCGGCAGGTGGCGTGGACGCTCTGCAGCATCTCCAGGGTGCGGGCGGCCTCCCAGTCGGGCAGTATCCGCTGGATGTTGCGCGGCCGGACCGTGTACCCGCGGATGGTCCTCTCCACATTGTTGGTGTTGCCGGGCATCCCGGGGTGGCCTATGAACGTGGACATGTGCGGGGCGGCCCTCTCCAGGGTGCCGGCGGACCTTGCGGGTCTCCGGATGGCCGGCCTCCATGTGGCGGTACGCCTGGACCACCTTGGAGAGATCGTCGGCCATCCGGGCCCGGGCGGACACGACAAGGTCGGCCAGGCCGGGAACCGCCCTAGCGGGCCACCCTATCCGGCAGGCCGAGTCCGCCGGGCCGCCGGCCATCGCGGTGACGGCTGCGGCCGCCTCCTTGGCGGCATAGTAGATGTCCAGCAACATCTGGCTGTAGGTCTGCTCGGGGGAGTCGATGCCGTGCTCGATGGCCAGGCTCTCGGCCTTGCGCCAGACGTGGACGAAGCACGTCTGGTAGTCCCCGCGGAAGGCGCCCCCGCCCCGGTACGAGCCGGCCACCAGCGGCCTGTCCAGTACCATCCAGAACAGGCGCTCGATCGTATCGCCGGCCCTGTCCGTGGCTATCCTCGTGATGACCAGGGTGGGGGTGAGCAACACCAGCGCCATCTCCTTACTGCCGGCCACGTTCACCGGCGACTCGTCAAACTCCACATACGGGGCCATGGACGCCTCCTCCTCCATCCTGGTCAGCAGCGGCACCTCCCCCGGGTCGAACCTGGACGGCAGGTTCGGGCGGCCATCCCCGTCCGGCAGCGCCGCCACCGGAGGCCCGGAGGCGGTCGGCAGGGGTTCTGACGCGGGATCATCCCCGCGGATGGCCGCCGCCTCCACCAGGCTGCCCTCCCGGACGTGCCGGGCCATCGCCGACAGGCAGTTGGAGACGGCCCCCTCGGACAGGGTGACGTTGTGGTTTGTGAAGAGTACGTACCAGATGCCCCGGACGGTGGGAGTCACCGCGTGGAGGTTCATGATGATCCGGCGCAGGTTGGGGCCGGCCCAGGTGCCCGGGATCGACTCTGTTGCCGGCCAGGTCAGAACGCTGCAATGCCGGCAGAAGGCGGGCGTGGCCTTCTCCAGATAACAGATTACCCTGCCGCACTCGCCCAGGTCGAGCACCACCTTTCGGATGATCCTGCCGGGGGCGGTATCGGTCCTGCCGCACTTCCCGCACTGTTGCTGGACGTACTCGACTATCCTGTCCGGATCCGGCCGGTACGCGGAGGCCACCCCCCGGCGAGCCGGGACGCGCCCCCCTCTTCCCGGTATCGTCGGCCGTGGACGCGTCCCCGGCGGCGGCCTCCTTCCTCTTTGCGGCGCGCCTGTGCGTCCTTCGCTTCTTGGCGAAGAGTGTGGCCTTGCTGGAGGGGTTGTTGTGGTTTTCGTGGACTGCCAGCTGCCGCAGTGCGTCCCTCAGCTTGGCCTTCAGGTCCTTGATGGTCTCGTTGGATTGATCAAACCTTTCGGTCAGCCGCTGGATCTCCTCGGTCAGGATGCGCGAGTTCTCCGCCCACCCCTCTAGAATCGCATCGTTCGCCTTCCAGGCCCGGATCAGCTCGAGCCGCAGCAACCCTTGCTGGTGTTTTTGGGGGTTCACGGGGCAGGGGGGTTTGTCCCCCGATCTGAATCTTTCGGTCTCAGAACACTCCATGTTCAATGCATCGGGCAGACCGCGGACTGGCCGGCTCGCACACATCGGGAGTGGCCGCTTTATAATGGGGGTGAACGGTTACTTTCAGCATGTCGCTTATCGCCATGTGCATCCAAAAACACGCAGAGGCCGGCCGCGACCCCAAACCCTCTTCCGGGAAGATTATGTTCCTGGCCATGTCCAGCCACCTGCCGGCGCCGTAATCGTAGTCGATATCCGCATGCAGGTTGATGTCAAAGTCAGCCGCCCGCCAGAGGGTTTTGGCGCCCTGCTCGCGCAGCACGCCGTACTCGACTGTCCCATACACGTTGGCCGTCCAGGCGATGGTGTCCGGGCCGTGCGGGATGACTGTCGTCTTGGTGACGCCGCCGGGGGTTTTGGTGATGGCGTTGCTGACGGTGTTGACGGACAACGATGTCCGGGTAACATACAGAACATCCAGGTCGCTGTCAGGGCGTTCGGTGCCCTTTACCTGCGAGCCGAATATCGACAACAACAACAGGTCATCCGGAGCACCAAAGGGCAGCGCCTTGATGAGGGCGTTGACCGATATGGTGGCGCGCTGGTTCATGGGGTGGGGTGGTTCGCACCACAATTCAGCCTTTCGTTGTTCCGCGAGAATTATCGGATGGATACCGGGACGGTCCGCTTCCAAGTGGGACCATGGTGGCCCGACACGCCGGGTGTGGCGCCGGGTCGCGCGGATGTCCCGGCTCCCCAAGTATTTCACGTTTTTATGTCACCTGCCGCATTGTATGACATGCAAGACTACGGTCCGCAGATCAGGAAATGTGATGACGTAATCCGGCTGGCAGAACAGGTCGGTGACGAGCGGCTCGCCGAGACCACGCGCGAACTCAGAAAGTCTTTCAAGGAGTGGGAGAAGGATTAGTTTCGGGACTGATGGCGCCATAAGGGCACTTGAGGAGCGGCGAAACAACAACACGTATCACATCAAGTTGGGAGGACTGGTATTCTCGTGGGTAAACCCGTCATGAAAGGACCGCACACCATACTCGGTCCAGGTACGCTGGTGGGTCATGGATTTGGGATAACCATCCCAATGCTTGAGCGGGTGGCCAGGCGCGGGTGGGGTCCGTTTGGCCGTGACTGACCACGCTGGTTGACATTAGGGTTCATGTGGGCTGGACAGCCATGCCGGAGTGCCACCGCGGGCGTGCGGCTATCACAGCCTGCCTTTGGCCGCCTGCTTGAGCTTCTCGGGGATGTACTCGTTGGTCAGATAGAACATGTCCGTCGCACCCAGCGCCTCTATCTCGGCCTTTTTCTTGTGCTTGGTAAAGTAGGACAGTTCGCGCTTCCAGATGCCCGACGCGTACCGCGGGTCCGTCGCCAGCGACTTGCAGCGGTTGACATCGACATCCTTGAAGTCGAGCACCGCCTTCGGGTGCAGTTTGGGCATCTCCGTGGCCCAGACGCCCAGCCATCTTGCCTTGGGGACGGCCAGCCCGCGCAGGTGCGCCGACTGCGTCGAACCCCCAACAATCACCGAGGCGATATGCATCCCCCAGGGGTCTGCATCCGTCACCACGTACACCGGCAAACCCAGCTCGGATGCCAGGCGGCGCAGCATGTAGCGCGTGTCCCGGGTGGCCTGGCCGTTGGTGGAGATTGCCATCGCCTTGTAGGTTTCGCAGATGCCGTCCTCCATGCATCTGACCAGTACGTCGTCCTTCTCGCCCACGATGACCATCCTGAGGTCGTGCCTGACGAACTTGGCGGTGGCCAACGAATGGCCTATCTGGGTGCCGTCCGGGACGGTGTTCAGCTTGCCGCGCGTCTTGGTGCCGTCGCGGCGCGTGTATTCCACGTCGATATCGCCATACGCCAGTGCGCGCTGCCCCGGCGTGACCCCAAAGTCCTCCCGGGGCCTGCCCAGGATGACCTCCAGCTCCTCTATCAGGGCGTCCGATTCGGCCTACTCGGTATAGGCGGTGATGGGTGAGTTGTATGCTGCATAGTAGATGGAGCGCTTGGTGTGCGTGGTCTTGGTGGTCAGGGCTTTCTGGGCGAATGCGGTCAGCCACATCAGCTGCGCCAGCGGCCTGGCGCCCGCCATGTTGCCGGCGCTGCGGTTGGTTGTTTTATCACCGAGGATCCACTGCTGGTGACCATCATCAAAGATGATGTTGCCCTTGATGCGGGCGGGCACGTCCACCGACGGGTACCTTCCGCCCCTTATGTCCCGGTAGACGTTGTCACCCAGGTCGAACAGTTCTTTCAGCACCTTCTTGTTGGGTGTTTTGGTGGTGGCTTTGGTGGCTTTGTTGGTGGCCTTGCTGGTTTTGTTGGTGGCCTTGCTGGCAGCCCTGCTGGCCGTTCTGCTGGTTTTGGCGGCTGTCTTGGCGGCCCTGCTGGTGGGTTTGGCGGCCTTCTTGACCGTCCTGGTGGTGGGTTTGGCGGCCTTGCCAACCCTGCTGGCCCTGCTGGCTGGTTTGGCGGTCATCCAAACGCCTCCAGTTTGGGCTTGGGTTTTTGCGTTATCTCGGCTGCCAGGCCGGCGGTCGCATCCAGGTACTTCAGCACCCAGGCAGAGCGCTTGGCCTCGTGCTCCCGCTGCTCGCGCTGCCTGACGTGGGTGGCCAGCTTGCGGCCCAACACCTGCAGGCCGAGCCGTATCTCCTTGTCGATCTCCGGACGGCTGCCAACACTCTCCTTGCCGGCTGACTTGTAGGGTATCTGGGTGGAGCAAACGTGTATGACGGCTGCCACCGGGGAATCCTCGCCCACCCCGTAGAGCTGCTTCCAGCAGATGTCTTTTGCAACCAGCGCCATCGCGTCCTCCCCCTCGTCATACAACAGAGGTATGCGGTTGGAGAACCGCTGGATGGCAAAGCCGGACTTTATGCTGCCGCCGTATGCCAGACCCACTTCGACCACGAATGGATACCCCGAGTACGCCGCCGGCCTGCGCTGCAGGGTTGCCAGGTAGTCGGGTTCCAGGATGGCCTTCATGCCCGCCTCCAGCAGGCCGGCTCCGAGCGGCGACAAGCAGGACGGGTCGGGCGCCCGGAAATCCTCGTAGGCATTCAGGCTGGCAGCCAGCTCCGATATGTCGCCATCCTCCAAAGATAGGACGCTGGCACCCGGCCTGAAACCGGCGCGCTTGAGGAACGCCTTGGCGGTCCCGGGCCCCACCCCCTGAAATCTGGTCAAAAACTTTGAGAGTGGCATGCCGTTTTTGGCAAACAATCTTTGTATCTCCTTGGTCAGGTTGGTCAGGCGCGGCCTGCCGCCTGCCGTCTCCCATGCCAGCGTCCTGCCGGTGAGCGAGACCGGCTTGCAACCCACCAGGTCGGCGGCAGGAAGCCCCATCGCCAAAGCCAGCGCCCCGGTCATGCGTGTTGCGTTGGTCTTGAAGGTGCGCGGGTATTTTTTGGGGTCCGTGCCTCGTATCCCCGCCGCCTTGAGGTCGGTGGTGGTTATCTCCTGCGGGAGCGTGACGGTCTGTCCTATCATGCGGTTCAGCGTCTCGGCGTTGGTGCCGTGCGGGTGGCGTTTGGCCTCCACCGGAGGTTCGGGCATTTTGCTGGTGCTGCGTGTCAGTATCATGTGGTCTTCGGGCTTGTCGGTCGGGCCGTCATAGGATATCGAGGCATATGGTGTTATGATGGCCGTCTGCCGCACGTAGGAGCGTATCTTTGAGCCGGCCTTGGCGTAGTTGCCATCCAGGGTTATGCTGATGCTCAGGCCGGTGCCGGTCCGCCGGAACACCTCCTTGGCCAGCACGTTGGGCCTGTTGTGCTGGATGTCCAATTTCAGCGTGAACCGGTGCCATTTCTTGCCGCCGGTGCCGCTCTCCACCACCACCGGCCGGCCGGTGGTTATCTGGCCATACAGGATTGCCATGGTGGCTCCCATCCCAAACATCCCCCTGGCCTGCTTGAGACCGTACTTGGAGCCGAACAAGACCGTCCCGAAAGCCTTGGGGACTATCTGCGGTTTGATTCCCGGGCCGTTGTCCCGGACGGTCAGCACGTACCGTCTGTCAGTCAGGCCGTTCTGCTTGGCGGCGCGGGTCTGCTCCGCCTCCTTGAGCGATATGGTGATGTCGGGTGGTATGCCCTCCCGGTCGCCGGCATCCAGCGAGTTCTCGACGAGCTCCCGGACGGCCGTATAGATGGCGCGCGTGGTGGTGCCGAATCCGGCCAGGTCGCGGTGGTCGTAGAAGAAGTCGCTGGGCGTTTTCTGCTCGAAGGTCTCCATGGCGGTGTGGCGCGGTGGGGGGTTAAAAAGGGAAGCATTATCAGGATGAACAAGGTCATCCGGCCTTGACGGGTTTTATCATCCTGCGGATAAAGCGGTACGCCGGTTTGACCATGTTTCTCGCAGCGCGAACGTCGGCCCCGGACCAGTTCTTGCTGTCACGATCCTTGTCGTATCTTTCCCGGATGGACTCCAGCACCTCAACACCCAGCGGGGGCCGCCTGTCCGGGGGCAGCATCCCGTAGAGCGCGCGGATGTCGCGCGTGAACGGGAATTTTATCCTGGCGGACAACAGGATGGCACGCAGCAGGTTGCATGCCGCCAGATGCGCCCGAAAGCAGCCCGTTCCCGCCCATGATGCCCAGTCATCCTTGGCAAAGATGTCCTTTCTGGCCATGTCTGGCCACCTGCCGGCGCCGTAATCGTAGTCGATATCCGCATGCAGTTTGACGTCAAAGTCGGCGGCCCGCCAGAGGGTTTTGGCGCCCTGCTCGCGCAGCACGCCATACTCCACCGACCCGTAGACGTTGGCCGTCCTGGTGATGGTGTCCGGGGTGTGCGGGATGACGGTAGCCTGGATGACGCCGCCGGGGGTTTTGGTGATGGCATCGTGGACGGCGTTGATGGGCGATGCCTTCAACGTCCGGGTAACATACAGAACACCCAGGTCGCTGTCAGGGCGTTCGGCGCCCTTTACCTGCGAGCCGAATACCGACGACAACAACAACAGATCATCCGGAGCGCCAAAGGGCAGCGCCTTGATGAGGGCGTTGACCGATGCGGTGGCGCGCCGGTTCATGGCACGGCAGTCACCTGCATCCTAATTCAATCTTGGTAGTTCCGTGGGTCGAATTTGGGGCAGGCGCCGTTCTTTGGGGGGCGTTGCCAACTCGGTAATTCAAGCGGCGGCCCGGCCATAGATGCGGCGGTGGCGGTCCGGCCACCATCCTTGCGGATGGACAGATTATGCGCATTGTGTAGCGCGTGTAATGAAGGATCCAGGAACGCGAATCCTGAACCGTCAAGCTGCCCGTGGCTGCCGGGCTAGGTTCGCATTGCCGCCATGAAGGGTCGGAAGGCGATATTCGCGTGGTTGGAGGCACGTCTCGGCGAATCCCGGGAAGATCAGATTCCGGTGCCCCGCCTTGGCACACAACTTCACGGTAGCTGCCAGCACACAGTAATTTTGCAGCCACCGGCCCCTGGTGGCGGGCCCGCTGCCGCCGGAGATGATCAGGCCGGCGGTATCGGTGCCTGTTATGTTGGATTCGGAGCCGGACATCACTGCCCACCATCCCTCAGGGTCACCTGGATGTCCTGGTGGTTGCTGCCGTCCTCGAAAACCGAGTCCCCGGTGGCAGAGATGGTGACCGTGTAGGTCGTCCGGTCGGCGGCCGCCGAGACCATTCTAAGGTGGTTGCCGTCGGTTATCTCGAACCGGTCCGAGTCGCCGCCCGGCACTATCACATATGCCGGGTTCTGCCCGTTCAGGTAGGTGTTCTGGGCGGAAATGGTCCCGACCGCGCCGGGAACGTCCGCCCTGTCGATGGACGCGCTGTCTATCACAACATACCAGCCGCCAAGATTCTGGTCGAAGGAGGCGGCGCCGCGGAACATGCTGGACATGGATGTCACCGAGGAGACGTCCCAGGTGGAGATGTCGCCGTTGAAGGAGGAGGCTTGGAACATCCCGGACATGTCGGTCACCGAGGAGGTGTCCCAGGAGCCGATATCCTGGTTGAAGGAGGAGGCGCTGTTGAACATATTCGACATGCGGGTCACCGAGGAGACGTCCCAGGAGCCGATATCCTGGTTGAAGGAGGAGGCGCCGGCGAACATCCCGTTCATGTAGGTGACCGAGGAGACATCCCAGGTGTCGAGGGGCTGGTTGAAGGAGGAGGCGCCATTGAACATGCCGAACATGCGGGTCACCGAGGAGACGTCCCAGGAGGAGATGTCGTAGTTGAAGGTGGAGGCGCCAGAGAACATCTCCCACATGTCAGTCACCGACGAGACATCCCAGGATGATATATCACCGTTGAAGGTGGATCCCCGGAACATCACGTGCATGTCGGTCACCGAGGAGGTGTCCCAGGAGCCGAGGGGCTGATTGAAGAAGATGGCATGCTGGAACATCCCAGACATGTCGGTCACCGAGGAGGTGTCCCAGGAGCCGAGGGGCTGATTGAAGGAGGTGGCATACCCGAACATCCCAGACATGTCGGTCACCGAGGAGGTGTCCCAGTCGGAGATGTCCTGGTTGAAGGAGGTAGCGTCGGAGAACATGTAGGACATGTCGGTCACGCTCGATACGTCCCAGGCGGAGATGTCCTGGTTGAAGGAGGATGCATCCCAGAACATGTTACTCATGCTGGTCATCGAGGAGGTGTCCCAGGAGCCGAGGGGTAGGTTGAAGGAGGAGGCGCCTTTGAACATGAAGGACGTGTCGGTCACCGAGGAGACGTCCCAGGAGCCGAGGGGCTGGTGGAAGGAGGCGGCGTTGGCGAACATCCGTGACATGTCGGTCACCGAGGAGGTGTCCCAGGTGGAGATGTCCTGGTTGAAGGAGGCGGCGTTGGCGAACATCCGTGACATGTCGGTCACCGAGGAGGTGTCCCAGGAGCCGAGGGGCTGATTGAAGGAGGCGGCATCGTCGAACATCCAGGACATGTCCCTCACCGAGGAGGTGTCCCAAGAGACGAGGCGCTGATTGAAGGAGGCGGCATCGGAGAACATGTAGGACATGTCGGCAACAGAGGAGGTGTCCCAGTTGTTGAGGGGATGATTGAAGGAGGCGGCGCCGTAGAACATCCAGGACATGTCCCTCACCGTGGAGGTGTCCCAGGAGCCGAGGGGCTGATTGAAGGAGGCGGCATCGGAGAACATGTAGGACATGTCGGCAACAGAGGAGGCGTCCCAGCTGTTGAGGGGCTGGTTAAAGGAGGCGGCGCGGATAAACATGGCCAGCATGCTGGTCACCGAGGAGGTGTCCCAGTCGGAGATGTCCTGGTTGAAGGAGGGGGCGTCAGCGAACATTCCGGACATGTCGGTCACGCTCGATACGTCCCAGGCGGAGAGGTCCTGGTTGAAGGAGGAGGCATTCCAGAACATGTGACTCATGCTGGTCACCGAGGAGACGTCCCAGGAACCGATGGGTTGGTTGAAGGAGGTGGCGTCGGAGAACATATGTGACATGTCCCTCACCGAGGATGTGTCCCAGGAGGATACGTCGCCGTTGAAGGAGGTGGTGTCGAAGAACATGCTGGACATGTCGGTGACGCGCGAGAGGTCCGGCACGTCGGTCGCCTTGTAGAGCATGTTGGAGGCGCCCTGAAAGGCCGACGCCATGGTCGTCCACGATGTACCGCCCCACTGGTCTATCGACACGAGCTTGGCCGCGTCAGGATGGCCGCCCAGCGAGATGGCTTGGAGGCCGCCCTGGACCGAGACCCGGTATGTGCCGGGGTCCGCGTATCTATGGGTCGCGGTTCCCGAGACGCCGGTGCTGTTGGTGCCATCACCCCAGTGGATGGTCATGCCTGAGCCGACCAGCGGGATGGTGATGGTCTGGTTGGCAGTCTCGGTACGCCAGGTGGTAACGAACGGGAGCAGGTCTGGCGCCTGCCGCGCATCGGGAGCACCACCCAAAACCACCTCGACGGTCCGCCGGTTGTTGCCGTTCTCGAATACCGAGTATCCTGTAGCGGCGATGGTGACCGTGTAGGTCGTCTGGTCGGCGGCCGCCGAGACCATGCGAAGGAGGTTGCCGTCGGTTATCTCGAACCGGTCCGAGTCGCCGCCCGGCTCTATTGTGTAGATCGGGTTCTGCCCGTCCAGGAAGGGGTTCTGGGCGGAGATGGTTCCGACCACGCCGGGGATGTCCGCCCTGCCGATGGACGCGCTGTCCATCACAACATACCAGCCGCCAAGATTCTGGTTGAATGCGGCGGCGCCGGCGAACATGGAGAACATGCTGGTCACCGAGGAGGTGTCCCAGGCGGAGATGTCCTGGTTGAAGGCGGCGGCGCCGGCGAACATATGGGACATGTCGGTCACGCTCGATACGTCCCAGGCGGAGATGTCCTGGTTGAAGGCGAATGCATCCCAGAACATGTGACTCATGCTGGTCACCGAGGAGGTGTCCCAGGCGGAGATGTCCTGGTTGAAGGCGAATGCAATCCAGAACATGTGACTCATGCTGGTCACCGAGGAGGTGTCCCAGCTGTCGAGGGGCTGGTTGAAGGAGGCGGCGTTGGCGAACATATGGGACATGTCGGTCACCGAGGAGGTGTCCCAGCTGTCGAGGGGCTGGTTGAAGGAGGCGGCGTTGGCGAACATATGGGACATGTCGGTCACGCTCGATACGTCCCAGGCGGAGATGTCGCCGTTGAAGGAGGCCGCATCCCCGAACATCCGGGACATGTCGGTGACGCGCGAGAGGTCGGGGGTGTCGGTAGCCTCGTAGACCATGTTGGAGGCGCCCTGAAAGGCCGACGCCATGGTCGTCCACGATGTATCGCCCCACTGGTCTATTGATACGAGCTTGGCCGCATCCGGGTGACCGCCCAAGTTGGTGGTTTTGAGGTCGCCGTAGACCGAGACCCCATAGGTGCCCGGATTCGCGTACGTGTGGGTCGCGGTTCCCGAGACGCCGGTGCTGTTGGTGCCATCACCCCAGTGGATAGTCATGCCTGAGCCGACCAGCGGGATGGTGATGGTCTGGTTGGCAGTCTCGGTACGCCAGGCGGTAACGAACGGGAGCAGGTCTGGCGCCTGATGCGCATCGGCAACACCACCCAAAACCACCTCGACGGTCCGCCGGTTGTTGCCGTCCTCAAAGACCGAGCCTCCGGTGGCAGAGATGGTGACCGTATAGGTCGTCTGGTCGGCGGCCGCCGAGACCATGATTAGTTGATTGCCGTCGGTTATCTCAAACCGGTCCGAGTCGCCGCCTGACACTATCACATATACCGGGTTCTGCTTGTCCAGAAAGGGGTTCTGTGCGGAGATGGCCCCAACCACGCCGGGGACATCCGCCCTGTCGATGGAGGTGTTGTCGAGCGTGACATACCATCTGCCGAGGTTCTGTTCGAAGGAGGCGGCAAAGCCGAGCACTCCGGCCATACCCCTCACCGAGGAGACATCCCAGGTTGATATGTTGCCGTTGAAGGTGGAGCCCCAAAACATCCAGGTCATGTCGGTAACCGAGGAGGTGTCCCAGGTGGAGATGTCGCCGTTGAAGGTGGAAAACATGAACATTCCGGACATGTCGGTAACCGAGGAGGTGTCCCAGGTGGAGATGTCGCCGTTGAAGGTGGATTTTCTGAACATCCCATCCATACGCATCACCGAGGAGGTGTCCC
Source organism: Nitrosopumilaceae archaeon (assembly GCA_965203395.1). Classification (GTDB taxonomy): domain Archaea; phylum Thermoproteota; class Nitrososphaeria; order Nitrososphaerales; family Nitrosopumilaceae; genus VYCS01. The sequence goes on from OZ241884.1 coordinate 1,577,622, forward strand.
AGGTGGAGATGTCCTGGTTGAAGGCATGGGCGTCGTTGAACATCCCGCCCATGTCGGTCACCGAGGAGACGTCCCAGGCTGATATGTCGCCGTTGAAGGCGGAGGCACGGAACATTCCGGACATGTGGGTCACCGAGGAGACGTCCCAGGCTGATATGTCGCCGTTGAAGGAGGTGGCACGGAACATTCCGGACATGTCGGTAACCGAGGAGACGTCCCAGGAGGATAGGTCGCCGTTGAAGGAGGAGTTCCAGAACATCCCGGACATGTGGGTCACCGAGGAGACGTCCCAGGAGGATAGGTCGCCGTTGAATGGCGAGAAGGCGAATACGTCCCTCATGTTTGTAACCGAGGAGACGTCCCAGGAGGATAGGTCGCCGTTGAAGGAGGAGGCACGGAACATTCCGGACATGTCGGTCACCGAGGAGACGTCCCAGGTTGATATGTCGCCGTTGAAGGCGGAGCCCCAAAACATCCAGGTCATGTGGGTCACCGAGGAGGTATCCCAGGCTGATATGTCGCCGTTGAAGGAGGTGGCCCCCAAGAACATCCCAGTCATGTTGGTCACCGAGGAGACGTCCCAGGAGGATAGGTCGCCGTTGAAGGAGGTGGCCTTGTAGAACATCCAGGTCATGTCGGTCACCGACGAGACGTCCCAGGCGGAGAGGTCGCCGTTGAAGGAGGTGGCTTGGAACATCCCGGTCATGTCGGTCACCGACGAGACGTCCCAGGAGGATATGTCGCCGTTGAAGGCGGCGGCATCGGCGAACATCGCGTACATGTCGGTCACCGAGGAGACGTCCCAGGACGATAGGTCGCCGTTGAAGGAGGTGGCGTTGTAGAACATCCAGGACGTGTCGGTCACCGACGAGACATCCCAGGACGATAGGTCAGCGTTGAAGGCTGTGGCCCCGACGAACATCTCGGACATGTCGGTGACGGCGGAGAGGTCCGGAGAGTCGGCGGCGTTGTAGGCCATGTTGGACGCCCCCCTGAACGCCGATGCCATGGATGTCCACTGCATGTCGCCCCACTGGTCTATCGACAGTAGATTTTGCGCGTCGGGATGGCCGTCAAGATGTATCCTGGTAAAGTCGCCGTATATGCTGACAGTGTAGCTGCCGCCCCTTGCGTATGTGTGGTGCTGGTCGCCGGAGACATCAGCGTCGACGGTCCCATCCCCCCAGGATATGGTGTACGTGCCGGTGGCGTTGCCCACCGGTATGGTCACGTTCCCGCCCGCTGCGTCTACCCGCCAGGTGGTGACGAACGGGATCTGGTCCGGCGCCTGCCGCGCATCGGTAACACCACCCAAAGCCACCTCTACGGTCCGCCGGTTGTTGCCGTCCTCAAAGACCGAGCCTCCGGTGGCGGCGATGGTGACCGTGTAGGTCGTCCGGTCGGCGGCCGCCGAGACCATGCGAAGGAGGCTGCCGTCGGTTATCTCAAACCGGTCCGAGTCGCCGCCCGGCTCTATCAGATAGGCGGGGTTCTGCCTGTCCAGGTAGGGGTTCTGGGCGGAGATGGTCCCGACCACGCCGGGGATGTCCGCCCTGTCGATGGACGCGCTGTCTATCACAACATACCAGCCGCCAAGATTCTGGTCGAAGGAGGCGGCGTTCCAGAACATGCCGTACATATTCGTCACCGCCGAGACGTCCCAGGTGGAGATGTCCTGGTTGAAGGCGGTGGCGTTGCGGAACATCCAGGACATGTCGGTCACCGAGGAGACGTCCCAAGAGGAGATGTCGCTGTTGAAGGAGGTGGCGTTCCAGAACATGCCGCCCATTCTGGTCACCGAGGAGGTGTCCCAGTCGGAGATGTCCCGGTTGAAGGAGGATGCGTCCCAGAACATCCAGGACATGTCGGTCACGCTCGATACGTCCCAGTCGGAGATGTCCTGGTTGAAGGAGGATGCGTCCCAGAACATCCAGGACATGTCGGTCACGCTCGATACGTCCCAGTCGGAGATGTCCCGGTTGAAGGAGGTGGCGTCCCAGAACATGTGACTCATGCTGGTCACCGAGGAGGTGTCCCAGTCGGAGATGTCCCGGTTGAAGGAGGATGCGTCCCAGAACATCCAGGACATGTCGGTCACGCTCGATACGTCCCAGTCGGAGATGTCCCGGTTGAAGGAGGCGGCATCCAAGAACATGCGGGACATGTCGGTCACGCTCGATACGTTCCAGTCGGAGATGTCCTGGTTGAAGGAGGCGGCGCCGGAGAACATGCCGTACATGTCCGTCACCGAGGAGACGTCCCAGTTGGAGATGTCCTGGTTGAAGGAGGCGGCGCCGGAGAACATCACGGACATGTCGGTCACGCTCGATACGTTCCAGTCGGAGATGTCCTGGTTGAAGGAGGCGGCGTACCAGAACATGCCGTACATGTCCGTCACCGAGGAGACGTCCCAGCTGTCAAGGGGCTGGTTGAAGGAGGCGGCGTCGTCGAACATCCAAGACATGTCCGTCACCGAGGAGACGTCCCAGTCGGAGACGTCCTGGTTGAAGGAGGAGGCATCCAAGAACATGCGGGACATGTCGGTCACGCTCGATACGTCCCAGTCGGAGATGTTGCCGTTGAAAGAGGCCGCATCCCCGAACATCCAGGACATGTCGGTGACGCGCGATAGGTCCGGCACGTCGGTCGCCTCGTAGACCATGTTGGAGGCGCCCTCAAAGGCCGACTCCATGGTCGTCCACGATGTATCGCCCCACTGGTCTATGGACATTAGCTTGGCCGCGTCTGGATGGTCGCCCAGCGAGATGGCTTGGAGGCCGCCCTGGACCGAGACCGGGTATGAGCCGGGGTTCGCGTATCTGTGGGTTGCGGCTCCCGAGATGCCGGTGCTGTTGGAGCCATCGCCCCAGTGGACGGTCATGCCGGAGCCCACCAGCGGGATGGTGATGGTCTGGTTGGCAGTCTCGGTACGCCAGGTGGTGACGAACGGGAGCTGGTCTGGCGCCTGCTGCTCATCGGTAACACCACCCAAAACCACCTCGACGGTCCGCCGGTTGTTGCCGTCCTCAAAGACCACATCCCCGGCGGCGGAGATGGTGACCGTGTAGGTCGTCCGGTCGGCGTCAGCCGAGACCATGCTGAGGCGGTTGCCGTCAACTATGGTGAACCGGTCCGAGTCGCCGCCCGGCTCTATCACATACGTCGGGTTCTGCCCGTCCAAGAAGGCGTTCCGGGCTGATATGGTTCCGACAACTCCGGGGACGTCCGCCCTGTCGATGGACGCGCTGTCTATCACAACATACCAGCCGCCAAGATTCTGGCCGAAGGAGATGGCAGAGTCGAACATCCCGGTCATGTCCGTCACCGAGGAGACGTCCCAGTTGTTGAGGGGCTGGTCGAAGCTGTCGGCTCCGCGGAACATGTTGGCCATGTCCGTCACCGAGGAGACGTCCCAGTTGTTGAGGGGCTGGTCGAAGCTGTCGGCTCCGCGGAACATGTTGGCCATGTCCGTCACCGAGGAGACGTCCCAGTTGTTGAGGGGCTGGTCGAAGCTGTCGGCATTAATGAACATACCGAACATGCCGGTCACCGAGGAGACGTCCCAGTTGTTGAGGGGCTGGTCGAAGCTGTCGGCTCCGCGGAACATGTTGGCCATGTCCGTCACCTGCGAGACGTCCCAGTTGTCGAGGGGCTGGTCGAAGCTGTCGGCTCCGCGGAACATGTTGGCCATGTCCGTCACCTGCGAGACGTCCCAGGTGTTGAGGGGCTGGTTGAAGGAGGTGGCGTCGGAGAACATCCCGAACATGCCGGTCACCTGCGAGACGTTCCAAGAGTTGAGGGGCTGGTTGAAGGAGGTGGCGCCGTAGAACATGCTGTACATGTAGGTCACCGAGGAGACGTCCCAGGTGTTCAGGGGCTGGTTGAAGGAGGAGGCGGCGTAGAACATCCCGGACATGTCGGTCACCGAGGAGACGTCCCAGGTGTTCAGGGGCTGGTTGAAGGAGGCGGCGACGGCGAACATGCCGCGCATGCTGGTCACCGAGGAGACGTCCCAGCTGTCGAGGGGCTGGTTGAAGGAGGTGGCGGCGTAGAACATCCGGGACATGTCGGTCACCGAGGAGACGTCCCAGGTGTTCAGGGGCTGGTTGAAGGCGGTGGCGCCGATGAATGTGGAGGACATGCTCGTCACCGAGGAGACGTCCCAGGTGTCGAGGGGCTGGTTGAAGGCGGTGGCGCCGATGAATGTGGAGGACATGCTCGTCACCGAGGAGACGTCCCAGGTGTCGAGGGGCTGGTTGAAGGCGGTGGCGCCGCTGAACATCCGGGACATGTCGGTCACCGAGGAGGTGTCCCAGGCGGAGATGTCCTGGTTGAAGGAGGAGGCGCCGGAGAACATCCAGGACATGTCGGTCACCGAGGAGGTGTCCCAGCTGTCGAGGGGTTGGTTGAAGGAGGTAGCGCTAAAGAACATGCGGGCCATGTCGGTCACCGAGGAGACGTCCCAGGTGTCGAGGGGCTGGTCGAAGGAGGTAGCGCCGTAGAACATGTCGGACATGTCGGTCACCGAGGAGGTGTCCCAGGTGGAGATGTCCTGGTTGAAGGAGGTGGCGCCGGAGAACATCCAGGACATGTCGGTCACCGAGGAGACGTCCCAGGAACCGACGGGCTGGTTGAAGGAGGTGGCGCCGACGAACATGCCGCGCATGGTGGTCACCGAGGATACGTCCCAGGTGTTCAGGGGCTGGTTGAAGGAGGTGGCGCCGGAGAACATCCAGGACATGTCGGTCACCGAGGAGGTGTTCCAAGTGGAGATGTCCTGGTTGAAGGAGGTGGCGCCCCAGCCTCCGGTGTACTGGTTTAAGATGTTCTCGCCGCTGAACATATAGGACATGTCGGTCACCGAGGAGGTGTTCCAGGCGGAGATGTCCTGGTCGAAGGATGTGGCGCCAGAGAACATCCAGGACATGTCGGTCACCGAGGAGGTGTTCCAGGAGGATAGGTCGCCGTTGAAGGTTGTGGCCCCGGCGAACATCCCGGACATGTTGGTGACTGCGGAGAGATCCGGGGAGTAGGCGGCATTGTAGGCCATGTTGGATGCCCCCCTAAACGCCGATGCCATTGACTCCCATTGTATGTCGCCCCACTGGTCTATCGACAGCAGTTTTTGCGCGTCGGGATGACCGTCAAGGTGTATCCTGGTAAAGTCGCCGTATATGCTGACCGTGTAGTTGCCGTCCCTTGCGTACGTGTGGTGCTGGTCGCCGGAGACATCAACGTCGACGGTCCCGTCCCCCCACGATATGGTGTACGTGCCGGTGGCGTTGCCCACCGGGATGGTCACGTTCCCGCCCGCCGCGTCCACCCGCCAGGTGGTCACGAACGGCATTTCATCCGCCTGCGCCGCCGCTTCCCCGACCCCCGGCGGCAACATCAGGATGGCGGCAAGTACCACCAACAGTGCGGGCAGGATCCATATCCGGCCGTTGCCGATCCCGCCGTGCACGGCGTCGTCCCGGTCGTTGCCGAATGTCATGTCGCCGCCACCCGGTCCAGATAGTGTGCCGTTGCCGCCCTTGCCCGGATATCTGCAGGTGCGGCATCATCTGCGCGGGCAACCGCGCTTCCCCCGCCGCACACGGCGGCGACTGCTGCAACCACCGGCGCCTGCCGCGGACGGTCTGCCATAGCAAACGTGGTCGTGAGCGCAGTATTTATCAGATAACTATGCGATTAATGAAAGTATGACAGTTTTTGAACCGATGCGGGCATGATCTTCGACGATAATCCGGACACGGGACGATCCGTCCGCTGTTGCCCCGATATCGGATACAACTTACGCGGCCGCACCGATACCGGCGCCGTGGCCCTGGCCGGACCGTTCGGTCTCGTTCCGCCGGTATGGCCGGCATCGGTCTCCTGACGACGTCCGGATCCCGTTCCCCGCCGTAGGCGGCAATCACCTCCTCCACGGACGGTCTTTTTTTCATTCGTGGGTCGTGCAGGGAGCCATGATCCTTTGGCGTTTGGGCAGGCAGGATCTCGGACATGCCCCAGGCGACATATCATGAGCACCACCGTCCGTCAGGCCAACGCGGGTTGGCGAGTGTTGCAGTTGGCGCAGACCTAACGCCACCGGCGCAGGCGCCGTTCTTTGGGGGGCGCCGCCGGCCCGGCAGTTCGCCCCGTGTTCTGGCCCTTTTATATGACGAATCCCCCAAGTAAGAATGGAGACTCCCCTGCGGACCCTGGCCGAAGCGGTCAACGCCTGGCACGGGACCCTGCCAAGGTCCGGCGACGTGGAGCTGGCCGGCCGCCGGGTGCCCGCCGCCGGGTGCGTGCTCCACCGGATACCACCCACCGACGGCGCCCGCCTGCTGGCCTGCATCGACGGCGGCAGCGCCCCGATAGCCGACACGCCGGCCTTTGCGGCCTCGGTGAACCGCCTGTACTGTTTGGCGTTCAGGGGCCGGGACATCCAGCCAAGCCCCGTCCCGCCGGTGCAGTTCCTGTCGCTGGCGCGCCTGGTCTCGAACCGGTTCGGGTTTTCGCTCTACCCGCATGCGGACGGGCCCGGGCCCCTCCCGGATGCTTGAACGCTGAACCAGGCCGGGGAGGCGGCCAACGGCGGAGCCAACGGGAGGAGCCGCCTGCTGTCCCTGCCCAGGGCGATGGGGGAGTGGGTCATGGCCGGGGAGGCGGTGAGGCGGCTGGGGCGCGGCGACTGCATCATCATGGACGGGTCCCTGGCCGTCCGGGAGGAGTACCGCGGACCGGTGGAGGCGGTCCTGGAGGGGGCCCGCAGAAAGGGCGTCGTCGTGTGCGGGCTCTCCAAGACCACCCGGCTGAGCATGGAGGGCGGGAGGCCGCTCCTGGATTACCTCCGCGAGGAGTACGGCGGCACCGCCGCACCCTGGTACGTGGACATCGGGGAGCCGCCATCCAATCCGGGGCCCGGCGACTACCACACGATGGCGGTGATGCTGCACCGCTCCTCCAGGTGGCTCTACCGCCTGGACATGGACGCGGCCACGCGCCTGCAGATAGGCGCGGATGGGACCGCCGAGGTGCTGGCATCGCTGGCGGCCAACTCGGCGGACGCCGCGCTGCCCGGCTACCCCTACGCCCTGGTGTGCGCCGACCGGTTCGCGCGGGTGCGCCGGGACGAGGCGGCTATCCTGGCCAGAAGGCTGGGCCTCATGCTGGGGGCGGGGCCGCGCCGGATGATAATGCTGAACACGCAGCACGACACGCTCAACAAGGTGGCCGGATGAGCGCGTCCGGCAGCGCGATTATCCCGGGGCCGTCCCGGGTCACCGGGTCGCGCCGGCTCTCCGGGGCGGCAACGGCCGCCACCGGCATGCAGGCGCCGCCGTCACCCGGACTTCCGGGCGAAGGCGGCCCGGCGGATGGCGCGGGAGATACTGGCGTCATTGGACCGGTCGATGACCGTCGGCAGGGACCCGATGGGTCTGGCTGCCGGGGCGATGTACCAGGCTTGCGCGATGCTGGGCGAGCGGGTCAGGCGTGACGACATCGCCGCGGCGGCCGACATGGCCATGTCGACGCTGAGCACCACGCGCTGCGAGATAGCCCGCGCAATGGGTGCCAGCGGAACGCGCCCTTGGTAGTTTTTTTATCGCCGCGGCGGCAACCGTTCCCCCCTCCCTTTTTTTATGACGCGCCGGCAAGGCGGACTGGGACATCCGCGTGGCCTGGCGGCGGGAACGGATCCCCGGGCATGGTGCCGGGTTGGCCCGCCAGGCTGTCCCATCCAGGGCGAACGGTTACCCGCGGAATTTGGCCCCGCGTGCCTGCCCCGGCCCGGGGCCGTCACGGATGGGGTGATAATGCCGGCCGGGTCCCGGCGGCCGCCCCGGACCACTGACCGCCGCCTTTGCTTGCCTGCGGCGGCCGGCGCCGCGCCGAGACTGCCGCCAGCATGGCGTCAAACCCGCTTGCCACGCCGCCCGGCCCCGCGGCGAGCCCGAGGGCGCCGCGTATTATCCCGAACATCTCGTAGAGCAGGTGAGGCTTTGCGCCCTCCAGTTTGGCGTGAAGGGTGGCTGGCGCCTCGGCCCGCTCCACCGGCGGCAGCCCGTAGATGATGGATCCCGCCGGGGGTCGCCTCCCGGCCCCGGCCATTATCAGGCGCGCGTACCCGGGCCGCCTGCCGTCGGGCAGCACCAGGCCCTCGCGGGCGGCCTCCAGGTACCTGGCCGCCTCCCGCGGGATGGCATCGGCGCCGTCCAGGGCCAGCACGGGGGCCTTTACCGCCTCGATGATGTCCCTCGCGCGCGAGGGCGCCACCATCACCGACCTCACATGGCCCACCGGGTCCACCACCTCCCGGACCAGCCCGGCCGCCGCGGTCTTGCCGCATGGCCCCTCGCCGCCGTCCTCAAAGACCATCGCCGGCGTCTCCTGGTGGGTGCAGTACATGTGGCAGACATGTGCCGAGAACGTCTCGCGCTGGCCGGGCCTTATCCGTATCAGATCGCAGAACCAGCCCAGCCAGTCCCCCCGCTTGGGTACGGGGGCCGGCATCCGGATGCCGTGGCGCTCCAGTATGACGCGGCTGCCCGGCCCGTACGGGATGGCCGGCCCGTGCCCCTCCGCCGAGATCCCGTATATCCTACGTTCGGCGCCGCCCAGGTCCACCCAGAGGGTGTGTCCGTCAAAGACGGCGCGCTTTCCGGCGGCGGCCGCCTTTCTGGTACCATCCAGCCTGAGCTGCGCGGCGCGCAGCTCCATCTCGTCCTGCATGTTGTGGGGCCGGGCCGGGGTGCCGTATCTCTTTTTGTGGATGATGGAGACGGCGGCGGCCAGCTCCCTGCTGGCGTCCCGGACCAAATCCAGCCTCCCGTCCACCCCGATCCAAAAGAACGCGCCGCCGCCCTCGGCGTGCAGCCCGTCCTTTATCACCATCTCCATGGCATCGAGCGCCGAGTCGTCGCCGTACACGTCGTCGACCAGCGCGGTCTTGATGGCCTCTAACGCGCCCAGCTTGCCCAGGTCGTCCTCGCTGGGGTCCTCCGCTCCCGCAATGCGGGCCTTGATGGCGCCTATCTCGTTGGTGATCTTTTCGTCCGCCGGGGTCATCGCGTGGTTGCTCTTGTACTTGCACTCCCCCCATTCGGAGCTGCGGCGTTTACGATACGCGCCGCACTTGCTGCACCACAGGATCACGTGTCATATATCGGCTTTTACAGTAATAAACCTAACTTGTTCGGTTTTATACGTTACGGATGGGCGCCAGCCGGGTGTCCGGGGCGGTGATGCCGCTGCCCATCGTGGGCTTGGGCAGGCCCCTCGTGCGGTCGCGCGTCAGGCGGGGCGGGGTATGCGTTCCACGCTCACACCACGATGCGTGATGACATACGGTTCTGGGAGGGTTTCTTTGCCTACATGGCCGTCGAGTTGGAGGCCTATCTCGATCGTATCATCAGTCGCCCGGAGGAAGACCCGGATGCCAAGATCAGGCGCCTGGAGCGTGATTTCAAAGAAGCCTGCCTGTATGGGGATGATGCAGAGTTGTTTCTGGCCGCCGCCCACCTGGTGCGCTCTATAAGGAACGCATTCGTCCACTCACAACGCAACATATCGGCCGAGGAGAGGTGAGGCGTGGAAGTAAAACCGACGAACTGTTCCTGAAATTTGGCGACCTGGTCTCCGTCAAGAGACAATCCCTCCTGCGCGGTATAGATGAGTACGTAAAGGGGGGCCTGCGCGGGAAGATCAAATAATACACCCGAATAGCCCTCATAGCCCGCCTTTGGGCATACGACCTCAGCAAGATGGTTGAGCGGGGCCGGTCGGCGTAAGATCCTGCCCGGCACAAACCAGCCACAACACATTAACGACATCCAACCCCGCCAAAGACGGTGAAACGAATCTCCTTGCCGGGCGGCCTGAAACGCGGACGCAAGTCCGACGATCCCGAGGAACCCCCGACCGACCCCCAATTCCCAGAACCCCAACCCACCCCGCCAGACATCAAACCCAAGAGCGGGGCAGTAACCATACTGCTGGCCGTCCTGCTGTGCGGGGCAGGACACGTCTACGCAGGGCAGGTCCGGCGGGGCCTCATACTGTTGGGGATATCGGTGGCGATAGTCGCGGTGTTTTCCGTCATGGGGGCGGTGGTTGTGCCGGCGGTGTTTGAGGTGTATGGGAGCATTGAGACGTTTGGCGGTTTTCTGGCAGCCGCCCTGGCCCCGATGGTGGGCGGTCTGGCATTCTACGCGTGGACCATCTATGACGCCTGGAAGGTCCACAGCCGGTACAACGCGGTGCTGGCCAAGACGGGCGTGCCGCCGTGGTAGGCTCACCAGTGCAGATCCCACCTACCAACCTGACCAACCCCAACTGCCAAGTGGAATCGCAGCCCGTGATAACGGTTATCAACTATTCGTACAAATAGACGGTGAACCATTGACAACACCCAAACGAACATCACCCGTTTTTCTTTTAGCCGTCTGCGGGGTATCCTTGGTGGCGGGGTTCGCCGCCGGGACGGTTGCCTTGGACGGACAGTCCTGCCGCCCGCCGTCCTGCCATGTCGATGTCCGGACGGATGCCGAGTTGAGGATGGCCGTCCTAGAGCTGGGCGTGGACATGTTCGAGCACGGCCTGTCGATGGATCCGCAGCTAGCCATGCATCTGGTGAACGTCGACAAGAGGACGGTCGACCTGCTGGTGCTGGAACCCAACCACCTTGAGGACGGCTCCTCCCGCGGCGCCTCCCAGGCGGGCAACATCACGGCCGTCCGCGAGTACCACTCCAACGGGACCCGGCACTACACGGCCGTGGACGACCGCACCGGGGAGGTGCTCCGGGAGATAACCATCCACGATCTCCCGGGATACACGTTCCGCATGTTCATGGTGGACGAGGGAGATTAGAAGACATGGCGGCCAGCCGTCCGGGTGTGGTGTTACATCTGTTTCGGTTTATCAATATTGATATGTGTCCGCTACGCGGCCCAAGCCACCCACAATATTCGAAATATGAGCGTTATAAAATACCCAAAGACGCATTCCCGCACCCACAGATATCGTGGAGTTATTGAAAGATACAAACCGCAACGTTTGGAAGAAGTTGCGGACGGTTCCCGCTGGTGAGTAGGGGCGGATGAACTCATACAATCAATCCGGCACTGCCAAGAACGCCCAAAGTCGAGCTCACGGCCCTATGCGGCAAGTCTTGATCTCTTCTGACGCAGATGCAACATAGCACTGCCAAGGACTGCCCCGGCGTATAATGCCGAATGAGTCTGGCGCGGATTCATCGGTTTCAAGCATAACATTGGCCGCCATCGGCCAAGGCGAAAGGCGGTCAATGTACGCCCTTGGATGCGGCGGATGCGGATCATGCGACGCTGTTGGCAAGTTCCACGGATGCGCCTGCGTTTGGGTTTTAGACGGCCAGAAGTGTCATAACACCGGCGACCAACACAGCCCCAGTAGTTATTTTTCTATTCTTCCGGCAGACCAATCAGGCCCTTGTCGAATATCCAGCAGTCTGATTCCACGAAGATTATCCCCGTCTGGTTAGGGCTTGAATCGTGCCCGTCGATATGCAGTATATCCCATGAACATGTAGGCAAATCCTCCAAGACGAACTCGTACTCGTCAAAGACGCTTTTGACATCTACGCTTTGCCCGTCCTGCACAATGCGTGACGTGTGGGTAGCGATGGTTGACGCACAGTCGATGGTGGTCTGAATTACACGCCGGTCTTCATCCGTGATACTTTGGGAGATTGTCAGCGTGCAATCGTAGCCAGTCGGATTGTATGCATGGCGTGTCTCGTTCGTGGTCATATATGACACCCAGGAGTCCGGTATTGCCGAACTGCCGGACGCACCATCAATGGCCAGCCGGTCCTCCGCGATAGTGTAGTCTGGCAAGAACAGGATAACGGATGCCACGGTTGCAGCCACGATGGCTGCGGCAACTGCCGCTATCACGAGGTAGGAGCGCATGATGGATTATGGCTCGATTGTTATTTAAATATCTGGTTTCGGCAGGCGTTTGCGGTAAAAATAAATTTTTGTGCTTTTAATTGTGTGTTAATCGGATCGATGGTCATATATCGCTTATGAATCTACCATCATTAATGAAATCACGCCAAAATTTGCCACTGAATCACGATGGCCGGCCGCCATCTGCATTGAGTTTAACTGTGGGTGTTGCAACATTGCAACCAATAGCGGATCTGCAAATTTTTGCTAGTAACAATAATTAAATACACGTAAATTGCAACATATGCCGGTGATGTATTCTTGAATTTCATAACCCAAGCAAAAATGCCGTATGCGCTACTTGCCGTGATCATGCTATCAACGCTCGGCTTTACGGGCACGGCAAGCGCCCAGAACGTCATGGGTTTCTTCATCAACAGCTACGACAATCTTTGCACGGAGGCGTTTTTGAGGAGTATTGACGGGTCCCATATTACCGTGATGAGGTATCTTGACTCGATTAGCGAGCACACAAGCATACTGATACATCTACCGACCGAAAAGTCTGAGGACGTACTGCACGCATTGCTGGAACGGCCAGATGTCTTCAGCGTGCAGACGTTTCCTGTAGCAGGCGAACCGCCCTTCCCCGATAAGCAGTATTACAGCCCTACCGCACATGATCCGCCTGAAACTCGGTCGGAGTGTTATCCCGAACTGGACCACATACTGAATAATTTCGTAAGAAACGTGCTGGGCAGCCCGGATCATGATTCGATACCCGCGCCATACGATCATGCCAATCCCGACGATTTGATAGGGGTAATCATCAGCACGTACGAGCCAGCCCGCATGCAGGAATACCTGACGCAGAACGGCGCCGTGCCGCTATCCACTACGGTGTCGGATGAATATGCCAGCATGGAGGCGTTCGTGCCAGTTTCACTGTTGATACCCTTCGTGGAACAGCATCCAGACGTGGAGTTGAGTGCGATGGTCATAGACGAGCGGGTTGTCATCCATACCGGCGATTGGTACTACAATCCGGACGGGGTGTCATATTGGGGGGTTGGTGATCAAATCTTTTGGCATGTTCCTTTGGGTTATGTGGGCGTAATCAACATGAGCGCGGATCACGCACCGGCCAGCGCTGAGATTCCGGCGGATATCCAAGACAGGTGCTACTACAGTGACGGATTAGGACCGCCAGATAGACAACACTGTGAAAGAGACATTGATGCCAGAATAGCTGAGATCCTGGTGAACGCGCATCCCCGCGCAAAGTTGTTTGTGGTTGAGGCTGATCCGCCACACATCACCAGTACGGCAAATTGGATGTTCGACTGGAATGTTGATACAATTCACATCATCACCGACACCGGGACGCTGACTGCAACAATGTCCCGCGCCTACCTGGTACACGCGACCGAACCGCCGCCACCATACAGCCATGAGCCGGTCTTGGACATTGATAACGCAACAATCAGCAAGGGGAACAAGGTCGCCTATCAGTTTTTTGTCCGGGATCGTGATCTTAACGACCGCTTGTCATTTGGCGTCGTGTCAAGCAACCGCAGTGTCGCAACCATTGAAGACGAATACGGAACCGCAGCGGGTCAGCCGCCGGGTTACAGCAACACAGTCCGTGGCGGCCATACGGACATAATCCCCCATTCCACAGGCACGGCAAAAATTACGGTATCGGTAACTGACGGCACCAGTGTCGTTACGGATACGTTTATTGTAAATGTAACCGACAATACCGCGCCAAAGCTGCGTGTTGACAGGTTCCAGTTTAATTTAGTGGTTGGTGCAGAGGACGTTTTCGCCCCCGTAGCAATAGATCCGGACGGAGATACGCTGTCATATGAGGTACAGCCTGGTGGCGATTTCTCAAAAGACAGCATTGAATCCGTGTCTGTCAGCATATCCAACAACACGCTGACGTTAACTCCTATCGCGCAGGGCCAAGACGATATAGTAATAACGGTGTCGGACGGCAGGGGCGGGCATGACGATGCATCTTTTAGAGTCTGCGTGGTGGCATCGAACGCCCCGCCCCAGATATCGCCCATGCCATCGTATATTGCAGTCCCGGTTGGCGCAGGGGCGATAGCCATACCGGTCCTTGCCACTGACGCTGACGGTGATGAAGTGTTTCTGCGCAGCATTACCGGCCACAACTACACTGTAGCCGATATACGCTACCCCTTCCTAGGGCCCTATGCGGTTCCAGAAATATACTACCATTTGCAGCCATGCGTTCCGCGCTTGGGAGAGGATTATCGCATGCCGTTATTCATCACGCCCAACGCTGCAGGAAACACCGCAGTGACCATACGCGCGTGGGATGCTTGGGGTGGAGAAGATACCGAGACCTTCCAAGTGATAGTATACGACCCGGTAGATCCCTACCACGCATCGCATTGGGGGTATGAGATACCCAGAGACCTGTTCCCATATCGCGACTGGGCGCCGTGGAGATGACAGGTGATGGTAAACGCCAATATCAAGAATGCCATCTATTTGGCTGTCGCGCTGTTGGTGGCAGTTCCGGTTTTGTACTATGCGTCGGACTATATCCGGTTTCACCAGCACATGGCCAATCTCGGCATTGACCAAGAAACCGTCTGCGATTCGGCTTGCGCCGGCCGCGTTATGGATGACGACGAGGGCCGGCGGTACGAGCAGGGATACGCCTGCGTGGAGATATCCCCGGACAGTTATGTCTGCAGGCCACCGCGCGGCGCCGACGACATTCTGAATGATGGCTACCAGATCATGCAGGTGGCCATCCACAATGGCCCGTACGGCGAAATCTTTGTAGTGCCAGCCGACGGCACCGACAGGGGCACCTACCACGTTGGAACCGTCCTGCTGACCGACGAGCACTTGGACAAAATCCGGGTCAATTTCCACGATTACGACACCGGCGGACGGGACGACATAATCCACGAATATGCCACCGATGCGCAGGACGGCATAGTCCACGTGGCAGACATGGTTCCCGGCGACACCTACGTGGAATGCAACCCGTACAGGCAGAACGTCTTCCATTTGGTGGAGTATACGGGAACCTTCGACCTGAACGGGACTAGGATGGCCGAGTTTTGGGCTGCGCACATCTGGCCGCAGCCACCGGAACTGTCACCATGCGATGCCAAGAAGACCATCAGCAGGAGCCTCCAGATAGACTACGACTTGGGATTGCCCCCCTATGAAGAGTTTGAGCGCGTCTTCTTGGAGAAGCAGTCGCGTGGAGACGACCTCGGTCCGTAGACCCGATCTGCAATTAGAGATCGTGCGGCCCCCGTCCTTGGCCGGCCCGCCGCGGTCCCACTCAGAGAGCCCCGGCTCTCTTCAGCAGGATGGCCTGGTTGACCACCCCGCAGGCCATATCGTGGATGATGTGGCCGTATTTTCTCCGGTCGTTCCTGTATTTTTCCTCGGCAATCCAGAAGATCTTGGTTCTCCGGATTGCGTTCTTGACGCGTATAGGGCTATCCAAAGCAAAGCGCTCATTTTCGGGCTAGGACCGCAAAACCGGCGCAACCTGCCGCAATTTTGCGTGCCGGCAGGATGATTTTCGACCAAAAACGGAATCCGGAAGCCGGTCCCCGGAAGGATGTCACGATTTACGGGTCGCTCATCTGCCGAATGTTGGGGGTAACAATTCCGCTCACGGGCAGCGTGATTGTCGTTCAGTACAGAAAAAATATGCAGCAGCCTGAAGGCACGCGCCTGCGGGACGGATTTTGCGGGAAATAATTACAGCATGAAAAACATCTTAGTCAAGCCTGCCTCCCGGGATATTGGTCAAGAACGGCGGCCAGCGCAGCCAGAAACCTGCCGTTGATGCTATAATGCCGGTGGTTGTGAACGAACTGGAAAGACTTGACGTATCCTTCCAGGTGCCATTTGCTCACGCCGCGGTGTTTCTTCAGCCACCACTTGAGCAAGCCTATCCTGCACTCGCAGTTGTTGGTGTGGATCTCGTTGTGTTCTCCTGATGCGTATTCGTCCTCGCCGTGGTTGACGGACGGGTGGACGTATCCAATCGCCTCCAAACTCTTGTAGGCTTGATGCTCGTCGGTGATCACCGTCGAGCCCGGCTCGAACTTCTCGGCCACCATCTCGGCCAGCGTCCTGCCGTCGCCGCGGGAAACCTCGAGGATGGTCACGTCGGGCTCATCAGGGGTGGCGCGCTGGTGGTAGATTGTAACCATCGGGGTGTTCTTCTCGAAGGTGCCCCTGCCGGGGCCGCGCGGCAGCCGGCGGCGGCTGGGGATGGTCCGGTTCTCACCGTTGCCGTCCAGCGCCACCCCCTTGGAGCCGGCCCGGATGTACCCCTCGTCGGTCTCGCCGGTCCCGGACAGCTTGCCCTCGGGCAGTTCGCTCACCTTCCACATTATGTCGCGCATCATCCGGTAGACGGCCCCGTAGGCGCGGCCCATTGAGGTCGCGATGTAGTTTATCGATATCCCGTTGGACGGCCCGCACAGGAACATCCAGAGGGCCAGCATCCAGTCCCCCATCCGGATGTGTCGGTAGTGGAGGATCGTCCCGGTCTTGTCGTTGAAGGTCCGGCGGCAGCCCTTGCACGTGTATCTCCGGACGTGGCCCTGGTACCGGCAGTACCGGACGATGTCGCCCCCGCCACAGCGCGGGCAGAACAGGCCGTTGGCCCACCGGACCGTCCTGAACAGCTCTGCCGTAGCCGCCATATCGGCAAACAATGCCAGCAGGAGCAACAGGGGGCCGGATTCTTTCCGTTTTTGCGTTTTGTCACGCGCCACGGGGGTGTGGGGGATCTACCCCTACAGATCTGTTTCGGTTATGCCTGCCTGGTATGGGGCTTCACTTACCCCCAACATTCCGCAGATGAGCGTTTACGGGTTTTCGGCCGGATTTTCGCCGGGTGGCGCCCGGTCTCCCTCACGCGGGATCATCCGGGTTATTGCGCGGCCACCGGGTAGTTCATCATCCCGACCGGACGCACCAGGTGGCGGCGGGCGATGGCCACGATGGTCGCCCCCATATCATCGACCGACGCGAAATACCTGCCCGCGGGCATCACCATGAGGACGTGCCACTGTTGTTCTATCGGGTTGGGTTGCAGGGTGTAGGCGGGCAGGAACACCAGCCTGAGCAGGTCCTCGTTGGCCTTGACAAACTCGATGACGGTGTCCGACTTGTGGCAGGATGCACTGTCCAGGATCAGCAGGATCCTGGGATGTATGCGCAGCATAGTCCTCAGGAACCCCCTGAACGTCTCGGGGTTGCAGGCATCGACGGTGCGGACGTGGAGGCCGTCGAACCCCAGCACACCGAAGACGGACACCGACTTTTTGGAGTAGATGGTCTTGAGGGTGCCGTGTCCGTTGGTCGGCCGCCACCCGTAACCGGCATCGGACCAGAGGCCGGTGTGTATTTCGTCGCAGGAGAGCACCGTGAACCCCTGGCGGCGTCGGCGGCTACATGAAGCTCAACCGCCCGTACAAGTACAGGGTCATACACACCCCTTCGTGTTAGGTCGGCATTGATCCGTCAGGCCACACCCAGGTAGTCTTGCATGCGCCTGGTGACGGTCACGGTGTATTCGGGGCCGACACCCATACCAACGGCGCGCCTGCCCTGTTGGACGGCGACCAGCACCGACGTCCCGGTTCCGGAGAAGATCTGTCCCAACTACCGAAGTTACCACCATTCCCAGACTTGATCGGGTTGGATCTGCATTTCCACTCTAGGCGCTGTTTTTTACCAGGCGCTTTTAACTTACCAATTCACCACCCTGCACTCGGACATATACAGTCAGCATCACCACCATATCCACGGATCTAGGTAGAACGAGCCGATACTACCGGCGTACATCAGCCACCACAGACCAAGCACGGCAACGGCCACCATGGCCGGCAACGACATACCCCTGTCCGGGTCTGGCGGCTCAAAGAACAGCCTTCTCCTGCGGATGATAATCCCTATCGTGACCGGCGCCGGAACCAGCAAGCAGGCCAGCTGGAGGGAATCTACCACGCGGTACAGTGGGAAGACCTTATCAAGATCATCGAAAGTTGACGTATTTATCAAGCCCAGCATCTGTAGCGAGCCCATTGAGCCGCCAATCACCGCCAGTATCGCCAGCCCGGCATGTGCCCAACCCATTCAATCACCACCCAGGACCAACAACACCCGCAGGTGAAACTGACAGGCCTTCACCTGGAGTGGTCCCCTCTCTTGGAAATCGATTTTTGAGACATTTTATTCACACTTGCCGCCCACTTCTATATCAGGTATGGCACCCTCCGAGCCCTGCCGGTACTGCCCGGCAAACTCGGAGGGTGTCAGGTACCTTGGCGCAGAATGTATTCTGCGGTGGTTGTAGTCCTCAAACGCTGCAAGCATCGCCTCTCTGGCTTCTTGGATGTCGGCAAACTCCCGCGGCCAGACGTACTCTTTTTTGAGCGTCCTGTGGAAGGACTCGATGTGTCCGTTCTGCTCCGGCGTGTTGACGTAGATGTATTCGAGGGTGATTCCCAGCGCGGCCACAGATGATCTGAATTCGCGGCTGGTGTACTGGGATCCGTTGTCGACCCTGAGGGTCGGGCCGGGCAGTTCGGGGCCGGCGGCGGCCACCGCGTTGGTCACCGACATGATGGCCCCGCGGCGCGTGGCGCGGCTAGCCAGCACGAATGCCAGCCACTGCCTGGTGAAGACGTCTATCACGTTGAGGCAATAGCCCCAGCCGTCGGATCCGCACCAGATGTAGGACATGTCAGACTCCCAGAACCGGTTTGGCGCCTTTGGCCTGGGTGGTTTCTTGTTGGCCCGGATTATCTCCCGCTTGGTGCGCGAGGGCTCGCTCCAGCCCAGTCTCTTGAATATGCGCCGTACCGCCTTGCGGTTGACCGGGCGGTTCAGTTCCCCGGATGCCTGGGCGGCCATGCGCCGCGTACCGTAGGTGGGTCTTGCGGGGTAACAGATCGAGTCTCTGAAGTTAGCCCCGACTCGGCTGATCGATTTTTTGAAGTGTGTCCGGATCGCGGGATCCTGTGGGGTGCTCGGGCCGGCATGCGCGTGGTGTCTTGGGGGACGGCCGCCACGGCATCGTATTTTTTGGCCGCGGGACGGCGCTTGGCGTGTTTTTTATGTTAATTTTTTGATGTCATGCCGGAATCATGATCTGCTCGGGCATCGGTATCTTCTTTGCGTTGCCCCGCAGGTAGTCGATGACGAACTGGTACGGGTTTATGCCGCGCTTTTCACACGTCGCGAATATTGACTCGCGGATCTCGGTGGTCTTGAACCCGCGCTCCGAGCGGCTCCCGTAGAATATCTTCCGCATTATTGAGAATGTGCGCAACGCCTGCTCGCTTCCGTTGTTGTGGTACGGGACGTCCTCGTGTACGAGGAAGGTCAACAGCGACCTGCCCTCCCTCTTGAGCCGCTTTACGTACCTGTTGCAGTCCGGATCCTTGTACGTGCCGGCGGCGAGCGCGTCTATGCGGTTCTGCAGCCTGCGTATGCTGCGCTGCGGGATGTCCTGCACGAGGTCGTATTTTCCGTGCAGCCTTATCGCCGACTTGAGTATCCTGTATAGCTCGCCGAAGAATTCCTTGAACTCGGCGCTGGCGTTCTTTTCCATGGTCCGGTACATGTCCCGAAAGTAGTGCAGCAGGCACTTTTGGAGGATCTCCGCCACGCTCCATGCGGGGTGCGAGTCGCCCACCAGTATGCCGTCAAAGTCCTTCAGGAACGCATCGGAGACGTGCTTGCTTCTGGATAGCGATATGTGGTAGATGGTGCAGGTCCCCGAATGGAACACCCACACCCAGCAGTTCTTGCCGTTGATGTACCACCCGGTGTCGTCCCCGCCGGCTATCTTGGCGCCGGTGATCTCGTCCAGCAGTCCGTGGTAGAGCGGCTCCATGAGGGTGGCCACGCGCCAGTCCAGATCCTCCAGCGTGGAGATGACAATGTCCCTGCCGTAGAACATCTGGATTATCTTTTGTATCTTGCCGTACGAGATTGTCAGGTGGCGCATCGTGGAGATCCGCGCCATCATATCGATGCCGAAATGCTCGTTGGGCAGAAAGTTCTCTGGCTGCGCGTACTGCATGCAGGCGCATTTTCTGCAGTACCGCCCGACTATCTTCATGTCGATGTTGGCCCACCTGCCGTCCACTATGGATTCGCCGGTCCTGGGATAACTGCTCGAGTACTCCGAGAGTAGATCGCCACATATAGGACAGAATTTGTGATCCACTATCTCGTGTACGGTCGCGTGGCTCTGCCGCGCGTACTTGGGTGGCGCCTTTTCCGTCTTGGCACGCGGGTATCCCTTGAACTTCCTAGAGTTGTAACTGCGCGCTTTCTTGGTCGTCCTGTCGCGTTTGTTTTTCAGCTCTTCTATGGTCTTTGTCAGCTCGTCAATCTTGGATCTCAGCTGGTGGTTCTCCTCTTTCAGATCCTTCATTTCTTGGTCCATTTGATCAAACTGCTTGCCAAGAGCCTCGAAAAGCTTGTTGACATCAGGATTCTTCCAGTCTATTCCCTCAAGATCAAATCCCGGCATCATCATTTGGCCTTGGCAGATGCGATCCTTATGTGTTACTGCTTGAGTATATAAAGAACTTCAGAAAGTCGGCATGTTACCTTGCGGGGCCGATCTTTTGGATCATCTCCTGGACCTCGGGGTCCGGCGACACGTTCCTGGATCTGATGGTGCAGTACCATGCCTTCTTGGAGACGCCGCAAGGCAAGAGCGCCTTGTTCAGGCTCACCGTTCCGTGCATCGTCCGGACTGCCTTCATTTTAGCTCGCCTCCCAGCGCTTTTTTTAAAGCGTCATTGGCCACGGCATACTCTCCGATGATCCTCTTTAGCGAGGCAACCTCCTCTTTGTGTCGCTTGACCTGCTTGGAGGCATCGGGGCCATCAAGCGAACTGCGGCCGCCAGCCAGGAACTTTTCTTTCCACACGTATACTGTCCGGGGCACCAGGTTGTGCTCGCGGCATATCTCAGCCATGCTGGCTTGCGGGTTGAATGTCTGGAGTACGATACGGATTTTCTCGTCCGTACTCCATCGTGACTTCTTGTCTGTCATGCCCCCTCTGGCCTCCCACCGCTAAAGTGTGCATCGCTGATCGGTCTCCTTCTAGCGTGGTCCGCCCCAAATTAGACAGTAAATATACCCAGATTTGAAAATTCAATACATGGCATCCTATATGCCCGTCTCTACGATGATAAATTACGTTGTCCACAGACATTTCCACCGAAAAGTCGGGCCTGTACCAGTATGTATGCTAGCTACAACATTTAGAATATGAGCGGTCTGGATAATTGCCACATCACGACAAGCACCGTGACCGCAACAATCAGCGCCACGATCGGTAGCGAGGCCAGTATGATTGCCTTGAGGGCACGCCATGTGCCGAACATATTGACTGAACGCATTGCGAACACGATTATTATAATGTACCATACGCCGAATGTCGTGTCAACCGCAACCGCTCCGAACTCATAGTGCGGGATTCCGACGTACACGTCAAACACGTCAAGCACGACGGGCGCAAGCAGGACTGCGTTCGTATACATGAGTACGGCAAACACCTTGCGCCAGTTCGCATTGCCGCCCATGCGCTTTCCAACATACCATGCCAATGTGAGAAAGCAGACCTCCACCAACACACCTAATCCCATGAGGGCAGGCAGTGGCACTCCGAGCCTGGCCGTACCCACGAGGCCCGACAGGCTTTCCGCACCCGCTACAGTACCAAGTATTAGTACGGTGGCCGTCACGCATGCGGCGCGCGGCAAGTAATAGTGGTCAAAGTCCCGTATGTGCTCGAACGTGCGTGTGGGTCGTACCATGACACCGCCAATGGTACGCAATGTGTCCCATATTGTGTGCGTGTGCGCATGTGGGTGTTGGCGGGGCACCCCGCCGCCCCCTGAGCGGGCCTTTATCACGAACGCCGCTGCGATACCTCCGAGTATAACTCCGGCGACGATTATCAGGAGCAGGTCCTCAGAGGTGCCGCCAGGCCTGGCTATCGGCTCGCCCTCCACGACAACGGTCGCTCCCGGGCCGAGCCCCGGACCCACCGTCTTCACGTTGAGCAGGGTGTGCGCGTGGTATACGCCCTCATGCAGAGCCCTTGCGGAGACCGTATACGGAACAACCGAGTTGCCCGGAATGTCAAAGACGCCGCCGGGCGGATCCGAGTTGTCGAGGGGCGTCATGTACGGAGGGTAGTTGCCCGGAATGTCAAAGACGCCGCCGGGCGGATCCCTGTTCACTACCTCCCACCTGTCTCTGGTGTTTTCGGATTCGGATTCGAAGAATATCGACACCCAGGCGCGCAGATCCCTCTCAACCAAACTGACCACCTGCCCCTGGACGGTCAGTATCTCACCGGTCTGCATGGACTGTGTGTTGAACGTCTCGTCCTCGATCCGGACGAAGCGGCTCTGAAGCTGTGCTTGTACATCGTGGGCCTCAGCAGGCGGAAAGAGGACATCTACCCAGTCAAAGCCCAGCGTGCCCGCCACCACCGGCACTACGATTAGGCCCGTTACGATTAACTTTTGGTTGACGGCCATTTCCTGTTTGACGCAGGTAGATGATGCTCATAAGTGGTTTGGGGAATGGGGGTTGGTGCGTAAGTACAAGTTCAGGTCAAATTTTGACCTGTGCCTGACCGGCGACCTCCCGCAGATGCTGCCGGGCGTGATCGCGTATGGAATTCGGTTTGACCCGAGAACCTGTACAACTGATAATCATAGCGTCATGGACCACCGTATGGATGGTATAAGAAACCAGCCGACGAGGATATGTACCGCCACTGCCGACACCGTGCCGGCCAATCCGATTCCAATCGCTTGGATGATGTGACAGCCATGGACCACCCGTATGGCCTTGACCAACAGGATGATGGCCCAAGCGCCGGTTCCCAACAGGATGGCGGCGGCGGTGACATAGGCGACGATCTCGGCCATTGGCAGCCCCAGACCGGGCGGGCCTCCGACACCCGTCACGGTATTAACAGTCTGTGACAGCATAAAGTTGGCGAGGGTACCCGAGTCCAAGACCGGCATGACAAGGGCGGTTAACGAGTACCCTATGATGGTCGGGATATGCGTATAGAATATGACCGTGATGACCTTGTCTCTGTCCGGGTTGCCGCCATTGGACTTGCCGACCGCCCATATCACAAACACCGAGGCCAGACCTCCCAGGATGACCGAGGCCAGGTTCCAGGCAATCTCCGGCACCGCGCCATCCCTGAACAGCACAGGGTTGGTCCAACTGACCGTAGCCGACAGTACGGACACCAGTCCAAATATCCCGGCAGCCCACCACCTGTAATGATGGGCGTTGTCCCGGATGATAGCGAAAGTGGCGTTTGGCCGTACCGCCATGGAACCAACAGTCTTCAGCCCGTCCATCATTGCTGCCGGATCAGCACATTGTGATTTAAATGATAGATCCGGACAACTGGTAAATCTACGTGACGTGGCTCCGGTTGGAAAGCAAGCGACGTGGGAGCCGGGATCCGATCTTCTCAAGAATGGTTGGCCACATCCGTGTCTTTTGCTGATCTCAGAAAGCGGCGGAGCGTATTTTCGCTCTTGGTTCTCACGAAGACCAAGGCCGCTCGAGTGCGACCGGGGTCCGGCCACAATCGAGATCACAGCCCGGAATGCGGCGACCACGGGATGGCAGAGGAATGGCAGCGGGGCCGGGCGGGAGCCGCATGCGGGACGGGTGGCGCAGCGGCCGGCAGCCTTGGCATGATCCTTGGGAGCGGGGTGTCTGGTATCGGGTGTTTGGAAGACGGGCTTAAAATCCGGCGGATGCCCGCCCGGATTGCCAGCGGGCTGCATGTTTGCCGCATCCAGAAGCGCGGAGACAGACAGGCCCAGCGTGACGGGTGGCCGCGCGCCTGGGTGGTGCCCCCCGCCGCGGGCCGCCGTGAAGCGGGCCAGGATCCAGACGTTGTACAGGATGAACGGGATGAACCTCAGCAGGATGCGGACGGAATAGTCGGTGCTGGTGGTCCGTGGCCTTGTAGCCTCGTAGCTCTTGTAGGAGTTCTCGATACCCCATCTCCTCCTGTAGAACTCGGCTACGCGGTGCGGATCACCGCCGATCCAGCCCTCGCCCATGGTGGTGGCGAACACGTAGTACTGCCTGACCCGGGCATCATCGTCGTGCAGATCTGCCAGCCTTCCGTGCTCGGGGGTCATCCCGGCATACTCTTTCTTCAGCACCACCCTCTCCAGGATGACCAGCGTGTACGTGGTGCTCCTGCCGGCGCTGTTGGTCATGGTGTGGGCGGATACGACCTCCCGCTCTCCGGCCTCGTACTTTTTTAGGATGTCCTTGACGGGATCCAGCTTGACGGCGGGCATCACCAAGGGCATTCCCGCGGCCTTGATGGTCTCTATGACGTCCACCGAATGGAACCCGCGGTCGATGGTGATCGACGACATGTGGATGCCGCGCCGGCGGGCCCTCCACAGCAGCCTCTGCACCGTCTCGGCGGTGTCATCACCCCGGCGCACCACCTCGACGTCCAGGGTGGGGCGGTGCCCGCCCACCACGCAGTGGAGGGTGGCCAAACGGTGGAATTTTTTGGTGCCCTTCTTGTACCTGGAGAAGACCGCGTACGCCATGTCCATCACCCTGGCATAGGAGGGTATGTCGTGCTCGTCTATGGTGACGTCTATCGGGCGCCGCTGCATTCCGTGCCGGCGGGCCTGCAGCATGGAACGTGTCACCATCCTGCTGCACCGCGACAGCATGTGGTCGCGCCGCACCTCCTTGATGATGTCCAGCATCCGCCTGCGGCTGGGCAGTCTTTTGACGCTCTTCAGGGCCCTGCGCCTATGGTACTGCGCCTCGGCGCTGGACTCCCCGCCCTCGCGTGAGCACACCGACAGCAGTAGGCGGTACATGTCGGGCAGGCCGTACACGGCGTTGGGCGCACCAGAGAAGGGCAGCATCAGCCCGGCCAGCAGTGAGATTGCCAGCCTGGTGCCCAGGCCGCCGGCCATCTCCTGCATGAATTCGAGACCGTCATCGTCTGCCTTGCCGCCCTTGTCTTTCCGGCGCCCTGCCTAGGGGAATTCAAAGCAATCCGATCACCACCGCCCCGTTAGCAGCGCGGGAGGCCATCCCAGGACCCGCACCGAATGCAAACATATAGATCGCCCCTCCATCCCCCGCACCCCCATGGGTAAAACCACCGGGAAAAAGAGGCCGAACGCGGCCAAAAACGAGGTCGTCCCCAAGGGGGCCGCGTTCATGCCCGGGGTCGGTCTTAAGCGGCTGATCAAGGCACACGAGGAGGAGAAGGCGGGCAAGTCCAAGTATCGGCTGCACGCAGCCCGCCTCAGAAAGGAGGGCAAGAGCATCCGGGAGATATCGCGGATACTGGGTGTGGCCTACTCTACCGTCCGGGACTGGTTGGTCCGCATGCACGCGGGTAACCTGAACAGACGGTTCGACCGCAGGCGCAGGGGCAGGGCCAAGATACTGACCAGGCGGATCCTCAGGAAGATCAAGCGGTGGCTGGGCCGAGACCCGACCCGCTACGGGTATGAGGCGGGATCCTGGCAGATGGTCATGATCCAGGACATGCTGTACAGGAAATTCAGAATACGCTGCAAGGCGGGCACGCTCAGGCGCGCCCTCAAGAGGATCAGGTTCTCGTACCGCAAGCCCAGGCCCGTCCCGTACAACTCGTCCACGCCTGAAGAGCAGGAGCGGTTCAAGGCCGAGACCAACCTGGTGGTCAACAAGGCCGCTGAAGACGGGTTTACGGTGCCCACCTGCGATGAAATGCACGCTCGCCTCTGGTCCGATGCAGGCTACGGGTGGCGGCCAACCAACGGACACGACACCATCAAGACCAGCTACTCCAAAAAGTCGGTGTCCGTCTTCGGCGTGCTGGGGCTCGATAGCATCCACATCCGCACCGTCGATGCCTGCAACTCCGAGACGCCCAAGTGGTTCCTGAGGATGATGCTGCGCATCTATCCCAGGATCCTGCTGATCCTGGACAACGCACCCTACCACAAGTCGGAAACCGTCACCGGGTTCGTCAAGGCCAACGAGGACCGGCTCAGGCTGGTGTTTCTGCTCGCCTACACCCCGCAGCTCAACCCGATAGAGCAGTAGTGGAACGTCCTCAAGAGGATGCTCGCGGGCAGGTATTTTGCGTCGGTCAAAGATCTGAGGGCGACCATCGCGGCCATCGCCCGCCGCCGCCAGATGCGCCCCGTTGAGATGATGGGTTATCTGGTGGCCGCGCAATAACCCTGGATGATCCCGCGTGAGGGAGACTGGGCGCCGCCCGTCGAAAATCCGGCCTGAACTCCGTAAATCGTGCCATCATCCCCGGGGACCGGGGACCGGATTCCGTTTCTGGCTGAAAATCATCCTGGCGGCGCGCAAAATTGCGGCGGGTTGAGCCGATTTTGCGGCCCTAGCCCGAAAATGAGCGCTTTGCTTTGGATAGCCCTATGCCCCTCGCCTCGGAGGCTGGTTGTTTTGGCCCTTGCCCGCCGGGTCCCGGCGGACCGTCCGTTTTGAATCCGGTCCGGCCCGGCTCCCGCCGTCCCGTTCCGGTCCGTGCTGATCCTGGTGCAGATCCGCACGTCCCTCCAGAAACAACGCGGCGGCCACCAACAGGCGCGACACGAACAGACGCAGGCGACGAACGCAGCCACGACCTTGCTCCTCCTCCCGTTCTGCCCGGATGACGGCCGTCATGGGGGTACGGGGGATATCGGGCGATCTAAATCTTTCGATCACATTGTCCCGCAAAGCTCCCCCGTCTGGCATGTGCCTGCCTGCGGGGTGCAGATTTGGCAGACGGGCCGGCCAGGTCGTGTCCGAGACCGATATTGCCCATGAAATTCCAGCGTCAAAATCCGCTCCGCCACTTTCTGAACACCCAAATACACGTATAATCTAGGGTTTGTTGCTGGTTGGCATGCCGATTACAACCATGAATCGTCTGTTTGCTCGCGGATATCTGTCGCAATTTCTGGATCAACGGGAGAGGGATTTGGACGACGACATAGCGTCTGAAGCCAAAGACGAAATTCTGAACAGCAGCGACGCGGTTGCGGCGCGCCTACTTGAGAAATACTCGCTGAAGCCGGTGCGTGCGGACAAGGACGAGACGCGTACAAAGAAGCGAGAGCGCGGCCAGAGCGACAGGTTGACCGTTTCGTTCTTGGTCCCATTCACCGGCAGTAAGGAGTTGCTTGAGCTCCACCCCAACTCATACACCTCCGGACTTGTGCTCGGCAGCATAAGCGACGGTCGAATCGTCGTTGACATCGAAAACGCAGCCGGCGACCACGAACCATTCAGGAGGGAGTTTGACAGTTGGTATGCCAATATGGCGAAGTGGTTGGATGGCGCCAACAACCAAACGACACACTTCAACGATTCGCTGCAAGGCAGGATAAGGAAAGGTATTGACGCGAGGGCACAGGCCATTCGCTCGGCTGATGACGTTGTGTCGGCCCTCGGATATGAGGAGATGCAGGCTGCCGGCGAGCGCGGCGCCGAGCCAGCTGATGTCGTACCTCCCAAGGCCGGGCACACAGTGGACCTCAAGATCCCGAAACGCGAAGACATGCACAACGAGTTCAAGGAGACGTTCTCGTTTGCCGTGAAAGACGGCAGTTCAAAGATTGTAAAGATGGAGGCGGTCATGGCGGTGGCCGCCTTTACCAACGCGGAGGGCGGGCGGCTGTTCATCGGCGTGAACGATGATGGAGAGCCGGTCGGGTTGGGGAGAGACCTGAGACAGTGCAAGGATTCAAGCGACAAACTGGAGTTGGCCATCCGGGATTTTGTAAAAAGCAAGCTGAATGGGGTGGTGCACATGGAGTTTGGGTTCAGCGGCAAGGACTATCTTGTGATCGAGGTTGCCAAGCGCAAGCGCAACTTTGTTTACGTTGGCAACGATTTTTATGTCCGCGATGGAAACAGCAGCCGCTGGTTGAGTCCACGGGAGACAGCCGAGTACCAAAATGAGTACCGGCCGGCGTAGTTGGGCGGAAACCGGCCGCCTACGCGCGTCCGCCGCCTGACCGACATTCCTGCAACGTGGGCCGTATCCCGGTTCCTCCCATAAGGACGGGAGTGGATTGTATCAGGTCTGACGTGTATCAGTGCGCGGGATGTGGTGGATGTGGGCCCTAGGCGCCAACTATTCTTCAGCTACGGGCGCCACCCACTCTTGCTGGGGGAGGTATCATGGACGCAGTTCCCTCCGAACGCTATCAAGCGCCACCTACCTGCATTAGGGTATCTATCCAGGCGGTCTGTGGGTGGAAACCGAGGCCCAGTGCATACGTTACCACTCCGTGGTTTCGACCGCCGTTTCCACTCCGCACGCCTGATCCTGTCAGGCCCCATTTCTACTCTAGGCGCTATCTGTTACAGGCGTTGCCAACGTTACAGACCAGATAAAAAGATACGCATAAATAACAATGGCGCACATATCCACATGATGGCCGCAATAAGGGACGCACATCGCATACTTAATGACTGGTTGGTAGAAGTGTCTTTACTAACTGATGAGGAAAAGTATATGCCGTGCGCAGCGCTCACCTCCAGACTCGTTCCAACTTTCTGCCACACCAACTTTGATGATGGCGTTCTGATAACGGAGGTATTTGAGAGTATCTTTATTCAATGCCACCATATGCGTTTTGAACACGAAATTGACGATGAGTTTAAAAATAATATTCGGCATCAGGTTAAGGAAAGTTTAGTCCAGATCCAACAAGATCATGCCAACAAAAAAAATATGTATGATGCACTGAAACGTGCTAGGTATGCTATCACACAACTCCAGCTTAGCGTAGTTAAATTCCCGCCAAAGATCAGAAGGGAGCGGCGGATGGAGCACAGGAGGCAGTAACATGCTAATAGATTTAGATGCATATGAAATCCGCCTGCAGCGCGATTTCGGCGCATATGCTAAAAGCAGATGCGGTCCGAGCGAAGTGCTTAGTGACGAGCCTGGCCTCACAATATGCGACAAATGCAGACACGTTTCATCTGAAATTGAATACGAGTTGCTTGAATTTGAGCGTACGCGTGCTCTACATAAACCGGGTAGCTCTTTTTTAGAGATCTTGTGGTCGTATGATCGTAACACAATAAAACAATTCAGGCAAAGTCAGTCGTTGATAGAAAGCTGGATGGCGCGAATAGATGAGCCTAGTTCTGAAAAGAGTAGGATAGTTAAGCGCCGTATCCGCAATACATACAAAGTAATACATCGCGGGGGCGACCCAGCAGAGCGGCTGCGGGCCGCACTTGCCAAGTGCAGTGTTAAGAAAAATTCGCAAGAAATTATTAGAGACATACGCGACGGATATGCCTGATCTGGTTTATTGTGATTCATCAGTGTGGATTGCATACTGGATAAATACCGATAAGCACCATCGGTTTGCTCATCGCGTAATTGATGATGCAGAAAATGGCGCGTATAAGATCTGTGTAACTGACTTGGCCATAGCAGAAACAACCCACGCACTCAGAAAAATAGTTATTGGCGCTGAGAAATATACAGGCATGTCGACTCAACAAATGAACCAACTGCAGGTTAAAATAGACCAGATATGCGCCGATTTTCTTGAGTGGTTAGAGAATATGGAAGATATGGACGCGGTTATTTATCCTAGTCTTTCTTACAGTTTGGACGAATTCTATAAAGAAACCACGCGATTGCTAAACCAAGTCAACGCAACCGACTGGATTAGGAGTAGGCCTGCGAGTAGACCAAAAGAATACCGATATTATGGACCTGGGCATTGGGACATTCAACATGCTATAATGGCGTTAGATCTACACTGTTCTACATTATATACCGCTGACCATGGATTTGGCGCGCTAGAAGATATGCAAGAATTTGCAGGCCGCCTTCACTTCCACATAAATTAAAACTGATACGGCGTGCCGCGCAAGTCATGACTCAACAGGATCCTTGACGAGCGACAGTGAACAGAAAACCACCCACAGCATCAGTTAATGAAAATGTGACGCATTTGGGCGGCAGCGACCTACCATGCCTGCCATTTAGCGGGATTCGACAAAATGTAGCCGGCCTGTCCGCATTTTGATGATACACCATACCGCTGCAGCTCGGATGCGGTAGCCGGGTAGGTCCGGGCAGGCGCCTGCCTGCTACAAGTTAACTATAAATGATCGGCGTGCGTTGCCCAAAAGATCCACCAAATGACCAACTCACGCCATGATCCATACACCGAAGCTGTTTATAATCTAATGCGGCGCACCCTGGTATGCACTCAGGTCCCCAAAGCGGACAATTCGGATGCCCAGCCGGGCCATAGGTTTATTGATCGCGATACCATCTAACCGGCGTGAGCACCAAGTCAGAGGCCACCCTCCTGCGCGAGGAGCTGACCAGGTTGGCGGTGGAGAACCGGGAACTACGCGAGACGGTGTCCCGGCTCGAGGCTGTGCATGACAAGATGGTCGCGGCCCTCAAGGCGGAGATAGACCGGCTGATACTGGAGATAGCCGAGCGCGACAGGAGGCTGGCCAAGTACGAGAACGCCCACGTCCCGTCCTCGACCGGCTCGCTGTACAACGAGAAGCGCGCAGCCTTCCGGAAGAAGATGGCAGAGGCGGAGGGCGGCTACGCCGGCGAGGGCGGCGATGAAGGCGGACCTGAATCGGATGACGATGACAACAACGGTAAGGCGGAGGGTGAGCCGTCCCGCAGGGGGCCGCCGGCCGGACATATAGGCGCCTCCCACAAGAACAAGGCGGACCGGACGGTCGTGCTGCGGGTCTGCCGGTGCGGGACGTGCGGGCGCGGCCACCTCAGGAAGGTGCCACCGGTCGTCAAGATGGTCTATGATTTTGCCGGCGGCAAATCCATGGTGATAGAGTGCATCGCGTACGTGATGAAGAGGGGATCCTGCAAGAGGTGTGGAGAGATCACCACCGCGGCGGCGCCTACCATCCCGGGGACCTCGTTTGGGCCCGGGATCCTGGGGTTCATCGAGGAGTACTATGCGGGGAGGTGCACCGACCAGACTATCTCATACTTTTTCGATGCCCTCTACGGGTTTGGCCTCTCACCCAACGCCGTCTGGAACGCGCGCAAGGCCATCAGGGACCTGCTGATGGGGACCTATGCGGAGATCCTGGACCACATCGCCGAGGCCCTGTTCATGCAGATGGACGAGTCGCCCGTCAGGATGAACGGCAAGCGGGGCTACATCTGGCTGGCGACCATCGGGGACGCCACCTACATCGTGGCCGCCCCCAGCAGGGCCGCGGCCGTCCTGGACATCCATTTCGGGAAGATCCTGGGCGTCCCGGTCGTCTCGGACGGGTACGTCGCCTACAACGTGCTGCCCATCCGGCAGAGGTGCTGGGTGCACCTCCTGCGCGAGGCCGAAGAGTACGCCATCAGGAACGGCGGATCCGACATATCCTGCCACTACCGGCTGCTCTCCCTGTACCGGGCCATCAAGGGCAGGAAGTCGGCGGAGAGCTCCGAGTGCCTCTCCCTGGAGAGGGCCGTCCTGGAGATAGCCTCCTCCTATCCCGAGGGCCACAAGTTCAGGACCAAGCTGGAGGGGGCCGCGCCCCACCTGTTCACCTTCCTCAGATACCCCGGCATGCCGCCACACAACAACGGCGCCGAGCTGGAGATACGCGACACCGCCGTCCTGCACAGGAACGTGCGCCACCAGCTGTCCACGGCGGAGGGGCGGGAGGTCTTCTCGGTGCTGGTCTCGGTGGCGCGCACCTGCCGCAAGCTGGGCATCTTTCCGCGGACCGCGGTGGAGAATTTGGTCAGGGACCCGGACTGGAGGCTGTTCAAGCCGCCGCCGAAACAGGAGCGCCCGGAGCTGGTCGCGCCGGTCGCCGTGGCGTGCTGATGCCGGATTAGCGTTGCAGACAATTATGACGATGCCCAAGATGCCCGCTTTGGGGACCTGAGTGCATACGCACCCTGCTCCCGCACATATCCCACATAACCTCGTCGGCGCCCAACGCGCTGTACGGGTCCGAAGACCTGATGGACACGATGTTGATGATGTGCGCGAAGAGCCAGTTCGTCGCCACGTGCGTCCGGGCGATGAAGCGTCGCGGGGCGCCGACCATGACCGGGCAGCGGTTCCTGCAGATGGCGGGGGCGCAGCGGCCCGACGATGCGCTGGAGACGTCCCTGAACATCCTGGAGTCTGCCGCCCTGGCCCTGAAGGAATCAGGCAGGCTGGGCGGACCGGTCAAGGTAGGCGTAGACGAGATCCTCCTGGAGAGGTATGATAGGAAAAAGTCCGAGCACAAGGGAGGTAAGAGGAAGAACGGAACCAACCACTTTGAGGGGTACGTCACGATGCAGGTAGTCTCCCACAGGGACCCGGTGACGGTAAGCGGCTACCCCATTGCAAACGGGGGGAGCCAGACGCACTACCTGGGCGGCCTCATAGAGAACGCGCTCAGGCCGGGGGTCGACATTGACGTGATGCTGCTGGATCGTGGGTTCAACTCGGTGGACAACATCCTGGAGATGGAGTCGCAGGGAGTCAAATACATCATGCCGCTGAGGGGCAGCGACAGGCTGAGCGATATCATAAAGGAGGTCGATGCCGGGGGAGATCCCGTGCGCGAGTACACCATGGTCAACAGGGCGGGCAGGCGCTCCACCTCCACGCTGGTGGCATGCCCCAAGAAGAACCACGCCAAGAACGCCAAGGCTGCAGACAGGTATATCGCGTTCATCACCAACATCGCGGTGGACAACCCCCGGGATCTGATCAGGCTCATCCCCAGGACGTACCGCAAGCGGTGGGGTATAGAGACCGGGTACCGCGTCCTCAAGCAGGTCAGGGCCAAGACCAAGAGTCCCAGGGCCGCGGCGCGCCTGCTTTTGATGTTCTTTTCGCTGGCGTACGCCAACTTTTGGCTGCTGTACCGCAGGATGCTGATCAACGGAGACGCCGGGACGGAGAAGAATATGCCGATTGCAGACTACTCGGACCTCCTCTGGATGTTGATAACGGATCGTAGCAGGCCCCCGTAACGCAGGCCTTGCCGGCGGGACCCCGGGACGCGGGGGATCGTTCCCGCATGTTTTTGCGCGGCGAGGTGATATCCGGAAGGCTGCCTCACAAATGTCGAGGCAGCCGGCGGCGGGATGCGTCCGCCGGAGCGGCATCAATATCGGGTATTATTCATAACCCTCTAACTTTGACGGCGGATCCGCGTTTGGCTATGGCAGTTTGTAACAATTATGAATAATCCCCGTTGGCTTGGGTGTCTAGATTGTAACGGATATCCGGATAGCGGCGGATGGACCGCCGTATGCTGGGATTACTGTCGAAGATCATGCCCGTATTAGCTCAGAAGCTACCACATTTTCATTAACTGAGCATGGGCGTACGGGTTCAGGTCAAACTGAATCCCGTACGCGATCACGCCCGGCAGCATCTGCCGGAGGTCACCGGTCAGGCACAGGTCAGAATTTGACCTGAACTTGTACGCATGGGCGCCCCAACTAGGGGATGTATGTTTTAAATTGCAGGAGGGTGTAAGTACCCGCTACGCGGGGATGTACCGCCGCCTCATCTCCGCAATCTCCGCCTTCAGGCGCGCTATCTCCACGTCCTTTTCGCGCCCGACGCTTCTAAGTCGGTCTGCGTCGTCGACGGTCAAGTCTGGGACCACCGCCACGTACCCGGCGGCCAGATCCAGCGTGGCGGTCTTGAAGTAGCTCCGGTCAAGCGGCGTCATCCCCTTGTGGCCCATCATGTATTCGGTGCGGATGAGGGCGCCCAGCGAGTCGCCCGACAGGGCGTCTTGGCGGTCTTGTTGTAGAACCGCCGAAAGCTGTTCATCAGGGGGACCTCGTGCCTCTTGCCCTCCCTGCCCCCGCCGCGCAGCCCCGCCCTCCGGGCCGCCAGCTCCCCCCGCTTCCGGATGGTCGCGCGGGCCGCCCTGCCCGGCTTGCCCCTGGTCGAGATGAACATCGGGTCCCCGGAGCCGGCCCGGCGGCCCATCAACTCCGACCACTCGCGCCCGTACTCTTGCAGGGCCTCGAACGCCTCCGGAGTCACAAACGCCGTGTAGCTCTCCGCCGATCCCCGGTAGACCTCCAGCATGGCGCACGCCAACTCGCCGGGACCGTCCCCGGGATCCAGCACCAGCCCGCCGTCCACCAGGTAGACCGGCTTCAGGTCACCCCAGTTCAGGTCCGGCAGGGCGCCGGCCCGCACGCCGGAGCTGGCCAGCACCAAGATGAGCGCGCGTTCCTGCGCGCTCCGCGCGTGCCTCATCATGGCCGCTATCTCCCCCCTGGCCCACCCGGCCGACCCGGCCATGCCGTCCGGCTCGGGGTAGGCCGCGTAGGCCCTCTTCCAGTTGACGGCCATGTCGTTCATGTCCAGCATCTTCTTGAGCGGCTTGAAGTAGTTGGGGACGGACGCAGGGCTCAGGTAGTCCGGGTCGTCCCGGTCCAGCCTGGTGCGCCCCCGCAGCTTCCACGCTAGGCTGACCAGCAGGTCGCGCGCCCACTCGGGGTCGTCCCGGCCGAGCCGGACCATCTGCGCCGCGCACTCCTCGAGTGTCCCCTCAAGCACCTCCTCGAGGAACCCGCATAGTACCTGGCGGAGCGCCTGGCCGTACCTTCTGGAGGTCGCCTCGGCCCGCATCCCCCGGGCGAAGAGCTCCAAGGGGGCCGCGGCCCCGGCCCTCACCACGTCGTCGCGCCGCAGCTTCATCACCCTAATGCACGGCGATCATATATGAACAACCTCCTGGTAAGCGATCCATACGGATCGCGGGCCTGTCGGGAAGTGTTTTGGGATCGCCGTTGGGTGTGGAGGTTCGGTGTACTGTTCACGTGTCTGCTGACCTGACGCAAGCGGAAACTCGACATCTACCGTGAGTTGGACCGCACCCTGCTACTCGCGGCCTGATTTATTCCAAACCGAGACGCGTACAGAGATGCTGGAGGATTGTAGTCTCCAACTACTTACCAAACAAGCTGGTCTGTACGTGGTCGGCAGCTTGTTTGCACGGACTCTTCCTTGGCTTTAGAGATTTGGTCAGCTGAATTGTTCCTGTACATGGGCTTAAAACTTTCTTGTAGTTCTTAAGATTGGTTGCTCTCACGGCTGCAAATGCCTTGATTTTTGCGTCAGGATACACCTCAGAGAGTAGCCAGGCCGAGCCAAGAAATGTAGATCCTTTGGTTATAACATCATCTACTAACAGGATATGCGTCGGGGATGGGATGGTGCTGTTGACCGCCATGGTATCATAGTGTTCCGTAGGCAGAACTCGATTCCCCGGACTTTGTGAAGATTTTCGTACAGGTCTTGTACGTTCAAGATAAGCAGCCACGCTACGACCAAGGTTGTACTTCTTCATGGCATTGGCAAGCAACTCCGGCGCCCACATGCTACCTGGCTGATGTGGACAGCTCCCCGGTACCGGAACCAGTATCGCGTTCTTGTTGAAGAACTTGGAGAACATGTTTTGTTCCGTACACATTCGGGCTACATAATCATAGATGGAAATGTCCTTGTTTGGATGGGCGCAATTATTCTTCAATGCAAGGGTATGTTGGTTGGCAAAGTTAAGGTCCCGCCATTTGTTACCGAACGGAAGACGTTGTTCCCACTGTCTTGGGGAGACGTATGATAGTAGAGTAGCATACTCGACTGGTTCTTGCATTACAGCGTCACTAAACCCGCATGCTCATAGGTATGCAGGACAAGAGATCATCATGGCTTTCCAGCATGGTTGCGCCGTACCGCATTACCTCTCTCAGCCACTTCGGGTCGGCCTCGATAGCCGGTTTGCATACGAACAGCGGTCTTGCCAACCTGTTCGCCTCCCGCGCTTGGTGTACGGTCCCGCTGGTATCTCTGGCCTCCACTATTATGGTTGCGTCCGAGATAATCGCCATCGTCCTGTTACGCATGATGAAGTTCGCCTTCGTAATCGGACGCCCCATCGGAAATTGTGAGACGAGAAGATGCCTCGCCGCAATCTCTTGTTGCAGTTGCGCGTTGACCTTGGGGTACTGTCTGTCCAACGGTGTTCCCAAAACGGCTACCGTCTGGCCACCATGCTCGATAGCAGTCCTGT
Source organism: Nitrosopumilaceae archaeon (assembly GCA_965203395.1). GTDB lineage: Archaea > Thermoproteota > Nitrososphaeria > Nitrososphaerales > Nitrosopumilaceae > VYCS01. The sequence goes on from OZ241884.1 coordinate 1,613,721, forward strand.
GGGCTATGGCATCTACCCCCGTGGCCAAACCACTCACTACGGTGACACCATGCCTCACCAACCACTTCGTTAGAGATTTGGTTTTTCTAATTCCTACTCCGCTGGGGTTCCTAGTACCAACCACTGATACCTTTGGTGGTTCAAGGGGGGTGCTCATTGGTCCCTCTGTATATAGTTGCTTGGGGGCACTCCTCTGCTCGTACTCGTTCAATGTCCTCCCCAACAAATCTTCAATGCCGAGAGAACGCATGTTGTTACTAGAAACCTGTTACTTTTTATGTTTACTTTTGTAGGGGGCGGTGTCAAGACGCTATGTGTTGTCGTTATAGCGATGACCGTAGCACCCGCCCTGCTGGACCCGAGAGCTGCCCGTAACTGGCCATGTATGATGGTATTGGGAAGACTAGCTCACGGTATGCTGAAAGCCAAATACCGCCCGATGGTGAATGGGAGTTTTTCGCTGACTTAATTCGTCACGTCCACACTCGGACAGGCAAACCCGGTCCCGCTACTTGTCTGGCAGGTCTGCGTACAGTTTGTGATACACCGTGCATGACGACTCTAGGTGGCCGCCTAGACGACTTCGTTTGACGTAGATTCTGCCCCTCTTGTGGCATTCCGGACACTTTGCGCGCAGGCTCGTCCTGTACATACCGCGTCCGTCGACATCTACCGTCTCCGCGGCGAAGCCGCCCATGTCGAGTTGTTTTATCTCGTCAGCGGTGAGGCTGCGCGGTATCGTCCTTTGCGTGGCCACCCTGCCACCGGCCTGGCCGGGGCCTTCTTACAGTCATCCATGCCCATCTCTATCACGTCCCTCCCCAACGCCTTGAGCCCGTCGGCCACCTCCCGCATGAATTCGAGACCGTCATCGCCTGCCTTGCCGCCCTTATCTTTCCGGCGCCCTGCCCCGCGCCTATGAGGCTGGCTGTTTTGGCACTTGCCCGCCGGGTCCCGGCGGACCGTCGTTTTGAATCCGGCCCGGCCCGGCTCCCGTCGTCCCGTTCCGGTTCGTGCTGATCCCGGTGCGGATCCGCACGTCCCTCCAGAAACAACGCGGCGGCCACCAACAGGCGCGACACGAACAGACGCAGGCGACGAACGCATCCCCGACCTCCCTCTCCCTCCCGATCTGCCCGGATGACGGCCGTCATGGAGGTGCGGGGGAATATCCGGCGATCTAAATCTTTCGATCACACTGTCCCGCAAGGCGCCCCCGCCGGGTATATGCCTGCCTGCGGGGAGCAGATTTGACAGACGGGCCGGCCAGGTCGTGCCCGAGGCCGATATCACCTATGGGATTCCAGCGTCAAAATCCGCTCCGCCACTTTCTGGCGCCAAGAGAGAAAGGAGCCATCCCCGCGGGCGAAGGAACGCGGGCCGCCTTTTGATGGGACGGCCACGCGGGAACGGTCCAAGCCGGGGAACGCAGGTGGGCGGGGCCGCCAAGCCGGCCGGTTGGGGCATCATCGGGCCGGGTGCACGATGGCGTTGCGGGTCACCGCAAGGCTCAGGTACTTGACCCCATGCAGTCGGGTTGTGTGTCCTGCAAGAACCCTTTTGACCACCGGTTCCACCCCGGGCGCCATCTTGGGGCGGGCGACAAGCACAAACGAAAGAATATCTTAACCAAGGCATGGGTGTTCTGGGAAACGGCGAATACACGCTCCGCGAGTTCGGCACCGTCTCAAGCATCATCGGCGGCCGCGACGAGTGCGGGAAATACATCAACGAGCACGGCGGCACGCTATACACCCAGGCGGACTGCGGCGAGTACGCCGACGAGGGCGAGAAGGAGAGCCGGTGTTACGTCGAGGGCGACGTGTTGGTGAACCGCACCGGCGTGTACGGTGTCGCCTGACCGGCCGGCAGGATCGTGGCAGGGGACGGTGGATCGGGCACGCATTCCGAACCTAAAATAGATGGTTATAACCCTGGTATCCCTACCGATTGAAGGGATTCCCCGCCGGCCTTGGCCAGCCTCAGCACAGAGTTTACGCCGGCGCGCAGGTGCGATACGCGGTCGGCCGAGACGGCCACCCGGATGGCTCCGTCGTAGGCCACCCGGACGCTGTCAGGACCCGTATAGTAAGCGTTGTCTACCTGGATGGATCTGAATATCGCCTTAGAGTGCGGGCCCGCGTCTATCGTTATGTCGGCCCTAAACCTTGACGTCATAGGCGGTGCCGGCCACCTTGAACTGGCATTTCTTGCAGGACCATATGCCGACCGCGTCGCGGCCGAAGCTGTTCGAGCCGCACTGCGGGCAGGCCCTCTTCTCCTTCAGCGTGAAGTGTATCTTGGTGTACTGCTTGCGTAGCTTGATGCCGTACCTGGCGCCCAAGCCGCTCAGCGACTTTTTCTTCTTGGTCATTGCGAGACGGACTCCAGAATCTTGCGGATGTCTGCCCCTAACCGGACGGCGGTCTCGCCGCAGGCTACCAGCTCATCCAGGGTAAAGCCGTTCTTGCCGCCCTTTTGTATGGCGCAGATGTTCTGGTCAGAGTCGGTGGTTATGGTGATCCTGGCGTCCATGCAGTCCCACTCGTCCGAGTTGGGGTCCACCACGATGTGGCCGCCCAACTTCGCCATGGTGACCGAGACGGGGATGGTGGTGGTCGGCAGCTGCAAGGTGTCCTCCAGCAGAACCGGTCCGCTCTCGCCGAACTCCCACTTTGGCATCTGGGCGGACAGCGCCGCCGAGGTGGCAGCGTAGGAGCACGCATCAAAGAGGTTGCCGTCATAGTCTACCACCACGTTGTCCGCGAACACGCCCACCACCGACACGTCCTTCTTTATGACCAGCTGGGTCAGATCAATCATGTGGCTCTCGCGTATTCCGCGGTCCACGACCCTGGCCAGCTCTATCACGGACTCGTTGGGCGGGCCCGTCTCGACCGTCGGGTGCGAGAGGGGCAGCAGCTCTGCGGTGCAGATGAAGATGCCCTTGTCGCCTACATCCGGGAAGGGGCGGTCAGGCTGTATCTTTATCCCGCAGACGACCTCCGAGTCGCCCAGCCTCACCCGGGCCGAGCCGTTCGCCTTTGGTATGACGCCCGTCTCTATGGATATGGGCCGGTACTCGTCAAAGGCGCGGCCGTCTATCCGCTTGCCCGCCTCGAGCAGCTCCATTATGTGGTTCCGCTTGAGCTCGTCCATGGCGGTGAATACGGTCATTCCGAATCACCATCCCCGTTGGAAAAGTACTTTTCCATGAGCGCCTTCTTTTGTATCTCGTAGACCAGCTTGCATCCCGCTATGCCCGTCTCAATGCACTTTTTGTACTCGTCCAGGGACATCACCCCGTCCAGCTGAAGCAGTGTAATCTTGTTGAGGTTGGGCATGTATCCGATGGGCATGTCCGCCTGTCCTGCCTGGTCCTCCTCGTTGTTGACATCCAGGACGATCGTATCGGCAACCTTGCCGGCGGCGCACGCAGAGACCATGTCCCTCATGGGGATGCCCGCATCGGCCAGCGCCACCGAGGCCGCGTCCAGTGCGGCGCACCTGCTGCCGCCGTCCGCCTGAAGTATCTCTATGAACACATCCACGGCGGTCCTGGGGAACCTCTCCAGCATGACGGCCGGCGCCAGCGCCTCCTTGATGACCTTGGATATCTCAATCTCCCTGCGGCTTGGTGCTGGGTTCTTGCGCTCGGTGACCGAGAACGGCTCCATGTGGTAGCGGCACCGCAGTATGCCCGTATCGGCGTTGGACATGTGCTTTGGGTGGACGTCCCGCGGCCCGTACACCCCCGCCAGTATCTTGTTGTCCCCAAACTCAATGTACGCGGAGCCGTCGGCGTTCTTGAGTACGCCTGCCTTTATCATTATCCGGCGCGGCTCGTCCACCTTGCGGCCATCGCACCGTATGCCGTTCTCGTCCAGCAGGACCATCTCGGTGTCACGGCCGCCCATCAGGACTTGCCTCCCAGCATTGCCCGGACCTTGTCTGTCAGGTTGGGTACGTGTGCCATCTTGTCCACCATCCGGATGGCTTTTTTGGCCTTTAATAACCCATTTGGATCATCGCAGGCCACGACAACCCACCCGTTCTGGCCCACGGTGATGAGCGAGTCTGTCGCCGTCTCTATCAGCTGTATCATGGTCCCGCGCTTGCCTATCAGCCGGGGGATCTTGCTGGCCGACATCTCCACCAGATGGCCGGACTCGATCTTGCCCAGATCCCTGTCGGTGATGGTCAGCAGCGGATCCCGGCTCCTGTCCGAGTTGGCTATCCGGGCCGCCACCAGATCGCCCTTCTTCAGCCTGCTGGTCAGTTCGTCAGAGTGCGCCGAGAAGTCACGGCCAAATACGTCCGATGCCGGCAGGAACCCCACGTAGCACGAGTTGATGTCCAGCTCCCAGGATAGCGACGTATGCGACATCACCTTGCCCACCACCAGGTCGTCTATCCTGGGCATGTACTTGCCGGTGAGCGGGATGACCCGGACCGACTGGTCGGATATCTCCGAGACGCCCACCGCCGTCGCTATGATAAGGCGGCCGTCCAGGACGGTGTTCTGCTCGGCCCGGTACGACCCCGACGTTATGACGTCGCCCGGGATGACGTGCTTCCTGCGGGAGTTCTCCGTCATTTGGAGACCTCCACGGTGGCGGTTCCCCGCGTTATCTGGTTCAGTCGATCTATCACGGTCTGTCTGCTGGCAGCTGATATTTCTAGTATTGCTTTCAGGGACCCGTTAGACTGCCAGTCCGGAGAGGAGAGCGTCCCCAGCGACTTGAGCACCGAGTAGGACTGTGCGGCGAACTGGGCCGGGATGGTCACCTGCAGGGTGGCGCCCTCGGTCTTGAGCGGGATTATCGCGCGCAGCTTCTCCACCACCCCAGGTATCTGGTCCTCGGGGGACTTTTGCGGATCGATGGTCACCCTGGCGTCCCGGATGGCCTGCTGTATCCTAAGCGGCGGGTGTGGCAGGTGCGTGCGCGGATCCACGTAGGTCTTGGATATGCGCTCGACTATCTGCAGCCGTTTGGCCTCGGTCATGCGGCGGCGCTGCTCTGTCGTCAGGTTAAGCTGGCCCTTCTCCAGGATGATGGCGATGGCGGCGGCCGTATCGGCGGTTCCGAACGCCTTCTGCAGGTTCTCCTCCGAGGCGCGCGTACCCTTGCCCGAGTCGGCGTATATCTCATCGGAGACAAGCACGGCCGAGACGGGCACCTTCTTGCCGGTGCGGTAGTCCAGCGCCGGATCCGGCTTTACCAGGATCTCGAACTTGATCGACTCGTGCGCGTACCGCATTACCGTATAGTCGGCCATATCTCAGGATGGCGGACAGCTCCGTATTTATCTGTGGGTGGTGGCCGGCCGGGTTCTGGCAAGTACAAGTTCAGGTCAAATTCTGACCTGTGCCTGACCGGCGACCTCCCGCAGATGCTGCCGGGCGTGATCACGTATGGGATTCGGTTTGACCTGAACTTGTGCGTCCGTGGTTTAGCTGCACACCAGGTTAGGTTTTTATGTATATCTCCAAGCCACACCCTGTCTTGTATTCGGTAGAGGTTCTATCCAAGGATGAGGACAGGATATCCGTCCGGCTGAACGGCTTTCCCATACAGTACGCCAACGCCCTCCGCCGCATATGCCTCAACGGAGTGCCGGTCTTTGCGGTGGACACGGTCGAGATAGTAGAGAACGGGTCGGTTTTGGCCGACGAGGGGTTGGCCCACCGCCTGGCCTTGGTGCCCCTGACCACCCCCCGCGACACATTCAACACGATAGACAAGTGTGGTTGCGGAAGGGAGGATGGCTGCGCCAACTGCCGGGTCATGCTGATACTCGACTCGGGCAAGTCGACCGAGACAGTCACCCTGACCACCGCCAGGCTCTCGTCGGAGGACCCCGCCGTCAGGCCCATCACCGACCAGGTCCCGATAGTGGATCTGGCCCCCGCGCAGAAGGTGGTAGTGGAATGCTACGCCAGGCTGGGACGCGGAACCGAGCACGCCAAATGGAACTCTGCCAACGTGTCGGTGCTGACCGGCAACGAAGAGGAGGGGCTGGTGCTTACGGTCGAGTCTACCGGGGCCATGAAGCCGGAGGACATCATCCTGGCGGGGGTGGACGAGCTGGCAAACCGGCTGGCGGAGCTGCGGGACACCGTGCAGGGGGAGATCCCCGTCGCCGCGGCCCAATCCTAGGTTAATATTGGAGTGGGATGGTCTGCCGTCCATGACCAACGAGTACGTTACCCGGATGGCCAGGGAGCTGAGACGGGCGGCGACCCAGAACGAGGCACCCATCTGGAAGGCCCTATCCGAGCACGCCCTGAAGCGGTCCGGCCGCACCACCAACATCAAGCAGATCGCCAGGTGGACCGGTGATGGCGACGCGGTGGCCTTCCCCGGAAAGGTGCTGGGGACAGGCGGCATATCCCACAAGATCACCCTGTTCTGCTTTGGCATATCCGAGTCGGCCGCAACCAAGGTGGTCGAGGCCGGAGGCAGGGTGGTGGATCACGGTACCATGATATCGGAGCGGCCCACCGGCCGGGGAGTGGTACTGCTTGGGTGAGCAGGAGACCATCCAGTATGTAGTGATCGACTCGACCGATCACATAGCGGGCAGGCTGGCCTCGCACGTTGCCAAGATGCTGCTGGAGGGAAACAGGGTCACGCTGGTCAACTGCGAGAAGATAATGATAAGCGGCTCCAGAAGCAGCATCATCGGCGAGTACCGCGACTTCCTTGAGATAGCCAGCATACTGCACCCACGGCACGGACCCTTCCACCCGCGCAGGCCCGATACGATAATGGAGAGGATGGTTCGCGGAATGCTGCCGCGCAAAAAGCCGTCCGGCAGGGCCGCCCACAAGAGGCTGCGCACCTACATCGGCGTCCCCGACAGCGTGAGGCCGCTCAAGAAGATACGCATACAAAAGGCCCAAATAAGAAGGGCCGCTCCGGAGTACACGACCATGGCGGACCTGGGCAGGACTGTAGGGTGGACCGAATGACCGCAAAGACGGAGATATACTTTGCAACACGCAAGACGGCGAGCGCCTTTGTGCATATACGCAGGGGCAGCGGAAGCGTCAGGGTAAACAACGTGCCCGTCGAGATGCTATCCCAGGAGGTTGCCCGGGAGACCATACTGGCCCCGCTCGAGGTGGCCGGCGAGCTGCGCCAGAGGGTGGACATATCCGTCCGGGTCAGCGGGGGTGGATACATGGGGCAGGCCGGAGCCGTGGCGACAGCCATATCTCGGGCCCTGGTGGGCTGGACAAAGTCCCGCAAGGAGCCAAAGGATCATCCCCTGCAAAAACCCGTCAGGGACGATCTCCGCAAAAGGATAACCGAGTACGACAAGTACCTGATAAGCGGCGATGCGCGGCGCAAGGAACCCAAAAAGTTCGGCGGGCCCGGGGCCCGGCGGCGAAAGCAAAAGTCATACCGATGATGAAGTGCGTGATAATGGCCGGAGGCCTGGGAACCCGGGCGCGGCCATTCACCGACTACTTCCCCAAGGCCATGATGCCCGCCGGCAACCGCCCCATCATAGAGCACATAACCGGCCACCTGGAGGCATCCGGGGCCGTATCGGAGATCCTGATAGTGGCCGACCTTGCAGGCAAGGGGGCGCAGATACAGAACCACTACTCGGGCCACGCCGGCAAGCCGATAACCTTCGTCCAGGACTCGGGCAGCGGCACGGCGGGCGACCTGCGGCACGCAGACCTGGCCGGCGAGTCGGAGTTTCTGCTGTGGTTCTCCGACAACCTGTGCGCCCTGGACATAGGGGAGATGGCCGGGCGGTACCGAGCCAGCGGCGCGGCTGCATGCATAGCCACCAGGTCGAGGCGCCGGGAAGAGACGGGCTTTGCAGACGTCCGGGACGGCATGGTGGTACGGTTCCGGGAGAAACCCGTCCTGGACCTGCCATACCAGCAGTGCCTGGGCATGTACATCATCAGCGATACGGTCCTGGAGATGATCCGCCGGAGGGAGGGGCCCGTGAACCTCTCCTACGACATACTGCAGCGCCTGCCGGAGAGCGGCGGGATATCGGCCTACGACATAGGCGAGGAGCCGTGGCTGGATGCCGAGTCCCCGGCCGTCCTGGACAGGAACGACCGGGTGGTCGGCGAGATTATCTCACGGATGGGTAGGGAGAGGCCGCCTCGAACCTAGATATCCGGTCCTCGTGCTGGAGTGTCTGGGAGATCTCATCGAGCCCCTCCAGCAGCATTATCCTCTTGTACGGGTCCATCCTGAAGGAGATGGTTCGCGAGGCGGTCCGGATGGTCTGGCGGCCCAGGTCCACCACCACCTCGCCCCGCTCCCCCATCAGGTGGGCCAGGTCGGCCGCCGGCAGCCGTACCGGAAGCACCCCGTTCTTTATGCAGTTGCTGTAGAAGATGTCCGCAAACGAGGTCGACACCACCACGCCGAACCCAAAGTCCTTGATGGCCCAGACGGCGTGCTCCCTGGATGAACCGCACCCGAAGTTGTCTCCGGCCACAAGTATCCGGGATCCGGCGTACCGGGGGTCGTCCAGCACAAAGTCGGACCCGCCTTCCCGCCGCCGGTCATAGAAGAGATACCTGCCAAAGCCGGACCTGGACACCAGCTTGAGGAACTGCTTGGGTATTATCTGGTCGGTGTCGATGTTGGGATCCGGCAGCGGGGTAACCGTCGAGTGGACGGTCCGGAACGGCTCCATCACACGTTCATCTCCCGGACATCCACTATCCTGCCGGAGACGGCCGCGGCGGCGGCCATTATCGGGCTGAGCAGGTGGGTGCGGCCCCCCGAACCCTGCCGGCCCTCGAAGTTGCGGTTGGATGTGCTGGCGCACCGCTGCCCCGGCTCCAGAATGTCCGGGTTCATTCCCAGGCACATGCTGCATCCGGAGTTCCTCCACTCAAAGCCCGCATCCAGAAAGACCCTGTCCAGGCCCATCTCCTCGGCCTCGTGCTTGACCATCTGGGATCCCGGCACCACCATGGCCCGGACTCCCTCGGCGACCCGGTTGCCCCGGGCCACCCTGGCCGCCTGCACCAGGTCCTCCAGCCTTGCGTTGGTGCACGAACCGATGAACACCCTGTCTATCCGGATGTCGGTGACCGCCGTGCCCGCCTCCAGGTCCATGTACTCCAGGGCCCTCCGGGCGCCCTGTTCCCTGGCCGGATCCCCGTCGGCGTACTCGGCCGGATCCGGCACGCACCCGGTTACGTCGCAGGTCATCCCGGGGTTGGTCCCCCAGGAGACCTGGGGAGCCACCTCGCCGGCGCGTATCGTATAGGACCTGGCGAACCGCGCCCCGCCGTCGGAGCGGAGGTCCCCCCTCCACGCCTCGGCCATCTCCTCGAAGTTGCCCGGGGTGTAGCGGCGGCCCCGGAGGTACTCGAAGGTTGTCTCGTCGGGAGCCACCATTCCGGCCCGCGCTCCCCCCTCTATGGACATGTTGCAGATGGTCATCCGCTGCTCCATGGACATGGCCCGGACGGCCTCCCCCCGGTATTCAAAGACAAAGCCCGTGCCGCCGGCCGTCCCTATGCTGCGTATCAGGTACAGTATGAGGTCCTTGGAGGTGACCGGGTCGGAGAGCCGGCCCTCCATCAGCACCTCGTATGGTTCCGGTTTTTCGAGCCAGAGCGTCTGGGTGGCCAGTACGTGCTCTACCTCGCTGGTCCCTATGCCCAGGGCGAAGGCGCCAAAGGCGCCATGGGTGGACGTGTGGGAGTCGCCGCAGACGATGGTGGTTCCGGGCAGGGTTATCCCCAGCTGCGGCCCTATCACGTGGACTATCCCCTGGTCGGGGCTGTCCATCCCAAACAGCCTGATGCCGAACTTGCGGCAGTTTGATTCGAGGGCGCCTATCTGGATGGATGATGTCTGGTCGACGATCGGCAGGCCGCGCCTGCCGGTGGGGATGTTGTGGTCGACGGTGGCCACGGTCAGGTCGGGGCGGCGTACGCGGCGTCCGGCCGCGCGGAGCCCGTCAAAGGCCTGGGGCGAGGTGACCTCGTGTACCAGGTGGCGGTCTATGTACAGCAGCGAGGGGCCGCCCCGCCCCTCCACCACCACGTGCGAGTCCCAGACCTTGTCGAACAGCGTGCGGGCCATTCTCCCACCTACCCGGGGACGTACCGGAAGAGCCCCCCGGCATCTATGATATCCCGGATTATCCCCGGGAACGGCTTGATGGGGTAGGAGCGGCCCGTCGTGTTGTTGGTGACGGTGTTGGTGCCGGTGTCAAGGGCTATGTCGTCGCCGTCGGATATGCCCTCGTAGGCATCCTGGCCTATCTCTATGGGCAGCAGAAAGGCGCCGTCCACCGAGTTGCGGTAGAATATGCGCGCAAAGGACAGCGCAAGGACCGCCCGTATGCCGGATCCGGCAAGGGCTATCGGCGCGTGCTCGCGGGAGGAGCCGCACCCAAAGTTCCTCCCCGCCACGATATACGAGCCGCCCTTGGAGTGGAACGACTCGTCAAGCCCCTCCATGGCGTGGGTGGCCAGCTCGGCATAGTCGTGGATCTTGAGGTACTGCCCCGGGATGATCACGTCGGTGTCGATGTTGTCCCGGCCGTACTTTACCACCCTGCCGCTCAATCCAGATCCCCCGGGTCGGTTATCCTGCCGGTGACGGCCGAGGCGGCGGCAACCACCGGCGATGCCAGGTAGGTGCGGGATCCCCGATGGCCCATCCTTCCGGGAAAGTTGCGGTTGGTCGTGCTGATGCACACCTCCCCGTCGGCCAGCACGCCCATGTGCGCCCCGCAGCAGGCCCCGCAGGTGGGCGGACCCACCGTGGCCCCGGACTCCATCATGATGCCCACCAGCCCGTTCTCGACGGCGCGGCGGTATATCGAGATGGTTGCCGGCAGCACCTCGGTGCGGATGCTCACCCTGCGGCCCTTCAGGACGCGGGCTGCCGCCTCCAGGTCCTCGTACTTGGCTCCGGTGCAGGACCCGATGTAGGCCTTGTCCAGATCCTCGGATGGCGCCTCGGAGACCGGGGTGACGTTCTCAGGCGAGTACGGCTCGGCCACCACCGGAACCATCTCGGCCGCATCGTACTGGTGGGTTGCCTCGTAGCAGGCATCATCCTCGTCGGGGTAGACGGCGGATATGCCGGTGGCCCCCCGCGATTCCAGGTACCGGATGGTCTTGGCGTCGGGGACGACTATCCCGTTCTTGGCACCGGCCTCGGTGGTCATGTTGCAGAGGGTGAGGCGGTCCTCGACGGACATCTCCGAGACCGTGTCGCCGCCAAACTGCATGGTCTTGTAGGCCCCCCCGTCGGTGCCTATGTCCCCGATGATACTGAGTATGACGTCCTTGGCCATGACGTTGTCCGGCAGGGTGCCGCTTATCTCGAAATAGATGGTCTCCGGGACGCGGAACCATATGCGGCCCTTCAGCAGGACGTATGCCATGTCCGTGTGGCCCAGGCCGCAGGCAAACGCCCCCAGCGCCCCGGTGGTGTTGGTGTGCGAGTCTCCCCCCACGTAAACCTCCCCGGGCAGCACCAGGGCCTCCTCGTGGGAGAGCGAATGGCATATCCCGTACTGGCCCATGCCGTACTTGAAGTGGCGCTTTATTCCGTGCTCCTTGGTAAACCGGGACAGCCTTACGATGTTCTGGGCCGATATCTTCTCGGCGGACGGCACGAAATGATCCTCTGCCACCCATATCCGGGAGGGATCCCAGAGGCTGTCGGTAGGGATGTTCTGTTTTTGCAGTTTTTCAAATACCTTGATCACGCCCGGTCCCGATACGTCGTGGATCATGGCCTTGTCCACATCCGCAAACACCACCTCTCCGGGGCTTACCCTGTCTCTTCCGGATGCTCGGGCCAGTATCTTCTCGACCAGGTTCATCCATGTGAGATGGCGGGGCAGGACTTTAAAACTTTGGAAAGAGTAAATTCCGCGTGCAAGCCCGCAAATCCGGGCGGGGCCGGCCACGTGCGGCCAGCAGACCCATGCCCGGACATTGTCTCCGAGCCCTTCCGTGTGCCGGACAGGCTTGATCCCTTTGCCTGAGGTCGCGTCATGGTCGGGGGCCAGGACGGACGGCGCCGGTGCGGGCGCCACCCCCCCCCCGCAAAGACAACCCTAAAAATTCCCCAACGGCGCAATATACCGGATGGATCTGAGGGTACTGCCCCTGGAGGCGCAAAGGGAGATCGGCTCCTTTGATCTCTATTCCGCCCTCCGGCTGGCCTTGGATGGCAGCGGTGTCGAGATCAAGGCGGGCGACATCGTCGTGGTCTCCACAAAGTACGTCTCCGTCTCACAGGGCAGGGTGCTCAGCGTTGGCGATACCCGGGTGTCCGACGAGGGAAGGCGCATGGCGCGCCGGTTCCGGATGGGGCCCGGGATGGCCGAGATCATACTGCGCGAGTCAGACTCGATAATGGGCGGGCTGACCGGGTTCGTGCTGGCCAGCGTGGGCGGGATGATGGCCCCCAACGCGGGGATAGACGCGTCCAATGCCAGCCCCGGCAGGGTCATACTGTATCCGGCGGACCCGTATTTGGCGGCCGAGTGTCTGCGGCGGAAGATATTCCTGGAGACCGGGGCGATGGTCGGGGTGATACTGGCGGACAGCAGGCTGATGCCCGGCAGGGTGGGCACCGCCGGCGTCGCGGTGGCGTGCGCCGGAATGAACCCCGTCCTGGACATGCGGGGGGACGCCGACCTCGAGGGCCGCCCGCTCAAGGTAACCTTCCAAGCTGTGGCAGACAACCTGGCATCGGCGGGCAACTATACCATGGGCGAGGGGAGCCAGTCCAGGCCGTTTGCCATATTGCGCGGGTCCGGTGCCCGGCTGAGACAGGGGGAGGTGTCCGGCCGCGAGACATCCGTGGATCCGTCAGAGTGCGTGTACGCGAGGGGCTTCTCGGCCGGAGCCTAGACGGGTACCGTCTCGTCCCCCCTGCAGGCGGATGGCAGTTCAGCCGGCCGCAGCCCCGCTGGGCCACCACGTATGCACTCAGGTCCCCAAAGCGGACAATTCGGATGCCCAGCCGGGCCATAGGTTTATTGATCGCGATACCATCTAACCGGCGTGAGCACCAAGTCAGAGGCCACCCTCCTGCGCGAGGAGCTGACCAGGTTGGCGGTGGAGAACCGGGAACTACGCGAGACGGTGTCCCGGCTCGAGGCTGTGCATAACAAGATGGTCGCGGCCCTCAAGGCGGAGATAGACCGGCTGATACTGGAGATAGCCGAGCGCGACAGGAGGCTGGCCAAGTACGAGAACGCCCACGTCCCGTCCTCGACCGGCTCGCTGTACAACGAGAAGCGCGCAGCCTTCCGGAAGAAGATGGCAGAGGCGGAGGGCGGCTATGCCGGCGAGGGCGGCGATGAAGGCGGACCTGAATCGGATGACGATGACAACAACGGTAAGGCGGAGGGTGAGCCGTCCCGCAGGGGGCCGCCGGCCGGACATACGGGCGCCTCCCACAAGAACAAGGCGGACCGGACGGTCGTGCTGCGGGTCTGCCGGTGCGGGACGTGCGGGCGCGGCCACCTCAGGAAGGTGCCACCGGTCGTCAAGATGGTCTATGATTTTGCCGGCGGCAAATCCATGGTGATAGAGTGCATCGCGTACGTGATGAAGAGGGGATCCTGCAAGAGGTGTGGAGAGATCACCACCGCGGCGGCGCCTACCATCCCGGGGACCTCGTTTGGGCCCGGGATCCTGGGGTTCATCGAGGAGTACTATGCGGGGAGGTGCACCGACCAGACTATCTCATACTTTTTCGATGCCCTCTACGAGTTTGACCTCTCACCCAACGCCGTCTGGAACGCGCGCAAGGCCATCAGGGACCTGCTGATGGGGACCTATGCGGAGATCCTGGACCACATCGCCGAGGCCCTGTTCATGCAGATGGACGAGTCGCCCATCAGGATGAACGGCAAGCGGGGCTACATCTGGCTGGCGACCATCGGGGACGCCACCTACATCGTGGCCGCCCCCAGCAGGGCCGCGGCCGTCCTGGACATCCATTTCGGGAAGATCCTGGGCGTCCCGGTCGTCTCGGACGGGTACGTCGCCTACAACGTGCTGCCCATCCGGCAGAGGTGCTGGGTACACCTCCTGCGCGAGGCCGAAGAGTACGCCATCAGGAACGGCGGATCCGACATATCCTGCCACTACCGGCTGCTCTCCCTGTACCGGGCCATCAAGGGCAGGAAGTCGGCGGACAGCTCCGAGTGCCTCTCCCTGGAGAGGGCCGTCCTAGAGATAGCCTCTTCCTATCCTGAGGGCCACAAGTTCAGGACCAAGCTGGAGGGGGCCGCGCCCCACCTGTTCACCTTCCTCAGGTACCCCGGCATGCCGCCCCACAACAACGGCGCCGAGCTGGAGATACGCGACACCGCCGTCCTGCACAGGAACGTGCGCCACCAACTGTCCACGGCGGAGGGGCGGGAGGTCTTCTCGGTGCTGGTCTCGGTGGCGCGCACCTGCCGCAAGCTGGGCATCTTTCCGCGGACCGCGGTGGAGAATTTGGTCAGGGACCCGGACTGGAGGCTGTTCAAGCCGCCGCCGAAACAGGAGCGCCCGGAGCTGGTCGCGCCGGTCGCCGTGGCGTGCTGATGCCGGATTAGCGTTGCAGACAATTATGACGATGCCCAAGATGCCCGCTTTGGGGACCTGAGTGCATACGCCACCACCGCGGATACCGTTATAAGAGGACCGTTCGTGCCCGGGTCTGTGACCTCCAAGAACAGGCCGGCCGCAGCCCAGGACAAGTCCAGGGAATCAAAGGACTCCAAGAAGGACAAGGGCCAGGGACCGCCCAAGGCAGAGATCACCGTCATCCTGACCGATAAGCAGGCAGGCAGGTTTATGAAAAACGCAAAGGTCATCACGGCCCAGGATCTGGCCACCAAGACCGGCGTAAAGGTCTCTGCAGCCAACAAGTATCTCAGGGAGGCGGTCAGAAGCGGAACGGCCAAGAAGGTGGGCGGATACAGCGGCCACTGGCTGTATCAGGGCATCTCCTCGTAGATCTCCATTACGTCGCCGGGCTTTACCGTCTGCAGTGCGGCCGCCTCGCCATCCATCACGCCGATTGGAGTCATGGGTTTGCCGGGGGAGCCGTCCCGGACGAAGAAACAGACACACTGCTGCCCGGGCAGGAACGAGATCTCGCCGGCCCGGAAGGCGCCACGCCCACGCTCAAGGCCCGAGTCTATCTCGGTGTTGATATAGACCATTCCGCCGGCCTGGTGGGCGTTCCCGTGGATGGGCAACGACTGCAGGATTATCCGGACCGTCCTCGGAGCCAGATGGCGCTTGAGACGGAGGGGTATGACGGTACCGCCCACCTTCAGGACTATGTTCTGGTACGAGACTGTGCGTCCCTCAAGTATCCGGTCGCGTTGCAACACCTGCATATCGGCAGGGCACCTCATTTAGGAGTTAGGCAGTCCGCTCGATGGCTGCCTGCGCCGCGGCCACCGTGGCTATGGGTATGCGGTGCGGCGAGGAGCTGGCATAGCTGATTCCGGCCCCGTGGCAGAAGCGCACAGAGTCAGGATCCCCGCCGTGCTCGCCGCAGATTCCTATCTCGATGCCCCGGCTGACCGACCGCCCCTTGGAGATGGCCAGGTTCATCAGGGCCCCCACCCCGTCCACGTCCAGGGACTGGAAGGGGTTGCGCGCCAGCAGCTCCTTCTCCATGTACTCGGGCAGGAACTTGCCCTCGGCGTCCTCGCGGCTGAACGAGTAGGTGGCCTGGGTCAGGTCGTTTGTCCCAAAGCTGAAGAACTCTGCGGTGGAGGCAAGCTGGTCGGCGGTGACGGCGGCCCGTACCACCTCTATCATGGTGCCAAAGTTTACCTGGATGGGGCGGCCGTGCTTCTTCTCCATCTCCGACTTGATCAAGTCGTATATTCGCTTGATGTGGTCCAGCTCCTCCACGCTGCCCACCTGCGGTATCATTATCTGAGGTATGGCGTTGACGCCCCTCCTGGAGAGTGAAGCGGCGGCCTCAAAGACGGCCCTTATCTGCATCTCGTATATCTCAGGGTAGGTGATTCCCACCCTAACGCCCCGGTGTCCCATCATCGGGTTGACCTCGGCCAGATCTCTTGCCCTGGCCAGCACGGGCGCAGCTTTTGCCGCCGCCTTCTTGGACATCTTGGATATGCGGTTGCTCATGGTCTCCGGATCCGGCAGGAATTCGTGCAGCGGCGGATCCAGCAGCCGGATTGTAACCGGATAGCCCTCCATCGCCTTGAGTATCTTGACAAAGTCGCTGCGCTGCAGCTTCTGCAGGGCGGTCAGCTTCTGCTTGCGGTCGGTGACGTTGTCTGCCATGATCATGTCCACGAACAGCCCTATGCGGTCCTCCGCGTTGAACATGCGCTCGGTTCTGCACAGGCCGATCCCCTCTGCCCCGTACTTGCGGGCGAGTTTGGCCGCCTCGGGCGTGTCGGCGTTGGCCCGTATCCCCAGCGTCTTTGTCTCCCGGGCCCACCCGAGCAGCGTCTGGAAGTTGCGCGTAATCTTGGGCTCGATGGTGGGCACCGCCCCCACGAATACCTGGCCGGTGGTTCCGTCTATCGTGATGTAGTCTCCGTCGGAGATGGACGTGTCCCCGGCCGTGCACGAGCCTGCGTCGTAGTCTATCCGGAGGTTGGCGCATCCCACTATGCAGGGCTTGCCCATCCCCCGGGCCACCACCGCCGCATGGGAGGTCTTGCCGCCCCTGCTGGTCAGTATCCCGGCCGACGCAAAGAAGGCCGGCACGTCCTCGGGCTTGGTCTCCTCCCGGACCAGTATCACCTTCTTGCCCTCCTCGCCCAGGACCGTTGCCCTCTTGACGTCAAAGACCACCATCCCCGAAGCGGCGCCCGGAGAAGCGGCTATCCCCTTGGCCAGCACCTCGTGGTCCCTGGCGGCCTTGGAGTCGATGCTTGGATGCAGCATCTGCTCGAGCTGATCCGCCGATATCCTGGAGAGCGCCCTCTCCCGGGTTATCAGCCCCTCCGAGACCATCTCGACTGATGTGCGTATCATGGAGGCGGCATTCATCTTGGCGCTGCGCGTCTGGAGCAGGTAGAACTTGCCCCGCTCCAGGGTGAACTCGATGTCCTGCGGTTCCCGAAAGTGGTTCTCCAGTATGTCGCATGTCCTGGCCAGCTCCTCGTAGGCGTCGGGCAGCTCCCGCTTCATCTTGGCCACGGGTTTGGGCGTGCGCGTGCCGGCCACCACGTCCTCGCCCTGCGCGTTCACCAGATAGTCGCCGAATATTTTGTTGGAACCGTCTCCGGGGTTCCGGGTGAAGATCACCCCCGTGGCCGAGTCGCCGCCCATGTTGCCGAAGACCATCGAGACCACGTTGACCGCCGTCCCGTCGGCGATAGCCCGGGTGATCCTGTTCTTTTCCCGGTAGACTATTGCCCGCTCGCCCATCCAGCTTGCAAAGACCGCCTTGATGGCCAGCTCCAGCTGCTCGTCGGGATCATCCGGAAAGTCGCGGCCCGTCTCTTTTTTGCAGACGGCCTTGTACTTTGAGACTACATCCTGCAGCGACTCGACGGTCAGATCCCCGTCCAGCACGACACCCTGGTCGGACTTGGCCTTGTCCAGTATGCCGTCAAATTCTGAATCGTCCACCCCGAACACCACCTTGCCAAAGAGCTGGATGAACCGCCGGTACGAATCCCAAGCGAACCGCGGGTTGTTGCTCATCCCAGACAGGCCCCGGACGGTATCGTCGTTGAGGCCCAAGTTGAGTATCGTATCCATCATCCCGGGCATCGATATCGCTGCCCCGGACCTGACCGAGACCAGCAGCGGGTTGGTCTTGGACTTCCAGGTCTTGCCCGTCTCCCTGCCTATCCGGGCCATCTTTCGTTTTACCTCCCGCATCAGGGAGGAGGGCAGGGTTCGGTCGTTCTCGTAATAGGCGCGGCAGACCCCGGTGGTAATTACAAACCCGGGCGGAACCGGAAGGTTTAGCGAGGTCATCTCGCAGAGTCCGGCGCCCTTGCCGCCCAATATCTTGCGGCTCACGCCCTGACCCTCGTCATAAAAGTAGACCGACTTCATTTGACATGGTTGCACTGCAAAAGGCCATTTTAAAGCGTTGCGTGTATCGTTCAGGCCCGGGGCCGGCCCGGGGAGAATATTGCCGCGCGTCCTGCATGCCGCAGGCGGCCCGCCGCAGGCAAAACTGCAGGTGATCGACCATTTTGCGCCCCAAGCCACCACCACCATGGCACGCGCGCAAATCAAATACGAGCATGCCGTCTTTGCCCTTTGCCGGTTCTGTTCGGGGGATCTGGTTGCGGGCAGACCGATGCCGCATGCGGTTTTGGGACGCCCCCTCAGACGACGGCATGCTGCCGGCCAATGCAGCATTATCCGGCCATGTGGCAGTATTTTATCGGCGCCTCCTGCCACGATATCCCGGACAATAATGGCGCGAAATTGTGGCCAAAGTATTTTTTTGCGGCACGCGGCACCAACATTCTTTGAAAAATATTTCCGGGATCAAAGCCAATGGCCCGCTCTTGGCGCCTGTCCCGAAATTTGCGGCATTTTAGCATAAAGCTGGCATCGGGCGGTTCCCGGACGGTGTTGGCGCGGCGTCGCACGCGCCAAAAGAGCCCGGCGCGATCCGTTTGCACCCGCGGCGCATCCCGCGGTCCCTCAGACGATGTCATCATGGCGCATGCCACCCCCCGCAAAGATGCCCAGAAAACCTCCCGGATTTACCATTTACCGCGCCCTTTTGGCCGGGTTTTTTTCAACCCGGCGAACCGCCCGCCGATGTCCCAAACTTGTCCGGATGCCGGCGTTTTGCGCGCATGCCGGAGAACGCTCCGATATTTTGTGGTGTTCGGAAACAGAACGCCAAGGGCGTTTATTGCCCCGGCGCGTCACGCGCCGCATGGTCGACATGGGCAGAACCGCCACCACGACCGGGGAGATGGCGCAGATTGCCGAAGAGAGTGGCCGGAGCGACCATGCGGGGTTTTTCCACAAGGCGGCCCGGCAGTGGAGAGACATCCAAGACAGATTTCCGGCGGGATCGGAGATGGTACGATAGACGTTTGGCTGAGCGGCGGCAGCTGGCGGGGGCTGCAGGCGATACCAGCCGGATGCGTAATTTGGTGGCGGGCGCCGGCGAGATGCGCCGGGCCGAACGGGCTGAGACGTGGGCAGGGATCACAAGACCGCCATGGATTATCCCCAAGGGTTATTTGTCCGCTGTCCTGTCCCACAGGCATGGCCTCCCCAATACTCCAGGTGGATAACCTGGTCAAGACATTCGTCAGAAAAAGGATATTCGGCAAATCCGCGGCCGTAAGGGCAGTAGATGACATCTCCTTTGAGCTGGGCGAGGGGGAGGTGTTGGTGATAGCGGGCGAGTCCGGATCCGGCAAGTCCACCATAGCCAAGATAATACTGGGTGCCATCCGGGCCGACTCTGGAACCGTCAAGTTTGAGGGCGGGACCGTCACCTATGACAGGGCCTCGCGGTCGGCCATACAGAAGGGCTGCCAGATGGTGCACCAGGACCCGTACGACTCGATAAACCCCAGGATGCGGGTGCGCGATATAGTGGCCGAGTCGCTGGAGATACACCATCTGGGTGATGCCGGGTCCAGGAAGCGGCGCGTGGCCGAGACGCTCTCAGAGGTGAAGCTGGATCCCGATGACGTGTCGGCAAAGTACCCGCACATGCTCTCCGGCGGACAGAGGCAGAGGGTGGTACTGGCGCGGGCCCTGGCAGTAAAGCCCAGGATCATCATAGCCGACGAGCCCGTATCCATGCTGGACGTATCCATCCGGGCCGAGATGCTGGAGCTGATGCGCGAGCTTCAGCAGAAACACGGCATATCGTTCATCTACATAACGCACGACCTTGCCACTGCCAGATACTTTGGCCGGCGGATAATCATACTGTACAGGGGCAGGATAACCGAGCAGGGCCCCATCGACGAGGTGCTGGACCGGCCCAAGCACCCGTATACGCAGGCCCTGATAAACGCCATATCGGATCCGGATCCGGCCAACCGCTTCCGGGAGAGGCCGGTTGCGGAATGGAAGGAGGGTGCGGCCGGTGACTAGGTGGCGACGGGCCGGGTGCGCCTGTCGTGGTAGGCAACCGTCTGGGACACGCCGTTCCTTGGGTATACGCCGTAGACCAGGCCTGCCTTCTGTACGACGAACTCCTTGAGCGAGACCATGATGAACTGGCTGTTCTGCGAGCGCTCCTCCAGGATGTTTGCCAGCCTCTCGGAGTTTGGCGCATCCAGGTGCGCATCCACCTCGTCGAACAGGTAGAACGGGGACGGGTTGAGCTTCTGCAGGGCCAGAACGAAGACGATGGCTGCCAGCGTCTTCTCCCCGCCGCTTATGGACAGGGATGTGCGCTTGGGCTTGCCGGGGAACTGTACCAGGTAGGTGATGCCGGACCCAAAGACGTCGTCCTCGTCCTCCAGCTCCAGCCATGCGTTGCCTCCGGACATCTTGCCGAAGATGGCCCGGATCTCGTTGTCTACCGTGTCAAAGGCGTCCAGGTATCTCTGGCGCTTGTCCTTTTCGATGTCCTCGATGAACGACACTATCCTGTTGCGTTCCTGCTCCAGCGAGTTCTTCCTCTCGGACATGGACCGGTACCCTTCCGAAACCGACCCGTACGTGCCGGGGGCATTGGCGTTCAGGGGCGGAAGCGCCTCCAGCTCCGCCTTCAGGGATGATATCAGTCCGGAGACGTCCATGTCCAGCGGCAGATCTTCGGGGGGTCTGGGCGGGATGGACTCGGCTATCCTGGAGGCGGCCGCCTGGCAGTCCGCAAGGTCGCGCCCTATCGAATCATGGCGCCTCTGTAGTCCGTTGACGGTCCCCGAGACATGCCGCTCCGTTCCGCGCAGGGTGCTCAGTCTGGACTCGCACTCGCGCAGGCGCGACACCGAGGCGCCTGCGGTCTCTATAACCTGCTGCTCCTTTTGGCGCAAGCCCTCCACGGTTCGCTGCTTGTCGCCTACCTCGGCCCCCATGCGTTCCAGCTTCGAGGCGGTCTCCTTCCGCTCCCGTATTAGCGAGGCCTGCTCGCCGGCCCGCTCGGAGGCCCTCCGGATAAGTCCTTTTGATGAGGACTCCAGCCCCTCCCACTCGGCCTCGGCCTTGTAGTATCTGGAGTTGGCCTGCGTCTGCATCCTTTCAAAGTCGTCTTTGTGGCGGTTTATCTCGGATAGCTGGACGGCAATCTTCTTGGATATGTCGGCTGGAACGCGGCCCTCCTCCAGGGTGATGCGCTCGGACGTCCTGGCCACCAGCGACCGCAGATGGGCCAGCTGCCTCTGCATGTCAGGCAGGCGCGTCTCGTACAGGGAGATCCGCGAGGATATGTCGGTACGCGTGCGTCGCGCCGATCTCATCCGCGATTCCAGATCAGAGAGGCTCTGGGTGGCCGATGCCAGCCGTTCGCGCATCTCCGAGTATCTTTTGTTCAGGGAGGACGTCCTCGCATCCAGCGAGCGCAGCTTGGCTGAGCGGCGGGAACGTATCGACTCGAGTAGTTTGATGGACTTTTGCAGACCGCCTATCTCTGCGGACATCGATATTATCTTGGTGAGGTTGGATATGCGGGAGCCCCGGTCCAGTATGGCAGACTTGCCCGGCTCCACGTACTCCCCGGACAGGGTGACGGCTCGCAGCCCCTTGTCGGCGGCCTCCCGGGCCGAATCTAGTGATCCGGCCAGAACCACCCCGCCGAACAGAAACGTTCGGAGAGGCTCAAAGCGCTTTTTGCACGATACGCGGTCTGCCAGCAGTTCGGGGGTACTGCCGGGGATGGCACCCAGGTTCGGCAGCTGGTTGAGTGGTATCACCCTGAGTCTGGGCAGGTTCATGGAACGGGCCGTCTCGGATATGGCAGCCATCGCCTCCATATCATCCACCACCAGAGCCTTCAGCCAGTCTGAGCTGGAGGCCATTACCGCCCGCTCGCACTCGGCCGGCCAGGAGAGCAGTTCGTGCGCCATGCCCAACACGCCGAGGCCCGGAGCCTCCGTCTTCAGCCTGCCGATCGAATAGTCTTCATGCATCACCTTCTTGACCAAACGTAATTTGGAGTCGTACCGCGCAGCGGCCCTTCCCGCCTCCTCTATCAGCGGATCCAAACTCTCCAAATCCGCCGCCACCCCGCTTCGGGTAGAGCCGAGTTTGATCAGCCTGAATTTCATGGACTCCGCAGAGGCGCTCTGCCGCCCTATCCAAGAGTCAAGGCGGGCATGCAGTTTCTCCAGGCTGGCAACCTGGCGCTCCAAGTCGGCCAGCCGGGAACGGTCCGACTCTGCCTGTCTGGCGCCCTGCTCGGCGGACAGTTTTATCTCGGACAGGTCGCGCTGGTGTCTGGACAGGGTGGTCCTCAGCAGATCCAGCATGCGGTCCGATTCGGCTTTTTTGGCAGCTGCCTCCGCCTGCCATTCCAGTATGGCGGTACGTTTCCTGTTTATCTTGGTCAGCGCCCGGGCAATCTCGTTCCGGCTGCTTCCCGCCTCGGTCAGAAGCAGCCGCAGCGACTCCATCTTGGATCGGTTCTGGCCGCGGGACTCGATAATATCCAAAATTTCAGATCTGATGTTTGCCGTCCTGGCATCTATCTGGATGATACGCCTCTCGGACGTCTTTAGGGCGGCCTCTACGTTCTGGTAGTCGGTCACCGCCGCATGCACCTCGGATGCTATGCTGGCGCGGGCCTTTCCGTGGGTGTCGGCCTCTTCCATGTAGACCTGTTTCTCCGACTCTAGGGATTCTATGCGTTCCCGGATGCCATCCAGCTGGGCGGTACCGTCGCGCAGGCTGGCATCAATCTTGTGCAGATTCTCCCCCAAAGATTCGGCCCGGTTCCTCTCGACGGCCAGCCTCTGCAGTGACAGGATTGTGTTGTAGCGGCCCAGCTCCTGGGACAGGATGGCATGCCGCAGGACATGGTTCCGCTCCCCCTCCAGCTCGCCTATCCTGCTTCTCACCTCCCCCATCTTGGCCAAGGCCACCTCCAGCCGTCGATCCGCCTGCTCAAGCTGCTTTGTGGCCTGATCCTTTCTCTCGTCAAAGGAGGACAGCCCTATCAGGTCCTCTATGGCCCCGCGCTTCTCCTCGGCGCTGAATTCCGATATCCTCGTTATTGTGCCCTGCTGGACGTTGTTGAGCTGGTTGAGTCCGGCGTTGACCACCTCCAGCATATCCTGGATGCGCCCTCGGATGGTCTTTTGCTTGTTGAGGTAGTAGGCGCTCTCGCCGTCGGTGTTCAGTATGCGGGTGATCTCTACCCTGTCGGAGTCGACCGGTATGCTCCTGTCGGCGTTGTCCAGATGGACGGTGGCCCGCGCAATCTTGGTTCCGCCCCGGGATCCCTCCACGTCGTGGATCAGCGACTTTAGCCTGTCGGCGCGCAGTATCTTGGCGTTCTTCTCGCCCAGGGCAAAGGCGACGGCGTCCAGTATGTTGCTCTTGCCGGACCCGTTTGGTCCGGATATGGAGACCAGTCCCGGAACAAACTTGACCACGGTGTTCTTGAAGCCGAAAGACTTGAAGCCGTAGATCTCTACCTTCTCAATGTGAACCATCCCGGTATCCCCATCGGTATACGAACAAACCAGTATATTTGGCATTTGGTCAAGATTTGCGAATCTTTTGGTAGGGTGCAGGATGTGGGTGCAACCCTCCAAAAACGCCCGCGGGTTGTGATCGCATCACCATACCAGAAAAAACGCGCGTACGGCCCGCCGGCAATTAAAAAACCGGCCTCCGATCTCGCTTAATTTCCCCGGGGCTGTTTTTTGGTAGTTCGGGCGATCAGGCAATTTCAGCCGGCCACAAACTCCTCGCAGGCCTCGCGGGCCTTGGTGTCCGGCATCTGCCGGATGGGGTGCTTCATCAGGTAGGCGCTAGCCGGGATGATGGGTCCGCCCACGCCCCTCTCCAAGGCAATCTTTGCCAGCCGGATGGCGTCGATGACTATCCCCGCAGAGTTTGCCTTGTCGTCTACCTCCAGTCTCACCTCCATGTTGTAGGGTATGTTGGCCCACTGCCGCCCCTCTATCCTCATGAACATCAGCTTGGTGTTGCCAAGGAACGGGATAAAGTCGGACGGGCCGACGTATATGCTGTCGTCGTCCAGCCGGTTGTCCAGCTGGCTCTGGACGCTCTCGGTCTTGGATATCTTCTTGGAGATCAGCCTGTCCTGCTCCTTCATGTTGAGAAAGTCGGTGTTGCCCCCCACGTTGATCTGGTAGGTCTTGGTTATCTTCGTGCCGCGGTCGTTGCAGAGCCGCGCCAGCGTCCGGTGGACTATCGTGGCGCCCACCTGTCCCTTGATGTCGTCGCCGATGACGGGCACGTTGAGCTCCCGGAACCGGGCGGCCCACTGCTCGTCTGAGGCGATGAACGACGGTATGCAGTTGACAAAGGCCGTTCCCGTGTCCAGGCAGACCTGTGCCCAGAACTTTGTAGCCTCCTCGGAGCCCACCGGCAGGTACGACACCAGTATCTCGGTCTCGGTATCCCGGATGACGCGGATGGCCTCCTCGCGCAGCTGGGCGGTGGTCTTTGTGGATGTGATGGGCTTGATGCGGTTCTCCACCCAGATGCCCACCCCGTCCAAGGCGGGGCTCTCGTGTACGCGCGCCTCGGTCTTGGGCATGCCATCCTGAGGAATCCAGTCCACCATGTTTGGGTATGCGTAGATGGCCTCGTTGATGGTGCGCCCCACCTTGTTCTCGCCCACGTCGAAGCCGCAGACAAAGTCGATGTCGTGTATGCCGTACCCTGCCAGCGTGTCGTGGATGATCCCGATGACCCGCTGGTCGGGATTGCGCCGATAGTACTCGATGCCCTGGATCAGGCCCGAGAAGCAGTTACCTATTCCCACCAGTCCTACTCGTATCCTCTCAGGCAATGCACGGGTTTGGGCGGGTCCCGTTTATAGGTTTAAAGATGGCTGCGGCCAAACCACAAGTACCCAACAATCCTGCCCGGCACAAAGACGCAGCATCCATGACATGGCACAGATACGCGCCGAGTGTGACAGGATACACGGCAAACTGCCCGCCGGCATACTCGCCGGCGTGGCGTCAGTGGATGACGCGTGCAGGTTGCCTGAGATCATCGACATGTTATCCGAGATGTTCGGGAACTGAGTGACCGTCGAGTCTTGGAGAAGATCCGTCAGGTCATAGACTGAACGCCGGTTGCCGGGTCAGGGTGACTTAGCAGCCCCGCTCGCGGCATTGGGATGCACGGATCCGGTGGATCTTGAGCACATCTGTTGGCCGGCGAACCGGGCCAAGGATGCGGCTTGACTGTTCAGATCTTTAAAATCCGATTACTGTGCGTCTGCTCGCGCCGGCCGATACCATGACAAGAACGTGTGCGGGAAGCTACGGATGAGGCATGGATGTCTCCAGCATCATCTCGTCCATCGCTTTTTCGCGTTCTAAGGCCAGCCTCTCGAGATCCAGCAGGCCGTATTCGCCCGCCAGCTGCAGATTGACGTCGACTACCGCGGCGTTGATGGTCTCGTAGGCGCTCCCCGCCCTCTCCGGCAGGGCGTCGGCCTGCTCCTGGGTGGCGATGACCGCGCCTGGTGGTACGAACTTTCCGTCTTCAATCACCACCCCGCCGGTGATGGTGGCCGACACGCCCACCGCGACGTTGTTTCCGATCTTGGCGTTGAATACCAAGGCCTCCATGCCTATGAACGTGCTGCTTCCGATCCACGCCGGCCCGTGAACCATGGCGCCGTGCGCGAGGCTGGTGCTGTTTCCCACGAATACGGCGTAGCCGCCATCAAACGCCGGGTCGTCACCCTTCAGCCTGTCGCCGTCTACCGAGAACCGGCGGTCGTCTATGTTACGGCCGTCGTCCACCGTCGCCAGCGCGTGAATCACCACCCCGTCCTGCATGTTGGTCCCGTCCCCTATGTGGATGGGGGCACCCTCGTCTCCCCTGCATACGGCGGTCGGCGCCACAAAGACCATCTTCCCAATGTGGCAGTCTCCAATCACCACCGCAAAGGGGTGGATGAATGCGCTGTGTTCTATGGATGGTCTGTCAACCTGAGCGTTAAAGCTGGTCGGCACGTTGTCGTGGACGTTCGGCCACCAGGGGTCCGCATCGTGGGTGTCGTTGTGGTCGCCGTTGGTGGATGCCTGCCCGACGCACGGATCCGCGCCGCACAGCTCCGAATCGGTCTCTTGGTCTCCGGCGCCCTGCGGAACCGGCCAGTTCCAGTCGGCCGACTGGAGCGCCACGGCCAGCGCGGCGACAGACACCACTGCCAGAGCTGCCACAGATGCGCTTCTCCTGTTCATTATTGGTGGTGGCGCATGCGGTGGTTGATAAGTCGTTGGGTATCTCCGGGGTTGGTGCGTAAGTACAAGTTCAGGTCAAATTTTGACCTGCACCTGATCAGATATGCGGCTGCCCGACACGCGACCGACTGAGTTATATGATCCCTCCAAACGAGGTAGTGGATCACGCCATGACCCAGACCACCGTACAGACCGGACAGGACGCAACCGTGACGGGCGAACACGAACCCGGGACGGCCCGATGCCCGTGCTGCAGGGGGACCGGCAGGATCTTGGTCGAGCCGGGGAGTCGCAGGCCAACCAAGGAGGAGGCCCTGCTGAGGTCCGAGCTGATCCGGGTCTGGGATATAGCCGGCTCGCTGGAAGGGTTGGCCGCCGGCATCTACGAGACGGCGGGCGGGGTGATATCGTCCCCGGTGGCCGACCTGGAGAACGCCGGCAGCGGGATTGCCGAGTGGGACCGGCTGATATCAGACCTGGAGAGGCAGCTGGCGGTCCACCAAGGGTGGGACGGGGACGCCCCGGGCGATGATCCAGGCGATGATCCGGACAAGAAGGACGGCCAGCCGGCGATGACCCGCGACGAGCACCGGCTGGCCTCGGCCAGGTTCGAGGCGGCCAGGAGCGGGGGCGACCCCAGCCTGATCACCAAAAAGAAGCGGGGCGCCCAGTCCGGCCACCGGGGCGTCTCCCGAAGGGAACGCACCGAGGGAACCGTCCGGTTCCGCCCCGAGCTGTGCAGGTACTGCGGCAGGGCCGACATGGTGATCATCATGACCATCCGGAAGAGGTTCCGGGACCTGGCCGAGGCCCGGCGGAGCACCATCTCGCTGATGTACGTGATCCGCGCGGGGCAGTGCCCCGGGTGCGATATCCGGACTACCCCGCACACCGACGCCATCCCCGGGATGTCCCTGGGGCCGCGCACGCGCGCCACCCTCCAGGCCTACGAGAGGACCCACAACACCGAGGACGACATGGCGATGATGCTGCGGGAGATAGAGAACGCGGACGTCTCGGCGGGGGGCGTCTCCAACTGTATCACGGCGATGGCCGACCATATCGACGGGGACGTGCTTGCCATTCCCTATGAGGAGCCCGTCATACTGGACCCGGTAGACCTCCGAGGGTACCGTTCCCCGGCGGCCCCGCCGTCCGACATACCCGACACCGAGTTCCACCGCCAGGACGCCCTTCTCACGCAGCGCTCCAACCTGTGGACATCGTTCCAGCCCCAGCCCGCCATGGTCCAGATAGTCGAGAGGGCCTCCATGGACCCGTACGTCCGGACCGACGAGACCGGCCACCAGGTGGACCGCGAGGGAGTGCAGGCGTCGGTGGCCGAGACGGCACGCACCACCCAGATCAGGATAATCCCCCACAGGTACGCGGCCACGCTACGGTCCATCTGGGGGTGGATGGAGTACCGTCCCGCCATGCGGGACGGCACCACAGGCTACGAGTGGCACAAGGGCGCCCTGTCCAGGTGCCTGGTGCACCTGCTGCGCGACGCCGAGGAATCATCAATGGAGAACGAGCTGGGATCCCCCCAGTACGACCGCCACCAGATGATGCGGGCCCTCTACCATGACACGAAGCTGACCTGCATGCAGGCGGAGCGGCTGGCCGGCGGACCCCTCCGGTGCGCCAGCCAACTGGGGATCATCGCCCGGATACCCGGCCTGGCCGAGTTCATCGACGCCCGGATTGACCAGCTGGCCGAGCACGCCAGGATGATCATCGGCTCGTTCCCGGCCGATGGCGTCACCACCACCCTCTCCAACGCCCTCCCCTACATGTTCACCGCGCCCCGGGTGCCGGGGATGCCCGCCAGCAACAACGACACCGAGCGGAGCGTCCGCGACCTGCTGGCGGTGGACCGCCGCAGGGTTATATTCCCCAACTGGAGGGCCGCCCGCAACTTTGCCATCCTCAGGACGTTCGCGGCCACCTGCGAGAAGAACGGCATAACCGCCTACCAGGCCACCATCCGGATGGCGCGCGATCCAACCTGGAGCATCTTCACCGACGGAAATACCCCCGCCCATCTTCGGGGGAGGCGCGGCGCCCAAGGACGAACAGGCGGCATCCACGGAGCCCGACCCGGCCTAGCCGCGTCTCCTTTCCCGAACCGACCAGAACGGCGGACGGGTCGTTGCCGGATGGCTTGGGGTAATGAGTCGATTTGACCTGAACTTGTACGGTCCGGGGCACCAGGTTGTGCTCGCGGCATATCTCCGCCATGCTGGATTGTGGGTTAAATGTCTGGAGTACGATATACGGATTTTCTCGTCCGTACTCCATCGCGACTTCTTGTCTGTCATGCCCCCTCTGGCCTCCCGCCGCTAAAGTGTGCATCGCTGATCGGTCGCCTTCCAGCGGGGTCCGCCCCACAATCCCGTCATACGGAGGACAACAGATGCACGCGGAGTGTGCCTGACGTTCCCCGCCTGCGGCCGGGCGTGCAGCGTGGCCGGGTCCGGGGATGATGGCCTGACCGGTGAAAGTCCGGGAGGGTAAACCTGCCGAAACGGACGAGAATTACGCACCAACCCCGTAATTGTTGGGGTCGGTGCCAAATTCGGCCAAAGCCGTTCCTGATCCCCGTCATCCGTGGATGGGGGCTGGGCGGCTGCGCTCCATCCGCCGAAATCACGGAGGGCCCGGGCTAGTCGTTGTCCCGGATGGTGACCTTCACGCTGCCAACCTGGTATAGGTCGGCGCCCGATGCCGGGAACGCCTCCTCGGGTATGCTGCACGCAACCACGTTGAAGATCTCGTCCCTCTCGACGATGTCATCTTCAATAATGGTTATGTAGTCGGTTGCGGTGCGCTGGCCGGCGGGGACGGTGATGGTGGTGAAAGACATGATGTAGTCTACCTGGTTCTTGGCAAAGGTGTCTGAGCCGCCGGTGTCGTCTGTGCGGCCAGTCGGGTCATTGTGGCCCCTGGGCTCGGTGGTGATGCAGACGTCCACGCCGCCAGTTGGAGCCGGCTGGGCGAGGTTGATCCTGACTGCGAAGCCGCTCCCCGGCGCCCCCTCGGTCATGGTGGTCGGGCTGACGGAGAAGAACGACAGCTTGGGCGGCGTGCCGGTGGCCGGGGCCGGACTGCTCTTTTCAATCAGCTCCAGCGATACTCTAGTACCCTGATCCCAGTACGCCATGGTGCGGACGTCGCTCCAGCTATGGCGCCCGAACTCGATGAAGGGTCCAAAGTTAAAGTGCGTGGTGCCCACCCTGAAGTGGTAGTCGACGAGCTCGCTAAAGCTGTAGGTCGTTATGGAGAAGTGGGTGGAGTTGTTGCTTTTGTCGAGGTACAGGTGGTCGATGTCGGGCGCGTACAAAAAGCCCGGGGGGCGAAGTATGTGAATTTCGTCGCGGGTCAGGGCGGCATCGCACCTTTTGGAGGCGTCGGAGTTGCTGTCGTCGCAGCCAAACCTGCTGTTGCCCAGGTCGTGCACCGTCAGGGTGGACGACCAGTTGTCCACGATCTCGCCGGGACCGGGGGTCGCCTGGCGGACGATCAGGGTGAACGAGGCGGCCGAGTTCTGCGGGGTGACGCCGGGCGCGTCCTCCGGGATGGTGACGGTGACGCTGCCGGCCGTCTCGGGATAGATCACGAACGTGTACGGTCCCGAGCCGCTCCCCGAAAAGGAGGAGACCTTGGTGTCGGCGCCGGGGAGGGGGGTGGTTCTGGCGCTCCCGCTGACCTGGATGTCGGAGGCGTCAAAGCCGGTGACCGGCCGGTCGAACGAGACCGAGAACCTCAGCTGGTTGGCGGCCACGGTGTCGCCGTTCTGGCCGGATGGCGAGGTTATGGTCGGGCCCACCGCGGGGACCATCCGGAATATCGACGTACCCTCGGGGGTCGCCAGGGTGGCGGCGGTTGCGATGTATGGCACGCCGCCAACGACGGTGCCGTCTATGCCAATCACGTGCTCAAGCGGCAGGGGCCAGCCCTTGTCGCGCGAGGCCACCGGGGCGGGGTTTGCGGGGTTGGTGATGTCGATCACCTGGATGCCGTTCTCCCCGCCCACCGCGACATATGTGGTGGAGCCGGCCGTAAAGATGTCCACGACCTGGATGTTGTTGGTAGAGCTGGTCATGGTGCCGACCCGGGTCGGCGACGCGGGGTTGGTGAGGTCTATGATGTCGACCCGGCCGGTGCCCCAATCGGAGGTTACGGCGTACGGCTTGCCGCCTATGAACGCGGTGTCCACTCCTACGAGTGTGCCCGCGTTATAGTTGGCGACCCCGCTCGGGCTTGCGGCGTTTGTGAGGTTCACGACCTGGAGTCTGGGAGGACCGGAACTGCTCACGGTCACGGCGTAGGGTACGTTGTTGATGATCAGTGTGGAGACGTCCCGGACATTATTCAAGTTGGCCCCACGCTGGCCATTCAATACACCGCCGACTATGCTCGGGCTCGAGGGGTCGGTGATGTCTATCATCGTGAGGGAGTCGCGGTACCGGTCGGTGACGACGGCGTAGACCTTGTTGTCAAACTGGATAATGTCCACGCCGGAGACCTCGCTCCACGGCTGGTTGTTGTGCAGCCGCTGCCCGCTGTTGCCCGAGACCGCCACGTTCGCAGGGTCTGTGATATCCAACATCTGCAGCGCATCGTTGTTAAACGCGCCTATGACTGCGGCGTACAGCCTGCCGTTGATGGTCACGACTTCAACGCCGACGGCGCCCGCCATCAACGGCGCCCTTATGCTGCCGGCTATGGCCTTTGTCGCCTGTTGATCAAATACGGAGCTGACGACGCTCGGACTGGCCGGGTTTGCTACGTTCAGGATCACCAGGTGGCCGTGCTGCTGGCCGGTCTGCAGGAGGTAGTTGGTTCCCCCGATGGTATGGAACAGGACGTCGCTGCTGCGCTTGTACAGTATGAATTCGTCACTATTCTGGTTGGTCTGGCCGTAGATCTGCGAGTAAAAGACAGGTTCCAGTTTAAACTGCTGCTGCGCAAACGCCTGCGGGATGATGTCCGGATGTTCTGCGCCGGCGGCAAAGAGCCCGCATGCGGCGACCGCCGCCAACGCCGACAGAACGACCCCGGTACGGGAACCACGTCTTGTCATAGTTAGAACCCCCCCCCCGCATTCCTGCATAAACTATACAGCCCTGCACGTACACCTGATTTACGTTTCTGGGCATCATTACCTCATTCAACAAACCCCCCCGTATAAAAAGATAGTGAATTGGGCCGGGCTGTCAAGTTACCGGCGCCTGGAGAGATGTGTCAAATCAAGCGCCTGGATCATTCGTGGATTCTGCCGGCTCCAGCAAGATCCCTTCGCGCCGCGGGCGCCCGATTTGACAGACAGGTGTAGGCGCCGGTAACTTGACAGCCCGCCGCCCGGGAATGCGTTTTTAAAGGAAGGTGACCGCCGTCCAACCGTGTACTCGGCCATACTGACGGAGTTGGGGACCGCCGTCCAAGACGGCGAAGCATACGTGGAGTCGTTCCCGTTCTCCAAGCGCGCCCAGGACTACCTGGACGCCAAGTCCGGCAAGGCCCGGCTGGCCGGCCTGGTGACCTTTCTGGTCGCGACGGACACGGACGTGGAGACCAACGACCCGGGCCTGCTGTCCATACTCAAGCGCAACTCGGTGGACGCCAGGATGATGGATCAGGCCAGGATAGAGGAGATACAGGATGCAAAACCGGCCATACTGGCGGCAGCCGGCTTTGCGTCCAACGAGCACGACGCGCTTGGCAAGCTGCGGGAGTTTGCGCTGGAGCTGTCCTCGTCCAGGGTGGCAGAGGTCTCCGAGGCGCCCGACCTGCATATCATCCAGGCCATCAACTCGCTGGATGAGACGGATCGCATAGCCAACGCCCTCTTCGGCAGGCTGCGGGAATGGTACGGGCTGCACTTTCCCGAGCTGGAGAACCTGGTGGACGGCATACTTGGGTACTGCAGGGTGGCCCTGGCGGGCCGGCGCGAGAGCCTGGACAAGGCCGTCTTTACGGAGGCGGGGTTCCCCGATTCCAAGGCGGACATGCTGAACCTGGTGGCCAAGACCAGCCGCGGCGGAGACATATCGGACGAGAATCTTGAGCGCATACAGGCCATGGCCAGGCAGGTGGTGGACCTGTATGGCGCACGCCGCGCCCTGGAGGAGCACGTCGAGGCGCAGATGAGGCTGGCCGCACCCAACCTGTCCGCGATAATGGGCACCGGCGTGGGCGCCAGGCTGCTGGCCAAGGCTGGCAGCCTAAAGAGGCTCTCCACCATGGCAGCCAGCACCATCCAGGTGCTGGGAGCCGAGAAGGCGCTCTTCCGGTCGATAAAGACCGGCTCGCAGCCGCCCAAGCACGGGCTCATATTCCAGCACGCGATGGTGCACAGGGCCCCGCGCTGGCAGAGGGGTAAGATAGCCAGGACCGTCGCCTCCAAGGCGGTCATCGCCGCAAGAATGGACATGCACGAACCCACCCTAAACGAGACCCTCCTGGAGAAGCTCAACGTCAGGGTGGACGAGATAGGCCAGAAATACGCCGAGCCGCCCCAGAGGCCGGCGACCCCCCCGCCCCAGAAACCCAAGCAGGATAGGCGCCGCCGCAACCAGCCCGCCAGGAAGGGCGCCAAGCGCAAGAGAAGGTTTGTCAGACGATAGTTACGCCTGGGTCAGGTCCGAGGGCGAGCGGAGGCTGGCCACCGAGAACCTGGCCCCCGGAATACAGGTCTACAAGGAGAGGCTGCTAACCCACAAGCGAAGGGAGTACCGCGTGTGGGATCCCTATCGAAGCAAGCTTGCCTCGGCCATCATGAACGGGATAGGCCAGATACCCATATCCTACGGGGCCTCGGTGCTGTACCTGGGCGCGTCCACCGGCACCACCGTCAGCCACGTCTCGGACATGGTCGGGAAGAGCGGGGTGGTCTTTGCCGTGGAGCACACCAGCCGGGTTGCCAGGGAGCTGCTGGAGAGGGTGGCCGGCCACCGCAGCAACGTCGTGCCGGTGCTGCAGGATGCCCGCAAGCCCTCGGAGTACTTTTCGGTCTACGGCAGGGTGGATGTGGTCTACTGCGATATAGCCCAGCCCGACCAGACCAGGATAGCCATCTCCAACTGCCGGAGGTATCTCAGGAAGGGCGGCCACCTGCTGCTGGTGGTCAAGGCGCGCAGCATAGACGTGGTCAGCAACCCCGGCGAGATATTCCGGCGGGAGGAGTCGAAGCTGGACGGCTTTGCGGTCATCAGGAGTATCAACCTGATGCCGTACCACAAGGATCACGCCATGATACTTGCGTCATACCCGTGAGGCAGCCGCCGCCACGACCGCTCAGGCGGGGCCGGTGGCGCGCTCAGGGGGGCGCTGGTCCCCCGCTATCCTGCAGGCCGTCAGCCAGCTTCTCCTGGCAAAGTCCGGGAACGCGCCCGTCGCCCGATATATGCCGCCCACGCACTCGGCTGCCCGCGGGTCGCTGGGGTATCCGCTTCCCACCCGGTGGTTCCGCCGTATGTTGGAGACGGACCTGTCGCGGGCCACCTTGGCCAGGATGGAGGCTGCAGCCACCACGGTAAACCGCGAATCCGCCTTGGTGTGCGAGTGTATCGGGCGGCCGCCGGAGATGGCGGCCAGGCGCGCGCCAAAGAGAGACGCGTCGGCATAGCACGAATCCACATAGTAGGCGTCGGCCCGTATGCTGGAGACTATCCCCGCCATCCTGTCCAGCTCCAAGTCGGTGAGGCCGTGGAACAGCACGCTGTTGTCGATGGTCCTGGGGCGTATGCGCCGGATCACGTGAGCCGTCGAATTGTCCAGGATAACCCGGTGCAGCCGGGATCTGGCCTGCGGCGTGAGGGTCTTGGAGTCGCGCACTCCGGCCTCCTCCAGCGCGGGCAGCCGGGACTCCTCGACGGCCACTCCCGCTATCACCAGCGGACCAACAAAGGAACCCCGCCCGGCCTCGTCCACCCCGCAGACAATCACGGGTTGGCCGGCGGCCCCACACGTATTAAACCGTTGCAAGGAAGGTGGTCGATGGAAGGCGAGATCGTCAGGATAACCGAGGGAGGTACCGTCCTGGCCGTCCCGGCCGCCTCTCTGAGCGGTCCGGTTCCGCCCAGGACGCCCGCATTCTTCAATCCCAGGGCCAAGCGGACGCGGGATCTGGCCGTCAGGGCCTGCGGGGCCCACCTTGGGACGTTCGAGGGGCCCAAGACGTACCTGGATGCGATGGCCGGAACCGGCGCCCGGGGAATACGGATGGCGCGCGAGTTGGACTTTGAGACGGTATACGTCAACGATGCCAACCCCGAGGCAGTGTCGCTTGCCCGGGAGGGCGCCGCCGTCAACGGGCTGGACAACGTCTCCTTCTCCGAGAAGGAGGCGTGCAGGTTTCTCTCGGACCATTCGACGCGCGGGGAGCGCGGGGCGGTGGTGGACACGGACCCGTTCGGATCCCCGGCGCCCTACCTTGACTGCGCAATCCGGGCCACCGCCCACGGCGGGATGCTGGCAGTCACGGCGACCGACCTGCAGGTGCTCGGAGGACTGCACAACGACGCGTGCCGCAGGATATACGGCGGGATCCCCGTCAGAACGTGCTATATGGCCGAGACGGCCGTCCGGCTCATCCTCGGGTGCATCTCCTCGGTGGCCGGCCGCCTGGACAAGGGCGTATCGCCGCTGTACGCGGAGAACCACATGCACTACTACAGGGTGTACGCCAGGCTGCTCCGCAGTCCGGGGGAGCGCCAGATGGGCTACCTGCTGCACTGCCCATCCTGCGGACACCGCCAGGCTTCAGCTGATCCCGCAGAGTCGTGCGGCCGGTGCGGCGGGGCGGTGCTGGCGGCCGGCCCCCTCTGGATTGGGAACCTGTTTGAGAGGGAGTTTGTAAACGGGATGATCCTCTGCGACCAGGCAATCCGGCCCGAAGGCGCCTACGGCCCCATGCTGGGAAGGTGCCTGGACGAGGCG
Organism: Nitrosopumilaceae archaeon; assembly: GCA_965203395.1. Taxonomy (GTDB): domain Archaea; phylum Thermoproteota; class Nitrososphaeria; order Nitrososphaerales; family Nitrosopumilaceae; genus VYCS01. The sequence goes on from OZ241884.1 coordinate 1,648,986, forward strand.
GAGATGCCGGCCGCCTTTTACACGCTGGATGAGATAGCATCCAGGATAAGATCCGGCCCCCCGCAGCTGGCCGAGATGGTCCGCGGATTGCTTGATGCCGGATTTGCCGCCTCGGTCACATCCTTCTCGTTCACCGGTTTTAGGACCGACGCTGACATCGGCAGCATCTGCGAGATGGCCAGGTCATTGAAATCCCATGCACACCAGGTATAGTTCGCTGCTGGGCTTGCGGCTGGCCTTGGGTTTTGTCGTCTTTGTCTTGGCAAACTTGCCGTTCATGTACAGTCTAAACTCCTCGGAGAACTCGCCGTCGAACACCTTGAAGACGGCGTTTCCCTTGGAGGCGAGCACCCGGTCCATCACCTTGGTGCAGGAGTAGTTCAGCGATATCTGCCGCGCGTGATCCACCGACCAATTCCCCGTCACCTGCGGGGACATGTCGCAGATCACCGCGTTTGCCTTGCGGCCAAAGTAGTCCATTATATCGTCCACCAGAAGATCGTCGTCCACGCCGGCCCGGACTATATGCGCGCCCGGTATCTCCTCCACGTACGACAGGTCCACCCCCATCACCTTGCCCCTGCTTCCGACCAGCTTCAGGGCCATCTGGGTCCACCCTCCCGGGGCGCACCCCAGGTCCAGCACGTAAAAGCCGGGGCCCATGATCCTGTACGACTTGTTGAGCTCCTTGAGCTTGTAGGCGGCCCGGCTGCGGTATCCCTGATCCCGGGCCAGCCGCCGATAGTGATCCTTGCGAGCGTCCAGAAGCCTCATTTGATCTTGGTTCGCTTCAGTTCTGCCAGCACCCAGTCCTCAATGTACACGCACGTCCTGGGACTTATCTCGCCGTCCAGCGAGCACCGCTGCTCCACCGGGCAGACCAGGCACGGCGCGTCCTCCAGGGAGGCGGTACTGACCGGGGTCTTTTTGAGTATCAGCTTGTAGGTCCACCGCTGCTTTTCAAGCAGTTTCACCCTGGTGACCATCCCCATGCGTTCCAGCTTCAGGGACAGGCGCGCCCCGTTTCTGGCGCTGAGTTTGAGCTTCTTGTACAGGTCCGACTGAAACATGCCATCTGACTCGCACCTGACCAGCAGATCACAGACCTTGTGCGTGAGCCTCTCCATGTCGACCTTCTCTATCTGGAAGCTGTCGATCTCCTCCGGGGTCAGCTGCTCTGCCAGCTCATCCTCCAGCGTGTTTGGCTTGGACGCCTCGGCCTTTTTGGTGGTTTTTTTCTTTGGCGTTTTGGCGGTTTTTGGTTTTTGGGTTTTTTTATCGGTCGTCTTGGCGGATGGTTTTTTTGCGCCTGCGGGCGGGGTGGTTTTCGGTTCGGCGGCAGGTTTACCGGGCTTTTTCGCGGGTTTTACCTGCTCGGAGGGCCCAGATTCGTCTGCCCGCGCGGCAGGTTTTTTCTTGGGTTTTGCGGGGGCCGCGTCCGGTTTCGGGGCGGTTTCGGGTTCGGTTTCGGGTTTGGCGGGTTTTTTCTTGGGTTCGGCTGGGGCCGCGTCCGGTTTCGGGGCGGTTTCGGGTTTGGTTTCAGGTTTGGCAGGTTTTTTCTTGGGTTCGGCTGGGGCCGCGTCCGGTTTCGGGGCGGTTTCGGGTTCGGTTTCAGGTTTGGCCGGTTTTTTCTTGGGTTCGGTTGTGGCGGGCTGGGCATGGGCCGCCCCGGCTGCCGGCAAGGGTCTCTTTGTTTTTTGCGCACCCGTTTTGGTAGCTGCCGGTGCGGGTTCTGTGTCTGCCGATACGGCCTCCTCGGATCTTTTCCCGTCCGATTTTTCCAGCACCTGTATGTACTGCCTCAGCTTGCCAAGCCGGGCCTTGGCCTCCTCCATGCTTGATTTCAGATCCTTCTTTGACATGTCATCACCCAATATTTCCCGACCGGTAGCTGGGTCCTGATGAGCCATATAAAGCCATAATTATCGTACCAGAAAAACCGCGCTCGTCAGTAGATCCTCTTCGGCCTTGCTGATGGTGACGGTCACAGTGTAGCTGCCTGGTGCGACATCCGCGATGGAGAATTCGTCTAGCGGCTCCTTCAGGAAGCATGCCGATTCTTGCAGGTCGCCATACACCAAGGTTCCGCCTGAATCATACACTGCTATCCGCAGATCCCCGCAGTCGAATGCGGGGTTTGACACGTCCAGCTGGAAGACTATCCTGTCCGATTCAGCATACTCGGTTTGGAGTCCCACTAGATCCAAGCCGCCGCCATGGTGGGCCCCGCCTGCAGGCCACATGTTTATCTCCCTGCCCAGCTCATCAAGGGCGGAGGCCAGCACTACCGAGCTGAATATCACGGTAAAGGCCACCGGAAGGGCAAAAACCACGTAAGCCGTCCCCCTAGCCATAGTCAGGTGGGCCGTCAAATCCAATATATCGGTTTTCAGAACGTCTTTGGGGAGCGGACGGGGTTCCGTACTTTGGGTTTTTATAGCCAGGATCGGTGGTGGGAACGTGAGGATTACCGTAGGGCATACCCCTGACGCAGACGATGCGTTCATGTTTTACGGCATGCTGACAGGCAGGACGTCATCCCCCGGATTCGAGGTGGAGCAGGTCATCGAGGACATCGAGGAGCTGAACCGCCGGGCCAGGAACGGCGATCTTGACGTCACCGCGGTATCCGTCCACGCATGCGCCCACATTCCAGGCTATACGATACTGCGCAGCGGCGGCAGTTTCGGCAGGGGATACGGGCCGATAGTGGTCGCCCGGGAAGGTTTTGACGCGAAGGCGCTTCCCGGTGTCAAGGTTGCGGTGCCGGGCAGAATGACCTCGGCGTTCCTGCTGCTGCAGTTGATGATCGGCAGGTTTGATTATACCGAGATGAACTTTAGCGACATCCCCTCGGCCGTCAGCCGCGGAGTGGCCGATGCGGGCCTGGTCATCCACGAGGCCCAGATAACGTACGAGCGTGAGGGCGTCTCAAAGGTGCTGGACACCGGGGAATGGTGGGACAGGGAGACTGGCGGGCTGCCCGTCCCCCTCGGGATAAACGTGATGAGGGCGTCGTTGGGCGATGAGACCATAAGCCGGTTTGATGGGTATCTGCAAGACTCGATAAAGTACGGGTTGGCTCATCCCCGCGAGGCCGTAGATTACGCCATGCAGTATGGCCGCGGCAACCCCAAGGACCTCATAGACAGGTTCGTGAAGATGTACGTCAATCCCGTGACGGTGGATATGGGTAGCGACGGGGAGGCGGCCATACGCAGGATGTTCCAGATGGCCCTCGAGAGGAAGCTGGTTCCGGACTTTGATCTGAGCATCGCAAGACCGGTTGGTGCCTGACTGGCCACATCATGTCGGCGGCGCCCGATGCCCGAGATGTTCGTTCGTTGGGTGGCCCAGAGCGACATCACCTCGCCAGGTTCTCTAGAAAATACGGTTGAGGCGTACAAAGGACGGGCTGAGACGTAGCGCTTCGCCTCTGATCCGGTTTGATGCTTGACCCGGTCGTCCGCGCCGGCCGACTCAGGGTTGCAGTTCGTCATACGGGGCAACGAGATCCTAGTCACCAGGCCGGATTAGCTCCAGGCCGTCCGGATATGAGTAAAATCACCATCAACCGTATTTTCGAAAGAACCCCTCGCCACAAGTCTTTTTTATTCCACGCAACGAGCCATCCTGATGTCCGGGTGTTGGCGCGGTGCCGAGTATCTGGTATCCGGGGACGGATACCGAATAGTCCTGGAGTCGCTGGAGCACTACACCAAGAGGCTGCGCAGCATGGGCGACGACCCCCAGCTTGGCGGCGCCGGAATGTTTGCCGTGACCATCCAGCAGGCTGCGGCCAAGAGGTCCCCCATAGCCAACCGTACGCTGAAGGACGTACGCGAATTTTTGGCCGGAGCGGGGAAGGCGGTCTCCCTGTCGGATGACGTGCCCACCATGGTTAGCGCCCTTGAGTGCTACGAGGCAGACATCAGGCGGGCCCTCGGAGGGTCGGAGTACCACGTGAGGATGGTGGGCCGCCTGGACGCGGCCGACTCCACGATGCGGGCCATAGGCGAGGCAAAGTCGGAGATAGGCAGGTTCGAGTAGGTCAGGCGCCGCTGCCAGCGATGTGCCAGTCGAGATAGTGCGTTAGTTGCCGCGTTGTTCTAATCCAAGCATCGGCGCACAACCTCCTGGCGCTGGCGTTAGGTGGCAGTCATCCGAATTTATACGAGTCAGTCCCGGCCACGGAGTTGTTAACGTACTGTGTACAGGCACATTCACCATCACACGCCAATGCAACGCCCCCAACAAAGAGGAGAGTACAAAACTCGCCAAGGGATGCAGCACCCATGTCGAGACCATGATGTAGATGGTATTTGCCGGTAACGAGCCGCTCCTGCGCGTGGCCGACCGGCCCGAATCCGACCCAGCCATGCCGGCTCCGGGCATTCCGGGCAACACCTTTGGGGTGGAAATTGTCGATCCGTCCGTCACGCCCGTCCAACCAACTACCGCGGCCGGAACATTTCATGGAGATGACGTATGTCCTTGGCCGTCTCGCGCACCAGATCGGCCGACTCGTGCCAGCCCTGCTCCTCCATCTCGTCGGCGGCGCGCTCGGAACTATCCAGTCTGGCATCAATGTCATCCATGTTGTATGGTGGGAGAGCCAGCTTATTAAATACACGCAGGGTGCTGGTTGGTGGTTGGCCGGCACGGAATATGAGAGGCTTCTTGAGGAAAAGCGAAGACTTGAAGAGGCGTATCTTCAGGCAGTCGAGGAACAGGAGAGGGTTCTTGTAGAAGGCGAAGCGAAGAAAGCGAGAATACGGGCGAGGTTGGGAGAGATAGAGCGACGGCTGGCCAAGATACGCAGCATATAACCCACCACGCAACCTGCGAGTGTTGCGGTAGAGCCACCGCGGGTATCGCGATTGGCCGGCCGCTAGGGTCCCGACACCCCCGGATCTAAAACATCGCGGACGGTCGCCTTGGTAAACTCCCTACCGAACCGGTCTTCCCTGACGATGTCGACCACAACGTCGCATTTGGATTATTTTCTGCCGATGTACCAGTCAAGGTACGGCAGCAATGCCCTGCAGAGGCGGCGGCGCTCCGCTGGTTCGGCAGACCGGGCCGCCTCCACCTTCCCCGCCAGGTATTCCCTGGCAGGCGCGGTGCGCAGTTCGGCGCGTATACGCCACACCAAATCCAAAAACCCGTCAAGGTCGGCCGAGTCAAACCCCGAGCGCATGCGCTCCGCCTCATCGACCAGCGTCATGGATGAGCCACTTCCGGTTCGTTTTTAATTGTTGGGCGCCCGTGGGCGGGTTCATGCGGCCACGCCGGGCCCCTCTCGCCTGGCAGGCCGCACTAACCGCTCACAACCATTAATTATCGTTCGCCGCTACCCGCAAACCATGGATGGGCGCATCGCAGGAACGCTGAAGAGGCTCAATGCCGCATCCGAGATGGAGCGGATACGACGACCCACCCCGCCCGACGCAAGAATGATGGCCATCACCGAGGATACCGCGATCCTCTTCAACGTGATGCTTCAGGCCATGCGAGCCAAGCACGTCCTCGAGATAGGAATGTCCGCCGGCTTTTCCACAATCTGGATGGCCGAGGCCGTATCGTCCAACGGCGGTAGCGTCACCACCATAGAGATGGACCCAAAAAAGGTGGAAATTGCGTCAAGAAATTTTGAGGAGGCCGGAGTGTCCGAGGTTATAGACATCAGGCACGGCATCGCTCTGGACATACTGGCCGAGATGAGGGCATCTGGACGGTACGACTCGCTGTTCGATTTTGTCCTGATAGATGCGGACAAGGAGAACGCCGCGCGCTACTTTGAGGAGACCCTGCACCTGGCCAGGGTCGGCGGCATGATAGCCATCGACAACATGCTCGAGCCCAAAAAGTTCTCCAAGATGATGGAGGCGGTACGCGAGAGCGTGAGCCGCAGCCCCGCCGTCAGGTCAGTCTTGGTTCCCATAGGATACGGCGAGATGGTAGCCGTAAAACTATGATGCCGTGGTTTTTCTGGCCGTAGACCTGGTCCGGCGCGACTTGGCCTCGCGTACGACCTTTTGCGCCAGCTTGGTCTCCTTTTTGGCCACCTCGCGCTGCTTCTTTATCTCCTCCAGCTCGGCGGCCTCCTTGTCCAGCTGCCTCTTCAGGGCTGCCTGCTCCTCGATCTTGACCTTCTCTGCCTCTATGCGCTTGGCTATCTTCTCGCGACCCTTCTGTATCTCCTTCTCCACCTTCTCCATGTCCTTCCGGTGCTTGTCCAGTTTACGTTCCTCAACCTTCAGCGAGCGGAGATCCTTGCGCGCCTCGAGCAGCTTTTTGTGTGCGTCGGCCGCGCCATCTACCGCCTTGGCCAGGCGGGCCGATTCCTGTTCCAGTTCCGTACGTTCCGTCCGTATCTCTGCGGCTGCCGATACCTGCTCGGAGGTACTACCCCTCTGCTTCTCGATCAAGTCACGTATCTCCTGCCGTTCCCTGAAGATGTTTGCGTTCAGGTCGTCTTGGATGGTTATGGATGTTGACAGCTGATCCTTAAGCCGTTCAATATCCTTCAGCGACGACCTAGCCGCATCTATCCGCCGGTTTACATCCGCCAGCTGGGTCTTGATCTGGTCCAATTCCAGCTTCTTCCTGGATAGTTCCTCGGACATCCGCAGCTGGGCATCCAGTTTGGACTGCTCCTGCTGTATCTGCTGATCCAAGTTGCGTCTTGTCTCAGACAGTATCTCCTCGCGCTTCTTGCGTTCCCCGGCCACCCGCAATAGTTCCTGGCGCCGCCCCTGATCCGGATCAGGAGGCGCAGTGCCCGGGGGTTCCGGCAGGATCTCGGCCGGCGGCGCCGCAGCATCCTGCGGGGCGGAATCGTCTGCAGCTGAGGGCATCTCCGATATTGCCTCGGCGTACCGCGCCCTCAGGTACTCCTCGTCTGACTTGTACAGAAGCCTGCCGTCCTCCAGCATCGTCTTCATGTACCTGAGCCGGCCCAAATCGCCCCGCTCTAGCCGCACCAGCGTATCTATCATCAATGGCGCATCCGGGGGCATCGAAAGTGGCGGCTCCGCATCCTCCTCCTGCTTGAGCAGGGCATCCAGGCTCTCCAAATACGCCTGATCAGACTGGCGCAACTGCCTGCCGTCGTTTATCTGGCGCATGATGTACTCCAGTCGTTCCTTGTCTCCCAAACCCGACTCGATAAACCCGCCCACGCGTCCGGCCCCGCCTTCTGCGGCCGCATCCGTCTCTTCCGAACTCATTCAATCATATAAAACGACTTTATATTAAAATGCAACTCAGCGCGCAGGTTCCTGCTCAAAATTGGGCGCAGTTCCGCCGGCGCGCCCCGTAGAGTACCGGCCACACGCGGTTTCGGTGCGTATTGGACGCTAACATGATATCGCCTGCGCCCGAATTTGCACGAGCCTGCTCCCGTACTACTTTTTAGACCGCCGGCCCCTCCATGCGCCATGGTAACCCGCACAGAATACCTCCGAAACATGATCGAACAGGCGCTGGAGGCGTACCGGACGATCAACGAGCTGCAGGACAAGCCCGGCGATCTAGCCACCATCAGGCAGGAGATTCTCAGGGCAAAAGGGATTTTGCAGGTGATAGTTACCAGGGTAGATCAGCGCGAGCATCCCAGCGCCGACATAGCAGGACTGGCGTCCCGGGCCGCCGCATTCCTGGACGGCTACTACTTTGAGAGGGAGATAGACATAATGGAGCCGCTATACGGGGACGATCCGGGCCGGCTCCGACACATGCGGTTCAAGGTACTGGAAGCCTTTGAGGACAAAGGTCTAACTACCAAGATGGAGCAGATATTGGCAGAGCTGTGATGGCCAAAAAGTGTATTCTGTGCGGGTGCGGCGACCACCGGTTGTTCGGATGCGTCCTGCACCTAAGCAAGAGATGCAGCTGCTACGAAAAGTAGGCGGTCAGGGATCCCGCCGTCCGGGGCCCGACCGTAGGTGGAAGTTGGAGCAACACACGCACTCCTTTTTCACGCACTCCTCGGCGCTGCGGTGACCGCATATCCCACACTGGCAGCTCTGCATAGTCCATTGTTTGTTGCCGTCAGATATAACCAACACCATAGTTTTATATCGCACATACGGTTTTTAAACCAAATCAATATTAACTATATTTTTTATATAGTTATGTAGTTAGCGTTTCCGGTGCAGCTGTTTTTCCAGTTCAGCCTTCCGGTTGTCCAGCGTCCGGATCATCTCCTGGACGACCCCGTCCATGTCGCTGTCGGACGCCCGCGGCTCCACGGCGCCGGATATGTCAGAGATGACGTCGGCTATCTCTGAGCTTATCTGCTCGAAACCCTCCGGATCCTCGTAGGCCGACGCATAAAGCATCTTGAGGCGGTCTACCTGTCCGATTACCTGGTCGGTGAGCGTGAACTTGTAGGCGTTGCCGTTGACCGACACCTCCTTGACTATCATATTGAACGTCCTGTGGTGGTGTCTTTATAGGTTTTAACCCGGGGGGGGGGTCTAGAATACGATATAGTCCAGAGCCACCGCGTCGCTTATCAGCGAGGTATGCCTGGAGCCTGCCACGTAGCCGTTCTTGATGTCCGTGGTCGGAACCCATCGGTTGGTGGACGTGTAGTGGCGCTTCTCGGCCAGCTCCCGCTCTATCGATTCGATGTCAAACTCCCCCTCCTCAACCTCCTGGGTGGACAGATGCTTGATGGTCACCAGGATCTTTGTTATCTTGATGCGGTCCCCGAACCGCCACTGCACCGGCGGGTGTTCGTCGGAGACCTCCAGCACCTTTATCTTCATGTGCTTGGTGCCCAGGGCGTCGGCGCTTATCAGCAGCCGCTCGTCCACGAACTCCTCGAATGTACGCCGGCGGGAGGGCTCGGACTCGGAGACGGTCTCCAGCAGGCTCTGCACGTCCCTTCCGGCCTTGGCCGGGGCATCATCTTCCGGAACTATCTCAGGCTCCTCGGCAATCTGCTCGTCTTCGACGGGAGGTTCCTCCTCTGTTGGGACCTCCGGTTCCTCTACCGGGTCGGGATCGGTCTGGGGCGGCACGTCCTCGCCTCCTCGGCGCATGGCCCTGGCCGCCCTCTTGAATGGGTTCACGGTATGGGTTGGCGGTGGTTCTCTTAAAAACATGCGCGGGCTAGCTAGCCGGATGGTGCCAGGTGCTGGAATGGTACGACGCAGTCGTTCAGGTGCAGGATGCGGCGCCTTCCGTCCTCCAGCGCGTATGTTTCCCCGTCGTACGTGCAGACGCACTCGACCGGTTCAACGGCCGGATCCCATTCCTTGTAGTACTCCCGCATGGGCCTGGACTCGTACACTCCGGCGTCCAGCCGCTTCTTTGCCAGAAACTTGAAGGCAAGCACCACCCTGCGGGTGTCGTATATGTCGAAGGTGGTGCACCAGTCCAGGCACCGCTGTATCTGGTTGGGCGGAACCGAGAGACTGGTCTTGGCCCCGGACTTTGCCTCCATCACGTAGATGGAGCGCTCAGCCGTGTTGACTGCAAGTATGTCTGGGAGGAACACGCTGGGCGAGCCCAGCCGGAACGCCTTCCAGCCGGGCGCCCCGTTGAGGCGCTTTGCAAGGATCTCCTCCCACCGGTAGCCCCGCCGCCTTCTCAGCCTGGCGCTCCGCGCCTTTGTGTCATCAGGCGGTGTCATGCGTATCGTTGAAGGGGTCTCGTTATCAGGGTTCTGTTATCTTGAGGGGGCATGGTGGTGCCCGTCAACCTCGGGGGACATCGGTTGTGTCCCGGGATGGCTTTGCGATCATCCACCCGGAAGATCCGACCTCCACGTGCCAACACGCCCGGACAGGGAATTACGTCGAAGGTACGTTGTGCTTCGTCTCGGCTCGGCCGAACCGCCCGGCCGTATCTGGCCACGGAGGGGGTGGTTCTCCGCGCGTTCAGGACGGCATTTACGTCGCCATCCACGCGGATAACGCGGCCTGCGCAGGCAGGGTAAGCGTAATTCTTGCCGCCCAGCCCCCGGCTGCAAACGCAAGAAAGGGTTGAGGTGTTGCGCGGGTTGATAAAAACAGCATCCGCGCCTGCCCATCTGGCCTTGTAGCCGATGCGGGTCTGGAACTTGATCATGGCGGGGCTCTGCAGCCTCTGCCGCATCGGCCTGCCGAACCGTCCGTTTCCGGTCCATTCGCCGGCCATGCACCCCCAGGCGCTCATGTCCGCGCCCGTTATCGGTTGCGGTTCGCCGCCAACGCGGCCTATGTTGCCGGTCAACTCGGCGACGCTCGGGTTGCTCTCCCGGGTTCCTCGGGTGGCGGGCGCCTCCTTTGAGTGGGTTATCGTAGGACGGTCCCGGCCCGGCCAAAGCTCGCCGCGGTGACGCTCCGAGACCAGCTCGCCGACCTCCCCGGAGACCGGCATGGTGACAACCCGCGGGTGGTGGCGCGTCCCCGGGTAGGCATGGGAGACATACGCCTCGCCAACCGGGTTGGGCCGCCATTTTTGGTCGTTGAGTGCCGGTACGGGCTTCCTGACGGTTGGCGCCCGTTCGGGGCCATCGATGTTCTTGGCAGCGGCAGCCGCCGCCCGGCGGATGCACCCCGGGGTTATCGCCGGGTTGACCCGCCGGTCGCGCAGCCTGGGATATATGGCGGCGTGCAGGACATAGCGGTTGTGCATGTCGTTGTTCACCGATACCAATGCCGCCGTCTCGGTTGCCAGCAGGGCGTACTCCGGGAACGGTTCCAGACAGTCCGGGTTATGGCGGCGCGTGAGGGCCTTGGCGAGGGTGACCATCATATACCGTACAATATGGTACTATAAGAGGATACCCCGGGCGTCGGCCGGCCCCCGGGCGGAACGCAAAGTCAGCCGGGCCGTTGTCCCGGAAGTTAACGGGCATCATCATATCCTGCCAGGTTGACGGATGCCACGTGTTGCCGTTATAGCGGCGATCATGGCAGCACGAGGCGCCGCCTGCACGGATGAACTTTTATCGGCTGCAGGACTGCGGGCGTCATGGCCGCCGAGATGGCCCGGCGCTTCTGCAAGCTGAAACGGGCCTTTTACGACAAGTACGATGGAGGCGCCCACATACAGGAGATACTGCCCGGGTCCGGGTACGGCAGGGCCGGCAGGGACCACGTGGCCATGCTGCACCGGTTCGCGGCTGCCAACCCCATATACCACGGCAGCTACGAGGAGGTCATCAAGGGCGTACCGTGCACCGTGTACGAGGGCGACATCAACCAGTACTGGATAGACAGCATGAAGAACCCGGGCAGCGCCCAGCCTTTCTACCCGACGTGGCTGCTCTCGGCATACGTGCTGGCCCTGGCCGTCAAGGAGTCGGGCTGCTCCCAGGTGATCGACGTGGGATCCGGTGACGGGCGGATAGCGTTCTGCGGCAGGATGCTGGGCATGGACGCCTGCTCCATCGAGATAGACGGGGCGCTGGCCGGGCTGCAGCGCGACATATCGGAGAGGACCGGGGTGTCCTTGGACGTGCGGTGCGCCGACGCTGCGGAGTTTGACTATGCATCGCTGGGCTTTGACGGGCCGGCCATCTTCACCGGCGGGCTTCCCCAGATGGGGGACGTGCTGGCCGCGACGATAGCGCAGAGGGTGCATGACGCGCGCATGGACGGGTGCAGGTTCATACTTGCCGGGAGCCGCCCCCGGGGAGTCGGGGGCAGCAACCCAGAGTGGGGAGGCTGGGGCCCCCTGATAGGGAGGTTCGGGATGATGGTTGAATGGAGCATGAGCCTGCCGACCGTCTGGACGTTTGATCAACCCCAGGAGACCCCGTATATCTGCGCCCTTCTGGGCTAGGCTTGATCGCCGGGGCCATCCAGGGTCGAGAACTCAAAGAAGGGGACGCCCCCGTCCATGCCGCACCTGGACATGGCGACCCTAGCGCCCACCCCGCAGTCGGGCGATACCATCCTGCCCATCAGCGTTAGATCGTCCCCCAGCCGGCAGACGCAGAACGCGACATCCCGCCGGGACGATATCTCCAGCACCACCCCGGCCTTCCCGTATGGCCTCAGGACCGCCTTGCCAAGGCACCGGGGGCAGTTGGCCGAGACGGGCCAGACCGTATGGCGGCACGACGTGCACTCGGTGACCCAGAACTGGCCCCGCCGCAGACGCTCCTCAAACATCAGGACTGCATCACCGCCACCACAGACGAGGTACCCGCCGCGGACATGCCGTGGGTCAGGCCGGTGTTGGCGCCTTCAACCTGCCGCTTTCCCGCCTCGCCGCGCAGCTGCAGGACTATCTCGGCGGCCTGGGCCACTCCCGTGGCTCCCAGCGGGTGGCCCGCCCCCAGGAGGCCGCCCCGGGGGTTTACCCGGCGGCTGCCCGTCTGGTGCAGGTCATGGGACAGCTGCGCCCCCTCCCCCGGCTCGGCCAGCCCCAGCGACTCCAGAGCCATGGGCTCGCAGACGGAGAAGGCGTCGTGGACCTCGGCCACGTCCACCATCCCGGGATCTATGCCGGCCATGCGGTAGGCGCCGGCCGCGGCGCGGCGCGAGGATTCGAGGGAGTGGTGCTCCAGATACCCCCCAAAGCTCGCAGACGAGGCGTCCTGGGAGAGGCCGGCAACCCAGACGGGGCGGTCCGTGATGGAGCGGCACCCCTCCTCGGAGGCCAGCACCAGGGCGGCCGACCCCGAGCAGGCTCGGGAGCAGTCCAGCAGGCGCAGATCCGCGGTAATCTCCCGGGATTCCACGACATCCAGGACGGTGTGCTCTCCGCCGCACAGCGCGTAGGGATTGTCAAGCGCCATCCGCCGGTTCTTGGCCGGGACCGACGCCAGCAGTTCCGGGGAGACCGCATGCCTGCGCCTGTAGGACCGCGTCAGGATGGAGCCCCAGTAGATGGGGCTCTGGAACTGGCCCCGGGTTACGTCCCATGCCAGGACGGCTCCCGGACTCTCAGGCCTCTCCGCCCCGACCACGAGGACCGTCTCGGCCAGGCCGGACTTGATGTACGAGTATGCCGACATGATGGAGCTTCCCCCCGACCCGCACATGCTCTCGACCGTGTGCGATATCTGGGATCGCACTCCGATGAGCTCCGAGAGGATGGCCCCCAGGTACCTGGCCGAGTCGTTGGTGGATACCAGCACGCAGTCTATCTGCTTGCGGTCAACGCCGTCCAGGGCGGCCAGGGCAGCCTCCAGTAGCAGGTCCGTGATGGGGCGGTCTTCCCTGGTGAAGGTGGTCTGTCCAACTGAGGCGATCCCCACCCTGCTCAGCTGAACATCCCCGCCAGCAGCTTGAAGGACTCCCGCACGTCGCCCACCGGGTTGAACTGGATGATCGGCTCGTCCACCCCGGTCTCGCGGAGCGACTCCAGCCCGGACAGGCATTCCTGCGGGGTACCGCAGATGGTGAGGGACCGAAGCATGTGATCCGAGACCGCCTGGTGCGCGTCGGCAAGGCCGCTCTTCCTGTACTGGTCGTATATCATGGACGTCTCGCGGGCAAATCCATTGCCGGCCAGAAACTCCCTGTACACCTTGGCCACGGACACGTAGAACGCCAGTGTCCGGCGGGCCCGCTCGTATGCCTTCTCGGCATCCTCGGAGACGGCCGTTATCACCGGGCAGGCCGTCCGTATGCGGCGCCTCTGCTGCATGCGCCGGATGGTCTCCCCCATCTCGCCGGGAGGCCTCAGATAGAATATCACCCCGTCGGCCACCTCCCAGGCCAGGTTCACCATCCGGGAGTTGACGGCGGCCAGATAGATGGGGATGTTTGTCCTGGGGGGCTTGATCAGCAGCGAAAAGCCCCTCAGCTTGAACAGCTGGCCGTCATAGTCTATCCTGCCTCCGCCCAAGGCAAGCCGCACTATCTGTACGCATTCGCGGACGCGCTGCAGCGGACGATCATACGCATACCCGTGAAAGCCCTCCACTATGGCCGGGCTGCTGGCTCCGATGCCCAGGATGAGGCGGCCGCCCGACAGGGTATCTATCGTTGCCGCCCCCATCGCCATGGCCGATGGGCTGCGCGAGTAGACGTTCAGGATGGAGGATCCAATCGTGCGGCACTCGCTCCGGTGCGCCACCTCGGCCATGACCGAGAAACAGTCCATGCCCCAGGTCTCCGGCACCCAGACGGAGTCCTCCGGCCCCGCGCGCGAGGCGCACCACAGCAGATCATCTATGGACAGTAGCGAGCCCAGCGCGTACGACACTCCCATGGGGTTGGGAACGGCGGCCGTTTATTCTAGTGTTCCCATGCCTGCCGGCGCGGGGAGGCTGTTCGCGCGCGAACCGAAAGCGCGCGAATACAACCCAGAGAACTATAGGTTCTGCCAAGCAGATGACAGATGGCCTTTGGGAATGTTGGAAAGCGTAACGGAGCCGGACCGACCGGCTAATCGGACAGATAGACCTCCTTGTGGTCTCCTATGGCAACGAGCAGGACCCGGTGGGCACCGTAGTCTACCTTGTAGATTACACGTATGGACTTTGACAGGTTGTACCCGTACGTCCCGGCGTATCGCCAGTATTTCCTGTCCCCCAAGCGAGCAGGATCCTCTTCGGCGGACAGCGCCTCCACGCATGCCGCCAATGCCTTGCACACCCTAGTGTCGCGCCTGTACTTTTTCCGCCCCTGCTGGAACGCCTTCTTCTCGCGAATGTCCCAAGCGCCCTTATTGGTGCATGTGTCAGTGCCGATTCATGATGGCGTCCGGGGTCAATGGCTCGGAGTCGTCCGCATCCTGCCCCTCCAGCGCGTCCTCTATCTCAGGGGCAAGCCGTATGTTGTCCTGGACAACGTCGCCAAATACTCGCGCCTGCGCCTGTACGTCTTCGTCCAGTTTGGCCACTGCCTGCAGATACTTTTCCCGCCAGCCATCCACCCGGCCATCATAGTATTCGTCGTGGTGCTCCAGCCTGACGCCGTACGCGAACACCGCCCATATTTTGTTGCTCATCTCAAACAGTTCGTGCAGAATATCCTGGTGCTTGTGGCGCGGATCCGACTCTATTACCGCGTGCAGCATCTTGGAGAAATCCATCACTATCCGCCTGTGCTCGATGAACGTCGGGAGGGGCGGGTAGTCCAGCACCATACGTTCCAGCCAGTCACTTACGTCCTTTGGCGTGTACCTGGCCGGACGGGAGCGCAGGACGGCATTGCAGTAGTTCTCAAACTTGGGCTTGAACTCTAGGTTGTACGCGGCGTACCACTCATACGGGGCGTCCTTGTAGGTCTCCCTGACCATATCGCCCACGTTCACAAAGTCGGCCACCGCTTCGTCGAGTTCGCGCCTGGCCGCGTCCAGGTCGTCGCTGGGGGGTGCCAGCGGTTTTCTGGAGAGTCTTGGCTTCAACCGGTATGTCTCGTGTTGGTCGGTTTTGTTCCTCGTGACCACGCCAGAGTGGACAAGATCGTCAAGGCTGGCATAGATTCTGTCGGAGTACGGCCCCTCCAGGTACCAGTAGTACGCCAGATGGCCCTTGACCGGATTGTCGTCCGGCAGGCGCGCCTTTGTCTTGAACAGCACCTTGAGAATCTCCTTCCTGGTGACGGACGCGCGGCCACGCTTGTTCGACAGACGCAGCATGGCGGCGCGAACCATCTCCCTGACGATCGCTTCCCCATCCGCGTCATTGGTGTGCGCCACGAAACTTAGGCTCGCGTCCCGCAGATGTGGGTTGCTGGTTTCGGGTTCAGTCAGAGTGCGGATCGTCCGGCATCTCGTTACACGTTGGACCCCCGTGGCTCATGCTCATGGTCGGCGATGCCATGCGGATTTACAAACCCGTCTGCCCGCCATCAGGCACGGACTATCCGGCGCGGCCGGTGCCGCATTCCGTCCGTTATGGCCGGCAAGGCCCCCAGATATCTGACCGGACCGACATCCTTGACGTCCTGCGGACCGTGCCGGCCCCTACCGATCTCTTCATGACGGTAGTCGGCACCGACGGCCAGACAAACACCATATCCGGCCTGCCCAAGACCACCAACCAGGGGACAACTGACTTGTTAACGGCCAGGTCCAGGGGCCATCTGAATGGGCTGCACCTACGGCACAAAGTATGCAACGTCAGGTTCGTCGCGTTGCAGGGAAAGAGGATAGCCGCCGGACAGCCGCGGATGGCTGCGGTTATTGCGGGGTCACCCAAGGCAGCCCCCGCCCCGTCGAGTACGACCGCGGCAAGCGTTACAGGTGCGGCCAACAGGCCATCAGCGAATGTGTGTGCCGGGTGAAGCGGACCATCCAGTACGGGTGGGTTTTCCGAAAACCGCGGCTTAAAGCCAGCCACCGCCAAGACAGGGCATGTCAAGGTTCGGAGTGCTGGTCCACGGCGGTGCCGGGGAGCATCCGGTAGACTGGCCGGCAGAAGAAGCCATGAAGGCAGCTACCGGGTCGGCGCACGCCCTGCCGGCCGGCGGCGGCACGGCCGTCGGCGCCGTTCTTGATGCAATCCATATCATGGAGGCCAGCGGGCCCTCAACGCCGGCCTGGGATCGTGCCTGACTGATGTCGGGACCGTCGAGATTGACGCGGGAATAAGGGGCGGGAACGCCATGGAATGCGGTGGCGTGGGGGCGGTCAACGGCGTCAGCCCGGTCCGCGCGGCCCTCAAAGTGATGCGCGAGTCGGGCCACTCGCTGATGGCAGGTAACGGGGCGGTGGAGTTCGCCGGACGGCGCGGCGTGCCGGAGTTCGGGGTTGTTCTGGCCGGACGACCCAAAAGGTTCGAGGAGTACGGGACGGTCGGGGCCGTAGCCCTGGATGCCCGCGGTAGCCTGGCGTCGGCCGTCTCCACCGGGGGCGTCCGGTCAAAGTCAGCGGGCCGGATGGGCAACTCGGTGGTGTTCGGAGCGGGGTATTACGCCGACGACACGGCCGCGGCAGTAGCCACCGGCAACGGCGACATAATCCTGAAGGCGGCAGCAACCAAGGCGGCCTGCTGTTTGGTGGCGTCGGGCATGCCGCCCCAGGAAGCCGCGGATGAGGAGATCCGCCACCTAGGGGACATGAGCGGGAAGGGCGGCGTCATCCTGATGGCCCGGGACGGCACGGGGATATCCTTCAATACGGGGGTGATGTCCGCCCTGGCCGGGCCCACCACGTGATGGTCCTGGATGGCACCGAGAGGTAACGCGGCCCCGCCGAATCTGAAATAACCATCTGTTACTGCCTGATTCTAGTGTTATGTTGTATGTTGTTGATCATCGGGAACCCCCAGGCAGCCGACCCACACGACTGATGCCGACACGGAGAAACCCATCACCTGCAGATGGGACCGTGTCTTCTGCGCGGAGACGCGTATTTTGTAGCCTCTTCCCTGTCAGTCCAAGCCGACAAGCCACGTCTCTGGGCCAGGCCAAAAGTAATTTGAATGAACCTAGGTGGACTCGCGGGTCGTTAGGCTGCGAGTTACGTCATTTGAGATACCCTCGAAACTCATCCAGGGTCAGTCCAGACTGCCTTATTATGGAACGGAGCGTACCGCGGGCTATCTCTTTGTGGTTTGGCACGGTTATCCTCCTGTACGGATAGTTCTCGTTTCTTAGGATCATGTGGCTTCCAGTCTGATGATCAACGGAGTATCCGATTTTGTTCAGTATTTTCAGCAGCTCCCTCGCGGAGATAACCGGGAGTTTAGACATGTATCTCTATGGGTTCTTCGTCAGTGGCGAACGGAATCGGCTCGCCATGCTTCTTCAGGCTGGCCATGTATCCGGAAATCGCATCCTTGATGTTGGCTATTGCGTCTTCCCTTGTGTTTCCCTGGGATATGCACCCGGGCAACTCCGGAACTTCGGACACAAAGACGCCGTCCTCGTCCTGTGTTACGAATACTCGCAACTTCATACGCTTTACCATGTCCGCGCTGCGCATAAATACATTCACACCAGTCGATGCCGTCCCATCTGCGGGTGATGAATCCTCCAAACGTAAGAACGCCAAGATTTGGCCATGGTCGGAGAGTTGTGCTGTCCAACACTCATGAACGCCTGACTTGTCCTGCCGATGCCGTCGGGGAGATGGGCAAATTCACCACCCGCAAATGTGATGGCATCCTGAACACTGCGCCGGGCATGCTACGCGCGGGCGCGTCTATTGGATGATACCCGCCAGTTGCCATCCGGGTCTGGCGTATCTATCGTACGATCCGGCTGCCGATCGGTCGGCTCCATCAGGACGAGTGCCCGGGGTTGTACCGGAGGATGGCGCCCGCCTTGCCTATGCTGGAGAGCATGACCCCGTGCTCGGCCTTGCCGGAGACCACCTCGATGGCGGTTCCAACCTTGGAACATATCAGGGACAGGTAGTCGACGATGTCCTGCTCGGCCGCCTCCACCTCCATCGACTTGCAGGAGGGACAGGGGTTTGTCGTAAAGGATCTCTTGGTGGGGATCACCTCGGGGCGCTCGACCAACCTCTCCTGCATGTTGCCGCACCGCCTGCAGGTGCCGGTTACCCGGTGGAGGTCTGTGTCGTCGGTTATCAGGACGGTCTGGGCCACGTTGTTGGTCACGTACGTTATTATCTCGGAGAGGCCGTAGGCTCCAAGGCCCGTCCCCGTGTTTATCTCGCGGAAGAGCTTCTCGACCAGTTTCTTCTCCTCGACCATCCTAAAGTTGGAGAGTATGTCGCCGGACTTGGCGAACGCCTCCCTGATGCCCTCGGCTCCAGAGTACGACGAGTCTATGGTGGATATTATCATGCCCTGGAGACGGTACTCCAAGTACCCCCCGTTGATGAACTCCTCCTTGGTGGGACCTGGTCCCGACACTATCATCCCCTTGACCTTGTAGATGTCCAGAAACAGCTCCCTGGTGGTCTGGGCCACGCGGTTGAAGTAGTAGGTCAGCTCCATCTCCCTGAGCTTCTGGAATCTCTTGGCCGACTGGCCCCCCTGGCGGTGCTTGCCGGCAACGCCTGATCCCGTCTGCGAGAGCACCTCTATCTTGTCGCCGTGGAGCAGCCCCCACCCGGCATCCTTGGCGTCGATGGCCAGGAACCCCACCATGGTGTCGTCCCTCAGCATGTCCTTGAGTATGTCGACGTGGAAGTGGTCGTCGCACCGATACAGGTACTGCTTGAGGTCCTTGGGCGGGTCAATCTCGTAGGCCTGCAGGACCTCGCTGCCTATCGGCCCGCCCCCCTCGGGCGGCAGGGCGCCGCAGAAGACGACCAGTCCGCGCTCGGGGGTCTTCTTGTACATCTTGAGGCGCTGCACCACCCGCCCCAGAGAGTCGACAACGTGGCTTCGGGTCAGGTCCGACTTTATGTTGCTGGCCGTGCCCTGCTCCACCTGGAGCGTGTTTATCACCTCGTGGAGCTGCTTGCCCTTGGGGATGTACACCGATATCAGCTCGGTACCGTGCCCGGTCTTCTGGGAGAGATCCTCCAGCAGCTTGCGTATGCGGTACATCTTGACCGAGTCGTGCTTGGCAACGTCTATCTTGGGCACGGGTGGCGCCCGTGCCGCGGCCAATATGAGGCTTATTGAGCGGCCAGGAGCTCGTCCAGTACCCGAATGAACGTCTCCGGCGGCTGGTTGCCCGTTATCTTGATGGCCCGGGAACCGTCGTGGATGATAAACGAGGGGGTGGCGTCTATCCCCGCCTCCCGGGATAGTTGGTACCCCTCGCGGACCGCTCCGGCGTACCTCCCCGAGTCCAGGCAGTCGTCAAACTCTTCCATGTCAAGGCCCACGTCCAAGGCAAAGCTGCGCAGGGACTGCGCCGTTATCCAGCCGGTTCGCTCGCCGCCCCAGTTATGGTACAGCGTATCGTGGTACTCCCAGTAGAGCCCTTGATCGGCGGCGCACCAAGACGCCTGGGCGGCCAGCTCCGAGTCATGGCCGTTCAGGGGGAAATCCTGGAACACCATCCTCAGGATGCCCGTCTGAACATAGTCACGTTTGATCATCTCCAGGGTTCCCTGGTGGAAGCGGTAGCAGAAGGTGCACTGGTAGTCGCCCCACTCTATCATGGTTAGCGGCGCCGCCAGGTTCCCCAGGACCGGAGAGCCGCCCGCCTCCAGGCCGGTGGCTGTCAGCCCGCCGTTGTCTGCGGGCTCCCACATGGCCGTCACGGCCAGTCCGGCGGCCACGCCGATGGCCGCCGATACCGCAATCAGGCGATAATCCACCACCCCGGTGGCCCGGAGCCATGGTAAATTCCTTTGCGGCCATGCCGCACCAACCCATGACCAAGATTATAACCCGCAAGGATGCCCCTGCCCCCATGCAGGCGGTTATACTGGCCGGTGGCAGGGGTCAGCGGCTCAGGCCCATAACCGACTACACCCCCAAGCCCCTGGCCCCACTGGCCAACGTGCCAATCCTGGAGTGGCAGCTTAGGTATCTTGAGAGGTTCAAGATAACCGACGTGGTGGTCTGCTCCGGATACAAGACGGATATGATCTCGCACTATCTCGGCAGGCGCGGCAGGGGCTCGGTGGCGGTTTCAGCAGAGGATGAGGCGCTGGGGACGGGGGGCGCCATAAGAAACGCGTCTCCCCTGATAGACGGGGAAGAGTTTGTGGTGATGAACGGGGACGTGATAACCGACATCGATATCACGATGGTGGGGCGCAACTGCATCGCCGCCGTGCCCATGCGCACCAAGTTTGGCGTGCTGGACCTGGCCGGGGACAGGGTGGCCGGGTTCAGCGAGAAGGCCACCCTGCCGGACATGTGGATGAACGCCGGCATCTACCGGTTCGGCCGGGAGGTGCTTGAGGAGCTGCCCGCGAAGGGCGACATAGAGAGGACGCTCTTCCCCGACTGGGCGGCCTCCGGGAAGCTCGGGGTGGCAAGATTTCCCCATGCCCGGTGGTATTCGGTGGATTCGTTCAAGGACATGGAGGAGTGCTCCGGTCAGGTTGCCGGGATAATCGGCTAGGTCCCGGGGCGCCGTTCCCTCAAAAATCCATGTCCAGATCCTTTTTCATCCTATCCAGAACCGACGTGTCGCTCTTGCGCCGCCATATCCTGTACTGCCGGTATGCCAGTCCGGCGGGCAGCCCGAAGAAGACGACCATAAAAATCACGTGCAGTTGCCAGATCTCAACCACGGCCATTGGTGGGGCCGTTTTTATTTAAAAACCTCACGGGGTCGCCGGGCCCGCAACCACCGTCCGCGAACCGTTTTAACATGCAGACGGCCATATGGCCACATGGCGCCGGACGGGATAATCGAGTGGTCGCCGGTGAGGCATCTGGCATGGGACGACTTTGAGGCTGATCCGCATCCGGGCGCCTACCAGGACGCCATGGCCACAGTCCGATACGCCGGCTCGTGGACAGTCGAATCGCACAGGAGCGGCGATGGACTCGTCTTTACCATAGGCAGGATACGCCTGGTAACGCAGTTTGTGAAGAACCTGTCATGGGTCCGGTCGGGCGCGGCCAATGACAGTCTGCTGGGTCACGTCCAGGGCTGCTTTGATCTTGCAGAAGAGACCAAGGCGCAGATGGAGGCCGAATTGGAGGACATCTTCCGTGACAAATCCTACCCGGTGCGCGGATCCAGCGAGGAGGAGAAGCGGCAGTACTCGATGCAGGACTCCAGGGTCGTTCTGGGCGCCCTAGATAGGCTGCACCGCGAGATTTTGCTGGTGCGGATTGAGGAGTACGAATCCGATACCAGCTACGGTGAAGACGGCCTGGCGCAGGCCAAGTACGACCAAAGGTTTGGCCGGATGAGACAATCCGGGTCAGGTCAGGGTTAGAAAGGCCCAGGTCGTCACGATGGCAACCATGGCCACAAGGCTTATTCCCAGAGCCTTGATGTCGCTGTTCACAAGCATACTAGTCAAAGTTTGATATTAAAATGTTAAACACGCCCCGGCTGTGTCCCACAGACATAACCAACCAACCATCTGCCGACACCTCGCCGGTACGGCCATTATCGGAATTCTCGGGATTGTGGAATTGTTTGCATGCCGCCGGCCTCAGAGGCTGTCCGAAACCGTAAAATTCAATCCGATCTATAGGATGATGCGCAGGCTCCCCCACATGGACGGCGCGGGTGTGACCGCGTCCGTCAGGCAGCTAATGCCGCGAGTGACTCGTGTGTGAGCCTGCCGTTTTTTACGTGAGATCGCGCGACCACCTCGATGTTGTAGCAGATTACCCGGATGGCCGCCTCCCGGCTCAGCCGTACGAGCTTCCTGCCCCGGAGGTGGTTGCCGTACATCTTCTTGATTGCCCCAAAGACGGCCTCGATGATGCTGCGCTGGTGGTAACCCGGACATGAACCGCTCAAGGTCGTCCCTGTGCGTCCGGGTCATGTCCCCCCAGGCCTGGCTGCCGCCGTTCTTGCAGACGGTGTTGGATTTGGGCAGGATCCTGGGTATCCAGCCCCGGTTGGCTATCGCGTCGCACAGCAGCCTGGCCAGGTACCCGTACGGGTAGGCCGAGTCCAGGCAGAAGAAGTTGCCGTCTTCGCCGGAGGCGCCCAGCCTGTCCATCATGGGCCACATGCTGGTGATGTCGGCGGCGTACCCGTCGGTGACATGGTAGTCCAGGATGGTCCGGGTAGGTATGTCTATGATGCTGTGCAGCTTGATCCATCCGCGCTTGGTCTCGGTCCGGTCGTGCCGGATGCTGAACCATCTGGTGAGCCTGCTGCTGGAGTAGCCGGTGCTGTCCCCTGCCAGCGAGCCGGTCGTGATGTCGTGCACGATCCTCAGGTGCACCTCGCGCAGGTACGACTCGGGGATCCTCCCGTAGGCGCGCCAGATGGTGTTCTTGGATGGCACCTTGGACAGCCCGATCCTGCGGACCACATCCGGATGCATCTTAAGGTAGCCGACCATCTTCCTGTAGGTCTTCATCTCGGCCTCCATCAGGATGCAGACGACGGCCATGGCCTTTGGCGGGTAGGCGATCATGCCGCCCAGCCCGGGTTTGGCTTGGTAGGGGTCATCCATCTCCCTGACGGTCTCCAGTATGGTATTCAGTATCAGGCCCGGCAGGTACTGCTGGACCATATCGAATGGTCGCTGATCACGTTTTGTTTTTGTCATTGGGCGTGGCCGCGATCATCGGATCAATATGTCTTGCGATTTTGAGATGGTATATGTCCGTGGGACACAGCCCGGCCGCAGGAAAAAGCCAAAAATGGCGCCGCCTGCCGTCTACGGCCATGGCAGGGGGCGGAGGCGTGCGAGTCGTGCAGGGAGACCCATGATGGGAGCCTTGCCGATTCAGCAGGCGTATCTGCCATGACCGGATATATAGTCCGGAACGGTAACTTTCCCCGAATCAGGATTTTTGCAGCAGGCCGGAGTCGTCCCAGGTAAGTCTGAATTTTCCCACCACCCGGAACGACTTTACACGCGCCCCTTTCCGGAACCTGAGCTTGTACGACTTTTGCGATACATCGAATATCTCAAGGGATACAGAGTCAGAGACTGCCTCAAACTCCGGCGGATTCACGGTAACCTGCCTCCAGTCGTGCTCGTCAAAGTCCACATAGCCGGTAGTGTATAGCAGTCCCAACAGCCCAGCCACCAACACGAGATATAAAAAGCAGACAGGGGCGGTGTTGGGCGTCGATCCAGATCCGTCCTGCGGGATGGTGTCGGCGATACTCTGTCAGGTGGCGTCGGGATTGGTTTTTAGAGCGGCTCATCGTATGCCGCGCGGACTTGTAGCACAGCCTGGATAGTGCAGGTGATTCCGGATCATCAGGTCGGGGGATCGAAGCCCTCCAAGTCCTCTACCGCGCAGGCGGCGGCGGTGAGCCAGGAGGCGGCCGCGGCTTAGAACTGCCCTCTGCTGCGTCCTGCGATGCGTTTGGGAACATGCGCCCGGTTGCCGGTATGTGCGAGATGTTTGCGCCGAACTTGGGCGTGTTGCGTGGAAGCGTCCGTAGGCGTGGCGTCATGGCCGCCCGCTGGGCAGGCTATATGTCGAACTCTCCCCGGCACTTGTCGCACTTGCACTTTTCCTGGCCGGGTTTTCCCAGCAGGAATATCTTGCCGATGGTCCGGCAGTGGGGGCAGCGGCCTATGGTGGAGTTTCTCTGGGTGGTGCGGATTATCTTTTGCGTCTTTCTTCTTCCCATGAACTAGGTATGGCACACGGAGGTATTAAACGAAGCGCGGGGAGGGGGATTTGAACCCCCGAGTCATTGCTGACATGGGATTAGCAATCCCACGCCCTACCAGGCTAGGCGATCCCCGCACATGGGCAGGGCGGACGGCTCGCTAAATAAATTCATGGTTCTTGGCGTCTCCGGTGGTTCCGCTCTGCTGCGTAGGCGTCGCGCGAGTCAAAGCGCGAATAGTCCCGGACTATATCGGATAGCGGCATCCTGGCGCCCCCGACAATCTTGAGGTCCACGCTCACCTGCCTGTTCTGGATGGTGATGATGTTGTAGGTGTTCTCGAATAGTCCACGCGGCCGCTCCGAGGTGACGGTGCCGGCGTTGACCACCTTCAGCTTGCCAAAATCCCAGACCCACGGACGGTGGTTGTGCCCGCACAACACCAGGCCGACCCCCGAGTCGAGTATCGTCCGGAGCACGTCGCCGGCGTCCCGGACGGTCTGGTGGTCTGAGCCCGTGTCCGGCACGTCCACCAGGTGGTGGTGCATGGCCACCAGGATGACGCGGTCCGCATACCTCTTGAGGGTGCTCTCCAGCCACAGGTTCTGCCGGTATCCAACCTCTCCCTCGTTCCTGTCCGGCCTGGCCGTCCCTATGGTGGCTAGCACCACGTCCCCGCCCAGCTCGGTGATGTTCTGCGAGGGAAAGTACCTCCGGAACAGCAGGTAGCCGGTGTTGCGGTAGTCGTGGTTGCCGCTGATGGCGATCATCTTCTTGGTACGGATGGTGGAGAGCAGCGAGGAGCACTTTTCGTACTCTTTCTGGATGCCCTCGTTGGTGAGGTCTCCGGTGACCACCACCACGTCGGGGCGCAGTCCGTTGATCTCCTCGGCAGCCTTCCGGAACTGCGACTCGATGAACTGGGATCCCACATGCAGGTCCGATATCTGAACAATCCTCACAGGTTTAGGGCGGGCCGTCCGGGATAATAAAGAATGACAATATAGAATCGGTGGAATCACACGGGTATGCGCCCGGCGCCGGCGTTACGCGGGCACCGGCAGCCATGATATATTACCCCAGGATGCCCACCACGGGCAGTGGCCCTCGTCGTATAGTGGCTAGTATAGGGGACTGTGGATCCCCGGACAGGGGTTCGATTCCCCTCGAGGGCCCCTACTAATCCCCGACCTCCGCATCGTCAACCCCGCTACCGCAGGCAAAAACGCCCATCCTGGCCGTCGGCGTACTCCGAACGTCCTAGAACAGACCGTACTTTGAGGACTCCATCTCTTCCTTGATGGCAAGCCTGAACCGCGGCACCTGGCCCTTTAGCCTGGATTCCAGCCAGTTGAGGAACTTTTTGTCGTCGCCCCGGCCCTTGAGCGTGTTGAAGGACGGCCCCATCTGGTCCTTGAGCCGCGATACCAGCGATCGGTTGACGCTGGCCACAAAAAAGTGCCAACCCAGGGCGAACTCCGAGTCGGTCACCACAAAATCGTCCTCGCCGTGGACCATCTCCTCCAGCAGCGTCAGCTGGTGTATGATGGCCGAGCTGGTCTTGTCGTAGTCGACGGTGGAGACGTTGATGTTGAGGCGGCCTTCTTCCATGATATGATGACATATGCGCCAACCAAAAGATAAACCTGACTGCTCATTCGAGCAGGTGTCCAAAGTCTATCCCAAAGAAGTTGCGCATTATCCCCGCGTAGGTATGGACGGACGGGGGGATCTCCTTCTCGCAGGAGATGCGCATGGAACGGGCGGCGCACCATATCGTCAGGGTCTGCAGGATCGTCAGGAAACGGTCGTTCTGCGAGTTGCCCGGTTGGATCTCCCTGGTGTATCGCTCTGCATACTCCCAGGCCGTGGCGTAGCTGACGCAGTCGACCCCAAAGACTGCCCGTATCTGGGACCGGACATCCGGAGCCTGACGGAAGGGGGGCCTGCTGAGGATGAACGGGAATCTAACCGAGTCCGGCAGGCAGCCGGGAAGCGGACCCCAGATGGTGACTATCCTGGTGGCGGGATCCAGCTTCGAGAGCCGTTCGGACATGGCCTGGATGATGGCGTGATCCGCAAACCAGAGCAGGATGATATCGGCCGCAGGCAGGGGGCAGGACGTTATGTCGCCCACAGACACCTCCGCGGACGGCCCTAGTGCGCGGCGTGCCCCGCATGCCTTGTCCGGATCCACGTCCACCCCGCTGACGCGCGCCCCGCGCCCGGCCGCGACCCGCAGCGCTTCGCCCCGGCCGCATCCTAGATGGCAGAAGGTCTCCCCCGGTTGAAATTCCGCAAAATCGAGAATCCGGTGGATGGACGCGTCGGGGAGAACGGCATCCTCGCCGTTCATTATCTCGGATGGAAGGGTCTTCAGGTACTCTTCTACTTTCACTCCCGGATGGCCTCCAGCTTGGAGACTGCCTGCCAGAGCTGGGTGCGGACGTATGATGGCACGTTGGGATCCTCGGTAATGTCAGTCAACGCGCTTATGGCGTTGGCGGCCCGTACCGACATAGAGTACTCGGCAGAGTTGAGATCGGGCAGTAGGTCGGTCAGGGACTTTTTGACGGTCTTTGGGGTGGACGGGTTCTTGGATATCTGGTCCAGCGTCTCGACCCCCTCCTGCATCGAGCGTCGGTTTCTCTCATCGGAGGACATCTCAGGGCACCTCGATGTAGACGTTTCCGTCATCGGTGGTGACTGCATAGGAGCCAAGGTCGCGTATCTTGGCTGGAAACTTGGCCAGTTGGCCGGTGGTGCAGTCGAACTGCGCACCATGCCAGCCGCACACCACGTTGCAGCCTGATATCTCCCCCTCCGAGAGGCTGGCTCCGGCGTGGGTGCAGGTGTCGTCGACGGCGTAGCAGGCGCCGTCTATGTTGGCGACGGCAACCTCTCGTCCGTCCACGGTCACCTTGGAGACGGAACCCGGAGGGAAATCAGATATGGATCCTGCAATTACCTTGCCCATGTATGGCAGGAATCAATATGACTAATAATCTTTGTTCTGTTGCCAGCTAAACCACGGACCCGGCAATTCCACCCGACACAAGGATGCAACATCCACCCGGACCGCGCTCCGGGATCAAACATGGTACACCCCGGGATCGATCATAACCAACATCGGGGTTTAACAAGTTAGGAGTGCAAGTCTCCTCAGACTTCCACATATGAGGAGACCAGCACACCGGTATGATTGGCCGAGAACGGCATTTAAGGTTGGGGGT
This sequence comes from Nitrosopumilaceae archaeon, assembly GCA_965203395.1. Taxonomy (GTDB): domain Archaea; phylum Thermoproteota; class Nitrososphaeria; order Nitrososphaerales; family Nitrosopumilaceae; genus VYCS01. The sequence continues at coordinate 1,676,218 of OZ241884.1, forward strand.
AAGCTTTCCTTCCCCGGTGCGTCAACATTACCACCATCATCATCGCCACTACCCGGGAGGAGGCCTGCCCGATGAGCCGTACCACCGGCATCATGGATCGCGAGATCAAGAACAACATCAGCATCCGCAGGCAGATAATGGGCGACCTGGACAAGTACATCACCGAGGTGGTCAACATCCCCTCCGGCCCCAACGCGCCGTACGAGGTGGCCGACTTCAACCGCGGAATGATCCGGGCGGTCGCCGCGGATGCCTCGGTAGGGGGACGTACCACCGCCCGTCGGGCGGCCACCACCCTGATGGAGACCGATAGCACGGGGGCGGCCACCGCCCTGATGGAGACCGGGAACACTGGGATGACCCCCAGCGACGAGTGGTACAGGAGGCGGCTGGCCGCCTTGACCGTCGAGGCGGTCGAGGGGATCTTTGCCGAGACGGTCCTGGACAGGATGACTACGCTGCGCCGGCTGGGCAAGCTGCCCCGTGACGGCCTGGTCGTCGCCGTCGACTGCCATCTGATACCACGGTACGACAGGATAAAGGATGACCACCTGACCATCTCCAGGTACAAGTGCGGAACCAAACACTTTGAGCGGTACATCACGATCCACTGCGTCAACGACGGGCTGCGCCTGGTCCTGGGGTGCCTGCCGGTTCCGGCCGGCGCGTCCGTGCCGAAGATGGTGCGCTCGCTGATTGATCAATGCATGGAGGACTGCATCGTGATCAAGCTGTGCCTGTTTGACAGGGAATTCTTCACGGTCCGGACCATCGCCGCCCTGGACGAGATGAACATCCCCTTCCTGATGCCCTGCCGCAACAGCCCCGGAGTGGTCGAGACGCTCAACCTGTTTGATCAGGATGATCCGCCGAAGGATGCCATCCCGTGCATCCTGAAGGGGGCCGACGGGACTGCCCCCTACAACATGGTCGTCGCGGCCCGCCGCAAGCGCGACCCCGGCAAATCCGAATCAAAGGCGCCCCAGGACAGGTTCATCGGGTTTGCCACCAACCTGCCCTGGGTGGACGTGATCGTCTATGCGGTCCGGTGGGGGATCGAGTCCGCCTACGCCCAGATAGAGGCGATGAGGGCCAAGACGCGCAGCCGTAACCCGGGGGCGCGCCTCTTCTGCTTTATCTACTCGTTGATGATCTTCAACGCCTGGGTGATGGCCAAGATCCTGATGAGATTGCTCATCTCCGAGCGGTCCCTGCCGCGCCGCCTGGGGACGATCACCCAGCTGACCTTCAAGGAGATAATCGAGGTACTCGCCGATGGGCCCGGACCGCCACCCGGCGGCGCATCCAACCCGGGATAGGACTCCAATGGCATCAGAGAAGATGGCGCGGCATGGGGGATGCTGCGCACGGCCCCGCCCGTTGTCCAGCGGATCACCCCCCCAACACATCCCCTGCCGCCCGCTGTACGATCGTCGCCGGGCCGGGTGCCCGCCGGACCGGCCCGCGGCGCGGTTGCAGACATGTTTTGGCGGACCGTGCGGCCATCGTCCGGTGTATATCTCGGGCAGATCCTGTCTTTGGGCTAATTGCCGTGGTTTAGCTGGTTGCGGGGCTGTGTGACTTGTCCGGTAAGTAGATGCCATGTGTCGCCGTTATAACGGCGATCGTGGCACCCTCCCCGTTGGACCTGAGAGTTGATTGGAACTTATCACACGCGCCGGCGCCGGGCACCGAGCCTGGCACGCAGCGCATGCGGATGTTAAGTAGAATAGCTCAGGGTATGCGGATGGCAAAATATCGCCTAGCCGATGAATGGGAGTCTTCCGCTGGTCGGGTCCAATCTACTGCAAAGGAGGTGAAAAAGAAAAAAAGAAAATGCACCACATCGGAATAGACGTACACAAATCCAAGTGCGTCGTGGGCATCAAGGGGGAGTCCTCCCCCGACGTGCTCCGGCGCACCAGCTTTGCCAACGACATCGACGGCATAACCGGGTTCCTGGAGCTCCTCGACGAGGGGGGCTACCTGCCGGCCAAGGTCGCCTGCGAGTCCACCTCCACATACTGGGAGCTCCTCTACGACACGCTCATGGATACCGGCATCGAAATGCTGGTGGCCCATCCGCACGACGCCAAGATGATCACCCAGACCAAGTACAAGGACGACAAGATAGATGCCGAGCGGCTGGCCGAGATGAGCCGGATTGGCGTCGTCCCGGCATCATACATACCAACCAAAAAGGGCAGGGACCGGCGCAAGCTGACCAGATCCCGGCACGGGCTCAAGGGCAGCATCAGCACCTACAAGAACCGGATAGAGGCGGCCATCGCCACCTACTCGCTCAAGCGGCCCGTCGGAGATCTCTACTCGGGCCGCGGACGGACCTGGCTGGAGACGTCCCCCTTCCGGGAGGCCGACCGGATGGCCATCGACGCGAACCTAGACATCATCGACACCATCACCAGACAGGCCGACCGGCTCGGGAAGGTGATCGCCAAGAAGGCCCTGAACGACCCGGACGTCCAAAAGATAATGACCCTCACCGGCATGGGCCACATCCTGGCCCTGACGGTCATGGCCGAGATAGTCGACATAAGGCGGTTTGCCACCCCAGAAAAGCTGGTCTCCTACGCGGGCCTGGCGCCCAGCCGCCACGACAGCGGCGATAGAAACCGGACCGGCGGCATAACCAAGCGCGGTTCCGCCTGGCTGCGGACCGCCATGGTCGAGGCCGCGTTCGTGGCCGTCCGGTACGACCCGCGGCTGAAGGCCATCTACGAGCGTATCGCAGAGCGCCGCGGGCCCATGAAGGCCAGGGTCGCCGTGGCACGGCGCATGCTGGTCTCCATCCACCACATGCTGACCGAGCAGGCGGACTACCGGCACCAGGACAGGGACCTCGTCAAACGGAAACTCCGGAGGATACGGCGCGTCGCCGAATCCCCGGAGTAGCCGACCACCACCGCCGATGATCCCCGGACGGCCCGCTCGGGGGCGTTTCGCCGCCCCCGGCCCCGGCGAGGGGCGGCTCAACGCCCCCTCGCTATCCCCCGTCCGGTTGTCGAAAAAGACGTTGCGGGTCGGCCGGTCCGGCCAGTCCCGCGGGAGGTAAAATCGCCCTTTTTCCCCCGGGGCGCGTGGGGGAGGCTGCGCATACACGGATCCCGGCAAAAATGCTCAGGATCAGGAACAAATCCGGCCGCCAATGCTTAAAACGGCCGCCGTCCACCGCAAAACGGACCGACCAGATGCAATACCAACACACAACATCAGCGGGCCCAAAGGCCCGTCACACATGGGAGTTCCGCCCCTAATGCGTGCCTGTATGCGGCCGTGTTGAGTGGCCTCGCGGTAAGTAGATGCCATGTGTCGCCGTTATAACGGCGATCGTGGCACCCTCCCCGTTGGACCTGAGAGTTGATTGGAACTTATCACACGCGCCGGCGCCGGGCACCGAGCCTGGCACGCAGCGCATGCGGATGTTAAGTAGAATAGCTCAGGGTATGCGGATGGCAAAATATCGCCTAGCCGATGAATGGGAGTCTTCCGCTGGTCGGGTCCAATCTACTGCAAAGGAGGTGAAAAAGAAAAAAAGAAAATGCACCACATCGGAATAGACGTACACAAATCCAAGTGCGTCGTGGGCATCAAGGGGGAGTCCTCCCCCGACGTGCTCCGGCGCACCAGCTTTGCCAACGACATCGACGGCATAACCGGGTTCCTGGAGCTCCTCGACGAGGGGGGCTACCTGCCGGCCAAGGTCGCCTGCGAGTCCACCTCCACATACTGGGAGCTCCTCTACGACACGCTCATGGATACCGGCATCGAAATGCTGGTGGCCCATCCGCACGACGCCAAGATGATCACCCAGACCAAGTACAAGGACGACAAGATAGATGCCGAGCGGCTGGCCGAGATGAGCCGGATTGGCGTCGTCCCGGCATCATACATACCAACCAAAAAGGGCAGGGACCGGCGCAAGCTGACCAGATCCCGGCACGGGCTCAAGGGCAGCATCAGCACCTACAAGAACCGGATAGAGGCGGCCATCGCCACCTACTCGCTCAAGCGGCCCGTCGGAGATCTCTACTCGGGCCGCGGACGGACCTGGCTGGAGACGTCCCCCTTCCGGGAGGCCGACCGGATGGCCATCGACGCGAACCTAGACATCATCGACACCATCACCAGACAGGCCGACCGGCTCGGGAAGGTGATCGCCAAGAAGGCCCTGGACGACCCCGACGTCCAAAAGATAATGACCCTCACCGGCATGGGCCACATCCTGGCCCTGACGGTCATGGCCGAGATAGTCGACATAAGGCGGTTTGCCACCCCAGAAAAGCTGGTCTCCTACGCGGGCCTGGCGCCCAGCCGCCACGACAGCGGCGATAGAAACCGGACCGGCGGCATAACCAAGCGCGGTTCCGCCTGGCTGCGGACCGCCATGGTCGAGGCCGCGTTCGTGGCCGTCCGGTACGACCCGCGGCTGAAGGCCATCTACGAGCGTATCGCAGAGCGCCGCGGGCCCATGAAGGCCAGGGTCGCCGTGGCACGGCGCATGCTGGTCTCCATCCACCACATGCTGACCGAGCAGGCGGACTACCGGCACCAGGACAGGGACCTCGTCAAACGGAAACTCCGGAGGATACGGCGCGTCGCCGAATCCCCGGAGTAGCCGACCACCACCGCCGATGATCCCCGGACGGCCCGCTCGGGGGCGTTTCGCCGCCCCCGGCCCCGGCGAGGGGCGGCTCAACGCCCCCTCGCTATCCCCCGTCCGGTTGTCGAAAAAGACGTTGCGGGTCGGCCGGTCCGGCCAGTCCCGCGGGAGGTAAAATCGCCCTTTTTCCCCCGGGGCGCGTGGGGGAGGCTGCGCATACACGGATCCCGGCAAAAATGCTCAGGATCAGGAACAAATCCGGCCGCCAATGCTTAAAACGGCCGCCGTCCACCGCAAAACGGACCGACCAGATGCAATACCAACACACAACATCAGCGGGCCCAAAGGCCCGTCACACATGGGAGTTCCGCCTATATATACGGTCGGCGAGGTGGGGGAGATGGCAGCTAGCGGCGTGGATACCATGATATCCGCACACGCAGTGGAAATGCTGGTGTGTGGGTCCTCGCACGACCGCCGTACAAAGATCAAGACCAGATTCAAGAACGGCAAAAAGATCAGGGTGATACACAAGCTTGACGAAGAGCAGGTAAGGTGGATAATGCGACAAAAGGCCAACGGACAGATGAGCAACGGCGAGATTGCAGAGCCGATGGGCGTGTCCGACAGGTGGGTTAGAAAGCTGTGGTCCAGGTACAGGTTCATGCGCCCAGAGGACATCAAGTGGCCGCCCCAGATGGGCCGGCCGGACGAGGGACTGCCAGGCCGCAGGGAGCACTCCGCGGTGCTGTCCTGCTGCAACCAAGGCAGACGCATGGCCGTGAGGCTGGAGGTGATAGTCGAGAGGTCGATCGGAATCCATATTTCGCACCATATCATACATGACGTATTGAAGGATGAGGAGCTCGCGGAGAACCAGCCTGCAAAGACAAAGCAGCGGAAATGGGTACGTTACGAGCGCAGATACTCGAACTCCCTGTGGCATACGGACTACAAGCAGCTTCGCGACGGCAAGTGGTTCGTGTCCTTCCAGGATGACGCGTCCCGGCTTATCGTGGGTTTTGGCGTGTTTGATGAATCTACAAGCGATCATGCAATCAAGGTACTTGAGGAGGCCATCAAGAGGTACGGCAAGCCCGCCCAGGTACTCACTGATCATGGGTCCCAGTTTTATGCAAACGAAAAGGAGAATGCGAGGCGCGGCACGGCCGCGTTCGAGACTAGGCTGGTTGAGCTTGGCATCAAGCATGTCCTGGCCCGCATAAGGCATCCCCAGACGAACGGCAAGCTGGAGCGGTTCCACCTGGAGATAGAACGGCACCTAAAGTCCTTCGAAGACGAATCCGTATCCAACACTGTCCGGGATGCCAAGCCCGGCGACCATGTAGGCAACCCGTTCCATGCCGCCGGCAGGACGGATCCGGTGGCGCGACTGGTTGATTGGTACAACAACACACCACACATGTCACTTATGGACGGCAAGGAGACTCCTGCGGAAGCATACGTGCGCAAGCAGGCGCCAAAAGACATAACCACGGAAGAGATGGGGGAGGATTTGCATGCCAAGGCCTAGGCGGAACTCCCATGTGTGACGGGCCTTTGGGCCCGCTGATGTTGTGTGTTGGTATTGCATCTGGTCGGTCCGTTTTGCGGTGGACGGCGGCCGTTTTAAGCATTGGCGGCCGGATTTGTTCCTGATCATGAGCATTTTTGCCGGTATCCGTGTATGCGCAGCCTCCCCCACGCGCCCCGGGGGAAAAAGGGCGATTTTACCCCCGCGGGACTGGCCGGACCGGCCGACCCGCAACGTCTTTTTCGACAACCGGACGGGGGATAGCGAGGGGGCGTTGAGCCGCCCCTCGCCGGGGCCGGGGGCGGCGAAACGCCCCCGAGCGGGCCGTCCGGGGATCATCGGCGGTGGTGGTCGGCTACTCCGGAGATTCGGCGACGCGCCGTATCCTCCGGAGTTTCCGTTTGACGAGGTCCCTGTCCTGGTGCCGGTAGTCCGCCTGCTCGGTCAGCATGTGGTGGATGGAGACCAGCATGCGCCGTGCCACGGCGACCCTGGCCTTCATGGGCCCGCGGCGCTCTGCGATACGCTCGTAGATGGCCTTCAGCCGCGGGTCGTACCGGACGGCCACGAACGCGGCCTCGACCATGGCGGTCCGCAGCCAGGCGGAACCGCGCTTGGTTATGCCGCCGGTCCGGTTTCTATCGCCGCTGTCGTGGCGGCTGGGCGCCAGGCCCGCGTAGGAGACCAGTTTTTCGGGGGTGGCAAACCGCCTTATGTCGACTATCTCGGCCATGACCGTCAGGGCCAGGATGTGGCCCATTCCGGTGAGGGTCATTATCTTTTGGACGTCCGGGTCGTTCAGGGCCTTCTTGGCGATCACCTTCCCGAGCCGGTCGGCCTGTCTGGTGATGGTGTCGATGATGTCTAGGTTCGCGTCGATGGCCATCCGGTCGGCCTCCCGGAAGGGGGATGTCTCCAGCCAGGTCCGTCCGCGGCCCGAGTAGAGATCTCCGACGGGCCGCTTGAGCGAGTAGGTGGCGATGGCCGCCTCTATCCGGTTCTTGTAGGTGCTGATGCTGCCCTTGAGCCCGTGCCGGGATCTGGTCAGCTTGCGCCGGTCCCTGCCCTTTTTGGTTGGTATGTATGATGCCGGGACGACGCCAATCCGGCTCATCTCGGCCAGCCGCTCGGCATCTATCTTGTCGTCTTTGTACTTGGTCTGGGTGATCATCTTGGCGTCGTGCGGATGGGCCACCAGCATTTCGATGCCGGTATCCATGAGCGTGTCGTAGAGGAGCTCCCAGTATGTGGATGTGGACTCGCAGGCGACCTTGGCCGGAAGGTAGCCCCCCTCGTCGAGGAGCTCCAGGAACCCGGTTATGCCGTCGATGTCGTTGGCAAAGCTGGTGCGCCGGAGCACGTCGGGGGAGGACTCCCCCTTGATGCCCACGACGCACTTGGATTTGTGTACGTCTATTCCGATGTGGTGCATTTTCTTTTTTTCTTTTTCACCTCCCTTGCAGTAGATTGGACCCGACCAGCGGAAGACTCCCATTCATCGGCTAGGCGATATTTTGCCATCCGCATACCCTGAGCTATTCTACTTAACATCCGCATGCGCTGCGTGCCAGGCTCGGTGCCCGGCGCCGGCGCGTGTGATAAGTTCCAATCAACTCTCGGGTCCAACAGGGAGGGTGCCACGATCGCCGTTATAACGGCGACACATGGCATCTACTTACCGGATATCACACTGTTGCGGGGCTGTGTCCCACAGACATATAACCCCAAAACCACACCAGTGCCACACGGAACCGCCCGGTACCGTCCGGAACCGTCCGGTACAACAATCCAAACACTAAATACCGGACACACGCCACACACGGCATGGTACGCAGGCGGGGGCAGACCGTCGCCACGTCAATGCCCCACTGCAAGGCATACAGCCCAGCAAGGTATTGTGAGATCACCGGCGTGCGCAGGGCTCCAAGGCACCACCAAGACCCGAAACTGTCATCCGCGCTGGAATACGCCAAACACAAGACCAACCTGGGGTACCGCCTGTTTGTGGAGTTTACGCGCGACTTTCCGATGGTGCGGGACGCATACGGCGGGGAGGATCTGAAACGGTACGATTCCCGCCGCCGCATGATACGCGAACAACTCAAGCACCGCGGCGGCAAATACATGGCGCAGTTTGCCGGCTACACGTGCGACATGTGCGAGACCGCCGTCCGCGCCTACCGCAAAAGACGCGCGTACAACCCCAACGCGCGCCGTCCCAAATGCGAAAACCCCGTCCTGCGCCAGGGCGCAGACGCCTGCGTCATATATGGCGATGGTTTCTGGTGCAGCCTGTCGGACGCCCCGAACCAGCCGCTTCCGGCGTCGCGCCGCGTGTTTCTGCGGTTTCCCATAACGCCGTCCCGACATGCCATGGAGATACAGTTGACGCCCAACGTGGTGGAGCGGATAGCGACCGCGGTGAGTGTTGGCGCCGTCACGATAAACAGCACCGCCGCGTCAATAGCATACGAACCCCAACCGGTCCAGCCCGTGCAGCCGAAGGGCATGATGGGGATGGATGTCAACAAGCGGGAACACGTCATCGCGAGCACCGACGGCGAGGTAGACCATATGGTAAACGGGGCGCTCGGGTTTGCGCAGGAGCGCCGCAGGAGGCACGCCATCCTGGGCGTGACCGGCGGCAGGCCAAAACACCCAAAGGCCCGCACCAAACCGCGATACGTGAAAAACCCCGGCAGCAAGCCACGCAACAAGGGCAAGCGTTCCAAGAAGCGGTGCGACTGGCGCGTCAACCGCCGCGAGCGCGCCCGCATAAACTCCAGATTCATCCACCGGAAGAACGACTGGCTATTCAAGACGATGCACGGTTGCGCCACCCGGGGGTATGCGCTGGTGTTGGAGGAGTCTGCAATCAACAGGTTGCTGGTGCGCTCCAACAGGATGATGTCAAGGGAGCAGCGCGACCTGCTGAAGATGGGACTCAGCCAGGGGACCATACGGGCGGTGGCGGACGGCGTGTTCAAAAAGTACGGATTGTCCGTGTATGGTGTTACTCCGGCGGGGACGAGCTCGGAGTGCCCAAAGTGCGGTGAAAAGTTGTGGGCGGCCAAGTACCGTACGAGATCGTGGAAGTCGTGGAAGCGCACGAAAGCGTGTACCGCGTGTTTGTATTATGTGGACAGGGACGACGTTGCCGGCATAAACATACTGTGCCGCGGCGTGTCCGCATATGAACCGGCGGCCGGTCCGGCGCCGTTGCAAGACGGCGCCGGTCGGCAGGTGGCCGGGGATTGGGAGCAGTGCGTTCCGCAGCTTGTCCAAACGCTGCTGGACGCTGCCGTCGTGTGGATGCCATACGTCGGCGAAGGGCGGCGGCCCAAAGGGGACGCGAAAAAACCGGCACCATACGAGCCGGCGGACGCGCGCTTCCTGGACGACCGCCTGGATGTATCCACTAATTCTGCTGGCATCGGGCCGCCGGGGGAGACTCCGGGGGTCTTATGTTAGTGGGACACACCTTCTGTTGCGGCTCTTCAGTAAAAACGGTTGGTGATGGCGGATTCCCTTCGGGACGCATCGTACGGACAGAGATAATCAAGAACGATCCGCCCACGGATCAATCCCGATCTACACGGCAGGTTAAGTACGCTGATGTGCAAGTCCCATCAGATTTCGACAAATGACGGAACAAGATCACCTAGCACAGTTGGTAAAAGCGACAGTTAAGCTGGACGATGAACCGGTTTCCCGCCCCGGATCACCCGGAGGCGGGCGGCTGGCCCGGCTGGCCCGGTGGCTTGGATTGCGCGTCTCATGGAGCAGGGGCGGCGCGGGGAGAGCGGGCGCTTCAGATCCTCGGCGAGGGCGATCGCATCAGGAGGATCACCCCGCACCACCATCTCGTGCCAATCGCGGGTGTCAAGTTATCGGCGCCCAACCGAGGTTTACAAACCAGGCGCCTAATTCGTTCGCGGATCCTGCCGGCGCTAGGCGCAGTGCCTTCGCGCCGCGGGCGCCGAATTTGACGATCGGGCAGGCACCATAACCCGACATCCCCCATTCTGAGGCATTCCGCCCCATCTGCGGGGGTGGTCGCTTGGCCACTGCCCCGCGGAGCCACCTCGGCATGCCACCTCCCCCCCCCTCCCCGCATCGCGCAGCGGCCGTCCGGCGGGTTCGGGTAGCCGTCCTGGCCGACCACCATCCAATCCGCCGCGAAGAGTGCCGCCTTGTTGGCCGTCAGACGCCGGCGGTGCGGCTGCCGCCTGCGCGGGACCCGCGCCTGGCAGCCGACTAGGGCAGGGTGGAGGGTCTGACGAAGTTGGACCAGGCCGACTCGCCGTGCTCGCTGATGGCCACCACCCTGAAGACGTAGATGGTGCCCGGGTTGAGATCCTCTACCACGTAGGCGGTGTCCGCCGAGCCGGTGTCGTCGACCAGTACCGCGAGGTCCGGCTCCGTCAGGGCCGCCCGGAACAATACCTTGTACCCGGTGATGGTGCCGTCGTTTGGATCGTCCCAGGCCAGGGTGACCGTCGCGTTGGTGGCGGAGGTGGCACGGAGGTTCTGCGGGGGACCCGGCGGAGAGCCTGCCAGGATCGTGATGGAGACCGTATCCGAGGAGGAGGCGCCGCGGCCGTCGTCGGCGGTAAGCGTGAAGGTGACGGTCGTGTCGGCATCTACCTCCGGGGCAGTGAAGGTAGTGGACAGGGCGGTCGCGTTGGCCAGGGTTATGGCTAGGTCGGAGTCGTGTGTCCACAGGTAGGTGAGGGGATCGGCGTCGGGGTCGGAGGCTGCCCCGGCCAGCGTGATGGCGTTCCCTTCCTGGGCGGTCAGGCCATCGCCGGCGTTGACCGTCGGCGGGCTGTTGACGCTGTTGGTGATGGTGACGGTGACCGTATCGGCGGTGACCGTCCCGTCGGTGACGCTCAGGGTGAAGGTGACGGCCGTGTCCGAGTCGACGCCGGGGGCGGTAAACGAGGGGGAGAGTGTGTCGGAGCCGGCCAGGACGATGCCCAGGTCGGGCCGGTCGTGGGTCCACAGGTAGGCCGGCTGCTCGCCGCTGTAGACGGCGGTGCCAGAGAGCGTCACCGGTGACCCCTCGGCGACGGCCCGGTCGGGGCCGGCGTCGACGGTCAGGGGAGGGTTTGCCGGGGAGGTGGGGAGTCTGACGAAGTTGGACCAGGCCGACTCGCCGTGCTCGCTGATGGCCACCACCCTGAAGACGTAGATGGTGCCCGGGTTGAGATCCTCTACCACGTAGGCGGTGTCCGCCGAGCCGGTGTCGTCGACCAGTACCGCGAGGTCCGGCTCCGTCAGGGCCGCCCGGAACAATACCTTGTACCCGGTGATGGTGCCGTCGTTTGGATCGTCCCAGGCCAGGGTGACCGTCGCGTTGGTGGCGGAGGTGGTACGGAGGTTCTGCGGGGGACCCGGCGGGGAACCGGCTACCAGAACGGTTACGTTGAGCGAGTCGGAGGCGGTGGCGTTGTGCCGGTCAGTTACCGTCAGCGTCAGGGTAAGGACCACGGTAGAGTTGGTCTGCGGGGCGCCGAAGATGGTAGAGGGGGCGGTCGCGTTCTCCAGGGTTATGCCGGGTACCGGGTCGTGGCTCCACAGGTAGGTGAGCCGGTCGCCGGGGTCGGTGTCGGTGGCGGTCCCGTTGAGGGTTACGGTATCGCCCCCGCGGACCGCCAGGTCTGCGCCGGCATCCACCGCCGGGGGGCGGTTGGCGGCCGTCTCAACGGGGACGGCGGCCGGTTCCGAGGGGTTGCCCGCCGCGTCGAAGACGGCGCCCTCCGACGCGTGCAGGACGGGGGAGGCCATCTCCAGCAGGACGGCCTGCTGCCGGTCTCCGTCCAGCCCGAAGACGACGGCGTCCCCGGTGGCCGCCGGCTCGCGGGGAGCCCTCTCCAGGGGGAGGGTCAGGTTGCCCTGGCCGCGCACCTCCATGCGGCCGGGATGGACGGTCCCGTTGAGCTGCTCGCTGAAGGTGACGGCCAGCAGGCCGCCGCCGAATACGGCCGAGACGGGGACAGGTGGTACCGTATCCGGTATGTCAACGGGGAGGCCGTCTACGCCCGGGATGGGGCGGCCGTGCGCGTCGAAGACGGCGCCCTCCCCGATGTCCAGCCTTGGGTCGGCCATGCCCAGGAGGACGGCGGCCCGGCCCGGGGCGAGCGGGACGGAGGCTGTGTCTGGGGCGTCGGGGGCAGGCTCGCCGGATGGCGCCACGGGCCGGCCGGGTTGTCCCGGGTGGCCGGCGTCCCGGACGCGCAGCAGCTCGGCGTGGACGGTCCCGTTGAGCGGTTCGCTGAAGGTGACGGCCAGCCGCGGGCCTCCGGGCTCGCCGGGGAGGTAGGCTGCCGAGACTGGGACCAGCGAGGGGGCGTATCCCCGGGCCAAGATGCCATCGCCGGGAACCACCTCGAATAGCTCGACGCGGTCGTTGAAGAAGCCGGCGGCGACGGCCGCGTAGGTGGAGCCGTTCCTCTCGAAGATTACAATATCCCGAATCGTGCCGGCCACCGACGGGGAGCCAACGCCGTCAACGCGGACCGGGACGGGAATGGTTGGGTCGGTGACGTTTATCGCCTGAACACCGTCCTCGAACATGCTGACCACTAGAAGGTACGCGAAGCCGTCCCCGAAGGAGCCGGCGGCCACTGCGGCGGCGCCGCCCAGCAGCAGGGTGCCGTCATCACGGACGCTGGCCACCAGGACTGGTCCGGCCGGGTCGGTGACGTCGATGATCTGGGTCGCGTTGGCCGCGTACGCGGCGACGGCCAGGTAGGTGCGGTTGACCGCCTCAAAGGCGGCTACCGAGCGCGCGCCCTCCAGGGCGGTCCCGGGGAGGCCGCCGGCCACGCTGGAGACCGGGACGGGGCGGGCGGGGTCGGCCACGTTGATGATCTGTACGGCGTCGTCGGTGACGGCGGCAACGGCCAGGTGGGGGCCGCCGGCCGCCTCGAAGGCGGTCACGGCTCTGGAGCCGCCCAGCAGCAGGGTGCCGTCGTCGTGGATGTTGGCCGCCGGGGCCGGGCGGGCGGGGTCGGTCACGTTGATGATCTGGAGGCCCTCCCGGTGGGACGCCACCGCCAGGTAGGGATGGCCGGCCGCCTCGAAGGAGGCCACGCCCGAGGCGCCATCCAGGGCGGTCGCGTCATCGTCGACCAGGCGGGCCACGGGGACGGGCCGGGCCGGCTCACTCAGGTCTATCACCTGGACGGCATCCCCGGTGACGGCGGTGACGGCCGCGTACTGCCGCCCCCCCACCACAAAGACCGCTATGTCGTAGGCGCCCTCCAGGGCGGTCGCGTCATCGTCGACCAGGCGGGCCACGGGGACGGGCCGGGCCGGCTCACTCACGTCTATCACCTGGACGGCGTCGTCGTGGGCGGCGGCCGCCAGCAGGTAGGCGGAGCCGCCCGCCTCCAGCACGTCCAGGGCGACTGTCCCGTTGAGCGCGACGGCGGGGCCGCCGGTGACGTTGGCCAGGGGCACGACGGCCAGGGGGGCGTCCCCGGAGGCGGCCAGGCCCGCCGCCAGGACGGTGGCCGCCGCCAGCAGCAGCAGTACCGCCACGGGGGCCGCCACGTACATGGTCATCCGCCCCCCTCCCGCCCGGCGGGCGGGCCGTCCCCGCCCCCAACGGGGCCGGCGGCCCGGGGTACCGTGGCGTTCAGCGGGTTGCCGGCCAGGTCGGCTACCCCGTGGCCGTCCGGGATGATCCCCAGCCGGTAGGCGCCGCTCTCCGAGGTAATAGCGGCGGCCACCAGATAGGAGGGGCCCGACCCGGTCAGGTTGGAGACGTAGCCGGCCCAAGGCGGCGAGAGCGCAAAGTCGGCAGGGTCCACCCCGGTGACCGGCTCGCTGAAGGTGACGTTGAACAGGGCGGCGGCCGCGCCGTCGGGCGGGGCCGCGCCGGATATGTGCAGCAGGGTAGGCGGGTGGGTGTCGACCACGTACACATGGTGGGCGGCCAGGGGAATGGTGGTGTTGAGGGGGTTGCCGGCGGCGTCAGCTATGCCGTGGCCGTCGGGGACGATCCCGAGCCGGTAGGCGCCGTCTTGGGGAACGCGGGCGGTCACCAGATAGGAGGGGCCGGATCCGTTCAGGGCGGTCACTATCCCTGCAGAGCTGTAGTTGATCGCCAGGCTCCACGAGTTGAGTGTACCGTTGCCGCCTTCGACGCCATCCAGCACGCGCAGCGTCCAGTTGCCGAGGATGTCGACCCCGGCAAGATCCGGCATGTACGTCCCGGCCGGGCCGCCGGCCGGACCGCCGGTACGGTTATGCAGGACCAGCACAAGGCCGTCCGGCCGGACCAGCTCGACCCCGAGATCCCCGACGGACTGGTGCGTGATGTTGACTCCTATGGTGGCCGACTCGGCGACGCCGGGCCGGTTGACGGCGACCGTGTCCTGGACGACTCCCGGATCGGCCACCCCAAGCGCCGGCGCGCCCTCCAGGAGCAGCCGGCCGGGATCCGCGGAGTAGTTGATCATCAGGTTCCACCGGTTCAGCGTGCCGGTCCACCCGGTATAGGCGTCCCAGATGGCGAGGGTCCAGTTGCCGGCAGCCTCCGTCCCGTTAAAGTCTGGCTGGCGCGTACCGAATACGCCGCCCCCAAACTCAATGGTGCCGTTGTGCAGCGTCCGGGCGGTGCCGTCGGGGGCGACCAGCTGGACGGTCAGGCCGGTCGTGAAAAGGTGCGTGATGTTGAGTCCGGCGATCACCGAGGCGGCAGTGCCGTGTCGATCGACGGTGACGGTATCGGTGATCGTCCGTCGGTTGGGTATCTCCAGCGCCGGCGAGCGCGTGTGGTTGAGGGGTCCGGGGTCGCCGTCCGCTGACAGGGCAAAGTCGGCCGGGTCCACCCCGGTGACCTGCTCGCTGAAGGTGACGTTGAAGACCAGCGTCCGGAGGTTGGTCACGTTGCCCGGTTGGCCCACGCCCCCTATCCGAACGACGGCGGGCGGGGTGACGTCAGGGGGCGGAGCAGCATCCTGCGGAGGGGTGGCGGAACCGGCCGGAGGGGGCGCAACTTGCAGGGGTGGCGGTGGTGGTGGTGGCGGTGGTGGTGGCGGTGGTGGTGGCGGCGGTGGTGGTGGGGGTAGCGGGGGTGAGGCCAGGGCGGGGTCGACCGTGTAGGTCTGGTCGGGGCCGGAGGATGGGGCCTGATACGGTAGCAGGTTGCCGGCTAGGTCGGCTATGTCCGTGCCCAGCGATACGTCCAGGTTGTAGGTGCCGTCCCGGAGGGCCGAGACGGCCACCCGGTAGGATGATCCGGAGCCGGCGACGCCGGTGACGGTCCCCGAACCGTTGCCGGAGAGCTCAAAGTCGGCCCGGTCCACCCCGGTGACCTGTTCGCTGAAGGCTACCCGGAAGGTCAGGGCCGTCTTGTGGGTCAGCTGGGAGGCGGGGTCGTGGCGGGTTATCCCGGTGACCGACGGCGGCTCCAGGTCGGCCAGGTAGGTCTGGTCGAGGCTGGCGGGCGGGTCGGTGTTGGACAGGGGCCGCCCCACCCCGTCGACGATATCGTTGGAGGACGAGATGTCCAGGTCGAAGGTGCCCGAGGAGGCGGCCCGGACGGCGACGTCCCAAGTGGCGCCGCTCCCGTTCACGCCCGTGACGGATCCGGTCCCGCGGGAGAGCTCAAAGTCGGCCCGGTCCACCCCGGTGACCGGCTCGCTGAAGGTAACCCGGAAGGTCAGGGCCGTCTGCGAGGTCAGTTGGAGGGCGGGGTCGTGGCGGGCTATCCCGGTGACCGACGGCGGCTCCAGGTCGGCCAGATAGGTCTCGTCGGGGTCGGGCGGGTCGGTGTTGGAGAGGTGGTTGGAGGCGGCATCGATGATGTCGTTGGAGGACGAGATGTCCAGGTCGAAGGTGCCCGAGGAGGCGGCCCGGACGGCGACGTCCCAGGTGGCGCCGCTCCCGTTCACGCCCGTGACGGATCCGGTCCCGCGGGAGAGCTCAAAGTCGGCCCGGTCCACCCCGGTGACCGGCTCGCTGAAGGTAACCCGGAACACCAAGTCGGTCCTGGAGGTGGCCCGGTCGGCGGGGTCGTGGCGGGTTATCCCGGTGACCGACGGGACGGAGGCGTCGACCGTGTAGGTCTGGTCGGGGGCGGGGGCGGCCCCCGACAGGGGGTTGCCGGTGGCGTCGGCGATGTCGTTGGAGGGCGAGATGTCCAGGTTGAAGGTACCAGAGGAGGCGGCCCGGACGGCGACGTACCGGATGGCGCCGCTCCCGGTGACGCCCGTGACGGATCCGGTCCCGCTGGAGAGCTCAAAGTCGGCCCGGTCCACCCCGGTGACCGGCTCGCTGAAGGCGACCCGGAAGGTCAGGGCCGTCTGGGAGGTCAGCTGGAGGGCGGGGTCGTAGCGGGTGATGGAGTCGGTCCCGGGGCCGAGCCGGTCCCCGACGGGAACCGAGGCGCCGACGGCCGGGGTGTCGCCGGCGCCCGTTATCCCCCGGGTCGCCGGCTGGGCGTAGGACAGGTTCAGGTTGGGCGCCGTGTCCGGCAGGCCGCGGGACAGTGTCAGGGTCATGCTGGCAGAGGAGCCGCCCGGGTCGGTGTTGGCGGTGACGGAGATCCGGGGCGAGCCGGCGTCGGGCCCCTTCAGGGTCCAGCCGGTCCCGTCGGTGTGGTTGGCGTCCACGGACTCCGAGAACAGCACCGATATCCGGTCGGGGTGGGCGGCCCAGGCCGAGACCATCCTGGGCGGGCCGTCCCGGGTGCCGTCGATGATGATGTCGCGCGCGTGCCCCAGCGACCCCGGCCCGCCGGGGGCGGGCAGGGTGGGCTGGAGGGGTATGCCGGTGTGCGCGTCGGTGATCGAGTCATCTCCGGGCAGGACCAGCGCGTCGGTGCCGTCGTAGTCCAGGTCGGCAGCAGCATGTCCCGGCAGCACCGCGTAGTCAAAGTAGAGCACCCTGCCGGCGGGGCCGGTGCCGTTGTAGGTTGCCCGCGCCCCGGGCTGGCCCACATCCATGGACAGGTAGGGCGGCGACTGGTCTGAGACGGCGACGGCCCGGGGGAAGGCCACGGCCACCCGGACGCTCCCGCCCAGGTAGATGGTGTCGTCGGCCGAGGGCGAGCTGACCAGCAGGCCCCCGACGGCCAGGCTGGCGGGGGCGTCCACCAGGGGGTGGGTGGCGGCCAGGGTGAACGTCTGGTTGCCGTTGACGCCGGAGCCCGATATCCAGTTGACGCCGGAGCCCGATACCCGGATGGCGCACGTCCCGTTGACGGACGATACCCCGAAGACGGCGAACTCGACCGTCTGGTAGGTGGAGCCGGCGTTGATTATGCTGTCGGACCCTGGGCAGGTGACGCTCAGGTCCAGGTCGGCTATCTCGTCGACGGGCACCAGCTTGACCAGCCAGGTCAGCAGGACCTTGGCGGTGCCGGGGGATCCTGTCACGTTGAGCCCGTAGGTCAGCGTGGAGTTCTCCGGGGAGATCTCCTTGGTGAGGACGTGCGAGGAGAAGTTCTTGGCGTAGGACAGCGACCGGTGGACGTCCAGGATGCCGAAGCCGACGTGGTTGAGGACCCTGAGGCTGGTGTTTCCAGGCCTGGCGGCGTAGGAGCAGCCGTCGTCGGGGTCGTTCTGCTCGTACTGGCGGGAGGTGCAGGGGACCGGACCGGTCCAGTTGGCGCCCAGCAGCAGCAGCGACTTTGTCTCGGTCGGGACCAGGTCCGGTTTCAGCTGCAGCATCAGGGCGGCCGCGGCGCTAACCATCGGGGCCGAGTAGCTGGTTCCGCTTGCCGTGCCGAAGCGAACCTCGGTGGCTCTTGTCACATACTCCACAACGGCCGGGGCCGCGATGTGCGGCGCCAGCCGGGGAAAGTAGTCGTTGGTGGGGCCCTTGCTGGATTTATTCCAGTGCGTCAGGGTCTCCCCCCGGTCGTACAGCCCCCCGACCACGATATGGTTGGCCGTGCATCCGGGGACGCTGCTGTAATCATATTGCTGGATGTAGGAATCGTAGCCGCTGTTGCCGGCGCTCTGCACAAGGACCGCTCCCCGGATCACGACCCCGTTCATGAGCCTGGAGCGGGCGTCGGTGAGGATGTTGTGGCATTCTCTGTGAATGCCTCCGTCGATGCTCATGTTTATCACGCCGGCGCCCTGAACTAGCGCGTAGTCCAGTGCGGCGGGTACGGTATCATTGTGGTGGTTCGCGTCCACCAGGCTCACCCCTGGAGCCATCCCGGTGTTGTTGGACAGCCCCGTCGCGGCGATCACGTACGCCACGCTCGTGCCGTGGGAGACAGGCGACGAGTTCACCAAGTTAAGCGCGTGGAAGTCCAGCGTGTGGTTCCCCATCAGCATCCCGTTGGCGAACCAGCACCCCCCGTCCGGGCAGTAGTTGCGGGCGACCACCTTGTCGTTGAGGAAGATGCTGTTTATTCCGGAGTCCACTATCCCCACGGTGACGCCGCTTCCGTTGAGGGGGCGGCCCGCCAGGGCGGCCAGCTCGGTCAGGTTGGCCCGGATCGTCAGCCGCGCCCTGTCATCATTAGGCGTGACGGGCAATTCCTCGTCGCCGAGGGCGGCCACCTCCCCGTACAGTGACAGGCCGGGCAGCAGGTCGACGGGCACCCTGGCCGTGACGAACGAGAGCACCCTGCCCGGGTAGATGTCGCGCGCGCCCATCCCCTCCAGGATGGCCACCAGGGCCGCCTTGTTGCGGTCGATTGCCTCCTGGCCATCCCCGGACACGATTATCACCGTGTGGTAGTACCGGACGGTATCGGTGGTGACGACGTACTCAAAGTCGTCGTCGGGGGCCACCCTGTGGTGGGCTTGGTGGCCAGCTCTCCCCTGCTCGGATATTATATCCTGGATCTTCTCGTAAAAGCCGTAGTCGAACTTGGTCGGGTCGCCCTTGGGGGCGGACCCCGCTGGCAGGCCCGGGCCGTCCCCGCCGGTGGCCTGCGGGGCGGCCGCGGCCAGGATCGCCAGGGATACGGCAGCGGCCAGGACGGCGGCCGCGGAGCGCGCTAGGTTCGCCATGGCGTTACGGTGGGGTAGAGATCCCGACATAGTTGGAGCGGTCCGAATCGCCGTGCTCGTTGATCGCGACCGCCCTGAAGACGCAGGTGATGTCCGGCTCGAGGTCCCGGACCGTGCAGGCGGTCTCCGCCGATCCGGTGTTGTTGATCAGCGTCGACAGATGGGTCTGGGTGGCCGGCGCCCCGGACAGTGTCTTGTAGCCGGTGTTGGTCGCATCGCCGGGGTCGTCCCAGATCAGCGTGAGGGTGGCGTCGGTGGTGGCTCCGAACCAGAGGTTCTGCGGGGCATCCGGCGGGGAGCCTTCCACGAGGATCGTGATGGTGACCGTATCCGAGGAGGAGGCGCCGCGGCCGTCGTCGGCGGTCAGCGTGAAGGTGACTGTGGCGTCGGGGTCGATGGAGGGGGCTGCAAAGATAGTGGACAGGGTGGTGGCGCTCTCCAGGATGACGGGCAGGTCGGTCCGGTCGTGGGTCCACAGGTATGTGAGATGGTCGCCGTCGGGGTCGGAGGCTGTCCTCGGCAGGGTCACGGGGTCTCCTTCGATCACGGTCAGGTCGGGGCCGGCGTCGGCCGTCGTGGGGTGGTTGGGCGGCGGGGCATCGGTGATGGTAACCGTGTCCGACAGGGGCGGCGAGTCGTCGTCGGTGACGGTCAGCCCGAACACCAGGGTGGCCGAGCTGGACGGCGCAGTGAACGAGGGGGTTGGCCTGGTCGAGTCGGACAGCGTGACCGTCCGGCCTAAGATCTGGCTCCACGAGTAGGTCAGCGAGTAGCCATCGGGGTCGAACGATCCCGTCCCATCCAGATATACCGTCCGGCCGGTCCGGACCGTCTGGTCGGGGCCGGCGTCAGCCGTTGGTGGCATAGGCGGTGTGTCGACATCAACATGGAACACCTTGCGGTTGGAGCGGCCGTGTCCGTCTGTCGCAGAGACGACAATGTGGTACAGTCCCGCCCGGGTGGGAGTCCATGTAGACACCCCAGCAGCGCGGTCTACACAGGAGTTGCACGGCGGGATGTGCTGGTCGGCGTAGTGCCTCAGCTCGGCACCCATACCCGCCTGCCCGGTGGCAGAATTCCTCAGGATGTACATGTGGTATCTGATTGTGTCGTCGCCGCAGGCCCCGTTGCTGGCCGTCACCTGAACTGTCAGTTCTTCCCCCACAGTAGCTGCTTGCGTACCTGTTGGTGCCGAGAAGGCGGGGAGCGCCGCCCAGACCAAAACCCGGGTTCCGGCCCAATCGGTTGCCCCACGGTCATCGGTCGCGATAACCTGGAACGGATGCTCACCCACGGTGTTGCCAGCGCCCCCATGCGTTGTCTCCCATGAGACGGTGGCCCTTGCATTGGTAGTACCCAAGAAGGCATAGGAGGCGGTGTCGCTGATGGAGGGGTCGTTGCCTACACCCGTCGGTTTGTCGCCTAACTCGAGCGATACTGTATCGCCACCCGCACCAGTGGCGCGTACCGTGAAACTCAAGGCATCACACTCCGTGATGTGTCTGCGGAACGGCGATATCGACCCCATGCCCAGGGGACGGTTGCTGTTGACCGAGCGCAAATCCGCGCCCCCGGTTGAGCTTGACTCCGATACTCCGGATGCCACCTCGATCTCGATGGCCAGAAAGTCGGAGCCGCCCGCCCCATCATCCGCCATGACGGCGATCAGGTCCATGCGCCCGTCGGTCACGACCAGCGTCCGCGAGAAGTGGCCCGTGCGCGGGTCGATGGAGGCGCCATCCGGCGGGTTGGTCAGCGAGAAGGCAAGGGTGCCGTTGCCGGAGGCGGCGGACGTGATGGTGGTGGGTTCATCTGTCTGCTGGGCGGGGATCGGGCTGAGAGTAACCGACTGATCCGGGGGGACGTCAGACCCGTAAGAAGGGATGTAACGGGCGGCAAACGCCGCGACAGCCAAGACCAACACGGCCAGAGTTCGACTGGACGACACGGGTAGACATCCCAAAAGGATTTGCCTGCGAATACGGTGTGCGGCCCTTGGTTTCATAAGTCTATTTTAATTTCAATACTTTCTAATAAATAGATATTTTGATAATATCATTTTATCTTGTAACAAGCATAAGATAGTGTAGTTAACGAACCAGATATGCGCGCATTTTGGCAATCGGGATTTGTTTCCCCTCGTGCATCGTGCGCAGCGACTCTTGCATCTCCTCGACGTTCTCGTATGTGCGGTTCCCGGTGGCCTTTTTGTGTACTTTCCACTGCGACTCTATTGGGTTGAGTTCCGGCGTGTGTGGCGGGAAGTAGTAGATCTTGATCCTGCCGGCCATCTCGCCGAGGAACACACTCAGCTCTTTGGGCCTGGGCCCCCGCATACCCGCAGCTTAACCCCATCTAGATGCAGTGGCGGATGATAAAGGCGCGGCTGGCCGCCAGGTACTATCAGACCTAGGACGAGATGGAGGACCCCATCATACGGTTGGTCGAGTCCGGCGAGGTGCAGCCCGTCCGGATATACGGTCTGCCGATGGCCTGACCGCGCCAGGGCGGACCGGTACCATCATCACGCTCCGGCGGGGCCGATCCTGTGCGATGCCGCGCAGCCCCGCACGCCAAAACGACCCGATGCCTGCGCGATACGGCCAGCAGCACCTCTGATGCCGCACGCCCGGATGCCGGCCAGGCGGACCCCGGCCATACACCTCCGCCGTATGCCGCGGCCCTGGCAAACATCGGGTCATTACCGGATCCTATTTGCCGCTACTATGCACATAAGAGCGGCTGGCATATGACCGGACCGCCACCACCACATCTATGACCTGGCCGACGCTATCGCCTGGATCTCCTGAGTAGTCAGCTCGGAGTTCGCGTAATCGTTGACAGCCACCAGCCATTCCTGGTGGTCTATGACGCCGTTGCGGTTGGCGTCATACCTCTTGACCACCTCGGGCAGGCCCGCCTGCGGGTCGGGGATGTCCGCGACGTGGACCGTCCGGACCAGCTGGACAGCCCGGTTGCCGGAGCTGTCTGATACATCGTAGTAGATTGTGTAGGTTCCGATCTTGGTAGCGTCCACCGTCCCGGTGACGGTCACTCTGGCAGTCAGGTCGCCGTCGTGGTCGTCGGTAGCCGCATAGCCGGGGTCGGCATACGTGGTGTTGACCCGGATGGTCATGCCGGTCTGGCCTGCCAGCGCTATCGTGGGGGCAGTCACGTCGGCCACGCGGACCGTCCTGGTTTGTTGGACGGCCTTGTTGCCAAAACTGTCGGACACGTCGTAGTACAGCGTATACGTCCCCGTCTTGGATGTGTCCACCGTCCCGGTGACAACCACACTGGCAGTCAGGTCGCCCTCCTCTGGGTCGGTCGCAGTATAGCCGGGCTCGCTATATACGGAGCCGAACGGGACGGTCACGGTGGAGGAGCCCGAGAGGGCTATCATAGGCGGCGTTACGGCCACGACATGGACCGTCCGGACCTGCCGGGTGGCCGCGTTGCCGGAGCTGTCTGTTACGTCATAGTGCAGGCGGTACGTCCCTATGGTGGTCGTATCCACCGTCCCGGTGACTACCACTCGGGCAGCTAGGTCGCCGTCGTAGTCATCGGTAGCCGCATAGCCGGGGTCGGCATACGCGGAGTTGACCTGGATGGTCATGTTGGTTTGGCCGGCGAGCGTTATCGTGGGAGGTGTTACGTCGACTACCTGGACGGTCCGGCTCTGTTGGACGGCCTGGTTGCCGGAGCTGTCCGATACGTCATAGTGCAGCGTGTATGTTCCTATCCGGGCGGTGTCCACCGTCCCGGCGACTACCACTCTGGCAGCCAGGTCGCCGTCGTAGTCATCGGTAGCCGCATAGCCGGGGTCGGCATACGCGGAGTTGACCTGGATGGTCATGTTGGTTTGGCCGGCAAGCGTTATCGTGGGAGGTGTTACGTCGACTACCTGGATGGTCCTGACCTGCCGGGTGGCCGCGTTGCCGGAGCTGTCCGATACGTCATAGTGCAGCGTGTATGTTCCTATCCGGGCGGTGTCCACCGTCCCGGTGACAGTCACGTTGGCGGTCAGGTCGCCGTCCTCGCGGTCGGTGGCCGTATATCCGGGCTCCACGTACGCGGCTCTCCCTTCGACGTTCATAGTTTGCTGGCCCTTCAGCGTGATGACCGGCGGTATGTCGTCGGCCGCTACAGTCACGGTCCTGTTCTGGGTCACGGCGGCGTTGCCTGCGCGGTCGGCCACGTCATAGCTCAGTGTGTACGAGCCCGCCGCGTCGGTGTTGACGCTGCCGGTCACCATGACCATATCAGTGATGTTGCCGTCCATGTCGTCGACGGCCGTGTAGCCCGGATCCACGTACGTCACGCCTTTGGTGACCTGCACCTTGGCGCCGCCGTTCAGCGTGAGTACCGGCGGCGTCGTGTCCACCGCCATGTCCGTCCCGTTCAGGGAGGCGGCATCGACCGTCGGTAGGATATTGTCCGGGACATCCGAGATGGTCAGGACCAGCGAGTCTGAGGTGGTGGCGTTGCCGTCGGAGACGGCAAGGGTGAGGGTGAGGGCGGTGGTGGCGTTGACCTGCGGCGCCGTGAACGATGTAGACGGGGATGAGGGGTCATCGAACTGTACGGCCAGGGCGGGGCCGTGGGACCACCTGTAGGACAGGATGTCGCCGTCGGCATCGGAGGCCGTCCCGTTCAGGGAGACGATGGCGCCCTCCGGGATGCCCAGGTCGGGGCCGGCTTCCACCTCGGGCGGGTGGTTGTCCGGGACATCCGAGATGGTCAGGACCAGCGAGTCCGAGGTGGTGGCGTTGCCGTCGGAGACGGCAAGGGTGAGGGTGAGGGCGGTGGTGGTGTTGACCTGCGGCGCCGTGAACGATGTAGACGGGGATGAGGGGTCATCGAACTGTACGGCCAGGGCGGGGCCGTGGGACCACCTGTAGGACAGGATGTCGCCGTCGGCATCGGAGGCCGTCCCGTTCAGGGAGACGATGGCGCCCTCCGGGATGCCCAGGTCGGGGCCGGCTTCCACCTCGGGCGGGTGGTTGTCCGGGACATCCGAGATGGTCAGGACCAGCGAGTCCGAGGTGGTGGCGTTGCCGTCGGAGACGGCAAGGGTGAGGGTGAGGGCGGTGGTGGCGTTGACCTGCGGCGCCGTGAACGATGTAGACGGGGATGAGGGGTCATCGAACTGTACGGCCAGGGCGGGGCCGTGGGACCACCTGTAGGACAGGATGTCGCCGTCGGCATCGGAGGCCGTCCCGTTCAGGGAGACGATGGCGCCCTCCGGGATGCCCAGGTCGGGGCCGGCTTCCACCTCGGGCGGGTGGTTGTCCGGGACATCCGAGATGGTCAGGACCAGCGAGTCCGAGGTGGTGGCGTTGCCGTCGGAGACGGCAAGGGTGAGGGTGAGGGCGGTGGTGGCGTTGACCTGCGGCGCCGTGAACGATGTAGACGGGGATGAGGGGTCATCGAACTGTACGGCCAGGGCGGGGCCGTGGGACCACCTGTAGGACAGGATGTCGCCGTCGGCATCGGAGGCCGTCCCGTTCAGGGAGACGATGGCGCCCTCCGGGATGCCCAGGTCGGGGCCGGCGTCGACCGTCGGCGGAACGTTGGCGCTCAGCCCTACGGGGACGGTGACCGGCTCTATCTGGTTGCCCGACACGTCGGTGACGGCCCCTCGGGATGCCCGGAGGACGGGGGATGCGCCCACCATACCGCGCTGGTCGGGGCCCAGCGTGGCGGCGATGGCATCGTCGTCCGGTATCCCCCTGTCGGCGGCGGCCGCGAGGGTGATGTTCCCGGATGATCCCAGGACGGCCAGGCCGGAATGGTCGGTGGCAGTGTGGTTGAGCGGCTCGCTGAATATCAGGGATAGCAGGCCCGTGGAGTTGTCGTAGGTGGCCGAGACTATCTCGGGCGGGATGGTGTCGGGCACATCCACCGGGAGGCCGGCGGCTGCCCGGACCGGGTTGCCGTATATGTCGTAGACGGCGCCCTCGCCGATGTCAAGCAGTGGGGACGCCATGGCGCCGATGGCGCCGGACCGGCCGGCGTTCAACGTGATGGTCAGGACGGCGCCCTCCACCGCGGGCCTGCCGGAGAGGGGCAGCCCCGCCTCGCCCCCTCCGGCCTCGCGCACATGCAGGCGGTCGGCATGAACCGCGGGGCCAAGCTGGCCGTCGAAGACTACAGTGACGGCGCCAACATGCGGATGGTAGGCGGCCGACACCGGGACGGGTGGAAGGGCGGGCGTGTGGGCCCCGAGGGAGTAGTCGGGGACGACCTCCAGTATTCGGAGGCTGTTTTCAAAGAATCCCGTCGCTACCGCCGCGTAGACGGCGCCTTCCACCCTGAACACGGCCACGTCGCGCGCCGTCCCGTTAAGCGCCGGGGCGGCGGCGCCTTGAACCTGGACGGGGACGGGATTGGACGGGTTGGTGACGTCGACAGCCTGGATGCCGCTCTCAAACATGCTCACGGCTAGGGCGTACACGGCGCTTCCTATGTTTACCGTCGCAACCGATGCAGCTCCCCCAAGCAGCAGCGTGGGGCCGTCGGCCACGCTAGATATCGGGGACGGGTCGGAGGGGTCGGCAATGTCCACCAACTGGAGGCCGCTGTCCCCGTGCGCCGCCACCACCGCGTAGGTGCTGCCGCCCGTCACAAAAGTATCCACACCCCGCGCTCCCTCCAGCAGGGTCGCCGCAGAGCCGCCGTCCCGGACTCCGGCTATCAGGGCGGGGCGCGCCGGGTCGGTGACGTTGACCACCCCCAGGCTGCTGTCGCCGCGCGAGGTGACCGCCACATAGGTGCTGCCACCCACCCTGAAGGCGTCCACGCCCCTGGCGTTGTCCAGCAGGGCCGCATCGTCGTCAAATATGGCCGCGACTGCCACCGGATTGGACGGGTCGGTGACGTTGATTATCTGGATGCCCTCACGGTATGACGCCACCGCCACATAGGTGCCGCCGCCCGTCCCGAAGACGTCCACGGCCGAGGCCCCGTCCAGTGCCGTGCCGGCGCCGTCGGTGATGCTGCCCGTCCCGACCGGATTGGACGGGTCGGTGACGCTGATTATCTGTATGCCGTCCTCGACCACTGCTGCCACCGCCAGGTAGGTGCCGCCGCCCGTCCCGAAGACGGCCACGTCGTAGGCCCCGTCCAGTACCGTGTCGGTGCCGTCGGTGATGCTGCCCGTCCCGACCGGATTGGACGGGTCGGTGACGCTGATTATCTGTATGCCGTCATCATGGGCGGCTGCCACCGCCAGGTAGGTGCCGCCGCCCGTCCCAAAGACGTCCACGGCCACGGTGCCGTTGAGGGTGAGCGGGCCGCTGTCGGCTATCTCGCTGATCTCGACCATGGTGAGAGCCGGTACGGACGGCGCGCCGTCAGACAGGGACGGAATGATCCCTGATGCCGACACCGCGACCGCCAGCAGGACGACGGTCTGTCCCAGAGAGTTGCGGCGTGCAGACCCACGCCCCCATTCCCAGATATTGCCAGGGCCCACGGCGCCTAGTCATCTCATCCATTTATAAAAATAGTAAACTCGATTCTTCTGCGCTAATTGTTGGTGGCGACGCATGTCCAAGCCTCCGTCCTTGGATGGTGTGGGGCGGGGCAGGCCGGCGAGCCCCGCCGGGACGCGGGGCGGTCCCATGCGGACGGTCCCGCCAAGATGCCTCACGGTACCGCCCCCGACTCCAGTCCGTCGGTAGGTGAAGGGAGGCGTCCCGATGGGGTCACCAAGATGCCTCACGGTACCGCCCCCGCCGCCAGGGCAGCGTTGCCTGTTATCGTCCGCCACTTGTCGGGCCCGTGGATGGTAATGCCGGCCGCCTGAGCCGGGGTGCGTCCCCCGATGGCCGTGTGCGGCCGGACGAAGTTGTAGTGGACAAAGAACCCGACGATAAGCCGTGAACCGGCGCTCTTGATGCCGCGCCTGGGCCTCTGAGCGGCGCGGAACGTCCCGTTGAACCTCTCCTGGAGGTGGTTGTTGTGTTTTTTGTTGTGGATGGCCGCCTCGCTGACGTGTACGCTGCACTTGTCCAGGGGCGTCTTGGCCTCGAACACCGCCCCGTGGGCCTGCCTGTACGAGGCCAGCCCGTCGCTGACAAACTCTGACGGAACCTTGCCGGCCCGGTCCCGGGCGGCCTCCAGCAGGGCGGTGGCGCCCTGGCCATCCTTGCGGTCGGCTATCTCAAACGCCAGGCAGAAGCGGGTCACCCGGTCGGTCACCGAGAACAGGCAGGAGGGGTTGCAGGCGGCGCCCCTGCTCCATGAAACGCGCAATCCAAGCCACCGGGCCAGCCGGGCCAGCCGCCCGCCTCTGGTTGATCCGGGGCGGGGAGCCGGTTCACCGTCCAGCTTAAATGTCGATTTTACCAACTGCAATAGGTGCGCTTGTCCCATCATATGTCGCAATCTGATGGGACTTGCGCATCAGCGTACTTAACCGGCCGTGTGGATCGGGATGGATCCGTAGGCGGATCGCTCTTGATTATCTCTGTCCGTACGATGCGTCCCGAAGGGAATCCGCCATCGCCAACAGTTTTCGCAGAAGAACCTTTTTGCAGAAGAACCCTTTTAGTTATGGAATACCAGTAATCGTTTAGGTGGCCTTGATGCGAATAAGGCAGGCCCGGGCAGGTGACTGGGGCGGGGTCAAGCCGTTCTGCACCAGGACGTTTGAGTGGGGCGACTATATCGAGAAGGTGTGGGATCGATGGGTGAGTGACGGCAACCTCCTGGCGTACGAGAACGACACGGGGGTGGTCGACGGGATAGGCCATTTCTCCGTAAGGCAGGACGAGGCGTGGATAGACGGCATCAGGGTGAGGCCGTCGGCTAGGCGTCGAGGCACGGGATCCGCGCTGGTGGCAGAGGCAGAACAGTTATCCAGCGAGATGGGCGCCGTCCAGGCGCGCGCGGCCATTGAGAGCACCAATGCAGTATCGCTGAAAATGTTCCATGTACGGGGTTACAAAAGGGAGTGGGACTGGCACATGTACTCGTGCGAGTCGGGCGCGGGTGGGTGCGGGCGCGTCCGCCCCGCGCCTGCCGGAGCATGGCCATCAAGATACGTGGAGTCGTGGAGGTGGGTGCGGGTGGATGAGCGGGTCCCTCCGGACAGGGTCGCCTGGGCGGACGGCGGACCCGTTGCCGTGCTGGCAGACTCGCAGATGTTCCCCGGGGTGCTGATGGTCACCATCTCGCACGATGCGGAGCCGGACTCCCGGGATGCCGCGTGCCTGATTGACTACGCCGCCGACCTTGCGCACAGGGCAGGCCGGGAGGTGGAGATCTTCTCCACCCATCCGCTGGAGCACCCCCTGCTGGCCGCTAAAAAGTACCTGGTCCGGGTCGCCGTAAAGGACCTGTAGTCACTTGTGCGCGAACACGGCCTGGCGGGCCGATTCCTTGCGGGCATAGCCGAACCGCACAAACTGCACCATCGAGTAGTCGGGGATCTCCAGGTAGTACGGCTCGACCATACAGGATAGGCTCTGCAGGCTGTGCTCATCAAAGGTCTCGCCCCGGAACGGCGGACCCGGAACCAGGACAGCCAGGGGGACGGCCGAGGAAGATGGCACCCAGTGCACCTTTGGGACGCCGGACGGCTCATCGGCAACGTACGATAGGACCGGCTGCGGACCGGACGTATCCAGGGCCACGCCGCCAAGCCCTATCAGCCGGACGGGATCGCCCCCCCTCAGAAGGGGCTCGTCGGCGGCATCTACCAGAACGCCCCCGGAGGCGTCCAGGGTACGCGGCGTATCGCCGGATCCCGGCAGTGCTGCAAGGCGCGCCATCCCCGATGGAAGGCCAGACATCCCAAGGCGGACGGGATTGCGGACCATATGCAGGCGCACGCTGGAGGAGTCGATGATGGTGCGGTTGTACGACTCGAGCGTCTCGAAGGGGGCGGTGGTGTCAGACTTGGTAAAGCCCAGCGACAGGACGAACTTGCGGATGGCCTCCGGCCTTATGCCCCGCCGCCGCAGTCCGGCCAGCGTGGGAAGGCGCGGGTCGTCATAACTGGTTATGTGGCCGCGCTCAAGAAGCGGCTTTATGAGCCGCTTTGAGACCGGCATGTCGCGCAGGGCAAGGCGCGAGAAGACGGCCATCCGGGGCTTCCGGAGTCCCAACGACTCCTGGATGGAATGGTACAGTTCGTTGCGCAGCTCGTACTCCTTTGAGCGGAAGGCGTGGGTGACGCCGTCCAGGCTGTCCTCGACGGCGATGGCCAGGTCGTAGCTGGGCCAGGTCCGGTACTTTGATCCCAGGAGGGGATGCCTCTCGTCGGTGACGCGGAACAGTACCGGGTCCCTCATGGCGGTATTCTCCGAGGCCATCTCCCCGCGGTACCGCAGGACGGCCTCGCCGGGTTTGTATTTGGTCTGCATCTTGGCCCACCTGGAATGGCCCTCCTCGGGTCCCAGCGAGCTGCACGGGCAGGAGACCATCCGGCGGCGGTTCTCTGAGGCGGTCTGGCGCTCGCAGGTGCACACGTACGCCTTGCCCGTGTGGATGAGTTCGGCGGCCTTTTGGTGCAGGAGGTCTATGTCGTCGGAGGTGTTCTTGATCCGGTCGAACTTTATCCCCAGCCACTCAAGGCCCACCTTGATGGCGGCATAAAACTCCAGGCGCTCGGCTGCGGGGTTGGTGTCGTCCATGCGGAGTATCATGCGGCCGTCGTACATCCTGGCGTACTCGTGGTTTATGATGGCCGCCTTGGCGTGGCCTATATGCGGGTAGCCGTTGGGTTCGGGGGGGAAGCGTGTCACCACCTCGCCCTGGATCGCCCCGGGCAGGTTCGGAAGCGGGTTCTGCTGTGATGCCGTCTTGCGGGCTGGACGGGAGCCGGCCAGCCTGGCCGGATCCATCGAGTTGACCTCGCAGACCACCTCCTCCACCATCTTGGCCATCTCCTGGGCGCGGCCGCGCAGGTCAGGCCGGGAGCCCAGCAGCTTGGCCAGCACTATCTTGGCGGTGGTGGAGCCGTGTACGGCCGCGCTGGCCATGGCGATGCGCCGTATCTCCGAGGCGGTATCGTCCAACTAGAGGCTCCTCTTCACGACAAAGTCCAGCAGCGACTCCAGGTTGTCCCGGTGCGCGCCAGAGTACGGTTCCAGGGAACGTCTGGCGGCATCAGCGTAGGTGGCGGCCCTCTCCCGGATGGTATCCTCTATTCCCAGCCTCCGGATGGCCAGGACCGCCGCCGCCGTCTCGTCTGTGGTTGCGTTGGCGTTTCCGAATGCCCCCAGAATGGCATCGCGCTGGGCGCCCTGTGCCGACTCCAAGGACATCAGTATTGGGAGCGACTTTTTTCCTTCGCGGATGTCGTTGCCCACCGGCTTCCTTGTGAGGCGCGGATCCCCGGTGACGCCGATCAGATCGTCGGTTATCTGGAATGCGGTACCCATGTTTAGTCCGAAAGAGGAGGCGTTCTCTATGTCGGATGGCCGGGCTCGCGCGCAGATCGCCCCCATGGAACAGGACACCCCAAAGAGGGTCGACGTCTTTTTGCGGATCATCGCAGTGTACTCGGATGGCGAGGGGATGGCCTTGCTCTCCCCCATGGAGACGTCCATCCACTGTCCCTCGCATATGTCGACGCACGCCCCGGCCAGGCGGGAGACCAGGGTGGCCCGGGTCTCGGCCGGCAGGGCGCATCCGGACAGCGTACTGTACGCCCGCGAGAAGAGAGTGTCGCCGGCCAGTATGGCCAGCGAGGCGCCGTACTTTTTGTGTGTGGTGGGTACACCATGCCTCGTGTCGTCGTTGTCCATGATGTCGTCGTGTACCAGTGAAAAGTTGTGGATCATCTCCACTGCGCCGGCAGCCGCCATGGCCTCATCGGCGGTGCCGTCCATCATCTGGCACGTCTGTATCAGGAGGTACGGCCGGAGCCTCTTGCCGCCGTGGACTATCAAATGGTTGGCTGCCTCGTAGAGCCTCTCCGGACTGCCCGAGAGGGCGCGGCGCAGGTATGCCGTTATCTGCTCTGCCGACTCAGATGGGGGCTTCAGCGGACAGGCCTCCATTGGTCCGGCGGCAGGTGGTGCGAGGCCATCTCCAGCAGTGTCGAGGTTGTATCCGGGGACATCCAAGGATCTATCCTGTACCGGGCCGGTACGCGCGTCTCCGGGAGAAGTGCCAGTGCCAAAAGCATCCAGGGGCAGTAGGACATCGGGTCGGCTTGGTTCATCTCCGACGCTTCCACCAGGCGGGTCTCCGTTATCTCGGCAGGATCCGGCCGCAGCGGCTGGGATCCCACCGTGCCTATAAGCGTCCCGCACACCTCATTCTCGGATCCCCGCTCGCCATCCGGAACATGGTACTCGAACTTGAACAGGTACTCCAGCGGGCGGCTAATCCCCAGCTCTTCGGAGAGGCGTCTCTCCGCGGAGGAGACAAAGCTCTCACCGTAAGCCGGATGGCTGGCGACCGTCCCGTCCCACTTGCCCGGCCAGAGCATCTTGGAGGAGGACCGGCGCGTCAGCAGCAGCCTTCCATCGTCGTCGAACAGCAGCGCGGTGAAGGCCCGGTGCAGGATGCCGGATTTTTGGTGGCACCTCGTCTTCTCCGCAAATCCCACCGGGTTGTCGTCGCCGTCCACCAGTACGAGATTCACGGTCATGGCCTACTCCGGAAGATGGTTCCCTCGAAGGTATTCTGTGTTACGGCCGAGATAATGCGCTCGGGCTTGTTGCCGTTGACAAAGAAGACGTTCGTGCCGCTGGCAGATATCTTGGCCGCCTCCTGCACCTTGCGGCCCATGCCCCCGGTGACATCCCCCTTGCTGGTCGAGGTGGCGGCGGCGCCCTCATCTGCCTCCGCTATCAGATCCTCCAAGTCCGGCGAGGCGTACAGCCCGTCCACATCCGTTGCAAAGACGGCCAGCCTGGGCCGGAGCGCCTCTGCCAGCATGGTCATGATGCGGTCCCCAGAGAGTATGTAGGATAGGCCCTGCTGTATGTTCCCGCCCGGGTTGGCCGCCCCCGACGGACCCTCGTGTATGGCCGGCGCCGTCCTTGATCCGCACCACACGGCATCGCCGAATGTTACGGGGCACATGCCCAGGCTGGCCACCTGCGCTATCTCCGATATCCTGTCCCCGACTGGATCATGGCCGTGGACGAAGGTTGACGGCGGGGAGCAGTAGGGAAGGGCCCCCTCCTCCAAGAATATATCCAGAATTCTGTGGTTGAGATCCATCATGGAATTTTTTACCGTGGCAACTCCCTTTGGGTCGTACGCGTCAGGTCTGGTATGCATGTCGAAGATTACCGAATAGTGGTGGCCAAATGATCCGCCCCCATGCACGGCAATTATTGGCTCGCCGGCATCGTTCATTATCTCGGATACGGCCCCGGCCAAACCCGAGACAGCCCCCGGTCGAAATTTGAGCGGAGTCGACTTGTCTGTTATTACAGAGCCGCCCAATTTTATCAAAATCATGACGGGTTTGCTTTCAATGCGCTCAATTATAAAGTATACACGGACCGGTTTGCTCTCGCGGCGGTTCGGCGGCGTGCAAACTAGCAGTTCAGGCATCATCCTGAGACCAAGCCGGCCCGGTCGATACGAACCAAGAATGTATCGTATCCGGCCGATGCCAGGGCACGAACGGTCGCGGACCTGTTAGTGTTGTCCGTCACTGCAAATATGCATCCTCCCCCTCCTGCACCGGTAATCTTGGATCCGTACGAGTGGCGGTCCGCCACTCGGATCATCGCCCGGAGGATATCATTGGAGACGCCTATCTCCTCCAGCAGGACCTGGTTCTCCGATGCCAGCCGCCCTATCCTCTTTATCTCGCCCGTACCCATGGACAGCAGCGCCTGCCTGGATATGTCATCGGCGCGCCTGCAGAGATCCTCGAATGCGTCGGGGCCCTCCCTGCGGAACCGCCCCACCCCGGCGACCATCTCGGCGGTCGAGTGCCGCATCCTAGAGTTTGCAACGACCAGGGTCATCTCCGGGAAGGTGTCCTGCCGTCGAAACGTGCCTGCCCGGTACTCCATGACTCCGCCATACGCGGACACCGTACAGTCGGCCCCCGACGAGTCCGGATAGGCAGTCCTCTCCGACGCTACGGCCATATCCAGCAGTGAACCACGAGAGCGCGGGCCATCCAGGCCCATCACCGAGCCGGCCGCCGCCACGCAGCATGCCGACGAGGACCCCAAGCCCGCCCCGGACGGTATGTTTGAGTCTATCGAGATCAGCACTCCCGAGTCCCCCAGGTTAACCCGCCCCACCATATGTCTGAACGGACGGACCCAGGTGTCGACGGACCCGGGAGCGGCATCCAGTGGGTAGTCCGCTGATCCGAATCCGGACCTAACCGAAAGTACCGGCAGATCCATTATCCTAGCCGTGACAGAAACCCGCCGGTCTATTGCGCAGAGGACGGCCCGAGCGCCGTGGACGACAAAATGCTCCCCGAACAGGATGACCTTTCCCGGAGCTGTGGACACGGACTCGGCTGCCACGATACCGAACGGTTGGTGTTTGCTATATCTCTTTATGCATAATTGGTATTTTCGGCACCAACACGGAGGCGCCTGCCCTACAGCGGAGGGGTGGAGGCGGTTTTGGCGGGCATTAAAAATACAGATTAATTTAAAATAAAACAATTTTTGTCGCCGTATTTTTGCCATAAAAGCGGCCGTCGGTCAATAAAACAACCGGCGCGTTCCCGGTAGCGCGGCATGCAAAAATTCCGCCCAATTGCGCCGTTCGTGGCCGACGGGCGCCGTGCAAAACATAAAAAAAAACTCCGGGCACCGCCGCCCCATCCCGTCATATCCCAACCCGCAGGCGGCCACGTCGGCATGTCATGTTTTATAGCACACCGCAGGCACCGGGGTGGTGCAGCGTGATGATTGGGTAGTCTGAAGATTGTGTGGAGATATGCCCTGGGGTATCTGATTGCGCCTAGCCCGGCCCGCTACAATGCGGCAAGGCATCGTCTGCCGTAGAAGGCAGGTCGTGTCCGCCCCGTGCGGATTCTGCCGCCGGCCACCTGCTGCGCATCGCGTCCACACCCCGGGCTGGCCGGTTCGGGGTTGCCTAAAACAGAATGTAACCGTTCACTCCCTTTTTAAAGGCGGCCGGTTTCAGTGCAGAATTCAGCCAAAGTCGTGCCTGATCGCCTACATCTGTGAGGAGGGGGCGAACGGTTACAACAGGATCGCCATCGTACGGGAATTATATACATTGATACATCGCGCACATGGTACGCGATCCACCAAGTGTTTTCTGACGCTTTATGTCGCGGGACGATTTCGCGCTTGGTTCTCGCGCCGCTGGTCTGCGTTCGGAGCTGGATACACTGGACAGTGGGTTCCGGGTCCATCCCATTTCACGTCTTACGAGGTCAATTCCTTCCCCCGCGGGGATCTTTGGATCCCCCGTCAGATGGTTAGTGATGTTGGTTAGATGTTTCATGACCACCGTGTGAGGTCATCAGACTGGGGTTGATAAGGATTGTGGAGGTGTTGTACTATTGTATATAATTCCCCACAGTACCGTACATATACTTTAATAGTACCGTATTCTATAGTATAACATGATACGGTGCGACTACTGCTCCCGCTCGTTTACGGTGACCCCGCTGGGCCGCCTGAGAAAGACGTATCACGAGATCCTCCATGGATCCGACATAGTCAACCAATAACAGCCATTTTTTCACCCCTGCCGCCCCACGGGACGGCTTTCATCAAAATTATATGAAGGTATTATTCTCGTCTAGAAATGAGGAGGGGTTTCATCACAAAGCGGCTGCTGGCCGGCAAGAAAGTGCGAAAGGATGCCAACCCCCAGACCAGCATCCAGACCATCCAGGGCAGCGGGTTCCGGTGGATAGACGTACAGAGTCCCCAGAGGGGGGACATAGAGGCGCTTGCCGGCGAGTTCGGGTTTCACGACCTCAACATAGAGGACTGCCTGGCCAAGTTTGAGCTGCCCAAGCTTGACAGCTACAAGGACCACTTCTTTGTCATACTTAGTTTCCCCCCGCTGGGCGGGAAGGGGGACCTACAGTACAGCCAGCTGTCCATGTTCGTGGGCAAGGACTACCTGGTGACCATACACCAGGGAGACCTGCAGCCGCTCAACGAGCTGGTTGCCGCGTGCAAGAACGAGGAGCAGGGCGAGAGGCGCCTGCTGGAGAGGTCGTCCGGTTACCTGGTGCACGAGATAGTGGACGTTTTGGTGGACGACCTCCTGCACATGTCAAGAAAGATAATTGCCAATCTGGAGGATTTGGAAGACCAGGTCTTTGACGACCGGAGGTCCGTGGCCAGAGACATATCCCTGCTGCGCCGCGACATCAACAAGCTGCGAAGAATGGTGAACCCGCTCAAGAGGTTCGTAGACGAGATATCCACCCGCATAAAGAGGTTCGAGTCCGAGACCGCCCTCGAGCTCTACTTTGACGACGTGATAGACCACATAGACAAGGTCATCGAGACGCTCGAGGAGTCCCGGGAGACCATGGAGATATACAAGGACACCGACTTTATGCTCAGCACAGAAAAGACAAACAAGGTGCTGGCGGTCCTCACGATAATATTCACGCTGGCCATACCGGCGACGGTGATAGGCACCTTCTACGGCATGAACGTGGCCCTGCCCGGGGGGGCCGCCGCCAATACGAGCGACTATACCACGTTTGTGGTGGTGATACTGGCATCCTCCATACCGGCGGCGGGCATGGCGGCTTACTTTAGGCGCCTGGGCTGGATGTGACCTCCTGCAGGCTGACGTGCACCCTGGTCAGGCTCTGTTCCAGGCGGTCGGGCAGTATGATCAACAGTCCGGATTCAGGCCCCACGCCGCCGCAGTACCCCGAATAGCTGTGCCGGTTTGACGCCCCGCACGTCTCCGGGCCGTACGCCTCAAAGGAACCATCATCCTTGAAATAGTCAGCCGCCTCACGGGCGGACGGAACGAAATAGACGTCAAAGGCCACCTCCGGGTCGTTGACCGAGACGGCGTACCGGAACGAAGATTCCTCCTGCTCGGTGCAGACCGGAACGAACTGGGCATATCCGCTCCTGACCAAATCGGCCTGCTCGGATTCGGGGTAGGCGGTGTTTGGCTCATCTGGCAGCACCGGCGCATACGGGTCGGAGTTGAGCTGCGCGCCCTGGATGTTGCGTATCGTGCTTCTGGTCAGGTCGGCGGCATACCGGTACAGCGGAGGACTCCAGCTGGATCCGCAGTCGGAGAATCCATGATACAGCAGGACCACCTGCCGGCCCTGCTGCGAATCCACCCTGTTGATATTGTAGGGTGATGCATCCTCCCGGACGGAGTCGTCCCAGGAGACGGTGACATCGTACAGTATGTTCGCCGGGGAGCTCTTCCAGCCCGGCTGCAGGTGCACGTACACGGAATACTTGCTGAGCGACTGATCGTGCAGGAACCCGTAGACATGGTGTCCGTAGAGGGTGTTGACCAGTATGATGCCTATCGCCACCGCCGCCAGCATGCCATAGGTCCTGCCCCGCATGATCCGCATACGGCCAGGGGGGTAATAATTTGGATGGTGCATTCCGTGCCGGTTCGCGGTGCCGGCGCAGAATCGCAGTGCGGCCATGCGCCCCGTGATACCCTTAAATTGACACGTGGGCCAGTCCGGTTACCATGATGGCGTCCCGTGGATACGACATGACCCCGACAATGTACTCACCCGACGGCAGAATATACCAGGTCGAGTATGCCATGGAGACTGTCAAGCGCGGAACGCTGGCCATCGGCGTGGCCAGCAGGGAGGGCGTGATAATGGCCGTCGAGGAAAAGTCTCGCGCCCTGCAGACCGCAGACAGGACCCAGAAAATTTTCCAGGTGGACAAGCACATAGGCGTGGCCGCCGCAGGATACATACCCGATGCCAGGATAATGGTGGACAACGCCAGGATGTTCGCCCAAAGCAACCGCCTCACCTACGACGAGGCTGCCGAGGTTGGCACCGTGGCAAAGTATCTGGCAGACCACTCGCACCAGTTCACCCAGTACTCGGGTGTCAGGCCCAACGGGGTCGCCTTGATAATAGCCGGCGTAGACCAGAGAGAGTCGGTGTACGTTACCGACCCCAGCGGGACGTTCGTGGCCTATGCGGCCGTGGCCATCGGGGAGGGCTCCGACGAGGTAAACCTGTTCCTGGAGAAGAACTACGCCTTTGAGGCCAGCCTGCAAGAAGCGGCCGCGCTCACCATCGCGGCCATAAACCAAAAGGCCGAGAAGCGTGACGACATCAGCAACATCAAGATGGCCAAGGTCACCACCAAGGCCAAGACGTTCGAGAAGATACCCGACGCCGAGCTGAGCGGGTACTCAAAGTCTGCCGGATCCTGAGCCGCGTTGGGCCTGGAGGACCGGTGGGGCCATGTCATCGAGGTGCTGCGGGAGATAATACCGGTGTATGACCGGGTCAACTCGTACATATCGCTGGGCAAGGACAGGGAGTACCGTATGAAGGGCATACGGGGCAGGGTGGCACCCGGGGACCTGGTGCTGGATGCAGGATCCGGTTTTGGCAACATGTCCAGGACCGCCATGGCCACATGCGGCGACATATCCGTGATGCTGTATGATCCTCTCCTGCCCATGCTGGCCAACACATCCAGAATGTTCGAGGAAAGCCCGGGCATGGCCAACGGCATATTCGAGCACATACCCTTCCGGGAGGGCACCTTCGATGCGGTCCTGTGCGGGTACTCCCTTCGGGACGCCATCAACCTCAGGGTGGCCGTCTCAGAACTGCACAGGGTAACCAAGAAGGGCGGCAGGCTGGTCGTCGTGGATCTGGGCAAGCCGGATCACCCGGTCGTGCGCGCCGGCGTCTCGTTCTATCTGAGGATGATACTACCCATCCTGGCCTTGGCGGCCGGGGGGCGGCTGGGCCTGAAGTTTGCCACCCTGTATGACACCTACAGGAGGTGGCCCCCCAACAGGGCTCTTGAGGAGATACTGCTGGAAAAGTACGAGCGCGTGGAGTTCGACAAGGGGATGATGGGCGGGGCAATCATGGTTGCCGCCTACAAGTAGGATGGCTGCCGGCTCTGCCCAAGGGCAAGCCGAAGCATTAGGTTTAATTTTCTAATCAACCCACATATTCCGCAGATGGACTGGATGGCCCTCAACATAATGGGAACGGAGTGGATAATCGTGGTGTTCGTGGCGCTGGTCTTGATCCTGGGAACGGGCAAGCTTCCCGCCGCTGCCAGAAAGATGGGGCGGGCAGCAGCCGAGTTTGAGAAGGCAAAGAACGACATCCGCAAGCAGATCAACCAGGTTCCCGGCCAGACCATAAAGGTAAACGGCCCCGTAGAGACCGAGCGCCAGAAGCTTGAGGCCATGGCCAGGTCCGTGGGAGTCGATCCCGCCCGGATGACCGACGACGAGCTCAGAGAGACCATCCGGGACAAGATCGGCGGGCAGTCGGCATCCTAGATGGGCCGGTAGACGCCCTCCTCAAGGCGCCGTTTGGCAAATTCGTAATACTCCGGCACTATCTCAAAGCCGCAGTAGCGACGTCCAACCATCTCGGATACTACGGCCACCTGACCGGATCCCAGAAAAGGATCAAGCACGATATCGCCGGGCATGCTGGAATAGGACAGCATCTTGCGGATAAGCTCGGCGGGCAGCTTTGTCGGAGTCTTGATCGACCCATGCCAGTACTCCCGCGGTATGGCCCAGACGTCCTCCTTGTCCGCATAGTGCAGGCTGCGCCCGCGCTCGTCCCGCTCGCCCTGCGCGTGCCTTGAGAATGGATAGAAGCGGCGCTGCGCGGGGTCCTTGCAGACGTACGGGCAGGTATAGTGGGAGGTGACGAACCGGTTCTTGGTCACCACCCCAAACTGGTACTTCCAGATTATGTGGTTTATCGTATGGAAACCGGTCTCGTCCAAGGCAGACAGTATGTCCTTGAGGTTGTTCCAGCCAGAGAAGACGTACATGCTTCCAGACGGCTTTAGCACGCGATACACCTGGGCCATCCACGACCCGGTAAAGTCGCGGTAGGCCTGAGATGGTATCTCCACGTATCCGGGCATAACCCGCGAGCCGGTGCGGTTGTAGTTTGCTTTTTTGGCCTTGTAGTCGATGGCAAACGGAGGGTCCGTTATCACCAGATCAATCGAGTCGTCGGGGATGGCGGCCAGCCCGTCGATGCAGTCGTCATTGAATATCGCATCAACGTACACGATGACGGGTTGCTTGTGCGCCCAATTTGGTTGTTTTGAGATCCTGTTTTAGCAGACTGGATGCGGGGCGCCAGCCGGCCGCCCCTGCCGGCGCGCGGAGCCGCCGCAATCACCCAAATAAACGGCCGCGCTCAGGACAGTCCTGTTGGTCAGATACTCCTGCCCCAAGTGCGCCTCGGCCATGTCGGTGGTAGAGGCCTTTGACGGAAGATGCCGCATATCGTGCAGGTGCGGCATATCCTGCACCATGGAGATGGCCGGGGAGATCAACCGGACGTTCCTTGAGTTTTTGCGCCGGTACGACAGCGGCGAACAACTCCAGGATGATAATACCCGGGACCGCATGATCAGAGCGGAGGATGAACTCGCGGATATCATAGGGGACGCCAACCCCGACGAGACCATCCGCAGCATATTGCACACGACCCAGGATTACGTCTGCCACTACAGGTACACGGACTCGCCGGGGCCGCCTCCCGGGGGCGATATCGGGAAGATGGGCCTGAATCCCGCCCTGAAGAGCCACCTGGCTGACTCTGGAATATCCGGACTGTATGCGTTCCAGGAGGAGGCATACGGGGCCATCACCGGCGGCAGCGACACGGTGATAGTGGCGCCCACCGCCTCGGGCAAGACCGAGGCGTTCCTTGTGCCCATCGTCCAGATGGTCTCGGAGGGCAGGGACGCCGTCTTTGCCTTGATCATCTACCCCACAAAGGCGCTGGCTCGCGACCAGCACGCCAAGATATGGGGGATGGCCCGCAGTGTCGGGGCCAGGTCGGCCGTCTTTGATGGCGACACGCCGGCGGCCCAGAGGCGCAGCATAATCGAGTCGCCCCCGCACATACTTGTGACCAACTTTGATGTGATCAACTATCACCTGCCCCGCAGGACCAGATTTGCCGCCCTGCTCTCCTCGGCCAGGGTGATGGTGGTGGACGAGGTCCACACCTACACGGGCATATTCGGCAGCAACGTCCATCACCTGATAAGGAGGCTGGCCAGGATATGCCGCCACCGCCTGCAGGTGGTGGCAGCTTCGGCCACCATACAGGAGCCGGACCGGTTCTGCGGCCAGCTCTTCGGCAGGGACGTCACGCTTGTGAGGAGCTCCGGCAGGCGGGGCAGGACGGACCTCGTAATGCTGTTTCCGTCGCTCCGCAAGCAGTGGGAGATGATGCTGGACGTGGCCGGCAAGATGATCAAAGGGGGGCACAAGACGCTGGTCTTCAGCAATTCGCACCGGGGCGCCGAGTTGCTCGCCATGGATGCCAAAAGGGCAGGAGTGGACATGATGGTGCACCGCTCAGGACTGTCGAGCGCGTACCGCAGGAGGGTGGAGAGCAGGTTCAAGAGGGGATCCCTGATGGCCATATCCTGTACGCCTACCCTGGAGTTGGGGATAGACATAGGATCGGTGGACGGCGTGGTCTCGACGGTGGTGCCGGTTAACAGGCTGCTGCAGAGAATAGGAAGGGCGGCCCGAAAGGGCCAAAGAGGATACGCCATCCTGGCCCTGGGGAACGACCCCATCTCCCAGTACTACATGGGCAGGCCGGAGGACTACTTTGAGGATACCGAAGTCCCCTATATCGACCCCAAAAACCCCCTGGTGGAGGAGTACCACACGATGGCGATGGCGTGCGACGCGCCCCTTGCCGACAGGGAGGTCTACGGGTACGCGCCGGCCGTGGACAGGTGCGTGGATGCGGGTCTGCTGGAGAGAAGGGGAGGGATGATCCTGCCCAGACACGGGAGGGTGTCAGAGGTGCTGGAAAAGTACAACATCCGCGGAATGGGGGAGAGCATCAGCATAATGGTGCATGGTAAGAGGATGGGGGAGCGCGTCCTGCCCATGGCCACGGGGGAGCTGCACAAGGATGCAGTCTACATTATGGCGGGCCGGCGATACCGCGTCCGCAGACTGGCATACCCGGACTCGTATTACGCGGACCTGGAACCGGTGGGACGCAACTACCACCCATACTACACGCAGCCACTGGTGGTAGAGTGGCCCACCATACGCGCCACCCACGACACCAAGAGGGTCTGGAATACGCAGATCGCCCACTGCACCCTGAACATACGCAAGGAGGTGATCGGGTACGTGGAGAAGGGTGGGGGCGACGACGCCGCAGGCAGGACCATCCCATTCGAGACGCCGGTCGTCTACGACTTTGCTACAAAGGGGGCGGTCTTTTGCGCCCCGGTACCGGAGGAGGCGGCCGCCGCCTCGGAGGACCACCAGATGGTGCAGGCGGGGGCCTACCATGCAGCCGAACACACCATCATAGAGGGCAGCAACATGATAACAGGCGGGGCGGCCCGGGATCTGGGAGGCATATCCCTGGGGACGTCGGGCGCCATCTTCGTATACGACTCGGCCATAGGCGGAAACGGGGCGAGCAGGGCGCTGTACGACAGGATAGAGCAGGTCATAAGACGGAGCGGGCAGATACTCAGACTCTGCCCATGCCAGAGCTCCTCGGGCTGTCCCAGGTGCACCTACTCGTACAGGTGCGGCAACAACAACGAACCTCTCAGCAGGGTTGCTGCCCTAGAGGTACTCACCAGGATGATGGACGGGCAGAGGAGCGATCTGCTGGTTCCAGAGGACGGGCAGAAGCCGCTGGTGTAGATCATGCGGCGGCGCTGCTCCAAAAAATGAGATGGGATAAATATAGCGGGCGCAGCCCCCACACCCGTGAAGACCGCCATTGTAACCGGAAGCTCGTCCGGGATAGGGATGTACACGGCCCTAGCACTAGCCAAGGCAGGATACGCCACCTATGGCACCATGCGGGACATGGCCAAAGCCGAGCCGCTCAGGAAGGCGGCGCAGGAGGGGTCTCTGGATATCCGCATCATCCGGTTGGACGTGGACGAGCCCGCATCCGTCAGGACCGCCGTCGCCAGGGTGCTAGAGGAGACCGGCAGGATAGACGTGCTGGTTAACAACGCCGGATACGGGCACTTCGGGGCCCTCGAGGAGATGCCCCTCTCCGACTTTAAGAACCAGTTTGAGACCAACCTCTTCGGCGTGGTCGCCACCATACAGGAAGTGCTGCCGTCGATGCGGGCCCAAAAGAGCGGGAGGATCATAAACGTCGGATCGGTGGCCGGCCGCATGGGCTTCCCCTGCTCGCCCGCCTATGTCAGTTCCAAATTTGCGCTGGAGGGACTGACCGAGTGCCTGCGATACGAGCTGGACCAGTTCGGCGTGCAGGTTACGGTAATCGAGCCGGGGGTGATCAAGACGTCCTTCTTCAAGTCCATGAAAGTGACCGAGCCCAAGAACGAATCGTACAAAAGACTGATGAACCACATCATGTCCGGATTGCAGATGATGGTCCAGATGGGTACCGAACCCGGAAAGGTGGCCGAGGTGATACTAGAGGCCGTCCGCCAGCCCGAAATGCTTCCCAGATATGTGGCCGGCCCCGATGCTGCCATGTTCATAAAGTCGAAAAACTCCAAATCAGATATCGAGTTCGAGCGATACATGAAAAGGGAGATGTTTCCCGGTGACGCATAGCGCTGCAAGGCCCGCCCTGATCTGGGCTGAACGGACATGAAATGGAAGAGCCTGCAGCACAACGGCATACTGCTGCCACCAGAGTACAAACGGCAGGGAATAAAATTCAAAATAAAGGGCAGGGTGGTGGAGCTGAGCCCCATCCAGGAGGAGATGGTCTACCAATGGGCCAAAAAGAAGGACACGCCATACGTCCAGGACAGGGTCTTCCAGAAGAACTTTACGGCCGATTTTGCCGCCACCTTCCGTCCCAGGCTCAGGATATCCTACAGGGACTTGGACTTTGGCGACGCGTATCTTTTGGTGGAGCGCGAAAAGGAGGCCAGGCTGCTGATGACAAAAGAGGAGAGAAAGGAGCTGGCCGCCGCCCGCAAGGCAGTCCGCGAGGAGCTGAAAGAAAAGTACGGCAGAGCCGTCATCGACGACAAGATGGTCGAGCTTGGAAACTACATGGCCGAGCCGCCGGGCATATTCATAGGCCGGGGAAAACACCCGCTCAGGGGAAAATGGAAGCCGCGCATAACAAAAAAAGACGTCACGCTCAACCTGGGAAAAAAGTCCGCCGTGCCGCCGGGTGAGTGGGGCGGGGTAGTGCACGAAAGCGACGGCGTCTGGGTGGCAAAATGGACCGACAGACTTACCGGCAAGACAAAGTACGTGTGGCTGGCCGATACCTCCGATCTGAAGCAGGAGATGGACAAGGCCAAGTATGAAAAAGCTTCCGTGCTGGCAGAAAAGATAGGCTCGGTGGAGGAGGCCATATTCAACGACATGTCATCGGGGGACGGAAAAAAATCCAAAATATCTACTGCATGCTATCTGATATACCGGACGGCCATGAGGGTCGGCGACGAGAAGGA
The DNA here is from genome assembly GCA_965203395.1 of Nitrosopumilaceae archaeon. Taxonomy (GTDB): domain Archaea; phylum Thermoproteota; class Nitrososphaeria; order Nitrososphaerales; family Nitrosopumilaceae; genus VYCS01. The sequence continues at coordinate 1,719,949 of OZ241884.1, forward strand.
CGAGGAGGAGGCAGACACGGTTGGGGCCACCACGCTGCGGGCAGAACACGTCAGGATTGGCCCCGGCTCGATAGAGCTGGACTTTCTGGGCAAGGACAGTGTGAGATGGCGGGAGAGTATAGAGATTACCGAGCGCGAGAAACAGTTCCAAAGGAACATGGACATGCTGGTACGCAGAAAAAAGACCGGAGAGGAGATATTCGACGGGATAAGATCCCAGGACGTAAACAAGTATCTGTCCGGGATAGTGAAGGGGGTGACGGCCAAGGTATTCAGGACGTACCTTGCCACAAAAGTGGTCACCGAGTATCTTGTCGAAAATGACGACGTCAAAAAGGCATCGCCCAGCAAAAAAATACACCATGCAAAGATGGCAAACCTGCAGGCAGCCATACGGTGCAACCACAAGAGGGCCATACCCAAGACGTTCCGGCAGTCCCTGCAGAAAAAGAAGGACAACCTAAAAAAAGTCAAGGCTCAAAACACGTGGGCCAAGGCCGAGGAGACGCTAAAAAAAGTCAGGCTTTCCAAGCCAAAGACGCCAAAACAAAAAAAGAGCCGCAGCGAGAGAATGAAACGCCTAAGAAAGCAGATCAGGCAGAGAAAGGACAAGCACGGCGAGCGCGTGGAGAAGATCTCCCTGCAGATAAACCTGGCAGAGCAGACACGCGACTACAACCTCGGTACGTCCTTGCGCAACTATATCGATCCGCGCGTGTTTAAGGCGTGGACGGACGAGGTGGGCGCCCAGTGGGAGAAGATATACACGGCGGCGCTGCAAAAAAAATTTCTATGGGTGGAAAGCGAGAGACCGTCGTGGGAAGGGATCAAGAGTTCCGTTGACGGGGCCGCATAACAGAAAGCCCCCGGGCGTCTTGCGGCGGTACTGGTGCACAAGCAGACCGGCCGGACACAAGATGCCCGGTGGCTGGCCATCGTGGTGGACAAGACGGCAGAGGCGTCATCGTGGAGCAGGCACAAACTCATGCGGCAATCAGCAAGTGCCGCAGGCCGGACAAAATCACACCCTGCGGCCCGCAGCCAAAAAAAAAGCGCGCGGCGCATCCTATCCGACCCGCATCCTTGCAGCGCCGCTTTTCGTGGCAGCGCTAGCCATGCCACGGGCGCCCACTCTTGCAGATTGTTCTGGATCTAGCGGTTTTGGCCACGCTGGGCATCCGGCGCACGTTGCCGAGGGCATGATGGATTGCGCCCAGCGCCCCCCCCGGCCCAGGATCGCCGGGCAGGCCGGTCCCGGGGATCAGCCTTGGCTGCCGGCAGCCGCGCGGAGATATGCAGGGTACACCCGGGCGGCGGGCGCGCGCTACCCATCTCAGGCGGCCGTACGGCATCCCGCCGGCCAAAGCGGATCCCGGCCGCCGTCCCGAACGTCCGGCCCCCCGCCCGTCTGACCCCGTGGCAGACTCAGAAGGGGGGCATGCAGCCGCCCCTCCAGCAAAAAGAATCATTTAATTTCCCTTGTGGTACAGCAGGGTCGTGCCGGGGTAGCTCAGCCTGGTTAGAGTGCCAGTTTGGTTTACCAGACCCCCTCCAAAGGCAAGACTCATAATCTGGAGGTCGCGGGTTCGAAACCCGCCCCCGGCATTACATCTTTTTCGCCACTACCAGGTCTACCAGGTACCGCACGGTCGTTCTGGGGCTGATCCGTATGTTCCAGGGTATGAACGATGGCGCATCGGTGTCCATCACGATATCAAAGCCCATCTCCTGCAGGCGCCGCCGCAGCCCAATGCAGTCCAGCGGCTCGTCGACGGTGCGGTCTCCGCGGGAGTAGTCGTAGGGATCAGCCACCACCAGGCAGCCCCCGCCCACCCTGGACGCCATGGACTCCAGCAGGACGCGCGGCTCGACCAGTTCCAGCATGTTCAGGGCAGCCACCACGTCGAACCGTCCTGCGACCGGCGGCTCCTTTGCAGAGTCGGCCACGATGTACAGGCTGCGCCCGTCCCGCCGGCTGGCGGCCAGCAGGGCCGGAAACGACCTGTCAAGGCCGGTAACCCTGCAACCCCTGCGGGCCGCCATCCCGGACAGCGCACCCACCGAGCAGCCGTGCTCCAGCATGGTACGGGGGGAGAGCGCGGCCGTCTTGGATGATACCCGCCCGTACATCTGCGAGCGTGAACCGGAGCAGTATATGGCCGCCCACCTCCGTTCGACGGATCCGCGCTCGTCATGGGCCGCATCGGTCGGCATCGACTCTGCTATCAAGTCACGCAGGGCCCGGCTCTCCGTCAGCCGCATCATCAGCGACCCCACCGAGTGCCTGGACGACAGGTACGAGCTCAGATCATCCCACAGTACCGGAATGCCGGCCACCACCGGACACCGCAGGCCACACGGTCCGCACAGGAGAACGCCCTCCCGAACCAGATCGGCGCCGGCCAGCACCTCGGAGTCCATGCCGGAGCTGCACCGCGGGCACCTTATCACGTCCAAGTCCGGGCGCAGCATTTCCGCCTGACTGGTCAGAATAGCAATAAATGTGATTGTAAACGCCTTCCACCGTTGTCAGAACTAGACGAGTTTGCCGAGGCTCTCTTCGGCCAGTTGGAGGTCGAGCTGGGCGAGGAGGCAGAGATCCGCACGCTGGCAGAACGAATATCGTCCGATGGGGAGTTTGACGCAGGATTCGAGGGCATCGAGGAGATCTGCGATAGGCTGATGCCGGAGATGGCGGGAAGCGCGGGGGAGTTTCTGGGGCTGAAGATGAACCCCGACGTGCGCGTGGAGTACCCGGAGCTGGACGAGCTCAAGAGGGTAAAGGGCCAGAAGGTGTTCTGCGGGCAAGACTCGCAGAGGTTCGTGGGTGAGCTCTTCGGGGCGGTTGCCGCCGAAGACAGGGGCGGGATAGTGAAGCTGCTCAAGGAGGATCCGGCCAGATACCTGGTATACTCGACATACGCCATACAGTACACCTCAAAGATCACCACGACCTACGGCGACTACATGAACGGCACGATATTCATCAACAAGTTCGTCCTATCCAGATACCCCGGGATAATACTGTACAAGATGGGCAAGCCCTACTCGGCCAGCTACCAGCAGGTGGAGTCCGGATACCGCGGTGCTGTCAAGATGACCGTACTGGAGGAGGCCATCCACTCCATGCAGGATCCGCTCTACCAGGCCAACCGGCGGGCGGCCATGGAGGTGAATACGATAAACGAGAGGCTGGCGCGGATAATACTAGACCTGGAGGAGGATGCCGTCGGGGCCCTCTCCGAGTACCTCCAGCTGCAGGCGGTCCCCGACGACTTTCCGTTTGCCAAGAGGGCCAACCTGTTCTTCTTTCTCAACCCGGATCACTTTCTCACCGGGCAGGTGGGCCCAGACGTCATGACGTATACCCATATCGAGATAGACCCCAAGATAGCGGGGTACGTCCCGGAGCTGCCCCAGATATACAGGGAGTGGCTCTCCCCGATACAGCGGCACCATGCAATCTTCTCAACGATGGAGGGGATGGCCGGATATGCCGTCAAGGGCATACTGGAGGGGGATCCCGACTTTGAGAGCTACCTGAGGACGTTCATGGGAATGGATGCCACCTCGTACCACGTACGCAAGGGCATGGGCATGGACTTTGTAGGGCACGTCAGCGGCAAGGCGGGCAGGGACGCCTTTGCAACCATGATCCGGATGCCCCCCACCACCCAGGAGCTGAAAGACCCCGCAAGATACCTTCGGCGTGCCTTCCCGGATGGATGATCCGCTGCCGCCGCTAGCCCAAGATGATACTTAGCACTGTCCAAGGCGCGATCCGTGGTGACCGCGGCGCAGTCGCGCTGGCGGCCGTAGCACTGATCGATCACGGGCACAGGGCGGATCATGCCCCACCGCACAGCCGCCCGCCCAAGAACGCCTGCGGTGGCCGGTACGATATCGGACAGGTGAGGGCCGGAACGGGCTAGACGTTGCCGTCCTTTACCTTCTGTATCTCAAACTTGGCTATCTTGTTCTTGAGAAGCATTCGGATAAAACTGACATCATCCTTAATGGCTGCCACATCATCCTCTAGTTTTGATACCCTGTCGTATATGGTGTCATCGCTCATGGATAGACAGGATCTGGTTTGTTTAAAAAGTTTAATGTGAAATTCCTCGCCTGTGGAATCCCAAAAATATTTCGCCCCCCTGCCGGCATGGCCTCAATTCGTAGATTACCGGATAAGTACGTTATCTTAGGCGGGTCCCGGATCGCCACCGGCCATGGCCCGCGCTCCATTTCCACTCCGCTGGCACACCGTCCCTGTTCGGGGGGCGGGAGCCCTCCCGCGGGACACGCGCAGCCCTCCACGGACCGGGCCGTCGCGTGGAGGCAGGCCCGGATCAATCCGCGCTGTACTCCTCTCCGCTCTGCGCGTCGACGACCGTCTCCCCGGCCGGAGCCATCTTCCGGATGAACGCCCGCGCGGGCGTCTCCCGACTCTTCCTGTCCAGGGACATGTGGGGTCGATGGTAGTTGTACCATTCGATGAACCTGTCGACGGGATCCCGCTCCGGACCCGTATGGAAGGGACCGCCCACGTGGGATTTGCCGGATCCGCCGCCCCGCGTCTTACCCCCGTAGGAGGCCTCCTCGAAGAAGTGAAGCTTGCGCTGGATCTCCCCGTGCAGCCTCTCTACCTTGCCGTTGGTCTGGGGATGGCCGACGCGCGCCAGTATCTGGCGGATGCCCAGCTCGACCAGCCGCTCCTCGAACAGGGAGGTTCCCTTTTTCTTCTGCTCGGATCCGTTGGCGTAGAACTGCGAGCCGTGATCCGTCAGTATCGAGGCCGGCTTGCCGTGGTCGGCGATGGCCTGGCCGAGCACCTTCAGGGCGTTCCCGGTGGTGGCCTGCTTGAAGACGCCCCACCCGGTCACGAACCGGGAGGCATCATCCAGGTAGCAGAGGAACCACCTGCCGTCGTCCAGCAGCTTGTAATCGGTGTGCCACATGGAGTTGGAGTGGGCGCGCTCGTAGCGGACCCAGCTGCGTTGTCCTGTCTTGTTGTCCTGCTTCACGGCCAGATCCTCATCCCTCATTATCTCGTGGATGGTGTTGTGCGGAATATGGATTCCGGTGGCCTCCTCAATGGCCTCCTCCAGGCGGACGGCGCCCGCGGGACCGCCCTGAGCAGCGGCCAGGACGGCCGAGTATTCCGTGCGTCCGGGCAGCCGTCTCCTGGGCCTTCCCCTGCCTTCCGGGTATGATATCGCGTCGGCATCCTTGAACCGCCGCCACACCTGTTGGACCCGCCGGACGGAGATCTTCATCGCCTCCGCTATCCTCCTGTTCGGCGTTCCCTTGCGCTTCTCCCTGACGATCCATCTCGCCTTGGACTCGTCTACCTTTCTCATTGGCCGCTCTCTCTTTTTTCCTATTTGACGACGTCCGGAGCGCCGGCGGACCCCCACACCAGTGTTTCCGGTCCGCGTCATGTTGACTTTGGAATCTGGCGACTTTGTCCCGGATGCCATGTTCTGGGGGGTGTCAACCATGGGGCCCGGTCTCCAAATTACGGTACTTATATACGGACGGGGGGTGAAACTTTTTTCGGACTACACAGTGAAATTCCTCGCCCAACCTGCCACACTCTTTAAATTGACAGCGCGCCGTCCAGACTACAGATGGCAGGGGCCCTTCTAAAGTGCATCCACCCCGAGTGCGGACTGGAGTACCCCATAAACAGCATCAACTTCAAGTGCGAGTGCGGCCACCCCACCGACGTCACCTACAGCAGCCCCCCAAGTACCGCACTCAAGGAGACATTCTACAAGCGGAGGGACCACCACGGGAACATATTCGACGAAAGCGGAGTCTGGAGATTCAGGGAGATGATCAACTTTTGCCAGGTGAACACCCACGACACCGACTCGTGCGCAAGGTACCTGGTCTCCCTGGATGGGACAGAGGGACGCCAGTCCAAGCCATACCACATGAAGCGTGCGGCAGAGTTTGCCGGCATGGAGACCAATTCGCTGTGGCTGCAGCCGGAAGGATACAACCCCAGCGGCTCCTTCAAGGACAACGGCATGGCCACAGCCGTCACCCACGCCAAGATGATGGGTGCGGCAAAGATAGTCTGCGCGTCGACGGGGAACACGTCCGCGTCGGCCGGCATGTTTGCCGCCAACGAGGGGATAAACTGCGACGTGTACATACCTGCAGGCCAGATAGCCCCCGGCAAGCTAAGCCAGGCATACCAGTTTGGGGCCCAGATTGTAGAGGTGGACGGAAACTTTGACGACGCCCTTGCCCAGTCGCTTGTGGACGCCAGGGAGCGCGGCGGGTATACGGTCAACTCGATAAACCCGTTCAGGATAGAAGGACAGAAGACCATACCATACAGGGCCCTAGAGCACCTTGGATGGCGGGCCCCCGACTGGATAGTCTATCCCGGCGGCGCTCTGGGCAACACGTCCAGCTGTGGAAAGGCCCTGATGGAGCTCAGAGAGTGGGGCTGGATAAAGAAGATGCCCCGGATAGCGGTGGTGAACGCTGAGGGGGCAAGCACCCTGGACAACATGTACAACGGCAGGGTCGGGCCGGAGATACGGTGGAACGGCGGCAGGGTCGATACCGCGGCCATAGACGAGTACTACTCAGCCATGGACGGGCGGGGGCTGAGGCCCAAGACCCGGGCCACGGCCATCCAGATAGGCAGGCCCGCAAACATACTCAAGGGACTCAGGGCTTTGGAGGTGACCGACGGGGTGGTTATCACCGTCTCGGATAGCGAGATGATGGATGCCATGTCGGTGGTGGGGCTAAACGGCTTTGACTGTGAGATGGCTTCGGGCGCCTCGCTGGCCGGCATACGGAAACTTGTCCGAGACGGTACGATCAACAGGGACGACACGGTGGTGGGCATACTTACCGGCAGGCAGAAGGATCCCATGCTGCCGGTGGAGTACCACAATGATGCCCAGAACAGGTTTGCGAGACCGCCCAGGAACCGGGCCGGATAGGCCGCTACCTGGCGGAGGCGGCAGAGACGGTGTCGCCACGGCGGTTTCCGGTGCCGCCGCATCAGTCGTCTTGGGTTATACAGCCTAATGAAGTCATGCAGAGCGCGCCTGATCCGGGGCGGACATAGTTTTGTTACAATACACGCCCCCGTAAAATCGCACAAGGGTTAAATCACAGTCCACCCTATGCATTTCACCGAATGATGGTGTATGCATAGCAAATGAATGAGCCTGATTCATTGCAGACGAACCGGAGGTTCCCATGGTAGAGCTCTGGGTTGAGATGCTGGGGCTAGCCGCCCTGATTGGATTGTCATCCTTCTTCAGCGGCCTGGAGGTGGCACTGGTGGGGACGCGTGACGCCAAGGTAAACCAGATGAAAAAGGCAAAGGTAAGGGGATCCGAGGCCCTCTACAAGCTAAAATCCAACCCGGGCTGGATGATGTCCAGCGTCAACCTGGGAAACAACCTGGCAAACGTGGGCTCGTCAGCCCTGGCCACCAGCGTGGCGCTGAGGCTGTTCGGGGATGACGGCCTGGCGATAGCGGTGGGGGTCATGACGTTTCTGATACTGATATTCGGGGAGATCACCCCCAAGACATACTGCAACGCCAACGCCACCAAGATATCGCTCAGGTTCGCAGGCGTGCTGCTGCTGTTCAGCTATGCCTTCTGGCCCATCGTCAAGATGTTCGAGTGCATAACCAAGGTGATGGTCAGGCTGACCGGCAGCAGCTACCACGCGCCGCCCATCACAGAGGACGACATACGCGGGATAGTGGAGCAGGGCCTAAAGGACAAGGCCCTGGAGAAGGAGGAGACCGAACTGGTCCACGGCGCGCTGCAGTTTGACGATATCGCCATACGCAGGGTGATGACCCCCCGGACCAAGATGTTTGCGCTTCCCGAAAAGACACTCCTGATGGATGCCCTGCCCGAGATAAACCAGACGTCGCATTCCCGCATACCCGTCTACCAAAAGGACATCGACAGCATAACGGGGTTCGTCCATGTCAAGGACGTGCTGGCCGCCGTGGAGGACGACTACAAGATTCGCGCTCTGGGCGATATAGCGCGCAAGCCGGTCTTTGTGCCGCAGGAGAGGACGGTCAACTCTGTGCTAAAGGACATGAAGAGCTTCAAGACGCACATAGCCATCGTCATAGACGAGCACAGCAGCGTAAGAGGCCTGGTTACGCTGGAGGATCTGATAGAGACCATCATAGGCGAGATAGAGGACGAGACCGATGCCACGTCCCCGTCGGCATACCACACGGTCGACCAAGACACGATAATCGCAGGCGGCGAGCTGCGCGTATCCAAGATAAACGAGGTGCTGGGCACCGCCATACCGGAGAGCGACGGATACGTTACGCTCAACGGCCTCCTGCACGAGAATCTCAAGGACATACCCAGGGTGGGCGATTCGGTGGCCATCGGAAACGTGCGCATCGAGGTGGAAAGGGTGCACGAGAACAGCGCAGAGAAGGTCCGGGTCCGTCGAATACGAACCTAGGACGAGAAGTGCCGCTCCAAAGCCGACTTTCTGTCCGACATGTGGAATATCGACTCGGTATGGGCTGCAGCCTCCCCGTATGATTTTGCCTGCATCATGGCCTGCATCAGCATGTGGTTCTCCGGGATTACTATCCCGGTCTGATCATCCGAGTATACAATCTGGATGGTGTCGCCGCGCGAGGCGGTCATGTTGGCGTGTATGTGGATCATGTTGGTGTCCTGAAAGTGGAACCCCACCGCGTCGGCAAACTCCCGCACCTCCTTGGTGTTGGTGGCCGTATGCAGCACTGCCACGCCCCGCTCCTTCAGGTAGGTATCGTGCACTTCCCGTGGCGGCGGAGCCTCACCCTGAAACCTCACATCCATTATATGCAGATGCATCTGCCGGGTGGGTACCTTGACGGTGCGCACGTACAGGGGCACCTCATCGCCCAGGTACTTTCTGGCGTCGTCGGCATGGTGCGGGTTCGGGGTCAGCTCGATGGAGTCTGGGACTGCCTTGTCGGTCTGCTCCATGTCGGCCCAGCGGCGTATCAGGGTCACGTCAAACCTGGCCAGCCTGTCCCCGTACCGCTCCTGCAGCGGCTCAATTATCCTTCCCAGGCCGGTCACGTTGCAGCTTCCCTGGACGGCATCGCGGCGCCCTATGGCCTCCGCATAGTTTACGCGCGAGTTGAAGATAAAGTCCGAGACGGCCCCCTTGCCGAACACCGATTCGCCGCCCTGGTATATCACCATCAACTGCCTTGGGTCATACAGCGACGCCTTGTTCTTCAGGCCGGCGCCCCCCGGAGAGGCATCTATCACCATGTCGCACCCGTCCAGCGCCGACTCGATGGTCCCGGACGGGGCGTTCCCGAACTTTTCCAGACGATCCTCGGGGACATAGACGTCCAAGCCCCGCGAGATGGCCATATCTACCGCCGGGCCCGGAGAGTACTTGCCCACCCCCACCACCTCCACGTCGGGGTCGTCCTGCAGGAAAGAGGCTATCCGGCTGCCTATGGAGCCGTATCCGTTGACAAATACCCTTCTCACGAATGTGGGGGTACATTCGGGCATTATTTATTGATACGGCGGCCTGCCCTGCCGCAAAAAAAAATGCCGTAGATGCATCACCCCGACATGCGCGAATCAGAGATGCCCTGCCCATCCTGCAGGATCAACCACCACCCCCCGCAGCACCCCACAGGCGGTTTGTGCTCAGGCGTCCGCATCCCCTGCACGGAGCGCGGCAGATGGGCGGCCGGCCACCGGGCGCAGTGCACACGCATCAGGGGAACGACTCCAGCACGGCGGCGTAGCTGGCAAAGCGGTGGTTCTCCGGCGAGACGCGCACATCGCGGCACCCTGGCAGGCCGGCCCGCATCCCGCAGAGGCCCACCGGGTACGGGTTTATTCCGGACCCGTGCCCCTCGGAGAGCTCCTCGTCGTTTGGCCCGTAATAGTTGGTCAGGCCGGCCTTGATCACCCCACCCAGTGCCGCGCCGCATCTGCTCATATCCTGGCGCGTTACGGACGCGGCAAACAGGTATACCGCCTCGACCATCCCCAGAGCATTTTTTTGATCAAGATGCCGGATGGCGCTCAGTATGACCTCGGATCCCAGCGAATGGCCCAGTATCCTTATGGCCGTCCCCGGGCTTGTCCTCTTAAAGTCGGTTATAAAAAATGCCAGGTTGAGCCCGTTCTTTCTGGCGACAATCCTGGCTACGGCGAGAGCCCGGGCGCGGTTGCGCGCCAGGTGGGCTCCCGCTATGTTTGAGTCGTAGCTGAACCCAATTACGGGATGCGTGTAGCCCAGCTCCGCCAGTCTCTGAGTGGCTATCTGTATTTTTGAGGCAGCTCCGGCGCTGTCATTGCGCATGCCGTGCACCATTATGGCAATCTCGGCCGAGCCGGACAGCCTCCTGACCAAGCCCGGAGGAAACAGGGAGTACTTGTGGCTATTTATGGTGGCCCCGGTAGCGCGGTCGTAGTAGCCGCGGGTGGTGATCCTGGGAAGGGCCATGCTAGGGTGCGCCCAGCCTGGCCTTGTGCTTTTTGATGTCGGCGGTATCTACCTTGGCAAAGAGTGGGGACACCTTACCCAGAGCGTGCCCCGGCCGCACCGCAATGATCGCAGCGTCATCCCAGTCCGCGTCGTCCACGCTTCCCTCCATCCCCAGCTGGCACCATATGCGGTTGGCCGACTCTGGCATGAACGGGTAGGACACTATCGCCAAGCTGCGGACGGCGTTCACCGAATAGTATATGCACGAACTGGATCCCGGGCCGCCTTTCCAGGGTTCCTTGTGCTGGAAGTACTGGTTGAAGCTGGACGAGAACGCCATGAGCTCCTTGAGGGCCCTGTCGGTGTGGTTTGACCTCATCATGGAGCCCACCAGCCCCGGCAGCGACTGGATCCTGGATGTTGCCTCGGCGTCCGCCGAATCCTCCACCTCCGGCCCGGGCACGACCCCTCCAAAGGAGCGCGTCGCAAATCCCAGCGACCGGTTGATGAAATTGCCCAGATTCCCTATAAGCTCAGAGTTGATGCGGGTGGCAAAGTCGTCCCAGTCAAAGTTGAGGTCGTCCTGGGAGTACGGGGTGATCGACAGAAGATAGTACCTGAGGTAGTCGGCCGGATACCACCCAAGAAAGTCGCGGACGCCGATATACCAGTTGCGGCTTTTGGAGATCTTCTTGGACTGCAGGGTCAGGTGGCCGCGGGTCGGAATGTAGTCTGGAAGTTTGTACTCGGAGCCTATGCCAAGGCGCATGGCCGGCAGAAACAGGTAGTGGTGGTACACTATGTCCTTGCCGATAAAGTGGTAGATGTCGGCCGAGTTCCAGAATTTTTTGCCGTCCATGCCAGAATCCTCCAAGAACTTGACCGCCGACGAGATGTACGCCAGGTGGTTGTCAAACCACCCGTAAAAGACCTTGCCGGCGGCCTCCCGCAACGGCACAGGCACGCCCCACGGTATGTCCCGGGTGATGTCCCAGTCGACCAGGCCGGACTTTATCCAGTTCTGCACGTATTTTTTTACGTCCGGCTGGAGATTTTTGTTGGATTCGAGCCATTCCGAAAGATTTTCCGCGAATCCGCGCAGCCGGAAAAAGTAGTGGGTTGAAGGACGCTTGACGGGGGGCTGGCCGCAGATGGAGCACTTTGGATCCAGTATGTTCTCCGGAATGCTGCCGCATGCCTCGCAGAGATCAGAGTATTGGTCCGGGGCCCCGCAGTTGGGGCAGCTGCCCCGAACGTACCTGTCCGGAAGGAACTTTTCGTCTTTCTCGCAGTAATATTGTATTATCTCCTTGTTGTATATGTGTCCGGCCTTGTTTAGTTTGTCAAACACCTCCTGAACGAATTTGACGTTCTCCGGCGAACTTGTGCGGTAGAAAGAGTCGAATTTTATGTTTAGCGCCGCAAAATCCTCGCGGTCTCGCCGGTTCCAGTAGGCAGAATACTCTTGCGGGGTTTTCTGTTCCCGCTCCGACTGTATCAGGATTGGAGTTCCAAAATCGTCTGACGCGCACACATAGTACACCTCGACACCGCTCAGCCGCAGGAATCTTGTCATTGCATCGGCCGGCAGATACGTCGACGCAACGTGGCCCAAATGTATCTCGCCGTTGGCGTAAGGCAGGGCGCTGGTGATCAGGGCCTTTTTTTCCATGCTGCAACGAGACTCCGTACGGTTAATGAGTCTGTCGGGTGCCGAACATGGTTCGGTCCGAGCCCCTGTGTGCCATATTGCGCGGGCAATTTGCATACGGTTGCTGCGCCACCCTCTGATGGGCGACGCGGCATTCACCCGCAAACGCGGGGGGCAAATCCCGCCGGACGGCCCACCAACATATTATTAGATAGTACGGGATACGGCCACCATGAGGGGGCTTGTCATGGGAAGGTTCCAGCCGTTCCACTTGGGGCATCTTGAACTGGTCGGCCAGGCCTTGGAGGAGTGCGATGAGGTCATAGTGGCGGTAACCAGCTCCCAGTACAACTACCTGGAGAAAGACCCATTTACGGCTGGCGAGAGGATAGAGATGATCCGCGGCTCGCTCATGGAGGCCGGCATGAGCCCGTCCAGGTACATGATCCTGGCCATAGAAAACCAGCACAACGTGGCCACGTGGGCATCATACCTGAGGGCGGCCCTGCCACGCTTTGAGAGGGTGTACAGTGGAAACTCATACGTATCCATGCTCCTGGCCGACTCCGGTACAAGCGTGGTACAGCCCAGGCTAGTCGACAGGGGCAAGTTCAATGCGACCTCAATCCGCAGGATGATCTCGGATGGCGGTGCCTGGCAGGATCTGGTACCGGCAGCCGTCGCAGACGTGATAGCGTCGGTCAACGGAATATCCAGGATAAAGACCATATTCGAGTCCGATACCGACCCCACGGATCACTGATGATGAAGCCCTCAAGAGCGTGTCCGGTGTGCAGTTGCGGCTCAAGAAAGTTCGACAGGGTTCCCGGCCCGACGGTTCGGGTCAGGTGCAGGTCGTGCGGCAGGGTGGTGGACATCTGAGCGCGTCCGGCCCCGGCGCAGCGGCCATCCTGCCGGCAGACGGCCCCGCTATTTCCTTGACATGTGTATGTGCACTATCTTCCACGAGGATTCCTTCTTGGCCAGCACGAACGTGGCACGGCCATCTATCGAGATGTGTTCGCCGGTAAAGCTCTTGTTGTCCACCAGCATTCCCTTCTGGTTGAGCTCAAATGCAACCACCGCCGTATCCCCGAACATGCTTATCTTGGGGTTTATCAGCGAATAGCTGTAGTCGGATATGCTTACAAAGCGGAGCTCCTCCAGGGTGAGCGTAGTGGCAAAGTCCTTCAGGTCGTAGGGCGGAACGTCGCTGAAGCTGGCAAAACGCGGGTCGTCCAGCTGAATGCTCTTGAGGACCGACGTGTCCTTGGTCCTGCCCACCTCAAAGAACGACTCCACCACCTCTATTATCCCGGCTGACTCGGACATGCGCAACAAGATGCAGTGTCCGCTTTTGTGTTTTCCGGTGCCAGCGTGCCCGATGCACCATCCAGCGGCCCAAAGGCGGCCCGGCGCAGGCCGCGCAACACGACGCACTTGCCTACATCGGGCTTGTACGGCGCCAGGGTTGGGAGATTGTCCAGATTTGCCTGCGGCGCCAAACGCGGGAACTGGTTTGGCGCTCGTTCGAAAACGAGAGAGCCCCCCGCGCTCCGATGCTGAAACACCTAAATAGATTTTGCAGAGAGCCCAGCCATGCCCGAGAGCATATGCGAGAGCTGCGGAGCCAGGATGTATCACGAGAACGAGACCACCCTGAAGGTAGAGGTGGCCATCCACAAGAAATTCTGCCGGAAGGAGCAGGGCGCGTTTCACAGCTATATGCACCGGGATACCGCCCACATGGAGACCTTTGATGCCGAGAGGGCCAACGACGCGGAAGGGGACCCCATACTCAAGAAATGACCCGGCCGCAGGCACCAGCCCAGCCATGCCGCAAGTCTAAATATCTCCGGTTCTCAATCATACCGTGAGCGACGTACGTTTCCTCATGGCGGGCGTGGCGCTGGTATTCGTCGGATTTCTGGTGCTGGGCATTCTGGGACCGCAGTACCGGGACATCAACGTGCAGAGCGCCGAGTTCAACGAGTGCCTGGAGTACTCCGAGGATAACCCGCCCAGAGACATAGACTGCGGCCAGGCTGCGCAGGGGTCGATGGCATTCTTTGCACTGGTGCTTGCCCTGCTTGGCGCAGGGGTGTACGCCCTGATCAAAGGGTACCGCGGCCGTTGGGACAACGAGGTGAGACCCGAGGACATGCTCGGCCCAGGTGGCGGGAAGAAGGGCGGGGACTGAGCAGCGTGACACCTCTCACGCCTTGGAATGTAAAAAGGAAAAGAAACGGTTACTTTTTTGACCGGAGAGTCCTGTACTCGTCTGGATTCTCCCTGGCCATTCTCTGATAGCAAACTTCTTCGTATGGCATCTCTTTCCAAGAATTAATACGCGGATTAGCTATTTAAAATCGCTGAATGATTAGTTCAAATCTATATAGATACCACCGCCACTACGTAGCGGCTCGCATGATATGGTGGCGCCAGGAAAGGGATTCGAACCCCTGCACGCTTGCGCGTAGCGGTTTTCGAGACCGCCGCCGTAACCGCTTGGCTACCCTGGCAAGAATGCTCAAGTCGCCCCCAATATAGGGAATTCGGAATGCCAAAATAGCCCCCGTCCCGCCAGTTTAACAATGGGACTGAACCTAAAAGACATAGCCATCCGCGAAAAGACCACCCTGGAGGCGTTCGGCTCCAGGATCGTGGCCATAGATGCATACAACGCCATATACCAGTTTCTGAGCACCATCCGCGGAAGTGATGGCATGCCCCTGTCAGACATCAGGGGCAACATGACCAGCCATCTGAGCGGGCTTTTGTACAGGAACACCAACTTCCTGTCCCTGGGAATAAAACCGGTCTGGATCTTTGACGGCAAGCCGCCATCCCTCAAGTCTGCCGAGATAGAGAGGCGCAAGGCGGCCAAAACCGATGCCACCGTAAAGTACGAGAGGGCCATTGCCGAGGGCAACATGGAAGAGGCGCGAAAATACGCGCAGCAGACCACCAGCATGAAGGACTCGATGGTCAGCCAGTCAAAGGAGCTGCTTGAGCTCTTGGGCATTCCGCACATACAGGCGCCGTCCGAGGGGGAGGCCACCGCCGCCCACCTCACCTCCACCGAACACGCGTGGGCCTCGGCCAGCCAAGACTACGACTCGATACTGTTCGGCGCGCGCCGGCTGGTGCGCAACTTTACCAGCAGCGGCAGAAGGAAGGTGCCCAACAGGAACTTTTACGTGGCCGTGGAGCCGGAGCTCATACTCATTGACAGCGTCCTGAAATCCACGGAGATGAGCAGGCCCCAGCTGGTGGACGCGGGCATTCTCATCGGGACCGACTTTAACCCCGGCGGATTCTCCCGGATAGGTCCCAAGACTGCCCTCAAGCTCATCAAAAAGCACTCGCGGCTAGAGGACGTACCGCAGATACAGGAGGAGCTGGCCGGCGTGCCATACGAGGAGATAAGGAAGATATTTCTAGAACCCGAAGTGGCCGATGGCGACGGCATAGAGTTTGGCAGGGCGGACCACGACGGAATAAT
The DNA here is from genome assembly GCA_965203395.1 of Nitrosopumilaceae archaeon. Classification (GTDB taxonomy): domain Archaea; phylum Thermoproteota; class Nitrososphaeria; order Nitrososphaerales; family Nitrosopumilaceae; genus VYCS01. Next base: position 1,735,587 of record OZ241884.1, read on the forward strand.
CCAATATCTCACAGAGCATGATTTTTCAGAGACGCGCGTGGTCCAGGCCCTAAACAGGATGAGAAGGGCGCAGGAGAGACAGAGCCAGACGCTGGAAAAGTGGTTCTAGCCGTCCCGTACAAAGTCCAGCGACGCGGAGTTAATGCAGTACCGCAACCCGGACGGGCGCGGGCCGTCATCAAATACATGCCCCAGGTGGGAGTTGCAGTTTTTGCACATGACCTCGGTCCTGACCATGCCGTAGCTCGCATCCGACTCGTATCCTATCGAATCATCCTCGGCCGGCTTCCAGAAGCTTGGCCAGCCGGTACCAGAATCAAATTTTGTTTCCGAGTCAAACAGGGGGGCGCCGCAACACACACAGACGTAACGGCCCGCCTCCTTGTGGTCGTGATACTTGCCGGTAAACGGCGGCTCGGTCCCCTTGTTTACGCACACGTTAAACTGCTCCGGCGTAAGCCTGCGCCGCAGCTCGTCCGCCGGTACCGGTTCGGCCATGGGTCGACTACGGATGATGGTGGATATCAGTCTTGTGGATCAGCGCCAGTGTCGGCGCCTGCGGACGGGCGCAGACTTTTTCGCTTGCCCTCCGAACGCTTCTCAGAGTCCATGCGACCCAGATCATATCCGCTCATGTTTGCAAATTTTATTATTCCGGATAGGGCGGGGTGCGCTTTTTTGACGTCCAGATACATCCTCTGCGCCACGAGCCTGTAGTCGGGGTGCCCCTGAGGAAGGGTGCGCAGCTCCACAAGATGGCACAGTTCACGAAGGTTTATCTGCATCATGTACGGGTAGTTGAACGCAAAGTTAACCACATACTGGGCTTGATCAGGCAGGGCATCCTCCATCCTCGAAAAAGCTTCACGGGTCCTCTGCATGCACTCGCGGAAATCACCGTCGCCGCCAACCGACTCCATCTCCGGCGGCATATCAAAGCCATGGTGGGTGGTCAGCGGTTGTCTCTGCATGGTGAGTATCCGGTGTCGGTGAATGTCCCTGAATATTCCAAAGTTGCTCACCACATCAAACGTATAAGATGCAAGCTCGAACGCGCGCGGCGGCCTGTGCCGTCGATTCTGCCTCAGTCCTGCAAACGAGCCTATTATTTCGATTTTTTTGGCGCGCGGCAGGCGGGTTACTGCCCCCCGGACCGACTCAAATGTCTGGCCCGACTGCGGATAGAGGAGACCCGATACGACCGTGTCCAGAGCCTTGTGCTCCGGCTCGCTTTCTACCAGCCTGACTGTCTGTCCTGGAACGGTTTTTTGCGCAACGGCATATTTGCCGGCCCTGCTGGACAGATCATCCAGGTACTCTTGAAGCATCTCGCCGTACCGTCCCCCGGCGCGCTTGACAAACGGCCCCATGACACGCTGCAGCTCGGCGGCGATCCTGCTGCCCAGATCACGCTCTTCGTAAAGACGCGATGATTTTAACACGCTTATCAGGTACTCGAATGCCCTCCCGTTGCCGGCCACACCCACGTTGGTAGTCGTGGATGCGGGCAGCAGCCCCCTCAGCACATCCAGGGCCTGTGCACCGGTGGTGCTGTTATAGATTCGGCGGGCGGACTTGATGTCAGACGCCTCGCGCAATTTTGAAAAGGGTACCTCGCAGCCGCTCTCCGAATCACGGAATGTGTATTCATCTATCGGGTGGGCCTCGCGTATGTATTTTTTCATCGGATCAACGTATTTGGAGTATACCGCAAAAGACGCGTCGCACGAGTCCTCGTACAGTTTTTCATATTTTGACTCCATGATATCGGCTCCCCGGTAGTACGCGTATCTGCCGTCCGTCTTTGCCGCCCAAGAGACGTATCTGCTGGACTTTTCAAGAAAAGACAGCCCTATCCTGCGGTCCTCTATTTTTTTGACTGCTATGTTGGATAGCCCCTCAATGGCCACCTGTACCAGGCCCAGCTCCGCCACCGAGTCGTCCCCGTACTCCATCAGGACACGCTCGTAAAACTCTTGTCCGCGATTTTCATCGTGCAGAAATTCGTCAAGGAATATGCGCCGCATGCTCTTGGAGCTGCGGCTGTATCTGGACATCAGCGCTCCCCTGTCCACCTGATTGGGCGTGGTGATCACAAAGACACCATCCGTCGCGTTTGAAAAGTGCCCCTCTAAAATCCGCCCCTCCTCTGCGGTAAACTTCTCTGGCAACGTATCCTTGATGTCCAGACTGCCCCATTATTAACGTGCCATCGCACACGATCGTGTATCGCCGGAGGACGGTGCAGTGGGATGCTTGAGCCTGCGGCGGCGCAGTATGTGGCAAGCCGGTTGTAGGCGCCCTCCGCTCGCCCGTTCGTTGTACCGTGCGGCCGCCGCATCCGCCATCTAGAAGCCGGCACGGCCTCAGGCAGATGCGTGCTACATGCGGCAAAGCCAAATCAACGCACGGCTGCGCCACATCCAGCGGATACAAAGTTGGGCCAACGCGCGGCGGAGGGTTGCTCAGGGTAGTGCCATGGCATGATGCATGTACTGCGGGCCAGGATCAGCCGCCGCCCTACTGCTAGAGATGGCGAAAAATCCTGAACGTGTACGTTTTGTAGAATACCACGCCGCCGATCGCTGCAGAGACTGCCAGCGGCAAAATGGCAAAAAGCTCGCCGCCTTCCTCATGCACGCCAGCCCACATGTCGCCGAACCCAAGCCAGGACACCGCATCCACGGCGGCACTCCCCGCGACGCCGGAAACCGTCGAAGCCAGCCACGACAGTAGCGCAAATGCGACAAAGAACGCCACCGCGGATAACACCAGGCACATTATTATCCGCGCCACCCAGATCACCTTGGAGAGGATCACGGGCGCGGTGGCAAAAAATAACTAAAATGTGTTTGCCCGCCCAGGCTGCCCTGCGCCCAGCGCGGCAGGCCCGGCAAACAATTAAGTGGAACCGCCGTAATCGGAAAAATCATGGCGGTCAAGATAAAGTGCTCCCACATACTTGTCAAGAAGCACGGCGAGGCCCTGCAGGTGCTAGAGAGGCTATCCAAGGGGGAAAAGTTCGGCGCCCTGGCAAAGGAGTTGTCCATAGACCCGGGCAGCGCCAAACGCAACGGCAACCTCGGATACTTTTCGCGCGGCAAGATGGTCAAGCCCTTCGAGGATGCCGCCTTTGGGCTGAACGTGGGCCAGACATCGGAGCCGGTAAAGACCGAGTACGGATATCACATAATCAAGAGAACCACCTAGCTGAACGCGTCAAGTCCGGTCTGGACCGGCATCCCGCGGTTCTCCTCAAGTATTCGCGCCACCCTGCGGCCCATAGAGCCGGCCGCCTTTACCTTTCTCTTTCCTATCCAGTAGTAGGTCTCATCGATGGTGTTCCTCGCTATCAGCACTATCAGCTTGCCGGCGTCCTTGCGGCCGGTGCGCCCCCTCCGCTGTATGAACCGGATGGAGCTGGGCACATTATCATAGAATATGACGTGGTTTACCTCGGCTATGTCCAGGCCTTCCTCTCCCACCCTGGTGGCTACCAGCACCCGGTATACGCCTTCCCGGAATTTTTGGACGGTCTCTATCTGCTTTTTCTGTTTTAGCCCCGCATCCCCCGCCTTCCCTATCAGGATGGCCGACGATATGCCCATGTCTGCCAGGTTTCGCTGGATCACGTCCACCGAGTCGCGGTAGCTTGCAAAGATCAGCGCCTTGCCGGGTATCTTCTCAAGCAGCTCGCGCAGTTTTGGGAGCTTGGAGTGCTCCAGCCCGCGCGACTGCGCCTCGCGTGCGGAGCGGAGCGTTCTGGAAAAGAACGGATCCTCATCAAACAAGGCCTTTACGCCCGGGCCCCCCCTCTTGCGGGCGCGCTCGCAGAATTTCAGAAACGGCGTGATGCCGTGCGCCTCCAGTATGTTGAGGGCGTAATGTATCCGGATGGCGGCAAAGAGCGGTTTTGCCGATCTGCGGTACCGGCCTACTATCATGGGACGGATCTTGAGCAGGGCCGAGAGCGACGGACTTCCCAGGTCACGGAAGCCGTGGTTCCTGAGTATCTCGTACCGGTCCGAGAGGGCCCGCTTTAGGTCCCTCTGCATGCGGATCATCTCCGGGGGCAGATCCACCATCACCCATTCGGTGGCGGTGTCCTGTATGTAGGGAGCTACGTCGGGGCTGTCCTCGGTGCGCTCGGCCACACGCGCAATTCTGAGCCGGGTCAGTATCTCGGTGGCCTTTGATATCTCGCTGGGCAGGGTGGCGGTCATGCCCAGAATGCGGACATCCCGGCCCACCAGCCTCTGGGCTATCCCCGAGTACGCATAGTCGCCCACCGCCCGGTGAACCTCGTCAAATATCACCAGACTGAACTGGCTCGGATGGACAACGCCCCTCTCAAAGTCGTTGCGCGCGATTTCAGGCGTGGCACAGATGATGCTGGCCATCCATCTCTTCTTTCGCTTGGCCAGCGCATCCTCCCCGGTTACCAGCGATATGTCCTCGATGGTCATGTTGGAGCGCAAAAAGTCATAGTGCTGGTTGACAAGCACCCGCGTAGGCGCCAAGAACAGGACCGCCCCGGTACCCTTTGCCATGTACTCGGCCATCACGTGAAGGGCGATGGCGGTCTTGCCCAGGCCCGTGGGCAGCACCACTATACAGTTATCCAGGATGGCCTCGTCTGCCAGGTTCGTCTGGTATTGCCTGATCTCGATGGCGTCCTTTTTGACGTATTTTTTATCCAGATAATCCATGTCCGTTCCCGGGCGCAGGCGACATTGGGATTAATTGGTTTGCATGAAAAGCCCCTGCGGCAGAATGCCCCAAACCACATATAGCTTTGCGGGGGCAGTACTGCCGATGTCGGAGTTCAGGCGGCCCAGCTGGGACGAGTATTTCATGTTGCAGGCGGAGCTGGCCAAGCTGAGATCCAACTGCATTGTCAGGAAGGTAGGAGCCGTCATAGCCAAGAACCACAGGCAGCTGGCCACCGGATACAACGGGACCCCGCCCGGCATAACCAACTGCTACGAGGGAGGATGTGAGAGATGCGCAGACCGGATGGCCGGCCGCACAAAGTCCGGCGAGTCGCTAGAGCGGTGCCTGTGCACCCACGCCGAGGCCAACGCCATAATCCACTGCGCCATACTGGGGATAGGGGCGGTCAGCGGCGCCACCCTGTACAGCACCATCGCGCCGTGCCTGGAATGCTCCAAGATGGCCGTCACCATCGGGATACGCAGGTTCGTCTGCATATCAGAGTACCCGGAGAACACGCAGAGCCTTATAGACGGGGCCGGCGTGGAGGTTATCCGGATGGACGAGCGCCAGATTACAAAATGGGCCAGGACGCTATTGGCCGGCTACGGGGACTGATGCGATGTCGGCCAGCAAGGTGGCAGCACCTGACACCATCACCGACATGCCCCCCGCCATGCTAGTCTCGGCCACCTATGATGCCTCCTCAAAGTCGGCCATACTCAAGTTCTACGAACCCGGTTCCCAGAACATAATCCTCTGGAAGGACGCAACCGACCACAAGCCCTACTGCTATTCCATTCTGTCCCCGGATGAAATACGGGCGGAGCTGGGTCCCAGATCCGATGTGCTGGCCATCGAGCCCACCAGCCGGCGCGACCTCTCAGAGGACAAGGAGATCACCGTCTCAAAGATTGTGGTGGACGACCCGCTGGCCATCGGCGGGACGACCGGCCCCAAGAGCATACGCAACATCCTGGCGGATACCTGGGAGTCCGACATCAAGTACTACGAGAACTACCTGTACGACCGCAGCCTGATTGTGGGCAAGCACTACACCATACGCGACTCGCAGGTCCATCCCCAGGACCAGGACATATCCGAGGACGTTCAGCTGGCGCTCAAGTCGCTCATCTGGGACAAGATAACCGACGAGGAGATGGCCGACACGGCCCAGTTCCAGGAGTTCATATCCGAGTGGGCGCACCTGCTGAACCAGCCCATACCCGAGATAAGGCGCGTAGCCGTCGACATAGAGGTGGAGGCAGTGGAGGGCCGCATCCCCGACCCCAAGATTGCAGAGAACACCGTGACCGCCGTAGGCTTTGATGGCACAGACAACCTCAAGCAGATATTCGTCCTGGACACCGGCATCCAAAAGGGCACCAACGAGCTGGACCCCGAGGTGAGCGTTACGTTCTACTCGGATGAGAAGCGCATGATTCTGGATGCGTTCAAGATAATATCGGACGCCCCGTTCGTGGTCACCTACAACGGCGACGAGTTCGACCTTCCCTACCTGTACAACCGCGCCAGGCACCTGGGCATACCCGACGAGGACAACCCCCTGTACATGATGAGGAACTCGGCCACCCTCCGGCGCGGAGTCCACATAGACCTGTACCGGACCATGTCCAACAGGTCGTTCCAGATATACGCATTCTCCCAAAAGTACACCAGCTTCTCGCTGAACAGCGTCTCTGAGGCGCTGCTCGGAGAGCGTAAGATCGACTACGGCAAGGCGCTGGGCGAGCTCACGCTCTACGAGACTGCCAACTACTGCTACAACGATGCCCGGCTCACGCTGAAGCTGACCACGTTCAACAACAACCTGCTGATGAACCTGCTGGTGATAATAGCCAGGATAGGCAGGATGCCGGTGGACGACATAGCCAGGATGGGCGTCTCCCAGTGGATAAGGAGCCTGCTGTACTACGAGCACCGCAGGATGAACGCCCTCATCCCCAGGCAGAAGGAGCTGACCAGGCGCACCCCCGACGAGGTAGCCACGGACGCCGTCATAAAGGACAAAAAGTTCCGCGGAGGACTGGTCATAGAACCGGTGGGCGGGGTACACTTTGATGTCATCGTGATGGACTTTGCAAGCCTGTACCCCAGCATAATCAAGGTGAGGAACATCTCCTACGAGACGGTAAGATGTCCCCACCCCGAGTGCCAGGCCAACAAGATCCCCCAGACAAACCACTGGGTGTGCGGCAGGAAGAACGGCATCACCGCCATGATAATAGGGTCCCTGCGGGACCTTCGGGTAAACTACTACAAGGCCCTCTCAAAGTCGCCCACCCTAACCGAGGAGGAGCGCCAGCAGTACGTGGTGGTCACCCAGGCCCTCAAGGTCATACTCAACGCCAGCTACGGGGTCATGGGGGCCGAGATATTCCCGCTGTACTTCCTGCCCGCCGCAGAGACCACCACCGCCATCGGCAGGCACATAATCCAGGGTACCAGCAAGATGTGCGGGGATGCCGGCATCAAGGTGCTCTACGGCGACACAGACTCGCTCTTCCTGAAAGAGCCCACGGAGGACCAGATCAGGGGGGTCATGGAGGCGGCCAAGCGGGAATACGGGGTCGACCTGGAGGTGGAAAAGGAGTACAGGTACTGCGTGCTCTCCAACCTAAAGAAGAACTATTTCGGGGTGACAAAGTTAGGCAAGGTCGACGTCAAGGGCCTGACCGGAAAAAAGTCGCACACCCCGCCGTTCATCAAGAAGCTCTTCGAGGAGATAGTCACCGTGTTATCCCGGGTGCACAGCATGACAGAGTTCGAGCAGGCCAGAGCGGAGGTATCATCCAGGATAGCGGAGAGCGGACGGAGGCTGGAGGCGCGTGAGATACCGGTGGATGAGCTCGCCTTCAACATGACCATGAGCAAGGCGCCCGCCGAGTACACAAAGACCGTACCGCAGCACGTCAGGGCAGCCAAGCTGTTGGAGAGCGAGGAGGGGCGCGAGATAAAGCGCGGCGAGACGATATCGTACATAAAGACAAGGACCAAGCTGGGCGTAAAGCCCGCCTCCATGGCCAGGGCCGACGAGGTGGACCCCGTCAAGTATCTAGAGTTCATGGAGTCGACGCTGGGCCAGATCACCTCTCCGATGGGCCTTGACTTTGAGGAGGCCTTGGGCAAGCCCAAGCAGACCGGCCTGGATCAGTTCTTCTGGGGGTGAGCGGGCGAGCTGTAAAGTTACCGGCGCCTGCATCCGCCTGTCAAATCAGGCGCCTGTGGCGCGAAGGGATCTTACTGGAGCCGGCAGAACCTGCGAATGATCCAGGCGCCCGGTTTGACGCCCCTCTCCAGGCGCCGGTAACTTGACAGCCCGGTGAGCGGGCGCACCAATAAATGGCCCTTCGTCGGGGCGTACCCATGCTGGTTGTCAACTGCAAAAACTACATCGAGATGACCGGGGACCGTCTGGACGGGCTTATCCGGGACGCGACAGAGTCCTCCCGCAGATACGGCATAGATATAGCCGTGGCCCCGCCCCATCACCTGCTGGGGCGGTTCGGGGACTCTCCGGTCACCGTGCTGGCGCAGCACGTCGACACGGCCGGACTTGGCAGCACGACCGGGTTCGTCGTGCCCGAGATGCTCAAGGCAGCCGGCATGTCAGGATCCATCATAAACCACAGCGAACACAGGATAAGCGCCGATGATATCACCCGGACAGTTTCCCGGCTCCGCGACCTGGGGATGATCTCGGTCGTGTGCACCAGGGACGTGGAGGAGACGGCCCGGTACGCCTTGCTGGAGCCGGACTACCTCGCCATAGAGCCACCCGAGCTCATAGGCACCGGCAGATCCGTCTCCACCGAGAGGCCGGAGCTTATCAGCGACGCGGCCAAGGCGGTCAGGGAGGCCGGCAGCAGATCCCAACTGCTGTGCGGCGCCGGCATAGTGACGGGGGGTGACGTGGCCAAGGCCATCGGGCTGGGATCCGTGGGCATACTTGTGGCCAGCGGCGTGACAAAGGCTGAGCATCCCGGCCGCGTTCTGGACGAGCTGGCCGCCTCATTCATAAACAATTAAATGCACGCGGCCGGCATACAGGAACATGGCAACCCACGGTTCGCTGACCAAGGCCGGAAAGGTCCGGGGCCAGACACCCAAGGTTGAGGGGCGCAAGAAGGCAGGCACCAACTCCAGCCTGCAGAACAAGGATAACTACCGGAAGAGGATACAGCTCAACAGGTTTCCCGGCCAGAACAAGCCAGGCCAGCGGAGAAGGCGCAGGTAACCCCCCGACGGATACGCTCCGGGGGCAGCCGATATGGTACTGCGAATGAGTTAAATCGGCGCGACAAGGACAGCGCGGAGTGAGGCTGCGCAAGTTCAGGGTCAGGGCGTTTCGTTGCATACACGATTCCGGGGAGATTTCCGTCGGGGATCTGGCCGCGTTCGTGGGCAGAAACGAGAGCGGCAAGACGACCATACTCCAGGCCCTCACCCTGCTCAACAAGGACGAGGCCCTCTCGGATCTGGACCTGTGCGACGAGTTGTCCGACGAACTAAAGTCCGAGATGGTGCTTGTCGAGGGCAGGTTAGAACTAACGCAGGCCGAGACGGCCATGATCCAGGAAAAATTCCCCCACATACCCCAGATAAAGAGCATGCGCCTGTTCCGCACCAACACCAACCCCGAGGTGCAGTACGACTTTGGCGACGTGGAGATAAGCGAGAACGAGGACCAGGAGCTCAGATCCTGGGACAACTTTGCCAGAGATGCCAGGACCTTCTTGGACACCATCCCCAACCACCTAAAGGAGCAGATCCGGACCACGCTGTTTGACGGCCCTCCCCCGGCCACGCGGGAGGCGTTCGACGAGGAGATGGCCCGGTTCAACCAAAAGATACGCAACGCGGCGGTGCGCGAGGAGCAGGTGATCGGCGAGTGGCTGTCCATCTACAAGGATCCGCAGAACCAGTTCGACAAGCTGCTCCAGGGGATCAGCCAGAGGAGGGCCCTGGAGAATTTCATTGGCGCCGAGCTGCACCCCCGATTCGTCTACTTCTCCGACTACAAGAAGATACACGGAAACATCAACCTGAACGAGTTCATCAGGGAGGCCAAGGGCAGCCGGGTTGACGGGATCGAGTACATCGAGGAGTTTGACAAGGCCGAGACGGTGCGCAACCTATTCTACCTGGCCGAGCTCGACCTGAACTCGCTGGAGGGCTTCAGGGAGAGCCCCTCCAACCTGATCAAGATACTCAACACCGCCAGCAACAGGCTTACCAGACGCCTCAACCCCACCTGGAAGGGGGATCCCATACGCGTAGACCTGCGGTACAACCCAGGAAACATAATGAGTCTGGTCATATCGGACGTGCACCATGACGGCACCATCACCAACACGGGCCTGCTGAACCGCCGCGCCGAGGGTTTCAAGTGGACCTTCTCGTTCATAGTCAACTTTGCGGCCGAGACGCAGCGCGCCGAACTGAAGGAGGCCATCCTGCTGCTGGACGAGCCTGCGCGGAACCTGCACCCCACACAGCAGATGGGCATAGCCGACCTGCTGCAGGATCTGGCCGGCTCAAACCAGGTCCTGTACGCCACCCATTCGCCCTTCATGATATTCGACTACAACCCCGGCAACCTGCTGGTGGTGGAGCTGGACCGCCGGCGCCACCTCAGCAAGATATTCTACGACTACTGGAACGCCAACGACAACACGCTCACGCCCATCATATACGGCCTCTCCCGCGGGCTTATCCACTCGATGACCGACCGCAGTATCGGCGCCAACTCCCGTCCGGTCATAATAGTTGAGAGTATGTCCGATGCCATGTACCTGAACGCCTTCGACAAGTTTGTGGACGACCCCAACATATCCATGAACCCGCTCAACGTGGTGGCCAGCCACTCCAAGGACTCCACCATGCCGCTGGCCATCTTCTACCGCAACCACGGATACAAGACTTTCGTGCTGTTGGATGACACGTCCGAGTCGCGGCACATATACTCCAGGCTGACCAGAAACGGCTTCTCCCCGGTCCAGACCATCTTCTACGAGATAAACAACAAAAAACTAGAGTCCATAGAGGATTACATTGCCCCGGACGACTACATCCACGCCGTAAACCAGACCTACGAGGTCAAACTGCGCAGCGAAGGATATACGGGGATCTCGGCGGACGCGGTGGCGGGCGCCGGCGGGGCGCTGGGCTCGCTGAAGGCCGTATGGGCAGACCACGAAGCGGACAACTGGGGCGAGTTTGACAACAGCGAGATAGCCAGGTACGTCTGCGACAAGATCGCCATGGGCGAGACCGACTTCCTATCGGAGGCCACCAGGGACAACTTCAGGTCGCTATACAGGATGATAGCAGAGAGGATCAGGCAGTACCAGCAGCCGGCCCCCGGAGACGGGGGCGCGGCCGGGAGACGGTGATCGTCGGTTCCGTTCGGCCGCACAAAAAAATGTACTTAACACTTAATTGCAATAATGCCAGCGGCGCCAACATGAGAGGTTGGCAGGTGGTGGCGCTCGCCGCCGTACCGCTGATGATTGGGCTGCTTCCCGGCGCCCTGGCGCAGGAGTCGATAGACCTGGAGGTCTCCACGGTGGGAGGAAGCGTGCTGGTGCAGTTCACAAACATATCAGATGAGACCGTTGACCGACTCGTGGTGTGGTTTGAGTCAGAGCACACCTTTGAATCGCACGTGACAGAGCCGGGATGGGGTGTGCGGGACCGTCCAAGCGCCATCACCCTGTCCGGAACACTGGAACCGGGCGAGTCATTCAGGCTGGGCGTCAAGTTCGAAGGGGACGAGCCCATGCTGGCCTGGCAGGCCATCGCGGACGGGGCGGAGGTCGGAAGAGGCTGGATACTCCCCCGTTCAACAGGAGTTGCCGCCGGAGAGGACGACGGGAAAGACGACGGGGAGCCGGCGGCGATATCCCAGGCCGGAGTCCTTCCCGAGTCTGCCTTCCGCACCATTCCCGAAAAGCCCGGCACCGGTTCGGTCATACGGTTGGTTGGAAGCGGTTTTGGCCCCTCCCAGGATCTGGAGCTGGCCGTGGGGGGGATGAGGATGACCACGCTTGTAACCGACGGATCCGGCAGCTTTGTGGCAACCAGGACCATTCCGGATGATCTTGATGGCAGGGTTAACTTTGTGATCACCGACTCGGACGACAACTCCGTACAGATAAGCCTGAGGCTGGAGGAGGCGCCGGCCGTAGCCGTCCAGCATGTCGAGACGGCGCTGGCCATAGATGACATAGAGGAGCCGTACTACCGCGGAGAGTACCTGCGGGTATCCGGTACTGCCAGGCCCATCAGCACCATAACAGCCACCGTCTACACGCCCGAGGGTTCGGCTGCCACGGCGCTGACGGTGGACGTGGGGCATGACGGTTCCTGGAGCCTGGATGACAGAGTGGTCATACCAGCCAGCATGCCGGATGGCAGGTACGTGATAGTGGCCAGTGACGGGTTCAGCACTGTGCAAAAGAGCTGGCAGGTCGAGTCCAGCGAGGTCATAGCGCTGGCGGCAGCCCAGATAGTGTTTGATCCCGGAGACCCGATTGTGTTCGCGGGCACGGCCATCCCCAACGAGGACATCCACTTCATACTGCAGGATCCCGACGGTAACGAGCTGGGCCGGGATAGCGTGCGCGTGGGCGCTACCGGAATCGTCCAATGGGAATACCCCACCAGCCCCAACTCCCGGCAGGGTACCTACACGCTGATAGCAATACAGGGAGAGGAGCAAGAATTCTTCTATGCCGGTCTGGGCGGCGTGGTGGAGATCCCGGTCAATATCGTCTTTGACAAGATAAACTACCGATCCTCAGACACCCCCAGCATAACCATAACCGGCGACCCCAGGAGCACGGTCACCTTGCTGATACTGGACAGGGCCGACGATGTAGTCCACCAGAACGATGCCATCACCATCCAGGCCGACGGCAGGGTGGCCTACGAGCTGGATCTGAGCGACATTTCCTCGGGGGTGTACACGGCCATCGTACAGAAGGGAATATCCCAGGCCGATTACAAGTTCGGCATAGACCTCTCCACGACTGCCGCGGTAATGAGCATAAGCACCAAGCCCGACTACGTTCCGGGGGAGCCCATCCTGATCCTAGGCACCACCGACCGCAACGTCGTGGTCACGGTGACCCTGATTGATCCCGACGGCAGGGCGGTGCAGTCGGTCACCACGGTGGTGGATGACAGCGGAGAGTTCACCGAGCGGAGGCTCCGGGTGCCGATCGGCGCCGACATCGGGAAATGGTCCGTCAGGGCCGCCAGCGGCCCCAGCTCCGATACCAGCGAGCTGTTCGTCCAGGCCGAGACGGGCGGCGGCCTCAGCGTGTTCGTGGAGGAGAGGGGCAGCCTCCGGGCGATAATGGTCACCGGTGCCACCGGCACCCACGTAACCGTCAAGATACTGGACGGTGAGAACCAGGTCGGCACCGACCAGCGGCTCCCGGTGACCGGCGGTGGAACTGCCCAGATCCCCTGGAGCATCAAAATTCCCGGCGTGTACACGATAGTGGTAGAGGACGGCGAGAACACAGCCAGGCACCAGTATCTCTACGACCCCTAGTGGCGCATGCGCCGGTATGGCAGGAGTACAAATTCAGCTCAAAGTGAATTTCATACGCGATCACGCCAGGCAACATCTGCCGGAGGTAGCCGGTCAGGCGCAGGCAAGAATTTGACCTGAACTTGCACCGTAACCGTTCACCACCCCCATCATAATGCGGCCACGCCCGGTGTGTGCGAGCCGGCCAGTCCAGGGTCTGCCAGATGTATTGAACATGGGGCGCTCCGGGACCTAAAGATTAAGATCGGGGGACAACCCCCCCCCCTGCGCCGTCCACCCCTCCGGAATCGCGCCAAGCACCTTCCGGGCCCGGACCCGCCCGGTGGGGTGGTCTACCCTGGGTGGCCACCGACTCCGGAATCGCGCCAAGCACCTTCCGGGCCCGGACCAGTTCGCGCCGCAGCAGTGCCTCTTCTTGCTAGGAGATATTGCCGTCCATGGACGGGATGGGTTCTTCACACTGATCTTAGTGTTTTGATGCGGAGCCGGCCCTTGCCGGCGCATCATAGGGGGAGGGGGTGAACGGTTACTGGACCGCCTTGGCCTGGTGTATCTATCCGATAATTCCCCAGATCCGGCCACTAACAGTTTTAACGGCGGCACGTCAAGGCCGCCCGTGGACCTGCGGAGTATAATCACCGACCACCCCGACTTTCCAAAGCCGGGGATAGTGTTTCGCGACTTTGCACCCGTGCTGAGGAGCCCCGCAGCCATGAGGTGGATAGCCGACGAGCTGGAGAGAAGATTCCCCGCAGACACGATAGATGTGGTGGTGGGCATAGAGTCGCGCGGGTTCATCCTGGGGACGCTCATGGCGACCAGGTATGGCAGGGGGCTGGCGATGGTCCGGAAGGCCGGCAAGACGCCGGGGAAGACCAGAAAGATATCATACTCGATAGAGTACGGAAGCGATACCATCGAGATGAGGCAGGATGCGCTGGGTGCCGGCCAGCGCGTGCTGATATGCGACGACCTGTTGGCCACCGGAGGAACGGCCCGGGCGACGGCGGATCTGGTCGAGGGTACCGGCGCCACGGTCTCAGGCATTGCGTTTATCATCGAGCTGGCCAGCCTGGGCGGCAGGCAGAAGATGGGCGGCTATCGCATAGAGAGCCTGGTGAGCTACTGAGAGAGATGGCCCGGGCGGAGATCGGCATTATCGGAGGGACCGGCGTCTACGACTCGGGCGTGCTCAAGAACGCCGAGAGCATGTCGGTGGAGACCCCGTATGGTGACGCCTCCGACGAGATAACCACCGGCACCTTCCGTGGCAGGAGAATGGCGTTCCTGCCAAGGCACGGCAGGAAACACACGCTGGCGCCCCACATGATAAACTACCGGGCCAATATCTGGGCCCTCCGCGAGTTGGGCGTGGAGAGGGTGGTCGCGCCCTCCGCGGTGGGCAGCCTCAAGGAGGAGATAGAGCCGGGCCACTTTGCCCTCCCGTCGCAGTTTATCGACTATACAAAGTCCAGGGTGGGTTCGTTCACCGAAGAGGGCAGGGTGATACACATATCGGTGGACGAACCCTTCTGTCCTGAGCTGCGGTCGTGTGTGAGGTCGGCGGCCGCCGGGCGTGACGTGCGCGTTCACGACGACTGCACCTACGTCTGCATAGAGGGTCCGCGGTTCTCCACCAAGGCCGAGTCCAACATCTACCGATCCATCGGGGCGCACATCATCGGCATGACCGTCGTCCCCGAGTGCCAGCTGGCCAGGGAGGCGCAGATGTGCTATGCGACCGTGGCGATGGTCACCGACTACGACGTCTGGGCCCAGAGGCCCGTAACGGCCAAGGAGGTGGCGGCTAGGGTAGCCAAGAACACGGGCGCCTTCAAGGGGCTGCTCTCCGACCTGATGGACAAGATACCCAGGGAGCGCGCCTGCGGTTGCGCCCGTGCCCTGGCCAACGCCACGCTCTAGCCGTCCGCAAAGCTCTCACGCTGCAGCCCCTCGGGAAGGTTCAGGTTGCCCTGCACCAGGTTGTGTTGCAGGGTGTCCAGCACCTCGTCGGGGTCGTAGCCGAGCGACCTGATCTCGCCGGTGGTCTTTTTGGTCAGCTTGGCGCCGATGTTCTGGCCCCCTATCCTTCCGAAGGCTATGGCGGTAAACCCGAATGTGTGGCCGTCCACCTCAAAGTGTCCGGCTATCTTGGCGGCCATCTGGTTGCCGTCCACCGATTCTACGTATACTTCCATGTCCATGGATCATCATATCTCCACTGCCTGGTTGACGTGGTCGTCCACCAGAAAGCTCCAATAACCCTCCTCGGCCACCTGGTAGTCCGTGACGGCCAGCCGGACCACCTTCTCGTCCACGCGCTCGTGCGATATGTGGCCGTCCCGCGGAAGCCGGACCAGCGACCAGCGGTCCCTGCCCTTCTGCAGTTTTGACACCAGCACGCCCCACTTCTCGCCGGGCTCTATCTTCGGCATGCCGACGATGTCGGCTATCTCCTCTATCCCCAGCTGCTTCTCCTCGCAGAACCGCTTTTTGCAGACACCGCACCGCCACACGTCCACCGAGCCGATGGTCCGCTCCTCGATGTTGATGTTTATGACTCCAAAGTATATCGGCTGGTGGCTGCAGGACTCCCCGTCCATCGTGACCGGAAGTCCTGCCAGACTATTTAGTCCTTGCATGGTCGTAGGGTTGTTCGAGCGCCACCCCTATGTTGTCCACCTCCTTGTTGCGGCCAAATGCAATGCCCCGTCTCTCGCACGCTCTCCTGTACATGTTGACCGCCGTAAACCTGGGGTGCATCGCCTCGTACTGGGTCTCGTTGTACTCGATGAAGGCGCCCGCGCTCACCAGATACTCTGCAGTCCGGCGGGCTTCCTCTGTTGATATCTCCAGGCCGGAGGCCATGGCGGCGGCGTCCATTCTTCCGGCGGTGGTCACAAGAAGGTACAGCCTAGCCTGGACTCGGCTGAGCCCTATCTCGGAGACCAGCGTCTCCTCTATGTCCGGGTGGGTCATTCCTCCGGTTCCCGCTTTATCAGGATCCTTTTGGCTATCTTCATGGAGAAGGCCATGGCCACAAAGTGGACGGCGGCCCCGGCGATGGCCGGCATCAGCAGATCTCCGGTCACCGCCCACAGAGATAGAAAGACGACCAGCGTGGGAACGGTGATTATCGCTCCCAGCATGCTGCCCTTGACCAACAGGTCGCGCCGCGATAGCCCAGCCACGGACAGTGCCGGCTGGTCGGACAATAAAAAGTACGCCTTCTTTTTGGCGGGAATTATCGGATAAATACACACGCCAGGACGAGACCGGCGGCCGGCCAGCCAGGACCGGGTTTATATGGTTGGTCCGGTACATTACCGTATGATGCGCACCCGCGGTTTCCGCGTCGTCCTGACGCGCGAGCAGGCCGCCAAACTGTCCGATTTGGTCGGCGCCCAGCGCGAAGCATACAACTGGGCCGTCTCCAGGCTGAAGGAGGATCCGACGCTCACCTTGTTCGACCTGCAAAAGGAGTTCACCATCCTGCGGCAGGCGACGCCGCACCAACAGCAGACGGAGCGGGACTTTCAGCAGGCTGCAATCCGCCAGGCGAGGACGGCCGCCGACGTCTCCAACAAGCACGGCAACGGCAACCTCAACTACCGGACACGGAAGAACCCGTTGAGGACGGTCTCGTGCGAGGTCGCGCCGACCTACGTCGACAACCAAACGGCCTCGCTGCGCGGCTTGGGCCGCGTCCGGCTAGCCGGGGAGCAGCCATACCAATACCCAAACAACTGGCTATATGGCGCAAGGTCGTTCCGGTTGGCGGACGTGTCGCCGTACGGGAACGCCAACACCTGGCGGCTCTACATCACCTACAAGCTGCCGGACGCCGAGCCGCGTACAACCGGTTTGGCCGTCGGCATAGACCGCGGCATAACCAACCCGACGGTGGTGGCGCGCTCGGACGGGCGCGTCGCCTGCTACGACACGGCGAGCGCGTTCAGGTCCAACCAGCACTGGAACGATGCGACGCGCCGCAAACTATCCAAGACCAACAAACATTCGCGCAACTATCGGGAGACGGCGCGCCGGCGCGACCGCCGCAACCACAAGAACGCCTGCGTACGGGACTACTGCGAGTGGTTGCTGGCCAAGGAGGTTTGTTGGGGTGCGAGCGTCATCTGTATCGAACGGTTGGATCTGGAGGCGATGACGCGGCACGGTGGAAACAGGAAGCGCGGCCTCAACAGGGGCATGAGGTTCGTCCGCCACGGTGAGATACTGCGGAAGATCAGGATTGTGGCCGAGAGGTTGGGCATCAGGGTGGTAGAGGTCAACCCGGTTGGTACCAGCACGACCTGCTCGGCATGCCAACATGCTGATGCGGAGTCGCGGAACGGTGAGCGCTTTGAGTGTGTGTTCTGCGGCCGGGTGATGAACGCCGACGGTAACGCGGCGTACAATGTGGTCAACAGGGGAACGGACATTAACGTTCCCGCGGGGGAAGGAATTGCCCTCGAAAGGCGTGAATTGGGACGGACCCGGAACCCACCTGTATGGGTGAGGGCGGCTCCGGACGCAGACCAGCGGCGCGAGAACCAAGCGTGCAATCGTCCCGCGACATCAAGCGCCGGAAAGCACCTGGGTAGGTACGCGTATGTTACGCGTCTGTACTTAGGCATATAATTCCCTTTTTGGTGCCCATGCGCAGTCGGTGGCGCCGTCCAGGATCCTGCCGCAGGCCGTCTACGGTACCGGTGCAGGCGAGTCCAGCAAGACCCACTGGCCGTTCAGAACCGTCCACGCCTCATAGGTTCTGGAGACCAGGTCCCCGTTGGCGTTCATGCCGACGCTTTCCACCAGGCCGTCGTGTGACGAAGTCACGGCGGGTATGGCCTCGCGTATCCGAAGAGGATCATCAGACTGGGCCTCCAGTATGGCCAGGCCCAGTATCCAGGCCGAGTCGTAGGCGGCAAGTATGTTGGCGTTGCCGGTCCTGCCGGCGTGGTCGGCGATCCTCTGCCGCAACTCCTCTGTAGACTGGTCGGCGCGGGTCTGCGGCTGCAGCGCCACAAACGACGTAGCATCAAGGAACTCAGATATCGCCACGCCCTCCAGCAGGCGTTCATCAAGTATGGGGTTTAGCGTGCTGAACCACCGCACCTGTTGCAGGTTGTCGTTGTCTGCCATCGCCGCGTAGAACGGATAAAGGTGGCCCGGCGCCGCAAAGACCGCCACCCTCTCGTGGCCATACTGGACCACCAGCGGCAACAGCTCCTCCTGTATCGTGTCGTCCAGTCCACGCGTACCCTGATACTCCATGCCATCGTGCACCACCCCGCCCAAGGCCGCAAACTCATCCATGACTGCGGCAGCATAATCGCGGGACCAGGCGTTATCGGCCCAGACGGTCAACAGCACATCAATGCCCGTCCCAAGGATGTACTCGGCGGCGGCCGCCCCCATGTCCTCGGTGTTTGGAAGGGTCCGGAATATCCCGTTTTCCTGGGCGGACAGGGTGTGTGCGTTGGCGCAGCAGCTGATCAGCACCATCCCGTTGTCGGATATGTAGTTGGATACGGTAGCCAGCCTGCCGCTGATTGGCGGGCCCAGGATCAGGTTGACGCCCGAGGCGTGCAGATCTGTAACCTCCTCGCTCAGGGTGGTGCCGCGCGCGTCCGTGTCACGTATTACAGGTTCCAGGCGCCACCCCTCGCCAATCTTGGCCAGGTGCGCGTTAAAGTCCTGCAGCCCCAGGTTTATGGCTATCAGCGTCTCCACCTCGAATCCGGAATCGCTATCTCCCACCGACGAGACTATCCCCACCTGCACCGGACCCCCAAAGTTGCCAAGAGTGCAGACGGCCGACGTCTCGGACTCGTAGGTCATCACCACCCTGGAGTGGGCCGACAGCCCGGGGGAGTTATCCGATACCATCACGGGGATCACCAGCAGCCCCGAGTCGGCCAGTTGTAGCGGATGATCCTCCAGGACGGTTACCGTCTCGTTTCCCACCACGCTTGCCCAGAGGTGGGCGTTGCCTGGATCATACCCTTCGTGGTCCACCAGAGCGCCATCCATCAGGATTGAGGATGCCGCTATCTGGTAGTGGTCGGTCGGATCGTTGCGCGGCACGTACAGATCAAGGCCGTGTACTGACACGTCAGCGGTGCAGGACACCGCCAGCCTGTAGGTGGTAGCCGGGCCGTCGGGTATCTCAAAGTCCAGCTCGACCGTGCTCACGGTGACATTCTGGGCATGGGCAGTCCCTCCGGCAGCCAACGTGATGACCGCCAGAACCGCCAATGGTATCAGGGTCTGCATACGATTCAGAACCGCCAAACATTTACTTAAAAATAACGATTGATCCGTCTTGGCGGGAATTTTCCGGGCATGTGACGGTTCGGGGGCCCTCCGGATCACGGCCGGGTGCGCCGACCGGGCCATCCCGGGACACAACCCACATATTTGGCCCAAAGTACCACAGGGTGATGTCCAGCTACAAGTCAGCCTACAACGAAAAGGCTGTCGGGCAGGTTGTTCCCGTGGTGATCATCATATTCTTGGGGATACTGTACGTGATGTCGGCGCAGGGGGACAACAGCTACGTCAGCTTCATCCTGATAGGCGTGGCTGCCGTGACGATGGTCTTTTGGGCCAGGGTGATCAAAAAGAACATAGTCAGCCAGGCGCCCCGGTTCACCAAGAGGGAGCCCGAGAGCAAGAACTGGGTCTACGACCTGATAAAGGGTAACGGAGAGTTCGTGTTCGTGGCAGAAGTTCCCGGTCCCGAGGACAAGATAGCCGTCCGGTTGATAGATGGCATCCTGTATGTACGGGGAAGCGGCGGATTCGCCAGGGAGGTGCCCATCAGCGGCTCGGACAGCATGCAGATATCGGACTTCAAGTACCGGAACGGTGTGCTCACGCTCCGAATCAACTAGACGGCCGTCACGGCTACAGGCTGCGGGCCAGCTCTATCTTGTGGGGCAGGTACCGGTCGGTGATGTTGGTCAGGCCGTACTTGGAGAACGCCTCCAGCTCCGCCTTTCTCTTTATCTTCAAAAAGACCTCCAGCTCCTTCTTCCAGATGCCGTGGGAGTACCTGGGATCCTTCTGCAGGTCGTGGCAGCGCTTTATGTCCGAGTCGGTCATGGGGATGGTGGGCAGGTCGTACCGCTCGATGTCCGACGCCCACACCCCCACCCACTTGGCGTCTGGGACGGTCAGCTCGCGCAGGTGAGCCGCGTTGGCGGATCCCGACTTGATGACCATCGCGATGTGCTCCCCGTAGACGTCCCCGTCGGTCAGTATTATCACCGGCAGAGAGAGTTCGGTGTGGAGCCGCTTGAGCAGCGTCCTGGTGGAGCGTGGAGCCTGCCCGCCCGTGTCCACGATGATGGCCTTGAACTTCTTGTCCACCTGCTCCTCTACGAACCTGGTGAACAGGCCCCCCTTCTCTATGGCGATCACCAGTTCGGCGCTGGTCTCCACCAGCTCGGCGCTGGTCAGGCTGGGCCCTATCGCGTAGCCGTCTGGGTGGTCGGAGAGGTTCATGCGCTTGCCCTCGTAGTTGGGTACGGTGTACTCTATGGTCAGGTCGCCAAAGACGGAGCTGCGCTCCTCCGGAAACACGTGAAAGTTCTCCCGGGGTTTTGCGAGGACCGCCTCCAAATCCACGATGATATTGTCCGACTCGGCCTGGTCCTCAAAGTCGATGGTGAATGCCTGCGAGGAGTAGTAGACGTCCCGGAGTGTGGAGGACTTTTTCTCCTGGGTGAGGCGGTTGGCAAAGAACGCCAGCCACATCAGCTGCGTGAACGACCGGAGCTGGGAGGTGTTCTTGGAGCTGCGGAGGGCCGCCGAGTTGCCCAGGATGTACTGGCGTAGCTGGTCGTCGTAGACGATGTTGCTGACCGACCTGCTGGGTATCTCAAAGGCGGGGAATCGTCCGGTGTCCAGGTCGTCGTAGATGCGGGCGCCGTGCTTCTTGAGTAGCGCCAGTATGTCCTTCTGCTGCTGGGTGGCCCGGCTCTTCTTTCTAGCCAATACCCTCCTCCTTGAGCATGCGGGCGTACTTTGGCTCGGACTTGTGTCCGGCCAGCTCGGTGCAGAACTGCGATACCAGCGGAATGTACTTTGCGTACAGGTTGGCCCGCTTCTTGGCCGCCTCGGCCTTTCCCCGCCGGGACATGTACGAGGAGAGCCTGCGCGCCAGGTACTGCATGGCCAGTCTCAGCTCGCGCTCTATCTCGGTGCGGTCTGCCACGTTCTCCTTGCCGACGGTCTTGTAGGGTATCCTGGTCGAGCATATGTGGGAGGCTATCACCAGGGGCGCGTCGGACTTGACCTTGTAGCGGTGCCAGTCCATCTCGTTGACCACCTTCAGGACCACGTCGCTGCCCTCGTCGTAGAGCAGCGGTATCCGGTTGGCAAACCGGTACACCTTGGTGCCCCGGGTCTGTATGCCGCCCCCGTAGGCTATGCCCATCTCTACGACGAACGGGAATCCGGAGTAGGCCGAGGCGCGCCGCTGGACTACCGCCAGAAAGTCCGGCTCGAAGAACTTTTTCATGCCGCGTTCCAGCGGGTCGGGCCCCAGCGGCGCCAGGCACGAGGGGTCCGGCGAGAGGAACTCGCCGTAGGTCTGCAGCGAGTCGCTGAGCCTGACCATCTCTGGGTTGCTCAGCGTGCCCATGCGCCTCTCAGGCTTGAAGCCGGAAAACTTTGCGAACCGCTCGGCGGTCTGCTTTCCCACCCTCTGGAACCGCTTGGTGAGAAAGGACTGGAGCGTCTCGCCGCTGACCAGGCCGGCCAGGTGAGCGTAGTAGGGCTTGGACTCGTCCAGGTCGAACGTCCTGGCCTGGGCGGATCTCCGGTCGTAGCAGTGCACCTGCTTCCCCCGGATGTCTATCTCCTCTACCCTCAGGCCGGCCAGGTCCATGGGGCCGCACTCCAGCATCGACATCAGCGAGACCAGGATCTTGTTTCCGTCGTTCAGCCGCTTCCAGGCGGTTCGCGCCTTTGGCATGACCACGTCGTGGCCCACGTCAGATCCCTTTAGCTTGAGTGAGCGGGCCAGAGCCTGGATGGCGGCGGGGTCAGGCGCCGGCATCGCCGGCTGCGACTCCAGGGCCATCCGGCGGATAGTCTCCACGTCGACCCCGTGCGGGTGCGGGTTTATTATCGTGGGTGGTGCCGGCATGCTCTTGATTATGCGGGGGTAGCTGAAGGTGTTCCCCTTGGGGTCATCAAAGGTGATGGTGGCATACGGGGTGATCAAGGACGTCTGGTAGACGTAGTCCCGTATCTTGGAGCCGGCCTTGGAGTAGTCGCCCTCCAGGCTGATGCTGACGGACAGGCCGCGCCGCCTGGCGCCCGTCTTTTTGTGCTTGAGGATGACCGGCTTGTTCTTTTGTATGTCCAGCAGTATCTGGAAGTCGTCCTTGGTCTTGCCGTCAACCGAGCTTGAGACGGCCACGGGCTTGTTTGTGGTGATCTGCCCGTACAGTATGGCCATGGTGGCCCCCAGCCCGAACATGCCCCGGGCCTGCTTGAGGCCGAACTTGGAGCCGTACAGGACGGTTCCGAAGGCCAGCGGGACGTGCTCGGTGGCTATCCCGGGGCCGTTGTCCCGGACGGTCAGCGTGTAGGTGCGCGGATCCTGCTTGTCCGGGTCGACGGCCTTGATCTCCAGATGGACGTCCGGCAGTATCCCCATTTGGTCGCAGGCATCCAGGGAATTCTCGACGAACTCGCGCACCGCAGTGTACAGGGAACGGGTCGGGTTGCTGAAGCCTGCCAGATCCCGGTTCCGATAGAAGAACTCGCTGGGCGAGATCTGGTTGAAGCGCTCCTTATTCGCCGACATGCTGCCCCTCCCAGAGGATCATCTTGTCGCGCCTCTCGCGCCGGTTGGCCGCCTCCAGCTTTCCGTAGGCTGCCGAATGCATTCCCCCTGCCAGTATCGAGTTTACCGCGGCCACCACGGTGCGCAGTCGGTACTCCTCCCCTATTATCGAAACGGTCTTGCCGTACACGGATATGCGGCTGTGGCCCAGCTGCTCTATGTTGCGGCGGGCCCTGCCGTCCTCCCCGATTATCCTGCCGCGGATGCGCTCCAGGGCGGCCCCGGACTTGCCTGCAAACTCGCGCAGGTCCATGATGTGCAGCCGGTTGGCATCATCCATCAGCAGCATGGCGTTCTCCTCCGAGAAGCCCCTGCCGATGGCGGCCACCATCTCGGTGGCCTTGAATGGCTGGATGGATGATATGTCCTCGCCGTCGGCTTCCACCAAGACCTCGCCGCTGCGGCTGTCCACGGTTATCCTGACGCCGCAGGCATCCTCGATCCTCTTCTTGGTACTGCCGGACCGTCCTATCAGGGCTCCTATGCGGTCGGCGGGGATGCGCGTGGTCTTTGCGTATATCATTTCATCTCACTCAGGATGGTTGCTGTATCGGTCACCTGGACTCGCCTCTTCGCAAAGAAACGGTTGATGTTATTAATGTCTCTCTCAAGGAACCCGGCCGCCCCGGGATGGCGTCGGTCCACTGCCGAGCCGAGATCAAAGGGAACCAGCCCCCTGTCGGTCTTGAAGATGTTGTACTCGGAGTAGTCGCCGTGCACCAGGCCCGCCTTCTGGTAGAGGCGGCGGATTATCCCGGTGGCCTCCAGATAGTCCTGGCGGTCCACGCTGCTGTTCATCAGCAGCGGGGCCGGCCTGCCGCCCTCGCCTATGAACTCCATGGCCAGCACGTTGTTGGATGCCTTGATGGGCCGGGGCACGCGCACTCCGGCGTCGTGCGCCTGCCGCAGGTTGCGGAACTCCTTTTGGGCCCACAGGTAGACTATGTTACGTGTCTTCCTGCGGAATCTCGTAAAGCGCGGATCCCCCTCGATATAGGCTATACGTTTCTTGAAGTTGGACGTGGAGACAAGGTACAGCTTCAGGGCTACATCGGCCCCGTCCGCCCCAATGCCGCGGAACAGCAGCGACTCCTTTCCCGCCCCCACCGCACCGTCCACGCCCGAGACGACTCCCTCGGAGATCATCTTGTAGAGCGTCATCACGGTGGTCCTGTCCAGCACCTCGTTTACCGTCTTGCGGCCCTTGAAGCCGTCCTGGGGCCGGGCCCGACCCGCCTTGGCAAGCAGCCGCTGGTCGATGCGCGACTCCAGAAATGGATCCATGTCGTCGCTCATCGCACCATATACCCACCAGCACGCCATAAAAACAGTCGGCACTCACCTGCCATGCCCTACATCCGGAAGACTATCAGGAACGGCACCCCCGAGACGTTCCGGACGCCGTTCTTGGTGCCGATTCCCATCCCGGTGGACAGTGAGACGGCCTCCTCGCCGGCCATGTTGATTATCGACGATGATCTAAGCAGGGACTCGGCCTCCTTCCTGTCAACGATCCTCTCCCCGTAGTAGCTGGCCTTGATCCTGATGGAGAGGCGGCCATCCACCAGCTCCCGGCCCAGAAGGTGGGCATCGCATATGTTCAGCATGGGATTGTCGTGGTAGTTGGTTACCTTGACGGAGAACATCACGCATACTTGCCCTTGAGAGTGGATTTGGCGCCGCACGCCTCGCATATCAGGAACGATATGCGGTTCTCCTTGAGGGTGCCGGTATCGGGGCTCTTGCAGGTGGGGCATTCCACGTACTCGCGGAAGTATATCCGGAACAGTCTGGCAAAGTCGTCCGGCTCCCGCTTCCCGATAAACATAGCCTTGTCTCCCAGCCTCTCTGCAGGCACGGCAAACTCTTTGGAGAGATACTGGAGTATCTTGGCAGGATCCCGGCGCAGTACCTTGGCAAAGTCGGCAAAGTTGCGCAGGAAAGTCCTCTGGCCCTCCCACATGACGTCGGCGGGGGGCAGCTCTAACCTGGACCGCGACTCGTCCCGATCGTCGCTCAGCTTGTCCTTGATGCGGTCAAGCAGTGCGCGGTATTCGCTTTCGCTCATCAATAAAACGTATGGCAGTGTGCCTATATTGGTTTTGATTTACTACATCTTGCCTATACGAAAGACCGTGATGCCGGTTTCAGGGCACGTTCCCTTGACGGCTGGACGGCCGTTCTTGAGTGTCACTTGCTGGGGGTTCTTTACTTCGACCATCTTGCGGCATTTCACGCAGTATGCTTGTACCATGTCAAGGGGAGCGGCCCGTCTGGTTTTATATCTTTCTCGAAAAAAAACCGATTTTCATAGTTTGGATAGTATCTTCCGTGTGAAGGCGGCACTCCCTGGCCGCCCTGGGGCGTCAGATCAAAATGACGGTGCGCAGCGTACTGGGACGCGCGCAGTGGTCCGGGTTCCAGGCATGCTAAACCACTGACAAAAATGGAAAAAAAGAAGTCTAGGTCTAGGTTGGATGTTAACGCCCGGTGTAGTGTGGCCTGTCTAGCCACGGGTCCGGATCGAGCTTCTCGGCCGGAGCCCTCAGCGGGGCGGTCCCGTCCAGCAGCGTCTGGAAGTATTCGTAGGCCGCGTTGCCTATGTCGCGACACAGGTCGAGCGATTCATCGACAGCCGCCCTGAAGTGTAGGCCACCCCATATCCGGCTGTCGGCGCAATCTCGTTCGTATTCCGTCCAAGTGTCATAGGTGACCACGACGTCCTCGGCCGGGGTTACCCCTGGCTCGTGGATGGAGGATCCTGCAGGCAATATGCCCGTGTATCCGTCGACGACCTGCCCGTTGGGTAGTGTGACGTCGGGGATTTCATCTCCTCCCAGGTAGTTCCTCCAGGCTTGCGCCTGCGCCGCACAGAAGCACGAAGTCGCCGACGGGTATTCTGGGTGATCGCCGGTGGAGGCATAGCTGTACCACTGGTTGGCCGGGATGAACCTCACGGTGTCGCTGCCCGTGCCGTAGGTCTGGACTCTCTCATCACCATACAGGTATGATATGGCGGTGACCGGGCGGACGGCGTCGTACCTGGCCTTCTCCTGCCAGGCTACTATCCCAGCGTCAAACTGGGCAATATGCAGCATAAAGTCCAGCTGCCAAAAGTCCATCGTGCTAGGAAGCGCCTCTACCGCCGGGAAGAACAGCGTCTCGCGGGCCTTGTTGTCGAAATACTCGACCAGCATCTTCTGCTCGTCCGTCAGGGCGGCCACTGCCGCCAGCACCTCGTCAGCCTGGGCCTTGTACTCGGCCGGGAAGGCGTGATCGCTGGCCAGCGGGGGCGGAGCTCTGAACTCTCTCGGGTCTATACCCGAGTACGGTTCGGTTACCGCCCA
Source organism: Nitrosopumilaceae archaeon (assembly GCA_965203395.1). Classification (GTDB taxonomy): domain Archaea; phylum Thermoproteota; class Nitrososphaeria; order Nitrososphaerales; family Nitrosopumilaceae; genus VYCS01. The sequence goes on from OZ241884.1 coordinate 1,762,096, forward strand.
TTGGGGCGTGGTGAACTGTTGTGATACCCAGGTGCCTTCTCTGAGCTGCTTTGTCAGCGGGTGCCACCTGGACGGATCCACCAGCTCGTTGGCCGAGTTGACGGGTTCGTAGCCGGTGGTATCCCGGAATGGCTGGCCAGGAGTCTCGTCTCCAAAGTGGTTGAAGCCGTCAGACCACCGTCCCTCCAGTACGCACTTGCCGGCCAGATTTCCTATGGCTATAGGAGAGTCAAGGTGATGCGTCCTGGAGCAATCCAGATTCATGCCCGTGTCATCGTCCGGGTCAAGGCCGTTATCGGTCAGCATCGCCCGCCATTGCGGCGCGCGCTCCTCATCAAAGGCCATCCCCAGCCTGTACACGGCATAGATGGACGCGGTGTTGATGTTGCGGGTGGTGGCCTCGTCTGCCGGACGGTTGTCTACCCTGGAGTAGGCGCCGACGGCCGTCTCGTGGTAGGGGGCCGTCGCGTCATATCCGGCGTTGAGTATCAGCGTGACATACCGGAAGGAGAGTGACGGATCCGCAAAGTGCGGAGAGACCTCCTGGTGAATCCAGGTGCCCAAATTGGGGATAATCACCCCGAAGACGGCGTTGCCCTCATCCATGTCAAACGGGGGCAGCGGGGCCTGCGAGATGATCATGTTAATCATCGGATCGCTGAAGTAGACCGACTGTCCCGGTGCGAACGGCGAGGGTGCACCAGCCTGTTGGGCGTGGGCCGTTGTTGCCATCGTGGCTCCGGCGATCGCTACCGCGGCCGCCAAGAGCACTAACGTGTTTGCTGTCATTATTTTCATTATGCACTATCCAATAATGATAAGTTATATGTGTATTGTAAGCCGGGGTTGTCCACGATGCGCACAAACCCATGAAATAACTCCTCCAAAACGGCCGATTCGGATCATTCCCAGACCTATTTGGGCTGCACCATCCCCCCGCATGACGGCAGACCGCAACCTCTCCGGCCGCAATCACGGTATTATCACTTGAATCCTGATGTGCGTGCGCAGCACCCCCCGCGCGCGTCCCCGGGGAGGCGGGACCCTTTTTTATCCCCGATCAGGCAGAGGTTCCAGCAGGTGGACATGGCGGCGATCTCGCGTCGCTGCATCTTCGGCGTTACGGATCTGATCCGGGAATTGAACCGGTCCTTGATGGCCGGGATGCAGATCTTGATCGTGTTTCATCCGCCATACGTCCCGCAGAACCCGCCGGGGCGGCCCCTGCACCAGGCCAGCATCCGGCCATCAGCGTGGACAACCCCCTCTAGCGCTTATAACACAGATACGCGTCACGTGGACAATGGCCAGCAATAGGGGCAAGGTTCTCACTATCGCGATACTGGTGGCGATTACCCTGGCCAGTTTTGCCATCTGGTTGGTGCCGCAGGACCTGAGCATGACCATAGTCACGGACGACTACGGTGGTCTGCTGGATTCGACCAAGAGCATACATGGTACGCTGCACGACTCGCTGATGGCCCAGTACCAGGAAATGCTGGATGGCGCCATTACCGCCTCAGCCTACACCGAGGCGGCCCAGATAACGTCAGACCAGGTCACCGAGCAGATAAGGGTGCTGGTGTCGGCCAACCCCCCTCAGGAGTGGGCCGCCAGCTACGAGCAGTACATAGATACCCTCCGGGCGTTCAACTCGATGATCCGGGAGACGGTCGTATTGGCAGGCATGATAGAATCGGGGAACGATGCCGAAAAGCAGAGCACCATGTCCAAGATAGACGAGTTGGACGGTCTGGCCCGGGACCACGCTGCACGCTCTGATGCGGCCAGACCATGACCAGTACTGCCACCGCCCCGCAGAGACCGGGCGCCATGCGCATCGCCATACGGATGATGCGGCAGGACGACCCCAGAAAGTGCACCGCCGCCAAGATGGTAAGGATGGGGCTGGCCACCTCGGCGCGCCGCATACCGAACAACGCCGTCGTGCTGCATCCGTTTGCCGAGAGAGTGCTGGTCCCCTCCGACCGTGGCCGCTACAGGACCATCTGCGCCATAGACTGCTCTTGGAAGCTGGCCCGGGACCAGTTTGACGGACGCATCCGGGGCGGCGGAAGGCTGCTGCCACCACTGCTGGCGGGCAACCCGGTCAACTATGCCAGGATGGGCATGCTGAGCACCGCCGAGGCCGTCGCCGCGGCCCTGCACATAATGGGGTTCTGGCAGGAGGCAGGGGCCATACTGGACAGGTTCCGGTGGGGGCACACCTTTCTGGAGCTGAACTCGGGCCTGCTCAACGAGTACGCGCAGGCCACCGGGCAGGACGAGATGTACGGGATAGCCGAGTCATACGGGCTGATACGCCAGCGGCCACCCGGCGACAAGGCGGCCCACGTACACGGCCAAGGCCGACGCTGACGCAGTCCGCCGGCGGAGGCGCCCACCTCCCGTTCATCGCCTGCTCCGGCTCCGGGCGGATCCTATGCCGTCCATCCGGCCGAACGGTATTGTCCAGCCTGCTACCCTATCACGAAGAAGCTGCCCGAGTACGAGTCGGGACGCAGTACCGTATCCGACAGGGCAAAGACCCTGAATCCGGCCGCCCCGGCGGCTAGCCCCTCAGTGTTCACGTAGATGATGCCGTTACCGCCCAGCTCCACATCCAAGTCCCCGGACGCCACCACCCCGCCGGTTGCGTCGTTGATGAAGTACTTTATGCTGGTGGCATCCTCGGTGTCCACCGATATTGCAAATCTCTGTCCCTCCCTCACTATGTTGGGCAGATCGACGCCGGTTATCTTGGGAACGCTGACGCTCTCAAACTCCGACCACCGGTCAACGGCAAACGGATACTCGTCATCCTCGAATTCCTGGATGGTGATGGTGCGCGACTCGGGGGAGTAGCCTTGGACCATGTAGGGTCCGTTGCTGATCGCCGCATGCCCGTGCTGATCTATCCAAGAGATGGCCGCGTCGTATCGCTGGTCGTGGGGGGCGCCCATCTGTTGCAGCGCGGCCGGTACGTCGCCGACCTCCCGGAACTCCGCCAAGTACTCCCGGAGGGTGGCCGCGTCGTTGGGTATCAGGACCGACAGCCAGCTGATGTCCTTGGAGCCGGCCACGGACCTGGAGAAGGCCGTCTTGCCGTCCAGCACCGCCCGCTCCATGGCGTGGTACATCTCCCAGGGCATCGACGTTCCCAAACTTGCCCAGGCAGCTATCTCGTCCTCGTCAAAGTGCCAATAGTCGACGTACACCTCTATCGTATCCTGGTCGGTCACCCGGATTCCCTTGATGGTGTCCAGCCCCTGGGCGGCCCGGGGGGTATACTGGGGATCAAAGGTGGCGTCGTCGGGGCCGTCGTTGGTTCCCCACGCGGTGACAAAGTAGGCCGAGTACAGCACGTCGTCCATGCTGGCGGGAATACCGTGGTGCCAGTTGCCAAAGGTGTAGTGGAATGTTACGGTGCTGGTTGCAGTGACCCCCTCGCCCACCTCCTCCCAGGAGGATGTCCCCTCGTCCCAGAGGATGGCGTTGGGCGGAACGTCCAGGGTGTCGTCCGGTCCCGCGGTCCGCGTCTCCCACTCGGATCCCACCGGTATCACGCTGCCCGAGTACGGGTGGCGGAAGAGGGGCGGATCATACACCGCGTACCAGATTTGGTTGCTGTATACGTCGGTCAGGCCCGCCACCGGGTTCCAGGCGCCCTGATACACCTGCTTGACGCCTATGTCCAGGGTGTCCTGAGTTGAACGCGTGTTGAGGGTGGTGAACCGGCTGGGTACGCCGGCGCCAAAGTCGTTGACCACTCCGTCGACGTCCTCGTGTACCACGTACTGATCGGCCCTGCCCGCCAGGAATATGCGCACGCCCTCGTCGACCCCCGCGGCTATCGCCTGCCGGATCAGGCCGGTGCGCTCCTCGGCCGAGGCAAAGTCACCGGTGTATATCGACTGGGTAATGGCATCCAGTTCCGGGTGCTCGTAGTTCCAGAAGGTGGGGTCGCCAAACCCTGGCATGTTGGAGAACCACGGAGCGTACATCTGCGCCAGTCCGGAGGAGTCGTACCTGACAAATCCGCTCCGGCCCCACCCTTCCGTGTACAGGTGCCACTGCAGATCCGCCGGGTTGGAGCCGTAGACGGTCACAAACGCCTTGTTCAGGTCGCCGAGGTCCTTGTGGACCACAAAGCCGGCCTCCTCCAGCTCCGCGGAGAGCACCTCGCCGATGGACTTTCGGAACGGGTCGTCGCTGCGTATGAAGAAGGTGATCTCCACCTGCTGTCCGTCGACCACCCAGACGCCGTCCTCCATCACCCCGCCGGCCCCCTCCATGGCCGAGGTTATCATCTCCCTGGCCAGCGTGGGGTTGTGCAGGAATTTGTAGGACTCTAGCTGGTCTATGATGGATATGTACTCGGGGTCGTACGGGCCGTAGTACGCCATCATCGGCACCCCGTATCCGCTCATCAGCTCGTTGACGATAAAGTTGCGGTCGACCAGGTAGTTGAGGGCAAACCGCACGTCGCGCAGCGAGAAGGGGTTGAACGTCTCGGTCTCGGCCGGGTTTGCCAGGATGCTGTAGTTGTTGCCGGTGGACTCGTATACCTGCAGCCCCTCCCGCGAGGCCGAATCCGCCAGCCGGTCAGAGGGTATCCTCCAGTAGTACATGTCGATGGTGCCCTTCCGCACCTCCTCTAGCGCGGTGTTCTCGTCCAGATACTGGATGAAACGTACCTCCTCAAAGTTGGTCTCTGCGTAGACGGTCCCCACGGCCAGCGTTACCAAGGCGGCAGCCAGTACCGCGTGGACTCTCACGGTATGTTGGGATGGGCGCTCGGTATAAAAACGGTTCTGATTGGAGATTCGTAAAAATATTGGGTGATGGCATGCCATCCCATGACGGACCAGGCGATGGCGCGCGGCCTGTCCGGGATAGTTCCGGGGGTGGTGGACGTGGGCGAATTTGCCGCCCGCTCCCACATGGGAGAGGCAGCTGCGGCGGACGTCATGGGCAGGCTGTGCCGGATGGGCATCGGCGAGCAGGCGGGCGGCGCCTACCGGTATGCAGCCGGCCAGCGGCTGGAGGCGGCCATCATGCTGCTGGATGACGGGTGTCCGGTAGAGGATGTGGCCCCGGCCCTGCACTGGCGGGACTTTGAGGGGCTGGCCGCCGGCATCCTGGAGTCGGAGGGTTTTGAGGTGAGCCGCAACTACAGGGCCAGCAAGCCGCGCATGGAGATAGACGTGGTGGGCATCAGGATGGGCATCGCAATGCTGGTCGACTGCAAGCACTGGCAGCGCAGGTCCGCCCTGGCGGCCGCCGCCGGCAGGCAGGCTGCCAGGGCCGAGAGGTGGGTGGCCATCCACGGGATGTCGGCGGTGCCCGTCATAGTTACGCTGCACGAGTGGCGCGCGGCCACAGACGGCATCCCGGTGGTGCCCGTCTCCAAGTTCCGGTCGTTCGTGGCGGAGTTTTTCGGCATGCTGGAGAGCGTCCGGGTCATACGAGCAGGGTAGACAGGAAGAGGGCGGTGCATCCGGTCATGAATATCTTGACCAGGTTCATCGACCGGTCCATCGCCTTGGAGTAGTGCTCGAATATGCGCGAGCCCATCAGCAGCATCTTGGTACCGCTCTCGGTTATCTCAAACGATGATGGCGAGACGGCGGCGTCTGCCTCTCCGGCCATCTCCAGATACCACCGGGCCACCTTCTCCTTGCCGGCCACCAAGCCGAACTGGTAGTAGCCGTGGCGGTTCTTGGGCTTGACTGGGTTGTAGTGGGTGTCGGAGGTGCATATCTCCAGCAGGTTGCGCCCGGTCTTTGTGAACTCGCCCACCACGCCCTCCCGGATGCCGTTCTCCATGTTGTTGGAGTCGGCCCACCCGATATAGTACCGGGAGCCGTTGATACCAAGGCAGAGCAGGCCCATCCCGCCCATCCCCACGTCCTCGGACCACGCATCCATCCGGCCCGAGTTGGCGTAGCCGACCTCCAGCGGGTGCTGGGCGGCCCCGGACAGCTGCTCCAGGCACGACCTGGCCGCCCGCAGCATGTTGGAGTGGTCCTCGCCGGATATCTCCGGGCCCATGGCGTTGTGGCAGTCCACCAGCATCACCCGGTCAAAGCCGTAGTCGCTGGCGTAGCGGTCGGCCTCGGCCTTGATGTCGCTGGGCAGGTCCTCCATGCCGTGCGGGGAGAGCGACATGAAGAGCAGTGCGTTCTTGCCAAAGGAGATGCCGGTCACCCTGGACTTGCCCTCCAGCACCACCACCGGCTCGGTGCAGGTAGAGCCGCTGGCCCGCGTCTCCGCCTTGGACAGGCTTCCCAGGTACCGGTCGACCTGCCGTTGCGAGGGTATGTTCAGGGCGTGGTCCGATATGCTGTGCATGACCATGGCCCGCGAACCCATCTTCTGGTAGATCAGGTACGGGATGTTGCTGCCCCCCACCGGATGGTAGGGGCCCGGGTGCACCTCGGGCAGCACTATGCAGGACTCGCCCTGGCCGCGGAACCTCAGGAAGGTGGTCAGGACGCCGGTCTCCGTGGAGTTCTCCTCCATTACCCCCTCTATCTCCTGCTGCTTGCCCCCCTGAGAGTCTATGTACGCCTGGACCAGCGTGTGCGTGCTCCTGACGGCGGGCCTGCCTGCCCTGTCCGTCAGGACCGACCAGGCCGTGGCGCATCCCAGATATGCGGCGCCGTACCCAAGGACGACCGGATCCAGCACCATGCCAGCCCACATGTCCGCCGGCACCATCACCGCAAAGACCGCAACCGGCTGCACGAAGCAGATGGCCCACGCCCGACCTATGCGGCATCCCAGGACCGTGGTGTATATGCTTATGCGGAAGCTGGCCAGCAGGAACACGCCCAGCACCACGAAGAACGGCAGAAGATCCCCGGAGGTTACCGCGGCGGCGGCCACTCCCATGGCCAGGGATATCACCCACAAGGAGCAGCCGAACGCCGAGGAGTGTAGCGACTTGGAGTATTCCCTGTGCCGGATGTAGCGCGCGTCCACGTACTGGGTGGCCAGCAGGGCCGCCACGGCGGCGCCTATCCTCCAGTACTGGTCTTGCTGGTCCAGATACACCAGGACGGTCACAGCCGACAGGATGACCACCATCCCCAACGACAGGCACTGCGAAAAGTATCTGGACGAGGGGCTCAGCAGGGTAAGCGAATAGCGTCCCTGCAACCGGGATACGTCATCAGTCGAGGTCTGCATCTCAGGTCGGTCAGGTTAGAAAGATGTCTATCATCCACGATACGGTGATCAGGCCCACCGGGATAGAGACCACGATGCGCGGATCCACCTTGAAGCCCTTGGTTTCGTCCTCAAAGAACCGCATCAGGCCCCCGCTTGATGCCGGAAGTGGGGCGCTCTTCTTGCTGCTCATTACGAGTAGAGTGGACCGCCCTTTCCTTAAAAAACCTTGTTTTGGTCGGGCTGTGTCCCACAGACATAACCAACCAACCATCTGCCGACACCTCGCCGGTACGGCCATTATCGGAATTCTCGGGATTGTGGAATTGTTTGTATGCCGCCGGCCTCAGAGGCTGTCCGAAACCGTAAAATTCAATCCGATCTATAGGATGATGCGCAGGCTCCCCCACATGGACGGCGCGGGTGTGACCGCGTCCGTCAGGCAGCTAAGGCCGCGAGTGACTCGTGTGTGAGCCTGCCGTTTTTTACGTGAGATCGCGCGACCACCTCGATGTTGTAGCAGATTACCCGGATGGCCGCCTCCCGGCTCAGCCGTACGAGCTTCCTGCCCCGGAGGTGGTTGCCGTACATCTTCTTGATTGCCCCAAAGACGGCCTCGATGATGCTGCGCTGGTGGTAACCCGGACATGAACCGCTCAAGGTCGTCCCTGTGCGTCCGGGTCATGTCCCCCCAGGCCTGGCTGCCGCCGTTCTTGCAGACGGTGTTGGATTTGGGCAGGATCCTGGGTATCCAGCCCCGGTTGGCTATCGCGTCGCACAGCAGCCTGGCCAGGTAGGCCGAGTCCAGGCAGAAGAAGTTGCCGTCTTCGCCGGAGGCGCCCAGCCTGTCCATCATGGGCCACATGCTGGTGATGTCGGCGGCGTACCCGTCGGTGACATGGTAGTCCAGGATGGTCCGGGCAGGTATGTCTATGATGCTGTGCAGCTTGATCCATCCGCGCTTGGTCTTTGTCCGGTCGTGCCGGATGCTGAACCATCTGATGAACCTGTTGCTGGAGTAGCCGGCGCTGTCTCCTGCCAGCGAGCCGGTCGTGATGTCGCGCACGATCCTCAGGTGCACCTCGCGCAGGTACGACTCGGGGATCCTCCCGTAGGCGCGCCAGATGGTGTTCTTGGATGGCACCTTGGACAGCCCGATCCTGCGGACCACATCCGGATGCATCTTAAGGTAGCCGACCATCTTCCTGTAGGTCTTCATCTCGGCCTCCATCAGGATGCAGACGACGGCCATGGCTTTTGGCGGGTAAGCGATCATGCCGCCCAGCCCGGGTTTGGCTTGGTAGGGGTCATCCATCTCCCTGACGGTCTCCAGTATGGTATTCAGTATCAGGCCCGGCAGGTACTGCTGGACCATATCGAATGGTCGCTGATCACGTTTTGTTTTTGTCATTGGGCGTGGCCGCGATCATCGGATCAATATGTCTTGCGATTTTGAGATGGTATATGTCCGTGGGACACAGCCGGCCATGTCAAGAATCTGCCAGACGGAACAGTGGAGATCGTGGCCGAGGGTTCAAAAGAGAGCATCGAATTGCTAACCCAAAAGATACGCGATGTCAGGGAGCCTGCAGTAGTAAAGGATGTCCGGGTGTCATACTCTGAGGCGACAGGCGAATTCGAATTGTTTCAAGTTGCATACAGGGATGGCACGGAGGTGCTTGAAGAGGGATTCGCTACTGGATATGCCCTGCTTATGAACTCTGATAAAAAGCAGGCTGTGTCCCACAGACATATAACCCCAAAACCACACCAGTGCCACACGGAACCGCCCGGTACCGTCCGGTACAACAATCCAAACACTAAATACCGGACACACGCCACACACGGCATGGCACGCAGGCGGGGGCAGACCGTCGCCACGTCAATGCCCCACTGCAAGGCATACAACCCAGCAAGGTATTGTGAGATCACCGGCGCGCGCAGGGCTCCAAGGCACCACCAAGACCCGAAACTGTCATCCGCGCTGGAATACGCCAAACACAAGACCAACCTGGGGTACCGCCTGTTTGTGGAGTTTACGCGCGACTTTCCGATGGTGCGGGACGCATACGGCGGGGAGGATCTGAAACGGTACGATTCCCGCCGCCGCATGATACGCGAACAACTCAAGCACCGCGGCGGCAAATACATGGCGCAGTTTGCCGGCTACATGTGCGACATGTGCGAGACCGCCGTCCGCGCCTACCGCAAAAGACGCGCATACAACCCCAACGCGCGCCGGCCCAAATGCGAAAACCCCGTCCTGCGCCAGGGCGCAGACGCCTGCGTCATATATGGTGATGGTTTCTGGTGCAGCCTGTCGGACGCCCCGAACCAGCCGCTTCTGGCGTCGCGCCGCGTGTTTCTGCGGTTTCCCATAACGCCGTCCCGACATGCCATGGAGATACAGTTGACGCCCAACGTGGTGGAGCGGATAGCGACCGCGGTGAGTGTTGGCGCCGTCACGATAAACAGCACCACCGTATCAATAGCATACGAACCCCAGCCGGTCCAGCCCGTGCAGCCGAAGGGCATGATGGGGATGGATGTCAACAAGCGGGAACACGTCATCGCGAGCACCGACGGCGAGGTAGACCATATAGTAAACGGGGCGCTCGGGTTTGCGCAGGAGCGCCGCAGGAGGCACGCCATCCTGGGCGTGACCGGCGGCAGGCCAAAACACCCAAAGGCCCGCACCAAACCGCGATACGTGAAAAACCCCGGCAGCAAGCCACGCAACAAGGGCAAGCGTTCCAAGAAGCGGCGCGACTGGCGCGCCAACCGCCGCGAGCGCGCCCGCATAAACTCCAGATTCGTCCACCGGAAGAACGACTGGCTATTCAAGACGATGCACGGTTGCGCCACCCGGGGGTATGCGCTGGTGTTGGAGGAGTCTACAATCAACAGGTTGCTGGTGCGCTCCAACAGGATGATGTCAAGGGAGCAGCGCGACCTGCTGAAGATGGGACTCAGCCAGGGGACCATACGGGCGGTGGCGGACGGCGTGTTCAAAAAGTACGGATTGTCCGTGTATGGTGTTACTCCGGCGGGGACGAGCTCGGAGTGCCCAAAGTGCGGTGAAAAGTTGTGGGCGGCCAAGTACCGTACGAGATCGTGGAAGTCGTGGAAGCGCACGAAAGCGTGTACCGCGTGTTTGTATTATGTGGACAGGGACGACGTTGCCGGCATAAACATACTGTGCCGCGGCGTGTCCGCATATGAACCGGCGGCCGGTCCGGCGCCGTTGCAAGACGGCGCCGGTCGGCAGGTGGCCGGGGATTGGGAGCAGTGCGTTCCGCAGCTTGTCCAAACGCTGCTGGACGCTGCCGTCGTGTGGATGCCATACGTCGGCGAAGGGCGGCGGCCCAAAGGGGACGCGAAAAAACCGGCACCATACGAGCCGGCGGACGCGCGCTTCCTGGACGACCGCCTGGATGTATCCACTAATTCTGCTGGCATCGGGCCGCCGGGGGAGACTCCGGGGGCCTTATGTTAGTGGGACACACCTTTTTGGTCGCGGCGGGGGTTCGGTACCGGAGAGCCTGACCCGGACATGTGGCGCGTACGCGCGGCCACCCTAACCGGACCTGCCCTGCAGGCTGGCCATCCTATCAGAGAGTTCCGATATGGACCCCAGTATCTTTTGCCTGGTATCGGGATCGGTGGCCATCCCAAGCTGCCGCGTAAGCTCCAGTATCTGCCGCTCCAGCGAGTCTGGCGTGGCAGTCTCTTTTGGCGGCTCATCCCGCGGCTCCCGGCCGCAGGAGGCGCACAGGGCCCTGCCGTCCTTCATAACCCGGACGCCGGAGCAGTACGGACACGGCTGGGCCAGCAGGGTGGCACCGCCCAACAGCATCTCGGCTGCCCTCTTGATGCGGTCGTCGGACACGGTATCGGATGGCCCGCCACGAATAAAAAAAGATGCCCCCTGCGGATGGTGCTGCCGCAGCGGACGACCGTCCAGCACGAGCACCCCCCCAACGAATATATCTTAAAACCACCCAGCCCACCACGATACCAAATGGCAACTACAAAGAAGCACAAGGTGGTCGGCGTAGAGGTACTCAGGCAGAACGGCTTGGACGTGGACGAGCTCATCAAGATGCTGGTCTATAACGCCTCGGTCGAGTTTGTGGCCTACTACTACTTTACGAACCTGCGCGCCTTCTGCACCGGCATGGAGGGCGAGGGCATCAAGGGCGTGATAGAGGACGCCCGGCTGGAGGATCTCAGCCACTTTGAGTCCTGCATAGACCGGATATACCAACTGGGCGGTGAGTTTCCCGCCGACATCACGGCATTCTGCAAGATGGCCGGGGCCGACTTTCTGCAGTCCACAAAGAAGACCACCCTGCGGCAGATACTCGAGAAATGCCTCAAGGCCGAGCAGGGGGCCATCGTCAACTGGAACAAGATCTGCGAGATGACCCACGGCAAGGACCCGATGACCTACGAGATCGCCTCGGACATACTGGCCGAGGAGATAGAGCACGAGTCTTGGTTCCTGGAACTGTTGGACGGCAGGCCCTCAGGGCACATGCGCCGCAGATACTCCGGAGAGAGACCCCACACGTCCAAGCACTCCCGCTCCATGGACGGCCTCTGATATTTTTCAACGCTGCTCGGCCCGGCGCCGAAGATCAACTCTAAATAACAATAATGCAAATCAGTCCATGGCCCGTCAAATCAATCTTGATCGCTGGCAGACCAACCACCTAGCCGACCTGTTGCGCAGGAGGTCCGAGACGGCCGGGATGGCCGGCAAACCGGTGGAGTTGTACCGCCGGGTCATCGAGGAGAGTGATGGGTGCTACGAGGAGGTGGTATGCACCCTGGTGTCCGGGTACGTCATAGAGCAGATGGTCTCATCCGGCGGCCCCCTGCCGCCCAGCTTCACCCAGCAGGCGGTCTACGAGATAGACGAGTACCCGCACGTCCTGCTCAAGAAGAGCCGGGAGAGGTTCCGCGATCTGGTCACGGTGATGGAATCATCAGGGTAGGTCCCGCGCGCCGATGCATCCGGATGACCGGGGCTGCGGCCGCCGGAACCTAGCCGGTCCGAAGATATGGTTAATAAACGCCGTATGAGGCCACCCAACCATGAGACTGCTGGAGTTTCAGGCAAAGGAGCTCTTTGGCGAGTACGGGATCCGGGTGCCCCCCAGCAGAGCATCCAACAGCCTGGAGGCCGGTCGCAGGGACGCCGAGATACTGGGGTATCCGTTTGTGATAAAATTCCAGGCTCCGGTCGGAGGTCGCGGAAAGGCGGGCGGCATCCAAAGGTGCTCCAACGCCGACGAGTTCGAGGTGAGGTATCCCCAGGTGCTGAACATGACCATAAAGGGCGAGCGGGCCCGGGCCGTCCTGCTGGAGAAGATGGCAGACATAAGAAAGGAGTTGTACCTGTCGCTGTTCCTGAACCGCTCAAAGAGGTGCTACACGATAATAGCCTCCGCCGAGGGGGGAGTCGAGATAGAGTCGGTCAAGAGCCAGATTATCCGCGAGGTGGGCCTGGGGGACGTCTCGCCCGATACCGCCGCCGAGGTTGCCGGCCAGATGGGGCTGGAGGGCGCCGCAGCAGACGGCTTTGTGGACATGCTTGTCCGCCTGTCCAAGCTTGCAGTCGAGAAGGAGGTGGAACTGGCAGAGATAAACCCGCTGGCCATACTGCAGGACGGAACGCTGGCCGCCCTGGACGGCAAGGTAATCACCGACGACAACTCCAACTTCCGCCACCCGGAGCTGGCAAAATACCGCGACGAGTCAGAGATAGAGGAGAAGGCAGAGAAGAGCGGGTTCTCCCTGGTGGAGCTGGACGGCAACATGGCGGTGGTGGGAAACGGGGCCGGGCTGGTCATGTCCACCCTGGACATGTTGGCAGACAACGGCGGCAGGCCCGCGTGCTTCCTGGACGTCGGGGGCGGGGCCACCACCGAATCAGTCTACGAGGCGCTATCCCTGATAAGCAGGATGTCCAGCGTGACGGGGATACTGGTCAACCTGTACGGCGGGATAGTAAAGACCACTACGGTGGCCTCGGCGTTCCTCAAGGCGTATGATGACGGCACGATAGACCTTCCCGTCTATGCCAGGCTGAAGGGGGCCGAGTCGGACAAGGCGCGCGTCATGCTGGCCGACTCCAAGACGAGGATGTTCAACTCGGTGGAGGATGCCATCAGCGCCGCCGTCACGGAGGCGGGCCGATGACCGACATATTCGAGATACTCAGAGGGTCGGAGGGCGAGCCCGACCACCTCAAGAAGGGTGTCATCATCCAAGGCATGACTGGCGCCTACGGGTCGCTGCACACCAGGAACATGGTCGCATACGGAACGAACGTGGTAGCCGGGGTGACCCCCGGAAAAGGTGGCCAGACCTTCGAGGGCATCCCCGTCTACGACACCATGAGGGAGGCAGTCGAGGCTACCGGCTCCAACATTTCGGCAGTCTTCGTCCCGGCCAAGTTCTTCAAGGGCGCCGCAACAGATGCCCTGGAGGCCGGTATCAAGCTGCTGGTTGCCATACCCGAGCACGTACCGGTACACGACACCATGGAGGTGCTGGAGCTGGCGCGGCAGAAGGAAGCCATCGTTATCGGACCCAACACGCCCGGCGTGATAATCCCCGAGGTCATCAAGATAGGGATAATGCCGCCAACCCCCTTCAAGGCCGGAAACGTCGCCGTCATATCCAAGAGCGGCACGCTCCTCTATGAGATATCGGATGCCCTCAGCTCCGCCGGCTTTGGCCAGTGCATAACCATAGGGGTGGGCGGGGACCCCATAAACGGCACCAGGCTGGTGGACGCCTTTGAGATGGTAAGGGATCTTCCGGACCTGGAGGGATTTGTAGTCGTGGGAGAGATCGGCGGAGATGCCGAGGAGATGCTGGCCCAGAGGATAATGGACTTGGGCTTCTCAAAGCCGGCCGTCGCATACATAGCAGGCAGGGCCGCCCCCAAGGAGAAGCGCATGGGTCATGCAGGGGCCATAGTCATGGGCACGTACGGCTCGGCCGAATCCAAGGTTGGCATGTTCAACAAGGCCAACATACCCGTCGCCAAGAGACCCGCCGAGGTGCCCGTTCTGCTAGCCGGCAAGGTGGGCAAATCCGTTTAGATTATTAGTGAGGATTCCGATGGGAGGGTTGCAATGCCGGTAACCGACCCAGAAAAGAAGCGCATAGCCACCCAGGCGAGACTGCGGATGAAGATATGCTTCAACTGCGGCTGCCGCAACGACATACTGGCCACCCGCTGTCGCAAGTGCCGCAACGGCTACCTGCGCCTCAAGAACCGCAACTTGGGCGCCAAAAAGTAGGCGGATCTGACGCAACAGTCGGCAGCCGCCCCGCGGACAAGCACGTTTCAGAGCCGGTTTAGATGGCGCCTGCTACGACAGCCCCCATACCGGTTCCGAGTGGCAGCGAGCATGCCAGCGGCGACCAACACGGATCGTTGCCGGGACTGTGCCGCGGCGCCGACCCCCAAAACCCAAAGAAACAAAAGGTTCTCCGTATGGCATCAAGTCGGACCGGTCGTCTAGCCTGGTTTGGATGACGCACTCACACTGCGTAAGGAGCAATCCCGCAAAGGTCGTGGGTCCGAATCCCACCCGGTCCACTTTGATACAATATGCGGTAGTATTTGCCGCATATTCCCGTGCTGTCGAAGAGGTAAGAGTACTGTTGGTTCGCATCCTAGGCGACAGCTCTGTTTTGAGACACGATCACAAACCCCTCAAGTACTCAAGAATGTAGTACGCAACAGAGGATGTATGGCCGGTGAATGGTATGCACGCGGCGAATTAGGTTCCGCGGATCTCTGCAAGGCGCACATCTCTATGTCAGCCAGATTCTTTCGCGCCTTGGCCGCCCACTCGCTCCCCGTCTGGATGGTAGCCCGGGCCCGCTCCATCTCTTTGTCTACAGCCTTTAAGAACTCTTCAACCTTCGTTTTTCGTCCACGAGTCGCTCATATTCCGTTCTCTCCACGGCAGGCCGAAAGCGTTAGCGTTAACAAGATCTTTTTCTCAACACACACCATGAGCCTGGACGAGCGAATGCGCGAGATGGAGCGGGGTGTGGACGGCCTTGAGCAGGACGGCTACCACGAGTCTGCCAAGATGGTCAGGGAGGCGGCCGAAGCGGCCAAGGCCTACTACGAGACTGTCAGGCCCCTCATCAACAGGGACCGCTCGTAGGTGGAATCTGGATCTGCACATACCGGCGTTTTGTGATTGGGACACAGGCGCCGAATGGCGCCTGCCGGGGGCGCACAAACCGGGGTGTCAAAGTTCCGCCGGCGGGGAGCCGGCAGGCGGACCCGGGGTGGACGACCACGGCCGGAACGGGCCGGGGCCGCCCAATGCAGCCAAGTTATGCGTCTGTGCATAATCTCTAGTGACCAGTATTCAGCGCAAAGGACGGCGCGATGCGAATGGCGCCTGGCCGAGTACGGTGTTTGCAAATCCAACCCGTTTTTGCAAGATATAACATAGAATCAAATCTTATAATTTTACAACCAGCGGTCCCAGGCACAAACGCAGACGTTCCATGGCATACAGGAGTGACCGTCCGCAAGTAATGACAGCGGACGGGCCAGCCAAGCCAACCACAATCACATACCAACTGATCAGAAACGGTGAATATATACAATATTTTCACGTAATGATCAGGATGTCAAACATAACAGTCGACATAACCCCAGATAAGAGTCTGATCAAGAAGCTTGGGCTCGTCGGATACAGGACGGAGCAGGCAGTCGCAGAGTTGATAGACAACTCTATCGATGCACGGCTTGAAGGTACAGAGACGATCGATGTCACCCTGGACCACAGACTAGGTCACATTGTGGTGTCTGACGATGGATGCGGGATGGGTTATGATGGACTAGGGGAGGCGTTGACCGTTGCCAAAGAGACAAAGAATGGTAGGCTTGGGCAGTTCGGGCTAGGTCTGAAGAGCGCATGCTCCAGCCTTGGGAAGGCCTTTACGTTGTGCACATCCACGCCTGGATCGAGCTCTGTGTTCACCGCCAGATACGACGAGGACCGGTGGCTTAACGACGATGATAAAAACTGGACCAATTTTGAAATCGAGCGGGATGGCAAGGAAGAAGACTGGTACGGAACCAAGGTAAGTTGAGGAGAGAATACTTGGACAAGATTTCCGGGCACTTGATCAGTAGGAGGATGATCAGAAACTCGTCACGGCAGCACTTGTACCTAATCAAAGAGATATCTTCGTCATTAGGGCATACCCCTCCAGAATGAGACGGGATAAACATGAATAGGGGGGCGGGTGTTTTGGCCTACACATGTCTTGGCGTTCTCGGACAAACACTGGGGATCAAGGGCATTAACCCGCAAGAATGAACGATTAGATCACATCGGTAACGCGGACGCTTGGCGGCATATTAAACCTGTAATTGCCACAATCCACCGTTTACAGGTAATTATGGGTTCTAAGCACCACTATACTCGTTCAAATACATCATCCGGCCTTGTGGGGAGGGATCTTTAAACCCCCGCGTTTGTCCGAGAACACAGAGATACATCCTTTTCATTCTTGAAAAGATCAGATCCCGATACCAATCATACAGATTTAACACCGGGTGCCACCCCACAGTACCTTAGCGGCCCGTCCAAACCATCATCCCCAAAACTGGCTATCATCCACGTCAATAGACTGCGGCCCGCGCCTGCCGCGCTGTTGATATCTGGGCCTGTCCTGGTGGGCCTTTACCTGGTGCCTTGCCAGCCGCTCCTCGGTCGGAAAGACCATCCCGCATTTCCTGCACTTGTGGGATGCCGCCGTCATTTGCCTAAACCAGCCAATTATAATCGACCCCTCCCCGGGTTGTCCACGCTAACGCCCCACCAGCAACTGCACCACATGCACCACCACTCATGATGGCCAGCCCAAAAAAGATGTCAATTCTGACCATCACGCCGGCAACCCATACCCGCCACCCATGTGATTTCATCCTATAAACGATTATCCAAAGGGCTTGGCGGCATCCTCGATCTCCGGTTTGGGTAGCGGGGCGGGCGAGGTGGAGGGCCTTCGCCGGCTAGTCTGCATATTTGTACTGGCGGTGATGGAGCGGGCAGTGGTGGGACCAGACAGCATCCAGATCGACATCTGGAAAGTGATTCTGGAGAGCTTTGGATATTTTTGCCGCAATGGCTTGTGCGCTGTAGTCGCCCCGGAGGACTGCCAAGTCTTTGACATCCCTGACCGCGCCAGGCGGGCTTTTCCAGGACAGCTCGCGGGTCACCCACAGGAAATAACGCCAGTCATCAGCGTTGTGCATGTAGTCCATCCAAAGCGAGACGGTTCTCTTGCCGGGGATTGCAGCAGCGGTGCGCGCGGCCCAATGAACGTCATCCAGGAAGCGCGGGAACACGTCGTCTGTGTCCGAGTAGTACCCCACGTACAGGTCCCACTGATCGTGCAGGGCGTTGATGATGATATCTTTGGTGGCGGCCATGTTGAACTTGTCATCACCCTCGATTAGTTGATGCGCGTAGACTGTTGCCAAGGGCATGGCCCGTTCGGTGTACTCGGCGCAATAGGCCTGGGCGCCCTTCTGGTTGCAGGCCCCCCAGCTGTTGCCGACGGTAATCCTGGCTTGACCGGATCCCGGGTCATGATCCAGGAACAGCTGAGCGTGGGCTGCCACCATCACCTCAGCGATGGCCCTCTCTGCTGCACGGGTTATATCATGCATGGTCGGCTTGTCCAGTGGCATACGATGTAAGAATTGGGAATTATATACATAGATTCACACCTTCGGTGTGGTTCCTCACCACCAACACTACCACGTTTAAAAGACCGTACGGTACCATCATAGTACATGACCGACCCCACCAAGGTAGTTCGCATACGCGTCAAGCATGATGGGGGGTTCGCCGAATGGGCCAACCAAACCAACCACGCATCCAGGCACGTCTACAACAAGGCGGTCTCGGAGTTCCTGTTCAGCGGCGACTACCTCGATAGGGTGGTGGTCGACGTGCTCGAGCCGTTCAAGCTGCCCAAGAACGGCGGGGTGGTACGAGGCGACCTGACGACCTTCTACCAGGCGTACGAGTTCGGGCCATCCGAGAGGGTGATGAAGTATGGTCTGTTCAAGGAGTTGACTGCCTGGCGCGCCCAACACGGGTGGCTACGCGACTGCCACAGCTCCTACGAACGCGGTGCCATCATGGATGCGTCCGTCGCCTGTAGGAGGGTCATCGATGACAACTCCGACCATGCGCCCTTCCGCCCAAAGACCGGCAGGATAATCCTCAACTCGGTATTTCCACCCATCAGGCGCGGCGACTATCAGATGTACGTGCCAGGGTTCGGGGAGGTCGAGACCTCCACCAAGATTGACCCATCCTGGGACATGAGGTCGTTCAGGGTGGTCGACGTGACAGATAAAATCACCCGCCGCACGACCCCATCCTGCCACAAGTTCGAGCTGCATGTCGCCATCAACGCCCCGGTGGAGCCGCGCAAGCCCACCGGCGTGACCAGGGCGGTCGACGTTGGTGGTCATCACCTGGCCGCGACCGCAGACACCGACGGCAACACCACCATCTACGACACGGTGCACAAGCCGATATTACGTGAGATAGACGCGTTGAAATCCATCCGCGACCGCCACACCAAGGGCGGCCGGAGGTGGTCCAGGTTGAACAAGAAGATCCGCCGGCTGCGAACCGGGGTAGACGGCCTGGCGACCAACATGATAAACCAGACAGTCGCCAAGATCACCAAGGGAGCGGACGCGGTGGTCACCGAGGGCGTGTCAATCAAGAACCTGACCACCCACGGCGGCAGCCGCAAGACCAACATCAACCGCCCGATGCGCGAGAGCCGCGCGGGCGAGTTCCTGCGCAAGTTGGAGGTCAAGTGCTCGATGACCGGCCGGGAGATGGTCAAGGTCGATCCCGCCTATACGAGCCAGACGTGCCACGTGTGCTCGCACGTCGATCCGGGCTCGCGCGTCTCGCGCGGCCTGTTCGTTTGCACTAACTGTCACCGGGAGTTCCACGCGGACGTCAACGCCGCCTGTAACATCCTGCTTCGGGCGGCCGGGATGGTCGTCCTGAGGCGCCCGGAGCGGTCTAGGGGCGACCAGCCAAAGCCCCGGATGCTCCCTGTTATCGCAGCGGGGGCGCCACGAAAAAGCATGGGTCGCGCCGACGGCGTGAATCTATGTATATAATTCCCTAAGAATTACACGTGGTACTAATCATGTTTTATGGTGACATCCGGGTGGCGGCCCGAGCGCGCCCGCCGTCTACCGGATGATGTAATTCTGCCGGCTCTGAGTTACGGCGGCTCGGCGCGGCAAACCACGGCACCCCATATGGCGGGCCGGCGCGGCGTGCCGTACATGATGCGCCCGGTGGCCGCCTGGGCCGCCGCCGGTCGCCTCGCAGGCCGACTGGCATGCCGGGCCGGCAATGCGCACCACACACTGCCTTGCCGGCGCGGTTCAGCGTACCGCCCTTCAAAGGCCAGCTTTCTCTGATCAGCGGTCTTACCACGACTCGTACTGCTGCCACTCATCGTGCTGGCTCCAATCATCAACGCCATCGACGCTGAAGTTTTCACCGAACGCATCATCCTTTTGCAGGTCGCCGATATCAACTAGCCTCACGTCGAATTTTTCGGCGCTCTCGTGCGCATCGCCGTCAAAAGTCCCATTTGTCACCACAACCGCCGCGGCAGAGCCTGACCTTTTTCTGATGTAATGAGCTGCCAGTACGACTTGCCTGCCCACGGGATTGTCTGCGGCCACGTCAGCTATAAAGACCAGCACGCGCCCGTCATTCTTTATCGCCGCGAAGATGCCAGAAGGCCCAATGCGTCCATCCACCGCATAGCCGCGCTTCATGCACTCGTTCATCATGAGGCCTTCAAGCCTGCTGGCGGTCAGGCCTTTGGCCGTTATGTCCATGATAATCTGACATTGTTTTTATATTTAAATATTAAGCGGCGATGGCATGGTGCACCCGGACAATAATGACAGATATCAAATATCACCTGCGAGCCACGGAATTGATCAAAATCGTTACAAAAAAACAGCAAACAACGCACATGCGGCAATTTAATTTTTAAATTGCCGCCGTACTCGTCATGTTAGTCAGATGTTTAGGGCGGATGCGGTCTGCATGTTGTGCGTGATGCGCGATTATCGTGCATTTATGATGCCTGATTGATATTGAAGCTCTTTTGGGGAAAGGCCATGCCCGCGAGACACCAGCGGATAGTCGCGGGCGCATATTTTCCCGGAAGAAGACAAAACCCAAAAACCGGTTAGCGGGCCAACCACCATGATGGTGCATCCTGTATGGGTTTTGGCGCACATGTGATCAGGCTGCAAACTGCGGGGGTTGAAAAATGGACCCGGAGACGAGCTAGATATCATAGCCCAAACCAACCATGGCCAGGATGGGATGATGAATTTGGAGAACGGTCAAGGGACGGGTCGATGGTGGACAGAAGATGATGTCAGGATCCTGCCCGGCCGCGCATGTTGTGCTGTACGGCGGCCTGTCATGTTCTCATTTGGGCCAGACCGCCAGGTCGGTTGGCGTTGGATCATAATGCGCCGGGAGCGGCCATGCCAAACTACCCGAGACGGTTCAGGCTGGCGCATATCTCCCAGTCCGGCCCCCACCCCGCCCAGATGAGAATGAAACAAATAACTGTCGGGATCACCTGTACGAATGAAACCCACCCACGAGGACGTGTATCGGGCCGCAGAGATGCGCGGCGAGGAGATCCGCGTGACCCCCCTGATATACTCCTCAACATTCAGCAGGATGAGCGGATCCCAGGTATACCTCAAGGCCGAGTTCCGGCAGAAGACCGGATCCTTCAAGCTGCGGGGCGCCTACTACAAGATACAGAGGCTCTCCGATGAGGAGCGCAGAAAGGGCGTGGTGGCCGCTTCGGCAGGCAACCATGCCCAAGGGGTGGCGTACGCGTCCCAGAAGGCAGACATACCATGCACCATCGTGATGCCCAAGACGGCGTCCCCGGCCAAGATAGCCGCCACCAAGGGATACGGGGCCAGCGTGGTACTGGCCGGCTCAAACTACGAGGAGTCCAGCAAGAGGGCAGCGGAGATTGCATCAAGGACGGGCGCCACCATGATACACGCCTTTGACGACCCCGACATCATAGCGGGCCAGGGCGTGATCGGTTTGGAGGTGATCGAGGAGATGCCCGATGTCGACGAGATATACGTGCCCATAGGCGGTGGCGGGCTGGCGGCAGGCGTTCTGCTGGCCGTCAAGCAGAGGAATCCAGATACCAAGGTGATCGGGGTGCAGACCGCCTCGTTTCCGGCCATGCGTGAGTCATGGAAGTCCGGGGAGGTGAAGATCACAGAAGGGTCATCAACCATTGCCGATGGCATATCGGTAAAGGTTCCAGGGGAGACCACATTCTCGATAATCCGGGAGATGATTGACGACATCGTCCTGGTGGACGACTCGGAGATAATCAAGACGATGTTCCTGCTGATGGAGAGGACAAAGTTCGTGGTGGAACCGGCCGGGGCGGCGGCTCTCGCCTACGTCATATCAAGGAAACCGTCTCCCGGCAGGAAGGTGGTCTGTATAATGGGGGGCGGCAACATAGACATGTACCTGCTGGGCCAGATAGTTGACCGCGGACTTGCCACCATGGGCCGCCTGCTCAAGATATCCATGATACTCCCCGACAGGCCCGGCGTATTCAAGGAGATAATGGACGAGATAGCTGCTGCCAACGCAAACCTGGTGGAGATGGTGCACGACCGGCTCAGCTCCGGAATTAACGCCGGATACGTATCGGTGACCGTCAGCCTGGAGACGGAGGGCAGGGCAAGCACCGAGGCCCTCATCGGAGCCCTGCGCAAGAAGAATATCCAGTTCCACCTGATGACCTGACGCTATTTGGTGCCGGCCAGCCCCGACTCTCTGAGATCCTCGGACTCGCGCAGCACCTGCTCGTACCTCTCTTTCTTGTACCGCCTCAGGGCGTCCCGGACCTTGTCGAACTCGTTGGCCAGGATCATGGCCGCGTATACGCCTGCACTCCGGGCCTTGTTGACGCCCATGGTGCCCACCGGAGATCCCGAGGGCATCTCGGATATGGACAGCAGGGCATCCATCCCGCCGAACGCAGAGAACCTGCCGCCCTCGCCCTTGTCCGCATAGACCAGGATGGGCACGCCTATCACCGGTATGGTGGTATATGATGCGACCATCCCGGGCAGGTGCGCCGCCCCGCCGGCCCCCGCTATTATCGCGCGGAACCCAGATGCCTCTGCGTGCCGAGCGTACTCGGAGAGCCGCGACGGCGTCCTGTGCGCGGAGACTATCTGGTCCTCGTGGGGTATTCCAAAGGCGTCCAGCGCCTGGGCGGCGCCGCTCATCACGCGCTTGTCCGAGGAGGATCCCATGATTATCCCAACCAGCGGCTTGTCGCCGTACGACATGCCCGAGGTACCGCAGGGGAGCTATTATGCCTAGCGCCACCGCGACCTACACCGCGCATCCGGACCGGCCATTATCTATTTTAGAGTCCGGCGCGGAGCACCCACCATGTCGAAGATTCTGGGGGTGATCGGCGGCGGGCAGCTTGGGATGATGCTGACCGAGGCAGCCAGGGATCTGCCCCTGATATCCAAGGTCGTGGTGCTGGATCCCGTCCCCCGGTGCCCCGCCGCACAGGTGGGCGCCGAGCAGATCGTGGGCGGCTTCAAGGACGCCGACGCCATCAGGGAGCTGGCCGCAAAGTCTGACATCATCACCTACGAGATCGAGTCCGGGGATAGCTCCTACCTAAGGTCCCTGGAGAGGATAGTCGAGATAAACCCCTCCCCCCAGACGCTCCATACCATCCAGGACAAGCTGCGCCAAAAGTCGTTCCTGAGGGATAACGGCCTGCCGGTGCCGGAGTTCGTAGGGGTGGAGTCGCTGGATGATCTGCTGGAGGGTATCGACAAGTTTGGCTGCCCCGCACTGCTAAAGGCCAGGACGGGAGGCTACGACGGCCGGGGCAACTACAAGATAGACTCTCCCGGCCAGGCCGAGGAGGCCATGCGGCGTTTTGGCGACACGCCGCTCATGCTGGAGCGGTTCGTCCCGTATGTGATGGAGATATCGGTGATGGTGGCCCGGAATACCTCCGGCCAGATGGCCAGCTATCCCACAGCCGAGAACATCCACCAGACCAACATACTCCGCCAGACAGTCTGCCCGGCCCGCACGAGCGAACGTGCCGCCAGAAGGGCAGAGGAGATAGCCATGGAGACGATGCGCGTGCTGCGCGGGGCAGGCGTCTTTGGCATAGAGATGTTCCTGATGGAGGACGAGACCATACTGATAAACGAGATCGCCCCCAGGGTACACAACTCCGGCCACCACACCCTCCAGTCCAGCGAGACATCGCAGTTCAGGCAGCACCTGCTGGCCATACTGGGGATGGACCTGGGCGACACCTCGCTGCGCGGGCCCGCCGTCATGTACAACATACTGGGGCCGGCCGGCTACACGGGCCCGTACCGCGCCCCGGCCATATCGGATCCGCGCGTCCACCTCAAGATGTACGGAAAGGAGACCTCAAAGCCGCTCAGAAAGCTGGGCCACCTCAACATAGTCGGGGGGCCGGACGAGGACGTGTCATCGCCCCTGGCAGTCCTCGAGTCGGTCCGGGATGGTGCCGTGGTAAGCCCGGCGCGCTGAGTTACCTTTATTGGTGGGGCGGACGGTTTTGTCGCATGGCCCTTGCGGCAGGCTATATCATGATAGGGATATCCCTAGCGCTCCTGTTCACCTATGGCGCCGATGTGGCCATCGGGGGCGGGGCCGGCGGTGACGGCTTCATACCGTTGAGCAGCGCGGTCCGGGGCATGGTCTTTGGCGCCCCTCCAATCGCACTATCCATAGCGGCATACTTTGTGGCGCGCAAGGATCCATCCATCGTGCTGGGCGGCCTGATAATACTGGCCGGGGTCCTGATAATAGTGGGCGGGGCGATGGCCCTGCAGGGTTCATCCGATCCAGAGGCGGCAGCCCGCATGAGTGCGGAGGGCGCAGCCCTGATAGGCATCGGCGGCGTCATAATCGGCCTGGGCGTGGCCGCGATGAAGAGGGCAACCTCCGGTTGACGCGATGCCGGCCTGCGCCAAATGCCGCGTTGATGCGCCAAAGGTGTACGACTGCGACCACACGGGACCGCAGGGGTACTGCAAGGAGTGCTACATGGAGCTGCACCACGCCCTCACAGAGCCATGAGCTGGTTTGAGTCCGCCATACAGCCGGTGCTGGACGCGATTGCGGGCAACGTCTATCCGGGCGTGTTTCTGGCCGCCCTGCTTGAGACCATAATACCGCCCATCCCCAGCGAGATAATATTCCCCCTGGCCGGCTACAGCATACTGAGCGCGGGAATGCCGGCGATCCACATTGCGGGGGTGGGCGTGACGGGCGGGGCCGGCGCCACCCTGGGGGCATATGTCATATTCATCGTATCCAAGATGGTGGGCCGCCCCGGATTGCTGCGCTACATGGGACGGTTCCGCATAACCGAGAAGGGGCTGGACCGCGCCGAGAGGTGGTTTGCCAAGTACGGGGACAAATCCGTGGTGGTGGGCCGCTGCATCCCGGGGATAAGGGAGCTGGTATCGGTGCCGGCGGGCATACTCAACATGAACACGCCCAAGTTTCTGGCGTACACCTTTGCGGGGTCGTGCGCCTGGAGCACCGGACTGACCGCCGCCGGGTACTACCTAGGCAGGGCCACGCTCTAGCCGGCCAGTATCGACTTCACGTCAAGGTATCTGCCAAGGTCGACACTGCCGCCACCCGTCCGCGGGATGGCCCCCAGCACCGGTACGTCCAGGACGCCCTCCAGGCACCGCCGCATGGTACGCTCGTCGTATCCGTCGTGGATCATGTTCAGGACGATACCCAGCACGCGCGCCCCCCTGGACCTGCACGAGTTCACCGTCATCACGACATGGTTTATCGAGCCCACCCTGTTTCCGGCCACCACCAGGACGGGCAGCCCCATGTCCCGGGCCAGGTCCGCCATGAAATAGTCGGCCAGTATCGGCACCATCAAGCCGCCCATGCCCTCCACCACCATCACCTCGTGCAGCCTTGCAAGGCTCATGTACCGCTCGACCACCCGGGCCGGATCCTGCCTCTGGCCGGTCTCAAGGTAGTCTGCGTATGGCGGCGCCGCCAGATCCTGGTGGACCGGGTTGATGTCCTCGCCGGCGTCCACCCCGGCAGCCCCGGCCAGGACATGGGCATCGGCGGACGGGTGGCCCCGGCCCTCCCGGGTACCGGCCGAGTACGGCTTCATCACCCCCACGTCCAGCCCCCTGCCCCTGAGCAGGGCAGCCAGTCCGGCCGCCACAAACGTCTTGCCTATGTCGGTGTCAGTCCCGGTCACAAAGACCGAGTTTACGGACCTGCCGCGCGGCATACTGGTTGGTACACCCCCACGCGCGTATATAGCGTTCCCTGCAGGCACAAAGACAGCACACCCGGGCCGCTCAACTACCCGATGGCCAGGCCCGGTGTCACGAATGAATGGCCCCCGGTGTAATTCCCCCTGACACTCTGGCGAAGCCGCTATATATCCAGGATACGCCTGCCCCGTATTGAGGGCCAACGCCAAGACCCTGGGGGCCGGAGCTGGAGTGGCCGTCGCCGCCTTTGTGATAGTTGTGGTTGTCTCGCAGGTAACCTCCGGTCCCGACCAGCTGCAGATGGAGGAGTCCCCCGACCCGCAGCGGGCGGCCCTGATGGCGGCCCTGCTGGATAACGCCTCCCCGGCACTGGGAGACGAGGAGGCGCCCATCACGCTGGTGGAGTTTGGCGACTACCAGTGCCACTTCTGCAACGTCTTCTTCCACAACACAAAGGACGCCATCGTCCGCGACTATATCGAGACGGGCCTGGTCAGGATGGTGTTCAAGGACCGCACCATAATCGGCCCCGACTCGGTGGTCGCCGCCCACGGAGCCAGCTGTGCGGTAGACCAGGGGCTCTTCTGGGAGTACCACGATACGGTCTACGCAAACTGGGCCGGCGAGAACACCGGGTGGGCATCGCTGGACAACCTGCGCGGCTTTGCCGCAGATGCGGGCCTGGACGAGCAGGAGTGGTCCGCGTGCATGGAGTCATCCGTCCACTCAGAGAGGGTGGCCGCCAGCAACCAGGACGCCAGGAGTCTGGGCGTCGGGGGCACGCCGTCCTTCTTTGTGATAGGTCCGGACGGGAACGTCCTGAACATACAGGGCGCCCAGCCCTACGAGCAGTTCGCCCGGGTCTTTGATGGTATGCTGGAAGGATGAGGGCGCAGCCTCGCCGTCCTGTGCGCCGGCCAGGCAGCCCCCACCACCATAAGCGGGTGAGGGCGCAGCTGAGGCGGCAGGCGCCAAGACGGCCAAGATCAAAACTCTATATTGTTCCGGTTGAGGGAATAGGGGATGGCAGCAGGCATAGACGACATTGCCGTATACATACCAAAGCTGTATGTTGACGCGGAGGATTTCGCCAATGCCAGGGGCGTAAACCTGGACAAGCTCCAGAAGGGTCTGGGCATATACCAGATGGCCATCGTGGACAGCAACCAGGATCCCGCTTGCCTGGCCGCCAACGCCGCCCTCAAGATAATACGGCGAAACGACCTCGCCCCGGCCGACATCGGGCGGCTCTACCTGTCGACAGAGTCCTCGTTCGACGAGTCCAAGGCCATGAACGCCTACGTGATAGGCATGCTGGAGCAGGTCTACGGGGAGGGCACCTTCGAGCACTGCGGGGGCGTGGAGACAAAGTTTGCGTGCGTCAGCGGATCCTACACGCTGTACGACAACATCAACTGGATACGGGCCGGCGAGGCCGACGGCAAGTACGCGCTTGTCGTGGTCTCCGACATAGCCAAGTACGACCTGGGATCCAGCGGCGAGATGACGCAGGGGGCCGGGGCGGTGGCCATGCTGCTCAACGACAGCCCACGGCTGCTGTCCTTTGATCCCAAGGTGACATCCACGGCCATCCGCGACGAGTACGACTTTTACCGCCCCTTCGGCAAGGACACCCCGATAGTCCACGGACAGTACTCCAACATCCTCTACCTTATGCAGGTTAGAAAGGCCCTGGAGCTGTACAAGGAGAAGGTCGTCGCCACGGGCCTGATAAAGCCAGGTCCCGACGAGTCGGTCCTGGACTACATAGACTACCTCAACATGCACCTGCCGTACAGCGCCATGGGCCGCAAGGCCCTAGCATACCTGATAAGGCACGAGTGGCGCCGCCTGCCCAGGTGGAAGGCCATAATCGACGAGATAGGCATGCCGGAGCCCATCCGGGACGACGCCCCGGGGACCATCGAGTCCATGTTGATGGATCCCGAGTTCACCAAAAAGGACAACGTCTTCAACCGAAAGCTCATGGAGACGCCGGAGTTCGCCGACGTGTACGAGAGGAAGCTGGCCAGCTCCCTGGTGGCCTCCAAGATGATCGGCAACCTGTACACCGCCTCGCTGTACCTGGGCTTTCGCAGCAGTCTGGAGTACGAGTACCGCAAGGGGGTGGACCTGGCCGGCAAGCGGGTTGGGTTCGGCTCGTACGGCAGCGGAAGCAGCGCCATGGTGTTCAGCGGGGTGGTCCTGGACGAGTACCGGGAGGTGCTCAAGAACATGAACCTGGAGTCGGACATGGCCGACCGCCGCAGGCTCACCCTGGAGGAGTACGAGATCCTCCACCGCGGAGAGTTGTCGGCAGGCGATCCCATGCTGTCCGGCAGGGGAGAGTTTGTCCTGTCCAACGTAGACGAGTCCAGCGGCGAGAGGAGATACGCGTTCAACCAATGAACGGGCAGGACCCCTCCCCGATCAAGGAGATGCTCTTTGGGTTCTTCGGGTCCAACGATGAACGGCTGGCAGAGATGGCCTCGCAGGGCAGGTACGGCCAGATGGCTGCCGAGGCCGTCTCCGGGTGCCTGGACAGGGCGTTGGGCATGGCCCCCCGGGAGGATGCCCTAGAGACGCTGGCCACCGGCACAATCCACTATACGCTGACGCGGGCCGCCATACCCAGCCAGAGGAAGGCGGAGATTGACGGGATGGTCCTGGACGTGGTGGTTCCCGGCACGCGTGAGCTGCGGCGGGATCCTGGCAGCGCCCTGGTGATACTTGTCGCCTGCGGATGCGCAACGCTGGAGAGGCGCCTGGAAGAGGCGTTCCGGATGCAGCCCGTCCGGGAGAACGTCTGGGTCCTGACACAGGACTGCAAGGTGGCCGGGGCGCGGCAATTTGTCATATCCGGGGGCGATGCCACGCTGTCCGATATGATACAAGAGGTGGTGCGGTTTGCCAGGGAGAGGGGGCAGCACCGCCTGGGGATGGCGGCGTGACCCCCCCGTACACCGTCTGGCACCCCAACACCCAGATGGGCGAGTGGGACGACTGGGCCAGGATAGTGCGCGGCGAGGGAATGTGGCTGGTGGACTCGGAGGGCCACCGCATGATGGATGCGGTGGCCTCGATGTGGTGCAACGTCTGGGGCCACTCCGAGCCGCAGCTGGTAGGGGCGCTCATCCAGCAGGCCGAGACGCTCCAGCACTCCCCCCTGTTCAACCTGACGCACGAGCCCGCCGAGAGGCTGGCAGGATACCTGGCAGGCATCTGCCCGGGAATGGAGGGTGTATTCTACTCGGACAACGGATCCACGGCCATGGAGGCGGCCATCAAGATGGCCGTCCAGTACTGGGGCAACCAGGGATCCCCCGAGAGGAACCAGCTGGTCGGGCTGCAGAACGGCTACCACGGCGACACCATCGGGGCCATGTCGGTGGGCTACTCGCCGGGATTCTTTGGCAGGTTTGAGGGGATGGTGGCCGGATACGACCAACTGGCGATGCCGCCGGCCGGCGCCGAACCGGAGCTGTGGGACAGATGCCTTGAGAGGATGGCTGAAAGGCTGGAGGCGGATGGCGCCTTGGCGGCTTTGGTGATGGAGAGCGGGGCCCAGGTTGCAGGGGGCGCGATCATCTATCCGGACGGGTTCCAGAGCAGTATCTCGGAGATATGCCGCCGGACCGAGACGCTCCTGGTGGCCGACGAGGTTGCAACCGGCCTGGGCAGGCTGGGCGGCATGGCCGAGTACGCCAGGCAGTCATCAAAGCCGGACATAGTGGCCTACGGCAAGATGCTGACCGGCGGATACCTGCCCATGGCAGCCACCTTGGCCACCAGGCGCGTGCAGGATGCCTTTCTGGGCAGCTTCGGCGAGAAGAGGCACCTCTTCCACGGACACACCTTCACGGGCAATCCGCTGGCCTCCGCCGTTGCCGCCCGCAACCTGGAACTGTATCAGGAGCGCCGCCTGATAGAGCGGGTGGGCGGCACCTCGAAGAGGCTGGGGGAGCTGCTGGGCGACGTATCATCCATCGGCACGGTCAAGGAGGTACGCCATTCGGGGATGCTGGCCGGGATCGTGCTGGATGAATCATGGAGCCCTCCAGGTGGCGCCTCGGCCAACCGCTTCATCTACCGGATAGGCAGGCGGAACGGCGTATACCTTCGGACGCTGGGCAACATCATACTGGTGGTGCCGCCCCTGGCAATATCCGAGGAGGATCTAGCGGAGATGATCTCCCGGGTCGTCGCCACCATCGGCGATATCCAGCCCCTCACCGGATAGGGCCGCCTCCCGGCGACGCCTGTTCCACATGACTATCCCCCCCACAAGCATGGCGGTCAGCAGTATCACCCCGGCCATCTGCAGCTCAAAGTGGTACAGCACAGGATATGTGGGTGTCGCCGGCGGTTAAAGGTTGCTGGTTGGAGGCGCAGCCGGAACAATACGGCCCGGCTCATACCGATTTATCGACGGACGGCACAACCCAGGTTCTTGCGCAAACCCGGGCACGGGCCATCCTGCTGGCATCCGGCACGCATGGAAACCGCATGTGGCAGGTACTCCTCCGGGCACGCCGGCGGAACCGTACCCAATTTTGGGCAAATACCCCCAGCCCAACAAGGCTTAATAACACAAGAATGGCAATCGAAGTGAACGAATGGCAGTTATCTGTAACATGTGTGGCCTACCTGAGGATCTGTGTGCCTGCGGGGAACTTGCCCGGGATAGCGCCAAGATAATCATCCGGTTGGAGACACGGAGGTTCAAAAAGAAGGGCACTATGATAGAGGGGATAGACCCCAAGACCAACGACGTGGACAACGTAGCCAAGGGACTCAAGAACAAGTACGCCTGTGGCGGTACGGCCAAGGACGGGTACATATTCCTGCAGGGCGACCACCGAGAGACCATAAAGGAGACGCTGGTGGGGCTTGGCTTTCCCGAGGAAAGAATCGAGCTGCACTAGAAGTTGGCCAAATCACGCAGCGCGGTAGAGCTGCTGGGCATACCCCATTCCGCACTGGTGTCGATAGTGTTCGGGATGATGTTGGTCTCGTTCCCGCTGGGTGCGTACGTCGTCTTTCACACGGACATCGGAGGCCAGATAACACACCAGATACCGCTCGAGGGGCTCTCAGCGTTTGGTATCGCACAGCATCCGCTCCTCCCCCAGACCATAGAGTTGGGGGACGTCTTTGTGGCCGCATGGGCAGCATACGCGGTGCTCTTTGCGGTGGCCATAATGGGGCCCGGCCGGGACATGGCAGCGTCCCTCAGGAATTCCATCTCCCTGGGCGGGAGGGACACCTCCAACTACATGATACAGGCCGTGTCGTGGTTCTCGGTGCTGGTGCTGGCGTCCACGGTAATTGACGCCATACAGGGACAGGCCGGCCTGTCCATGACGCCCCCGGACGCATCCAACGATCTGGTCCGGTTCTACCTGATAGCGCTGGCCCCCCTGGTGGAGGAGCCCGTCTTCCGTGTCGCCCTGGTTGGCCTGCCCGTATTTGCCATGTACACGCACAGGGCATCGGCTACGTTCCTGCTCAAGTCCCTGTGGCATCCGGCAAGGCACCTGCACATCCACGACCCCAAAAGAATGATTGTGGTGGTGCTGGCGGCCGGGGCGGTGTTCGGGATTGCCCACGCGCTCTCCGGGGATTCTTGGGGGCCGGACAAGGTGGCGCAGGCCAGCGTTGCCGGAGTCATTCTGGGGTACGTGTACTGCAGGTATGGGCTGGTCTGCGGGATAATCCTGCACTGGGCGGCCAACTACTTCCTGTACGCATATGGCCATTTTGTGGCATATGTGGGGGACTGGGGGGTGTTGGAGGCGTTCGAGCAGCCGTTCTTTGGCACCATCCAGGCCGTGCTTGTCGCTGCCGGCGCCATCACCCTGGCCGCGTCGGTGGCCGGGATGCTAGCCGCTCGCCATCCCGCAGGCCCAACGACTCCATGACCTTCCGCCGGAAGGCCGGCTTGGCGCCGCAGTCCAGCAGGCGGTCCAGATCCGAGGCCGTGTCCACGTCCATCATCATGTTCGGGACGTACACCAGGGCCGGGTTGGGCGTGGACTCGCGCGCCATCCTCATGTGGTTACGGTAGCTGTCATCATCATAGTGCGTCCCCATTACCCCGGGGGGGCATCTCAGCAGGGCGTTGGTCCCGTCGAACCTGGCTGACGGTACGACCATCACACAGGTGGGCGGCGTAAAAAACTTGAGCAGGAACGATACGTCCGAGGGCTCCAGCAGCGGGATGTCCTGCGGCAGGACCAGCGAGATGGCCGCCTGCCGCCGTCCGAGGTAGTCGTCGGCCAGGGCGACCGCCGGGTTTACCCCCTGTCCGCGGTCACGCAGGACCGCGGCGCCCACCTCCTCGCACAGCGACTCGGCCCGCCGCTCCTGCGTGACGGCGACGATCTCGTGTATGTGGGGCGAGTCGGAGAGGACGGAGAGGATCTCCTCCAGCATCAGATGGCACAAGTCTGCCCGTCTCTTGGGATGGACGTCCAGCCGGGTCTTGGCCAGGGAATAGGCCTTGACCGGCACGATAGCCGATACCCTCAAAGCGTCCTGGCGTTCTTGAGTATGAAGGTGGCCAGCGTCTCCTCGGCCCGCTTGTTCTCCATGGATATCTTTGTCTCCAGCACCCGGTGGTCCAGGTCCTGTATCTTTCTTGCAAGCGCCCTGTCCTTGGTATCGATCACGATGGTGGAGCAGACATCCGAGTACATCTTTGCCAGCCCGTACGCGTTGGACTCGATTCCGGCCGCCTTCATGTACTTGGCCGCCGGGCCCGCCACGGCCTTGTCTCCAATCAGCGGACTCACCGCCAGCACGTTGCGTTTCTTGCGTGATAGTTCCTTCTTTATCCCCTTTATCTGCAGCATTGGTCCGATGGATGTCAGCGGATTGCCCGGCGCTATGATCACCGTCTCGGAGTTTTGGATGGCGTTGATTGCCTCCGGGTTGGGACGGGCCTTGTCCGCTCCGATATACTGTATCCCTTCGACCGGATCTCGGCCGCGGTGCTTCACCCAGTACTCCTGCAGGTGAAGGTCCCCCTTGTTGGTGATTATGCGCGTCTCCACGTTGTTGTCGGAGACCGGTATGACGTTGGCGCTGACTGCGAACTTTTCGCACATCCACTTGGTTATTTTGCTGAGGTTCTCCCCGTTCTTGAGCATGTTGGTGCGTATCAGGTGGGTCGCCGCGTCACGGTCGCCTATCCGAAACCAGGTCGCCTCGCCAAATACCTCCATCTGCCGGAGGAAGTTGAAGGTGTCCTTTTTGATGCCCCACCCCCGGGTCGGATCCAGCAGGTCTGCCAGGCCGTAGACGATTGTGTCTATGTCAGGGCAGATGTACAGGCCGTACAGCCAATAATTGTCCCCGACGTTGGCGATGACGTTTATCTCCGACTCGTGCGCCGCCAGGCCCCGAACCAGCTTGACCGAGCCCGTACCACCAGCCAGAACAGTAATCATGCGAGATCATGCACGGTTGTTCAATATTACCCTTTCAAGAGGGCGGACGTGTTTGCTCTTCAACTATTATAACGGAAAGCCGGCGCCCCCGATAGCGCCATGAACATACCGACCAGCTTTGACGCCAAAGCCATCGAGAACGAGACGCGGAGGCAGATGGAGCATGTCGACGTCCGCGGGATGATCCAGGAGTCCGGCCGGCCCCGCGTATCGTTCATAGAGGGTCCCCCCACCCTCAACGGCAGCCCGCATGCCGGACACCTCCGGGGGCGGGTCATCAAGGACCTGTGGTACAGGTACACCACCCTCACCGGCAAGATGGTCGCGTTTCAGGGCGGCTGGGACACGCAGGGCCTTCCGGTGGAGCTGCAGGCAGAAAAGGAGCTTGGCGTCACCGGCGGCAAGGCAGAGATAGCCGAGACCGTCGGCATAGAAAGGCTGGTCTCCGTATGCAAGGGAATAGTAGAAAAGTACAACCACCGCTGGGTGCGGGCCGATTCTCTGATGGGCATGTCCATGGACCACTCAAAGTCCTACTGGACGTACAGGGACGAATACATAGAGCGCGAGTGGCAGGTGCTCAAGAGGGCCCTGGAGGCGGGCATACTGGAGGACGACTATACCGTGATAGGGTACTGTCCCGGCTGCCAGACCTCCCTGAGTCACGCCGAGGTGAACCAGGGGTATGATACCGTCCAGGATCCATCCCTGTACTACAAGGTGAAGCTGCGGGACGAGGACCTGTACTTGGTGGTCTGGACCACCATGCCCTTTACGCTGGTAACCGACGCCATGGTGGGCCTGCACCCCGACGAGGAGTACGCGGTGGTGCGGGTCCAAGGCCAGAGATGGGTGGTGGGAAGGAGGCGCCTGGAGCAGTTCATGGAGGAGGTGCGGATCTCCGAGTACGAGATAGAGCGGACCCTCAAGGGATCGTACTTTGAGGGCAGGAGGTACGTCCACCCCCTGCTGGACAGGATACCCGGGCTGGCCGGGCTGGCAGCGGGGGACAACTACCACACCGCGGTGGCAGAGCGGTTCGTGGACGCGTCTGCCGGCAGCGGCCTGGTCCATTTGGCCCCGGCCAACGGCGAGGAGGACATCGCCATAGCCAAGAGGCGCGGTGTCGAGATCTTTTGCCCGATAGACGAGCGGGTACGCTTTACCGCGCCCGCGGGGGCATACGATGGCATGTTCGTGAGGGATGCCGACCGGCAGATAGTCGAGGACCTGCGGGAGGCCGGATCCCTGGTCAGGATAGGCCGCATACGCCACAAGTATCCGCTCTGCTGGAGATCCAAGCACCCGATAGTGTGGCTGGCCAGGAGGGGGTGGTTCTACAAGCTGGACAGGCTGGAGGGCAAGACGCTTGAGGCCGCGCAGAAGGTCGGGTACTTCTTTGAGGCCCCAAAGAACAGGTTTCTGGGGATAGTGGGCGAGAACCACCCCTGGTGCATATCCAGGGAGCGGTACTGGGGGTGCCCCCTGCCGGTCTGGGACTGCCGGGACTGCCATTCCAAGACGTGGTGCCACACGCGGGAGGAGATAGTACGGTTGGCCCAGGACCTGCCGGATGGCCCCGACTTTGAGCTGCACCGGCCGTGGATCGACCGCATCAGGATAAGGTGCGGCCGATGCGGCGGGTGCAACACCGAGCGGGAACAGTACGTCCTGGACACCTGGCACAACAGCGGCGCGGCGCCCTTCGCCTCCCAGACTGACCAGTCATACCAGGAGAGCATACCGGCCCCCTTCTTCACGGAAGGCATAGACCAGACGCGGGGCTGGGCATACACCCTGCTGGTGGAGAACGTCATATTGTCCGGCGAACCCGTCTCCCCGTACCGGGCGTTCCTGTTCCAGGGGCACGTGCTGGACGAGAAGGGCGGCAAGATGAGCAAGAGCCTGGGCAACGTGATCGAGGCAGAGGATCTCCTCACCAGGCATCCCGTCGACCTAGTGCGGCTCTACTTCATGTGGAAGGCCAGTCCGGTGGAGACGCTCAACTTTAGCGTGGCAGAGATGGAGTCCAGGCCCTACCAGATACTCAGCACCCTCTACAACCTCCACCTCTACTACCTCCAGAACAGCGAGTACGACCGATACTCGAGGGACAGGAACGTAGCCTGGGCTGCGGACCGTGGACTGCTGGAGCCACCGGACATATGGCTGCTCTCCAGGATGCAGGGGGTGGTGCGCCTTGTAACATCCAAGATAGAGGCGTGCAGGTTCCACGAGGCGGCCAAGGCCCTAGACGACTTTCTGATAAACTCGCTGAGCCAGTCGTACGTGCAGAGCGTCCGCAGCGAGTTGTGGGAGGACGACGACTCCAAGAGAGACCGGAGACACGCCATATACGCGGTAATATCCGGGGCTCTGCTGACCCTGGACATAATGATACACCCCTTCTGCCCCTTCACCAGCGAATACCTGTACGGGGCGGCATTCGGAGACAGGCAGTCCCTGCTGCTGGAGAAGTGGCCCGTCCCGGACGGGGCCCTGGTCGACTCAGATGTGGAGGAGGCCTTTGACTCGATGAGGGCCATACTCTCCCTGGCCGCCGCGGCCAGGGCCAAGGCCAAGCTCAAGAGGCGGTGGCCCCTGGAGAGAGCCTTTGTGGTGGTACCGGAAGGACGAAAGGACGGGGTGGAGCTTCTCTGGGCTTCCCTCCGGCAGCAGATGAACGTGGAGGAGCTGGCGCATCCCAAAGAGGGCAAGGCCGACTCGGGCCTGGAGCAGCTTCTGGAGATGAGGGATCTGGGGATGCCCATCAAGCCGGTCATAGAGCTTGACAGAAAGAGGCTGGGTCCCAGGATCAAGGGCGAGATGGCAGGCCTGCTCCAGGCGTTCTCAAGGACAGACCCCTGGGAGATAGTCGGGTCGGTTGAGGGTGGCGGCCACACCTTCGATGTGAACGACGCAGGCATCACGCTGGACCGGGATGACTTTGTGTTTGGTTACGAGCCCCAGGACGGCTACCAGGTCGCATCGCGGGACGGATATGTTGTCTTTGTCTCCACCGCCCATGACGATACCACGACGGCCCGCTGGCTTCTCCGGGATGTCGCGCGGCGCCTGCAGAACCTGCGCAAGGAGAGAGGCTACAACCCCACCCAGATACTGGATACGGCGTCGATACCGGGACTGGACGGGACGGCCCGCGCCCTGATCAAGAGCGGCGAGTACGATCTGGCGTCGTTGGTGCGGGTCAGCAGGATATCCTTTGAGGAGAAGGCCGGCGAGCAGTACAAGGAAGAGGACATAGACGGCCAAAAGATACGGATAGCCATCTGGTGACCACCACCACCACCCTCCCCCCGAGAAACTTTGCAGTATTGATGTTCATCTTCATCAGCAACGGGGCTGAGATGAACCGCGGCAGGTAATCCTTGCCAAAGACATGGATTGTCCGCCCGCTACCCATCATGCGCTTGATATCGAAGATGGCCCCGTCCGGGTTGTAGACGTACTGCTCTAGGGCAGCCGATCCGATGAGGCAACCACCATCCTTGAACATGGAGATCGCCGACGAAACGGTTTGGTCGCCTCCAATAGATTCTCCGACGAGGGGACCGGGCGCGCCTCCCCGACGGCCATGACCGCAGCCGCCGAGCGACTCGCCCCGAGGTCTGTTCTTATCACCTGGTGGTCCTGCCACCCTTACGCGTTTTCAGCTGTTCGTATGCATGGTTGATCTTTTTCATGATTTTGTCATACCTCTCCTGCTCAGCGGTCGACTTGTGGAGAGCACCCTTGGATGGGTGGAACATCTTGACTAGATTCCTGTGGGCGGACTTGATCTCTGCCCCGGTGGCGTTTCTTGGTACTCCCAAGACGACGTACGGGTCATTGGAGTTCAGGATCCTGCTCCCTACTGTCGAGTCGGCCGGTCCAAGATCGCTGGATGGTTGTGTGTTTGACTTATCGGTGCGCTTGTGTTGGTGATGGTTATCTGGTATCGTGTCACGCAGGGTCTCATCGGCCAGATCATCAAGGCGTATTTCAGATTTCGCATTATCCTTAACGTATATGCCGTCTTCTCTGGCCTGCACCTGGTACGTCTCCAACTTTACATCTTTTAGGTAGTCTGTCAGCTCGCCGGTTCTGATATTGTAGTGCCAAAAGTGCAGGGGGCACTCGACTATGTCACCGTCAAGCCTGCCCGGGGCCAGCGAGCCGTCTTGGTGCACGCACACGTCGTCGATGGCATGGTATCCGTCCTGGTTGAAGACGGCTATCTTTTTACCGCCAACTTCGAACATCTTGCCCCTGCCGGGTGCTATCTCGCTCTTGTCGGCCACCTTCGTCCACGTCAATGTACCGGCGCGATGCAGCACCATAATAAACTGTAGGAGATGATGATGATGATGCTGTCCGACACGATGTGCGTAGTGATGGCCATAAGGTTTGCAAAAACACGCGGGCACCGAAAGGTTTAGATCCTCCCTCAGCCCCCGGACCCCCATGCCGAAGGCAGCTCTGGCAAGGAGGGGGGAGGAGTATCTTCCCGGCGTGCCGCTGGCCGAACTCGAAGAGATGCACAGGCGCGAGCCCCCCGGCAAGTCCGGGGACAGGCTTTAGGCGGCCGTGCCCAGAAAGCGCGGCAAGATGCTCGCGGAGATGGCCGCCATATCGGGGCGCCACCATCCCAGCACCGTCCACCGGTGGCTGTACAGGCTGGAGCGCGAGGGCCTGAAGGGCAGGCACGACCGGTGGGGCCCGGGCAGGCTGCGGCTCCTGACGCCGGAGCGGGAGCGCCTCATCCGGGAGGATCTGGACGGGCCGCCGTCCGAGAGCGGGTTTGGCCGTGGCAGCTGGAACGCCAGGATGCTCGCCAGGCGCATGGGCGACAGGTTCGGCATTATCCCGTGCAGCCGGAGGACCGCCCTGAGAATCGCGGGCCGGCTCGGTTTTTCGACGTGCAAGCCGCGGTCCATACCCTACAACAGCGCCACGCCAGAGGAGCAGGCGGCGTTCATTGAGAAAATGAATGGGACGATCGCCGGATGGAAAGGGAAGGGACGCATCCTGCTGGCCGTCGATGCGGCCACCCTGCGGGACTCGCCCACATCTGGCAGGGGCCTCAGGCGGCGGGGCGGAAAAGAACGTCGTCCGCACCAACCACTCCAAAAAGTCCATCCACCTGATCGGGGCTCTGGGGGACGGCACGCTGGACCTGCAGTTCCACGATAACCTGAAGGCGGACGGCCATGCGGCCCTGGTGGAATATGCCCGCCGGCGCCACAAGAAGGTAGGCATCATATAGCCGACAGCGCCGGCGCCCTCACCGGCAAGACCATGAACGATTACATTGCCCGCACGGACGGGGCCGTCGGGATGGTGCACATTCGGCCCCACACCCCGCAACTCAATCCCATTGAGATAGAGTGGTGTGAGATCAGGGCGGCCATAGCCGACATCTTCTTCGGCGGCCTGGACAGGATGCGGGACGCGATAATACGCATGTTCCACAACGGGGAGATACCGATAGTCAAGATGTTTGACTGGCTGCTGCCCACTCCCTGGTTGGCCCGGCCGCTCTCCGAAGGCACCCGGTCCGCCCCACGCCTGCCGGATTACTGCGCCCCGTCCCCCTCCCTGCGCGGTTCATCCGGAGGAGGCGCACCGGTGCGGTGTCCGGTGGGAAGGGTCGACTTGACTGCTCCATAGTATTGACAAGGACAGCCGGCGATACGCGCACCACATGGGCTGCAGGCGTTATTGCAAACTTTATGGCCATCACTATGCACCCCCCAATAGCCGTGTGTGGCCGGACGAAGTTATAGTGGACAAGAATCCAGCGATGTTGCCATGTGGATCGGGATTGATCCGTGGACGGATCGTTCTTGATTATCTTTGTTCGTGAGATGCGTCCCGAAGAGAATCCTCCATCACCAACAGTTTTTGCAAAAG
This sequence comes from Nitrosopumilaceae archaeon, assembly GCA_965203395.1. GTDB lineage: Archaea > Thermoproteota > Nitrososphaeria > Nitrososphaerales > Nitrosopumilaceae > VYCS01. The sequence goes on from OZ241884.1 coordinate 1,801,108, forward strand.
AACCCGATCGCGGCCGAAAATTCATTTTCTGGCAGGCAGAACGTGCCTAGATAACGTGAACACCTACGACGGAACTACGCTTCTAATTAACACTCAAATACCGAATAATGGCAGTATAATTGGTAGAGGAGAGTTGAGATGACTCGTTGGAATGACAACATTCCACCTTTCCGTCATTCGTAAGTATTCACGTCATTCGGGCATGTTTTTCCCTCAAGATGAGCTGAGATAAATAATCCGCCCGCATTAAGCAAGAAATTACCGGTAGGTTGCCGGGTGTTTTTTCTTTAGATCGTTTTCGTGTCCGTGGCCGCCGTCCTGCTCAGATGTATCTGGCCACCTGCGCGGCATAGTCGATGTCCCGAGCCTTCCAGGTCGTCACGCACGTGAAGAGGCTGGCCAGCCAGTCCATGGTCTTTTCCGACCATATGGAACCGCGTACCTTGTGGTGGACGGCCAGCTTGCGCAGGGCCCGCTTGGCGGCGTTGTTGGTGGTGGGGATGGCCGGGTCGATGACGAACCGGAACATGTTGGGCAGGACGTTGGATAGTTTGGTCATGAATTTTTCCAGTACCGGGTGGTCGGCGTGCCTGGTGATGATCCTTGATGCGCGCTTGTGGAGGGTATCGCGTAGGGCGCGCCGGGCCGTCGCTGACCCCCCCCCCGCACCCATGCCGTCCCAGTATATGCGGCGCAGGGCGTCGGCGACCTCCCGCGCCTGGCGGCAGTGCTCGTTGAGATCAGCTATATGGTCGGCCCCGCGGAGGATGTGCGACCAGCAGCGCTGGGTGCGGTATCCCTTGTAGGCGGTCCACCCGTCGCAGATGATCGTTCCGGACCACCCTTTGTCCAGCACCTCGTGCACGACCCTGCGCCCCCTGCTGGAGCGTATGATGAAGTAGGCGTCGCCGGTCTTGGGATCCAGGAACACCCAGATCCAGACTTTCTTGCCGTTGAGCGAGATGGAGGTCTCGTCGACATGCAGGCGGCGCGCCCCCCTGATGCGGGCCCGGATCTCCGAGGCGGGCTTCTCCAGGCAGTACCTGGTACCCGAGACGACATTGTGGATGGTCCCCGTCGACATGGTGATGCCGTGCCTGCCCATGCTGTCCGCGTTCCGTTTGTTGGGGAAGCGGTCCAGAAAGTTGTGGACTACCGTCATCATAACGTTCTCGCCGTAGGATCCCCTCCGGGGGATGTTGGGGACGGGCACCGCCGCGTCCCCGGTGGGTCCGGTCCCGGCTCCTATCCCGTCCAGGCCGCACTCGCCGCAGCTGCAGATGACCGTGTAATGGCGGGTGGCCGGGACCGGCTTTGGTATCTCGGTTATGTCGCGCTCCTTGATGTTCTCGGCCTTCAGGGAGGTGTTGCCGCACCCAGGGCACCTGAGAGGCGCGCGTGTTTCAAACTTGGTGGGGGCGGGCTTGCTGGCGGTCCCCTTGTGCCCGGGTTGGGCGCCACGGCGCCTGGTTGGCACCTCCTCCCCGGCGGGCCATCCTTGGGGGTGGCCGCCTCCTTCCGGCGTTTGGTTATCTTGCGCTAGGGCGGCGTGTTGGGGTTGTCGTGGTAGGCCAACTGGCGCCTCAGATCCTCGCTCTCTTTCCTGAGCGCCTTGATCTCGAGCTTCATCTCCCGATACTCGGCGAGCAGTCCGCGGTAATCCCAGTCGAGTTTTTCGAACATCTTTTTGCAGCCGGTCCTGCTTGCCAACGGCATGCAGGCGATCAGCCCATATTTAGATCTCACGGTTTAGCGCGGCGATTGTTTTTCGCTTGGAAATGACAGGCGCGGAAACCGTGTCGGTGTCGCTCCATCCAAGTATTAAAACCCGTATGATCGTGGCCGCAAATGGTTTTTGCGGACAATAAAACGTGCCTAGATGACGTGAATACGTACAATTAATAAAATGTGGAAGAGTAATTGACATATCGCTGACTTTGTTTACAAGAGAACCGTTTAAGAGACAAATAAAACGACTATGGGCAGCATGGTGTCTATGCGTAACGATCGTCGCGCACGGCCAAGCAAGGTGGAGTGGCCCTTCTCTTGGAAACCGATTTTCGCGACATTTTATTCACACTTACCGCCTCCCGTTGACGTGTAGCCCTAGGCCCGATCCGGCAGGGCGTCAGCTATGCTGGCTGCCCCGCCCTGCGTATTGCAGTAAAGCAGAAAGTAGGTCTGGCCGGCAAGATACGTCTCGTCCAGATGGTGTACGGCGTCCGATACTGCCTCCAAAAGGCGCCCAAGAGGGATGTCGCCATGGCGGTACCAGGCCACCATATCCAGCAGGGCATTACGGCTGCGCTCGTCCAGCCTCGGCAAAAAATGCCCGCACATTCTCATGACGGCGTTGGCGTGTTTTGAGGCTGTGGCGTCGCGTTCCAGCGCGCCCCTGAGCAATTTCTCATATTTGTCGAACGCCTCCTCGGCGGGAAGGCCGTCGTGGTTGGCCACCACCCTGCCCATGGATCCAAGCCGCCCCTGATCATGGGCCAGGATCAGGTACTTGTTGCGGGTGTGGAACTTTACCAGCTCGCCCATCCTGCCGGAGTTTCGGGCGGTCCTAAACATATCCAGCACATATCCGACCGCGTCATCCTGACTCACCGGGCCAGACATGGCTGCCTGAGCGCCTGCTGCGATTTAAAATTAGAATTATCATTGTCGAGATTGGCACCATGCGAAAGTGTGTTAGCACTAGTTGCATAGTTGGTACTAGGTTATATACGCTGAAGGCGTAATTTTCATCAATGAAGGCAGTAATGACCGCATGCGTTCTGGCGATAGTGGTTGCCGCCGCCCCGGCCATGGCCGAGCCCATACCCGAGTGGGTAAAGAGCAGCGCCGGGTGGTGGGCCGAAGGCATTACGACCGACGAGGAGTTTGTGGCCGCCCTGCAGTACCTGATAAGCGTCGGAATAATCTCCGTGGAGCATGTTGATCAGGCAGAGGACGCTGGCGCCGGCATACCCGAGTGGGTAAAGAGCAGCGCCGGGTGGTGGGCCGAAGGCATTACGACCGACGAGGAGTTTGTAGGCGCCATACAGTACCTGATAAAGGTGGGCGTAATCAATGTGGAGCAGTCCGAGGATCCGCGCATGACGGAGCTGGAGGCGAGGCTGGCAGAGTGCTCCCAGCACACAAAGGCGTACCAGCGGCTGGAGTGCGAGGGCGGGGTAGAGCAGGAGATCACGCGCCTCCGCTACGAGACGGATGCGACCCCCTACCAGGTAGGCCCTGTCACGTATTATTACCCGGGCGCGCATCTGGAGATAACTGCCGGCGGCCAGCCCCTGCTGACCATACGCATGCTGGCAGCCAACGGCGACACCGACAATGTCACCCTCATGTGTACGGGACCTGCCATCTGCAACTACGATGTAACTGACGGCACGACCTCCTACAAGTACGCAGCCACGGACTTTACCAGCGGCAGCATCACCATCAAGCCCGGCGAGGCCAGGGAATTCGAGATGGTGTTCGGGCCCAACATAGGATACGGGGGGACTACCTTCGTGTATGATCCCGCCAAGCAGTACCACTTTAGGATAAGCGAGCCGTTTGGATCCCACTCCATACCGCTGGACCTGGAGTAGGGGAGAGATCCGTTCTCTTTTTTGTTCGCCGGCGGGCGGTACAATAATTTACCGCCGCCACCAACACGGCCCTGCATGAGCGGCGCAGGCATACCGGAGCCCGATTACCCGGCCATCAAGCGCGAGTTGGCGGACTTTCTTGACTCCTGCCTGGAGAGGACCGGAACAGAAGGGTTCGTGTTGGGCATGAGCGGCGGCGTGGACTCGGCGGCCCTGGCATACCTGGCGTGCGTGCGGCACAGGAACAAAACGCTGGGGGTCATAATGCCGGATGCGTCGGTCACGCCCGACAGCGAGACCGACGACGGCAGATACATGGCAGGCGCGCTTGGAATGGAGAGCAGGGCCATCAAAATAGACGGGATAGTAGGCGCGTATGCCGGCCAGCTGGGCAACGATGAGCGCGCCCTGGGCAACCTGCGGGCCCGGGTAAGGGGGACCATACTATACTACCACGCCAACTCAAACAACCGGCTGGTTCTGGGCTCGACCGACCGCAGCGAGTACCTGCTTGGATATTATACAAAGTACGGGGATGGCGCCGCCGATGTCACCCCCCTGGTGCGGCTGTACAAGACGCACGTAAGGGGGCTTGCAAGGCACCTCGGCGTGCCGGACAGGGTTGTAGAAAAGAAGAGCAGCCCCCACCTGTGGGCAGGACACGATGCCGAGGCCGAGATCGGCATGCCCTACGAGATGGTCGACCGGATACTGCACCATGCCATCGATCTTCGAATGACCCCCGGCGAGTGCTCGGCGCGTACCGGCATACCCGTGGAGGCGGTCTCGCGCATACTGGGCATGGTGGAGAAGAACCGCCACAAGAGGGAGGCGCCCGACAGTCCCCGGGCGGCGCATTGATCCTCTCTGACACGCTCAGCGGCAACAGGGCGGAGATTCCGGCGGGCCCGGTCCGGGTGTACCTGTGCGGGGTGACCGTATACGACGACTCCCACATAGGCCACGCCAGGACCATCGTGGTCTTTGACGTGATGAGAAGGTACCTGGAGGGGATGGGCCGCCAGGTCAGGCTGGTGCAGAACTTTACCGACGTAGACGACAAGATAATAGAGCGGGCGCATGCAGAGGGGGCCGACGCCCTGCAGCTGTCCGCCAAGTATACGGCCAGATACCACGAGGATTTTGACCGGCTCAACGTTGTCCGGGCCACTGCATACCCCAGCGCCACCACGCACATAGGCCAGATGATCTCGCTGATATCAGCCCTGATAGAGTCCGGCCACGCCTACGCCGTGGAGTCGGGCGTGTACTACTCTGTGGAATCATTCCCCCAGTACGGCAGGCTCTCAAAGAAGAATATCGGCGAGATGATGGCCGGCGCCAGGGTAGAGCCGGAGGGGGACAAGCGCAACCCGCTGGACTTTGCCCTCTGGAAGAGGGCGCATGCGGGGCCCCTCTGGGACAGTCCGTGGGGGCGGGGAAGGCCCGGATGGCACATAGAATGCTCCGCAATGAGCCTGGAGTACCTGGGCGAGGACTTTGAGATACACGGCGGGGGGAGGGATCTCATCTTTCCCCACCACGAGAACGAGATAGCCCAGACGGAAGGGCGTACGGGCAAGAGGCTGGCCAAGATATGGATGCACACCGGGATGGTCACCATATCCGGACAGAAGATGTCAAAGTCGCTGGGCAACATCAAGTCCACCAGAATGCTGCTGGACGCCTGGGGCCCCAACGTCCTGAGACTGTTCTGCCTGTCCGGACACTACCAAAAGCCAATCGACTACTCCGAGGACCTTCTGGCCGAGTCACTCGCCCTTTGGCGGCGTCTGGAGACGTGCCATCATACGCTGGCTCAGACGGCAGGTCCGGACAGCGGAGACGCGACCGAGTGGCGGAAGAGGTTCGATGCGGCGCTCTCCTCAGACATGAACACCCACGAGGCCATCACCGCCATGATGGACATGGCCCGCGAGGCAGGCGATATGGCAGCCGGCGGCCGGCTGGAGCGCGGTACGGCGGCGGCGATGGCCGCCGATCTATCCTGGATGCTATCCGTGCTGGGGCTGGCGGTATCTGTGCCATCCGGCGAGCGCGCAGCCGGGATCCGGGACCTGATATCCCAAAGGAGTAGTCTGCGCAAGGCAGGCGAGTACAGCCGGGCCGACTCCATTCGGGACGGACTGCGGCGGGAGGGGGTGGAGTTGCTCGACTATGCAGGCCGCACCATCTGGGTGTGCCACGAGCCGGTGCGCGGAGAGGTTAGCACCAGCAACCCAGATAGGCACTAGTTAAATATTCTCGGGCGCATGGTAGGTATGGATGGTGTACATACGCGAAAAGAAGGTCAAGGGCAGAGAGTACCTGTACCTGGTGAAGAGCGTCTGGGACGGCGAGAAGAAGACCTCCCGGCAGACCATCGTAAAGTATCTTGGCAACTCCTCAAAGGTGACGCCGGAGGACATACCCTCCGAATACAGGAGCTCCAAGGAGGTGGCGCGTTTTTTGGCGGCAAGGGGGAGGACGGGCCGGGATCGTGGCGGCATTGCCGCAGGACTGGTCGAGAGCCTTCATGACAGCCTAACGGATGGCGACCTGAAAGGGGCCCTGGCCGTCTACGGCGAATCCGTCAGGCTGCTGGGAACGACCGGGTCGTTCTTTGATAGGGTACTCCGGCCGGTCCTCTACGATATAGGCGAGCGATGGGCGCAGGGCCGGATAGACATCGCCACCGAACACGTGGCCAGCAACGTGGCCCAAGCCATGGTTAGGATAATACTGGACAGGAACAGCAGGCGGCCGGGAAAGACCAGGGTGGTTCTCTGCGTGCCGCCCGGCGAGGAGCACCGCATGGGGTGCGATGTCATGGAGACGTACCTGCGCGGGTGCGGATTCGCCGTGTACAATCTGGGTCCGCCCCTCCCCTCCAGCGAGGTGGTATCCTTCATAGAGAAGAACCGGCCCGATGCGGTGATGATCTCCGTCTCCATGGACGACAGCCTGCAGTCGGCCAAGAGGCTGTTGGACAAGATAACCAGCGGGCGCCAGATACCCGTGATGGTCGGAGGCTACGCCTTACGCAACGGCGATGGCGGGATGGGCAGGTACGCGATTCCGGAGCAGCCGCTGCAGGATCTGCCCCGGTGCATAAGGCGTGCGATAAGGGAGCAGTCGCCTCATCGCGCGCCAAACCCAGAATAATCAGAAAGTGGTGGAGCGGATTTTGACGCTGGAATCTCATAGGCGATATCGGCCTCGGACACGACCTGGCCGGCCCGTCTGCCAAATCTGCACCCCGCAGGCAGGCACATGCCAGACGGGGGAGCCTTGCGGGGCAGTGTGATCGAAAGATTTAGATCGCCCGATATCCTCCGCACCCCCATGATGGCCGTCATCCGGACAGAACGGGAGGAGGAGAGAGGTCGGGGCTGCGTTCGTCGCCTGTGTCTGTTCGTGTCGCGCCTGTTGGTGGCCGCTGCGTTGTTTCTGGAGGGACGTGCGGATCCGCACCGGGATCAACACGGGCCGGGACGGGGCGGCGGGAGCCGGGCCGGGTCAAATTCAAAACGGACGGTCCGCTGGGACCCGGCGGGTAAGGGTCAAAACAACCAGCCTCCGAGGAGTGGGGCAAGGCGCCGGAAAGACAAGGACGGGATCAGGGGCGGCAAGGCAGGCGGCAAGACAGGCGATGACGGTCTCGAATTCATGCAGGAGATGGCCGACGGCCTGGGCACCAAGCTGGCAATCTCACTGCTGGCCGGGCTGATGCTGCCCTTCTCTGGTGCACCCAACGCCGTGTACGGCCTGCCCGACATGTACCGCCTGCTGCTGTCGGTGTGCTCCCGCGAGGGCGGGGAGTCCAGCGCCGAGGCGCAGTACCAGAGGAGCAGGGCCCTGAAGAGCGTCAAAAGACTGCCCAGCCGCAGGCGGATGCTGGACATCATCAAGGGGGTACGGCGCGACCATATGCTGTCGCGGTGTAGCAGGATGGTGACCCGCTCCATGCTGCAGGCGCGCCGGCGCGGAATGCTGCGACACCCGATAGATGTCGCCATAGACGTAACTGTTTCGCTTTTTGAAACATGCTGATGCGGCGCATGCCAAAAAGGCGTGCGCAGTCCGCGGTGTGGTGGTTGTCTTGTTCGGATGGTGTGGGGGAGGGGGCGTCCGGCTAGCCGTCCCCGGATGATGCCCGCACCAGGTGGTCGAAGAAGCTGGTCCCGTTGATCCGGTCGGTAGCCATTATCGTGAACAATACCGAATTGGCCTCCATGCCGTCCGCCGATCTATTCCCCCCGCCGTCGCTCCGGATGGCCACGAATTTGCGGTTTATGCGTTCGACGGGGTTGTTGTCCGGGCCGATTTCCGGATGGTCCAGGTGGGTGGTGTAAAAATATCCATCCCGGCGGTGTCTTTTGATATGTCTGTTGATTGTCTTGCGGCCGTCCTCGTCCAGACTGCAGTTGCCGCAGCCCTCGGGCCCGCAGTCCTCCTGTCCGCAGGGTTCCCCGCCCCACGGGCGGTGTACCAGTTCGCTGCGCAGCCGCTCCAGGCACCGGGCGGCGACCTCCCTGGTGTGCCGGTCGGTTATCCTGTCCGCCCGGTAGTGGTCCAGGGTGATGCGGTCCATGGCGGACACGAACCTGAGCGCGTCCCCCTTGGGGTTGCCGTCATCCAGATCCTTCTTGTAGAGGCGGTGCTGGTGCCACATGCACAGCTGGTGGTTGGGGCCGCCGTGCAGCCAGATGGTCTTGGAGTCCTGGATGATGGTCCCCTGGTAGCCGGGGATCATCTCCCGGACGCGCTTGATGGTGGCCGAGTCGACCACCCTGACCAGGCAGGCCTTCTCTCCCAGGGCGACCATCGCCGCCCCTCCGCTGCTGCCCGCGACGGGCCACCACAGCTGCTCGCAGTGGAGGAACGGCTCGCTCAGGATCTTTTTGGTTATATCGTCGTGTTCGGGGGCCAGCTTCCTACGGACGGCCATCTTGTCGCGGTAGGAGGTCGAGCGCGACACGGAGCATTTGAGCGCGTCGCCGCTGAACTCGGCGGCCTTGCCGTGGGAGAGGCCGTTCATGTGGAGCGCGACCAAGGCGGCCTGGTGGTTGGACGAGTGGCGCGCGTACTTGCGGATCCCGGGCGGCCGGGCGGAGATGAGCTCTTTGCAGGTGGGGTACCACCTTCTGAGGATGGTAAACTCGACGTTCTCGTGCAAGACGTGCGTGATCCCGACCACCTTGGTGTAGCTGTCGGACACCTTCTCGGACAGGGGGTGGCCATCGGGGCATACCGTCACATCGACTGTCTCCTCCCTGTCTATCTCCGTTGACCTGCGGTTGATGGTAGGTTTGCATCCCGGCTGCCTGCCCGGCGGCCCCGAGCCGGTCCGGTCCTTGCCGGGGACGGTCTTGGTCCTCTTGATGCCGTTGTTCTCGGCGTTGAGTTTCTTGTTGGCCCGGGAGAGCCGCTCGTTGTCCCCGGCCAGGACGGCCCGCTCCTCCTGCAGCAGCCTGGCGCCCTCCTCAAGCGAGGCCTTCTCGCCAGCGAGCGCCGAGGCGATGCCTGCCATCTGCTCGGCCGCTCCCAGCGAGCCTACGGCGATGCCTGCCAGCTGTCCGGCCAGCCCAAGGGATCTCTCCGCTATGCCGAGCGAGCATTCGGTGATGCCGGCCAGCCGCCTGCAGCGGTCGCATTCCGGATCCGTGCTCGGCCCGTCGGGGGCCGTGCGCCCGTCCTCCGGCATGAACCTACGATCGAAAAAGATCTCACCTCCAATCTTAAATGCCTCCCCGGCCAACTGTTGACGGTGTGTTTGTCCCACCATTTCCGAATCTTCGGTGGGACTTGCACTCCTATCTTAATTACCGCCTGGATCGATCATCGTTGAGCGCCGGGATGGTTTTTTCCAACCCGGGACCGACACGATCCTGGAGCGGTCATGGGACGATAATCCTGCCCGAGTTAATGCCGCTACCGCCTGCAATTCATGCATGGAAGTCCGGCGGCTCAAACAGCTTCAAAATGCAAAACAGTTACGATAAAGATCATATTATTGATTTAAAACGTCATCTATGTTATCACCGCATTCTCCCAATAACAAAGATGTCCTGTTTCCGTTAATATAAATTTTAATGTTGGCCATTAGATTATATGTAGACGGGCTTCCGGTTAACGGTTTGGATAACAGTATGGGTATTATTTTAAATTTTTGCTCAGCATCTTGTGTTTTCAAAACATATAATGCAACCTCAACACCGTTGGTTAGCTTTTTTTCTATATCCACGTCATCTAAATTAGCTGTGTTTTTTAATTCTACCAGTAATATTGTGATAGTTTCTTCGGCAATAAAAATACAGCAATCACACATTTTTCTATATTCATGTTGAATACTATGAGCTAATTTTTCACCTTTCAATACAACATATTCCTTAAAATTGCTAAGCTCGCCATAACAACCACAATCACAGCATGTATCACGCTTTGCAAATTTATATGCTTGTTCAATATTTTTAAGTAAATTCATTGTACTCATCAATTGCTCTAGCCTGTTTATTTATTGATCGAAAAGCTGCTAAAAATTTTTCTTGGTGTATTCCATCAGCAGGTGACTTAAATACATCTTTTACTACTGAAAAATCCCGATCATTTTCAAATGAGTAAACAGCAAGCTCATTTGGTTTAATATAACATTCACTACAATTATTTAGTGTTCTTTCTCTTTCCAGTTTAGAAAGACGGCTAGCTTTCAAAAAATTACCAAGAGGTTCAAGTAAATAGGGCGAATGTGTGGTGATGAGAACATACACACCCATGCGCACTAGTTCAATTATGCACTGAGCAACTTTAATTTGATTATCTGGGTGTAAGTGCGATTCTGGTTCTTCTATTACTAAAAACGAATTAGGGTGAATAAGATATTTTAGATATAATACAATAGGTGCGATTTCAGATACGGTAGATGACGATAATTGCATTGGTATTCGGCGTTTATGAAAGAGGTATTTAATTTCGGATCCAAGTTTAGAATCCTGAATCAAAATATTACCACGTATAATGCGTTCAAAGTTTTTAGCAATTATTTTACATGGGCCCAATGAGCCGGGCATTTGTAGCAGATTTCGTAAAAAGCTGGAAACAGCTCCGGATAGTTTAGGTATATGTATATCCTCAATTCCTGCTAAAGACGCACTATCAACAATTCCTGCTGAAATTGCCCTATGACCTTGTAGTATACCATATCTAGAAGCTGGTAAATAGTTAGAGTTGAGAGTGTAGGTAGAACAGTAACGTGCAATTATTTCCCACGCGGCGTAATTGCGCCCCCTAGAGAATAATTCCGAAATATGATCTTTGCTTATTATTACCGTTTTATTTTTTATTGAAATGGGTTTAGCATTTTTAGCTAAATTAATTTCTATAGGCATATTAAGATCAATATCATTGAATACACTTATACTATTACTTGATAATTTAACTTTTGATTTTATTAAATTGGAGGCGATATCTAAATCACACTTATCTTGACCAATCTGTATAAGCTTTGATATTTTTGCAGAAAAATTTTTTCTGAGTTCATGCTGAAGCTTTGTAGCAGGCACATCAGCATCAAGATGCATGTTAAAATCTAATATGTGGGTTGATAAATCATTCAAGTTTGTCAGTTGATTTTTCATTTTATTTCCTAAACTAACACTATGCCTCCTACCTAACTCTGATATCAACCTTCTTTCGCTGTCAATTATTGAGTGAATTAGTAGGGCGGCATAAGATTTTCCGGAATTGTTATCTCCTGTGAACACAGTTAGTGGTTTTATATCTATAGTCCCAGATGTAATAGGACCAAAATTTTCTATTTTTAAATGTAGCTTAACGTTTGGGTTTGTCAAGATTGGAGATTCCATAGTATGATAGATTGTCATAGTAATTTAAGAGTTTCGTAACTGTCAGAAAGTGGCGGAGCGGATTTTGACGCTGGAATCTCATAGGCAATATCGACCTCGGACACGACCTGGCCGGCCCGTCTGTCCAATCTGCACCCCGCAGGCAGGCACATGCCCGACGGGGCGCCTTGCGGGACAGTGTGACCGAAAGATTTAGATCGCCCGATCCCCCGCACCCCCATGACGGCCGTCATCCGGGCAGAACGGGAGGAGGAGCGAGGTCGGGGCTGCGTTCGTCGCCTGTGTCTGTTCGTGTCGCGCCTGTTGGTGGCCGCCGCGTTGTTTCTGGAGGGACGTGCGGATCCGCACCGGGATCAGCACGGACCGGAACGGGACGGCGGGAGCCGGGCCGAGTCGGATTCAAAACGGATGGTCCGCCGGGACCCGGCGGGCAAGGGTCAAAACAACCAACCTCCGAGGCGAGGGGCAGGGCGCCGGAAAGACAAGGGCGGGATCAGGGACGGCAAGGCAGGCGATGACGGTCTCGAATTCATGCAGGAGATGGCCGACGGCCTGGGCACCAAGCTGGCAATCTCACTGCTGGCCGGGCTGATGCTGCCCTTCTCTGGTGCACCCAACGCCGTGTACGGCCTGCCCGACATGTACCGCCTGCTGCTGTCGGTGTGCTCCCGCGAGGGCGGGGAGTCAGGCGCCGAGGCGCAGTACCAGCGGAGCAGGGCCCTGAAGAGCGTCAAAAGACTGCCCAGCCGCAGGCGGATGCTGGACATCATCATCAAGGAGGTGCGGCGCGACCACATGCTGTCGCGGTGCAGCAGGATGGTGACACGTTCCATGCTACAGGCGCGCCGGCACGGAATGCTGCGACGCCCGATAGACGTCGCCATAGACGAGCACGACATACCATCCTATGCCAAGGTGATGGACATGGCGTACGCGGTCTTCTCTAGGTACAAGAAGGGCACCAAAAAATTCCACCGGCTGGCCACCCTCCACTGCGTGGTGGACGGGCACCGCCTCACCCTGGGCGTCGAGGTGGTGCGCCGGGAAGATGACACCGCCGAGACGGTGCAGAGGCTGCTGTGGAGGGCCCGCCGGCGCAGCATCCGCATGTCGTCGATCACCATCGACCGCGGGTTCCATTCGGTGGACGTCAGAGACCATCAAGGCCACGGGGATACCCTTGGTGATGCCCGCCGTCAAGCTGGATCCCGTCAAGGAGATCATAAAAAAGTACAAGGCCGGAGAGCGGGAGGCCGTATCCGCCCATACCACAACCAACAGCGCTGGCAGGAGCACCACGTACACGCTGGCCATCTTGGAGAGGGAGGATCTGGAGAAAGAGTATACCAAGATGTCCCAGGAAGAAAGAAAGCTGGCAGATCTGCACGACGATGATGCCCGGGTCAGGCAGTACTACGTGTTCGCCACCACCATGGGCGAGGGCTGGATCGGCGGCGACCCGCACCGCGTAGCCGAGTTCTACAGGAGGAGATGGGGTATCGAGAACTCCTACAAGAGCTACGAGGCCATGAGGCCGCGGACCACCAGCACCGACTATTCCGTCCGCATCCTGCTGTGGTTTATCCCGTTCATCCTGTATAACGTCTGGATCCTGGCCCGCTTCATGGCGGCCCGCGGCAGGGGGTACCACCCCGGCGCGCGGCCGCCCGTCACGCTAAACCTGTTCGTCTCCATGCTTCTGGATGCGGCAAACATGCAGCCCGCCGGCAATCCGGGCGGGCATCCGCCGGATTAAGCCCGTCTTCCAAACACCCGATACCAGACACCCCGCTCCCAAGGCCCATGCCAAGGCTGACGGTTGCCGCGCCGCCCGTCCCGCATGCGGCTCCCGCCCGGCCCCGCTGCCACCCCGCTGCCACCCCGCAGCCGCCGCATTCCGGGTTGTGATCTCGATGGTGGCTGGACCCAGGTCGCACTCGAGCGGCCTTGGTCTTCGTGAGAGCCAAGAGCGAAAATACGCTCCGCCACTTTCTGAATAATCAGCTAAACCACGGACCCAGCAATTCCGCCCGACTTGAGGATGCAACATCCATCCGGACCGCGCTCCGGGATCAAATATGGCGTACCTCGGGATCGATCATAACCAACACCGGTGGTTAACAAGCTAGGAGTGCAAGTCTCCTCAGACTATCACAAATGAGGAGACCAACACACCGGTTTAATTGGCCGAGAACGGCATTTAAGGTTGGGAGTAAGCTTTCCTTCTCCGATGCGTCAATATCCCCATCATCGCCACCACCCGGGAGGCGGCCTGCCCGATGAGCCATACCATCAACATCATGGATCGCGAGATCAAGAACAACCTCAGCATCCGCAGCCAGATAATGGGCGATCTGGACAAGCACATCGCCGGAGTGGTCCACATTCCGTCCGGCCCCAACGCGCCATACACGATGGCCGACTTCAACTGCGGAATGATCCGGGCGGTCGCCTTGGATGCCTCGGTGGGGGGATGCACCACCGCCCGTCGGGCGGCCACCACCCTGATGGAGACCTGGATCACGGGGATGACCCCCAGCGACGAGTGGTACAGGAGGCGGCTGGCCGCCGTGACCCTCGAGGCGGTCGAGGGAGTCTTTGCCATGATGGTACTGGACAATATGACGACGCTGCGCCAGCTGGGCGTGCTGCCCCATGACGGCCTGACCGTCGCCGTCGACTGCCACCCGATACCCCGGTACGACAGGATAAAGGATGACCACCTGACCATCTCCAGGTACAAGAATGGAACCAAGTACTTTGAGCGGTATATCACGATCCACTGCGTCAACGACGGTCTGCGCCTGGCCCTGGGGTGCCTGCGGGTTCCGGCAGGCGCGTCCGTGCCGAAGATGGTGCGCTCGCTGATTGATCAATGCATGAAGGACGGCATCGTGATCAAGCTGTGCCTGTTCGACAGGGAATTCTTCACGGTCCGGACCATCTCCGCCCTGGACGAGATGAACATCCCCTACCTGATGCCCTGCCGCAACAGCCACGGAGTGGTCGAGACGCTCAACCGGTTTGATCAGGGCGGCCTGCCGAAGAATGCCATTCCCTGTATCCTGAAGGGGGCCGACGGGACTGCCACCTACAACATGGTCGTCACGGCCCGCCGCAAGCGCGACCCCGGCAGATCCGAATCAAAGGCACCCGAGGACCGGTTTATCGGGTTTGCCACCAACCTGCCCTGGGTGGACGTGATCATCTATGCGGTCCGGTGGGGGATCGAGTCCGCCTACGCCCAGATAGAGGCGATGAGGGCCAAGACGCGCAGTCGCAACCCCGGGGCGCGCCTCTTCTGCTTTATCTACTCGCTGATGATCTTCAATGCCTGGGTAATGGCCAAGATCCTGCTGAGGTCCCTCATCTCCGAACTGTCCCTGTCGCGCCGCCGGGGGACGATCACCCAGCTGACCTTCAAGGAGATCGTCGAGGTGCTCGCCGATGGACCCGGACCGCCTCCCGGCGGCGCATCCAACTCGGGATAGGACCCCGACGGCATCAGAGAGGATGGCGCGGTACGGGGGATGCTGCGCACGATCCAGCCCGTTACCCTGCGGATCACCCCGAGATATAATCCCCGGCCGGCCGCGGTACGGTCGTCGCCGGACCGGGTGCCCGCCGGACCGGCCCACGGCGCGGTTACAGACATGCTTTGGCAGACCATGCGGCCATCGTCCGGTGCATATCTCGGACAGATCCTGGTATTAAGAGAATTTCCGTGGTTTAGCTGAATAATAGAGGGATTGATAAATACTAGCGGTGCGATCACTAGGGTATGGTCAAGGTCAAGATACGTACTGGCCGCGGAACAGGCACCAAGGAGATCGACGCCGACTCAAAAGACTGGGCCGGGGACGAGTACCGCAAGAAGCAAGCTGACGCCAAGAAGAAGGCCGGCAACGTAAGTGTGGGCACCGGAAGGGGCACCGGCAGCAGAAAACTCAAGGACATACCCGAACCTGCAGAGCGGCCCTCCACCGAGGGAATGACGCGCACTACCGGAAGGGGCACCGGATCAAGAAAGAGCAAGAACAAGGGCAGCTAGCAGGCTCCCACCACCGCATTATTTTGTTGTATTTTGGGTTTTTTCCCAGTCGGCAAGAAAGCTTGCCAATCCCTTGTCGGTCAGGGGGTGGCGGAGCATCTTGTCTAGGACCGCCGGGGGCAGGGTGACCACGTGCGCCCCAAGACGCGCGGCATCGACTACGTGAACCGGATGCCTCACGCTGGCCACCAGCACCTGCGTCTGGAAGTCGTACTGCGCGAAGATCTCCAGGATGGTCTCGACCAGTTCCATGCCGTCCTGTCCTATGTCGTCCAGCCTGCCAATGAACGGGCTCACGTAGCGGGCGCCCGCCTTGGCGGCCAGTATGGCCTGGTTGGGCGAGAACACCAGCGTGACGTTGACCGGTATGCCCTCGGAGGTGAGCGTCCTGCAGGCCCTCAGGCCCTCGGAGGTCATGGGTACCTTGACCACCACGTTGTCCCCGTACCGGCGCAGCCGCCTGCCCTCCTCGATCATGCCGTGGTAGTCGGTGCTCACCACCTCCAGGCTTACGTCCCCGCTCACCGTGGAGACTATCTCCGACATGGCCTTGTCCGGGTCGGTCTCCTCGCGCGACATTAGCGTGGGGTTGGTGGTAATCCCGTCCAGCAGGCCCATGTCATTGAACCGCCGTATCTCCTCCAGGTTGGCGGTATCCAGAAAGATCTTCATCGGGTAGCCCTCACCATCTCCCTAACCTGCCGGGCAATATTAATGGATGATAGGCCGTGCATCGCCAGCAGATCAGATACCTGATCATCGCGGGCAGACTCGCCAAAGACGTCCCGCACGCCCAGCCGCCGCACCGGAACGGGATACCTCTCGGAGACGGCCTCGGTGACGGCGGATCCTAGTCCCCCCAGCATGTTGTGCTCCTCACAGGTGAGTATTCGGCCGGTCTGCCGGGCGGCCTCCTCTATGGATCTGACATCCAGCGGTTTGACGGAGAACATGTCCAGGACGCGGCACGATATGCCCTCCCCTCCGAGGTGGTCGGCCGCCTCTGCCGCCATCGAGACGGTTATCCCGCACGCCGCAATGGTGCAGTCGGATCCCTCCCGGACGGCGATGGCCCTGCCGGGGACAAACTCGCGCGACTCGGGGTGGACCATCCTGGTCTTTGAGCGCGCCATCCGCATGTAGAAGGGGCCGTACCGGGCCGCCATGAGATGGGTCAGCGCGTATACAGAGACCGAGTCGGCCGGTACCAGCACGGTGAAGTTTGGTATGGCGCGCATTATGGCGATGTCCTCCAGTTGTTGGTGGGATCCGCCGTCGGCCCCCACCGAGAGTCCGCCGTGGGAGGCGACAAGCTTGACGTTGAGGCCCGCCTGGCCGTTTCTGGTCGGGTAGGCGATGTTGTTGCGTATCTGGTCGACCGCCCTGCCAGGCAGGAATATGGCGTAGGTGCTGGCAAAGGGTATCTTGCCGGAGTATGCCAGTCCCGCTGCGATAGAGACCATGTTGCCCTCGGCTATCCCGACGTTGAACAGCCGGTCGGGGAACTCCCTGCCGAAGGCGGCGGTCTTGAGCGAGTCGGTGGTGTCAGCTCCCAGGACCACTATGTCGCCGTTGCTGCCGCCCAGCTCTACCAGGGCCTTGCCGTAGGCGGCCCGCATGTCCGGCATCATGGCAGTCCGGCCTCCCGGGCAAGCCCGGCAATCTCCCCGGCCTTGCCGCCGACAACGTGCAGCCCGGTCCACTCCTTCAGCAGATCGGGTCCGCCCAGATCATGGGCCTGGCGTGCCAGCCCCAGCCGGCGGGCGCCCAGTATGCTAGCCCTCATCGATGAGAGGGCACCCTTCATGTTTGGCTGCCCCACCATCGAGCTGCCTCCCACGAAGACGCGGCAGCCGTCCTCAAAGCACCCGGCTATGTTGGACGGGTTGATCCCGCCATCCGCCTCGATGACCCCGCCGAATCCGCCATCTCTGAGTGTCGATGCCACCTGGCGCGTCTTTTGGTGCGACTCCTCGATGTACGACTGGCCCGACTTGCCCGGAACCACCGACATTACGATCACCTGGTCCAGGGTCGGGATGAACCGGCGCGTCCAGTCCGGCAGGTCGGTACCGGGGTTGATGGCGATGCCCACGCCGGTGGCGTTGGACCGGAGATAGTCGTGTATCTCGCCGAACTCCTGCTCGTCGCACGCCTCCGCGTGGACCGTTATGATGTCGCTGCCCGCCTCCGCATAGTCCCGGACGTGCTTGAGCGGTTCGGATATCATCAGGTGCGTGTCAAAGGGGATGTCGGTGAGCGAGCGCAGCATCCCGACCTTGATGTGGTCGAAGGTGTAGTTGGGTACGAACACGCCGTCCATGACGTCCAGGTGGACATAGTCGGCGCCGGCCGCATCGCATCGGAGCACCTCGCGGTCGAGTCGGGTCATGTCGCCCGCTATTATCGAGGGCGCCAGGTAGGCATGAGAGTCCAGCTCGGAGAGTATGACCGGGACCATCCGGGGGGCAGGGGCCTTGCCGTGCCATTGGGGGTTGTCCTCCATGTGCTCCACCCCGCGCCCCTTGACCGTCCGGGCCACGATGATGGTCGGCGACCCCTTGTGCCGGATGGCCGCCTCCAGTGCCGCGTCCACCTGCTCGATGCGGTGCCCGTCCACGCCTATCACGTGCCATCCAAAGGCGCGCCACTTGGCGCAGGTTCGCCAGGAGATGGGGTCGGTCCGGGCAGCCACCGGATCCGTTCCGAAGGCGCCGGCGTCCAGCGGCATCACCCCCTCGGTGTAGGAGTCCTGCTGGACGTAGTTCCTGTCCAGTATGACCGTCAGGTTGTCAAGGCCGAACTTGGACGCGGCCATGGTGGCCTCCCATATCTGCCCCTCGTCCGACTCGCCGTCCCCTATCACGGTATAGACGCGGTTGTCCCGGCCATCAAGGCGCATGGCCAGAGCCACGCCCACCGAGTACGAGAGGCCCGTTCCGAGGGACCCCCCGCAGAACTCCACGCCGGGACACTTGAGATCTGGGTGGCCCTGCAGCCTGCTGCCCAGGCTGCGGAGCGTGAGCACCTCCGACTCGTCTATAAACCCGGATATCGCCAGGTGGGAGAAGAGGCCGGGGGCGGCGTGTCCCTTGGAGAGCACCAGCCGATCGCGGTCCTCCCAGAGGGGGTCTTCTGGATTGTACTTGAGGCGCTTGTAGAAGAGGCAGCCCAGTATCTCCGCCATCGAGAAGGATCCGCCCGGGTGCCCGGATCCCGCCGCCGAGGTCGCCTTTACTACCAGTTTCCGGGACCGCAGGACGTTGCGTCTTATTCTACAGTGGTGGGATCCCATTAGGGTTGGGTGTCTTCAAAATTAATAAAAATCTATACTGGCAAACCACGGGAAGGATGGAGTCTGCGCCGGGAAGCGGCGCTAGGACGGCCGGCGCTGCAGGCACCTCAACGAGCAATGCGTGACCCGGTTCACCGGCGGGCACCCCGCCCCCCCCATGGCCATCCTGATGGCCCCGATGCTGTTCGCGATGGGTGGGGGGTGGTCGCCGGAGGGCATCACCATGATGAGCTTGAGGACAAGATAAGATTCATTGAGGGGTTGCAAACCATGGGCTGCTCAACGCCAGAGATAGACAAAGTGTTGAAAGACCTCAAAAAGCGTCTATCGCGGGTCTAAACCCGCTTCCAAATCGGCCTTAACCTTTTCAAAGACGGCCGTCTCGTTCGCGACATCCGGTTGCCGCGCCCGCATGAACTCGACACCCTCCGAGATTTTGACGTACATCTCCCACTGCCCGGTGAAGACGCCCATCACGTTCAATAGCCCCGGCCGTCGGACCCGCACCAGATGCGGGACATGTCAGACTCCCAGAACCGGTTTGGCGCCTTTGGCCTGGTGGTTTCCTGTTGGCTCGGATTATCTCCCGCCTGGTGCGCAAGGGCTCGCTCCAGCCCAGTCCCGTGAATATGCACCCTACCGCCTGGCGGTTGACCGGGCGGTTCAGTTCCCCGGATGCCTGGGCGGCCATGCGCCGCGTGCCGTAGGCGGGTCTTGCGGGGCCGATCTTTTGGATCATCTCCCGGACCTCGGGGTTCGGCGACACGTTCCTGGATCCGGCGGTGTAGTACCGTGCCTTCTTGGAGACACCGCAAAGCAGGAGCGCCTTGTTCAGGCTCACCGTTCCGTGCGTCGTCCCGACCGCCTTCATTTTAGCTCGCCTCCCGGCGCTTTTTTTAAAGCGTCACTGGCCACGGCATACTCTCCGATGATCCTCTTTAGCGAGGCAACCTCCGCTCTATGCCGCTTGACCTGTCTGGAGGCGTCGGGGCCATCAAGCGAGCTGCGCCCGCCGGCCAGAAACTTTTCTTTCCACACGTATATGGTCCGGGGCACCAGGTTGTGCTCGCGGCATATCTCCGCCATGCTGGATTGTGGGTTAAATGTCTGGAGTACGATATACGGATTTTCTCGTCCGTACTCCATCGCGACTTCTTGTCTGTCATGCCCCCTCTGGCCTCCCGCCGCTAAAGTGTGCATCGCTGATCGGTCGCCTTCCAGCGGGGTCCGCCCCACAATCCCGTCATACGGAGGACAACAGATGCACGCGGAGTGTGCCTGACGTTCCCTGCCTGCGGCCGGGCGTGCAGCGTGGCCGGGTCCGGGGATGATGGTCTGACCGGTGAAAGTCCGGGAGGGTAAACCTGCCGAAACGGACGAGAATTACGCACCAACCCCGTAATTGTTGGGGTCGGTGCCAAATTCGGCCAAAGCCGTTCCTGATCCCCGTCATCCGGGGGTGGGGGCCGGGCGGCTGCGCTCCATCCGCCGAAATCACGGAGGGCCCGGGCTAGTCGTTGTCCCGGATGGTGACCGCCACGCTGCCAACCTGGTATAGGTCGGCGCCCGATGCCGGGAACGCCTCCTCTGGTATGCTGCACGCAACCACGTTGAGGATCTCGTTCTTCTCGCTTATGGTATCGTCGACGGTGGTCAGGGTAGCGCTTGCGGTGCGCTGGCCGGCGGGGACGGTGATGGTGGTAGGCAGGTCGTAGTCAGTTTGGTGTATGGCAAAGTTGGGGTTGTCGTCAAAGCCTCTGGGCTCGGAGGTGATGCAGACGGTCACGGCGGACGATGGCGTCTGGGCTAGGTTGATCCTGATGGTGGCGCTGCCCCCCTCGGTGACGGTGGTCGGGCTGACGGAGAAGAACGACAGTTTGGGCGGCGTGCCGGTGGCCGGGGCCGGACTGCTCTTTTCGATCAGCTCCAGCGAGACCGTCCGGCCCGTGGTCCAGTGGCTATCCAGCAGGATGTGGTTGACGTTGTTCCAGGCATGGCGCCCAAACTCAATGGACGGTCCGAAGGCAAACTTCGAGGTGCCCATCCTGATGTGGTAGTCGGCGAGCTCGTTGAAGCCGTTGGACCCTATGGCGAAGACTACGGCGTTGTTGGTTTTGTCAAGGTACAACTCGTCAATGTCGGCCGTGAATAAAAAGTTCGGGGGGCGCTTTACGTGAATGTCGTCGCGGGTCAGGGAGTAGTCGCACCTCTTGGTGACATCGGAGTGGCCGTCGTCGCAGCCCCACTTGCCGTTGCCCAGGTCGCGTACCGTCAGGGTGGACGTCCAACTGCCCAGGACTTCGCCGGTACCGGGGGTCGCCGGGCGGACGTGCAGGGTGAACGAGGCGGCCGTGGTCGGGGGGCTGACGCCCGACGCGTCCGCCGGGATGGTGATGGTGACGGTGCCGACCCTCTCCGGAGGGGTCACGGTGAACCTGTACGGCCCCGAGCCGCTCCCCGAAAAGGAGGTGATTTCGACGGCTCCGGCGGTCCCGCTGAGTTCAATATTAGGGAGGCCAAAGCCGGTGACCGGCCGGTCGAACGAGACCGAGAACCTCAGCTGGTTGGCGGCCACGGTGGCGCCGTTCTGGCCGGATGGCGAGGTTATGGTCGTGCCCGCCGCGGGGTCGTCCATCCGGAATATCGACGTACCCTCGGGGGTCGCCAGGGTGGAGGCGGTTGCGATGTATGGCACGCCGCCAACGACGGTGCCGTCTATGCCAATCACGTGCTCAAGCGGCAGGGGCCAGCCCTTGTCGCGCGAGGCCACCGGGGCGGGGTTTGCGGGGTTGGTGATGTCGATCACCTGGATGCCGTTCTCCCCGCCCACCGCGACATATGTGGTGGAGCCGGCCGTAAAGATGTCTATGGCCTGGATGTTGTTGGTCGAGCTGATTATGTTGCTGAAGAGGAACGGCGACGCGGGGTTGGTGAGGTCTACGAGATCGACCCGGCCGGTGCCCCAATCGGAGGTTACGGCGTACGGCGTGCCGCCTATGAACGCGGTGTCCACCTTTACTAATGTGCCCCGGTTAAGGCTGGCGATCCCCACTGGATGTGTGGCGTTTGAGAGGTCTATGATCTGGAGTCTGACAGGACTGGAACTGGTCACGGTCACAGCATATGGTGTATTGTTGATGGTTATAGTGGAGACGTCCCGGGCACCATTAAGGTTGGCGCCACGCTGGTTATGCACTACGCCGCCGACTATATCCGGGCTCGAGGGGTCGGTGATGTCTATCATCGTGAGGGAGTCGCGGTACCGGTCGGTGACGACGGCGTAGACCTTGTTGTCAAACTGTATGATATCCAGACCGGACGCCTCGCTCCACGGCTGGTTGTTGTGCAGCCGCTGCCCGCTGTTGCCCGAGACTATGATGTTCGCAGGGTCTGTGATGTCCAGCATCTGCAGCCCATCATTGTTAAACGCGCCTATGACTGCGGCGTACAGCCTGCCGTTGATGGTCACGACTTCAACGTTGACGGCGCCCGCCATCAACGGCGCCCTTATGCTACCGGCTATGGCCTTGCTCGCCTGTTGATCAAATACGGAGCCGACGACACTCGGACTGGCCAGGTTTGCTACGTTCAGGATCACCAGGTGGCCGTGCTGCTGGCCGGTCTGCAGGAGGTAGTTGGTTCCCCCGATGGTATGGAACAGGACGTCGCTGCTGCGCTTGTACAGTATGAATTCGTCACTATTCTGGTTGGTCTGGCCGTAGATCTGCGAGTAAAAGACAGGTTCCAGTTTAAACGACTGCGCAAACGCCTGCGGGACGATGTCCGAATGTTCTGCGCCGGCGGCAAAGAGCCCGCATGCGGCGACCGCCGCCAACGCCGTCAGAACGACCCCGGTACGGGAACCGCGTCTTGTCATAGTTAGAACCCCCCCCCCGCATTCCTGCATAAACTGTACAGCCCTGCACGTACACCTGATTCGCGTTGCTGGGCATCATTACCTCATTCAACAAACCCCCCCGTATAAAAAGATAGTGAATTGGGGGGAGTACACACTCAAGTACAAGTTCAGGTCAAATTCTGACCTGTACCTGAGCGGCGACCTACGGCAGATGCTGCCGGGCGTGATCGCGTATGGGGTTCAGTTTGACCTGATTTTTGGAGTACAAGTTCACCTCAAATTTTTGGCCGATAGATCAAGTGTGATCGACCAGCAGACTTATTGATCAGTGGAATGCATGCCTCATCAGATCACCACAAATGATGAGGCACGCGCACCAACAACCCATAACGACAGAGGGATTTAAGATCAACGGCAGAGCACCTTTCTCTTCCTGGCCCGCCTGGATTGCCGTTCCCGAGGTGGTACCGTGATGGACGAACCAACCGTCCCGTGCCTCTGCTGCGGCGGTACCGGCGTGGTCGTAAAGAGGGGGGTAGGGAGCGGGCAGTCCGAGATGGCCCTGCTACGGTCCGAACTGATCCGGGTCTGGGATATAGCCGGCTCGCTGGAGGGGTTGGCCGCAGGCATCTACGAGACGGCGGGCGAGGCGATATCGTCCCTGGCGGCCGACCTGGAGAACGCCGGCAGCGGGATTGCCGAGCGGGACCGGCTGATATTCGACCTGGAGAGGCAGCTGGCGGTCCACCAAGGGTGGGACGGGGACGCCCCGGACGAGGATCAGGGTGAGGAACCAGGCAAGGCACCAGGCAAGAAGGACGGCCAGCCGGCGATGACCCGCGATGAGCACCGGCTGGCCTCGGCCAGGTTCGAGGCGGCCAGGAACGGAGGCGACCCCGACCTGATCACCAAAAAGAAGCGGGGCGCCCAGTCCGGCCACCGGGGCTCCTCCTGGAGGGAACGCACCGAGGGAACCGTCCGGTTCCATCCCGAACTGTGCGGGTACTGCGGCAGGGCCGACCTGGTGATCATCAGTACCATCCGGAAGAGGTTCCGGGACCTGGCCGAGGCCCGGCGGAGCACCATCTCGCTGATGTACGTGATCCGCGTGGGGCAGTGCCCGGGGTGCGATATCCGGACGCTCCCGCACACCGACGCCATCCCCGGGACGTCCCTGGGGCCGCGCACGCGCGCCACCCTCCAGGCCTACGAGAGGGCCCACAACACCGAGGACGACATGGTGATGATGCTACAGGAGATAGAGGACGCGGATGTCTCGGCGGGGGCCGTCTCCAACTGTATCACGGCGATGGCCGACCATATCGACGGGGACGTGCTATCCATCCCCCACGAGGAGCCCATCATACTGAATCCGGAAGACCTCCGAGGGTACCGCTCCCCGGTGGCCCCGCCATCGGACATACCCGACACCGAGTACCACCGCCAGGACGCCCTTCTCACGCAGCACTCCAACCTGTGGACCTCGTTCCAGCCCCAGCCCGCCATGGTCCAGATAGTCGAGAGGGCTACCGTGGACCCGTACGTCCGGACCGACGAGACCAGCCACCGGGTGGGCCGCGAGGGAGTGCAGGCGTCGGTGGCCGAGACGGTACACACCGCCCAGATAAGGATCATCCCCCACAGGTACGCGGTCACGCTACGGTCCATCTGGGGATGGATGGAGTACCCTCCCGCCATGCGGGACGGCACCACCGGGTACGAGTGGCACAAGGGCCCCCTGTCCAGGTGCCTGGTACACCTGCTGCGCGACGCCGAGGAGTCCTCGATGGAGAACGAGCTGGGATCCCCCCAGTACGACCGCCACCGGATGATGCAGGCCCTCTACCACGATGCAAAGCTGACCTGCAAGCAGGTGGAGCGGCTGGCCGGCGGACCCATCCGGTGCGCCAGCCAGCTGGGGATCGTCGCCCGGATACCCGGCCTGGCCGGGTTTGTAGACACCCGGATTGACCAGCTGGCCGGGTGCGTCCGGATGATCATCGGCTCGTTCCCGGCCGATGGCGTCACCACCACCATCATCTCCAACGCCCTGCCCAACATGTTCACCGCGCCCCGGGTGCCGGGGATGTCCGCCAGCAACAACGACACCGAGCGGAGCGTCCGCGACCTGCTGGTGGTGGACCGCCGCAGGGTCAGGTTCCCCAACTGGAGGGCTACCCGCAACTTTGCCATCCTCAGGACGTTCGCGGCCACCTGCGAGAAGAACGGCATATCCGCCTACCAGGCCACCATCCGGATGGCGCGCGATCCAACCTGGGGCATCTTCACCGACGGAAATACCCTCCGCCCATCTTCGGGGGAGGCGCGGCGCCCAAGGACGAACAGGCGGCATCCGCGGAGCCCGACCCGGCCTAGCCGCGTCTCCTTTCCCGAACCGACCCGAACGGCGGACGGGTCGTTGCCGGATGGCTTGGGGTAATGAGTCGATTTGACCTGAACTTGTACTCAAGTTACAGTGACCGCCAAAGATGTGTCAAATCGGTGACCGGTTTGCCGAACGATGGCAGCGGCGCCGCGTGATTCTGCCGAATGCTTTTGGTCACTGATTTGACAGGCGCCTTGCGGTCACCATAACTTTACAGCCCGGTGTTTTGGTTCCCCTCGCAAGGATTGGTGGTCTGATTGTATTCGGAACGTGGGCGCTTGATGGCGTACTGTGTCTACCATCCCCATGATGCGCCGCCCATGGGACAATGTAGACTCTAGGCGCTGCTGCCTTTCAGTTCCAACCACCACCCGCCTTTCCGAGAGGAGCCAAAGTCTGCAAAGTCTGCAAAGTTGAAGACATTGACGACGCCGGTGCCTGGCGCCTGCCAAAGTCTGCAAAGCCGTGCCTGACGCCTGTTGCTGGAGAACAGGTGGCCTCGCTCAGGCGGAATTGACCAGGATTGGCGTAATCAGCTAATCAAAATGTAAAGCACTTGAGGTGATGGCGAGCCGGCATACCTGCGGCGCGGGGAGAGCGGGCGCCTCGGATCATCGCGGAGTGCGACCGCATCGGGAGGATCATCCCGCACCACCACCTCGCGAGGTCCCAGGCTGACGGCTCGGGGCGGTACGATATCCGGCGGGAGGGTGATGGGTGGTCCTGCAGCTGCGCCGATCACCCGTATCGAAAGGCGCAGTTCAGGCAGATGCTGTCCGTGATGGTCCGGCTGGCCGAGAGGGAGGCGGGCGGCGAGCCATCACGGCCCTAGAGCGCCCTGAACTCCTCGCTCCACCGATGATAGGCCCTCACCATCTCCTGCGAGACGCTGGGCTTCCTTCGCGACATTATCTCGCGAAAGTCCGCTATGGTGAGGTCGCGCGGTTTCTGCAGGTCCTCGCCCTCGACCGGATCCCTGTAGCCAGGCGAGTCGAACAGCTCATGGACCGTCTGCAGTTGGGCGCTCTGGCAGACGTCCCGGATGTCGCTGGCGCTGTACCCGTCAAAGAGCCGGGCCAGCTCGTGCGATTTGACGGTCGAGTCTATGTGTAGGTCCGTCGTGTACTGCCTGAAGAGTGCCTCGCGGGCATCCGTGGTGGGCAGGGCCACGTAGATCCTCTTCTGGAACCGGCGCAGGAACGGCCAGTCCAGAGTCCAGGGCTTGTTGGTGGCGCCTATCACGTACAGCATCAGGTTCTTCCCCTTGCCGTTGACCCCGTCCATCTCGGTCAGGAACTGGTTCTTGGTCCGAACCTCGCCCCCCACCTCGCTGCTGCGGGATCCCAGCAGCGAGTCGACCTCGTCCACGAAGAGTATGACCGGCTTGCCCTCCCGCTCCGCGTGGGTCCGCGCTATCTTGAAGACCTTGGAGACGTTCTTCTCGGCCTCTCCCAGCCACTTGCTCATCATCGAGGAGGCGTCCACGTTCACGAAATAGCCGTCCATCTCGCTTGCCGTCGCCGCCGCCAGCATGGTCTTGCCGGTTCCGGGTGGTCCGTACAGCAGCATGCCCTTGGGCCACCCCAACGGAAACAGGTCGGGCCTCTTTGTGGGGTAGATGATGGACTCGCGGAGGGCGCTCTTGGCGTCCTCAAGACCTATGACCTCGGTCCAGCTGATGTCGGGCTTCTCCTTCATCACCAGGTCCTCAAAGTCGTTCTCTTCCTCCTGCCTCTGCAGGGACGCCTTCTGGTCCTTGTTGCTGGCCCTGGGATCTATGGCCGGCTCCAGTTTCTTGGCGCTCTGCAGCTGCTCTATCCGCCGGCGGTACGACTGGCACCTCTCCCGGTAGAGCACGTTGAGCTTGCTGTTGGGGTAGAGTTCCAGCAGTTTGGCCAGCGAGTCGATCGCCTTTTGGTAGTTGGCGACGGCCATTCCCCGCGCCCCCTGGGAGTCAAACTTTATGGCGTCGGAGGCGTACCTGCTGGCATTATTCTCCAGTTCTTGCGGTGCTACACTCATCTCAATCGGACTTCGTTTTTACACTTTGTTGGTATTTGGCAGAGTCAGTTTGTCTTGTAGTTTTGGTAAAAATAGTTGGACTCGTCTCTGCGAGTATCCTCCTTACCGACTCCCGGTCGGCCGGGCTGGAGGCCGAATGCATGCACAGCCGCGCTTCCCGGATCCTCCTGTAGGACATCTCGGAGACCGACGAGGTCTCTGCGATCTCCTCGTCGATGGCCGATATGCCGTCGGCGGCCTCCTGCATCATCCCCCCCAGGCTCTCAAGGGTGCGGCGCATCTCCATCCTCTCCTGGTACTTGGAGAGCATGCACTCCAGCATCAGCATCACCTGGGAGATGTCCTCCAGATCCTGAGAGTTGAGCCGCTCCAGCCTGTCCGGGGCCAGCTCGCCCAGCCTGGTGTTGATGGCGCCGCGTATGCTCCTTATCCTGTCAATGTCCGGGCGGAGATCATCCTCCGGGGGGCTGAACGACTTCAACGTACCCTGTTGCCTGTGGAGGGTATATCAGGATAGAGCTTGCAAAGTTTAGAGTCGGTGATCAACTTTGCTTTATCCAGTATCCGCGCCGACTCGGAGCCGCACCGCCGTATGTCGACCGCCTTCCCGGCCAGTATGGCCGAATCCAGAGCTATGCTTCCCAGGTGGACTGCCAGCTCGCACAGCCTGCTGCTGGATACGGGCAGCAGGGCGGCCAGCCGGGCGCTGGCCGTCCGCAGTACCGGTATGGCCGGCAAGACCACCCCAGGAATCTCGCCCATGCCAGATATTCTCCGCAGCCTCTTTCCGGCGCCAAGTACAACCTCAAGGCAGAACAGGACCGTCCGCTCCGCCTCGTCGGGGGAGGTGCGTCCCCCGTTCCTGCGTAGGTGGCGCAGGCTGCGCCGCAGATCCTTCTCGGTGTCTGCCAGCAGTCGTTGCGAGTATTCCAGGCGGGGCGCCAGGGCCACCGAGTGGGTTGCGTTGTATGCCACAACATGGTGGGCTGCATTTCGTATATCAACGCGGTGTAACGGGCGGGTGGTTTACCGCGGTTACGTGAAAACAGGTGACAGCAATTGAGCTAGCATGTAAAGGAATTTAGCTTCTGTCTTTTACCTGTGCAGATTCAATCAGATGCCGTGAACGCGGACAACTCCCTGACCGTCAGCCTGGAGGAGTTCGGTCTCAGCCAGTATGAGGCGCGGGCCTACTTTGCCATGATCGCCAGGGGGCCCGTCTCGGCGGGCGAGCTGGCATACTACTCGGAGCTTCCCCGGACCAAGGTGTACCCGACCCTGCAGAAGCTGCGCAAGAAGAAGCTGGCAACCATCTCGGACACCAAGCCGATCATGTGCGCCGCCATAGCCCCCGAGGAGGCCTTTGATCCCATCATCCAGGAGCAGATAAACAAGGTCAACGCCATGAACTCGCTGGTAGCCAACCTCAAGACGGTCAGCGAGGAGAGCCGGAAGAGCATAGGCGTGGAGGAGAGGCGCTACCGCCACCTCGCGCTGGGCAACGTCCCCAAAGACCTTCGCGCCATGATAGATGGCGCCAGGGAGTCGGTGCGGATAGTGGCGGACAGGCCGGCGATGGGCCTCTTTGTCGAATGCGGCAAGCAGATAGCCGCGGCCGTGCGCCGCGGGGTGGAGGTCAGGATAATCGTGCCGCCGTCCGAGGCGGGCAGCTCCGTCTCGCTGCCCGCCTGCTCGGGGGTGCGCATGCTGGAGAGCTCCCAGAGCTGCTTCATCCAGGACGACACGGGCGTGCTGGTGGTGGATGGAGGTGGCGCCGGAGACATATTTTCGCAGACAGGCGTGCTGGGAAACACCCTGGCGGGGGCGTTTGAGGAGCAGTGGGAGAGGGCGGTCCCGGCCGATGCCCTTCTGGACATGACCGGGAGCGAGTCAGAGGAGGTGTACAGGGCCATAGTGACCCTGGACAGGAGCGGCATGTCCAGGGCCCTCGACGCGGCGATGGCCCCCGGAGAGGCGCCCGACATGGCCGGCCTGTTGGAGGAGTGCGGGGTGCCGGTCCATTCCCGCACGCTGAGCGACCTTGTGGATCTGGCTGACGGGGCCCTGCAGGCGGCCTGTGGCGGCCGGGCCCAGATGGACACGGCCGGAGGCGTGCTGTCGCTGGAGTCGGCGCCAGGTCACGGCCACATGCTGGCCTGGGCATCGGTGCTGAGAGCGTACCTGCAGAACAAGGGGTATACCACCAGGACCATCCCGCAGGAGTCCGACGGCTCAAGAAAGGTGCACATCAGGCTGGAAAAGAGATAAAAGACAAACCGGCGCCATCGCCCCAGTGATACTGGACAGGTTGAAGGAGATGGGCATCATCCTGCCGGACCCCCCGCAGCCTGCCGGCTCGTACACGCCGGTGGTGGTGGCCGGCAGTCTGGCGTTCGTGGCCGGACAGGTACCCATCCGGGATGGCGGGGTGGCATTCACGGGCACGGTGGACGCCTCCAATATCGAGGAGGCCCGGAAGTCGGCGGAGCTGTGCGCCATCAACATACTGGCCCAGCTGCACAAGAGGATGGGCCTGGAGCGGGTGCAGAGGTTTGTGCGGATAACCGGCTTTGTCAGCTCGGGGCCCGGTTTCGCGGATCATCCCAGGGTGGTGGACGCCGCCTCCGACCTGATATACGAGGTGTTCGGGGACAGGGGACGGCACACCAGAGCCGCCGTTGGCGTGTCCAGCCTGCCGCTGGGCGCCATGACGGAGATAGACGCGGTGGTACAGGTCTAGAGCCGCGATCCGAGCTCCCGGTTGAACTCCCGCAGGAAGGTCTTCATCTTGCTCTTGGGCACGAGGGCGCCGCACGCCCGGTCGTGGCCGCCGCCGGATCCGCCCAGGCCCGCGGCCAGGGGGTTGACTATCCGGCCCAGGTGCACCTTGCAGGACTGGGAGCCCCGGATGGAGACGGCATAGTTGCCGTAGTCGACGCGCTCCTTGTAGGCCACCCCCACCTCCTTGCCTGATAGTCCCAGCACAAAGTTTACGGCCCCGCTTGCCCCCGCATCGGTGATCTCCATGTGGGCCAGGTTTCTCATCTTCTTGTAGCCGCGCCTGACCTTGGCCATCACCTCTGCCAGGCGCTCCACCTGCACGCGGGCAGACTCAAAGGAGTCCGGTATCTGGTGCGGGAACTTGAGCTCGACCAGCTGGTCCACCAGATACAGCAGGTAGTCCGGATCCTTCTGGCGGCCGACTATATTGTAGGTCATTACCGTCGCGCTTATCAGGGCAAACTGCCGGTCATACATCTGCAGGAGGACGGAGGCGGCCGGCCGCGCGTCCATGTAGTCGGTGATGGCAGAGCATGCCGCTATAAAGGCAGACCCCTCAGGCAGTCTTCTCCGGTAGGTGCCGTACACCTGCACCGCCGTGCACTCGCCGGTGTCGTGGACCATCCTGACCTTCATGGCGGTCAGCCTGCGGATTATCCTCTTGTCCAGGTCGTGGTGGTCGATATAGGTCACCCTGACGTGGCGCTTGCGGAGGGAGGCAACGATATCGACGAACTCCTCCTCGTTCTTTTTGCTCAGCCCAAGGTCGCATATGTGCAGCGACTTTAGTGCGGGATCCGAGGCCACCTCCCGGATCTTTTCCATCTGGCCAACATAGTCAACCAGGATGATCTCGGCGCCTATGGCCTGGCGAACCAGCGCCGCGGACCCTATCCCGTCCATGTCCTCCTTGTGGGATATGCATACCACCCTGCTCTTTTTTACCGCGGCGTTCACCATTACCGGGACGCTCGCATCCCCTCATTTAAACCAAAATTGGATGATCCAGGGCCGAAGTTTTCCGCCCGCCCGGCACGCCGCCCTGCAGAACCCGGCGCAGGGCCCGGGGCGCGCAAAAATGCGGGCCCGCACCTGCGGCAGAAAGCTCTAATTACGCTGCGTCCGGACGTACCATGATGGAGACCAAGAACATAGGGCTGCGCGGGATAGAGGTAGCCGACACCAGGATATCCAACATCAACGGCGACAGGGGCAAGCTGATATACCGAGGCTACGACATACTGGATCTGGCCAGGCACTCCACCTACGAGGAGACGGCCTACCTACTGCTGCACGACGAGCTTCCCTCAAAGGAGGAGCTGGGCTCCTTCAACGCCAGGATGGCCGAGGCGCGGTGGATACCAAAGCAGATGCAAAAGAACATGGAAAACTGGCGCAAGGACGCCGACCCCATGGACATGCTGCAGGCTTTCGTGGCCGCCCTGGCCGGCTACTACGACGAGGAGTTCTCCAACAAGTTCGCCAGCTATGACCGCGCATCCAACCTGATAGCCAAGGTGCCCACGATAGTGGCCAGCTGGCAGCGCATACGCAACGGGTTTGGCCCGGTGGATCCGGATCCCTCCCTGGGGCACGCCGCCAACTTCCTGCAGATGATGACCGGTGAGATGCCGGACAAGGAGCTGGAGACCATATTTGACGTCTGCCTGATACTGCACGCCGAGCACACCTTCAACGCATCCACCTTTACCGCCAGGCAGGTGGCATCCACCAGGGCCCACATGTACTCGGCGTCCAGCGCCGCCATAGGCGCCCTGAGCGGGGAGCTGCACGGCGGGGCCAACTACGAGGTGATGAAGATGCTGCTGGACATAGCCGACATAGACAGGGTCGAACCGTGGGTGAAGGAGAGGATGGACCGCAACGAACGGATAATGGGGATGGGCCATGCCGTCTACCGCACCTACGACCCAAGGGCGCAGGTGCTCAAGGAGATGTCCAGAAAGCTGGCCGCCAAGACCGGCCAGCCCTGGTTTGACATCACCGAGCGCGTCGAACAGGCGACCATATCCGAGATGAAGCGGCGAAAGGGTCGTGACATCTACCCCAACGTTGACCTGTACAGCGCCTCCATCTACTACATGCTGGACATACCCATGGACATGAACACGCCCATATTTGCCATATCCAGGGTGGCGGGGTGGGCCGCCCATATCATCGAGGAGAAGTTTGCCGAGGCCGCCCCCAAGCCCGCCCTGTACCGGCCCAAGGCCGTATACGTGGGAAAGGACTGCGGGCCGCAGGGCTGCGAATACAGGCCCATCAACCTCCGGGAATAGACCACATGGGTCGCTGTACACTGTACAGCGACGGGGATACCCGCCGGATAGCGTGGGCCATCCGGACCGGCACGCAGACCCTCAGGCAGTGGCGAAACCAGGCCGAGATGTACCGGGGCGTCGTCTCGGACATGCAGGCCAGGTTTATGGCCCTGCACGTGGGCCTGTTCTGGGGCATCGGCGTCTTTGCCATCCGGAACGGCGACGACATAGGCGTGATGGTGGACGACCAGGCCATGCTGGCCCATCTGGAGTCGGGCGAGTCCGGCGGCGACGAGTTCATCGACAGGCGCATCCATTTTGTGAACATGCTGGCGGATCAGAGGGGGCTTGGCATCACATTCGAGAGCGTGTCACGCGCCGACAACATCGCCTCGCCGCTGCTGCTCTGAGGCTATCTGCGGCGGCACCGGCGGGCGCCAGACCCTGCCGCACGCAGACATCCCACCGGGGGGCCTACGGCCCCGCCCAAACGCCGCCGGCGCCAGGCCGTTGCGCGGGGCGGCCCCCTGGCGGTAGGTATATTTTGGAAATTGCCCCGGCCGGTATCATCCATGGATTTTGAGCTGCGTTCGGAGTTTGAGCCCACCGGGGACCAGCCCGAGGCGATCAAGGCGCTGGTCAAGGGCGTCCTCTCAAAGAAGGTGCAGACCCTCCTGGGGGTAACCGGCAGCGGCAAGACGTTCACGGTCGCCAACGTGATTGCCCGGACCGGCAAGAACACCCTGGTTATATCCCACAACAAGACGCTGGCAGCCCAGCTGTACTCGGAGCTGAAGCAGTTCTTTCCGAACAACAACGTCGGCTATTTTGTGTCGTTCTACGACTATTACCAGCCGGAGAGCTACATACCGCAGACCGACACCTACATCGAGAAGGACACGCGGCGCAACGAAATCATAGAGAAGATGCGCCTAGAGTCGACTGCCATGCTGCTCTCCGGCGAGCCCACGATAATAGTGGCCACCGTCTCGTGCATATACTCGCTGGGCAACCCCAAGGACTGGGAGGATCTCTCCCTGAGCATCCGGGCGGGCGACCGCTCCGACAGGTCCGATATCATACGCCGGCTCTTGGACGCGCGCTACGAGCGAAACGACACCGAGGTCGCCCCCGGAAACTTCCGCGTCAAGGGCGACACCATAGACATCAGTCCCGCCTACTCGGGGGATGTGGTCCGCGTGTCCATGTTCGGCGACCGGATAGAGAGGATCTCGGTGCGGGATCCCGTGTCCATGGAGGAGAAGTGCCGCCTGCCGGCGATAACCGTATACCCCGCAAAGCACTACCTGACCGCCAGGGACGTGCGGGAGGGGGCCGTCCGCACCATCCGCGAGGAGCTGGATGTCAGGCTGCCCCAGCTGCCCGAGCTGGAAAGGCAGAGGCTCCGGAACAGGACCAACTACGACCTGGAGATGATCGAGGAGCTGGGATACTGCTCCGGGATAGAGAACTACTCCAGGCACTTTGATGGGCGCAAGCCCGGCGAGAAGGCGTTCTGCCTGCTGGACTTTTTTGGGGACGACTTTCTGCTGGTGATAGACGAGTCCCACGTCACCCTGCCGCAGCTGCACGCCATGTACAAGGGGGACTACTCCCGGAAGAAGCAGCTGGTGGACTACGGGTTCAGGCTGCCCAGCGCCCACGACAACAGGCCCCTCAAGTTTGAGGAGTTTGAGGGGTACATGTCAAACACCATGCTGGTCTCGGCCACGCCCGCCGACTACGAGCGCAGGGTCTCCTACAGGACCGTCGAGCAGCTGGTCAGGCCCACCGGCCTGGTTGATCCCCCCGTCGAGATACGGCCCAGCGCCAACCAGATGGACGACCTGATCCGCGAGATACGCGCCCGGGCCGGCCGGGCCGAGCGCGTCCTGGTCACCACCCTGACAAAGCGGATGGCCGAGGACCTTGCCGAGTACCTCTCCAAGAAGGAGGTGCGCGTGCGCTACATGCACTCGGAGATAGAGGGGCTGCAGAGGACCGAGCTGATACGGCAGCTGCGCCTGGGAGAGTTCGACGTGCTGGTCGGGATAAACCTGCTGCGCGAGGGGCTGGACATACCCGAGGTCTCCCTGGTGGCGGTCCTTGACGCGGACAAGGAGGGTTTTCTGCGAAACTACACCAGCCTGATACAGACCTTTGGCAGGGCGTCCCGCAACGCCAACGGCGCCGTCATAATGTACGCGGACGCCCTCACCGGTTCGATGGAGCACGCCATCAAGGAGACCACCAGGCGCCGGGAGCGCCAGATCAGGTACAACCAGACGCACGGGATAACCCCCCGCACCATATCAAAGCCCATACCCGAGAAGGGCGCCGAGGTGGACGACTCCCGGCACAAGACCACCCACGACATCCGCATGGAGGTGATAGAGCTGGAGGCGCAGATGAGGAGGCACTCCGACGGGATGGAGTTTGAAAAGGCCATAGAGTGTCGGGACCGCATAAGCCGGCTGGAGAGGGAGCTGTCCAAGAGGGATGGCTAAGGAGAAGCTGGCCATCCGGGGCGCCCGGCACCACAACCTCAAGAACATCAACATCGACCTGCCCAAGAACAGGATGGTCGTGATAAGCGGCCTGTCCGGATCCGGCAAGTCCACCCTGGCCTTTGACACCATATACGCCGAGGGACAGAGGAGGTACGTCGAGTCGCTATCAGCGTACGCCAGGCAGTTTCTGGACATCATGGACAAGCCCGAGGTGGACTCGATAGAGGGCCTCTCGCCGGCCATAGCCATCCAGCAGAAGAGTACCAGCAAGAACCCCAGGTCCACCGTTGGCACCACCACCGAGATATACGACTATCTCAGGCTGCTCTACGCCAGGGTGGGCACCCCCTACTGCCACGAGTGCGGCCGCCAGATATCCAGCCAGTCGATCGAGACCATCTGCGACTCGGTCATCCGGGAGTTCGGCGGCAAGGACATACTGGTGCTCTCGCCGGTCATAAAGAGAAAGAAGGGCACCCACACCGGGGTCATATCCAAGGTGGGCGGCGAGGGGTACTCCAGGGTCAGGGTTGACGGGACCATATTCAACCTGGACGACGAGATACCGCCGCTGGACCGGCAGCAGTGGCACAACATAGAGATAGTGGTGGACAGGCTGGCCGCCGACAAGTCGGGCAGGTCCAGGCTCTTTGAGGCGGTACAGACGGCGGTGGACGCCTCAGGGGGGGAGGCGATGGTGGCAGCTGACAAGCGCGAGCGGATATACTCGCAGAGCAACGCGTGCCCGTACTGCGGCGTCAACATAGGCGAGATGGAGCCGCGGACCTTCTCGTTCAACTCGCCCTTCGGCATGTGCCAGACGTGTTCGGGCCTGGGCGGTGGCAGGGCGTACGATCCGCTCCTGATAGTTCCGGATCCCTCAAAGTCCATATCCGACGGCGCCGTGCTGCCCTGGGGCAGCAGCCTTGTGCCCCCGGTCCGGGACAGGCTGGAGTTTCTGGGTCAGCGATACGGCTTTGATCTGAGGACCCCCGTCCGGGAGATGAGCGATGATCAGTTCTCGGGGCTGATGTACGGGCCGGAAGGCTCCCGCGACCTATCACCCATCAGCCTGTTTATGGGCGACTGCGTCTACGGCGGGGTGACCAGGATGATCCAGGAGATGGAGTACCACATGAACAAGGATGACGCCTCGGCCCTGCAGAACAGGTTTGTCCGGGAGATACCCTGCTACGACTGCGACGGCAAGAAGCTGCGCCCCGAGTCGCTCAGCGTGAGGATAGCCGGCAAGGGCATCATGGACGTCTGCGCCATGTCCATCGAGGACTGCCACGCCTTCTTCTCCGGCATAAAGCTGAACGACACAGAGGCGTACATCGCAAAGGACATCCTAAAAGAGATAAGAACGCGGCTGGAGTTCCTGATAAGCGTGGGACTGACGTACCTGACCCTGGACAGGAAGAGCTCCACCCTGTCTGGGGGCGAGGCGCAGAGGATACGGCTGGCCACCCAGATAGGATCAAGCCTGACGGGCGTCCTGTACGTGCTGGATGAGCCCACCATCGGGCTGCACCAGCGGGACAACGACAGGCTGGTCAGGACGCTCAAGAAGCTGCGCGACCTGGGCAACACGGTCATCGTGGTGGAGCACGACGAGGAGGTCATCCGCAGCTCCGACTGGCTGGTGGACCTGGGGCCGGCTGCCGGCGTCCACGGTGGAGAGGTGGTCTTTGAGGGGACCATCAAGAAGATGCTCGACGGCGCCGAGTCGGTCACCGGCGAGTACCTGAGGGGGGATAGGCGCATCATCCTGCAGGACAAGGTCAGGAACCGCTCGGGCAGCATGAGGGTGGTGGGCGCCTCCGAGAACAACCTCAAGGAGATAGACGTCGAGTTCCCCCTGGGGCTGCTGGTCTGCGTGACGGGCGTGTCGGGGTCGGGCAAGTCCACGCTGGTCAACGGGATACTGCTGGCGGAGCTGCAGCACCGGCTGAGCCGCCCCGAGACCTGGGCGGGCGCCCACAAGGACATCCTGGGGGCGGAGGATGTCGACAAGGTCATAGCGATAGACCAGTCCCCGATAGGGAGGACGCCCCGCTCCAACCCCGCCACGTACATAGGGGTGTTCTCGCCCATCCGGGACGTCTTTGCCAGGACGGAGATCTCCAAGTCCAGGGGGTACTCTCCGGGGCAGTTCTCCTTCAACGTGCAGAAGGGCCGCTGCTTTGAGTGCGAGGGTAGCGGGGTGCGGCGCATCGAGATGCAGTTCCTCTCGGACATCTACGTCAGATGCGACAAGTGCAAGGGCAAGCGCTTTGACTCGCAGACGCTCCAGGTCAGGTACCGCGGCAAGAGCATATACGACATCCTGGAGATGACCGTCGAGGAGGCCTTTGCGTTCTTTGAGAACCACCGGGCCATCCGGGCCAAGCTGAAGACCATCCGGGACGTGGGCCTGGGGTACATAAAGCTGGGCCAGCCCTCCACCACCCTCTCCGGCGGGGAGGCGCAGAGGATAAAGCTGGCAGCGGAGCTCTCCCGTCGGGACACCGGCAGGACGCTATACGTGCTGGATGAGCCCACCACCGGCCTGCACTTTGCAGACGTCCACAAGCTGCTGGAGGTGCTCAACAAGCTGGTGAACCAGGGGAACACGGTGGTGGTGATCGAGCACAACATGGACGTGATAGCAAACGCCGACTGGGTGGTAGACCTGGGTCCGGAGGGCGGGGACGCGGGCGGCCGGGTGGTCGCATCCGGGACGCCCGCCGAGATAGCCAAGACCGACACCCACACAGGCAGGTACCTCAAGAAGATGCTCAAGGTTGTTTGACGTATCAGGGATGGACATCCCCAGGCAACCGGGCATCTATATCATGAAGGATGGGGCAGGTCAGATCATCTACATAGGAAAGGCCAAGGAGCTGAGGCGGCGCGTCCGGTCCTACTTCAACAGGACCCAGGACTACAAGACGGCCCGGCTGGTGGAGAGCATCGGCGAGATAGAGTTCGTCCTGACCGACACAGAACAGGAGGCGTACATACTCGAGTCCGGCATGATAAAGCGGCACCGGCCCAAGTTCAACATAGAGCTGAAGGACCAGGAGAGGTACACCTACCTCAGGGTGACCGACGAGGAGTACCCCAGGCTGGTGGTGGCGCGGCGCACCAGGGACGGGCGGTTCATCGGCAAGGGGGACGTGTACGGCCCCTTCGTCCACGGCAGCTCCAAGCTGCTGACCATCGGCACCCTCCGCAAGACCTTCAAGGTACGCATATGCAAGACGCTGCCCAGGCGCGTCTGCCTGGAGTACCACCTGGGCAACTGCGAGGGGCCCTGCGAGTTTGGGTGGGCCCAGGAAAAGTACGCCGGACACGTCCGGGACCTGAAGGACGTCCTGCAGGACAAGAACCAGGCCAGGGCGTTTGCAGACAAGCTGAAGAAGGAGATGGCCGTCGCCGCCAACCTGAGACAGTTCGAGAGGGCCAGGGAGATCAGGGACACGCTGGCCAGGCTGGGCAGCCTGCGGGCCGAGCAGAAGATGGCCCGGCCGGCCGGCTCCGACGAGGAGTTCTTTGCCATCAGGGTGCGGGACGGCGAGGCCACCGTCATGAACTTCAGGATGACGTCCGGCGTGATCCGGGACAGCGACAAGTTCTTCTTCAGCGTGATGGGGGACAACAACTTCTCCAACTTCCTGTACCAGTACTATTCGACGCACCCGGTCCCCGAGGCGGTCGTGGTAAGCGAGAAGCCGGAGAACCTGGCGGTGCTCGAGGGGTTGCTCTCCGAGCAGTCGGGCAGGCAGGTCCGGATAGTGGAGCCGTCCACGGCCGTCCACCTGGACATGATCAAGCTGCTGCTGAGGAACGTGGACCTAGTGGTGGCAAAGTCGGTCGAGGCCGGCATATCCGAGCTGCAGGAGGCGCTGGGACTGGCCGGCCCGCCCAGGGTGATAGAGTGCTTTGACATATCCAACCACGGCGACGAGTATGCGGTGGGGTCCATGTCGCGCTTTGTCGATGGCAGGCCCGACAAGTCCGGATATCGAAGGTTCAGGATAAGGGGGGTAACCGGCAGGGACGACTTTGCCATGATATCCGAGGTGGTCGGGCGCCGCTATTCCAGGCTTGTCCGCGAGGACGGAGAGATGCCAGACCTTGTGCTG
Organism: Nitrosopumilaceae archaeon; assembly: GCA_965203395.1. Taxonomy (GTDB): domain Archaea; phylum Thermoproteota; class Nitrososphaeria; order Nitrososphaerales; family Nitrosopumilaceae; genus VYCS01. Next base: position 1,839,888 of record OZ241884.1, read on the forward strand.
GTAGACGGCGGGAAGGGGCAGCTGGCATCCGCCGTCGAGGCCCTGCAGGCGGCCGGCGTCAGGCTGCCCTGCGCCTCGCTGGCCAAGGAGAACGAGGAGGTGTTCGTGCCGGGCAGGAGCCGCCCCATCGTCATATCCCCCAGACGGCAGTCCCTGAAGATACTGCAGTACGCCCGCGACGAGTCCCACAGGTTCGGGGTCGCCTACAACCGCGCCATCCGGCGGTCCCAGCTAAAACCGGAAAAGTAGCATCATCAGTCCACCTGGACGGCCCCCACCACCCAGGGATGCACCAGGCAAAAGTACTCGTACTGGCCCGGTTCCTCGAACGTATACTCGAACGTCTCGCCGGAGATTATCAGGCTGCTATCAAAGATGCCCGTCGGGCCGGTTGCCGGCGAGCCCGAGGTGACCGTATGGGATGACGTATCCTGGTTGGTCCAGGATACACTTCCGCCCGCCTCTATCTTGGCCACGGATGGCACCAGGCACGAGCGGTCATCCTCGCAGCCGGGCAGGTTGGTCCCCAAAGGCATCAGCACCTGCGCCACCCCAGGCAGGGTATCGGTTACTTCCCCGGTCATGATACCACCATCCTGTGGTTCCTCCTGCGGTACGTCAGCGGCCGGAGACGTAGACGGGGGCGAATTATCCTCGTCTGCCGCGGGGCTGGGCGCCGTCGGCGTAACGGGGGTCTCAGCCGGAGAGCTCAGGCCATAGAACGCTATCCCCACTGCAACGGCCACAATCCCGATAGACCATCCTACCGCGGCCCTGTCAATCCCCGACATGTACCAGGTGTTGGAACCGTAGGGTAAATAATGTTTGGAGTGCGCCTCATCGGATCGGGGCGTGATGGCGGCCGGGCTCGCCCGGGCTGCCGCTCAAACCGCCACCAACTGCACATGCTAGCCGGGATCCGAACAGCCGACGCGCGCAGGCCCAGTCATCCAGACGCAGGCACGGCCCAGCTGCTGCGCCACCCCGCTTCGAGTTGCTACGTCTGCTGCAGACTCCGCCCCTACGAGATCATGCCTGACTCTCAACACGCCCGCGCGTCTGCGCTTCCGGCCCTCACACGCCGGCTTAGAAAAAGTGAGTAACCTTTATAGGTAAACGGGCAGTTGCAGCTTAAAATGTTAACATACAAACTAACGATAACGATGATAGCGATAGCAGGTCTGTTTGCAGTTGTGCCCGTGATGGGCGCGTATGCGCAGACCAGCGACGACAACATGATTGAAAACGACAGCATGATGGAAGGCAGCATGATGGAAGGCGACAGCATGATGATGAGTTCCTCGCTTACCGGACCGGTTGTGATTGGAGGCATATTTCCACTTTCAGGCCAGCTTGACTACATAGGTGTGGAAGTAAGAGCATCATCCGATTTGGCCGTAGAAGACTTTAATGCGTATCTGGAAGAAAACGGAGCTGGATGGTGGCTAGAGTTAGTCGTCGAAGACAACACAACCCTACCCACGGTATCCCAGGAAAAAATCCAAGCGTTACACGCTAAAAGAATAACCAGCATTGTAGGCCCAATTGGGAGCGACAATGTCTTGAACGTCAAAGGGTATGCGGACAGGAGCAACATGCTGATCATAAGCTGTTGTTCCACATCACCTACATTAGCCATCGCCAACGACAGTGTATACAGGTTGGCACCAAGCGATGATAACCAAGGCGCAGCAATTAGCAAGCTACTTGAGGCAAGCGGTATCGAAGCCGTAGTTCCAATCTGGTTGGACAATTCCTATGGAAACGCACTGCAGGCAGCTATAGTAGAGAACTTTGAATCTGAAGAACGCGAAGTTCATACGGGTGTCAGATACTGGCCAGAGGCTACTGACCTATCCGTAGGGGTTAACCTTCTATCAGGATATGTGCAAAGCACAGTGGACCGCTACGGCGCTGACAAAGTAGCCGTAGTCATCATATCATATGGCGAGGCCACACAGATACTGCAAGTGGCAACAAACTACGAAATACTCAAGGAGGTCAGATGGTTTGGCGCCGAGGCTACAGCAGAAGTTAGTGCGTTCATCGAGGATAGAAAAGCGTCAGAGCTTGTCAACGCCGTAAACTTTACCGCAGTGCAAATTCTACCGGCAGAGGGAACGCAGTTTGAACACGTACGCGACAGTCTTTCAGAGGAGTTAGGCGCTACGCCCAACACCTTTGCGTATCCGGCATACGACGCAGTATGGATACTGGGCAAGTCCATCATGAAGGCGGACAGTGTCGATCCTACAGAGATCAAACGCGTGCTACCCAGTGTAGCAGCAGAACACAATGGCGCCATGGGCACTACAGAGCTGAATGAAGCTGGCGATCTAAAGTTAGCTAACTACCAGGTATTGCAGATCATAGATAATGCATGGGAAAGAACACTCAAGTACTCATCAGAACAGGACATACTGGCTGCAGTCGACCAACCCACCGGCGAGATTGAGATAGGGTCGTTGTATCCTCTTACTGGCGCGAGTTCTTCCACCGGTTTTGCGACGCGTGAAGCAACGGATTTGGGCGTAAGCGATTTTAACGCTTTCCTGCAAACCCTAGGCGAAGAATGGCGTTTGAAGACAGTTGTGGAGGATTCCACATCACTCCCCACAATCGCAGATGAAAAAGTGAAGACATTGTTTGCGCAAGAGATCGACATCATAATCGGACCTAGGCCATCCGCTGAAGTGACCCAAGTAAAGCGGTATGCGGACACCAACAACATGATGATCATAAGTTGTTGTTCAACTGCTCCTAGTCTGGCCATACCCGGCGACAGCATCTACAGGATTGCTGTGGACGACGTCCATCAGGGCGCCGGAGTGAGTAAATTGTTCGAGGTGGAAGGCATCAAGGCAGTAGTTCCGATATGGCGGATAGACGCCTATGGTCAGGGTTTGGTCGATGAACTCAAGTCCAGAGCTGAATCTAGGGGCTACGTGGCTACGGAAGGCGTATCATACGACCCCTTCGCTGTACGCGATTACGCGGTTTCGGTGGCGGCGCTGGCTGATCAAGTTCAAGAGCAGGTAGACGAGTATGGAAGTGACAGGGTAGCGGTGTTTATGACATCGTTTGATGAGTCAGTACCAATATTGCAAGCTGCCAGCAGATACGATGTGCTAAGCGAGGTCAGATGGATCGGCTCAGAGACATTTGTGCCAAAGACCGACATCTTGAATGACCCCATAACAAGCGAGATAGTCAAAACCACAGGCTTTACTGCAATGAGAACCGCTGATGTCAATACCGTCGTGCACAACCACGTAAAAGCACATTTCCTAGAAGTGCACGGTGAGATACCCACATCGTACATCTACAGCGCATATGACGCCGCGTGGCTTGTCGGCCTGTCCATGTTACACTCTGGCGCCACCGATGCAGGCACCATCAAGACCGTATTCCACGATGTAGCGGCCAACTACATAGGCGCAGGCGGAGATACCATACTGAACGAGGCCGGAGACCTCACCCCCAGAAACTATGCCATATGGGCCATAGGCGACGATGGGTGGATGGATACAGGTCAGCAATACAATCCGTTTGACGACACCATCAGAACGTACGAATAGTAACCAAAGATCTTTATTTTTTGCAATTGCTGGTAGGGGCGAGATCATGCACGTTTGCGCAAATCCATACGTGAAGAAGGCAACAGCCGCCTGCCTTGATGCTCATCGCCCCCGAACAAAGACGGTTCGCTATCTAGGGTGTCGGGGTTGGGCGCGCCCCCATACCAACATTCTGGCGCTGCTACGTATCAGTATCAAGAACACGGATGGCGAACGCCCTGTAGTCGGTTGCCCCCAGATCGTCCGTCACCCTGATCAGCACAAACTGGTATGAACCGTCTCGGCTTTCGACAGGCCACTCGTATAGCCCCGTGACCGGATCTATGGTGGCGCCATCGGGCCCGACAATTGTCAGGCTGTACCTCAGGCCGCTATCTGGGCCATCCGGGTCGGTTGCGTTGGCGGTGAGTGATAGTAGGGAGTGGTCGTAAACATCCTGGCGCGATATTTCATCAAACATTGGCGGCGTGTTTGGAGCAGGGCATACACGGATGGCGATAATTTGGGGATCCGCAGATACCATGCCGTCTGACACGACTACCGCTATCAAGTGCGCTCCTACCTGCGACGTATGTGGAGTCCACAAGAAGTCCCCTGCGCCGTCTTCGCTGTTGATTGTGGCGCCGGGCGGCGCGTCCACCAGACTGTATGTCAGAGTGTTGGCGGGCAGGTCGGGATCATGGCCAACCACCGAAAAGGCCAGGGTGGAGTTTGCGCATATTCTTTGAGCAGGTATCTTGCCAAGGGTTGGAGTCTCGTTTACTTCACGGACGTCAACGGTAACGGGGCGTCCGAACAGGCCGCCCTCGCCATCGGAGACGACGATGACAAACGAGCTTGAGCCATCCTGGCCCTCATGTGGCGTCCACGTAAAATTCCCACTCGTGTTGTCGATCCTGTTTATGGCAGCTCCGGGCGGTGCGCCCGATAGGCGGTACGTCAGGATGTTGGCGGGCAGGTCGGGATCAAACGCAGATATGGGAAAGGTCAGCAGCGAGTGCTCGTCGGTCCCAAGGCGAGGCATGCCATCCAGATACGGTGCCGCGTTTACCTCGTTGACACCAATGCCGAACATCTCATGGTTGGATGCGCCATATCCGTCGGTAACCTTGATGGTCACAAAATGATACGCCCCGCCCTGACTCTCCGTCGGGGTCCACCGGTATTCGCCCGTGGCTGGATCGATGGCGTCGCCGTCCGGACCCGTGCCCTCCAGGTTGTATCGCAGGGCGCCATCCGGGCCGTCCGGATCTATGGCAGATACTGTTACGTTTATCGTGGCAAGCTCATCCGCGGTCAGGTCCGATACAGGAAAAATGACGGGTGGCGCGTTTGCTGTGGCGTTGCGCATGTCCATGTCGGCAAACTGAAAGTCCCAACCGCCGGTCCCATCGTCGGCCCCGACTACAACCAGGCGTAGCGCCTCGCCGTGCGCGGGGATCCAGGTAAAGATGCCCGTGGCTGGATCAAGGGTCGCGTCCTCGGGCAGGATCTCAAGTATGTCAGGCGGTATGTCTGAGGACAGATCAGTATCTCCAACGTTTGTGGCAGGTGCGGGTGGGCTGCCCTCAGCAGATCCGTATGCTGGGGCAAAACCTGCCACAAGTACGGCAGCCATCAGGATCAGGAACAAGAGTGGACGGTTTTTGGACGGCGTGGAAGATACGCCGTTCCACCGTCCCAGAATGCAATTCCACACGGGCATGCCACCTAACTAACTCGAGCGCGGCTCTTTTACTTTGCGGAGCGTAGTTCCCAGGAAATTCCCGGGCCAGCCCGCGTACCTGCCAGCTGCGGTCGATGCAGCCCATCCCTGCAAAGCACCAAACCACATCTGGTGCGCGCAGTCCGGCCGAATCTAGCACCGGGGCCGAACCGGGGCATAGCAGGTGGCAAATGTTCTTTAAGCTTGCGCCGATCAACCCAGCATGCGGTTGCCGGTACTGGCCCTGATGGTGGTGTTGGCCGCGGCGGCGCCGGCATGGGCCGAGGTGGCCGTGCAGAACGACAGGATGTACACGGGCAGCGACGGCTCCCTGCATATTGTGGGCGAGGTGCAAAATGATCTGGGCGCGCCGCTAGGACAGATCCTCCTGACGGCCACCATCTATGACGGCCAGGGCAACGTCATAGCCACAACAGACGGCTGGTCCCTGGTCAACACGGTGATGCCCGGGATGAGGGGGCCCTTTGATCTGGTCATGGCAGAGCCCGCCGCCCGGCAGGCGGCAGATTACACCATCAAGACGGATTATCTGGTGCTGGCCCCCAAGAGCCAGGTCATAGACGTAACATCGGTCGAGCTGGAGAGGAGCGGCCAGGGCGACCTGTTCATAACCGGAACCGTCGCCAACCACGGCGAAACCACCGCCAACATGATATCGATTGTGGCCACGCTGTATGATCGAAACGGGGACGTGGCAACAGTGGCGCGCGCCCAGCCCGAGCCCGACTACCTGAGGGCCAACCACGAAGGCGCCTTTGTGGTGCCCCTGCCGGAGAAGGACCAGACCGCTGACATATCAGGCTACATGCTGGTGGCCGAGTCCGAGGAGTATGCCGCCGTGCCGGAATTTCCCATAGGATCCTCCTTGGTGCTAGCCGCGTCTGCGGCCGGCTACATACTGCTCTCCAGGTACTCGCCCGGAATCACAAGGCAGCCCGGGTAGGCTGCGGCGCGCCGACCGTACGCCGTCACCAAGACGACCCTACAGCAGGCCAAGCCGCTGCAGCGAATCCAGGGTGGGCGCAAGCTCGGACGCCAGATCCTTCTTGCGCAGCCGCACCGGCCGCCTGAACCGGACCGGAAAGGTCATGGTCAGCATATCCTGGTCCGTGTGCGATATCCGTATCGAGTGGAAGGGATAACTCTTGGCCTTCATGTAGTTGGACCACCTGGCCAGGGAGCGGCCTGCCATCTCAAGCCGATCCTCGAGCGTCTCAATGTCTATGTTGAGATCAGAATCAAAGAGGCCGAACTTGATCATGGGAACCACCAGGTAGCCGCCGGGGACCGGATCTCCTCTCTTCAGCATCCCCTCTATCTCGTCCTCGGAGGCTCCCTCGCCGTAATCCGGATCAAGGTACCCGGCAATGTATTTTTGCGAGTCGAATATGCGGAAAAAAGACTCGTCATCGTCCAGCGTCCACATGCGCCACCGGTCTACGGACACGATAATTAAATCAAGGCGGACGGGCCGGCCCGGGCCGGACAGAACAACTACTCCGGTAGAGATAAATCATCTGGCGGCGTTATTAGGCCATGTCCGAGACCAACGAGTTCAGGATTACCCAGATAGTGGACAACGGGCAGGTGGTTCAGCTGACACTGATAGAGAACGTCTCCACCGAGCCCATATCCCAGAAGCAGATGATCATGGAGAACATCTCAAAAAAGCTCGACTCGGAGACCAGCGGCCAGATAATGCCCATCCTGCAGGCAATACTGCAGGCGCAGCCCACCATCAAGGTCAAGAGCTACCGGCAGACGCAGGTGACCATGGCCATGCCCAAGTCCAGGTACCAGAACATGGGAACCCCGCAGGTGGGCGAGGTACTCTCCCTGGAGTTTGCAAAGATCTAGAGCCGATCCCTAACCTCTTGGGCAGTGCGGAGGGGCGGCGAGCATGACATGTCCCTGCATATGAACACCTGCGTGCCGTCTCCGAACTCCTTGCCTGCAAAGAAGTCATATCCTGCCAGGTTCTCCGCCTGCCTGCCGTCGCGGATCCACACCAGCATCCCCTCGGGGATGAACTCCGAGGACAGCAAGTCCCGGATCGCGCCGTTCTCGGTGTTCAGCACGGTTATCTCCGTAGGCCCCCTCAGGTACAGGTATGCGGCGTTCAGCAGGTGGCCAAAGGCGAACGGGTTTTCGGCCGCCCCCTGCAGGCGGGACTTTAGGACTGCCAGGGCCGGCTCGAGGAACCCGTCCTCCCCGGCCAGACGGCTCAGCCGGATCAGCGACATGGCCGCGACGGAGTTGCCCGACGGAGTGGCCAGGTCGTACTCGCTCCCCGGCCGGATTATCAGGCGCTCGTGGTCGTCGGGGGTCATGTAGAACCCGTTCTTGCCGTCCCAAAAGTGCTCCAGCATGTGCAGGCCCAGCCGGCGGGCCGCGTCCAGGTACCGCCGGTCCGGGCATTCCTCAAAGACGTCCAGAAGGGCGCCGGCCATGCACGCGTAGTCGTCCAGGAAGCCGCGTATGCTGGCACCTCCCTTGTACGCATGGAACAGTCCGGCGTCATCCATCATCCTCTGGATGATAAAGTCGGTGGCCCTCCGGGCGGCCTCCAGGTACCTCCCATCCCCGGACACCCTGTATCCGCGGGCCAGCGCCGTTATCATCATGGCGTTCCAGGACAGCAGCACCTTGTCGTCCAGGCCGGGACGAACACGCCGGTTCCGCGCCGCCAAGAGCTTGCGCTCGCACTCCCGGATTGTCCGCTTCGCGTCATCCTCGGTGACCGAGCAGGAGAAGGCCACCGCGGACATTTTCAGGTTGTTGCACAGGATGCTCTTGCCCTCCCAGTTGCCCCCGTCGGTTACATCATAGTACAGGCAGAACAGGTCGGCATCCTCGCCCAGTATCGTGCGGATCTCCGACTTGGACCACACGTAGAACCGGCCCTCCTCGCCCTCCGAGTCGGCGTCCAGCGCCGAGTAAAAGGCGCCCTCCGGCGAGGTCATCTCCCTGAGCACAAAGTCCAGCGTTTTTTTCATAATGTCCAGGTAAAACTCGTTTTTTGTTATCTGGTATGCCTCCGCATAGTTCAGGGGGATCAGCGCGTTGTCATACAGCATCTTCTCAAAATGCGGGACCAGCCACCTGCTATCCGTCGAATACCGGTGGAAGCCGCCGCCCACCTGATCAAATATTCCGCCCTTGGCCATTTTCGTGAGCGTGCGCAGGGCAAACTCGCCGAACCTGGAGACGCCCGAGAGCCTGGCGTAGCGGAACAGGAACGAGATGTTTGCCGCATTGGGAAACTTGGGAGCCCCGCCGAATCCCCCGTAGGAGGGGTCGCCCATCTGCAGCAGGTTGACGGCGGCCTCGTCCAGCAGGGGGCGCTCCACCTCGACGGCATCCCCCGAGGGCAGGCCGGCATCCAGGTTGGCCGCAAAGTCCCCGGCGGCCTTTTTGATATCCTGCGGCCGCTCCTGCCACGCCTGAGCCAGGCGCCTCAGGATGCTGCCAAAGCCGGGCCGGCCGTAGGCGTCCATAACCGGAAAGTACGTCCCGACGTAGAAGGGTCTCTGGTCCGGCGTCAGGAACACGCTGAGCGGCCAGCCGCCCTGGCCGGTGGCCCTCTGGCAGGCGGCCTGGTAGATGGCATCTATGTCGGGCCGCTCCTCCCTGTCCACCTTTATGTTTACGAAATGCTCGTTCATCACCCCGGCTATGCCGCTATCTTCAAACGACTCGTGCGCCATGACGTGGCACCAGTGGCAGGCGCTGTATCCCACGCTCAGAAATATAGGCTTGTTCTCTTTTTTGGCGCGGGCCAGCGCCTCGGCGCCCCACGGATACCAGTGCACGGGGTTAGCGGCGTGCTGCAGCAGGTACGGGCTGCTCTCCCCTCCCAGCACGTTTTCGGCCATAATCCGGCCACCGCCGCCAGGGTATTTGTACCTAGGCGTCCCGCCAGCCCGCGGTCAGGCCCCCCAGATGCTCCGGCCCTCTTCCAGCTCGTATATGCGGGCGTTGATGTTGGTGAGCAGTTTCATCTTGGACTTGCGCGCCTTTTTGTTGTGGCTATAGTCCTTCTTTTCCACCAAGAACTGGAGACGCTTGAGCTCCTGCAGCGTCATCTGGTTGAAGGCCTGCTTGGAGCTGGTAACCTTGTTGAGCAGCCGCACCCTCTCCATGTCCTCCTTGGTGATCTTTGCATCCACTGGCAGGTCACGTACGTTGGTTTATTTTTTTGTAGCGTGCAGTGATGGCCATAAAGTTTGTAGCAACAGCGGAAAGCGGCGGAGCGGATTTTCGCTCTTGGTTCTCACGAGGGCCAAGGCCGCTCGAGTGCGGCCCGGGTCCGGCCATCATCGAGATCACAACCCGGAATGCGGCGGCAGCGGGACGGGTGGCGCAGCGGCCGGCAGCCCCGGTGTTGGCCTTGGGAGCGGGTGTATCGGGCGTTTGGAAGACGGACCTAACCCGGCGGACGCCCGCCCGGATTGCCGGTGGCGGGCTGCATGCTTGCCGCCTCCAGAAGCTCGGAGACAGACGGGTTCAGCGTGGCGGGCGGCCGCGCGCCGGGGCGGTGCTCCCTGCCGCGGGCCGCCATGAAGCGGGCCAGGATCCAGACGCCATACAGGATGAACGGGGTGAACCATGGCAGGATGCGGACCGAATAATCGGTGCTGGTGGTCCGCGGCCTCATGGCCTCGTAGCTCTTGCAGGAGTTCTTGATGCCCCACCTCCTCCTGTAGAACTCGGCTGCGCGGTGCGGATCGCCGCCGATCCAGCCCTCGCCCATGGTGGTGGCGAACGGATGGTACTGCCTGACCCGGGTTTGATGGTTTGCCAGACCGTATGGTCGGGGAATAATTCACGTCGCTCATCTGCGGAATGTTGGGGGTAAGTGAAGCCCCATACCAGGCAGGCATAACCGAAACAGATCTGTAGGGGTAGATCCCCCACACCCCCGTGGCGCGTGACAAAACGCAAAAACGAAAAGAATCCGGCCCCCTGTTGCTCCTGCTGGCATTGTTTGCCGATATGGCGGCTACGGCAGAGCTGTTCAGGACGGTCCGGTGGGCCAACGGCCTGTTCTGCCCGCGCTGTGGCGGGGGCGACATCGTCCGGTACTGCCGGTACCAGGGCCACGTCCGGAGATACACGTGCAAGGGCTGCCGCCGGACCTTCAACGACAAGACCGGGACGATCCTCCACTACCGACACATCCGGATGGGGGACTGGATGCTGGCCCTCTGGATGTTCCTGTGCGGGCTGTCCAACGGGATATCGATAAACTACATCGCGACCTCAATGGGCCGCGCCTACGGGGCCGTCTACCGGATGATGCGCGACATAATGTGGAAGGTGAGCGAACTGCCCGAGGGCAAGCTGTCCGGGACCGGCGAGACCGACGAGGGGTACATCCGGGCCGGCTCCAAGGGGGTGGCGCTGGACGGCAACGGTGAGAACCGGACCATCCCCAGCCGCCGCCGGCTGCCGCGCGGCCCCGGCAGGGGCACCTTCGAGAAGAACACCCCGATGGTTACAATCTACCACCAGCGCGCCACCCCTGATGAGCCCGACGTGACCATCCTCGAGGTTTCCCGCGGCGACGGCAGGACGCTGGCCGAGATGGTGGCCGAGAAGTTCGAGCCGGGCTCGACGGTGATCACCGACGAGCATCAAGCCTACAAGAGTTTGGAGGCGATTGGATACGTCCACCCGTCCGTCAACCACGGCGAGGACGAATACGCATCAGGAGAACACAACGAGATCCACACCAACAACTGCGAGTGCAGGATAGGCTTGCTCAAGTGGTGGCTGAAGAAACACCGCGGCGTGAGCAAATGGCACCTGGAAGGATACGTCAAGTCTTTCCAGTTCGTTCACAACCACCGGCATTATAGCATCAACGGCAGGTTTCTGGCTGCGCTGGCCGCCGTTCTTGACCAATATCCCGGGAGGCAGGCTTGACCAAGATGTTTTTCATGCTGTAATTATTTCCCGCAAAATCCGTCCCGCAGGCGCGTGCCTTCAGGCTGCTGCATATTTTTTCTGTACTGAACGACAATCACGCTGCCCGTGAGCGGAATTGTTACCCCCAACATTCGGCAGATGAGCGATTCACGTCCGCCTCTCCCTTTTTTCGCTAACAAGCTGGGCTACAGTTGATCAGAGGGGAACAGGTTCATGTCGTCCATATGAAGGTACACGGAGCGAAAGTACACGATACCCAGCTGGATTGGCCGGAACAGATGCACCAGCACATCCTCCAAGACGCCATCAGAAGTCTTTGGGATCCATAGCTCCTCCTTGGTGATACTGTGGATGCAAAAGATAGTGCGGCCGGCATCCGGCTCCCGTACGTTAAAACCAAGAACCACCAGAGCCCTGGCGGCCCTATCCGAATGATATCTAGTGTCCGACAGGCGGCCTGACCTCCATCTCTCTCATCGGTACGGCCACAAGTATCTCGCCCACCTTTTCGGGATACAGTTCTAGATATTCTTGGATGGCTGCCACCAGATTGTCGCCTGCCTCATCCTCTGTCTTGCCGAACGCCGTTGCCATGGGGTTTGCAGCGCAACGCGCAATGAACCCCTCCTGGACGGATTCCAAATTGTAGACTACCTTGTACGTTTCCATTGGCAAACGCTCACCAAGATTGTTAATAAACTATTCTAGTGTGGGGCCTTGCCGGCCCCGAAGGTAAAGATGCGCCCGCCGTTCCGGCGCCGGGCCAGGAGTTATTTTAGACGGAGGGTGGCGCCCGTCTACGAGCCGCCTGAGATCAATCTCAATCCGCGCAACATCTTGTTCAGGAATTTGAACGAATTACGCCCGGCATGAAAAGTTTGTCCGGTTATTTATGATCCTAACCATACAACCACTACTGCCACACTATTTTATTATACTAATTATTCATAATTCAATAATAAACAGCGAATGTTTGAGATATGAAACGACAGAGCCGGAAAGTTGAACATGCGATGGCGGATGAGACGGCACGCGGCAACTTCCCATAACCCTGATGAACCCCGTCTGCTCCTCCGGTGTGGCGCTGTTGTACGGGGCGGATCGGCGGTTTCCCGAACGAGAATCCGAGCCGGTGCGCCGGTCGGATGGCCGACCTGCCACTGTACGGTACGCCGAACCGCCCGAGTATACGCCTGGCCTCCATCCCGGCGTTCCAGCTGCCGCGCTAAAAGCCGCTGCCGCGCGGCGTCCCGTCCAGATCCCCTTCGATGGCTTTCTCCTGCTCCGGGCTCGGTAGTAGCGGCCTGCCCGGGCTCTTGCCGTCGTGCCCATCATCGGGGCCCTCGCGCTCCATCCTGGATAGCCGCCGGTGGACGGTGCTGGGATGGCGCCCCGATATGGGGGCCATCTCCACGATCATCTTGCCGCGCTTTTTGGGTACGGCTGCCTGCAGCATATCCCCGGACTTGCCGTGGGGCTGGCGCCTGTACGTCTCTTCGAGTTCGGACAGCTGGACGCCGGACAGGTACCCTTCTCCAATCTTTACCGGTGCCACCTTTGGCACGGAGGTCTAGGGGACGGGGGGCGATCTGTACTTTTCGATTCGTCAGGTGATTCTCCATTTTCGGCGGGTACTAGGCGGCAGGCAGACCCGTAGCCTGCCACCAACAGTTGATGGATCATCCCGGGCCATGTGGCCAGGGACATGAAGAACCACCCTGTCCCAGACCAAAGGCAGGGTATCACGGACAGGTCCACGCCGTGCCCTTTGGGTTAGTTGGAGGAGCGTGCCTTGCTTATGGCGTGTATCTCTTCGTTGGTGAGCTTGCCGTCAGTATAGTCCTGGATGGCCACCTCCCACTCATCCTGCTCTATGATGCCGCTGCCGTCGGTGTCGTACTGTGCCACTATGGGCTCGAGTTCCGAAGTGTTGGCGGTCTGCTGCGCCGCTGCCACCGTCACCTCAAAGGTATCGGTGGCCTGGTTGCCGTCGGCGTCCTGGGCGGTTACCCTGATGGTGGTGTTGCCCGGGGTCTGGGCCGTCAGGGTCAGGGCGGAGCCATCAGAGGCCGCCTCTACGGTCGCCACAGATCCGTTTGAGGATTCGGCGGTGATGACCAGCGAGTCGCCGTCGGCATCATCGAACACGCCAGCCAGGGAGATGGTCCGGCTGTCCCCGACGTTCAGCCCGGACACGTCCGAGATGGCCGAGGAGACGGTCGGCGCGGCCTTTACCGTCACCGTGAAGACATCCGAGACGGTGCCGCCGTTACCGTCGTTGGCCGTCACCGTGATGGTGGCCGTCCCCCGGGCCTGGGCCGTCAGGGTCAGGCTGGCATGGTCGGATGAGACGCTCACTGCTGCCTTTGTCGCGTCCGAGGAGGAGGCGGTGACGTTCAGCGGGTCGTTGTCTGCATCGCTGAACACGCCAGAGAGCGAGATGGTCCGGGTGCCGGTCTCGCGAACGATGATGACATCCGAGATGGCCGAGGAGACGGTCGGCGGTTGGTTGTCCTAGTCCACCACCACGCCGGCACCATCGTTATCGGTGATGGTCAGCGTTATGCTGTCGGTCATCTCCTGGCCGAATATATCCACATACGCGGATATGGACACACTCTCGTCGGACTCGGCCACGGCATCATCGGTGATGGTGATCGATGCGGACCCGGACCGCTCGCCGGCGGGGATGTTGATGCTGGTTGGCATGGTATAGTCAGTTCCCTCGGTCGCCGTGCCTCCCGAACTATACAGCGATACGCTGGCCCCCTCCGGCGGGGCCGGGGCGTCCAGCGTCGCGGTGACGTTCACCGCACCCGCATCCTCGCCCACCGTGGCCTGGCCCAGGGACAGTGTCAGGGCCGTGGGCAGGCGCAATACGCCCTCCTCCTGGGTCGACGGGCTTGACTGGGAGGCTCCGGTCACGTAAATGCTTGTAGTAGGACTGCCGGCATACACATAGTGTTGGCTATCAGTCGTTATCAAGATGAGTGCATATTCATTAGCCCAGTCGTGAGCCACATAGTGGGTTCTCTCGGCGGTCGTGTAATTATTGTGCGTTGCATTTATTCGGATTTCTTCGAGGTAAACTTCTTTCACAGGATAGTGAGTCATGTTTAAGGTTACTAACGGAGTTGTACTATGGGTAAAAGTCATGGTGTCTACAACAGCCACCGAAGACGGGAGCTGATGTCCCTTGGTATAAACAGCCTTTGTCACGTTAAAAGTGACTGTAGTGTCAAGATCAAGTACTTTATTAATAAATGCCTCAAACGAGAGTTCTGTTGTGCCTGAAGGAAGATGCGCATTGTATGACGGGGAAGCGCCGGCAACGTTGACACCAAGTATCTCCATGGGGGGTGCATCCGGCCGCCGGCTGCCCCGAGAGTCACCGAGCGCCCTTTTTCCGGATTATACCCCGGGGCGCAAGAACATGCGGGGACGGCCCCCGGGGCCCTGCCGGCAGGGCCCGCGTTGCCGGGGTCTGCCGCGGGCCGCGACACATATCCAAAGCAGGTCCGAGCGGCCTGCAGCCGGCAGATCCTTCCCAGCTCCTGCGTGTCCTAGGTGATCAACACCCGGCGGTACGGCAGCCAAAGGATGGTGTGCGCCGGCGGAAAGAGCATCAAAGGCAGGCGCGCCGCGACCCCGGGGCTCCCGGTCTTGGTCCTGGTCCGCCGGAGGACGCGGTATCCGTGCCCCGCCGCCTGCGGTACGTCCCCGGGATGGGGAGCCTGATCAGATCCCCGGGGTCGTCCTCTCCGGGGTCGTCGCCGCCGCCATCCATGCCACCGGGAGGGTACTGGCGGACCGCATCACAGGCTGAGCGGCGCGGCCACGATAACGGAGGCAGCCAGTGCGAGCACGACAAGGCCGAACGCCTTTGCGGTGCCAAACCCGTTGACCGTCTTTACCGCCTTGACCAGGACCACGACGATCCACACTATGAACGCGATTGCGCCAACCAGGATAACAGCCAGGTACCCCAGCAGGCTCCACAGGTCATCCATGATGTCCCCGGATAGTTCCCCGTCCCCAAGGGATTCGGGGTCCCACCGGTCCGCATCTCCCAGAAACTCCCACGTAAGGGCGCCCCCCGCCGGAAGCGCCAGCCCCGCAAGCAGGGCAAACGCAATCAGGGCGATAATGTTGGTGTAAAAGACCGCCGAGAAGACCACCCGCCACATGCTGTTTCCGCCCAGCCACCTGCCGGCCAGGTAGATCACCGCCGCAAAGACGATACCGGCCAGCAGGTCCACACCCACGTACCGGACCAGGGTCTCTTGGTAATCCAGATCAGAGTCCACCCAGGCAAACGAGACGGACCCCAGAACGGATGCAAGCACAAAGATCCCGACCGACCATGTAAGATACCCGCCATTGCCATCATCCCGGATATGTGCAAACGCCGAGTTTGGCGCAGTTATCACGCGCAAGGCCAGGTTCATACCGGATGGCACGCACCGGCAACCATCCCGCCCATAATATACCATGATGGTCCCCGGGAGGGTGCGCCCACCGTACAAGTTCAGGACAAACTGAATCCCGTACGCAAACACGCCCGGCAGCATCTGCCGGAGGTCGCCGGTCAGGCACGGGTCAGAATTTGACCTGAACTTGTAGGCGCCTACCCCCGCAACCGTTCAGCCCCCTTCACAGGTCACGGGGTTTTGACGGCTCCTGCCGGGTGTGTAGTCCGAAAAAAGTTTCACCCCCCGTCCGTATATAAGTACCGTAATTTGGAGACCGGGCCCCATGGTTGACACCCCCCAGAACATGGCATCCGGGACAAAGTCGCCAGATTCCAAAGTCAACATGACGCGGACCGGAAACACTGGTGTGGGGGTCCGCCGGCGCTCCGGACGTCGTCAAATAGGAAAAAAGAGAGAGCGGCCAATGAGAAAGGTAGACGAGTCCAAGGCGAGATGGATCGTCAGGGAGAAGCGCAAGGGAACGCCGAACAGGAGGATAGCGGAGGCGATGAAGATCTCCGTCCGGCGGGTCCAACAGGTGTGGCGGCGGTTCAAGGATGCCGACGCGATATCATACCCGGAAGGCAGGGGAAGGCCCAGGAGACGGCTGCCCGGACGCACGGAATACTCGGCCGTCCTGGCCGCTGCTCAGGGCGGTCCCGCGGGCGCCGTCCGCCTGGAGGAGGCCATTGAGGAGGCCACCGGAATCCATATTCCGCACAACACCATCCACGAGATAATGAGGGATGAGGATCTGGCCGTGAAGCAGGACAACAAGACAGGACAACGCAGCTGGGTCCGCTACGAGCGCGCCCACTCCAACTCCATGTGGCACACCGATTACAAGCTGCTGGACGACGGCAGGTGGTTCCTCTGCTACCTGGATGATGCCTCCCGGTTCGTGACCGGGTGGGGCGTCTTCAAGCAGGCCACCACCGGGAACGCCCTGAAGGTGCTCGGCCAGGCCATCGCCGACCACGGCAAGCCGGCCTCGATACTGACGGATCACGGCTCGCAGTTCTACGCCAACGGATCCGAGCAGAAGAAAAAGGGAACCTCCCTGTTCGAGGAGCGGCTGGTCGAGCTGGGCATCCGCCAGATACTGGCGCGCGTCGGCCATCCCCAGACCAACGGCAAGGTAGAGAGGCTGCACGGGGAGATCCAGCGCAAGCTTCACTTCTTCGAGGAGGCCTCCTACGGGGGTAAGACGCGGGGCGGCGGATCCGGCAAATCCCACGTGGGCGGTCCCTTCCATACGGGTCCGGAGCGGGATCCCGTCGACAGGTTCATCGAATGGTACAACTACCATCGACCCCACATGTCCCTGGACAGGAAGAGTCGGGAGACGCCCGCGCGGGCGTTCATCCGGAAGATGGCTCCGGCCGGGGAGACGGTCGTCGACGCGCAGAGCGGAGAGGAGTACAGCGCGGATTGATCCGGGCCTGCCTCCACGCGACGGCCCGGTCCGTGGAGGGCTGCGCGTGTCCCGCGGGAGGGCTCCCGCCCCCCGAACAGGGACGGTGTGCCAGCGGAGTGGAAATGGAGCGCGGGCCATGGCCGGTGGCGATCCGGGACCCGCCTAAGATAACGTACTTATCCGGTAATCTACGAATTGAGGCCATGCCGGCAGGGGGGCGAAATATTTTTGGGATTCCACAACGGCTCCTGCCGGGACAACAATTCATTAGGAAGGCGGTACGCCACCGGGCTGGTGCGTGTATGCATACTGATATCGGGGCGCGGCTCCAACATGGAGGCGCTGGTGAGGGAGGCCGATGCCTATACCGTGGAGGCGGTGATCTCCAACAAGCCGGAGGCGGCCGGCATCGGGATAGCAAGGTCCATGGGCGTGCGGTGCATTATCGAGCGGTCGCTGGAGGGGATAGCGGCCATCCTGGACGAGATCAAGCCCGACCTGGTATGCATGGCCGGGTTCATGCGGGTGCTGCCCGCCGATATCACCGAACGCCACCGGATAATGAACATACACCCCTCGCTGCTGCCCAAGTATCCGGGGCTGCATGCCGTCGAGCAGGCGCTGGCAGACGGCGCGACCCACTCCGGATGCACGGTACACTTTGCGGACAGCGGCATTGATACCGGCAGGATAATAGCGCAGGCCGTCGTGCGCGTCAGGGAGGATGACACGGCCGACTCCCTGGCGGGGCGCATACTGGAGCACGAACACAGGATATACGCGGAGGCGGTCAGGTGGTACGCGGGGAGCTCCTGATGGTCCGCTGCGGCGTACCGTATGGTGTAGATGCCGGCGCGGCGGCGGATGTCCCCCCCCGGGACGGGCGCAGGACACCGGCCGGATGCAGGCGGCGCCCGGGCGGGGCAGGAGGTAGAATGATCACATGATACGCGCCGGCAACCCGACGCTGGCCGCCAGGCGCGCGGCGGATATGGCCGCCGTGTCATACGTGAGGCTCGAGGAGGACGGCTCGTACACCATCCGGACGGCCAAGCCGCCGAGCCCGCCGTACGTGGCTGCCAGCCCCGGGGATGATGCGGACCTGGTGCTGGAACGCATAAGACGGCTGGCGGGGCGCACGCCCGCCCCCCAGGATGGTTGAGCAGGCCGGCCGGATGGTTCGGCGACGGAGGCGTCAGCGGGGCAGATTATCCAGGTCGCTCATCTGTAGAATGTTGCGGATGGTAAATCCGGCCGCAGGCCGGTGAAATACATGGCCGGCACAACAATGCGCATTTCGATGGGGCGCGGTTTTGGCAATAATTTATCCCCACTATGGCTCCCCGGATGCCCTCGGGGAAATCTCGTATGGGGTGGTTGTTATCCACCGGTCAGGCGCTGATGCTGCGGCAGATGGACACGATGGCGAGTTCGCGTTTTTGCATCTCCAGCGTCACCGACCGGACGCAGTACGCGAACCGGCCCGTGATGGCGGAGAAACACGCCTCAATGCGGGATCTGGTCTTGTAGACCTTGTAGAACCGCCAGGGGTGGTGCTCCTTCCACAACCGTACCATCTCCACCCAGGCACTCATTTCGTTGCCCTGATAGCTCTTCTTGGGTTCGAAGTACGGCTAGCGTCCGACCCCGACTGCCAGAGTGCAGATCTCCCCGGAGCAGTAGGCGCCCCCCCCTATGGCGTTGCCGCTGCCCTTCGGTACCCTGGAGCAGAGCTCCGCGAACATGACGGCATCGGAGGCATCCCCGTCGGTCACCACCGAGGCGAGTACCTTGTCGTTCGGCGAGGTCAGCACATGGTGCTTGCAGGTGTCGCTCGCCCACCTCTTTCCGGGTGGCGCGCCTACAGTCTTGCCGCGGGTGGCCTTCCTCTCGGCCTCGGTCATGCGGGTGCGCCTTCGTTGGTTGGCCATACGCCCGTCGCCGGGGCGGTCCACCAGTAGGTACCGGTTGAACCTGTGGTGGGACGAGTCGACGGAGAAGCAGCCATGGGCATCATCCCCCGCGGTAAACAGGATCAGATCATCGAGCATCTCCATGGGCAGCCTGTGCATCCACTTGTGTGCCGCCACGACTTGGAGCGCGCCTGCTTGAGGCGGCCATCTTCAGGGCGCCGCGGCCGAAGTGCAGCTCGTCGATCATCCCTCGGATGGACAGGCCGCATCGCCTCATTATCCAGAGCACCATCACCGACTTTGGGTGCCGATACTCGGGGCGGTCCTTCAGGTATCTGTCAATCCGGGCGCGGATATTCTTGAACTCCCGCTTGAACTTCTTTGCCTTGAGCACCCGCTTCCGCTCCCAACTGCCGAAGTAGCCGTCCTGTCTGCGCGGTCTTTTTCGTCGTTTTTTGTTGTCTGGTTTCATTGTTGGGTTGGGGCGGATCCGCCGATCTAGAAACCTTTCGGTTGGTTGGGCAGCGATGATGGAGCTGTTTTCAACTTTTGAGGTGTTTTTTTTAGTAAAATACAGCACCATGAAAACTCAAATCGTGGCCAACCCTCCTCGCTCACAATATATTTTAAATAGCTAAACACTATCTTTATATTATACTAAATTCGTGTAGTTAAATATTGAAACGACTCCCATCGATCGCGACACTGTCCGCGAGCTTCCTGAAGGCAGGCAATCTGGGCCATCCCTTTCCACCCGGATTGAACGCAGGCCACAACATCGCCGCCTCTCCCCGCTTGTTCTGGTTTATTCTGCTGGCTGCCGCCCTGACCGCCCTTGTCTGCTGTACGATGCCCGCATTCGCCGACACCGGGGATGCCACCTAGTCTGCCACCCTGTATCCGTATGGGACCACCGCCAAGGGTTGCTGGAGCACGGCCAGCGTTGCCGCATGTTCTTACAACCTGCAACCCGACACCTTTGTTCACGACGGCGAAACCTACAAGATAGAACGCGTTGTTCTCACCACCTGGGAGTTCATGTACCTGAGGCTGAACAGTACCATCGCAGGGGGGCGCAAAACGCGACCCTGCTCGTCGGAAGCTCGCCTCTGCAATTTGACGGGACCGCAGCCAAATCTCCGAGATGGTACGACACCGGCATAAGCTGGTCCGACGTCAGCGCCGTATCGATGAGCCTGTGGATAAACCAGGAACCGGCAATGCTCAACAACCCGCCCGTCGGCGCAGACAAGACGATCACCATGCGCGCCAACTCCACATACCAGTTTCACACATCCGACTTTGGGTTCTCTGACCCAGACGCGAACGACAGGTTCAGGAAGGTTCAGATTACCGAGATCCGGTCTGCCGGCTCTCTCAAGCTGGACGGGACCCAGGTCACGCCGAACCAAGAGATACGGAACGCGCAGATAACCGGGCTGGTCTTTGAGCCGGCGCCAGGTGCGAGCGGTTCCCCATACGCCACGTTCCAGTTTAAGGTATCCGATGGCACAGCATACGGCAGCCAGGCAAACACCATCACGGTAAACGTCAACCCCCCCACCCTGTTCGATTTGTGGCTTGCAAAGACCGGCACAAAGATCAGCGATGTGGAAAGCAAGCGTGTGTTTGTCAAGATTGGTGCTGATACTGCATGCAATGTGTGGCGGACCATACATTACTGGGACCATAGCGACTATCGCCACCATCTAAACGGGTCATTCATCCACCCCGGCAGCACTGCAGAGGTTTGCGCACGGGATCAAACCCAAAACATCATCTTGCCCAACGACACGAGCATCGGATTCCATTTCATCTATACCGAGTACATGTACGGCACTACCTTCCTTGACCCCGACTATCCTGACAATCCCGTAAAGTCCAGCAAACCGGAATTTGTCCTCAGACACAACGGCGATGTGGTAAACTCCGCAAAGCACATGGAGAATATAAGAGTCGACTATCTTGAATAAATCAGGCCAATACTCTTGGACAATAGAACAGTATCCGCAATTAAACGGAACATTTACGATACGTGCGGCACCGTCGATGGAACCGGCAACTGACGAGACGGCGCCCGTCATCACCCTGAAAGGCGCCTCTCAGGTGATCATCCCGCTTGGATCCACATATACGGAGCCAGGTTATGCGGCGACTGACCGGGAGGATGGCGACCTGACCGGGAGTGTGACCGTTGCCTTGAGGGTATCCTATTGCTTGCCTCTGCCATCGATCGCAGGCTGTAACGACCCCAACGGGGGCGTGTCCGTCACCGGTGCGATGTACACCGGCAGGGTGGGGACGTACACGTTCTACTACGACGTGACCGACGGATCAGGCAACGCGGCCGTCCAGCAGATCCGGAAGGTCAGCGTGGACGACGAGACGGCGCCCGTCATCACCCTGGAAGGTTCCTCCCAGGTGACCATCTCGGTTGGATCCACCTATCTGGAGCCGGGTTATACGGCCATCGACAACTATGATGGCGGCCTGACCGTGGACGTGACCGTCACCGGGAGCGTGGATGCCGCCCGGGCGGGGACGTACTACCTGTACTATGATGTGACCGACGGCGCGGGCAACGCGGCCGTCCAGCAGGTCCGGGAGGTCAGCGTGGTGGACGAGACGGATCCCACCTCCGACCCGCAGGCCGGACTGTCCGAGGTGGTCAAACGCTATGACACCGACGGTAACGGCGTCATTGATAGCCAGGAATGGGCAGAGGCAAAGGCCGACTATACAGACGGCATCCTCAGCAGCGCGGACATACACGCCATAGCCCAAGCCCGATCATAGATACCGGGGGTACCCCGCCCGGACTCGTGATTCGCCCGGCGTGCCCTGATATCCGGCCCCACCCCCCCACACGCGGCACAGGCGCCGCAGAAGGGGTCACGTCCTGACCCCAACCCGGACTGAGCAACCCGCCATCCCCGGCGGTATCGCGGACCAGACCGGCCGGAGCTGCACGCCAAACCGGGCAACCGTCCTGGGTGGATACGGCAAGGTTCCGGGATGATGCGTCCGGGACCGAACCGCGCACCCCCCCCCCGGAACCGGCCAAACTGCAAGTGCCCAACAATCCTGCCCGACACAGATACGCAGCATGTACGGGGGGGGGACATGCCGCCGCCACTCGTAAAAACTAAAATTTCACCGGCTCCCCTCCATCCACGATGGCAAAGATGCGGGCCATGGTCCTCTCAAAGTGCGGCAAGGTAGAGACCCATCCGCTAAACATGACGGAGATAGAGCGCCACGAGATACGCGGCCCCGGCGAGATACTCCTCAGGATAGAGGCCTGCGGGGTCTGCCATTCGCAGGTACACGGGATAGAGGGAGACTGGCTGGACATAGGGATACCGCCGGTTCTGCCCACCGTCCCAGGGCACGAGCTGGTGGGCAGGGTGGTGGAGACGGGCAAGGGCGCGACAAAGTTCAAGGTGGGCGAGCGCGCGGGCGTGACACCGCTGCTCTCGGCCTGCGGCGACTGCCAGTACTGCGAGGAGGGGAACGAGCAGCTCTGCGACGCCATGGAGGTCACCGGCGAGACCCTGAGGGGAGGCTATGCGGAGTACATCACCGTTCCCGAAAAGTTTGCCACCAAGATACCCGAGACCATGAAGTCCGAGTATGCAGCCCCCCTGTTCTGCGCGGGGATAACCGCGTACAAGGCCATCAAGGCGGCCGAGCCTGGGTCTCACCGCAGGATAGGCATATTCGGGATAGGGGGGGTCGGGCACATGGCCGTCCAGTTCGCCGCCCTGGAGGGGTGCAGGGTCGTGGCAGTGTCGCGCAACCAGCAACACCTGGACGTAGCCAAGAGGCTCGGGGCCGGCTATACGGTAACGTATACGGACGACCAGGACGAGTTCTTGGCCAAGATGCGGAACGACCACGGCATGCTGGATGCGGCCGTAGTCTTTGCCCCATCAGACAAGGTGACCGACACCGCCATCAGGGCCACCAAGAAGGGGGGCCTGATCGTGATAGCCACCATCGGCGAAAATCCGCACTTTCAGGCGTTCGAGGAGAAGACCATCCGCGGGACGCTTATCGGATCCACCAAGGACATGGAGGAGGTGATCCGGATAGCGCACCAACAGAAGATGGAGGTGGTCTATGAGACGTTCCCGCTGGAGAAGGCAAACGAGGTGCTCAAGATGCTCAAGGACTCGAAGATAGAGGCCCGGGCAGTGCTGGTTCCCTGACGGATGATGATCCGGTTCTGCTGCAAACGTGGGGGTTCCCCGACGCGCAGCCTGCACGCCATGCCGGAGCGCGATGGTGCGCGCGGTATCGGCGCCGTCCCACCCTCCGGCCGGTGCTTGACGTTTCACGGGGATGCCAACGCAAGAGCCATCACGCGTCAACTTGCAAGTTCAACACCAAAACCAGCCTGTTATCAGGCCCATATGCGGCAGTTAGCGGCCGGCCGGACGTAATTAGGGGGATTATATACATAGATTCACGCCGTCGGTGTGGTTCCTCACCACCAAGCCAGGCGGGTGGTCGATGACCGTTCGGACCGCGCGCCGTTCCGCCCCAAGACCGGCAGGATCATCCTGAACTCGGTGGATCCGCCGGTCCGGCGCGGCGACCATCAGATGTACGTGCCAGGGTTCGGCGAGGTGGAGACCTCGACCCGGATAGACCCAACCTGGGACATGAGGTCGTTCAGGGTGGTCGATGTCACCGACAGGATCACCAACCGCACGACCCCGGCCTACCACAAGTTCGAGATCCATGTTTCCATCAAAGTTGAGGTCGAGCCCCGCCAGCCAACCGGCCTGGTGCGGGCGGTCGACGTTGGCGGTCATCACCTGGCCGCCACCGCCGACACCGACGGGAACACGGCCGTCCACGATACCGTCCACAAGCCGATACTGTGCGAGATAGACGCTCTCAAATCCATCCGCGACCGCTGCCCCAAGGGCGGCCGCAAATGGTCCAAGACAAACAAGAAGATCCGCCGCCTGTACAAGCGGGTTGATGGCCTGGCGACCAACACGATAAACCAGGCCGTCTCCGCAATAACCAAGGGCGCCGATGTTGTGGTCGCCGAGGGTATGTCGGTCAAGGACATTACCACCCGCGGCGGCAACCGCAAGAAGAACATCAACCGCCCGATGCGCGAGAACCGGGCGGGCGGGTTCCTGCACAAGTTGGACGCCAAGTGCTCGATGACCGGCAGGGAGATGGTCAAGGTCAACCCCGCCTACACCAGCCAGACGTGCCACGTATGCTCGCACGTAGATTCGGAGTCGCGCGTCTCGCGCGGCCTGTTCGTTTGCACTAACTGTCACCGGGAGTTCCACGCGGACGTCAACGCCGCCTGGAACATCCTGCTTCGGGTGGCCGGGATGGTCGTCCTGAGGCGTCCGGAGCCATCATGGGGCGACCAGTCAAAGCCCCGCATGCTCCCTGTTGTCGCAGCGGGGGCGCCACGAAAAGGCATGGATCGCGCCGACGGCGTGAATCTATGTATATAATTCCCTTTTATGCAAAAGATGTCGGATGCTGAAACGCCCCAACCCGGATAACATCCGCATTTGCAGCAGAACCGATGACTTTAATCTATGCCGAATAACCAACATGTGTGAACTGCTCCCGCTGCTTCCATTCGGATATGGCCCACTCAAAGAATGGCGACGCCGGATCCCTGATGAAGCTGGGAAGGTGTCAGATACCCGACTGCCCCTGCGGCCGGTTCCGCGACGCCATCCAAGAGATAGACGAGGAGCTGGTATAGCCAGGGCGCACCAAGGATGGCCGCAGGGCAGTCATTTGGGCGCGCTGGTGGCCGCCCGCCGTCATTGATGGGAAGCTCAAACCCCGCTGCCGGCCACTCCAGTTACAGTCATATTTCACCGGGGACGACACCTGCCGTTGTCAAAGCACGCGTCACCGGATCAGATGCAGCGGGACCTGGACATCATGCTATCCAAGATCAACGCCATGGAGGTTGTGGCCCAGGACGAGTTTCAGCGCAGCGTGGTAAAGATGCTCCGGGAGCTGGTGCAGGGGCAGGCTCACTCGCTGAACGAGTTTGGGCACCTCAAAAAGGCCATAGACATGGTCACCCTGGAGATGTTCAAGGTAAAGTCGGCGCAGTCCTGAGGCCGGCGCATGGTCACGCCATACCGGGCAGGTCGCCGTAGTACCCGGTTGGCGCATCAGCATGCCGGACAGCGGGATGCCGGATGGGTACTGCGGCGTCAGGGCGGCTGGTCGGCCTGCCCGCCGCTCGTCTCCCCGTTGCATGGCGGCTTTATCGAGGACACTATCTTCTCCAGCACGTACTTCCGTTTGTCCGGACCCGAGTCAAAGAGCGGAAGTATTGCCAGGTAGAGATTCCTGTCGGATCCGGCCAGGCTGACCCAGCACTTGAATGCGGGGTTGGAGACAAAGAACGCCTTGTCGTCGGTCTCTTCGCATATGCCGGCGTAGACCGGACGGAACTGGTCCTTGTTCCTGGAGAGCATCACGTAGACCACCTTTTCCATGGGCGGGCCCCACTGATCCAGCGCCACCGGGCCCAAAAACTCGTAGTGCAGAATCTGTATGCTCAACGTACCAGGATGGCGTCGCCCGTTTTTTTCCTTTGCGGTATATTCAGTATTTCCACTCGTCGCTCAGGCCGTTCCAGAGGGGGCGAAAGCCGGAGATGTCCATGTCCAGCTCGCCGCGTATGCGGTTCTCCAGGGCAAAGTAAAAGTTCTCCAGCGCGTCGACCCCGCCGCTCTCGAACAGCTCCCCGCCTATCTCGGTTATGCGCCCCTTCTTGGCCTCCACCTCGCCGGACTGCGGGTTCTGCAGGCAGAAGGTCATCAGGTCCATCAGCTCCTCCTCCAGCATAAAGTCCATAGGATTGATTCTGCAAGCACACCATACAAGTGTTTAGAGGATCCGGCTGCGCCGGATGGTGTTGCGCTGCCGGACCGGAACCGCCGGATCCGCTGCCCGACAACCATCGCTGAAAGGACAACGTCTACTATCTGGCAAGGCGGTCCCCGGAGGACATGGTCGGGATACTCAAGTACGCACGCGGCCCGGCCTTGCCCAAAAAATCAAAATTGACGACCTCCCCCACATACCCACGAAGGCGCCTGGACCGGCAGGAAGGCGCGGGGCAGACGCCGGATCACGTTCTTGCCGCCCGCCGGCCCGTCGTCGATGGCGGTCCGCGAGCAGTAGCGCGCAGCCTCCCGGATAACCGCGTGGGGCGTGGGGTGCCGCCTCCTCGGCGTGGCCTCAGACAAGGGCCGCGTTGCAGCAGGCGGTCATCGTCAGCAGATCCACCGACGGGCCTCCTCCTTGAGGGCGCGCACCACCCCGCCTAGCGGTGATCCCTGTTGTACTTGGACCAGTCCGTCTCGGGGTCGTTCCTCCTCGCGCCGTGGTTGTTCTTGCTGCGGGGGTGGTCGGGGTTGGCCTACCTTGACTTTCCGCGTTTCCTGCTCGTTTGGCGGTGCGACGATCCTCCGATCAGAATACCTTTCGGCATCTCCTGGTCGTTGCCCGACGGACGCCCGGATTTGGCGATTAAACATTACTAGTGGCGTTTTTCCGGATTTTTGGACAGGGCTCGCGGGTATGCACTCAGGTCCCCAAAGCGGACAATTCGGATGCCCAGCCGGGCCATAGGTTTATTGATCGCGATACCATCTAACCGGCGTGAGCACCAAGTCAGAGGCCGCCCTCCTGCGCGAGGAGCTGACCAGGTTGGCGGTGGAGAACCGGGAACTACGCGAGACGGTGTCCCGGCTCGAGGCTGTGCATGACAAGATGGTCGCGGCCCTCAAGGCGGAGATAGACCGGCTGATACTGGAGATAGCCGAGCGCGACAGGAGGCTGGCCAAGTACGAGAACGCCCACGTCCCGTCCTCGACCGGCTCGCTGTACAACGAGAAGCGCGCAGCCTTCCGGAAGAAGATGGCGGAGGAGGGCGGCTACGCCGGCGAGGGCGGCGATGAAGGCGGACCTGAATCGGATGACGATGACAACAACGGTAAGGCGGAGGGTGAGCCGTCCCGCAGGGGGCCGCCGGCCGGACATATAGGCGCCTCCCACAAGAACAAGGCGGACCGGACGGTCGTGCTGCGGGTCTGCCGGTGCGGGACGTGCGGGCGCGGCCACCTCAGGAAGGTGCCACCGGTCGTCAAGATGGTCTATGATTTTGCCGGCGGCAAATCCATGGTGATAGAGTGCATCGCGTACGTGATGAAGAGGGGATCCTGCAAGAGGTGTGGAGAGATCACCACCGCGGCGGCGCCTACCATCCCGGGGACCTCGTTTGGGCCCGGGATCCTGGGGTTCATCGAGGAGTACTATGCGGGGAGGTGCACCGACCAGACTATCTCATACTTTTTCGATGCCCTCTACGAGTTTGACCTCTCACCCAACGCCGTCTGGAACGCGCGCAAGGCCATCAGGGACCTGCTGATGGGAACCTATGCGGAGATCCTGGACCACATCGCCGAGGCCCTGTTCATGCAGATGGACGAGTCGCCCATCAGGATGAACGGCAAGCGGGGCTACATCTGGCTGGCGACCATCGGGGACGCCACCTACATCGTGGCCGCCCCCAGCAGGGCCGCGGCCGTCCTGGACATCCATTTCGGGAAGATCCTGGGCGTCCCGGTCGTCTCGGACGGGTACGTCGCCTACAACGTGCTGCCCATCCGGCAGAGGTGCTGGGTGCACCTCCTGCGCGAGGCCGAAGAGTACGCCATCAGGAACGGCGGATCCGACATATCCTGCCACTACCGGCTGCTCTCCCTGTACCGGGCCATCAAGGGCAGGAAGTCGGCGGAGAGCTCCGAGTGCCTCTCCCTGGAGAGGGCCGTCCTGGAGATAGCCTCCTCCTATCCCGAGGGCCACAAGTTCAGGACCAAGCTGGAGGGGGCCGCGCCCCACCTGTTCACCTTCCTCAGATACCCCGGCATGCCGCCACACAACAACGGCGCCGAGCTGGAGATACGCGACACCGCCGTCCTGCACAGGAACGTGCGCCACCAACTGTCCACGGCGGAGGGGCGGGAGGTCTTCTCGGTGCTGGTCTCGGTGGCGCGCACCTGCCGCAAGCTGGGCATCTTTCCGCGGACCGCGGTGGAGAATTTGGTCAGGGACCCGGACTGGAGGCTGTTCAAGCCGCCGCCGAAACAGGAGCGCCCGGAGCTGGTCGCGCCGGTCGCCGTGGCGTGCTGATGCCGGATTAGCGTTGCAGACAATTATGACGATGCCCAAGATGCCCGCTTTGGGGACCTGAGTGCATACGGCTCGCGGCTGGAAAAGGAATAAATCCCGCGGCCAGCCCACCGTCCGCATGAAACCGGAGCGCAACCACGCAAAGGTGGGCTACTCCATGATAGTTGTCTCCGCGTCGCTTACGGTAATAGCCCTGATCGGTCTGGCCATAGGCGCCGACGTGCTGTACGGGGACAACATCCAGCGCGCAAACACCGCCCACTTCAACGAGTGCAAGGAGAACGACTTTCAGACCGAGGACTGTGAAAAGTACTGGGACCGCATAAACAACGAGATATCCGGGATATACGTAGATCTGGACGGGTAGGGAGCTTTTAACCTGGTTGTCGCCGGATATGTACGTGTCCAGGGGTTTGATGTTGGCAGGGGCGGCGGTGGCAGCCGCCGGGATTGTGTTTCACCTCCAGGGACAGTCGGTGGTGGGCCCGGCCGAGTCCTTCATGTACGGCAACCCCGAGTGGGTGGGCCACGGCATATGGATTGCCACGGTCGGGACGGCGGCGGCCGGAGCCGGGGCGGCCCTGCATATCCGGTCTAGAAACCGGCGGCGACGGGGTCGGCGGGCTTGATCATCTCCCGCATCAGCATCGTCGCAAACGACCCCCGGGACAGGACAAACCCGACGCGGTCTCCTTGGGTTGTATAGTCGGAGCACTGTATCATGGCCTGCCTGAACCCGCCCTCGCCGCTCACCTCCTGCATCCCCTTCAGGTAAAAATCCCGGGGAGCCACGCCCTCCCGGGATAGTATCCCGGATATGACCGGGTTGAACCGGGTCTTCTTGTAGTAGGAGTATCCGACGACCGGCACGGCCAGCCGCTGCCGAGGATCCCCCTGGTACTTCCCCAGACGGTCGGACCCGTCAAAGCAGACGTCGCCGTCCTGGGGGGTCCCGAGCCGCTGCCCCTCCGAGGCGGCCTCTCCCAGGGTCAGGTTGAAGATATAGGACTGGTACGCCTGGACGTACAGGCGCCTCAGGTACAGGGGTATGCGGAGAAAGGCCTGGCGCGGGCTCCCGCCGTCCCTCAGGGCGACCAGGACCGTCCTCTCGGTGTCCATGGATCGGGGCATCTCCCGGAGGCACTCGTCGCGGTTGGCCGGGTCGGCCATCCTGGATCGCATCTCGTTGCTGCGGGCCGCATCAAACGGGGAGGTCTCCGAGAGTATCAGGCGGACGGCCTCCTCAAAGTCCCCCCGGATGACGGCCCTGCCGACAAGGTGGGTCACCGGCCTCCGGGACCCGAACCGCTGGTATCCGTAGTGGTTCAGTATGCGGTCGTGCCCCTCAAACGTACCCGGGTCCCCGGTGCAGTCCCGCACGGTTATCCCAAAGCGGTTTCCGACCATCGCCTTCTTGGTGAGGGGCCGCTCAACGTATCCCAGCAGGGTCAGATCATAGCGGGCGGTACCAACCCGGCCGGGTCCCGCCCCCGCCGACGTGGCGCAGACGTACTGGGTGGTGTGCGCCGAGGCATCCTTCATGCCCAGCGCCTTGAGCCGGAGGCGCCGCCTCCGGAAGATATCCGCCAGGCAGTGGCCGGTGTCGATGCCCCGCTTGGCCAGCGAGTATACGGCGTAGTAGCCCCCTCCGTCTTCTTCCCGGATGGAGCCGGCCGCCCTATCCGATATCACCTCCTCCACCACAAAGTCCTCCGGCTTGTCCCTTATGCGGCCGCCGATCCCCGGCGAGGGGACGCTGTAGAGCGTGATCCCCACGGCCCTGTCCAGAGCCGGCACGGTCGTCTCCATGGTGTCACGGGCCGGGTTGGGGGACCGGCAGTATCTCCACCGTCACGTACCGCGATACGGAGACGGATCCGCTCTCGGCGCCCAGCAGTATCTTGTACTCTCCGGGTAGCGCATCTGGGGTGGACACGATATCCAGGGTCACAATCTCCGAGTTCTCCAGCAGGATCAGCTGCGGGGGCCGGTGTGGCGCCACATGGAGGTACGTGTGCGTGTTGGCCGAGACCGGCTCGACCGCTATGGGCCGCTCGGTGGTCGACTCTATCGCATACGCGACGCTTGCCGACTCGCCAGGCGCCAGGGTCAGTCGCGGGGTCTGGATTGATATGTCAAAGGGCAGCGGTTTTGCGGTGTCCAGCATACCTATGCTGTTCTCGGCCCACTCGGTAAACCACACCTCCGAGCCGTCCACGGCAATGGAGAGCACCTGCGCTATTCCGCAGGCCGGATCCCCCCTGCAGTCGGCCCAGAACGGGTTGCGTGACGGAACGGAGTACTCTACCAGCTTCTCCGTCCGGGGGTCCATGACCGCGATCCGGTTGGCGGTCTGCTCGTTGAAGACTATATCCCCCCGGTCGTTGACCACCATCCAGTAGGGCCGGGATATGGGCGTCTGGATCACCCCGGTGAGGTTTCCGTAGGAGAGCGGATCCGGCCTGCTGGTCACATAGTGCGAGAACGACCCGCTGGCGGGGTCATACATGAAAAAGTACGAGCTGCTGGTGTCGGCCAGCCATATGTTGCCGCGGTGGTCGGCGGCGGCGCCGTTGGGGGTCCTCAGGCCGGAGGGCAGCGTCTCTATTATGATGTCCGACGCGTTCTGCCCCCGTACCAGGTTTGGATCAACTCCGACCAGGAGGCCGCCGCGGCCGTCTATCCAGGTCGTATACCAGATGCTTCCGGCGCGGTCCAAGGCAAAGCCGGCCGTCACGGCGCCGGTCGTGTTGGAGGGAAGGGAGTTGTAGACCAGGCCGCCATCGGGGTCGGAGGCGTCCAGTACCACCAGCGCGTTGCCCTGCAGGTCGTTCAGTATGATGTCGGTCCCGTGCACCAGCAGCTGCTGGGGGAACGAGTCCCCGGACACGGGCAGGAGGAACTGCCGGTAGGTGCCCTGGGACATGTCGAACCGCCAGACCGAGTCGTTGGCCTCGTCCGTATACCACAGGAAGCCGTTGTCGTGGTCCATGCCCCAGATCATCGATCTCTGGGCATCGTCCCAGAAGGGGTTCTCAAACTCGGCGATGGTCTGGGTGTCCCTGTCGAACCGGGCCAGGTTTCCCGTGTTGGACTGGGCGAACCACACGCCGCCGTCCGGGGTGGTGGTTATGGCCAGCGGCTGGGTGCAGATGGTGGGAACCCCGTACTCGGTGATGAACGCGTTGGCCGTTGGCTCCGACTGCCCGCAGAACATGGCCCGCTGGTCATCTGGGTAGTTGTCCTGCGGGGTTCCGGTGATGGTGACCTGGCCCGGTTCCGGCATCGCCGGTCGCGGGGGTTCGGGGGGAGCAATGCCAAAGAAGATGGTCGAGGAGAGCAGTATGAACCCGAAGAAGATGGCCACGATAATGCCGAGCTTCTTTTGGTTGCCGGTACGTGTGGGGCGCTTTTTCACTAACATCGGGGCGGGCGGCCTCGTTATATCTCTATACGAGATGCGCGCCCCGCAGGTGCCCGCCTACAGCAGCGGCAGATCCCCGGTAATCCTGTCCACCAGGTTCTCGGGGGCCGGGCCCACCGAGACGCAGGTTACCGTGCCCGGAGAGACCTGTGTGTGGCCCGCATCAGAGACCATCCTGAAGGGCAGGCCCATCTGGGCGGCCTCCCGCCTGATCCTCTCCAGATCCTCGTACCCGGAGACCTTGACGACGACCTTCTCCTGGCTGCCCCACCACTCGGCATGCCAGTCCGGCTTGGATATCCTGGCCGCCTCCGCCGCCATCACACAGGCGTGTCCCACCTGGGCGGCTATCTTTCCCCGTCCCATCTTCAGGTCGGTCCGGACCGCTATCACCTGCTTTATCGGAGCCACTGCCATGATGTGCGGTACGGATAATGAAAAACTTTTGAATAATCGCCGCATCTGAGCCCACCTGTGAGGTATGATGTTGTGGTGGCCGGAGGCAGTATCGCCGGACTCCTGTGCGCACGGGAAGCCGCCCTGGGCGGGCACAGCGTCCTGGTCGTCGAGCAGGGCCACGAGATAGGCACCCCCCAGCATTGCGGCGGGCTGCTCAGCCGCGACGCCCTGGACTACCTCGGGGTGGTCGCATCGGTCCGGATGCTGGGCAACCCCATACGGGCGGCCAGGCTGGTCGCTCCCGGCGGGGCGGTGGTGGAGGTGGCCTCCAACGGCAGGGTGGTCGAGGTGGACAGGCGCGAACTGGACAAGTACGCGGCATCACAGGCGCAGAGGGCCGGGGCCACCATCCGGACCGGCGTCTCGTTCCGCGGAGAAAGCGGCGGCGTGGCAAAGACCACGGCGGGGGATGTCGAGTGCAGGGCGGTGGTGGATGCCCGGGGGGTTGCATCCCTGGGCCGGGGCCCCGGCATGATGCCGTCGGTCCAGTGCGAGGTGCAGGCCGACTGGATAAGGCGCGGCGTGGTGTCGGTGATGGTGGACCAGATGACATACCCCGGCTTCTTTGCCTGGGTGATACCGTCGGCCAGCGGCCGGGGAAAGGTTGGCGTGGCGGGCCGGGGAATAAATGCCGGCCAGGCCATGAAGGCCCTCCTGGACAGGCTGGGCGGAGGATCAGTCTTTCGCAGTATAGCGGCGCCCATCTGGGTTGGCGGACCCGTCCCCGAGTTTGTCCAAGGCAGGGTGGTGGCCGTGGGAGATGCGGCCGGCCAGGCCAAGCCCACCACCGGAGGCGGCATATATTCAGGAGGGGCCGGAGGCATGCTGGCCGGCAGGGCCATATCCAGGTATCTTGACTCGGGCAGGGCAGAGGATCTCGACTACAAAGACGCGTGGATCGCAAAATTTGGCGCGGAGTTTGAGGCGCAGAGGGCGGCCCGGCGCATGCTGGAGCGGCTGGACAATGCAGCGATAGATCAGCTCGTCTCCAGGCTAAGTCCGAACCTCATAAGCGGCGTGGCCGACGGCGACTTTGACTTTCACACGGGCGCAATACTATCCCTGCTGGGCGTCCGGGGCACGGTCGGCGCCGTCGGGACGGTTACTGCCAGCGAGCTTCGCAGGGCGGCGGGGCGCAT
This sequence comes from Nitrosopumilaceae archaeon, assembly GCA_965203395.1. GTDB lineage: Archaea > Thermoproteota > Nitrososphaeria > Nitrososphaerales > Nitrosopumilaceae > VYCS01. The sequence goes on from OZ241884.1 coordinate 1,873,157, forward strand.
ACGATCCCTGATCAAGAAAAGCGGGGCGCAAGTTGATCATGCCTGAAACCGCGGCCCCTCGGACGTCCCGCTCATGTTGAGGACATGCGCATGGTTGGGAACACAAATAATCCCCCGTGAATTTTACGCCGGCACAAGTCCAAGGCGCTGAGGGGGTTTCTCGACGAGATGGACGATAGGATCAAGATACGCTACTTTCCGCCGTGGCGCCACGCTTGCTGCCCGGCGAGCACGGAGTCGGAATCGCGGCTCCCAGGCATGATATAAATTGGACGCGCCACGTCCCGGTACCATGTCTTCCCAGATATCGCTGCCATCATGCAGTTGTTGCTTCCGGCCCATCATGCCCAACGACAAGTGTGTCAAGTTCAACTGCCCGGACTGCAATGCCACCCTCATATGGCGCTGCGAGAGCTGCCGCGAATCGGCCAGGCAGTACGCCTGCAACCAGTGCGGGTTCGAGGGACCATAATGGCCCAGCTTTTGATGATCACAAAGGTACTGCCCACCGGCGTCGAGGTGGACCTGAACGGTCTGGCGCGCTCCATAGCAGAGGCGCTGCCCGGGTCGATGAGCCTGAGGAGGCACGCCACCGAGCCGATAGCCTTTGGCCTGGAGTGCCTGAAGGCGGAGTTTGTGATCGAGGACAGCGAGGGCCAGAGCGATGCCCTGGAGAACGCGGTCCGGTCCGTCGACGGCGTCAGCGAGTTCGAGGTGCTGAACATGAGCAGAATGTCCGTGGACATGAAGTGATAGTTGGTTGGCGCAGAACCACGAGCCGCTGCAGATGCGCGTTGGAGAAGCAAAGCAGAGAGACATAGGCAAGAAGCGCGCCCGCATGGGTCCTGACGCGATGGACTTTCTGGGGCTGGCCCCCGGCGACATCGTCGAGATATCCGGCAAGCGGCAGAGCTGCGCCACTGCATGGCCCGCCGACGAGGGCGAGAGGGCCCCGGGCCTGATCCGGATAGACGGGCAGACCCGCAAGAGCATGGGCGTCTCGCTCAACGATATCATCCGCGTCAAAAAGACCGCAGCCAAGGAGGCCCGCGCGGTAACCCTGATCCCCGCAGACGGCACGAAGGCGGATACGGAGCTGACAGACTTTGTGAAGAAGCAGATCACAGACCGCCCGTGCCCGCTGGTCCGGGGTGACGAGATAGCGGTGGCGATAATGGGCAACTCGATGGTGTTCCAGGTGGGCAAGACCGCCCCAGGCGGCATCGTATGGATAGACCAGTCCACCAGCCTGTCCATATCGGCCAACGCGGCGGCCGACACCAAGGATAGTTTGCAGGCGGACGAGGAGGACGGCGGGCTGGTAGAGGAGATCGCCGACAGCAGGGCCATGATCACCTACGAGGACATAGGCGGGCTGAGCCAGGAGCTCAAGGCCATGCGCGAGATAGTGGAGCTGCCCCTGCGGTACCCGGAACTCTTTACCAGACTGGGGGTAGAGGCTCACAGCGGCGTGCTGCTGTATGGCCCCCCCGGCTGCGGCAAGACCCTGATAGCCAAGGCGCTGGCCAGCGAATCCGATGCCAGCATGTACTCTATAAGCGGCCCCGAGATAGTCAACAAGTACTACGGCGAGACCGAGGCGCGCCTGCGGGACATATTCAAGGAAGCCAAGGACAACGCGCCCAGCATAATCTTCATCGACGAAATAGACGCCATAGCCCCCAAGAGGGAGGAGGCCTACGGGGATGTTGAAAAACGCATGGTGGCGCAGCTGCTGGCCCTGATGGACGGGCTGGACGAGCGCGGGAACGTCATAGTCCTTGGGGCCACCAACAGGCCCAACAGCGTGGAACCCGCACTGCGCAGGCCGGGCCGCTTTGATCGCGAGTTTGAGATATCGGTTCCCAACACGGACGGCCGCCGCGACATCCTGCACATACACACCCGGGGCATGCCCCTGGCCAAGGACATCAAGATCAGGGAGCTTGCCTCGGAGCTGCACGGGTACACCGGCGCCGACATAAAGTCGCTCTGCAGGGAGGCGGCCACCAGGGCCATCCGGAGATACCTGCCCCAGATGGACCTCGAGTCAGAACAGATACCATCGGACGTACTGCGGTCCATGGAGATCCGCCTAGAGGACTTTCACATGGGCATGCACGAGGTTGTGCCCACCGCCATGAGGGAGTTCTACGTGGAACGCCCCAAAGTGCACTGGGCCGACGTGGGCGGGCTGGACGACATCAAGGAGGCGCTCAAGGACAACCTGATAGTCTCCATGCGTGATCCGTCCAAGTTCACCAAGATGGGCATAAGGCCTCCGAAGGGGGCACTCCTGTACGGACCGCCCGGCTGCGGCAAGACCCTGGTGGCCCGCGCCCTGGCAACCGAGAGCGGCGCCAACATGATACTTGTCAGGGGACCCGAGATACTCTCCAAATGGCTGGGCGAGTCAGAGAAGGCCGTCCGCGAGATATTCCGCAAGGCCAAGGCATCCTCCCCCTGCGTGGTCATATTCGACGAGCTGGACTCCCTGGCCCGGCAGCGCGGGGGCGACGGGAGTGCCAACGAGGCCGTTCTCAGCCAGCTGCTGACAGAGATGGAGGAGGGGACGACCCCCGGGGTCGCGGTCATCGGGATAACCAACCGCCCCGACGTGCTGGACGTCTCCCTGATGAGGACCGGCCGGCTCGACCTCTCCCTGTACGTGGGTCCGCCCGAGGAGGCAGACAGGCTGGAGATAATCAGGATACTGACCAAAGAGATGCCCCTGGACGATGATCTCCGGCGCAAAATAGACGAGGTCCTGCAGGGGGGCGCAGACGCGGGGCGCGAACCAACAACGGGTGCCGCGGAGGTGGACGGCCCAGAAGCGACGGCGCGCAAGGCCGAAGCAGAGACGATACAGGGACGGGGCAACGGTTCGCTGCCCACGCTTGCCGCCACCCAGAACTACTCGGGTGCGGATCTTGCCACGCTGTGCCGGGAGGCCGCCGTCCAAGCCATGAGGAGGGGTTCGGGCGAGATAGATGGCGCCGACTTTGACAGGGCGCTGCGGCGCACCAATCCCTCGATCACGCCCGAGATGCGCCAGTGGTACAAGGGAATTGCCGACAGCATATCAAGTGTAATGCCTAAAAAGGGCGAGGGGGGACCCTACGGGTAATGGCCATACCCCTGCGCAACACCGTATACGACAAGATTGAGGCGTCCGGCTCGATGACCGACGAGGAGCTGGCAAAGTCGCTCTCCAAGGATGGCCTGTCCGTCCCCGCCGACCGGCTCAACAAGGTTCTGCTGGACCTTGAGATAATGGGCATCATTGCCGTGACCTGGTTCACCAAGGACAGGCGCAAGATAGAGGCGTCCAAGATAGAGGTGGACGAGGAGGAGACCGAGAACATGCGCGAGCGCGAGCGCGAGTACGAGGCCAGCTTCCCCGGAGCCGGGGACGACTAGATGCGCACGTGAAACGCCCCATCCAGGGCCACGGCCAGGAATATTATCGTCAGGTACGGGGCGGTGACCTTGTAGGCCTTCCAGGCAAAGTCCGCGGTGGGGTTCTTGGTGAGCTTGTAGTGGTAGAGCAGCATCAGGCCGCCCGAGGCGGCAGCCAGCGCAGTGTAGACCACGCCCATCCCGAACGCGTACAGCACCAGGGAGTAGGGCACCAGTATCAACGTGTTGGCCAGGATGTACTTGGAGGTGCGGTGCATGCCTATGACGACGGGCAGCATGGGCACGTTGGCCTGCTCGTACTCTTCCCGGATCTTCATGGCCAGGCACCAAAAGTGCGAGGGGGTCCACACGAACACCAGAAAGCCCACCAGGAATCCCAGCAGGTCCAGCGTTCCGGTCGCTGCCGCCCACCCCGCCCAAGACGCGGCGCTGCCCGCTATCCCTCCAATCACTATATTGGAGGTGTTCAGCCTCTTGAGCCAGGCCGTGTATATTATGACATACGAGAATATGCCCAGGGCTATAAAGAAGGCCGAGGCCGCGTTTATGAGCAGATAGCCGTAGATCACAGAGACGCAAGAGAGGGTCACGCCGTACACCAGCACGGCCCTGGCCGAGAGGCGCCCTGATGGTATGGGTCTGGTGCTGGTCCGGCTCATCCTGGGGTCGATGTCGCGGTCATAGTAGTGGTTCAGGGCGCTCGAGCCAGCCGAGGCCAGGGCTCCTGCAACTATGATATGCAGGTACGTCTCATATCCCACCGGCTGGGCGTCCGGCGAGAGCATGCTGGCCCCGTACAACGACGCGACGGCCGTTATCACCAGCAGGACCACTATCCTGGGCTTGGATACCTCCGCAATCTCCCTGAGCGCCAACACACCACGGTGCTAGGCGTGTACATTAAATCTATTTGTATAGAGATGGTGGTGTCCCAGAAACATATACCAAAACAGTGAAGTTTTCACTATTTGATAACCGTGTGGTCCCATGAAGCGCACCTCCGGCCGGACGGTCTCTGCCGGCATGCACCGCGGCAAGGTGTACAGCCCGCCCAAATTCCGCGAGATCACCGGCGTGCGCGACCAGGCCGTGCCGCCGCACGACCCCGACGGCGCCCTGGCAGGCGCCATCTAGGCACGCCGTCCACAATACCAACCCGGGCATCAGGATGTGGCCTAACCTGATACGCGACTACCCCAAGGTGCGCGAGGACTACTCGGGGATCGAGCTCGCCGAGTATGACGGGGTAGGCAAGTTGCAGGGCATGGTTCAGGGCGGAGGGTGACGGACAGGGGCCCGGGATCCGTTCTCTCCAGGATCTTCTCCGGAGACAGGTGCCGGGCCGGACCAGCCGCTCTTTTTGCCATATCATCCGGGTATCGCAAGCGGCGCCGGATGTGCCGCGCCCGCCCAAAGTGCGAGGTCGCAGGCCTCCCAACACGGGCGGGTTGGGCGGATAATGACCGCCATGCACCCGGGTACGCCCATCTACGGACAGGTCCGCCTGGGCGGCTCGGTAAGGACGTACGTGTTGTTGGCCACGGCCGGGATACCGCCGGCCAGGCGGTTGCCTGAGGCATCGGCGATATCATGGTCGTCGGCCAGCCCCAGGGTAAGGTTGCCGTTGACGGCGGCGTTGACGGCCACCAGATAGTTGGAGCCGGTGCCGTTGATGATGACGACTGCCGGAGCTACATCCAGGCTCAGCCCGAACAGGTGGACCGTCGCGTTCTGGTACAGGGCGTGGTCCCGGATGCCCAGCGTCCAGGGGCCCGCCACCGGACTGCCCGCCAGCGGTTCTATCGTCCTGGGTTTGGCCAGATCGGGCCGGAACAGGAACGTCTGGTTGTGCACCAGGATGGTCCTGCAGTCTGGGGCCGTCAGCCGGACCTCCAGGAGGTGGGAGCCCAGGTGCTCTATGTCGAACCGGACGGTCCCGCCGCCGATGATGGCGCCACCATAGGTGGCATTGGGCTCTATCTCTATCACGAACTCTGTCGTGTCATCGTACGGGATGACCTGCGCCGGGTAGATGGTCGCGTTGAGGATGGTGGTGTTGGCAGGTACTGGGATGGTTGCATTGGTCGGCGCTGGCAGGGTGGTGTTGGCCGATACTGGGATGGTTGCATTGGTCGGCGCTGGCAGGGTGGTGTTGGCCGATACGGGGATGGTATCGTTGCCGGACACCAGCACAAAGTCGGTCGGGTCGAGGCCGGTCACCGGCTTGCTGAAGGTAATGTTGAAGAGCAGCGGTCCGCCTTCGCCCAGGGTCCTGGTGGCGTTCCCGGTGATGTTCATCGAGAGGATGATCGGAGGGGTGGTGCCCCCGCTGAACGGCGCAAAGAATGATGTGCCGCCGGTGGACGTGGTGGTAGGGGTGGGTGTGGTGCCTGGGGTGGGTGTGGTGCCTGAGGTGGGTGTGGTGCCAGACGTGCCCGGGGTACCGGGCGTGGTGCGGGTGGTGGAGGGTGAGGCCGGACAGCTCTCGGCGCTGCTACCATGCACCACGGTGAGGGGGAATGTTGAAAGATGCGTGCCGCTCCTGGCGCCGATGACCACGGGTTCGCCGTCGAGCACGCGGGCACTAAGATCCGAGTCCGTGTTCATCCGAAAGATGACGTTCGTGTCCCCCGCCTCGATGTAGTTCTCGCGGGGCAGGCCGATTTCTTGGGCTATTATCGCGGAGCCGGATATTCTCTCCAACAGCACGCATATGTTGCTCGTATGGGTTGCCGGGTTGCCGTTTGCATCCCGCAGGTAGATGCCCAGATAGTACTCGTCCCGGTTGGAGCACAGGGTACCGTCGGCCACGTCAAAATTTCCGCCAAGTACGATCTGGTAGCCGGTAGGCAGCACCGTCACGCAGTTCGTCGGTGAGTGGTAGGCGGAGGCGGGCGGCGCCTCATAGATTATGATGATGGTGGCAGAGACCGCCAGGATAGCCAGTGCGGCGAGCAGCGCCAGCGGGATTATCCGGGAAACGCCAGCGGGATCAGAACCCGCGTTGGCCGGTGCACTCAGAGCCCGCCTGAAACCGGTTCCGAGGAGATGGCACGCGGCGGTAAGCGGGGCGTCGCGTGTTCGCTTCCCGGTTTCCCCGATTCCAGACACTGCATTTCTTTTATCTCGCGCCTTAAATATTCGCTGTTTGTTATCGTATCATGCATAATTATGATAATAATTACAATAAAACAGTATGACAGTAATGACTGCACATGCATGCCGCATGGCGGCGCTCCCAAGCTAATTCCGGCAGAAGAGACCCCCGCAGATACCCGGCCCGGATGCAGCTCAGGAATCCCGCAGGTCCAGTTCATGCTCTTGAGCGGGCCGCAGCACCCGCAGACCCGGGTGCCAAGTTTAGATCTGCGCCCCGCCTCCCCGGCGGCGTTCATGCGGGGCGGCCCCACCTGGAACCTGCGCAGGGCCACCGTCGCGCGGCGCCCCTCAGGGCAGTCCACCCTCGTCCCGGCGCGGCGCCATCAACCCGAACGAGTATCTCCCCGTACCTGCGGGCAGGCTGGTTCAGATACCGGCATGGCGGTGTCGAATTTTTCACGTATCTGGAACATCTGCGGCCGGTCGTCGTCGGCGGTGGCCGGGCCGGCAGGCCAGCCCCGCACGGCCGCTACATCCGGTCGGACTGGTGCTGGGGCAGGCGCCTGTCGCGCTTTCCGGTCACGATATAGGTGATCGCATCGCTCATGAACAGGGCATGATCCGCTATCCGCTCCAGATACCTGAGCAGCAGGGCCTCGGCGAGGGCGCACTTTGTGTCGCTGGACCGTATCAGGATGGGCATCCTCTCCCTGTAGATCGTATCCGTCATCACCTCCCGGTCCTTGATGTACCGGGCCTTGCGAGTATCCAGAGACGCGAACGAGAGGACGGCCTCCTTTATCACGCGCTCCACCAGCACGAAGGATTCTATGAGCTGATCATTCCTGCATTGGCTGATATCCCCGAACGAGTCCCGGACCAGCGTGATGTCGTACGCGTATCTGCCGAACCTCAGAAAGGCATAGGATATCTCTATCGACGACCTTATGAAGCGAAAGTCGCGGGCCACCGGCTGGTACTTGAGCAGCATCTCGAAGGTCAGGTCCTCCACCTCGAAGTATTTTTTGGTGATCGAGTCCGATATGCGGCGCGTCTCGTCCTTGGTGTTGGTACCGGAGACAAACGACTCCATGGCCAGGCTCATCGTCTTGATGGCCATCTCGCCCATCTCGCCCATGGCAAAGGAGAGCTTCTTGAGGGATGGATCTATAAGCCTTGCCATCTACTAGCCAAATTGGCCCTGAACGTATTTAGCGGTTAGCTGCTCCCTGGGCCGCTCAAATATCTGCTTGGTCTTGCCTGCCTCTATCAGCTCGCCCAGATACATGAACGCGGTATAGTCGGAGCAGCGGATTGCCTGCTGCATGTTGTGGGTCACTATGATGATGCAATAGTCCTTCTTGAGCTCGGTTATCGTCTCCTCGATCTTCTGCGTGGCTATCGGGTCCAGGGCGGACGCGGGCTCGTCCATCAGGAGCACCTCCGGCTGGATGGCCAGCGCCCGGGCAATGCACAGGCGCTGCTGCTGGCCTCCGGAGAGCTCCAGGGCCGGCTTCCGGAGTATGCCCTTGACCTCGTCCCAGAGGTAGGCCATCTTCAGGCAGTCCTCCACTATCTCGTCCAGTATCGATCTGTTCCGCACCCCGTTCAGCCTTACCCCCGCCACCACGTTGTCATATATGCTCATGGTGGGAAACGGGTTGGGTTTTTGGAAGACCATTCCCACCTTCCTGCGATGGTATATCGGGTCGATGCTCTTGTCGTACAGGTCGGCACCATCCAAGAGTACCCTGCCCACCACCCGGGCGCTCTGGGTCATGTCGTGCATTCGGTTGAGGCAGCGGAGGTAGGTCGTCTTGCCGCAGCCGGACGGCCCTATCAGCGCCGTCACCGACTTTTCGGGGAACCTGAGGGTCAGGTTCTTGACGGCGTGTACGTCACCATAGTGGATGTTGATGTTCTCTGTGACCATCTTGTACCTGGGTTTGACGAGATCGGCAGTGGCTTGGGGATGACGCTGCTCTGTGACGGTACTCAGCTTGCCATCATCCTCTGTTTCGCCTCAGCCGTAACGTCTCACTTAAGCTTTTGCCGCTCCTGTCCCGAAGGAAGAAGTAGCGTACGCCCACGTGTATGGCGAATATGACAAGAACCAGGGTAAGGGCGGCTCCCCATCCCGCCATGCGGGCCTCATCGTACGGCTGCAGGGAGAAGCGCCATATCCTGAGCGGCAGCGCGTCCATCGGCGTGTCCAGGTCCTCGAAGAAGACGCTGCTTCCCAGGATGGTCATTATCAGCGGGGCCGTCTCCCCGCCCACCCGCGATATCGAGAGGAGTATGCCGGTCAGTATGCCCTTCTTGGCGTGGGAGAGCACCACCCTCATCGTCACCACGGCCTTGCTCAGGCCCAGAGCCGCGCCCGCCTCCCGGTAGGTCCACGGAACCATCCGCATGGCCTCCTCGGTGGAGCGGGCCACTATCGGAAACATTATCAGCGACAACGCAAAGGCCCCCGCCCAGACCGAGAAGTGGCCCAGGATAAGCACGACCGCCAAAAACGCGAATATCCCGATTACTATCGATGGTATCTGCATGAACACGTCCATGTAGAACCTGATCTGCTTGGTAAGCCTGCTGCCCTGCCCGAACTCGGCCAGATACACTCCCCCCATCACCCCGATGGGAAGGCCTATCAGCGATGAGAGGCCTATGATTATCAGGGTTCCCTGGATGGCCGGACCTATCGATATCTCTCCGGAGCCAACGGCCCCGGGCTCTTCCGTAAGGAAGGCCCAGCTGAGGGCGGGCAGGCCACCGTAGACGGCCGTGCCCAGTATCCAGAACAGCGGTATTATGGCTATCAGGGCGCAGGCAACCACCACGCCAATCACTATCTTGTCCACCAGAAGGCGGCGCCTGACGTTGGACCTGAACATGGACCGGATCTGGGCGCGCTTCTGCTGGCGCTCCTCAAAGCTCAATGGACCACCCCCTCGTTCACCTTGACCATCCTTGCCACCAGGAAGTGGGCCACCACGTTGATGGTTAGCCCCACGGCCAGCAGCACCAGCCCGACCCCTATCAGTGCGGGCAGGTGGATGCCGACCGGCGAGGCCTCTATGAACTCGTTGGCTATGATGCTTGGCATCGTCTGGCTGGAATGGAAGAGTGACTGGGGTATGGCCGCAGGACCTATGGAGTTTCCTATCAGCATGGTGACGGCCATCGTCTCGCCCACGGCCCTGCCCAGGCCAAGCATGGACGCGCCCAGCAGGCCGGCCTTGGAGTATGGGAATATTGCCATGCGGAACATCTCGAAGGTGGTGGAGCCCAGCATGTAGGCCGCCTCCTTCTGTTGCTGCGGCACCGCCATCATCACCTCCCTGGATATGGAGGAGATGGTGGGTATGATCATTATCGCCAGGATGATGCTGGCCGTCAGCACGTCAAGACCGAACGGGGTCCCCCCGAAGAGGTAGATGGAGTCGCCAAAGGCCTCGTGAAGCGGCTTTTCCACCAAATCCCTAAAGTATATCCTAAAGACGAACAGCCCCCACAGCCCGAACACCACGCTGGGAACCGCCTCTATCAGCTCCACCAGGTACCCCAGGGGCTGGCCTATCCTCTTGGGTACTATCATGACCAGCATGGCGATGCCTATGCTCAGGGGAAAGCCCAGGGCCAGGGCTATGGCCGAGGTGATGAGCGTGCCCAGTATGTACGGGAAGGCGCCAAACGACTCGCGGCCCGGCACCGAGTTCCAGTCCGTTCCGTATATGAAGCCGAGGCCCTCCTCCTCCCAGATGGGGGCCGACTCAATGCCCAGCTGCAGCGCCATGACCAGTATCATGGCCAGTACGTAGGCGCCGGCCGCGGCGGCGGCGAACTTGAAGATCTTTTCGGAGAGCAGGAACTTTTTGGCCTTTGTTTCGCGGCGGATCCAGCGCTTGGTCACAGATGGTATCCGCCTCTGAAAAAATATCTGACAGGTGCCAATAGATTACCCGCCCCATATTCCTCGCATGTTACTATATAGAATAAGGTGATCAACAGTATAATACGCGGAATCATACCAACTTTGTATTGACCAAGGCGGAACCGTCAAGGCAGAACAGAAAACTCCAGGTCAGCGGCGGCTCCACTTACATCATCTCCTTCCCCAAGGCGTGGGTGGAGCAGATGAACCTAAGCGCCGGCGACAGCGTCTCGATGACAAAGAACGAGAACAACTCGCTGACCATCTTCCCCAACAGCGATTCGGCCGGCCTGGGAGGGGCGACGGTCGTGGTGGGCCCAAAGGACTCGGACGAGTCAATCCGGCGCAGGATAGTGGCCACGTACCTGGCCGGGTACAAGTCGATCAAGATAATGGCCAAGGGGATAAGGCTGGGGCCCGGCCAGATAAGCGCCATTCGGAGCTTTGCCAGGTCCTCGATGATAGGAACCGAGATAATCGAGTCCAATCCCGAATACGTCACCATCCAGACCCTGACACGCCTTCCGGAGCTGACCTTCGAGGTTGCCCTCAGGCGCATGCGCACCATGACGGTCGACATGCACCGGGAGGCCCTCGAGGCGCTGGGGACGGGGGATCTTGAATACGCCGAAGAGGTGGTTCGGCTGGATGATGAGATGGACAGGTTTACCTTTTACATGCTCAGAAATCTCACCGTGGCGGTGGGCAACGCGGGCATGCTGCAGGAGATGTTCCTGGACAGCCCCGCGGACTGCCTGCACTACAGGACGGTGATAGCGCGGATGGAGAGGATAGCCGACCACGCCGCCCTGATAGCAAAGAGGGTAAAGTACTTGGCAGGCCCGGTGGATCCCGTGACCATCTCCGGGATAAGGGGTTTGAGCGAGTCGGCCATGGAGGCGTTCGACAAGGCTATCGAGGCCCTGGTCAGGTCCGACTACAGGATGGCCGAGGCCGTATCCGAGTCGGTCGTCCGGATAGGCAGGATGCAGGAGGAGATGATGATGTCGGTAAAGGACCCCGCCCCCAACGCCACCGTCATAAAGTTCGTCCTGGAGGGGATAAGGAGGTCTGCCGAGTACACCGCGGACATAGCCGAGGTGGTCATGGACAGAAACATCAGGAACGTTATCATTGATGTCCAGCAGCCATCCCAGACCGCCGCCCCGATCATGGTCGAGTAGGAATGTCGCAGGTGGCCTGAGCGCTCAGGGCGGGCCAGCTATGAAATAGGGCGCCATGGCCGCATCACCCATGAGGTTCTCCGAGATTGTGGAAGATCTGCAGGCGGCCCTGAGGCGAGACATGGCGCGCATTCGCTTCCTGCTGGCGAGAAACCCCGCCATGGCATACTCCAGCATAGTGGAGATAGGCCGCCGGACGGGATCAAAGTACGGCATACAGCTTATCGTAAACTTTCCCCAGGAGGGCAAGATAGAGCAGTTTGACATGTACGGGAAGCGGGATCTGAGCCTGATAATAGACAGGGAGCGCAGGAACTTTCCCATACCCCGGGAGAGCATCAAGGCCAAGGCCAGGGAGGTGTTTGGGGACGTAAAGGTGGAGGATGCCTACATGTACGAGGGAAAGGAGGGGGCCAGGGTGTGGACGCCGGGCGGAAAGATAGACATCCTGCCGCATTCGCTGCACGTGTGGACGCCCTTTGAGGGGCCGGTCACCAGGTATTGCGACTGGCTGATGGAGAACGTGTATAGCCCTAGCCCTGCAGGTTCTTGAGCAGCGACTTGGCTTCGATATGATCCGGGTTGATCTTCAGTATGTGCATGCAGCACGCGGCCGCCTCCTGCGGCTGTCCCAGCGAGAGGTGGGAGTTGGTCTTGAGCATCAGGGACTCGACATCGTCATGCTGGAACGATATGGCCTTGTCAAAGTAGGGAATGGCGTTTGTTGGATCATCCAGGATGTAGTAGACGCTGCCGATGATAAACAGAAAATCGTGATCCTCCCGATACTTTGGCTCGATGGACTTGCCAAACTCCAGCGCCTCGGCATACTCCCCCCTTTGGACCATCTTGCGCAGCCTCCTCTTTGGGTATTTCAGGAAGGGCAACTAGGAGACCCGTATTATCCCGGATGATATGAGAAACTGTATCCCCTGAACAAAGGAGTTGTCGTCTATCAGCCCGTCTGCCCACCAGAGGGCGTTGTTCTTTATCCAGGAGGGTATGGAACCCGGCTCCCCGGCCTCGGTTGCCTCCGTGGGCGGTACGACGATTATCCCCTCCCGTATGAGGAACTGCAAGCCCTGAACGAACGAGTCGTCATCTATCTGCCCCTCTGCCCACCACCGCGCCGTGTTCTTTATCCAGTCGGGGATGGCGGCCGGACCCGTCTCGTCACCGGGCGCCGGCTCCGGTTCTTGGGCGCCAGGTGTTGCGCCCGAGCCGTCGTCCAGTCCCGGATGCACCTGCAGCGGTATCAACAGAAAGTCTCCCTCGTCGGGAGACGGCACTATAGTCTCCGGTGCAAGGCCGTACATGCGTATCAGGTAGTTGGCGGTCCCCGACTCGGCCACGGTAAACTCGATCTCCGACTGGCCGGATGGCGAGAACAGGAACAGCCTGCCGTCATCGTCTGCAATGGAGCGAACGGGCGGCGTCAGGGGCTGGCCCGACTCGTTGACATCCACCACCCAGACGTCGTACTGCACCTGGTTGAGGAACTCTGTGTCGTCGTACTTGGAGATGAACTTGACCAGCCACTTCATGGGGCAGTCCTCCACCGGCGGATCCGGTGTGTAAAAGGCGTGTATCTGGTACTTGAACGAGTTGGTCGGTTTTTTGATAGACTGCTCAAGTCCGCCGATCTCGGGGCAGCCTATCTGCGCCTGTTCCTGAGCGGTGCTGACTATCCCGGCCAGCGGGTTCTCCGAGACGCCGGTCCTGTACTCGCGCAGCTCAAAATCGTACTCCTTGGGCGGTATGCCTTCGGAGACGTGGGTCCATGTGAGCGCCTTTATCGGGAAGGGGAACCCGTCCACCACCCAGATGTTGCTGGTGGCGCCGCCGGTTCTCCAGCCCATGAGGATCACCTCCTCGAAGTGGCCGGCCCGCACGTCCAGTCCGCCCTCCACCAGTTCCTTGGGCAGTATCTGCTCTCCCCCTATGTTGGCTATCTTGCCCCACGAGGGCAGGGAGAACTTTTTGGGCTCGTTGGCATTGGCAAACGCCGACAGCCACACGATCGACGACTTGAACGCTCCACGGTAGGTGCTGAGCTCGGCAGTACCGCCGGTGGGCTCGGGGGCTATCTTTCCCAGCTCCATCTGGCCGGCAGTCACCCTGTTGCCGTCATAGACGACCACGTGCGCGAGCCACTTCGTCTCGGTTTCCACCTGTATGTCTCCCTCTATCCAGATGTCCATCTGGAACTGGGCGCATTCCCTGTAGTCCACATGGCACATTATGTACGAGTAGTAGTCGCCGGCGGCCATACCCTCTCCGACGTGCCACTCCCCGGGGTGGTCTACTCCCCCCTGCTGGAACTGGGCCATGGCAGGGGCGGCCCCGCCAACAACAAGGACTGCAGCCAAGACGGCAATATACCGGAGGCTCATCATCCTAAGAGGTACGAACGCCAATATTAAGGGTTGGCGCCCGCCTGCCAACCAAACCCGGCAGGTTCGGATAGTCATCTGTACGCGTTTCGGCTCGGAACGGATCCAGACGAGGTTAAGCTGCCATCCATTGGACGAATTGTCTAATCTGATATACAATTTCTACGATCCTGCACGGTCTGTTGCCACGGAACTGCATATGTTGATTGCAAAACCACGAATGGTGGATCTTTGGTTTCACTCCTAGTCGAAACGCGTACAGTCATCTGTATGCACTCAGGTCCCCAAAGCGGGCATCTTGGGCATCGTCATAATTGTCTGCAACGCTAATCCGGCATCAGCACGCCACGGCGACCGGCGCGACCAGCTCCGGGCGCTCCTGTTTCGGCGGCGGCTTGAACAGCCTCCAGTCCGGGTCCCTGACCAAATTCTCCACCGCGGTCCGCGGAAAGATGCCCAGCTTGCGGCAGGTGCGCGCCACCGAGACCAGCACCGAGAAGACCTCCCGCCCCTCCGCCGTGGACAGCTGGTGGCGCACGTTCCTGTGCAGGACGGCGGTGTCGCGTATCTCCAGCTCGGCGCCGTTGTTGTGTGGCGGCATGCCGGGGTATCTGAGGAAGGTGAACAGGTGGGGCGCGGCCCCCTCCAGCTTGGTCCTGAACTTGTGGCCCTCGGGATAGGAGGAGGCTATCTCCAGGACGGCCCTCTCCAGGGAGAGGCACTCGGAGCTCTCCGCCGACTTCCTGCCCTTGATGGCCCGGTACAGGGAGAGCAGCCGGTAGTGGCAGGATATGTCGGATCCGCCGTTCCTGATGGCGTACTCTTCGGCCTCGCGCAGGAGGTGCACCCAGCACCTCTGCCGGATGGGCAGCACGTTGTAGGCGACGTACCCGTCCGAGACGACCGGGACGCCCAGGATCTTCCCGAAATGGATGTCCAGGACGGCCGCGGCCCTGCTGGGGGCGGCCACGATGTAGGTGGCGTCCCCGATGGTCGCCAGCCAGATGTAGCCCCGCTTGCCGTTCATCCTGACGGGCGACTCGTCCATCTGCATGAACAGGGCCTCGGCGATGTGGTCCAGGATCTCCGCATAGGTCCCCATCAGCAGGTCCCTGATGGCCTTGCGCGCGTTCCAGACGGCGTTGGGTGAGAGGCCAAACCCGTAGAGGGCATCGAAAAAGTATGAGATAGTCTGGTCGGTGCACCTCCCCGCATAGTACTCCTCGATGAACCCCAGGATCCCGGGCCCAAACGAGGTCCCCGGGATGGTAGGCGCCGCCGCGGTGGTGATCTCTCCACACCTCTTGCAGGATCCCCTCTTCATCACGTACGCGATGCACTCTATCACCATGGATTTGCCGCCGGCAAAATCATAGACCATCTTGACGACCGGTGGCACCTTCCTGAGGTGGCCGCGCCCGCACGTCCCGCACCGGCAGACCCGCAGCACGACCGTCCGGTCCGCCTTGTTCTTGTGGGAGGCGCCTATATGTCCGGCCGGCGGCCCCCTGCGGGACGGCTCACCCTCCGCCTTACCGTTGTTGTCATCGTCATCCGATTCAGGTCCGCCTTCATCGCCGCCCTCGCCGGCGTAGCCGCCCTCCTCCGCCATCTTCTTCCGGAAGGCTGCGCGCTTCTCGTTGTACAGCGAGCCGGTCGAGGACGGGACGTGGGCGTTCTCGTACTTGGCCAGCCTCCTGTCGCGCTCGGCTATCTCCAGTATCAGCCGGTCTATCTCCGCCTTGAGGGCCGCGACCATCTTGTCATGCACAGCCTCGAGCCGGGACACCGTCTCGCGTAGTTCCCGGTTCTCCACCGCCAACCTGGTCAGCTCCTCGCGCAGGAGGGCGGCCTCTGACTTGGTGCTCACGCCGGTTAGATGGTATCGCGATCAATAAACCTATGGCCCGGCTGGGCATCCGAATTGTCCGCTTTGGGGACCTGAGTGCATACAGTCATCTCTTTGTGGAATCCCAAAAATATTTCGCCCCCCTGCCGGCATGGCCTCAATTCGTAGATTACCGGATAAGTACGTTATCTTAGGCGGGTCCCGGATCGCCACCGGCCATGGCCCGCGCTCCATTTCCACTCCGCTGGCACACCGTCCCTGTTCGGGGGGCGGGAGCCCTCCCGCGGGACACGCGCAGCCCTCCACGGACCGGGCCGTCGCGTGGAGGCAGGCCCGGATCAATCCGCGCTGTACTCCTCTCCGCTCTGCGCGTCGACGACCGTCTCCCCGGCCGGAGCCATCTTCCGGATGAACGCCCGCGCGGGCGTCTCCCGACTCTTCCTGTCCAGGGACATGTGGGGTCGATGGTAGTTGTACCATTCGATGAACCTGTCGACGGGATCCCGCTCCGGACCCGTATGGAAGGGACCGCCCACGTGGGATTTGCCGGATCCGCCGCCCCGCGTCTTACCCCCGTAGGAGGCCTCCTCGAAGAAGTGAAGCTTGCGCTGGATCTCCCCGTGCAGCCTCTCTACCTTGCCGTTGGTCTGGGGATGGCCGACGCGCGCCAGTATCTGGCGGATGCCCAGCTCGACCAGCCGCTCCTCGAACAGGGAGGTTCCCTTTTTCTTCTGCTCGGATCCGTTGGCGTAGAACTGCGAGCCGTGATCCGTCAGTATCGAGGCCGGCTTGCCGTGGTCGGCGATGGCCTGGCCGAGCACCTTCAGGGCGTTCCCGGTGGTGGCCTGCTTGAAGACGCCCCACCCGGTCACGAACCGGGAGGCATCATCCAGGTAGCAGAGGAACCACCTGCCGTCGTCCAGCAGCTTGTAATCGGTGTGCCACATGGAGTTGGAGTGGGCGCGCTCGTAGCGGACCCAGCTGCGTTGTCCTGTCTTGTTGTCCTGCTTCACGGCCAGATCCTCATCCCTCATTATCTCGTGGATGGTGTTGTGCGGAATATGGATTCCGGTGGCCTCCTCAATGGCCTCCTCCAGGCGGACGGCGCCCGCGGGACCGCCCTGAGCAGCGGCCAGGACGGCCGAGTATTCCGTGCGTCCGGGCAGCCGTCTCCTGGGCCTTCCCCTGCCTTCCGGGTATGATATCGCGTCGGCATCCTTGAACCGCCGCCACACCTGTTGGACCCGCCGGACGGAGATCTTCATCGCCTCCGCTATCCTCCTGTTCGGCGTTCCCTTGCGCTTCTCCCTGACGATCCATCTCGCCTTGGACTCGTCTACCTTTCTCATTGGCCGCTCTCTCTTTTTTCCTATTTGACGACGTCCGGAGCGCCGGCGGACCCCCACACCAGTGTTTCCGGTCCGCGTCATGTTGACTTTGGAATCTGGCGACTTTGTCCCGGATGCCATGTTCTGGGGGGTGTCAACCATGGGGCCCGGTCTCCAAATTACGGTACTTATATACGGACGGGGGGTGAAACTTTTTTCGGACTACACAATACAGTCATCTCTTGAATAGACAAATATAGAGCAGGTACCAACTTGCGAGCACAATGTGTGAATGCCCCAAGGTTCACATGTACGAGGTGGAGTTCAAGCTGGACGGTATGGTGGTAGTTCCGACCCACAAGAACTGCGGTTTTGCCTTGGATGCCAAGCAAGCCGACAAGTTCCAGAAGGAACTGGTAAAGTCGTGGGGGCTAGACGATGATGACTAGTCAAAAAGATAGAATGATGTTGAGGCCTTACCTTTCGGTGTTCTTGCAGATGTCCAATCCGCAGGTGCAGGTTGCATCACAAAAGCACGCGCTCTGTAGATGGCAGTCACACTCTACGCCGTTGTCCTTGGAAGCCTCGCATCCACATGCTGCATCTCCCATGGGTGTGATATGCAGGCACGTTGTCTTTAAAGTTATCTAGCCGTGAAACACGTTAGTGGACTGGATTGGGGTCATCACCGTCATCATCGGATCACGCATGCGCCAACACCTCCAACATGCGGCTGGCCTCGCCCCTCACCCTCGCGGCATTGCCCCGCACCAGTATCGCATCCCGCTCCGCGTCCAATGCCATCGGGGCGACGTACTCTACATCCGCGCCTCCCCGGATGGAGTCGGTTGCGGACAGGCACTGCCTGGCTACGCCGCACAGATAGCGGTAGCAGTCCGGAATCCTGGATCCGGCAAGCAGCGCACCGGCCTTGAGCCGTATTATCTCGGGCGGCGTCCCGCCAACCATCCCGGAGAGCCCGGCGGCCGACTCGGTCATGCGGGTCAGCAGGGTACTTGACGCTCTTTCCATCCCCAGCGTTCCGGTGGACGCCAGTGTTCCGGTACGGTTGCCGCGTACGTCCCGCAGCGCGGCCAGCGCGTGCGAGGTTGGGAGGCGGCCGCTGAGCGCCAGTATGGCGTCGCCCAGATACAGGGAAGAGCATTTCTGCCAGCAGGATCCCATGTCCACGGACCCCTCCAGTGCAATGGTTGCACGCTGGGCGCACAGGATCGCCTCGGCCAGGTTGCTGCGGGCCAGATCCGTTAGCAGTGCATCGCGGTTCTCCACCACACCGGATAGGAACGGCGCCAGCTCCATGGAGTCGTCCCGGATTATGTTCATGGAGAGGTATCCAGCCAGGGACGGCGTCCTGGACTCCTGGAGAGAGCCGCGGTAGAGTATGACGGCCCGGTCACCGTACTGCACCACCCTGGGCGGGGAGTGGGATCCGTCAAAGACCACCAAATCGTACGAGCAAGACGCATGGTGGGTGCCGTCGGCCCTGCATCCGACCAACCCGGCCGGATAAGCGCCAAGACCCACCCCGTCCAGAACAGCCTGCAGATCCACGCGCCATATGACACGCCACGATATAAGAAGTGGACAGAACGCAGTCCGGGAATTATCGGATAAATACACACGCCAGGACGAGACCGGCGGCCGGCCAGGCAGGACCGGGTTTATATGGTTGGTCCGGTACATTACCGTATGATGCGCACCCGCGGCTTCCGCGTCGTCCTGACGCGCGAGCAGGCCGCCAAACTGTCCGATTTGGTCGGCGCCCAGCGCGAAGCATACAACTGGGCCGTCTCCAGGCTGAAGGAGGATCCGACGCTCACCTTGTTCGACCTGCAAAAGGAGTTCACCATCCTGCGGCAGGCGACGCCGCACCAACAGCAGACGGAGCGGGACTTTCAGCAGGCGGCAATCCGCCAGGCGAGGACGGCCGCCGACGTCTCCAACAAGCACGGCAACGGCAACCTCAACTACCGGACACGGAAGAACCCGTTGAGGACGGTCTCGTGCGAGGTCGCGCCGACCTACGTCGACAACCAAACGGCCTCGCTGCGCGGCTTGGGCCGCGTCCGGCTAGCCGGGGAGCAGCCATACCAATACCCAAACAACTGGCTATATGGCGCAAGGTCGTTCCGGTTGGCGGACGTGTCGCCGTACGGGAACGCCAACACCTGGCGGCTCTACATCACCTACAAACTGCCGGACGCCGAGCCGCGTACAACCGGTTTGGCCGTCGGCATAGACCGCGGCATAACCAACCCGACGGTGGTGGCGCGCTCGGACGGGCGCGTCGCCTGCTACGACACGGCGAGCGCGTTCAGGTCCAACCAGCACTGGAACGATGCGACGCGCCGCAAACTATCCAAGACCAACAAACATTCGCGCAACTATCGGGAGACGGCGCGCCGGCGCGACCGCCGCAACCACAAGAACGCCTGCGTACGGAACTACTGCGAGTGGTTGCTGGCCAAGGAGGTTTGCTGGGGTGCGAGCGTCATCTGTATCGAACGGTTGGATCTGGAGGCGATGACGCGGCACGGCGGAAACAGGAAGCGCGGCCTCAACAGGGGCATGAGGTTCGTCCGCCACGGTGAGATACTGAGGAAGATCAGGATTGTGGCCGAGAGGTTGGGCATCAGGGTGGTAGAGGTCAACCCGGTTGGCACCAGCACGACCTGCTCGGCATGCCAACACGCTGATGCGGAGTCGCGGAACGGTGAGCGCTTTGGGTGTGTGTTCTGCGGCCGGGTGATGAACGCCGACGGTAACGCGGCGTACAATGTGGTCAACAGGGGAACGGACATTAACGTTCCCGCGGGGGGAGGAATTGCCCTCGAAAGGCGTGAATTGGGACGGACCCGGAACCCGCCAACTTGGGTGACCGCAGCTCCGGACGCCACTAGGCGGCGCGAGAACCAAGCGCGAAATCGTCCCGCGACACCAAGCGCCGGAAAGCACCTGGGTAGGTACGCGTATGTTACGCGTCTGTACTTAGGCATATAATTCCCCGCAGTCCGCTCTGCGTCGCTGCCCCGTGCCCACCAAGCCATTTCCTTTAAATTGAGACCGGGCAGAGGGGGTTGGGGCTCCTGTGGTGTAGTCCGGCTAAGCATACTGCCCTCTCAAGGCAGTGATCCCGGGTTCAAATCCCGGCGGGAGCACCTTTATGGTGGCCGCGGTCTGTGCCGCCGCGGTTCGAATCAGTTAATTACGGTCTGCTAGAGCGTACAGGCGTTGCCGGGGTCGCCTAGCCTGGTAGGGCGCGCGCCTGGAAATCAAGAGACCACAAAGCGCGTTCTCGCAAGGGAGCGGGAGTTCAAATCTCCCTCCCGGCGCCATATCATCCTGCCCAAATCTTGCTGTAGGCATGAAACCTGCCTCACTTCCAGATCATTATCGTCGTCGAGTCCTCCACCTGAACACCATCAGGCCCGTGCCCGCGGATTGATATCCGGTACAATCCCTCCAGAGCCGCGTCCCCGTCGTTCTTTGTCTGGTCCCATACCAGGGTGGTCTCAAGGCCGGGATCCAGCTTCGCGGGAGCGTGGCCCGGCTCACTGTACATGAGCATGCCGGAGAGGCCCGTTATCCTGAACCTCCAAGCCTCGCCGGACTCCAGCGGGACGCTGCCGGTGTTGACTATCCGGACCGACACCGGCTCGCCCAGATTGTAGTCACCCTTGTCGGTGGCGATGCTGATGGATAGGCCCTCCACGTGTGTTATCCCCCCGCCGGTTACGTCCATCAAGAGCAGTCCCGCCGCCAGGCCCGCGGCGGCGCCTACCGACATGAAGATGGCCAGCGTGTGCCGGGACAACTACTACTCCGCATGTCTGCCCTTGGAGCGCCATCTTCGGGGGTAGGTACCCGGGGCCATGATTATCCTCTTGGTCTCAAAGCCGTGCCCCTTGGTGGCATCCAGTATGTCGGCCTCGGACATCTTGCATTCGGCCAGGGCGACGGCCTCGCCCTTCTGGGTGTACA
This sequence comes from Nitrosopumilaceae archaeon, assembly GCA_965203395.1. Classification (GTDB taxonomy): domain Archaea; phylum Thermoproteota; class Nitrososphaeria; order Nitrososphaerales; family Nitrosopumilaceae; genus VYCS01. The sequence continues at coordinate 1,894,369 of OZ241884.1, forward strand.
CTGCCGTCACATCCCCCCGGTTGATCCCCGGCGAGACCTGCAGTATGCCCGGCACGGCCAGCTGAGCCCCGTGGCACAGGGCGTCTACGGCCGAGTCCCGGATCACCACAGACTTGAGTCCGCTGAGTGCCTCCTCGACCGGCCGGATCATCGACGCCAGACGAGATCCGTCCCCGGTCTCCTTCCAGACGGCATGCGCGTCGGAGAGTTCATGCAGGGTCACCAGCCCCCCCGACTCGGTGAAGTGGCTGACGCGGGTGCGGCGCAGCTCTATCATGGTGGCCCCAGGCCCCAGTACCTCCCCCATGTCGTACAGGAGCTTCCGGATGTATGTGCCCGACTCGCAGACGACCCGCAGCAGGGCCAGCCTCTCCTTCCTCTCTATCAGATCCATCTGGTGTATGGTTCTTGTGCGGGTCCGGCGCAGTACGCTGGAGCGCTGAGGCGGTCGCTGGTAGATGGTGCCGGTAAACTCATCGATTACGCCCCTCAGCCGTTCCTCGGAAGGGAGGGAGTGGAACCGGCATACCGCATGGTACTCCTTTGGGCCGTACAGCAGCACCCCCAAAGCCTTTGTGGCCTCGCCCAGCCCCAGCGGAAGGACGCCTGAGACCTGCGGATCCAGCGTCCCGCTGTGGCCCACCTTGTCCAGGCCCATCATCCGCTTGGTCCAGGCGACGGTCTCGTGGCTGGTAGGACCTGGCGGCTTGTCCAGTATTATTATCCCATAGTCCAGCAACTGTTCTGGCGTCCTCTGGTTGTAGGGCGTACCGTAGGCGGGATCCGTCACATCCTGGTCAACCTCCACCAGGTGGTCCAGCTGCGGGAGAGTCATGGCTGTCCGTCCAGCCGGGCCACGACCTCTGAGACCACCTGCCCCACGTCCTTGCCGTCTGTCTGTACCACTATCTCAAAGACCGAGTCGTCCCGGCCGAACTTGAACCCGTAATGGCGCTCGTACAACCTCATGTTGCGGTCGTACCTGTCCTGGGCTATACGATAAGCGTCTTTGGCGTTGACGCCGTCCCGGTCCTGCATGCGTCGGGCGCTGACATCCTGGGAGCAGTCCAGCCAGACCCGTACCGCGCTGCTGGTCAGCCAAGGCAGCGTATAGCTGGTGATCACCACCCCGCCATGCCCGCACATCTCAATCAGGCGCGCGTCCATCTCCCTGTCGAAGCTAAAGTCGCCCTCCCGCACGGCCAGAAACTTCATTCCCTGGGGCGTGTCCCACCAGTCATCGCCGGTCGGATCAAAGCCCCTCTCCCGCGCCATCTCCTTGAGGACGTCGCCGCCGCTGACAAGGCGCAGCCCGTACCTCTCGGCAAGACTCCTGGCCACGGTGGACTTGCCGACGGCGGGGGGACCGGATATGACGATGGAGTGGCTCAACTGAGATCCATGGTGGTCTTGGTAAGTTTCATAATAATCCCGCTGAAGGCTATCGACGACAGGAAGTACCATGCCCACAGGAGGAGCGCGTTCTCCTCCTCGCATATGTGATCCGGGTCGGCCGCCTGCTCGGCGGTGCACGTTAGCTGGAAGAAGTCTCCGGGTATGACGTTGAGTGAGACCGGGGAGATGGCCACCGTATACGAAAAGAGGGCCGGCAGTACAAAGTAGAATATCAGTATCAGCGGTACGAACGTTATCATCATGGGGCGCAGGTTCATCTGCATCAGCTCCATGTTGAGCTTGTTCATGTAGGCCGACTTTTTGTTCAGGTGGTTTATCCTGTCTTGGTCCTTGGACCGGAAGGCCGCCATCCTCTCTTTGTTGAAGGCGCGGGTCTCCTTCATTATGCGGCGCCACTTTACCTGGTCGACCATCTTCTTGCGGATGGCCGCGTTGAGCAGGTTGAGCAGTACGCCAAAGCCCGACACCGCAAATGCGGAGGCCACCAGTCCCACTATGATGGGGTCGTCGCTGCCCAAGGCTCCGCGATCCCCGCCAAGGAACCCCAGAAAGCCCCCGTCCTCCTGCAGGAAGACCGACTCGAGGAACAGCAGTACTCCGTTCATGCCATTACAACCCTATGGCCCTTATTACGTCGTTTGCTGCATCGGCCACCTTCCCCTGGCGGTTGGCGATGGGCTTGATCGGGGCGCCGGAGACCACCGAGCACGCAGACACCATTGCCGCCTGGAGATCCAGTTCCTGCTTGATGGCGTTGTGGTCTATACGATCGCGGCTTCTGGTCGGATCGTTCATGCGGCGGTGGTAGATGTCCTCGGGCCGGGCAGAGACCGATATGTAGATGGTGGGTTTGAGTATGTCCAGCACCTTGACGGGCAGCCCCGGGTAGTACCCTGCACTGGTGCTCACAAAGGCATGCGTGTCTATTATTATGACATCGGCAGACTCCGCAGCAATGCTTGCCGCAGCGTTGCTCTGCAGCGCCTCCTGGTCCCGTATGGAGAGGTTCCGGATCATGTCCCGGTCGGTTATGCCGTTGCGCCTTGCCTCATCCAGCATGACCGTACCGAAGTTGCGAACCAGGACGATCTTGGCGGCATCCTGCAGCTTCTCTACCACGGCCTTGAGCAGGGTGGTCTTGCCCACGCCTGAGATGCCCACCAGAACGACACGCTTACTTTCTGCCAAGCAAAGCACCCAACCGCGGCATGACTACCTCTACCTGTTCGCGTACCAGCTGCGTATAGTAGTTGATCAGGATGTCCACCATCAGCAGTACCCCTATCCCCGTACCAAATACCCCCAGCACGTCCGAGACACCGGCCAGCAGGCCCAGTATCATCGAACCCACAATCGTGACGGATGGTATGTACTTGTTGAGCAGCGTCTCGATGGGCTTGTTGGACCGCCGGAAGCCGGGCACCTGAACATCCGCATCCAGCAGGTTCTGCGCCGCGCTCTTGGGGGAGAGGCCGCCCAGTTCCACCCACAGCTTTCCAAAGACGACAACAATCCCGATCATGAACAGGACGTATCCGACAGCGCGGGTCGGGTCGGCTGCGGCTATCTCCAGCCCCCGCGGGGGCGTAACATAGTAGATGATACCGCCGATCGGCGTAGAGGGATTCGTGGGATCAAACTGCCCTATGATGTTCCAGAGGGCATCCGTATTGCGCGGATTGACGTTGGCCCAGATCATCTGACCCAGAAACACGGCATTGGCGGTGAGTGCCGATGCCAGTATGACCGGTATGTTGGAGACGTACATCATCTTGATGGGGTAAACCGCCGAGAACCCCCTGTACCTGGTAGAGACTATGGGTATCTCGATCTTCATCCCCTGCGTGAAGACCAGTATCAGCAGTATTCCGGCCGTCAGGCACAGCCCGAATATACTCGGCAACTGGCCGCTCCGGAAGATGATATTGTCGATGACGTTGCCGATGTCGCCTGCCATTATGGACTGGCCCAGGTACGGCAGAACCCCGATGGGTCCGCCATCGCCTGCCGGCAGGGGGGCAAAGAGGCTCCACAGTATCTGCTGCGTGACTCCGGCCATTATGAACAGGCTGATTCCGCTACCCAGCCCCCATCCCTTCTGGATCATCTCATCCAGGAACATGATAAGTACGGAGGCCACCATCAGCTGGCCTATCATCACGTACAGGTGCGAGGGATCCAGGATGTTGGGCCCGTAGACGGCTATCGCGTAGACAACAGACTCCGCTATGATAACCACGTAGGTGACCAGCTTGGTGGCGGTCTGAAATATGCCGCGCTCTTCGGGTTTTTTAAAGTCGAACTTTAGTATCTCCGAGCCCCTAAGCAGCTGCATCAGCAGTCCAGCCGTCACTATCGGCCCTATCCCCAGCTCCACCAGGGTGCCCTGCTGGGAGGCGAATATGACCCGGGCGAATGCCAGAAAGTCCATCTCCGGCGTGACGGCCCCAAAGAGCGGCGTCTGGCCCATCACCATGTATATGAGCAGGGCCACGCCACTCCACAAGAGCCGCTTCTGCAGCGTGAGCTTCTTCTTTGGTTTGGGCACCTGCGGCAGGTACGGCTCTACCTTGAATACAACCTTGCGGATTATCTCGGTGGCGCTTCCCTCAACCATCGTCCGAGAGCACCTCACCGCCGGCGGCTTCCACCTTTCCGGCCGCCGACTTTGTAGAATCGGGCACCAACACCGTATAAGCGGACGAGACGCTACCTCCACCCAGCAGTTTCTCGTAACCGGCGCCCCTCAGATCCACTATCCTACGTTCCCCCTCCAAGCGTCCGTGCCGGGCGTACAGGTCATCAAGATCCCGAACGCTTGCCCACCTTCTTGTGATGTTGGGGTTTGGCGGCCTGGTGGAGGAGTGTCCGAAATGATCCGGGTCGTTCATCAGCATGGACGAGTAGTGGTGCTTCAGCTGTCCTGATACGCCCAGACCGCCCTTGTGGCCGCTGGCCCGGTGCTGCGCTACCTGGCCCCAGCCGTGGTTCCGCGAGCCGCGGTACCTGCGGGTCTTGCGCAGTCTGGTGGCCATATCAGATCATCCTCCGTACCAGCTCCGGCAGGTCCTTGTTCCGTCCGAGTATCCCGTTCTGGCCCGCAAGCTTCTTGGTACTCCTCTTAAAGCCCATCCTGGGCGGCGCCAAAGCGAACCAGGGCTTGAGCGGATCCAGTTTTGACAAGGCAACCTTGCCGCTAGAGAGCGACTCGACCAGGTCGGCCGTGCCATCATATCCCATCTCCTTGATGTCATCCTGAGTTAGTGGTCTGTAGCCGGACTTGCGCGCCTTCTTCTCTACCAGCTCCTGCACTATCGCAGGATCTGCCTCGCTCCAGGCCACGAAAGTCTGTATCTTCTGCAGCATTCCCTTGGTGCTGTCGGTTGCAGGCACGATGGTGGCGCGGTGCTTCTTTTCCAGTTTGAGCAGCTTCATGGTGGTCCGCGCCCAGTGGGGGACATCCGCTTGTCCCTTTATTCTGACCACCAGGTATGCCTTGACCATGCCCAGCTACTACCCCTGACTGAACGATTGCCGCAGGCAGTTCAGAATAGCCTTGGATGTGGAGTTCATGGTGGCCGTGGATCCGGTGGCCTTGGTCCACGCGTCCCGCAGTCCTGCCAGCTCCAGCAGTCTCTTTATCTTTCCCCCCGCCACAAGACCCAAGCCCCGCGGTGCCGGCAGTATCTCGATGGTTACGCTTCCACCCTTGCCCCGTATCTTGAACGGGACCGAATGTTTCTGATCGCATCTGCACTCCCAGCTGCCGCAGCCGAGCTTGACCGGGCTTACGTTGAGGTATGCCTGGTTGGTAGCCTTCTCTATGGCTATCCGCATCTGTTTTGACTTTCCTTGTCCCACTCCCAGATAGCCGTTCTCGTTGCCGGCTGCCACAATAGCCTTGAACCTGGTAGACTGCCCGTTGGAGGTCATTTTTTGGATTATCCCCACGTCGACCACCTCGGTCTTGAGGTCGGGCAGCAGCTTCTTGATGATCCCCGCCTCCTGCACACGCAGGCCCTGCTCGATTATGCCCTCCAAGGACGTTATGGTTCCTGCATCAACCTGTTTGCCTAGGGCGGTCTTTGGTATCCAGACCTCCTCAACCTCACGGCGGTTACCTTGCGGTCTCAAGGTACGGGCACCTCACTGTCTATCGACGACTTGAACTTGGAAACATCATTCTTGACGGCCAGGTGCTCGCCGTTTATCCTCTCCTCCGGCGGGAACGTCTCAGGGTCAGCTGGTACCTGTAACCCGGCATCTATGACGCCCCTTAGCGCGGCGGCCATCCGTTGGGTGTACCTCCGGGTGCCCGTGTACAGTATGGCATTTCTAGTGCCACCGCTGAGGGCCTTCCGGCCGGCCAGATATCCGGTGAGGTATGCGGCCGGAATGTTCTTGCGCGAGCCTTGCCACCCGCCCTTGAGCAGCTGCCTGGAGTGGGCAGAGGCGACTACTCTGTCCCCGTCCATGCCCGGATGCAGTACCTGTACCTGGGTGTTCTCGTTGGTCACGATCACGGTGATAAAGTCCTTCTTGCCCATCAGCATTGTGCGGCGCTTCCTGTAGTTGGTTTTCTCCTCCCGTAGGCGCCTTAGGATTCTGGAATAGGCCATGTATTGGGCTTGGACTGATTTTTCACTTATATACGTTCGTTAGAGTTCGGCTGTATGCACTCAGGTCCCCAAAGCGGGCATCTTGGGCATCGTCATAATTGTCTGCAACGCTAATCCGGCATCAGCACGCCACGGCGACCGGCGCGACCAGCTCCGGGCGCTCCTGTTTCGGCGGCGGCTTGAACAGCCTCCAGTCCGGGTCCCTGACCAAATTCTCCACCGCGGTCCGCGGAAAGATGCCCAGCTTGCGGCAGGTGCGCGCCACCGAGACCAGCACCGAGAAGACCTCCCGCCCCTCCGCCGTGGACAGCTGGTGGCGCACGTTCCTGTGCAGGACGGCGGTGTCGCGTATCTCCAGCTCGGCGCCGTTGTTGTGTGGCGGCATGCCGGGGTATCTGAGGAAGGTGAACAGGTGGGGCGCGGCCCCCTCCAGCTTGGTCCTGAACTTGTGGCCCTCGGGATAGGAGGAGGCTATCTCCAGGACGGCCCTCTCCAGGGAGAGGCACTCGGAGCTCTCCGCCGACTTCCTGCCCTTGATGGCCCGGTACAGGGAGAGCAGCCGGTAGTGGCAGGATATGTCGGATCCGCCGTTCCTGATGGCGTACTCTTCGGCCTCGCGCAGGAGGTGCACCCAGCACCTCTGCCGGATGGGCAGCACGTTGTAGGCGACGTACCCGTCCGAGACGACCGGGACGCCCAGGATCTTCCCGAAATGGATGTCCAGGACGGCCGCGGCCCTGCTGGGGGCGGCCACGATGTAGGTGGCGTCCCCGATGGTCGCCAGCCAGATGTAGCCCCGCTTGCCGTTCATCCTGACGGGCGACTCGTCCATCTGCATGAACAGGGCCTCGGCGATGTGGTCCAGGATCTCCGCATAGGTCCCCATCAGCAGGTCCCTGATGGCCTTGCGCGCGTTCCAGACGGCGTTGGGTGAGAGGCCAAACCCGTAGAGGGCATCGAAAAAGTATGAGATAGTCTGGTCGGTGCACCTCCCCGCATAGTACTCCTCGATGAACCCCAGGATCCCGGGCCCAAACGAGGTCCCCGGGATGGTAGGCGCCGCCGCGGTGGTGATCTCTCCACACCTCTTGCAGGATCCCCTCTTCATCACGTACGCGATGCACTCTATCACCATGGATTTGCCGCCGGCAAAATCATAGACCATCTTGACGACCGGTGGCACCTTCCTGAGGTGGCCGCGCCCGCACGTCCCGCACCGGCAGACCCGCAGCACGACCGTCCGGTCCGCCTTGTTCTTGTGGGAGGCGCCTATATGTCCGGCCGGCGGCCCCCTGCGGGACGGCTCACCCTCCGCCTTACCGTTGTTGTCATCGTCATCCGATTCAGGTCCGCCTTCATCGCCGCCCTCGCCGGCGTAGCCGCCCTCCTCCGCCATCTTCTTCCGGAAGGCTGCGCGCTTCTCGTTGTACAGCGAGCCGGTCGAGGACGGGACGTGGGCGTTCTCGTACTTGGCCAGCCTCCTGTCGCGCTCGGCTATCTCCAGTATCAGCCGGTCTATCTCCGCCTTGAGGGCCGCGACCATCTTGTCATGCACAGCCTCGAGCCGGGACACCGTCTCGCGTAGTTCCCGGTTCTCCACCGCCAACCTGGTCAGCTCCTCGCGCAGGAGGGCGGCCTCTGACTTGGTGCTCACGCCGGTTAGATGGTATCGCGATCAATAAACCTATGGCCCGGCTGGGCATCCGAATTGTCCGCTTTGGGGACCTGAGTGCATACAGTTCGGCTGTGTCCCACAGACATATAACCCCAAAACCACACCAGTGCCACACGGAACCGCCCGGTACCGTCCGGAACCGTCCGGTACAACAATCCAAACACTAAATACCGGACACACGCCACACACGGCATGGCACGCAGGCGGGGGCAGACCGTCGCCACGTCAATGCCCCACTGCAAGGCATACAGCCCAGCAAGGTATTGTGAGATCACCGGCGCGCGCAGGGCTCCAAGGCACCACCAAGACCCGAAACTGTCATCCGCGCTGGAATACGCCAAACACAAGACCAACCTGGGGTACCGCCTGTTTGTGGAGTTTACGCGCGACTTTCCGATGGTGCGGGACGCATACGGCGGGGAGGATCTGAAACGGTACGATTCCCGCCGCCGCATGATACGCGAACAACTCAAGCACCGCGGCGGCAAATACATGGCGCAGTTTGCCGGCTACATGTGCGACATGTGCGAGACCGCCGTCCGCGCCTACCGCAAAAGACGCGCATACAACCTGGCGGGGGACCCCTTAGAGCGAGACCGATCCGTAACACAGACATTCGGAGTACAACCGGGAGGTACATGCGATGACCAAGAAGCGATGGAGCGCGGAGGAAAAGTACAGGATAGTGATGGAGGCGCTCACCACGTCCGCGGAGACGGTCGAGATATGCCGCAAGCACGGCCTCTCGCCCAACACGTTCTACCCGTGGAGGGAGAAGTTCCTTGAATCCGCCAAGGCCGCCATGGCCGGTAAGTCAGATACTGCCGCAACCAAGGCCCTCCAGAGGGAGAATGACCGCCTCAAGACGCTCCTGGCCGAGTCCACCCTGGCCGTCGACGCATTAAAAAAAACCTTGGAGGGAAGGAAGCGTTGAGGGCGGTGCAGCGCATGGTTGATCAGGGCATGTCGCTCAACGGGGCGCTGCGCACCTGCGAGGTGTCCAAGCAGAGGTGGTACTGGAGAAAAAAGGCGCGCGTGCCCCGGACCGACGCCGATCTTCTGGAGATTATCTTGGAGATACGCAAAAGGCGGCCGTTCTACGGGACCAGAAGGGTGGCCGCGGAGCTGGCGCGCCGTCTCGGAAGGCCCGTAAACCGCAAGAGTGTACGGCGCGCCTACCGCCTAGCGGGCTGGAGCAAGCCGGCTCCGTCCAGGGCAGATGCCAAGGCCCGCTGGAAGCCGATCAAGGCGGCCAGGCCCAACCAGGTATGGCAGACAGACATCACTTACGTGTGGTGCGGGCAGGCCGATGGCTGGTGCTATTGCTTCAACATACTGGATATCTTCACCAGGCAGTGGATTGCCTACCGGTTCGACGCCCTGGCCACCGCCGACATCGCCGTGGACTCGCTGGTGGAGGCCGTCGCCACCGCCAAACCGGACTGCTCGGGGCTCACCATCCAGTGCGACAACGGTTCCCAATATGCTGGCAAAAAGTTCCGAAAGGCCGCGTCCCATCTCGGCATCAAACTCAAGTTCATCTGGAAGAGCACGCCACAGCAGAACGGCCACATAGAATCGTTCCACGGCACCCTCAAGCGCGAGTACATCTGGCCGCACGATTTCTCCAACTACCAGCAGGCCGAAGCCGTCATAGCCGAGGCGTTCCGAGACTACAACCGGAACCGGCTGCACTCGGCGTTAAAGTACGTCCCGCCGGACGAGTTTACGGCATCATGGGAGGCGGAGCATAAATGAGGGACCGATGTCTGTGTAAAAACATGCAGAAAGTGGTCTCAGAATTCGGGGTCCAGATCAAACCCCAACGCGCGCCGGCCCAAATGCGAAAACCCCGTCCTGCGCCAGGGCGCAGACGCCTGCGTCATATATGGCGATGGTTTCTGGTGCAGCCTGTCGGACGCCCCGAACCAGCCGCTTCTGGCGTCGCGCCGCGTGTTTCTGCGGTTTCCCATAACGCCGTCCCGGCATGCCATGGAGATACAGTTGACGCCCAACGTGGTGGAGCGGATAGCGACCGCGGTGAGTGTTGGCGCCGTCACGATAAACAGCACCACCGCGTCAATAGCATACGAACCCCAACCGGTCCAGCCCGTGCAGCCGAAGGGCATGATGGGGATGGATGTCAACAAGCGGGAACACGTCATCGCGAGCACCGACGGCGAGGTAGATCATATAGTAAACGGGGCGCTCGGGTTTGCGCAGGAGCGCCGCAGGAGGCACGCCATCCTGGGCGTGACCGGCGGCAGGCCAAAGCGCCCAAAGGCCCGCACCAAACCGCGATACGTAAAAAACCCCGGCAGCAAGCCACGCAACAAGGGCAAGCGTTCCAGGAAGCGGCGCGACTGGCGCGCCAACCGCCGCGAGCGCGCCCGCATAAACTCCGGATTCATCCACCGGAAGAACGACTGGCTATTCAAGACGATGCACGGTTGCGCCACCCGGGGGTATGCGCTGGTGTTGGAGGAGTCTACAATCAACAGGTTGCTGGTGCGCTCCAACAGGATGATGTCAAGGGAGCAGCGCGACCTGCTGAAGATGGGACTCAGCCAGGGGACCATACGGGCGGTGGCGGACGGCGTGTTCAAAAAGTACGGATTGTCCGTGTATGGTGTTACTCCGGCGGGGACGAGCTCGGAGTGCCCAAAGTGCGGTGAAAAGCTGTGGGCGGCCAAGTACCGTACGAGATCGTGGAAGTCGTGGAAGCGCATGAAAGCGTGTACCGCGTGTTTGTATTATGTGGACAGGGACGACGTTGCCGGCATAAACATACTGTGCCGCGGCGTGTCCGCATATGAACCGGCGGCCGGTCCGGCGCCGTTGCAAGACGGCGCCGGTCGGCAGGTGGCCGGGGATTGGGAGCAGTGCGTTCCGCAGCTTGTCCAAACGCTGCTGGACGCTGCCGTCGTGTGGATGCCATACGTCGGCGAAGGGCGGCGGCCCAAAGGGGACGCGAAAAAACCGGCACCATACGAGCCGGCGGACGCGCGCTTCCTGGACGACCGCCTGGATGTATCCACTAATTCTGCTGGCATCGGGCCGCCGGGGGAGACTCCGGGGGTCTTATGTTAGTGGGACACACCTTTAGAGTTCAGCGGGAATTATCGTGATTGATACAGGTCAAATACTAACTTTGCACGACATTCACATGAGCAAACAAGCCACAAAGGCAGAGGGCGGCCCGGCCTCGGGCAAATACAGGGACCTGTCCCTGCCGGAGCTGTTCGACATGTTCCCCGACGACCAAACCGCCATGGAGTGGCTTGAGGAGAACATATGGCCGGACGGCCGCAGGTGCCCCAGATGTGACAACAAGTACACCTGCGCCTCCAGGCACCCGAGCATGCCGTACTACTGCTCGGAGTGCGACAAGCGCTTCAGCGTCAAGATGGGTACGGTCATGGAGCAGTCCAAGATCAGCTACCGAAACTGGGCCATGGCCACATACCTGCTCGCCACCCGCCCCAAGGGCGTATCCAGCGTGCAGCTGCGACGAGATCTGGGAATAAGCCAGAGCGCGGCGTGGTTCCTGCTGCACAGGCTCAGGGAGGCGTGGCGCACCCTAGCGGGGCCGGACCTGGCGATGGCCGGCCCCGTCGAGGTGGACGGGGCGTACCCTGGCGGGCGCGAGAAGAGCAAGCACGCCGACAAGAAGGGCAGGACCAAGAAGGCGGCGGTGGTCGTGGGAATCATCAAGGACAGGGAGACGGGGGCCATCCGGGCGGTGCCCGTACCGGAGATCGCCGGGGCCCGCTTGGCGGGGTTTGTCGGGTAGAACACTGCAAAGGGCGCTAGGGTGTTTGCTGGCGAGAGCCGGGCGTACAGCGACCCGGAGAACCACCATACGGTCAACCACGGCGACGGCGGGTACGTCCGGGGAGAGGTCGGCCATATCAACGGGATGGGGTCGTTCCGGGCCCCGGTGGGGCGCGGGTACAACGGGACGTTCCACCATGTCGATCCCGGGCACCTGCACCGGTACGCCAACGAGTTTTCCGGACGGCCAAGCGGCAAGGCGACGGGGGTAGTCGAAAGGATGGGCGGGATTGTCCGGAACCTGGTGGGCAAAAAGCTCACCTGCAGGCAGCTGGCAGCCGGCAGCGCGCTCTGCGGCAGGCTGCGACGGCGGATTCCGGTCGCGGCAACGGAGAGCTGCGCGCGGCGGATCCCTGCAAATGACTTACGGTCGTACCCTGCAGGCCCGCGCCAATTCCAAGTCATGCCAGCCGTCCGGGGGCTGCCGGTGTCCGGCAGGATGTCCTGGCGGTTGGTGCGGCGGATGGCCGGCAGGCCGGCGGTGTATTAACCGCGATAATTCCCAGATTAAGAATAGACGCATAACTTGGCTGCATTGGGCGGCCCCGGCCCGCTCCGGCCATGGTCGTCCACCCCGGGTCCGCCCACCGGCTCCCCGCCGGCGGGATTCTGGTGTCCCGGTTTGTGCGCCCCAGGCAGGCGCCATTCGACGCCTGCGCTGCGACCCTCTAGCAGCCGCAAGATGTTTGTCAAAGTGTTCTTTTGTTGTGGGTTCATGCCGGGCTCGTCGATGGCATCCCGCAGCATCGCCAGCATGGCCGGGAACGTGACACGAGTTCATCCGTCCCGGCCGGCGTACTCGATGATGAGCGCCGTCACCGTCCGGAACAATATGCTGGCGCCCGCGTCGGCATCCCGCTCACGGAGGATCCTGCATGGTTGGCGCCCCAGGTTGCGCCTGCCCTGAGGCTGGCTGGTGGCGCGCCTCAACTTGCACCCGCGCATGATGCAGTTCGCCGAGGTGCCGGCAGGGTTCACCCCGACATGCGGCAGTCCCTCCGATGATAACGCATCCGCCAGGCCCTTGAGCCAAGATGGCAGGAAGTCCGTATCACCCAGCGTGGGTGATGCCCGGATTCATCCAGCAGCGTTACCGTCGCGAAGCCAATTGTCATCAGCCTGCCCGGGCAGGCTACCGTGAAGGCGGCAAGTCCAGGGTTATGGTGTCGCTAATCAGCGAGTACACGCCGATCTCTGTCCACTCCCCATCTGCCACCTGCCAGACCGAGTAGTCGGCGTAGGCTAGATCTCCGGCCTCGTTCAGTGTGATACTCTCAAATGCGCCGCTATACCCGGAAGCCACATCGACCAGTGCCGACCGGACCGAGGCAGCATCAGGGATTCCAGTCTTCAGTATGGACAGGCCCACCAGCCAAGCGGCATCGTAAGATTTGTAGACGTAAGCGTTTGGATCCCTCCCCAGCGTGGACGACATGCGCGAGTGTACGCGCTCGTACAGGTCACCGTGGCTGTCTGATATCTGCAGGGTGGTGAGTCGGACCATGTTGGCAAACCCGTGCAGACCGTTCCCGTCCAGCAGGGCATCAACCCCGGTCAGGCTTTCGGAGCCAAACCAACGGACCTCGGCAAGTATGGCGTGGTCCTGAACCCCTTCCGCTATCCTTGATGACTTGCTTATGGAGATCATCAAGACTGCCACACTATCGGTGCCGTACTGGTCGGTCAGCATCTGAACCTCGCCGGCCAACGACTCGAGCTCGTCTGCAAAGTCCACCTCCGCAGGATCGTACCGTACGCCTTCGCCGACGATACCCCCACGTGACTCAAAGTTTGCAGCGACATGCTCCCTGAGGCCGTCACCGTAGGCATCGCCCACCCATATGGGAACCACCGCCCGGATGCCTTGGCTCTCCAGCAGTTTTCCCATGGCAACCCCCTGTTTAGAATCGTCTGGAACCAGTCTGAAGACGCTGTCGCCGGGTATGGCCAGGCTTGGGGCTGTGGAGCAGCAGCTGAGCAGGGTCATGTTGCGGTCGTCCGCGTACGGCTTTATCGCCTCGGCGATACGGCTGGTCCCGGGTCCGATGATTATGTCAATGCCTTGGTCGCGCAGCATCTTGACCTTCTCCAATGCAATATCGGGGTCGTCTCCGGCGTCTCTGGCCACGACGGACAGCCTCCAGTCCACATTGATGCCGTGAAGGAATTCATTGAAGTCATCTATGCCCAGCTGTACGGCAGCCAGATTCTCCGCTCCACCGGAACCGCCAGTCAACGAATACAGTACCCCCGCCACTACCTCGCCGGTCGGCTGAACAGTAGCGGTCAAGAGATCCATCTCGCTGGAGTACTTGGTGGTCGCCTTCCAAGAAGTCCCGTTCATCTCCAGCACTTGGTAGTTGGCCGAGTCTACGTCGCCGGCCTCGTTAAGGCCGGTAAGCCGTGTTGCGCCATTGTGGTGAGCCACGGCGCCGGGCAATGCCGCCCGGACATCAGCGGCCTCTGCGCTGCCGCCCTCGGCTATCGACTTGCCCACCGCCCACACCGTATCGTACATCAGGTGGGTAGTGGTGCTGGATTCTGATCCTTCGATGATGTCGGTAACATATCCGTGCCGCTCGCCGGGGCTGATCATGGCTTCAACTGCGGTAAAGTTCACGGTATTGACGAATGCCCTGATCACCTCGTCGCCAGCGAACTGTTCAACATACGGTACAGAAGAGCCGCTGGCCAACCACTCCACGCTGGCTAGCGCATCATAAGATGATGCCGCCCGGACTATGTCAGGGGATTCGTCAAACGACACCATCAGGACAGCAACCTTGTTGGCGCCGTACCTATCCACAGCAGTTCGAACGTGCTTATCCAAGACTGCCGCATCCAGTTCGAACCCGGTGTTGTCCGGCGGATACCGCATACCCGCGTACACCATGCCTTCCCGCGCCCCGAACTCGCGACCTACCTCAGTCCATACTCCGTCTCCATAGGCATCCCCTCTCCAAATGGGAACGACTACCTCCTTGCCGGCCGCCTCAAGGATAGTGGCCAAGGCCGCACTCTGGCCACGGTCATCTGGCGCAAGGCGGTATACGCTATCATCCGGTACGGCCAGAATGGATGCAGTGGAGCAGCATGCAATTACCGCCATGTTGTTTTTGTCGGCGTACTCTTTGATGTTCTGCAGGCTTTCGCTGGACATGGACCCGACCACCACATCTATGCCCATATCATGCATATATCGCAATTGCTCCAGCGCAACATCTGGATCGGTAGCCGTGTCTCTACTGACCAGCTCAATCCACCACTTGGCCCCGCCAGCTGCCATATGCGCGCTGACATCCCAGGCTGCCAGTGTGGCAGCGTCCAGATCCCGCTCTCCCGTAGAACCAAGATCGCCTGTAAGCGGGAACAACCCGCCGATCAGAACAGGGCCGGTGAGAGTGTTGTTGGCAATGGCGGTCATGGCCATGCTGTCATCGGCAGATACCTCCTCTGTCTGCGCGTAAGATCCCAGAGCGGGAACCGCAACAAGCATCATGGTAGCGATTAGCGCAGTTCTGCCAAACATCATGACCTTATCGTGACTAAAATATCTTGGATATATTCCCGTTTCGTAGTCGTCATACTTTGTCGTTATACTTTGCCCTTATAGGCGTGTCAGGCCCGCCGGATTCTCATCTGTCGCATGCTGGCGGCAGCATACCATGCTAGATGTCCGGTGCGGCCCCCATAAGCAATGCAAGCAGAGCCTTTTGCGAGTGGAGACGGTTCTCCGCCTCGTCCCAGACGGCGGACTGCGGGCCATCAATCACAGAGGCGGCAACCTCACGCCCCCTTGTAGCCGGCAGGCAGTGCAGAAAGATGGCGTCTGGTTTTGCCACGGACATGGTGGCATCACTCACCTGGTATTTGGGGAACAATTTGTCCTCGTTGACGCCACCGCTATCGTGTATTGATTTGAAGGTGTCTGTGGCTATCACGTCAGCGCCAGCAGCTGCCTTTGTAGGATCCGTGGTCAGATCTATGGTCGTAAGTTTGCTAGCATCTCTGAGCGCCTGCGCCGAGGGACGGAGGCCGGCAGGGGTGGCAATGCTCATGGTTGCCCCCGACAGGGCAGCGCCATACATCATGGAGTTGCAGACATTATTCCCGTCTCCTATCCACGCTATGTGCAGTCCCCGCAGGCTACCTTTTCGCTCCAGCATGGTAACAAAGTCTGCCAGTGTTTGGCATGGATGAAACGTGTTAGAGAGTCCGTTTATCACGGGAATAGAAGAGTGTTTTGCCAACGCCTCGATTTGATCGTGGTCGTAAACCCGGGCCATCAGGCAGTCGGCGTATCTAGATATGGTACGCGCCGTATCTGCTATGGATTCGCCCCGTGACAACTGCATTTCTCCGGATGAGAGGTTGATGGCGTGCCCCCCAAGCTGATACATGCCAACCTCGAAACTTATCCTAGTACGCGTAGATGGTTTCTGGAATATCATGGCCAGAGTTTTGTTCTTCAGTAGATGATGTACGGTTCCAGTTGCAAGATCCTTCTTCATTTGCATGGACAATCTGAGTATGCCATCGAACTCTTTGGAGTCAAGCTCTCCCAGAGTGAGTATCTGTCGTGTGGATAGGCTCATTTTCTGAACATCCCAAAGAACCCACGCTTCTTTTTGGGTTTCGGTTCAGGCTCGGGTTCAGGCTCTGGCTCTAGCTCTGGTTCGGATTCTCTCTCCGGCTGCGCGGCATGCTCTGTTGGTGTGCTGCTCTCTATTGGATCTGGCCTACCCTGCTTTATCCACTGCCGTATCTTGGCGGCAATCTCCTGCGCATCTGCATCAGTCTCTGGTGGTGGAACGTCATACATCTCAGAATACGTTGCTATGTCATTATCCTCTATCCCCTGGAATGGATCCTCTGGCTCACCGTCTGTGATGTCGTCGTCTCGGACTGATGGCGCGTATTCTTTTTGGGCCGGTTCTGTAGGTTGAAGAGTTTGCTCAGGCTCGGGTGCCGGCTGCGGGATCTCCTCTGGGGCGGGTGCGGGCGGCTCCGGTTCAGGTTCTGGCGCGGGCTCAGGTGCTGGCGCCGGCTGCGGGATCTCCTCTGGGGCGGGTGCGGGCGGCTCCGGTTCAGGTTCTGGCGCGGGCTCAGGTGCTGGCGCCGGCTGCGGGATCTCCTCTGGGGCGGGTGCGGGCGGCTCCGGTTCAGGTTCTGGCGCGGGCTCAGGTGCTGGCGCCGGCTGTGGGATCTCCTCTGGGGCGGGTGCGGGCGGCTCCGGTTCAGGTTCTGGCGCGGGCTCAGGTGCTGGCGCCGGCTGTGGGATCTCCTCTGGGGCGGGTGCGGGCGGCTCCGGTTCAGGTTCTGGCGCGGGCTCAGGTGTTGGCGCCGGCTGCGGGATCTCCTCTGGGGCGGGTGCGGGCGGCTCCGGTTCAGGTTCTGGCGCGGGCTCAGGTGCTGGTGCCTCATCAGGCGCGGATTTGGATGCGGGTACAGGTTGCGATACATGCCTGTCGCGGATCGACTCTTCCTGCATGGTCGCCGCAGCGGGTCGGCCCTTGCTTATCCACCGCCGTATATTAGAGGCCAGATCCCGTGCTTCTGCATCGTTGTCAGGCGGCGGTACATCATATGTATCAGAATATTCGGTGATGTCATCATCAGATATGCCGTCGAAGGGATCATCCTCGGAGGATGCAGCCTGCTCCGACGCATCGTTGGCGGGCGAACTTTGTACTTCCGGCATCCTAGACAGCACCTCCCGATCTATCCCGCTTGAGTCTCCAAAGACAGCCTCCAAAAACGCCTCCTTCCGGAACGGCTTCAGGTCAGGATACTCTTGGCCTACACCCAGATACAGTATGGGTTTGGACGTCATCTTGACTATAGAGAGTGCCGCGCCGCCCTTGGCATCGGCGTCGCTTTTGGTCAAGATGGAGCAGTCAAAGTCCGTATACTCATGAAATTCTCTGGCCTGGCTGACCGCGTCATTGCCTGCAAGCGAGTCTCCTACGAAGATCTTGAGATCTGGATTTACCACCTTGGTTATCTTCTCTATCTGCTGCATCAGGTTGGTACTGGTCTGTATTCTACCCGCCGTATCCACTAGAACGCAATTCACACGATGGGACTTGGCGTATAGGACCGCATCCCTAGCTACTGCAGCTGGATCCGAGTTGTAATTCTGGGCAACGAGTTTTACCTGTAGCCTTTCCGTATGCTCTCGGATTTGTTCGATGGCTCCGGCCCGGAACGTGTCTGCTGCGGCCACGGCTACGGTAAGGTTCTGCTGCTTTAGGAGATGTGTGAACTTTGCCAGGGTTGTGGTCTTGCCTGTTCCATTGATCCCCAGAAAGACGATAAGGTATGGATCTCCCCGAGCGTTCTTTTCACGTATGCGCTCAAAGACATCGATGGTGCCCGTACCCTCGAACATGGACGAGATGGACTGGATCAGGGCCGTCTTCACAAACTCCCCTACCTCCTTCTTGTTGACCGAGATGCCTGCCAGTCGTTCCTTGAGATCCGCGCTTATCTCCTCTACCACCTCCAGAGCGACATCTGACTGGAGAAGTGATATCTCCAGATCCGATAGCACCTCCTCGATGTCCGCTTCCTCCAGATCCTTTTCCGCAAACGTCTTTGAGAAGCCAGAGAGTGTCTTGCGAAGGCTGTCAAACATGTTAGCTACGTAGAGCAGACTGCGCCGACTTGGCCAGCTCCTCCAGCCTCCGGTTTCCGCGCTCCATCTTTGCTATTATCTCGCTTCGGCCAGCAGCCGTGTTGGTTAGGGAGACCTCCAACTCCTTTATCCTAGACTCCAAGTAGTTTATGGCGGAGTCATGACTCTTCTCTAGAACCACCCCCGCTCCCACGCTTACAGGTATACGGTCACTAGAGGAGATGCTTGCCTTGAACATGGCGCCATGCCCTATCTGGAGTATGGTCTGGCAGTCTCCCCCGTCCTTGACTGTCCTAATGGCCTCAATGGCTGCCGCAGCCTCCATCATGGCAATTTGGATCTTCTGCTCCTCGCTGGCCAGCCGCAGGAGCAGTTGTTCAAACGCGCGCTGCTGCTCGTA
Organism: Nitrosopumilaceae archaeon; assembly: GCA_965203395.1. Classification (GTDB taxonomy): domain Archaea; phylum Thermoproteota; class Nitrososphaeria; order Nitrososphaerales; family Nitrosopumilaceae; genus VYCS01. The sequence goes on from OZ241884.1 coordinate 1,912,950, forward strand.
GATCTGCTGCGCCTCACTCATGTAGCCAATCGTAGCGTTGACGGTTATAAATTAAGGCGGGTTGAGGTTGCGCATCCTTGCCGGGCTGATGCCCCATCTGCCGCATGTCGGTCTCCGTATCGCCCCGCAGGAGCCGCCCGTTGTTGGCCGGCGCGCCCATCCGCATTGGTGATTATAGACTCTGATACACCGCGCACGTAACGTACGCGTACCTACCCAAGAGTGTTTTTCGGCGCTTGAGGTTGCGGGACGATTTCGCGCTTGGTTCTCGCGCCGCTGGTCTGCGTCCGGAGCTGCCCTCACCCAGGTGGGCGGATTCCGGGTCCGTCCCAATTCGCTCCTTTCGAGGAACATTCCTTCCCCCACGGGAACGTTAATGTCCGCTCCCTTGTTAACGATATTGCACGCCGCGTTGCTATCGGCGTTCATCACCCTGCCACAGGCCACGCACTCGAAGCGCTCGCCATCACGCGACTCCTTGTCCATGTGCTGGCACTTTGAGCACGTGATGCTGGTGCCGGCGGGGTTGACTTCCACTATCTCGACACCCAACCTCTCGGCAACAATCCTGATCTTCCGCGGTATCTCGCCGTGGCGGACGAACCTCATGCTCCGGTTCAGTCCCTTTTTGCGGTTGCCGCCATATCTGGTCATCGCCTCCAGGTCCAGCCGTTCGATGTAGATGACGCGGGTGTTCTCGCAGACCTCTTTTGCCAGCATCCACTCGCAGTAATCACGCACACATGCGTTCTTGTAGTTGCGGCGGTCGCGCCGGCGCGCCGTCTCCCGATAGTTGCGCGAACGTTTGCTTGGATAACCTGCGGCGCGTGTTATCGTTGCGGCGTTGGTTGTTTCGGAAGGATGTGGCGCCGTCATAGCAGACGGTGGAGCCGTCCGACTTGGCTACCGTAGTCGGGTTTCTGACGCCGCGATCCACCCCGACCACCAACCCTTCGGTGCGCGGTTCGGGATCCGGCAGGTTGTAGGTGACGCAGAGTCGCCAGACGCGGTCGGACGGTTTCGCATCACGCCAGGGGGTGACGTCCACCAGTCTGAACGACCTGGCGCCGTATAGCCAGTTGTCCGGATATTGATACGGTTGCTGCTCGGCCAGGGCTGATATGACCCAGCCCGGGCAGCGATAGGGTACGGCTGTCAACATAGGTTGGAACCAGCTCGCATCCGACCGTCCTTGGTGGTTTCTTGCCGGTCCGGTACTTGAGGCTGCCGTTGCCGTACTTGTTGGAGATGCCGCAGGCCGTCCTGGCCTGGTGGATTGCCGTGTCCTGGAGGATTCGCTCGGTCTGCTGAAGATGTGGCGTGGACCGCCTTATCACGGTGAACTATTTGTGCAGGTCGAACCTGGTGAGTGTCGTGTCCTCCTTCAGCTTGGATATGGTCCAGTTGTATACCTCGCGCTGGGCGCCCACCAGCGCGTACAGCTTTGCGGCCTGCCAGCCAGCGAGGTTCACGCGGAAGCCGCGGGAGCGCATCATGTGGTAATATACCGGATCAACCATTTAACACCGCAGGTTGGCGGTGTACTGAAGTATATAATTCCCTCCGCATTCCAAAAGAAGTATAATTAGAGCTGATCAAGCAGATGGCATGGATGAGTTCACCCAAGACGAGGTAGTCAGCATGATATGCTCCAGGTTTATGGTTGCTGACACGCTCAAGGGTACATACTCGATAGAGTTCAAGATTATGGATGTCAACTACACCGACAGGTTCGCGGAGCTGGCCAGGGTGCTGGAGGGGAGCAGGTACATCTGCAAGCTGGTAGAACAGAACGGAGACAGGTACATCATAGTGCAGAGGTACCCCGCCCAGAAACCGAACAAGATCATGGGGTTTGCTTGGACCCCCAGGATCCTGTTCGGGGTGGTCTGCGCCTTTGTGATGGTGGACGGGTATTACCGGACGGTCCAGGCAAACAGCATAGCATACGTCGGCGATCCCCTGCAGATGGCCGTCCTGTATACGTTGGCTCTTCTGGGCATACTTGGCATTCACGAGGCCGGCCACCTAGTCGCGGCCAGGGCACACCACCTCAAAACTACTTGGCCGTTCTTCATTCCCGGGTTGCCGATCATCGGCATTCCGACGTTTGGCGCCTTCATACGGTCCAGCGGCCTGACCATCAACCGCAAGATACTCTTCGATGTGGCCATCGCCGGTCCGGTTGCCGGGGCAGTTGTGGCCGTCATGGTGGCAGTAGTAGGAGCATGGAGCGCCCCAGTACTGGATGAGCAGACCGCCGACGAGCTGGCATCCCGTGGAATGTTGTTTGAGTTCCGCTTCGGCGAACCTCTGCTCCTGTACGGAGCCTTGGAGATTTTCGGCAATGGGAGAGAGGGGGTGGTGGTACTCACGCCCATACTCTGGGCATCCTGGATAGGCTTTCTTATCACGTTCCTTAACCTGCTGCCTGCCTGGCAGCTTGACGGCGGGCATATGGCAAGAACCCTGTTGGGCTTGCGGGCGCACCAGTACGCCACCTATGCCAGCATGGGCGTGCTGGTGCTCCTAAACTACTGGGTAATGGCACTCTTGATACTGGTGCTCAGCATGAGAAATCCCTCCGCCACGCCTCTAGACGACATCTCCCCCCTGCCCGGGAACAGGAGGATGGCGTACATGGGCGTTGTGGCGCTAGCCGCGCTCTGCGCCCCCCTCCCCGCCGGCATCCTGCCTTAGGACGATTCGGGCTGCATCTGGGAGTAGTGCGATCTTGCGTCGCGGACTCTTTTTCAGTATCTCGTCCAAGGCATCCTGGGATCTGCGGACCGCCCTTATGCCCAGTTTGTTCGTGTAAAAGTCTGGCAGCGCCGAGACCAGTGTCACGTCCATCTCCTCGATTACCTTTCCCAAGAACAGCACATCCTCCATGCCTGCCACGTACTCCTCTGGCTTGAGCAGGTCATCTTGGACGATACGCCCTTCCACATATCGGACCAGCGAGTCAGATCCCAGCCCGCCTCCGCACTCGGCCAACAGGACAGCCTGGCCGCCCGTCCTCAGAGCCCCCCACACGTTCCACAGAGACGGCAGGGCGTGGGCCAGCGTGTAATTGCTGGATGCCTTGCCGGTACTACCTATGGCCGTCTGCGCGGAGTTGGCCCCGCCTGCCACGTACGACTCAACCAGGCCATCCGGACTGCACGAGGAAGGATGGCCCACTTGCAGGCCGCCGATGCCCTTCCGGCTGCCGGCCACCTCGATGGAGGTAACCTCGAACTGGTCTGCGAACTCCTTGGCAATCCTGTAGGGCGCCGCAGCCGTGGCCGGTACCGGCATATCCGCATCGCGCTTTCCGTAAGCCTCGAGCATGCCGGCCCCCCCGAACTTGCGAAGCAGCCTGGTACAGATAGTCTGGTACCCGAACAGTCCGTCAGGCTCCACCTCGGCCACAAACACAAGGTCGCTGCCCAGCTCCTCGTCACTGCTAGCCTGAAATGTCTGTACCACACTGCCCTCGGGCAGGCCAGGTTTTATCGAGTCTCTGGTCGCCTCATCGGCCAATATACCCGGGAACGGGACCGATTCTGCCTCGCAGATGCCGTACAACCTAGAGATAATCTGGCGCACCCCCAGCGTATCCTGCAGCACCACCAGCGTGGGAGACCTAGCCAAGTCTACACCCGAGAGCAGCTCGCCGATCTCCCCATCAGGAAGCGTACTATCCGAAGATCCCATTATCGTACCGAGGTTCTCGGCCCGGACATCCAAGACCGCGTCCACGGCGCCGTAGTTGAGCCACACCTCTGGCATGCGTTGGCGCCGGTGGCTCATCATAAGGATTTTGCGCCCGCGCCTACCCCGCGGGATCTCTTGGTGCAAAAATATGATAATGTACGGTAAAACCTAGTGTCGTCAGAGGACCTCTAGCTTGCCGTTCTTCTTTGGAACGTTCAGCTGTACCTCGTTGCGAAAGGTGTTGGTGTAGCCGCCTTGGATTGAGACCCTGTCCTCGTTGTTTACCTTCTTAATGTCGTCGCCCCACAATGAGAGCTTGATTCTATCTCCTGCATCGTCCTCCAGATACGCGTCGCATACCTGCGTCTCGCCGTACTTTGTGGACACGCTCCTAGGCTCGGACTTGTCTTTGATGGTGCCCTCAACGTCTATGTTGTTGCGCTGGTTCTTGGCATCCTTTATGGTACCCATGGGGGATGGTGTTGATGCCTTGAATATATTCCTTTTATGATCGTCGCCGGGCGCAAAGTTATGGTGACCACTGGGAGCCTGTCAAATCAGTGACCAAAGGCGTTCGACAGAATCACGCGGTGCAGATGCAGTCATTCGGCAAACCGGTCACCGATTTGACACCACTCTGGCGGTCACTGTAACTTTACAGCCCGGGCTGGCGAGCATCAAATTATATACCATCCTGACTCTTCTCACGCCGCAGAGGTATCGAAGCCCGGCCAACCGAGAAGGACTCAAGATCAGCGATAGGAAATCCTTTCCCTCAGGGGTTCGTGGGTTCGAATCCCACCCTCTGCACCAGACAAGCGGCAGGCAGCGCTTGTGTGCTACTCGATACACAGCCCCGCCCGAACGAAGAATGAGGAACCTCGGGCAACGGTACGGCTGCCTGCTACCTGACCGGGCTTCCTGTCGGCACGCCTTCCGGAACGCCCAGCCAGAACGGCTTATCGTCCACTTCTGCAGCCAACAGCATAGCCTCCGACTTGATACCGGCCACCACCCTCGGTTCCAGGTTGGCCAGCACTATCACAGCCCTCCCCACCAGGCTGGCCGGCTCGTAGTACTGGGCGCCGCCGATTATCACCGTCCTGACATCGCCGGCGATCTCTATCTCCCCCCGTACGATGCGGGTCTTGCCCGGTATGGGCTCTACTGAGACCACCTTTGCCACCCGTATGTCCAGACGGGCAAAGTCGTCATAGGAGACCGTATCCACGAATTATACTGGAACCACGAGGTATTAGAACCATACTAGGCCGCGGCCAAACCAATTGGCCTGCGCGTACAGCCCGGATCACGTTTGGGTCATCTGGCTGTGATGGAAGAATGGCATGTGCCGTTGGGACTGGAGTTACGATCCCGGATTTTGAGCACAATACCCATCACAGCCGACGGTAGGTGGTAATGGTATAATATATGTAATCCTATAGCGCATACTTAATGTATGGTAGCGGTAGAGGAGTCCACACACGTTCGGGCTCCACCCGGAACGGTCTGGGAGGTGGTCTCGGACCTGGACTCGGAGCCCAAGTTCTGGAGCGGTACCAAGAGTATCAGAACCATATCAAGAGACGGCAATACCGTACGGCGCGAGATCACCATAGCCTTCCGTGACCAAAAATGCATACAAGACATCACCATCCACCCCAAAGACAGGATAGAGGCCAGATTCATCAAGGGGGTAATAGACGGGAGCAAGGACATCTTTGTCACACCGGACGGGGACGGCACCATGCTCAGAGCTGCGTGGGATATCAAGCTCACCGGGATGATGAGCGTGTTCAACGGAATGATAATGGGACACGTCAAGAAAGGCACGATACAGGCCCTTGAGTCCATAAAAAAGGAGGCGGAGGGTAAACGGAGCTGATCGACGTCGTGCACTATGTGCTGGCGGCCACGATGCTTGGTGTCTGCATAGGGTGGACCGCGCTGCTTCACGGTACTGTGCGGTCATTCCGCCTGACACCCCACATCTCTGGAGCCCCCAAGATCGATACCACACCAAAGGTATCCATCATACTGCCCGCCCGGAACGAGGAGGCATTCATAGGAAGGTGTCTGCACACACTCACCAAGCAGGACTATCCCAACTACGAGGTCATTGTCATCAACGATTCTTCAGAGGATGCCACCGGGGAGATAATCAGGAAGTACGCGGATCAGGATCCACGAATCATCCCAGTGGATGCCAAACCCAAGCCGGATAACTGGATGGGGAAAAACTGGGCATGCATAGAGGGATACGAAAGGGCCACAGGCGAACTGTTGCTGTTCACCGACGCGGACACCACGTTCGCTCCAGATATCATCTCAAAAGCCGTAAACCGCCTGGTCTCTGACAATCTGGACGCACTAACTGCCATCCCCAGACTACTGACCAATGACCCTTGGACCCGCGCCACGCTTCCGGTGCTAGCAGCGTTCCTGCATACACAGTTCTCCGCACTCAAGGTGAATGACTCCAAAAAGACGACCGGGTATTTTTACGGAAGCTTCTTTGTTATGCGCAGGGAAATCTACGAGGAGGTGGGTACGCACAAGGTCGTGAGCCAGGAGATAGTGGAGGACGCAGCCCTAGGTAGAATAGTAAAGGGCGGCGGGTACAAGATGAGGATGGTCCGGGCCGATGACATGGTAGACGCGGTCTGGGCCAGGGACGGCCCCACCCTGTGGAACGCCCTCAAGAGGTTGATAGTGCCGGTATACCTGCATGACCGGAAGACGGCCTTGGGAATACTTGCATCCGGGGCGTTTCTGATGTTGCTGCCGTTTCCGCTGGCCGCGTACTCGGCCTTGGCCGGAACCGGCACATCCGCCCTGGCGCTGCTGGGCTCGTCGCTGGCAGCATCGCTGATGATATTAAGCGGGGCAGTCATAGAGACAAAGATACTGCGCATAAAGATAAAGCACGCCCTAGCCTGTCCGGTGGGTAGCGCGATTATCGTTGGCGGGTTTTTTGCCGGGGTGATTCGGGCGAGGGGAAAGAATTCCGTGTCCTGGAGAAACCGGGATTATACGATCAAGGATCATGTACAGAGCCGCATAATGTAGAGACTGGACACCCCGGCATCGTACGGCTGCATCCGCGGTTTTCTGATGGCGCGTGCCGATAGGAGCCCGCCCGCCTTGCCAGCAAAAATTTAGTAAGCCTTTTAGATGCAACGGCCGCACTCATGCCAGTGGCCAATGCTGGCGTTATGATAGGAGGCGGCATGGCGGCCTTGGCCGTTGCAATTCTGGTCGCCGTTTACGTACTGGCCGCAGACGATGTCGTCGTAGATGCCGCCCCCGCGGTTGCGGAGGTGGCAGTTGCGGAGCAGGCCAGCAGCCCGAAGAGCACATCATCCTCAAGGGATCTATCCTTGATCGAGATATTCGAGCAATCCGAGTCCGGGGTTGTCCGCCTTACCGTCCTGCGAGGAAACGTCACCGATGGAAGCGGCGGCGTAGGATCCGGGATGGTTTTTAGCAAGATGGGCCACATCATTACAAACGCCCATGTCGTGAAGGATTCAAACAGAACCGAGGTAACGTTCCTGGACGGGAGGTCGTACGAGGCCGAGATAATCGGGGTCGATGAGCATACGGATCTTGCTGTGGTCAGAGTAGACGCCGATCCAGACCACCTGACGCCGTTACTCATGGGAGACTCCAGCAACCTGAGGGTCGGGGAGCCGGTAGCCGCCATAGGAAATCCCTTCGGCCTCTCCGGCTCGATGACCGCCGGGATAGTCAGCCAACTGAACAGGCTGCTCCCGGTAGAGGCGACAGGCTTTTCCATACCCGATATAATACAGACCGACGCCGCCATAAACCCCGGAAACTCTGGCGGCCCCCTGCTGAACATAAGGGGCGAGGTGATCGGTGTCAACACCGCCATACAATCCAGGACAGGTGAGTTCACCGGGGTCGGATTCGCGGTACCCTCTCAGACTGTGGTCAAGATAGTACCCACGCTCATATCACATGGCAGCTATGATCATCCATGGATCGGTGTCTCCGGTACCGATATCAGTCCCCTTCTGGCCGATGCGTTAAACCTCACCGATACCAGAGGGTTTTTAGTTATCGGCGTGGTGGAGGACAGTCCCGCCGGCAGGGCCGGTCTGCAGGGCTCCGATAGGACAATCGAGTTTGAAGGAATGGAGTTTGCGGTGGGTGGCGACATCATAACCATGGTTGACGATATAGATGTCCGGAAGATATCCGACATTCTGATATACCTACAGCGGGCAAAGTCTGTTGGGGATGAGCTGCAGCTGCAGTTGTTGCGGGACGGCGAGATCATCACGACGGTGCTAGTGCTGGACAAGAGGCCGGGCAGCGACGAATAAAAGCACGCATCCCACGATTCTTCTGCGTTAATTGTTGGTGGCGATGCATGTCCAAGCCTCCGTCCTTGGATGGTGTGGGGCGGGGCAGGCCGGCGAGCCCCGCCGGGACGCGGGGCGGTCCCATGCGGATGGCCCCGCCAAGATGCCTCACGGTACCGCCCCCGACTCCAGTCCGTCGGTAGGTGAAGGGAGCCGTCCGATGGCCCCGCCAAGATGCCTCACGGTACCGCCCCCGCCGCCAGGGCAGCGTTGCCTGTTATCGTCCGCCACTTGTCGGGCCCGTGGATGGTAATGCCGGCCGCCTGGGCCGGGGTGCGTCCCCCGAGAGCCATATGCGGCCGGACGATGTTGTAGTGGACAAAGAACCCGACGATAAGCCGTGAACCGGCGCTCTTGATGCCGCGCCTGTGCCTCTGAGCGGCGCGGAACGTCCCGTTGAACCTCTCCTGGAGGTGGTTGTTGCGTTTTTTGTTGTGGATGGCCGCCTCGCTGACGTGCACGCTGCACTTGTCCAGGGGCGTCTTGGCCTCGAACACCGCCCCGTGGGCCTGCCTGTACGAGGCCAGCCCGTCGCTGACAAACTCTGACGGAACCTTGCCGGCCCGGTCCCGGGCGGCCTCCAGCAGGGTGGTGGCGCCCTGGCCGTCCTTGCGGTCTGCCATCTCAAACGCCAGGCAGAAGCGGGTCACCCGGTCGGTCACCGAGAACAGGCAGGAGGGGTTGTAGGCGGCCCCGAACACCTCGTCGGCGCAGAACCGCTCGCCGGTCCGGATCGGCAGGGTCCGCAGGTAGACATGCACCCTCCAGATGAACTTTGCGATCCACTTGTATATTGAGGCTGGGTGCACATGGCAGCCCTTGCCCTCCAGGGTGTCGGCGATGGCCGCCGGCGAGTGTCCCTTGAAGAAGTCGTTGAGCGCCACCAGTATGGCCCAGTCCGGCTTGCGCATGCGCTCAAAGCCTCCCCAACACACGAACGTGCGGCCGCACCGGCCGCAGCGGTACCGCCTGGTCTTGCCCTTGGCCGCGTACACCCAGCCCCACTTGATCACCTGGTCGGAGAGTTTGCACCCCGGGCAGCGTCCCGGGTGGTCGCAGTCCACCGGGTGAAGGTGGATGCCGGTCTGCTCGGCCTGTTCGGCCGAGTCGGCAGGTCCGGCAGGTTCGGCAGGTCCGGGAATCACTCCCAGGATCGCCGCCTCCCTCTCGGCCACTTGGGCCATCACGGCCAGTATATGCTTGCACTGCGCCTTCCGGTACAGGTGATCGGCGCAGCTGCAGGACCACCTGCTGCCCTTCTGCCGGACATCGTACCACTTCGAGCTGTCGGTCTGGGACCTCACGAGATGGTGGTGTGGGGTGATCCTCCTGATGCGATCGCCCTCCCCGAGGATCTGAAGCGCCCGCTCTCCACGCGCCGCGGCGCCCCTGCTCCATGAAATGCGCAATCCAAGCCACCCGGCCAGCCGGGCCAGCCGCCCGCCTCTGGTTGATCCGGGGCGGGGAGCCGGTTCACCGTCCAGCTTAAATGTCGATTTTACCAACTGCAATAGGTGCGCTTGTCCCATCATTTTCGACGATCTGATGGGACTTGCGCATCAGCGTACTTAACCTGCCGTGTGGATCGGGATGGATCCGTAGGCGGATCGTTCTTGATTATCTCTGTCCGTACGATGCGTCCCGAAGGGAATCCGCCATCACCAACAGTTTTCGCAGAAGAACCGAACGGAAAAACCACCATTATTTTAGCACCGCATCCTACCGCCACCCGGACCACCTCCAAACCCGTCCCGCCCCCCTCCGCCAAACCGCCACCTCAAACGCCCATCAATCAGGCAGCCAGAAATATACAACCCCGAATAACTCGCACAGTTTACCGTATTGGATGGCCGGCCTGTTGCAGCAGCATACTCCCACTGACCGGTACGGGCAGGGGTGGTTTATTTTTTGCCAATCTTATCATCATCAACAACAGCGACAAAGTTTTTTTTTTGAAAAAAAAAGTCGGATCAGCGCAGATGCCGGGCATGTCTGAGAAGCTGCGCGCGGATCGCCGGAAAATAAAAAATGCAAGAGGGCCGGCATTGGCCATGATGCGGCGAGCACATTCAGGCGCCCGTTGACGCCGGTCTTTTTGCGGATGAACATGGTGGCAGCCGGGTGGTTGATAGGATAATGACAACAGCCGCCTATCGGCAGTACCGCAGGCAGTCAGGTACAACGGGACACGTAATATTCTGAACTGACGCCTGAGACAGCCGGGGACGCGCGTCCCCGACCGCCAAACTAAAACCAGCCGAACCCAGACGCGATGACGGCCCCGAGCCTGCCTTATCGGCCAGTCAGACGGATCCAAGATTAAATACACACACCATCGTCTAGAGTCGTTGAGCGAGCTCGCACTTGCCTCCGAATGCCTGAATCGTGTTGCCGACGGCCGCAGTCCCACGCCCGACGAGTGCCTGCAGATATACCAGGATGCCATATCCGATCCGACGGAGCTGCTTTCCACCGCGGCGCATCTAAGGACGGCGCGCAGGGGCAGGACGATTACCTTCTCCAAGAAGGCGTTCCTCAATGTGGTGAACCTGTGCAGGGACACCTGCTCGTACTGCACCTACAAGGCCGAACCGGGCCAGGCCAAGCTGTCCATGATGAGCCTAAAGGCAGTCTTATCGGTCCTAGGGACGGCCAAGAGATACAGGTGTGTTGAGGCATTGTTGGTGACCGGTGAGCGGCCCGAGGAGCGGTATCCGGAGGCCCGTCAGTGGCTCAAGGGCAACGGTTTCTCCTCCACCCCCGAGTACCTGGTCCACGTATCCCGGATGGCCCTGGAGGCCGGACTCTTCCCGCATACCAACGCAGGTAACCTGGACGCCGCCGAGATGCGCCAACTGGCTGAGACCAACGCATCCATGGGACTGATGCTGGAGAGTTCCAGCGACAGGATGACCCGGAAGGGGATGCCACACCATCTGGCCCCCAGCAAGAGGCCCGCCGAACGTATCAAAGTCCTAACGGACGCCGGGAACCTGGGAATTCCCATGACCACGGGGATACTGGCGGGCATCGGGGAGACGGCCGAGGAGGCAATAGACTCCATCATCACCATAAGGGACATCCACCGCCGCTACGGGCACATCCAAGAGGTGATACTCCAAAACTTTTGGCCCAAGCAGGACACGGCCATGAGGGGGGCGCCTGCCGCCGACCATACGCGGTTCATGATACTGGTGGCCCTGGCCAGGGTCATGATGCCCGACATGAACATCCAGATACCGCCCAACCTATCCCCCGGGCTATACCAGCAGTACGTTCGCTCCGGCATAAACGACTGGGGGGGCGTCTCCCCGTTCACCCCAGACTATGTCAACCCCGAGTTCTCCTGGCCGGCCATATCCGAGGTGGATAGAAGGTGCCGTGACTTGGGGTATCACCTGAGATGCCGCTTCCCCGTCTATCCCGAGTTTGTGCATATGCTAAAGAATGACCTGCAAGACAGGATAGCCGTGATCGCCGATGATGACAACCTGGTAAGGGAGGAGTACTGGCGATGACATCCCGGATTGACCGCATGTTCAGGGAGTCTGATCCTGTCATCGCTGCGATACTGGACTCTGCCCTATCAGGCAAGGAGGTCGGCGTGGATGACGGGGCGGAACTGTATTCGGCGACCGGCTCTGCGTTACACCTGACCGGACTGGTGGCCGACGAGATCAGGAGACGCAAGGTAGGCGATACGGTGACCTACGTGGTGAACCGCAACATCAACTTTACCAACGTCTGCATAAAGCAGTGCGGGTCTGCGCCTTCAGCAGGGACTTTAGGGAGGATGAGGGGTACATGCTTCCCACCCCAGAGATAGTAAGAAGGGCTGCCGAGGCCCGCCGGTTAGGCGCTACCGAGGTCTGCATCCAAGCCGGACTGCCCCCGGACATGGACCCTGACACCTACGAGAGCATATGCCGCGCCATCAAGGGGGAGGTGCCCGACATACACATACACGGGTTCTCCCCAGAGGAGGTCCTCTACGGATCTCAGAGAACCGGTACCACCATCCGGGAGTATCTGGAGCGTCTCAAGGAGGCGGGGGTAGACACTCTGCCGGGCACCTCCGCCGAGATACTTGATCAGCGGCTCCGCGACACCATCTCGCCCGGCCGCATAACCATCGACAAATGGAAGGAGGTAATCCGGACGGCGCATCTGCTGGGTATCAGGACCACCTCGACCATGATGTTCGGGCATCTAGAGAGCATACGGCACCGCGTGCAGCACATGGCCACCATCCGGGACATGCAAAAGGAGACGGGCGGGTTCACCGAGTTTGTCCCCCTCAATTTCATAGCAGAGGAGGCGCCCATGTACCGGCACGGCCTCCATGAGGGCATGAGGGCCGGGGCCGGAGGCGCCGACGTCCTGCTGACGCATGCCATATCCCGGATAATGCTGCACAACATAGACAACATCCAGATGTCCTGGGTCAAGGAGGGAGGCGGAATGTCGCAACTGCTGCTGATGTGGGGGGCCAACGACTTTGGCGGCACCCTGATAAACGAGAGCATATCCACGGCGGCCGGTGCCAGACATGGTCAGCTGATCAAACCATCCCGGTTAAGAGGACTGATCCGCGAGATCGGGCGCACTCCGGCTGAGCGGAGCACCACCTATGACATCATACGGCGATTCGGCGCCGAGGACCACCCCTCAGACATGCTCGACGCAGCAGACCCCGACTCGTTTGGCTCTTACGCGGAGCTGATCAAGATAGACAGGTTCAGGTATGCCAGTCCCCGGTCTACCCCATGAGGCTGAACAGCAGGTATCCCGCATATGCGGCCACCAGTCCCACGCCCACCTTCCGGCCCAGGCTGCCAGAGCGCATGGCCGCAAACAGTACCAGGCTGAACGATACCATTATGGCATAGTCGGTGAAGACGGCCGGAGCCACGGCGATGCCCGCGATGGTGGCCGCCACGCCCATTATCAGCAGGATGTTGTAGATGTTGCTGCCGATTATGTTTCCCACGCCGATATCCGTGTGGCCCCGGCGTATGGCTATCACCGAGGTTATCATCTCCGGCAGGGACGTCCCGATGGCTATGACGGTGATCCCGATCACCCTCTCCGGTATGCCAAACGTCTCTGCCACCACCACCGCATTGTCCACCGTCAGAATGGCCCCCGCGTACAGCAGCGCCACGCCCACACCCAGCAGCGCCACCGACTTTATGTGCGCGGACGCCGTCAAGCCCTCCTTGTTGGCCGGCTCCGCGGTACGCCGGGCCTGCCGAAACGTGTACACGGTAAAGACCACCAGCAGCGCCACCAGTATCATCCCGTCTGTCTCAGATATCATCCCGTCCACGGACAGGCCGATCAGCAGGACCGAAAACCCCACCATAATCGGAATCTCTCGCCGGATCGTCTGCCTCCCCACCACCAGCGTGGCCAGCACCGCCGCCACCCCGATCACCATCCCGACGTTGGCGATGTTGCTGCCTATGATGTTGCCCAGTATGATATCGCCGTGCTTGCCGGCGGCGGCCACACTGGCGGCCAGTTCAGGAGTGGAGGTCCCGTATGCCACCACCGTCATGCCTATGACCAGGCTGGAGACACCCATCCTCCTGGCTATGGATACGCCGCCGCTCACAAGCCAGTTGCCGCCATAGCACAGCATCACTATGCCGACCGCGGTCAGTGCCACGTTCACCAGTATATCCACGGCACACCATCAGCGAAAACACTGTTTAAACCAGCCGGCCGGTCGCGACCCACCGGTAACTCCTGAAAGAATTTATGCCGGGCGCCTGAACCTGAGTCGTGAATGTCCTCACCCTCGACGACTTTGATCTGAGAGGAAAGACGGTCTATCTGCGGGTGGACATGAACTGCCCCATCGATCCCGAGACCATGGAGATATCCGGCACCAAAAGGATAGAGGAGGTGGCCGAGACCCTGGGAGACATAAAGGACTCCAAGGTGGTCCTGGCGTCCCACCAAGGCAGGGTCGGCAACAGCGACTACACGGGAATGGACCGGCACGCCAAGGTGCTGGAGGAAGTGCTGGGCCGGAAGGTCAGGTACGTCGAGGACGTGATAGGCGTTGCCGCACGCGAAGCGATAATGGGCATGAAGGATGGGGAGATACTGCTGCTGGACAACCTGAGGCTGTGCGCAGAGGAGAACTACGAATTTACGCCGGGCAACGCTGCCAAGACCATCATGGTCAGGCGGCTGTCGGGGCTGTTTGATGTCTGCATCCTTGACTCGTTTCCCAGCGCCCACCGCTCCCACCCCTCGATAGTGGGGTTTCCCCAGGTCATGCCTGCCTGCGCCGGCCGCATAGCCGAGAGGGAGATAAGGAACCTGGACGAGATAATGACCGTGGCAAAGGCGCCGCACGTGGTGGTGCTGGGAGGCGCAAAGGTGATGGACAGGTTGGAGGCCATCAGAATGCTCATACAGAACGGCCGGGCCGACCACATCCTGCTCACCGGGGTAATAGGCAACGTCTTCATGAGGGCGCAGGGCCGCATCAGGTATCCGCTGGGCATCAAACTGGAGGACGAGGTGGTCAAGAGGGCACACAAGCTTATCGGCGAGTACCCCGACGTATTCTCGACCCCCGTCGACGTGGCCATCGATGCAAACGGTGAACGACTGGAGCTGGACGTGAGAAAGCTGGACGAGGGCGACAACATATACGACATAGGTCCAAAGACGGTCGAGTACTACTCGAGGATCATAACCAGCGCCGGAACCGTCTTCATCAGCGGACCTGCGGGCAACTTTGAGAAGGAGGGATTTGGCAGCGGCACCAAGATGCTGCTTGAGGCCGTATCCAACTCGATGGCCACCACGATCGTATCAGGGGGACATCTGACGTCGGTGCTGAAGCGGCACGGGCTGGACTCTCACATAAACCACATCAGCACGGCGGGCGGAGCCTTGGTGCTATACATGACGGGGGCCAAGCTTCCGATGATAAAGGCTCTGGAGAGCGCCAAGATACGATCCTAGAGGTCGCGGCTGCACAGAGGACAGGCTCGGTCCTCCTGCCGTCCCAGATGCACCACCCCGCACGTGGGACACTCGGCCGGTTCCACCGTATCGAAGAGTTTGAGCCAGATGGTGGTAAAGTTCTGAGCTATATCCCGGGCCAGGCCCGACCTACAGAGGCCCTCGAAGTCTTCGGCAAGGTCGTCTATGGTCACCGAGCCGTCGACACGGCCGTCCCGGATCATTACCTCCAGCACCTGGTCGTTTGTAAACGGGGTGTCGGGATCATTGAAGTTGTCGTGGATTACCTGCCTGATGGCTGCACGCGCGTCCAAACTAGTAAAGCCCTGCCGCCTCGTCCTTGAGAGAGCCCGCATTATCGGAGCCGAGGTGTTCGCTGAGGTACGTGTACAGCGCAAACTTGAGCGTCTTGAGCGAGAGCAGGGCGCACTTGATCCGGACGGCCTGCAGGTGCTCAAGGCCCAGCTCGCCCAGTATGTCGTGCTTGGATATTTGGCGGACCTCATCAAGGCTCTTGCCCTTGGCTATCTCGGTGAGTACCGAGGAGCACGCCATACAGATGGCGCACCCCTTTCCGTGGAACTTGATGTCGGCGACCTTGGAGTCGTCTATCTTCAGGTCTATGTCGATGCTGTCACCGCACAGCGGGTTGGCATCGTGGTAGGTCACATCCGGGTCCTCCATCTTTCCATAGTTGACGGGGTTGCGGGAGTAGTCCACTATCATCTCGTGGTAGATGTCGCGGCTATTCAAGCTTGAACACCCTAGCCACTGTCTGCAGTGCCCCAACCAGCGCGTCGACGTCCTCGGTGGTATTGTACAGGTAGAAGCTGGCTCGGGACATGGCGGCCACGTTCATCCTCTCCATCAGCACCTGCGCGCAATGGTGGCCAGATCTTATGGCTATCCCCTCCTCGTCCAGTATCTGGGCGACGTCGTGGGGGTGGACATCGGCAAAGTTGAACGATACCACCCCGCCCCTCATATCCGGATTGTGGGTGCCGTAGATGGTCAGGCCCGGGACGGCAGACATCCTCTGCAGCGCGTAGGCGGTCAAATCCTGCTCGTGGCGCCGGACATTGTCCATGCCCACGGCCTCCAGATAGTCTATGGCGGCGCCCAGTCCCACCACGTCGGCTATGTTCGGCGTACCGGCCTCGAACTTGTAGGGCAGATCATTCCAGGTGGACTCGTACTTGTGCACCTCCCGGATCATGTCTCCGCCCCCGTGGAAGGGCTTCATGTCCTCCAGCAGGGATCTCCGTGCCCACAGCGCCCCTATCCCGGTGGGCCCCATCATCTTGTGCCCGCTGAGCGCGAAAAAGTCACACCCCAGCGCCCCGACATCTACCCGCATGTGCGGCACGGCCTGCGCCCCGTCCACCAGGGTGAGGACCCCAGCCTCGCGGCACTTTGATATTATGCGCTGCGCGTCGGTGATTGTCCCCAGTACGTTTGAGACCAGGGCAAACGCCACCAGCTTGGTCCGGCCATCTGCCAGTATCTCGTCCAAGACATCCAGCATCAGGTGGCCCTCATCATCGATGGGGATATACCGCAACCGGGCCCCCTTCTCCTGTACCAGCAGCTGCCACGGCACTATATTGGAGTGGTGTTCGTACTCGGTGGTCACTATCTCGTCCCCTTCGGCCACGTTGGTCCTGCCCCACGCGTACGCCACCATGTTTATCGCCTCGGTGGTCCCGCGCACAAAGACTATCTCCTCGCGGTCTCTTATGTTGAGCATCTTGGCCAACTTGTCCCGGGCGGCCTCGTATTCCCGGGTGGACTCCTCGGCCAGTTCGTACACGGCCCGGTGTATGTTGGCGTTGTGGTTGCGGTAGTACTCGCTTATGGCGTCAACCACCTGGTTCGGCTTTTGTGTGGTTGCCGCGTTATCAAGATACACAAGCCGTTTGCCGCCACGCACTGTCCGTGACAGTATGGGAAAGTCATTCTTGATATCCGCAAGGGCGCTGGTCTGCAAGATTAAACCTCCACCAGTACCCCTTCGTGCTCTATTTTAACATTGTACGTGGTTATCGGTTCTTGCGCCGGCGGGTTCAGCGGCCTGCCCGTGGACATCTCAAAGACCGACAGGTGCAGGGGACAGCGCACGCCCTCCGGCGAGACGAACCCGCCGGTGAGGTCCGCGTCCTCGTGGGTGCAGGTCCGGTCCGCCGCGTACACCTTTCCGCCTATCCGCGCCACCATCAGCCTTCTGCCGCGCGCATCAAAGGGCAGCACGCACCCCTCTCCCAGCTCGTCCGTACCGCACAGGCGCACCCACTCCATCATCTACCGCCTGTACTTGTAGTGCTGCTCTATCTCGGCGTTTTCGTTGTAGCGGGTCTCCTCCACCTCGATGAACTTCCGGAGCTCCTCGTCGGTATTGATGGAGAGCCTCTTGCCCTCCCATTTGGACTCTACCAGATGTGCTATCCATGCGCGTATCTGGGTGGACATCTTCCGGGAGAGCGGTTCCAAGAACCCCTCCACGATGGTACGCTCGGCGCCCTCCTTGGTCAGGCACCGCGACATGAGGTAGAATATCTGCTCCTCGTCCATCTGCGCTACCGAAGCCGAGTGGGTGGCCTTGACGTCGTTGGTGAGTATCTCAAGGCCGGGTATGGCATCTGACTTGGCCTCGCTGCCCAGCAGTATGGACCGGCCAGACAGGTACGAGTTTGACTTTGAGGCATTCTCGTTGATCCTTATCATCCCCTTGAAGAGAGATCTTGACTTCTCCCGGAGGATTGACTTTTCGGTGATGCGGCCCTCGGTGGCCGGGCCGTTGTGGATCAGTTCAGCCTGCAGGTCAAAGGACTGCGCGGCGTTTCCAAACACCACCTCCGAGTCGTTGGCCGATGCGCCGCTGCCGTTCAGGTGGTACCCTATGCGGTACCTGGATAGCAGCGCTCCAAAGAGGCCCAGGTACCAGTTGACGGTAGAGTCGGCGGCAAGATCCGTGCGCCGGGTCGAGAAGTTGTACGAGTCCTGCTTCATCATCTGCAACGTGGTCACATCCAGCCTGGCTCCCCCGGCCACGCTTGTGTTGAGCAGCTCCAGATACGCCTGGCCCCCCCTGCCCCCGGGGGAGTAGATCTCCTGAACGATGGTGGCGCGGCTGTTGGATCCCGCCGAAATTATGTTGCGCGATATGGCCGAGATGCCGTCCTCGGGAAGCGTGGTGAGCAAGTGTAGCGGCCTCTCCAGTATTGCATCATCTGGTATGTCCACGAAGATGCCCGTGTTGAACGCGGCATTGTTCAGCGCCGTAAACCTGTCCTCGGACGGCTTTGATGCATGCAGGGCGCCCCGCACCAGCTCGGCGTTGTCCAAGATCGCGTCGAATACGGAGGTGACGGTGACTCCGGCCGAGCGCATGGCATCCGGTACTTGGATCTCCCGTATGCTGGAGCCGGCCTGCAGTACGTATGCCTCGCCGTCCAGCTCCTTGAGGCGCTCTGACAGGAAGGAGGGCGTCTTCTCGATTGCATCGGTCGATATCGATATGGTTTCGGGGTCCATCTTGGCGGCGTCTGTGTACTTGCCGTACAGCGGCGAGGTCTCTATCGGGAGACCGCCGTACACGGACAGCGAGTCTAGCCGGTACCGTCTAAGCCAGTCGGGCTCCCCGGCCATCTCCGATATGGCCTCAACGTGGTCGGTGTCAAGCAGTGAGAGCGGTCGCGTGGTCATGGCAGGAACGCCTAGCCCACCGAGTCATCCATTTCCAGCTTTATGAGACGGTTGAGCTCCACCGCATACTCCATGGGCAGCTCCTTGGTGAACGGCTCCATGAATCCGTTGACTATAAGAGAGAGGGCCTCCTCCTCGGTGAATCCCCGGCTCATCAGGTAGAATATCTGCTCGTCCCCTATCTTGCCGACCGTCGCCTCGTGCGTTATGGTGGCATCGTCCTCGTTTATCTCCATGTACGGGTAGGTGTCCGTCTTGGAGGTGTCATCCAGGAGCAGCGCGTCGCAGCGCACCGTCGACTTGACCCCGGTGGCTCCCTTGGCCACGTTAAGCAGGCCCCGGTAGGTGGAGCGGCCGTCCAGGCGGCTGACCGACTTGGACGTAATCTTTGAGGTGGTGTTGGGCGCCAGATGGACCATCTTGGCTCCGGTATCCTGGTGCTGGCCCCGTCCTGCAAAGGCTATGGACAGCGTCTCGCCGTAGGCGCGCTCTCCCAGCATGTACACCCCCGGATACTTCATGGTTATCTTGCTGCCGATGTTGCCGTCTATCCACTCGACGGTTGCGCCCTCGTACGCGTATGCCCGCTTCGTCACCAGGTTGTAGACATCGTTGCTCCAGTTCTGGATGGTGGTGTACCGGAGCCGGGCGTCCTTGAGCGCAACCAGTTCCACCACCGCGGAGTGGAGCGACTCGGAGGAGTAGACGGGCGCGGTGCAGCCCTCGATATAGTGCACCTCGGCCCCCTCGTCCACTATTATCAGGGTGCGCTCGAACTGGCCTATGTTCTCGGCGTTTATCCTAAAGTATGCCTGCAGCGGCATGTCCACCTTGATGCCGGGCGGCACGTAGATGAACGACCCTCCGCTCCACACTGCGCTGTTCAGGGCGGCAAACTTGTTGTCCTCGGGGGGTATTATCTTTCCAAAGTACTTGCGGAATATCTCCGGCTTCTCCTTGAGGGCCGTATCCGTATCAAGAAAGACCACTCCCTGCTTCTCCAGATCCTCTCGCAGATTGTGGTAGACCACCTCCGACTCATACTGAGCGCCCACACCTGCCAAGAACTTCTTCTCGGCCTCTGGGATGCCCAGCTTGTCAAAGGTGTTCTTGACCTCCGGCGGGACGTCGTCCCAGCTCTTTTCGGTCTTCTCGGCCGCCTTGGCGTAGTAGTAGATGTTCTGGAAGTCGATGGTGGAGAGATCCGCCCCCCAGTTGGGCATGGGTTTTTTCATGAACGTCTCAAAGGAGCGCAGCCTAAAGTCCAGCATCCACTGCGGCTCATCCTTCATGCGGCTTATGCCTATGATCGTATCCCGCGAGAGTCCCTTCTTGCTGAGGTGCACGTACATCTCGGTGGAGTCCTTGAAGTCGTACTTGGAGTAGTCCATCTCAAGGTTTTCGGTCGCCATGATACACCTACCCAGAACTCCCATAAATATACTGGTAAAAATAGGCAGAGCTAAACCTTGTAACCGTTCACCCCCTTTTTAAAGGCGGCCGGTTTTAGTGCAGAAATCAACCAAAATCGTGCCTGATCGCCTACAGTTGTGGGGATGGGGTGAACGGCTGCCTAAACCTGCCGCGGGTGCGGCCAATGCGATCAGGCCATCCGGAAGGGGGTTGTTTGGTGCTGCGGGGTATCAGAGACCAGCCACCAGTCCCAAAGTATTTTTAAAATGCCGTTTGTAGAGTTGTTGTGCAGGGTTTTTTTCTTCAAATTGACTCCGGATCCATAGTAGAGACGCTTAGCGGCATTGCCTCGAACATACTCAACGAGATCACCCCCGAGCGCCCGCACACGGACTTTGTGGTAGACATGGCATTCATCATGATAATTGGCGGCATAGTCACCATGGCCTTCTTTAGGATAAAGCAGCCGATCATCATAGGGTACCTGTTTGCGGGGATGCTGCTGGGACCGCTCTCTCCCCTGTGGACGTGGGTATTTCCGGCGGGCAGTGCGCCCTGGGATGCGTCCGGCGGCGTGGGGATTCTGGGGGACATAGCATCGCTGAACCTCTTTGCCGAAATCGGGGTGATACTGTTGCTCTTTGTCATAGGGATAGAGTTTCCCTATGCAAAGATACGCCAGATAGGCAGCGTGGCGGTAGGCGTGGGCTCCATTGGCCTCTTTGGGACTATGGGCGTGGTCTTCTATCTGGCCAGCGCATTGGGCCTGTCCTTCATGGACGCCCTGTTCATCGCGGCTGCCCTCTCCATATCCAGTACCGCCGTCATAGTCAAGATGCTGGAGGAGACAGGCCGCATCAAGCACGACTTCTCCATAATGGTCCTGGGCATACTGATAGTGGAGGACGTGATAGCGGTCATCCTCATATCCACTCTGCAGTCGGTCGCCCTTGCCGGAACCATATCCGTGGAAGGGCTTGTGGTGGTGGTGCTGGTTGGCTTCGGACTGATCATCGGCACGTTCACGGTGGGCACCAGGGTCATACCGCCCCTGATAGACAAGGTGGCAGCCATCGAACACCGGGAGATACTGCTGCTGTGCGTGCTGGGACTGTGCTTTGGGTACTCGCTGCTGGCCAACCTGGTGGGACTGTCGGTGGCCATAGGCGCCTTCCTGGCGGGGGTGCTGGTTGCAGAGTCCAAGTCCGCAGAGACATCCAAGATACTATCCAGCCCCATCAAGGACATGTTCGTGGCGATCTTCTTCATATCGTCAGGGGCCCTGATGGACATATCCCAGATAGGAGACTTCATCTGGATAAGCCTGGCCCTGATAGCTGCCGCAATCGCGATGAAGTTTGGCGGAAACATGCTGGGGAACATCATATTCAAGCAGAAGCGGGCCAAGTCCATCAGGACGGCCAGCTCCCTGGCCGCTCCCAGGGGAGAGTTTTCGATAGTCATAGTAAAGACCGGTGTGGAGATCGGCGCCGTCAGCTCCTTCCTGTTCCCCATGATGGGCGTGATTGCGATAATCACCACCTTCATCTCGCCGTTCGTCATGAAGGCTGGAGAGCGGATGGTGCCTGCAGGAGGCGCCAAGAATGATTGACTGGATTAGAAGGATGCGATACAGGCGCCATCCCGCCGAGTCGTCCCGGGGCATGGATGAGCTGCTTGCACAATCACATGATGGCCTAGGCACGTTCGACATGGAAGGGACAGAGGTGCCCCTGATACTGCTCCGTGAGGACAGGTTCCAGAAGATGATCTCCCGCCACATGTCTCCGGATACGGGTACGAAGGACACGGGCGCCCCAAGCCGCGGATCCTCGGTCAAGACCGACCTTAACATACTCCGGGACGGCATGGGGCACGTCTTCGTCGACATAGTGATGGTGTTTGGCGATGGTGCAAGAGAGATAGTGACGGTCAACGCCAACGAGCACCTAGGCTTTTTCCAAAAACTGGCCGAGACCACCGTACTGGCCATAGCACCTGCCCGCCCCGACGATCCGCGCGTCTTCATGATACAACTCCCGCGCGCGGAGAGTGCCGAGGAGGCGCTGCGGATGATAGAGGCTGGTCTGGCCTCCGGGGATAAACGGTAGATGGTGCAGTCGCCGGGATTTGAACCCGGGCCGCGAACTTGGCAAGCTCGCATAATAACCAAGCTATACTACGACTGCTCCTCGGTACTCCCATACCCGCGGTATTAATTGTTTTAACGCAGGCAGCTAAACCAAATGCGATCCAATCCACGCAAGCAGATCACGGCAATCCCGCCCACCGATCCGAGTGCGCGTCTAGATTTCTCGGCTCCACCTGTATGTGCCGTTGGATCCGGCGCAGCCACCGGCACTTTTGGTTTAGCTGGCAGGGGTTCTTGTGCAAATTCGGGTGTTCACCGAAACCATCTGGCCGCAACCAGCGTTTTCCCGAACCAAAACCGATTGTCCGGGGAGCAGTCATCGGGCAACACCCGCGTTTGCAACAGAACCGGCGCCGGCTGCGGGCTACGCCATATCACGCGGTTGGCCCTGCGTAGGTTCGGTCCACAAACGCGGCACCATACGACGGACCCGCCAACCGTTTTTAGTGATGGGGTGGCACGTAAGGCATGGACGCAGAGCTGGAGCAGAAGATATTGGAAAAGATACAAGAGACGATCAGCACGGGTCCGGAGCTGCGCCGTACTGCACAGACGCTCTCAGGCGACGACGAGTCCGAGTCGTTTGTGATGGGAATGGTCTCAGGCAGGCTCTACAACTCCTTCTACTACCAATGCAGGAGGATACGGAAGAGGGATCCCACGGGGGAGGAGTTCGGGGAGTTTCTGGACATGCTGGCGCGCAACCGCGATCAGCTTGCCAAGGCATGCCGGGAATGACTACGACCCAGCGGCGCCGTTCTGCGAGACCGGCTTGGCGGCATGGACGGTTCCAGGCGCCGCTACTTTAGAGGAACTACCCGTATGGTAGGCGTCCCCGGTAACTTTATGCACGCGTTCCTGAGCGCTTTCTTGGCAGCATCGACGTGCGGAGCGTTGACCTGAAGTTCCATTATTATCTGGCCCCGGTTTACCCTGGCTGCCAGGCTGACAGCCTTGCCCCAAGCCCTTCGCATCCCCTCCTGCAGCCGGTCGGCTCCGGCTGTGGCGATCATCTTGTTTTCACGCAGGAGGTTATGCGGGTATATGCGGAGTTTGGAGAAGTAAGCCGACTCGCCGGTGGTCTTCTCTAGGGCCTTGTTAGCCGTGAGCCTGCACGCCTCTATTGCCATGTGCCTGATCTGGACCTTCTCGTTGATCAGCAACTGTACGGAGAAATCGTAGTCGCCGCGCTTGCCGCCCTGGAACTTGGCGATCTTGGGCTGCGGCTTTCCCTTGATGTATTCCTTGCGCGTGAAAGGCTGACCCGTTCCCGTCCGGTAGTTTGCCCCGTGCATGGGGTGGCACTCTGTGGCCGTATTTTAAAGGTTGACTGGGCGTAGGGGGCGGATTCCGGATGCAGGATGTCCTGATGCGTACCCGGCGCGCCGGGATCGCCACGGACGGCGGCAGCCATTCCGGTTCCCGTAGGCACCCGGGGAATTCGCCGCCGCGTGACCGCCGGTTGCTGTAGCGGAGCCGGCTTCCCCCGTACCAAGTTGCCACGGTTGGCGCAGGATAAGCTGGCCCACCCGCACCTCTGCCACAGGGCGCCATGTGTCAGTCGTCCTTTGGATACTTTTTCCGCTTCATCACATACCACAAGATCCCTACCCCGGCGGCCAGCATGGCGAACCAGAACATCTGGGTAAGGAACGGATCGTGCTCCACCAGGATGAGCCGGCTGGGCGCATTAAAAACTGAACCGTTGCCGATGCGGCTCGGCCAGCACGCGATCATCTTATATCCGAAGATCCTGACAATGCCAAGCCATGGAGGAAACCATCCAGCCAATCAGGGGCGTTCTGAGGGGTGATCGCGTCAGGGTAACCGGACAGGACTCCATACACAAGCTTGGCCAAGACGGATACGGGGACGACGAGGCAGACGGGTACCACCTCAAGCCATTTGAGGCGCTCTACCTCATGTCCACGGGCAAGCTGGTCGTCAGAAAGGACAGGAGACCGGTTAGCTTTGATGGTCTCCTGGAGTCATGCCAAGAAACGGACCCCGACATCCTCTCAAAATATCTGATATACAGAGACCTACGTTCCAGGGGATACGTAGCCAAAGACGGATTTGGGTTCGGCATGGACTTTCGGGTGTATGATCGTGGCCATTTTGGCGAGAAGGGCGCCAAATTCCTAGTCTTCGGATTGAACGAGGGCCGGAAGGAGAGCGCCCGCTCGTTCTATGAAAAAGTCGACGAGATGGCAAGGATGGGAAAGGAGCCGGTCATAGCAGTGATAGAGAGACGTGGGGAGATAATATACTACAAAATAAACAGGGTGAACTTTTTCGATAACAGGTCCGTGGGCTAGCAGACCTAGTAGTGGTGTATAGCCCACCCCGATGAATACTTCAACAGGTTGTGCTTGTCTGCATAGTCAAAGTCGTAAACGCGCACATTTTCCGTCCTGTCGTTCCACAAATCTTGAAAATTCGATATTTTGTTTTTTACCCGTTCCGGATCGTTCCACGATGTAAACACGTCCACCGATTCAAAGTCCTTTTGCTGTTCGTAGAACGACACTTTCGAGGTGCCGGTAAACGCCACCACATCTCCAGCCTCGTCTCCAAATATACCCAGCCGCTGGGAAAATTCACCGCTGGATTCGGCAAATGACGGAATTGCAATACGTATCATTATCTGCTTTTGCTGCATCATCTTGCACACCCTGTTAACCATCTTGTCATCTTGATCAAAATTGCCTGCGGGTTCGGAGATGTACTTGGTGAGTATGCCGATATCGCGCGCCCCGAGCCTGTGGCCCACGATAAGCCTTATTCTTGTCTTACCGGACACGAAATTCTCAAACTGATTCGCCATGGTAAAGAGCGTCTTGACGGAAAAAATATCCACGCACCTGTCATACGTGACGCAGTTGGAAAAGCACGGGAAGAAGAAGTCGTGTACTATGTCATCGGTATCACTGCAATACTCTAACCTCAAATCCAGCTTTCGCAGCACACTAGACTCTAGAAGGCAGGATATTAAAGTGGATCCTGCCCGAGTGCCGCGTCATAGGCACCGCCCCGCAAGTCTTGGGCAGGCTTGTGCAAAAAATGGCTCGATCTCACGCCAACCTGGCCAAGGCAGGAGGCTCTCTCACTCACCACCAGGTCCTGTCACGTGGGCGTGGCGCGCCCACGCACGCCATCGCGCCAACCCCCGACAACAAGTCAGCATCAACGCCGCCCCCGCACCGGCGCGCGAACGCGGCACCAGCTTTTGGGTGTCGGTCCAGGCGGGCGCCGGGCATGCATTCTGCGGCACCCTCCCGACAGCACCATGCGTCCAATGATACCGTGCCTGGCCGCCGGAGACGCCGCTGTCCAAATTCGCTACGCACGCCGCCCCATCCAAGACACGGGCGGGCGGCCGTGGCGAGCTGCCACCTGCAAACGCAATCAGCGGTTCTTGTGCAAATTCGGGCGTTCGTCGAAACCATCTGGCCGCGACCAGTGCTTTCCCGAACAAAACCGATTGCCCGGGGAGCAGTCATCGGGCAGCACCCGCGTTTGCAGCAGAACCCCGAGTATGGACTCAGGTCCGCAGGCGTCGATCTTTGATTGGTATCTTCAACCAAATATGGTCAACTCATACCGATTAACAGTGCGCAAATCCAACAAATACCTCCCACGGTAGTGTGATTAGTGGATTCCACGCTCATCAACAGGATACGTGCCTGGGGACCTGAGTCCGTACAACCCCGACCAGCAAAGAGATAATAAGGCATACCTGTGCGAATCGTGTTACTTATGATTGCGGGTGAGATGTAAAACTGATGGTGACGGTAACCGGCCGCGCCCCTACGGGCAGGTTCTCCAAGCAGTTGGCAGAGTTCGGGATCAATCCAAGAACCGTCTACAGAAACATGACCCACCAGGAACTATCCAAAGCCGCGTTGAAGGCCAGAGACGGCATACGCACCGATGCAGGAGCCATAGCGGTAAACACCGGAAAGTACACCGGCAGGTCGCCGGATGATAGGTTTATCGTGTACGATGACACGACCCGGGACACGGTCGACTGGAACCAGATAAACCACAAGTTCTCGTCCGAAGCGTTTGGGGTCCTATTAGACAAGATGAAGAACCACGTCTCCGGCAGGGATCTGTACGCCTTTGACGGATTTGTTGGGGCAGACAAAAGCAGCCGCCTGCCCATCCGTGTAATCACCGATCATGCCTGGCAGAGTCTCTTTGCCAGCAGCCTCTTTATCAGACCCACTGACGAAGAGCTCGAACGCCATGAACCGGAGTTTACCGTGATGGCCATAAACGGCTTTAGCGCCGTTCCGCAGATCGACAAGACGAGATCCAAAGTCTTCATACTGATAGACCTAACAAGGAAGGTGGTGCTAATCGGCGGCACGAGGTATGCAGGCGAGATTAAAAAGTCGATGTTCAGTGTAATGAATTTCTTGCTGCCTGATCGTGGCGTCTTTCCGATGCATTGTTCAGCCAACGCCGATGGAGACGGCCACACTGCCCTCTTCTTCGGCCTTTCCGGCACCGGCAAGACCACCCTCTCGGCAGATGACAGCCGCATGCTGATAGGCGACGATGAGCACGGCTGGTCCGACTCTGGAATATTCAATTTTGAGGGCGGTTGTTATGCAAAGTGCATCAGGCTTGCAGAGGAGAGCGAACCGCAGATATGGAATGCCATAAGAGACGGGGCCGTTCTGGAAAACGTTGTAATTGGCCCGGATGGCAGGCCCGATTTTGATGACGGTTCCCTTACGGAGAATACCAGGGTGGCGTATCCGCTGGATCATATACCCGGCGCGGTGCAGCCCAGTTTGGGCGGCCACCCCAGCGTCATAATATTCCTGACCGCCGACGCCAAGGGTATCCTTCCGCCCATCTCAAGACTGAGCAGGGAAGGCGCGATGTACCATTTCATGTCCGGGTACACCAGCAAGCTGGCCGGCACGGAAAGAGGGGTAAAAAAGCCCCGGTCCGTCTTTTCCGCATGTTTTGGAGCCCCGTTCATGCCCAGATCCGCCCAGACCTATGCAAGGATGCTGGCCTCAAAGATAACCAAGTACAACACCAGGGTATACCTGATAAACACGGGCTGGTCCGGCGGCCCCTACGGCACCGGACAGAGAATAAAACTGGCATACAGCCGGGCCATGGTCACGGCTGCGCTGAACGGCGACTTGGAAGATACGGAATATAGGCGCGATCCAATATTCAATTTGGACGTACCCGCAAGATGTCCCGGTGTCCCCGACGACATACTGGATCCTAAAAACACATGGGAGAGCGGCGAGCTCTACGACAAGCAGGCCAAGAGGCTAGCAGGCAAGTTCGTGACCAATTTTGCAAAGTTCAAGGACGCCGAACCCGATATCGTCGGAGCCGGTCCGCAGGTGTGAGATAGATAATCACCCCCGTAGCTGCCACCGTGCCCGCTATCGCCGCCACCACCGCAAGCTGCCTCCAAGGCATATCCGGGGCATCCGGCGGGCGTACCCTGTCATCCGGAACGGAGTTTACCAGAACGTAATCGTATGCAGAGGATCCCCTAGACTTGGTCACAATGTCGGCCTGTACATAGTACAGGCCGTTCTCGTAGACGTCAATATGCGGGATCTGGCTCGGGGTTGCAGAGACATGATGCAAATCCCCGTTTCTGGAAGCCAGCGTTATCTTGGCAAAGCTCCACCCGTCCGGGTGCGACACCTCAAAGCCCAGCCGACCGCCATCCTGGGTGGCAGATACCGTTCCGGCTGTATGGTACAGCAGTACGGGGATTGTATGCCGCACCCCATCATGAACGATGATGACGCGGCCTTCGGATGCGCCCCCTTGGGCGTCCGACCCTATCTCCAGCAGCAGCATCTCACCATCCACGCTGTGCGATATGTTCATGGCCGGGGCATCGTACTCTATTGCTATCTCTCCAAGGCGCCCATTGAGAGGTTGGAGGTGGATTGGTACGACGTGGACGCTGTCCTCCGGCGTGACGCTGGCCACCACAACCGACGGATACGGCACCAGGCCGGACGAGAGGGCGGCGCCTACGTCAAGCCTGCCAGATCCCGCATCGGCCAGGGCCGCCTGGCCGCCGACCTCGTCCACCACCCCCGCAGACGTCGATGTCAGGAGGGCGCGGATATTCTCGACCGACATTTCGGGGTACTGCTGCAGTAGGAGTGCCGCGGCACCGCTCACGTGCGGGGCGGCGTAACTGGTGCCACTCACCACGTTGTAGCCGTCCAAGGAGGTGGTGTTGACGTAGGCGCCCGGCGCCATCATATCAGGCTTGATGTAGAATGGCGATACAGGTCCGCGGGAGCTGAAGAGTACCGGGTGATCCGGGTTGTACAGGAACTGCAGCTTCGCTTTTGCGCCCTCCCGGATCATCTCCATCACCTCAATGCCCTCATCACGATCCATCGACACGGCCGGTATGCGGGGCACATACCCCGGCTCCACGAAATCGTGTATCAGCTCCCCAAAGAATATCCCGCTCTCGCTGTTGAAGACCACTATGGCGGCAGCCCCCGCCTCTGCAGCGTTATGCTCCTTGATGGAGAAATACACCAGCTCGCCGGGTGTGTCACTGCCCCTCTCTGCCAGCACCACCGCCCCGGACACATTCAGGCCGGCCAGATCCCGTTCTCTGGCATAGCCGCCAAAGACCACCTGGCCGACAACGGGCATATCGGGCATCACCGAGTCTATCATGGGCATGACGGCGTATGAATTGTCGCCGACCTCCAGTGTGGCAATGCGGCTGGCCGCCAGGTTGTTGTAGGTGGCCCCCACGGTAATGGCGGCGGGGCTGCGTCCGGGACTGCCGATGGACTCGGCCGCCGGCCCGTCGTTGCCTGCGGCGGCCACCACCAAGACCCCCTCCCGGACTGCCCCCTCTATTGCCGAGTCTATGGAATCGTTGGTCCTGTTTACGCCCAGGCTGATGTTGATTATATCGGCGCCGTCCTCGGTGGCCATACGTATTGCCTGCACTATCAGCTCGGGGCGTACCCCCTCGCCGTCCTCCGACACCTTGTATGCCAGTATCCTGGAGGCCGGGGCAACTCCCTGTATGCCCCCATCGGCGGCAATTATCCCCGCTACCTGCGTTCCGTGTCCGTTGGTGTCAATCGGCGGCTCTCGTGGGTCAACTAGGTTGTATCCGCCCGCCACCTTGCCTGCTGCGCCAAACCCGTAAAGATCAGGATGCGAGTAGTCGATGCCAGTATCTATGATCGCCACCAGTATTCCGCCACCGTCCGGCCCGCCATCCACCTGAGCCGCCCCGACGTGCGGAATGCTCCTCTCCAAGTACAACTCCGCCCGATCCCCGGCGGGGGGATAAAACGCCAGGGCCACCAGCGGCACTGCCAACAGTACAAGGAGCCACCGCACGCACATACTAGCGAGCCCTCGTCTAAAAATTGTTCTCTTTCATGCGCACCATGCGGGTTTGTTTGAAGCCAAGTCCGGAAGTGGCGTGCGTTTGGCAGGATCTGAGGGGGGTGGCGCCTAAACGGCATGCCCGCTTAAATTTAAAAAGATTTTTTGACGGGAAAAAGTGCATTGGCGCGCCTTCTTCACCCGGTCCCGGCGCGGGTCATGCCAAAAAATCACCGCCATGCCCGAGTATGAGGTCCTGATGGGGTGCCGCAACGGTTGCCTGCTGCGCAAAATACCCTGGTCCACGCGGCTGCATTGCGCCGATTATGCGCCGGTGCGATGTCTTGTCCTTTACCGCCCGATCGAGTCCAAATTTCGTCAATTCCGCTAGCGGCGCAGAGCGGCCTACCCGACCCCTCCGGCCCCCACCAGGGCGGGCATGCTCCAGAATGCCCACACCGGCCGCGGATGCGCGGCACCGCGCTCAAAGTATAAATTGTCAGGTGTGCTCTCGACAGGCATGGCAAAATACACACTACCTGCAATGCCATACTCCTACGACTCACTAGAACCGCACATAGACGCCAGAACCATGGAGATACACCACACAAAGCACCACCAAGCATACACAGACAAACTCAACGCCGCGCTGGCCAAGTGTTCCCAGCAGATACAAGACACGGACATACTGGACATCCTAGCGAACCTTGATGATGTACCCGTTGATCAGCTAGGCGCCATAAACTTTAACGGCGGAGGCTTTGACAACCACCGTCTGTTCTGGAACAGCATGAGCGGCAATGGTGGAGGCGAGCCCGGCGGCGCCGTTGCCGACGCAATCACCAAGGCGTTCGGCGGCTTTGCCGAATTCAAGGAAAAGTTCACCGCGTCCACCGCCGTCATACAGGGCAGCGGTTGGGGATGGTTGGTCTACAACCCCGGTTCAAAATCAGTCGAGTACAGATCCATGCCCAACCAGACCAGCCCAAGAACCGAAGGACTGGCCCCGCTGTTGGGTTGCGACGTTTGGGAGCATGCGTACTACCTAAAGTACCAGAACCGCAGACCCGACTACATAGCGTCGTGGTGGAATGTGGTAAACTGGGACGAGGTAGAAAAACGTCTGGCTGCCGCCAGCTAGGTTTTTCATTTATTTTGTTTTGTTGCGGCCCGCTGCGTGGCAGTGGTATTTATGGGACGGGTTTGCACACACCCCCATGCCGGTGTGCTCGGTCTGCGGGACCCCATTCCAAGATGACATAAGGTTCCTCAACCACATGATGGAAAAGCACGGGTTCAGAAACCCAAATACGGACAAGCCGGACAGAAACAGCCGCGGATACTAGCCGAGACGGCGCAGATAATCCAGGACGAGCCGCACCCCGAAACCGGTGGCGCCCTGAGGGTTGTACGGTTTTTTCTTGGATGGTGGTTGAATCCAAGCCGTCCCCGCTATGTCAAGGTGCAGCCATGGCGTGCTGTTGATGGCGCTTCGCAGAAAGGCCGCGGCGGCTATGGTTCCAGCCGCCCTGCCGGTACCCAGGTTTTTGATGTCGGCCACCTTGGATTTTATCATGTCCATGTAGTCGTCGTTGAGCGGCAGGCGCCACACCCCCTCGGCGGTCCTGTCGGCAGATTCCGATACGGATGCGGCCAGTTCGTCATTGTTGGAGACCATTCCGGCCACATTGCACCCCAGGGCAATAATGCAGGCCCCCGTCAGCGTGGCAAAGTCTATTATCGCCTTGGGCGCGAACCGGCTCTCGGCGTACGAGAGCGCATCGGCCAGAATAAGGCGTCCTTCCGCATCCGTGTTTAGTATCTCTGCCGTCTTTCCGCCGTACAGCTTTATTATGTCTCCGGGCCGGTACGATTCGCCTCCGGGCATGTTCTCCACGGATGGGACAAGTCCCACAATATTTACCGGCAGCTCCAGCTCGGCTGCCGCCTTTATTATCCCCAACACTGTGCAGCCTCCGCACTTGTCGAATTTCATCTCGTCCATCTTTTCCCCCGGCTTGATGGATATTCCTCCGGTGTCAAAGGTTACCGCCTTGCCCACCAGTGCCACCGGCCTTCCCTCGCCGCCGTTATACTCCAGGATTATCAGGCGCGGCGTGTTGACGCTGCCCTGGCCCACTGCAATGATCCCCCCGAATCCGCCCTCAGAGAGGTCCGGGCCGGAGAGGATGGTGCACTTGATTTTGCCGTTTTCGGCAATCTTGCTGGCAAAGTCGGCCATGCCCGCCGGCGGGCACTCGTTGGGCGGCAGGTTCGCGACGCTGCGCGCAAAGACAACGCCGTCGGCCGCTGCTTTGGCAGTCCGCACCGGCCCCGACATGTCTGAGGCGCAAACCACCGTCAGATCCGGCGCCGGGTCCGACTTTTCTGACTTGTAGGCATCAAAATTGTACAGGGACAGCACACTGCCTTCCACTATCTGGGCAGCTGACTCCTCAGGTTCGGCCACGCCGCCCAGCGGACACATGACGGCGAACCGGCTCACCCGCAGCTCCCGCGCTTTTTGCGCCACTGCGCCCGATACATGGCGGATGGTATCAGGCCCCATTTTATCCTTGGATCCCAGCCCTGCAAGCAGTACACGCGGCGGCTTCCGCCCCGGGTTTGCGACCGTGACTATCCTGGCGAACCTTCCGCCCAGATCCCCCGCTGCCTGCCTCACCGCTGCCCCTATAGTTGGGTCGGATTCCAGTTCCGGCGGTATGCCCGACTCCTCGGTCACCATGCAGCAAAGCAGGTCCGTCTCCACATCCATCGGACCGGCAGAGGACGAGTTAACTTCCATGGATGCGGTCGCCAGATTAGCCTATTTAGGTATACACGCCAGGTTGTTGTCTAGTCAACAGAAAGGCCTGCCGCCGTACGGGCGCATCAGCATGAGCCGGGAGCGGCCCGCATCAGCCATCACCCTTGTTCGCCGCCGGGGCAGTCATCCAGGATTGTCTCGTGTATGCCCGGCACCCCCGCCTCCTGCGGGAGTGCAAATATCCTGAGTGTCAGGGCGCACACGTCCGTGGAAGGTATGGTGATGGTGTCCTCCCCCGCAGCGTCCTGCGCCCCCGAGTATATGACCCCTCCCTCCGGACTGCTCACAAAGTACCTCAGGGTGGCGGCTCCGGTGGTGATCACGCTGACGGCGTGCCCTCCATCCTCATGCGGATCCACCCGCACGTCCAGTACCTCGGGGTATGCGGGATCTCCGAACTGCGACCACATGCCCTGAACGAACGGGTACGAGTCGTCCCGGAACGCCGACAGCCTGGCCGTCTGCTCTCCGTGCTCCTCAAGGTAGAATGGTCCGTTGCTCACCACTGCATGCCCCTGCTTGGCCACCCAGCCGGCAGCTGCCCAGTACCTCGTCTCCGGGTAATAGTCGTCCAGGTTCATCTCCTGCAGAGGTGCGGGTACGCTGCCCTCGGCGATGAACTTGATCAGAGCCCGCTGCATGCCCCTGGCATCATCGGGGTTGATTAGCGAGAGCCAGTTCACGTCCCTCTCTCCTGCGACCGACCGCGAAAATGCCGCATTGCCATCCCGGACCAGCCGCTCCATGGCATAGTATACCTCCCATGGTGTTCCCGTCCATGATATGCCGGAGAGGGCTATCTCGGATTCGTCAAAATGCCAGTAGTCTATGTACACCTCCAGGGTGTCCTCGTCTACCTGCCGTACGCCCACCAGCTCCTCGAGTGCCAGCTGGGCGCCGTGCACGTATTCTGCGTCGACCGTCTCGTCGTCCTCGCCGGTGATCGTCCCCCATTCATACAGGAAGTATATCCCGTAGAGTATGTCGTTCATGTCCATGGCCCTGCCATGGTGCCAATTGCCGAACTTGTAGTCCAGCGCCAC
Organism: Nitrosopumilaceae archaeon; assembly: GCA_965203395.1. Classification (GTDB taxonomy): domain Archaea; phylum Thermoproteota; class Nitrososphaeria; order Nitrososphaerales; family Nitrosopumilaceae; genus VYCS01. Next base: position 1,946,538 of record OZ241884.1, read on the forward strand.
CATGCTGGTGGCAGTGACATCTGCACCCACGCGCTCCCATCTCTGCGTGAACGGATCCCAGACCACGGTATCTTCTGGCACACTCAGAACGCCATCGGGGCCCGCCGTGGTGACCGACCACTCCGCCCTGGCCGGAACGACGCCTCCCGCGTGCGGGTGTCCAAACGCGGCCGGGTCGACTATCAGTGTCGCGATATCGTTCGAATAGACGTCGCTGTATCCGCCCACGGGATTCCACGAGCTCTGGCTCAGGTACCTGACCCCAATGGCCAAGTCGCCCCCGCCGCCCTGGGCGTTTATCGGCGTTAGCCTGTCGGTGATTCCCTCACCTACGTCGCTCACCACCCCGGCGATATCGTCGTTGACCACGAACAGCTCGGTCCGCGACGCCACAAATACGCGCACCGCCTCCTCCACCCCCATGACCACGCCGTCCTGAAGCAGGGCGCTGCGCTCCTCCTCATTCCCGTACTCGCCGTGGGAGAGCTGCCTGGCTATCTCGTCCAGCTGGGCGTGCTCGTAGTTCCAGAATGACGGGTTGCCGCTGCCCGGCATGGTGCCCCGGATTGGGGCATAGAAAGCCCCCAGGGACGAGTCGTCATAGTTGGTGATGCCGGACCCTCCCCATCCCTCCGTGTATATGTGCCAGCTGAACTCGGCCGGATCTTGGCCGTACACCTGGGTGATCGCTCCGCGCAGGTCGCCGTAGGTGCGAACCACCGCAAACCCGGCCTCCTCGAGGCCATCTGCCAAGGACTCTCCCAGACTGTGCCGGACCGGGTCATCGTTGCGAATTAACATGACAACCTCGACCGGCGCCCCATCAGCGGTCCAGACTCCATCGACCAGAGCGGCGCCTGCCCGTATCATCGCCTCATCAATCATCCGGCCTGCCAGCTCGGGGTTGTAGTGGAAGCCGAAGGACTCTACCTGCTCAATCACCCTCAGGTAGTCCGGCTCAAAGGGCGCCACGTAGGAGACCATCTGCGAGCCGTAGCCGCCAAGCAGGTCGTCCACCGCCTGCTGCCTGTCCACCAGGTAGTTCACCGCAAAGCGCACCTCCCGTATCTGGAACGGGTTGAAGGCGTCGCCGTCGGCCGGATTCAACAGCAGGCTGTATGACAGACCGCCCGGGGCGGTGTACACCCGCAGGTCGCGCATTCCCGCCTCGCCGTCCAGCAGCTCCGGCGGTACGCCATAATAGTACATGTCAAGGGTTCCGGCCCGGACCATATCGACGGCCAGGGCAGGATCATCGACCATCTCGAAGGTGACCGAGTCCTGGTAGGGCTGGGCTGCTGCCAACCCCGCCGCGCCCGACGCCACCGCGGCGGTCACCAACAGACCGACCAGCAGGTTCACGATACCGGCATACCGCGGTAAAATATTAGCGCTTCGTACGGGGGCATATTCATGGTTTTTAACTGCCCTGCCGCTCCGCCCCGCCATGGAGTCGGTGAACTTTGCCTTCCTGGGGGCCGAGGAGCAGGCCGCCACCCTGGGCAAGAGGGGAACCCGGACCGACCTGACCCTGTACGACCGGAAAGAGGCGGGCACCATCCGAACCTGGGTGGTGCCCAACGGATTCCCCGACAAGATACAGCCCCTCTTCCAGGCGGTCAACCTGGCAGAGCACGCCATACTGCACGTTGGAACCCTGGACAGGTATGTGGGCGAGCAGATACTGGCCTTGGATGCGGCAGGCAGGCGGACCGGCATTCTGAGCCACTCCGAGGCAGTGGACCACGATGCCCTGATCAAGGCCGTGCGCGGGACGGTCGTCGAGCGGTACGACCTGGTGGAGCCGGACCAGATGCGTCTTGCGGCGTCCGCATTCAAGCCGTCCCCTGGAGAGGGCGGCGTCCGGATAGTGGTGGACCACAGCTTCGATGTCAAGGGGGCGGGAACCATAGTGCTGGGCAGGGTCGCATCAGGCACCGTCTCCAAGCATGACACGCTGCACGCCCTGCCCTCGGGTTTGGAGGTCTCTGTCAAGTCCATCCAGATGCACGACGATCCCGTGGAGTCGGCATCCTCGCCGGCCCGGGTCGGACTTGCGCTCAAGGGCGCAAGACCCGAGGAGATAGGCCGGGGCGAGGTGCTCTGCGGAGACGGCGCCCGCCTGCCGGTCTCCTCGGAGGTGCGCCTGGACTTTGTAAAGACGCCATACTACAAGGGGGAGCCGTCGGTGAACCAGATGTGTCTGGCCAGCATCGGATTGCAGGTGGTGGCCGGGCGGTTTTCATCGGTCGATCCCGTTATCATATCACTGGACCGGCCGGCAGCCTGCGAGTCCGGAGAGGTCTGCTCCCTGCTAAAGCCCGATTCTCCGGGCGTGCGCATAATGGGCAGCGGCAGGATAGTATAGTCCCCGGCCGCCGACTCAGTCTTTTATGGCGCAGTATGCCGCGGATTGTGGTTGAGACTGTTCGGAGGAGATCCCCAGAAGAAGAGGAACGTGGCGAAGGTAAAGGAGATCAGGGAGATGGTCAAAAAGAAGCGGTACGACCTGGCCCTGAAGGCGGGCAGGGAATACCTCGAGAAGGTTCCCGAGAACCACGACGTACTGTTCATTGTGGGCGGCATATACTACATGAGAAAGAGGTACGCGGTAGCCCTGCCCTACTTTGAGAGGGCCCTGGAGATAGGCAGGTACGACACCGAGGTGCTCGCCCTCAAGGCCCAGTGCCACAGGCATCTTGGCCAGGCCAGCAAGGCCAAGGATTGCTGGCAGGACATACTGGAGGTGGACCCCAAGAACGAGGAGGCCGGGCGCATGCTGGAGGAGAACGGCTAGATCTCAAGGCTCAGGTCCAGCCCCCGTACCGAGCTGGTCATGGACCCCACCGACACGCAGTCCACGCCGCTCCTGCCATACTCGGCTATGTTCTGGGCTGTTATCCCGCCGGAGGCCTCCAGCTCGACACCCCCGCGCAGGCCCTCCCGCTCCAGGGCAGAGACCACCCCCCGGATCTCCTCAGGCTCAAAGTTGTCCAAGAGTATGACGGGCGCTCCAAGCCGGGCGGCCAGCAGGGCGTCCGGGGCCGTATCGACTTCCACCTCGAAGCGTCCGCCCCGGGCCCTGGCCCTGCGGACCAGCCGTTCCAGGGATCCTTCGGCGGCCACGTGGTTGTCTTTGATCATTATCATCTCGCCCAGCGCCATGCGGTGCCGGAATCCGCCGCCGGCCTCGACGGCTTCCTTGTCGAAGGGCCGCAGTCCGGGAGCGGTCTTCCTGGTGGAGAGGAGCCGCACCCCCTCCGGCAGCCTCGAGGCAAGGTCGGCAGCCTGGGTTGCTATGCCGCTCATCCTAGACACCAGGTTCAGGGCGGTCCTCTCCAGGGCCAGAACGTCCGCGGCCCTGCCCGAGACGGTCATCACCAGGCCGCCAGCCTCCACCACGCCCCCGTCGGCCACGGCCACCCGGCAGGCGCAACCCCGGCTCGAGAATATGGCGACGGCGTGGGCAACCCCGGATGCCACTCCCCGCTCCCGGGAGACCATCCTAGCGGCAATCTCCACGTCCGAGAGCAGATCCCCGGTGAGGTCCCCCTCGGAGAGATCCTCTGCAATAAAGCCCTCCAGCATGTCGCGCGTGCCCATGTCTCCGGTATCCCCGCAGAAACTAAAAGCGTTTTTTGGTCAGGTGAGGGAATTATCGGATAGATACACCAGGACAAGGCGGTCCGCTTCCGCCAAGCAGGGCGGGTTTATATGGTTGGTCTGGTATATTACCGTATAATTCGCTCCCGCGGCTTCCGCGTGAACCTCGCCGGCTGGCAGGCCGACAAACTATACGCGCTGGTGGGTGGCCAGCGCGAGGCATACAACTGGGCCGTATCCAGGCTGAAGGACGATCCAACTTTAACCTGGTTCGACCTGCAGAAGGAGTTCACTACGATAAGACAGGCAACCCCCTACCTCCAGCAGACCAGCGGCGCGAGAACCAGGCGCGAAATCGTCCCGCGACATCAAGCGCCGAAAAACACCTGGGCAGGTACGCGTACGTTACGTGCGCGGTGTACTTGGGCATATAATTCCCTCAGGTGACCTTCAGGGCGTACTTTCCCTTGCGGCTGACCCCCAGCGTCTGGGCAATTCTGGAGGACTCCGGCTCCACCACCAAGGCGATGCCGGTCCAGTCCGGCGTGAGATCCGAGGACTTGCATGCCGGACACACCTTCCCCGGGGTCACGAACTTGCACTTGCGGCAGGCCATCTCCCGTACCATCTACTCCTCGCCTCCGCCCTTTGGATCTGCTTTTGCGGCACCCTCGCCGGACTTGCCCACCTCCTCGGCAACCCACTCGTCGGCGCCCAGGAACGGCTGCCGACAGGTTATGCCTATCTTGCCCATCGAGGCGCCCTTGCCCAGCGAGACAGCCGTTATGCGCGCCCTCAGCGTGGATCCCACCCTGAGAGTGCGCCCGCTCTGGTTGGCTATTATCACGCCCGCCTTGACGTCACTCTTGAGATAGTCGTCCATCACCTGTGAGAGGTGCAGCAGCGCGTCGGAGGGCCCTATCCGGACAAACGCCCCAAAGTCGGTGATATCCACTATCTCGCCGCGCACTATCTCGTTCATCTTTGGGTAGAACGTGAGGGCTTCAAACTCAACCTTGTGGAAGGTTCCCCCGTCCCCGGAGACCATCTTGCCCATCTCGTCCACGGAGGCATCCAGTATCATTATGATATAGCCCAGGTCCGGGGTGATCATCGACTCGTACTTCTCCTTGAGCGTGCTTATGGCCGCCTTTCTGAGGGCGGTGCCAAAGAGGTTGGGCGGTATCCGTACCACGTCTACCATAGTGGAGATAGAAAACAACTACGAGGGGGGTGCCCGATCCTTATTTTATGAATCTTTGTATGCGGCGCCGAGTTCAAGCCAAATTCCAGCCCGTACCTGATCAGCGTTCATCGGCGATACCGCCGGATATGATCACGCACGAAATCCGGTTAGGCCCGAACTCGCGCCCCTCTGTAAGTACAAGTTCAGGTCAAATTCTGACCCGTGCCTGACCGGCTACCTCCGGCAGATGCTGCCGGGCGTGTTCGCGTATGGGGTTCAGTTTGATCTGAACCTGTACTACCTCTGGGACAGCCCCCCGTCCGTGCAATAGAGATTATGCGCAGACCCCCCCATGCCTCTAGTACCATATAGTATAGTATTAGTACTTTATAATACTTATACAACACCATCATAATCACCATCCAACATGGTTAAGATAACCCGGACCGTCCACGTGGCGCATGACATGGGTCGGCGCCTGGGCGGTTTGCTGCACTATATCATGGCCGCATCCAACCACGCCGCCAAGGGGTATCGCCGGGGTACACGCGGCAGGGAACTGTATCGTCTGGCGGTGCACCGTGCCGGCGTCTACCAGGCCAGGTTTGCCGACTACATCATAGTTGACGTGCGGGGCAGCCACAAGGCGTGGCGCACCAACCAACCGGTCAACCCGCATGCGCGGGCGCCGCACTATCACAACCCGGCGGCGCAGACAGACTGCTTTGAGATGGCGTTCGATGATACCTCAAAACGGTGGGACGGCTCGCCGGCCATCCACGTCGCCATATACGGCATGGGCCGCCAAGACCGCGCGTGGATGGCATTCCGCGTGCCGCCATACATGGTGGAGCAGCTGGGCAGACCCGGCGTCACGCCCAAGACCGTCAAACTGACCAGGGACGAGATCCACGTAACCTACGAGAAGACGGTGCCGGACCGCCAACCAACCGCCTGGGCGGGCGTGGACATGAACGCCGACAACAACACGTACGCCCTATTGGACGGCACCGTGATAGTCAAGAACAACGACTTCCGAAGACAGTACAACAGGGCGTGCAGCAAGATACTGAACGTAAAGCGCCGCAGTGACACCCGCGTCATGGCCAAACACCAGCAAAAAGCCTGGAACACCTATCGCAACCGCGTAAAGAACGCAATCGGTGTCGAGGCGCGCCAGATGGCCAACGCCGGGTACGGCCTGGGATACGAGCAGCTGAGCACGGACAAACTATACACCAAGAACGGCAGGATGGCGCCGTACGTTCGCGGCAAGCTAAAGACCTCCCTCAACACCGGCCAGCGAAGACGCGCCCTGGTCTGTGCCGTCCAGTCGGAGGGGCTGCCGCATGTCGGGGTGGACCCGGCAGGCACCTCGGCGAACTGCCTCATGTGTGGTGGCAGGCTGAAACGCGCGACCAGCCAGCCATCAGGCAGACGCAACCTGTGGTGCCAACCATGCAGGGTCATCCGTGAGCGGGATGCCAACGCGGGCGCCAACATATTGTTCCGGACGGTAACGGTGCTTATCCTGGATTATACCGGCCGGGACGGGTCGACACGCGTCACGTTCCCGGCCATGCTGGCGATGCTGAGGGATGCCATCCACGAACCCGGCATGAGCAGACAGCAAAAGAACACTCTGACAAACATCTTGCGGCTGATAGAGGGCCGCAGTGCAGGCGCCGATTGGCGCCTGCCGGGGGCGCTCAAACCGGGGCGTCAAAGTTTCGCCGGCGGGGAGCCGGCAGACGGACCCGGGGTGGACGACCACGGCCGGAACGGGCCGGGGCCGCCCAATGCAGCCAAGTTATGCGTCTATGCATAATCTCTAATTATAAATAACACAAAGGGAGAACGGCGGGGATGGTTGGAATCGACCAAGTGTTGGGCAGGCTTGGAACCGTCATAGATCCCGACCTAAAGAAGGACATTGTGTCGATGGGGATGATAAAGGACCTGGAGCTGAACGGCGGGGATCTCAGCTTCACCCTAGAGTTGACCACCCCGGCGTGCCCCTTCAACGTGGAGATAGAAGAAGATGTCAGGAAAGTCATCGACGGCATGGAGGGGATAGACAACCTAGACATGAAGGTGACCGCCAAGGTGATGGAGGGCAGATCCTTGGACGAGGACACCGGCATGCAGACTGTCAAGAACATCATAGGAGTGGCCAGCGGAAAGGGCGGGGTTGGAAAGTCCACCGTGTCGTTGAACTTGGCCCTGGCGCTCTCCCAGAGCGGCGCCAAGGTTGGACTGCTGGACGCGGACATCTACGGCCCCAGCGTGCCCCTCATGCTGGGCATGAAGGACGGATACATGGAGGTGGAGGACAACAAGCTGCAGCCTGCCGTCTCCAACGGAATCAGGGTGGTCTCCTTTGGGTTCTTCGCGGAGCAGTCGCACCAGGCCGCCATATACAGGGGCCCAATCATCTCGGGCATACTCAAGCAGTTCCTGGTGGACACCAACTGGTCAGACTTGGATTACCTGATAGTGGATCTGCCCCCCGGCACCGGCGACATACCGCTCACGTTGGCCCAGACCATACCCATAACCGGCATCCTGGTGGTCACCACCCCGCAGGACGTGGCCAGCAACGTGGCCGTCAAGGCAATAGGAATGTTTGAGAAGCTCAATGTCCCCATCATAGGGGTGGTCGAGAACATGAGCACGTTCATCTGTCCGGAGTGCTCTGCCGAGCACCACATATTTGGGCGCGGCGGGGCAGAGAAGATAGCGGGACAGTTCGGCATACCCTTTTTGGGCGAGATCCCCCTGAACTCCGGAATAATGGCCGGCTCCGACCTGGGAAAACCCGTCATGATAACCGATCCCGGGTCTGACGGCGCAGGCGCCTTCAGAAAGGCGGCAAAGAACATTGCCGCCCAGTGCAGCATACTGGCCGCCAGGCTGCGAGAGGAGCAGGCCGCCATGCAAGACGATGCGCAGTGAGGCTTCCAGAGAGACACCGGCATTTGTTCAAAAAGCCCATGGGCGAGCTCATACCGGACGAACAAGTCAGCAGGGAGGAGATGGTCGGCAGGCTGGCAGGCGCCACGCGCGTCGTGACGGTTGGAGACCGCACCACCGAGAGGATCATCGGGTACGGTTTGGAGCCGGATCTGCAGATCGTGGACGGCCTGGAGAGACGCGCGGCGCGCGCCCTTCCGGAGAGCGCCGCCGAGACCATATCGTGCAGCAACCCCGCCGCCCACGTAACCGAGGATGCCGTATCGGCGATAGCCCGGGCGTATGCGTCGGATCACCCCATCCGGATACTGGTCTCCGGCGAGGAGGACCTCCTGTTCGTGCCGGCGCTGGCGCATGCCCCGGAGGGGTCGGTTCTTATGTACGGGCAGCCGGGCGAGGGACTGGTGATCGTAAGGGCGGACGCGGCATCAAAAGAGAGAGCCCACCGTATACTGGAATTGCTGGAGCGGGATGATGAGACGGTGGCTGTATGACCCTGTGATTAAAGTACACAACCAATCTGACCCACCTGCAATTGCAGCAGCTGAGCAAAACTTGACTCGGCACCTTAAATCCCGTATCAGCCATCCTCGGCCGTGAAGCTGACGCCGGAGCTGAAACTCACCATACTGGAGTCGGTCGGAATATACGCCGCCCGCTTCAGCATAAGGGCGCCCCGGGTCCTGATGACCACCAGGGAGGTTCTGGACATGCCAAGGGAGGTGACCGCCGGCAGGAGGACCACCGCCTACAAATACTACGGGACCGCGTACCTGAAGCACAGCACCATATTCATCAACGTCAGAAAGATACCGGACATGCGCAGCCTGGAGGACACCATCGTGCACGAGCTTGTCCATATGCGATTCCCCTACCTCGCTCACGGAAGGCGGTTTGAGGATCTGGTAAGGAGGGGACTCAGGGGGGCGAGGTTTGGGCCATACCGCCGGGCAGCCAGGCGGCCGGGGCGCGTGCGTCGCGCCTGACAGGCGGCAACAGCGGGCGCCCGAAAATGATCACGGGCCGGTTGGCCGGCCTGTCCAAACACGCCTCCGACGCGCTGATCAGGGTATCTACATCAAATATCAGGCCAACGGATAATCCGGACAGGGTCCATGCGATGGCAAAAATATTTTGTCGATCAAACAATTCCCCAACATGTGGTTTTTGATTTAATAGGCAGGCCTTCTTCCATGCCAGCCGGCTTACTTGGCATGCCCGGATCATGATTAAATCCGCAACGCAGCCCGCATTTCAAACGCAAAAAAGCACCGGTTCGCAGCACCGTGCGCGCGCCTGCAGGCGCGAGGCATCATAAATTCTTCATTGTCAACGCAAATTATGCCAGAGCCAAGGCGCCCCGGATTCAAAAATGCCGTAAACTGCCGAGCGCGGTCCAGATGTTGCCGGTTCATTGCCATGCCGCCGCCTTCAGGGCCGTATACCGTGTATTTGTGTTTAAGACACCTGTTTTGTAATCGCGGCGGAATTTCTAAAAAATAACCAGCATGCGCTTGTGCGGATTATCCGTGACAGCAATTACATGCACGGAATGGTTGGGTGTGGTGTGTTCGGTAATTAGCAATCGGGGCGGGTGAGGGTGTGTTCGTAGGCAAGGCATGCATGCGCACCACGGGGTTTGGGCTCGCGAAAGCGGGCGGGTCCAAAAGGAATTTCGGTTAGACGGTATTTGGCCTTGCAGATGGACCGAAGATTCCAGCGCCAAGAATGATCCGGATTCTAGAAAATCTTGCAGTCAGTAGGGCGCAGCAGATTCCGGTCGGCAAAGATTTTTCAACCCCCGCGTACCGTCTCCGGTAATGGGCGCTATGCGGAAGAACCACATCACCGACAGATACACGGTGATACGGCCCGGTTCGAGTGGGGATGGCGCCCCGCAACCGGAGGATGAGCCCGTCATCTCCCTGGTCAGCCGGGATGGCGTGCTGCAGAGAGTGCACGACTACGAGGGCAGGGACAACGACGGCTGGGCCATCCAGGTGTTTGAGAGCCGCAACCCGATAGTGTCGGTGGATGCCGAGGAGACCTACGGGGACAACCCGCAATACCACCACCCCGCCTACGGATACCACTATGTGCTGATAGCCGCCGAAGACAAGACCTCAGACGTATCCGGACCTGATCAGTGGCTCAACATACTGGTGGCAGTACAGGACCGCATGAGGTGGCTCTACGACCAGAAGAAGGTCGGATATGTGTCGGTGTTTGCAGACATGAGTGGCGGTGGCGCAACGCCGCATCTGCAGATAGCCACATTTCCCGGCGTGCCGCCCGTCATAGCCACCGAGGCCAAAGCGGCCAGCACCATCCAGAACGAAAGAGGCGTCTGCGTCATGTGCCAGATGATAAAGGGCGAGTCGGACGGGCCGCGCCAGGTGCTGCAGACTGACGGGTTCATGGCATTCTGTCCATGGTCTCCATCGTACCCGTACGAGTTCTGGATAGCCCCCAAGAAGCACAGCACAAGCTTTCTCAGGGCAAGCCAGAGGGATCTGGGGGACCTGGCACTGATGCTGCGCACCTCGCTGGGGGGCATGGAGAAGGTCCTGGGCGGCATACCATACAGCCTGGCTTTCCATCTCTCCCCCGAGAAGAAGAACACCCGCCAGATACACTGGCACATAGAGGTTTATCCGGCCACAAGCGCGCCCACCAGCCTGGACAGGGGTTTTGGCATATCGCTGAGCCACACCTCGCCCGAAGATGCCGCCAAGGAGATGGGCGCCGCCGGCCGGAAGGTTCTGGCCAACATAATGGGTGTTGACGACTAGTCGGGAGCTGTCAAGTTGCCGGCACCCGGACCGGGGCGTCAAATTGGGCGCCCGGATAGTTCGTGGATTCTGCAGCGCCGGTTGCAATCCCTTCGCGCCGTAGGCGCCTGATTTGACAGGCGGATGTAGACGTCTATAACCTGACATCCCGGACTCGTCGCCATGGTTTAATTAGAAACGGCTGCCATCGGTGCGCATGGCCATGGAGAAGTGGATAGCCGCTGCAAGCCTGGGCCTCTTTGCAATATTCTCCGGCGAGATGGTCTCCATATACGTCTACATGCAGCAGGCGCCCGAGGATCTGGAGTCGGGCATTATCTTTGAACCGAATCCAAAGATACTGCAGTTCATCTCCATCGGCGCCGCGCCCGGATCTGTGATGGCCGCGGTCTCGTTCATCCTGTCGAGAAGGTACGGATCAAGGCAGGTAGGCGGCCTGATCGTGGCCGGCGGGGCGGCCCTGCTGAGCGGCATGGCGTACTGCTATATGATCCAAGGCACCATACACCCCGTCTATGTGACCGACGCCACCGAGATATCCCCCGCCCTGTTCATGATGGTCTCGGCGCCGGTCATGGTCTTTGGCGCCCTGCTGTTCCGCATCAAGCGCCGAAGGGCCAAGAAGGGCTACGTGTGATCATACCGCATAGACTCGCCCTTCCGCCGGAACCCCATGCCCGCATAGAACGGGACGAGATCCGCCTCGCAGTCAAGGGTGGTCCGGTAGCAGCCACGTCTGCCTGCCGCCTCCAGCAGGTACCCCACCAGGCGCCTTCCTATCCCCATGCCCTGAAAGTCGGCGGCCACCACCACATCCTCGATGTGTCCGGCCAACCCCCCCTCGTGGATGAACTTGCGCTCCACCAGCAGGGTTGCCGCCCCCACCACCCTGCCGCCCTCTACGGCGACCGCTACGATATGGCGGGGGTTGTCCTGGATCTCCTCAAGGACTTTTAGCGCAACGTCCCTGTCCATGCCGCTGGCCGGCCGGAGGGCGTCCAGCGACTCCAGAAGGCCGCGGTCTATGTCCCCCGGTTCCAGCTCCCGCACATGCACGCCGGCCAGGCTATATGTCACCCAGCCTGTCCCGGTACGCTTGGCTCACCTCCATGTATGAGGAGCGCGTCCCCACGTCCGTAAACTCTCCCTTGGCGAGGTGCCCCATGACGGTCCTGCCGTCGTTCATGGCAGCCTTGATCACCGAGTCCATGCCCCAGGGTTTGTCGGCGGGTATGTACGACATCACCGCCGGCTCCATCACGTAGCAGCCCATGTTTATCTGCGAGACGGTCTGTGGTTTCTCCCTCCAGGAGACGACCCGGCCCGTCTGGTCGGTGTCTATCACCCCGTATGGGATGGTGGAGCGGTGCTCGTGGAGGCCCATCGTTATGAACGCCCCGGCATCCCGGTGGGCCTGGATCATCCCGTGCAGATCAAAGTCGTACACCGAGTCCCCGTACAGGCAGACGAACGTGTCCTGAACTAGGTCTTGGGCCGTCCTCAGCTGTCCGGCCGTGGCCAGCGGCTTGCGGGAGGCCGCATACTGTATCGACACGCCGAACCTCTCGCCATCCCCAAAGTAGTCCTCGATCATCCGGCCCAGATAGCTTGTGCACAGTACAATCTCGTCGATTTTGTTCTTTAGGTTCCACTCGATGATATGCTCAAGCAGGGGCTTCTCTCCCAGCGGCAGCATGGGCTTTGGCATGAACATCGTGTATGGCAGCAGCCTTGTGCCCAGCCCGCCAGCGAGTATCACCGATTTCACTCCAGAGCATCCGGGAGACGGTTATTTAAGAGACGAGGAGAGGCGGGCCACCTTGCAGGCCACCTCCGATGGCGTCTTGCCGAATATTATCGTCATTGGTTCCTTGCCAAAATCCCCCCGGTGGCAGACCGCGTCGGGCGCGGTTGCGCAGTGTCGCGCTGCCTCGCCCACCCCCCATGCGACCGAGGATCCGGACTCCTTCACCTGGGGCGGCTCCTTGTCTCGGTCATAAAAGGACACGGCAAACTCCTCCCGGATCATCCCCGAGAGTATCCCGGCCGAGTACCGTATGTTGATAGCAGAACGCACGTCGGGAAACCGGGCCCGCATGGCGCAGACGGCCGCCGCCACGTGCCTCGAGCCGCCGGGACGTATGGCGCCCGCCTGGGCCACCGACCGGCCGGTCCGCACTATCCTGCCCTCCACCCCCAGCACCTCCTGGGGGGATGTCGAGCCGGCCGGCGCATACACGAAGTTGGTCTGGCACTGCGGTATCAGCGACGACACGCCGGGTATGGCGGCCAGGGCCGCGATGGCCTCTGCCAGGGCCGCCCCCTCGCCACCGGGCTCGGCGGCCACGCGCATCCCCCTGCCTGCCGCCACCGCGTCCCGGATGGACAGATACGCCGCATCGCGGGCCAGCCTTGCCGCCTCCCGGACGGTGCGGCCGGACGCCATCTGGCAGGCCAGCACGGCCGAGTAGGTGCACCCGCCTCCCCGGTTCTCCCCGGCCAGGCGCGCCCCGCGAATCTCGTGGTAGTCGCCATCATAGATTACATCGACCACCTCGCATCCGTCCTCCACCCCCGTGACCACCACCGAGGAGGGCCCCATCCCCGATATGGCCCGCGCCGCCTTCCGGGCCGCTCCCGGGGCGGCGATATCGGCGCCCGTCAGGTAGCCCGCCTCGGACCCGTTCGGCGTGGCCACGTCGGCCAGCGGCATCATCATCCTGATCAACGCGTCCCGCGCCGACTCATCCAGCAGGGCCCCGCCCGTGGTGGAGCGCACTACCGGATCCAGCACCACGGGCACGTCCACCCCGTCGATGCCCCTGCCGATGCTGGCCATGGCCTCCCGGCCCCACACCATCCCTATCTTGATCGCGTGCACCTCAAAGTCGGATAGCACCGCGTCCAGCTGCATCGACACCATCCCCGCATCCACCGGGGAGACGCCAAGAAACCTGGAGGTGTTCTGGGCGGTAACCGCCGTCACCACGCTCAGCGGACGGAATCCCAGCGACGAGATGACCCTGGCGTCACGCTGCACCCCCGCGGCCCCGGACGGATCCGAGCCCCCTATCGACAGTATGTTCATGGCTCCAAGGCGCCCGCGCTCCTATTTTATGCGAGCGCAGGGCAGGTATCTTCCGGCGCGCGCCCGCACGCGCCCCGGCCGCCCCGTGCCAGACTTAAATTGGGAGCCGGCCCCCCGTCCAGCAACGGGATTGTGGTCTAGCATGGTATGATTCTGGTTTTGGGTACCAGGGGTCGCAGGTTCAAGTCCTGCCAATCCCACCATATCCTACGGCCAGCCGTAGCCGGGGATCGCTCCCTAGTAGAGCCGTCTCTTGGAGCGCATCGCCTGGCTCTTCTCGTACAGGGCATCCAGCTTCTCGGCCAGTTCGGCAGGCAGCCTGAACCCCGAGAGAGACTCGGCCGACATGTTGACCGTGTTGGTGTCCAGGCGTACGCTCACCTTGGGAAGGCCCTTGTCTATCCACATGCGCACCGCCTTCTCCTCCAGCCGCCTATCCCGGAAGCCGGCGCCAAACCGCTTGGTGATATGCGAGACCAGCGTGCGGTCCGCAAAGACGGCTCCAGGCTCCATCGTCTTGGAGGTATCCGCGTAGGTGCTCTCAAATAGGTTGCCGGTTATCTCGTCGGAGAGCAGCTCGCCCCGGTGTATCCTTCTGATCAAATCCAGGTAGTGGAGGAACTCGTGTGCCAGTATCGCGTGGATCGTGCCCTTGAGACCGTACGCCACCAGCGGCGCCGATATCTGTATCACCACCCTGAACTCCCCGTTGGCCACCAGCGGGACGGTCCTGGCAAAGAGTATGCCGTACCCGAACTGCGCCGCAGGGGATATCACCACGGCGGGCTCCACGTAGGCCACCGGAAAGTTCAGGCCGGAGGCGCGCTCTATCCGGTCTATCCCGCCGACCACCAGCTTGAACCGGCGCAGCACCATATCACATACCTTGTCCGGGATTGTGCCCTTGAGACGAATCTCCTTGAGGGCCGCCAGCGGATCCATCGTCTAGACGGCCCGCAAGCGAGGTAAAAATCTTGGCGGCGTTACTACCTTGATCTGGCCTTGCCCGACTTTGACTTTTTGTTGCGGCGCCGGTCGGCGCGCTGATCAGCCCACCTCTGGTGCTTTCCCTTCTTTCTGAGCGGCATGCCTATCGGGTGGCGGCCCCTCTAGTTAATTGTTGTCACGATATCCAAAAAGTCGAACCTGGCGCAGTCGCAGACGACGCCCAGCACCCCGCTGACCGACGGCTCGATGTCCTGGCCTGCCACAAACCGCTTCACCGGAAGCCCGCCGTCGGCATCGACCACCATCCGGAACGCCCTATCCGAGACCCTCCTGTACCGCAGCGAATGGATCTGCCGGCGGGAGGCCCTGCCGGACTGCTCTCCCACCGATATCCCGCCCACCAGCCCCCTCAGCCGCCTGAGGGTGGCCGGGGCGATGATCTCGGCCGCCTCCA
The DNA here is from genome assembly GCA_965203395.1 of Nitrosopumilaceae archaeon. Taxonomy (GTDB): domain Archaea; phylum Thermoproteota; class Nitrososphaeria; order Nitrososphaerales; family Nitrosopumilaceae; genus VYCS01. The sequence goes on from OZ241884.1 coordinate 1,961,582, forward strand.
CCCGTATCCGTATGGTAGAGCGGAACCTAGGTATCCGGGACGGCACCTCCGGAACGACCGACATCCCGCTGAACCGTACGCCGTTCAGCGAGGCCGTCCCGTCAAGACGCATCTTCCGGCGGACCGGGTTCCGCACCCGGGCGTACAGCAGCCTGCCGCCGCCCAGAACCAGGCTGGACCTGTCCTCGCCGCCCACCCAGGTGAAGCGAACGTCGGTGCCCCCCAGTTTATCCAGCAGGTATCCGGCAAAGATGCTCTCGATGCTGGGCCCCGCCGACCCGGACAGCCCGCAGTCGCCGCACCCCTCCCCCGAGCACGAGGTACATGCATCCCTCTTCTGCGGGATGCCCCGATGCGGCTTGGTGTACCGGGCCCGCACCACCACGTGCTTGGAGCGCACCTCGCACGACCCAAACCGCGTGTCCACCACTATCGTGACGTCCGGGTCGGTCCTGTCAAGGCGCCTTCCGGACCTTCTGGAGATGACCCTGCCCAGGTCCCCGGTCAGGGCCGTCTTTATCGAGTCTGCCCCGCGGGCGCGCAGCCTGGACCTCAGGTAGTCGTCCCTGTCCAGCACCGACGGCTTGAGGGTGGCCCCCACCGAGAACGTTCCAAAATCGTACCCGGACACCCTCTCCAGCGCCATCCCCGCCATCTCCTCCAGATGGTCCATCATCCCCCGGCAGACGAAGCACTTGCCGCCCGCCCCCTCCGGCCGGAGCCGCCGGCCTATCGTGCGGGCGGAGGCGCCCCCCGCCCCGCGGGAGAGCAGACGGCCCAGGCAGCTAGCGCACAGGTCAAACTCGGAGCAGAGTCTCTGGGCGTCCTCGGCCAGGCCGCCGTCGCCCATCAGCCCAGGCCCATCCGGCGTAGCATGCCCTGCATCTTGCGGCCCTTGTTGGATTTGATCATGGCCTTGGTGGCGTTGAAGTTCTTGACCAGAAACTTGACATCGTGCTCCGACCAGCCCGATCCCCGGGCTATCCGCTTCGTCCTGGAGCGGTTGAGCACGTCGGGGTTGTTCCGCTCCACCTCGGTCATGCTCTGTATGATATACCGCCACTTCTCGGTGTTCTCCTCGGCCTGCTCTATCTGGTTGTCCTTCATCTTGCCGGCGAACGCCGGTATGCTGTCCAGCAGATCCCTCATGGAACCCGCCCCCTTTACGCTCTCCATCTCGTTGAGAAAGTCCATGAGCGTCATCTTGCCCCGGTAGATGCGCTTGCTGCGGTCCCCGTCGGCCTCCTGTTCAAGCTTCTTGGCAAGGTCCAGCACCGCCTTGATATCACCCATGCCCAGCATCTTGCCGACGAACCTGGTGGGGACGAACGGCTCCAGGTCGTCTATCTTCTCCCCGTTGCTGACAAACATCACCCTGGCCCCCGTCGCCGCGGCGGCGGCCAGCGCCCCGCCCCCCCTGCCTGAGCTGTCCAGTTTGGTGATGATTATCCCCCCGACGGGGACGGTCCGGTGGAACGCCTCGGCCTGGCGGAAGCACTGCTGGCCTATGGTCCCATCTATCACCAGCAGCGAGCTGTCCGGCTTGGCCACCGAGCTTATCCGGTTCATCTCCTCCAGCAGGTCCTTCTCCTCCTTGTGCCGGCCGGCCGTATCGATGATGACCACATCCCTGGAGTCGCCAAAGTGCTCTAGGCCGTCCCGGACTATCCCGGCCGAGTCGGCAGGCGACTCGCTACCATACACCTCGGTCTTGGCCTTCTCGCACATGGTCCTGAGCTGGGTCAGCGCCCCGGGCCGGTAGTTGTCGGCCCCGATAACCCCGACGGTGTGCCCCCGGTCGGACAGCAGTTTGGCCAACTTGGCGCAGGTGGTGGTCTTGCCGCTTCCCTGTATGCCGAGCAGTAGGATACGGTGGGCACTCCCGGGGTTTATCTCCAGGCCCGCCTCCTCGCCCAGCAGTCCGGATAGTTCGTCATACAGTATCTTGATGACGTGGTCCTTGCGGGAGAGCCCCGGTGGCGGCATCTCCTTGAGGGCCCGCGCCTCCAGGCGCTTTGATATGTCGAAGGTCAGCTTGGTGTCCACGTCCGAGAGTATCAGGGCCTTCTGCACGTCCTTCTTCAGGTCCGCCACAATCTTCTCGTCCACCACGTTGGACCGGACTATCTTGTTGACCGCCTCCCGCAGGTTGCCCCGGAGCTTGTCTAGCATCGCCTACCCAATGCCGCCGCCGCTATTTCAAACCTTCCCGTGTAGCCGTCCCAGACGGCCCGGCCGCAGAGCATGACAGGCCGGGCAAACAGCGGGCAGTCCACCACGAACGTCTCCGCCTCGCCGCCCTCAAAGTCGGCGGCAAGGCCGTGCTTCCGGGAGAGGCCGTCCAGGCGTGCCGCATCGGCATCGGTCACGACCCTGCCCAGCCAGGATCCGTCCAGGCCGTCTGCAGAGACCCCCAGCACCACGAAACGAAAGCCCGTCCGGATCAGCCTCCGCAGGTGGCCCTCCCCCAATCCCCAGACGGGCGCGACCGGCTCCAGCGAATGCCTCCGGCAGAGCCCCTCGAACCGCTCCCGCTGGAAGACGCTGCGTATCCCGCCGTGCACCAGCCCCTCGATCCGGTGTTTCCGGACGGCCCACCCGGCCAGCCGGTCCAGGGCAGCGTCCTCTGCGTCCCCGTCCGTGGAGGGCGCCTCCTCCCCCCGCCAGTCCACCCCCATCGATGCGGCCTGCAGCGGCGCGTGGGCCGTTCCGGGGTGGTGCAGCAGGTGGCTGTCGGCCGACTCGGGATGGACCGTCAGCAGGCAGTCCACCGTATGGCCATCCTGCACGGCCCGGTACACCGCAAAGGTGCTGTCCTTTCCGCCCGAGAAGAGGGCGCCCAGCCTCATCTCGGGCGGCCGCCATGCGAAACGGACGCCTCATCACTCATAATCCTCATCATCATAATCCTCAGACGGCTTTTCCGGTCATCATCAGCGTCCGGGTCAGTTCTTGATGCGCATTATTTTAGTCCTGTCCATGACCTTCCAGTACTCGACGTTCTGGTCGTTCTCCAGCTTGGACCGCACCTCCTCCTCCGCCAGGGTGACATCGATGGTCTCGAAGGTCTCCGAGTCCATTATCTGGATGGTGTCCCCAATTATCGATATTATCTGGCCCGTCCTCTTGTCTATCAGCGGAACGTGTACCTGCATGCTGACAGGTCCCACGTGTGGCCTCTTTTGGCCGTCAAAGACGCCCACGCCCACTATCCTGGCCTTGGCTGCGCCGTGCTTGCCGGGTTTTGAGGTGTCGTACTCGGATATGCGGCACGGCTCCCCGGTGGGCTGGTCGCTGACGGGCAGCAGTATATAGGAGCCTATCTTCAAGGAACCCAACTCGACCGGCTTGCTCATCTTCTAGAGGGGGTCGGTGCGGCGTATTTATCTTTATTTGAGGCGCTCCAGTATGGAGACGCTCACCATCCTGGAGAGTGATATTCCGTGGCGGGCCATCTCGGTCTTTGTCTTTTCGCAGTACTGGTTGAGGCCCTGCGGGCTCTTCTCCCCGGAGGCCACCAGCGCCACGATGCTGTCCTGGTAGGGGAACGTGAACCTGGACGGCTCCTTGGTAAGGGTCTTGAGATAGCCCCTCTCGGCGCGTGCCACCAGCTGGCGCTTCTGGAATATCTCCGCCATCTCGTCGCCGTTGCTGTCCTCGTCGTACCTTGCATAGTAGAAGGAGATGAAGCTGCCCTCCGAGGAGCCGCGATCCATCATCATCTGCGGCATCACAAAGACAAAGATCGTCTCCCCCTTGAACCTCTCCAGGTCCTTGAACGCCTGGGAGCTGTCGCGGAACCGGGCCACCGTATAGTGGTTCACAAAGTCCGAAAAGTAGAGCTTGCTCTCAGGCGAGAAGGTGGCCGCGGCAAAGAATAGGTCCGTGACGCTGCCCGACCGCCGCCAGCGGTCCCGCAACTTGGCCGAAAAGTCGTCGTGTCCGTATGGAACGCACACGTACCCCGGATAAGCCATCTGGAGTTTGGACACAGTTGCGATACCTTTCCGACAGTTATAAGATTTTATGAGGGTCGGAGGTTGTCCACGATGCGCACAAACCTGCGAAATTACTCCTTCAAAACGGCAGATCCGGATCATCCTCAGGCCTGTTTTGGCTGCATTAACCCATCCCGCGATGGCAGGCCGTGTCGTCTCCGGCAGTAAATGCCCCATTATCCGCCGGATCCGGGCGTTCGAGCGCAGTCCCCCCCGAGCGTCCCCGGGGAGGCGGGACTCTTTTTATCCCCGATCAGGCAGAGATTCCGGCAGATGGACATGATGGCGATCTCGCGTCGTTGCATCTCCGGCGTCACGGACCTGACTCGGAAGTTGAACCGGTCCTTGATGGCCGAGAAGCGGCCCTCTACCGTGTTTCGCCTGCCATACGTCCTGTAGAACCCGCCGGGGCGGTCCCTGCACCGGGCCAGCATCCTGCCCCACTCGCCCATGCCGCGGGCCACAAAGCCCTTCTTGGGCCGGAAGCGCGGCTGCCTTCCGATTGACGCGGCCAGTCGGCAGCTCTCCCCGGAACAGTAGGCCGAGTCGCCCAGCAGGTACCCCCCCCCGCCGCGGGGCGCCCTAGCGCACAGCCTAGTTGGTGCGGGCGAGTTGCCCGCGTTCCCGTCCGTCACGACGACGACGGCCATCCTGCAGCTGTCCGTGATCAGGGCGTGGTGCTTGACGGTGGCCTTCCGATAGAGCTTCCCGCGCTTGGCATCCTCCACCAGGACATACCGGTTGAACGTGTACCGGGTGGAGTCCGCCGACAGCGTCCGGCGCGCGTCGCCGCCGGCGGTGAACCTCGGCAGCGAGTCCGGCAGGTCGAGGGGTATTCTCTTCATCCACTTGTGCGCCGCCACGATTTGGAGGGGACGTGATCCATGCCCAGCTTCCTGCACAGTCCCGGCCTGGCCTCGCACTCCTCGAGCATCCCGCCGATGGAGCAGGAGTATTTCTTCATCACCACCCGGGTCATCAGCACGCACAGCATGGCCCTGTGTTCGGGATTGCCCTCCAGGAACTTTGCTATCCTTCTCAGGATGGCCTTGAACCGTTCCTTGAACCGCCTGCCGCCGTTCTTCCTGCGCCGCTCGTAATCCTTGCAGTAACCCCCGGGTCTCGCCTTTTGCCTTCTTCTCTTGGTGTGGTGTTGTTTCGTTGTGAGGTCGTGGATCCGGGGATCAACAAACGTTTCGGTCCGGCGGGCGGCCTGCCCGGATTGCTTTTAGCTCTTCGACTTTTTTTCGGAGAATCATCGTGTGGGGGAACCGTCAGCGTGGACAACCCCTGAGGGCCGTGTTGGGCAGGACGGCCGCTTATCACGGCAGATACAGCCTGCGGCAACAGCGAGGGCCGCCACCACGGCAGAGCGTAAGGGCGGCGCCTGCCGGGCGGGGGCCTTCCGCCCGGCAATATCACCCCGGCTTCCGCCGTTGATCTCTCAGGATGGCGGGCGCCAAAAGACCGGATGGCGCCACCGCCCACCTGCAGCAACGCCGGATGGCAAGGACCCAATCTTGTCGGGTTGGCAGATGACCCCGGGGGAACCCCAGCCCGGTTCGCCGACCATCCCCATCACCGGGATCCGATGCCCGGCCCGTCCCGATAGTAGGCATCTGCCATCGTACGATCCCCTGCGGACGCCCCCGGCCGCACCACCTGCAACACACTCCGAAGCTGGGTGAGCTACTTTTCCGGTCTGAGAGCAAACTAGCTGACTCTTGGGAATTTCTTTGATTACCGCGCCTCTAGTATTGTATTGAAGGTAGCAGTAGTCTACAACAAGGAGACCATCGACCCCAAGGACGTAATCAACATCTACGGGTCCGCCACCAGGGAGCACTACAGTCCAAAGACCGTAAACAAGGTGGCCGCCTCGCTGGAGAAGGGCGGCCATACCGTCAAGGTCATCGAGGGGACCATGTCCTCGGTCGAGGAGATGCAGTCGTTCATGCCCAAGGTGGTCAACGGCGAGGGTCCGGGGATAGTCTTCAACATGGCATACGGCATACAGGGGCACGACAGGTACACCCATCTTCCAGCGATGCTGGAGATGCTGGGCGTGCCGTATACGGGATCCGGCCCCGAGGCGCACGCCATAGTCCAGGACAAGGTGATGACCAAGATAGTCCTGCAGAAGAACAAGCTGCCCACCGCCAACTTTTGGGTCTTCTCGTCCCCCGATGACACCTTCGAGGACATGGCATTCCCGGTGATAGTAAAGCCAAAGATGGAGTCCACCTCCATGGGCATGAGGATAGTAGACAACTGGGACGACCTGCGCGAGGCCGTCAAGGAGGAGATCGACAAGTACCAGCAGGATGCATTGGTGGAGCAGTTCATTCCGGGCAGGGAGTTTGCGGTCGGGATACTGGGCAACCGGCACCACCTGGAGGTCCTGCCGATAGTGGAGATTGCGCTGGCCGACCCCAACCAGATACAGACAAAGGCCAACAAGATGGAGCAACCCCTCAGCAAGATCTGTCCTGCGGAGCTTGATCCCGACACCGAACAGGAGATGAAAAAGCTCTGCGTCAAGGCGTTCAACAAGCTTGGGCTGCACGACTACTCCAGGGTGGACATCCGGATGGACGAGGACGGGAGGATGTACATACTGGAGCTGAACTCGATGGCCAGCCTGGGGCTGACCGGCTCCTTCGTCAAGGCGGCCGAGACGGCCGGATACACCTACGAGTCGCTGATCAACAAGATACTGGACGTTGCGGCGATAAGGTGCTTTGGGGAATCCCACCTCCAGAGCGAGTCGGTGGCCCACCTGGACAAGGCCCACAGCCAGCCGCTCAGGATTACCGCCCGGAGCTACCTGAGGAGCCACCAGCGCACCACCGTCCAGCTTCTCAAGCAGATGCTGGAGATTAACACCAGCGTAAGGAACATAGACAACATAAACCGGCTCGGCGGGATAATCTCCAAGAGGCTCGCCCACCTGGGGTTTGTGGAACACGTCCACCAACAGCTTGATGTCGGCGACATCAGATACTTTACCAACCACGCCGGCCCCGCAAACGATGTCCTTCTGCTCTGCCATATCGACACCCCCTACAGCTCCCACGACTTTGTTCCGCACAAGGAGGAGCGCGGGAAGATCTTTGGCACCGGGGTGGTGGAGAGCAAGGGCGGGATAGCCGTCATGCTCTCGGCCCTGCAGGCCCTGCGGTTCACAAGGCAGCTCCGAAAGATACGGTGCGGCATACTCATCACCACCGACGACAGCCTGGGCGGAATCCACTCCCAGAAGATGATCCAGCAGTGCGCCCGCAGCTCAAAGTCGGTGCTGGGCCTCAAGTGGGGCGGGCTGGACGGCAGCATAGTATCATCAGGGTACGGGAGGGACGACTACAAGATAGAGATCTCCGACATACGGAGACACACGGATCCCATGCTGCCGGATCTCATCCCGCTGGTATCCAAAAAGGTGGTTGCCCTGAACAAGATCTCGACCGATGACTGCCGCATCATCATGACATCCATGCGGGCGCGCACCTCCTACGGGAGGACGCTGGACTACGCCTCCATGAGTCTGACTGCAAGCTTTGCAACCAACGATCTCGGGGACGAGGCCGAGGCCAAGATAAGGAGCATACTCAGAAAGCAGGAGGGAGGCCGGATGGAGGTGGAGATAGAGAAGGGTATCAGGAGGGCTCCGGTAACGGAGACGGAGGCCTCAAGGCAGCTCTACGGGGTGGTAGCCGGCAGGGCAGAGCAGATAGGCATTCCCGTAAAAACGACCAGCCGTCTGATCTCTTCGGATATCGGATACGTCCCAGCCGGGATCGCCGCCCTGGACGGTTTCGGGCCGCTGGGGGCCGAATACAGAAGCCCCAACGAGTACATCCTGGTGGACAGCCTGGTGGACAGGGCGCTGCTGCTGGCCCTGGTACTGAACGAGTGCGCCGCATCAAGGGCCAAGCCCGCAAAGTAGGACATGGAAGCTGCAGGGGTAGACCCGGGACGAGTAGAGGAGTCGTTTGCAGCCTCGCCGGACGGCAAGGCATCCTCGTCCCGCCGCGGGATGGTCGCGACGGCATTTCCCGAGGCCACGGCGGCCGGCTCCCGCATGCTGGAGCTCGGGGGAAACGCCGTGGATGCCGCCTGCGCCGCCTCTCTGGCCCTGGCCGTCTGCGAGCCCCAGGCATCGGGGCTGGGCGGGCAGACCATAGCGTTGATCCACGTAAGAGGCAGGACGGTCGCCATAGACGGATCCAGCAGGGCGCCGTCCACGGCCCGCCCGTCCAGGTTTGCGGGGCCAGGCCTGAGGTTTATCGGGAACGGCGCCGCCACCGTCCCCAGCACGGTCGCAACCCTCGGATACCTGAACGAGATCTACGGGCGGCTCGACTGGGAGACCATAATGGAGCCGGCCATACGGATAGCCAGGAGCGGATACAGGATCACCAAGCTCCAGCACAGGTGCCAGGCAGACAACCAGGCCAAGTTTCTGGAAGCGGCATCGCGGTCTGGGGCCAAGTACTTTCTCAGGGACGGAATGGTCCCCTATGATCCCGGCGATCTCTTCGTCCAGGAAGACCTGGCCGATACGCTGGAGCACATCAGCGTCAACGGGTACCGCTCGTTCTACCAGGGCGGCATAGCGGACCTCATAGACGGCGACATGCGCCGCAACGGCGGGCTGATCCGGAAGGAGGATCTGGCACGGATCCCCGTCCCGGTGGAGAGGAGGCCCGTCTCCCGCAGGTACAGGGGCGTGCGCATCTGCACCGTCCCGCCCCCGGGGGCCGGCGGCACCATGCTCCTGGCGCTGATGATGCTGGACAGCGTTCCCAGAGAAGACCTATCCGACAAGGGACCCGAGGCATACAGGTATCTGGCCGAGGTGTTCAGGGAGGCACTGCTGAGCCGCACCCAGAGGCCGTTTGATCCCCTGACATACCCCCGTACGCCGCAGAGGTCCGGCCCGAGCCGCGCCCTCGCAAGAAGGATCTCCGGCCGGATCATCAGCCGCGGCGGCGGCGCCCCACCGGCGCGGGAGCCGCCGACCTCGCCTGAGGACACCACCCACCTGTCTGTCATGGACGGGGAGGGGAACGGGGTCAGCATGACCCAGTCCATAGAGCTGGTCTACGGATCCAAGACGGCGGCCGAGGGTCTTGGGTTCCTCTACAACAACTACATGTCGGCGTTCGAGCTGGAGAACACGGGACATCCCTTCTACATGAGGCCCGGGGCCGCACCATGGTCGTCCGCATGCCCCAGCATCATATTCTCTGGCCGCGAGCCGTGGATTGTGGCAGGCACCCCCGGCAGCGAGAGGATCATCACCACGTTCAGCCTGTTCGCGTCCAGGCTGCTGGACGAGGGCGACTCCATCTACAAGGCGATGGCCAGGCCGCGCATGCACTGCTCGACCGGCGGCAGGATAAGCCTGGAGACGGACGGCGCCGGCGACAAACTCGCCGGCAGCCTCAGGGGGATGGGCTACGAGGTCAACATCCTGGAGGGGCGCTCGTTCTATCTGGGGGCGATCCAGGCGGTGCTGAAACGCCAGACCGGAGAGGGGTTCCAGGGGGTTGCAGACGTCAGACGCGACGGGACGGCAGGCGGCATCCAATGAGCCGGCTGCCGGCGATTATATCCATCCCGCACGGCAGTACCGTCCGGCCTGCCGAGCTTGACGGCCGACTATCCATAACGGACCGCGAACTCTTTGCCGACTCGGACCCGTTCGCGGCCCAGCTGTATGATCCAGGCGAGGGGGTAGAGCGCGTGATCAAGGGGGATGTCGCCCGGACCTTCGTTGATCTCAACCGCTCCCTGCGGGATCTTCCCCCGGACAACCCCGACGGCATGATAAAGACCTCCACGTTCCACGGGCGGCCCATATACCTGGATGGGATGGAGCCCGACGAGGATCTCCGAAGGAGGCTGGTCCGCCTGTACTACCTGCCCTATCACAGGGCCATCCAACGAGGCATCGGGGAGATGGACCTGCAGCTGTGCCTGGACTGCCATACCATGGAAGCGGTCGCGCCACAGATATCTCCGGATCCTGCCGGCAGGAAGCGGCCCATGTTCTGCCTGTCCAACCGGGACGGGCAAACGTCATCCCCCGAGATGATAAGACTGCTGGCCTCGTGTATCGCCGAGTCTTACGGGGTGGACCCCGGGCAGGTATCTATCAACGACCCCTTCCGCGGGGGGCACATAACGGCCACCTACGGCAACAACCCGGTCCCGTGGATCCAGGTGGAGATGAATCGCAGCCTCTACCTGACAGAGCCGTGGTTCGACACAGAGTCGCTGTCCATGGACGGGGGGCGCCTGCGGGATCTGAACAGGCGATTTGGGGAGGCGCTGGAGACGTTCTTTGCCAGGATCTGAGCGATCATTCGATAATTATTTAAAACGAGCACACTCTCCGATATCCGTCCCAAGCTAGCTCAGCCTGGTAGAGCTTCCGGCTGTAGTTGCCGGCTTGAGGCTGGCCGAAGAGCAGCGTATCAGGCACACAGAAACCGGGTTGTCGAAGGTTCAACTCCTTCGCTTGGGACCACAGCCCGGGGCCTCGCGGCCCCGGGCCTAACACCCCGGGGCTGGCCTAATCGTCAAGGTTTATATGAAAAACTTCGGGAGTGGCGCAGGTATGTCCGTGATACAGACCGTCAGCGACAGCAAGAACGACTTTCTCTCCCGCCGCGAGATAACCTGCGACTTTGCCGGGCTGGGGGGAAGGCTGCAGAAGGCAGAGGCCATACAGATGGTGACGGCCGAGTACGGCCTGGACGGCAAGGTGGTGCTACCCATCAGGCTCAAAAACCAGGTGGGCCGCACCACGGTAACGGGCACCTTCTACGTGTACGAGGACGAGGGCCTGGCCAGAAAGCACGTAAACCCCACCGTGTTCGCGCGGCTGGAGAGGCTCAAAAAGAAGGAAGAGGGTTCCGAGGAGCAATGAGCGGCAAAAAAGGATACAGCCCCAAGGTCTACGGATACTACAAGGTCGACGGCCAGAACCTGACCCGCAACAAAAAGATATGCTCCAGGTGCGGCAGGGGCGTCTTCATGTCGGACCACAAGAACCGGCGGACCTGCGGCAAGTGCGGCCTGACCGAGTTTCTCTAGGGTGCGGCCGCAACCGAAATGAAATTAAAACGCCAAGGTTTACGCATGCCGGGCTCGTTGCATAGCATGGATAGTGCGAACGCTTGCGGAGCGTTAGGTCGGGGGTTCGAATCCCTTCGGGCCCGCCAGTCGTATGATCCTATCTGGATGATCCTTTGTTCAGTTGGAGGGAATCCACCATCCCAGAGGCCAGAGGGATGATCATTGTCCTGCATGATGCATCGCCATGGGTTCATTCAGACAAACCAAGAAACTGCTCTCGCGGGCGCCCCCTTGGCCTCCGCACTAGATTGGCATTCTGTATGACACCTGCCGACTACTCTTTCTGTTATTCTGTGCGCGTCTTCAGAGCAGGACACAGGCGACTGTAGCATCAATGGTGGACAACGGTGCGATGCGTATCGCCTTGGAAGTGGCATCGTAGCCGCGTGCTGCGAGATACTGGTGGAACCTGATTCAACTGGCAGACATGATTGCGTACGTGGTGCACAAGCATTACAAGAAGGATTCAAGGTTCGAGGGGTGGTTCAAGTCGCTGGAACCCAAGATGCACCATTCCGGCGGTAGGATACACGGTTTTGGCATAAATTAGATTCCGGGTTCGCATTAAGGCGGGAAGCAGGTCCGCACGGTTACGGAGAGCTGCTTCCCTGGAGCTGCGCAGCGGCAGGCTCTTGCCATACCATATAATGTTGAATCGCATAATTTTTCTGGATCGGTTATTGTGGAGGAGGCCGGGCCTGCCGTTGCCCATAAATTGATGGCCGTTCGGGTATGGTGGTGCACCGGATTGTTCGCGCAGGATACGGTGGCTCCCATCGGGTAGGCGGCCACGCCACCCCGACCCGATCGGCAGTTCGGAACGCTCCGGGGCGGAAGCCGTCCCCGGGCGGTCCCGCATGGGAGGGGTATCCGTCTGGCACGTAGGCGGCAGCAGACAAGGCCCGGAGGGGGCCGCGGGGCCGCGCGAGAGGAGGCGGCGGGCCGCTTACGGCGCGGGCTGGAGATGATGAAGCGCAACAGGCACGACGAGGCCATGAAGTACTACGAGAAGGCGATAGCGGCGGATCCGGCATGCGTCGAGGCGTACGGTGGCAAGGGCACCATCCTAGGGATGAGGGGACGGTACGCCGAGGCGCTGACCTGCCTTGATCTGGCCGTGAACCTGCTCGGCAGGATACGGCCGTCGGCCCGACACGCGTTCATCTACACGAACCGGGCCGGGGTCCTTGCGGCGCTGGGAAGGCGCGACGAGGCGCTTGACGACCTAGAGGCGGCCAAGGACCTGCTGGGCGAGGCAGACGGACAGATGTCCATGATGCGCAATCTGGTGGCCGACGCGTTCAGGGCGATGGGCGAGCCGGACCGGACAGATGCCCGCAGGAGAGACGGAGAGGATCCCGACTCGGCGGCCGCGCAGTACCGCCGCGGGGTCTTCCTGGCTGCAACAGGCAGGAACCAGGAGGCGGCCGACTGCTTTGAGCAGGCCGCCATCCGGGATCCTGGGTTTGCCGAGGCGCACTACAGCATGGGGACGGTGATGCGCAGGATGGGCAAGCACCAAGAGGCTTTGGACTGCTTTGATCAGGCGACAAAGGCGGATCCGGAATACGCGCTGGCCTACCACGACAAGTCAGTCGAGCTCCGCGGCATGGGCAGGCGCAAGGAAGCGATGGAATGCCTGGACCTGGCGATATCGCTGGATCCGAATCTGGGCCTGGCAGTCTTCGGCAAGGGGGCCTTGCTGTCGGAGATTGGGTATCCTGAGGAGGCCATCCCGTACCTTGATCGGGCTCTGGAGATCGACCCCGACGAGCCCATCATCCACCACGAGAAGGGGTTGGCCTTGATGGAGACGGGCGACCACCGCGGGGCGCTCCGGTGCTTTCAGCGCGCCATGGACCTGAACCCGGACTACGACGATGCGCACTTGGGAGCGGACATGGCGAGGATGTCGATGGTGCTGGACGGAGAGCACGAGACATGACCCGGAGACGCCACCTATGATTAGAAATCATGCGGCCGCCCGCCCGTGTGGTATCTGGCGGCCCTAACTGTCGTCGCGGCGGCGGTGGCGGCGTCCGGAGGCCAGGCGTCCCATGCTGCCGGCGGCATCGGCGACATCTCGGCGTTCGTCTCGCCCGACGGCCGCGTCCATGCCCTGGTTGGCAGCGGCGACGGCATCCAGGTGATCGACGTCACCAACCCGTACGCGCCCGGCCCGGCCGGCAGCATCCGCGAGGTGCCCGGCATCCCGGCGGACGAGAGCATACGCTGGATCGCCACCGTCCCGATGCCCAACGGCCGCGTGGTAGCGCTGGCCGCCGACGGGGCAGGTCGGGCCGGCATACTGGATGTCACCGATCCGGCCCGGCCGGTCCCGACAGGGTCCGTACCGCCGGCGGGGGGCGCCGGGCCCATCCGAGAGATGGCAGTGTTCGAGGCCCCCGGCGGCCACGTCCATATCCTGCTGGCCTGGGAGGGCGGCTCCCGCGTCATCGACGTGACCAACCCCGGGGATCCGGTGGCGGTAGCCGCCTTTGGAAACGCGGCCGCGCCAGAGTAACCGTACATACTCCATGGCAGCCACCTGGCCAGATGGCGGAGTCCGCATCATAGACGTCGCCGACCCGAGCAATCCGGCCCCCGTCCCGACGGTCCAACCACCTGGCAGCGGCACCCTTCGGGCCCGCATCCCCGGTTCCAGGCAAACTCCGCCCGCCGCCCCATTTTGTGGGATAGCTGTACGGCTTGCAGTTTATATCCGAACGAATACAACACAGCAAATGCGCCGCCCCGTCGACACGCTGCACGAGATGGTAACCCGGAAGGGTTCAAGCAGGATGCTAACGTTCGGCGCGCCGCACGTATTCAAGGCCCTGCGCACCATGTTCAATCAAAAGTATACAAGCCGCAGCGCCCTGTGCAACGGCCTGAACATAGGGGAGGGGGCTGCAAGAACGCTGGCGCTGCGCCTCAGGCAGTCGGGCCTGGCAAGCTCGATAAGGGCAGGCATGTTCCTGACCCCCAAGGGCAGGCGCCTATCAGAGGAGCTGTTCAGGACCGTCCCGTCCCAGTGCGCGATGGGGCCGTGCAGCATAACAAGCAACCTGCACAACCATGCAGTCCTCATGAGGGGGTATGCATCAGGTATCGGCAACGGCATAGCGCAGCGCGACTATGCCATCATGTATGGCGCAAGCGGCGCGACCACCCTCGCCTTTGAGAACGGCAGGTTCGTCTTTCCCGCCGAGGCGGCCGACTGCCTAAGCGAAGACCCAAGGACCAAGGATATCCTGCTTGAAGGGCTGAGGCCCAAAGACGGCGATCTGGTCATCATCGCATCCGCGGATGATCCCTTCGTTGCCGAGATCTCTGCAACCAACTCGGCGCTGCAGACTCTCTCCTCCGACTAGGCGCCGAATCATCCAGCAGGCAAAACACGCCCTAGTGGCTCTCCAACCGGGTCTCGGAGTCCGGCCTGAACCTCTGCCACAGGGATCCCATGACGACGGCGAGCGCCACCCAGAATATGCTGACGCCCAAGGCCGACATTACCCTAAATCCGTCAAGCAGCTCTGCCTGGATGGCGACCTCATCCGGGTTGGCCGGCATCAGCACGAACGCGGTCACCACCAGGGCCGCATACCCGGCGAAGGCCACAAATCGTCTGTTGGCGGCCACCCTCTTGTACACCTGGTAGAATCCTACCGCTCCCAGCCCGGAAATTGCAATAAACGACAGGTAGAGAACCGCGCGCAGCACGACGGTCTCGCCGTCTCCCACCGTGGGGGGGTTTGCCGGGTACTTGAGGAACGGAATCACGTATATCGTAAACCACATGATCGCGGCCAGCACCGATGCCTTCCTCAGATCGCTGCCCTGCGGCAGCGCGTCCCTGGACAGTACGTACACTATCCCAAAGAGCGCCCCAAGTGACGTTCCAAGAATCGTGCCGGCGAGCACCTGACCGCCCTTCTGCCAGTTCCTGTACGAGTCATACTCCAGCCAGAACTGGGGCGTGTCCCCCTCCTGGCCCGACGCAAACAGGGCGCGGTTCTCTATCATTATCGCCTCGTCAAGGTACGGCTCCACCAGCGCCAGGTTGGCAGCGCCATGGACGGTTCCTGCCACCGCGCCGGAGACCAGCACGACCACCAGGAAAAGGGCAGTCCTCAAAGCCGCCCCTCAGCCCCTAGTGGCACGGAAATCCCGCTGCATGCCTCATGTCGTGGGTCAGTTCGTGAATGAAGAGATCATCGAACGCCTGCTCGCCGAACGCAACGCTGAGTATGTGGCCCTGATCAAAGCCGACCACAAACAGGCCAACCGCAAAGACGAGCCCTAGAACGACCACCGCAATCATTGGAACCTTCACCGGTGATTTGGCAATCTGCGCAGTGCGTGCCGTCATACCCACAGGCCCCTTTGCTTGCTATTTAAATCAACGGATAAATTGTCCAATTTATAAGCAAATGGCGGCCGCGCGGGTGCGTGCAGGATACGGTCCGGGAGGCCGCCAGCCCTTCGCGTACGCTTACGTATTCCTGGTGTTACAGGCAGGCCAGGTGGCGACCCTGAATGGTACGGGTTCGCGGGATCCCGACGGCGATGACCCTACCTACCGGTGGAACCAGACATCCGGGGCAAACGTCACCCTGTCGGATTATGCGTCGCCGGTCCCGGTGTTTGTCCCGCCGGCCACGCCCCATTTCCAGTCGTTCGTCTTCAAGCTGGTGGTCAGTGACGGGGAGATGGACAGCGCGCCGTCCGTTGCCGCGGTAATGGTCCTGCGGCCCGGGGAACCGGGCAGCTGAGTACAGACCTGCGGATCGGCCGGACCCCGGAAGATCGCATGATGGAAAAAGAGGCTAGTTGACTGGCAACTAGCGTGATTGACAGTCGGTTTTAGATGGCGGTCATTCAGTATAAAGAGCGTGCGGCCGCCGGGGAGTACGGACTCAGGTCCCCAGGCACGTATCCTGTTGATGAGCGTGGAATCCACTAATCACACTACCGTGGGCGGTATTTGTTGGATTTGCGCACTGTTAATCGGTATGAGTTGACCATATCTGGTTGAAGATACCAATCAAAGATCGACGCCTGCGGACCTGAGTCCATACGCCGGGGATCGAACCCGGCCCTCGTGACTGTCAATCACGCGTTGTACCTATCAACTACGGCCGCACGTGACGTGTTGCCTGAACCCGGTATTATGTGGATTGGTGGGGGCGGCTGTCAAGTTACTGCGTGCTGACACACACCAACACGCAGTAACTTGACACCCCCGCGGCCGCCGAGCCGCCGCTCCCAGACGGGCCCGCATCACACGGTGCGCTGCATGATGCCGGCTTTATGGTGCCGGATCCGGCGACACGGTGGCGCCAGCACAGGAGGTCATCCCGCCGGCGCGTCCTTGGCGGCCCGGAGGGGCAGCGTCCGTATGTGCGCCACCTCTATCCAGCCGCTCTCGTCGGTGGGAAAGTGGCGGTTGGCCCCGGTGCGGGAGAACTCTATCGACCTCATGGTGTGGCGGCGCACCACCAGTCCGTTGATCTTCTCCGCCCGGCTTCTCACCTCCTCATGTCCAAACCGGGCTATGGACAGGGGGACGTCCAGACTTCGAAGGATTACCCCGAAGACGCCGTCTGGTATCTGCGCCCTCTCCGGGGCTATCATGTTCGGCGGCACCATGTACTCCATCAGGATGTCGTTGGTCGAGTCCTCCCCAAACAGCGAGAGTATGGCCCACAGGTCTGGCTGCCGGAGATAGTAGGAGATGCCCTCAAGTACCAGAACCGAGGAGGCGCTGCCGTCCCAGCCGGCTGCCGTCACCTTCCGGACCACCTCCGGCGGCCTGGCCAGATCCGCGGCCACGCAGGTGATGCGTCCGGCCGCCTCCGGGGCTGCCTTCTCCAGCAGCGCGCGCTTGGCATCCATCTGCTCTGCGTCCACCTCGTATACGTGGATGCCCTCCGTCCGGGATATGATCTCCAGCGAGAGCGGATCCAGGCCGCTGCCCAGTATTATCACCTGGTTCGTTCCGGCCCCGATGCACCGGAGGGTCTCCTCCAGTATGCATTTTTTCCTGTTCTTTACCAGCTCGTTCAGATGCGGCCAGACTGCCGTGCACCGCCGCAGCAGACTCCTGCCGGCGGACAGATCCAGCAGCACCCTGTATCTGGACGAGTATGCGCTGGTGTGAACGTCGTCGCCGGCCAGCAGGGTCACCAACGCCGAGGTATCAGACAGCCTGGTCAGGGACACGCGCACCCCTCGCACGCGTTTTTTTATTAAGCGTTGGGTTTTCTGGGCGGTCCAAGGCTGGCCGCACCCGGGCGGCCGGCATCGGCAAATCCAAGGTTATAATTATGGCCGGCCCGGACGGGTGTCGCTTGACCGATTTCGTATACAGGGAGTACGATACGATACACGTAAGGGACATCATAAAGGTTGACCGGGACGACCTGATCATAATGATGTCCGCCACCGAATCCAGCATGGTGTATTGGGCCGACGGGGTACTGTTTGCGTGTTTTACCATGATCGAGTCGGACGAGCTTGCGCGAAAAGAGATGGCCGGCGAGACGTATCTGGAGAAGATCATCTTTGCCAAGCACAAGGATTTTTCCAGAACCATCAAGTCCGCCACCAACTTTGAGATTCCCGTGGTCAACGTCCAGGGCAGCGGCATGTACAACAAGCTGATAAAGTGGATCAAGAGCCAGCCGGTCTGGAACGACTAGGCGATGGACTCCCCCGACAGGTGCTCGTGGGCGGTCGGCGATCTGATGACAAGATACCACGATACCGAGTGGGGCAGGCCCGAGCACGAGGACAACAGGCTCTACGAGTTTTTGGTGCTCGAGGGCGCGCAGGCCGGACTGTCGTGGAGCACCATCCTGGACAAGAGGGAGGGCTACAGGCGCGCCTTTGCCGATTTTGATCCCGCGGCAGTGGCTGCGTATACCGCCCGGGACGTACAGTCCCTCCTGCAGGACAGCCGGATAGTGCGAAACCGCCGCAAGATAGAGTCTGCAATAAACAACGCCGCCAGGTTTTTGGAGGTGCAGAGGGAGCATGGTAGTTTCGACGAATACATCTGGGGGCTCTCCGGCGGACCGACAAAAAACTCGTTCAAGGACCACTCGGAGCTGCCCGCCGCCACTCCGGTCTCCAGCAGGATGAGCGCCAACCTCCGGAGGCGCGGCTTTACGTTCGTGGGCCCGGTCATATGCTACGCGTTCATGCAAGCCACCGGCATGGTAAACGACCATACCAGGGAGTGCTTCCTGTACCAAGCTTAGGCGGCCTGTCCCGCATTCCTGTGCGCGGAAATTGTGCGATCATTATTTATGACCCGTTCTGCGCAATTATATCATGAACATATCAGACCAGATGAGCCGCGCCCTCAACAGCCAGATATCCATGGAGGCTGCCGCCTCCCAGTACTACCTGGCAACGGCCAGCTGGTGCGAGATCAGCGGCTACGACGGCGGAGCGGCCTACTTTTACGCCCAATCCGACGAGGAACGCATGCACATGCTCAAGATAGTCAGGTTCCTCAACGGCCTTGGCGTGTCCGCAACCATACCTGCGGTGGCAAAGCCGAAGATCTCGCACAAGTCGCTGGAGGGGGCCCTGAAGGCCTCTCTGGGGAGCGAGCAGCGGGTGACCGTCGCCATACAGGCTGCGCTGACCCTGGCCTACAAAAAGGCCGACTATGCCACGCTGGACATCCTGCACTGGTTCGCCAACGAGCAGGTCCAGGAAGAGACAAAGTTCGAGGCGCTGCTGCAAAAATTCGACGTCATAGGAAGGGATCCGCTGGCAGTCGCCGAGATAGACAAGATGCTCGCCGCCCAGGCGGGAACCTGTTAGACCATCTTCTACCCGTTTTGGGGTTTTTTTGTGAGATGTGTAGTGTCCGGAGTCGCCGCCTGTGGGACGAACGCCGTGCAGTGGCAGCCTCGGACAAGGCACCGGCCCGAGCCGCCGTCATGGATGGTGTTGTCGTGGTAGCAGCCGATTCTCCGGTTTCTGCAGTTCACATGCGCACCCCGGCGGGCGCCGCTGATTAGTGTTGTTGATGGTTCATGGGCGCCTCCCGCAGGGGGCCCGCAGGCTTGATCAACCACCAGGGGTAGCGAGGTTATATTTGCCGCAGCGCCATATGTTGCATGGGGCTGGCAGGAGTCGTGATCAGGGTAGCCGTATTTGTGGCGGCGGGGCTGGCCGCCATAGTGGTTGGGGCCTTCATGCTCAGGGGCAACATGCGCATGTGGGACCGGCGCGGCGGCCGGCGCGGAAAGTCGGCGCCATAACGCAGGGCGCCCACCGGCAGGGTGAAATAGTCCGGCGACCCTGGCCGGGTATCATGGTGGGACCTCAGGATGGCGGATTCGGCTTTGATCAGTCAAAGAAGTATTCCCGCGTGGACAACATCGAGGAGGTGTGCGTCCAGTGCCAGGCCGGCCAGCACAGGAAGTGCCTGGCCAAGTCCGGCGAACAGGACCAGTGCGAGTGCGAGCCCTGCATAATATACGGGTAGGACCGGCGGGGGCGCACTTTTGTAGGGGCCCCGCGTGGTGGGGCGCATGGGCGACGACCGCAAGATGCAGTTCAGCTGCACGCTCTGCGGCAGGTTCTTTGGCAGGAACGTCATCGGTCTGGCCAGGCATATCGGCGACGAGCACGATCCGGACCGGACTGCGAAGCTTCAATAATGCCCCCGTGCCCGGTCGTCTCATGGCCATATCCCGCAACAAAAGGATAGCCATATGGACCGCAATCATCGGCGGCGGGCTGGCGTACTACCTGGCATACGGTCATATAGCTGACCTCATGAGGTAGCGCCCGATGGCAGAGATAACCGACGAGATGTCCGAGTTTATGTACAACGAGAGGCTGGGCTTTGTGGCCACCGTCTCCCCGGATGGCAAGCCCAACGTCTCCCCCAAGGGGACGATAATCAGGCGCAACGCCGGCCAGCTGGCCTTCGCCGAGATAAGATCCCCCGACACGGTCTCCAACCTGGCATCCAACCCCGCCGTCGAGGTCAGCGTGATAAGCCCGATAGTCCGGAGAGGCTACCTGTTCACCGGCAGGGGCAGGTCCGTAAGGGACGGGCCCGAGTTTGACGAGATGGTCGGCCGCTTCAGGGAGATGGGCGTCCAGAGCCCCATAGCCAACGTGGTCGTTATCGACGTGGACCAGATAGAGGAGACAAAGTCGCCGCTCTACGACCTGGGATACACCGAGGCCCAGATAAAGTCCAGATGGAAGAACCACTACTTTCCGTCCTGATCCTTCCCCTTGGTAGCCTTTGGTTTTTTGGACGTCCCCGCATGCCGCTCCCTCTCCCTGGCAAGGTCCAGCCGGGCATCGGCCAGATCCTTTTCGGCCTTGTCCAGCCGGGTCCGGTATGATCCCACCAACGCGCTAGCCGCCTCTATCACGCCCTTGTCGGAGGGCGGAGCCGCCTGATCCGGCCCGGACTTTTCCAGCTCGGCCTCGGCCAGACGCCTCCTCAGATCCTGGATGGCCTCGTCCCGCTCGGCAAGCTGGGCGCGCATGTTCCGGCGTTCAGCATCCGTCTCGGCCAGCCGCGACCGGTAGAGGTCCAGCTCCGAGCCGGCCCCCTCGTCCTTTGCGGCAGCGGCCTCCGGCGGGCCGGATCCGGCTGTTGCCCTGTCGGCCAGTTTTGCGTCCAGATCCCTCCATTCCCGAACCAGCGATTCGTTCTCGCGGGATCTTCGCGCCACCTCCTCTGCCACGTCTGCCAGCTCGCGCTTTATCCTGTCCAGGCGGCTCTGCTCCCGCCGGCGCTCCTGCGTGGCAGAGTCCAGCTCCGAGCGTATCCTCGCAAGGTCCGCGGCCGCCTTCTCTGCCAGGTCCAGGTCCCGGTGGCTGCCCTTTAGGATCCTGCGCCCCTCCTCTATCTGCATCCTGATGTTGGTGCTCTGCCTCTCCAGCCGCTCGCGCTCCTCTTTGATGTCGTTGATCTCCTTCTTTATCTTCATCAGGTTGGAGACGGTCGCTGTGTACTCGGAGCGGACGGTCGCCAGCCTGGCATCTGCCTCCCGTATCTGCGAATTGCGCTCCCGCACGTCGGCCCGCAGCCGCTCCGCCTCCTCTGCCAGGTCGCCCTGCAGCCCCTCCGGTTCGGCGGGATCATCCTGCTTTCTTCGCCTGAACAGATCCAAGATGGATATCTTTTGGCCTACCGGGTTAATCTGTTTTTCACAAAGCGCACGTAAAAGCCGATTCCGCCCACCGCCAGCCCCCCGACCAGCGCCGCTATCCCCAGTGCCTGGTCCGTCTGGTATACGCCGGGCGCCACGAACAAAAGAAGGGCGCCCATTATCACCAGCACAAAGCCCCCGCTGCGCCTGGATCTGTTGTGTTCACTGTGCGCCATTATCCCTCGGCATACCCATCCAGCCTGGCGGCCACGTTCTCAAAGCCCATGTCCGATATGAGGGGCCCCAGCCTCGGGCCTCGGTCGGTCCCCAGCATTATCCTGTATAGCACCCTGAAAAAGTCCCGCGGCCGCACCTGTCCCGACTTGGCCGCCTCGTACACCAGGTCCTGCGGGTTGGCGCCCGGATTGGCCCGCAGGGATGCGGCCAGGTGCGCCAGGGCCCGGGCGGAGGCCCCGTCTATCTCCACGGCAGGCCGCTCCGTCCCCGCGTGGTCGTCGGCAAACCGTCCGGCCATCTCGATAAGCCGGTCCAGATCCGGGCTGGCCTCCGAGATGATCCCATAGTCCACCAGTTTCTGGGTGATCCTGCGCCCCCGCTCCTCCCGGAAGATGCCTGCCAGCTCGACCAGCAGCAGGTAGTTCACGTGGATGGCCGGCTCGGCGGGGGGTCGCAGCAGGTTGGCGTACTCGTAGAGTCCCCTCAGCCGCGATTCGCGCTCCTTGTTGTCCATCGACACCCTCCCAAAGTAGACGTCCTCCAGTTCGTTGTACTCGTTCATGAGCGAGGGCACGTCCCCGAGCCCCAGGTGCCTGGCCCCCTTGATCCTCTTGTACAGCAGCAACAGGAGGGACTGCGGGCTTCCTATCTTCAGCCAGTCCTGGGCGGTCACCACGTTGCCCAGCGACTTTGATATCTTCTTGCCGCCGCTATCCAGGAACATCTCGTATCTTACGTGGTGGGGCGGCGGCGTCCCCAGTATCTCCTGTGCCACCCAGTCGTTTACCTGGACCGAGTCCATTATGTCCTTGCCGTACGCCTCAAACCTTACATCAAAGGCGCTCCACCTGGCCGCAAACTCCACCTTCCAGGCCAGCTTCCCCAGATCACCCCCGCCTATCCCGGCCGATCCAGCATGGCCGCACCCGCGGATCTTCCTCCCCCCGATGGTCGCATCACCACAGCTGTAAGAGACGGTCCGCGATTGGGGGTCGTACCGGTGCGACTGCGTGGTGTATATCCTCTGGCAGTTGGCGCACACCGCAAAGTACGGGAGTGACTTGGTGTACTTGTCCTGGCCCACCATATCCAGTATGGCCTCCCCTATCCTGTCCGCCCGGGAGAGTATCGCATGGGCCTGCTCGGACAGCAGGCCGTCCCGGTAGGTGTCGTAGGCACGCCGGAACTCGTACTGTACGCCGAGGCGGTCCAGGCCATCCAGCAGTATGCCGCTCATGTGCGACCCGTAGGACTCGTAGGACCCAAACGGATCATCTATCAGGGAGACCGGCTTGCCCACGTCCTGCTCCAGCGAACCGGGAAAGCCCTCCGGAACCTTGCGCAGGCCGTCCAGATCATCGGAGTACGCTATCAGGGTAGAGCTGCAGCCCATGTTCTCCAGGGCCAGCTTCACCCCGTAGGACCTCACCGCATCGCCCAAGCTGCCCACATGCGGGACGCCGGAGGCCCCAAGGCCGCTCTCTACCACCACGTGATCAAGGCTCCTGCCCAGATTCCTCTCCCTGTCCAGCAGCTCGGCGGCCAGCTTGTCTATCCAGGTCCCCCTGCCTATCACGGTCTCGGCCATGCTACAGACGCTTTGCCATGTACGGTCCATATAACGAATACCCCAGCCTCGAATAGTACTCCCTGGTGCCCACTGCGCTGATCACCAGCACCCGGCCGGCCCCCAGCTCCGTCCCGGATATTTCCTCGGCCTCGGCCAGCAGCCTCCTGCCCAGCCCGGAGTGCTGTATTCCGCCGCGTTCCCCCATCCCCAAGGATCTTCCGTAGACGTGCAGCTCCCTCACCAGCGAGGAGCCCACCACCTCGGGCCGGTGCGCCGCCGGCCCCGGCTCCCTCAACCGGAGAAATCCGTGTATCCTGTTGTCGCCGTCAACATACGACAGGAAGACCTCGCGGCCCCCCGACGCCTCGTAATCTATCCGTCTCCGGTGCAGGTCGCCGCCGTGCCCGCCCCGGGGCTCCCTGCACCTTATGCAGGCGCAGCGCGTGCCGTTCCGCTCCATCTCCTGGTGCACCATCTGGCGCAGGTTGCCCTGCCGCGGCCCTGCCACTATCTCATCGGATGGTATCTCCCGCTGGACGCGCATTATCCGCACCCACTCGGGGACGGCGGCCTTGGCGGCTGCAAGAACTCGGATCATCTCCTGGTCCGTATACGGAACATATGACCCGGCCACGTACTGCTCGTAGAGCGGCGTACCCCGGAGTACCAGCGACGGGTAGACCTTGAGCATGTCTGGGCGGAGATCCGGATCCTCGAACAGCCTGGCAAAGTCCTCGATGTCCTGCTGCGGGGTGGCGGTGGGGAGGCCGGGCATCATATGGGCCACTACCTTCAGTCCGGCGTCCCGGGCCGCCTGGAACGACTCGGTGACATCCCCGAAGGTGTGCCCCCGGTTCACCAGCCGATACACCCTCTCCCTGAGGCTCTGCACCCCTATCTCCACCCTGGTGACCCCGTATCCAAGCATGGCATCCACGTGGGAAGCCCGGCAGTAGTCCGGCTTTGTCTCCACGGTGAACCCCACGTTGCGTATCGGGGCGCGCTCGTTGAGCTTTTTGGCCGACTCGAGGCTGTCCGAGACGGTGCCGTTGAGCGCGTCATAGCACGACTTGACAAAATTCTCCCGGTAGGGCCCCGGCATGAACAGAAACGTCCCCCCCACTATCACCAGCTCCATCTTGGTTGGGTTGTGTCCATAGGACACCAGCTTCTCTATCTTGGAGGTGATCTGCAGGTAGGGGTCATAGCCGTTCTCTATGGCGTTCAGCGTCGATGGCTCCGAGCCCGTATAGCTGTTGGGCGTATTGTCCGGTATGCCACCGGGGCAGTACGTGCACCTCCCGTGAGGGCAGGCGTACGGCATTGGCATCAGGGCCACCACCGCCACGCCGGATCCCGTCTTGGCCGGTTTTGTCAAAAGTATCCGCTTGAGGCGCGAGTATCCTCCCGAACCCGCCGCAGCCAGGATCTCCTGCTTTCGCGGTATCCTCTCAGGAGATATCCTGGCGCAGACACTCTTGGTGGTCCTCCGCGCATCATCCCGGGTCGGATTTTCCATGCTCAAAAGGCTGCGGGCTATCTCCGCGCATGCCATATCTATCCTGGTGGACATGCCCCATCCTGCACCGCAACCACATAAAATTATGACGCACTATCATTTTAGTTGCATCCGGTATTAAAAAAACAGGCGGCACCGGGCAACCCGACACCCTTCTCCCTTTGTCGGAGGAGGGCCTGCTATGTTGTAGATTTTCTGGGCCGGCCGCGCTTCTTTGGCGGGGCAGACGGATCCTTTGGCGGGCGGCCGCGGCGCTTTGGCGGCTCGTCAGGGTTCTTTGGCGGTCTGCCTCGCCTCTTTGGCGGCGCGTCCGGGTCCTTTGGCGGGCGGCCGCGGCGCTTTGGCGGCTCGTCAGGGTTCTTTGGCGGTCTGCCTCGCCTCTTTGGCGGCGCGTCCGGGTCCTTTGGCGGGCGGCCGCGGCGCTTTGGCGGCTCGTCAGGGTTCTTTGGCGGTCTGCCTCGCCTCTTTGGCGGCGCGTCCGGGTCCTTTGGCGGGCGGCCGCGGCGCTTTGGCGGCTCGTCAGGGTTCTTTGGCGGTCTGCCTCGCCTCTTTGGCGGCGCGTCCGGGTCCTTTGGCGGGCGGCCGCGGCGCTTTGGCGCCGGAACCGCAGCTAGCATTTCCCTTAGCTGGGCTATACCTGTCTTTAGGCTCTCAAGTTCTTCTTTGATGGATATTGTTTGATTGCTCATTTACCGTGCTAAGGCGTATTGATATTTTAGTTTTGCCTATGCTCGAACCGTACGCGCTTCGAACAGAACCAGAAAATCCACTATTCGTGGTTTCACAGTCAGCACCTGCGGTTCCGTGGCGGCAGACCGCGCAGGATCGCAGAAATTGTATGCCAAATTAGACAATTCGTTCAATGGACGGCAGCTGAGCCCCATCCGGATCCGCTCCGAGCCGAAACGCGTACACGCTCAATCGAAAAGCGATCACCAATTCGTTCGGCGGTGTTTTTCGGCGCAGCGGTTATCCGCTTGCGCAGGCCAATACCCGCACGATCGTGGAAATGCTCAAAGGCGCGTGCTCGGGGTGCGGAGCCGACAACATTCTCGGGGCGTGCAGCCGATGGCTTCCATCACATGGGTAAATTGCAGACTTTGCCGGCAGCACCCCCCACTCATGGCGCGATCTTGCCGAAAATGGCATAGCATTTATTAATATTCAGGCGCGGCAGCACGATATAAGAATGCCGGTAACCGCACGCGCATTCCGGATAATTATGCGGCACGAACATTCCGCCTTCCCGCCCACGGCGGGGTACGAGTTTTCCGGCGCGGTTTTACCCGGGCGTGCCCAGGCTGCAAAACCGGCGAGGCCGGCGTCGGTACGGACACGCGGTCAGCAATACCCCGCGAGCAGATCTCCATTATTTTCATCAGAAATATCAGGGTCGTTCCGATGCGCCGCTGCGCATATGGGCATCACAACCACAGCCGACCGGACGCGCAAATTACTACGAACGCCAGGCACCTGCGGCCGGCTGCCCTACGACTGGTTGTCGGTTTTTTTGGCGATGGTGCCGGTACTGCGCGCGCTGCTCTGCTCCCTGCGATATTCGATCTTCAGCCAGATGGGGGTAATTATGGTGGTTACTGCCACCATGATTATGATCGTCGAATATACCTCTGACGTTATCGTTCCGGCGGTAACGCCCACGCCAGCGACTATCAGCCCCACCTCTCCGCGGGATATCATTCCTATGCCTACCCGCCTTCCCCTGACGCGGCTCTTGAGGAAGAACATGGCCGGAAGTCCGCAGCCGAAGAACTTTGTGGCAATGGCCACCACCACTATTATACCGCTGATCATCAGCACGTTCAGATCAACGGCCCTAAAGTCAACCTGCGCCCCGATGATGGCAAAGAAGAGGGGCGCAAATATCAGACCCACCTTGTCTATGAAATGCTCCACCTGCTTGAATACGCGGGTGGTCGAGAGGGCCATTCCAACCGCAAAGGCGCCCACGATCGGGGACAGGCCCATGGTGCCGGCCAGGGCGGCCGCCCCGAAGAAGGAGGCTGTGGCCACCGCCTCCACGCTGCCCTTGCCCTTCCACAGCCTGCGGGTCAGCAGGCGCGGTATGATCACTATGGCGGCAATCAGCATGCCGGCAAAGAACCCCAGCACCTGCAGGACGGTAATTATCACGTCCTGCGGCGAGACGGTGGAGATGTCACCGCCCCCGATGGAGGTCACCACGGACAGTACCGCGATGGCCAAAATGTCGTCCACCACCGCGGCGCCGATGATCAGGCGCGCCTCGGGAGTCTTCAGCTTGCCGAACTCGTTGAGAACCTGGATGGATATGGCGATGCTGGTGGCCGTAAGCGCCGTCGCAATGAGCATGGACTGGTACGTGTCAAAGCCGAACACCTGAAAAACCAACAGGCCCGTAAAGAACGGCACGACCACGCCCAGCGTGCCCACGGTAAAGGAGGCCTTGCCCCCCTTCAGGAATTCCCTGGGGGTCATCTCCAGCCCCGCCATAAACAGTATCACGATGGCCCCCATCTCCCCCAGTGTTCGTATTTCCGGAGTAAGCTGGAGCAGGGGCAGCCCGTCGGGGCCGATCAGGTACGCCCCAAAGGCAAAGGGGCTGATTATCATTCCGGCAATGAGCTCCCCCAGGACGATGGGAAGGTTGAACCTCAGAAAGAGCTCGGCCATCAGTTTGGAGGCGAACAGCAGCAACCCCACCCCCACGATGGTGGTTATGAAATGCTCCTCGGCTGCCACGATACGGGGGCAGTATTATACCCAATATAAGGGGGTTATGAGATCGGTACGGAGTTTATCCGGACGCCGCTTTTGCCGGCGATACGCCCTATCACGTCGGCACGTATCCGGTGTCTTCTGAACGCGGATATGATCTCGTCGGCCTCGCCGCCGGGCGCCACCACGCAGAACCCCACGCCCATGTTGAATGTGCGATACATTTCGCCCGCATCGACCCCCTGGTCGGCTATCAGGTCGATGATTGGCGGGGGCGGAGGAAGCGAATCTATCTCAAAGCCCACCCGGCGGAGGCGCGTAAGTTTTGTAAAGGAGCCGCCGGTTATGTGCGCCAAACCGTGTACCGTGCACCCATCCAGTACCTCCAGGACCGGCCTGACGTATATCTCGGTTGGCTCCAGCAGCGCCTCCCCTATGTTGCCCACGCCCCGGACGGTGTCGTGCACCGAATACTTGGAAAAGAGTGCCTTTCGGGCTAGCGTGTATCCGTTCGAATGAAGCCCGGTGCTGCGCGCCCCCACTATGGCGTCGCCGGCCCGTATCTGCTTGCCCAGGATGACGCGGTCCCTGTCGACCAAGCCGGTTACGGTCCCGGCCAGGTCAAAGGCAAACCCTTCCCCGTCAAACATGTCCGGCATTATGGCCGTCTCGCCGCCCACTATCGGCACGCCGGCCTTTTTAGCCCCGACCACCAGCCCCCCAACCAGCTCGTTGAATATGCCCGAATCGTTTTTGTTGGCAGCTATATAATCCACAAACGAGGCAGGGGCCGCCCCCACGCATATTACATCGTTAACATTCATCGCAACGCAATCTATCCCCACCGTGTCGTATTTGCCCAAGGCGCCAGCTATCATCACCTTGGTTCCCACGCCATCGGTGTGAGTGGCAAGCAGTACGCCATTTCGCATCTCCACCAGGCCGGCATAGTGGCCAAACCCGTGTACGGTGGAGGTCCCGGACTGGGTGGATCTTATCAGCCTCCCTATCGACGCTTGGCTCTTTTTGATGGCCGATATATCCACGCCGGCCTCCTTGTATGTGGCACCCACGGACGGGCTTTCGTTCCAGTGAATAAAAGAATTTGGGAGCCGCATGGCCGAACCCCCACCAATTATATTGCATGGGCGCCATGATACGGCAAATGGGAAAACGCCAGGTAAAGAGTGAAAGCGACCTCAAGGAGATACGTCTTCCAGAAGAGGGCGAGCTGTTTGGCCGCGTCTTAAAGATATTGGGCGGCGAGAACGTCATGATAAAGTGTACCGACGGGATAACCAGGCGCGGCAGAATTCGGGGAAAACTCAAGCGCAGGGTATGGATCCGGGACAACGACATAGTGATAATAGCGCCGTGGGATTTCAAGGAGACCGAGATGGGCGACATAGTCTGGCGGTTCACGCTCCCCCAAGTGGAGTGGCTCAAGGAAAAATCACACATTCCCAGAGACTTTTAGCAGATTATCAAAGCCCGGGCTGCGGGTTTGCCCGACGGCGCGCGGCAGACAGGAACGGGTTTTTGCCCGAACAATCCCGTGCCTGGCGGCTTGGAGTCCGGACATGCCCCCCTCGCAATATCCGCCCACCACTGCAAAGCCCCGGCCGGCGCCATCAGGGCATGTCTACTACAACCATCCCGTCCTCGTCGTCTGTGAGCTCGCCGCTTACAGCGTCCAGGATGTGGGACCGGGATGTCAGGCCGGAGAAGTCCATTGCCTTCAGGTTGTTTACCAGATAGACGCCGGGCATTATCCCAAAATGCTTCGACTTGAAAAACCGATCAAGGGCGCCTATCACAGTCGTCCTGTTCCCGCGGAAGACCTCCCCGTTCTCCAGCGAGACCTTTGGCCTGCCAAACATGTCAAGTACCACAATCTTGTGCCTGTCCCTCTTGACCAGCAGCCGCTTCTCTTTGATGTGCGCGCCAAACACAAAGTAGTGGCTTGTCTTGAAGATGAGCTCGACCAGGCCCGGATCCGCTCCGATGATCTCAGAGGCCCGCTTCCCTGCCTCGTCCCGGGTAAAGACGTTCCTCAAGGTTGCGCCGCCGTCCAGCTCCACGTTTCCGACCGCCGTTATCCGGAGGATCGCCTTGTCCGGAATGAACTTGCTGTCTATCACCACCGACTCTGGAGTTGCCCCCTTGTCCACCAGCATCTCGCGGATCTTCTTGTGCTCCAGCGAGATCTTCTCGGGGGTGGGATCAGCCATCGACACCTCCTGCTCTTCTTGGAGCATGGACGAAGCCACTCCGATCGACGAGATGACCTCTGCCTGCTCGGCCTTGCGGTACGGCACCTCCAGCTGTTTGGCCACAAACGGCACCAGGACCGACGCGCCGCCGCCGCCGCCGATGATCTCCGTGGCGGAGTCCATCTTGAAGTCCTTGAGGATCTTGGTGACGACCTTTGTGATCTCAAACGAGGAGTTCTGGATTATGGACTGCGCCGCCTCAAAGTACGAGACATGCAGCGCCTCCCCCAGCTTGGCCATGGCAATCTTGGCAGACTCCCTGTTTGCAAACGAGTAGTCCCCTTCATCCACCATCTCCAGCGCGTTTGCGGCACAGGTGTTTGTGATGGCGTAGGTGCCCCCGTCGCATTTTATGCACACGTACTCGTCATCGCCCGGTTTAGGCCGGATCATGACAATCCGGCCGGTCCTCAGATCGTCCGGGTCGGCAAAGCAGGAGTACTTTCGTCCGGCAATGTGGGCGCTTCGGGGCCCGACAGCCGAGATCCTGCCCTTGTCCAACCTGACCATGCTCCCGCCTGCGACGCCCACTATCCGGACATCCATGGAGCGGATGCAGGTCGGATGATCCTTTATCGTAACGTAGCGAAACTCGGGCCTGCCCCCCCTGATGACGCAGACGTTCGTGCTGGTTCCGCCCACCTCTATGAAGATCCCGTTTGTAATCCTGAGATACAAAAGGGCGCCCGCGACGCTGGCCGCCGGCCCCGAGAGTATGGTCAGGATGGGCTTTGTCTTGAAGGTGTCCATGCTGGTAACCCCGCCGTCGCCCTTCATGACCATCAGGGGCGAGGTCACGCCCATGTCGCGGATCGCCTCCTCCACAAAGTTTGCCACCTGGAGCGTCTTGGGAAGCACGCTGGCGTTGATCACGGAGGTAAGCGTCCTGATCTCCAGCCCGTAGATTCCGGATATCTCGTGTGACGCCGTCGAGGGCATGCCGCTCTTGGTAGCCACCTCCATCACGAAGAGCTCGTTTGAGGGGTCGTCCACGCCAAACGCCTCCGTCGCGACGATGGCCTCGGCCCCCTCCCCGCGGAGCCGCTCTACGGCCCCGCCCACCTCGTCTTCGGATATCAGGTGCGAGGTGTCCAGAAACTCATGGCACGTCCTCAGATCCTTATCGGGGCCGCCCTTGCCGCCGTCCAGGCGGGTTCTCTTGACCACGTCGCTCTTTGTGGGTCCGACCCCCATTGCTATTATGCCCACCTTGTGCACGTCAGACTCCAGCAGCGCGTTGATGGCCTGGGTGGTGCTGTGCGAGATTATCTCAATCTCGCCAAGATCAACGTTGGATTCCTCCAGGATATTGCGAAGGGCGCCGACGATCCCCTCCGAGACGCCCTTCTGGGAGTCGTGCGTCGTCGGGACCGTGGACTTTGCCACCACCGCGCCGGCTCCGACATCTATCGCCACCGCCTTGGTGAAGGTTCCGCCTACGTCTATCCCTACCCTGATGCGCCTACTCTTGGACATTGGCCCTTGACTTTCTCATCTGCGCAATCTGTCTGGCCTTTCTGGGCCGCAGAATCAGCACGTACGCCGAGGCCGACATGTAGACGCTCAGCAGGACAATCTGCGCCACGACCGTCTCAAGGGTGGGGTAGATTCCAGTCATTGTGGCCATGTTGATGTCCAGCCTCGGTATCGTGCCAATCATGCTGGTATACGGAACGATGTCCAGCACCTGCAGCTCCCTGATGGCATTGCCCAGGAACGCAATGGAGAGGTACGCGCCTATGCCCATGGTCAATCCGAACAGGACCCGCAGGGGCAGCCTCCTGCCCAGCCTTCTCATTACAAAGTATATGGCAAAGAGGGACGCCAGGCCGATGACAAAGCCCAGCCCCACAAAGCTCTCCAGGTACTTGGCAAAGCCGAACATCGCCTGGTAGAAGAGTACCGTCTCGAACCCCTCCCGGTAGACGGTAAAGAACGCCAGCATGACAAAGACCATGGTCCCTCCGGTGGTGGTCGCCTGCCAGACCTTGGCCTTGATAAACTCCATCCACTTTTTGTGCTCTATCTTGTTCAGTATCCAAAAGCTGACATAGAACAGGACTCCGGTCGCGGACAGGGCGGCGATCGCCTCTATCAGTTCCCGGTCCGCGCCCGATATCTCGATAACGTACGAGGCGATCATCCACGTTACCCCGGTTGCCGCCACTGCCGCGATGATACCGTAGTAGACGTACGGCTTCAGCCTGGAGTTTCTTGACGCCTCAAGGTACATCAGGATTGCCCCCAGGATCAGGACGGCCTCCAGGCCCTCCCTGAATATGATGGCAAACGACGCGGTGAACGCTATCGCCGGGGCTATCTCCCCGCTTCCGGTGACAAGGCGCTCTGACTCGTCGAGGTTCCGCTCTATCTCGACGACCACCCCCCGAACCTCGTCATAGTCTGCCTGCTCCTTGATCAGGTTGCGGAGCTCGGCAAACTGGTACTCGACCTCCAGCGTAAAGTCCGGTGCGATGGGACGCAGGGGTATCTCCACGTACTCGTAGCTGTCAAGGTACGCCACCCTGGCGGCGGCATACGCAGAGTCGTAGTCATCATTCTGGTAGTGCGCCAGCATCTCCTGCAGGGTGGCCCTGATAAAGTCAATCTCGGCCCTCACCTCCGCCTGCTGCTCTTCGGTCGAGTCTCCCCTCTCCCTGAGATCCCTCTGGAAGGCAAAGGCGGTCCCCTCGGCGCTGCTCTCCAAGAATGCCACGGCCTTTGCCTCGCCGGCATCCAGATCCGGAAGGATCGACCCTTCAAGAAAGTCCCGGATCTGCTGCGCATCCTGCCGCTCTTTTATCATGTCCCTCAGATCCTCCCTCATGTCTATCTCCAGGGCGTACATGAACTCCGCATCAGCCATCTCAAGCGTCGGCTCAAGGTACTCAAAGTTCTCAAGGTATGCCTCGATGGCCAGCTCCTCGGCGGTCGCGTAGTCACCAGAGTCCAGTGCCACAAGCAGCTGCGCGTAGAGGTTGCGGATGTTCTCATACAATGCGCCTTCATCATGTGTAAGGGTCTCCATACCCAGAAGATCGCGCTGGATGGCACTGACCAGGTTTCCCACCGTCAGAAAGCTGTCCTCGTTTTCAACGGAGCGCTCCAGATCATCAAAGAAGGACTGTATCTCCAGATCCAGCATCACGTTCAGATCGGCGGTCTGCTCAAAGACGCGTTTTGACTCCCCCAGCAGGGCCTCTGTTATCTCATAGGCTGGCGCGCTGCCCTCGGCATACGCTATTATGTACTGTTCGTCGGCCGCGGTCAGCATGGCCACGATGACCGCGTCTGAGCCCTCCGCCTGGATGCCGTACCTGTCGATCATCGACAGCATGGAATCTATGGACTGGATTGCCTCCGGTTGATTATCCCCCGTAAGGGACAGGGGCAGGTCCAGCAGCTCCAAGTGTAGCTGGTTGGTCAGTTCCGGAGCATAGCCGCGGAGATCCTGCAGGCCGAAGGCAAAGTTCGCCGATGCAAACTCCACCGCATACTTGGCGCTCTCCACATCGCCATCCTGAAGGAAGGACTTTCCCACGTCCAATCCAATTCTCGTGATCGCCAGCGTCGATGCGGAGAGTTCGTGTTCGGTCGCATGGGCCGGTACGGCAAGCAGCACCGCAAAGGCTGCAAAGGCTGCAATGCATATGCGGCGGTTCTGGATCATGGTGGTGTCGCGCTCCATACATCGCAGAGCATATTTAAGCGAAGAAATTGATTATCCAATTGTAGAATACGATTGTATAATATCTGCCGCTGCAGGGGCCAGGATGCGAACGATGTGCGGGCGGATCCCGGTGCGGTTCTCGCAACATCCCTGTTGGTGCTAAAGGTGGGATGAAAAATGAAGTTGTTAGGTCCTGTATGCCAAGCCGAGCCTGGTTCGCATACCCAGCACTATGGTGGCGGCCACCGCCACCGACAAGACCAGCACCGCAACGGCGCCGAACTCCGGGACTACGACGGCGACCGCATCCATCCTATCCAGAATCGCATCTATCTGCGCATCCACTTCCGATACCGGGGCCCCGCTTCTTATCATCGAGCGAAGATCTTGGCGCATCATCACCTCAACCTCCAGCATCAGTTCGGGCTCTCCGGCATCAACCAGCGGCCCCTCCAAGAACTCGTAGTTGTCAAGGTATGCCTTTGTAACATGGCTCAGCGCAAGATCGGCATTGCCCTGGCGGTATTCTGACTTTGCGTCGGTCAGCAGCTCCCGGATGGTTTCCACATAGGACAGCAGGTCGGACTCGTCATCCCCCGTTATGCCGTTGATCCTGTCGATTATCCCGCCTGCCAGCTCGTCAATCTTTACCGGGTCCGCCCTGCCGATATACGCTATCCAGAGGTCCGTGTAGAGATCGCCTATGGCCGCCGCATCATCCTCGCTGATCTCGTACCGCACCTCGCCGAAGATCTGCTGCGACCTCCAGACGAAGGCAGTACCATCCTGGAACTCGGCCACCTCCTCTATGATGCCGTTGGAGACAGCCTCCCTGTACTCTGCTATGGACGTCTCAAGGAGCGTCTTCA
The DNA here is from genome assembly GCA_965203395.1 of Nitrosopumilaceae archaeon. GTDB lineage: Archaea > Thermoproteota > Nitrososphaeria > Nitrososphaerales > Nitrosopumilaceae > VYCS01. Next base: position 1,995,721 of record OZ241884.1, read on the forward strand.
TCAGGCGTAGCTTGAAGTGTGGATCGGCGCCGAGAGCGTCTCCCACCACCAGGGTCCGTGCCCGCTCGACCAGGGCTTTGGCATCATCAACTGCCTCCTGGGCCTGCGCCCTGGATACGTCGACGGTCGCCTTGTCCTTCAGCTCGATCAGCGCCATCCGGAATAGTTCGTCAAAGGCGGGATCTGCAGCCTGCAGCTGCGGCTTCATGGCATCGTACAGTTCGGCCACCGGATGGGTGGCATGGACCACTGCAAGCTCGGCGTTGTTCTCGTCCAGGTTGAGCTCTATGGCCCAAAAGTGCCCGAGCGCCTCTTCGAGTCCGGCGGCAAAGTCCAGCTGGTCTTGGCCGTCTGCAAGCGCGGTTTGATAGGACGGCATGGCTGCAAGTATGCCGAGTGAAAGCAGCAACAACAGGGCCGTATTGCCGCCCAGTACCCACCGCCGGTCTCGCATGTTTTGCGCGATCAATGAATTCCACAAATATATTTTACTAAAATGGAATAGATACTGCTGAGACGCGCAAAATCAGGCACATGCCCTGTACACATGGCACATCCTGGTGATGCGGTAGTGCGCATACGTGGCCGGCGTATGCGGGCGCCATCATCAAACACCACCACCCAATATGCTGCTTCAGGCGCATTACAAGCCGAACGTCGCAGTGTGGATGCGGTTCCGCATTGGCCACGTTATGTATTTGTTCCATAATTTGAAAATATGATTATATAATTCACCGATCGTTTAAAATAATTACAAAAAACGAGAGCGGCAATGAACAATAATAAGACCATATTACTTCTAACACTTGGCATACTTGTAATCCTGCCATCCTATCAGATCGCGTTTGCAGACGCGCAGGAGAAGCTGGACTTTGCCGCCGGACTCGAAGAGGCGCTCGGACACTTTTGGGCCCTAGAGGTCAACTTGGACAGGAATGACGCCGGTCTTGCAGAGACCCACGCACTACATCCGCCATCCGAACTGTACGACTCGATGAAGCCGCAGTTGCAGGCAGCTGACCCCGCCTTTGACGAGGAGTTCGGGGAGGCCCTGAACGATCTGGTGAACAGGGCAACGACTGACGTGCCCAGGGCTCAAGCCCAGGCAGCTATCGACGACCTGAAGGACCTGGTAGAGGAGGCGCGCACCCTGGTGGTGGGCGACGCTCTAAGCAACGACCCATACTTCAAGATTCAGCTGATGAAGTCGCTCCTTGAAACCTCCATAGTGGAGTACGGGGTGGCCATCACCGACGGCGAAATCGTAGAGATGGCAGAGTTCCAGGACGGCCAGGCCTTTGTCGTGAGATCGCAGGCGATCTTTGGCGAAATAAAATCAGAGATCGACGCAGATGACGCCGCAGACATAGACACAATCTACGCTTCCCTTCATGGTGCGTACGCCGCGAGAGCAGACCCGGCAGTAATTGACAGCCAGACAAGCGGATTAATCGATAGTCTCGACAGCGTAGCCGAGGCGATAGCCCAGGACAGACTGGACTTTGGTGCAGGACTTGAAGAGGCGCTCGGACACTTTTGGGCCCTAGAGCTCAACTTGGACAAGGGTAACGCCGGTCTTGCAGAGACCCACGCATTCCATCCGCCATCCGAACTGTACGACTCGATGAAGCCGCAGTTGCAGGCAGCTGACCCCGCCTTTGACAGGGAGTTTGGGGATGCCCTGAACGATCTGAGGAACAGGGCAACGACTGACGTGCCCAGGGCTCAAGCCCAGGCAGCTATCGACGACCTGAAGGACCTGGTAGAGGAGGCGCGCACCCTGGTGGTGGGCGAGCTGCTCAGCGAGGATCGCGACTTTAAGCTTGAGCTGATAAAGTCACTTCTTGAAACATCCATAGTAGAGTACGGGGTGGCCATCACCGACGGTGAAATCGTGGAGCTGGCAGAGTTCCAGGATGGTACTGCCTTTGTCTGGAGGTCGCAGCAGATCTTCAACGAGATAAGCTCGGAGATCAGCGACGGCGATGCCAGCAGCATCTATGACGCATATACGGACCTCTGGGCAGCATACGCCACCATGGCTGAGCCGTCCAGGGTCGATGAGATCACAAACGGGATCATCGACCGGATCGACATCATAACAGGAGGCATAACGCAGGAGAAACTGGACTTTGCCGGAGGGCTCGAAGAGGCGCTCGGACACTTTTGGGCGCTAGAGCTCAACCTGAACGAGGGTAACGCCGGTCTTGCAGAGACCCACGCACTACATCCGCCATCCGAACTGTACGACTCGATGAAGCCGCAGTTGCAGGCAGCTGACCCCGCCTTTGACGAGGAGTTCGGGGAGGCCCTGAACGATCTGGTGAACAGGGCGACGACTGACGTGCCCAGGGCTCAAGCCCAGGCAGCTATCGACAACCTGAAGGACCTGGTAGAGGAGGCGCGCACCCTGGTGGTGGGCGACACTCTCAGCGCTGATCCAAACTTTAGGCTTCTGTTGATGAAGTCGCTCCTTGATACGTCCATAGTGGAGTACGGGGTGGCCATCTCCAACGGCCAAATCGCGGAGCTGGTAGAGTTCCAGGACGGCCAGGCCTTTGTCGTGAGATCGCAGCAGATCTTCGGCGAGATAAGCTCGGAGATCGACGAGGAAGACGCTGCGGAGATTGACGGCTACTACACGGACCTCAATGCAGCGTACGACGACATAGCAGACCCGTCGGTGGTTACCGAACATACAACCGGAATCATCAACGTCATCAACAGCATAACTGGCGATGACGCAGACGCCGGAATCCAGGATCACATAGATGCGATCCGGACGCTGCTAGAAGAGACAAGGTCAGCATACAGCCAGGGTGACATCACCACTGCAAAGAAGGCATCCATAGACGCATACCTTGACCACTTCGAGTTCCTTGAGCTGCCACTGATCAATGCCGGAGAACGCGAATTCATGGTAGATCTTGAGAACGAGATGCGCGTAGCGCTCCGTACGCTGATAGATGACGGCGCCGCAGTATCCACCGTGTCTGGGATCATAGACAGGGTCCTAGCCGATATAGACAGGGTCGAAGAGATCCTAACGGATTCGTCCGCCAACTAACATTTGTAATGGAGCCCGTCAAAGGGCATCCAGTGTTTTTTTGAAAAACCACGAACCGGGATGGTGCCGCTCGCGGCGGTCTTTCTTGGGCGCGGTGCTCTGGATTTTTTATACGGCTACCGTCGTATGGTGCCATGGTCATACTAAACTCCGGAGGGCTGTGCCGCACCAAAAGGACCCGCGATGCCGTGTCCATACTGGAGAGCGGCCTGGCAGCGGCCGACCCGGCAAGCATAATCCCGAGATTCGTGGATCACAACACCATACGCATGGACGACCACGATATCGACCTGAGCGGGTACGGCGCCGTGTACACGGTGGCCTTCGGCAAGGCGGCAGACTCAATGAGCAGGGCCGCAGCACGCGTGCTGCGCGTGAAATCCGGCATGATAGTGGTCCCGCGCGACTCCAAGCCGGCCACCCGCGGCAGCAGATTCCGCGTGCACCGGGCCGGCCACCCGCAGCCCGACCGCCAGAGCGTGTCGGCGGCAAAGGCGGTCATCAAATTTCTGTCCAACAGGAGGGTAGACGACTTTGTGCTGTTTCTGGTGTCCGGCGGGGCCTCCTCGCTGCTGGCCCTGCCTGACGGCATCACGCTATCAGACAAGATGCATGCCACCGGCGAGCTGCTGCGGTGCGGGGCTGCCATCGGCGAGATCAACTGCGTGCGAAAGCACATCTCCGGCATAAAGGGCGGGCGGCTGCTCAACCAGATGCCCTGCGAAGGCGCGTCCCTGGTCATGTCAGACGTGGAGGGTGATGACCCCGGCACGATAGCCTCGGGCACCACCCACATGGATCCCACCACCTTTGCGGACGCGCTGCAGGTGCTGGAAAAGTACGACCTGACAGGGAGGGTGCACCACACCGTCATTGCCAGGCTGCAGGATGGAGTCGACGGACTAGTTCCCGAGACGCCCAAGGCCCCCACCGTACCCCATCGGATAATTGCAAACAACGCCACGTGCACCGATGCCATGGCAGAGCGGGCGCGCTCCATCGGATACAGGACGGAGACGGCGCGGCACTATGGGGACGTGTCGGAGGTGGCCGGCGCCCTGGCAGAATCCCTCCCGCAGAAGGGCGGGTGCCTGGTCTTTGGCGGCGAGCCCACGGTACACGTTCGGGGCAGGGGTCGAGGCGGCCGCAACCAGGAGCTGGTCCTGCGGATGCTAAAGGAGGCATCCGGTCCCGGCGTGATCGTGGCATCCATGGGAACCGACGGCATAGACGGCAACACCAGAGCCGCCGGAGCCATCCACGAGGGCCCCGCCGCAGACCCGCCGTATATCGAGTCGTGCCTGGCAGAGAACGACTCGCACTCGTACTTTGAGCGGTACGGCGGTCTGATCAACACCGGCCACACCGGCACCAACCTGCTGGACATAGGAGTCATCCTGTCGGGCCGGCCGTCCGCCGGCTCCAGTTAACGAAGGACGGGCCGGGTGCGGCGCGCGCCGGATAGTCGGGCGGCGTTCTCGCCGTTCAAGCAGGTTGTTGGCGGGCTCCACGCTTATCGACAAGATGCGCATCCATGGATTGAGTCCACGTATCGAAAAATTACAAATAATTATATTTTAGCAGGCCCTCGCCCAATCCATGAAATCCGGGGTTGTACTGGCAGCAATTTTGTGGCTGGCTGCATTGGGCGTGGCGGCGCCCACCGTCGCAATGGCAAACAGCGAGACGTCCGAGGGCGAACCCCGCTTGATCATAACCATCGTCTGCAGCATATACGCGGATCGTCTGGGCGACGTCTTGGCAGACATAGAATCGGCCACGGGCATCAACCTTGGCCTGCAAGATTTCGACTGCGAGATCAACATGGAGTACGCCGCGGGAGCTCCACTGCCTTCTGTGGAGGTGGCCATACCGGAGGGAGCGCTCTATCCAACCTGCGAGGCCACTGACGACTGCTTTGATCCACACACCATAACTGTAAAGGCGGGAACGGGTGTGACTTGGACCAACCACGACAATGTACTGCACACCGTCACCGGTAGCCAGCCCAATCCGGACGGCATGTTTGATAGATGGCTGCAACCTGGTGATGAGTTCACCTTTACGTTTGAGACTCCGGGCACCTATGAGTACGGGTGTGTTGTTCACCCCTGGGCCAGTGGCGTGGTGGTAGTGGAGTCCGAGACCACTACCGAACCGTCCAATCCGGAGTTGGCGCAGGACCTGGTGGATGAACTCATTGCGCAGTACAGGGAGGACGGGGTCGACACCTTTGAGGCCATAACCGAATTGGATCCTGACAAGGTGGTAGTCGGGTTTATCGTGGATGCTGTCAACTACACCGTCATAGCCCACAATTCGAACCCTGACTTTCGAGGCCTGCTAGTTGAACCGCTGCTAGACAAGGCATCCATCCCCCTTGAGACGATGCTGCAGATCATAATGGAGGAGGACGAGGGCGTCTGGCTCAGCTATCCGTTACCGGACACGGCGGGCAACATCATCGGCTACGAACGCGGCTGGTTTAAGATGTATGACGATTACATATTCGGTGCCAGATACAGTGTCACTACCGAAGAGAGGATTCAGGGCATTGTCGAGGAGATGACCCGCCAGTACGATCGAGACCCCGCAGGAGCATTCGACACCATAAACTCCTTCATGTCGTCGGATCCAAGCTACCCGTTCGTCCTGGATCTGAATAGCACCACCGTGGTGGCACACGGCGCAAACCCCGACAGAGTCGATACCATATCAGTGACACTTACCAACTCTACCGTTTCGCTTGAAACGTTCCGAGATTTGGAACAGGGTGAGGGGTTGTGGGCAGAATACACTATAACCAACCCCCAAACCGGAACGGAGTCGCTAAAACGCTCTTGGATTGTCCTGCACGACGGCTACCTATTCGGCGCTGGCTATTACCCATAACCACGCCCGCCCATCTTTATCGGTTTAAAGATCTCGCGTGTACCCTCTCAACCGAAGCACGATCAGCCGTTAGGGAGCCAGCTGGCCAGGGCGATAGGCGGGAGTAGTCCCGTGACGGGATGGCGGTAGCTAGATTGGACCGCCACCGGCTTTGGCGCCGCCCAGCACCGCAGGCCAGCTGCTCAGGTCCCGGTCAAAGGCGCAGGCAAAATCGAACATGCGCCCCATGCCGGCGACCGAGGAGACGTTCCAGGAACCCGGGGGCTGGTTGAAGGAGGTAGTATGATGGAGCCGGGAAACCAGGACACGCACTAGGATCGGTGAGCGGGATGGCCTTTATCCGCTGGGGCGGATTGGATCACAACTGGCGCCCAGATCTCCCGGTAAGCTATTTATTCCAATCTCGGGGACCCGGCTGTATGCCAATCAACAAGCCGACCTTGGCCAAGCGCGCCAAGATCAAGGGAAACAACCCCGACTTTGTCAGGCCCGAGAGCTGGAGGTACGACCGGATCAAGCCCGCATGGAGAAAGCCCAAGGGGATAGACAACCACCAGCGCAAGCAGAAGAGCCGCGGAAGGCCCGGGCTTGTCAAGGTGGGATACAGGGGCCCCAAGGAGGCAAGGGACCTTCACCCGTCCGGGTACACGGACAACCTGGTCTACCGGGTGGAGGATTTGGATGCTCTGGATCCCGCCAGGGACGGCGTAAGGCTGGGCCACTCGGTGGGAACCCGCAAGCGGATTCGGGTGGTGAAGGAGGCCATCAAGAGAAAGTTCAAGATATTCAACGCCAGGGTGGACGTAAATGGTGGTTAACCTCAGGGCAAAAAAGCGCCTGGTCTCCCGGGTTACCGGGGTAGGCATCCATCGCGTCCGCCTCGACCCGGACAGGCTGGACGACATAGCCGACGCCATCACCAGGGCCAACATCCGGAGCCTCGTCACCGCCGGCACCATAACCATAAAGTCGTTCCGCGGGACGTCCCGGGGCCGTGCCCAGCACAAGAGGGAGCAGCGCAACCGGCGGGGCACCAAGCCCGGCTCCAAGCAGGGAAGCAAGGGGGCCAGGACCAACCGCAAGAAGACATACGTGGCCAAGGTCAGGTCCCTCCGCAGGCTGCTCAGGATAGCCAAGGAGCGCCGGGACATAACCAACCCCGAGTTCTGGAGCCTCTACAAGAGGGTAGGCGGCAACACCGTCCGCAACAAGGCCCACCTGCGGCAGCTGATGGCCGAGACCGTCTCAAAGAGAAAGGACTAGAACCGGTACGTCACCTTGCCGGCGTCGCGCACCTTGCCGCCCTCCACCGCCACGCCCTCCCGGCGCAGCATGTTGGCCTTTATCTCCGGACCCCCGTACCCGTAGCCCCCCAGCCGTCCATCGGACATCACCACCCGGTGGCAGGGCACTATCCCCGGGTACGGGTTGTTTGCCATTATCCGGCCCACGGCTCGCTGGCCGTTCTTGAGGCCGGCCGCCCGGGCCAGCTCGCCATACGAGACCACCATCCCAGGCGGGACCTCCATCAGTTTGCGGTACACGCGCTCGGCCGCGCTCAAAGCCGCACCACCTCCAGGTCCGTCTCATCCAGAAGCCGCGCCACCTCGCGCCGGTGCCTGCCCATCCCGTCCCACTCCAGCAGGGCCGCCTGCGCCCCGCCGTTCCTGGATATGATATGGGACAGCATGGCCTCGTCCACCTCCCCCATGGCGCGGCGCGGGACTATCGTTCCCAGCGCGTAGCCGCCCTCGACAACCTCCCGGGTGAACGGTCCGGGGTAGTGTGACCCGCCAAACCCTATCGCCTCGGGGTATTGCCCGCGTTCGGCCAGCGCCTCCTCCAGGATGGCGGCCACCGAACGGCACAGCCCCGCATCGCGCCACTGCGCCTCGGTGGTGCCCACCTCCACGAACACCGACGGCCTTCCCAGCGAGGTGGGGCCGTGGTGGGTGGTCTCCAGGGTTATATCAAAGTCTCCAAACTCATCTCGGCGCTCCCAGAGTTTTTTCATGTACGTCTTTTGGATGGCGGGATACGGGATTGCCACCTCGCGCCGCCTTCCCCCGAAGAGCGCCTCGCCGAAGTTGCCCGTCGAGTGGCAGGTCAGCGCCAGCGTTCCGGACTCGGCGGCGTGCCGCGACAAAAAGACGTACCCGTCATAGTCGAACCTCGACTCCAGCCAGTCCGCCGATATGGCCGGGCTGTCTATGATCGCCAGGTCGTAGGAGTCGCCCCGGTACAGCCCGCCGTCCTTGATCATCGACTCTGCAAAATACTCGGCCATGTTCCGCCCGGCGGGATCCTCTCCGTAGGCCACCAGGAGATCCATAGACAAAATTATATTGACAGGGTATTTATTTCCACCAAATGAACCCTAGGCAGACCCTCAAGAACATGGTCAATACCATCAAGCTCACCAAAAAGCCCGACCGCGAGGAGTACAAGCAGCATCTCCGTCTGGTCCTGCTCGGGATAGGGGCGGTGGGAACCATCGGTTTCATAATCCAGTTCGTCTTCTCGGTCATCAACTACGGCAGATAGAATTGTCCCAGGAAACATCACACCTGTACGCCGTAAAGACCAGCATGGGACAGGAGAAGAAGGTCATGAACCTCCTGGAGGCCAAGCTCCGTTCCGGCAACAGCAACATACAGGCCGTGCTGCTGGTGGAGGACCTGAGAGGGTACGTGGTGATAGAGGCCCTCGACTCCAACGACGTCTTCCACGCGGTTGACGGCCTCAGGCACGTCCGCGGGCAGCTGCGCGGGGAGCTGGAGTTCTCCGATATCGAGGGCTACCTGATCAAAAAGTCCGCAGTCTCCACCCTGAACGTGGAGAACACCGTGGAGATAACAGGCGGCCCGTTCAAGGGCATGAAGGCCACCATAACCCGGATAGACCGGGAGAAGGAGGAGGCCACCGTCATCCTGCTGGACGCCACCTACCAGCTGCCCGTCACGGTCGATGCCAACTACCTCAAGATATCCACGTCCAGTTGAAAAGGATTAAATTTTTCCTTGTAGGCTGATATGCTCATGGGACAGATACAGAAGATATCCTCGCTGGTGACCGGCGGTGCAGCCTCCGCGGGGCCGCCCCTGGGTCCGGCTCTGGGTCCGCTGGGCGTCAACATCATGGAGGTCATAAACGCCATCAACGACCGCACCAAGGACTTTGAGGGTATGAAGGTGCCCGTCACCGTCTCGGTGGACACCGACACCAAGCAGTACGAGGTGGACGTGGGCATACCATCGGCGGCACCGCTCATACTCAAGGAGGCCGGAATCCAGAAGGGTTCGGGCGCCGCCGGAACCGAGTGGGTCGGGGAGGTCACCATGGACCAGGTGGTAAAGATAGCCCGCAGCAAGCTGGACTCCTCGTACGCATCCAGCATAAAGTCCGTCACCAAGACCATCGTCGGGACGTGCCAGGCGCTGGGCGTGAAGGTTGAGGGCAAGTCGCCCAGGGAGATAACCGCCGAGATCGCCCAGGGTGCCTGGGATGAAAAGTTTGACTAGTCCGGCTTGAGGTAGGCAGGCTCTTTTTCGATCCTGTCCAGCTCCACGAACGTCTCGGTGTTCTGGACGCCCTCTATCCTGCCTATCGCCTCCAGGACGGTCGTGTGCAGCGTGGCCAGATCCCCCACGCAGACCATCACCATGATGTCAAAGCGGCCGGTCACCTCGGTGATGGACACCACCTCGGGCGTGTCCATCAGCTTCTCGTGCACATGCCTCTTCAGCTTGGGGTTGCGGTTGATTCCCACCGCGGCCCGCACCCCCATGCCCAGCATCTCGGCATCCACCTGGATGGTGAACTTTTTGATTATCCGCCGCCTCAGCAGGCGCTTTATCCTGCTGTACAGCACCGAGGGGTTGGCGCCCAGCTTCTTGGAGAGCACCGGTACCGAGATCGAGCCGTCCCGGTACAGTTCGTAGAGGAGCCGCCTGTCCAAATCATCGTACAGCGCCACGCCGAGTCGTTCGTCGAACTGGTTATTAAATACGTGCGAGGATCCTGCGTGTTTTTCACATATGCGGGTCAATGTTTGTGATTTCTTGGGTGCCCGCCGCCGGCCAGATCCGCCACCGTCGGCGGGCGCGCCCCGCAGGTAGCCAAGATAGCACCCCACCCGGCAACACTAAAAACGCGGCAGTCCGCCAGTACAAGCGTGTTTGGCAGAAAGCCGTCCCTCAAGGAGGGCGTCCACGTGTTCAGCACCAAGCCCAGCGGAGAGTACAACGACTTTATCATGGGGGTGGTGACCGGGGTCGACGGCCGGAAGATCGGGGTCAACGGCATCCTGGTGGACATGTCCGGTCTCAAGAACAAGGTCTCCCAGGGCAAGACCGGCCAGAGGTCAGAGGAGATTCTGCAGAACCCCACCCCGGACAACGTGATCATGGGACTCATCTACAGGGTGGAGCACGACAACTACACCGGCGTGCTAGACCTGGACGAGGACAGGTGCGATGTCATCCCGCCCAAGGTGTACAGCGTGATCGAGGGATGGATACGGGAGTCCCTCCCGGAGCTGCTCAACAACGTGCTCTCGCTGCCCCCCGGCGACGAGCGGGACGAGGCCAAGAGGGTGGTCCGGCACAGGATGGACACGCTGCTTGACAAGAGCCTCAAGCGGACCCTCTACTCGGTCTGCAGGAGCCTCAGCATACTAAACTAGGGAGAGTCGGAGAGGGCCCCGCGCCGGACGGGCCGGCCGAACCATCCCGGGAGCATCCACCAGGCTGCCCTCCCGGATGTGCCGGGCCATCGCCGACAGGCAGTTGGGGGTGGCCCCCGCGGCCAGGGTGACGTCGTGGTTTGAGAAGAGGGGGCAGCAGATGCCCCGGACGGCGGGAGCCGCCTCGTGGACGTGTCAGGACGTGCGAGTTCTCCGTCCACCCATCTCAAGAATAGCGCCAACCACCTTCCAGGCCCGGACCAGCTCGAGCCGCTACAACCGCTGCCGGCGTTTTTGGGGATTTCACGGGGCAGGGGGTTTGTACCCCGATCTGAATCTTTCGGTCTCGGAGAGCTCCAAGTTCAATGCACCAGGCAGACCGCGGACTGGCCGGCTCGCGCACGCCGGACGTGGCCGCTCCATCATGGTGGTGAACGGTTACTGCCAGAGTACAGGTTCAGGTCAAACAGAATCCCATACGCGACCACACCCGGCGGCATCTGCCGGAGGCCACCGGTCAGGCACAGGTCAGAATTTGACCTGAATTCGTACCTCCCAGATAAAAATTGGACTAACGATTGAATTATATGCCAGAAGTATTCATTGCCGCACATGATCCAACTATTTTGGTTTAGTTCAGTTGGAATATCGAAATATCAAAAGACAGCAACGGCGCTGGCGGCGGTCGCCGTCATGACGGCGATGGCCGCGCAGGCCGGCTGGCTCGGGACGCTTCCGGCAGATTCGGCCGCCGCCTTGCTTGATGGCGCCCTGGCGGCGGCGCCCCCGCTGCTGCCCGGATACGCCTTTGCGCAGACCCCGCCGCCCGACCACGCATTTGTCACCACCTGGACGACCACCGAGGCCAACCAGGCCATACGGCTCCCCGTCAGTGGATCCGGCATGACCATATTCTGGGGCGACGGCCAGACCTCAGAGAACGTCAACGGATCCACGACCCACACCTACGCGGCCGCCAGCACCTACACCGTCAGCGTCACCGGCGGGCTGACCCAGATAAACTTGGGATCCACGTCTGAGCCCAACGCCGGGAGGCTGGCCTCCATCGAGAAGTGGGGCAACGCCACCTGGATGAGCATGAACGGCGCCTTCCGGGGAGCCTCCAACATGGACTACCGGGCCAGCGACAAGCCCAACCTCTCCGGCGTCACCGACATGTCCAGCATGTTCAGCAGCGCCCGCTCCTTCAACGGCAACATCTCCGGCTGGGACGTCTCGAGCGTGACCACCATGTCCTACATGTTCCGCGGCGCCACCTCCTTTGACCAGGACCTCCCATCCTGGGACGTCTCGGCCGTGACCGACATGAGATACATGTTCAACGACGCCCGCTCCTTCAACGGCAGCATCTCCGGCTGGGACGTCTCGAGCGTTACCAACATGGACACCATGTTCTCCAGCGCCACCTCCTTCGACCAGGACATCTCAGGATGGGACGTCTCGAGCGTTACCACCATGTCCAACATGTTCTGGGGCGCCACCTCCTTCGATCAGGACATCTCAGGATGGGACGTCTCGCGCGTTACCAACATGCTCAACATGTTCCGCAGCGCCACCTCCTTCGATCAGGACATCTCAGGATGGAACGTCTCGAGCGTTACCAACATGAACGCCATGTTCTCTGGCGCCCGCTCCTTCAACCAGGACATCTCAGGATGGGACGTCTCGCGCGTCACCGACATGAACGCCATGTTCTCCAGCGCCCGCTCCTTCGACCAGGACATCTCAGGATGGGACGTCTCGCGCGTCACCGACATGTCTCAGATGTTCCACAGAGCCTCCGCCTTCGAGCAGAACCTGGGGCTCTGGTATATCACCCCGGGGACCGCCGACTTTGACGCCACCGGTACCTCGCGCAACGTCACCGATATAACCGCCCAGAACGCCTTCCTGGACGGGCAGACCCCGACCTACGGGATAGGGGCCGGCGGCGACCCGGAGCTGTTCGAGATTATCCCGGGATCCTCCACGCTGGCCTTCAAGGCCGCGCCCGGGAACGGAGCCCACACGGTCACCGTGACCGCCACCGGCGATAACGTCTTTGAGGACGGCAACAACCGGCGGATGGTGCGCGTGACCGTCTCCGGCGCGTCCGACGCCCCGCCGGCCCACGCCTTTGTCACCACCTGGGAGACCACCGCCGCCAACCCGCAGATAACCCTGCCGGTCACCGGATCCGGCATGACCATCTCCTGGGGCGACGACACTAACTCGACGGGCGTCTCCGGCCCGACCACCCACACCTACGCCAGCCCGGGCAACTACACCGTCGTGGTAACCGGCGGCCTGGAGCGGTTCCACTTGGACAACGGCCCCAGCAGGGCCAACCTGACCTCCATCGACCAGTGGGGCAGCGCCACCTGGACCAGCATGAGCGGCGCCTTCGACGGGGCCGAAAACATGGTCTACAGGGCGACCGATATCCCCAACCTCTCGCTCGTCACCGACATGTCCTGGATGTTCACCGGCGCCTCCTCCTTCAACGGCGACATCTCAGGGTGGGACGTGTCCGGCGTGACCGACATGAGCCGGATGTTCCAATCTGCTTCCTCCTTCAACCAGCCCCTGGACGGCTGGGATACCTCGAGCGTGACCGACATGAGCCGGATGTTCCAATCTGCTTCCTCCTTCAACCAGCCCCTGGACGGCTGGGATACCTCGAGCGTGACCACCATGAGCCAGATGTTCGCCGGCGCCTACCCCTTCAACGGCGACATCTCAGGGTGGGACGTGTCCGGCGTCACCGACATGAGCCAGACGTTCGCCGACTCCGACTTTAACCGGGACATATCCGGCTGGGACGTCTCGAGCGTGACCACCATGAGCCAGATGTTCGCCGGCACCCTCTACTTCAACCAGACCCTGGACACCTGGGACACCTCGAGCGTGACCGACATGTCCGACATGTTCAACAAGGCCGGCGCCTTCAACCGGCCCCTGGCCTCCTGGGATGTCTCGAGCGTGACCGACATGTCCGACATGTTTAGTGACGCCGAGGTCTTCAACCAGCCCCTCTCCTCCTGGGACACCTCGGGTGTCACCGACATGAGCGGGATGTTCCACTATGCCACCTCCTTCAACCAGACCCTCGACTCTTGGGACGTCTCTGCCGTCACCGACATGAACAACATGTTCGCGTCGGCCCTAGCCTTCAACCGGCCCCTGGCCTCCTGGGACACCTCGAGCGTGACCAACATGCAGAAGATGTTCGCCTCCTCAGCCGAGCCCGCCTTCAACCAGCCCCTCGGCACCTGGGACGTCTCCGGCGTCACCAACATGGACGCCATGTTCGGCGGCGCCGACTCCTTCAGCCAGAACCTGGGGTCCTGGTACGTCGCGCTGAACGACACCAACCCGTTGGTGTGGGAAGACGACCGGCTCGTCAGCGGGATATCCACGCAGAACGCCTACCTGGCCGGCCAGAACCCCACCTACAGCCTCACGGGCCTGAACGCCGACCTCTTCGTGCTGGTCGGCGATACGCTCCAGCTAAAGCCGGACCGGAACGTCACCGCCGGCATCACCTATCTGGTGATCGTCGAGGTGACCGGCAGCGACCTCTTTGGGACCGGCAACTCCCGGGGGATCTCCGTCGACACCACCACGCGCCCGACCATCACCGTCCCGGGGGACAACCCCGCCACCGTCCGGGTCGGCGACGAATACACCGAATCGGATCCCACCTGCTCGAACAACGCCAACAGCACCCTGCCCGTCAGGACGACCCACGCCGTCAACACCACCGAGCCCTCGACCCACACCGTCACCTACCAGTGCGACGACGGGCGCCACAACCCGGTGACGGCCACCCGGACCGTCGTCGTCGCCTCCGATGACGCTCCCCTGGGCGCCTCCGGCGACGGATCCCCTCCGGCCATCCACCTGCTGGTCCAGGGCGGCACCATCGCCAGGGGCGGAACCTACCAGTTCGACGACTACAACTGCGTCGACCCAGAGGACGGGATCATCAACCACCTGGTGGTGGTCTCGGCCGGCTCCACGGCCGGCAGCACCGCCACCATCACCTACACGTGCACCGACCGCAACGGCAACGTGGCGACGGCCACCCGGACCGTCCAGGTCACCGACGGCGGCCCGCCCAGGATAAGCGTCGCCGGCGAGGACACCGTCCGGCTGAGGGTGGGCGACAGCTACACCGACGCGGGCGCCAGCTGCGTGGGCAGCGACGGCAGGAGGTACGCGGTGACCCAGGATCCCCTCCGCAACGTCGCCGGCGTCGACACCTCCACCCCGGGCACCTACGTCATCGGATACCTCTGCACGGACAGCCGGGGCAACCAGAGCTTTGAGGCGCGGGCCGTCGTCGTGGTGCCCGCCAAGGTGAACATCTGGCCGGTGGTGAGCGTGTCCGACGAGGCCATCTACCTGAACGTGAACGACTCCTACACGCTGCCCACGGCCACCTGCACCGACGCCGAGGACGGCGACCTGGAAGTCGTGGTGGACGGCGACGGCGACGTGAACGTAAAGAAGGTCGGCACCTACGAGGTCTTCTTCCGGTGTACGGACAGCGACGGGGCCATGGCGGCCACCAGCGTGGTCATCTACGTCGATTAGCCGCAAGTTCCGGCCGGGGCGGTTCGGCCGCCGGCGGGGTTTTTGGCCGGGGCGCCGGATCCACAGCCCGCAGATGCTGCCCGCGGGCGGCGGACCTTCCCGTCCCCCCGGCGGCACCGCCGGGACCGGCCAGGCGCCCGGCGGCACGACTCCGCGGCCAAGCCCCGGCGTTCTTACGTCTGGATGGTCGGCCGCCCGCGGACGCCCCCTGCCGGGCAGGGGGGGGGGGTTGCACCCCGATCTGAATCTTTCGGTCTCGGAACGCTCCAGGTTCAATGCTCCGGGCAGACCGCGGACTGGCCGGCTCGCACACGCCGGATGCGGCCGCTTTATCATGGTGGTGGGCGGTTACGGCGGGGGTGAGCCGGCTCGAAAAAACGGTTTTTATGTGGCTCAAAGACACCACCGGGCATGATCGCCGAATCCCAGGTCAAGGAGATGGTCGGGGAAGCCAAGGAGGCAGCCAAGAAGCGCGGCTTCACCCAGTCCATAGAGCTCATAACCGTCTTCAAGGACATCGACGTCAAGAAGGGGTTCCAGCTGAACGAGGTGGTACAGCTGCCCCAGACCAGCTCCGAGGCGCGCGTCTGCGTGCTGGCCGGCGGCGACATGGGAACCAAGGCCAAGGAGGCCAAGGCCGACGCGGTGGTGGACGCGGACGAGCTGGGCAAGCTGGCCGTCGACAAGAGGGCCGCCCGCAAGTTCATCAACAAGTACGACTTTTTCCTGGCGGACACCAAGATAATGCCCACCGTGGGAAAGTCGCTGGGACAGCTGCTCGGGCCCCGGGGCAAGATGCCCACGCCGGTCCCCTTCAACGCGCCCATCGAGTCGTTCCTGGCCAGGTTCAAAAAGTCCATCCGGGTCAGGGTTAGGGGGTCCCTCTCGGTCTCCTGCAAGATCGGCGACGAGTCGATGGACGATACCGGCCTGGCCACCAACGCGATGACCGTCCTGGGCGCCATCGAGAAGAAGCTTCCCAACGGCGACAAGAACATCCGCGACGTCATGGTAAAGGCGACCATGGGCGGGATAGTGAAAGGTGCAAAGCGGGATGCATGAGAACAGGACCACCTACCCGCCCAAGAAGGCCAGGATGCACGCCCAGCTGAGGGAGCTGCCCTCCAAGTACAGGGTGGTGGCCCTGGTGCGCATGAACAAGGTCAGGGCGTCCCAGATACTGCGGCTGCGCAAAAAGCTCAAGGACGAGGTGGAGTTTGTCAGCATCAAGGACAAGGTTGCCGAGAGGGCACTGGAGAAGCTGCAGGTACCCGGCATGGACAGGCTGGCCGGGGACCTCACCGGCCAGTGCATGCTGCTCTTCACCAACCTCTCGCCGTTCCGGCTCAACATGATCCTAGCCAAGAACAAGCTGATGATGGCCGCCAGAGGCGGCGACGTGGCCAGCATCGACGTGGAGATAACCGCCCGCAACACGGGTATCGCCCCCGGACCCATGCTGACCGAGTTCAAGGAGGCCGGCATACCCACCAAGATCGACCAGGGAACCATCTGGATAGCCAAGGACACCGTCCCCGTCAAGAAGGGCGAGGTGATCAACGAGAAGCTGGCGTCCATGCTGGGCAAGCTGGACATCAAGCCGGTCGAGGCAAGCATCGCCCTGGATACAGCCGTCGAGGACGGCTTCAAGTACGCCCGTGACGACCTGGTGATTGACCTGGATGCGGTCTCGGGCAGGATAGCGGCAGCCCACCAGGAGGCGGTCAACCTGTCGGTCGAGGCCGCCTACGTGACGCCAGATAACGCCACCATGATACTGGCCAAGGCGGCCGCCTCGGCACGTTCGCTATCCGTGGAGTCGGGCTACCCGACCAAGGAGACCGGCGACGCCATCCTGGCCAGGGCGCACGCCCAGGCGACGGCCCTCTCCGGGGCTGCCTCCGGGTACAGTCCATCCTCCTAGGGCGCATCCGGGGCGGCTGGTGACCCGCAAAAAAACAAACCTGGCCTGATGGCGGCCGGATTATCCAAACAGCGAGGAGAGGCCCTCCATGGCCGCTTCCTCGCTAGCTCCCTCGTCCTTCTTCTCTTCTTTCTTCTCTTCTGGCTTTGCCTCGGCGGCGTCGGGCGCTGCCTCGGCCGGGGCCGCGGCGGCAACGGCGACTGGGGCCGCCTTGATTGCCTCGCCGATGTCTACATCAGCCAATGCTGCGACCAGCGACTTTACCTGCGCCTCGTTGACCTCGGCGCCAGACGCCGAAACGACTGCCTTGAGGTTGTCCTCGCTGACGTCCTTTTGCAACTTGTGAAGAAGTAAAGCAGCATAGACATATTCCATGGTAGGACGAGTCGTTCTCGGGCATAATATAAACCGTAAAGGGAGAGCGATGTGTTCGATACAAGTTCAGGTCAAACTGAATCCCACACGTGATCACGCCCGGCAGCATCTGCCGGGGGTAGCCGGTCAGGCACAGGTAAAAATTTGACCTGAACTTGTACCGCGTTCGTACCAGGCCAAATGCAGATCCCAGCCCTGCCTGCCCTTCCTCGAGGACGCCGTTGCGGGAGGAGTGGGCGTGCGGTTTAGTTTGATGATCCTAACTCGTACCCTGCAGGGTACAAGTTCAAGTCAAACTGAATCCCATACGCGATCACATCCAACAGCATCTGCCGGAGGTCGCCGGTCAGGCACAGGTCAGAATTTGACCTGAACCTGTACACATACGATTACCCCCCATCAATGAGTGTGTTTTTATGATGCTCTTGGAACCTACAACCATGAAATCCTCAACCGTGGTTGTTTTGGGCATTGCCGCATTTGGCCTGGCCATGGTTTATGGTTTTTACGATTCCTTTGCCGAGGAGGAAGATGGTATCATTACCCTGCTCGCTAACCTGATCAACAGGATGCTGGAAGATGTCGAGGAGGTGGAGATGCGCATGACGGAACTAGAGGCTGCCAACGCCGAACTGGTGCGGCGCATCAGCGACCTTGAGCACAGGCTACTCAACATGACCACGCTAGAGGCTGCCAACGCCGAACTGGTGCGGCGCATCAGCGACCTTGAGCACAGGCTACTCAACACGACCACGCCAGACGCCGCCTGCGGGCCAGGCTACCAGCTGAACCCCGATACGAACGCCTGCGAGGCGATACAGCCGGAGGGGGCACCCATCTGCGATCCGGGCTACTATCTGGACTCCACAGGCACCTGCGTGATTATACGGCAGGGGGAGACACCCACCTGCGGACCCGGCTACTATCTGAACGCCGATACGAACGCCTGCGAGGCGATACAGCCGGAGGGGGCACCCATCTGCGATCCGGGCTACTATCTGGACTCCACAGGCACCTGCGTGATTATACGGCAGGGGGAGACACCCACCTGCGGACCCGGCTACTATCTGAACGCCGATATGAACGCCTGCGAGGCGATACAGCCGGAGGGGGCACCCATCTGCGATCCGGGCTACTATCTGGACTCCACAGGCACCTGCGTGATTATACGGCAGGGGGAGACACCCACCTGCGGACCCGGCTACTATCTGAACGCCGATACGAACGCCTGCGAGGCGATACAGCCGGAGGCATCCATCTGCGATCCGGGCTACTATCTGGACTCCACAGGCACCTGCGTGATTATAGAGGACCCTTAGGGTCGGCAAAGATACACATTCAAACCAGCCCGCCCCCGCAGCCATCTTGAGGTGGCGGGTCTTTGATGGTGGGCAGGAGTCGCCAAGTTCATGTGGGGTTGGTAAACGGCATGACTCACGCCGTCTAGGCGGTTCCCCGGGGAGCTGCTGAATCCGGTCCCAAAAAAACAAAGTTGCCTGCCTCGCCACAAAGCAGGCAACCCGAAAAGACGGACGCTCATATTTCGAATGAAAGCCTGTAAATCCTGGGGAATCAACTGTGTGCGGCGACAGACCCGTTAGTACGCGTTTCGGCTCGGAACGGATCCAGACGAGGTTAAGCTGCCATCCATTGGACGAATTGTCTAATCTGATATACAATTTCTACGATCCTGCACGGTCTGTTGCCACGGAACTGCATATGTTGATTGCAAAACCACGAATGGTGGATTCTTTGGTTTCACTCCTAGCCGAAACGCGTACACCCGTTAATCCCTATTCACTTATATAATCTGGTTGCAAATAGGTAGCATGGTCACATACAGGACGAGCATGCAGATAATAGCTGACCTGCTCACCGCCACGCAAGATTCCGGCATGGAAGGAATCAAGACGACATCCCTGCTGACCAAGGCCAATCTATCCCATCTCAGGCTGGTAAAGTTTCTAAAGAACCTTACCAGCGCCGGACTGGTCAACAGGATAGAGTTCGACGGCAAGCATACTTTCGTGATAACCCCCAAGGGCAGGCAGTATCTGGAGTCCTACAGGCGCTTCTCCAGCATATCAGAGTCCTTCGGGCTGGAACTGTAGATAAAGCCTATCTCTTCCTTTTCCTCTTGTACTCTCGGCGGTTCTTGGATGCCGAGTACATGATCACGATGATGGCTCCGGCCAGCATGGCGTAAAACACCAGCCACCGCTCCTGCGCCGCCATTATCACCATCCCCCCCACCAGCAGCATCATTATCACCAGCAGGTATTTGTCCATGGGGCAGTGGCGACCGTATTGGGTATAAGTCTGTTGAAGCGGCTATCGCAACCGCGTAAAAAACGCGCTCGGCGTCGAGGCGCGCCGGACGGCCAATGCCGGGGTTGGTCTGGGGTACGAGGAGTTGAACATACACGGACTGTACGACAGGAACGGCAGGATGGCGCCATACGTTCGCGGTAAGTTGAAGACCACCCTTAACACCGGCCAGAGGAGGCGCGCCCTGACAGACGCGCTATCATCGGCGGGGCTGCCGCATGTGGGGGTGGACCCTGCCGGCACCTCGGCGAACTGCCTCATGTGCGGGTCCAAGTTGAGGCGCTCCGCCAGCCAGCCCCCGGGCAGGCGCAACCTGTGGTGCCAGCCATGCAGGGCCATCCGTGAGCGTGATGCCAACGCGGGAGCCAACATATTGTTCCGGACGGTGGCGGCACCCGTCATCGGGTACACCGACCGGGAGGAATCAGCCCGCGTCGCGTTCCCGGCCATGCTGGCGATGCTACAGGATGCCATCCACGAACCCGGCATGAACCCACAACAAAAGAACACTTTGACAGACATCCTGCGGATGTTAGAGGGCCGCAGCGCAGGCTCCGAATGGCGCCTGCCGGGGGCGCACAAACCGGGGCGCCGAAGTTCCGCCGGCGGCAAGCCGGCGGGCGGACCCGGGGTGGACGACCACGGCCGGAACGGGCCGGGGCCGCCCAATGCAGCCAAGTTATGCGCCTATGCATAATCTCTAAGGTTATATCATCCGATACGGCACCGCAAGCGTGATCAAGCTGCTGGAGCTGGTGGGCTTTGCCGCCGTAGCGGGCACCATCTACGCGTTCCTCGGTCTGGCAGACAGCGAGTACAGGTGGCCCGTCTTCTGGACGTGCGCCGGGGTGGCCATAGTGGTGATCATATACCGCAAGAGGGCGAGAGACAAAGCGACACAGGTATAAACCAGGAGATCCCCCAAAGATCTAGCGATGAATGGAAGCACTCCCGAATGGTGGAAAGGCCTGGGCGAGAAACTTCAGGTTGACATAGAGGTGCTTCACGGGTCGGACGGGTAGTGTAAAAGCCTCGAACGGGCTTTGAACCCGCGACCTAACGCTTACGAGGCGTTCGCTCTACCAGGCTGAGCTACCGAGGCACAATGGCCGACCCACCAGAGTTTATAAAAAGCCTTAGCGACCTTGCAGGCTTATGAAGGCGACAATCTCCGGCATAAGGGGGGTGGTCGGCGAGGACCTCACCCTGATGGACGTGCTGCGCTTCTGCGGCGGGTTTGCCGGGATAATCCAGTCCGGCCGGTGCTATGTGGGCCGCGACACCAGGCCGTCGGGGCCGGTGCTCCAGGGCATGGCGGCGGCCGCCCTGATGGGCTGCGGCGTGGACGTACACGACCTCGGGATGGTTCCCACCCCGGTGGTCTTCCGGGAGTCGCGGGGCGGGGCCGCCGGCCTGGTGGTGACCTCCTCGCACAACCCCGTCGGATGGAACGGCCTCAAGTTTGTCCTGGAGGGGCGCGGCATCAACCAGCCGGAGCTGGACGAGGTGGTCCGGGGTCGAGGCTCCATGGACGGGCCGTGGGGCTCCAGCGTTGAGGCTACATCGACCTACCTGGAGGACCTGCACCGGGTGGTGGGCGACATACCCGGCAGTCCCGCCGTCCTGGTCGACGGGGGAGGCGGGGCCGCCTCCGAGATGGCGCCCGCCGCCCTGAGGATGCTGGGCTGCCGCACCGGTACCATCCGGACGGAGGAACCGCGGCCGGACCCGACCGCCGGCGGGCTGGAGAGGCTGGTGGCCGGGTCCTCGGGATACGACGCCGGCGTGGCCTTTGACATGGACGGGGACAGGATGGTCCTGGTGATGAACGGGACGGTGCAGCCTCCCGATGCCACCCTGGGGCTGGGCGTGGCGGCGGCGCTCGAGCTGGGCCACCGCAGGTTCGTGCTGAGCGCCGACACCAGCGTGCTGGTGGAGCAGTACCTGCTGGAGAGGGGCGGGCGCGTCTACAGGTCGCCGGTGGGCGAGGCCAACGTGGTGGCCGCCATGGCGGAGCGGGAGGCGGGCGCCGGCGGCGAGGGGAGCAGCGCGGGTTTCATCCTGCCGGGGTTCAACCGCTGCCGGGACGGCATGCTGGCCGCCGGGCTGGTGGCATCCATGATACCGGACGGGACGGCCGGCCGCGTGCTAGAGGAGGTTACCGGAAGTGCCATCATCAGGGAGAAGGTGCCCGGCGGCCCCGAGACGCTGGAGCGCATCGGGGAGAGGATGCGCGGCATCTCCTCGGAGGTGGACACCGCCGACGGGATCCGGGCCGTGCTGGACGAGCCCAGCTGGGTCCTGGTCAGGGCGTCCAACACCGAGGATGTCATAAGGATCTCGGCCGAGGCCGGGACGCTCGAGGAGTGCCGCCGGATTGTCCGGATGGTCGAGGGGATGATATAGGGCATGCGGCCGGATGAGGCCGGGGTCATCCGGATGTTCCGGGAGGCGCTGGGCTCCAGCCAAGAGCCCGACGACATAGAGCGGGTGGCGCTCGGCGGCTCGACTCTGGCATCCAAGGTAGACACGCTGGTCTACAGCACCGACGTTCCCCCGGGGATGCTGCCCAGGCAGGCCGCAAGGAAGAGCGTGGCGGCGTGCGTCAGCGACTTTGCCGCCAAAGGGGTCAGGCCCCGGTGGGGGCTGGTCTCCCTGGTTGCCCCGGACACCTGGGAGAGGGCCGACTTTGAAGAGACGGCCGGCGGGGTGGCCGAGGCGGCCGCCGAGTTCGGCGTGGGCATGATCGGCGGCGACACCAACCGGGGGGAGGATCCCTCCATAACCGTCTGCCTGCTGGGGATGGCCGGGCATGCCCCGTACAGGAGCGGGGCCAGCCCCGGCGACCAGATACTCGTGAGCGGCCCCTTCGGGCTGTCCGCCGCCGGGCTCCACATGCTGATCAACGGCACCGGCGACATGGAGGGCGCCGCAGAGGCGGTCCTGCGCCCGGTGCCCCGGCTGGAGTTCGGGGCAAGGGCGGCCCCCCTGTTCAGCTCGTCCATGGACTCCAGCGACGGGCTGTCGGCCACCCTGCACGAGATGTCCCGCAGGAGCGGCGTGGCCATGATAATAGAGAAGAGTCCGGCCGCCGCCGGCCTGGAGCGGTTCGCCGGCGAGACTGGACTGGATCCGCGCAGGCTCATCTACCACGGGGGCGAGGAGTACGAGATAGTCTTCACGGCCCATCCCTCCCGGACCGGGCAGATAGAGGAGATGGCCCGCGAGACCGGCACCCCGGTCCTGCGGATAGGCCGTGTGGAGGATGGCGCCGGCGTCCTGATCGAGGAGGACGGGAGGCGCCCCCTGATAGAGGGCGGCTGGAAGGCCTTCGGGTGAGATCTGGGCCGGCAACCCGGCCCGTCGCAGGGCCCAAGACACGATCCTATAGGAAGCCCTGCCAAGTAGATGGGTACACGCTCTAGCGCATCCGGCCATCCGTATAGCCTGGCTAACTGCACCAGCCTCATTACCAAGATAAATCCAGCAGCTCGTACGCCACACCTAGAGGCTCAGGCAAAACCATCCCAATGCGATATACAAGGTCGCCTCGTCCTGTAATTTATAATCCGATTTTCTCTTTGATCATATCAATCTCGCCCTCCACCCTCTGGAAGCGCCTTTCCGTCATGTCACCCCAGGTTGTTCGAGAGTTACGTACCTCCGATGTGGTTTGGTCCCACTTGTCGAACATCTTTTGGTTGGCATACCGGGCGTTTATCGCCCTGCGCTCGCGCCTGTTGACGCGCCGGTCGCGCCGCTTGTTGGAGGGCTTGCGCCCGGGATGCTTTACGGGATGGCGTCTGCCGGACCGCCGCCCGTTCCGCTTTTTGGCGGGCGGCCCGCCGGTCACGCCCAGGACGGCGTGCTTGCGGCGGCGCGCCCCGGCGTGGGCGAGCGCCCCGTTGGGTATGCGCTCCTGCCGCCCGTTCGTGTCTGCGGTGGCGTGCTCTGCCTTGTTGACGTCCATCGCGATGATACCGCCGCCGCCGGGCGCAGCCGCGGCGGCGGGCCGCGGCGTTACCGCTATCTAGAGGGTGGTAGGCGTGAGGGTGACGGCGCCCACCCCGGATGCGGTGGCGATCGCCTCTATGACATGGCGGTTGAGCTTGAATTCGGCCGTGTGCCTGGACGGAACGATGGGAAAGCGCAGTATCACATAAGGGGAAGAGAGCAGCGGCTGCCTGGGCGCGTCGGATAGTTTGCACCAAAAGCCCCTGCCGTAGACCACGCACGAGCTGGATCCCTGGCGCAGCGCCGGGTTGGAGCACCTCGGGCGGGCGGCGTTGGCGTCGGCGGTTCGCCTCTTGACGTACGCCTTGGCCATGACCTCGCAGCCATCTATCATGTATTTGGCGAACTGCGCCATGTACCTGCCCCGGTGGTGCTTGAGCATCCCGTATATCATGCGGACGCGTCCGTCATACTCGGCGAGCTCGGCCCCCGAGTAGTCCTCGCGCACCTTGGGGTAGTCGCGTATCAGGTCAAGCCACATCCTGATACCCAGGTTTGTCTTGTGGACGGCGTGCTAGATGGCGCCTGCCAGGGCGCCGTCGGGGTCGTGCGGCGGCACGGCCTGCTTGTGCACGCCGGTGATCTCGCGGAATTTGGGCGGACTGTACACCTTGCCGTGGTGCATGCTGACAGAGACCGTCAGGCCGGAGGTGCGCCTCGTGGTACCATACGGTTGTCACATAATGAAAACTTCACTGTTTTGGTATATGTTTCTGGGACACAGCCGCCACGGTACCAATGTATTTTAAACCCGTTCCCGTGATACCGCCCGTTGTCACAGGACAAGCCCGCCAAACCGGACGAGGTAGCCGCTCCCGCAGAGGGCGCAGATCCCGCAGAGAAACCGGCAGAGGACCCAATCAAAGAGGAGACCGCAGTCGAGCCCGCAGAGCCGGAGGGTGAGCCCGAGCCGGCCGCAGAGCCGCTTGATGCGGAGGCCGCAGAGGTGCAGGCCGATCCCCCGCTGGCGCCCGAGCCGGATGCGGCAGCAGGACCGGAGGCAGTAGAGGCCGATACCCCGCCGGGGCCGGAGGGCGAGCCCGAGCCGGACTCGGCCGGGGCCGAGGATGTCACCGAGCCGGCCGCAGAGAAGCACCGGGAGATATCTCAGGAGACGCGGGACCGCATAGACGCCATGCTGGCGGGCCGGGAGGGCGGCGGCAGTTTTGGCGAGGGCGGGTCCGAACCCTCCGAGAAACCCGAGAAGTGGGGGATAGCCCACATCTTTAGCAGCTTCAACAACACGATAATCCACCTGACCGACCTGACCGGCGCCGAGACCATCGCCATCAGCTCCGGCGGCAGGCACTCCAACGCGGACCGGTACGAGTCCTCGCCGTTCGCCGCCATGAAGGCGGCCAACGCGGTCGTCGAGGTGGCGCGGGCCCGCGGCTTTACCGGCTTTCACATCAGGGTCAGGGCGGTTGGCGGGGTCGGATCCCGCGTCCCCGGACCCGGGGCGCAGGCGGCCATCAGGGCCCTGGCCAGGGCCACCTCCAACAAGGACGGCGAGGACGCGGAGGGCGGCGTCTTCAGGATAGGCAGGATAGACGACGTGACCCCCATCCCGCACGACACCACCCGCAAGAAGGGCGGCAAGCGCGGACGCCGGGTCTAGGGGAATTATATGCTTTAGCACACCACGCACGTAACGTACGCGTATCTGCCCAAGTGCTTTCCGGCGCTTGATGTTGCGGGACGGTTGCACGCTTGGTTCT
The DNA here is from genome assembly GCA_965203395.1 of Nitrosopumilaceae archaeon. GTDB lineage: Archaea > Thermoproteota > Nitrososphaeria > Nitrososphaerales > Nitrosopumilaceae > VYCS01. The sequence goes on from OZ241884.1 coordinate 2,021,322, forward strand.
CGCGCCGCCGTGTGGCGTCCGGAGCTGCCTTCACCCATTCGGGTTGGTTCCGGGTCCGTCCCAATTCACGCCTTTCGAGGGCAATTCCTTCCCCCGCGGGAACGTTAATGTCCGTTCCCCTGTTTATCACATTGCACGACGCGTTGCTGTCCGCGTGCATTATCCTGCCGCAGGCGGTGCATTCGAACCGCTCGCCGTCCCGCGACTCCCCATCCATGTGCTGGCACGCCGAGCAGGTAGTGCTGGTGCCGGCCGGGTTGACCTCTATCACCTCAATGCCCAACCTCTCGGCCACAATCCTGATCTTCCGCAATATCTCGCCATGGCGGACGAACCTCATGCCCCGGTTGAGACCGTGCTTCCTGTTTCCACCGTTGCGTGTCATCGCCTCCAGATCCAGCCGCTCTATGCAGATGACACCAGCTCCTTCACAAACCTCCTTGGCCAGCAGCCATTCGCAGTAGTCGCGTTCGCAGGCGTTCTTGTAGTTGCGCTTGTCGCGCTTGCGCGCCACCTCTTTGTAGTTGCGCGAGTGCTTGTTCATCTTGGATAGTTTGTGGCGCGTCGCGTCGTTCCAGTGTTGGTTGGATCTGAACGCGCTCGCCGTGTCGTAGCAGGTGACGCGCCCATCCGAGCGCGCCACTGTCGTCGGGTTGGTTATGCCGCGGTCTATACCGACGGCCAGACCCCCGACACGCGGCTCCGGATCTGGCAGATTGTATGTGATGTATAGCCGCCAAACACACACGTTCTCATACGGTGACACGTTCACCAACCGGAACGACCTGGCTCCATGCAGCCAGTTGTTCGGGTATTGGTACGGCTGCTGCTCGGCCAGGGTGACATGGCCCAAAGCGGGCAGCGAAACAGTCTGGTTGTCAACGTAGGTGGGCGACAGCTCGCACGAGACCGTCCTCAACTGGTTCTTCCGGGTACGGTACTTGAGGTTGCCGTTGCCATACTTGTTTGAGATGTCACAGGCGGTCCTGGCCTGGCGGATTGCCGCCTGTTGGAAGATTCGCTCCGTCTGCTGCAGGTGTGGTGTCGCCTGCCGCAGGGTGGTGAACTCCTTTTGCAGGTCGAACAGGGTGAGTGTCGGATCTTCCTTCAGCCGGGAGATTGCCCGGTTATACACTTCACGTTGGGCGCTAACCAACTCGGTCAGTTTGGTAGCCTGCTCGCGCGTCAGGACGATGCGGAAGCCGCGGGTGCGCATCATACCGTACCATACCGGATCCACTATTTAACACTGCAGGCGGTGGTGGTGTACTAAAGTATGTAATTCCCCAATTTGGGAATTAGCGCGGGCCTGCAGGGTATAACATCCGTCAGTCATCTGCAGGGATCCGCCGCGCGCGGCTCTCCGTTGCCGCGACCGGAATCTGCCGTCACAGCCTGCCGCAGAGCGCGCTGCCGGCTACCAGCTGACGGTCAGGTGAGCCTTTTACCCACCAGGTTTCGGACAATCCCGCCCATCCTTTCGATGACCCCCGCCGCCTTGTCGCTTAGCCGTCCGGAAAACTCGTTGACGTACCGGTGCAGGTGCTTGGGATCGATATGGTGGAACGTCCCGTTGTACCCGCGCCTCACCAGGGCCCAGAACGACTCCATCCCGTTGATATGGACCTCTCCCCGGACGTACTCGCCGTCGCCGTGGTTGACCGTGTGGTGGTTCTCCGGGTAGTTGTACGCCCGGTTCTCGTCGGTAAACACCCTAGCACCCTTTGTAATGTTCGACTCGACAAACTCCACCAAGCGGGCCCCGGTGGTCTCCGGTACGGGCACCGCCCGGATGGCCCCCGTCTCCCTGTCCTTGATTCCCACCACCACCGCCGTCTTCTTCGTCCTGCCCTTCTTGTCGGCGTGCTTGTTCTTCTCGCGCCCGCCCAGGTACACCTCGTCCACCTCGACGGGGCCGGCCATCGCCAGGTCCGGCCCCGCCAGGGAGCGCCAGGACTCCCTGAGCCTGTGCAGCAGGAACCACGCCGCGCTCTGGCTGATTCTGAGGTCCTTGGCCAGCTGCACGCTGGATATGCCCTTGGGACGGGTGGCCACCAGATAGGTGGTCACGGCCCAGTCCCGGTACCTGATATTGGACGATTCCATGACGGTGTTGATCCTGACGCTGAAGCGCTTCTTGCACTCCGAGCAGTAGTACGGCATGTTCGGGTGCTTGGAGGTGCAGGTGTACTTGTTGGCGCACCTGGGGCATACGCGGCCGTCCGGCCATACGTTGCGCTCCAGCCACTCCATGGCGGCCTGCTCGTCGGGAAACATGTCAAATATCTCCGCCAGGGACGGGTCCTTGCGACCGGGTTTGTCCGGACCGCCTTTCGTTTTGGTTGTTTGTCTGACCGTGTTTTGTTGCGCAAAATTGATACTTAAGGTGTAGCAATCACGGTAATTCCTGGGTCTAGGCCAGCTTTACCTTTACGTTGCAGCCGCGCGCCTGTAGATAGTCCTGCATGAACTTGGCGAACTTCTCATCGGGCTTGGACCAGCGGTACCTCCCTATCATGTCGGCGAACCTCTTCTCTATCCCCTCGCGCATCTCCATCTTGAAGGCCATCTCAAAGAACGTCCAGCCGAACCTCGAGGAGGGCTCTCCGAGGGCGTACCCGTTGTAGACGGAGAGCAGCGTGCCCATCTGGGACATGGCCTTCTTGACCAGGACCACGTCGGTGGGGTAGTCCCGGGTGCCCACCTGCAGCAGGGTCAGCCCTGCTCGCCCCCGCCGGCTATCCTCTCGGAGAGGGAGACCATCTTGCCGTCCTGCTCCACCCGTATGCTGGTCTGCATCCGGACGTTGAGCCCCACCAGCCTGAACACGTAGAGCAGCTTGCCCCCGTCCAGCTGCTCGCGCAGCTCCCCGGACGATATCAGGGCGCCCAGCTGCTGCACCACCATGGCGGCCTGCCGGGGAAACTGCCGCTCGGCGTTCTCCAGCACCTCCAGGCCCCGGTAGCCCAGCCGGGAGACCAGCACCTGCCGGGGGTCGGGGGGAGGCGCCTCCGCCTCCCGGGCCATCCTGGCCCTCCGCTCCAGCTCGGCACGCCTCTTGGCCATCAGCCTGTCCAGCTCGGCGTCGTCCTCGCTCAACCCTTGATCACCCCGATGGGCACCAGCCGCGCCACCCTGGTGGCTATGCCAAGATCGTGCGAGACGTCCACCACCGCGTCCACGTCCTTGTAGGCCTGGGGCGTCTCCTCGACGACGCCGTCCCGGGTCATCGCCTTGATGAATATGCCCTTGTTGTTGAGGGATCTTCGCACCTCCGACTCGGTGTAGTCGCGGCGCGCCCGCGACCTGGACATGGTGCGTCCGGCCCCGTGGGCGGTGGACCCGAAGCTGAGCTCCATCGAGCCGGGCTGCCCCAGCAGTATCCAGCTGGCCGTCCCCATCGACCCCGGTATCAGGACCGGCTGGCCCATATCCCGGTACCTCTCCTGGACCTCGCTCCGGTCGGCCGGAAACGCCCGGGTGGCCCCCTTCCGGTGCACCACCACCCTGCGCTCCTCCCCGTTGATCCTGTGCGTCTCCACCTTGGCGATGTTGTGCGCCACATCATAGACCAGGTCCATCCCCAGGTCGGCCTCGCTGCTCCCAAAGACCCGCTCGAAGGACCTACGGGTCCAGTGGGTTATCATCTGGCGGTTGCTCCATGCAAAGTTGAGCGCCGCAAACATCGCCTTGCGGTACGAGTCGCCCTCCTCGGAGCTGTTGGGGACGCAGGCCAGCTCCCGGTCGGGCAGGTCAATCCCGTACTTGTGCAGGGCCCTCTCCGATATCCTCAGGTAGTCGCTGCAGACCTGGTGGCCGAACCCGCGGGATCCGCAGTGTATCAGGACCGTGATGGTCCCCTCCCTGATGCCCATGCGTTCGGCGGCGGCCTCGTCGTGCACCTCATCCACCTTCTGCACCTCCAGGAAGTGGTTGCCGGATCCCAGGCTGCCCAGCTGCGGCGCCCCCCGCTTGCGCGCCCGCTCGGAGACCTTGTCGGGGTCGGCCCCCGCCATCATGCCGTCCTCCTCGCAGACGGCCGCGTCCCGGGCGGTGCCGTATCCGTTGTCGACGGCCCAGTTCACCCCCCGGGTGAGCACCTCGTCCAGCTGGGACCCGGAGAGCCAGACCGCCCCCTTGGAGCCGACCCCGGAGGGTATCGACTTGAAGAGGTGCGTCACAAGGTCCTTGAGGCGGGGCCTCAGCTCCCCCTCGGAGAGGCTGCTGCGCAGCAGCCTCACCCCGCAGTTGATATCATAGCCCACGCCGCCGGGGCTTATCATCCCCTCCTCGGCGTCCATCGCCGCCACCCCCCCTACCGGAAAGCCGTACCCTTCGTGGCCGTCCGGCAGCACCACCCCGTGGCTCAGGATGCCCGGGATGGATGCGACGTTGCATGCCTGCCGCAGGGTGCGGTCGCGCAGCATCTTGTTCATCAGGCCGTCGCTGGCGTAGACCCGGACCGGCACCCTCATTCCCAGGGCCGGGTCGGCCTCAATCAGGTACTGCCCGTTCCCGACCTTCTTTGGAGCAGGGGAGGACATTATGCGGCTGCACATTAGCTCCAGCCAATTTAAACCATAAGGGGGAGGGGCCGTTTAACAGCAATACAAGTCCAGGTCAAACTGAATCCCATACGCGAACACGCCCGGCAGTATCTGTCGGCGGTAGCCGGTCAGGCGCAGGTCAGAATTTGACCTGAACTTGTACAACCTCTAGTCCTAACCCGAGAGCCCCCACCACAAGAGAGTGTGTCAGCATGAAAACACTCTCGCAAATTCATGCGTCGTGCCACTGGGCTGGCCAGGTTTGAACCTATAGTCCGATCTTTTCTTTGATTAGTCGTATCTCGCCGTCCAGTCTCTGGAAGCGTCCGTCTATCATATCGTGCATGTTGTCCGAGAGGCCGCGTATTGCACTTACAGTCTCGCCCTGCACCGCTAGTACCTGGTCTTGCTTGTCAAGCATTTGGTCTTGTTTGTCAAGCATTTGGTCTTGTTTGTCAAGCATTTGGTCTTGTTTGTCAAGCATTTGGTCTTGTTTTGTATTAGAGCTCATAAACAGAGCATATCCAGTAGCGAATCCCTCTTCAAGCGCTTCCGTGCCATCCCTGTATGCAACTTGAAACAATTCGAATTCACCTGTCGCCTCAGAGTATGACACCCGGACATCCTTTACTACTGCAGGCTCCCTGACATCGCGTATCTTTTGGGTTAGCAATTCGATGTTCTCTTTTGAACCCTCGGCCACGATCTCCACTGTTCCGTCTGGCAGATTCTTGACATGGCCCGTGACTTTAAGCGACATGGCAGCATCCAGTACCGCGTACCTGAACCCTACCCTTTGGACTGTCCCGTGCACTATGATCTCGGCGCGCACCATGGCACAGTTCACGCTATTTACCGTATTATACTTTACTAATAACTTGAACTGGTAAGTTAACAGCGCCTGGTAAAAAACAGCGCCCGGTGCGGGTGCAGTAGTGTGTCTGGCCGTCAGGGACGCGCGGTATGAATCTCGGCCAAATTCGCCTGCCGGGCCGCAGATCTTGCATCCGGTAGGCGCTGTCGCCTTCCAGGCGCTGTTAACTTACCAGTTAACAGTTTTAGTGCAGAATTCAGCCAAAATCGCGCCTGATCGCCTACATCTGTGAGGAGGGGGTGAACGGTTACTTGGTGGCTCCAGACTGTCCGTTGAGCGATCGTGGCTTTTATGTTGAAATGGCGATAACCGCCCATGGAAAAGGACATTGAGACGGCCATCCGGCTGAGCTACGAGCTGGCCGAGATTGATCCGGATCCCGACGTCAGGGCAAAGTTCAGGGCGCTGGGGGACATAATCAGCGAGGCGCAGTAGGGGCGCGGCCGGTTTCATGCGCGCAGGCCATCCCGGCCCGATGATGACCCTACGGCACCGCATGGCCTGGTTCTTGTCCACGGTCAATCCGCGCGTGCCCATGGACGCGCCGAGGCGGGCTGCGCCGGCCGGGCGCCCCGCCGGCTGATCATCCGCGGATAAGCGCCCGGTCGCGTACGGCCTTGACCGCCATGTCGGCCCCTAGCGCCCCCCCGACCCGCCGGCACGCCTGCTGCAGGATCATCGCCGGGATGGTCCGCCCCTCGTTCCCGACGGCCAGGGTCAGCGATCCGTCGACAACCGACAGGTTGGAGACTGCCCCGGCGGTTATCACCAGGTCGCACAGATACAGGACCGGGGAGAGCCTCCTGAGTATCTGATCGTCGGTCCGGTACAGGATGGACCTGTACCGGTCCATCAGCAGCCTGGAGCGCTTGGGTTTCTTGGAGTAGGCCAGGCAGAGTGCCGCCAGCAGCTGTATCCGGTGGGGGAGGGGGCTGGGCTTGTCCATCACCCTGTACAGGAAGTCGTCGGCGTCCCGGAAGGTCCGCAGCATCTCCAGGTTGGCCGCGGCTGCCTGCAGGATTGCCGGCTCCTCGCCGGAGAGCAGCCCCGAGGACCCCAGCGGGCGGACTATCCCGGCGGCGGCCGCCGGCACGTGCGGCGTCCCCGGCGGCGCGCGCACCAGCTCCCGGACGTGGTACTCTGAGACCTGGTGGCGGCCAAAGTCAGGATATCTCGAGGCCACCGCCAGCACCCCCTCCCGGAGGCCGGCGGCGCTCACCGTTATCCCTCCAAAGTTGAACTTGTCGAGTATCCCCGCCACTATCACGGCTCCGGCCTTGATGATGTCGGCCCTGCCGTTGCCTATCTCGTACATCCTGGATAGATCGGCGGTGTCCGTCGAGATTATCTCGGCGGCGGCGTCCATTATCGAGTGCGCGTCCATCGTATAGTTGTGCAGCTTCTTGAGGGGGTAGCCGGTGTGGCCCTGGACGTACTTTGCGATGGCGCGGAGCGTGCCGCCCACCCCCACCAGCACGGCATCGCGGCCCATCGGCCCCAGCATCTCCGGCGCCGGCAGCGAGCCGTGCACGTGAGCCCGCAGGCGCCCCAGCGACTCCTCCCCAAGGTCCCCGTCCCCGGCAAACCTCCTGGTCATGACCAGGGCGCCCAGCGGCAGTGACACGGCCCGGGTGACGGCGTGGTTCCTGGCCGAGACTATCTCCAGGGATCCTCCCCCCAGATCAAAGAAGACCGACGAGGGCATGCTCAGGCGGCTGGCCGCGCCCGCGTACGAGTAGAGCGCCTCCTCCTCGCCGGAGAGCACGCTAAAGTCGAACCCTATCTCCCCGCGTATCTCCGATAGCAGCGACTGTCTGTTGCGGGCGCTCCGGACGGCGCTGGTGGCGACGGCCAGCACCCGGCCCACCCGCTCGTAGGCGGTGATGTTGCGGAAGACGGTCAGCACCTCCATCAGCCGGGCGGCCGGCTCCTTGCCCACCACCCCCTTGCCGTACTCGTCCAGCCTCACCCGGGCCGACTCGCGGTGGTAGGGCCGGTACGCCCCCGTATGGTCGGCCGAGTAGCAGACCATCTTGACCGAGTTGGATCCCAGGTCCACCACGGCCACCCTCTCGGGGTAGGCGCCGCTCTCCTCGAAGGGGTCGGCGCTCATGATATCATCGCCAGCTGCCTGGGGGTCAGCACGTACCGCAGCCTCCCGGGCCCCAGCACCGGCACCCGCACGCAGGCCAACCCCCCCTTCTTCAGCGATACGACGGCCGACCCGTCCGATATCATCTGCGATATCATCGAGGACATGTGGGGTTCGTGTCCCACCAGCAGTATCGTGTCGGCGCCTGCGGCCTCCACCATGTCTATCGTGTCCCGCGGGTCCGTCTCCGGCTTTAGCTCGTCCCACTCGATGGCCTCTACACCCACATACCCCGACACTATCCCGGCGGTCTGCGCCGCCCTGACCAGCGGGCTGGTGGCCAGCACGTCGAGGTTGATGCCCATCCTTCTGATGGCCCGGCCAACCCGCTCCACCTCCTTCCGGCCGATGGCCGTCAGCGGGCGCTGGTAGTCGCTGGGCACCCTGATGGACGGCCTCTCGGCCTTGCCGTGGCGGAGCAGGAGCACGTCCATGTGGGGTAATCCAGGCACCATCATATATGAGTGAGGTGTACTAGCACCAGCCGGCGTCCGGCGCGCGGATCCAGCCCCGGCTCCCTGGACCAGCCCACTCATTTGGAGCCACCCACAAGTGCCGTACTGCCTCAGGCATGATCAGGAGGTTTTTGCGCGGCCCATCATCCGGTGCAAGACGGCGGCATGCCCCAACGTCCTGTTCTTCTTTTGATCTTGCGCAGCCGTTCCAGAGCACCCCTGCTGCCGGTTTCAAATTCGGTAACTTGATACCCGTGGCTGACAATCCCGCCTCGGGGTCTATCCATCTAGTTGCCGTCCGTCGTGTCGTTAATCCGGTACGGCAACGCAAAGCCCACAAAGTCGGCCGATATGATCCCAGTTGTTTTTCGGTCTCGAGTCGTGCACGGGGTTGTCCACGCTGATGGTTCCCCGGTACGGTAATTCTCCGAAAAAGTCGAAGAGCTAAATGCAATCCGAGCAGGCCGCCTGCCGGACCGAAACGTTTGTTGATCCCCCGGATCCCCGACCACCCAATGAAACAACACCACGCCAAGAGAAGAAGGCAAAAGAAAAGACCCGAGAGATACTGCAGGGATTACGAGCGGCGCAGGAAGAACGGCGGCAAGTGGTTCAAGGAACGATTCAAGGCCATCCTGAGAAGGATGGCAAAGCTCCCGGATGACAACCCCCAACACAGGGCCATGCTGTGTGTGATGATGACCCGGGTGATGATGATGACCCGGGTGATGATGATGACCCGGGTGATGATGATGAGATACTCCTGCCCCATCCGTGGGGCGGTCTAGGAGCGCGAGGCCGGGCCTGTGCAGGAAGCCGGGCCTGGATCGCGTCCCCGCCAAATTGTGGTTGTACACAAGTGGATACCGGTCAGCTTGCTGGACTCGCTGCTGAGGCTCACCGCCGGCGGCGACGCGCGCCGGACGCTGTCGGTTGACTCCACCCGGTACACGTTCAACCGGTGTGTTCTGGTGGAGGATGTCAAGCGCGGGAGGTTCTATCGGAAGGCCACCGTCAAGCACCACGCCCTGATCACGGACAGCGGCAGGATAGTCGCCGTCGTCATGACGGACGGGAACGCGGGCGACTCGCCCGCACCGGCAGAGCTGTGCGCCAGGGCGCCCCGCGGCGAGGGGTACCTGCTGGGCGACTCGGCCTACTGTTCCAGGGAGAACTGCCGGCTGGCTGCGTCAATCGGAAGGCAGCCGTGCTTCCGGCCCAAGAAGAACTTTGTGGCCCGCGACATGAGCGAGGGGGCAGGATGCTGGCCTGGTGCAGGGACCACCCCGGCGGGTTCTACAGGACGTACGGCAGACGAAACACGATCGAGAGCTGCTTCTCAGCCATCAAGGACCGGTTCAATTTCCGAGTCAGGTCCGTGACGCTGGAGATGCAACGACGCGAGATCGCCATCATGTCCATCTGCCGGAATCTCTTTGCCTGATCGGGGATAAAAAGAGTCCCGTCTCCCCGGGGACGCATGGGGGAGACTGCGCTCGAACGCCCGGATCCGGCGGATAATATGGTATTTACGGTCGGAGACGCCACGGCCTGCCATCGCCGGATGGGATAATGCAGTCAAAACAGGTCTGAGGATGATCCGGATCTGCCGTTGTGAAGGAATAATTTCGCGGGTTTATGCGCATCGTAGGCAACCCCCATACGCCCAGAACGTTTAAATAATAAATTAGATATAGATAACATAATGCAATTAGATGAAACTGCGGCAGCCGGCAAGTTTAGTACCCATGAAATAAGCGCCATGAAGTCAATGCGGCCTGATATCATGGAGCGCGATGATTTCGAATCATTACTGACTGACTATCGCGAAAAAGCGTTCAAGCATAAGCGTTCATGCTTGGTATCAGATCAGTTTGTAAATGATTTTTCGGCTCTTGATCCAAAGTTAAAAGAGTCTGTAATAGCACATGCGCTTGTTATCAACAGATCAAAACGGCCTAACTTGTTCGGCACGACCTTTGTTTTCAAATACGGCGTCCATAACAGCGAAAAACAGCCGATGAATCAAAACTTTGATTTGGATGCGCTATCAGAAAACAAGGCATTCAATATAATGTACATTGGAGACGGCTACCGAATGATCTTTGAATATGAACACTACAGGGAAATAATAAAATACGTTTCCATAGAAAAACAAAACGCGAGCGGCGGCATGGCGGCGATGACTTTGCCCGACATGGATGAATGGGGAGATGCCGACTATAATTGGATACGGGAGCATTTGACGTATTTGGGGAAAAATAGTTTTAGCGCGCGTGGATTTGATTCGGCGGCGGCTATGGCAAAACTAAAAAACGCGCGAGTGTGAATCAACAATGACGTGGTGGCCGATAAGGGAAGAGCCACAATACGTACAGGGTTACAAAAAATTACAAAAGTCAGGGCGTATAGATCGCGTCGATCGAATGGTTGAAAGATTGCGAAGCGAAGACAATCCGCGTGCAATCGGAGAATAGTAAGTATTCACGTCGTTTAGGCACGTTTTGCTGTCTGCAAAAATCATTTGCGGCCGCGATCGTGGGGGTTTTAATACTTGGATGGGGCGACACCGACACGGTTTCCGCGCCTCTCATTTCCAAGCGAAAAACAACCACCGCGTTAGACCGTGAGATCTAAATATGGGCTGATCGCCTGCATGCCGTTGGCAAGCAGGACCGGCTACAAGAAGATGTTCGAAAAGCTCGACGGGGATTACCGCGGACTGCTCGCCGAGCATCGGGAGATGAAGCGCGAGATCAAGGCGCTCAGGAAAGAGAACGAGGATCTGAGGCGCCAGCTGGCCTACCACGACAACCCCAACACGCCGCCCTCGCGCAGGATAGCCAAACGCCGGAAGGAGACGGCCACCCCCAGGGAGGACCCCGCCGGGAAGGAGAAGTCGACCAGGCGCCGTGGCGCCCAGCCCGGGCACCAGGGCAAGACCAGCAAGCCCGCCCCCACCAAGTTTGAAACGCACGCGCCCTTCAGGTGCCCCGGGTGCGGCGGCACCTCCCTGGAGGTCGAGAACATCGAGGAGCGCGACATAACCGAGATACCAAAGCCGGTCCCGGCCACGACCACCCGCCATTACACGGTCATCTGCAGCTGCGGCGAGTGCGGCCTGGACGGGATAGGGGCCGGGACCGGACCCGCCGGGGACGCGGCGGTGCCCGTCCCCGACATCCCCAAGAGAGGATCCTACGGCAAGAACGTCATGATGACGGTAGTCCACAACTTTCTGGACCGCCTCCCCCACAAACGGAACGCGGACAGCATGGGCAGGCATGGAATCACCATGTCGACTGGCACCATCCACAATGTCGTCTCGGGGACCGGGTACTGCCTGGAGAAGCCCGCCTCGGAGATCCGGGCCCGCATCAGGAGGGCGCGCCGCCTGCATGTCGACGAGACATCCATCTCGCTCAACGGCAGGAAAGTCTGGATCTGGGTGTTCCTGGATCCCGATACCGGCGACGCCTACTACATCATACGCTCCAGCAGGGGGCGCAAGGTCGTGCACGAGGTGCTGGGCAAAGGGTGGTCCGGGACGATCATCTGCGACGGGTGGACCGCCTACAAAGGATACCGCATCCAGCGCTGCTGGTCGCACATCCTCCGCGAGGCCGGCCATATAGCTGATCTCAACGAGCACTGCCGCCAGGCGCGGGAGGTCGCCGACGCCCTGTACCGCATATACTGGGACGGTATGGGTGCGGAGGGACCCCCGACGGTCCGGCGCGCCCTACGCGACTCCCTCCGCAAACGCGTATCGAGGATCATCAACAGGTACGCCGACCACCCGGTGCTGGAAAAATTCATGACCACGCTATCCAACGCCCTGCCCAGCCTGTTCCGGTTCGTCATCGACCCGGCTATCCCCGCCACCAACAACGCCGCCGAGCGGGCCCTGCGCGAGCTGGTCGTCCACCGCAAGGTACGCGGTTCCATCAGGTCGGTAAAGACCATGGACTGGCTGGCCAACCTCTTCACGTGCGTGACGACCTGGAAGGCACGGGGCATCGACTATGCCGCGCAGGTGGCCAGATACATCTGAGCGTGACGGCGGCCACGGACACGAAAACAATCCAAAGAAAAAACACCCGGCAACCTACCGGTAATTTCTTGCTTAATGCGGGCAGATTATTTATCTCAGCTCATCCTGAGGGAAAAACACGCCCGAATGACGTGAACACTTACGGAGAATACAAGGCGGGTTTGGGTTTTTATGGCGTAGACGTTGACAGCCAGATCAGAATTGGATATGACATAATCAAGGATGAGATTTTACTGTTGGATTTGATTGACGTGGGTGATCATAAACGAGTATATCATCATGATTAATTCATTTTATGGATATGGTGCCAACTGCCAAAATTCTGGCAAAATCGCGCGCACCGGCCGGGATCAAAAGCGATGGATAATGACTTACGAACGGGAACTGTTGGTTGGATCAAAAATCACCATCCATTACTTACGCCATCGTCGCAGTCGCCAATGCTGGAAAATTCTCATCAATCGGTGTGTATTTACACTCGCAATCAGGTACCATCCCAGCGAGTAACGCCTGATGATGCCGGCGTGAGCTCATCACCCTCAAGCACGGCTAATCACATCTCCGGTTAACCGGCACTGCCAAGAACGCTTACCGTCGAGATCACGGTTCTCTGCGATAAGTCTTGATCTCTTCTGACGCAGATGCAACACAACACTGCCAAGAACCACCCCGATCCGGATCTGCCGTTTTGGTGGAGTAATTTCGCGGGTTTATGCGCATCGTGGACAACCCCACGGCCTGCAAATATTTAAAAGCGTAGTTGAATAACATGAAGTATGGTCACGACGGATGAAGTCATAGGCAAATGCAACCGTCTGGCCGTGCTTTGCGATGCACGCGGAGATACAGAGTCGGCCAATGAGTGGCGGGTAGCCGCAGATGCCCTGGATCACCTGCGGCCGCTTCTCGACGACTGAGTTATCGGTTCAGTTTGTTTTGGAGGGTTTGTTTTGTTTTTAGTAGGACATCGTTGTATTTATCAAGTCTTTCCAACTCGGCTGCCCTCTCTGACAGCTCTGCTCCTTTCACTTGGCGTTCGTCAGTCGCCTTTTTTATTTTCTTGCTGAGTAGTCTGACCGATTCTTCCCACAGGTAGCGCTCGTTGTCGTCGGCGGGCTCGTCCGGCATGGTACGTGTATGCCTGATGGCTTCTTATATAATATAGCGCCGACCAAAAGTTCGTTCGGCCAAAGCCGTACAAACTATATCGATTTTTCCGGCGGTAAGTGGAAACGAGGAGCGCGGCAACCGTGCCGGCGTCGCTCCAACCAAGTATTAAAATCCACACGAACGCGGCCGCAAATGATTTTTGCAGACAATAAAACATGCCTAGACGACGTGAATACTTACCGGTAGCGTATTTTGCATGTTCATCGCCGGCGTGCCTAATTCACGACAGGTTAGCGACGCTAGTCGCGCGCCGGCACGCATGATGCCGTCTTTGCTGTAGGGCGCGTGGCTTTTGCCTAGTTATCGGCGTTGGGATCAGTAAAAAACGGAAGGGTTTGCGCCTGCGCGATGGTAAAAAAATACCCTAATTTGGCAGCGTAATTTACGCACGCGCCATTTTGGGCGTCTTGATCATCTTCCGGCGATACCGCAATTATCAAAATACCCCGAGCCCGATCAGGCGCCCGCACCCAGGACATCCCGCATCACATCCAGCGAGCCGGCCACCGTGTGAACCCGCGATACGTGGTGCGCCACCCCCATCCCGTCCAGCTCCTCGGAGGTGAAGGGCCCTATCGATACCACGGCGACCCCCTCCAGCAGGCCGGCCGCATCAACGGAGGAGGTCTTTGACATTATCTCAAAGAACGCCCTGACCGACGACGCGCTGGTAAATACCAGCCCGTCTATCTCGCCCCCCGACAGCATCCGGGCAAAGTCGTCCCAGTCCGGCCCGCCGGGGTGCGGCCTGACATCGTACAGGTATATCTCCCGGACGTCATAGTCCATCTTGCTCAGCAGCTCCTTGAGGAACGGCGTGGAGGCGCCGCTCCGCGGCACCAGCACCCGGTTCTTGGATCTGTCCATCCTGCTGAACACCTCGCCCACCCCCACCGACGAGTAGACCGACTTTGGCATGACGTTGGTCCTTATCCCGTAGGCCTCCAGCATCTTGCCGGTCTTGGGCCCCACCGAGACCACGTTGGTGTTGGCGACGGCCATCCTCACCTCCTCCAGGTTGGAGCTGGCCTGCGCATCATCAAACAGCAGCCGGACCGCCTTGGAGCTCATAAAGACGGTATGGTCGGGGTCGTAGGAGGAGGACTCCCGCAGGTAGTCGCCGGATATGTCCCCGCCCCGCCCCACCAGCTGGATGGTGGGCAGCGGTATCGCCCTGCCGCCCTCGGACCGGACCATCCCGGTGAACTCGGCGGCGTCCTCGGGGCCGCGGGTGATCGCCACGCTCCTGCCGGAGAGGGCGGTCATCGCCAGCCCAGCTCCTTGTGCAGGTCCACCACCCTGCCGATGATGATGTTGGCCGGGGGTCTGATGCCTTCCCGCTGCACGACATCCGCTATGTCCGAGATGGTTCCGGTCACCAGGGTATGGCGGTCGGTGGTGCCGTCCTGGATGACCGCCACCGGCGTCTCGGGGTCCATCCCGCCCGAGGAGAGCCTCTCGCAGATCACCCGTATCCTGGAGAGGCCCATCATCACCACGATGGTATCAACCGACTTTGCCAGCGCCTCCCAGCGGACGCTCTGGGCCGGCTTGCCGGGGTCCTCGTGCCCGGTGACAAACGCGACCGAGGAGGAGTGGCTCCGGTGCGTCAGTGGTATGCCCGAGTAGGCCGCCGATCCTATCCCGGAGGTTATCCCGGGGACCACCTCGTACTCTATGCCCTGCCTTCTGAGAAACTGCGCCTCCTCGCCGCCCCGTCCAAAGATGGTGGGGTCGCCCCCCTTGAGCCGGACCACGCTCGAACCCGCCCTGGCGTACCGCGCCATCATCTCGTTGGTGTCGTCCTGGTGGGTAGTGTCATCGCCCACCGCCCGGCCCACGTAGACCTTCCTGGTGGTATCGGGGATCATCCCGACGACCGAGGGCTCAATCAGCCGGTCATACAGCACCACGTCGGCCCCGCGGATCAGCTCGGCGGCGCGGACCGTCAGCAGCCCGCTGTCGCCGGGCCCGGCCCCCACCAGGTAGACCTTTCCGCCAGCCGTCCTCATCCCCACTCCGCCAGCTGCCTCCGCCAATTTAATGCAAGTGCGGCCGCCCCCCGCTCCAGCAGGTCGTTGCCCGCCGCCCGGCCCACCTCGGCCGGGTCGCCGCCCGACCGGCGCGAGACTATCGCCCCGCCGCCACCAGGATGGTACGCGGCGGCCACCATCCGAACCAGGCCGTCCTCCAAGCTGGCGTAGGCGCCCACCGGAAATCGGCACCCCGACTCTATCACCCTGGATAGGGCGCGCTCCGCCTCGGTCTCGGCCCTGGACGGCCCGTCCTGGATGGACTCCAGCAGGGATATGGTGGGTTGGTCGTCCGACCTGGCCACCACCGCCAGGGCCCCCTGCCCGGGGGAGGGCACGAACGTCTCGGTGGGGAGCACCTCGTATGGCACGTCCAGCCCCAGCCTCTCTATCCCGGCCCGGGCCAGCACCACCGCGTCCAGCGACCCGCCCACCCGCGACACCCTGGTGTCGACGTTGCCCCGGATGGGCCGCACCTCCACCCCCGGGAAGGCCATCCTCACCTGCGCCGCCCGCCGCAGGCTGCTGGTTCCCACCACCGAGCCCGGCGGCGGGGACCGGGGGTCGATCCCCTCCCTGCATATCAGGACATCGTTGGGCGGCGCCCGCCGGGGGACGCATGCCAGGACCAGCCCATCGGGGATATCTGTCGGCACGTCCTTCATGCTGTGGACGGCAAAGTCGGCCCGGCCGTCGGCGACCGCCATGTCCACCTCCTTCTCGAAGATGCCGCGCCTGTCCATCCGGAAGAGCGGCTTGGCATCGGTGTCCCCTTTGGTGGTTATCCGGATGGCCCGGAAGGTGCTCTCAGGGTCTGAGCGGCTCAACTCCCCGATGGTCTGGGCGGTCTGCGCCAGGGACAGGCGGCTGCCCCGGGTGGCCACCGTATACCTCAGGACCCCATCCCCTCCAGCGAGGACCTGTACGACTCGATCACCTTATCCTCGTCCTCCTGGTTTATGGCCGCCGAGAAGAAGACCGTCTCGTACTGGGAGGGCGCCACGAAGACCCCCGCATCCAGCAGCCCGTCAAACAGGTCGCGGAACCGGGCCGCGTCCGACCTCCTGGCCGTCCGGTAGTCGTACACATCGCCATCACTAAAGAACACCTGCATCATCGAGGAGATATGGTGCACCCGGTGAGGCATCCCCAGGTCCGAGGCGATATCGTCGACGGCCGACGCCACCCTCCCGCAGATCCTCTCCAGTCCATCATACAGGGTGCCGGCCATCCTGTTGAGGGTCCGGATGGACGCGGCCGCCGCTGCCGCCGCCACCGGGTTTCCCGCAAAGGTGCTGGCCTGGTAGACGTTGCCCCCCGGCGCCAGCCCCTCCATTATCTGGCGCCGCCCCCCGACGGCGGCCGCCGCAAAGCCGTTGCCCAGCGCCTTGGCCATGGTGGTCAGGTCCGGCGTCACGCGATAGTACTGCTGCGCCCCGCCCGGGGACATCCGGAACCCGGTGACCACCTCGTCGAATATCAGCAGTATCCCCTGCTGGGTGGTCATCCTCCGGACCTCCTCCAGGAAGCCGTCCTGGGGGGGTATCAGGCCCATGTTGGCCATGACCGGCTCCATAATCACCGCCGCTATCTGCTCGCCGTGCGACTCTATCACCTCCGCCAGCGTGCCGGGGTCGTTGTACCTGGCGACGACCGTCTGCCCGGAGACCTCGGGCAGCCCGCCCTCCGAGGTCGGCACCCCCAGGTGGGCCGAGCCGCTGCCGGCCCTGACCAGCACCGAGTCGTGCGCCCCGTGGTAGCCCCCCTCGAAGGTGACTATCCTGGGGCGGCCTGTATAGCCGCGCGCCAGCCGGATGGCCGTCATGGTGGCCTCGCCGCCGGTGTTGACCATCCTGGCCGTGTCCACCGACGGGTAGTTGCCGGCTATCATCTGCGAGACCTCCGTCTCCATCTGGGTTGGCACGCAGAAGAGCGTCCCGCGGTCCATCTGGTCGGCGACGGCCCCGACGATATCCGGGTGCCGGTGGCCCAGCAGCATGGCGCCGTACCCGTTGCACAGGTCGACCAGCTCCCGGCCGTCGGCGTCCCAGATGCGGCTGCCCTCCGAGCGTACCGCAAAGAACGGATAAGGGTCATAATGCCGGACCGGGCTGTTGACCCCGTGTGGGATCACCTCCCTGGCCTGCCTGCTCAGCTTCTCCGATTTGGGGCCGGCTCCGGCAGAGGATGCATCCAGCATTATCATGTACGGAGGTTGGTCCCTCATTTATGCGCCGCCGTCCAGAGTACGGTCTGGCGGTTTGCATGACACGTAAGATCAGCGTTGTGTGGCTGGTGTGAGTTAGCATATCAGCGTACAGGCCGCTCCCTGATCCACATGTTTCACCCATTACACGGATTTAATATCTGATCCCAACACACTGCCCGAGCACCCCCGCAGACAAACAATCTTTATAAAAACGCCAGGCGTATACCAACCATGAAGGATGCAAAATCAGAGTTGGACAGAGTAGAGCGCCTCATATCCAGGCTAAGCAACAAAGAGCAGGCTCAGAGTGCGCAGATGATAGTAGACGGTCTGCGCTCCATTGATGGGAAGTTAGACAGGCTGGAGGAAAAATTCAAAACATTGCGCACGTCCTAGGCTAACGCGTGCGGACGGCCCAAGGTGGTTGTTGTGTTCAGGTCGTTTCTTGGCAATACGCCTGACGCAGGATCTGTGCCACGGCTAGACATCAAAATCGAAACGGTAAACATTCAACCATTTACTAATTGTATCATACTCTTTTTTTAGATCTTTGATCTCATTTCGCAGTTCTCTTGCAGCGCGCAGACGTTTGGCTAAATCGCCCTCCTTTTCATTGATGCGGCCAACGATATCGTCCAGAAGGTTTTCCAGTGACTTTCTTATCTCGTCGCCAACAAAGTCGTCGGCTACATCATCCATGATTTGTAAGCGAACGTCCGGTATTAAAAACGGTAAAGCGGCCCATCGCATCAGATAGCAAAATTGGGCAACAGAGATTATACACAGACCCCCGGTGCCGCCGGTACGGCAAAGCACGGCATCGGCACTTGGAGATACCAACACGTTGTCATCATCATCATCATCATCATCATCATCACCATAAACCAAGGACCGGATAACCCGGACCGCCCACATGGCGCACGGCAGGGGATGCCCCCTGGCCGGCCTGCTGCACCATATCATGGCGGCGTCCAACCGCACAGCCGAGGGGTACCGCGGCGGGGTGCGCTGCAAGGATCTGTACCGGATGATAGTACGCCGTACCGGCGCCTGCCAGAAGGGGCTTGCCGACCATATCATACGCAGCGTGCACGGTAGCCACAAGGCGGGACGCACCAACCGGCAGCACGCCAACCCGCACGCCCGGGCGCCGCACGACCACAACGGGGCGGCGCAGACCGGCTGCTTTGAGGTGGTCCTTGATGATCCATCCAAACGGCGGGACGGCGCGCCGGCCATCCACGCGGCCATCTGCGGTGTTGGCCGCCAAGACAGACGCGGGATGGCATTTCACGTACCGCCATATACATGGCAGAGCGGCCTGCAAGACCCGGCATCAAAGACCACCCTGCGGGACAGACACGAGATCTACGCCACCTGCGACAAGACCGTACCAGACCGCGAGCCGACCATCCAGGCATGCGCCAGCATCACTCGATGAATATTGCCGGCTTGCAGGGGCGCGCAAACCGCGCCTTGTTGCCGGGGTCCTCGGCATCGGCGTCATCCGCCCCGCAGACCACCACCCGGCAGTCGTACTCGGTCCTTACGACCGGCTCCAGCTCGGCTGCCAGCAGGCTCTTCTCGTCAAACGACTCATCGGCCAGCCTGGCCTTCCGTATGTCGGCCGGCTCGGAGAGGATGTCCCTGAGGCACTTCATTACCACATCAGGCGACCTCCTCAGGTGGGCCGTCCGCTCCTCGCCTGCCAGCCTGGCCATGACGTCCCTCATGCTGGTCTGCCCCGCCTCCACGCAGGCCAGCACGGCCCGGTACGCCTCGCCGGACGCTGCAACATACACCAGCACCCTATCGGGGCTCACCCCCGACACCTTCACGATTTTGGCGATATCCGCAAGAACCGACCTGAGCAGGTGCTCGGCGTGCACCACCGAGCCGTCCGGGCTGCCGCCGTCCGGCCAGGCCGCCTCCGAGGCCAGGCCCTCCCCGCCCAGGGCGCGCCACATCTCCTCGGCCGCATGCGGGGCGAACGGCGCCAGCAGCCTGGCCCGCGTGCTGCATATCATATGGGCCATCCCGGGGGGCATCTCCCGGCCCTTGGTCCGAAGCCTCCGAGCATACCACTGCAGGTCCGACTCGAACCCGTACAGCATATCATGTAGGGCCTCCCGCAGCCTCATCCTCTCCATGTTCCCGGTGACCCTCCCGACCATCAGCCCCAACCGGGCGCGTATCCAGGCGTCCTCCACCGCCAGGCTATCCGAGTCGCCCGGCTGCGCCATCCCGCACTCCCGGATCATCCTCTCCAGCCGGGCGCCAACCCCCGACACCGACTCGAGGTTGATGTCCGCATCCTGCAGCAGCTCGGCCGATATGACGATCCCCAGCCGTATGGGGTCGGCCCCGTACCTCCTGATGGCGCTCCTCAGCGGGATGATATTGCCCATGCTCTTTGACATCTTCTTGCCGTCCATCAGCACCGACCCGTTGACTACGATCTGCCGCGGCCAGCCGTCCCTGGGGAAGAGCGCCACGTGGTTCATCACAAAGAAGGTCAGGTGGTTGGGCACCAGGTCCCTGCCCGAGTGGCGGGTGTCCACAGGATAATAATACAGGAACTCCTCCCGTATCTCCTCTATCCCCGGCACCTCCGGGGGAGGCCCCCTCCCCATCAGCACGTACTCGAAGAACCGCCCGTCCATCACCTCCGGCGTGATGGTCCCGTCCCGGACGAACCTCATTATCACGTAGAAGGCCATGTAGATGGTCGAGTCCGACAGGCTCTCGACTATCCAGTTGTCGTCCCAGGGGAGCTTGGTCCCCAGGCCGTGCTGCCTGGCGCACGCCCGCTCCCGCAGCCAGTCCACCACGTTGTAGAACTCGCCGGATATCTCGGGGGGCAGTATGCTCATCCCCCCCAGGCAGTCCCGGGTATCCCGCTTCCACCGGTCGTCCCCGTAGTTGAGGAACCACTGGTTGGTCAGCATCTTGACGACACACCTGGCCCCGCACCTGCACCGCACCTCGCCGGCCATCTCGTGGAACGCCTCGGCCCCGTTCTCCTCCCGCAGCCACTCCCGGACTGCATCCTTGCACTCGGAGACCTTCTGGCCGGCGAACCTGCCGCAGTTCTCCCGCAGGACCCCCTCGTAGAACTCCTTGTTGTATATCTGGGTGGTCGCCTCCTCCAGGCGGTCGTCCTGCTGGCCGTCTATCCCCATCCGCTCGCATATCTCCCGGGCGGGCACCTCCCCGTACCCGGGGACCGATATTATCGGCACCGGGGCGATGGCCCCGGCGATCTCCGACCCGCCGGCCGCGTCCACCAGGGCCGCATAGTCGAATGGGGCGTGCGCCGGCACCGACATCACCAGGCCCGTCCCCGTCCGGGGGTCGGCAAAGCCGGCCGCCAGCACCGGGACGCTCCCGCCCAGGGGCGTCCTGAGCGTCTCGCCTGCCAGCCTCGACCCGTCGATGGTGCCCACCTTCACCGGGTCCCTGCCCTGGTGGACCAGCTTGTCTACGCACTGCGGCGAGACCACCCACTGTTCGCTACCCACCCGGACGATATCATAGGTCACCTCGGGGTTGACCCAGACGTTGGTCACCCCGAAGACGGTCTCCGGCCGCAGGGTCGCCGTGGGTATCACGTACCCGTCCCAGCGGAACTTGACCAGCACGTACTCGGTGAACTGGGGCTCGACGTCCCCCAGGGTATCGTGCTGGGAGACCGGGTTCTGGTCCTCGGGGCACCACCCCACCGGGTGCGACCCCTGGATGATCAACCCCGCCCTCCTCAGCGATTCTATCTGCCACTCGATGAACCTCCGGTATGGCTCGTCGATGGTGGTGAACTGGCGGCGCCAGTCAATCGAGTAGCCCATCTCCCTCATGCCCTGGCGTATCTCGTCGCGGAAGTAGTTGGCGATGTTGAGCGGCTCGGTGAACCCGTCTATATACTCCTGGGGCACCCCGAATATGTCCCGCAGCCCGGCCAGCAGCTCGGTGTCTCTCCCCTGGACCCTTCTGGCCATCCCCAGGATGGGCGTCCCCGTATAATGGAACCCCATCGGGAACAGCACGTTGTACCCCCGCATCCGCCAGAACCGCGCGTCTATATCGGCGAGCGTGTAGGTCCGGCCGTGCCCTATATGCTGGGGCGAGTTTGGGTACGGGTAGGCGACGGTGATCATCTTCTTGGGGCGGCCGTCCGGGTTGGCCTCGAAGGTGCGGCGCTCCTCCCAGACAGCCTGCCACCTACGTTCTATCTCCCCCCAGTTGACGGCCGTCATTGCGGGATCATCTCCGATACCGCCCAGGATATCGCCCGGTCCACTTCCGAGGCGTTGCGGCCCCCGCCCTGCGCGAACCGCCTGGTGCCGGCGGCCCTGCCCCCCAGCATCTCCGAGATGGTCCCCGCTATCCCGTCGGCCGGATGGGCCGAGTCCTCCCCGCAGTAGACCATCACCCGGATAGCGGGGCCGCTCCGGAATATCCCGCAGTAGGATGTTGTGCTGTGGCGGGCGGTCAGCCTCTTGCCCATCTGCACGTGGAAGCGCTCGTCATAGTCGGCCCCGTGCACCACGCAGGATCCTCCCCCGTAGGTGATGCCCGGCTCGGGGGAGCCCCGCCCGGACGGCACCCGCTCCAGCAGCGACTCCATCATCGCCCTGGCGCGCCGCCGCCGCTGCTCCTTGATGGTGTCATCATCATCCAAGCCGGCCCTTGCCGCCCCACCATCATCATCCTGGACGTCCAAGGCCGCCTCCGGCCCCGCCACAAACTCCATCCGGACCACCCCGTCCTGGATGCGCTTGGCTCGGGTTATCCGTATCCGCTGGACCTGGCCGGTGCTATCAACATGGGTGCCCCCGCAGGCCTCCACGTCCACCTCGCCGATCGAGACTATCCTGACCGACCTGACCGGGACGACCCCTCCCTGGTATATGCGGAAACCGTACCTGCTCTCGGCGCTTCCCCGGTCCATGTACCGGATGGTGACCGGCAGGTCCTGCCCGACTATCCCGTTGGCCGTCTCCTGTATCCTGGAGATCTCCTGGGGGGTGAGCGCCGAGTGGTGGGTCACGTCCAGCCTGGCGTGGTCCTCGTCCTTGTGGGCGGAGTGCTGCCAGACCCAGGATCCCAGCACCATCCTGGAGGAGGCGTTCAGGATGTGGGTGGCGGTGTGGTGCCGGGTTATCCGGCGGCGCCTATCCTGGTCGACCCGGCAGGCAACACTCCGGCCAACCTCCGGCAGGGTACCCTCCACGTAATGGATGACGACCTCCCCGTGCTTTTGGACGTCCCGGACGGTACAGTCCCCTATCACCCCGGCGTCCGGCTCCTGGCCGCCCCCGCGCGGGTAGAAGGCGGTCCTGTCCAGGATTACCATGTTGTCGGCCGCCCGGATGACCTCAGCCTCGAACCTACCGGGGTCATCCTGGTAGTAGAGCGGCTCGGTCCCGGGGATGCCCTCCAGGTCCGGGGCCATCTGCCTGGCCTGCCTGCCCTGCTGGTGCAGCTCTGATAGCCGGGGGTAGAACTCGGCGGGCACCTCGGGGATCGCCCCCGCCTCCTTGAGGTAGTCGGGGGTTATCCCGTCGGACTCGTACAGGGTCAGCAGCTCCGGGATGGTCGGGGATCTCTGCTGGTCGCGTATCCTGGCGGCCACCTTGGCCATGCGGCCCCGGGACCTGCCGTACCTGTCCAGCTCGATATCCAGGATGGTCCGGACGTCGTCCCGGTGGCCGTCCAGCTCGGGGTAGGTCTTGGAGAGGTAGTCTATCTGCCGTTCCACCATCTCGTGGATGTCCAGCCCCCGGGCCGCCCCGGCAATCCTCCGGACCATCATCCGCAGGTTGTATCCTCCTCCCACGTTGCTGGGCAGCGACCCGTCGGAGATGGCAAATATCAGCGTCCTGACATGGTCGGCCACCATGTATATGGCCTCCAGCGGCTCTATCCTGGATTGATACTGGCGGTCCGTCATCCCGGCCCGTCCGATGGCGCGCCGCCTGAGCGCGCCCATGTCCCCCGAGGATTCCTCGAGGCCCCGGGCTATCTCGGTATAGTACGACTTGAGGCTGTCCGCGTCGACGTCCACCCCCCGCGCCTCCATCATCATGGCCAGGACCGGCCCAAAGCAGCAGTCGTAGGCGGTGGGCGTGCCCATGGTTATCCAGGCGAACCTCTCAAGGCCCGCCCCCATGTCGATTATCCGGTTGTCCAGGGTGGTGTGGTTGTCCAGCGTCCCCTGGAACTCGGTGAACACGGCGTTGCCCAGCTCCAGCCCCCGCACGAAATACTCCAGCGAGGGACCGAACGAGCCGCCCCCCGCCCAGACGTCCTCGACGAAGGTGATCTCCGCCGGATCAATCCCGAACGGCCCCGTCAGCAGGGAATAGTCCAGCTCGATGCAGCGGTCCTTCCAGTAGCCGCCCTGGTCGGGGACCGAGTGCTGGCCCACCATGCAAAAGCTCGAAAAGTGCCTCCCGCTCACCCCGACGTTGTCCATATCCTTGAACCTCAGGCACGTCTGGGGGACCACCAGCGGGTTGGCCGGAAACTCAAAGAACACCTTGGAGCCGGCCACCCTCTGGAAGTCGACGATCGAGGCTATCGTATAGTACAGGTCATCCCGCCACCTGCAGACCACCGGGTACCTAGGGATGGAGGCGTGGCCGTTGTCAACAAAGAACGACTCTATCTCCCTCCAGGACTCGGTATAGTCGAGCCGGCGGCTGGTGGGGGGCTCGCCTATGAACGAGTAGGTGTCGGCCCCGTGGTCTGGGCAGTCGGTCCGGTCCGGGTCCAGCGTCCAAAAGTACCTCCCGCACGTCCGGCAGGACCTCCTCTCGAAGCCCCGGTCGGTGAAGGTCTCGACGGTGTAGTACCGGTCCGGCTCCCCGGAGAAGCTGGCCAGCATCTGGGCCTTGTCCATTATACGGGCGGGTGGGCAACCCTGGCGTTATGAAGATTTGCCTGCCGCGGGCGCGCGGCAGCATCGTCGGGGAGCCGCGGACCACCACCACGGATGCGGACCCCCCCCCCGGTTGAAGGAATTCCCCGCCGGGCCTCGGCTAGGTCCAGAAACATCTTCCCACCGAACGGGGGTTGTCCGCGGTGTTCTTTAAAATGGCGTGACCGTTTCGCTTTTTGAAACATGCTGATGCGGCGCATGCCAAAAAGGCGTGCGCAGCCTGCGGTGTGGTGCGGTTGTTTTGTTCGGATGGTCGTGGGGGGAGGGCATCCGGCTAGCCGTTCCCGGATGACGCCCGCACCAGGTGGTCGAAGAAGCTGGCCCCGTTGATCCGGTCGGTCACCATTATCGTGGACAACCCCCCACCGAACGGAGAATTTTTTATACGCAACGCTACAATAGGTAGTAACCGAGTATGTACCGCCTAGATCCACGGCCTCCATACCGAGGGTGCCTGGTGCCAACTGTACTCGGCCTTATTTGAGCAGGTAACGCCTCATGTTGTCCGTTATGTCTCCACGCGGGTCCCTGACGGCGCAGTGCGGTATCTTGATGCCTTTTTGGTTGAACCATGCCACCGCGTCCGCCAACTCGTACGCCCTTCCCCGGATCCCGACACCGAGGTTCCAGTTTTTGACGGTCGGACGCATATCGGCATCCGCCGCGATGACGATATCGGAGAGCTGCTCCACCCCGAACGTGCGCGCGAAAGATTCAAGATCTTCCCTGAACGTCTAAAACCAATACGATTGGTTCTCTTGCAAAAATGGGACATCGTCATGTGGCATAGGCTGCCCATCCGTGTCACCGCACCGTGTCACTATGCAGCATGGCCGTCCGGATGGACAATCACCCGGGTCTGTCGGCAGCACGCCCTTGCGGAAACCGCGTGATGTCAATCGATACGGTACCAGCCGCGCGGCATGTCCCTCCGGCGTTACCAACCGCCGCGCGGCCCGGCATCATACACCGAGCAGGGCCGCGTGCCGTATGGCCGTCAGCCACCTGTCGGGCCCCTTCAGTATGACGCCCAGCGCCTCGGCGGGCGTCTTTCCGCCCAAGCCCGAATTGGGCCGGAAGAGGTTGTAGTACGCCAGGTACAGCACGTGAAGAGCGGGCAGCGTGGAGTGGAATCCGCGGACGGATTTCAGGCGGCCCTTGTGTTGTACTATAACGAATTCGTTTACCAAAATTTGCTTATAAACACAATACTGGAACCAGCCACATGACAAAATGGGCAAGGGGCGCCACAAAGTTCACGGTATCGGTCACACAACGTCCAGAACACAAGCAGTTTCAGCTACATACCAAAACCGGTCCTGAGGCGACTTGGCAACCCAAAGCGCATCACGTTTACGATACACGATGACCACATCACCGTGGCCGGACCGGACGATTAGCACCGAACCACAACATGTCCCAATTTTGCAAGAGAACCGTAACAACCGTTCAATCCCCCCGGGCGGCGCGCCGCCCAGATGCCGCGGGCGGTTATCTCGGTGATTTTATAGAAATATAGATCAGACTAGGACATGACCAAATACTACAGGGTACTCCGCCGGGTAACCGAGCTCGACCTGCAGAAGGCGCCCGGCCGCGCCTTGCAGGTCTTGAAGTTACTGCCCCCCTCAGGGTACGTCTCGGCCAAGCATCTGAGGAACTCGGGCATCGCCGAACCCAGGCACGGCACGTCCTGGGCGTGCAAGCACGGAATTTTGAAACTGTCCTCGCCGGGGACGAGCGTGGACGGGCTTGGAAGCGTGAAACGCTGGATGAGTCACCTGAAGGACGGGAGTTACAAGCACGGCAGGCCCCCCGGCAGCACGCGGAGCCTGTATCTGGGCCACCTGGGCGCCTTCAGCATGTGGCTGAAGGGCAGGGAGTTCGAGGTCAAACAACAGGCGGTCGAGGGCGACACCATCACCACCCAGAGGCGCCAGAGGACGTTTGCCAACGTCGAGGATCTGCTGAACTTTTGCGAGGATGATAATTTCGGAGTCATGATGACCAACCGCATCGTCTCCGACTATCTCAACGATCCGTTCCACGGCGAACTCACCAAGCCGGCCGTCATCGGAATGCGCACCGCCATAAAGTCGTACTTTCGCATCCACGGCTTCAGTCTCGACGTGCAGGTGAACCTGAACAAGCACGCGTGCCACGACGTCGTCGACGACACGGAGATGGGCCTGGAGGACTTTTACAACCTCCTCGTTCGCGGCAACCCCGGTACGGCGTTCAGGGCGATCATGCTGATCCAGTTTCAGGGCGGGATGGACGTCAGCACGTTCGCGGATCGGTTCAACTACGAGGCCTACGCCCAGATAGTGGAATGGTTCGGGACCGAGGATCGCCGGCAATGGGATCTGGGCCGCTGTCCGGTGCCGCTCACGTTCGTCCGCATGAAGACGGCTCACCAGTACACGACGTTCATAGACCGCGACGCGGTGGACGCGTTACGCGAATACCTGGATCAAAAGGAGGAAAAGTACGGCAAGCACGATCCGGCCGGCCCGATATTTCTCACCAGCATAGGCACGGCGGTGCGCGGCGTCTGGATATCCAACCGGTTCGCCGAAGTCGCCAAGAGGTCGGGCGTGCAGAAGAGGGTGCGCTGGAACGGCTTCAAGATCAGGGCGCACGGCCTCCGCACCCTGCTGAAATCCACGCTGGAGGCCTGCGGCTGCGCGCCATATGCGGCAGATCACGTCATCGGCCACAAGGGCAATGACCGCTACCAAAAGCCCGCCGAACTGTTCCCCCAGAAACTGCGCGAGGAGTATTCCAAGGGATCCGAGATGATCAACTTGCTCTCCCGCCTGTCCTCGTATGCGGGGATGGCGGGCGGGTCCGAGTCGCTGCCCTCCCAGCTAGCCGAGTTGAAGGACAGGGTCACGGCCGCCGAAGTCCGCAATGCCCAGTTGGAGTCGGAGATCAGGGCCGTCAAGAACCGCAATGCCCAGTTGGAGTCGCAGCTTGGAATCGCCGGGAAGGGAACCGCGCAGTCCAAGGCCGGCGGCCAAGGGCGGCGTGGCGGTTGACGCCCCGCACCCGATGATGGGTTGTTTGGGCACGTTCCCCGTCCGGGCCGTGTGGATGGAGCCCATCTTTGCGGCCGCCGGGCGCCCCTGTGGGCGGGGCGGCACCCCGGCGTCAACTACCTGGCGCACCCCATCAACGCCTGCACCGGGGCCTGCGGGATGCCCGGCGAGCTGCGGGCCGTGTTGGGAATGGAGACATCATAATCGAGCCAGATAAATGGCTGGATAACAACCCGTATGACGTGGGCCGATAGTTCAAAGGTAGAACATCTGTCTGAGACGCAGAAGATCCGAGTTCAATTCCCGGCCGGTCCACGCCTTCGGATCATTTATTATGTCCCACAACTCATGTAAGGTGCGTCTCAGGCAGAGCTAGTCTACCTTTGGGCTAGTCTTTTTTCAGTTTCGTTGTGGGGGCCATCGCGTCCGTGTTGGAACCCCCTAGATGTCTGCGGAGTGTGGGGCGGAATGTGCACCATCTCGACGGCCCCGTCCGTGTCTGCAATGTAATCGCTCATGGTCTTGCCGGTGAGGGCGCCGGCGTTGTCGGCTATATGATGCCGATCTTCTTGTGGCGCCGGCGGGCATATTCCACCAGGGCCGCATGGCCGTCCGCCTTCAGGTTATCGTGGAATGGTAGGTCCAGCGTGCCGTCCCCCAGAGCCCCGATCAGATGGTTGGACTTTTTGGAGTGGTTGGTGCGGACGATGTTCTTTCCGCCCCGCCGCCTGAGGCCCCAGCTGGACGTGGGTGAGTCCCACAGGGTGACCGCGTCGACGGCCAGCAGGGTGCGTCCCTCCTCTTTCCATCTGGCGATCGTCTCCTTCATCTTTTCAATGAACGCCGCCTGTTCCTCGGGCGTGGCGCTGTTGTAGGGTATGAACCACGGCTTGCATGTCGAAAAGCCGAGCCAGCCCGCGATTCTCAGGGCGGTCCTCCGGCTGCACGGGATAATGCCGAACCTGTCGCCTATGCGCCTGGCGAGCATCTTGGCGTTCCAGCTGCCACGGCCAAACCCGCTCTCGGACGGCGGCCCGTCCAGATCCTCCTGGATGAGGCGCTCCTGCTCCAGCGTCAGGAGCCGCGGCCTGCCCGGATCCCGCCGGTCGTGCCTGCCCTCCAGGCCCTCGCGCTCCAGCCTGTTCAGCCACCGGTGGATGGTGTTGGGATGGCGCCCAGACATGGTGACCATCTCCACGATCATCTTGCCGCGCTTTCTGAGCACGGCCGCCTGAAACCTGTCCCTGGACTTGCCGGGGGGCTCATGCCTGTACATCTCTTCTAGTTCGGACAACTGGATGCCGGACAGGTGCTCTTTACCTCTCTTTGCCAGTACCGCCTTTGGCACGGGGGTCTGGGGGCGGAGGGGTGATCTATACTTTTCGATCCGTCACGTGATTTTCCATTCTTTTTGGCGGGTACCATGCACCGGGGCCTGCGGGATGCCCGGCGAGCTGCGGGCCGCCTTGGAGATAGCCGGATAGTGGGGCGGGCGACCGCCATCGCAAAAATCGGTTGCCCGTGTGGTCAGAACACACGGATGGCGATCATCTGACACGGATACTGGCGGGACAAAGTTTGAGGTTAAAATTTAGTCGATTTAATGCAAAATAACCGGCAAAACCGAAATTCGGCCTGTCCCACAGCAACCGGCCCGCGGCGGGCCCCAGATTATCCCGCCGCGGGGCGACCGCGGCCCGGATTTGCCCGGAAACGGGAAGGCTGTGCGCAGGGTCCCCCATTGGCGCGCCTTCCGGCTTGGACCTGGGACTATACTATCCTGTAGAGGTATTTTTCGATGTCCAGCACCGGCACTGACGACTCCGCCCACCTGTCGATGCCCTCACACATCCGGGCCAGCGTGACGTAAGGGACATCCGGGATGGCGCGCTTCATCTGGCGCCAGACCTCCTCGATCGCGCTCAACTCGGGACATCCCGGGGGCAGGAACCACAGCTCCACCCTTCCCTTCATCTCGGCCAGCGCCTCCCGGACCGCTGCCGCCCTGTGCTGGGGGGCCCTGTCGGCGATGATCAGCGTCCTGCCGAACTTCAGGTGGACATGCCAGAGAAAGTCGGCGAACTCGTCCTTGGTGGACCGGTCGTACCGCCTGAAGAGGCTGCGTCCGTCGCAGGTGATCACCCCGAAGACGACCGTCCTGGAATGGTCTCCGCCGTACGTGATGGTTGGCCGCTTCCCCTTCCTGCTGTAGACGCTCTTTCTGGGCCTGGCCTCGGCTACGAAGATGGACTCGTCCTGGATGCCGACGGTCCAGCCGCGGTGGCGCCTGGCCTTGATCAGTGCTCTGGTCTTCCTGCGGAACCACGCCACCTTCCAGCGGTTGGCCCTCCTGACGTGCCTGCGGAGCGGCACCTTCCGGACGTATCCCAGGTTGCGCAACAGCCTGCGGACGTACGAGAGGTCGTACTCGACGCCGGCCTCCTCCTTGATCAACCCGTAAAGGGCCTCGACCGTCCAGCAGTCCTCCTGCTCGATCTTCTGCCTTATCCTGCTCATGGCCTCGTCTGGGATGCGCGACGGCCTGCCGGATCTGGTCCGCGTCCTCAGCCCTTCGGCGCCCTCGTCCAGATAGCGGCGGCGCCACGTGGAGCCCCACGAGCGCGCCTTCTCCATGTGTACCGCCGCGCCGGTCGCGGACATTCCGTCCCGCTCTACCAGTATGTTCAGCCACATCCTGTCCCTGACGTCGGGGTCTTTCTCCTTCTTGTACAGCCTCAACAGCTTTCTTGGTCTCATTGGCGTGTGCATGCAGGCCCCGATCTAAGTATCTTTCACCGGTAAATGATCGGGAACTTTGTCCTACCAGTAGAGGTATTTGATGACCTACCATCCGGGGTAGACGATTATATTCAGTGGTTCCAGACGCGGCCCATTGCGCGCCAGGCACGCCCCCGATGCTTGCCCGTCACCACCACGCCTACATGGTACGGCAGAACCCCGTATCAACACCCGGAATTGTTAACAGCGATCCCGCCGCCATACCCATCATGGGCAAGACAGTGCCGCCCAATGCAGTCAAGTTATGCGTCTATGCATAATCTCTACTGTCGATCATGCCGCCTGCCAAGCGCCGCGCCTGTGTTTTGACAGGTTCTTGGCCAACATGCTCTCAAGAGCGACCAGGGCATCACTGCACGTCACGGTCCCCTCCCCCACCAACAGCGCCAGATAATCCGCCTCCAGCATGGCCTCAATTCCAATCTCGCCGGATCGCCCAAAGGCCTTGCCGTCGTTCAGCACGAGTATCGGTTTGCCCGGCGCCTCGCTGTCGCGGGCAACCAACTTTATCAAACTGTTCTCCCCCGGACCCAAATCCGCCGTCAGTGTCTCAATTTCTGCGTCTGCGCGATCAACTACAGAGGCAACGTCATCCACAACTTCCAAGGTACCGTCCGAGAGCATGTCTGAAAACGGGGTAGACATCTTGTGCTTGGGCGATTCCGTTTCGCCAAGAACGGTTCGGGTTGTCAGCAGTCTGGCATGCGTTTTTTCTGCGAATTTCTGTAGTGCGCCCAGCAGGCCGTTGTTGTCAAAATGTATCAGCACCGTCGCGTCCAGATAGTAACGTTCATCAGGCATAAGCGGCTTGGCGCTGCGGCTTGGTTAAAAGTCATGCAAGCTAGCTGGCGTACGCGTTTCGACTAGGAGTGAAACCAAAGAATCCACCATTCGTGGTTTTGCAATCAACATATGCAGTTCCGTGGCAACAGACCGTGCAGGATCGTAGAAATTGTATATCAGATTAGACAATTCGTCCAATGGATGGCAGCTTAACCTCGTCTGGATCCGTTCCGAGCCGAAACGCGTACTAGCTGGCAAGGCAGTCTTCGAAATCGGCCACGCCCGTACCGTAGATCTGCGCGCCCAACGACATCGATATCTTGCCGCGCCCCGCCATCGAAAGCGCTGCGTCCTTCCTCCACTCCTGGTATTTGTCACTGAGCTCGCTCTTTTCTAACATTTCCGGAAACTTTGTGTACGACAAGGCTATCATCTCCCTGTAGGTCAGTCCGTTGAACACGGACTTCAGGCTGTGGAGCGACCGAAGCACGTTCGACTCCACATCCTTGATCGCCTCGTCGGCCTCCTGCCGACCACGCCACGTCAAATGCACGGGCTGCCTCTCTTCGCCGTCCTTTTCCATGCACACAAGGCCATTCTTTTCGAGTTCACACAGGGTGTTTTTGAGGCGCTGGCTATACATGCCACGCAGATGGGGCACGAAGCCGCACTCGAGCTGGGGATGCGCCTTGGAAGCGGCATACATCATCTTCTGTATCCAGGTCTGGCCGCTGATGCCGTTGTTTTCTCCGTCCGTTTCCACTCGTAACAGCGCCAAGACGTACTTTTTCTCCATGCTTACTTTAGGAGCACACTGTAAATAAATTTCATGGCGCCTGGTTCCTCCCACAAGGACGGGTAGTTGATCCAATTGGTCCAGATCCGGGCCGCAGTCCGGCTCAAATCGGGAATGTCCGGGCCGTTGGGATGTACTTTGGTAGGTTTTTGGCAAAGTCCCGCCGGAACGAGGTGGGCGCGGGGCAAAAATCCGCGCCGGGCATCATGCTGGGCGTCCGCGGCGCCTCACGCGGCGGATACGGCGTTCTGTATGAGCGCCAGCCACCTGCCCGTACCCAAAATATTGATGCCGGCGGCTCCGGCGGGCGTCCGACCGCCTATGCCGCCGTGCGGCTTGATGTAGTCGTAGTGCAGTACGGCCATGCGGAATATCAGCGACTCCTTGTTTATGCCGCGGGCGTACCTGAAACGGCCAGCGCACCCCCCGTTGAGGCGCTCCTGCTTGTTGGTGTTGCATATGTGGTTCCGGATGTGGATGTCGCGTATGTGGATAGACCTGAGGCCCTTCAGTGTGCGGAACGCCTTCTTGAAGGCGATGTGGTACCGGTCCAGGCCGTCGGTGATAAACAGCCGGGGAATCCCGCCCGCCATGTCCCTGGCCGCCCGTAGCAGGGGGCCGCATCGTACTTTTCCTTGGTGGGTGATTATATGTCCCACGCCGGGATTACCCTGGTGGCAAGGTCCGTGACGGCGACCACATACGACTCCCTGCCGCGCACCTTCTGCATCTTCTCGTCGCAGCCTCACTTGTCCCCCGTGCACGGGGGCTTGATGGTCTTGGCATGCTTCCCCACCACCCCGGGATGGTGCTCCGGATCCTGGTTATGGTGTCCACGTGCACCTCGCCCCACAAATGTTTGGGTGTCATCTGTATGTTGGCCGCTGCCATCCCCATCATCCCCGAAAGCATCAGTGTCAACGTGATGTACAGGCGCGGCACCTGGCAGTATTCAAAGCCCGGATTGTCCCCGAACCGCCGCTTACATATAGTGCACTTGCACCCCTGCCGCTTCCCGTGTCTGCCGTGGTACCATCCGTCGCGGGAATACTTCTTTTCCCCGCAGTCCGGACACGCCAGATCCTGCCCCCTGACATCGACCTTCTTGCCGAGGGCGGCCTAGGACGATATGAACAGCGTATGCTCGACCGCCGCGATATGCTTGCACCTGCACCCCTTCCCCGTGGTGTGGCATATGCACTCGCACGTGGGGCTTGGCGGGGGCCCCCTTAGAAGGAGAACGATCCGCAACAAAGAGTTTTTGGGCCAGCCTAGGAGGATCAAGCCATGACCAAAAAGCGATGGACCGTCGAGGACAAGGCCAAGATCGTGATAGAGTCGCTCACCACCACGGCCAGTACCGCCGACATATGCAGGAAGTACGGCCTCTCGCCCAACACGTTCTATCCCTGGCGTGAGAAGTTCCTGGAGGGCGGCAGGGCCGCCCTGACCGGAGGCCTGAACGCGCGGGCCACAAAGGTACTTCAAAGGGAAAACGCTACGCTCAAGACGCTGGTAGGGGAGATCACCCTGGCCAACGACGCTTTAAAAAAAACGTTGGAGGTAAGGAAAAAATGATGGCCGCGCAGAGCCTGATCCACCAGGAGATGTCCCTGAACAAGGCGCTCCGCTGGTGCGGGGTGACCCGAAAGAGATGGTACTACAAGCCGAAAGCGCGGGAGTCGGCCGTCAACCGGAACGTGCTACAACTGATCCGTCAGATACGCGAAGAGAGGCCGTTCTACGGCACCAGAAGGATGGCCGCCGAGCTATCCAGGATGCTGGACCGCCCGGTCAACCGCAAGCTGGTGCGCCGCGTCTACCGGCGGATGGGTTGGAGCCTCCCGGCGCAGGATCTCAAGTGCGCCAAGGCCCGCTGGACGCCAATCAAGGCAACCCGTCCCAACCAGGTCTGGGAGACGGACATCACCTATGTCTGGTGCGGTCCGCTCGACGGCTGGTGTTACTGCTTCAACGTTCTGGACATCTTCACCAGGCAGTGGATCGCCTACCGGTTCGACACCCTGGCCACCGCGAGCGTCGCCGTCGAGTCGCTCGTCGAGGCCGTCGCCGCAGCCAAGCCGGACTGCTCCAAACTGACCCTCCAGTGCGACAACGGATCCCAGTACGCCGGCAAAAGGTTCCGAAAGGCCGCCTCCATCCTGGGCATCAGCCTCAAGTTCATCCGGACCCACACCCCAGAGCAGAACGGCCACATCGAGGCGTTCCACGGAACCCTCAAGCGTGAGTACATCTGGCCGCATGACTTCGCCAACTACCAGCAGGCCGAGGCCGTCATAGCAGAGGCGTTCCGGGACTACAACCGGAACAGGCTGCACTCGGCGCTAAAATACGTCCCGCCGGACGAGTTCCTCACATCATGGGAGGCGGCACATAAATGAGGCAATCAGGTCTGTGTAAAATCGTGCAAAAACCGTTCTCCTTTTCCGGGGTCCATTCCAGGCTCTCGCCCGCAAACGAGACCCGGTACCATGCACCCTCCGTGCCCTAGGAGGCCACATCCCAGCGGTTCCCGCTCAGGGCCTTGATCTGGTCGCCTTTCTGGTAGATGTGGCGCCCGCGGCGCGTTATACCCTGCTCCGACGCCCCGCCCTTCCGGGGTTTCCGGGATTTCCTGTGTCCCACGCATGCCCTGATCCGATTGACCGTTTAAGATCGCGGATGCGGATTTCCTGACTCACCACCCATCCTTGCGGGGGGAACCTCGGTTATGCTGGCAATTAATTTTATTAGACTTGTTTCACCATCCCCTATTCGCAAAAGCTGGGCATCAATTTGACCCTGGCTGTATTTGTCGAGTTTGGCATTACCGTGTACTTCGAGGGTTCCACCACGTATGGCAGATGTTATGGAGGCGGGCATACGGTGTTTAGAAGGATTCTTGGAGTTTTTCCCCGACAGCTCCGCTTCAATGGCAGCGCTAGTATGCAGTCTATATCCTGTTTGCCGTCTGTATTCTTCTAGCTGGTCAATTAAACCGTATTTGTCAAGGCTTATCAGTACGTCGGTATCAAAATAATACCAGCGCAATCTGTTAGTGGTTGGGGACGCTGGCATTGCCGGATCTCTATCCGTTACACGTTTATTTCCACGGTGTGTTTTTCTTCCGTTTCATTTGCCATGTTCATTGGTCCATCTTCTAACCGTTTTTCAAATTCTGTTCTATCCAAGCCGGATATTTGCACGCCCAGTGAAAATGATATTTTGTCATCCCTGACCATTGACAATGCATATTGTTCCTTCCATTCGTCATATTCGTCTTTTTGCTCTGACTTGTCCAACATTTCGGGAAATTTTGTATACATGAGTACTATTAGTTCGGCATACGTAAGTTTGTTAAGTGTGGACTTAACCGCCCTCAGCGTGCGTACAACATCCTGGTTGCTGGTCTTGTTGTTCGTGTCAGCGAGGCGGCGCCCGTCTCTTGTGAGAGATATTGAACCGCGGTTGCCGTCCGCAGTTTCGTTCACGTTTATCAAGCCATCTTTGCGTAGCCCGTCTAGGATGTTTTTGAGCCTACTGCTATACATTCCAAACTTGCCCGGCTCAAAGTTGTAACATTCTATCTCTGGATGCGCCCTAGAGGCCACATACATCGTTTTTTGTATCCATGTGGATCCGGGGACAGCGCTCTTGATGGCGCCGCCATCCTCAATGCGCAGCAGCTCTAACACGTACCTTCCATCTGGCACTTCAACCATATGTTCATCCACTTTTGGTATTCATTTAAACTTTGTACATGCGCAGTTCTTGTGCAAATTTTGCCGGATTGTGTGGTTGGAGTCCGTGTCTTTGGCCAGGATGGTAGGATTTTATCCAGATGGCCGACGATTGCGGCGTATCGGCCGACCTGACGGCTGGATTGTCATATCCGGGCGTGCCGGGTGGTTAATTTTCGCCATCCTGCCCATCCATAACGCTGGAGACCGGTTGCGGGGAGGCGGGATCCGTGATATCTATTATCTGGACGGCGTTGTCCCAGTTGCTTGTGACTACAGCGTAGATGCGCCCCGATACCGCGTATGCCTCCACATCGCTGGCCCCGGCAAGCGCGTCAAACCCGTCTTGGCCGTTGAACGCGCTGGATATCGGAGCCGGGGAGGCGGGATCCGTAACGTCCATGATCTGAAACGCGTCGCCCAGGCTGGCCACCAGGGCATAGGTGCGTCCGGATATCGCGACGAGCTCGATATCGTTTGCGCCGTCAAGCGCGTCAAACCCGTCTTGGCCGTTGAACGCGCTTGAGACCGGTTGCGGGGAGGCGGGATCCGTGATATCGATTATCTGGACGGCGTCATCCGAGTGACTGGCAACCAGAGCGTACGCTCTCCCCGACACCGCGTACACCTCCACCCCGTTCGCCCCCTCGAGTGCGTCAAAACCCCCGTGGCCGTCAAGGATTATCGACAGGGTACTAGGAGATGCGGGATCACCAATGTCTATTATCTGCACGGCGTTGTCGTTGGGGGAGGCAACCAGGACCGGCACCGCGTCGGGCTCATCGGAACCCGTCTCGCCGTCGGAGGCGTCTGGCACGGGATGCAGCTGATCAGGCTCGGCCACATCGGTGATCAGGACATCATCAGCATCATCACCGGGGGCGGTATCATAGACCGGCACCGCGCTGGGCGCAGTAAAACCGCCCTTCCCATCAAAGATGCCGGCGACCGGAATCGGCGCAGCCGGATCGGTGATATCGATTATCTGGACTGCGTTGTCCGCGTGGCTGGCCACCAGGGCGTACGTGCTGCCAGATATGGCAACCACCTCAATGCTGTTGGCGCCCGCAAGCGCATCAAAGCCGTCCTGATCGTCAGCCACCCCATGGACGGCCCGGGGCGACGCGGGATCTGTCACGTCGATAATCTGCACGGCGTTGTCGCTCCTGCTGGTGACCAGTGCATAGGTGCGCCCCGACGCCTCGTACACCTCCACGTCGTTAGCCCGCCCGAGAGCGTCAAAGCCGTCTTGCTCGTCGAACACGCTGGAGACGGCCCGGGGCGACGCGGGATCGGTGATATCTATTATCTGGACGGCGTTGTCATCCTGGCTGGTGACCAGCGCATAGGTGCGCCCCGACGCCTCGTACACCTCCACGTCGTTAGCCCGCCCGAGGGCGTCAAAGCCGTCCCGGCCATCAAACACGCCGGAGACGGGCCGGGGAGCTGCGGGGTCGGTGATCTCGATTATCTGGACTGCGCTGTCCGCGTGGCTGGCCACCAGGGCGTAGGTGCTGCCCGATATGGTGGCCGTCTCCATGCCGTTTGCCCTGCCCAGGGCGCCAAAGCCCTTCCGTCCGTCAAACACGCTGGACACCGGCAGCGGAGCTGCGGGGTCGGTGATATCGATTATCTGGACCGCATTGTCCGCGTGGCTGGCCACCAGGGCGTAGGTGCTGCCCGATATGGTGGCCGTCTCCATGCCGTTTGCCCTGCCCAGGGCGCCAAAGCCCTTCCGTCCGTCAAACACGCTAGACACCGGCAGCGGAGCTGCGGGGTCGGTGATATCGATTATCTGGACCGCATCATCATCCAAGCTCGTCACCAGGGCGTAGGTGCTGCCCGATATGGTGGTCGTCTCTATATCGTTCGCCCTGCCCAGGGCGTCAAAGCCGTCTTGCTCGTCAAACACGCTGGACACCGGCAGCGGAGCTGCGGGGTCGGTGATCTCGATTATCTGGACCGCATTGTCGCCCCTGCTTGCCACCAGGGCATACGTATGCCCCGATATCGTGACCGCCGCCACGTCGTTGGCCAGACCCAGCGCATTGAAGACGGCCCGCCCGTCAAACACGCTGGACACCGGCACGGGCTCGGCAGGATCGGTGATGTTGATTATCTGGACCGCATCATCATCCGGGCTTGTTACCAAGGCGTAGGCGCCATCCGCGATTGTGGCCAGCGCCACCTCCTTCGCGCTACCAAGCGCGGTAAAACCGCCCCGTCCATCGAACATGCTGGATGCGGGTCGCGGCGACATCGGGTCGGCGATATCAATTATCTGTACTGCACCATCCCAGCTGCTTGTCACCAGGGCGTAGGTGCTGCCGGAGACGGCAGCCACCTCGATATGGTTTGCCCCGGCAAGCGCGTCGAACCCGTCCCGGCCGTTGAACACGCTGGACACGGGCACGGGCTCGGCAGGGTCGGTGATGTTGATTATCTGGACCGCATCGCCCTGGCTTGCAACCAGGGCATAGACGCCATCAGATATGGTGGTTGTTACAACGTCTTTTGCCCCGTCCAGAGCGTCGAACCCGTCCCGGCCGTTGAACACGCTGGACACCGGCACGGGCTCGGCAGGGTCGGTGATGTCGATTATCTGCACGGCGCCGTCCCAGTTGCTTGTCACCAGGGCGTAGGTGCTGCCGGAGACGGCTGCCACCGCTATCCCGCTTGCGCCGGCAAGCGCGTCATAGCCGTCCTGGTCGCCAAAGATGCCGGACGCGGGATCTGGTCTGGACGGATCAGTGATGTCCATTATCTGGACGGAATCATAGTCGGGGCTTACCGTCAAGGCGTACGTGCTGCCCGAGATTGTGGTTATGGCGATGCTGACGGGTCCGCCCATGGCATCAAAGCCGTCCTGGTCGCCAAAGATGCCGGACGCGGGAATGGGCGAGGCGGGATCCGTTATGTTGACTATCTGGACGGCGTTGTAGTCCAGGCTCGTAACCAGGGCGTACGTGCTGCCCGAGATTGTGGTTATGGCGATGCTGCCGGGTCCGCCCAGAGCATCAAAGCCGTCCTGCTCCGTGATGCTGGATACGGGGCCGGGGGCGGAGGGATCGGTAATGTCTATTATCTGGACCGCCCTATCATCCAAACTCGCCACCAGTGCGTAGGTTCTGTCCGATATTGTGACTGTCTCAACACCGCCGGCTCCGCCGAGGGCATCAAAGACGCCATCCAGTGTTGCAGTAGCGGAGTCGGCCAGTGCCGCTTGGGGGGTTGCTGCCAGCAGCAGGGCAGCCAGCAAAACCGGCGCCATGGCGGCCAGTAGTGCAGGGGGTGGGCGGGCAACCTCCGGCGTGAACGGATCACGCAGGCAGTACCCTGGCCCATGCATTATTTGTGGACTATATACAACTATATAATATTTTGATGATATACGGAAGTGTTTTGTATGAAGATTATACAGTTTGCGTAGTCTAAAAAATTACCTCACACGGTTCTTGAAGTGGCCCCCTCTTATTGATACTGATTTTCGCGACATTTTATTCACACTTACCGCCTCACTCTAAATGAGGTAGTGGATCACGCCATGACCCAGACCACCGTACAGACCGGACAGGATGCAGGCAGGATAGGCCACATACCCAAGCCGAAGATCAGTTCCGCGCAGAACGACGCGCGGTACGTGGCCCGGGGCAAGGCGGCCACCATGAAGACCGACCCCGCCTGGGACAGGGAGCTCGAAGAGGCGAACCGCGGCAAGAGGGGCCGCCCGTTCAAGTATCCCGACGGCCTGATAGAGATGATTGCTATCTTCAGGATGCTGACCGGCACGGGATACCGCGAGGGCGTGGCAGCCAAGTCGATGGGCGGGGAGTGCGCGCCGGATCACACCACCATCTGCAAAAGGATCAACAGGATGGAGATCAAGGCGGCCAACGGGAACCTGGAGGTGACCAACGGGGACGGCTCCGTCCAGATGATAATCGACGGGACCGGGCTGATTCCATCCACGCGCGGCGAGTGGATCCGGCACAAGTGGAAGATCAAGCGCGGGTTCATCCGGTTCAGCATACTGGTCGACGCGAAGTCGCGCAAGATTCTGGCGTTCGTGATAACCGACGAGACCGTCGGCGAGTCGCCCCAGATATCGTCCATGCTGGATGAGGCCCTAGAAAAGCTCGGCATTCCCAAGGATCCGGCCAAGCGGGCCAGCCAAGTGGTGGTCCTCCTGGGCGAGCAGGGGTATGACTCCCGCGCCAACTTCTCCCACTGCGGCAAACGCGGCGTGGTGGCGCTGATGCCTGTCCGGATCAACGCCAACTGCCGGGCCGACGGGGTCGACAGGGCCCGCGCCGAGGCCGTCATCGAGCAGCTGGGCGGGGGCGGATCCCACGCCGAGGTCCTGCAGCTGCTCAAGGACGAGCGGACGGCCAACCAGAAGGACTGGAAGAAGCGCAGGGGGACGGGATCCCGGTGGATTGCCGAGATAGTCATATCGTCATTCAAGAGGACGATGGGCGAGTCGGTCCGCGCCGTGAAGTGCCCCAACATCATCCGGGAGATATCCGGCAAGATCCGCGTCTACAATTGGCTACTGGACGTCTCCGAGGAGGCGATGAAGGCGGTGTAGGTCTCCCCGTAACCATTCATCCTATTGAAGGCGGCCGGTTTTAGTGCTGAATTCAGCCAAAATCGTGCCTGATCGACTACGCCTGCGGGGAAGGGACGGACGGTTACCGCGCCGGTTGGAGTCGGACCGGACTGTATCGCGCAACTGCGACCCCCGGGTCGGGGCATGCCTGTCCCATGATGGCCCGGTAGGTGGTAGTGCGCCGCGGGCGTGCGGCTACCGCATGCCGAGTGTTGAAGAATTGTACAACTAAACGTCAGAAAGTGGCGGAGCGTATTTTCGCTCTTGGTTCTTACGAAGACCAAGGCCGCTCGAGTGCGACCTGGGTCCAGCCACCATCGAGATCACAACCCGGAATGCGGCGGCTGCGGGATGGTAGCGGAATGGCAGCGGGGCCGGGCGGGAGCCGCATGCGGGACGGGCGGCGCAGCAACCGTCAGCCTTGGCATGAGCCTTGGGAGCAGGGTGTCCGGTATCGGGTGCTTGGAAGACGGGCTTAATCCGGCGGATGCCCGCCCGGATTGCCGGCGGGTTGCATGTTTGCCGCATCCAGAAGCATGGAGACGAACAGGTTCAGCGTGACGGGCGGCCGCGCGCCTGGGTGGTACCCCCCGCCGCGGGCCGCCATGAAGCGGGCCAGGATCCAGACGTTGTACAGGATGAACGGGATAAACCACAGCAGGATGCGGACCGAATAGTCGGTGCTGGTGGTCCGCGGCCTCATGGCCTCGTAGCTCTTGTAGGAGTTCTCGATGCCCCATCTCCTCCTGTAGAACTCGGCTACGCGGTGCGGGTCGCCGCCGATCCAGCCCTCGCTCATGGTGGTGGCGAACACGTAGTACTGCCTGACCCGGGCATCATCGTCGTGCAGATCTGCCAGCTTTCTTTCCTCCCGGGACATCTTGGTATACTCTTTCTCCAGATCCTCCCTCTCCAAGATGGCCAGCGTGTACGTGGTGCTCCTGCCGGCGCTGTTGGTTATGGTATGGGTGGATACGGCCTCCCGCTCTCCGGCCTTGTACTTTTTTATGATCTCCTTGACGGGATCCAGCTTGACGGCGGGCATCACCAAGGGTATCCCCGTGGCCTTGATGGTCTCTATGACGTCCACCGAATGGAACCCGCGGTCGATGGTGATCGACGACATGCGGATGCCGCGCCGGCGGGCCCTCCACAGCAGCCTCCGCACCGTCTCGGCGGTGTCATCACCCCGGCGCACCACCTCGACGCCCAGGGTGAGGCGGTGCCCGTCCACCACGCAGTGGAGGGTGGCCAGACGGTGGAATTTTTTGGTGCCCTTCTTGTACCTGGAGAAGACCGCGTACGCCATGTTCATCACCTTGGCATAGGATGGTATGTCGTGCTCGTCTATGGCGACGTCTATCGGGCGCCGTAGCATTCCGTGCCGGCGCGCCTGCAGCATGGAACGTGTCACCATCCTGCTGCACCGCGACAGCATGTGGTCGCGCCGC
Organism: Nitrosopumilaceae archaeon; assembly: GCA_965203395.1. GTDB lineage: Archaea > Thermoproteota > Nitrososphaeria > Nitrososphaerales > Nitrosopumilaceae > VYCS01. The sequence goes on from OZ241884.1 coordinate 2,062,975, forward strand.
ACCCCTTTGATGATGATGTCCAGCATCCGCCTGCGGCTGGGCAGTCTTTTGACGCTCTTCAGGGCCCTGCTCCTCTGGTACTGCGCCTCGGCGCTGGACTCCCCGCCCTCGCGGGAGCACACCGACAGCAGCAGGCGGTACATGTCGGGCAGGCCGTACACGGCGTTGGGTGCACCAGAGAAGGGCAGCATCAGCCCGGCCAGCAGGGAGATTGCCAGCCTGGTGCCCAGGCCGCCGGCCATCTCCAGCATGAATTCGAGGCCGTCATCGCCTGCCTTGCCGCCTGCCTTGCCGCCCTTGTCTTTCCGGCGCCCTGCCCCGCGCCTCGGAGGCTGGTTATTTTGGCCCTTGCCCGCCGGGTCCCGGCGGACCGTCCGTTTTGAATCCGACCCGGCCCGGCTCCCGCCGTCCCGTTCCGGCCCGTGTTGATCCCGGTGCGGATCCGCACGTCCCTCCAGAAACAACGCAGCGGCCACCAACAGGCGCGACACGAACAGACGCAGGCGACGAGCGCAGCCCCGACCTCTCTCCCCCTCCCGTTCTGCTCGGATGACGGCCGTCATGGGGGTGCGGGGGGATATCGGGCGATCTAAATCTTTCGATCACATTGTCCCGCAAGGCTCCCCCGTCTGGCATGTGCCTGCCTGCGGGGTGCAGATTGGACAGGCGGACCGGCCAGGTCGTGTCCGAGGCCGATATCGCCTATGAGATTCCAGCGTCAAAATCCGCTCCGCCACTTTCTGAACGTCGGTCAAAAGTTATATGATGGTCAAAGAATGACTAGTTACCATCTGGTGGTTTGCTTGGTCGTGGTGGTCATTAATCACACTAAGCAAGCCGTCCCGATTTGACAGCTATGGTCGGGGCGGCAAATCTCATATACACTGACAATCTTAGTAACGCGCCCTGATGGTCTAGCCTGGTAGGACGGTAGGTTACCAACTTACTCACATAGCTGTGGCGGGGGTTCGAATCCCTCTCAGGGCGCTCATGCATATAACAAATTGATGGTTAGGCCGCCAACTTTGCGGAGGCCTGAATCATGGTTGGGATCTTGTCGTTGCCCTCCAGATGGCCAGATCACATTCGGGCAGATGGTGGGCGGTTCGCCGGTGGCGGCCCACCTGGCGCCCGCCTCCCGGCCATCTGCAGACAAAATAAAAGCATTTCATGCACTCCTGTTGTCCCTTGCAGTGATAGCAGGAGCAGTAACGATAACAACTGACGCATACGCGCAGACAAACACAGAGAGACTAATTACAGTAGTTGACAATACCAACGAGGCCAACAGCCTGCTGTCCGACATACTGGACGCAGTGACCAGCGGCTTTGCCAACGTGTTGGAGATGCTGGGAGTAATTGACACCGACCTGGCAGCCATTCACGGCGATCTGGAGGACATACACGGCGATCTTAGCGCCGTTGATACCGACCTGCAGGAAATCCACGGCGACTTGGAGGACATCCACGGCGACTTGGCAGCCCTTGACGGCGACATGCAGACCCTGTCCGCTTCGATAAGCGGTCTGGGAGCAGCTTCGGCCGCACTGGGCGAGGTCAGCCAAGGCGTACAGACCAACGCGGCATCCATCAACGCTCTGAACGCAAAGCTGGACATGATCAGTGATGCAGTCGGTGTGGTAAGTAACACCACTACGTCTATCCAGGTGGCCGTCGAGGAAGATGACGGGCCCGCCGCTGACACGGCCATTGGCGGCAAACTGATCAGGGACACCAGCGAAGTTGAGGTCACCATTGGCGACTTTATCGCAGGTGTCAAAAAGCACCCCGCTGACAACATATACACCGCTGATGCCACGTTCTCGTGCGACGGCGATGTGTTTGTCACGGCGGTAAAGTCTACTAATGAGCATCCTGTATTAGGTGATAAAGATGGGGCTGTTGACCAGTCAGGTGAATCTTTAGATGTTTCTACCATCAAGGTTGACGGCCAGATTATCTTTGCAACAGACTATGATGCTGACGGTAGTGGTGGTGCTACTCCTAACGATTTCGAAATTTTCAAAAGGGATATAACCTACAATCCGGGCACATTACTTCTCGCTGGCAGTACGATAAAGATAGTAGGCTCCACAGATCAAAGTATGACGATTATAACTTTCAGCAATGGCACATCAGGTGATACTGGCCTTGTTACTACATCGATTAAAGATGTTCGCGATGCTGAGAAGAGAAGCTCAATTATTGGCAATATCACTGATCAAGGTAGGAGTACAAAAGCAGATGCGGTAAAGGTTGCCCTGTATGAACTTGAGGTTGATTGGTTCACATCCGCCTCGGGCGTATCCTGCGGCATATCCACAGCCACAACTACCGGAACAGGCGACCTTGACAACACCGATAACCAGCTAGTGTTCGCCATAGCATTCAAGGATCCTGACTCTTCCGCTGTAATCTCAGAGCTTGCTACCGCAACCATTGACTGTAACGGCGAGGCTGCCCAGATAACCAAGGTTGAAAATGCAGCCGGCGGTGATCTTCTGGCTCACACCAAGCTCACACTCAGTGGCGGCGATAAAGACGGAATCGTCAACTTTGATGCTACTGGAAACAGTATCGCTGATGGTGATAAATCTAGCGACCTGCCGTACGAGTTCGGCGACACCATGACAATCACTGGCATGTCGCCAGATCCGGTGCTTCTTAGGGTAACGTACGATACAGTTACAGATAACGAGTGCTCAGTACAATAATAATCCATTTTTTTTTCATTTTTTGCTGCGGGTGTGGGAGATGGCGCCCCTTCTCAGGGTGCGCGTTTTGGCCCGGAACGAGTCGGGCCTGGCCAGCAGGATGCAGTCCAGCTTGTGATGGGTGTAGGGTTTCCGCTTGCGCGCGACGTGCAGGCGCGGCACGGCCGCCTGATGCCGATCTACCGCCAGGCAAGTGAGATGAACATGGCCGCTCCCGGTCAGCGCGACATGCTGGTGGGGCGCACCATCAAGGTGGCCCGGACCTATCCCGAGAAGGTGGCCAACAAGATCGCCTCCGTCGCCCCGTTCCCGTTTACCTTTCTGCTGGATGAGGCCGATCATGATGATCCTGGGCAGGGCGCCCCAGCACAAGGCCAGCATCATCCGGGAGGCGCTCAAGGATCTGGACGGCGCCGTGTAGTTCGAATTCTTCCCGCCGGGCTACCCGGATCTCTACACGATCGTGGAGGCCAGGTGCTAGATGAAACGCGCCGTTCCGGACCTACATGTCTTCGCCCGGACGACAGATTACCTTCCGGCATTCCGGCCTGCCGGCAGCCCGGGTGTGCTCCATCCCTGCCCGGTACTAGCCTCTCTTGATGCCAACCGGCGGGTTGCCCCGGAAAATCACATCCCTCTGACAGGTAGCTTGTGAGATACTCAGATCGTTAACCCGATTACCATGCGTGCCCGGGTCCCAACCGGGGACTGATCAGCCAAAGTTGACCACCAGTCCACTAAATCTTCACACCCTGTCTTTATATCGAACAGCACGACTGCCACCAAATGAGAATATTTTACACCCTCCTGCTGTTTGCGATAATGGCAGGAGCGACAACGATAGCAACCGACGCATATGCGCAGTCCAACACCGAAAGAATCAAGGCAATCCACGAGACCGTCCTAAGCATGAACGGCACGCTGACATCGCTGGTCGCGCCTTCCGATGACGACGGTATCACCTCCAGCATCACCAGCTTCGGCGACATCCTCAACGAGATACTGGTAGCAGCCCAGGCCAACCAGCAGACTGTCAGCGAGCTGGCCTCGATAATGGCTGACATGCGCACCGACTTGTCCGAAGTGCATGCCGCCCTGTCTACCCAGGACGGCACCAACCTGGCAGGGGACATAGACTTTCTGGCCAGCACGGTCACCCGCAACCATGCCGCCGTCTTGGATAGGCTGGACACCATCGAGGCGACCCTCAGTGCGATACAGTCAGGTCTTGCGAGCACGCCCACGACCGGTTCCCCGACCGTAACACCGGGCGTAACGCCGGGCGCAACTCTGGTGCGCGACGATGCAACCCTAGAGGTATCCGCCTACACCTACAAGGCCAGCGGGACCCAGAGGACGATAAGCGGGCACACAGTCTACGACCTGGACCTGACGTTCTCGTGTACCGGACCGGCCAACATCGATACGATCAGCACCAACGTGAGGGGCTTCAGCTCACATCCGGATATAATAACAACTAGCGTTCCGAATGCGAACACCGACCAAAACTATCTTAGGGTGGACGGCCGGGTGCTCTACGACAGCAAGCTTGAGTCCAGCGGTTCGTATTTGGCGTTTATCAGGTCCGTATCCTTCGACAACCTTGAGTCGCTAGCGACCGGGGATACGCTTGACTTCGAGAGCAGGCAGTACGAAATCAGCAACAAGATAGCCGATTCTACCAGGAACGCTCCGGGCTTCAACTACGAAATCACTGTAGAATACTTTGCCGACAGGAGCACCACGTGTTCCATCACCGCAGGTACCGGCGCCAATCCCACCGGAGCCCTTCCGAAAAGCGGCTCGATCACCCTAACGCCGACTCTCAGCACGAATGGGATAATACGCACCTTCAGCGAGACGGTATCGTGCAACAACAACCCGGTAGACATAACCAACATAGAGATAGGTGTGCCGGATTGGCAGCAAGGCCTTACCAGGTTTGCCAATCTACATCTGACATTCCTTGATGGATCTAATGACGACACATCGGATGTGGTGATAGAATTTGACAGAGATTCATCACTAACCGAGCCAACACTAGTCGACCCGACCTACCCCATATCGTTTAGCAACGGAGACTTGAAGGTAAGCGGCGCTATACCAAACGCAGACGACGTGATAATCAAGATCTACTACGACACGGTGCGCGGCGGCTCATGCAGCAAGAACTGAGCGCAACATCTTTTTTTTAATCATATGATGAGACTGGGGAGACTTGGCGGTAACCGCTCACCCCCAATTATAAGGCGGCACATGCGGCGACCGCCTGGACCGTCCGCCCGCAGATATCCGTGTGACTGCTCAGAAAAGCCCGGAGGCGGGCGACGGGTTGACGAGTCCGAAGGTCCAGCAGCCGCGGTTCCCCGCGACGACATCGCCGGAGAACGTTCCCCGGATGCGGCAGGTGACAGGGAGCGCTCTGCAGCATCTACACCGTGCGGGCGGCCTCCCAGTCGGGCAGTATCCGCTGGATGTTGCGCGGCCGGACCGTGTACCCGCGGATGGTCCTCTCTACATTGTTGGTGTTGCCGGGCATCCCGGGGTGGCCTATGAACACGGGCATATACGGGGCGGCCCTCTCCAGTGTGCCGGCGAACTTGCGGGTCTCCGGATGGCTGACCTCCAGGTGGCGGTACGCCTGGACCACCTTGGAGAGGTCGTCGGCCATCCGGGCCTGGGATGACGCGATAAGGTCGGCCAGACCGGGAACTACCCTGGCGGGCAATCCTATCCGGCAGGCCGAGTCCGTCGGGCCGCCGGCCATCTCGGTGACGGCGGCGGCCGCCTCCTTGGCGGCATGGTATACCGCGTGGCCATAGTCCGAGATCACCCGGTTGGCACGTCCGCTGATCATGTGAACCAGCGGCTTGCTCAAACCACCGACCACCGAAACCTTCAAGGATCTCCCCGCCCGTACAACGCCAATGGAAGACGCTCATATTTCGAATTTTGTGGGCGGCAGATCCTGTCCCAGGCCGGTAAAAACATCCGGCCGGTACGATGATGTCCGCATCGAAGGATGGTTTTAGTAAAAAATAAACCGCTTCAGAAACATTCGGATCAGGACTGGATGGGTATTGTCCGTGGTGGACGGCCCGGGCTCAGGCCTGCCGCCCCGGGTACTGGTCCAGGATCGCGGCCAGCGCCGCCAGGAACCTTCCGTTGACGTCGTAGTGGCGGTGGTTGTGGACGAACTGGAACGACTTGACGTACGACTCCAGGTACCACTTGCTGACGCCACGGTGTTTTGCCAACCACCATTTGAGCAGGCCCACCCTGCACTCGCAGTTGTTGGTGTGGATCTCGTTGTGATCCCCCGAGGCGTAACCCGCCCTCGCTGTGGTTTACCGTCGGGTGGTCGTATCCGGCCTCCACCAGGCTCTTGTAGGCAGTGTGCTCGTCGGTGATGACCCTGGGTTCGCGCTCGAACTTCTCGGCCGCCCTCTCGGCCAGCGTCTTGCCGTCGCCGGCCGGAACCTCGAAGATGGTCAGGCCCGGCTCGTTTTCAGTGGTACGTTGGTGGTAGATTGTCATCATCGGGGTGTTCTTCTCGAAGGTGCCCCTGCCGGGGCCGCGCGGCAGGCCGCGCCGGCTGGGGACGGTGCGTTGTTCGCCGTTGTCCTTGAGCGACACCCCCTTGGAGCCGGCCCGGATGTACCCCTCGTCGGTCTCGCAGGTTCCCGACAGGATCCCCTCGGGAAGGCCGCGTATCTTGTCCATCATCCGGCGGATCATATAGTAGGTTGACCGGTAGGCGCATCCTATCGACTCGGCGATATAGTTGATGGAGGCCCCGTTGGGCGGACCGCACAGGAACGCCCAGAGGGCCAGCATCCAGTTTCCCATCCAGATGTGCCGGTAGTGCAGGATGGTGTCCGTCTTGTCGTTGAACGTCCTGCCGCAATCCTTGCAGAGGTAGCGCTGGAGGTGTTTCCGGTATCGGCCGTGCTTTATCACCGGGTTGTTCTTGCAGTGGGGGCAGAAGACACCGTGCGCCCAGCGCACCGTCTGGAACAGCTCGGCGGTCGCCCCCGGATCGCAGAACAGCGCCATCAGGCACAGCAGCGGGCCCGGTCCGCAATTTCCGTCCTTGGCGGACCCCGGTTTCCTCTGTTTCTGCACCGTGACGCACGTCATGGGGGTACGGGGGATCTACCCACATTGATCTGTTTCGATTTATCAATATTGATATGTGCCCGCTACGCGGCCCAAGCCGCCCACAACAATCGAAATATGAGCGATGGAAGATGAGAAGCAACAACTCATGCAGGCATACAAGAAGGAGAAGAACGGCGATGTCAGCAAGCGTCTGCAGTTGATGATATACATCAAGGTAGACGGGATGACACCCTCAAAGGCTGCAAAGACCATGCACATGGCCAGATCATGGGGCGGCAAATGGAACAAGAGGTACGAAAAGAGCGGAATAGGCGGACTGCAGGACAAGTCCCGGAGCGGCAGGCCGACCGCGGTCCATCGCGGCGTGATGAAGAGACTGCGAAAGATTGCGCGCAGGACGCGCACGTGGACGCCCGAAGCGATGAGCGACTTCATATTCGAAAAGACCGGCCACAGGTACGAGCTCTCGTACGTCCGCAAGATCATGAAGAAGCGGGGCTACGTGATGAAGGTAGCCGTCTTCAGGCATGCCCGCAGGCCGGGCAAAAGGCGCATACGGCGGTTCCAGAAGAAGTCAAAAGACACCATAGAATATCTGGAAAGCGAAGGATACCTCACGTGTATCCAGGACGAGACCATAGCCGACGCCAGCGCCCGGGCCAGAAGGGAGGTCTATACGCTCCAGTAGTAGATGCTATGTGTCGTCGTTATAGCGGCGACCGTGGCACCCTCCCCGTTGGACCCGAGAGTTGGTTTGAACTTATCACACGCGCCAGCGCCAGGCACCGAGCCTGGCACGCCGCGCATGCGGATGTCCAGTAGAATAGCTCAGGGTATGCGGATAGCAAAATATCGCCTAGCCGATGAATGGGAGTCTTCCGCTGGTCGGGTCCAATCTACTGCAAAGGAGGTGAAAAAGAAAAAAAGAAAATGTACCACATCGGAATAGACGTACACAAACTCAGGTGCGTCGTGGCCATCAAGGGGGAGTCCTCCCCCGAGGTGCTCCGGCGCACCAGCTTTGCCAACGACATCGACGGCATAACCGGGTTCCTGGAGCTCCTCGACGAGGGGGGCTACCTGCCGGCCAAGGTCGCCTGCGAGTCCACCTCCACATACTGGGAGCTCCTCTACGACACGTTCAAGGATGCCGGCATCGAGGTGCTGGTGGCCCATCCGCACGACGCCAAGATGATCACCCAGACCAAGTACAAGGACGACAAGATAGATGCCGAGCGGCTGGCCGAGATGAGCCGGCTGGGCATCGTCCCTGCATCATACATACCAACCAAAAAGGGCAGGGACCGGCGCAAGCTGACCAGATCCCGGCACGGGCTCAAGGGCAGCATCAGCACCTACAAGAACCGGATAGAGGCGGCCATCGCCACCTACCCGCTCAAGCGGCCCGTCGGAGATCTCTACTCGGGCCGCGGACGGACCTGGCTGGAGACGGCCCCCTTCCGGGAGGCCGACCGGATGGCCATCAACGCGAGCCTAGACATCATCGACACCATCACCGGACAGGCCGACCGGCTCGGGAGGGTGATCGCCAAGAAGGCCCTGGACGACCCCGATGTCCAAAAGATAATGACCCTACCCGGCATGGGCCACATCCTGGCCCTGACGGTCATGGCCGAGATAGTCGACATAAGGCGGTTTGCCACCCCCGAAAAGCTGGTCTCCTACGCGGGCCTGGCGCCCAGCCGCCACGACAGCGGCAATAAGACCCAGACCGGAGGCATAACCAAGCGCGGTTCCGTCTGGCTGCGGACCGCCATGGTCGAGGCCGCGTTCGTGGCCATCCGGTACGACCCGCGGCTGAAGGCCATCTACGAGCGCATCGCCGAGCGCCGCGGACCCATGAAGGCCAGGGTCGCCATAGCACGGCGCATGCTGGTCTCCATCCACCACATGCTGACCGAGCAGGCAGACTACCGGCACCAGGACAGGGACCTCGTCAAGCGGAAACTCCAGAGGATACGGCGCGTCGCCGAATCCCCGGAGTAGCCGACCACCACCACCGCCGATGATCCCCGGACGGCCCGCTCGGGGGCGTTTCGCCGCCCCCGGCCCCGGCGAGGGGCGGCTCAACGCCCCCTCGCCGTCCCCCGTCCGGTTGCCAAAAAAGATGTTGTGGGTCGGCCGGTCCGGCCAATCCCGCGGGGGTAAAATCTCCCCTTTCCCCCCGGGGCGCGTGAGGGAGGCTGCGCATACACGGATCCCGGCAAAAACGATCAGGATCGGGAACAAATCCGACCGGGGGTTGGTGCGTAATTCACCGTAGCCGCATCCGGTCCATCCGATACATTCAATGATCGGTGGATCTCGCGTCCGTCGCAATGACAAAGCACAACCGACGAGAAGAGTACTGGAAATTTTATGACCACGCGGTGGTAACCGAGACGGCCCACTTGAGGAGGACACTGATCCGGCTGGTCCGGGAGAAGCCGTGCCCGCGCTCGGAGGGCAGCAACCGGGGCAGGCCCCCGATTCACTCCAAGGAGAAACTCGACTTTGCCTGCCTGTGGATGATGGCCGATAACCAGACGTACCGCAAGACCGAATCGGACATGGGGGAGATGCGCATCCCGTGGGACGACGAGCCTGTACCAGACCACACCACTCTGGTCAAGCACATGCAGACCATCCCGTCCGAATGGATGGACGAAATACTAGCCGAGACCGCCCGCCTCTGCCTGGCCGAGGTCGGCGGGGCGGACGCCCCGCTGGGAGCCGACAGCAGCGGGACGGAGACCACCAGGTACGAGCAGACCGAGCGTCCCGACAGGGGCGCGCGCGACTTTACCGAGAAGCCCCAGAAGATCTACTGAAGGCAAGTATATCTGGTTAGTTTACCTGCGCACGGTGAGCAGACCCTTTACCTTCCATCGGCTTCGAGCCGTTCCTACTGAATGGGGGATTTCGAGCTGCAGCCTTACTCGGCTTCGAGCCGTTACAGATGAGTGCAGCCTTGCTGCTTGCCGACCAAAACAAAAAGGTAACTGTTCACGTCATTTTGGTGTGATTTATGGATGGTACATGGTTCGAAATCAAGAAAAAATGATTTTTTATCGCCAAAAAATAAGAAAATCACACGGCTCAGCTGATTGCTGGCAACGCGCGGCCGTATTGGCCCTTAGAAGTAGGCGGATCGTGCCTAGATGACGTGAACAGGTACACAAAAAGGAGGTGAACGAAAATAGAAAGATCAAAAGCCTACATTGGAATCGACATAGGGAAACGGACCTGCGTGGTCTGCGTCATGGACGCGGACGGCAACGTCCTGGAGGAGACCAAATACCCCAACACCAGGGCGGACGCCCGGAAATTCGCCGAGAGCGTCGCGGCCCGGTACGACTGCAAGGCGGCCTGCGAGTCCACGGCCTGGCTGTGGCTCAAGACATACGAAGTGTTCGAGGATCTGAAAATACCCATAGTGCTGGCCAACCCGCTGCGGCTCAAGCTGTCCCAGTCCGGGACCAAGACCGACAAGATTGATGCCAGGCAGCTGGCTAACCGGCTCAGGATGGACGACGTCCCGACCTGCCACGTGCACAAACGGAACAACAGGCGCGATCTGGACCTGCTCCGCCAGCGGATGATCCTGATCAAGGAACGGACCCGCGCGCTCAACCGCCAGCACGCCATCTGCGGCAAGTACGACCACCCGACCAGCTCGGGCCACGGAAACACGTCCGGAGCCAAGTACCAGGAATACCTGAACGGCCTGAAGCTGAACCCCGGCGACACCAGGATCATGGCCCAGTACGTCCGCCACGTCAGATACCTGAACGGTGAGATAGACATGCTGGAGAAGCTCGTGGCAAAGGCGGCCCTGGACAACGAGGATGCCAAGCTGATAATGAGCCTGTCCGGGTTTGACGCCTTCAGCGCCCTGCTGGTGGCCGTCTCCATCGACGGCATTGGCCGGTTCGCCGGCCCCCGACAGCTGGTCTCGTTCTTGGGCCTCTACCCCAGGGTGTACCAGTCCGGGGACAGCATCCGGCACGGCCGCATGAAGAAGAGCTCCGACCGAGCGCTGACATGGATCATGATGCATGCGGCCATGGTGGCCGGCCATTACAATCCCGTGCTGTCGGCATACTACGAGGGCGTCCGCAAGCGCCACCCGCCGGTGGTGGCCCAGAGCCACCTGGCCAAAAAGATGGCCATCTACATCTGGCACATGCTGAAAAAACGACAGCCCTACCGATTCGTCGACCAGAAGGCCTACCAGGCCAAGCTGGTCCGGCTGGAGCGGCTAGCATCCCGCGTCTAGCCGGCGCTCCGGCACCCATCTCTGGATCAATTTGAGAGGGCGCCGGGGCCCGGCCAGACGCGGCCCGCCACCGTGCGGGATCCGCCCAGCACCATTGGCAGATATTTTTTTTTCGCACGGGAAAAAACGACCGGAATGGCGCCGCCGGCCCGCGCGGCGCCCAACGAGCAGGGATCTCCGGATCCCGCGTGGGGAGCCCTGCGCATTTCCAGATCCGGTCCCCCATCGGGAGGCGTCTCGCCGCCCCAGCCTGGGCGAGGGGCGGCTTCGACGCCTCCCTTGGGTCCCTACCCCGGTGCAAAAAACGATGATCATGTCGCGCAAGTCGGCGCGTCTTAAATACTACCAGTCCAACTTACCTGTGGCATGCATCAAGGCATACGGCTTCCGCTCGCACGCGCCGCCTTTACATACACAGATGGAAGTACCATATCACGGCCGTCCTGGGGCTGCAGATCATACTGACCACGATGGCCACGCCGGGCAACGTCAACGACATCAACATGCTGGTGCCCATGCTGGATGAGATAAGGCGCCGCGGGTTCGACTTCGCGGACCGCCTCTTTCACGCCGACAAGGGGTACGATGCCGAGTACAACTATTGGATGATCTTCTGGATGGGTATGATCCCCAACATCAAGCAACGGCGGGGCGCCACCAACCGGGCCACGCCCAACCGGAGGAAGGCGGCCAAGCTGTTCAACCAGGACGAGTATCCGCTGAGGGCCCTGATCGAGGGCATCTTTGGAGCCGAGGAGAGCAGGAGGCACCAGCTGCATTGCCGGTTCGTCCGGACGGACAACCGCCTGCGGTTCGCCAAGGGAAGGGCCATCGCATGGAACGTGCGGGCGCTCAACCGGTTCGAGTGGGCCAACAAGCTGAAGGTACCAATCCCGTCATACGGAAGACAACGGATGCACGCGGAGTGCGCCTGACGTTCCCTGCCTGCGGCCAGGCGTGCAGCGTGGCCGGGTCCGGGGATGATGGCCTGACCGGTGAAAGTCCGGGAGGGTAAACTTGTCAGAACAGACGAGAATTACGCACCAACCCCCGGTCGGATTTGTTCCCGATCCTGATCGTTTTTGCCGGGATCCGTGTATGCGCAGCCTCCCTCACGCGCCCCGGGGGGAAAGGGGAGATTTTACCCCCGCGGGATTGGCCGGACCGGCCGACCCACAACATCTTTTTTGGCAACCGGACGGGGGACGGCGAGGGGGCGTTGAGCCGCCCCTCGCCGGGGCCGGGGGCGGCGAAACGCCCCCGAGCGGGCCGTCCGGGGATCATCGGCGGTGGTGGTGGTCGGCTACTCCGGGGATTCGGCGACGCGCCGTATCCTCTGGAGTTTCCGCTTGACGAGGTCCCTGTCCTGGTGCCGGTAGTCTGCCTGCTCGGTCAGCATGTGGTGGATGGAGACCAGCATGCGCCGTGCTATGGCGACCCTGGCCTTCATGGGTCCGCGGCGCTCGGCGATGCGCTCGTAGATGGCCTTCAGCCGCGGGTCGTACCGGATGGCCACGAACGCGGCCTCGACCATGGCGGTCCGCAGCCAGACGGAACCGCGCTTGGTTATGCCTCCGGTCTGGGTCTTATTGCCGCTGTCGTGGCGGCTGGGCGCCAGGCCCGCGTAGGAGACCAGCTTTTCGGGGGTGGCAAACCGCCTTATGTCGACTATCTCGGCCATGACCGTCAGGGCCAGGATGTGGCCCATGCCGGGTAGGGTCATTATCTTTTGGACATCGGGGTCGTCCAGGGCCTTCTTGGCGATCACCCTCCCGAGCCGGTCGGCCTGTCCGGTGATGGTGTCGATGATGTCTAGGCTCGCGTTGATGGCCATCCGGTCGGCCTCCCGGAAGGGGGCCGTCTCCAGCCAGGTCCGTCCGCGGCCCGAGTAGAGATCTCCGACGGGCCGCTTGAGCGGGTAGGTGGCGATGGCCGCCTCTATCCGGTTCTTGTAGGTGCTGATGCTGCCCTTGAGCCCGTGCCGGGATCTGGTCAGCTTGCGCCGGTCCCTGCCCTTTTTGGTTGGTATGTATGATGCAGGGACGATGCCCAGCCGGCTCATCTCGGCCAGCCGCTCGGCATCTATCTTGTCGTCCTTGTACTTGGTCTGGGTGATCATCTTGGCGTCGTGCGGATGGGCCACCAGCACCTCGATGCCGGCATCCTTGAACGTGTCGTAGAGGAGCTCCCAGTATGTGGAGGTGGACTCGCAGGCGACCTTGGCCGGCAGGTAGCCCCCCTCGTCGAGGAGCTCCAGGAACCCGGTTATGCCGTCGATGTCGTTGGCAAAGCTGGTGCGCCGGAGCACCTCGGGGGAGGACTCCCCCTTGATGGCCACGACGCACCTGAGTTTGTGTACGTCTATTCCGATGTGGTACATTTTCTTTTTTTCTTTTTCACCTCCTTTGCAGTAGATTGGACCCGACCAGCGGAAGACTCCCATTCATCGGCTAGGCGATATTTTGCTATCCGCATACCCTGAGCTATTCTACTGGACATCCGCATGCGCGGCGTGCCAGGCTCGGTGCCTGGCGCTGGCGCGTGTGATAAGTTCAAACCAACTCTCGGGTCCAACGGGGAGGGTGCCACGGTCGCCGCTATAACGACGACACATAGCATCTACTGGCTCAAGAACGTGCGGGCCGTCTACACGTACACGGGTAGCCACGACAAGACCATCATCTTTGGCCTGATCACAAACAACGGCGAGGGATACTTTGAACGGCACGAAAAGTTCACCAAGGACGAGTTCAAGTCGTTCCTGAGGAACGCGTGCAAAAAGTTCGGCAAACTGCTGATGATCCTGGACAGGGCCCCGCAGCACAAGGCAAAGGTTGTTCAGGACGCCCTGGAGGAGCTGAACGGCCAGGTGAAGCTGCTGTTCCTTCCCCCCCGGCTGTCCCGACCTGAATGCCATAGAGGAGGTGTGGAGACAGATGAAGATGGCGGTGCTGACCGGACCATACGTCAAGTTCAAAAAAATGTGAAGGCAAGTATATCTGGTTAGTTTACCTGCGCATGGTGAGCAGACCCTTTTTGTTGCATCGGCTTCGAGCTGTCAATTGTGAATGGGGGATTTCGAGCTGCAGCCTTACTCGGCTTCGAGCTGTTACAGATGAGTGCAGCCTTGCTGCTTGCCGACCAAAACAAAAAGGAGGTGAACGAAAATAGAAAGATCAAAAGCCTACATTGGAATCGACATAGGGAAACGGACCTGCGTGGTCTGCGTCATGGGCGCGGACGGCAACGTCCTGGAGGGGACCAAATACCCCAACACCAGGGCGGACGCCCGGAAATTCGCCGAGAGCGTCGCGGCCCGGTACGACTGCAAGGCGGTCTGCGAGTCCACGGCCTGGCTGTGGCTCAAGACATACGAAGTGTTCGAGGATCTGAAAATATCCATAGTGCTGGCCAACCCGCTGCGGCTCAAGCTGTCCCAGTCCGGGACCAAGACCGACAAGATTGATGCCAGGCAGCTGGCCAACCGGCTCAGGATGGACGATATCCCGACCTGCCACGTGCACAAGCGGAACAACAGGCGCGACCTGGACCTGCTCCGCCAGCGGATGATCCTGATCAAGGAACGTACCCGCGCGCTCAACCGCCAGCACGCCATCTGCGGCAAGTACGACCACCCGACCAGCTCGGGCCACGGAAACACGTCCGGAGCCAAGTACCAGGAATACCTGAACGGCCTGAAGCTGAACCCCGGCGACACCAGGATCATGGGCCAGTACGTCCGTCACGTCAGATACCTGAACGGCGAGATAGACATGCTGGAGAAGCTCGTGGCAAAGGCGGCCCTGGACAACGAGGATGCCAAGCTGATAATGAGCCTGCCCGGGTTTGACGCCTTCAGCGCCCTGCTGGTGGCCGTCTCCATCGACGGCATCGGCCGGTTCGCCGGCCCCCGGCAACTGGTCTCGTTCCTGGGCCTCTGCCCCAGGGTGTACCAGTCCGGGGACAGCACCCGGCACGGCCGCATGAAGAAGAGCTCCGACCGCGCCCTGACATGGATCATGATGCATTCGGCCCTGGTGGCCGGCCATCACAATCCCGTGCTGTCGGCATACTACGAGGGCGTCCGCAAGCGCCACCCGCCGGTGGTGGCCCAGAGCCACCTGGCCAAAAAGATGGCCATCTACATCTGGCACATGCTGAACAAACGACAGCCCTACCGATTCCATGACCAGAAGGCCTACCAGGCCAAGCTGGTCCGGCTGGCGCGGCTAGCATCCCGCATCTAGCCGGCGCTCCGGCACCCATCTCTGGATCAATTTGGGAGGGTGTCGGGGCCCGGCCAGACGCGGCCCGCCACCGTGCGGGATCCGCCCAGCACCATTGGCAGATATTTTTTTTTCGCACGGGAAAAAAACGACCGGAATGGCGCCGCCGGCCCGCGCGGTGCCCAACGAGCAGGGATCTCCGGATCCCGCGTGGGGAGCCCTGCGCATTTCCAGATCCGGTCCCCCATCGGGAGGCGTCTCGCCGCCCCGGCCTGGGCGAGGGGCGGCTTCGACGCCTCCCTTGGGTCCCTATCCCGGTGCAAAAAACGATGATCCTGCCGCGCAAGTCGGCGCGTCTTAAATACTGCCAGTCCAACTTACCTGCGGCATGCATCAAGGCATACGGCTTCCGCTCTCACGCGCCGCCTTTACATACACAGATGCAGCGACATAGACGAGTGGCTGGCCCGGCGGCTGCCCTCCCTGAGCATCTACACGTACCTTTATCGAGACATCTAGCGCCGGGCCGTCAGACCGGCCGGCGCCCGTATCAGGGGACCCTGCGCACGACCATGCGGCATGCGGCGGTACCGGCGGATTAAACCGGCATGATCAAAGAGATCAGGCGTCTGCCGTCGACAGGGCGCGATGCGACAACCGTCCGGGGAGCGCCGGGCATTCACTGCCGCGTAATCATCCTCGGAGTCCACCGGGCCTGTTCCTGACGGAGACGCGTCCGGGGAGCGCCGGGCATTCACTGCCGTGTAATCGGCGCGGTCCTGCCACGAACTTACGCCACGCGGTATACTCTGTGTCCGGTATCATCCCGGACGGCGGGACCACCGGGCTGCGGTACCAGCGGAGGTCTTCCGGGTCCAGGGCGAAACGCCCCCGATATGTGGTGGATGGAGACCGGCATGCGCCGCGCCACGGCGACCCTGGCCTTCATGGGCCCGTGGCGCTCGGGGATGCGGTCGTAGATGGCCTTCAGCCGTGGGTCGTACCGGACGGCCACGAACGCGGCCTCGACCATGGCTGTCCGCAGCCAGATGGAACCGCGCTTGGTTATGCCGCGGTCCAGGTTCTATCGCCGCTATCGCGGCGGCTGGGCGCCAGGCCGGCGTAGGACACCAGCTTTTCGGGGGTGGCAAACCGCCCTATGTTGACCATCTCGGCCTACTGGATCAGGCGCCAGCCCACACCGCAGGTACTGCTACGGCGGTCTGCAATCCCGCAGGCACGCGTTGCATGAACCGTCGGCGACAACCCGGCAAAACCCGGGCAAGCGCAAACCCGCCAAGGGCCATCCCCATGGTGACAAAAAATGAAAAAATGGGTTATTATCTAGTTGGCTTCGCAAGCGTTGCCCTTCACTGTGGCATACGATAGCTGAACGAGCAAGTCATTCAATGCGGTACCGGTGACCGTCAGGTCGGCTCCACTGAACGTGAATGGTAGTTTACTCTTGTCTTCATCTACGTCTCCGTTGCTATCGAATCGAACTGTGCTAGACGAATCGCCTGCTTTGAGTTCTATAGTATTGTACTGACCCAATCCAGGCGCTGCGCCTACCTCTATCGATACGCCGGTTATCTCTGTAGTTTCACCGCCGCAGTCAACGGTCTCTGGCAGGATGGGTTTGGCCGCGTTCGGCGCAGTTGCGTTAACGTGCACGCCTACGAGTACGGTGCCTTCATTGTCAAGACCCGGAGTAGTGCCGATGGCAGATGATATGCTACAGGTGGTGTCGGAGCTGGCTGAGAACCACTTCACCGTAACGGTGTAAAGTTCTACAGTGCCTAGTTGTGTCTTTGTAGCTTGGTTCGTCCCTCCACCCACGGCAGTGTCAGTAGCGTTTATGGTGGCCTTGTTAGTCTTCAGCGCCACATAATCTGCAAGGGTAAAGTAGACGTTGGCGCCTTCAGTGTCACTAGCAGTAGCATTAACTTCGTAAGCCAGATAGTTTTGGTGGCCACGATGAGAAGTCCCAGTAAGTACAGCAGTTAGGTCGGTAACGGTAACATCAGCAGTAGTGTCACCATCAGCAGACTGATCTGTGGAACCCTTAATCACCAAAGTGCTACCTGCGGCCAGGAATTGATTGTCGAAGTCTCTATCTTTCGTTATTTCCAAGACTGATGTATCAGTAGCTGCTTGAGTGCCGCTATTATCATAGGTCTCATAGAGATTGACACCATTAAGTGAAACTGTCGTCTTCGGAGCCACATCGTCACCGGCAAGCGCGGTTACGCTATATAGTACAGGATCAACATCAGTTACCGCCATACTATCAAGGAACACATCACCAGTACAGGAGAACGTGTTGGATGTCTCGTATGTGCTGTCAGTAGGATGTTTGGTTACCGCCCCGGCAAAGTCGGCGACGGTTATGGCCTGCTCAGTCTCGACAGAGTGCAGCATGTTGGTCGGACCAGTAGGCGCTGTTGTTGTTGAGTCAGTCTCAACGGCCTCCTGGATCGACGTAGCGGTATCATTTACCACGCCGACTGCCTCACTGATCATGTCCAGCTTTGCGTTCAGAGCGTTGATGGATGCCGCGTTGGTCTGTACGCCTTGGCTGACCTCGCCCAGTGCGGCCGAAGCTGCTCCCAGACCGCTTATCGAAGCGGACAGGGTCTGCATGTCGCCGTCAAGGGCTGCCAAGTCGCCGTGGATGTCCTCCAAGTCGCCGTGGATTTCCTGCAGGTCGGTATCAACGGCGCTAAGATCGCCGTGTATGTCCTCCAGATCGCCGTGAATGGCTGCCAGGTCGGTGTCAATTACTCCCAGCATCTCCAACACGTTGGCAAAGCCGCTGGTCACTGCGTCCAGTATGTCGGACAGCAGGCTGTTGGCCTCGTTGGTGTTGTCGACTACCGTGATGAGTCTCTCCGTGTTTGTCTGCGCGTATGCGTCAGTTGTTATCGTTACTGCTCCTGCTATCACTGCAAGGGACAACAGGAGTGCATGAAATGCTTTTCTTTCCATTTTATCCATTAACTTGAGCTGATGTATATAAAGATAATGAATCTTTGTGCGACCCCATTCGGTACAAGTTCAGGTCAAATTCTGACCTGTGCCTGACCGGCTACCTCCGGCAGCTGCTGCCGTGCGTGCTCGCGTATGGGATTCAGTTTGACCTGAACTTGTACCCCATTCAGGGTAATCGCTCAACCCGCTTCTCCGGATGGCAGGGATCAGGAACGATTTTGGCCGAATTTGGCACCAAAACCGGCCATCCTTAAAAAGGAGCTGAACGGCTGCCCCATCTACCAACGCCGCGTCCCGGATATCAACCCGCACAACCGCGGACCGCAGGCAGTATGGTGGTTGGCGCGCCAGCATATCCCCGGCAGGGACGCATCGCAGGAACGTATCGCCGCCCACCAGGATACACCTGATGCGCGGTCGACGCAGGATGGCGGCCGTGAAGTGACCAAGATGGCCGCAGGGATCCGGATTACCGTAGGAGCACCCCCGGAGATATAGCAGGCGCACGTCACCCCCTCCGGGTACCCGCGGATGCCCGGCCGCCGCCGGGCGCCGGCGGCGTTTTAGTACCGGAACGTATCACCGTGGAACGCTCCGGGGCGGTTGCGGAGCGGGATCACAGCCGTGACCATGATCGCCCCCATCCCGAAGGAGCATCGGCCGCGCACGGCCGCACTACCACCATCCCAGGACGGGTCCGGATGCGGCGGCGCCCCTCCGGCGGTACCGGATATCAAATGGGCGGTATTCCGGCGGAACCGAACCCGGCGGGCGACCCTATCAAGTGGACGGGGTACGCCAGGACATGCGATCAACTAGCAGGTGCGCCGGCAGGCGGCATCGGATGGACCAGGATGATATGGCGGCCGGGATCCGGGACGAGCGGTACGAGGCAGGCGCGCCGCACCTGCAAGACCATCATGGTTTGCCCGGAGCAGTTTATTATCCGAGTGCGTGCTACCCAGGGGCGCACCGGGTCGTTCACGGAACGGGGGCGCGATCACTACAAACCGGGCCGCCACCCCGGGGCGGCCACGGCGGGGCCCGGCGCGACACGGCAGCCGGGCACCATCGGGGCGGGACCGCTCCGGGGGCTAGCCGTACGGTGGCACCAGAACATATCCATCCGGTAGGGGCGCGCCAACCGGTCCGCGGGGCACGTTATACCCCGGTACGGGCCGGCGGGGCGCGCCAGCCAAGGCGGACGACCCCGCGGACGGCACGACGGAATACGCGCGGTCCGCCCCCGGGCGCCTGCGGCGTGCCGGGCATATCCCCCGAACCCATCAAGGCCGGCACACCCGGACTATCCCCCGGTGGAGGATCAGCGGGCAGCGCGCCGGAGCGAACCTGGCCGCATCACACCACAACCACCCTATCCCGGGGGCCGTCAAGAACCGGCCCCGCCAGGGCCGCCGCCAAACCAGTACCACAGCGGATCTTCCCAGGGACCGCGGCCGGCAGCGTATCTAGATAAAACCTGCCCGGGATGGCCGGAATATGATGACCCCGATCAACTGACACCGCCGGCACCGCATCCTGCCTGCCGGGGAAAAAACGGAATAGGGCGTCTCCGGCGGTCCTGTGCGGGATCACTTGTGCGGGTTCTTGCCTGACGGGTTTCCGGTCTTGCTGGCGCCGCCAGCACTGCCGTCTCCGCCGCCTCGGCCGGACGGTTTGGATTGTTTGTCCATGCGGCATATATCAGCTGGATGGCATACGAGTGCACCTTCCTGATACAGTACTTGGAGCAAGTACAGGTTCAGGTCAAATTCCGACCTGTGCCTGACCGGCTACCTCCGGCAGATGCTGCCGGGCGTGCTCGCGTATGGGATTCAGTTTGACCGGAACTTTGGGAGGGTACAAGTCAGGGCCGGGTTCCTGCCGGCTCCCGACCGGCTACCACCGGCAGGTGGTAGCCCGGCGCGATCCCAACCAGGCGGGTTCACCCCGGTGTGAACCTGCGCGGGACCACCCGTACAAGGCCGCCGCGGACCCCGGCGGGGCAGTGGATTCCGCGAGCCCGGTTGCGGGCGGCCCCCAAAAGGGTTTAATGGTGCACCCGTACGTTCCTGACCAGGCTCCAGTGGTGTAGACCGGTCAAGCATTTCGCCCTTTCAAGGCGAAGATCTCGGGTTCAAAGTCCGCCAGGATGAAACTCCCGACTGGAGCACCTGCTCTGCCGTCAACCCGGGCATCCCCCGGAGGGGCAGCCTGCGCGCCATACCGGACCGGGACGGCCCCGGACCGGCCGGCGTCCCGGGTGATGGCCGGCCCAAGAGCCCCCCGCGTCCGGGCGCCCCGGCCCGGGCGCTGCCCCGGGGGAGGTCATCATCATCCCGGATAATGCGGACACCACCTGAGCGTACACCGGGGCAGGCCACGTTAGGGCGGCGTCCCCCCGCCGAAAACCCATACGGGACCGCGGGGCGCGAACCACCACCGGAACACCATGCGGCACCACCCGGTACAGGGGGCGGCCGGCGGCGTGTTCCGGCCAGGCGCGCCCGCCGGCAGCAGGGGGGCGCCACCCGTGGAGGGTGATCCCGCCGGCCCACCCCCCGGGCAGCCACATATCGGATGAGCGGCGGCACCGGGATGAACCAGCGGATGGCGCCGCCCGGCCATACCGTCCCGGACGCGAACCGGCGAAACGGGCGGTCCCCCGAACTATCCAAAACACACGCGATGATATCAGGCCGCGATGCCCGGGATGCGCGCTAGGTTTGCGCCACCGCCCACACCCGGCAGGTGAAACGCTCCGGGGCGGCGCGGGCGAACTACCCTAGCACGCCCGCCGGGCCATCACCGCCACCTCCGGCGGTCGGCGCTCCTGCCGCCGTCGGCATGTTATCCTCCGGGTCGTCCCGGGATACGGGTTGATGGTGGCGCGGGGGACCCTGCCGCCCGGACGGCAACAAACCTGGCTGGCCGGGTCCGCCCGGGGGACCCCACATATCCCCGACTGCGTCCCAGATGGCGGACGCCGGTTCATGTCCGGGATGGCCAACGACACGATGATGGTACACGCGGGCACGGATTCGGCGGGATCGGCGGATCAGGCCGATGCGGGATCGGCGGCGGGACCAACAGGTCTGCGCGGCGCCAACCATCCGGCAGGGTGGCGCGGGGCCGGATCCTCCAGAGGAGCGCCGGGGATACGGTCCCCCCGAGCACCAACCCCCGACATTCCGCCCGGCACCGCAACCCGCATCACGGGTGTCCGTCACCGGTGAAATAACATATCCCGGGTACGGGCATGATGACGGGCCCACCCTCGGGGCATGCCGGGCCGGGACCCCGATCCGGGCTATCTATGGCCGGGCGGCAGGCGGGGGTTCATGCATGCAGTTAAGCTCGCTGACCACCCCGTTGTGGTCGTTGACAAGGGCGTTGTATTGGTCCACCAGCCCGTTGTATTTGGTGATCATCCTGCTGTACTGGTTTACCTCCGACTGCGTGTTGAAGAAGACGGTGCCGTCGCTGATCCTCGACGCGTTGCGATCCCTGAACCGGTCTATGGCCGCATCCAGCTCGTCAAGATCGGACTCTATCTGGGCCAGCGTCAGGTTGAACTCGGTCAACTGTCCCCTCAGGGCCCGCTCGCCGATGAACCATTCGGGCAGCAGCAGGTCGGGGATGACGTACCCCAGCGTCTGGTATGGATCCTGTATGTGCTCGGGGCCGTACATCAGGTGGGTCTGGTTGCCGTGATGCTCCAGCCCGAGGATGTGGCCCAGCTCGTGAGCGATGATATTGCGGACGTAATCGGGCTCGCGGTGGATTCGCTCGCCCCGGCAGTTATAGTCGTAGAGCGACACGTCCATGGAGGCGCCGTATATCAGGCAGTCCAGGCACGCCAGGCCTATGTGATCCGGCGTGTACTCTATCCAGTTGACCCGGATGAGCGGGTTTTGCTCCACCCGGACGAACGACAGGTGGGGGTTCAGATCCGACCACACGTCGAACCCGTCGCGGACCGCCTGCAGCATCTCGGTATAGTTGACCGCGTAGACCCGCAGCAGCGGATCGTTGAACCCGTAGGTTATGGCGCACGGCGTGCGCTCGCCCGGGGCGTCGCCGGTCACCTCGAGCCAGGCGCCGGCCCACCCGAGGTCTTTCCCATCATCCGGCGAGACGAACGCTCCCTCGAACGCCCGGACTGCCGGCTGGTTCATCTTGGCCAGGGTCTCGCGGTGAAGATCGTTGGGTTTGATGATGATGGCCAGGCGGTCGGGGGCGTGTGCGTCGTACTCCTGCCAGGTGAGGGTGATGGCGCACGGTTCGTCCTCGATGCTTATCCTGGTCATGTCGACCAGGAACGGGTTGAACTTCTCGGTAAAGTTCAGGATGAGTCGGTTGGTGTTATGGTCGTAGGAGGCGTTGGAGATGAAGGTGTCCTCGATGGGTTGTGCCGGGGTGGTTGTCGTATCGGTCCCAGGCGGGGTCGTTGTCTGTGATGGATCGGTGGATGCGTCCCCCGGATCGACATCCTGTATCAGGGTGGTTATCGTCTGGGCCGGCAGGCAGATATCTGGTTGATGGCCGTATGTGCCGGTCCGGCAGGACTCTGAAAACTCTGCGGTGAACGGCAGCGCTGCGCCGAGATCGGGGTGTTCTGCATCGGGGTCGGTCGTACCCAGGATGGTGATGCCGACAGGGTCGTCTCCCCCGGGCAGGGTGTAGCAGCCCGTCAGCGTCTCGGCCTGGCCGGGCTCAATCCGGTCCCCGGTCAACTCGGGGCACTCGTTGTCGTGGCGCCCGTTGGTGGTTGTCAGCTCCAGGTGGGGCACGTATGTTGTTTCGGCGGCCAGGTTGGTTACCTCGACGGCGAACGCGTACTGGTCCGTGGACGCTCCAACGGCTCTCAGCACCGCCGTCACCTCCATGTCCACGTCCAGCGCGCCCAACTCGGGTTCTTCGTCCGCCGCGGCCGCACCGCCGGTTGTGGCCGGTAAGGCCAACCCGGCCAACACCAACAGCGCTAGCGGGGTTGGTCTGGCCATTGCAAAACCCCCCGGAAGGGCCGATGACAAGGATGATTATGGTGCGGGTCGGCGGTCACTGAGGATGCCATACGGCATACTAGTATTTCACCTGATGGAATCACTAATCCGGATGAGGTAATATCCCCGGGGGCCTCCACGGCATCCGGTTGTACGCCCCGCGCCGGGGACCCCTGCAACCACCGCGGGCGGCGTCCGGGCCCGTTGGGGTCGCGTGCTGGCAGGGCGTCCGGGAGGTTCCGGGGATGGTTGGCCGGGTTCCGGGGATGGTTGGCCGGCCCCGCCGGGGATGGTAGCGCCGCCGGCGGTGGTGGTGGTCGTTCGCCTCAAGATACGATGGACGGGAGGGGGTCAACCGCCCCGGGCCGGTCTTTGGCGGGACCAGCCCACCATCACCAACCGTCCGGGGATCGCCGGCGCACGCCGGATGCGCCACCTGCAGCGGGGGACGGGGCCATCATGTGGTCATCCCGGCGGGGCAGCTGACACATCCGCCGGGCCGGGGTGCATCGGGGCGGGCGGGCGTGTGGTGGCGCCCGGTCGGATGGTCCCGGGTGGGGGATGAAACGGGCAGTACCGGACTTGGGGGAGGAAAAAATGCAGATGGCGCGGGCGGCGATGGCCACATGGGCGGGGGTTTGCGCCCATCCGTATCACCATCCCGGGCAGGTGGGGTGTTGTCGTATGGTGCAGGCTGCCCTCGTCGTGCCTGCCGGCTGATCCCGGGGGTGGCGGTCCGCACTCTTGCCGCCGTCGGCACACTCTCCCGCTCGTCCGGGTCCGGGTTGGTGGTGGCGCGGGTGGCCGTACCGCCCGGGCAGCAACAGGTTCGGCCGGCCGGGTTCGCCTGGGACGTATCATATCCCGGATTGCGTCCGATGGTGGTGCGCGTCGGTTCATGCCCACGATGGTTGGCGATATAATGAAAGCATATTGCCATAGGTTCTGCGGCATAGGTGAGGGACCGGGTGCCTGCGGGACCATCCTCCAGTGCGCCAGCCATCCGGGAACCATCGCCCGGATACCCGGCATCTCAAGGTTCGCCGACACCCAAATTGACCAGCTGGCCGAGCGCATCCGGATGATCATCGGCTCGTTCCCGGTCGACGGCGCCACCACCACCCTCTCCAACGCCCCACCCGACATGTTCACCGCGGCCCGGGTGCCGGGGATGCCCGCCAGCAACAACGACACCGAGCGGAGCATCCGCTATCTGTTGGTGGTGGACCGCCGCAGGGTTATATTCCCCGACTGGAGGGCCGCCCGCAACTTTGCCACCCTCAGGACGTTCGCGGCCACCTGCGAGAAGAACGGCATATCCGCCTACCAGGCCACCATCCGGATGGCGCGCGACCCCACCTGGAGCATCTTCACCGACGGAAATACCCACGCCCATCTTCGGGGGAGGCGCGGCGCCCAAGGACGAACAGGCGGCATCCGCGGAGCCCGACCCGGCCTAGCCGCGTCTCCTTTCCCGAACCGACCAGAACGGCGGACGGATCGTTGCCGCATGGCTTGGAATAACGAGTAGATTTGACCTGAACTCGTACTCCGTGGGACACTGCCAATCAGATCATTAACTTTATAAACACTCCTCGGGTAGAAGTATCAGCGGGATGCCGCCGCAACGACGGTGTCCTAGTTCGCAAGGTGTATATCGTCTTTTTCGGCGGAACGGATGGCCTCAAGGCCGGAGTATACCCGTATGTCGGCCATGCTTTGTAGCGTCGCGCCCATTCTCTTCGAGTGCTGTCCAGCATGTATGTAAATGTCGCCAGATCTGACGATGGCCTTGTCTTCTGCCGGGTTGAAGATCTTCATGCACCCGTTTTCGCGATGGGCGTGCTTCAGCGCGGCCTGGTACAGCTCGGCTTGCCTTATCTTGCTCCGGGATCTCCCCGGCTTGTCCATGGCCGGCTCGTCCTGCTCTTGGTCTAGGTCTTCGGCAACCAGACGGTCTATCGCCAGATACACGATCGGCCTTTTCAGGTATCTAGACGGGTTGATCGTCTGGTTCATCCTCCACGTACAGTATGGTATGCTGTTCTTGTCAAAGAAGAACACCGTCGTGTCAAACGAGTACGGATTCAGCGCGCGCTTTACCTCGGCATCGTACAGTTTCGCCCTGTGAATGGAGATCGTGTCGTCCACGTGCGACGCTATGATGTCGGCGCACGAGATAAACGGATTGCACTCGTCTCCCTTGTAAAAGACGCTTACAGGAGCCTTGCTCAAGTGTAGGACCATATGCCCGGCGCGGCCCCCGGCCTGCCCGGATACCGTATACCCAGACGGCTGCCGTGCGGGGCGCGGCCGGCGGCATATGCGGTCTTGATACTATGCCCAGTTATCCAACTCATTATCCGAATCACTATGGGGGGGGTATACCCCGATCTTAATCTTCCGGTCTTGGAGCTCTCCATGTTCAACACATCGGGCAGACCTCGAACTGGCCGGCTCGCATACACCGGCGTGGCCGCTTTATAGTGGGGCTAAACGGTTACGATTGCCGGATCCTACTTGCCTGTATGCACTCAGGTCCCCAAAGCGGGCATCTTGGGCATCGTCATAATTGTCTGCAACGCTAATCCGGCATCAGCACGCCACGGCGACCGGCGCGACCAGCTCCGGGCGCTCCTGTTTCGGCGGCGGCTTGAACAGCCTCCAGTCCGGATCCCTGACCAAATTCTCCACCGCGGTCCGCGGAAAGATGCCCAGCTTGCGGCAGGTGCGCGCCACCGAGACCAGCACCGAGAAGACCTCCCGCCCCTCCGCCGTGGACAGTTGGTGGCGCACGTTCCTGTGCAGGACGGCGGTGTCGCGTATCTCCAGCTCGGCGCCGTTGTTGTGGGGCGGCATGCCGGGGTACCTGAGGAAGGTGAACAGGTGGGGCGCGGCCCCCTCCAGCTTGGTCCTGAACTTGTGGCCCTCAGGATAGGAGGAGGCTATCTCCAGGACGGCCCTCTCCAGGGAGAGGCACTCGGAGCTCTCCGCCGACTTCCTGCCCTTGATGGCCCGGTACAGGGAGAGCAGCCGGTAGTGGCAGGATATGTCGGATCCGCCGTTCCTGATGGCGTACTCTTCGGCCTCGCGCAGGAGGTGCACCCAGCACCTCTGCCGGATGGGCAGCACGTTGTAGGCGACGTACCCGTCCGAGACGACCGGGACGCCCAGGATCTTCCCGAAATGGATGTCCAGGACGGCCGCGGCCCTGCTGGGGGCGGCCACGATGTAGGTGGCGTCCCCGATGGTCGCCAGCCAGATGTAGCCCCGCTTGCCGTTCATCCTGATGGGCGACTCGTCCATCTGCATGAACAGGGCCTCGGCGATGTGGTCCAGGATCTCCGCATAGGTCCCCATCAGCAGGTCCCTGATGGCCTTGCGCGCGTTCCAGACGGCGTTGGGTGAGAGGTCAAACTCGTAGAGGGCATCGAAAAAGTATGAGATAGTCTGGTCGGTGCACCTCCCCGCATAGTACTCCTCGATGAACCCCAGGATCCCGGGCCCAAACGAGGTCCCCGGGATGGTAGGCGCCGCCGCGGTGGTGATCATCTCTCCACACCTCTTGCAGGATCCCCTCTTCATCACGTACGCGATGCACTCTATCACCATGGATTTGCCGCCGGCAAAATCATAGACCATCTTGACGACCGGTGGCACCTTCCTGAGGTGGCCGCGCCCGCACGTCCCGCACCGGCAGACCCGCAGCACGACCGTCCGGTCCGCCTTGTTCTTGTGGGAGGCGCCCGTATGTCCGGCCGGCGGCCCCCTGCGGGACGGCTCACCCTCCGCCTTACCGTTGTTGTCATCGTCATCCGATTCAGGTCCGCCTTCATCGCCGCCCTCGTCGGCGTAGCCGCCCTCCGCCTCTGCCATCTTCTTCCGGAAGGCTGCGCGCTTCTCGTTGTACAGCGAGCCGGTCGAGGACGGGACGTGGGCGTTCTCGTACTTGGCCAGCCTCCTGTCGCGCTCGGCTATCTCCAGTATCAGCCGGTCTATCTCCGCCTTGAGGGCCGCGACCATCTTGTCATGCACAGCCTCGAGCCGGGACACCGTCTCGCGTAGTTCCCGGTTCTCCACCGCCAACCTGGTCAGCTCCTCGCGCAGGAGGGCGGCCTCTGACTTGGTGCTCACGCCGGTTAGATGGTATCGCGATCAATAAACCTATGGCCCGGCTGGGCATCCGAATTGTCCGCTTTGGGGACCTGAGTGCATACACTTGCCTCTGCTATGCATATATATCGTATCCAGAAAAATTAGGGTATGGCAAAAGGCATAGGTTTGGTAGAGTGAGCGGTCAGATTACGAACGAGCCCTCTGTACTTGACGTGATGAGATTGGTAGGGAATGCGATTAACGAGGTCTGTGATGCGCGAGAGGTAGCACTTGACATTGCTGAAGCGTATAACGAAGATATATCCGCAAGCATTGCCGTCCTCAATGATCCCGATTACCAGGATCCGGCATTATCCAAGATGTCTCTGGAGAAGATTGAGGCCTTGGTGAACATCGCAGAGCGAATAGTAAGAGAATTCCCGGACACGAGCCCCGAACAAGCGAAAATTGCGATAGAAAAGGGGCGGCAGGAGATAGCGCGTCTGCGAAAGATATGTGCCGACTTGGATAAGGTATTGGGTGAATAGATACCATGAGCCAGTTGCTGCGACCCACACCAAGTCTCTTGATTTCAGAGTCCGTTAAGTTGGTTCATGCGCGCATCTTGGTCATACGCGCAAAGGTGAATCCGCCGGAGATAGTCACCATCAAGGGAGATGAGTTTAGAATCGACCTGAAGAGGATGAATCAGGATACGCCCTACGTGTTGGAGTTCCAAGGCACACGGTTCCTGATTCAGAAGAACAAGGACGGAGTCATGACAATGGATGACATGCCGTAATGGCCCTCGCCGAGTTCCGCAGCCCGATTACTGCGGACCTGGCTGCATCCACAAAACATCTCACCACAACAACGGACAGCAACCTGTTTCCCCCCGAAGTCAACAAGATAGTAACCAAGGGCATACCGCCACGGAAGTATTGGATTGTCTGTGATGGTGAGGGGCGGATGTACGGCAGACGCATAGAGGATCCCATCGAGACTCTGGAACGGATAGCCAAACTGTTGAAGGATGGACTCATTACTGAAGAGGAATACCAACGGATGAAGACCGCGTTGTTGGGCTTGATCGCTGGTTAAACACCGGACTGTGTTGTCAGGGTTTGCGAGAATGTCTAGGTTGGTGCGTAATTCTAGTCTGTTTCGACAGGTTGTCCCTCCCGGGCGCTCACCGGCTGGGCCACCATCTCCGGACCCGGCCATGCTGCACGCCAGGCCGCAGGCAGGTGACGTCAGGCGCACTCTGCGTACATCTGTTGTCATCCGTATGACGGGATTGACACCTTCAGCCTGTCGACCCACCCGAACCGGATGAGCGCCCGCACGTTCCAGGTGGTGTCCCACCCACTGGCGAACCGCAGATGGTTGTCCGCCCGGACGGCCCCTGCAATGCGGCCGGTGTCCCCGGCTCTCCCCTGCTCCAAAGATACACTCGATCAGGACCCTCGGCCGTACTAGCGGACAATAGGATCGATAGATTTTGGGCGCGGGGGTACGAATAGACGAATTTACTCCATATCGGGACAGCCATCCCGCAGGTCTCCTTGCCGGGCAGATACATCCGCTGATCGATGGCGTTGGGATGGACGGCGGGTGTCTAGCGCCACCCGGTTATAGTGTCCCGGACGGGAGAAGGTAAAACGTGGAGTCCCGAACTCAAAAAAATGCAACGGTTGCAGGATGTGATGCTCAAAGCACATACACGTGGACCGGGTTTGCACCACCGTCCGTAGCGCCGCCCATCTCCAGAACGGCGAAACGTGCATCTATGGTGCGGGGGATCCTCTCCGTGTCTGTCGGTTAGCCCTGCCGGCGGTCCGCGCTCTTGCCACCGTCGGCATGTTCTACTGGTCGGCCCGGGTCCGGGTGGGTGGCGGTGTAGATGGTACGGTGGCCGTACTGCCCGGGCAGCGACAGGTTTGGCTGGCCGACCTTCACCTCTTCTTAACAGTGCCGCCTTTGGCACGGGGTGATCTAGGGGGCGATCCATACTTTCCTCGCGTGATTATCCATTCTTTTTGGCGGGTACCATGTACCGTCTAGCCGGAGAGCCACCGGGCGTACGCCTGCATATCTATCATCTGCACCGTACCGCGGGACTGAAGCCGCGAGATTAGCTCGAACAGGAAGGCGGTGGCAGGCTTGCCTCCGGCGTGCACCGTGTATTTCTCACTAGCCTCATCGAACCCAAAGTATCCGCCGGCGGCAACGCAGCCTAGGTCGAGGCGGTCATCCTCCTTTCCGCTGCCGAGCGCCCTCAGTAGGGGTTCGCCCAAGGCGGGGCTCCAATCACTCTCCAAGGCCAACAGACCGCCAAGTATGGAGATGGGCTGCCTGGGCGGGTGGGTTCCGCCTGCATGTGGGATAGGCAGGCTGGTCCGGTGAAGCTGACGCACGCTGGCCGCCTTTTTGCGCGCATACTCGACATTTCCCGCATTGAGCGTCTGCTTGACCTCGAATACCGCATACACGCTCTCGGCAGTGATTATGGTCTGCCCTGCGTGCGAGAAGATTGGAGGCGAGTATTGCCGGTCATACACGACCACATCTATCTGATCGCTGAATGCCCCCCTGCTGTCGACCACGTGCGCCTTCATGGCGCTGTAACGCGTAGGCAGGTATCTGTTGAGAATCTCCAGCCATACGTTCTCGCTGGCATCCCCCTTGGTTCCTGAGTGTTCCAAACTCTGACGGGCGATCTCCAAATCTTTGTGGATGAGGGCGTGCAGATTTGCAAGAATGACCTCCAGAGACCGCTCGCTCACTTGCTATGCGCCCCGGAACGGTTCTGTTGGGATCATGGTTTGGGCAATCGAGATGGCCCGGTCAGAATCCACCGCGCCGTCCGGATAGGCATCAAGCACGATGGCCGGCAGCAGCCGCTGCGTCAGGTCCGAGAACGTAAAGCCATACCCGCCCTCTTGACGTGCCCCGGTGGCCTTGACAACGGCCGCAATCTGGGACCCGGAAAGACCCAGCAGGCCTAGCGGTTCCAGTATGGCGGCGCGCTGCCCGTCGTCCGGACGGGCAAACGACAGTATGTCTGCTGCGCGGCGTTGTATTGCAGGGTCCAAGGCCCCCAGCCGGTTCGTGCACATGATGACGGCGGCGGGGAGGCTGGCGTTGGCAAGGCGGTCTACCCCACGTATGAAGGCGTTCACCCCGGCCCTGTCCTCGTGGTGCATCTGGGACTCCTCACGCGACTGGGCGATGGCGTCCGCCTCATCCACCAGGAGAATTACCGCCCCTCGCGAGGCGCCGCCCGCGCCATCGAATTTCCGCGCGTTCTCCAGAACGTGGTCGAACGCGGCCGACAGCAGTTCGGTCATCTGGCCGACGCGCCCCTGCCCGCGTGCGGAGAGGCTCATCGGGTACAGGGTTATATTGACATCCTCCCGCCGTGCCACGTCGTCGCATATGGTCTCCGCAAGCTCAGACTTTCCGGACCCGACATCGCCGGCAAGCACTACGAGGGGCGGCCTTCTGAGCACCGTATCAAGCAAGCCACCGGCTCCGGGATGGTACCGGCTCGCCCACGATTCCAGGCCGGCCGGGTTGATGAGTAGTCCGAGGATCTTTGACAGGCGCTCCTTGTGCCCGTCCAGTCCCACCAGTCTGGCCAGGCGCTCCTGCGCCCCCACATCCGGGTAGGTGGCGGGGCGGTCAAACAACTCGTCAACGGTAGGCCGGACCATGTCACCGGCGGCTCCTCAGGCTGTGGCGGTCAAGGGCGCGGTTGCCCGCTGAATACGTCAGGTCTTCACTCCAGTATCCGTCTACACCCGGTTCTGGCGCGGCAGTCCTTGTAAAGGGAAGTCGCCTCTCGAACGCCTCCTGTTGCTTTTGTGTCAGTTCATCCCATGCGGAATTATAGGTAAGGTAGCTGTTAAAGTACGCGCCGTCTATAGGTGCTCCGGGCCGAACCCGTCCGGGATCATCGTCGGCAGCATCATCATCTGATAGATCACGCGCCGTGTAGGAGAGTGTCGGCGCTATCCAAGAATCACCCCTCAGGAATCCATAGGTCACCGTGCCGAGGTATCCGCCCCTGAGAAGGGCTATCGCCTCGGCCTCAAATTTCCGTATCCATTTATTTGACGGCTTGCCGTAGAACCGCTGCATTCGCTTGAGGTCGGTGGCTACCTTCGCCGCAATATGGACGGCATCCGCGCGGGTGAAGGTGGTAGTTTCAGTGACCGAGGAGCTGCTGGTCATTCTCATCCGCCCACCCGGAACGAGTCCCCAAAGACCTTCCGCCAGTAGTATGCGGTCTCCTGCTTTGTGGGCGCAGCCAGGGCAGCGTCTATGGCATCGCCGGCGGCAAGGGCCGCCTCGACTATTGCGTCTGCCTGGGCGGGCGTGTACAGGCTGGCGACGTTGTTCTGGGCATTCACCGGGTCGATCACCTGCACGGGATCTGAAAACCGCCCGACCGCCGATGCAGGGTAATGATCCGTGAAGACGATCTTCTCCCGCATGCCGGTGCGGGCCACATACGTGAAGAAGTGCTGGAGCGCCTCGGGATAGTCGGAGAGGTCGAGCCCCCGGTCGCAGAGGTGCGAGAGGATCAGCTCGATCATGAACGACTTGAACCGAAAGCCCGGCTGTTCGTCCTTTATCCTGCGCGCCCAGAATTTCACGAGGCGCACCACCTGTGCAAAATGCGGCTCCTGCGCCGCCTTGCGTTCGCGTATGAAATCAAGGTGAAGTGGGATGTTGGTCTTCAGGAAGGCGCCATCGTCCTGGCTGACGAGATTCCCGTACCATTGCGGGTCCCCGTCGTAGAGTATAGGCACCACGTCAACGTCAAGCCCCGTTCCTCGGAAGGAGACCGTGACGCTGTAGGTCTTGGGCTCCACCTGATCAGGATGAAAGTTGGGGAACGCCCTGCGGAGGCGCTCGGCCAGGTAATCAAGCAGGGCGGCCACGTCGCGGGGAGTATCGGCGCCGCTGATGTAGCAGGCCAGATCGATGTCGTTGAGGGAGCGCAGCGTTGTCCCCTTCGCGAGGCTGCCTGACAGCAGCATCTTCCTAAGGGCAAAGTCGGGATTCTCGCTCAGGTATGCGTCGAGTTTCTCCCGCAGGCGTCGTGCCTGGGCGCGATATGTCATCTCCTTGTCTTTTGGAAGGTTCACTGCATCCTGTGCAAACCTTGCAATGTCACCGTGACCGACGTGTTGCCGCGTCATAATCCATGCGGTACGTCATCGTCGATTTATAATCGTTGATTGTGGCGTGTGGGAAGTCGGCGAGGGATTGTGGATGAGATATCCCTTGCCAATATCCCAGCCGGGGTGACCGCTCCCGCGTCGTATGCGTTCCGCAGTTTCTCCGGCGTATTCCCCAATATGCCTGATGCCAGAATGACCGGGTTGTGCAACTCCGGCGAGTCGACGGACGTCATGGCCGCATCCCTATACAGAAACTAACTCCGGCCAATCGCGTCATGCCCCTCCCTCCGCTCCGTTGATCCTTCCCTGTCAGGAAAGTAAGCGTCGTCGGGGGTCGGACCCTTGAATACCTGTTCCGTTCCAGGCCGGTGTCTAAAGTATCGAACATTGCTTGTGCTCACGATGCCGGTATCTAGGCGAATGGTGTTGACCTGTTGGTCGCAATACATAGCGGTCAGTATGTAGGATACCGGTTCGCAGTCTTCACGCTTGGACACGATCAAATCCGCCGGAATAACCGCGTCGTAGATCTCAGATACCGTATACCCCTTGTCCGGGTTCTCCGCCAGAAATTCCCGTATGCGCCGCTCCACCTTGTGGAGTGAGCTGAGCGGGTGGTCGTCCCCCCACATCTCTGCGGTTATCGGCATGGTTGCTGGGTATGAACGGATGTATATAAGGACAGCATTGATTGCGCTGTGTTCCACGGATATAACCAAACAGCCATCCGGTAACATCGCACCGGTGCGGTCATTGTCGGAATTCTCGGGATTGTAGTCGTTGTTCACATCTTTAATCCGGTTACTATGGACTAGCTGAGGCTGGCACAACGAACCTGACACATCGCACCCTCAACTAACACTCGATTGCGCCTGTAAGAACTGCCGGGTGATTGCCGTAGGTGTGAAGTGTCGGGGTCTGGGGTGTTAACCCGATGACTTGATGGGAGCCAGCGTTCCTATCACCTACAAACGTGTATTGGTTATGGACGAACGGGCCATTATAGACATGCTCAAAAAGAGGGTGAGATACACACCCATTCCCGGTCCGGCCCTGCACCAGTATTGCGGTATCACGCGAGCCATCAGCGAGCACCCAAGTGGATTGTATTACCGGTGATTGGGCGGTTCCTCTCTACATTCCTTAAACGCGCACCGGCTCGTGTCACCAAACCCACTGATAGTATGGCTGGTCGCCGACCCTGCACTCGACTAATCCTGATTCCACTAGGCGGTCCAAGACGGCCTGCACTTTCTTTTTGTCGGTATCATCCCCAGCAACCCAAGCAACCTCGCTCAGCGAATACGCGGTGGTTCGGTCAGCCTTGCGTAGGCGACGCCGGATCGCAGATTCCAAGCTGTTTTCGGCCAGTTCCATGCGCTTAAACTCCTCGTTCGATATCATGCTTGGCTGGATTAGGCGGCGTGAATAAAAGTATAACACGTGGAAGGGTCGGGTAATTGGCGTATGGTGGCGAACGTGCCACCACACGCTAACTTCACAACTCCAGAAGAACAGATCCCGGCTCCCACCACACGCCAACTTAACAACCCCGAATAGTGGGTTGTTTAATCCGGGCAATCTGTGCAGTGGTGTTAATTTGATGATATGATGGGCGGCGGAGGTGGGATTTGAACCCACGTCACCGGTGAGGTGTGCGGCTCTTAAGGCCGTCGTCTTGACCAGGCTGGACCACTCCGCCATGAATCTGGCGCAGGTAACAGTATAAGAATTGCCGCCCCCAGACACCTCACCAACTGGGGAGCGACGCCGTCAAGCACGGAATCCGCGCAGAAACGGCAAGCACGATGGGAATTTACATCTCAGAGTGATTGGTCGTGTCATCGTACCCTAATTTAGGGCATATGCGTATATGACTGTTTTTCAATTATTGTCGTACGCACTCAGACTGACTGGCTAGCTCACGCCGGGCGTGGCCGCTTTATAATGGGGGCGAACGGTTACTGTGGTAGTTATCACCCATGGCCAGAAAGAAGCGCCGCAAGAGCGGCGCCTCCCCCCAGGCGATAAGGCGGGCGGCTATCCGGATAGCCGACACCGAGGGGATGGTCCGCAGCGCGAGCAAGAGCCGGTGGGAGGTGGCCAGTAGGTACTCGCCGGGATCCTGGCACATGGTGGCCATCGCCGACGACGGCATCGCCTGCGACTGCCCGTACAGCGCCAACCGGGGCGGCGCCCCTTGCAGGCACTCGGTGGCCATCGAGATCATCCTGCTGCGCGAGGCCGAGACGATCCAGTCCGGCGAGACGACCGTCCTAGAGGAGCCGGGGGTCTGCTGCGCCAGATGCGGATCAACCAACCACAGGAAGGACGGGATCCGCACCAGGAAGCGGCGCGAGGACGGCCGGCGGTACAGGTGCCTCAACGAACAATGCGGGGCCCGGTTCACCAACGGACTGGGTTTCACCGGCAGGCACCTTTCCCCCCAAGGCCATCCTGATGGCCCTGATGCTGTTCGCGATGGGGGTGTCGCCAGAGGGCATCACCCTGGTGCCGGACCAGCAGATGAACCTGAAGGTGCACCGGGTCAGCGTCCAGCGGTGGGCCGACCGGTACGTGCGGCTGGTCGAGCGGTACGCCGGCCGGGTGCGTCCGTCGACTGGCGGCGTCCGGAGCTGCGACGAAAAGTTTGCCAGGGTAAGGGGGGCCGACCAGCAGGTGTTCACGGTGATGGACGCGGCCAGCCGGTTCATCCTGGCCTGGGATGTCTCGCCCCGCAAGCTCACCTACGACGCCGTCTCCCTGGTCGGCCTCGCCGGGGACAGGGCCGGGTGCGTTCCGCGCATATTCAAGACCGACGGGCTCCATCCGTTCCGGCCTGCCTTCAAGAAGGCCTTCTGGAGGCGCCGTGGCCCGCGACCATTTCACTTCCGGGAGAGCCACACCCGCAACAGGCGGCGCAACAGGCGGCGCACCAACAACGGCCACGGGCGGTTCAACGGGACGCTGGACGAGCTTCTGGAGGGGGCTCGGGGCCTGCAAAGGACCGACTCGACGCCGGTCAGCGCCAGCCTGCTGCATAGTAATCGGATTAAAGATCTGAACAACTAAGCCGTATCCTTGGCCCAGCCCGCCGACCGGCAGAAATGCTCAAGATCTACCGGATCCGTGCATCCCCATGCCACGAACATTGAAGGTAAAACGGGGGGATGAATTCCTCCCGGACGTCAGCATATCGCAGCTGTCCGAGATGCAGAGGAACGAGCCGCCCAGCAAGTCGCGGGACAGGCTGAAGGCCGCCAAGCTACGCAAGCGGGGCTGGACCTTGGACAGGATAGTCGACATAGTCGAGTACGACAAGAGCACCGTGCACGGCTGGCTGCTACGGATGCAGGAGGAGGGGCCACGAGCGCAGGCACGACCGTAAGAGTCCGGGCCGGCCTCCACGCCTCTCCGGAGACCATATCCGGAAGCTGGACGGCACCCCGTGGCAGAGCCCGACGGGCAGCGGCTTTGAGCGCGGATCCTGGACGGCCAAGACGGTCTCGCCAGGGCGACCCCGGACGGGTTCGGGGCCGCGTACGGCCCAGGCGGGGGCGCCCAGGCTGACCATCAGGATGAACTCTTCGGCCGGGGAGGCGCGGCCGGCCCCCTGTAACACGGCATCCCCCGGGGAGATAGACGCGTACGTCGGAGATGTCATCAAGGCGATCCAGCGCCATACCGGCCTCGATTGCTGGATTGTATGCCTGGACGCGGCCGGCCTGGTCGACTCGCCGTCCCCGGCGCCGGGCATCCGTGCCAGGGGCGGGCGGGAGACGGTCGGCGTCAACTCTGCCACCAAGACGACCAGGATCATCCGGGGTGCTGGGCGGCAGGACCCCGGATGTATGGTTCCACGAGAAAGCCGACGCGCCAGCCCTGATCGCCCTGCTGGAGTACGTCCGGCGCAAGCGCGGCAAGATATTCGTGACACTGGACAACACTGGCCGCCCACCGGTCAAGGGTGGTGGACGAGTACGTCGGGAAGATGGGCGGCGGGGCGGTCCTGCGGTTCCTGCCCCCGCGCACTCCCCAGCACAACCAGATGGAGGTGCTGTGGCGCGAGATCAAGCGAGCCATCGCCGACATCTACTT
The DNA here is from genome assembly GCA_965203395.1 of Nitrosopumilaceae archaeon. Lineage (GTDB taxonomy): Archaea > Thermoproteota > Nitrososphaeria > Nitrososphaerales > Nitrosopumilaceae > VYCS01. The sequence goes on from OZ241884.1 coordinate 2,099,698, forward strand.
TGGCGGCATAGACCGGATGCGGGCGGTGATAATCCGAATGCCCCGCCGCGGAGAGGCGGCCATCGCCGGCCTGTTCCGGTACATGCTGGAGGCCATGGACTGCCGTAACCCTGTACCGGGGGCCTGCGCCGCGTAGGCGTGCCCTGCCCTTCTGGGTTGTCGCCGCACCAGTCCGAACATCTCCGTCCAGATGGTGGCAGTCCTGCCCCGGTCACTCCGGCCTGACGGCTGTCCGAGCGCGCCCGGCCGGCCCGATGTCCTCCCTCTTTGATGCCGGTCGGCTGAGTGTTCCGGAAAACCATGGCTTGTTCGCATCAGGGGGTCAGCAGGATGTTCATATCTTTAATCCGATTACTACCAATTCGGCTCTAGCGACCAGGCGTGCTGATGGATGACCTGCCAAGGAATAGGCCGGATAGGCTGGCTCCTAGAACAGCGACCGCTAATGATAACCCAATCAGATACCCCACGCCTTTCGTCAAAAACTCATTCACACACGCATCTAATGGCGCCTCCATCCCAGCCGGCATTGTTGCATTCACATTGGTGTTGTCAAGAAAACCGTGCTGTGCTATTAGGATACGTGTCACACACTCTTGCGCTTCAGCTCCGGCCCATACAAAGCCAGCAGAAGTTATAATGACAACAACAACAGCAACAACCGAAAGTACTATCACCTTTACTGGGATGTGAGGTTTGTGAGGGACTGTGAATGAACCACCCCTCGCAAACTTTCCACCCTCTTCTGAATCGACGCGCCTCTTCTCCGTTTCCAGATCCGTCAGGTCCTCCACCTTTGCTATCTCCGCCAGCATCCCGATGTAGTTGCTCATGTCCACTAGGAGGCCCCGTAGGTCCTCACGAAACTCGCTGCGCATGGCCTCGTCCTCAAACGCCCCAGAGAGACTCAGCCGGTGCCACTTGGCCGTGAACGGCCGCACCACCTGATTCAATACGGGTATGGCCACCTTGCTGAACTGTATGGTCTGCCGCCCGTGCCGGCGCAGTATCTCCCGAGTGACGGGAAAGAGGGCATGCACGCTCTCCAGGGCGGCCTTTTCATCCCCGGCGCCGTCCGGGAGCGGCTGGGTGACTATACGGGTCAGCATCTCCACGTACAGCTCCCAGGCGGCGTCCCTGTCGGCATCACCGGTGGAGATGTCGGCCTGTATGATGCCGGCGTTCAGCCTTACCTTCTCCAAGCCGTGCCTGGCAAACAGGTCCCGCAGACTTTCCAACCTAGCTCTGCCAGCCCTCGGAGCATTCGGTTGTACGGTTCCTTGCAAAATGTGTGTAACTGTTGTCGGGCGGAGGATCCTTGTTGCGCCGCAGGAATGCCCGGTCTATCCGTTCAACCAGTTCCGCCTCATCGTCAGTCCAGTCATAAATAGCCGCGAATGGGTTCTCGCCGTCCAAATTGCGGGCAAGCCGCGGGGGTATCAGGCACGCGTCATAGTTGTCCTTACCGTAGTTCGGATGGGACGGGAGCTGGATGCCCAACAGGCCGCACCTGGCGTTGTGCCTGGTGTCAGTCAGGCTGGCGCCGATCTCCCAGTCCACGTACTTCCGCTGCCATGTACAACAGCCCACCAGCACGACCGTTACGGTCGCGTCGGCGATGAAGTCGTCGCGGATCTGCCTGCGGATCTCGGCGGCTTTCAACCTCTTGTCAATGTCGCCGTCGCGTACGGACCTGTCCACAATGTCGCCGTCAAGCATGTTCACGAACTTGCTTCTGCGGCGTTTATCCTCGCTGTGAAAGGACACAAACACCTTGTGCCGTCGCGTACCCGTCATCATGGTCGGTTATCAGTGTTGTATATAACGGTGATTCCGGCAGGAATCTGGCACGGTCGCTAGGGCAATTCTGGACAGGTTCGGGGCCACGTACGGCCCCGGCGGGGCGCTCAAGCTGACCGCCGGGATGAACTCTTCGGCCGGGGAGGCGCGGCCGGGCCCCCATAGCACGGCATCCCCCGAGGAGATAGACACGTACGTAGGAAATACTATCGAGACGATCCGGCGCCATGCCGGCCTCGACTGCTAGATTGCATGCCTGGACGCGGCCGGCCTGGCCGACTCGCGGTCCCCGGCGCCGGGCATCCGCCCCAAGGGCGGGCGCGATACGGTCGGCGTCAACTTTGCCACCAAGACGACCAGGATCATCCGGGGTGCTGGGCGGCAGGACCCCGGATGTACGGTTCCACGAGAAAGCCGGCGCGCCAACCGTGATCTCCCTTCCGGAGTACGTCCGGCGGAAGCGCGGCAAGATATTCGTGATACTGGACAGCGCTGGCCGCCCACCGGTCAAAGGTGGTGGCCGAGTACGTCAGAAAGATGAGCGGCGGGGTGGTCCTGTGGTTCCCGCCCCCCGTGCACTCCCCGGCACAACCCGATGGAGGCGCTGTGGCGCGAGATCAAGCGGGCCATCGCCGACATCTGCTTTGGCGGCATAGACCGGATGCGGGCGGCGATAATCCGAATGCTCCGCCGCGGAGAGGTGGCCATCGCCGGCCTGTTCCGGTACATGCTGGAGGCCATGGACTGCCGTAACCCTGTACCGGGGGCCTGCGCCGCGTAGCGTGCCCCGGCCTTCCGGGTTGTCCCCGCACCGGTCCGCACATTTCCGTCCAGATGGCAGTCCTGCCCCGGTCACTCCGGCCTGACGGCTGTCCGAGCACGCCCGGCCGGCCCGATGCCCTCCATCTTTGATGCCGGTCGGCAGAGTGTTCCGGAAAACCATGGCTTGTGCGCACCAGGGGGTCAGCAGGATGCTCATATCTTTAATCCGATTACTGTGCATGAGATGCTACACCCAAGATACGGGCAGTCACGAACCTCAATGTTAGATAAGATTACGAATTTGCGCGCCTCATTGGTCGCCCCAAGTCATACTCACACTTTACTCGATCTCTAAACGCCAATTCAATAAGTGTTCTAAGAACCGCCACGCTGAGTCTGCCCCACGGTACTACCGATATCTTGGCCTTGTCTTTGAGTAGGTTGTCAATCAAGCGTTCTGGCATTGATGGACATCGGCGTTTATACTCGGCCCGGCTATTGATCGATGTCCACGTAGTGTCAGGATAGAGCCTCTTTTCATCACGTCCATGTGAAGTGCTGATAAGCGATTCGTTCGTGCTTGGCAACATGATTACCACAATCCCAGACTTTTTGTTGACGGCGCCGTCGTACATGCTCGAATAGATTTCCCAGTCCACATGCTTCCGGTTTCTGGTTTCGGTGCCCACCAGGACTATGGTTACTGTAGAGTCTCTCAGATACCCGTCCCTAATCTTCTCCCGAATGGATTCGTCGTCCAGATCGTCGGAAATGTCTCCCGTATCGACGGATACGTCTGCGAATATTTGGTGCTCCTCCGCGAAGGCCACCAGCTTGTCCTTGTACCGCTGGTCGTTGTCGTGGTGGTAGCTGATGAACACCCTGTGCATTCCAACCTTCTATGGGGAACCGGTTATATGGATTGTCTCTCGCGCAGTCGGCGAAGGCCGCGCATCACCAAGGTCACGGTTCGGCCCATGTATTGCGACCGGGCGAGAGCCGCATTCTCCTCATCGGAGAGCCCGTTGCGCAGATCGGCCACGGTGAATCTCTTGAGCAGATCGCGTCCAGGCCAGGCCGGCCTGGAGCCTGCCCAAGCATCAACCAGCCCCATGGTCTCAGCTACGTCCCTGGCGCATCCTCCGAAGCCTCCAATCAAAAAGACGGGTTGGTGTAATTCAAGCGACAGCAGAACCTCCTCGGCTATGCCCGGCATCCTTCCCTTGTAGCCTTCCACCCTTCCTCCGAGCACCACGCGTGCGTCCGTGTCTCCGCACATGACTCTCCGCATGGCCGTCAACCCTTCCGACCACTCGCGGTCATCAGGCTTGCGTGGCTGCATTCCCCGGCGTTCGTCGACGGACATTGGTCCGCCGTCTTGCCCTATGAGCTCTAGCCGGGCGCGTCCCCGGAGGCCAGTCACCATCCCGTCGAGCGTATCGGTATTCATCCCTATGTGAACGGGCCACGCCAGATAGTTGGTTATGCCTGCCCCGGCGCTTGCGTCGACGCGGCGCCGGTACCTGTAGAGCAGCTCTAACAACATCTCCGTGAATCCGCCCGGCCGCAGGTCGCCGCCGTAGGCTAGGTTGGCCCCGCTGGCCAGGAGGTGTATGGCAATCTCGCAGGCGGCTTCCCGCAGGTGTTCATTGCTCAGACCCAGCGCCGCCATGTCGGGGCTCTCGGATACGGAAATCGCAACCGTCCTTGGGGGTTGAGTGTCAGCGGTAGTCACGGTCCTGCCTCCGCCTGCCACTGCGTCAGACTGAGCAGCCGCAGGCCGCTACCCGCGCTCGAGAGCAGATCCAACTCCAACGCGCCCAAGGGCGGATCTGGATACACGACCAGGCGTGTCCCGCCGCCGGCCCTGCCGGGCAGCGCCGCAAGGGAGGCAAGCTCTGGCGGCCGGGCCATGAAGATAACCTGCGGTGACGGGCCGCCAAGGATCTCCACACTGCGCCGCCAATGGTAGTACTTGAACACCTCATCAAGCAGCCGCCCCGCCGCCGCTGGAATCATGTCCCTGCCGGCGGGGTCCATCCGGACGACCGGCACGTTTCCTAGGTACGGAAAGGAGCGCTCGTCGCCAGCCTGCAGGCAGTCAACCACCAGCATCGGGACGCCCCGGCGCTTGGCCTCCACCACCTCGCGCCTACACCACTCCCTGGAGGAATAAGAGTCCGTATAGATGACCGCCATAGCGCTGTCCTGGATTGATTCGCTTATGACGGTGTCAAACGGCATACCGGCAGGAATGTCGCGCGGCGCAAGAAAGCTGGATACTGTGGTGTGGTCGTGAAGCCAATCACGGATGGCTCTGGCCACGCATGCACCGTACTGGTCGTGCGTGGAATGGCTGAGGAATACGTTGACGTTCCTCATGTAGTTCCCTAGGTCGTCCGTAGCGCCGGGATGTTGCCGCTCCAAGCCGTATCGAAGCATCCTGATGAATTCCTGAGTAAGATCCCGGATGAGGCGCTGCTCGCGCCCTTCGTCGCCTTCTGCCCACCGGTCCCAGCGTAGCGCCTGTATGCCTTGACAGATATCCAAGGCGCCCGCTTCCATGACGACCGGAATGACACGGGAGCAAAGCCCTCTTGACCGTGCCTCGTCTATGAGTTCACTGACGTATCGCACCCATGAACTATCACGCACAAGGGCGCCGTCCGCTAGCACCACCACTGCCGCGGCATCCGTACCGTCCCAGTCAATGCGCAGCGGCGCATCGGAGTTAGGTGCATTGGCGCGACGGAACGGCACGGGTACGCCCGCTCCGCTGGCGAGATTATGACAGCGATCGGTGCCGAAGTGGCGGTAAAGCCTGGTGGCGATGGTTTCTCCCTTCAGGCACCCGGGATGCCAGATGACGTAGAGCCCAAAAGGCGGCTTGGCCGCTCTCGCCGTCATGCGCCAACCATCCATCGGGGAGTCTGCAGCTCTGCCGACCGGGCCGCACATGCTATCACAGTCTTGGTCTCCTCGTTAGTTGTGTCTTGAATGGTCCACACTCGCGGTACTCGCGTAAGCCATATGGCCGATTCACAACGCCCACACGAATGGAGATTTGATCATCGGAGGCAAACCAAGCAAATGTACCAACGGGCAAGAACTCGCAAGCTCCCATTTCGGTTGAGTGGGTGGCCACTGTCCAGTGATTGAGTCTTCTTCATATATGTATTAGTGAGATAGTGTCTGTTGTGCGGCATCGCCCACCACCCGCATGTGAGACTAACCGGCAGGGCAGGCTGCAACCGTACCTAGTGTTCATCAGGCAACCTACACGGACTTGGATGGGCAAAACAAAGTGCCGGATAGGCTACTCTGACACCACTCATAGTGAGCTGCGCCAGGCAGTTATCTGCGCCTGATCGCAGTCGCTACCACTAGCGCCGTGATCATACTGGAACAGGCGAGGATCTTGAGATCGGTAGACGGCGATATTGCTGTGTATTGCCCGGCTGCTAGTATCGAATTTATTGTCGCCGGCGGCTTGCGCAATTCAGTCGGATGCCCGCGCGTAGCGCGAGATGCCGGTGGTTGGGTAAGCAGTAACGCTACCGGAACGTGTCGATGTCTGACCGCCACTACGTCACACGTGTGACCTACAGTACCCCTCACCAATACGGCGCAAGACGTATTTACACCAAGAAAACATGGACAGGCGGTATGACTAAAAGACACAAAGTGTTTGTTTCGTTCCATCATGAGGATCAAAAATGGAAAAACCGGTTCGTGAGGATGATGGGGGACAGTATCCTGAATCAATCAGTAGACGATGGTGACATAGATGACCAACTGCGCGTAGATACAATACGGCAAAACATTCGTGAAGGGTATATTGCGAATGCCACCGTAACTGTCGTACTCATAGGCATCTGCACATGGCAGCGGAAACACGTCGACTGGGAGATCAGTTACAGTCTGAGAAAAACACAGAACAAAGACAGATGCGGTCTATTGGGCATCTTGCTTCCGACACATCCAGACTGTGGCACAGGTAAATATCATCCCAATCTGGTACCGCCCAGATTGGCCGCCAATTTGGGGGATCCGGATTCTTACGCTGCAATCTCTTCTTGGTCAACTAAGCCCAACACCATACAGCAGTGGATTCACGATGCGTACAACAGGCGAAATAGGATACTGCCGGACAACAGCGAGATACAGTTTGCGCGCAACAGGATGCGCAACTGCGAAGATGGATGGGGCTAGGCAACCTGCTCGCGTGTTGGGTATTGGAGTGGCAGTGCTTTCAGGATGGATGGGGCAGACCCCGCTAGAAGGAGACCGATTAGCGATGCACACTTTAGCGGTGGAGGGTCAGAGGGGGCATGACAGACAAGAAGTCACGATGGAGTACGGACGAGAAAACCCGTATCGTATTCCAGACATTTAACCCACAATCCAGCATGGCGGAGATATGCCGCGAGCACAACCTGGTGCCCCGGACAGTATACGTGTGGAAAGAAAAGTTCCTGGCTGGCGGCCGCAGCTCGCTTGATGGCCCCGGCGCCTCCAAGCAGGTCGAGTGACACAAGGAGGAGGTTGCCTCGCTAAAGAGGATCATCGGAGAGTATGCCGTGGCCAATGACGCTTTAAAAAAAGCGCTGGGAGGCGAGTTAAAATGAAGGCAGTTCGGACGATGCACGGAACGGTGAGCCTGAACAAGGCGCTCTTGCTTTGCGGCGTCTCTGAGAAGGCATGGTACTACACCGCCAGATCCAGGAACGTGTCGCCGGACCCCGAGGTCCAGGAGATGATCCAAAAGATCGGCCCCGCAAGACCCACCTACGGCACGCGGCGCATGGCCGCCCAGGCATCCAGGGAACTGAATCGTCCGGTCAACGGCAAGGCGGTACGGCGCATATTCAAGAGACTGGGCTGGAGCGAGCCCTCGCGTACCAAACGGGAGATAATCCGGGCCAACAAAAAATCACCCCAGGCCAAAGGCGCCGAACCGGTTCTGGGAATCCGACATGTCCTACATCTGGTACGGATCCGACGGCCGGGGCTATTGCTTCAACGTGATAGACGTCTTCACCAGGCAGCGGCTGGCTTCGTGCTGGCTAGCCGCGCCACGCGCCGAGAGGCCATCATGTCGGTGACCAACGCGGTGGCCGCCGCCGGCCCCGAACTGCCCGGCCTGACCCTCAGGGTCGACAGCGGATCCCAGTACACCAGCCGCGAATTCAGATCATCTGTGGCCGCGCTGGGAATAACCCTCGAATACATCTACGCCAACACGCCAGAGCAGAACGGACACATCGAGTCCTTCCACAGGACGCTCAAGAAAGAATACGTCTGGCCGCGGGAGTTTGCCGACATCCAAGAAGCCAGAGAGGCGATGCTTGCAGCGTTTGAGGACTACAACCGTCGCAGAATACATTCTGCGCCAAGGTTCCTGACACCCTCCGAGTTTGCCGGGCAGTACCGGCAGGGCTCGGAGGGTGGCATACCCGGTATAGAAGGGGGCGGTAACTGTGAATAAAATGCCGCGAAAATCGGTATCAATAAGAGGGGACCACTCCAGGCTGTATGCGAAGCATGCGGCTATCTAATCAGAGGTTTCTGTTGGCCCATTGAGCAATCTTGGACACGATGTACGCGCTTGCGAGTATCGTGGCCCCGGTGACCAGAGGCTCCGGTATGCCGGTCTTCTCCTCAACATAGTTGGATGCGTGCCTGATCGTCCCCATCGGGAAATCCGTAGCGTTGAATCGGTCAACGTGCACGTCCCCCACGGAGGATCCGTTCTCAAACACCGCGTGCCGGTTGCCGTACCCTGACTTTTCCCTGTACTCGGTTTTTCCGTCCGCACGCAGGAAAGAGGTGTTGTGCCATCGGTATCTGTCTGCTTCAATGTCAGCTCTACTGGCTATCATCGTGTTTTCAATATGAAAATTATGGTATAAAAACCTCTACAGCTGATTTACAAACTGTGTAGTCCGAAAAAAGTTTCACCCCCCGTCCGTATATAAGTACCGTAATTTGGAGACCGGGCCCCATGGTTGACACCCCCCAGAACATGGCATCCGGGACAAAGTCGCCAGATTCCAAAGTCAACATGACGCGGACCGGAAACACTGGTGTGGGGGTCCGCCGGCGCTCCGGACGTCGTCAAATAGGAAAAAAGAGAGAGCGGCCAATGAGAAAGGTAGACGAGTCCAAGGCGAGATGGATCGTCAGGGAGAAGCGCAAGGGAACGCCGAACAGGAGGATAGCGGAGGCGATGAAGATCTCCGTCCGGCGGGTCCAACAGGTGTGGCGGCGGTTCAAGGATGCCGACGCGATATCATACCCGGAAGGCAGGGGAAGGCCCAGGAGACGGCTGCCCGGACGCACGGAATACTCGGCCGTCCTGGCCGCTGCTCAGGGCGGTCCCGCGGGCGCCGTCCGCCTGGAGGAGGCCATTGAGGAGGCCACCGGAATCCATATTCCGCACAACACCATCCACGAGATAATGAGGGATGAGGATCTGGCCGTGAAGCAGGACAACAAGACAGGACAACGCAGCTGGGTCCGCTACGAGCGCGCCCACTCCAACTCCATGTGGCACACCGATTACAAGCTGCTGGACGACGGCAGGTGGTTCCTCTGCTACCTGGATGATGCCTCCCGGTTCGTGACCGGGTGGGGCGTCTTCAAGCAGGCCACCACCGGGAACGCCCTGAAGGTGCTCGGCCAGGCCATCGCCGACCACGGCAAGCCGGCCTCGATACTGACGGATCACGGCTCGCAGTTCTACGCCAACGGATCCGAGCAGAAGAAAAAGGGAACCTCCCTGTTCGAGGAGCGGCTGGTCGAGCTGGGCATCCGCCAGATACTGGCGCGCGTCGGCCATCCCCAGACCAACGGCAAGGTAGAGAGGCTGCACGGGGAGATCCAGCGCAAGCTTCACTTCTTCGAGGAGGCCTCCTACGGGGGTAAGACGCGGGGCGGCGGATCCGGCAAATCCCACGTGGGCGGTCCCTTCCATACGGGTCCGGAGCGGGATCCCGTCGACAGGTTCATCGAATGGTACAACTACCATCGACCCCACATGTCCCTGGACAGGAAGAGTCGGGAGACGCCCGCGCGGGCGTTCATCCGGAAGATGGCTCCGGCCGGGGAGACGGTCGTCGACGCGCAGAGCGGAGAGGAGTACAGCGCGGATTGATCCGGGCCTGCCTCCACGCGACGGCCCGGTCCGTGGAGGGCTGCGCGTGTCCCGCGGGAGGGCTCCCGCCCCCCGAACAGGGACGGTGTGCCAGCGGAGTGGAAATGGAGCGCGGGCCATGGCCGGTGGCGATCCGGGACCCGCCTAAGATAACGTACTTATCCGGTAATCTACGAATTGAGGCCATGCCGGCAGGGGGGCGAAATATTTTTGGGATTCCACAAGCTGATTTACAAACCGGGTCCGGGCTGGCACTTCATGCCCACCCACATGTGGTCATGCTCTAGCAGGGGACAATACGTCTACGTCAGGGCCCGCACCTTCAGGCGGCATGCAGCTTCCGGGCCGTAGCTCGTGCCCACCGATCCATTCATGACTGTGATCTGCACCGACTGCCAGGCAACCAAGATGTCCGACCCGCGGTCCACGCGCGTGGCGGCGCGCTAACCGCTCTTCCTTCTGTCATCAGGATGTCTGCTGGTGTGGAGGCTGCGCTGGCGTGGACCGCTAGCACCGTTCCTCGTATTGTAAATATTCCGCCGATCACCTAATACCGGGCAATTTTATCTACCACTTTCCCTACTTTGGCCGCTGTTTCGCTGTCCAAATGGTGTAAGTGTCGTTTCAGGATTGGCAGTATCTGTTTTCCCTCAAAACGCGTCGCGTCGTGTACCTGGCTGTTTTCCACAAACGCCTTGGCGAGCAATATCGCCTGAGATTCGGACAGGCGCACGTCCGCGCCAATATATTTGGCCAGAACATCGCTGTCTCTGTAATGTCTTGAATGGAGCAAACACCCGACCGCAAAATCTACCCTCTTCTCGCCGTCCATGTTTGCCAGTACGGCATCTAACACTTCCGCTCCGAGGCGTTCCATGTTGGCTTCATTGGTGTTGTATGGGATGTGCTGGTATGATAATGCGAATCCGCGCGGCCTGCCGCCGTCAACCACTATGCAGACCACCGCTTTTTCGGCAAAGATGGCCATCCCGAGCTCCTGATCCGTGTATTCGTGATCGTGGTACGTGTCCGTGACCAACGCCACCAACAGGTGGCACCCGCGTATCTCTTTCCGTATGGCGTCTTTCCATTCGGCGCCGCCGGGTATGTCGTCATGCGCTAAAAACGCCGTAATTCCAAATTCACTCAGTCGTCTTTTGAGCCGGCCAGCCAGTTCTTTGTCCGCGGAAGAGTAGCTTACGAAAACCCCCACAACCATGATGCCTGTTGTTGGTTGTGGCTACTTTAAGGCTCCGGCCGGGTGAGGTTCCCGGGGACTGGCGTGATCCACCACCGGGGCCAGGAGGTGGGCACGCCGGTTTGGTTTTTACGTAAGCTCGGTCCCCGTATTGCACGATGTCCGAGACCGTCAACCTGGACAGTCTGGATGGGTTTGCTTTCGAGCGGGTCTGCGAGCGCATATTCGAGAAGGCCGGCTGCGGGGAGGTCATGCGCATGGGCGGGACCGCCGACGGGGGCCGCGACTTGATCATCCACACACCGGAAGGCAAGCGGATAGTGGTAGAGTTCAAGATCTACAGCAACAAGTCCGTCGGCCGCCCCGCAGTCCAGAAACTGCATTCCGCCGTCATAAACTCGGATGCCGACAGCGGGATGATCGTCACGACCGGCAAGTTCACCAAGGCCGCCATAGAGTACGCGTCCGGCCTGACGCGCAAGCACGACCGCCCCATAGTTCTGTTCGACATGCACAAGATAACGGAGCTGGCCCACAAGGCCGGCATCGAGTTGGAGACCGGGCGGATGCAGAAGATCTACACGTATCCCATTCCGGAGCGCCGGGTGGTGGTCGCGGCCCTGAGTTCCGGCATCAACAAACTGGACAGCCACCCGGAACCGGCGGCCGACCTGATGTACCTGACCGACATGCGCACCAGCCTGAGTGCGATGTACTTCGTCTCGGTGTCCATCCGGCAGACGTTCAGCACGCTGGTAGGCGTTATCCACGAGACAGACGTGAGGGACGAACACCACATGTTCGACGGCAGTACCGGCGCGCTGGACGAGTCCGGCGGAGGCGACTTCTTTGGCAACCCGAGCGTGGACGCGTCCGGCTTGCCGGAAGACTACGACAGGACCGGTGGCGGGGGCCCCCTTAGAAGGAGAACGATCCGCAACAAAGATTTTTTGGGCCTGCCCGGGGAGATTACACCATGACCAAGAAGCGATGGACCGTCGAGGACAAGGTTAGTATCGTGAGAGTCGCCCACTACATCAGCCAGCACCGCCGACGTATGTGGCAAGGTAACCGTTCACACCCATTATAAAGTGGTCACGCCCGGTGTGTGCGAGTCGACCAGTTCATGATCTGCCCAATACATTGAACATGTGGCGCTCCAAGACCGAAAGATTCAGATCGGGGGACAAACCACCCTGCCTCGTGAACCCCCCAAAAACACCAGCAAGGGTTGCTGTGGCTCGAGCTGATCCGGGCCTGGAAGGCGAACGATGCGACTCCGGAGGGGTGGGCGGAGAACTCGCGCATCCTGACCGAGGAGATCCAGCGGCTGACCGAAGGGTTTGATCAATCCAACGAGACCATCAAGGACCTGAAGGCAAGGCTGAGAGACGCTCTGCGGCAGCTGGCCGTCCACGAAAACCACAACAACCCATCCAGCAAGGCCACCCTGTTCGCCAAGAAGCGGAAGACGCACAGGCGCGCCGCAAAGAGGAAGGAGGTAGCCGCCGGGGACGCATCCACGGCCACCGATACCGGGAAGAGGGAGGGGGCGCGTCCCGGCTCGCCGGGGGTGGCCTCCGCGTACCGGCCGGACCCGGACAAGATAGTCGAGTACGTCCAGGAACAGTGCGGGAAGTGCGGCAGGACCTATACCGCCCCCGGCAGGACCATCCGGAAGGTGGTGCTCGACCTGGGCGAGTGCGGCAAGGTGATCTGTTATCTGGAGAAGGCCACGCCCGCCTTCTGCCGGGATTGCAGCGTTCTGACCTGGCCGGCAACCGAGTCGATCCCGGGCACCTAGGCAGGCCCCAACCTGCGCCGGATCATCATGAACCTCCACGCGGTGACTCCCACCGTCCGGGGCATCTGTTACGTCCTCTTCACAAACCACAACGTCACCCTGTCCGAGGGGGCCGTCTCCAACTGCCTGTCGGCGATGGCCAGGCACATCCGGGAGGGCAGCCTGGTGGAGGCGGTGGCCGCCCGGGGGGATGATCCCGCCTCAGAACCCCTGCCGGCCGCGTCCAGACCGCCGGTGGCGGCGCTGCCGGACGGGGACGGGGATGGCCGCCCGAACCTGCCGTCCAGGTTCGACCCGGGGGAGGTGCCGCTGGTGGCCAGGATGGAGGAGGAGGCATCCATGTCCCCGTATGTGGAGTTTGACGAGTCGCCGGTGAACGTGGCCGGCAGTAAGGAGATGGCGCTGGTGTTGCGCACCACCACCCTGGTCATCACGAGGATAGCCACGGACAGGGCCGGTGATACGATCGAGCGCCTGTTCTGGATGGTCCTGGACAGGCCGCTGGTGGCCGGCTCGTACCGGGGCGGGAGCGCCTTCCGCGGGGACTACCAGACGTGCATCGTCCACGTCTGGCGCAAGGCCGAGAGCCTGGCCATTGAGCACGGCATCTACTCCCCCGAGCAGACCTACAGCCAGATGCTGCTGGACACCTACTATGCCGCCAAGGAGGCGGCCGCAGCCGTCACCGCGATGGCCGGCGGCCCGGCGGACTCGGCCTGCCGGATAGGATTACCCGCCAGGGTAGTTCCCGGCCTGGCCGACCTTGTCGCGTCCGCCCGGGCCCGGATGGCCGACGACCTCTCCAAGGTGATCCAGGCGTACCGCTACATGGAGGTCAGCCATCCGGAGACCCGCAAGTTCGCCAGCACACTGGAGAGGGCCGCCCCGTACATGCCCGTGTTCATAGGCCACCCCGGGATGCCCGGCAACACCAACAATGTGGAGAGGACCATCCGCGGGTACACGGTCCGGCCGCGCAACATCCAGCTGATATAGTGCCCGTCATAAAGATCCGGAATGGTAGCCGGATGACAGAAACATTTAGATCCTGGTAATTCACAACACCGCCATGGGAGGAAAAAAGCAAAGCGAGACGGTACCAAAGGGGGACAGATTCATGGAAGGCATCTCCACGGACGACATCCGGGCCACCCTCAGCAAGGAGAAGGTGGCGAACAACCTGGATGCCGGGCTGGTGATGCTGGCCTGCCTGTGGAGGAGGAACGGACGGGACGGTACGTGGATAGCCGACATGTTGCAGGTGTCTCGTGGCACCATCCATGACTGGCTCAGCACGATGCACCGCGGCGGGCTGGATGCGCGGTACGAATGCCACGATGATCCGGAATAGCCGGCGGGCCGCCTCAGGCGGCGGCCGCCCTGGCCCGCCCGATGGCGTCGGCAGCATACCCCGGCAGCGGGGGCATCCGGACCGTACCGGATAGGATCATCTCGTCGATGGCACCGGTCATGTCCTCGACCTTCTTGTACAGGCCGTTGGCCACGTACTTCTTGAGCTCCTTCCAGACCATCTCGACGGGATTGAGATCCGGCGAATACGTAGGCTGGTAGATGATCCGGATATCGCCACCCATCTCTCCAATCTCGTCCATCAGCCGCTTGGCCTTGTGGATGGAGGCGTTGTCCATCACCAGCAGGACCTTGCCGTAGGTATCATGGAGGCTGCGGACAAAGTCGATCATCGAGTCGGTGTTGCCGCGGTCGTAGTATCGGTGATGGAGGGTACCGCCCTCTCCCAGCGCCCCGAAGCAGGTATACCTCTTGCCGAACGGCTTGATCACCTGTGGGACGGACAGGCCGCGGGCCAGCCAGGTCAGCCCGCGGATAGTCTTGGTGGTGAAGTGGGACTCGTCCATCCAGAACAGGCGGTACCCGGTAGACACGTACCGGACTATCTCGGCGGCCAGATCCTCCTTGAACCCGGCCTTGACCTCGTCGGAGGGTGTCTGGCGGTCGCGCGGCCTTCCGGGCTTGCGGTAGGTCTTGCCCAGGCGACGCATGGTCCTGTAGACGGTGCCAGGCGAGACATCGTCGATGGAGAAGATCCTGGAGAGCGCGATCAAAATCAACCTGCCGGTCCAGACGTTCGACTTGATGCCGCACTTCCCGGGCTGCCCGTCGATCATCTTGGATATCTCCGGGTGTATCTCCGGTTTTATCTTCAAGGGCCTGCCCGGTATGGGCAGGTCGTGGCAGGCGTCCAGCCCGCCGCGGTGCATCCGGGTGAGCCAGTCGTAGATGGTGCTGCGCGGTTGTTCCATGGTGTCGGCTATCCACGTACCGTCCCGTCCGTTCCTCCTCCACAGGCAGGCCAGCAACACCAAGGCGGCCTTGAGGTCTTTGCTCCTCTTCTCTTTTTTGAGTGCGGCCCGGATGTCGTCGGTGGAGGTGCCGCCCATAAACTCGCCCCCTTTCGGCACCTTGCCGTTTTGCTGTTTTTTTCCTGCCATGGCAGGAGCTGGCAATCTCCCTGATCTTAATCTTTCGGTGGACCGTCACGGTGCTCCGACTTTGTCATGTCGAAGGCCTGAATCATCATTCCGGATCTTTATGACGGGCACTATACTGCCCGACTGGGAGGCCGCCCGCACCCTGGAGATGCTACAGAGCGTCCACGCCACCTGCCGCATCCGGGGAACGTTCTCCGGCGACGTCGTCGCGGGTAACCGCGGCTGTTGGGCGTTCGGGTCGGGCAAGCCGCCGCCGGGCCCCGGGCCCCCCTGAATGGTTCCACGGATGCCCGCGGACGGACGGCCCGGGTGGTCGCTGCATATGCCGCCTTATAATGGGGGTGAACGGTTACCAAGTACCCTTCCGAAGCTTCATGAGCAGACGCATCTTTCTGGTGTGAGTCTAACACCTGCGGGACTTGCAGATGCGATAATGGGGTGGCCTGTGCGGTGCCATCGCAAATCGGCTCCGACTGCCTGCGAATCTTAAATTTGGATAAGGTGGCTGGAAATAACCATGGCAGAAGACGATCCGTGCTCTGGAACCAAGCCGCTGGACGACCTGGTGCGCTGGTGGAATGCAAACCGGGGCAACATATGCAAGAACCCGCACATGTCCAAGGAATACTGCAACCTCACCCGGCAAATCCAAGACTATCGTAGAAAGTCGTGCAGTCTGATGACCGCGGAGCGTCACTTGGAGCAGGTCCTGCTCAACATTGACGACTTAGACAGGTTGAACTATGGAGGGAAACGGAATCTTGCGGTGGCCCAAGACTGCTTCTGCAAGCAGTGGGGTGATGTCGAAAGAGGGTTGGATCGCTTGGAAGCCGGGGCCGGCTTTGCAACTCAGGCGCTTGTCACAAGGTGGCTCTACGAGGCTGGATTCCGAATAGTAGACATCGAAGTGGAACACAAGGACGACAAGGGTTGCCTGCACAGTTTCGACATTGAAATAGAGGACGCGAACGGCGACAGGTACGATGTAGAGGTATGGTACGGCATGGGCCCTCTTGCAAACGAGATACAACGTTCCAAATCACGATACTTGCTCGGCAGGAATGGAAATCTACTGTGTGAGGACGAGGGCGCTTGGGACGAGCATATGAAGTACGTCTCGGAATACCACTGCATCGGCAGCGACACAGATGCCAATTTCCGCAACCTGATGGGAAAAATAGGGCAGCTGCGCAAGGATCGCATTGGTTTTGTTATAGCCTGCATGCAGCGCGAACAGTCGCTGACCCCAACACTCATACCGGCAAAATGGGGGCCCAGCCTGCCTGCAAAGAAATGCGCGATAGTGCTTCGACTTGGCAGCGGCGAGGTACAGGCAACAGAGAATCGCGGTACCGGCTACATCGTACATTCACCCGGATTTGGACCCGTCCAAGCTGCCAAAAACATCATACGGTCGCTGAAGTTTGAGGACGCCAATGACGATTATGCCGGGCAAGGCTGGCCTTGAGAACACAAAGAATCTGTTGCCAGCAGCCGGCGATGCCGCATGGTGATGGAAGCGGTAGAGTCTGGAAATGTTTTCGCTCATATTTCGAATGAAGCGGTTATTTTTCACTAAAACCATCCACCGATGCGCGCATTATTGTACCGGCTGAGTGTTTTTTCCGGTCAGCGACAGGATCTGCCACTTACAGCATTCGAAATATGAGCGTCTGCGGTTCGATGAAACTTTAAGTATTCCGTCGAGTGTGTAATCCAGTGAAAAAATCCAAGTGTATGTGGTTGGCTATCGTAGGTACCGTACTGGCTATCTTGACCTTGACCATACTTCATCCCGTGCTGCGAACGGTCGAACCGCAGGTGATAAACTATAATCCCATCGTATATGGAATTGACGCTAACGACAGTTCCGATGTGCTGAAACGGGCTTTAGTCGCGAACGCGACGGCCACGGCGTTCGCTTTGTGGGAAGAGAGCAATCCCGACTTGGTTTTCAAAGAAGGCGACGGGGGAATGACTGTTGTTTTTATGGAGTGGCCGCGGGGTCTTGACGGACTCGCGTTATGCCCGTTTTGGAGCAACTCGGAAGACGGGTGCTACGTGTTCGTATCGTTAAGCGTGTTGGACATGTTCGAATACCCCGTCAACAAAAATCGGATGGTAAACGTGCTGGCACACGAAACGGGACACGTGTTGGGCATGATGCACGCAGAACCAAACGATCACCTGATGTTCGGTTCCGTGTATGGCTGGCAGTTTGACGACAGGGGGTTCGTCGTTCCAAAACCGCTAGAGCCGTACGACTAGAGGCGGGGTAGGTTGCGTCTGTTGTGTGGATCTTGCAGGCCGCTCGCGATTCCATCATTCCTGCCGTCGCGCGCTTATGCTGCTGGCGCGGGGCTTCCATGTGTGTAGGGTGCCCAAACCCGTTGATGTTGCGTGTTGGCAATGTATTTGGTCCAATCCGACAACCATGCGGTTGATGGTTTTTTAAATATTCGAGGCATTTTGCACGTGCCGGCCGCAACAATTCGGCATTGTTGGCGGGATCCGCTTTGTGTAGGGCAGTACGGGTGGATGTACCGGGCAGATTATGGCGGGATGGGCGAGATGGTGCGCAGAATCCCCCACGTGTCCCCGGGGGAGGGGCAGGCGTTACCCCCGCGAGGTTGCCGGACACCGACACCCAACATCATTTCGGGACGACCCGGCGGGAGAAACAAGGGGCGTTGAGCCGCCCCCCCCCCGCCCCGGCTAGGGGCGGCGAAACGCCCCCGAACCTGACCGCCCCGGGACACTCCTAGATGTCCCGGTTGGCCAGGCGCCTGGCGTCGGCCATCTTGCGCCGGGTCATGGCCTCGTTGGGATGGTTGTAGGGTTCTTCCATAGTCAGCATGTACCAGGCGTCCTCGAGAAGCTTCCGGGCGGCGGCAACCAGCGCCTTCTGGGGTCCCCTTCTGGCAGACAGCCGCTCGTAACGCCGCTTGCGGTGGGGGTCGTGCTGGACGGCCACGAATACCACCTCAACGGCAGCGTTCCGAAGGTGGCGGGATCCGCGCTTGGTGATGCCGCCCGTCCGGACGGTATCTGCGCTGTTCCGATGGGAGGGCACCAGGCCCACGTAGGAGGTCAGCTTCTCGGGGCCGGTGAACCGGGCCAGGCCCTCGCCGATCTCCGCCAGGATGGTGACAGTGGTGACCGGTCCCACCCCAGGCACGGTTATCAGCAGGAGGGCGCGCGGCTCGGAGACGGCTAGCCTGCAGATCTCCTTTTCAAGCAGCGATATCCGCCGCTCGACGACATCTAGGATGGTCAAGTGAGCATCTAGGATGGCCAGGTGGGCATCAAGCACCTTCCGGTCGTAGTCCCGGTGGGGGCCATCCTGAGCCACTCCCGGCCTTTGATAGGGTAGAGGCCGGCGGGTCGCTTGAGCGGGTATTTGGCCAGGATCGCGCGTACGTGGTTCTTGTGCCCGGTGGCACCATACCGGAGATCCAAGCGGGTACGGGTCAGCTCGCGCAGGTCCATCTCATCTTTGGCGGGCACGCAGGATGGCTTGTAAAAGTGGCCGCCCCCGGCCAGGTCGGACATCCCATTATGGTCGCAGTTGACGTCCTCTAACTTTGCTGGGTGTGATGATCTTGTGGTCGAGGGAGTTGTGTTGTTAGCGATAAAAAAAAGAGGTTAGACGGGTTTACTCGTCGTCTTCGTCTTCGCCAGCAAACTCCTCGTTGTTGGGATTCATCTGGTTGCTATGGTTGTCCAAGTCGGCCTTGTCGCCGGTTCCGGAATACTTGCCCATGGCAGCAGGTACTGTCCGGCGCTTATTACCTTGCCGCATCAATGAGTCTTTTGACAAAGCCGGAAGCGCTGTCAAGGCCGGGGGGAATGCCGTAGAAGAACCACCCGGTATGGACCTTGATCACCAGATGGCGGACTGGAGAGTTGTCGCACGATGGATCAGGTTGGGAAGTACGTGTGGTGTGGGTTGTAAGAGCGGATTTTCTCAAGAACTGCCCAAGAAGGAAGACTTCCGATGATGGACGGGTACGCCCTCGGCCACAACTGTTTCCGGCCGCACATGGCCCCGGGCGGCAAGACCCTGGCCGAGGTAGCCGGGATAGTCATCGGAGGATGCGACAAGACGGCAATACGGACCGCCGCCCGGCGGACAGGGTCTGGGGCGGAGGCAAAACGGCGCGGGGCCGACGGCGACAGGGTGGCGCCGCGCGCTAGATAGGCATCCATGTGTGGCGCGCTAGCTGGTTATGCCTGCTTCTCGTACCACCGGCAGGAGTATGTCCAGGTAGCCTATCGCACGGAGAGACTTGTCTACATGGGCATTAGATCGACGCGCTGACTTTATCGACTTGTATTGTTCCACTGTCAGCCCGTGCTTGATCTGTTCTGTTATCAGAATGGTGGCCAGATATTCCGCCTCTTGAGGCGATTCTGACTTGGCTAGCATCTCCGTCAGCATATCTACAACGCGCTCCTCGCCATAGATTTCAGACAACGCAAACCTCATTATTTCTCCCGCAGTGTTAGGGGGATGGTTGCGGTCATATCTGGCCCCTTGCAGATCCGTGATGAATCCGGTCGGCTCTGCCTTGCCCGCCAGTACGGCCAGTATGGACTTTTCCAGCACCCACGCGGCCCCCACCTCCTGATCCGTGTACTCCGATTCGCGGAAGTTCGGCGTTACCAGCGCCACCAGCATGTCGCACTTTGCTATCTCCTTGCGTATGGCCTCGCGCCAGGACTTGCCGACTTCGATGTCACGGTGTGCAAGGAACGGCCTCATGCGTAATTCCCTCATGGCCTTCTCCAGATCTACGGCCATGCCCCTGTCCTCGCTTGAATGGCTGACGAACACGCGTATTGGCTTCACGGCTTTGGTGTGTGGTGCGGCTCTATTTTGAGGTTGCTTCAGACAGAAGCTGGTGAGTTATGGTGAACCTGAACTAGGGCGGAAAGTTGGTGACCTGAATCTGATATTCTCAAGAATGAAAAGGACCTATGCTGTGAGCTCTGATGGCCTAGTCTTGATGATCCTATGAATCACGTGTCCTTGGTGTCTGGCCGGAGTGCTTCCTAACAAAGGCATGCGGGCAAAACTGAGAATTCTAAATTCAAAAAAACAAATGGCGCATGGTTATGATGATCAGAATATGTACACATAGGTTGGGCTTGTGCCGCCGCCCGTATCACCGTCCATTCCTAGGTCGGTGAAACGTTTCTCTGTGGCGCGAGCGATCTTCTCCGTGTCTGCTGGCCAGCCTTTCCAGTGGTCCACATTCTTACCAGCGCTGGAGTGTTCGCTCTTTCGCCTGTCCAAGCTGTTGGTGACACCGATGGTCCAGTATCCGTACTTTTCGGACAGCGACAGGTTTGGCTTGTCAGTTATTTTCACCTTTGACACCTTGGCCTTGATTGCGTCCGCCAGTGTGCGTTCGTTCATATCCACAATAGCAGGGGTTATAATAAAAACATATTGCCAAGAGAGTGTAACATCTACGCGTATCTGTTTACGTCATTTAGGCACGATCCAGCTACATTAGAGGACTAATACTATCATATATCATCGATAACCAACCTAATCACACAATTTTATCACGTTCTAACAATAGAAATTATTTTGCTTAATTTCAGACCAAAAATTATCTACAAATACACTGAAACGACGTGAACAATTACAATGGTACTGTTACTAGGATTCTACAGGTACATTTCAAACATAGAGGGAACAAGATGTCGCAGAACCGCATCTTCTGATCCTTTTTATAATACATCTACAGTAAATACCGTATTGATTAGCAGACGCATACTGGAAGCACTCCCCGAGAAGACCGGTGAATCACTCAAACCAGCCATCATGGTGCTCCTAGAGAAAAACCGCAGAACTGCGCATACGTTGACTGATATAAGGGAAGGTTTGGGTGGTGACAGTATGGGTATTCTGGACATGCAACTGGAATCTGATGTTGAAGGACTGGTGAAGGAAGGTACCATACTAAAGAAGTCCGGACCCCAATCCGAACCATACTATATGCTACCTGAGGAGTAAGAACATCGTCTTATCCGTCAAAAGATTATCAGGCACGTGTCTGACAGGCTAGGCGCCGCCTAGGGTTCTGTCATACTTGCTTAGGACGGTCTCGGCCAAATCGGCCGCGTCGGCTACTTTCAATAGACCCTCTGGGGCTTCTCGGTAAAGTCGCGCGCGTCCTTGTCGGGGCGCTCAGCCTGCTCGTACCTAGCAGGTACAAGTTCAGGTCAAACTGAATCCCATACGTGATCACGCCCGGCAGCATCTGCTGGAGGTCGCCGGTCAGACACAGGTCAGAATTTGACCTGAACTTGTACATCCCAACTATATACTGCTTGAAGGCAACAGATATAGTGGCCAAAACTGCCTACGGGATAATGGCGCGGTACACCAGCACCGACGTTGCAAAGTACATACTGGCCGATTTTGACAGAGCATGTTATTCGTACGACGTGCACCTGCGCGTCTTCAGTGATGAAAGCGAGGATCTGCTGGCCACGAGAAGCACTATCGGCATATCCGATGACGACGAGGCATCCTATGATGAAAGTGGCAAGCCCGCCGACCAAGTCGGCTGGTACGAGATAGGCCAGGTCGTGCTTGATTATGCCCCGGGACAG
The DNA here is from genome assembly GCA_965203395.1 of Nitrosopumilaceae archaeon. Classification (GTDB taxonomy): domain Archaea; phylum Thermoproteota; class Nitrososphaeria; order Nitrososphaerales; family Nitrosopumilaceae; genus VYCS01. The sequence continues at coordinate 2,121,519 of OZ241884.1, forward strand.
ACTTTTGCCGTCAGCAAGGTAGTGAATCAGTTGGAGGCGCTCTTGGCCAGCCACAGAAAGAGAAAGCGGGACGGGAAGACAGTCTACTTTGCGTGTGGCAATTAGATATCTTGCCTGCTTGAGCGGATCCGGCGCATCATTGGCGGAACACGGAATGCACGGGTTGGTCAGTATGATGAACCGTCATATCTGGCGCTATTCGGCATTACCATCACACCGCAGCACGGGCACCTGTACGTTCTACCAGGGCTGTGGTCGCAAGCCGCGCATGGCAGGGGACCCCTTAGAGCGAGACCGATCCGCAACACAGACATTTGTAGTACAGCCGGGGGGGTACATGCGATGACCAGCAAGCGATGGAGTGCAGAGGAGTGCAGGATAGTGATGGAGGCGCTCACCACGTCCGCGGAGACGGTCGAGATATGCCGCAAGTACGGCCTCTCGCCCAACACGTTCTGTCCATGGAGGGAGAGGCTCCTTGAATCCGCCAAGGCAGCCGATCCAAAGCCTACGTGTCCTGTGGGCCGTACCCATTATGCTGCGGAACCGGTTCTGCTCTTGTGTTCGGATAGTCCTTTTGACTCTCGTCCACTAGGCACTCTATCAGCCTCCACCCATCCTGCCCCTCCCACCCTTTGTCATGGCACACTGCGCACAAGGGAACGCGGGGCCATCCTTCACTCTCGAACACGTACGACCAGGGCATCAGGCGGTACAGTCTGACCCCGCCGCGCCCCATCTCGGCGCCGCAGGCAAGGCAGCGGGCGGGACCAGGTCCTTCGCCCGGGGCCGCATCGCCTACAAACGTCCCCCACCGCTCCAGATTATTTCGCACGTACGCCGTCGGTCCAGCGGGGGCGTTTACCCTCTCCAGAAAGCGCGCCCATTCCACAAATATCCGTCTCAGAAGTGCAACACGGTTCTTGCGGAAGAAGGCCAGCGCCTCGGGCCGTAGCGTGAGTGTCTTTCCCGCATCGCTATACTCGTAGAATACCTTCTCCTCCACAAACGTGCCCCCGACGTCGATCACCTGAAACCGCGGAACGACCAGCGACGTCTTGCTTTTGGCCGTTCCGAAGATGCCTCGAAGAATCTCCGAGACGGCCCTCCGGACCGTCTCGGGGGGCATGTCGGCCAGCTCGCCCCGGCACCCTCTGAATGCCTTGCGGATTGCCCTGACTACCCGCGGGGGATGGTGGCCCTGAGGGTTCTGTCTTATCCCGTACTTGACCACCTGGTGCCAATAGCACTCCAAAAAGGCCGCGGCGATGTCGGTGTACTTCACGGTGTATTCCGGATCCTTTCCGCTGGCGTGCTGCACCAGACAGGCGGCCAAGGCAAACTTGTAGGTGTTGCTCTTCCTTCCCTTTGATATTATAATATCAAAGCGGTCCAAAAGCATGCGCTCGGAGGTGGGCGCCGGACGGGCACGCGGCCGCGCTACCAAGTCTTGGGACGCCGCATCCGCCCGCCGCGCCTCCGGTTCCCGGCGTGCAACTATCGCAGTGCCAGATTCTCCGCTATGCGCCGCGCCATCTCCCGCCGGCCCGCCGGACCCGCCGCCGGGCGCAGCCGGGCCGCTCCGCCCCCCGGTCCTGCACATATAGCACTCCGGCGGCAGCTCATCAAACCTTCCGTCCTTCAGGAACTCGGCCAGTACCTCCGGCGGACTTGCGATGCCGAACTTCTCTGCAATGTCCTCCGTTCCCGTGGCCCGGACCCCGCACGAGGAGCACGTGCGCTCCCAATCGGGTGCAGCGGCCGGCTCGGGTACGCCCCTGCCGTCCATCCAACTCCCCGCGCCGGGCCGGCTTGCGCTCTGCTCGGATATGTCCTGCCCGGACTCCGTTCCAGGGGCGGCCGTCCGGGACCAAGCCACCTCCATCTCCTCCCAACGTTTCCAGTACGGCTCAAAGATCTTCCAGCCTAGCTCCACGGTGGACCGATCCCGCATCTGAAAGTTGTCGTCCATGTCCACCACCAGGACATTGTCAGTCCCGCCGCTCTTGGTGCCCCGCATGCCCCGCCCGATCATCTGGGTGTACAGCAGTGTGCTCTTCACGGGGCGTCCCACGAAGACGCAGTCTATGTTGGGCGCGTCAAACCCGGTAGTCAATACGCCAAAGTTGCAGAGGATCTCCAAGTCGCTGTTTCGGAACTCCTCTATGGCCTCCGCCCTGGAGTCGGCGCCCATCTTCGAGTCCACGTAGCGCGCCTTGACTCCCTGCATCTTCAGGTATAGGGCAATCCTTCTGGAGTGTTCCACGCTGCACCCGAAGAAGAGTATCTTCTTTCTGACCTTCTTCAACCGCACAATCTCGCGCAGGATGGCATCGTTCCTCTCTCGGCTCTCCCCTATGCTCTTCAGTTTCTCGCCCCTGAATTCACCAAATGTCTCCAGGTGTTTCTCGTCTTTCTCATCTAGGTCCACCGTCCCAGCCGTGCTCAGCACGTAGTGGTAGACCTCGCAGAGTACCTTCCTGCTCACCAGACTGCGGTAGAGCAACTTCTGCCGTTCGGATTCGGATCCCTCATCCTCCCCGCCGGGTTCCAATATTTCGATCCGCGTCGACGCCTCGCCGGGATCTCCCTCGTTGTCGACCACTCTCAGGGTGATCTCATATGTTCCCGGTTGCTCGAATTTGAAGGAGACGTTCTTGACTCCTTGGTGGGTCCACTCGTCCCGGCGCGCCCAGTCGGGTAGGTCCCGTTGGCCGGCCGCATCCCCGCCGGCAGACCCGCCGGGGCCCAAACGCCGTATGTTCCAAAAATAGTCGGTATCATGTATGAATCCGTCCCGGTCATACGACCGCTCCCCCAGGATGTGAACCTCCCTGCCAGCCAGCGCCGAGGTCTGGCAGTCTATCAGCGCGTGTGGCCTGTAGTTTGTGCTGTCTTTTATGTGCGGTATGGCCGGAAAGTGAAAGCTGCCGTACCGTCTCCTCAGTCTCTGCGTCTCCAGGCTGTCGCCACTCCCGCGAAACGGGGTCGCAGTGAGCCCGATCAGCACTATTCCCAGTTCGGAGATCTCGGCTTTTCGGTTGTCCCAATTGAATCCCATCCTACGCAGCACCGACGAGTACGAAGTGGTGACTGAGTGGTGGGCCTCGTCCACCACTATGCAAGATGTCAGTCGCCCCAGCTTCTCCAGTAGGCGCGGCTGTCCGGTCAGCACTTTGTGGAGTGATTGGATGGTGGCCACTATGACGCCCCTCTCATCCAGCATGTCCTCCATCCCGATCTTCGGGAGGGCGCCGCCGGGGCCCCAAAACCGGTGTAGGTGGAGTGTTGTGCCGCGCCGTCCCACCGACTCAAAGACGCTACGGAACGAGCTGAGCGCCTGTTCGCACAGTTCTCCGGACTGTGCCACCCACAGGATGAACTTGGAGTTTCTCCGCTGTGGGTATTTGGAGGGTTTTCCGGCGTTGAGCCACTCGACCAGCGTCTGGACGATCATCCTGGTCTTCCCGGAGCCGGTGGGCACGGCGATCAGTCGGCGCATGACCTCCCGGCCCTGCCCGTCCTTGTACTTGCCCTCGAGGATGTCTCTCACCACCTTGCCCGTGGAATATTGGTAGTCGTAGAGCGGGTTGAGTGGGGTGTGGGGTTCGACGATCTCCGTTTGGGGCGGGGTCTGGGTGCGCTCCTTCCGGGCAACGGACGGGGGCAGGCCCAGTTCGTGCGCCAGACCACCGCACAGCCTGGCGGTCATGTCTGCCCCAACCACGTCCTGTATGTCCCGTATGCGGCCGTTGCGCGCTATATCCGCCGCCGTCTCGACTATGTCCGTCTCGCGGACAAGGCCCCTCTCGGTCACGGTAGTGAGGATGGCGCGCAAAAATATCCTGCGTTTTGCCCTGTCGTCGTCAATGTCCCTCAGGAAGCGCGGCCCAACCATGTCGTACAGGAACCCCGCTAGGCTGTCTGGACTGGTTATGCCGTTCGACTTTAGTATGCCGCCGGCGCCCGGGTCTAGTTTGGACATTATGTTCCGCATGTCGTCGGGCGTCCACCACTCTGCAAACTTTCTAACACACATCTCCCTGGCAGATCCCAACGATGTGATTCCTTGGGGTATCTTGACCATGTGCGCCTAGCCCGTCCAATTCGAGTTAAGTTTATCTGATCCTGTTCCGCTGCCCGCCGCACCGGGCCGCAGGCAGGGGTTCCTACATGTCACTGAAGAACCCATAGTCCCTGTCGAAGAGCAGTCGCCTGTCCAGTAGTTGGTTGGAGTTCTCGCAGCTGGTCTCCGGCAGCAGGGCGCAGCCATAACAGGCGGCGCCGTTAAGCCGTGCGTGTGCAGGCACTCCACTCCTCCTCTTCTCCACAGGGTCGTCGTCGGCGCAGAGCGGATCCCTGAAGCAGCGCCTTGAGCGCTCTATGGCTGATCGCAGTATCTTCGTAAAGTTGTCCGCCCTGCCCTGGCGGACCAGTCCCCCCAGGCTGCCGTCTGCCGAGGGGTTTGCGGTGTATAGCATGATGCCGCCGGCCTTCTCGCCGTATACTCTCTCGCGGATGGATGCCTCCCCATATCCGGAGAGGTATGCCACCGCCCGAATCATGGCGTGGGAGAGCGTGTGCAGCAGCAGGTACCGGGGGGAGATCGGGCGCGGGTCCCACCCCCTCTCTTTGGACCATGTGCGGTACGCCCCTATTATGGCTGAGCATCTGGCCTCGACGTCCGGGCGGGTCTCCCATCCTGCCAGCCGCCTCTCGTTGATCGAGAAGAGTAGTCCCTCGCCCTTGTTCTCTATGGCCGGATACCATTTTGTTTGCCCGCCGGATATGGGACAGTAGTGTACAGCCTTGGCGCGCGTCGAGTAGGGGTCCGGCGGCATCCCGCGCGTGAATCCCCGGATCACGCGGATCTCCGTGATCCGGCTGATCTGCCTCAGTCCGTCCACATATGCACATATGTCCCCGTCCAGTGGTGAGTCGCTGATATCCAGATCGCCTTCGGCAAACTCGCCGGCCATCAGGCCGTCATACTCTCTCTGGCGGATCTGCATCTCAGACATCTCCTCTGGGTCACCCCCCAGCTTGCCCGGAGCGAACCGCTTCCTGATCCGCTCGGCGATATCGTCTGCGGCATACTTTTTCCTGTGCTCCTCGAACAGCGGCGAACGCTTGGCAATGTCAAGCGCCGTGGCAATGTCGAGCATGTGCCTTATCTCGGATATGTTCTCCCCGATGGTTGCCTGTACGGAGTCGGACCATTCCGGAATGGACAGGGCCGTGACGACCGACGGGTAGTAGAGGCTGGTGGCCCGTATGGAGGTACCGCGCACTCCGTCCCGGTCAGCGCACTCCACGGCGTCTCCCAGCCACGGTCGGCGCCCACTGCAGCCGTCCACGATCTTTTTCAGTTCGGCCGCTGATGTTACCCCGCCGCACGACCTGAGCGCCCCGCACGTGTCACACCTCACGTAATAGTCCGAGTTGCCCAGGCTCTTGCCCCAGGACCGGAACCGCAGCAGGGGGTTGTCGCACATCTCGTGCTTGCTGTGCGCCCACTCCACCCAAGGAAACTCGTCCATGTGGCCCCTGTCACAGACCAGCACGAAGGCGGCCGGATGCAGTTCATGCTGGCAGTCCGCACATGTAAAGGCGCGATTTCCGGGGGGCGGCCCGTCCTCGTGGCGCTGCAGCCTGCGGCAGTTGATGTTGGAGCAGACGCCCCAGGTCGGAAAGGATCTGCAGGTTATGGTTCCGGGGCCGTCCGCGGAGAGAGGCATCCGGAAGTGGTCCTTTCTGAGCAGCTCCTCCAGATACGGGTGGTTGAGTCTCTTGTAGTGGTCTGCATGTTGGATCCACCGGTCAAACCCCATGACCAGGACGGAGTCGCGTGACATCTGGGCTATCGACCCCGGGCCGAAACTGGTTATCACCTGGCTGGGCCTCAGGGTTCCGGGGCCGCCGAAAAATGCGCGCGACACCCTAGCTCTCCTCCAGTAGCTGCAGATCCTGCATATACCGCAGCTTGACCATGCCCTCTGCGTCGCGCAGCGAGTTGGGAACGGTCATGGGCGCGGAGGAGGACGACTCTATGGACTTCATTAGGTAGCGGGCGTTCTCCTTTCCTGCAGGCGCGTAGGGCTTTGCATAATGTAACGGCGTATCGAGTCTGGCCGCCCATCTCGCCCAGTCCGTTTTCATCTTGTCCAGATCTTTCAGCGTTCCGTCCCTCTCTGTGTGGTCCACCGCCGTGACGCGCTGGTCTATCGCGTCACGTATGCGTGCCAAGACCCTGCGGACATAGTCTACCTCGGCGTCCATCTTCTTGGCGTCGCGGTTTCGCGCCAGCCTGCCCTCCTGAAGCCGTACCAAGGCGACCAGCACCCCGAAGAGGGCCTTGTCTCTGGCGCGCGGCGAGAAGGGCGTCAGGCTCACCGGCTCGACGTTCTTGTGCAGTGTGGAGTGGTAGTAGTTGAAGCTCTCGTAGTGGGACAGGTCCCTGGGCTTTAGGTAGTTGTAGTTGACGACCACCAGTCCAGGAGAGTTCCTCCCTATCCGGCCCGAAGCCTGAATGTATTCGGAGTGGCTCTTCGGCTGGCCGTTTATGATCATCACGCCCAGCCTTGATATGTCCACGCCCACCGAGAGCATGTTGGTGCAGAGCAGTACGTCTACCGGCTTTACCCCGTCGCCCAGCCGGGCCTCCAAGGTCCCGAGGGTCCGAGGTATGTCGCTGGAGTCCATCCTGCCGGTGAGCTCCGCCTTGTCCAGCGGTACGACCCTGTTGGATTCGTCGGGTTCGCCGTGGCGGCCGCGTATCCTCCGTATCTGGCCCGGGACGTTCTCGTTGTACATCTGGCTGGCAATTCCCATCTCCTTTATGCGGTTGAAGTATGTGACCAGTGTGTAGTACCTGTCGATCTCGTCTGGCGCCATATCCTTTAGGGATCGCACGCGCCCCAGGATGGCCGCCGAAACCCGCCCCAACACCTGCATGCTGTTCATCGGGGTGGTGATTCCCAGGTATGTCCTGTCCGGACTGCGGTCCGCCGGTATCACCTCGGAGAAGAACGACTCGCCAAACTCCAACCCCTGGGGTGGAAAGACGCGGGTATTATCCCGATTAAAGAGGTCGCGTATCTGTTTGGAGGCTCTCCTTGCGGTAGCGGTGGACGCGATGATCTTTGGCGGGATGCCGTCGTCGTTGGTGCACAGCAGGTCCACTGCCGTCTCATATAGGCCGGTAAGGGTCCCCAGGGGGCCGGATATCAGGTGCAGCTCGTCCTGTATGATGAGCTCCGGCGGCTCTAGGCTGGGCGGGCCCACGTCTGCGAAGAGGAGGGATTTGTAGTCCCTGTGGGTGCGGCAATTGTCGGCCAGCTCGTCGGTGACAAAGCCATGCTTCTGGCAGTATTTGTTTACCCTGCCGAATATGGCCCCGGTATCCCACCTCCAGGCCATTCGGGCAAACTTGTCGACAGTCCCGATCACCAGCGCCGGACACCGTCGGTATATGTCCTCGTCGACCACCAACACGGGCAGGTTGGTCTCCTCGTCACCCGGCTTTTGGCTGAATTCGCAGTACGGGTTGGAGCAGTATATGCGGCACTGTCTGATCTTTCCCCCCACGTGGTAGTTGTGCGCGTCTATCTTTGCCCCGCACCACACGCACGAGACGATCTGGACGGGGTTGTTTTCATGGATGACCTTACCGTTTTTGGCCTGATCTATAGCCTGCTTGGCGCCAAACTCGCCGTCGAGGAAGTTGGGAGTTGTCTTTGATCCCACCCAGAGGCCCACCAGAAATGGTTCGTCGCCCCACTTCTCGGGATCCCTCCTGCGTATGGACTCGCAGGCGCACATCAGCCGGGCAATTCTGTGCAACTGCTGCAGGGTAAGCAGGCGCAGCGTGTACCGTATCAGGACCGCGGTGCCGTACCGGCGGTAGTCAACGAGTGCGTTCCGCAGCCGCCTGTGGGCAATGGTGAACGCGACGAGTCCTAGATACGCCTCCGTCTTTCCCCCCGCGGTGGCGAACCACAGCAAGTCTGCCGTCCTCCGGTCCTCCGACTTGGGGTCGGACATGGACTCTATGTTCAGCAGTATGAACGCCAGCTGGAAGGCCCGCCACTCGCCAAGGTATGTGTCGGGTTCAGACCCTCTGAAGTTGCCTTCCTCCATATTCTTGCGCGCCCACTCCTCGTGGGACCGCTGGAGCAGCATCGCCCTGTTGGCGAATGCAAACGCCTCCCCTGCAGTACCGTCGGTGGAGACTATGTCGATGCCCCGGCGTATGCGTCCCAAGGCTGTCCTGCACTCCTTTATCTGCCTCTCGGCGGCCGGCCGGAACCGCTCGGGCAGGGATTCCACTCTGGATTCGAGCTCGTCGGATATCCACCGCTCGTACCCGTCCGCTATGGGGTGGAGCAGCGTCCGGTATTCGGAGTGGTCTGCAGTGTGGTAGAGCCTCTTCATGGAGAGGCCGTCTGCGTTTATGCTGCGTGGTCCGATGCTCGGAACCGAGTGCGCGGGTATGAACGTGGTTCGAATGCAGGATGCGGTACTGGTGTCTTCCCCGTCCCACTCCACGGCGCAGCCGTGGCCTACGGCAAAGCCCCGCTTGTGGCGGAAGAGCATCTCAAAGAGATTCGCATCTTGATCGCCGGTCTCCGACGGGGGCGTGCTGTCCAGAAATATTCTGGCCGTCCCGTCGGGTGATGTCAGTGTGATGCTGGGTTGGAAGATGTGATCCCGCACGTCATCTTTCTGTAGGCGCAAGTGGTTGTTTACCACAAAGACGCTCAGCGTGCGGCTGTCCGGCTGTGTCCGCACCGAGTATCTCAGATGGATGTCCGGATCTGTCTCGAATGGTTCCGTTCCAGATCCGTCCTTCCCCATCGGTATGCTGAATGTCTGGGAGTGTGGAGAACGTTGATACACTTCCCTGGAGCGCTTTCCCTCCTGCTTCTCCAGAGAGTATGTGCCGTAGTCAACCTTGGCTAGGACGCGATCCGCCTCCGTCGAGACGGTGCAGGTGAGCCCGAAGGATGCAGGCCTTACTCCGACGTTGTGGCCATACCACTCGTCGGCAGCACCCCCGTCCCCTTCCATGTCGTCTGCCTGAGATGTACGGTGGGTGTACTCCTCGTCTAGCGGCGTCTCCTTGGGGAATAGTATTCCCGAAAGATATGTTCTGGCGGGATTCTCGCCCTTGCGGAGCGCCTCCCTGTCCCCATCTCTGGGGCCGACTATGTCTTTTCGGATCTCGTCCACAAGTATGGAGCGTACGTCCGTCTCGCTCATGTGTGTGTTTCGCGGTCCGGAGCTTAAAAGTCTGGTTGCTAGCGCGTACTGGTAAGTTAACGGTAGCTGGCACTTTTTTTGGAGAAATGGTAACTCGATAGCTGGATCCGGATCTTCTTCGAAATCGCCGAACCTATCGCCCCTTCAGGCGGGCCAGCGCGTCTTCCCTGTGGTGGCGCGCCATTGAGTGCTGGTAAGTTATCGGTAGCTGGGCCATGTTCTACTAAGTGGTAAGTTATTGGTAGATGGGGTGTTCTTTGCAAAGTGGTAACTCGGTAGCTGGATCCGGATCTTCTCCGAAATTCGATTCGTCGGTATCAGGCCGCCGTCATCTAGCCACGTCAGGATGCTGTCAACTGGCTCTCCGGCACCCACGTACCGGGCATCGAGCTCGCCACCGTTGCGGGTCCGGCCCATCGTCCGTGGATGGAACGCCTTCTCCTAGCCACTACCAGCAGTGCGGGTTGCTGCTATCCACGGGCGCCCGTCACGGCAGGCGCCTCACTCTTTGGTATCACGGAGCAGTGCCTGATGCTCCGTCGGGTGCGTGGCCCGCATGGCATCCATCTCCCTCACGATACCCAGAATCCGGTCGACGCTCTCCGGCAGATGCCGCTCCATCCGGCCCAATATCATGTGGCAACTGTCGCACAGCAGCCTGAACCGCTCTTGTTCCCGCACGACGACATCATGCAGGTCGATGTAGTACTTCGGGCGGTTCTTTGGATAATTGGCGTATATGATGTCGTCGGGCACGTAGCACATGTGGTGGATGTACAGTCTGACTTTGTCGCGTCGGCATATGACGCACCGTCCGCCCAACATCCTCACGATATCCAGCTTCCGCTGCCGGCCCTCCGTGCGGCACCTGGCCAGAAACGACCTGTATTCCGTGGAGTGGTCCTCCCGCGTGGTGATGCCGTGCCGGTGGATACGCCTGTAGACTGCGGATGCGCCGCAGTCAACAACCTTCGCTATCTCCTTGGCGGACATGGTCTTGTCGACGTACATCTCGGCCAGAAACTCCTTGGTGAGTATGCGGTCGAGTCGGTTGTGGCGCTTCTCTATCCCGTACTCGCTCAGCAGGCCGGAGATGACTTGTGCACCACATTCAAACTCGCGGGAGATCGACGCGACGGAGCGGCGGTCGGTGGCGTACATCCGACGGAGCGTCTCCGGAGATATCCGATCGCGGGGCGTCCGCCGTTTCCTTGATGGTATGCCGTGGTCCCGCAGGCGCCGGCGTACGGTGCGCGGGTCATGCCCCACTATGGCGCCGATCTCCTTTTCACTCATTCCCTTCGTGACGTAGAGTTGCTCCAGCGTCTCCCGGTCTATCGATACGCGCCGCTTTATCTGGACGGCGCTGGACCCGCGCCTAGCGGGTATGCCGCACTCGGCACGCCGCCGCCCGACAGAGCTCTTGCCGCAGCCGTACTCTTTGGCAATGTCCGCCTCTGACTTTCCCTCGTCCAGGTACTTCTTCCGCAACTCGTCGCACGGTATGTCGGCCCGCCGCACCATCACTTCACCAGATCCGCGTGTTTCGTGGGGTTGTCGCGCCTCATGTCGGCCATGACTTTTACCATCTCGAGCATGCGCTCCCTAGCGTCGGCGGGGAACTCGTAGAACAGGCCAACCACGCTGTGGCAGCCGCTGCACAGCAGCCGGAACCGGCCGGGATTGTCACGCACCAACGGGTAGAGGTCGACGTGGTACACGTACCGTTTCGACGAGCGGTAGTTCTTGGCGATCACGTCATCTGGTAGATAGCACATGTGGTGTATGACCAGCGGTACCGAGTCCCGCCCGCACGCGGAGCACCTGCCGCCCAACATCTTACCCATCTCGGCGAACAGCTTCTCGCCCTCCGACCGCAGATTCCGGTGCCGGGCGTAGTATTTGTCGGAGTAGTCCCGCTTCTTCGGGATTCCAAACTTGCGCCGGTACGCGTGCATGGTTCCCTCGCGGCACTTGTACCTCTCCGCTATCTCCTTCATGGAGAGACCCTCGTCCACGTACAGTCGCTGTAGATCCTCGCTGGTGACCACGTTCCCCAGATTCCGCCCGCGGATTTCGAAGCCGTACTCTTCAAGCCGTTTCAATACGGTACCCTCACTATACCCCCACTCGCGGGCAATCATGGAGGCCGACTTTCGCTCGTCGACGTACATGCGTTGGAGGGTCTCCTTGGAGATTATCGTTCTCGATATGGTGCCGCTGTTCCGCCTCGGAATGCCGTACTTTTTCAGGCGCCGCCACACGAGCACCGGATGGCATCCGAACTTGCGGCCGATGTCGGATGCGGTCAGCCCCTCTTTCTCGTACATCCGGACCAGGTCCTCCTTTGGGATTATGACGCGCGGTTTGTTGTTGGTCGGCCTGACGGGGATGCCCGCCCGGTGCAGATTGGTGTTGACCAGGTGCGCATCGACACCCAAGTCCTTGGCGATCTCTGCTGCCGTCTTTTTCTCCACCAGGTATTTCTGCTCCAACACCTTCACGGGCAGGTCAATACGGCGGGTCCGCGTGGCGATACCATACTCGCACAGTCGGCTGTACACCACACTGGCATTGAGTCCAAGCTCCTTGGCGATCTCCACCGCCGACTTGTGCTCCCCAAGGTACAGTTGTTCCAGAGTGTCTCTAGGTATGTCTATGCGGTACGTGCGTATGGGGATGCCGTACTCACGCAGTCGGCTGTACACTACATTCGACTTGACACCCAACTCCTTCACGATGTAGTATGCTGACCTGCATTCCTTGACATACAACCGTTCCAGCACATCCTTCGGTATCTTGATGCGACGCATTGCTACCTCGTGATGGCGTGCTATTTATGGTGTCAGGAGGAGGTGGGGTTGGTGCGTAATTCTCGTCTGTTTCGGCAGGTTTATTGGCGGGGGACCCCTTAGAGCGAGACCGATCCGTAACATAGACATTTGGAGTACAGCCGGGAGGTACATGCGATGACCAAGAAGCGATGGAGCGCGGAGGAAAAGTACAGGATAGTGATGGAGGCGCTCACCACGTCCACGGAGACGGTCGAGATATGCCGCAAGCACGGCCTCTCGCCCAACACGTTCTACCCGTGGAGGGAGAGGTTCCTGGAATCCGCCAGGGCCGCCATGGCCGGAAAGTCCAATACCGCCGCAGCCAAGGCCCTCCAAGAGAATGACCGCCTCAAGACGCTCCTGGCGGAGTCCACCCTGGCCGTCGACGCGTTAAAAAAAACCTTGGAGGGAAGGAAGCGTTGAGGGCGGTGCAGTATCTGGTTGATCAGGGCATGTCGCTCAACGGGGCGCTGCGCACCTGCGAGGTGTCCAAGCAGAGGCGGTACCGGAGAAAAAAGGCGCGCGTGCCCCGGACCGACGCCGATCTTCTGTGGATGATCCTGGACATACGCAAAAGGCGGCCGTTCTACGGGACCAGAAGGGTGGCCGCGGAGCTGGCGCGCCGCCTCGGCCTTGTCCAAAAATCCGGAAAAAGGTCACTAGTAATGTTTAATTACCAAATCCAGATGCCCGCCGGACGACGGCCCAGATGATCGGAAGGTATTAGGATCGGAGGATCGCCGCACCGCCCAATGAGTAAGAGACACGGAAAGTCAAGGCAGACCAACCCCAACCGTGCCAGAAGCAAGAACAACCCCGACGGGAAGAGGAACGATCCCAAGACGGACTGGTCAGGATACAACAAGGACCGCCGTTCGGAGGGCAGAAGGTTCATCCGGTGGATGCGCCAGATAGCCGAGATTGCACGCGAGATACTGGGCATAGCGCCAGGCACGCGCGACCGGCGCGTGTCAGCCATGACCGTGTCCATCATCAAGGGCGAAGAGAACCTCTCCTACGTGGGCCTGATCAAGCACTTTGACCGGCACCCCGATGACCTGGAACGGTGCGAGCTGTCCAGGCCGTACTGCAGATCATGGTACCAGCTCCGCATATCGGAGATAGATCCCGCAGTACTGCAAAAGATCATCACCTGGATGGCCGGCGATGAAGCGGTCCACGGCACCCTGCTGGTCGACTCCAGCGGATTCAGCATAGCCAGGTATATCGACTGGCAGAACGCAAAGTACGGCAAGATCAGCATGAGGTTGTTTGCAAAGCTGCACATCATGCACACGCTGCACGGCATGGCGTGCGCCGCCGCCGTCACCCCCGGAAAGTCAAACGACTCGCCATACCTGCGCCAGATGATAGAGACGCTCCCGAAGGGAGACGGGGACGTCGTGGCCGACGCGGCCTACGGGGGCGTCAAGAACTGCAACGCCATCCGGGACAGTGGCCGGAGGACCGTCATCGACTCCAAATCCAACGCGGTTATCAAGGGATTCAACGCCAGGGCGGAGATGTTGAGGTTCCGCGAGGAGCACCCGGGGACATTCCACCGGATACTGCGCCTTCGGAACAACGTCGAGAGCGCCTTCTCGTCCATGAAGGCGCGGTTCGGCGGGGTGGTGCGCGCCCTCAGGGAGAAGACCCAATCGGTTGAGCTGCTAACGATGATCGTCTGCTACAACATGGCCTTCGCCTGAGGCCACGCCGCGGGGGCGGGAACCCCCCACGGCTATGGGGAGGCTGCGCACGACTGCTCGTGGACCGCCATCCAGGACGGCTCCGGCGGGCAGCAAGAACGTGATCCGGCGTCTACCCCGCGCCTTCCTGCCGGTCCAGGTGCCTCCGTAGGTATCAAGCCGGGTCGTTAATTTTGACTTTTTGGACAAGGCCCCGAGATTCACAGTTCTTATATAGCATCATAAGGCACTATAAGCAGCGGGGTGCCCTCCTTGTGACGGCATCCTAGTTCGCACCGTGTTTACTCTAGTGCGTCGTCAAAGAGGATGGCGCCAATTCCAAGAGCGATGAAGTATCAGATGCCGCCTCCCTTGCCCGCGCTCTGCGCAAGTTGAACGGCCTCAACGCCGGAACAAGCCCGTATGCTGACCATGTCCCGTAGCGTCTTGCTGATCCTCTCAGAATCGGGTCCGGCATAAATGAATACATCTCCGGACTTGACGATGCCTTTGTCTTCGCCTGCGCTAAAGAGCTTCATGCATCCGTTTTTCCGATAGGCGTGTTTTAGGGCTGCCTGGTAAATCTCGGTTTGCCTTACGCTCGCATCAGCTCTCCTCGACTTGCCCGCTACCGGCTCGGCTTGGCCGGTTTGCGCATCGTCCTCTTGACCATGATCTCCGGGAGCGAGTCGGTCTATCGACAGAAAGACAATCGGCCTTGCCAGATGGGTTGACGTATTGATCATCTGGTCCATCTGCCACGCGCAATAGTGCTGGCTGCGCGAGTCAAAAAACTGCACCGTGGTGTCAAATTCATAGTGGCCAAGTACGCGCTTGATGTCGTCCGGAAACAGCTTCAGTTTTTGGGCGGCGAGCGTATCGTCCAGATAGAACGCAAGGATGTCGGCGCAGGAGATAAACGGGTTGCACTCGTCGCCTTTGTAGAAAATTTTTACAGGCGCCTTGTCCTGTACTACTTCCCATGCTCTGGTGTGTCTGGACCTGAATGAATCAATGTGCAGCTCCATGTCGCCAAAGTCCATACCCTCGTGTGACCAGATATAGCCCAGCGCTGTAAGGTGCGAAAACGCCGAACCAAGGCTTTCAATGAAGCGCATTGCAGGCATCTGCCTTTTGGCGCACCTTATGCCGCCCACCTCGATACTGGTTGTGTCGGGAGCCGGTAGTGCGATATATGAGCAGTGGACCGATTCTATGTGATCCTGCACCCCGGATATCAGCTGGCGCGCAAAGTTTGTAGCATCGAAGAAGCTGAGATTGTCCTTCAGACAAGTGCTGGAAAAGAAGGGGGTGGTGTAGTCAAGATCAAACTCCCGTCTTAGATCCTGACTTACCTCTACATAGATCTTGGCGAACGCCTCCGGTTCTGGTATTGTCACACCAATACCAAGCTGCGAGAGGAATACCGTGGTTTTTTCCTCCCTTGCTTTGTCTGCATTCCAGATGTTTCTGATGCGTTGAAATTTTTTGGCATCAAACGCGACGACTTTCACGAATATGGATGGACGCACCCCCTTAAGACATTGTCGACAACATCGGCCTTGTCCAAAAAAATCAACCGGTGGCCCCTTGATACCCACGGAGGCACCTGGATCGGCGGGAATGCGTAGTAATCGGATTAAAGATATGAACATCCTGTAGACCACATGATGCACAAACCACAGTTTTCTGTAGCACTCTGCCGACTGGCATCAAAGATAGAGGGTATCGAGCCGGATGGGCGTGCTCGGACAGCCGTCAGGCCGGAGTGACCGGGGCAGGGCTGCCACCATCTGGACGGAGATGAGCGGACCGGTGCGGCGACAATCCAGAAGGGCAGGGCATGCCTACGCGGCGCCGGCCCTTGCCACGGGACCGCGGCAGTCCATGGCCTCCAGCATGTACCGGAACAGGCTGACGATGGCAACCTCTCCGCGGCGGAGCATTCGGATTATCGCCGTCCGCATCTGGTCTATGCCGCCAAAGTAGATGTCGGCGATGGCCCGCTTGATCTCGCGCCACAACACCTCTATCGGGTTGTGCTGGGGAGTGCGCGGTGGCAGGAACCGCAGGACAACCCTGCCGCCCATTTTCCTGACGTACTCGTCCACCGCCTTTGACCGATGGGCGACCAGCGTTGTCAAGTATCACGAATATCTTGCCGCGTTTCCGCCGGACGTACTCCAGCAGGGAGATCACGGCGACCGCGTCGGCTTTCTCGTGGAACTGTATATCCAGGGTCTTGTCGCCCAGCGCTCCCATGATCCTGGTCGTCTTGGTGGAAAAGTTGACGCCGACCGTATCGCGCCCGCCCCTGGGGCGGATGCCCAGCGCAGAGGACGGCGAGTCGGCCAGGCCGGCCGTGTCCAGGCATGCAATCGAGTAGTCGAGGCCGGCATGGCGTCGGATCGCCTTGATGGTGTTTCCGACGTACGCGTCTATCTCCCCGGGGGATGCCGTGTTGTAGGGGACCGGCCGCGCCTTCCTGACCGAAAAGTTCATCCTGGCGGTCAGCTTGAGCGCCCCGCCGGGGCCGTACGTGGCCCCGAACCGGTCCAGGATTGTCCTGGTGACCATCTTGGCCGTCCAGGATCCGCGCTCAAAGCCGCTGTCCGTCGGGCTCTGACGCAGGATGTCGTCCAGCGCCCGGATCTGGTCGCCGGAGAGGCGCCGAGGCCGGCCCGGACTCTTGCGGTCGTGCCTGCGCTCGTGGCCCCTCCTCCTGCATCCGCAGCAGCCAGCCGTGCACGGTGCTCTTGGCGTACTCGACTATGTCGGCTATCCTGTCCAGGGTCCAGCCCCGCTTGCGTAGCTTGGCGGCCTTCAGCCTGTCCCGCGATTTGCCGGGCGGCTCGTTCCTCTGCATCTCGGACATCTGCGATATGCTGACGTCCGGGAGGAATTCATCCCCCCGTTTTACCTTCGGTGTTCGTGGCATGGGGGTGCACGGATCCGGTAGATCTTGAGCATTTCTGTCGGATGGTGGGTCGTGCCAGGGATGCGGCTTAGTTGTTCAGATCTTTAATCTGATTACTATGCGTGCATCAAAAAGACGGCCTGCCGCGGGGAGTCATCGAACGGATACCGCCCGGCAGGGGTCGTGCGGGGTTGGATGGACTGGTCGGCTTTGCCGTGCTCAGGGGGCAGGGTAGGCGCGGGGGGACCTGCCGGTTCGCAGACGGGCGCATCGCCATATGCGCGGAATGTATGGTGCGGGTTCCTCCGCACGGACGTATCAGGGGTG
Organism: Nitrosopumilaceae archaeon; assembly: GCA_965203395.1. Lineage (GTDB taxonomy): Archaea > Thermoproteota > Nitrososphaeria > Nitrososphaerales > Nitrosopumilaceae > VYCS01. The sequence continues at coordinate 2,138,546 of OZ241884.1, forward strand.
GCGGGGGCGGCCGCAGGGGGCGGCCGCACGAGCACGCCGCAATTGCGCACCGGTTCAGGTTGGTATAGCAGGCAGGATGTCTGAAGGACCCCGGGGCAGGACGCCGGAGGGACCATATCCGGGACGGGCGCACAACTAACCGGGCGGGACCAGGCGGTCGGCCACGTGCACGAACGTACCGGCCACGACCCAGGCATCCCCGGCTACCCTCCACACGGTATAGTCGGCGGCTGCCAGATCCCCGTTCGCGTCCAGCGTGTCCCAGGACAGTGTCCCGTACGTTTGGGCCGCCACATGGGGGATGGCTGCGATGAGCTCGTCGGGGTTGGCCGTTTGGGCTGCCAGCATGGCGTTGCCCAGCACCAGGATGGAGTCGTAGGTGGAGTAGGCAGATGCGTTCAGCTGGGAGCCCGGGGGCAGGCCCATCCGGGCGGTGATCCTGTCGGAGATCTCCTGGTTGAGCGGGCTTTGGTGGACGGACAGGGTAACGCCTGCCAGCCCCACCGTATCGGCAAACCTGCCAGGATCACCCTGGATCATCTCCTCTGAGCCCACCGGCGACCCGAGAGCGTACCACCGGACCCCGCCCAGGTCAGGATGGCCCGCCGCGGATCCAACCAGGTCGGTCATCTCCGAGTGCGATATGGCCACCACGGCCACCTGGTCGGCGCCGTTGGCTGCCACCAGATTCCGGACAGCCTCTGCGGCGGCCTCGGTGGCGCGGCCAAAGTCGGTTCCGACGGCGCCGGTTGGATAGGGTATGATTTTCCATGCGACGGCCCCCCGCAGGTTCATCGCCCCGGCCAGGGCGTCGGCCATCTTCCGGCCGTCCGTGTCGTCCCGGTGTATGATGACGGCTACCAGGACACCTTCTTGGGTCATGACACCGGCCAGCGCCTTGGCCCGTACGGTCTCGTCGGGGACGAACCGGAACAGGTGATCCGGCTCGGCCAGCCAGGAGGCCGACGAGCAGCAAGACATGACCAGCGTGTTGTAGCGTGCTGCGTGGTCCATGACCACCGCCACGGACCCGTCCTCTGGTAGTCCGGCGATATGGCGCACGCCTTCGGCGGTCAAGTTCCTGATGGCCGCCAACGATTCCTCGGGGCCGGATGCCTCCCGGGGCACGAGGTCCAGGCGCCATCCCTCTCCGATGCCGCGCAGGTACCGGTTGTAGTCGGCCACCGCCGTGTCTGCAGCCGCCCTTATCTCTCCGGCGGCCGGCGCTATCAGGCCGATGCTCCGGGGGCCGGCCAGCCCGGCCTCCCGGCACTCGGTGTCGGGGCCGGCCGCATACGTCACGTGCATCCGGGCGGCAACAGGACTGCCCTGTTGGCCGTCCAGCACCTGCACCGGCACCACCAGCGGACCGTACCTTGGAACCATCAGCGGGTACGCCAGTCCCAGATCCTCCAACAGATGGACATCCATGTGGCCATCGCCTGGTGCGTACGGCCGGTGATCCAAGCCCGAGCCTCCCAGCCTGATGGAGTTGGCGTGTATCCCGTACAGGTCCTCCGGGTCGTTGCCCGGTACGAACAGATCCAGTCCGTACACCAGGATGTCATCGGTGCAGGCCATGACCAGATTGTAGGTCCCGGGATGATCCGGATCATCCGCGATGCCGCTGATGGCAACTGATCTCAGCTCGGGATGGTGCGACTCGGCGGCCAGGGGGATCGCCAACGCCAACGCAGACACCACCACCAGCCAAGCAAGCAGCCTCATGGATACACGGAGACCCTCCCGTATTTATCAGCGGTGGCGGGGATGGCAGGGGTACCGGCCGCGGACGCCGCGGGCCCGGGGCCGCCGCCGGGACTGCGCGGGCCGCCCCACATGCGGACTCGGGGATCATCTTCAGGATGGCGCCTGGGAAAGGCCGGCAGGACAGAGACCGGGCGCGCCGCCGGGATCTGCAAGGACGGCCATGTCATGAAAGCCCGCCAGGCGCGGGAGGACCCCGCGGTCCAGTTTACACCCCAGGCATCATCGTCCGGGATGGGCGGGGCAGGATATGGCTTGTCATCGGGCAGGACGGCAGGATTCACGGGTCCGGCAGCCTTTTTTCCGAGATCTCCGGCAGGTCCCTGCCGCAGCCATCTCCGATACACCAGGATAGTACAGGACCCGGCAGCACGGGCTGTAAAGATACAGTGACCGCCAGAGCGGTGTCAAATCGGTGACCAAAAGCCTTCGGCGGAGCCGTATCAGGGCACCGATGTTGTTCGGCAGACCCGGTCACTGATTTGACAGGCTCCCTGTGGCCACCATAACTTTACAGCCCGCCGGCAGCACCAAAGTTTAATTATCCAGCAGGAAGGCCATGTCTAACCGCATTGGACAGCACCCACCCCGGTCCCAACCCGCTTACCAAGACGTACTCCCCATACATATCCAGGATAGACGGGGCGCTCAACGCCGAGATGGCCCAGCACGCCGACTCGGAGTTCCACGGGCCGCTCAACTACTCGCTGGAGGGCGGCAAGCGCATACGGCCGCTCATCCTGGTGCTCTCGGCCGAGTGCTTTGGGGAGAGCGCCGACGAGAACGTGATGGCGGCCGCCTGCGCAGTCGAGCTGCTGCACACCGAGTCGATCATCCATGATGATATCATCGACAACGAGATACTCCGCCGGCAGAGGGATCCCTTCCATATCAAGTACGGGTATGACACCAGCGTGCTCAGCGGTGATTTCGTGCTGGGGATGATCCTGGCGATATCGTCCCGGCTGGACAACCCCAGGATAACCGAGGACCTGGCCAGGACCGCCATGCTGATGAGCGAGGGCGAGATGATGGAGGGAAGGCTGGCCGGGATCAAGGACGTCACCTTCGAGGACTATATCAAGACCATCCAGTACAAGACCGCCACCGCCTTTGAGGCCGCCGCCAGGATCGGGGCCGTTCTGGGCGGGGGGGACGACGCCCAGATAGAGGGGATCACCCGGTACGGCCGGAACATGGGGATAGCCTACCAGATACGCGACGACCTGCTGGACTGGAAGAACGAGGACAAGCTCTTCAACATGCTGGTCAAGAGGAGTTCAGACCCCCGGGACATCTTTGACCACATGGAGGAGCTGCTCAAGTCCTACTCGGGGGAGGCCCGCAAGGCCCTCGAGCGGGTGCCGCCGGGCAAGGCGCGCGCCGGGCTGGAGGGGTTGATAGGCTTTGCCGTGCTCAAGGCGTGAGGGATGACCACCACCACCCGTTGACGGTCGCGGCACATCTTGGAGAGGATAGCCATCCGGCCGGATCATTATCCCCGATGCAGGCCGCCGCGGGACAGGGACAGTATAATCATCCGGGCGGTTCGGTACCATGGCATGCGCCACCGCCCCTCCCCGTCCCTGAGCGAGTCCGAGGGTCGTCCCCCGCGCGCCCCGACCGATACCGCCCCAGGCGGGTCTGCCGTATGACCCAAGCAGGCGCGGCAGGCATGCTGGCGCTCTCGGTCGTGTCCGTGTAGCTGGTGTTGGCAGGGACGGCCCACGCCCAGATTACGACCGCCGATGCGGCCAGGTACGACCCGGACGAGAGTGTGTTCGTCCCGAACTTTACCGGGAGGATCAACCCGTTCCTGGTGGACACGACCCGGATCACCGTCGCCGACGAGCCCCGCGCCATCACCCCGACCCACGAAGAGTACTGGACGGTCACCCGGGCGCACCACGGGGCCTTTGCCACGTACGTGGATGGTGTAGTGCTGGCGCCGTCCGGCATGCCGCTCATCGCCACCGGAAGCTATCCAGATGATGAGGCCCCGGTGTCATCACCTACGGGTTCAACGATCCTCTGCTGAGGGTCTACGCCAGAAACTACACCCGGACACTGCAGGCCATCCAGGATGGCTTTGGCGCCTGGGCGGAGCTCAACCCGGGCCTCACGTTTGCCCGGATGGGGAACAACCCGCTCATCCGGATAAACCGGGAGAAGTACGACCCGGTCACGTGAGCAGGGCATGCCTAGACTGCCTGAGCCGCGGCGCCTCCGTGGATGTCATCCCGTACAGCTGCAACTGCCGGAGCGGGCGCATCTACCATGTACCCAACAGCACCCGCAACACCATGGCGCACGAGCTGGGGCACATCCCGGAGCTGGGGCACCATACCAACCAGACGCACCTGATGTACGGGAGCAACTACGCGGAGGATCCGTTCCGAACGCGGGGCTGTATCGTCCCCGAACTGCTGCCCGACGGATTCATCGGCGAGCAGAACATGACCGACCGGTACTGGGAGCTGAGCTCCCCGCTCAACGAGACGAATGATGCCCCTGGTGAGCTGCGCGGGGACATAGGCATGGTGATCTGCAAAAAAAATGGATAAAATGAGGACGGAACTGCCCTCCGTGGCCCGTACGGTTATCCAGATCATTGCTCAGGTTCCTGTGCGGTCATGTAGATTGCCGGATCCTACTTGCCCCTACTATGCAGATCATCGCCTTGGCGCAGCACGGCCTGGATGTGCCTCATCTCGTCGATGCGTGCCTGTCTCATACTGCGATGCTTGCTGACGAGCTCCCGTAGCACGCCAATATCAGACTGCGTCGCCGTTATGGCAGCGTACTTCTCGGCAACCTCCTCCAAGAGATCATTTATCATGCGTTCATCCTCATCTGCACCCGCTGCCAAGCGCTCATAACGGCGCCTGAGCCTAGATGTCCTCTCCGATGCGCCTGAAGTCATCCTTCAATTCCCGAAACAACCGTGCGTCGTCGCGGAATGCGGCCGCTATATCATCCATGCCAACACGTTCTGCCAGATCCGCGGTATGTTCTGATCTCTCAATTAGCGTGTCCGTTTTGACCATGCCCGTAATGGACAATTGGAGATAATAAATTGTTCTGGAGTGGGTTCTTTAGAAAATACGGTTGATGCGTGCAAAGGACGGGTTGAGACGTAACGCTTCGCCTCTGATCCGGTTTGGTGCTTGACCCGGTCGTACGCGCCGGCCGACTCAGGGTTGCAGTTCGTCATACGGGGCAACGAGATCCTGGTCACCGGGCCGGATTAGTTTCAAGCCGTCCGGTATGCGCAAAATCACCATCGCCGTATTTTCTATAGAACTAGGCCTAAAAAAAACCATAAATACCGATACGACCACCACAAGCACGTGGGGGAAAACCCCTTTCGAGTTCATGGGCTTCGAGCTCTCGATGGAACTCGCACCCCGTCGCGGCGTCGGCGGCATGTCTGGCGCCGCCGGGACCCTATATCCTGGATGAGTGCGCCGCCGGTCACAGGTGCGGCGGCTCCCTGGTTCCCCGGTAGACTGTTCCCCCGCCGGTTGCCCGCCGGCCTGCTCGGCTGCCGCCCCGCCCGATCCGGTCCAGGAGTTGGCGGGCCTTCTCAAAGTTTGGATCCAACTCCACGGCCTTCCTGAGGCAGGCGGCCGCCTGATCGTGCCGGCCCAGGTCCACCAGGGACAGCGCCAGGTCGTACTGGATGTGCGGGTTGTCCGGATTCAGATCCGCGGCCCTCCCCAGGCTGTCCAGGGCCGCCCCGCCCTCCCCGAGGTCGCGCAGCAGCAGCCCCCGGTTGACGTGGGCGTTGGCGTGCTCGGGGTTCAGCTTGATCGTCCTCTCAAAGCACGCGAGCGCCTGCTGGTGGTCCCCCAGGCGCATCAGCGACATGCCCTTGTTGTGGTGCGAGCTGGGATAGATGGGATCGAGCTCCAGGGACATGTCCAGGCACCTTACCGCCTCCTCGTACCTGTTCAGGAACATCAGCGATGTCCCCTTGTTGTAGTGGGCGTAGGGGTCCTCCGGGTTCAACCGGATGGCGGTGTCGGCGGACCCCATCGCCTCCTCGAGCATGCCCAGCTCGATCAGCGCCGATGACTTGGTGCGGTGCGCCTTGTAGTGGTTGGGGTCCAGCCTGATGGCCTCGTCTATGAACTCCATGGCCTCGGAGGAGTGCCCGGAGCTGAGCAGCAGCTGCCCTACATGGCAGTGCGCCTCGGCGTCGGCAGTATCCCGGCCGACCGCCCCCCTGAGCGTGTCGAGCGCCTCGTCCATCCTGCCCTCGGCCGCCAGCAGGGAGCCCTTGGTATAGTAGGCATCGGGGCGTTCGGGATCCAGCCGTATCGCCTCCTCGAAGCAGGCCAGCGCCTCGCCGGCCCGGCCGAAGGCTGCCAGGGCATCCCCCTTGTGGATGTGCAGGGTGGCGTTGCCGGGATCCAACCGTACCGCCCTGTCATAGTGGGAAAGCACCGTCTCCTCGTCGGCGCCCAGGTGGGATAGCACCGCGCCCTTGCAGTAGTTGGCGTCGGGGTTGTCCGGGTCCATCCTGAGGCAGATCTCGATCATCTTCAGCGCCCTGCCGGGGTCGCCGGCGTCGATCGCCTCGGCGCCCCTCTTCAGGTACCACCCGAGGTCGTCCTCGGCGGGGCCCAGCTCCGCGGCCCGGTCCAGGTATCCCGCTGCCCTGTCGGCCTTCTCCAGGCGCAGCAGCGCCAGTCCCATGCTCCAGTGCGCGTCGGCGTACCGCGGATCCGCCCTGATCGAGTCTGCAAAGCGCTTCTGGGCCTCGGCGTAGCTGCCCCGCCCGTACAGGTCCATCCCCCTGCGGTGGTGCATGGCCGCCCTCCCCTTGCTGGTTGGGCCGCCGCCCCGCGGCGCCCTGCCGGCGCGCCTCATCCCGGGTAGCCGCGGGCCGTCCCGCGCTGGCTCCTCATGGATCACGGTGGCGCCCACCCGCACGTAACTTTTGCTGTGCTCGGGTTCTTCTGCATTAATTGTTGGTGGCGACGCATGATCCTGCCTCCGTCCTTGGGCGGCGCGCGGGACAAGCCGGCGGGTTCTGCCGGGGCACGGGGCTAGGCGGATCGTTCTTGATTATCCATGTACGTACGATGTGTCCAGAAGGGAATCCGCATCACCAACAGTTTTTGCAGAAGAACCCGAGCCCGGATTCGAACCCGGACATCTAGTTTGGAGGGCAAGACCCCATCCACCAAGCTGCCGCCCCGGACTTGGTTGTTCGGGGATCTATATGTGCCAATCCGCGCCATGACGGCCCTGGCTGGGCCGGGTGGTCGTCCGGAAGGCGCGGGGGCACTCACACCCCCTCAGGGCATCATGGGGAAGGCGGGGGTGGCGAACTCGACGAACGAGATGACCGGGTCCGGGTAGACGCCCAGCCCCACCATGAACAGGATGGAGAAGGCCATCACCGCCATGACCGACCGGGGCTCGCGGACCCTCTTCTCGGTCTCGCCCTCAAAGTACATCTTCCGCAGGACCCAGCCGTAGTAGGCCAGGGATAGGGCGCTGTTCAGGACGCCGGCGATGGCCAGCCAGGGGCCCCACCAGACCACCGTGCCCGCATCCAGGGCGGCGCCGAACAGCATCAGCTTGCTCCAGAACCCGTTGAGCGGCGGCACGCCGGCCAGGGCCAGCAGCGAGATGGTTATCCCCAGGGCGGTCACCGGCATGCGCCGCCCCAGACCCTTGATCTTGTCCAGGTGGGTGACGGCCAGGGCGACCACCACCCCGGAGATGGCGATAAAGGCGGCCCCCTTCATGACGGCGTGGTTGAGCACGTGGTACAGCGAGCCCTGCAGGCCCATCGTCGAATAGGGGGCGACGGCCAGCCCTATCAGGATGTATCCTGCGTGGCCTATGCTCGAGTAGGCCAGCATCCTGGACAGGTTCTTCTGCATTATCGCCGCAACGTTGCCCACGGTCATGGTCATGATCGCGACCACCCCCAGGGCGAGCGCCCAGTCCAAGTGGAGGGCGGCCATCCCCATTATCAGTATCCGGATGGCGGCCGCAAAGCCGGCCTTCTTGGTGGCCGCCGCCAGCAGGGCGGTGATCGGCTGGGGCGCCCCCTCGTAGGTGTCCGGCAGCCACATGTGGAAGGGCACCAGCCCCATCTTGAAGCCGAACCCGGCGATGAACAGGCCGCCGGCCAGGATGGCCAGGGGAAGCATCGCCGGATCAAGGGTGGCCATCCCCGCCATCACCTCGGCGATGTTGGTCGAGCCGGTCAGGCCGTAGGCCAGCGATATCCCGTAGACGATGATGGCCGAGGACATGGCCCCGAACAGGAAATACTTGAGGGCGGCCTCGTTGGACATGGGGTTCTTCTTCATGAAACCGACCAGCACGTAGGTGGGTATGCTCATCAGCTCCCAGGCGACGAACAGCATCACCAGGTCCGTCGAGTAGGCGACCAGGACCATCCCGATGGCGGACAGCAGTATCAGCGAGTAGTAGACGGCCGGGTACTTGTTCTGGCGCATGTAGCTGATCGAGCCCACCACGCTGAAGACGGCCACTATCAACATGGCGATCCCGAACAGCCCGCCAAAGGCGTCGTCGGCCAGCACCTCCTCGCTGAAGACGGCCCCCGGCTGGACCATCCCCGCCGAGAACTGGTAGCCCATGTAGCCCATCGAGGCGAAGAGCGCCGCCAGGGCTATCGCCGCGTATGCCCTGGTGTCGCGGCCCCTCCGCCAGATGTCCAGCAGGGGCAGGACCACCCCGGCGACCCCCAGGACGCCCATTATCACCAGCGGGGTTGTAGATATCTCCAACATGGTCCTACACCATCAGCACCAGGACCACAAACAGCAGTCCCGCTCCAAATACGAACAGGTATGACTGGACGGTACCCGTCTGGGTGCCCTGGACCACCCGGGCGCCCCAGCCGGCGGCCCTCTGCAGGCCGGTGTTCATGCCGTAGTCGATGGCCGTCCTCTCAAAGTACCTGAAGAGCCCCCGGGCCAGCCACAGCGGGGCGACCACGAAGCACCAGTAGACCATCGCGTTGAGGTACCACCGGTTCAGGATCACCTTGTGAACCGCGTAAAAGAAGATGTTCGAGTTGACCACCCGGGTGGCGCTGGCTGCCCGCCGGATATAGAACACGTACCCCAGGGCCAGCCCTATCCCGAAGGCGGCCAGGGAGGAGCCCAGGGCGACCTCGTTGAGCCCCAGGAACCCCCCGGTATCCTTGTGGGCCTCGCCGTGAATCATAAAGTAGTGGTCCAGGTACTCCTCGAAGAGGTGGTGCAGGTTGCCCTCGACGTACAGGCCGGCCACCCCGATGATGATGGTCAGGGCCGCCAGTATCCCGTAGGGGACCCACATGGAGATGGTCGCCTCGTGGACTTGGCGGCCCTCCTTCTCCATCTTCTGGATGTGCTCGCTCTTGGGGCCGTGGAAGACCATCCCGATCATCCTGGTCGTATAGAAGGCGGTGATCACCGCCGTCAGCACGGCTATCCCGTACAGCACCAGGGCCGCCTCGGCGCCCGACTCGTAGACGGCCGCAAAGATGGCGTCCTTGCTCCAGAAACCGGTGGTGATGAAGGGCGCCCCCATCAGGCCCAGCCCCGCAGCCCACACGAAATAGTAGGTCTTTTTCATGTGCCTGCGCAGGCCGCCCATGTCGGTCATGAACCGGCTGCCCACCACATGCAGCAGCGAGCCGGCGGCCATGAACAGGGAGGCCTTGAACATGGCGTGCGATATCAGATGGAAGAAGCCGGCCGTGTACCCGTCCACGTACTGGTGGGAGAGGCCGGCCACCCCCAGTGCCAGCATCATGTACCCTATCTGGGAGCCGGTCGAGTAGGCCAGCACCTTTTTGATCTCGGGGTTGGTCATCCCCTGGGTGGCCAGCAGCAGGGCCGTGATCGCCCCGGTCCAGGCGATGATATGGAAGAACTGGTCCCCCAGGATGCCGGCCGCGCCCAGGGCGAAGACTATCGGGCCGATCCTGGCCACCAGGAAGACCCCCGCCTTGACCATGGTGGCCGCGTGGATGAGCGCCGAGACCGCCGTCGGGCCGGTCATCGCCTCCAGCAGCCACTCGTTGAGCGGGAACTGGGCCGACTTGCCTATCGCCCCCCCGAACAGCAGCACGAATGCGGGCACCAGCATGCCGGCCGCGTCCATCTGGACGGCCCAGGTCGTGCTCTCCAGCATCTCCCGGAAGCCGAAGGTCCCAGCGTACATGAATATCAGGAGCATGCCGGCCAGCATCATCACGTCGCCCACCTTGGTCATGATGAACGCCTTCATGCCCGCGTGGGTGGGCGAGTAGTACTCCAGCAGCCCCAGGGCCTTCTTGCCCCGGACGCCAACGTGGTCCTTGCGCTTGTCCCGGTACCAGAAGGATATCAGGGCGTACGAGGCCAGCCCGACCCCCTCCCAGCCGAAGAACATCTGCAGCAGGTTGTCTGAGAGCACGATAATCTGCATCGACCCGATAAAGAAGAGCATCCAGAACCAGAACCGGGTGATGTCGCGGTCCCCCCTCATGTAGCCGGTGCTGTATATTATGATCAGGAAGGATATCCAGCCCACCACGTTGGCCATTATCACCGACAGCGGGTCGGCCAGCACGCCCGCCTCCAGGCCGATGGCCTCTATCCAGGGTATCTGCGAGTGTATCTCCTGGCCCTCGAGGGCCATCGGCATCAGCGAGGCCGCCGAACCCGCCGAGGCCAGGGCAAAGGCCACCGCCAGGTAGGTGGTCCCCCGGCCGGAGAACTTGGCCACCCCGGGGATTATCAGGGCGCCCGCAAACGGCAGTATCCAGACCAGCCAGGCAGCCTCGATGGTCACGTGTTAAGCACCCCCTCCATGTACGGGATGATCCCCTCAAGGAAGATGTCCGGGTATATCCCGACCACGATGGTAAACCCGGCCAGGACCATCATCGGGGCGGTCATGTGCCAGCCCGCCTCCCGGACCCGCTCGAGGTTGGCCGGCGTCTTGCCAAAGAAGACCCTCTTGAGCATCCACAGGATGTATGACATGGTCAGGACCGTCGCCACCAGGCCCAGCCCGAAGGTGACCGCCCGGAGCGTCGAGCCCTGCTCGATGGCCGTCTCCAGGGCGCCATAGAAGAGAATCCACTCGCCCATGAACCCGCTGGTGGGCGGCACGCCCATGATGGTCAGCGCCCCTATCACGGCGCAGACGGCGGTGATGGGCATCTTGCCGGCCAGCCCGCCCAGCTTGGAGATGCTGCGCGTGCCCACGTTCACTATCAGGATGCCGGCGGTCATGAAGAGCAGCCCCTTGCCCAGGGCGTGGGTGACGTACATCATCTCGGCGCCGGCCATCCCCAGCACCGACAGCGACCCTATCCCGAACAGGATGTAGCCCATCTGGGAGATGGACGAGTACGCGAACAGCCTCTTGATGTCGTCCTGCATGAGGGCCATCGCGCCACCGTACAGCATGGTCACCAGCCCCCAGATGTGGAACCAGATGGCCAGGTCCGCGAAGGTGGCCGGCAGGAACTCGGCCACCAGCCGGAAGATGCCGTACGCGCCTATCCCGATCATGGCCGGGGACAGCAAGGCCGATATCGGGGTGGGCGCCGCCCCGTGCACCCAGGGCAGCCATATGTGGAACATGAACACGGCCAGCTTGACGCCCAGCCCTATCGAGATGGCAATCGCCGATATCAGCACGATATCAGGCGGCATGGCCGACTCGGAGATGTCGGCAAAGTCGAAGCTGCCCACGGTGAACCCTATCATCAGGAACCCCAGCAGCAGCACCACGGCGCCCACGTGCGTCCAGAACAGGAACATCAGGCCGATCTTCCGGCGGGCCCCGTCCCCCCAGAGGGCCACCAAAAAGAAGCCCGGTATCAGCATCACCTCGAAGAACACGTAGAACTGTATCAGGTTGGTGGCCAGGACCGTCCCCAGCATGCCCATGGCAAACACCAGGTAGAGGGCAAAGTAGAGCCCCGACTGGCGGTTGAGCGCCTCCTGCTGGAGGGTGCCGCCGGCCTGCTCGTGGAAGCGGTGCACCATGTAGGGGCGCGAGTACAGCACCAGGATGGTGCTCAGTACGTAGATCATTATCGCGAACGGGGCAGATAGCCCGTCCAGGGCGAACCCAAAGCCGCCGAACTGCTCGGTCCAGGGGTATATCTCGCTCTGGCCGGAGAGCGAGCCCAGCACCACCAGGGCGGTCCCGTACAGCAGGATGGCGAACGAGAACCACATGGCCGGCTTTGGGCCGTACTTGACGCCCAGCAGGTAGGCCACCGGGGAGAGCAGCAACGGGATGAACACCGCCTGCAGCAGGCCGTACTCTATCATCATGGTATTATCACCACCACCATCATCATCATCGTCGTCGTCATCCCTTCAGGCTCCGGAAGTTGGCGATGTCGACATCCTTGTACATGCGGTACGCCACCACCACCAGGGCCAGCCCGACGGCCACCTCGGCGGCAGCGATGGCTATCGAGAAGAGCGCCAGGCTCTGCCCCCCGCTGTCGTCGATATACCTGGAGAATGCCACCAGGTTGAGGTTGGCGGCGTTGATGATTATCTCGACGGCGAACAGCATGCGGATGGCGTTGCGCTTGACGGCCAGGCCGTAGATGCCGATCCCCAGCAGGGCCACCGACACCAGCACGAACTCGGTCAGGCCGTCACTCATTGTCGATGTCCCTCCTTGCCAGCACCAGGGCGCCGGTGACGGCCCCCGAGAGTATCAGGGCCATCAGCACCAACGCAGGCCAGTAGTATACCAGAAAGTCCTCGCCGATCTCGCGAAAGTCCAGGGGTTCGGAGTCGGTCTGGATGTCGTGGACGCCGGAGGATATCACGACCGCCCCGATGGCCACCATGAAGACCAGCATCAGCCCTATCCCGGCCATGCGCCGCCGCCTGTCCTCGACCTTTTTGAAGATAAGCTCGCGGCGCACCAGCATGACCGTGAACAGGATGAGCACGGCGATCGAGCCCACGTAGACGGCCAGCTGGAAGAGCGCCACGAACGGGGAGTCCAGCAGGAAGAAGAAGCCTGCCACCCCGCCCAGCGAGCCCATCAGGGCGATGGACCCGTAGATGAGCGAGCGGAGTTCGAGCGCCGCTATGGCCGAGCCGATGGTCAGTACGGACAGGGCAAGGAAGACCGCCTCAACCATGCGTGGCACCCCTGTCGGTTATCTGGATCTCGGCGTCCTGGGAGACGTACGGCTTGACCTGGAGCTGGGCGGGAGTGTAGATCAGCCCCTCCTTGGTGAACGAGGACAGCTCGTAGTCGTTGCTCATGTACAGAGCGTAGAACGGGCAGGCATCCACGCAGAGCCCGCAGAAGACGCACTTGCCGTAGTCTATCTGGGGCATTATACTCTTCTTGTTGTGCTTGTGCGACTCGGGTACCTTGACCATGGCTATGGCCTCGGCCACCCCCTCGCAGGCGATCGAGCAGAGCTGGCACCCGGTGCAGTGGTCGTGGAAGAGCATGTGCCGGCCCTTGAGCCCGGCTATACCCACCCCGGTGACGGGGTCGTACCGGTAGCCGTCCCCGACGAACTTTAGCTTCTGCTCGGGATATCGCAGGGTGAACCGCTTGCGTGCTATATGGCGCACCCCCGAGTTCAGGGCCTTTATTATTCCGGTGGCGGTGCTCATCTATCCAATCAACCCTCCAGGTCCGAGTACTCCGGCGTAGAGCAAGGCCAAGGCTATAAAGATGTTAACGAAGGAGAGGCCGATCAGCTTGTACCACCCCAGGGTGAGCAGCATGTCTATGCGTATCCTGGGGAAGACCCCCCGGGGCAGCAGGATAAAGAAGATGACCGCGACCGTCTTGAGGATGAACCACAGTATGCCGTTGAGCGTCACCTGGTCCAGCAGGGGCAGGCCCGGGATGGTCATGGTGACCGGTCCCAGCTGGATGCCGTCGGTGATTATCTCGGCGGGGAAGGGGGGCCAGAGCATCGGGCCGTGCCACCCGCCCAGGAACATCACCGTGAACAGGGCGGCGAACGCGTACAGCTTGAGGTAGGAGCCCAGCTGGACCAGCCCGTACATCATCCCGGAGAACTCGGTGAGCCAGCCGGCGACTATCTCGGACTCGGCCTCGGGCAGGTCGAAGGGTATGCGCTCCAGCTCCGCCAGTATGCAGATGAAGAAGACGATAGCGCCCACCGGCAGGAAGACTATCCACGGGAAGGCGCCCTGCGACTCGACTATCTCGGAGAGGTTCATGGTGCCGGTCAGGATGACCACCCCCAGCAGGGAGAGTATCAGGGGTATCTCAAAGGAGATCATCTGGTGGAGGGCGCGTATGCCCCCGATGAAGGGGAACTTGGAGTTGGCCGACCAGGCCGACAGGACGGTCACTATCGGGAAGAACCCTATCACCGCAAAGACGGCCAGCACGCCCAGGTTGACGTCGGCCACCACCCAGCCGGGGGCGGCCGGTATCAGGCTGACGAAGGCGGCCGCGGTCCCCACGAAGGCGACCGGCGCCAGCCAGAAGATGGGCTTGTCGGCCTTGGCGGGGATGATAATCTCCTTGGATATCAGCTTGAGCCCGTCGCCCATCAGCTGGAGTATCCCCTCGACCTTGCCGCAGTAGAAGGGGCCCACCCTCAGCTGCAGCTTGGCCAGCATCTTGCGCTCGACGAAGATGGTGCCGGCGGCCAGCAGGGCGGCCAGCCCGAACCCCGGAAAGACGGCTATCCTGAAGAGGTCCGTCTCCATGAAGGCCTTGACTATCGGCAGCGTCCTGGAGGGGTCGGCCAGCCAGGTGAGCGCCAGGAAGGGCGTCAGCAGTTCGCCGTCTATCACGGGCATCTCGATATAGAAGAGGACCACCTGGATGGCGGGTATGCCCACCAGGGTGACCAGCACTATAATCCAGAATATGTTGTCGGTCAGGCTGCGGAGGAACCCGCTGAACCTAAAGTCGGGGGCTATCACCGACAAGTTACCTGTCCGCCTCCACGGGCCAGTAGTTGAGGCTCCAGTAGACGGATGGCATGTTGCCCAGCTTCTCGCCCTTGAGCAGGTAGGGAAGCGCCACCAGGTTGCGGAAGGACCCCACGCTGAGCTTGACCCGGTAGGGTTCGGGCTTGCTGCGCGAGACTATATGGCAGCCCAGGGCCCCCCGGCCGGACTCCACCCGGCGGTAGACGGACTCGTCGCCTCCCTTGGGGTTGGGCTTGAGCTTGACCCGGACGGATCCGGATTTGGGCATCTTGGAGAGGGCGTCGCGGATTATCCGGCAGGACTCCATCATGTCCAGCCAGGGTATCTTGGAGCGGGCGTAGGCGTCGCCGGCCCGGAGGACGTTGGTCTCAAAGTCCAGCGAGTCGTAGACGTCGTAGGGCTCCTTCTTGCGGATGTCAAAGTCGACCCCGCTGGCCCGCAGGACAGACCCGGTGGTCCCCAGGCGGATGGCGTCGCTCCGGGAGAGGACGCCGGTGTCCTGGGTGCGGGATATCAGGATGGGGTTGTCATAGAAGATGTCCGCATACTCGGCTATCCGCTTCTCGAAGTAGGCCACCTGCCGGAGGCAGACGTCCTCGAAGTTGGCGGGGAGATCGTTGCGGACCCCGCCGGGAACTAGGTAAGCGTGGGTCACCCGGGCGCCGGTCATCTTCTCAAGCAGGTCGATGAAGAGCTCCCGGTCGCCGGCCGGCCACATGAACATCGTCGAGTGGCCCAGGAAGATGCCGTAGATGGCCAGCCAGTAGAGCGTGTAGACGCAGCGGTTGAGCTCCGAGGCGATCACCCGGACGTACTTTGCGCGCTCGGGCACCTCTATCCCCAGGAGGTCTTCGGTGGCCAGCACGTACGGGTACAGGATGTTGCACGAGTCGTGGATGACGGGCCGCTCCAGGTGGGGGATGTTGGTTATGTAGTTGCGGTACTCGGCCATCTTCTCCTCGCCGCGGTGAACATAGCCGGGGTCCGGGTCGCAGGCGACTATGTAGTCGCCGTCTATCTGGACGATGATCCTCATGTGGCCGGAGCCGGGGTGCTGGGGGCCCACGTTGAGCGTCATGATGCGCTCGTCCACCTTTTCTAGTTGAAGGCCTGGTGGGAGCTGGGTGGACATATCGTATCATCACCGCCCCTTAATGTCAAAGTCCTTGCGGAGGGGCGGCAGGTCCGCCCAGTCCTCCGGCAGGAGGAGGCGCCGGTTGTCGGGGTGCCCCTCAAAGTATACGCCAAGCATCTCAAATATCTCGCGCTCGTGGAACTCGACCGAGTAGAAGACGTCGCGGAGGGTGGGCAGCCGGGTCGAGTCCTTGCCGGGGGAGGGCGTCTCCTCGCGGGGGGCGCGGACCGCCAGGGCCAGGATGCTCTTCTCGAGGTCCGGGTTGGAGTAGGATCCCAGGTGGTAGACGACCTCTATCTGGCCGTCCTGGGGGTAGTCCACCCCGCTGACCGACTCGGCGTGGTCGTAGCCCAGGTCCTTGGCGTAGACGGCCGCCTCGTGGATGTGTTCGGAGCTCACCCGGACTTGCGGGCGGTCGGCCTTGTCCGAGACTATCTCGGAGTCGGGGAACTTGGAGAGCATCTGCGATGCGGTACCGGATGGTGCGGGCGGCTCGGGGTCCATCAGACGAACTTCCTGGCCTTCATGCGTTTCATCTTCTCCTGCAGGAGCATGCAGCCTTGTATGAGGGTCTCCGGTCGCGGGGGGCACCCGGGGACGTAGACGTCGACCGGGAGGACCCCGTCTATCCCGGGCAGGACGTTGTAGGAGTCAAAGTATAGGCCGCCGGTGATGGCGCAGGCGCCCATGGCGATGACGTATTTTGGCTCCGGCATCTGGTCGTAGACCAGCCGGAGGCGCGGGGCCATCTTCCGGGTGATGGTGCCCTGGACCACTATCAGGTCGCACTGCCGGAGGGATCCGAACGCCTCGATGATCCCGAACCGCTCCACGTCGTATCTGGGCCCGGAGGCGGCGCCAAACTCTACGCTGCAGCAGGCCGTCTCGATGTGGACCGGCCACAGCGACCAGATGCGGCCCCAGTTGATGGCGTATCCAAGGGGCTTGTCGATGGCCCGCTCCAGGACGTCGCCGATCTTGCCCACGAAGACGTTGGCGTTGTGGGGGGTGACCAGGTCCTTCAACATGGGGCCATCACCAGATGTTCCTCCTCCTGGACTGGTGCAGGGCAAAGGCCATGGCGGCGAACATTATCCCCAGGAAGGCTATCAGCGGAAGGGTCGCCGCCCGGGGCAGCATCAGGATGGAGCCGCCCCACGCGTACAGGAATATGGCCATCACGTCAAAGACGACGAACATCAGGATATACGCGTAATACTGCATCATGAAATGGGTCCGGCCCTCCCCCTTTGGCACCTGCCCGCACTCCATGGGCAGGAACTTGACGGGGTTGCTGCGGCGGCGCGGGGAGACCATCCTGGAGATTATCAGGGCAGGGCCCACCGCCACCACTGCAAAACCGAACATCAGGAGAATATTGCCATAATCACCAGCAAGTTCTCCAACCAATGCAAATCTCGCAGTTGAAATTTGCTATAAAAAGCTATGTGAAATTCTCGCTTCCAGGGTTTGGGCTCCGGTCGGGTTCCATGGTCGTGTGGGGATGGCGCGTCCCGGACCGCGGGGCTGCGCCGGCCAGAAGGTTTTGCCACCTACAACGCGCATTTTGAGATATCACACCGGAAACAGGACGAGATCATATCGGAGATACGGAGATCCGCGGATCGTATAGTGGGAAAGCAGGATCAGATGCTCGACAAGCAGGATCAGACAATAGCAACGATACAGGGCTGCTCAGATAAGATGCTCGACAAGCAGGATCAGACCACATCTGAGGTACGCACCCCCTCCAACAACCTAGGCGACATGATGAACAGGCACTTCCAGAGGATCGATGGGGAGATACGCCTGATCAAAGACAAGATCGGTACATAGTCCTCAGGATGATCGGAGATCCCGGCGCCAGCGGGTGGCTGGCGCGATCAGGCACCATCTACAATATCTGGACAAAAAATAGGAAAAAATGGTGGTTTAGAATCTTGGTACTAGACTGAGTCTTGATCTGGCCGAGATGGCCACGATCGATATTATGGCAGCTGCCAGGACCAGCGCCGCTATCGTTCCGAACTCCGGAACCGCGGCCCAGGTGCCTATCACTTCGATCCTCTCGGATCCCGCCCTGATGTCTATCTGGAGTGTACGCGAGTCGCCGGTTGCAGCGGTCTCCGTAAAGTCTGCCTCCTCGCCGTCGACCAACACGAAGAACATGTCGTCGGTGTCATCGGCCATCTTGGAGTCTATCAGATCCCTGGGCAGGGTTATCTCGATGGATCCGTCCTCGGTCGAGGTGACATCTACTATCAGCATGTTCTCCTGGGGGTTGGTGTGCATGGCGGTGACGTCGCCTCCGGATATCTCAAAGTCGGGTGCGAACTCGGTGCCGTCGACCATTATCAGGCCGTCGACCATCATCATCGTGTCGTCCTTGGGTGGCGCCATCACGTCGATGGCGTCCTCAAGCAGCGAGTACTTGCCGGTCTCTACCCAGCCGTCCCCGACTATCTGCCAGACGGCATAGTCGGCGGCTGCCAGGTCGCCGGCCTCGTTGAGCGTGGTGGCTCCCAGTGCGCCGTCATAGTTGGCGGCGACATCATGGATGACGGACTTGACCGTGGCCGCGTCCGTCTCGCCGGTCTTGAGGATGGACAGGCCGACCAGCCAAGCGGCATCGTACGCCTGATAGACGAACGTGGTCGGATCCCTACCGTACTCCTCGAGGATGTGTGACTGGACGCGCTCGTAGACGTTGCCGCGGTTCTCTGCTATCTGCATTGAGGTGAACTCGACCCCGTTGGTAAAGTCGCGCGATATGCGGTCATCTACCAGCGGTGTTCCCTTGGTCAGCGACTCGGAGCCGAACCACCTGACCTCGCTGAGGACGGGGTAGTTGGCCGAGCCCTGTACTATCTGGACTGACTCGTCAAACGAGATCATAAAGACCGCCACGCTGTCGGCACCGTACTGGTCTACCAGTGACTGCACCTCGTCGGCCAGAGCCGAGACCTCTCCAGAGAACTCGACTGCCTCGGGGTTGTACCGGATGCCTTCGCTGACGGTCCCTCCGCGGGACTCGAAGTTGGCGCGTGAGGATGCCTCCAGGCCGTCGCCGTAGGCGTCGCCCCTCCATATGGGGGCCACGGCCTGGATGCCCTGGCTCTCCAACAGCTTGCCCACGGCGACTCCCTGCTTGGAGTCGTCAGGTACCAGCCGGAAGACGCTGTCGCCGGCTATTGCCAGGCTTGGCGCCGTGGAGCAGCAGCTTATCAGCATCATGTCGTTGGTGTCAGCGTACGGCTTCACCTGTCCGGTGTTGCCGCTGGTCTCCGGTCCTATGACGATGTCGATGCCGCGGGAGAAGAGCGTCTGTGCCTTCTCCAGCGCCGCGTTGGGATCTGTCTCAGAGTCCTCCACGCTGAGGACCATCTGCCAGTCCTCGTTTATGCTGCGCAGGAACGCGTTGAAGTCATCGGCGCCCAGTTGCGTGCCGGCCAGGTTCTCCGCTCCCTTGGAGCTGAGCCTGCCGGTCAGCGGGTATATGACACCCACCTCGACCTCGCCGCTGGGTCCGGTCTCGGCGCTCAGAAAGTCCTTGCCGGCCGAGTACTTGCCCCGGACGTCCCAGGCGTTGTCGACGATCTTCCATATCTGGTAGTTGGCCAGGGCCAGATCGCCTGCGTCGTTGAGTTCGTTGGATGAGACCGAGCCGTCATGGACGGAGGCGACCTCGCGCAGGACGCTTTCCACGTCGCTGGCGCTGGCGCTGTCCGCTTCCATTATCGACTTGGCCACCACCCATACGGAGTCGTAGGTCGGGTAGGCGAACGAGTTGGGCGCAGAGCCCAGCTGGGCGGTGAGCCTGGAGCTCACATCACCGTAGCGTTCGCCCGGTCCTATCAGTATCTGGACGGCGGTTATGTCCACCTGTTCGGCGAACTCGGACGCTATGCTGTCGCTGATGAACTGGTCGTGTTCGGCCACCGACTCGGCGCCGTACCACTGTACCTGGGTAAGGATGTCGTACTGTGAGGCTGACTGGACTATCTGGAGGAACTCGTCGAACGAGATCATAAAGACCCCAACCTTGTCGGCGCCATACTGGTCTGCCATCTCCTGGACGGCATCGGCCAGCGATGACACCTCAAGGCTGAGTTCGGGCGCGTCGGGGTTGTACCTGACGCCCTCGTGGACGAAGCCTCCGCGCGACGTAAAGTCATCGGCCGCGGCCTTTTGCAGGCCGTCGCCGTAGATCTCGCCGCGCCAGATGGGGACCATCGCCTCCATGCCGTGTGTCTCAAAGAGGTTGCCTATGACCTTGCCCTGGTTGTTGTCGTCGGGGACCATCCGGTAGACGCTATCGCCTGGGATGGCGAGCGCCGGGGATGTTGAGCCCGGGCTGATTACCAGCAGGCCGTTGGCGTCGGCGTAGCCCTTGATGTTCTGTACGTTGGCGCTGGCAAACGGTCCTACGACCACCTCAGCACCACGCGAGTAGAGCAGTTGGAACTTTTCCAGGGATATAACCGGGTTGGTCGCCGTATCCTCTATCAGCATCTCAAGGCGCCAGTCGGCACCCTGGCTGGCCAGGTAGTCGTTGAAGTCGTTAACGGCCAGATCCGCTGCCGCCCGCATGTCAGCCCCGATGGAGCTGACCTCGCCGGTCAGCGGCAGCAATGCCCCGATGGTGACCGTCCCTGTCAGGGACGAATCCATCATCATCATCGTGTCGTCGTCCTGCTGGGCATCCATCATGCTAAGCATGTCATCTGCCGCCGAGTACTCGCCGGTGATGGTCCAGGTGTCGTCGACTATCTCCCAGATGTTGTAGTTGGCCAGGGCCAGGTCGCCTGCGTCGTTGAGTTCGCTGGATGAGACCGAGCCCGCGTGGGCGGCGGCAACATCGCGCAGGACGAGTTTTAGCTCTCCTGCCTCGGCGCTGCCCGCCTCCATTATCGCCTTTCCTATCACCCAGACTGCGTCATAGGCAGGATAGGAGAACGTGTTGGGAACGGCGCCCAGCAGGCCGGAGAGTCTCGAGTTTACGTCGTTGTACATGCCGCCGGGGCTGATGAGAATCTGTACCGCGGTAAAGTCCACCTGCTCGGCGAACGCCGAGGAGATGCTGTCGCTGACGAAGTGATCCTGCTCTGCCACCGACTCGGCTCCGTACCACTGTACCTGGGTAAGGATGTCGTACTGGGAGGCTGACTGGACTATCGGGAGCGACTCGTCAAAGGAGATCATCAGCACTGCCACCTTGTCGGCGCCATACTGGTCGGCCATCTCCTGGACGGCATCGGCCAGCGATGACACCTCAAGGCTCAGCTCGGGGGAGTCGGGGTTGTACCTGACGCCCTCGTGGACGAAGCCTCCGCGCGAGGCAAAGTCCTCGGCGGCCGCCCTCTCCAGGCCGTCGCCGTAGATCTCGCCGCGCCAGATGGGTACCAGCGCCTCTATCCCGCTGTCCTCAAGCAGTTTGCCCAGGACCTTGCCCTGGTTGTTGTCGTCGGGGACCATCCGGTAGACGCTATCGCCTGGGATGGCGAGCGCCGGGGACGTGGAGCCGTAGCTCAGCACGAGCAGGTCGTTGGTGTCAGCGTAGCCCTTGATGTTTTGGACCTGTGCGCTGCCAAACGGTCCGACCACCGCGGTCACGCCGTGCGCGTACAGCGTCTGGAACTTCTCCAGCGCTATCACCGGGTTGGTCGCGGTGTCCTCGGCCGTCATGGCCAGCTGCCATTGGGCTCCCTGTTCTGACAGGTAAGCGTTAAAGTCCTCTACGGCCAGCAGGGCTGCCTCTCTGGTGTCGGTGCCGATGGAGCTGGCATCGCCGGTCAGCGGGAAGAGCCCGCCGATGGTGATGGTGCCCGTCAGCATGCCTTCCATGCTATCCATGCCATCCATGTTGTCGCCGGTCTGCGCGTATGCCCCCAGGACGGGGGCAGCCACGATCAGAGCGGCTACCATAAGTGTAATCTTGTCAAAGCTAAATGTTGTCATTCTTGCAACAGAAGGAGCACGATCGTATATAGTCTTTTTTTGGAGAGTTTGTTTTTCAAGGGAGATTCTTTGGGTGGCGGGCCGGCGCCGCAGCGCGCCGCTCAGCGCCATGCCATATGGATGGAATTTTTCTCGAGCGGCCATCAAAACCGCTTAATATGGCGCGGGCCGCCCTCCACCCAATGGCAGTGAACGTGGGAGACGTGGCCCCGGACTTTGAGCTGGTGGACACGGATCTCAAGATGAGGACCCTGCAGGAGTTCCGCGGCAAGAAGGTCGTGCTGGCATTCTTTGTGGCGGCCAGCTCGCCCGTCTGCGAGAGGGAGCTGTGCTCGTTCCGCGACTCCTGGGACGAGCTCTCCAGGGTGGGCGCCCAGGTGGTGGCCATCAGCAACGACGGCCCCTTCGCCAACAAGGCCTTTGCGGAGAAGAACAACCTGAACTTCCCGGTGCTGGGCGACTACACCAGCAGGACCATCCGCGACTACGACGTGCTTTTGCCCGACCTCCTGCATGTCAAGGGGTACAACGCGGCCAAGCGCTCCGTCTTCGTTCTGGATGCGGACGGCAGGGTCACCTACAGGTGGGTCACCGACAACCCCCTGAACGAGCCGGACTATCCCAAGATAAGGGAGCATTTGGCAAACTAGCCTTTTATTCTATCTCGGCGATCATGTCGCCCTTGGCGACGTTGGATCCCACCTTGGCGCGTATCGATTTTATCTTTCCCTCCATGTGGGCCTTGACGGAGACCTGCATCTTCATCGACTCGAGTACGCAGACCGTGTCGCCCTCGGCCACCGGGTCGCCCTGCGAGACTGCCACCGAGACCACCTTGCCGGGTATCTGGCTGAGCAGGGCCGACTCGGCCAGCGCCTCGCCCGCCCCGCCGGAGTTCTTGTAGACTATCTCGTCGAGCCCGCGGTTGGCCACCAGGGTCATGACCACCCCGTCCACCTCCACGACCACCTTGCCGGCGGCCTCCTCCAGGTAGGTGGCCTGGTGGTACCGGTTGTCCAGGAGGAACTCCACGCTGGCGGGGCTGCGGGAGATGACCTCCACCCGGCGGGCCGTCCCGTCTATCACAAGGTCCCTGCCGCGGACCGAGACGGTGTGGTCATCCCCGTCTATCGTGTAGTCCATCAGAAGCTCCCCCACCCCGGGGATCCGGAGGGCCTGATCATGCTGGCATCGTTATCCCGTTTCATGGCAGCCGCGGCCAGGGCGGCGGAGGCCATCTCCTGCCGCTCCCGCTTGAGGTCGGCCGCGTGTCGGCTGATGATGTCAAACCGGGTCAGAAAGTCGGTGGAGAGCTCCCCGACGATATACTCGGGGGTGGCCATGATGGTCCTGTAGAGGGGTATGGACGTCTGCACGCCGCCTATGTAAAAGTCGTTGAGGGCGGTCAGCATGCGCAGCCTGGACTGCTCGAAGGTGTCCCCCCACGAGCAGAGCTTGGCCATCAGCGAGTCGTAGTAGGGCGAGACGCTGCAGCCCGGGTACAGGTAGGTGTCGCAGCGGATGCCGGGGCCGTGGGGCAGGGTAACCCGCGGGACCGGCCCGGTGGAGGGGGCAAAGTCAAGGAAGGTGTCCTCGGCGTTTATCCTGCACTCTATGGCGTAGCCGTTCATCTTGAGGTCGCCCTGCCGGAAGGGCAGCGGCTCGCCGTTGGCGATATCAATCTGGAGCTTGACGAGATCCAGCCCCGAGACCAGCTCGGTGATGGGGTGCTCCACCTGCAGCCGGGCGTTTATCTCTATGAAGTAGAACTCGCCGGTGTCGGCACGCAGGAACTCGGCGGTGCCCAGGTTGGTGTAGCCCACCGCCTCGGCGGCCTTGACCACCAGGTCTCCCACCCGCTCCCGGGTCTCGGCGTCGACTATCGGGGAGGGTGTCTGCTCGATCAGCTTCTGGTTGCGCCTCTGGATGGAGCACTCCCGCTCGAACAGGTGGACCGCGTTGCCGTGGGTGTCCCGGGTCATCTGGTACTCGATGTGGCGCGTCTTCTGCAGGAACTTCTCCACCAGGATGGCGGACTTGCCCACCGCCGCGATGGACTCGCCGGTCACCGACTCGAACGCGTCGCGCAGCTGCCCGTCGTTGTTGACCAGCCGTATGCCCCTGCCCCCGCCGCCGTAGACGGACTTGAGCAGGACCGGGTAGCCTATCTCGTTGGCAATGTTGAGGGCCTCCTCGGCATCGTTGACCAGTCCGGGGCTGCCCGGGACGGTGGGGACGCCGGCGGCCAGCATGGCCGCCTTGCAGCGCATCTTGTCGCCGCAGAGGTTCATGGATTCGGCCGCGGGGCCTATGAAGGTGATGCTGTTACGCTCGCAGAGCGAGGCAAAGTCGTCGTTCTCGGAGAGGAAGCCGTATCCGGGATGGACGGCGTCGGAGCCGGAGGACTTGATCACCTCCAGTATCCCCTCCTGGTTCAGGTACGACTTGGCCGGAGCGGCCTCGCCCACGTAGTAGGCCTCGTCGGCGCGCTTGACGTGTAGGGAGTCGCGATCCTCGTCGGAGAAGATGGCCACCGACTTGATCCCCAGCACCTTGCAGGTGCGCATCACCCGGAGCGCTATCTCTCCGCGGTTGGCCACCAAAATCTTCTCAATCATGGCAGATCACAGGTTGATGTTCCCGTGCTTGCGGGGCAGTTGCCTGTCGCGTTTGTCCGAGAGCATGGTCAGAGCCTTTATCAGCATGGGCCGCGTCTGGGCCGGGTCGATAACCGAGTCGACCGTCCCGTGCGAGGCTGCCACGTACGGGTTGTCGAACTTTTCCTCAAAGTTTGACTTTAGGCGCTGCAGCAGCGCCCCGGGGTCGTCGGCCTTCTGGAGGTCCTTGCGGTTCATTATCTTGACGGCGGCCTCGGCTCCGAGGACGGCGCAGCGGGCGGTGGGCCAGGCGTAGTTTATGTCCGTACGCAGGTTCTTGCTGCCCATGGCTATGTAGGCGCCCCCGTAGGCCTTGCCCACCACCAGGGTTATCCTGGGGACGGTGGCCTCGCAGTACGCGTACAGCAGCTTGCTGCCGTGGCGTATTATCCCGTTGTGCTCCTGGTTGGATCCCGGCATGTATCCGGGCGTGTCCACCAGCGTTATCACCGGGATGTTGAAGGAGTCGCAGAACCGTATGAAGCGCGCCGCCTTGTTGGACGAGTCGATGTCCAGCGCCCCGGCCAGGTGCATGGGCTGGTTGGCCACAATCCCGGCCGTCATCCCGTTCATCCTGGCAAATCCCACGATGATGTTCTGCGCGAACAGCTCGTGTATCTCAAAGAACTCGCCGTCGTCCACTATCCGGTTGATTATCTCTTTCATGTCGTATGGCTGGAGGGGATTGTCTGGGATCAGCGCCAGCAGATCCGGGTCGGTGCGGCCCGGGTCGTCACCGGGGGTGGTGGATGGGGGCTTCTGGGAGTTGTTCTGCGGTATGTACGAGAGCAGCCGCTTTATGCAGTCGAAGCACTCGTACTCGTTCTTGGAGACAAAGTGGGCCACGCCGCTCTTGGTCCCGTGGGTCATGGCCCCGCCCAGATCCTCAAAGGATATCTCCTCGCCCAGAACGGTCTTGACTACATCCGGCCCGGTCACGAACATCGTGCCGACCTTCTCTACCATCACCACAAAGTCCGTCATCGCCGGCGAGTATACCGCGCCTCCGGCCGAGGGGCCTATGCTGGCCGTTATCTGGGGGACCACCCCGGAGGCCATCTGGTTGTGGTAGAAGATATCCGCAAAGCCGTCCAGGCTCATTATCCCCTCCTGGATGCGGGCGCCGCCCGAGTCCATTATCCCGATGATGGGACAGCCCGTCCGGAGCGCGTGGTCCATCAGCTTTGTTATCTTTTTGGCGCCCATCTGGCTGAGGGTGCCGCCAAGCACGGTAAAGTCGTACGCGAACACAAAGACCTTGCGGCCGTTGATCGTCCCGTGCCCCCCGACCACGCCGTCAGTGTGGAACTTGCGCTCCTGCATGTTGAACTCGTGGTAGTGGTGTGTCACCATCGAGTCGATCTCCGTAAAGGAGTTCTCGTCCAGCAGCAGGCCCAGGCGTTCGCGGGCGGTCAGCTTGCCCTTGTCGTGCTGCGCCTTGATCCGTGACTCTCCGCCACCCTGTTGGGATTTTCTCGCATTGTCCAGAAACTCAGACATCTTTTCCGAGTGCAACACATGGAGGAGAAAAATGCATCATATATTAATTTAGGCGAACTTCGTTGCGAGATCCTAATACCGTTAATTGGTAATGGTTGGCGCCGGTGCGCTATTTGCGAAGCTTGCTGCGGCCGCCATGAGCGGTCCTAAAGACGTTCATGCCGATGTTGAAGTTTTCGTAGAGGTGATCAAGGGTCTTTAGATCCTCCTCGGCCTGGCGCAGCTGCTGCGGGCTAGCATCGGGGTTGGCCTGCAGGGCGGCTAGCCGGTTCTCCGTCTCCTGGCGGACCAAGCGTATTCCCTCCTCGTAGTTTGATGTTCCCTTGTATTCGGGGCTGAGCATGTGCTGGGGGTTGTATGGTGGTGTTTGATCAGAGTAGGTCTCCACCTTTTTGGCGATCTCGGCGATCTCCTCGCTGGTGTACTCTTTGGGCTTGGGAGGCGGGGCCTCTTCGGGCTCCTCGGCCGGCTTGTCGACGGTTGCCGGCGGCTGGGGTTTGTCGTCAGGCTTGGGGGCCTCGGCGGGCTTTGCCGCCTCGGCCGGCTTGTCGACGGTTGCCGGCGGCTGGGGTTTGTCGTCAGGCTTGGGGGCCTCGGCGGGCTTTGCCGCCTCGGCCGGCTTGTCGACGGTTGCCGGCGGCTGGGGTTTGTCGTCAGGCTTGGGGGCCTCGGCGGGCTTTGCCGCCTCGGCCGGCTTGTCGGTGATCTCGGGCTGCTCGGGGACCGTCTCCGGCTTGGCGGGTTTTGGGGCCGGAGATGCCTCGGGTTTTTTGGCGGCCTTGGATTTGGAGGCGGTCTTCTTGGACTTTGAGGCGGTCTTGGAGACGCGCGGCTTCTTGGGTTCTTTCTCCGATTTCGGGCTAGCCTTGGCCATCAGTCGGTGTTCGGATGGGCCAAATTTTAACTTTTGATATGCGGGCTGTCCTGTCCGATGATGCGTCGTGCCTTGTCAGTGTACTCCGAGATCAGGGCATCCAGATCCCGGGCAGAGGGAGCCTCGGCGTATATTCGGATGATGGGCTCGGTTCCGCTGGGCCGTATCATGACCCACTTGGAGGGACCCAGGGATGTCTTGATTCCGTCGGCCGTATCCGAGTCGGGACGGGCGCGGTAGAGCGCCTCGATCACCTTGGATGCCTGGGGCGGCGTGCACCGTATCTTGTCCTTGGTGGTGAACGACGCAGGCAGGCTGGAGACGTTCTCGGACATTGTGTTCCCGGATGATTCCAGTACGGACAGCGCCAGGGCCAGGGTCATCAACCCGTCGCGCACCTGGTTGTGCCGTCCGTACATGAAGCCGCCGTTCTCCTCAAAGCCGGCCAGCGCTCCGGAGGAGACCATCCTCCTGGATACCTCCACGCTGCCCACCTTGGTGCGCACCACCCGGGAGCCGTACTCCTCGGCAAGGCCCTCAATGGCATGGCCCGAGTTGAGGCAGGTCACCACCGTCGAGCCCGGATTGTCCGTCAGCAGGTACCTGACCAGAACCAGCGCGGATCTATCCCCGGTAAGGATGGTGCCCCTCTCGTCGCAGATTATGCTTCTGTCCCCGTCCCCGTCAAAGGCCATCCCCACGTCGGCCTTGTTGCGTACCACGGCATCGGACAGTTCTGAGAGGTTGTCCGGTGTGGGCTCGGATCCCCTTCCGGGGAACCGGCCGTCGATGGTTTCGTTCAAAAGTATGGTGTTGCAGTTCAGTCGCCGGCACAGCAGCGGCGCGGTGACTGCCTGGGCCCCGTTGCCAGCATCCAGTACCACCGTATAGTTGTGCTGGATGATGGCCCCCGCATCCACCTGGGACAGCACGCCGGCCACATACGTCTCGGCGGCCCTCGGTTCCGGCGTGGTGGATCCCCAGCGTTCAGCCCTTATGCGCTCGTTGTCCCGGTAGTATCTCTCTATGATATCCTCCTCCTCCCTGGATATCTCCACGCCGTCGGGCGCCACGGGTTTTATTCCGTTGTATTCAGGCGGGTTGTGCGATGCGGTGATCATCATGCCGCCCGCATATCCCAGCTTCGGCACGCAGTACTCAAGGCACGGAGTCGGAACCAGCCCCGCATCGCCGCAGTCGAGCCCGGAATAATTCAGGGCGGAGCAGACCGCCTTGGCCACTATCCTGCTGGTGTCGCGCCCGTCGTAGCCCACCAGTATCGGACCCCGTGCAAAATGCCGGGCTATCGCCAAGGTCAGATCATGGACCAGCTCCAATGTAAAGTCCTTCCCGAACACCCCCCGAACCCCGTTAGTCCCGAACAGTTTCCCCATGGCGCAACCGGCGGCCGCCGCATAATTAATAATTGCGCATGGGCTGGACGGCTGAAACCCCCGGGTCGCTTGGGCCGCCGCAGGAAACGACCGGCTTATCCATCCGGAGCAGATGGCGATGAGGCCGCCGGTGAGCCGCTCGCCGCGCCCGGTTTATTCAGCGGTTCATTTTTGGATGCTCGTACGTGGATTCTTATGTCAATAATTTACCAGATATTCTGCATGTCGATTAAACTTTATGTTGTTTTTGAAAAAACGTCTTTTTTTGCGGCCGCCGTACAGGCGCGCCAAGGATATGGCCGGACAACTCGGCAACTATTGCGCGGCCAACCGGGTTCGTCCGGTTTATTGCCAATTCGGCGGTACCAGCTTTTGGGATTATAGACGTCTGCAGATTCAATTTGGGCAATTTTGTGCAAAGATATCTGGCAATACGGAGACGCGCCGGAGCCAAGCGCGCAAGGCCCGCCGGCCGTATCAGGCACCGGCGGCGCAAATTTATCATGATGAATACTTAATAGAATCCCTGGCGTTTGCTGTCCATGGATCGGGTCCGCGTCGCTCTGGCATCACTGGCGGTCATCATGGTGGTGGCGGGCGCGGCGGGCAGTGGCGCTTATGCCCAGTCAGGCGAGATACCCAGTCAGGTGGTGATTGGCGGGGTCTTTGATGTGACGGGAAACTGGTCCCTGGAGGGCGAGGAAGGCAAGAGTGCGGCCGAGCAGGCGGTGGAGGACTTTAACGAGTATCTGGCCGCAATCGGCGCAGGCTGGACCATGGCCATGCAGGTGGAGGACGCGCAGGCAAATGCCTCGGTCGCCCTTGACAAGATACAGAGCCTCAAGGGCAGGGGGATAGACCTGCTGGTGGGCATGGGATTCAGCTCGCACATCCACACCGCCAAGGGATACATAGACTCCAACAACATGCTGGCCATATCCCACGGATCGCAGGCCGCCAACCTGGCCATAGACGACTCCATATTCAGGCTCAGGCCGGATGACAACAGTCAGGCGCCCGTGGTCAGTGCCATGCTGGGTGATGCCGGGATAGAGGTGCTAGCGACCGTAACCCGCGGAGATCCGTGGGGCGACGGACTCAGGCAGGGGATAATCGAGATATTCGAGGGCGAGGTCGTGGAGGTATTCCGGTACAATCCGGACGCGGTTGACTTTTCGGTGGAGGCGTCCATTCTGGATGCGGAGATTGGCAGGCTGATAGAGCGGCACGGCGCCGACAAGGTCGGCGTGCTGTACGTGGGGACGAACGAGTTCCTGCTGCTGATACAGCAGATAGAGTTCTACGAGAACGTTGGCAAGGTGAGATGGTTCAGTACCAACACCCAGGCCGGCAATGCCATCCTGGTGGAAGATCCTATCGCGTTCGAGTTTGCCCAAAAAACCCAGTTTGTAGCGTCCCGGTCGGTCACCGACAACAACAGCATCAAGACGTATAGTTGGGATCATAAGTAACCGGACAAATTTTTCATGCGGGGTATAATTTATCCAAATTTCTAAACAGAATGTCGCGCGGATTGAAATTGATTTCAAGCGACTCGTACACAAGCATCACCTTCCGTCTAAAGTAGCTCTTGGCCGGCCGCCGGAACGTTCTGCGCAGTATGGCCTTTCCATTCCGCCACAGCCACTCGGCCGGATTCAAGAACGGCGAATACGGCGGTAGGAACATCAGTCTGACTGAATCGCCATTCTTCTCGAGATATTGCCGTACGCGTTTCGTGTTGTGGTACGCGGCGTTGTCGACGACCGCCGCCACCTTGCCGAAACGTTGTTGCAGTTTATCGAGGTATTTGATGAACGATCTGTCGTTGGCCCTGTTGGCCGCCATGTAGCACGTCTCGCCATCCAGCGTGACGCCGCCGTAGACTGTCTGCCTCTGGTTGCCCAGCGGCATCTGTATAGGTTCGGCGTCGCCGCGCACGTAGACGGCTCCCGACCCGAACAGGTTCGCGTTTTGGTGGCTCTCATCGGCCATGACCACGGTGAAATCGTCCTTTTCGAGCGTCTCAACCTCCTTTTCGGTATCCTTCTGCCAGATCTCTACCTCCTCCTTCGGCGGGACGCGGTCAGATAACCGGAGTGTCTTCTTGACCGTGAAGCCCAGGGACCTCAGCAGGCGGCGCCCGTGCTGCTCGCTGTATTTCACGCCGGTCCTCTTCTCGACCAGCTCGACGAACCCCAAGGCGGTGAACCGCTTGGCGCCGCCGACTATCTCCTCCAGTTGGGCGCGCGGCACGAAAGGGGGGCGGCCCGGCCTCGCATCGTCGGCGAGGCCGTCCAGCCCGTTGCGGTCGTACGCGGCAAGCCACGCGTAGACGGTTCCGCGACTGACGCAGAAACCGTCCGCAACGGTATCGACGTCGATGTTCTTGTTCAATACCATGTTTACCGCCGCAATGCGCGCGTACTCGTTCTTGTTTTTGGCGCGTTTTAGCGCGTCTTTCATCTCGGTCGTAGCCATGTGCCGGCTTGAAATTTTACCCTATTAGGATCTTACGGATTTGTCCGATTACTTTTGATCCCAACTATATGTCGACGAGTGGGCGCGCGAAAGGTACGGAAGGGCGCCATCCGTCTACAGCTATGCCGCCTACGACTCGGTTTGGCTGCTGGGCACGGCCATCCAGCAGGCCCAGACCACCGATGTCCATACCCTGACCAGCATCATGCCGGCGGTGGCGAGGAACATGATCGGATCCGGCGGCCATCTGGAGCTCAACGGGGCAGGGGATCTTGCCGGCAGCAGGTTCGAGATATGGCAGGTGGCAAACAATGGCTGGACGATGGTAGGCGAGTACCAGGCAGGATCCCTGATCAAGGAGGGGGCAGCCTCAGAGATGGCCGAGGCTATCGGGGAGGCCGGCTCCGTTCCGGACTGGGTGCGGAACAACGCGGGCTGGTGGGCCGAGGGGCTGATCGACGACCAGACTTTCCTGCGCGCCATCCAATATCTGATCCAAGAGGGCATATTGGTGGTAAGGTAGGGCGAACCGCCGCCGGTTCACGCCGGGCGTCTGACGGGATGGGCCTGCAGCCTCGGTCGGCGGCTCCATGCGGAAGAAGCACCGGCACATGGTACGGACCATGGTTCCCGTTTTTTCGCATTTGCCGGGCGGGGTTCCGCCAGCCTGCGTTATTTCACCACCCCATATACGGTCCAACGTACGGGCCGGCACTAGGTACAGCAACATCCCGCCACCCGTTCCGGAGAGGATGGACAATCCCGTGTGCGTCAGATTTTCCATCCGTGGTGAGGCGATCGTGGTAGTGGCGTGGATGACTTGGGATAATCGCGGCAGAGTGTGAAACTGTCCGTATTTGCAGCAGAACCTCAGCGCGCCACACACATGATATGAGCGTCACGCCGCCGCGCGACCAAAGTCCGGCCCACATACGGGCACGACCGGGACAGAGAGTTCGGGGCGGGGGCTCATCTCCTACACTCTGGAGGAGGGCGGCCTCAGGCCGTGCTGCTCGAGCATCCTGCGCACGCCGTCTATCTCCCAGGCGTACTGCACGTGGACGCAGTCTGACTCCTCGCAGTAGTCGCACATGGGATTGGTGTCGCGCCTGAAATAGACGGAGAGTATCCTGCCCTGGCGGCCAACCCTGTTGTCCAGTATCTTGACGTGGTCATCATACATGTTGACGTGCTCAAACCTCTTGCTCTCCAGATCCGAGACGGCCTCCCTGAGGACGTGGTCTGTGTACTGGGACACGTTGGTAAATCCGTCCCTCTGCGCCTCCTCGGTGTGGAGCGCCTTGGCGACCCTGTCTATCAGATCCTGGCGAACCCTGATGCTGCCCCACTTGGTGGTACCGCTCATGATACTCTGTTACTTATTTGTAGCATAAAAGGAGAACGGTCGGGCCGGGGGGATCAGGCACTTGGGCACGCCACCGCGCCTTCCCGACCCGCCGCCAGGTGTGGCAACTTGTCGTGCGATGGTCGGCAGTGGAGAGAGTGCGCGTGCTGTGGCCTTCTCGCCAACGGCTCCGAACCCAAACGACCCATATGGTGCGCGCCGGCTGGGACGGGTTCGATCGCCTAGTTTTGGTGGAAGCCCGACCGGGCCATCACAGTTGCCACCTGATGGGGAGACATGTATCCTGGAGGCGATATGGCGACCCGTTGGTTAGCCGGGTTGAATGCAGCGAAAACTTGGCAGGCCGTCGATGCGGGGCAGCCGCGGGCTAGGGTGACATGGATGTCGTCGTCATCATCATCGCGTCGGCCTGCTCCGGATAGATGCCCACGCCGAAGGTGTATCCGGCGTGGAACTTGATCCAGGATAGCTTGAGCTCGCTCTCGTCGGACTCGGTGGCCGGGTTGGGCCAGTAGTACCTGACCCACTTGCCGTATGGTGATGCGTTGGCCTCGTAGAGCTCGCCCAGGTTGGTGCCATGTATGTCGGATACGGTGTATTGGTCGGTACCCACCAGATCCGGATTAATTCCGTGTGCTATCTTTGTACCGTTACCATCCACCACGAACACGTACAGCTCGCCATCATGGTAGAGGATATTGCCTTGGTCGTCCTGTATGGCGGAGAGCGCCGACTCCCTGTCCGCTACAAACGCATCTATGGCCTGGTCCGCCATGGCCACGGCCACCCGCTGCCGCTCCCTGTCCGCGTCGGTCAGCTCTATGCCGGATTCATGCGCGAATCCCGGGTATATGCCCACGATGAACATGTACCCGTATGCGGTCTTGGCCCAGGAATACTTTGGCACCTCCTCGTCGGAGTCGGTGGCCGGGTTGGTCCGATAGTGCTCTATCCACCGCCCATACGGGGAAGCGCCGGACTTGAAGAGCTCCCCCAGGTTGTTGCCCGCGGCATCGACTATGTTGTTTCCGTCCATTCCTACCAACTCCGGATCGGCACCGTGGGCCACCAGCGCATTGCCGCCATCTATGACCACGTACAGCTCCCTGTCATGGTACAGCAGATTGTCGGGGTCCTGTATGGCGGAGATCGCCGACTCCCTGTCCAGTCCAAACGCCCCTATGGCCCGCTCTGCCATCTCCACGGCCACCCGCTGCCGCTCCCTGTCCGCGTCGGTCAGCTCTATGCCGGTATCATCATGTCCGGGATAGATGCCCACGCCGAAGGTGTATCCGGCGTGGAACTTGATCCAGGATAACTTGAGCTCGCTCGCGCCGGACTCGGTGGCCGGGTTGGGCCAGTAGTACTCGACCCAGTTGCCGTACGGGGACCTGTTGGCCGTGAAGAGCTCGCCTATGTTGGTGCCGCGGGTATCATCCACATCATCAAAGTCGGTCCCCAGCAGACTCGGGTCTACCCCGTGGGCCACCAGCACGTTCTCGCCATCCAGGATGAACACGTACAGTTCGCCATCATGGTAGAGGCCGTTGCCTTGGCCGTCGTCTTGTATGGCGGAGAACGCCGACTCCCTGTCCGCTACAAACGCATCTATGGCCCGGTCGGTCATGGCCGCGGCCACCCGCTGCCGCTCCCTGTCCGCGTCGGTCAGATCTAGGCCGGAATCACCACCACCATGTCCGGGATAGATGCCCACGCCAAAGGTGTATCCGGCGTGGAACTTGTTCCAGGATAACTTGAGCTCGCTCGCGCCGGACTCGGCGGCCGGGTTGGGCCAGTAGTACTCGACCCACTTGCCGTACGGGGACCTGTTGGCCGTGAAGAGCTCGCCTATGTTGGTGCCGCGGGTATCATCCACATCATCAAAGTCGGCCCCCAGCAGACTCGGGTCTACCCCGTGGGCCACCAGCACGTTCTCGCCATCCAGGATGAACACGTACAGTTCGCCATCATGGAATACCGCGTTGCCGGTGTCGCCTATTGCAGCAAAGGCGCCCTCCGCGTCGGCGCTATAGGCCGCTATGGCGTTATCCACCATCTCCTGCGCCACCTGCTGCCTGAACTCGTCGTACCAGGTCAGCTCCGAGGACGCCTCGGCCAGCGGCGAGCCCAACGCCAGGGCCGTTCCGGCTACCACCACAGCGGCGATCACCTGCATGTACAGCGGAACCCCGAGATAACGCCTACTGCGCAACATGCGTGCTGACCGCCTTGTTCTATATGAAAGTAGTTGTTTATAGTTCTGCCAACTTGGCGGGACATGGCGATGTCCGTCAACTTCGGGGGACACCGGTCACGTCGCGGGATGACTTTGCGACTCACCAGGAGGCTCCGGCCCCCCGTTCCGGCACGCCCGAACAGAGGGTTGCATCGGGGGAGCGCCGTGCTTCGTCCCGGCCAGGTCAAACCGCTCGGCCGCATCGGGCCGCGGAGACGGTTTGCCGCGCGTTGTGGACTGCGCTCACGCCTCTGCTGACGCGATTCACGCAGTTCATGCAGGGGGTGGGGGCAAAGCCGGATGACCGGCAGACGCAGTTTCCGCGCACGGCAACTTCCTGCCACGCCAGGCTGCCCAAGGACAGAACCGAGCAGCCGCCCTACGTCCACCTTTCGGGGTCGTCGTTCTTGCGGACCTGCGCCCCGTCTATCGTGACCGAGTCCTCTTCTTCAAAGACCGTGTGCCACCGACCGTTGTGGGGGAATATCCGGTCCATGTACCTGACGCGTTCCCGGGTGGGCGGGCGGTTCATCAGTGCCCCCCACCTCATGTTGTCCACCTTGGGCATTATGTCGTTGATGTCCCTGGTTCCTATCATCACCCTATCACCAGCATGCCTTCCTTGATCAGGAACTGTATGGCCTGCAGGAACGTCTGGTCGTCGATCAGCCCCTCGGCCCACCAGCCCGCGTTGTTCCGGACCCAGTCGGGGACCGATCCGGCCCCTTCCCCGCCGCCCTCTCCGGGGGTGTAGGGTACGGATATGACGCCTTCCTTGATCAGGAACTGTATGGCCTGCAGGAACGTCTGGTCGTCGATCAGCCCCTCGGCCCACCAGCCCGCGTTGTTCCGGACCCAGTCGGGGATGGCGGCCGGCGGCGCCTGCTCCGACGCCGGCTCGGCCGGGCCGGCCCCGGCAGCGCCGGATCCTATCTCCAGTATGGCGGTTCCTATCCCCGCGTGGGTCTGCTCGTATCCGATTCCGGTCCCGTAGACGACTATGTCCAGG
This sequence comes from Nitrosopumilaceae archaeon, assembly GCA_965203395.1. Taxonomy (GTDB): domain Archaea; phylum Thermoproteota; class Nitrososphaeria; order Nitrososphaerales; family Nitrosopumilaceae; genus VYCS01. Next base: position 2,173,870 of record OZ241884.1, read on the forward strand.
CGGTACTGCCCTGATGCGGGAACAAGGATCCTCTGCGTGTCTATCCCCTCGACCGCCAGTATGCCGGGCCCTTCCTCATCGCCGCCATGACTCTGGGTGATGATCTCCTCCCCCTCTATCAGCAGGTACCCGTACCTGACGTCCCTGATGAGCTGCCCGGCATCATCAAAGAACGCTATCTCGAAGGGGATGTTGTCGCCGGCCCCGTAGGCGGAATCCCACCGTACCTGGACGTCGGTGGGGACCTGCTCAAAGTTGACCGCGTCCACCAGGTAGAACTCTTGCGTGTTGGTGGCTATCTCGTCCTGGGGCACCAGCTTGAGGGTCATCAGCTTGTTGTCGTGGTTGCCGCTGCCCAGCTCCGCGTTGATGTTCTTCAGATCCTTGTTGGTCACCAGAAAGTGTATGACGTTGGTGTCCTCGTAGGAGTAGGGGTCGTTGATAAGAGCCCGGGCCCCCAGCTCCACGCCGTTGACGTACCCGACAAACTGCCTCCCCTCCGAGTAGGGAACAAACTCCTTGGGCACCCGGACCTCTTCGTGCACCACCGCCACCTGCTCGATATATTCAGGATCCCAGTCGAAGGGCATCTCAAAGTATATCGAGCTGTCCGACTCGTCGTAGGCAAAGTTGCCGACCTCGTCATAGTAGGTCTTGATGACGGTCGGGTACTCGGCGGCGTCGGCCGTCCGTATGGTAAAGAACTGATCCTGCGCCACGCTGACAAACGTATCATAGGACAGGATGTTCTCCAGCAGGGCCTTGGGACTGGTGGCCCCCTCGATGTTTATCCTTATGTTGTACAGGCCGCCCTTCTCGAAGATGGGCCCCACTATCAGCGGCCTCTGGGAGCCTTCGGCATACAGGGCGCCGGGGGCGCTGATGTGCTCGGAGCCGTAGTATTCTGTGCATTTCCACAGATCCGTCTCGCCGCAGTTTCCCCGGGGCCTGATCTCCACATCCAGGATGCCGTCATAGTCATAGAAGAGCTGCCTGGCCAGCAGATCTCCTGCCTGGTATACATCCACCCGATAGGTCACCTGCTGCAGGGTCTGATTGGTCAGCGTGTCATAGAACCTTATCTTCATGTTGGCCGTCTCCAGCTCGCCCACCGTGATGTCGGAGGGATCCAGGTCCGTGCGGACCGTAACCTCCATTCCGCCAAAGCTTACCGGCGGGGCCACATCGCCACCCAGCCCGTGCCCGAAGGCGGAGGGGGCGGCCAGCCATGCGACCCCTGCCAGTACGGCAATCGCCAGATACGTCCTCATCAAGCTGACTTGCCGCCATCCTTATTTAAAGCTCAAAATCCGCTGCAGGCACCCGGCAACCCCATTTCTTATAACTGCCTCCCGCTCACGCCGTCCTGTTGGGCTATACGATCCTGGATCACTCCACCGACGCCCTGGTGGAGGCCAGCGGGCGGGACATGGACGAGGCGCTCGAGGAGGCCGCCCATGCCGCCCTGGACATAATGCTGGACCGCCGTACCGTACGGGCCACACAGGCGCGCAGCGTGGCGCTGGACTCTGAGACCGTCCACGACCTGCTGTACGGATGGCTGGAGGAGATCATCTACCAGACCATCACCGAGGGCTTTGCCGTGTCGCGGGTGGACGCCGACTATCTGTACGCGCCGGGGGTGCACGGCATACGGGCCACCCTCAGGGGCGAGCCGCTGGATGTCAAGCGGCACCGCTTCCGGGTGGAGATCAAGGCCCCCACCTACCACGAGATGGCCATAAGGCGGTCCGACGGCGTGACCATGAGGTTCTTGATGGACCTGTGATGGCGGATCTCACGGATATCCGGTATCAGAACTGATGATCGTACGCGATTGGCATGCACTCAGGACGGCGGTTGCGCGTCGGAGGCGTAGTAGCCCGACCCAAAGATGAGTCCGTCGTGCATGGTCAGCCAGGTACGCTTGATCTCCATCATGGTGGTCTCCGGATTTGTGAACTCGTACTCTACCCAGGCGCCCCGCTCCCTCGCCAGCTCGTCCAGCAGGTCATCCATGGAGATCTCCGGTATCTCGGATATGGCGCTCCAGTCCGTCGTCCCATCTAACAGGTCCGGATTCACGTTCTGCGCCTCGACCGTACCGCTGTCCGGATCCACTATGAACAGGTAGGTGGAGGCGGGCACCTCTGGCGCTACACCGAAGGTGGCAAGCGTCTCTTCCCTCCCATCAAAGTCGTATTCCAGGACTCCGTTGTATGCGATGGCCTGCGCCTGCGAGTCGAGTATGTAGTAGCCTGCGGCAAAGATTAACCCGTCCCGTACCTCCAGGTACGTACGCTTGTACTGGTTGGTGTCGGTGTCGGGGTTCTTAAAGACGTACGTCACCCATGTCTTTCCGTCACTCTCCAAGTCCGCCTCAACCTCCGCAAACGGCCTGATGGAGGTTTCCAGTATGGAGTAGGGTATATGTCCTATCCTGTCAGGAAATGCTCCGTGAGCCTCAGCCTCCCAGGTAGTTGCATTCATGACGAACGGATAGATTTCGTCGGATACGATGGGTTCGGCCGGGGTGATTATATCCTTCCACGCATCATCTGCCTTGTTGGATTCGTAGACGAACATGGCATAGTCCACCACCGACTGGGTGTCGGCGTCGGCTACGTTGTAGGTGGATATGAAGAGGTAGCCATCGTGCAGATGGAGCCAGGCGCGCTTGATCTGATCCGTGTTGGTGAATTTACTGATGAACGAATACTGCGACCATGCGTTGCCGCCCCCGTTCTCGGCGGCCGCCCAGCTCTCCTCGTAGGATCTTGCCAACTGCACGTCAGGAAGCGGCCAGGGGCCCGGAACCGTGCCGTGTGCAAGTATGTGGGTGGTGTTTCTGACTACCGGGTAGATGCCGGGTCTGTTGAGATCCCCTGAATTGATGACGCCAAAGGCGGTCTCGCTGTCCGCCCTGTACGTGTAGAGGGCCTCGTCCACCAGCGACTGTACCCTAGAGTCGGGGAAGTAGTAGCCCGAGCCGAAGATGTAGCCTTCGTGTTGGGACAGGTAGGCGCGGGTAAGCTGTTCGGTACGCGTGTCGGGGTTCTCTGACATGTACGCCACCCAGATGCCCTCGTTCTCACTCAACTCCGCGTGAATCTGCTCCAGGGTCTTGTCCGCTTCCATGAGGCTGTCGTATACGGCATCCACCCTGAGGGGGAAGGCGCCGTGCGCCACGGTGTTGAGGGTCGCGCTATCCAGAACGAACGCGTACTCGGTGGTAAGCTTACCGGCGGTCTCTGGCGTTATTATCCCAAAGGCGGCCTCGCCGTTGGATGTGTACAGGTGGACGGCCTCCTCTACCTTTGACTGTACACGGGAATCGGGCAGGTAGTATCCGGATCCAAAGATGTAATCACCGTGCAGGTAGAGCCAGGTTCGCTTTAGCTGTTTTGTGTTGGTGTCGGGGTTGGTAAAGACATACTCCACCCATGTTCCTCCGTCGCGGGCCAGATCCGCCAAGATTGAATCGATGGAGCGGTCACCGGTGTTCAGTATGGCATAGGGAACATGCCCCAGCCTGTCCGGGATGGCACCGTGGGCCACCGTCTTTAGGGTGTCCGCATCAAAGACAATCGGGTAGAGTTCCCCGGAGTACCGAATATCCCCGAAAGTGATAGTGTCAAAGGCCTCCAGGCCACTTGATTCGTGCAGCTGTACGGCATCCTCTACCACGTACTTTACCCTGGATTCTGGCAGGTAGTGCCCCGAGCCGAAGATGTATCCTTCATGCAGGTAAAGCCAGCTGCGCTTGAGCTGGACCGTTCCGGTATCGGGGTTGGTGGCCATGTACTCGGTCCACGTGGCACCGTCCCGGTCTAGGTCGGCAAGAAGGCGCTCCAGCGGCCTGTCCGTGCGAACCAGTGCGTCCCGAATAACTCCTGCAGGGTCAGGATATGCCCCGTTTGCCACCACCTCAAGAGTGTCGCGGTCCAGGACAAACGGATAGAGGACATCATCATGGATGGCCGCATCGGGGGTGATGGTATCAAACGCGTTTGTGCCCTCGGACCAGTACGAACGCAGCGCGTCAATAACTACTGCCTGTACCCTGGACTCTAGGCTGTCGGAATTGAATCTCAGCTGTCCATATGAGGTCGTCATCATTGCGTCATCATTATCAGATGACATCGCCATCATCGAGTCTTCCTCGGACGTCATGGCATCTTCCTGAGCCAAGGCCAGCGGGAACGCAACTCCTGCCACCGCCACAACCGCCGCCACTGCGATGATCGACGACATCCGGCCTGCCTGCAGCCTACGGGATTCAAGCGGATCCGTACCCTGAGCCGGTTTTAACCCCCTGAGCATGCAGGTCAGCATACCATACATTATTTAAATATATACAATGTAATAGTGTACGCGTTTCGGCTCGGAACGGATCCAGACGAGGTTAAGCTGCCATCCATTGGACGAATTGTCTAATCTGATATACAATTTCTACGATCCTGCACGGTCTGTTGCCACGGAACTGCATATGTTGATTGCAAAACCACGAATGGTGGATCTTTGGTTTCACTCCTAGTCGAAACGCGTACGTAATAGTTGTTGCACAATTCTTCGATACTCGGCATGCGATAGCCGCATGCCCGCGGCGCGCTGCCGCCTACCGGGCCTTGGTGGCGCGGCGCCCAAGGACGGGCGGGCGGCATCCGCGGAACCCGCCTGAATCCCGCCGCAGGCGGGCCGAGTGAATACATGCGTGGTTTTTATTGCGGGGTTGTTCCCTCCGATGGCGATGTCGGATCCGGAGATAGAGCGGATAATGCAGAGGAAGATGCGCGAGATGATGAGGCAGCCGCGCCCCGTCCTGGAGGTGACCGACCAGAGCTTTGATGGGGCGCTCGCAGCCGACCCCCTGGTGCTGGTCGACTTTTGGGCGGAGTGGTGCGGGCCCTGCAAGATGATGCACCCGGTCTTTGAGAGCCTCTCCAGGAAGTACCCGTCTATACGGTTCGCCCGGATGGACGTGGACAGGAACAGGATCGTCCCGGCCAGGCACGGCGTGCAGGCCATCCCGACGTTCATCATGTTCCGGAACGGCCAGCCCGTCGAGAGGCTGATGGGGGCCGTCGGTGCCCCGGGCATACATATGGTCTGCAAAAAGTACGCTGCTGCTCAGTAGGCGTAGGCCGCATCCCTGGTCCGCTGAACCTCGATTATGTGGTCCAGGGCCTCCTGTTGGTCGGCGTCGAGCCTGCCGTAGAACCTGCCCTTGAGCAGCTTGGCCTCGGTGGAGTTGGGCAGGGTGTGGTAGACCTCCTCTTCCAAGACCTGCCTGCCCACGGTGGCCTCCCGGACCGAGCAGGCGACCTCCTGGCCCGTGGTGGCCTCCCGGATGGTCTTGCCGTCGTGCTGCAGTTGGTGGACGGTCCCCACCCGGCGGCCGCTCTCGTTCATGAACGGCACCTTGGAGCGCAGCACCCCCGCGTCCACCCGGATGCCGAAGACGGCCGGGTTGTTGTTGCGGAAGACGTATCCCTTCAGGAAGGTGAACCTGGCCAGCGGGGTGATCTCGGCAAAGACGGCGTCCTCCTCGTGGGTGATGTCGTCGCGGACCCACCCGGTGTAGTCGTCTATCAGCTTGTAGATTACCCTCTCCCGGAATATCCGGATGTGTCCGGTCTCGGCCTCCTCGGCCGCGTCGGGGAGAACCCGGACGTTGAAGGCCAGCACGACCCCCAGCCGCCGGTCCCCCTCCTTGATGGCGCGCGCGTCCATGATGTCGCGCCGGTTCACCGGCCCGATGTCGGCCTTGGATATCTGGACGCCGGCGGCGCCCAGCATCTGCACAACCGCCTCCATGGATCCGATAGTGTCGCATTTGAGCGTGACGCCCCGGGTCTGGGTGTCGATGAAGACCGACTCCAGCTCCGACCGTATGGCGTCGCTGTACCTGCGGATCTCCTCCCCGGAGCTGGCCACGTACAGCGTGCTGCCGGGCAGCACGCCCTCGATGTCCGGGGATGCTATCTTGAGGCCGGCGGCGGCCTCGACCGAGTCGACCGCCATGAACCTGTCCCGGGGGTCCCGCATCTCGTCCAGCGGCCGGGGCAGCAGGATGGCTTTGGGCTTTGTAACTATCACGCCGTCCCGCCGGGCCATCACCACCGTGTCTCCCTTGGTGATCCTGCCGTCTATCAGTATGATGTTGGCCGTCTCCCCCAGGCCGGTCTCGCGGTTGGCCTCAAGGACGATCCCCCGGGGCTCCTTCTCGGTCTGGTCCAGCCTCTCGGTCATGTACTGCTGGGTGAGGGCCACCAGGACGGTGAGCAGCTCCGGTATGCCCACCCCGGTCCTGGCCGATATCGGGATTATGGACACCTCCGCCTTGAAGTCCTTGACGCGGTAGAAGGCCTCCGACCTGTATCCCAGGACCGACAGGGTGCCCACCAGGTCGTATATCTTGTTGTCCAGGTCGGTCCTGACCGAGGCGTCCTGCTTGGGAACGGACTCGGATATGAACGGCGTCTGGCGGTCCCGCCAGCCCGATATCTGGTCGCACTTGTTGAGGGCCACCACGAACGGCACCTTCCGGGACTGCAGTATGCTGAGGCTCTCCCGGGTCTGCGGCTGGAAGCCGCGTGCCGCATCGACCACCAGGACGGCTATGTCGGCGGCAGAGCCGCCCCGGGTCCTCAGGTTCTTGAAGACCTCGTGGCCCGGCGTGTCTATCACCAGTATCCCGGGTATGCGGGTATCGGACTTGAGCCGGTCGTACAGGCGGCCGCACGTCTGGCGGATGGTCTCGGCCGGCAGAAAGCTGGCGCCTATGTGCTGGGTGATGCCGCCCGCCTCCCTGCCCTGGACCCCCGTCCCCCTGATCTTGTCCAGCAGGGACGTCTTGCCCGAGTCTACGTGTCCCAGTACCGCCACTATGGGCTGACGGACGGCCAACTCACGGAAATACCACGCCTGATTCGTGCCTGAAACTCTTCTCCGAGTCCGAGGCGTGTATTACGTTATCCGTGAGGCCGAGGCCCAGGTCTCCGCGGATGGATCCGGGGGCGGCCTCGTAGGACTTTGTGGAGCCCACCATTATCCTGGTTGTGGATATGGCGTTGTTTCCCTCGATGACGCAGGCGACCGCAGGCCCGGACGTGATGAACGAGACCAGCTCCCCGAAGAAGGGCTTGTCCTTGTGCACGTCGTAGAACGAGCCGGCCTGCTCCCGGGTAAACCTGAGCATCCTCAGCCTGGCCACCCTGAATCCCTTGGCCTCGAACCTGCGTATGACCTCGCCGGTCAGGCCCCTGGCTACGGCGTCCGGCTTTACGATGAACAGCGTCTGCTCGGCCAGTCTAGCCACTCCGCTTGATGCCGCCCTTGACGTACTTTTTGGTCCACTTTAGCTTGCGGGGGTCCCTCTTTAGGACCAGCGCGTTCTTCTTGCATTTGGACGAGCAGAACCACAGTATGCTGCCGTCGTTCTTTGCCAGCATCGTCCCGGATCCCTTGGCCACGGGCCGGTCGCAAAAGTTGCAGGATTTTACCAGGAGGCTCACCGCTATCCATCACCTACTTTATCTTCTTGGCCTCTCGCTCGGTCTCGCGGAGCATGAGCGTCTCCTGGACCCGGACGGAGCCCTTGACGTTTCGTGTGAGGATGCGGCCCTTGTCCTTGCCGTCCAGTATGCGAACCCTCACCTGGATGACCTCGCCGGCTATCCCCGTACGGCCCACCACCTGGATGACCTCGGCCGGGGTTACCTGATCGGTCTCGGAGCTCATTTGTCGGCGCCCCTGACCGCAGACAGAGACTCGACTACTTGATCCACGATATGCTGCGCGTCGCCAGCGTCCAGTATGGCCGTTGCCGCCGACCTAGTCTCCAGTCCCAGGGACTTGCCCAGCTCCTGCTGGCTGGGAACGAAGGCGTAGGGGATGCTCTGCTCATCGCAGAGTATGGGAAGGTGGGCCACAACCTCTGGGGGATCCACGTCCTCGGCTATCACGATTAGCTTGCCGGTACCCCGCTCGATGGACTTTGTGACCTCGTTGGTACCCTTCTTGACCTTGCCGCTTCCGGCGGCCACCCGGATCGCCTCGTAGATGGGGCTTACCAGATCCTCTGGCGTCTCGAACTTTACATAATAGCCCTTGGCCATCTCAGATCGTCTCCGGTTGTAGGTCCATTCCTGTGGTGGCCGAAAGTGGTTTTAAAAGTGTTGGCGGGCCGGAAGGCGTACGCGTTTCGGCTCGGAGCGGATCCAGACGAGGTTAAGCTGCCATCCATTGGACGAATTGTCTAATCGGATATACAATTTCTACGATCCTGCACGGTCTGTTGCCACGGAACTGCATATGTTGATTGCAAAACCACGAATGGCGGATTCTTTGGTTTCACTCCTAGTCGAAACGCGTACCCGGAAGGCCCGCCTTGGTAGTGCCCGGGACTGGTTTGGTGGTTATCCGGGCGCCGGTTCAGGTCACCGCCACAACTTACCAGGCGCGTTCCCCGGTATGTTTTATAACGCCTGCCCGTATCGGACAGGCATGAGCGGAAAGTCCGAGTGGGAGGGCCTTGGATGGACCACCCGGGATGACAACGTAAAGGGGTTCAATATCACGCGGGACTCTGAGGTGACCTGCGACAAGTGCGGGGATGCCGGACCGTGGACGCTGAGGGTTCTGCCCAACGGCGAGATGGCCCACCGCGACCATGCCGTATGCAGGTGCGGCGAGCTGATGCATGCCAGCTCCGTATGGCCGGACGCCGCAAGGCCCTGACCGGTCTCGGCGGCATGGCCGACAATCTCGAGTCGATACGGCGCGACATACTGGCGTGCACCGCATGTCCCAGGCTCCACCGGTACACCAGGGAGGTGGCAAGGACCAAGACCAGAAGGTTTGCCTCCCAGACGTACCACGGCAGGCCCCTGCCCGGGTTCGGGGATCCCAAAGCCAGGATGCTGGTGGTGGGACTGGCCCCGGCCGCGCACGGGGGAAACCGCACCGGCAGGATGTTCACGGGCGACTCGTCGGCGGACTGGCTGATGAGGGCGATGCACCGCCACGGGTTCGCATCCATCCCCACCAGCGAGGCGGTCGACGACGGGCTGGTCCTGCGCGACGCCTACGTGACGGCGGCGGCCCGGTGCGCCCCGCCCCAGAACAGGCCTGCCGCGTCCGAGCTGCGCAACTGCGCGCCCTACCTGCGGCGCGAGATGGAGGTGCTGGCCGGGGTCCGGCTGGTCGTGTGCCTGGGCAGGGTGGCCCACCAGGCGGTCTGCCGCACCCTGGGCACCAGGCCCGGGGAGTTCGGGCACTCGCGGCTATCCAGCCATGGCGGGCTGTACATCCTGACCTCCTACCACCCCTCCAGGCAGAACACCCAGACGGGCAGGCTCTCATGGGAGGAGTGGGACGGCATCTTTGCCAGGGCCAGGGAGCTGCTGGATGGCGGCGGCCGCGCACCATAAAAGGGATTATCCACCCAACCCAGAACATGGACGCCTTTGATGGGGTCATGCTGATGCTCCACTGCTGCGGGGAGGCCAGGCTGGGCAGGAGGGCCATCCAGCGGATGCTCTACCTGGCCGGCCGCAAGATACCCTCGCTGAGCGCCCCGCCCTACAGGATGCAGTACTACGGCCCATTCAGCGAGGAGCTGGGGCACGTGCTGGAGAAGCTGGTCTCGTTCTCGTTCGTCTCAGAGGAGAAGACGCCCGGTGGCCAGCAGGAGGCGTACTGCTACTCCCTGACGGCCGACGGCGCCGGGATGGTCCGGCAGATGGCCGGGGCGCCCGAGTACCCGCAGATGAGATCGCTGGCAGACGCCTGCAGGACGGCCTGCGGCTTCAGGGTCGGGGCACTCTCCTACGCCTCAAAGATACTGTACCTGCTGGAGGAGGGCCTGCCCTACCGGGAAGCGGTGGAGCGCGTCAGTAACTCCGGCTGGAAGCGATACCCGGGCAGCGTGGAGGAGGGCGCCCGGGTGCTGGAGGAGTTGGGGCTGGCCGATGCCTGAGCCCGTCTCAAAATCCATACACGACCCGCTCTACGGGTTCATAGACCTCACCGGTACCGAGATACGGGTGATAGACACGGCCATCTTCCGCAGGCTGCACCGGATCAGGCAGATCAGCCAGGCCTACGCGGTCTACCCCTCGGCCCACCACACCAGGTTCGAGCACTCCCTGGGGGTATGCCACCTGGCAGGCAGGGTGGCCGGGCGGCTGGGTTTTGACGCGGAGAGAACCCGGGTCGTGCGCATGGCCGGCCTGCTACACGACATAGGCCACGGCCCCTTCTCGCACCTGTTCGAGCCGATAATGGAGAAGGCCAACGGCAGGCCGGTCAGCCACGAGTCCATCTCCAGGATGATCCTCAGGCAGGATCCCGAGATATCCGGGATACTGGGAGAGATGGCCGCCAAGGTGGAGTGCGTCCTGGCCCGCAGGCCGGTTCCCGGCTGGAGCCTTCAGGAGAGCGCCCTGGCGGCCGATGTCATATCAGGCCCCCTGGACGTAGACCGCATGGACTACCTTAGAAGGGACTCCTACCACCTGGGCGTCTCGTACGGCAGGTTCGACATGGACCAGCTCATCCACACGATAATGGCCACCGGCGGATCCGGAGAGGGAAGGGTCTGCATCGACATCAAGGGGTGGGGGGCCGCCGAGGAGTACCGGCTGAGCAGGTACCTGATGCACGCGCAGGTATACCAGCACCACACCATCATCATCGCCAACCGCATGTGCCAGGTCGCCCTGGAGGAGGCCATGGACGAGGGCGCCCTGGACCCCGGCGAGCTGAGGGTTGGGTCGCCGGGCTTTGTGGAGGCGTACGGCAGGATGGACGACCAGTCCCTGCACGACGCCGTACGGAGATCCGGCGGCACCGGGGCCGGCATCATGGAGAGGGTGAGGCGGCGCGACCTGCTCAAGAGGATCTTCGAGGTGTACCCGGACCGCGAGATCCAGGACCCCGGCGCCCGGCTCAGGATGGCAAGGATGGACGGCGGCGAACAGGACAGGATGGCCTCGGAGATGGCGCGCGACCTGGGCCTGCCCCGCCACGAGATCATCGTCCACTCCTCGCACATACCGGTCAACCACGGCGAGAGCCAGATACTGGTGATGCTGCGCGGCATCCCGCACGAACTGGACGAGTCCTCGCCGATAATGTCGGGCCAGTCGTCGATCAACCGGTTCTACGTCTTTGGTCCGGACGGGGAGCGCGTCAGGAGGGGGGTGGCCGGCTACATGGAGGCCGAGTTCGGGCCGGAGATGGCCGGTACGGCGGGCCCCTGAGGGGAGGGCGCCCGGGCCACTGCGGGTATAGTCCGGCTCCGGAAGGCTCACTTGCCGGATCCCAGCTCCGCCAGCATGGCGGAGAGCTGTATCTCGGGGTTGGCGCCCGACAGTATCCGGTAGTCGTACTCGGCGATGGTCCGCACCACCCTGGAGGGGTCCGCCCTCTCGGACCTGAACGCGGCCGCGGTGACATACTTGAGAAAGTCGGACTCGGACATGCCGTAGACCTTGACAAGCTCGATGGTCTTTTGCCGGGCCTCCTTGAAGTTGCCGTCCAGGGCCAGGGCCAGTATGCGGTCCACCTCGGAGGTCTTGGCCAGGCCCGCCGTCGATGCCACCCCCGACGACGTTATGCGCCCGTCGGCGGCGGCTGCCTGCATCAGGTTGATGGCGTGCCTCATGTCGCCCTCGGAGTAGTCGTAGACGGACTCCAGGGCCCCCGCCTCGGCCTCGACCCCCTCGGCCTGCGCGATATGGGCCAGCCGGGCCACCACGTCCTCCTTGGGCACGGACGGGAACCGGAAGACGGCGCACCGCGACTGTATCGGGTCGATTATCTTTGAGACGTTGTTGGCTATCAGGATGAACCTGCAGTACTGGGCGGCGTCCTCGATTATCCTCCGGAGGGCCGTCTGGGCCCCCGAGGTCATCTCGTCGGCCTCGTCCAGGATGATTATCTTGAAGGGTATCTGGTCCATCCCCGCGAACCTTGAGAACTTCTTGACCTTCTGGCGCACCATCTCGATGCCGCGCTCATCGGAGGCGTTCAGCTCCAGCGTGTAGTTGGACTGCAGCTCCCCCAGCACCTGCCGGGCCACGCATACGGCGGCGGTGGTCTTGCCCACCCCGGCCGACCCCGAGAAGAGCAGGTGGGGCATCTGCGAGACGCTCTCAAGCAGGCGCGTCAGGCTGCCCACCACCTCCCGCTGTCCCACGATATCTGCAAGCCTGGCGGGGCGGTACTTCTCTACCCACATGACGCCCATGCCGCCGCGCGCCGCCATCCCACTAATAAACAAATCCGGATCGTCTGAAAGCGGCAGTGCGTGTCTTGGTGCCGGAATTTCATAGGCGGCATCCGCCCCGGGTGCGGCCCGGCCGGCCCCCCTGCCATATCTGCACAGTATGACGGCGGGCATGCGGCCGCCAGGCGGGCTTGGCGGCGGGGCAGAACCTCAGGGTTTGGGAATTGCGTCGACAAGCGAGCCGGCTTGGTGAGCCGGCGCCCTCCCGTGGAGCTCGTCACGGGACGGGGCGGGTACGTAACTCCCGTCCGTTTCGGCAGGCTGCCCCTCCCGGGCTATCGCCGGCCAGGCCGCCATCAACGGTATCCGGACCGGCTCGTGGCGGCCGGTCGTCCCGGGCCGCATCTCCTGGTAGCGCCGGTACACCCGGTTTCGACGAACCGGTCCGGATTCCCCGCGACGATGCGCCTCTGTACGGCAGTGGTTGAGTTTGTTGACTTCCCGTGCGCACGATCCAACCTAAATATACCAGTACATCTTATGGTAAGTCAATGGAAGCAACAGAAGCGTCAGTACTCTCCATGTCGACGTTTACAAGGGAGCAGATCGCAGAACAGCTAGAATTTGTCAAGGATCTGGAAGAGGGCAAGGTAGACCTTGCCTTTAAGGGATCCCGACTTGAGGCAATGGCTTTCCTAGGCGGTCTGGCTAAACTTTGTGGACGGTAGTATACACCAAAAACTTCCTTCTCCAATTTGTGAGACAGGACCCCAAGATGCAAAGCCAGGTTTTATGGAGTGGGTGAGCTTCATATTCAAGGTTATCGATGGCGACGATGTCGACTACGATATAATCGACGAGTATGAGGAGCCGGAACAGAAAGAACCATCACCGATAAACTACCACGTCGATTATGACGAGGAACGATTGTACGTGATCTCACTCACGGATAAAATAGCCAAGGCCGGAAGACGCTCAGTTAGATAGCATATTCCCCTATCGTAGTACTTGGAGATTATGCGCAGAGGTTCTACACGCGCAGGTCATACGCCTGCTCAACGATCGGGGTGTCCGGTTCCTGATGCCGGCCACCAGGACGGACAGCGCGCTCAAGGCCACCAGGGAACACCGGACGCAGGGCCGCCGTCTCCCGGCATGCCATAATATCGTCCCCGCCCAGGCTGGTGGATGGGTTCACGCTGGCCATACGTCCGCCAAGAGCGCCCGGGACGCCGCCGGGGTGGAGACCGGCGGGAAGGGCAACGGGACCATCACCGGGGACAGGCAGGCCCACCAGGTATTTGCCACCAGCGTCCCGGCCCCATCGTCGCGGGGAATCCGGACCGGTTCGTCGAGACGTACAGGCAGCGCCGGGTCATCGAAACCGGGTACCGGCGCCATCAGGAGATGCGGCCCGGGACGACCAGCCGCCACGAGCCGGTCCGGATACCGTTGATGTTCTTTCCCTTCCTGATCGGGGTTGTCCACGGTCCTTGAAAATGGCCAAGATGGCCCCGAAAAAGCGTTCTGCCGGCCCCCGCCGGCCCCCGTCGAAGGCACCCTCCGGCGGCCTGCCCCGCCCTGAACGGGCTGATTCCGTGCCTGCCGGGAGGGGCCGGGGGCGGCGCGGCCCCGATCCGGCAGCAGGTGCGCAGACTTCCCTGATGCCCCCGGGGAAATCTCGTGTGGGGCGGCTGTTATCCCCTGGTCATGCGTGGATGTTGCGGCAGATGGACACGATGGCGATCTCGCGTCGTTGCATCTCTAGCGTCACGGACCGAACGCAGTACGCGAACCGGCGCCCTTGATGGCGGAGAAACAGGCTTCGATGCTGGATCTGGCCTTGTAGGCCTTGTAGGCCTTGTAGAACCGTCCGGGGTGCTCCTTCCACAGCCGTACCATCTCCGCCCAGGCACTCATTCCGTTGCCTTGATAGCTCTTCTTGGGCTCAAAGTACGGGTCGCGTCCGACCTGGATGGCCAGAGTGCAGTTCTCCTCGGAGCAGTAGGCGCGGTCCCCCATGGCGTTGCCGCTGCCCTTTGGTATCCTAGAGCAGAGCTCCGCTAACACGACCGAATCGGACGCATCCCCGTCGGTCACCACCGAGGCGAGTACCCTGCCGTTTGGCGAGGTCAGCACATGGTGCTTGCAGGTGTCGCTCACCCACCTCTTTCCGGGTGGCGCCCCTGCCGTCTTGCCCCGGGTGGCCTTCCTCTCGGCCTCGGTCATGTGGGTACGCCTTCGTTGGTTGGCCCTGCGCTCGTCGCCGGGGTGCTCCACCAGTCGGTACCGATTGAACCTGTGGTGGGTCGAGTCGACAGAGAAGCTACCACAGGCGTCATCCCCCGCGGTGAACAGGATCAGATCATCTAGCATCTCCATGGGCAGCCTGCGCATCCACTTGTGTGCAGCCACGACTTGGAGCGCGCCTGCTTGAGGCAAGCTATCTTCAGGGCGCCGCGGCCGAAGTGCAGCTCGTCGATCATCCCGCGGATGGCCAGGCCGTACCGCTTCATCATTATCCAGAGTATCATCACCGACTTTAGGTGCCGATACTCGGGGCGGTCCTTCAGGTATCTGTCAATCCAGGCGCGGATCTTCTTGAACTCCCGCCTGAGCTTCTTTGCCTTGAGCACCCGCTCCCGCTCCCAGTCGCCGAAGTAGCCGTCCTGTCTGCGCGGTTTTTTTCGTCGTTTTTTGCTGTCAGGTTCATTGTCGGGATGGGGCGGATCCGCCGATCAAGAAACCATTCGGTTGGCTGGGCAGCGAAGACGGGGTTGTTTTTAACTTTTGAGGTGATTTTTTAGTAAGATGCAGTACCACTAAAACTCAAATCGTGGACAACCCCGCATGATTCAGAATGCTTATAAATATAATGCAGTCTCAGTAGCGCATGTCACGGGGGATTGTTGAGAGGGCATTGACTCAAGATCGTAGTACGGTTTCCGATGGCACGCCCGGCCAGCCCGAATCGCAACGCGCGTCAACCGAACGGCCCAATTATCACATCACTCTGACTCCGGATGAGGACGGTCGCATAGTCGTCGAGTGCGACGAGCTTGAAGGCGTGGTAACTGATGGCAAAGACAAGGATGAGGCATTGGCAAATGCAGCCGAGGCAGTATCATTATACTTGGAAGTAACTAAAAGCCCGACCGAGTTTAATCTTATAACAAAGCCCATGTGATAATGGCGAAACTCCCGGTTGTTTCTTCACGAGATTTGATTAAATATTTAGCCAAACGTGGCTTTAAACATGCCCCCTCAAAAGGGTCGCACCACAGCATGCAAAAGGGAGAACGGGTATCAATAATACCAAACCGGAAAGAGCTTGGCAAAGGCGCGCTTTTAGCCATATTGAAAAAAGCAGGCATTAGCAAGGATGAGTTCATAAAAGATTTCCGTGGCAAGAGACTACGCTAAACACGCGGTCTGGCCGTTGTTTGTTTGATTGTATTTTTAGTTACAAAAACTGCGGGAAGGAATTCAGTGAGCCAAGACCACAAGCAACCGAATATCTAACCGGCAAGTATTCACGTCATCTGAACGTGTTTTTCCCTCAGGCCGAACCGGGATAAATAATTTGCCCGCACTAAGCAAGAAATTACCGGTTGGTTGCCGGGTGTTTTTTCTTTAGACTGTTTTCGGGCCCACGGCCACCACTCGGCGTATGGCCCGGGCCGCCCTCCGGCGTCACCGCCGAGGCCGGGCAGGCCGGCCGCAGCGGCGGGCTGCCGGATGTTCTCCAAGTTGCGGCTCCCCTTTGCACGAACGTGCGTGCATGCGTTGGTGGTTAAGTCTGTCGGCCCGCCGCCAAGGCTAGGTGAGGGGGCATACTGCGTCTTGTCTGCGCGGTTTTTTTCGTCGTTTTTTGTTGTCAGGTTTCATTGTCGGGATGGGACGGATCCGCTGATCTAGTGGAATGGACCCCGGAAAAGGAGAACGGTTTTTGCATGATTTTACAGACTCGATTGCCTCATTTATGTGCCGCCTCCCATGATGCCACAAACTCGTCCGGCGGGACGTATTCTAGCGCCGAGTGCAGCCGGTCCCGATTGTGGTCCAGGAACGCTTCTGATATGACGGCCTCGGCCTGCTGGTAGTTGGCGAAGTCGTGCGGCCAGATGTACTCGCGCCTGAGGGTTCCGTGGAACGCCTCGATGTGGCCGTTCTGCTCGGGGGTGTGGGTCCGGATGAACTTGAGGCTGATGCCCAAGATGGAGGCGGCCTTTCGGAACCTTTTGCCGGCGTACTGGGATCCGTTGTCGCACTGGAGGGTCAGCCTGAAGCAGTCCGGCTTGGCTGCGGCGACGGCCTCGACTAACGACTCGACGGCGACGCTCGCGGTGGCCAGGGTGTCGAACCGGTAGGCGATCCACTGCCTGGTGAAGATGTCCGGGACGTTGAAGCGGTAACACCAGCCGTCGACGGAGCCGCACCAGACGTAGTGTGCGGTCCGTCTTCCAGACCAGGCTGGGACGGGTTGCCTTGATTGGCGTCCAGCGTGCCTTGGCGCACTTGAGATCCTGCGCCGGGAGGCTCCAACCCATCCGCCGGTAGACGCGGCGCACCAGCTTGCGGTTGACCGGGCGGTCCAGCATCCCGGATAGCTCGGCGGCCATCCTTCTGGTGCCGTAGAACGGCCTCTCTTCGCGTATCGGATGGATCAGCTGCAACATGTCTCGGTTGACGGCCGGCTCCCGCGCCTTTGGCACGTAGTACCACCTCTTTCGGATCACCCCGCACCAGCGGAGCGCCTTGTCCAAGGACATCTCCTGGCGGATCAGGCTCTGCTCGGCCATCACTTTTTCCTTACCTCCAACGTTTTTTTAAAGCGTCGTTGGCCAGGGTGATCTCCCCTACCAGCGTCTTGAGCGTAGCGTTTTCCTTTTGAAGCACTTTTGTGGCCCGCGCGTTCAGGCCTCCGGTCAGGGTGGCCCTGCCGCCCTCCAGGAACTTCTCACGCCAGGGATAGAACGTGTTGGGCGAGAGACCGTACTTCCTGCAGATGTCGGCGGTACCGGCCGTGGTGGTGAGCGACTCTATCACGATCTTGGCCTTGTCCTCGACGGTCCATCGCTTTTTGGTCATGGCTTGATCCTCCTAGGCTGGCCCAAAAACTCTTTGTTGCGGATCGTTCTCCTTCTAAGGGGCCCCCGCCAGGTTGAGTACGCTGATGCGCAAGTTCAATCAGATTGCGACATATGATGGGACAAGCGCACCTGGTACAGTTGGTAAAAGCGACATTTAAGCTGGATGATGAACCGGTTCCCCGCCCCGGATCAACCGGAGGCGGGCGGCTGGCCCGGCTGGCCCGGCTGGCCCGGTGGCTTGGATTGCGTGTCTCATGGAGCAGGGGCGCCGCGGCGCGGGGAGAGTGGCGCTTTAGATCCTCGGGGAGGGAGATCGCATCAGGAGGATCACCCCGCGCCACCATCTCGTGAGGTCCCAGACCGATGGCTCGAGGTGGTGCGACGCCCGACAGGAGGGCAGCAGGTGGTCCTGCAGCTGCGCCGATCACCTGCACCGAAAGGCGCAGTGCAGGCATATGCTGGCTGTGATGGCCCAGGTGGCCGAGAGGGAGGCGGCGGTCCTGGGAGTGACTGCCGAACCTGCCGACTCAGCCGAGCAGTCCGTGCAGTCCGGCATACACCTTCACCCGGTGGACTGCAGCCGCCGGGACGCTGCCCGGGGTGCAAACTCCCCGGCCAGGTGATCAAGTGGGGCCGGGTGTGCGCGGCCAAGGGCAAGACCAGGAGGTACCGCTGCGGCCAGTGCGGCCGCACGTTCGTGCGGAGGGGCGGCTTTGAGGGCATGCGCAAGCCGGACTGGGCCATACTGAGGGCGCTCAACGACTTTTTCAAGGGACGCTCGCCGGCGGCCATCGCCGACACCCTGGAGGGCGAGGGCTGCCATGTGCACCCGGCCGCCATCCGCGAGTGGATCATAAAGTTCATCGGGAGGGCGCACGCCCACCTGCGGACCCTGCCGGTCCGGACCGGCGAGCGGTTCTGCGCCGACGGGGTGTTCGGGGCCGCCTGCAGCAGATCCTGCCTGTTCTCGGTGACCGACCTGATGACCCGCTTCTGCCTGGCGTTTGAGATGGCCGGCCGCAAGGACGGCCACAACGCCACCGCCCTGCTAGAGGCCGCCCGGGACCGGACCGGCAGGGCTCCGTCAGAGTTTGTCAGCGACGGGCTGGCCTCGTACGGGCAGGCCCGCAGGGCGGTGTTCGAGGCCCGGACGCCCCTGGACAAGTGCAGTGTGTACACGTAGGCGAGGCGGCCATCCACAACAAAAAGCGCAACAACGACGTCCAGGAGAGGTTCAACTGGACGTTCCGCGCCGCTCAGAGGCCCCGGCGCGACATCAAGAACGCCGGTCCACGGCTCATCGTCGGGTTCTTCGTCCACTGCAACTTCGTCCGGCTGCATATGGCTCTCGGGGGATGCACTCCGGCCCAGGCGGCCGGCATCACCATCCACGGACTCGACAAGTGGCGGACGATAATAGGCAACGCCGCCCTGGCGGCGGGGGCGGTACCGTGAGGCATCTTGGCGACCCCATCGGGACGGCTCCCTTCACCTACCGACGGACTGGAGTCGGGGGCGGTACCGTGAGGCAACTTGGCGGGGTCATCCGCATGGGGCCGCTCCGCGTCCCGGCGGGGCTAGCCGGCCTGCTCCGCGCGCCGCCCAAGGACGGAGGCTTGGACATGCGTCGCCACCAACAATTAACGCTGAAGAATCCGACAAAGTGCAACTTTAAAAACGTCTTTGTGTATACAAAAAGCATGGTTACGACCGACGAGACCGTGGCAAAATGCGAGGAAGCCGCGGACGCGGCCGATGATTCCGGACGGAAGGAGCTGGCCGCCGGATTCCGGAGCGCGGCCGGCAACCTGCGCGGCCTGCAACGGCTTCTTGACGATTAGGTGCGCGTACTACGCGTCTAGGTTTTCCCGAATCCTTTCGATGTCGTTTTGGATGTTGGTGATGTAGGCGTCGATGCTTTCAAGATCCCGCGCCGTTTTACGGCGCCTATCTTTCGCGTCTTCGTATTTTTCTTCAAGAGCTGCCAACGCTTCTTCCCACAGATATCTCGCATTGTCATCCGGTCTGTCCACACCACATCAGCTCTGCCGACATCATTTAAGCGTGTTAGGTGGGGAGAGGTGTTCAACCTGCGCGGGTTACCGCATTCACCAACCCACACTGATCTGACCACCCAACCGCGCGGTCTGTAACGTTGGCAGCGCCTGTAACTGACAGCGCCTGACCGCCGGCTGACGCGCGTCTCTGCCCGGCCGGCATCGCCGCTACGGGACACTTTTGTCCCAGCCGGTTTCAGGTCACGGGGATGTTCCAGTTCACCGGCGCGCCAGCATTTTTATATCTGTACGGTACTATACCATACATCTTGTCAAGACATGGAGGAGCACCAGGCGAAATTCATTGACCGGGGCTTAAATAGCGATTCGTGGAGTCTACACCCCTTGAGGGCCGACGACGTACAGGAGATCTACAGGACGGGCCACATGCTGGACGACGCCAAGGCCACCCTGAGCCGCGACGTCAGGCTGTCGGTCGGGGGCGTATCCATAGAGGGCAAGCGCAACGAGGTGATCAACGTCCCCCTGTGGGCCGGAGAGATGCTCGAATCCGGCGGGGTGGCCTCCCTGGAGGTGCCCGACGCGGTGACCGAGCTGAAGCAGGCGCTCATCAAGGAGCAGGTGGTCGGCGAGTACCAGCTGGCGACGCTGGATCCGCGGTTCTACATACGGCTGAAGCGGCAGATGGCCGGGCTCTCCGCCCGGGACAGGGACGGCGTCGAGGGGATAATGATGGAGCTGTGGCGCATGCGCCGGGGCAAGATAGTCCGGCTGGCTGACTCCTCCAGGCTGACCGGCGAGCTAAAGTCCAAGATCAGCGTAGAGGAGAGGACCTTCTTTGAGGCCATAAACCTGGAGTGCCGTCTCTTTGAGGAGAGGATGAGGAAAGATGAGCAGGACTGAGACGGCCGAGGAGTACACCGACGACGGGCTCTCCGACGCGGTAAAGATGTTCCTGGCCAGGTACAAGGACCGGGATGGCAGCTACAAGTACCTGGACCAGATAGACGGTATGATGCCCAAGGGCGCATCGTATATCGTGATAGACTACAACGACCTGGTGGAGGCGCCAAAGATAGAGCGGTTCTTCCACCAGGAACCGGACCGCATACTGGAGGCGTTCGCCCGCGCCATCGGCGGGGTGCTCAGGACCAGGTTCCCCGGGTACGCGGAGAGCATAAAGGACTCGGTGCGCGCCAGGATAGCCAACTTTCCCCTGCACCGGAGCCTCCGGCAGATAAACTCGGAGACGATCGGCAAGATAACCAGCGTCTCGGGGATGGTGGTACGGGCCTCCGAGGTGAAGCCGCTGGCAAGGGAGCTGGTCTACAGGTGCCCGGACAACCACAAGACCACCGCGGTCCAGGCGCAGGGCATGACCGTCAGCGTGCCGGCCGTCTGCGCCAACCCCGACTGCAAGCACCGCAACCTGGAGATGAACCCCAAGGAGAGCCGGTTCATAGACTTTCAGATACTTCGGCTGCAGGAGCTGCCCGAAGACCTGCCGCCCGGCCAGATCCCCCACTATATCGACGTCAGCATAAAACAGGACCTGGTGGACAACGCCCGGCCCGGGGACAGGGTGATACTGACTGGGGTGGTCCGGATAGAGCAGGAGCCCGTGCGCGGGGTAACCCAGGGGCACAGCGGGCTGCACCGCCTGAGGATGGAGGGCAACAACATAGAGTTCCTGGGCGGGAGGGGCTCCAAGACCTCCCGGAAGATAGAGCGCGAGGAGATCTCGCCGGAGGAGGAGAAGATAATCCAGGGGCTGGTCCGCAGCCCGGACATATACGAGAGGCTGGTGGACTCGTTCGCCCCCCACGTGACCGAGCACGAGACCATCAAGGAGGCCATAATGTTGTTGGTGGTAGGGGCCACCCAGAGGCAGATGCCGGACGGCACCAAGGTGCGGGGCGACATCAACGTGTTCCTGGTGGGGGACCCCGGAACGGCAAAGTCGGAGATGCTCAAGTTCTGCGCCAGGATAGCCCCGCGGGGGCTCTACACCAGCGGCCGGGGCAGCACCGCCGCCGGCCTTACGGCAGCCGTCGTCAAGGACAAGACGGGCATGATGATGCTGGAGGCGGGCGCCGTCGTGCTGGGCGACCAGGGGCTGGTCTGCATAGACGAGTTCGACAAGATGAAGCCCGAGGACAGGAGCGCCCTGCACGAGGTGATGGAGCAGCAGTCGGCCAGCATAGCCAAGGGCGGGATAGTGGCAACGCTCAACGCCCGCACCTCGATACTGGCGGCGGCCAACCCCCTGATGGGCAGGTACGACCCCTACAAGACCATCACCGAGAACATCAACATACCCATACCCCTGCTCACGCGGTTCGACCTGATATTCGTCATCCGCGATATAGCCTCGGCCCAGAAGGACGAGCGGATAGCCCGGCACATACTGACCCGGCACAACAACCGCGGGCCCTCCAGCAGGACCGTCATCGACCCGGACATCCTGACAAAGTACTTTGCGTACGCCAAGCGCTTCAACCCCGAGCTGACCGCCGAGGCGGAGAAGGTGGTGCTGGACTACTACCTGAAGATGCGCAGCGGCGAGACCAGCGAGAACATCATGGTGACCCCCCGGCAGCTGGAGGGGATTATCCGGCTGGCCACGGCCCGCGCCCGGCTGCTGATGAAGGGGGCGGTCGAGGCCGAGGATGCGGATCGCGCCATATTCCTGATAGAGGCCATGATGAAGGACGCCGGCTACGACCCGGCCGCCGACAAGGTCGACCTGATGGTCCTGCACGGCAAGGGCAGCAGCCAGCTCAGCAAGATGCAGCTGTTCATGGACGTGCTCAAGAGCCTGGAGGGGGACAGGAGGGTGCCCGTGCCCGAGGAGGAGCTGCTGACCGAGATGGCCAACACCGACAAGTTCACCCCCGAGGAGGCCAGGGTGTTCCTGCGGAAGATGAAGAGCGAAGGAATAGTTTATGAAAGCAAGAGCGGCCACTACAACCGCGCATGAGAGCAGATGAGCTGGACCTACCCGGGGCGGCCATAGAGTACATCAAGGGGTACGCCAGCGGGACGCTCTACCCCCCGCAGGAGATGGCCGTCAAGGCGGGCCTGCTGGAGGGCCGGAACGTGATGGTCTCGGCCCCGACGGCCAGCGGCAAGACGCTGGTTGCCATGATGGCTATCATGGCGATGCTGGATAGGGGCGGCCGCCGCGCCGCCTACCTGAGTCCACTCCGGGCGCTGGCCGCCGAGAAGCACGGCGAGTTCCGGGGGATGCAGGGGATACCCCTGGAGAACCCGGTGAGGGCGTCGGTCTCGGCCGGGGACCTGAGCAGCCGCGACCGCCTCTCCGGCAACCTGCTGAGCATGACCAACGAGAGGATGGACCTGGCCCTGCGCAGGGACGAGAGGTGGCTGGAGGAGGTAGACCTGGTGGTGGCCGACGAGGTGCACCTGATAGGGGATCCCTTCCGGGGACCCACCCTGGAGATGATCCTGACCCGGCTCAGGAGGGAGGGGAGGCAGTTTGTCGGGCTCTCGGCCACGATAACCAACGCCGCGGAGCTGTCGCGGTGGATGGGGTGCAGGCTGGTGAACAGCTCATGGAGGCCCGTCCGGCTGACCGAGGGCGTCTGCGACGGCGGCAGGGTCACCATGGATGACGGGTCGACCTTCGAGGTGGGGCGCAGCTCGCGCGGGGCGGCCGTCGAGCTGGCCCTGCAGAGCGTCCGGGAGGGCGGCCAGGCGCTGCTGTTTGTGAACACGCGGCGCGGGGCCCCCTCCCAGGCCACCCGCGCCTCAAAGCCGGTCTCCCGCATGCTGAGCCCCGCCGAGGCCAGGCGCCTGGAGGCGGCCTCTGCCAGGATACTCCGGGAGGGCGAGAGCACCGAGCTCACAAAGACGCTGGCGTCCCTGGTCAGCCAGGGCGTGGCCTTCCACCATGCTGGGCTCAACCAGGCCAGCCGGCGCACGGTGGAGGACTGCTTCAGGAGCGGGCACATCAAGGTTCTGGCTGCCACCCCCACGCTGGCCGCCGGCGTCAACCTGCCGGCCCGCCGGGTGGTCGTATCGGACATAACCAGGTACGATGCCAGGTACGGCAGGAACATGCCCATCAGTGTGCTGGAGTACAAGCAGTTCTGCGGCAGGGCCGGCCGGCCCCAGTATGATGATACCGGCGAGGCCATCGTCGTCGCCGGGGACCGCGCCGACCAGGTCATGGACGAGTACGTCCGGGGTACCCCCGAGCCCATCGCCTCGGCGATATCCGGTTCGGGGCCGCTGGCCGTCCACACCCTGAGCCTGGTCGCCTCGGAGCCGGGCATCACCGCCGAGGGTGTTCGCGAGTTCTTCGGTGGGACGCTGGGCGGCCGGCAGGGGAGGTTCCAGGAGACGGACATAGACGTGGCCCTGGACACGCTGCAGGACCTCTCGATGGCAGAGACGTTGGACGGCAGCAGGTGGGCGGCCACCGGGCTGGGGGAGCTGACCTCCCGGCTGTACCTGACGCCGGCGACGGCCCACCGCTTCCTGGAGGCGGTGCGGACGGCCGGCAGGGGCAGGCGGGGGCCGCATACCCTGGGGTTCCTGTACGAGATATCCTCCAGCGAGGAGTTCTTTCCGGTGCTGGGGCTGCGCCAGAGGGACTACGATACGGCCTACAGCCTGGCATCCTCGCACGAGGCGGAGATGATACGCCACGTGGATCCCTTTGACATGTCCAGGAGCCTCCTGGGCCTGTACGGGTGGGTAGGCGAGGAGTCCGAGGCCGCCATCGCCGAGAGGTACGGGGTGGAGTCCGGAGACACCCGCCGGATGGTGGAGACGGGCAGGTGGCTGGCAGGGTGCATGGCCGAGATGGCCAGGTACGCCCGCCTTCCGGACGTCCGGGCCGAGCTGGAGCTGCTGCGGGTCAGGATAGTCCACGGCATAAGGGGGGAGCTGGCGCCGCTGGTCGGGATAAGGGAGATAGGCAGGGTCCGGGGACGGGCCCTGTATGAGGCCGGGGCCAGAACCGCCGGGGAGGTGGCATCGATGCCGGCCGCCAGGATAGCGGCGGTCT
This sequence comes from Nitrosopumilaceae archaeon, assembly GCA_965203395.1. Lineage (GTDB taxonomy): Archaea > Thermoproteota > Nitrososphaeria > Nitrososphaerales > Nitrosopumilaceae > VYCS01. The sequence continues at coordinate 2,198,251 of OZ241884.1, forward strand.
GCCGGGTGGGCGGGGCCGCCGCCCAGAGGATAAGGACGGGGGCTGCACGCCTATGACCATGGTGATGGTCTACGCCGTGGCGGCGGCCGCGGCCGTCTCGTTCGCGGTGGTCTACCTGGCGGTGCCCCCCCTGGCGAGGTGGCTGGAGTCGAGGGGGATGAGCGTGCCGGACGTCCTCAAAAAGGACAAGCCCATGGTGGCAAGGCCCGGCGGTCCGGCCCTGCTGGCGGGGATGGCATCGGGGATGATCCTGATGTTCTGGCATACGGGCGAGCCGTGGATGCTGGCCGTCCTGGCGACGGTGAGCGCCGCCTTTGCCGTGGGTTACGTTGATGACCGGCGCGTCATGGGCGGGTGGTTCAAGCCGGTCTGCCTGGGCCTGTCCGCCCTGCCCATGCTCGTCTGGGGCCCCTACGACACGGCGCTGGAGTTTCCCCCGTTCGGGTCCGTCCAGATACCGGTGCTGTACCTGGGGGTGGTGCTCGCCGTGATACCGATCACCGGCAACACCGTCAACTCGATAGACGTCATGAACGGGGTGGCCAGCGGGTACATGGTCATCGCCGGCGCGGCCCTGGTGGTGGTGCTGGCCGTTCTGGGGCGGTGGGAGGCGTTCTCGCTGGGCGTGATCCTGGTCTCGGCGTCCCTGGCCTTCTACCGGTACCACAGGATCCCCAGCAGGATATTCCCGGGCGACTCGGGCGCCCTGACCCTGGGGGCCATGTACGGGTGCGTGGCGATAGCCGGCGGGGTGGAGGTGGTGGCCGCCGTTGCGCTGCTGCCGGCGGTGGCAAACTCGTTCTTCTTCCTGTCCAGCGTCAGGAGGATAGTGGAGCACCGCCAGATAAAGCGGCGCGGCGTCATACGCAACGACGACCTGACCATCCAGGACAGCGGCGACACGCAGGCCCCGATAACGCTGGTGCGGCTGATACTGCGGAGGGGCCCCATGACCGAGGCGCAGGTATCAAGGGAGATATTCAAGCTCGGGGCGTTTGCGGCGGCCCTGGCCGTGGCCACCGGCATGATGATGCTGGTATCGGTGTGAGGCGATGAGGATCTACGCTTTTCTGGCCGGCATGTGGGCTCTCATCATACTGGGCGGCGGGATGGCCGTTCTGGTGCTGGGCCCGCTGGACTTTGGATCCGGACACCACCAGATGCTGGGGGCGGCGGTGGCAAAGGCGGTTGCCGCCATCCTGATGGTGGTCCTCTGGGTGGCCATACTGGCCAGGCTCAAGGGGTACGTCTTCAGGAGGAGCTGAGGTTCCAGGGCTTGCCGCGCCGGAGGATCTTGTCTGGGAGGCCGTCGATGTCCTTGATGGCGTCCAGCTCCGCGGACCTGTCCCGGAGGTCGTCCGGCAGCATGACGGGTATGCCATCCATGATAAGGTAGAAGCGGCTGCACTCGGTGCAGTAGAGGGCGCCGCTCTCGACGGGCTCCTGGCCGCCGGCCCCGTGAAGCTCCAGGGGGTGGTGCTTGTCCATCGGGCAGGCCAGTATCTCTAACAGTGACTTGTTCATCGCAGATCCAGGTATATGGGAACGCCCCGGCGGGCTGATAAAAGCGCAGCTTTGGCTATCTCGCTGACGCATACTGCCTGGCCTGCGGTCACCACCGGATCTCGGCCGCCTGCCGCCTCCAGAAACGACTCTATCTCGCCGGAGAGCGGCTCGCTCGGGTGCACCTCGGCGGGTTCGCCGTCGACGTCCACCCCCTGGGTGATAAAGTCGCCGGTCACCACAGCCCCGGTGAACGCGGCCCGGAACATGCGCACCCGGCGGGGCGAGAGCCAGTTGCACGCGATCAGGGCGGTCCTCTCCCGGTCGTACCCCAGCATTATCGTGGCAAAGTCCTCGTGTGTGTGCGTCACGCTTCCGGACCTGGCAAAGACGACCTGCGGCATCCCCCCGAAGAGCCAGTTGGCCGTGTCTATGTCGTGGACGGCCGTGTCGTAGATTATCCCCACGTCCTTGATGTGGCCGGGTACGCGGTTCTCCCGGTGGAACTCCAGCAGTACGAGATCCCCGTACACGCCCTGCTCGACCATCCTCCGGACCGACTCGACCGCCGGGTTGAACCTCTCTATGTACCCGCAGGTCAGCACCACCCCTGCCTTGGCGGCCATCCTCTGGAGGTGGCGGCCGTCGGCGGGCTCGTAGGTGAAGGGCTTCTCGACCAGGACGTGTTTCCCGGCCCCGATGAGCATACCGGCTATCCCCGAGTGGGTTATGGTCGGGGTGGCCACCACCGCCGCGTCGAACTGCTGTCCAGCCACCAGATCCTCCACCGACCGGTAGTGGTCCACGCCGTACTTTGAGCCGAACTGCCTTGCCCTCTCGACATCCCGGTCGCAGACGGCGCACAAGGCGCCCAGCTCCGAGAGGACCCGCGCGTGGTTCCGGCCCCAGCCGCCGGTCCCAACCAGGGCCACCCTCATCCTAGTACACCGCGGTGATCCATTCGGAGGGTATGTCGCCCCGGCCCAGTACCGCGTCCGCGTAAAGTCCCTGCAGCAGCCGGGTGACGCGTCCGGGTCCCGATCCTAGGGTGCGCTCGCCTATGCGGGTCAGCGGGACCACCTGGCTGGCAGTCCCCGTCAGGAACACCTCCTCGGAGGTGTACAGCTCGCCGGGCGAGACCCGGCGGCGGGTGGTGGATATGCCCTGCTGCTCGGCCAGTCTTATGACGGTGTCCCGGGTTATGCCGTCAAGGGCCGAGGAGGCCTCATCGGGTGTGACCAGCTGGCCGTCCTGCACCAGGAATATGTTGGCGCCGGCCGCCTCGCTGAGGTTGCCTGCGTGATCCAGCAGGATCGCCTCCTCAAAGCCGTTCCTCTTTGCCTCGATGGTTGCCGCTATCGAGTTGAGGTAGTTGCCGCTCATCTTTGCCTGTACCGGCGTGGACTGGTCGCTGAACCTCCTGCACGAGACCACGCACGCCGATATCCCCCCGTCGCTGAAGTACTTGTCCAGCGGGAACGCTATCACGGCAAACCTGGTCGGGGCCTCGTCGGTTATGTGCAGGCTGATCCCCCATACCCCCACAAAGTAGAGCGGCCGTATGTACGCCGACTCGCGGACGTCGTTTCCGCGGCAGGTCTCCGCTATCGCCTGGGCCATCTGCTCGTCGGTGTAGGCGGTCTCCAGGTTGTAGAAGGAGCCGGATCGTCGCAGGCGCCTCACGTGGTCGTCCAGGCGGAAGATGTAGAGGTTCTCGCCGCTCCAGTATGCCCTTATCCCCTCAAAGGCGGTCGTCCCGTAATGGAGCGCGTGCGTGGTTAACGGTACCTGGGCCTGCTGCAGCTCTACCAGGCGGTCGTCCACCCAGGCGCGCGGGTACGGTTGAAGCTTCACCCAGGCACTCTCTTTGCCGATTAGTATTAATCTAGCGCTTTTGGCCTGTCGCGCTCCGGCCGGCGGAGCGCGCGCCGGGTTAACAAAAGGGCCATAGCAAAGTATTAATGGTCTACTACAAAAGATGTTCCAATGGTGGCTGAGACCAAGGCCAGGCTGAGCTATATCAACAAGATCAAGGACGATCTCATGATATGCAGGGTCGTCCCGATAGAGGGACCGGTTCCTGAATACGAGACCGGTCAGTACGTGATACTCGGAATGCCCAACCCCAACGAGAACAACAAGGTGGTCCGCAGGGCGTACTCGATTGCGTCGCATCCTGAAAACCGCGACTACATAGAGTTGTACATACGGTGGGTACGCAGCCCGCTGCCCGGAAGGCTCACCACCCAGCTCTTCAACGCCAAGATGGGCACCGAGGTAACCTGGATGCAGCCGCGCGGCAGCGATCTGCTGATAAGCGACACCCTGCACACCGGCGAGAAGGACGAGCGCCGGATTGTCTGCCTGGGCGGCGGAACGGGGCTTGCGCCATTTGTGAGTTACGCGCGGCACCTGCACGAGATGGGTGACAAGCGCGAGATCATAGTGTTGCACGGCGCAAGCTACGTTGACGAGTTGGGCTACAGGGACCTGCTCACGAAACTGCAGGAGGAGAGTCTTGACAAGGGCAAGGGCAAGTGGAATTTCAGGTATGAGCCGTCCATCAGCAGGCCCAGCGAGAACAGGGACTGGTCCGGCCACGTGGGCAGGGTGGAGTCCTTCCTGAAGCCGGTGGGCGACGGGATCTCGAAGCTGGAAGAGATGATCGGCGAGAAGATAACCCGCGATAACACCATCTTCTACCTGTGCGGGTGGCAGGGGACCATAGACGGAGCCATGAACATTTTGACCCCCAAGGGTTTTGTAACCGACCGGAAGAAGCGCGAAGACGGCAGCTTTGAGGTCAAGTTCGAGTCCTACGGGTAGTAGTAGTGGCAGTCTCCAGTCCAGGATTCAGCATATTGATGCAAGGCAATACCCGGGGGGATGTGCTCGCAGATGATAGCCGGCGGCCCCCGGCAGGCAGGGCGCGGCCCCGTGCATGGCGGCTCCTGAAAGGCGCTTGCCGCGGCGGCCATAGGATAAAATAACTTGGATGGGTGATGACGGCGGGGACGTAGGTTAGCTTGGTATACTGCCAGTTTCGGGTACTGGAGAGCATGGGTTCAAGTCCCATCGTCCCCACCACATTAATTACGAGACCAGCTCCACGGTAATACCGCGTTGGTTACAGCCCTATACCTGGCCCACCTGAACCCGGTAACCAACGCCCACGTGGAGATAATACGGGACCTGGCAGAGCGGGCCGACCGCATCAAGGTGATGCCCGTCGTCTTCAGGGACGGCCGGACCGAGCTGAACAGCAGGAGCTTCCCGTTCAGCTTTGAGGCGCGCAGCAGGATGCTGAGGGCCGCATTGGGAGAGCTGGCCGAGATAACCGACGACTACCTGTTCGTATCTCCCTTCAAGAGGTACATGCCGCCCCTGCTGTCCAGAAAATCGTGGTCCCTGCGGAAGGGCATACTGAGCGGGGTCGGGGACGACTATTTTGCATATACGGGGGATCGGGCGGAGGGCCTCATGCTGAGGCTGTACCGGCTCCGTCCGATGGTGGGCAGGAGACGAACCCTCTCTGCAACGTCGGTCAAGTCAAGGCTGTACGATGCGGCCAAGGGCGGGCCGGACTCCTGGGAGGATGACGTGCCGTCCGGGGTGGCCAGGATAATAAGGGAGGAGTGGGGGACGGTGCAGCGGTTCGCCGATGCCCCCGACAACACCATGCGCGTGGCAGGCATGAAGTTTCCCAGAGAGGGATGGTAGGGCTTCAGCCTCCTTCTAGGCGCGCGTCCGGATCCAGTCCGGCCCAGGACGGCATGCCCGGAGATGTCAAGTTACTGCGGCCCGGGGCCTGGTGTCAAATCTGTGAGACCTGGCGGGGTAGGGGTGTAAAGACGCCGCTACCCGGCGGTCAGGGTGTCAGAGATCATCGTCTAGGCGCCCGGCCTCTTGATCGTGGCCCGCGGCCTGCCGCCGGAGATCATCGCCGCCGGGCCACCCCATCGCGTCCAGCCAATCGGCCTCGCTGCGGGCCTGGTCTGCCTTGATTCGCTCGTCTATCCCAGACCATAGACCTTTCATGGTTGGTGGGGGTGGCCCGGCAACGTATTAGTGTTACGCATAGCGGATCTTCTTGGAGATAAAAGGGGACGGTCAACCTGCGGACTTGGCCGCAGCCTGAACGAAGGCGTGATGGTCTTGCCGCTGCCATCGATGGCGATGCCTGCCGGCTCGCCGTGGGTCTGTCTGTCCGGCAGGCCCGGATGCGGTCCTAGATGGCGGCGGTGGGTTCGCAGGCCTGACGGAAACCATGGTACGAAATCCGGGATCAGTGGCGATGGTTTGCGACTGATCTACGAAGAGTGGGCTCGCCTGGGCCAACCCCGGACGATCTTGGATGTTCTGGCCGCCGTGCCGTGCCTGCAGATTCCCTTTCCGGGCGGCGCGGTCCTGCCTGTGGCCAGGAATTACGCACCAGCCTCCCCGGACCCGCTACACGTTAATAACCGTCGAGTCTCCCGGGCAGATTGTGGGCCGGTCGTCTAGACTGGTAGGATGGGTCCTTGGCATGGATCAGATCGTGGGTTCAAATCCCGCCCGGTCCACTATATATGACATCGAGACGGGTGTGTGTCGATTGTGCCTGCCACCGCAGAGGCGGGCGAGGTAAACTATCCAACCGTGCCAACTGTCTAGCTGCGGTGGGTGTGGCGTATCTTCCCACCCGAATCACCTTGCCAGGAGCATCTGTGGTGTATTGGCGGCATCTTAGCGACCCCCAGCACTCGCCGGGTTGCGAGAACGCCAGAGTCGCTATGCAGTTACTATATACAGACATGCAGTACGGGTGTCATGATGAAGCATACAGTTGGAAAGGGTACGGAGTTACGTAGGTCTGATAGCGCGCACCATGCCAACACGGACAAGTACGACCTGGCAAGCATGCTGTCCCATGTGGACCAAACCAATTGCCATCCCGAACGCGAATCAGGTTCGGCTCAGGGCAAAGAAGAGCGGTAGATGCAGGTTACGTGCCGGAAGGGGGCGACGTATCTTGGATTGATTTCATGCCGCAGGCCGGCCACGAGCAGACAAGCAAAAGGCCCATTGTGACGATAAGCCGGGAACTGTAACCCTTCATGTGCCTGGTAGACGTGCAGCGGAGCATAAAATTCCAGATTTATGTGACAGGGCCCACCGGGCCAACTACCGGAATTCAAAATTTCCCGTTTTGTGTCATTGGGGCCTTTTTCCGGCCACGCCAAGCCCACGGTGCGCAATAACGCGCCAAGACGATATAGGAAACCGCCCACACAAAGCGCCATGGTGCTTGCGGGCATGGACTTTTCCGGAGACAAGTTGGTCGGTAATCGCAAGTTTATGGGAATCGTAATCGGGACGCAGGAGGGCATAAACGCTGCCACCAAGAGTCTTGGGCTAGGTCAAATTCACATGAGGAGGATCAGGAGCAGGGTGAAGCGTAACGCGGTTGTTTCCAAACTGCGATTTGACGGCAGTACGACCATGGCACTTTGCATATGGCTGGACAAGGACTCCACGGTCGGAAGAGTACGCAAGTGGAAAAAAATCGGACACCGGTACCCCACAAGCCGGATCGTGAGAACGTATGACTACATCCTGCACCGGTACATCCAAGACAAAACCGCGGCATTTTTTGCCAAACACGGCTGTGTCGTTAGCGAGACCGCATTCCAGTGCGACAGTGACTGCAAGGATTTTGTCAAGTCCAACGGTCTGGAGCGCGGCGAACCTGGTGATGCTCATATGCTGGCCGATATAGTCGCGTGGTCAAACAACAGCGGTAGGGAACCGGCGGGAGTGGGTTCGGTAGATCTTAGAGACTACCTAGAGTCGGAACTGAGGAAGCGCTTTGGTTGACGAAGCTGGCCCATGCTTACATTAGCCCAAGGTACCACACCATTGTGATCCGTGGGGATTCAAACATGGGTAACCATAATACGGCAACGCGATATTTAAGAGCGTTATGCGCCCAGAGGGGTTTGTGCTGTCCCGAAAGTCGTTCGCGCCTGGGACTTCATGACCCAAATCGGCAGATTACCGGATAAGGATGGTGTGTACGCGGCGAATTAGGTTCCGCGGATCTCTGCAAGGCGACCCTATATGTCAGCCAGCTTCTTTCGCGCCTTGGCCTCCCACTCGCTACCCGCCTTGATGGTAGCCCGGGCCTGCTCCATCTCTTTGTCGATAGCCTCCAAGAACTCTTCAACCCTTCGTTTTTCGTCTACGAGTCGCCCATATTCCGTTCTCTCCACGGCAAGCCGAAAGCGTTAGCGATAATAAGATCTTTCCCCCAATACACACCATGAACTTGGACGAGCGGATGCGCGAGATAGAGCGCGGTGTGGACGGCCTTGAGCAGGACGGCTACCACGAATCCGCCAAGCTGGTCAGGGAGGCGGCCGAAGCGGCCAAGGCCTACTACGAGACCGTCAAGCCCCTCATCGACAGGGACCGTTCGTAGGTGGAATCCGGATCTGCACATACCGGCGTTTTGTGATTGTGGCACGGGCGCTCGGCAGCGTTGAACCAGACGAGTATTTACGGCGAATGAATGAGACTGGCCACATACACCGGCACGGCTCCTTGATCCGTGGGCGGATCGTTCTTGATTATCTCCGTCCGTACGATGCGCCCCGAATGGAACCCGCCATCACCAACAGTTTTTGCTGAAGAACCCGGTTTTGGCGCCAAATTCGGCCAAAATCGTTCCTGACCACTACCATCCAGAGAAGGGGGTTGAACGGTTGCATCTGCGGTACAAGTTCATGTCAAACCAAACCCTATACCCAACCCTCTAGTGGCGGCATCCTCAAGGGAGGCAGACGGGTACGGATCTACATTTGACCTGAACTTGTACCATCTGCGTTAACTGGCCAACCGCCATATCTTGATATTGCGGCTGTCTTGATTCTGCGCCATGCTCATCCTGCATATGGCAGAGATGGATGGCTCCCTGGCGCTCTGGGGCGAGAGGTCGGGAAATGGCCGTCATCCCGCGCGGAAGGGCAGGCACCCATGGTCGGCCACGCCCGACGAGCTGGGAGCGGCGTCGGGCCCCCTTGAAAGGAGCGAGGTGTTCACTGCGACGGCCTGGCTGCCCACCGCCGGCAACAAGCCGGTGCCCTCCAGCGGCATCATAGCGGAGGTGACCTCGGCCCCCACAAAGATCTCCCCCTGGAAGGTGGAGGCCCGCCGCCTTACCATCCAGGAGGCCATAGACATCCTGCACATGACCTATGCCCGGAGAACCTTGGAGGATGGCACGATAGTGGGAGAGGACATGGCCTGGTGGGCGGGGGTGCTAAGGCAGGCCGGCTCGATGGTGGCAAGGCAGCAGTATCTGCCCGACACGGTATCGGCGGGGAACGGCGGATACGTGGCGGCGTGGAACCCGGTGTTTGTGGGCGAGGATGCCGAGTGGATGGATGCCGCAGTGGCCAGGATGCCTGCAGTGGCGCGCGCCCTGACCCGGACGGATGCCGGCAGGGGCCCCTCCAAGCCGGCGGCCGCCGTCCTGTGGGAGGTGGCATCAAACCTGACAGACCATATCGTACGCTCCACGATGCAGGACGCAAGGCGGAAGGGGCGGCGGCGCACGCGCTTTGACAGCGTGCATGATGCGTGGCTGTATTCGCTGCGCTCCAGCCACCGCTCCATCTCGGGCACCCCCGAGGATCTGCAGCAGCTGGCCGGGCAGGTGCACGAATGGCAGAGGCCCATCTCGATCATAGCCGGCTCACCCTTCCGCCTCTGCTTTCGGATAGAGGAGCCCGAGGAGGAGCAGAGCGTCTGGAACGTACGGTACCTGGTGCAGTCCGACGAGGACCCCAGCCTGCTGATCCCCATCGAGATGGCATGGGGTAACGCGGAGCGGCCCAACCTCAGGGGCCACCTGCTGTTCGCGCTGGGGCAGGCCGCCGAGATCTGCCCAGGCATTGCCGCCGGCCTCTCCAGGGATGGGCCGACGGGTCACACCACCGACGCGGCGGGCGCCTACCATTTTCTGACGCGCGAGGCCGAAGCACTCCGCCGGGCAGGATACGGCGTCATGCTGCCGGCATGGTGGACCGGCCGGGGCAACCGCCGGCGGCTGGCCGCCAAGGCCCGGGTCCGGAGCGCCGACACCCCCGGCTCGGGCATACTGTCGCTGGACAGCATGCTGCGGTTCGACTGGGAGGTGGCCCTGGGGGACCAGACCATCCAGATAGAGGAGCTGGAGAGGATGGCCTCCCTCAAGTCGTCGCTGGTGAGGATGCGGGGGCAGTGGGCGGTGGTAAGCACCGAGGAGATACGCGCCGCCATCGACCTGCTCAAGAAGGGCCGCGGCGGAGGTAGTTCCCTCCGGGATATGGTCCGGATGGATCTGGGAGTTGGCGAGGCCCCCGAGGGACTGGAGTGGGGCGGCATCTCCTCCACCGACGCGGTCCAGGACATCCTGGAGCGGCTGAACGGGCGGGCCAGCATGGGGGAGATAGAGCCGCCAGATGGCTTTGTCGGGGAGCTCCGGCCCTACCAGCGGCGCGGATACGCCTGGCTGTCGTTCCTGCGGCAGTGGGGCCTGGGCGGGTGCCTGGCAGACGACATGGGCCTGGGCAAGACCGTCCAGATGCTGGCGCTGGTCCAGCGGGACCGCGAGGCCGGCGAGAAGAGGCCCGCCCTGCTGGTCTGCCCCACCTCCGTAATCAACAACTGGGAGAGGGAGGCGGCCCGGTTCACGCCGGGCCTGCCGGTGCTGGTACACCATGGAGCCGGCAGGGCCAAGGGGGAGGCGTTCGGCAGGGCCGCCGCCGGCCACGCCATGGTCGTGACCAGCTACGGACTGCTGCTGCGCGACATCAAGACCATCAGGAGCGTGCAGTGGAGCGGCATCGTGCTGGATGAGGCGCAGAACATCAAGAACCCGCAGACCAAGCAGGCGCAGGCGGTACGCTCCATGCGTTCTGACTACCAGTTCGCCCTGACGGGCACTCCCGTGGAGAACAGCGTGGCCGACCTGTGGTCGATAATGGAATTCCTGAATCCCGGGTTCCTGGGCGGGCAGGAAAAGTTCCGGCAGAACTTCCTCCTGCCGATACAGTCCGGGCGGGACGGTGGGGCCGCCGAAAGGCTCCGGCGCGCCACCGGCCCGTTCGTACTCCGCAGGCTCAAGACCGACAAGTCCGTGATATCGGACCTGCCCGACAAGATCGAAATCAAGGAATACTGCTCCCTGACAAAAGAGCAGGCCACCCTGTACGCCTCCGTACTGCAGGAGACGGAGCGCGCCCTGGCAGAGGCGGAGGGCATCCAGCGGCGCGGCATAATACTGGGCACGCTCTCCAAGCTCAAGCAGGTATGCAACCACCCGGCCCACTTCCTGGGGGACAACTCGGCCATACCGAGGCGCTCCGGCAAGCTGGAGCGGTTGACCGAGATGCTCGAGGAGGTCATCGAATCCGGGGACAAGGCCCTGATATTCACCCAGTTCGTGGAGATGGGCCACGTGCTGAGGCGGCACATCCAGGAGGAGTTTGGCCGGGAGGTGCTGTTCCTGCACGGCGGCACGCCGCGGCGACAGCGCGACACCATGGTGGAGCGTTTTGGGGACGATGATGCGGTCAGGATATTCGTCGTGTCCCTCAAGGCCGGCGGGACGGGATTGAACCTGACGGCGGCCAGCCACGTCTTCCATTTTGACCGGTGGTGGAACCCGGCCGTCGAGAACCAGGCCACCGACAGGGCCTTCCGCATCGGCCAGACCAGGAACGTGCAGGTGCGCAAGATGATATGCGCCGGAACGCTGGAGGAGAAGATCGACCAGATGATAGAACGAAAGAAGGAGATAGCGGGCAGCGTGGTGGGGACCGGCGAGGGCTGGCTTACCGAGCTCTCCAATGACGAGCTGCGGGAAGTGCTGGCGCTGAGCCGGGAGGCGGCGGCATCATAATGTGGTACTACAGGCGCCGCCAGCTCCGGGAGGTAAAGGGCGGCATCAAACTGCAGTCCAGGCGCGGCGAGTCGGCCCGAAGCTGGTGGGGCCAGCGGTGGAACGACATACTCTACAAGTACATAGACGAGGGCAGGCTGAGCCGGGGCCGCAACTACGCCCGCCGCGGCCAGGTCGCATCCATAGACGTGAAGAAGGGGGTCGTGCGCGGGGTGGTGCAGGGTTCGGAGAGGCAGCCGTACGAGTTGACCATCAAGGTGAGGAGGCTGAACAAGAAAGAGTGGGAGAGGGTGGCCGACTCGCTGATGGCAAGGCCTGCCATCGCCGCCAAGCTGATGGCCGGCCAGATGCCCGAGGAGTTGGAGGGCGTCTTCGAGGACGCCGGCCTCTCGCTCTTTCCCGAGGATGTAAAGTCCGAGTGCGACTGCTACGACTGGGAGAACCCCTGCAAGCACATAGCTGCCGTATACCTGATACTCTCCGAGCAGTTTGACAGGGATCCCTTCCTGATACTGCGGCTGCGGGGCATGGACCAGGGGGAGCTGCTGGACATGATGGGGGTGCGCCTGGCCCCGGACATCGTGCGCGATGCCGGCGTATCCGTCCTGGCCCCGAACGCGCCCGAGCGCGAGCCCCTGCCCGTCGAGATGGGCGCCTTCTGGGGCAGGGAGGGATCGGCCATGCCGCAGACCGGAAGGGCAGACGTTCCAGAGGAGCATGCCGCCCTGCCCCGGCGGCTGGGAAGCTTTCCCTTCTGGAGGAGCGGCGAGGTCTTTGTCGACGCGCTGGAGGCCATATACGGTGATGCCTCCAAGGCTGGTACGGCCGCCCTGCTGGGAGAGGCCGACGGCAGATAGTCGTTCCGGGAGCAGCAGCATCGACGGGGGCCGCCCGCAGGTGTGTGTGTGGAGTCCGAACCCGCACATGCCTGGCGCTTTGCCGCCGGCGCGCCCACACCGGATGGTGCTGGATCTGAGGGTGGTTGTGCAGGACGAATCTGGATAAGGCGCGTACACCGGCGCATCTCCTGCCCGCCCTGCCGGCGGGCGCGGCGGAACCTAAAATGCCGCATTATCAGGGCAGGCCCGCCCGGTTCACCACTCCGCTTAAAGCCGGATGGCGACATAGTATGCCGCGATGGTGGATCTCTTTGTAGACATAGAGACCGTCCCGGACATGGAAGCGGCCGAGTACCTGGAGGCCGTCGAGAGGATCAGGCGGGGCGAGCTGGGCCCGCGCTCCCAGGAAGGCAGCCTATACTGGAAGTGCACCCGCGGGGCCCTAAAGTACACCGACGGGAGGGTCATGCTGATCACCTACCAGATAAACGACGCGCCCATCCGCAGGCTGAAGGAGTGGGAGGTGGGCGAGAGGGCCATACTGGAAAAGTTCTACGCCCTGCTGCAGGACCTGCAAAGGCACAGGAGCGCAGACCCTCTCCGGATAATAGGCCACAACATATCGGGTTTTGACATGTTCTTCCTGTACAACCGGATGAGGCTGCACCGGCTGGACGAGGAGGCCTGGCTGAGCCAGTGGGTGATCAACGGGCCGATCATAGTCGACTTCCTGCAGATGCACCTGCCACTCAACGGCATGTCCGCCAAGGGCCTAAAGCACGATGTCCTTGCTCACGCTTACGGCCTGCCCACCAAGGGCAGCACCGGAGACGACGAGATAGAGCGGTACTTCCGTGGCGAGTACGGACACGTGATGGGGTACTCGGACAGGGAGTTCGTCTACCCGCAGCTGTTCCGGAGGATAACCGAGGGCGGCCTAGTCTCCGCACAGAGGCTGGCCGACTCCATAGGGTGGTACGAGGCCGCCGCATCACCGGATGCCGGCCAGCATGGTCCTTAGGGACGGGTTCGCCGACAGCTTGCGCCGTACCGGGCCGGAGATCTCAAGATCCAGGTCCAGCGCGGCCTTCAAGGCACTGCGCTGCACCTCGGGATTATCATCTGACAGGCACACCCGTATGGATCTGGCCGCATCAGAGTACCTGAGGCGCCCCAGGGACCCCAAGGCGCAGCTGCGGACGGCGGGGTTGGAGTCCTCTACCAAAGGCGCTATCCGGGGCGCCGCCTCAGAGTCGCCCCGGTTGGCCAGTATCAAGGCACAGAAGGACCGTATGTTTGAGGAGTGGTGGGAGAGTGCCGCCTTGAGGTGATCCGCGATGTTGCTCCGGTTCAGGATCAGCGAGCAGAATGCCTCGCCGCGTACGCGGATGTCTGCGTCATCAAGCATCGATACGGCGTAAGCAATCTGGGCCCGGTCTGAGGTGTAGGCTGCATTACGCAGGCGCTCCACCTTGGATGGATCCGGCTCTTGCGGCTGCACTTTTACCATGATGTTAATGCGGGCCGGCCTATGAAAAGGGTATCGGCCGCGCACATGCCCCCGGCCAGAACCTCAGCAGTATGGTTGGATGATCGCACGCTTTCAACTTGCGCCGCGTGGCAGCGAACCGCCATCTGTTAATCTGCCGGCTAGGCTCCTGCCCGGTACGCCGAGACCTCCCCGGATACGCTTTTTTCAGTGCGTCCAAGAGGCGCCATCGGCCCGTACCAGCCCGCCGGCAAAATATGGCAAAAAAACAATATTGCCCGGATTTTTTTTTGTGCACGGCAGGTTAGGTTCGGGGCAGTTTTTCTGGACGGCTTTTTTGTGTCCGGCCGTTATGATCCAAAAAAAAATCCCGTCCCGCCACCATATTGATGGCGCTTGACGGATTTGACGAATTTGGGGCCTATCCTCCCGAACCATCCCGTCTCCAGCAGGGCATGCGGCACGGGCGCAAAGGATGCCCGGTTGACCAATGGCGGATCACCGCAGGCGGTGCAAAAAAAAAAGAGAACCGCCGAGTGCCGCCCGATCATTGAGCACGGCCGCCACAAATACGCATCAAAATACACCCGATATGGCAGTCCAACACAGGAGGGCGCTGTTGGCGATCCGTTATCGGGCATACAAACCGTGCCACGATAGCCCGCAATTGCACGGGGTGTGCTGCGGCGCGCGCCGCCGCTCCCACCCCAACCACGGTGTCTGGCAGTTGCGACGCACAATTCCGCAGACAAGTCCCGGATCGGCTCCCGTTTGGATCAGGGTTTAGATTTAAATTATCGTAGATACGTTCACTGCCAATGTCGACAGAAGCACGCGATACCATCTTTATCGGCAAGAAGCCGCTGATGGCGTACGTTACGTCTACGCTCATCCAGCTGGCCAACCTGCCGTCGGTGAACATCAAGGCGAGGGGCATGAGCATCGGCCGTGCCGTGGATGTGGCTCAGATCATATCCCGCAAGACCGAGAATGCCGGTTACTCGATAGGCGATATCAAGATAGGGTCCGAGTCCCTCGAATCAAACGACGGCAAGTCACGCAATGTGTCAACCATCGAGATAGAAGTAAAGAAGAACACAGAGTAACCACCATCTCTGCAATTTTTGTTTTCCGTCATGCAAGACGCCTGCCCGGTGTGGTGCACGTATGCGATACGGACACCGCGCCAAGGTTGGCCGCCCATGCAGGCACGGTACAGGGTGGCGGCGGCCTGGCACGCGCGTGGCGTTTCCGGTCCCCGGCAGCAGCATGATCACGCGGGGGGCAGTCCCGGGGCAGAACCGAGCGGGCCGCCCCCGCAAACACTGCGATCTCGGCCAGGCCATGCATGTCGGCTGCGCGACGCCCGTCCGCCGTAACCTGACCGGGGGGAAGGGTGCGGGCGCCGGGTTCTAGATTTAAATTATCAGTTTTTGCCCACACCACCAATGTCGACAGAAGCACGCGATACCATCTTTATCGGCAAGAAGCCGCTGATGGCGTACGTTACGTCTACGCTCATCCAGTTGACCAACCTGCCGTCGGTGTACATCAAGGCGAGGGGCATGAGCATCGGCCGTGCCGTGGATGTGGCTCAGATCATATCCCGCAAGACCGAGAATGCCGGTTACTCGATAGGCGATATCAAGATAGGGTCCGAGTCCCTCGAATCAAACGACGGTAAGGCACGCAACGTGTCAACCATCGAGATAGAAGTAAAGAAGAACACAGAGTAACAAGACGAACTGTCTTTTTGTTTTACAATGTCGAGCGGTACCGCTCCTCTAGGGTGCGTATGTCCGGCAGGCCCACCAGATCGTTAAACTCGTCAAAGGTGAGCATGGTGTTG
Source organism: Nitrosopumilaceae archaeon (assembly GCA_965203395.1). Taxonomy (GTDB): domain Archaea; phylum Thermoproteota; class Nitrososphaeria; order Nitrososphaerales; family Nitrosopumilaceae; genus VYCS01. The sequence continues at coordinate 2,213,856 of OZ241884.1, forward strand.
CGGCCGTCGGTGGTGGTACCGTTTTGCCGCAGGTCCCGCAGCACCGAGACGGCCGCCGCCGCGGACGCAAACAGCACCGAGAGCGGATACAGAACTATCGAGAACCCCATGGAATGTAGCGAATCGGCCGACTGCACCGGAGTGGCTCCGCCCTCTATCATGTTGGCCACCAACGGACCGCCGATTGAGGATCCTATCTTCCTCATCTCGTCGACCGAGCGGGGCGCCTCCACGAATACCACGTCGGCCCCGGTTTTGCGGTTGTCAAGGCCGCGCTGTATGGCTGCGTCGAGGCCCTCGGTGGCCCAAGCATCGGTCCTGGCCACGATCACAAAGTCCCGGTCCTGGCGCGCGTCAAGGGCAGCTCCCAGCTTCTCGGTGTACTCCTCCTGCGGGATCACCGCCTTGCCGCCCATATGCCCGCACCGTTTGGGCCACCTTTGATCCTCCAGGAACATGCCTGCCGCTCCGGCCGACTCCAGCTGCTGTACCAGGCGATGCACGTTCAGCGCCCCCCCGTAGCCCGTATCGGCATCCACCATAACCGGTACGGTGGCCGCGGCGCATATGCGGCGGGCGTTGTCAAGCGTCTCGGCCGCCCCCACAAAGCCGTAATCGGGCATGCCAAACAGCGTGGCCGAGGTGCCGTATCCGGTCTGAAACATGGCCTCGAATCCGGCAGCTTGCGCCATTCTAGCCCCCAGCGCGTCATAGACGCCTGGTACGACCATTGGTTTTTTGGCTCTGATGTCGCCGGCCAGCCCCATGCCGTATCGTGAGTATCAGAATTATTTATCAATTTGGAGTGGCGCGCTATGCTCTAGCACGGGCATCTCTGCAATAGCGCGCTTGCCGGCAAGGGCCACAATTGTGCGCAAACGCCGCCCGCCCTTTTCGGCGTGTGGGTGGCTCAGGACATGATCAAAAAAGTCGCCGCCGACAGGCCGTACCGCATCCTATTGCCAACCCGCCCGGGGAAAGATCATCTGCCGGCGCGTTCGTTTTGTGCACCGATGAAACACCATAGCGGCTTCCCGGACGACCACGGGATCACGCCGGCAGCCGGCGGAGGAATGCCGTCCTGCGCACAATATGCCGTTATTGTCGGTGCGGTGATTGTGTGGGCTCCCGCGCCGGCCGGTTTAAAAAAAAAGCCGAAGGCGCATATCGCGGGGGCGACATCTCCCTGTAACCACCAGCGACGGTTGTAATTGGCCGTCAAATGGCCGAGGCCCGGCAGCCGTTGCGCCAAATTATCCGCAGTTATACGCGGTGCTTTTGGAGTTGCAGGGGACCGCGTTTTAGGGAATTATATGCCTAAGTACAGACGCGTAACATACGCGTACCTGCCCAGGTGCTTTCCGGCGCTTGATGTCGCGGGACGATTGCACGCTTGGTTCTCGCGCCGCTGGTCTGCGTCCGGAGCCGCCCTCACCCATACAGGTGGGTTCCGGGTCCGTCCCAATTCACGCCTTTCGAGGGCAATTCCTCCCCCCGCGGGAACGTTAATGTCCGTTCCCCTGTTGACCATATTGTACGCCGCGTTACCGTCGGCGTTCATCACCCGGCCGCAGAACACACACCCAAAGCGCTCACCGTTCCGCGACTCCGCATCAGCGTGTTGGCATGCCGAGCAGGTCGTGCTGGTGCCAACCGGGTTGACCTCTACCACCCTGATGCCCAACCTCTCGGCCACAATCCTGATCTTCCGCAGTATCTCACCATGGCGGACGAACCTCATACCCCTGTTGAGGCCGCGTTTCCTGTTTCCGCCGTGCCGCGTCATCGCCTCCAGATCCAACCGTTCGATACAGATGACGCTCGCACCCCAGCAAACCTCCTTGGCCAGCAACCACTCGCAGTAGTCCCGTACGCAGGCGTTCTTGTGGTTGCGGCGGTCGCGCCGGCGCGCCGTCTCCCGATAGTTGCGCGAATGTTTGTTGGTCTTGGATAGTTTGCGGCGCGTCGCATCGTTCCAGTGCTGGTTGGACCTGAACGCGCTCGCCGTGTCGTAGCAGGCGACGCGCCCGTCCGAGCGCGCCACCACCGTCGGGTTGGTTATGCCGCGGTCTATGCCGACGGCCAAACCGGTCGTACGCGGCTCGGCGTCCGGCAGCTTGTAGGTGATGTAGAGCCGCCAGGTGTTGGCGTTCCCGTACGGCGACACGTCCGCCAACCGGAACGACCTTGCGCCATATAGCCGGTTGTTTGGGTATTGGTATGGCTGCTCCCCGGCTAGCCGGACGCGGCCCAAGCCGCGCAGCGAGGCCGTTTGGTTGTCGACGTAGGTCGGCGCGACCTCGCACGAGACCGTCCTCAACGGGTTCTTCCGTGTCCGGTAGTTGAGGTTGCCGTTGCCGTGCTTGTTGGAGACGTCGGCGGCCGTCCTCGCCTGGCGGATTGCAGCCTGCTGAAAGTCCCGCTCCGTCTGCTGTTGGTGCGGCGTCGCCTGCCGCAGGATGGTGAACTCCTTATGCAGGTCGAACAAGGTGAGCGTCGGATCCTCCTTCAGCCTGGAGACGGCCCAGTTGTATGCTTCGCGCTGGGCGCCGACCAAATCGGACAGTTTGGCGGCCTGCTCGCGCGTCAGGACGACGCGGAAGCCGCGGGTGCGCATCATACGGTAATGTACCGGACCAATCATATAAACCCGGTCCCGCCTGGCCGGCCGCCGGTCTCGTCCTGGCGTGTGTATTTATCCGATAATTCCCGCATTTTAGCGCCGAGCGTTTATATGCAAAATGTCCGCTTGGCAGACCGCATGAAATACGAGATAGTCAGGAATCCGGTGGGAATGATCGACTTTACCATGAACTGGGGCGAGAAGGTGACCGCCGAGGCCGCCGCCATGGTATACATGCGGGGCGACATAGAGACCAACACCAGAACCAGAAAGGGCGGGTTCCTCAAGAGCCTCAAGTCCACCGTCCTGGCAGGCGAGTCGTTCTTTGTCAACGAGTTTACCGCCCAGGAGGACGGCTGCAAGCTCGGCCTGACAGGCAACGTCCTGGGGGACATCGAGAAGATAGGCGTCAGCGAGGAATGGATAGTCCAGTCGGGGTCGTACGTGGCATCCACCGGCGAGATAACGCTGGATACCCAGTGGCAGGGATTCGCCAAGGGCATCTTTGGCAGCAACCTGTTCATGCTGAGGACCGTCGGGTCCGGCGACATGTTCGTGGATGCCTGGGGCGGCATACGGAAGGAGTATCTCGCAGAGGGCGAGAAGATGATTCTTGACAACTACCAGATGGTGGCGATGACGGCTACGGCCGACTACACCATCAGGAAGCACGGGAACCTAAAGACCACGCTGTTTGGCGGCGAGGCCCTGGTGATAGAGATCACCGGGCCTGGGACCGTCTACTTCCAGACAAAGAACCTGATGGAGTTTGCCAGGGCGCTCGCCCCGTTCATGCCCGGCAAGGGCGGCGGCTCCTCCGTATTTACGCCCGGATTCCGGGTTTAGCGCCTTTGTACACCGGCGCGCCCGCGGTACCGCCACGGCCAGGTCGTCGATTGGGCGGATGATCAGCGTGCGCTCCGGGCGCGAACCACCTGCCATGCCGGCCCCGGCGAGCCGGCCCGGCGGGTTTGACCAAGCCGGAATGACTAATATATAGTTCGAAGGGTACCGTGGCACATGTCTCAGGACATCAAGAAGCTTCGGGTACGGATATTCGATGAGCTCTCAAAGATAAAGGACCCCGAGATAGACACCTCCATCACGGACCTTGAGCTGGTCGACGAGGTGGACATACAGGAGAGCGGCGTCAAGGTGGATCTGCACCTGACCAGCCCCTTCTGCCCGGCCGTCTTTGGATTCAAGATATGCCAGGACATCCACGACAACCTCCTGATGATAGATGGCGTGGACGAGGTCAAGGTGAACGTCTCAAACCACTTCATGGCCGAGCAGATAAACAACCAGGTAAACAACAGCCCCAACCCCAAGAAGTGATAGGCGTTTGTCGGGGGTTCGTGCCCCGGATGCCCGGACCGTTCCGGGGTCAGCCGCGAAATCCCAGCATGTAGCCACGCAGCAGCTGTATCCCCATGGCCGGGTCTACTCCCTTGGGACAGACCTGGCTGCAGGATCCCGCAAAGTGGCAGCGCCATATGCCGTGCGAGTCATCGATGATGCGCAGCCGCTTGTCCTTGGCCGAGTCCCTGCTGTCGGCCACGTACCGGTACGCCTGGGCAAGAGCCTGGGGCCCCACAAAGGAGGTGTCGGTGGCCATGGTCGGGCACGCCGAGTTGCACAGGCCGCACTTTATGCAGTTGGCAAACTGTATGAACCGTTCCAGCTCCTCGGGGCTCTGCAAGCGCTCTTGGCCGCCGGCCGGGGACTCGCCTGGCTCCAGGTACGGGCTCACCTTGCGGTGGTTGTCAAACAACCGATCAAAGGCCACCGCCAGGTCCCGTATGATGGGGAAGTTGTTCATGGGCTCCACGGTGATCGTGTCGCCGTCCAGCTCGGAGACCTTGGTAAAGCAGGCCAGCGAGGGCTTGCCGTTGATCCTCATGCCGCAGCTGCCGCAGGTGGCCTGCCGGCACGAGTACCTGACCGCTATCGAGTGGTCCAGATGGTGCTTGGCGTACAGGATGCACTCCAGGACGGTGGTCCACTTCTGGACCGGGACGGCGAACTCGTCGAACCGGTCCCCGTCGCTGCGTTTTACGCGCAGCGTGATGGTCGTCCTGGTCATACCATCCCCGTGTTTACCATGATTATCGTGCGTGATCCGTACGCAATTAAACCTATCATGGCAGCCACGCAGCCGTACGAGACCGCCTTCTCGTAGGAGGGGCCCTGCCTCAGCTCCAGCAGGATGACGCGCAGGCCGTTGAAGCCGTGCACCGACAGCAGTATCAGCATTATCTCCAGCAGCCCCGCATACGGCAGGAACTGGTAGTTGGCGACCACGTTGGCGTACTCCAGGGACTCGGCGTAGCCGTCGGCCAGCCGCATCAGGATGTGCACGGCCACCAGCCCCACGGCGGCAAGCGCCGTGCCGTAGTGTATCTTCATGATGTGGCTCTCCCTCAGCATGGCTCAGACACCAAACAGGACGGTGGAACCGTAGATCATCGCGATGGCGGCCAGCACTATCGCCGAGTAGATGGTTATCTTGTGGCGCGCGTTCTGGGATGCGGGGGTGTACGGGTAGTCGGGCCTGGCGGGCCTGCCCACGCCCACCCCTCCGTGTCCCAGCATCACCCGGATGCCGTTGACCGTATGGAAGACGCACATGCCTATCACTATCGTCAGGACGATGTGCGCCTCGGTGGTGCTGGTCAGCTCCATCAGCTCGTTCCAGCCCACCTCGCCGCGGATTATGCTGCTGGTCTCGTATATGTGGGCGATGAAATAGACAAGAAGGCCCAGCCCGCTCAGCCTCATCAGCCAGTACGCCACACGCTCTATCCCGTACCTGCCCGGGTTGGCCATGCCGCCGATGCCCTCCCTGTTGTCGTCCCGCCGCTCCATCTAGTACTTCCTCTCCACCGGTTTGTACTTTGTAATTGTTACGGGATGCGTCTTCATGTTGGGTTCGCCGGGGCCCCAGTAGGCCAGGGTGTGGTGAAGGAAGTTCTCGTCGTCGCGGGTGGGGTAGTCGGTCCTGGCGTGCGCCCCCCGCGACTCCTGGCGGTTTATCGCCCCCACCAGCACGGTCTCCGCTGCCCGGAACATCGAGTCCAGCTCCATGACGTTGACGAAGTTGGTATTGTATTCCTTGGCCGAGTCGTCCACGTGCTTCCAGGCGCCGCCCTGCAGATCCCGGATGATCCTGAGTCCGGCGGCCAGATCGTCGTGGTTCCGGTAGACGTATGCCCTCTCGTTCATGGTGTCGGCTATCTTCTGGCGGGCCTCGTAGGGATTGACCTCGCCCTTGCCCCGGAAGATGCCGTCGTAGATCCTCTTCTCCTCCAGCCGGACCAGGTCGTGCGGGAACGGCCCGTCCGGTACGCCCCCTTGGCGTACTCGGCCGCCAGCCGCCCCGTTATCCGGCCCCAGACTATGCACTCGGAGGTGGAGTTGGCGCCCAGGCGGTTTGATCCGTGGGTCGAGTTGCAGGCCGCCTCGCCGGCGGTCCACACCCCGGCCATCTCGGTGGCCCCGTCGATGTCCGCGTGGATGCCCCCCATCATGTAATGGCAGACCGGCCGGACGTCCAGCACCTCCTGGGCCGGATCCACGCCGGAGAACTTGATGGATATCTCCCGGATTCCCCCCAGCTTCTCCCGGATGATCTCGTCGCCGATGTGGCGCAGGTCCAGCTTGACGCAGGAGGCGCCCGTCTCGTTGATGAACCCCCGCCCCTCGTTTATCTCGGTCATCATGGACCGGGAGACGATATCCCTGGGGGCCAGCTCCATCTTGGAGGGGGCGTACTTTTTCATGAACCTCTCCCCGGCGCTGTTCAGGAGATGGCCGCCCTCGCCCCGGGCCCCCTCGGTTATCAGTATGCCGGAGGGCAGTATGCCGGTGGGGTGGAACTGGACGAACTCCATGTCCTTGAGGGCCATGCCGGCCCGGTACGCCATGTCCAGGCCGTCGGGGGTGGAGGATAGCGCATAGGTGGAGAAGCTGTACAGGCGTCCGGCCCCGCCGGTGGCTATTATCAGGGCCTTGCCCCCGATGACGTTGAACTCGCCCGATGATATCTCTATTGCGGTTATCCCGCGGAACCTGGTGCCGTCATGGATTATCGCCGTGGCAAACCACTCGTTCAGGTACTCTATGTTGTCGTGCCTCTGGCACGTGTCATATAGGGTCTGCATCTCGAAGAAGCCGACCTTGTCGGACGCGTAGGTGGCCCGCGGATAGCTGTATCCCCCAAAGGCCCTCTGGTCTATCCTGCCGTCCTCTTTCCTGGACCAGGGCATCCCCCAGCCGTCCAGCCGGTATATCTCCTGGGGCATCTGGTTGCAGAGCCTCTCTGCCACATCCTGGTCGGCCAGAAAGTCGCTGCCCTTGACGGTGTCGTATACGTGGGACTCGATGTTGTCCTCCGGCGAGATGACCGCGGCGGTGCCCCCCTCCGCCGAGACCGAGTGGGAGCGCATCACCTGCAGCTTGGAGACCACCGCCACCCTGAGGCTGCGGTCGTAGTCGGCCGCCTCGATGGCCGCCCTCAGCCCGGCCAAGCCGGATCCGCATATGACTATGTCATAGTCCAGATCCGACATCAAAGCCCCTGCTGATGCGGGTGGTTAAATATCGTACGGGATGGCCGCGGTGGCCGCCAAACCGTTTAATCGCGCCACCGGCCACCTGCAGGTGATGCTCCACGTGATAACCGGAAGCCCGGGGACGGGAAAGCACACCATAGCCGGGATCGTGGGCGAGCGCCTGGGGATGCCCGTCGTGGACATAGCCGCGGTGGCCGCCGAGGCGAACCTGCTGGAGCCGGAGGGGGTCGAGACGGCCCCGCTGGCGGGGCTGGTGGCCGGGGTGGAGGGGCCTGCGCTGGTGGTCGGCCATCTGGCGCCCCAGGTGGTGCGCCCGGACCTGCTGGGGATGGCCGCCGTCCTCAGGCGGAGCCCGTACGAGCTGGAGCGGGTGTACCTGCAGAGGGGCTATCCCCGCGCAAAGTCCCTGGAGAACCTGGGCGCCGAGATACTGGATGTAGTGGCCGCCGAGGCCAGGGCCGCCTTCGGCGGGAGGGCCGTCCAGGTGGATGTGACCGGAGGCTCCATCCGGGAGAGCGCCGGCAGGGTTCTGCGCGCCCTTGCCGGGTCGTACCCCTCCGACAGGGTGGACTGGCTGGGCGAGGTGCACGACAGGGGCGACGCCAGGCGGTTCTTTGAGTTTATTAGGTAGGCGGCGGCCTCCTTGGGCGTGTCCTTTGAGATAACAAAGTCCGACCTGGCCGGCAGGATCGGCAGGCTGCACACCAACCACGGCACGGTGGAGACGCCGGCCTACGTCCCGGTGGTGCATCCCGTCAAGCAGTCGGTGCCGGCCCGGACCATCCGGGAGATGGGTTTTGGGATGGTCATCACCAACGCCTACATCACCATGAAGCGGCACGGCCGGGAGGCCGCCAGGCGGGGCATCCACGACATAATCGGGTTCGAGGGACCCGTGATGACCGACTCGGGCGGATACCAGGTCCTGGAGTACGGCGACATAGAGATCAAGCCGGCAGAGATGGCGTCGTTCGAGACGGCCATCATGACGGACATAGCCATCCCCCTGGACAAGCCCACCGGCTTTGGGCTGCCCAGGGCGACGGCGGCCCGGTACGTGAGCCGCACCCTCAAGGACGCCAAGAAGACGCTGGACTCGGCCGAAGAGAACGGCCAGATATGGGTGGGCCCCATCCAGGGGGGCGAGCACATGGACCTGGTGCGCCGGTCGGCGCGGGCCCTTGCCGGGTACGGCTTTGGCATGATGGCGCTGGGCAGCCCGGTGGAGTTCATGGAGTCCTACGAGTATGCCAGGCTGGCCTCGATGATAGCCGAGGCAAGGTCTGCCGTCCCCTCTCCGATTCCCCTGCACCTGTTCGGTGCGGGCCATCCCCTGACCATCCCGCTCGCCGTGGCCCTGGGCTGCGACACCTTCGACTCTGCATCGTACATACTGTACGCCAAGCAGGACAGGTACATCACCCCGGATGGTACCAGGCATCTGGACGAGATCCGCGTCTTTCCCTGCTCCTGCCGGGTGTGCGCCTCCCGCACCCCCGACGAGCTGCGCCGGGAGGATGCAGAGTCCCGCACCAACCTGCTGGCCACCCACAACCTCCACGCCATAAAGCTCGAGGTGGACACCACCAGGCAGGCCATACACGAGGGCCGCCTCTGGGAGTACGTAACCAAGAAGGCCAGGGCCCACCCCCGGCTCTACGAGGCCCTGTCGGTGCTGGCCGGCAACCCCGCCCTGCTGGCCGCCGGCACCCCCGCCTTCAAGGAGAAGGCCGCCTTCCTCTTTGATGGGATAGACCAGTACCGGCCCGAGGCCGCGGCGCTGCGCAGGACCGTGGGACGCTTCCGCACCAAAAAGAGCATCCTCCACGTACTATCCGAGCCGGAGGCAAAGCCCGCCTACCTCTACGGCAGGTGCAGGCGCCTGGCCGAGGACGGGGCGGTCCAGGTGTGCGTGTACAACCCGCACCTGGGGATAATCCCCGTCGAGATCTCCGACGTGTACCCGGCCGCCCACCACCTGGATGCCCGCGTGCCCCGCGACCCCGCCGCGTATCCCACCTTTGCCGCGGCCTGGGAGTCGTTCCTGGGCAACAACAGTTTCACGGAGATACGCTACGACCCCGCCGACGGGTTCATCGCCCACTTCGTGGACGGCGCGCGGGCCACCAAGGTCCCGTGTCAAAAATAATAAAATGGCGATATTCGCCTATAGGGCGGCGTCCTCGGCCCAACCCTTAACAAAGACACCGTTCTTGTGGAGAGGCACCGGCTGTCCAGCCGTGTAGTTCATTGGCCTCATCCAGAAGATGGACTTTGTCGGGCAGACCCCGATGCATGCACCATCAGAGATGCATCTCTCGGGGTAAAAGACGAACGCCTTGCCCCTCTTCCAGCCTTCGACTGGCTTTACTCTGAGGACGTCAGGTCCCAGCGATGTACAGATCTCCACGCACAGGGCGCAGCCGATACATCTCTGCTCGTCGACATCCGGCAGTATTGCTATTGGCATTACAGATGGTTTTTTGCTCGTATCTTATTTAAACCATGATTCAAATCCAAAACCCCGTTATGAAACGGCGCCATCCCCCGCAGACCACCAATAAAACAAAAAGAGTTGAGCGTACTAGCCCTACTTTCTCATGGCATCGATCTGACCCGATGTTACCCAGTCGAGCAATTCCGCGGAAGATGGATTCAGATCCGCCCTCTTGTCCATGAGGTTCTTGACCCATATCCAGTTTATTTGGTTCAAAAGTGGTTTGTTAGACTCGTCGCCGGCCCGTACCTTGGACACAAGGTCGGGGCTCTGCTGATTGAGCCACTCCTGAAAGCTTCTTCCCATGAAGCACCTGAATTAGGTTTGACTAATTAAAGCTTTTGAGAATTCCGCGGGTCGTGTAATTGTCTAGCACCCCGGGAAGGCTTTAACCGGGGAGGGGCCGTACGTACCCCGATGGCCGACCTCGGACCCGTACCCGGCGCGAACATGGCGGATCTGGCCAGGTGCGTCCGGCGCGATCCCTCCGGCGACACCGAGGAGATGGGCATACTGCATGTCGACTCCGGCCTGGAGGCGGCGCGCGCCGAGGCCGCCAAGGTGCTGGGGTATATGGCCGCGGAGGGCTTTGAGGTGGAGCGCGTCGGCACCTCCGGATGGGTTGGCCGCGGCTGGGACGAGGTGTTCGACGAGAACGAGATTGATATCGTCCTGGCCGGAGACTACCCCGGCGGGGCCGCCGAGGGAGAGCGGTTCGCCCGCGGCGTCATCCGCAGGAACCCGCTGATAGACGTGCTGATGTACGGCCTTGGAGGCATCAGGGCCAGTGTCCCCGAGGACTTTTCCCAGTATACGGCGATCCAGACGCACGGCACCCGGGCGTACTCGGGCGCGGCGGTGGAGATGATCAGGATGCACCGGCAAAAGTGGAACGATGTCATATTCCTGAGGGGGATGGTCGTCTCGCAGATAGTCGATGTCGAGTCGCGTATCAACGAGGCCCTGGCCGCCTACTTCCGGATGGAGCCCGGCCGCGGCGGGCACTTTGAGGAGCTGGTGCTGGAAAACTCCCTGTACTCGCTGGAGGGCAAGAAGCAGACGCTCAAGGGCCTGACCAAGCGGCTGGGCATCGGGGAGGAGTGGTCCGGGATGGACGGGATGCTGTCCCACCTGCAGAGCACCCGCAACAAGATGGCGCACTGCGAGGTGGATCCCGACGACATCAACAGGATCACCTCGATGGGCAAGACATACCACTACGACAGGAGATCCATGAGGAAGATACTGAAGAGCGCCCGGGGCGCCCGCCGGAGGCTGGAGAGGATCACCTCCGTGCTGGCCGGGATGTAGGGGACGTACGCCGGCATGCGGGTTGGCAGGCAGCCTGGGTCGCGCGTCGGGTGCACCGACGGGTATTGTAGGGTCATAACCATGTAGTAGCCCGGGTTCGGAATGCGTGCCTGCGCGGGCCACGATGTTCTCCATCCCGCGTGAAATGAACGGCGCCCAGAATCTGGATATCGTGGTAACCCGGCGCCATCGGGCGCGAACACCAGACACGGCGACTGGGCCGCCAAAACGCCCCCCTTCATGAGGCTGATAGTTTTTTAGACGTGTGTCACCGGCCAGTATGTTGATTGGTGGCGCCGACGTGTCCGGCAGCAAAACAGACGGCCAACAGAACCACGCGGCGCTGGTTGTCGGAAAAGAAGACGCGATTAACAGGATCTACAACAACATCTGGATCAGCCCCATCAACATGAGCGAGATGTCGGAGCGCCGGAGGCGCCAAGTTTATGACCGTCTCGACTTTTCCTCCGGTGACGTAGTCGCGTGGTGTTTTCACGTTAACCGCCACCACGCGGTGAACAGTATGAAAGAGCGCGTGGCATCCGGAAAAAACCGAAAGCCCAAGATCAACATCCATAGAAGCTTCGATTCGTACTGGTTTCAGCTGTTCAAGGACGCGCTCACGGATTTTGCAGCCAGCTTTCGGGCGGAGCTTTCGGACATCACCATTGAAGCCGACGCCGACATGTGCCCCACCATCAAAAACTGGAACATCAACGGCAGATACAAGGGAGGGGTGTACGAATTGGCCGACGCGGTGGCTTGGTTCAACCAAAAGGGGATCAAGATACAAAACTGTCAAGTTGTGGATCTGCGGGGCGCCATAACGAGCAGCATGGAAAACCGCTTGTTGAAATAAGGCCGTGTACAATTGGCACCAGGTACCCTCGGTATGGAGGCCGTGGATCTAGGCGGTACATACACGGTTACTATCCATTGTAGCGTTGTGCATAAAAAGTTCTCTGATCGTGGGTGGTTGCATAGTTCGTAACCGTTCAGCCCCCTTCTCTCTGGATGGTGGTAATCAGGAAACGACCTTGGCCGAATTTGGCACCAAAACCGTCCGTCTTGAAAAAGGAGATGGGTGGCTACTCCACGATCGTACAGGTTCAGGTCAAATTCTGACCTGTGCCTGACCGGCGACCACCGGCAGATGCTGCCGGGCGTGATCGCGTATGGGATTCAGTTTGACCTGAACCTGTACCCACGATCGTGCGTCGGGCGCATCGGTAGGGTTTTAACCGGCCCCGAACCGGCTCTATTCCTTGAATGTTACAGTTCTGGGCGCGGCCGGCGAGGTGGGCCGCTCGGGCATTCTGGTGGAGCAGGACAGCACCAGGCTGCTGATGGACTACGGGGTCATGTTCGAGAGGAGGGACCAGCCGCCCAAGTACCCGCTGCCGGTCAGATCCAGGGATCTGGCCGGGGTGATCATAACCCACGCCCACCTGGACCACTCCGGGAATGTTCCGGCCCTGTACGAGACCGGCAACGTGGACGCGTACGCGACCGCCCCCACCTTCGACCTGTCCAGGCTGCTGATAGAGGACATGCTGAAGATAAAAAAGTCCAAACAGTACTCCTTTGATTTTGCCCAGCTGCACAACATGATGAGGAACGCCAAGGACACCGAGTACGGCCAGACCATCAGGAAGGGGCCGCTCTCCTTCCAGCTGCGCGAGTCGGGGCACGTGATAGGCGGGGCCACCGTCCTGGCAGAGGGCGGCGGCAAGCGCATATTCTATACCGGCGACATAAAGACCACCGGATCCAGGCTGCTCAAGGAGGCGGACCTGGACATCGGCGAGATAGACCTGTTGATAACCGAGAGTACCTACTCGCAGAGCGAGCAGATTCCCAGGCAGGAGTCCGAGAGGGACCTGGTGGAGTTTGCCAACGAGATACTGGACAACCGGGGCACCTTGTTTATACCGTCATTCTCGGTGGAGAGGGCCCAGGAGATGGTCTGCATCCTCAAGGCGGCCGGCTTCAAGCACAAGATAGTGATGGACGGGATGGCGCTCAAGGTGAATGATATCGTGCTGCAGTACCCCCAGTTCCACCGGGATCCGAGCATCTTCCGGGAGGCGGTGGACTCGGCCGTCTCCATCCGCCGGCACGAGGACCGCAAGAAGGCCCTGAAGGAGCCCTGCGTGGTCATATCGCCCGCAGGCATGCTGGTGGGCGGAAACGCCGTCTTCTACCTGCAGGAGCTGGCCTTTGACAAGAAGAACGGGATAGCCCTGGTATCCTACCAGGGAGAGGACACCCCCGGCCGCAGGCTGCTGGACGAGGGAACGGTCTCCTACCGCGGCGAGAACCACTCGGTGTCCGCGACGGTCCGGCAGTTCCAGTTTTCCGGCCATTCGGACAGGCGCGACCTCTTCGAGATGGTCCGGAACGTGCGGGGCAACCCCAGGGTCCTGACGGTCCACGGCGACCGGGACTCGTGCGAGATGTTTGCGCAGCAGATAAACGAGGAGTTCGGTCTGGAAGCCTCGGCGGCGTCGGTTGGCGAGACGATAGCGGTCTGATGGATCCGCGCCAGACGCTCAGGAGCGGCCAGGTCTTCCTGTGGAAGGAGTCAGGCGGGGGATGGTACGGGGTGGACGGCCAGAGGATTCTCAGGGTGGACCATGCCGGCGTGTCCGGTTCCAGCGACGGCCACCTCCCGGACTTTTTCCGGATGGACGATGATATCGATGCCATACGCGCCTCGCTGGGCAGGGACGCGCTGCTGCGCCAGACCATGGACAGGTACCCGGACCTGAGGATAACCCGGCAGGACTTTTTCCAGTGCATGATCTCGTTTATAGTCTCGGCCAACTCGAACATACCCCGGATCCGGCGAAACCTGCAGGAGATCTGCTCCCGCTTCGGCGAGGCCGCCTCGCTGGAGGGCGTCTCCTTCGACCTATTTCCGACCCCCCGGGCGCTGGCCACCGCCGAGGTGCGCGACATACTGGCGTGCGGGACGGGGTACCGCTCCGGCTACATCCGGGAGGCCGCCGCGATGGTCGACGGCGGGGCGCTGAACCCGGACGAGATCATGCGCATGCCCTACCACCAGGCCCGCGCCGGCATGACCCGCGTTCCGGGCGTGGGCAACAAGGTGGCCGACTGCATACTGCTGTTCTCGCTGGGGTTCCTGGAGGCGCTTCCGCTGGACAGGTGGGTCGTCCGCGTCCTGTTGGAGCGGTACGGGTTGGGAACTGGCAGGGGCCCCCACACCGACCGGCAGTACCAGATGCTGCACGACCGGGCGGTGGAGCGGCTGGGACCCTACGCAGGATACGCCCAGCAGTACCTCTTCAAGATGGCCCGGGACACGGCCAGTAAACCCTTAAAATGGTAGGTCCGCCCCCCGGGTTCGGGCCCGTAGCTCAGCATGGATAGAGTGTTGGACTTCTAATCCAATGGTCGAGGGATCGAAGCCCTTCGGGCCCGGTTCTTGTGCAAATTCGGGTGTTCATCGAAACCATCTGGCCGCAACCAGCGTTCTCCCGAACAAGACCTATTGTCCGGGGGGCAGTCATCGGGCGACATCCGCGTTTGCAGCAGAACCCAAGAAATGCTTAAATTATGATTTCGGGATGTAAGAATCACTATATGCTCGCTGCAGTTCGCATGGACGGCAGTCCCAAATAGGCGCTATCGTCCTAATCGACGATAGGGAAAAATGCCCGCTGCCGTTCGCATGGACGGCAGTAATTATAATAACAACGCCTGGGTGCTGTACCTTATGGATCGATGTGCGGTCTTCATCGACGGCGGCTACTTGGCTGCCATTTTACGGCAGAAAGGCAGTCCCAGAATTGACTTCAAAAAGCTGTCTGAAAGGTTAAGCATCGATATGATCCGCCTGAGAACTTACTACTATACCTCAATGCCCTTTCAAAGCAACCCGCCGACTGTTGATGAAAAGCAGCGGTATAGCAGGGCAAACCACTTCGTCAACCAGCTCAAAAAAATACCCAGATTCGAGGTAAAACTGGGCCGGCTGCAAAAAACACGCGATGGCGGGCAGGATCAGTACACACAAAAAGGCGTGGACATGATGCTGGGAGTGGATCTGGTCAGAATGAGTTGGGACAAACAGATTCAAAGGGCCGTAATCATGACTGCTGACAGTGATTTTGTATATGCGGTCCAAGCAGCCAAGGATGCGGGCGTTATAACCCAGCTTTGCTATTCAAGCGGGTTGTCCGTAAACCAGTCCCTCCTAGACGTGTTTGACGAAAGCGTGCCGTTTACTCAGGATATCATAGATGCCTGTAGGTACAATTCTCGATAGAAGGCCGTACGGGGGGCTGTGATTTCCACCTTGGTATGGGACAGGATTTTCAACTAACACGCCACAAAGCCCTTCGGGCCCGCTCAGACCAGAAACACCCGTTTATACTCCGGATGGTAGCCGTATACGTGTTGAACGCGATAGAGGCCATCTCCCTGACAAAGTCGTTCGGCGAGATCAAGTCGGTTGATGGCGCCACCTTCCAGGTGGACGAGGCGGAGGTGTTCGGGTTTCTGGGCTCCAACGGCGCCGGCAAGAGCACCACCATGATGATACTGACCACGCTGCTAAAGCCCACCTCCGGCAGGGCCACCGTGGCGGGGTACGACGTGGCAGAGAGGCCCTCCCGGGTCCGGGAGAGCATAGGGTACGTCCAGCAGGAGAGCGCCATCGACGAGTACCTGACCGGCAGGGAGAACATGGTCCTGCAGGCCAAGCTGAGCCACGTGGAGAAGGGCGAGGCCGACCGCCGGATAGACGATCTGTTGGAGGCCACCGGGCTGGCCGACCGCCAGCACGACCCGACCGTGACCTACTCGGGCGGCATGAAGAAGCGCCTGGACATAGCGTGCGGGCTGCTGCACCGGCCCTCGGTGCTGTTCCTGGACGAGCCCACCGTCGGCCTGGACATACAGACCCGGCGGCGCATATGGGAGCACATCCGGCAGATACACCGGGAGCACGAGATGACCGTCTTTATCTCGACCCACTACATGGAGGAGGCTGACATGCTCTGCGACCGCGTCTGCATCATCGACGAGGGCAAGATAAAGGCGGTGGACAAGCCCGGCGCCATGAAGGAGCGGCTAGGGCACGAGATCCTGCAGATGGACGTCGGCGATGGGGCCGACAGGCTGGCCGCCGGCATCACCGATATGGCCAGCGTGGAGTCGGCCGAGGCCAGGAACGGTGGCGTCACAGCCCATGTTCACGGGGGCGCCGCGACCATCCCCGAGATATTCGGGGTGGCGGCGGGCCTGGCGGTGCAGATACGGTCCGTCTCCATGACCCGCCCCACCCTGGATGACGTCTTCATATCCTACACGGGCCACCAGATCCGGGACCACCCCACCGGCGAGCCCCGCAGGAAGCGGAGGCGGTGAGGGTGGTGGTGGCAACCGCCCTGTCGGATACCTACGCGATATTCTGGCGCGAGATGAAGAGGTACAGCAAGTCCAAGAGCGGGGTGTTCATACGGTTGATACAGCCCGCCGTCTGGATCATCGTCATAGGGAACACCTTTGCGGGGACGCGCCCCCTGATACAGTCGGCCGGCTTTGAGGGCGAGTACATCGAGTTTATGGCAGCGGGGGTGATAGTGCTTACGGCGATCTTCACCAGCATATTCGGCGGGGTCAACACCCTCTGGGACAGGAGGTACGGCTTCATGAACAAGGCGCTGACATCTCCCATATCCAGGTCCTCGCTGGCCCTGGGCAAGATGCTGGCCATATCGCTGGTCTCCGCCCTCCAGGCCAGCCTGATAATCGGGATTGCCCTGGCCATCGGGGTTGGCTTTGCCGACTACCTGATGATCATCCCGATAATGGCCGTGGTCGTACTGTTCTCGCTGGGCTTTGCGGGGATATCCGTCACGGTGGCCGCCGCCGCAAAGTCGCAGGAGGCCTTCTGGGGGATAATCAACTTCATGGGGATGCCCCTGTTCATGGTAAGCCCCGCCCTCTTCCCGCTGGAGCTGCTGCCCGACTGGCTGGCCGAGCTGGCCAGGCTCAACCCGGCCACCTATACCATACTGCTGGTCCGCGAGATGATGACCGGGGTGCCGTCCGGGGTGCCCGCCGCGCTCAGCCTGGGCGTGCTCTCGGCGTTTGTGGGCGGGATAATGGCGGTGGCCAGCTGGGTGTTCACCAGGGACGTGAACCGGCCGTTCTAGGTGCGGATGGCCTTTTTGGCCGAAATCAATTAAGCGGGCCGCCGCGCACGTGCAACGTGGACATATCCTTCAGCATGGAACCGGAGACCGTCCGGCACGAGCAGCCCCTCAGGGGGGAGGTCCTCGTCTCGTATCCGGGCCGCTACGACGGGGTGGTCGTCAACGCGCAGGTGCTGGACTCCAACCACCATGTCACCTATACCTCCTACAACGGCAGGGAGATATCCAGCAACGTGGCCAGGCTCTTCATATCCAAGGATGTCATGCCGGATAACCGGGCCGAGTTCACCGCCAAGATGGGCTTTGAGACAGACCGCGATCTGGAGATAAAGTTCCGGGCGTCCATAATAGAGCAGCACAAGGAGATAGAGAGCGCGACGGTCTTTGTCAGGTATCCGTCCGGGTAGCGGCACCCCCTCGGCCGGCCCGCAGATGGCCTGGTGGTTGTCGGCGCGCCTGCAGGGCTGCACGCCCGTCTGGGATCTACTCTAGAACCTCTGCTTGGTGACCTCGATCACGCCGGTCATCCAGGGGTGGGGTATGCAAAAGTACTCGATGTGGGCATCCTCGGTGAACAGGAACTCGTAGGACTCGCCGACCAGTACCACCCCGTCGCTTCCGAACTCCCCGCTGTAGGAGTCCTCGTGGCGGTGGGTCGGCGTGACGGTGTGCGCTATGTCGTCCACGTTCTTCCAGATGACGTGGTTGTCTATCCCCAGCTGCAGGTTGATAATCTTGGGCACAAAGTTGTCCTGTTGTTCGGCATCGGAGGATCCCAGTATCATCTCCACCACCTTCTGCTCGGTCGGGTGCAGTATGTGCTCGTCCACGCTGGGCTTGAGCAGGCTCTCGGGCAGGTAGAAGACCTGGTAGAAGACTATCCCGGCAGCCACCGCGATCAGGACCGTGAGCACGCCTATCCCGTAGGCGGGTGTGGTCGTCGTCTGGCTCACGGCTGGCCTTCCGGGCAATCTAATATAATGTTTAAGGGGATTGGTTCGTATGCACTCAGGTCCCCAAAGCGGGCATCTTGGGCATCGTCATAATTGTCTGCAACGCTAATCCGGCATCAGCACGCCACGGCGACCGGCGCGACCAGCTCCGGGCGCTCCTGTTTCGGCGGCGGCTTGAACAGCCTCCAGTCCGGGTCCCTGACCAAATTCTCCACCGCGGTCCGCGGAAAGATGCCCAGCTTGCGGCAGGTGCGCGCCACCGAGACCAGCACCGAGAAGACCTCCCGCCCCTCCGCCGTGGACAGTTGGTGGCGCACGTTCCTGTGCAGGACGGCGGTGTCGCGTATCTCCAGCTCGGCGCCGTTGTTGTGGGGCGGCATGCCGGGGTACCTGAGGAAGGTGAACAGGTGGGGCGCGGCCCCCTCCAGCTTGGTCCTGAACTTGTGGCCCTCAGGATAGGAAGAGGCTATCTCTAGGACGGCCCTCTCCAGGGAGAGGCACTCGGAGCTGTCCGCCGACTTCCTGCCCTTGATGGCCCGGTACAGGGAGAGCAGCCGGTAGTGGCAGGATATGTCGGATCCGCCGTTCCTGATGGCGTACTCTTCGGCCTCGCGCAGGAGGTGTACCCAGCACCTCTGCCGGATGGGCAGCACGTTGTAGGCGACGTACCCGTCCGAGACGACCGGGACGCCCAGGATCTTCCCGAAATGGATGTCCAGGACGGCCGCGGCCCTGCTGGGGGCGGCCACGATGTAGGTGGCGTCCCCGATGGTCGCCAGCCAGATGTAGCCCCGCTTGCCGTTCATCCTGATGGGCGACTCGTCCATCTGCATGAACAGGGCCTCGGCGATGTGGTCCAGGATCTCCGCATAGGTCCCCATCAGCAGGTCCCTGATGGCCTTGCGCGCGTTCCAGACGGCGTTGGGTGAGAGGTCAAACTCGTAGAGGGCATCGAAAAAGTATGAGATAGTCTGGTCGGTGCACCTCCCCGCATAGTACTCCTCGATGAACCCCAGGATCCCGGGCCCAAACGAGGTCCCCGGGATGGTAGGCGCCGCCGCGGTGGTGATCTCTCCACACCTCTTGCAGGATCCCCTCTTCATCACGTACGCGATGCACTCTATCACCATGGATTTGCCGCCGGCAAAATCATAGACCATCTTGACGACCGGTGGCACCTTCCTGAGGTGGCCGCGCCCGCACGTCCCGCACCGGCAGACCCGCAGCACGACCGTCCGGTCCGCCTTGTTCTTGTGGGAGGCGCCCGTATGTCCGGCCGGCGGCCCCCTGCGGGACGGCTCACCCTCCGCCTTACCGTTGTTGTCATCGTCATCCGATTCAGGTCCGCCTTCATCGCCGCCCTCGCCGGCATAGCCGCCCTCCGCCTCTGCCATCTTCTTCCGGAAGGCTGCGCGCTTCTCGTTGTACAGCGAGCCGGTCGAGGACGGGACGTGGGCGTTCTCGTACTTGGCCAGCCTCCTGTCGCGCTCGGCTATCTCCAGTATCAGCCGGTCTATCTCCGCCTTGAGGGCCGCGACCATCTTGTTATGCACAGCCTCGAGCCGGGACACCGTCTCGCGTAGTTCCCGGTTCTCCACCGCCAACCTGGTCAGCTCCTCGCGCAGGAGGGTGGCCTCTGACTTGGTGCTCACGCCGGTTAGATGGTATCGCGATCAATAAACCTATGGCCCGGCTGGGCATCCGAATTGTCCGCTTTGGGGACCTGAGTGCATACATTGGTTCGTACCGGCTCCTGAACACGATGGATCAGCCGGTCATCTGTGTTGCGGCTTTCCCGAGCTCCGGGTACGTCTTTGCTATCTCTTGGTGGATTCGCCGCCGCAGTATATCCCTGGCCCACGAGCCAAACTCGTACAGCAGGTAATCGTAGGATGAGCGTTCGTGCCGCAGGTAGTTGACTGCCCACCTATCCTCTGCTGCCACCTTGGGGTGGGCGGGGCCGCGCCTAGGCTCCGGTTCTTCACCCCGGTCTAGACAACGCTCAACATACGCCTGGTATTCGCGTTCATGGTAGGCGACTATCTCCTCGTTGGCGGTTGCCGCCTTGGAGCGCACCAACGCCAACGGTTCGTCGAACCGGCAGTTGAGGTTGATGGTGGATACGCGCATCTCCAGGTTTTTTTGTTTGGTCTTGACGGCGCGCCTGGCCGCCGCCGAGCGCTTCAACCGGGCCTGCTTCATCGCCTCTACATCCAGGGTGGATTCAATCGCGTCCACCCGGCTCAGCAGATAGAGGCGCATGGGGGCCGCGCTACGGTAGTGTGGGTTGTCCACCATCTCGTCGGGCTCGCCCAGGAGATCCTGAATCATCTTGTCCGTCCAGTAGCGCTTGCCGCGCAGGCCGGTCGGGGTGATGTATCTGGGAGACTTGGGTGGCGGCAAGGGATCTTGGGCCCTTTCAGATTTTGTCCGCCCTGACTGCTCGCGCAGTCCGGTTTCTTCCTTGTCTGATTTGGCCCCCCTCTTCTCCAACTCCTCTTGTCTTGCCCTCTCCTTTTCGGCGAGCATATCTCCTACGGCACCCTTAACGCGGCTCCGCAGATAGAGACGCTGCTGTGACCGTCGTGTTTGCGTAGGATCTATCTCGTCGGGCTTTCCCAAAAATCGGCGGATGAGTTCGTGCGATACCTGGTACTTGTTGTTGATGTCCCCGGCGGAGATGTACTCGGATCCCTCAATCATGACTGTTGGTTTTTTGCCGGCCATGGTTCGCAGCCAGCCTTAGGGTAGTTGGTGCTAATAATCAGTTTGGTGGCGTGGGTGTCGGCTCGCTTCCCCCCCGGAATGCCAAACCCGGGAGCGGTGTTTCCGCCCCGTCATGGACAGGATCGCCGCCACGGACGCGGGCTCGCCCCGGGCCAGGGCTGCCGGGTTCCGCTCCCGGCCGACGGCGCGGCCCGGGCTCGCGTCAGGGCATGTGCCTGATGCCGAACCCGCAGTCTATGCATCTCTCGTACCGTTTCACTATCTCCGGCTCCCAGTCTCTGCCCAGCATGTCCAGCGAGAGCCTTATCTTGCCCATTTTGCCGTAGTAGTCCCTGTTTCGCGCTATGAGATGGTCGCGGAACTCCTCCTGGGGCAGCGAGCTGCTCTTCTTGAGGTTGCAGTCCCGGCAGGCCAGGACCAGGTTCCAGGGGTTGTCGTCGAACAGGTAGGACCACGGGATCAGGTGATCAACGTGGATGTGTCCCCGCTCCAGCCTGCCCCTACAGTAGAAGCAGTGGCACCAGTGTTTCAGGTACAGGTTCCTGTACTCTGTCAGCGGGCCGCGCGTTGCCTCGTGGCGCTCTATCTTTGCCACCAGCATGGGCAGCGAGGGGTTTATCCTTTCCAGGAACTTGGCCCATTCGGCCAGGACCACCTTGGAGAGCACCGCATGGTTCTTCCTGAGAAAGTCAAACGCCCCCGGCCTCAGGGTCAGTACCTGCGCATCGTCGTCGAACTCGTAGAATACTCCGCCCGTGCTGCCGGAGGGGTAGCCCTGGACGTTCTGGAACCGGGGTATCACCAGCGAGGTCTTGCGGCGAGCGTGCCCGAAGATGTTGGCCAGAAAGAGGTTCCTGGCCCTATCGACCTTGTCTTTGTCCAGCAGCTCGAGGTCCCCCGGAGCCGTCTCCCCGAAGCTGGCGCGGAGTATGCTGATTGCCCTGGGCGGTTTTTCCGGTTGGAAGTTCTGCCTGATGCGGAACTTGTACTCCTGGTGGAAGTAATACCTCATGAACTTGTCGGCAAAATACTTGTAGCTCACCTCAAGGGGGTTGTCGGAGGCATCGGCGTGGTCGCTGCAGTGGTCCAGGAGAGCCCTGGCCAGGGCGAACTTGTACGTGTTGTCCTTGGATCCGCGGCCCAGTATGGACAGGAACGCGCGGTTGAGATCCGGGGCGGGGGATGCGGCATGCGGCTCCGCGGGCCGGCGCTTTTCCGCAGTCTTGGCCCACCGGGCCCCGTACTCGGACAGCCCGGCGGTGTCGGCCACCCTCCATATCCCGAACTGCTTACCGGCGTTCAAGTCCTGCAGAATTCCCTTATGGCGCAGCTCGGATATGATCCCGGTGGTGTGGTTTGAAAAGTCGCAGGACTTTCGCCCCGGGCCCAGCAGGGCGTCTACGTCCAGGTTGAGCCGTTCGGCGACCATAATGTCGAGATCGCGCTTGCCGTGCCAGACCGGGCTGTCACGGTAGTTGGCTTGGCGGCCGTCCTCGGGGTATCTCCGGCCGCGCTCCGCCTCGATCACCGCCATGGTCCTGCCCCCCTCCAAGAGGATGGAGGCGATGGCGCTCCGCAGAGCGCCGCGCGAAATCTCGTCATAGGGCGTGATTCTCGGGGGCATGCGGCTGCCTATGGTGGCTTTCCTAAAATGTCTTTGAGGTGGATGGTCGGGAATTATCGGATAAATACACACGCCAGGACGAGACCGGCGGCCGGCCAGCCAGGACCGGGTTTATATGGTTGGTCCGGTACATTACCGTATGATGCGCACCCGCGGTTTCCGCGTCGTCCTGACGCGCGAGCAGGCCGCCAGACTGTCCGATTTGGTCGGCGCCCAGCGCGAAGCATACAACTGGGCCGTCTCCAGGCTGAAGGAGGATCCGACGCTCACCTTGTTCGACCTGCAAAAGGAGTTCACCATCCTGCGGCAGGCGACGCCGCACCAACAGCAGACGGAGCGGGACTTTCAGCAGGCCGCAATCCGCCAGGCGAGGACGGCCGCCGACGTCTCCAACAAGCACGGCAACGGTAACCTCAACTACCGGACACGGAAGAACCCGTTGAGGACGGTCTCGTGCGAGGTCGCGCCGACCTACGTCGACAACCAAACGGCCTCGCTGCGCGGCTTGGGCCGCGTCCGGCTAGCCGGGGAGCAGCCATACCAATACCCAAACAACTGGCTATATGGCGCAAGGTCGTTCCGGTTGGCGGACGTGTCGCCGTACGGGAACGCCAACACCTGGCGGCTCTACATCACCTACAAGCTGCCGGACGCCGAGCCGCGTACGACCGGTTTGGCCGTCGGCATAGACCGCGGCATAACCAACCCGACGGTGGTGGCGCGCTCGGACGGGCGCGTCGCCTGCTACGACACGGCGAGCGCGTTCAGGTCCAACCAGCACTGGAACGATGCGACGCGCCGCAAACTATCCAAGACCAACAAACATTCGCGCAACTATCGGGAGACGGCGCGCCGGCGCGACCGCCGCAACCACAAGAACGCCTGCGTACGGAACTACTGCGAGTGGTTGCTGGCCAAGGAGGTTTGCTGGGGTGCGAGCGTCATCTGTATCGAACGGTTGGATCTGGAGGCGATGACGCGGCACGGCGGAAACAGGAAACGCGGCCTCAACAGGGGTATGAGGTTCGTCCGCCATGGTGAGATACTGCGGAAGATCAGGATTGTGGCCGAGAGGTTGGGCATCAGGGTGGTAGAGGTCAACCCGGTTGGCACCAGCACGACCTGCTCGGCATGCCAACACGCTGATGCGGAGTCGCGGAACGGTGAGCGCTTTGGGTGTGTGTTCTGCGGCCGGGTGATGAACGCCGACGGTAACGCGGCGTACAATGTGGTCAACAGGGGAACGGACATTAACGTTCCCGCGGGGGAAGGAATTGCCCTCGAAAGGCGTGAATTGGGACGGACCCGGAACCCACCAACTTGGGTGACCGCAGCTCCGGACGCCACTAGGCGGCGCGAGAACCAAGCGTGCAATCGTCCCGCGACATCAAGCGCCGGAAAGCACCTGGGCAGGTACGCGTATGTTACGCGTCTGTACTTAGGCATATAATTCCCGGATGGTCCCTGTGCAGATTCGGGAGTTGTCCGGATTGTGTCCGGATGGCCGCCGACTGCGGCGTATCGGCAAGCCGGCTCTTGTCAGACCGGGCAACCCCGACAGTACCAGGTTCTCCATACGGGGAGGCCGTCGTGTGGAGAACGCCGACGGTCGGCCTGTGGGTGTTGGTGGACGTTGGGATAGCACCCGCATTTGCAGCAGAACCCCCCATGTCCAAGTTTAAAAAGCGTCGATCCGCCAAGTGGTGGATAATGACCTACGACTACGATGCGGAACTAAGGGAGACGGAGCGGCGGGTTCAGTGGATCAGGGAATCCATCATAGGTGCGGAACAGCACGGGTGTTTTGACATAGCCGAAGCGTTGAGGGAACGTCTCAAGCGGGAGGAAAAGGACTTGCGCGACCTACACAGTCTACGCTGACTGCCTGGCCCGTATTTGTTTGCACTTGTTTATGGTCTCCTCGTAGCCGGCAATCGACTCGCGCACGGACTCGGCCAGCTCACCGTGGCCGTTCGCCAGCACGCGTTTCAGCAAATCCTCCTTCTCGGCCTTGAACTGCTTGAGCGTCTCTATCGTGCCGTCATAGTCGTATCCCATGAAGGTAATTGAGGGTCTGCCATTTTTAAACATTCGAATTTCCTGAAAAGTTAGCGTGTACCGTCACGTTCGTCACGATACACCAACCCACCGGATACTACCCGAGTCTGGAAGGGTTACCTCAAACGGGGAACCCTTGATCTTGGACGTAACGGGACAGAATGGCGCCAACCAACCTTCTCGTTATACGCTCCGGGGCTTATCGCCACGGCCGGGGTTGGCCGACGTCCTGGCCGGATGCGCGCCCAGGTTGGATGGTCAGTCCCGGTCCTTTTCCTGTTCGGGGTGGTGGACCACCTGCATGACCGCCTCGCTGTCCTGGACGGCCTCGGGCTCCTTGGCCGGCGCAGGTATCTGGGGTATGTCCCCCTTGGGGACCGGCGGGGGCGGGGCCTTCTTGGACTCGTTGACGCCGTACCGGTAGATGTGGAAGAAGGCGGCGAAGACTATCATTATCATCCCCACCAGGAACAGCGAGATGTTCTTCATTCCGGTGAGGGCGGCGTTGTAGGCGGCTATATTCAGGAACACCTGGAACGCCAGCAGGGCCACTATCATCCAGTTTATCCACTTCTGGGACAGGTTGATGGCAGAGACCTTGTTGGGTCCCTTCTCCTTGGCCAGCTTGGCCTTCCGCTCCGCCTCCTTGGCCAGCTTTATCATCATGTAGGTGAAGCCAAAGCCCAGCGGCACCAGCAGTATCATCACCAGGTACAGGAAGATCGGGTCGATGACCAGCCTCTCGACCAGCGCCAGGCTGGTGTCGGCGGGTATGTAAAAGCCCCAGTAGGTGGTGACCATTATCTGGGCTATCCCGGTTATGCCGAAGGCGGTGATCATCGGGCGATCCTTCCAGGAGAACTTTTTGTACCTGTCTATGAAGGGCACCAGCAACAGCGCCCCTATGAACAGCCCCGGCCACAACACCCCGGTGACGAACTTGTCGTACTGCGTGCGCAGGAACGCGTACAGCCCCGTCAGGTACCACTCCGGGACGGTGATCCCCGGCGGGACCGTCGGCTGGAACTTGAAGCCCAAATCTATCGGGAAGACGCCTCCGGTAATCATGATGGCGCCGCCGATCGCAAAGACCATCGGGACGTCAAAGACCAGGAAGCGCGGAAAGTGCACCGCCATCAGGCCCAGCATCACCAAGGGCAGGATGAACACGTGCTGCGCGTAAAAGCGCAGGACAAAGTCCGAGAAGCCGCTGCCGAACATGGCGTCGCGTATGACCGGCCCGGCCACCGGGATGGAGTTGGTCAGCGAGGCGGCTATGCTGATGGCCAGCTCCGCCCTCTCGCTGAATATCACGTCATATCCCGTAAAGGCCTCCAGGATGGTGACGGTCCCCAGGATGACCCCGGTCACCCAGAGTATCTCGTTGCGTATCTTGTAGCGTCCGCTGAAGTACTGGTAGTACATGTGCAGGATGGCCAGAAGCACCATGGCGTTGGAGCCGTGGTAGTGGATGTTCCGTATGTGGAAGCCGAAGGGGACCTCGTCGTTGATGAACGCCACGCTGTCCCAGGCCCTGTCCAGGATGGGTTGGTAGTAGAACATCAACAGGGCGCCCGATATCCCCAGTATGACGAACGTGATGAAGGTCAACATGCCCAGGAACCCGAACGGGCTCACGAACCTGGCCGGGAACGAGAACTTGATGGCGGTAAAGATGGTCCTGTCCAGCCCGTCCCATATCCAGTAGAAGAAGGCGACGGCGCCCGTCCGCCTACTCAAGGAAACGGCCATATCCAACCACTCCATTGTCGGTGACGCCCCACACAGGGGGCAGAATCCACAGGAATCCGTCCGTGTCTACCTCAAAGTCCAGCTTGGGCAGCACGTTGTTGGGTGCCGCCTGCAGGGACGCCGGCCCGCTGACGGCAAGGCCCGTCCTAGCATCATAGATGGAGCCGTGGCAGGGACACTCGCCACGTTTCTTGGCATCGGCCGGAAAGTACTTCCACAGGCACCACAGGTGCAGGCAGACCATCGAGTAGGCCCGGAACGCCGAGGGGTCGGTGGCCGAGCCGCCCATTTCTTCGGGCAGCCGTATGAACTGCCACTTCCGGAAGGCCTCCTCGTCCAGGACGCGGTCGCCGGTCTTGGGGTAGGTGATGACCTCCGCGTAGTTCAGGGGAAAAGTCTGGACGTTGGCCTGCGTGCCGTCGGGCAGCTCGACGGGTACCTTCTCCAGGGATGCGGTGCTGGGGTTGGGCATGAATTCTCCCCAGGGAACGAACGGGGCAAACGCGAGGCCGGTCCCCGCCGCACCCATAAGTTTAAGGAAATCGCGCCTTGAGAGGCCTTTGGATGTTTCTACCTCCGCCATCCAGAACGATATTCGCCGATGCGGTTATAAACCTTGGTTGAAGCCCCCGGAGCTAGGCACGGATCACCGTCCCGGCCGGTTGGCAGGAGTACGCGGCCACGGTACCGGCGGGGTGCGCCGGCGGATGAGGCCGATGGACTTTACCGTTGGACAGCCAGGAGTACGCGGCCACGGTACCGGCAGGGTGCGCCGGCGGGGCGCAGGCATCATCTGGTTGTCCCGTGGCAGGGTGCGCCGGCGGGGCGCAGGCATCATCTGGTTGTCCCGTGGCAGGGTGCGCCGGCGGGGCGCAGGCATCATCTGGTTGTCCCGTGGCAGGGGGCGCCGGCGGGGCGCAGGCATCATCTGGTTGTCCCGTGGCAGGGGGCGTCTTCTATCCCAGCAGGGAGGAGCCGGATCCCGCCCCCAGGGAGTGGACGATGGTGGTGGTCATGACCCACACGAACAGGTAGATGAAGACGTAGCTGGCTATGGCCTGGGTCACTATCTTCTTGCGGTCGGAGGCAGGCAGCTGTATCCTCATGGACTTGGCTATGAACACCGTGGCCAGGAACAGTATCACCATGTATCCGATGGAGGCCCAGCGCCTCTCCTCACCCTCCAGCGGCTCGAAGATGAACGTCGCAGAGACTCCGGCCGCCACCGCCAGTATGACCCTCATCCAGAATAGCTGGTTGAGCTTGCGGTTCTTGTCGCTGGTGTCGATATCCACCTGGATAGGATCCGGTTTTTCGGGCTCGATCGGCGGCAGAACATCGGGCGGGGTGGCGTCGGTGGGCGGGGTATCAGTGGGCAGGGTACTGGGTGGCGGGGCCTTGTCCCTGGGTGGGGGGACGTATCTGCGCTTCTTGTGTCTTGTCAAAGCTCAACCCCGGCTCTATCCGCCATAGTTAAAATCTTTTGAATTGCTGGCTAGTATGCACTCAGGTCCCCAAAGCGGGCATCTTGGGCATCGTCATAATTGTCTGCAACGCTAATCCGGCATCAGCACGCCACGGCGACCGGCGCGACCAGCTCCGGGCGCTCCTGTTTCGGCGGCGGCTTGAACAGCCTCCAGTCCGGGTCCCTGACCAAATTCTCCACCGCGGTCCGCGGAAAGATGCCCAGCTTGCGGCAGGTGCGCGCCACCGAGACCAGCACCGAGAAGACCTCCCGCCCCTCCGCCGTGGACAGTTGGTGGCGCACGTTCCTGTGCAGGACGGCGGTGTCGCGTATCTCCAGCTCGGCGCCGTTGTTGTGGGGCGGCATGCCGGGGTACCTGAGGAAGGTGAACAGGTGGGGCGCGGCCCCCTCCAGCTTGGTCCTGAACTTGTGGCCCTCAGGATAGGAGGAGGCTATCTCCAGGACGGCCCTCTCCAGGGAGAGGCACTCGGAGCTGTCCGCCGACTTCCTGCCCTTGATGGCCCGGTACAGGGAGAGCAGCCGGTAGTGGCAGGATATGTCGGATCCGCCGTTCCTGATGGCGTACTCTTCGGCCTCGCGCAGGAGGTGCACCCAGCACCTCTGCCGGATGGGCAGCACGTTGTAGGCGACGTACCCGTCCGAGACGACCGGGACGCCCAGGATCTTCCCGAAATGGATGTCCAGGACGGCCGCGGCCCTGCTGGGGGCGGCCACGATGTAGGTGGCGTCCCCGATGGTCGCCAGCCAGATGTAGCCCCGCTTGCAGTTCATCCTGATGGGCGACTCGTCCATCTGCATGAACAGGGCCTCGGCGATGTGGTCCAGGATCTCCGCATAGGTCCCCATCAGCAGGTCCCTGATGGCCTTGCGCGCGTTCCAGACGGCGTTGGGTGAGAGGCCAAACCCGTAGAGGGCATCGAAAAAGTATGAGATAGTCTGGTCGGTGCACCTCCCCGCATAGTACTCCTCGATGAACCCCAGGATCCCGGGCCCAAACGAGGTCCCCGGGATGGTAGGCGCCGCCGCGGTGGTGATCATCTCTCCACACCTCTTGCAGGATCCCCTCTTCATCACGTACGCGATGCACTTTATCACCATGGATTTGCCGCCGGCAAAATCATAGACCATCTTGACGACCGGTGGCACCTTCCTGAGGTGGCCGCGCCCGCACGTCCCGCACCGGCAGACCCGCAGCACGACCGTCCGATCCGCCTTGTTCTTGTGGGAGGCGCCTATATGTCCGGCCGGCGGCCCCCTGCGGGACGGCTCACCCTCCGCCTTACCGTTGTTGTCATCGTCATCCGATTCAGGTCCGCCTTCATCGCCGCCCTCGCCGGCGTAGCCGCCCTCCTCTGCCATCTTCTTCCGGAAGGCTGCGCGCTTCTCATTGTACAGCGAGCCGGTCGAGGACGGGACGTGGGCGTTCTCGTACTTGGCCAGCCTCCTGTCGCGCTCGGCTATCTCCAGTATCAGCCGGTCTATCTCCGCCTTGAGGGCCGCGACCATCTTGTCATGCACAGCCTCGAGCCGGGACACCGTCTCGCGTAGTTCCCGGTTCTCCACCGCCAACCTGGTCAGCTCCTCGCGCAGGAGGGCGGCCTCTGACTTGGTGCTCACGCCGGTTAGATGGTATCGCGATCAATAAACCTATGGCCCGGCTGGGCATCCGAATTGTCCGCTTTGGGGACCTGAGTGCATACGCTGGCTATCGCCTCAATCGCCGTCTTCATCTAGTTCTCGCAGCTCCCTTGCATAATCTCTATTGTACGTAGTTTGGTGGGCAAGAGGCTTACCTACAGGCAGTTGATAGCCGGCAAGTCACTGTGCGGCGCGCCATAGCCGCGGTGCGCCGATCCGGGCAAGCATGCGAGCGACAGTCTTTCCAGAAGGGTCAACGGAGGGGGCGCGGTATGACAAATCTGCGAATCACCAGTCAGGCGGGGCAGTGTAGGCCGAGGATGTTTGGTACGGCATCCCCTGCACAGGTGTGGAGGGTGGTGGATAGGTGAGGAGTGTATCAATCACGATAATTCCCGCTGCAACCCGCGCCACACATACATGTCCGTCGTAAACACGGCGCGCGCCGGTTTGACGACCAACACCGTGTACCGAGGCTGTTGCCGCCACTAGCCCGGCGACTCCACTCTGGCGCGAACCTCGTTGTCGATCAGTAGAAACAGCGACTCCACCATGGCAAATGTGGACTCGTTGACCTGTCGATCAGACGGCGTGTGGACCACCGTGTTGCGCCTGCCGAACAGCTCGTTGATGTCCCTGTGTTGTTCTTGCGTAAACGACACGCCTAGCCTGTCCTTGATGCTCTTCACGCTCTGGAACGACAGCGTGTACAGCCGTATCCACTCTTCCACGTCCGGATCCTGTTTCTTGAGAACCGTTCTCACCAAGCCCCGTACCTCGTCGTCGGACTTGAGGCGGATCTTGCCGTCGGCGCTCTTGTCATTGCGATTGCCGAACAGCCGTATTTTGAGCTCGCATTCCTCGTGTTTGAGGCCCGGGTCGAACCGCCGGAAGACGTCTACCAGAATCTGGATCGTGACGGGCGGCGGCGCCTGCTTCCAGTCGTATTCCAGGTGGCGGCGCCTGTACGCAATGCGGCAAAACTGCTCTATCAGGGTCACGAGCCTGATCGTGACGTAGTTGGCGCAGTGCTCCATGCGGCCCGACTCGTGCGACACCCTCAGGTCATTGAGCGAGCCCCGCACCTCCTCCAGCGTATAACCGGGCGGCGTACCGCTCATGGCGCCGGTATCGCAGCTTGAACAGGCACCGTGTTGGGGAGGCCCCTGCCCAGCGGCATTTCCAGCAGGTCGCCGTACACCGTATGTATGTAGCCGTCCGTGTATTGGTACTTTAGGCCGGCAACGTCGCGCTCTATTCTGTCCCTGGTGAACTGCTCCTCCGAAGCGCTGCGCCCGCGCGCGGCCTCAAGGATCGTGGTGGCGACCTCCATCCATGCCAGCCCCCGGGAGTGCGCCCGGAGCACAACGTCTCCTATTTCCTTAAAGTCCGGAGGGAGTTGTTCGGCGGTAGCGGCCTCTGGATCATAGTTGTAGTACTCGGTCATCAGGTCCTGCGAGTACGGCCCGTACACGTACTGCCTGTAGTGGTAGTCGGTGCCGAGCCCCAAGCACTGCGCCATGTACATGCACTTCTGTATGCGGAACCGCGTGTAGAATCCGGTGTCATTGTCGCTTTTGATGCGGTGGTAGTCTATGACATAGTTGTCATTCAACCACTTCAGGAACGCCGTAAGCATACGGTATGTACGGTGTGGTTGCTCATAAACCGTTCGTGTATGGCGGGGTTGTCCACGGTGCGCATAAACCCACGAAATTACTCCTTCAAAACGGCAGATCCGGCTCATCCTCAGACCGGTTTTGACTGCATTATCCCATCCGGCGATGGCAGGCCGTGGCGTCTCCGGCCGCAAATACCCCATTATCCGCCGGATCCGGGCGTTCGAGCGCAGTCTCCCCCACGCGTCCCCGGGGAGACGGGACTCTTTTTATCCCCGATCAGGCAAAGAGGTTCCGGCAGATGGACATGATGGCGATCTCGCGTCGTTGCATCTCCAGCGTCACTGACCGAATCCTGAAATTGAACCGGTCCTTGACCGCTGAGAAGCAGCTCTCGATCGTGTTTCGTCTGCCATACGTCCTGTAGAACCCGCCGGGGTGGCCCCTGCACCAGGCCAGCATCCTGCCCCACTCGCTCATGCCGCGGGCCACGAAGTTCTTCTTGGGCCGGAAGCACGGCTGCCTTCCGATGGACGCGGCCAGCCGGCAGTTCTCCCTGGAACAGTAGGCCGAGTCGCCCAGCAGGTACCCCTCGCCGCGGGGCGCCCTGGCGCACAGTTCTGCCAGTACGGGCGAGTCGCCCGCGTTCCCGTCCGTCACGACGACGGCGACTATCCTGCCGCTGTCCGTGATCAGGGCGTGGTGCTTGACGGTGGCCTTCCGATAGAACTTGCCGCGCTTGGCACCCTCTACCAGGACATACCGGTTGAACGTGTACTGGGTGGAGTCCACCGACAGCGTCCGGCGCGCGTCGCCGCCGGCGGTGAACCTCAGCAGCGAGTCCAGCAGGTCGAGGGGTATTCTCTTCATCCACTTGTGTGCAGCCACGATTTGGAGGGGACGTGATCCATGCCCAGCTTCCTGCACAGGCCCGGCCTGGCCTCGCACTCCTCGACCATCCCGCGGATGGAGTATGAGTATCTCTTCATCATCACCTAGGTCATCAGCACGCACAGCATGGCCTTGTGTTCGGGATTGCTCTCTAGGAACTTCGTTATCCTTCTCAGGATGGCCTTGAACCGTTCCTTGAACCGCTTGCCGCCGTTCTTCCTGCGCCGCTCGTAATCCCTGCAGTAGCCCTCGGGTCTTTCCTTTTGCCTTCTTCTCTTGGCGTGGTGTTGTTTCATTGTGCGGCCGTGGATCCGGTGATCAACAAACGTTTCGGTCCGGCAGGCGGCCTGCTCGGATTGCTTTTAACTCTTCTGCGACTTTTTCGGGGAATTATCGTGTGGGGGAGCCGTCAGCGTGGACAACCCCGGCCGGCGCCGGGAGCCGCCCGAAACTTTTCCACCCTCTGGACGTTCGCGGCCACCTGCGAGAAGAACGGCATATCCGCCTACCGGGCCACCATCCGGATGGCATGCGATCCAACCTGGAGCATCATCACCGACGGAATACCCGCGCCCATCTCCGGTGGGGCAAGGACGAGCAGGCGGCATCCGCGGAGTCCGACCCGGCCTAGCCGCGTCTCCTTTCCTGAACCGACCAGAACGGCGGAGGGGTCGTTGCCGGATGGCTCGGGGTAATGAGTCGGTTTGACCTGACTCGTGGACAACCCCAGGCCTATGCATAATCTCTATGTTAGATGGGGTTGCTAATGACCGCCGGTAGAACTTCGGGCAGCCCCCCCAGTTTTGGCGCAAGGTCACCAGGCTGGCGAGGCACCCTGCCGCCGTTACGGCATCTGGAACCGGACTGTAACGGTGATCGGCTCGGTGATCGACTCGCCGCCGAACAGGGCGGCATGGGAGAGTATCGAGTAGGTGCCCGGTTCCTCGGTCGGGAACTGGATGAGGGTGGTCGTGTCGTTCCAGTTCTTGACGGGGTAGAAACCGCCGCTGCCGTCTCCCAGCTCTCCGTACCCCAGCCAGTCCACCGACGGCCAGCCTGCAAACTGCCCGAAGACCCCGGGGTTCATGTTGGTCTGGACGATGGCGCCGCTGGGATCCACCACGAACACGCCTATGTTGGTGGAGTTGGACTGCCAGGACATCTCAAGGATGCCCGAGCCTACCCCCTCTGGAACATCAACATAGTGGTGCCGCCATTCCCCGGACATGTAGCTGGCCCCCATGTCGAATGATCCGCGGATCACCCCCGGCGCGTACAGCGTACCCTGGCGGCCATCCTCCCCGGAGGCCAGAACCGTGTCGGCGCCAGCCGATCGGACGACCGCAAAGGAGACGGGGGCGTCAACCGTATGCTCCTGCCCCTTGAAGGTCAGAAAGCCCTGGTATACGCCGCTCTGGTAGTCGGCAGGCACCGTGATGGTGGCCCGGACGTGCGACTCGGAGTTGGGGGGCACCACTATCTCCCTCGACTCCAGCCAGACCACCGGCCATGTCTCGCGGTCGTAGTAGCTGGCGGTAAGGGTATAGTCCATGGCCGTGGAGTTGTTCTCGGTGATGCCCTGCCAGTACGAGGCCCGGATCGGAACCGGGTAGACGCCCACCACCGGCACCCCGGTGAAGATCTCGTTGGGGTCTGAGACGCGCATCTCCTGGACGGTCCCCCAGCTGCCGGCCCGGCTCACCATTGCCAGCTCGCCCGCGGTCACCTCCCCGTCGCCGTCCGCATCCTGCCAGTCATATAGGTACAGCGAGGATATGGTCAGGTCGTCGGCGTAAAACTCCGCCGTCTGGTTCAGAAACCGGTCAAAGTCAAAGTTGACGTTGAGCACCAGCAGGGACGACTCGGGCATACCGTAGTGCGCGAATATCTCCGGAAGGGTATCGGGGGAGCGAACATCTGATAGCATGACATAGTTGGGCGCGTAGCGGTCGGTCTCGTTCATAACCGGGTCCCGCTGCTGCGGGATGGTAGTCAGATCGGTGTGTCCGCTCTCCACCAGGTTGATCATCTCGGGGTCTATCCGTACCTCCAGGGGGCTGCCGGTCGGGTTGGATATGGTAAAGACGGCGCTGCTCCTCTGGCCCGGCTCCAGGTGCCCCGCAAACCAGCTGGTCATGGGGTGGGACTTGGGCGGCATGGTCAGCCGGTCCAGTCCCATCTCGGTGAGGTTGAGCGAGGAGAATGCCGACCCGGTCACCCCGCGGAGGGTCAGGTAGGAGGCATCGTTGCTGACCGCAAAGACGCCCTCCTTGCCCTCCAGATAGGCCGCGGCGGCGGCCGCGTTGACCATCCCCGCCCCCTGGACCATCGGGTCGTTGCCCAGGTCGCTGGCGGCGGACATCAGGATGGCCTTGATCTCAAAGGGGTTGTACAGGATGTCCTGGCGCAGCATCTGCTCGGTGACTATCGCCGCAGCTCCGGCCACCAGCGGGGCCGCCATGCTGGTGCCCCCGAAGATCGAGTACGGCTCGCCCTGCGGTTCCTTGGTATGCCGGTTCACCGACGCGGGGGCGAACGCGTAGGCGCCCACCGAGACCAGGTCCGGTCGCGCATCCCCGATCATCCCAGGACCGCGTGAGGAAAAGTCCACGACATGGCCGTAGTGGATCGAGGAGTTGCCGAACCGGGGGTGGCCCAGGAAGCTGGGCGTTCCCACGAAGGCGGAGTTGGTGGTGGCCCCCACCGATATGACCAGCGAGGCCGCCCCGGGAATGGCCACGGAGCCGTATCCGTGGCCCGAGTTGCCGGAGGATGCCACCATCACCATCCCCGGATAGTTGTCGTGGATGGATCCG
Organism: Nitrosopumilaceae archaeon; assembly: GCA_965203395.1. Taxonomy (GTDB): domain Archaea; phylum Thermoproteota; class Nitrososphaeria; order Nitrososphaerales; family Nitrosopumilaceae; genus VYCS01. Next base: position 2,248,613 of record OZ241884.1, read on the forward strand.
GGCGTGGCCAGGGCGTTGGCCAGGAGCGCCAGGTCGTCATAGCCGGGCGCCTTCTCCAGGACCGGGAAGTGGCGTATCCCCCAGCTGTTGGTGACTATCTCCGCCCGGGGCCTGTCCGAGTACTCCCAGCCGTCCCCGTCGTTGTCCATGCCGGCTGCCCACAGCCAGGCGTACTCTATCCCGCCGTACCAGAGCGTCCTGGCCGGGATAATCTTCGCGTCGGGCGCCACCCCGGGGATGGTATACCTGGCGGATCCGTTGTAGATGTCGTAGGACTCGGCCCCCCGCGAGACTATGACCCCGGCGACGGAGGTCCCGTGGCCCCGCATGTCGGCCATCACACCCAGGTAGTCGCCGCCCTCATCCAGCGGCTGCAGCAGGGTGACGTTGGCGGCGCCCAAGGCGTATCCCTCGAGGTGATCCACCTCAGAGAACGCCCCGTAGAGGTCCAGGACGCGCGCTCCCACCATTCCGGCGCTATAATCCAGCCTGCCGTCCCCGTCGGCGTCGTAGACCAGCATCTCGTTGCCGCTGCCCAGGATGATGGGCGTCTCGTCGGTAAAGTCAAAGTCGTAGTCCGGCTGGGCGCCGGCCGGTAGGTCGAACCTGGTATAGTCCTCCCAGGAGGTGGACATGTCAGGTATTATCGTATCATAGACGCCCGGGTGGTTGGCGTCAACCACCAGGATGGGGACCACCTGGACGAGCGGGCCCTCATCATGGGGCATCCCCAGGAAGGCGGCGCCCAGATGGTAGACGCCGCTCTGTGACCTGATATAGTCGTGGCTGCTCTCCCCTATCTTCATGTCCCGGGAGAGTGTACCGTTGAGCACCGGGGAGGGCCCTATCGCCGGGAACAGCGAGTTGTACACCTGGATTACGGTGCCGGAGCCGTCCTGGACTATATCCAGGTATACGCCGTCCTCGTTGACGTACACCTTCGAGGTGAACCCCTCCGGGGTGGAGCCGGTGTTGCGGATGGCGCCGTCCCGCTCTATGCTGGCGTAGAAGGTGGCGTTGGTGAGCACCAGGCCCTGGCCGTCGGGGTCCAGCATCACCGGGTGGTTGTTCCGGTCGCGGGCCACCGCGTGCCACATGTCGGGGTTGGAAAAGTCCACCCCCGTGTCCACCACCATTATCGTTACGCCCCTGCCGGTGGCGTTATAGGAGGAGTGTGCGTCGGTGGCCCCCGTTGCCACCCCTATCTGGCCGGCCACGCCGGTGTCATCATGGTACGAGAGCGGCAGGTCCTTCATCACGCTGTGCCCGCTGGAGAGCAGCCTGGGTATGGCAGACTCCTCCAAGACCACCACCTGGCCATCTATGATGTATCGCTCCAGGTTGTAGGACTGCAGGAGGGTCGGATCAAACAGGATAATCCCCGAGGTGTAGACGGGCTCGCGCAAGACGGTCGGCTCGGGGAGTTCAAAGGCGTAGGCGGCTTGCGCTGCAACCGCCATGGCAATCCCGCAGAGTACGAGCCACCGTCGCATAACTTTGTACCGAAGGAATCACTATTATTTGCTTTGAATTGCGGGGCCGGTAGTTGGCGCGTGGCGGATGATCCTGGGAAGCGCGCGTGGTGGCAGGACCCCCCTCCCAGAATGATCACGTCCCGTCCAAATCGTGGCGGCGCACAAGTGGATGAAGGGAATACCCGTCGGTCTGCTGGACTCGCTGCTGAGGTTGACCGGCGGCGACGCGCGCCGGACGCTGTCGGTGGACTCCACCGTGGGTTATGCAGGAAGGTGGAATGGTACCCTACTTCCCGTACATCCTGCTGCTTCTAGCCAGCGTGACTATCTGCAGCGCCACTATCACCCCTATCAGCCCCACCACCGGAAAGAAGAGTGAGTTGAGCTGGGAGGAGGCGTCCTCGATATTGGTGACCGACTCGGACATGGTCCCCACGCTGGCATCTATGTTGGAGCTGGCCTGCTGGAGGGTTGACTTGAACTCGCCCACCTCCGACTTTAGCTGGTCCAGCTCCGCGGATGTCTCGGCCAGGATGGCATCCAGGGCCAGTATCTGCTCTGATATGTCCCCTATGTCCTGGCTGAGGACGGTGGTGGCAGCCGACCCGTGCGAGATGGTTCCCTGGCTGGAGGCGACCGCGTGGAACACGTATGTTCCCTCCTGCTCTGGAACATAGTCCGCAAAGAACAGTCCCTGGTGCAGCGCCCTGAACGAGTCGCTGATATCGTTGACGCTGCCATCCGGCAGGTGGACATGGGTTGTCTCCAGCAGCTCACCCGGGTCGTTGCCCACCAGCAGGCCGTCGCTGGTGGTCTGCACGAACACGCGCAGCGGGTTGTGGATGGTGGCCGTCTCCGGGGCAAATATCAGCATGCCGATGCTCCGCTCTACGGGTATCTCCACCAGCTCGGAGGTGGTGGCGAACCGCACGTTGACCGTCTGGGAGAGTCCGCCCTGGTCCGTGCTGAGCGCCTCGATCGTGTACGTTCCGTACGGGAAGGTGATCGAGGCCTCCGGCCATGTCAGGATGGCTTGTTGGAATGAGCCATCGGGGCCGGCTGTAATCTGGTCAAAGACGGTGATGGTGTCGTCGGGCCCGAACACTCGTATGATTATGCTCTCATCAGGCATGGCCTTGCCGAACACGAACAGTGGCTGGCCGCTCGTATACACCTTGCCGTTGGTGAATATCTCCAAGTCCGCGTACGAGTATGATACCAGCGAGGCGCATGCCACTACCGCCAGTGCTACCATAGCCTTCACGGTATGAAGTGCGCAGCTCCACTAGATATTGCTTCTGGAAAAATGAAAAAGAAAATGGATTAGTCTTACTGTACTGTGATGTCCAGTGATACTGGAGGTGATAGTGCGGTCGGGTTGTCAAGGGACTCCCATACGAAGGCAGTAGCTGTGTACATGCCTGGGGTTGAGGGTGTCCATGACTCGGCCGGACTAAACGCCTGCTCTGGAGCCAGTGAACCTGTGATCCAAGCTAGGCTAACGACTACGCCGTTGGCGTCCTGTACCTGTACAAGGTATGCGAATGCCTGATCCCTATCCTGGCCATTCATCAGATCGGCGGTAATCTGTACCTGCTGGTCTACGGAAACAGTGTCTAGACTGTTGCCGAAGCTGTCAACCACCCTCAGACTTGAGGCTGGTGCCCTCTCTAGGGGCGGTACGGCCGTGCCGATCAGTGTAGTGGCAGTGATGTCGAGATCATCTCTCATGTTGTACGGGTCTGGTAGCGTGCGGTCCTCATACTCGGCGGTGACAGTGTCGCCCTCTGCAACTCTGAGACGGTGTCCGGAAGACTCCGTGTCAGCGTTGAAGGCTACCGTACCCTCGAATATGCCTGTTGCCTCGTTGGTCTCCGTTACCGTCAGGTCTATACCGCCTGCATCCGTGTCGGACCAAACGTTGACGTCAAAGTTGTCGACGGCTTCGGGGTTAATGTTCAGGTCTGGGTCTATAACCCTGACCACACCGGTGCCAGATGCTGGGTAGCTTGATTCAAGCCACTGCACCTCGCCGATGTTCCAGCGTATCAGAGCGGACGTTACTATGGTCAGATCCTCAGAGTACTCGAACGATACGGACAGTCCGTCGTCGTTGGTCGACTCAAGGAATCCATTGGTTGGACCAATGCCGAGGTCTCTTCCGGTTCCGTCACCGGTGATTCCGCGGGCATCATTTACATCACCATCTCCGTCTGCATCGTGAGACGCGAATCCGGAGAGTATGACTTCACCCGTGAATATGCCGGTATCGGTGCCGGTCTCTACAAGCTTGTACTTGTTGAGATCGTGGCCTCTGGTGGATATCTTGAGCGGATCATCGTCGGTGTCACCAATCTCGTCGACTAGGTCGCTATCATAGTTGTGGTCAGGAGCGACTATGGTGATGTACACCTTGTCGGTCCAAGTGTAGACCTTCTGGTCGAGCTCGATTGTTGCACCAAAGTCGGATGTCATGATGTCCAGTGATACGTCCTCGTCCTCCTGGCCGACATGGTCTGCGCCAGCAGGACCCCAGTCGGTGTACTCCATGCTGATTGCCTCGCCTCTGGATAGTGTGCTGCCATCAAGCGATTCGGGTATCTCGATTATAGTCTGGAATATACCAGTACTATCACCGGTCTCTCGGAAGGCTGTTGGCTCCGGATCGAAGGCTGCAGCATTGCCACCCCTGTCACCCATGGTGATGGTGGCGGCATCAGAGTCCCACTCGATCAGGTCGAGATCATATGTCTCGGCCTGGTCATTGTCCAGATCAAAGTCCGGCTCAATGAGGGTCAGTATCATGTCGGTGCCTATGAGGTACTCGCTCTTGTCGGACTGCAACACGGCGTTCCTCAGGTCGAAGGTAGCCGAGTCGGTCACGGTGTTTGGATCACCGGATGCATCGACTGGGTCGTTGTACTCGACCTGTAGTATGTCGCCCTGCAGTATACAGAAGTGATCACCATCACCGCCGCCGAATCTAACAGAGGCAGGATGGTCGGTATCTGGGCCATCAAGAGGAGAGTACTCGGATGTCAGTGGACAGCCGTTGTCGGCCGGACCGTCAGTGTACCGGATGGTGATATCCGCCTCGAAGACTCCAGCGTCGCCAGCAATCTCCCTTATCGGGCCGAACTGCCTGACGTTGTCGGATTGTCCTCTGCGAAGCTCGCCGTCCTCATCATACTGACTTACGGTCGGAATTCCGTTGTAGATGGTGTTGTCCATCTCTACCGGACCACCAGCATAACCGAGCGTGACGGTGTCAGAGCCTCTGATTACAGAGATCTTTACCGGGCCGGTGAACATGGTGTCACCGACAGCCACGGCTATCTTGTCCTGGCCGCTTGCTGAGGTGTCAAAGTCTGGATCTGTAACCCTGACGTGGATTACCAGATCACCACTGGCGATGTAATCCAGACCACCGTCGCCGTCAAGGCCTGTGGAGTGGATTGGGAAGTACGATGTGCGTGATGCCTGACCTGCAAAGTCCTTGGGCTCACCGAATGGTACTGGGTAGACCGTTCTGTCAAGAGAGACAGAGCCGGTGTGTGCGCCTACTGCGGCACTGTCGCCCACTTCGATGATTTCACCGGTAGCATCCCTGAAGTCAAGGTAGTTGACCTCGATGTCGAGTCCGGTTGTGGTCTCAGGCTCGTCCTCACCAGCGTTACACCAGTCGGCCGGTATCTGGAAGTTGCCGGTGAAGACACCGGACTCCGTACCAGTCTCAATCAGTGTAAAGCCTGTAGAGTCGAGGCCTGTATCGCCGCCCAGCTCAGCCGAGCAACGAGCAGTGCCACGATCACTTGCCCAGAGAGAGTCATCAAAGGTGACATCCAGCAGCCTGCCTAGGTCGCCGAATGTCTCGGTGACTCCCAAGGGCTCACCCACCTGTCCGAAGACAGGCGAGTCTTGGTCGAGTACTATCGTGTAGATGTCGATTACGTCTGAATCAACGTTAAGGTCTGCGTCCTCCAGCGTGATGGTTACGGTGTCGGCTATCTTGTACCTGTCAGAGTCGAAGGAGACAGCACCAGAGGTTGATGGAGCCTCCTGCTCGTCTGACACCTGTGTTACGACGCCGTCGGCGCCCAAGTCGCTGTATGACAGACTCGGGGCATCCTCGTCGGTGAGGTCTTCGAATACGACGAATGTTGGCTCGTCGCCGTTGGTAGAGATCTCGTAGGTGTACTCATTCAGAACGTTCAGCTGGTGGACCATGGTAAACTCTAGGCTTCCCTCAAAGACGCCCGTGTCATCGTCGGTCTCCTCTGCCTCAAGCCTGACTATCTGGTTTGCAACGCGCTCACCACCCTGGACTCCGTCATCGAAGTATCCAAAGGACATGAAGTCCGCTACAACAGATATCAGAGTGTCTGGAGCATAGATGATGTAGGTCCGGTCGTCCTCGCCGGCATTGCCAGAGTCGGCAGTCACCACAAGCGAGACGTCCTCGTCTGCATCACATGCGGAGATGGCATCAAGGGTATCCTGATCCAGCGCCACATAGTCGCTGTGTCCGCCGTTGCTCACAAGGTTAACTGTACAGTCACCTGCCATTAGATCAATGGACACGTCACCGAGGTTCGCATTAGCGGGGGTTCCGTCATACGTCACACCCTCTGCGTTGTCGCGATCGTGCATGGATCTTACGTCATAGTTGAAGAAGCTGTATCCCTTGAAGTCGTTGTCGTTGATGACCACGCTCAGGAGGTCGTCAACTGTTGCGTCATAGTTGATTACAAGTGCGCCAATTGGTGCGCTCCTGTCCAAGTCGACTATACCTATCGCGGAGAACGGATCAACTGACGCTGCCGTTACATCGTGTGTGTCGAAGCTGATGTCAGTTACATCCAGATTGTCCTGGAGAGAGGCTGCCACGGACCCAAAGTCTGCGGGCCAGTCGTTGACCAGTCGGTCCTCGTCGCTGTCACCAAGATCTATGGCCATGACCTGATAGGTCGTTGCATCGTTTAGCGTAAATGGATTACCTGTGGACAGTGCTGCGATGATTGCTGTCGGGTCGGAGATCTCCATGGTCTCGTCGACCAGACTGTTCTTGTTGGCATCGCTGTCCTCAATGGTCACGGTGGCGCTCTCGCCGGAGTTCCACACGTCGTCATCCAGTGCGATGTCAATTGAGGCAAAGCCGTGCCCGACCAGTATGGATGTGGCCGAGTCGTTGTAGTCGATGGTTGCAGAGGTACCCCTCCTAGCATCATCAGTGATTACCAGGTTCGAGTTGTCATCGTCGTCTGCACTGACAAAGACACCGGGTGAGTCCTCAACAACGGTGATCGGGATGGATCCTGCAGATATCAGCGTAACCACGTCGATCTCATCGTCGTGGATTACGCTCCATGTAGTTGGATCCTGCGTGTCACCTGCGTGGGACAGCTCCGTGTCTAGAGTATCTTGAAGAGTCAGGACGCTGCTACCGGTATCCTGCGTGTCTGGGTTAAGTTTCAGAACACAGTTGTCGTCGCACATGAGATCAGCGAGAGTGTCGCCGTCAAGCATGGCGGAGGACAAACTTGCTTCGTCGGTAACGCGGCCGTCAAAGAGGCCATAGTATGCGGCCTCCTCTCCGTCAGCGGTTGTAAACGTCCAGTTGTCATCCTCTGTTGGGTCAATATCAAGCCATGTGTCAGTGATAGTGATCTGGACCTGCGCCCCGTTGGGGTATACAGTCTTGTCCAGCATCAGGCCAGCATAGTCCTCTACCGTATCAAAGGTAAGAGTGACGCTCTGTTGGCCTCTGCCGTTGTCGTAGACCACATCAAAGTCGCTGCCATCGATAAAGTCGAACAGTTGTACGACGGGATAGTCATTCGCAGTCAAGCCATCAAACTCGATTGGAACAGCCTGAATGTCATCCAAGGAGGAATCCTTGACCACATTCATACATCCGTTCGAGTTGGTAGCTAGCATGCCATCTGTGTCTACCTCGCCAAAGTCGAGTCCGACGCCACATACGGTGGTGGTCGCATCTGCGGTCTCGGCCATGCCGACATCCGCAAAGTACGCGTACCAGTTTCCGTTATTGTCCTGGGTCATCACTAGTGTATCACCATCGACGGTTACGTCGGGGGAGCCTTCGAATCCGGCCTCCCTGAACTGCTCGTCGTTGATGATAACCTCGATTACCTGTGGACCTGCTATGTAGTTTTCGAACATGTCGTTCTCGGCGGAGACGTACAGGTTCTCGTTCTGCGCATATGCATTAGGCATAACGCCCGGAACCGCGAACGTGAGTCCGCCGGCGACCATGATCGATATAAGTGTAAGACTAGTTACTTTACGTGCTATTTCGTTTTCCATTTTATTAAGCCAAGTTTCGGGGGTTGATATTTAAAACTAATGGACGATCCGTTCATAGGATTGCAGCCACCCCATACCGTCACGGGGAACATGGCGCCGGTGGTTGGCGCATACCCGATATATTGCCACCGGCCTGTAGTCCATCCCACAGGCCGCGTTCCCGAGTTCCATACCCATCAGTAAGGGTGGATGTATTTAAGGAGATATGGTGATGGGGGGTTGTCCACGCTGACGGCTCCCCCACACGATAATTCTCCAAAAAAGTCGCAGAAGAGTTAAAAGCAATCCGAGCAGGCCGCCCGCCGGACCGAAACGTTTGTTGATCACCGGATCCACGGCCGCCCAATGAAACAACACCACACCAAGAGAAGAAGGCAAAAGGAAAGACCCGAGGGCTACTGCAGGGATTACGAGCGGCGCAGGAAGAACGGCGGCAAGCGGTTCAAGGAACGGTTCAAGGCCATCCTGAGAAGGATAACGAAGTTCCTGGAGGACAACCCCGAACACAAGGCCATGCTGTGCGTGCTGATGACCTGGGTGATGATGAAGAAATACTCCTGCTCCATCCGCGGGATGGTCGAGGAGTGCGAGGCCAGGCCGGGCCTGTGCAGGAAGCTGGGCATGGATCACGTTCCCTCCAAATCGTGGCTGCACAAGTGGATGAAGAGGATACCCCTCGACCTGCTGGACTCGCTGCTGAGGTTCACCGCCGGCAGCGACGCGCGCCGGACGTTGTCGGTGGACTCCACCCAGTACACGTTCAACCGGTATGTCCTGGTGGAGGATGCCAAGCGCGGGAAGTTCTATCGGAAGGCCACCGTCAAGCACCACGCCCTGATCACGGACAGCGGCAGGATAGTCGCCGTCGTCGTGACGGACGGGAACGCGGGCGACTCGCCCGCACTAGCAGAGCTGTGCGCCAGGGCGCCCCGCGGCGAGGGGTACCTGCTGGGCGACTCGGCCTACTGTTCCAGGGAGAACTGCCGGCTGGCCGCGTCCATCGGAAGGCAGCCGTGCTTCCGGCCCAAGAAGAACTTCGTGGCCCACGGTATGAGCGAGTGGGGCAGGATGCTGGCCTGGTGCAGGGACCACCCAGGTGGGTTCTACAGGACGTATGGCAGACGAAACACGATCGAGAGCTGCTTCTCGGCGGTCAAGGACCGGTTCAACTTCAGGATCAGGTCCGTGACGCTGGAGATGCAACGACGCGAGATCGCCATCATGTCCATCTGCCGGAATCTCTTTGCCTGATCGGGGATAAAAAGAGTCCCGTCTCCCCGGGGACGCGTGGGGGAGACTGCGCTAGAACGCCCGGATCCGGCGGATAATGGGGTATTTGCGGCCGGAGACGCCACGGCCTGCTATCGCCGGATGGGATAATGCAGTCAAAACCGGTCTGAGGATGAGCCGGATCTGCCGTTTTGAAGGAGTAATTTCGTGGGTTTATGCGCACCGTGGACAACCCCTGGTGATGGTTAGAGTGCCGTATCGACCATCAGTCCTATGAACAATACCGCCAGATACGGGCTGGAGAACTTGAAGAGCGTCCAAGATGCCCTCTCGGTGGGGCGGGCCACCACCCAGGCGGACAGCGCAACCATCAGGGCGCCCGACGCGATGGCGGTTGCCGCGTAGACCAGTCCCGTGGGGGACTCGCCGGAGGCAGTCACCAGGAACAGCGGTACCATGCTGAATATGACCATCGCGATGGTGGAGGCGGCCACCACCCGCGCCGAGGCACCCTCGGACTGGACTGCCGTCAGCATTGGCACGTCCACCCTGTTGTAGTCCTCCTTGAAGTGCATGGTCAGCGACCATATGTGGAGGGGTATCCATACAAAGACCAGTCCTGCCAGGACCAAGCCCATGGTCCACAGGTCGGACATGGTGATTGCCACCCAGCCTACCAGCGGCGGCGACCCTCCGCACAGTCCACCCAGGATGATGTTGGAGCGCGAGCGGCGCTTGAGCAGGTACGAGTAAACCACGATATTGTTGAGCAGGCCGAATCCTATGAAGATGGTGGCCCACATGCCCTGCTCGGGTGTCGCCGTATAGGATATGCACCAGGCCAAGGCCAGCGAAATGCCGCCCAGCACGTATCCGAAGTTACGCGCCTTGACGGCAGGGTATATTCTCTTGGAGGGCAGGGGCCGCGACTTTGTTCTCTCCATGATGGAGTCGATGTCCCGGTCGTGGTAGTTGGTGAGCGTGTTGGCCGCCGCCGAACCGGCCGCCACCGAGAATATGGCCAGCAGCCACGTCCACACCGAGGCCTCCACCCCGTAGATGTTGGATGCGATCATGAGTCCCCCGATCGCCGTGAACACCAGCAGGTACCAGATCTTGGGCTTGGTGAGCTCGTAGTAGACGGCCACCCGCGACTGGCTCTTCTGCTTCTGCAACGTCATTGCATGCCACCGGCGGCCATATATGGCATTATTTTCTGGCTAGATTTCATCTCTATGAACGACTCCGAGGAGAGCACCCCGTCTATCCTGCCTATCCTCTCTGAGACCATCTCGTGCATGGCGCTCAGGGACCTGGCGTACGCGGTCACCAGTATGTCAAACCTGCCGGTCACCTCGGCCACCTCCCGCACGCCCTCTATCTCGAATAGCTTCTGGATGATGTGGTTGCGCTTCTTGGTGTCCATCTTGATGCCGGCCAGGACCTTGACCGCGTAGCCCAGGGCGGCGTGGTTCACATCGATGGTGAACCGCTCTATCAGGCCCCTCTCCACCAGTCGCCGTATCCGGGAGTAGACGACCGATGAGTTGACGCCTATCTTGTCGGAGAGCTTGGGCACCGACACGGACGAGTCCTGTGCCAGCTCGGACAGGATAAGCAGATCGATATCATCCACCTTGGCCATTTCTCATATCAGAAAAATTTGTTCATATAAGTTTTTGAATGTGATATTTGCACCAACCGGCTAGATTTTACCCTGTTTGTACAGCATCTCTGCCAACAGTACGGCGCCCTTGCCGGATCCCATCTTCTTGTTGTGCGAGAACAGCATGTACTTGAGGCCGTGATCGAACAACTCCTCCTTCTCCACCCGGCCTATCGTGGTGGTCATCCCGTCTCCCACCTCCCGCTCCAGGCGCGGCTGGGGCCGGGTGGGATCCTCGTGGAAGGCATAGTAGCGTTCCGGGGCGGATGGCAGGCCGGCGACTGATATCGACTTGTTGTAGGAGTCGTAGGTGGTCTGGGCCATGGAGGGGTCCACCTCCTCGGCGGTCTCGACAAAGACCGACTCGGTGTGTCCGTCTATCACGGGGACCCTGGTGCAGGTGCAGCTTACCCGTATGTCGGCATCCTCTATGTGGTCGCCATCCAGCGTACCCAGTATCTTGCGCGTCTCCAGACGGACCTTGCCCTCTTCCTTTGGGATGTAGGGTAGTATGTTGTCGGTGATGCCCATGGCGGTAACCCCAGACTTCCCCCCGCCGGAGATGGCCTGCATCGAGGTCATCATGACCTTCTTGGCGCCGTACTGGTCCAACAGCGGCTTGAGTGTTATGACCAAGCCGGTCGTGGTGCAGTTGGGCAGAGGTGCGACCCATCCCTTCCAGTTGCGGTTGCGTTTCTGCGTCTCGAGCAGTTCGGCGTGGTCGTCGTTTATCCCAGGTATCAGGATGGGAACGTCGTTTTCGTACCGGTAGGCAGAGCTGGTTGATATGACGGGCAGGTCCTTGGCGAACCGGGTCTCTATCTCCCGGGCGGGGCCAGACTCGACTGCCGAGAATATCAAGTCCAGGCTGGAGGTGTCTATCTCGTCCACCCCCCGGACGACCATGTCGCGGATGTACCCGGGCATCTCTCCGCCCACGTCCCAGGATATTATCCCCGTGTTGGCATCGCGGATGGCCTCGGTATACTTTTTGCCGGCCGACCTGTCCGAGGCGGCTATCTGGGTCACCTCAAACCACGGGTGGTCGTCCAGCGACTGGATGAACTCCTGTCCCACCGAACCGGTTGCGCCTATGATGGCTACCCTCTTTTTCACGGGTGGATGACCTTGGGATGATTTAATAATTCTAACTGATTCTGAGCGGGGTTTGCACGCTCAAGCCTGCTGGCAAGTCACCTCAGGCGCGGACTGTACAGGGCAAAGCTGCTCTGGCCGTCAAAGATACTGGCTACCGAGGAGGGGTCTGCCGGGTCGGTGATGTCGATTATCTGGACGGCGCCGTCCGAGGAGCTTGTCGCCAGGGCGTAGGTGCTGCCCGATATCTGGATTATCTCGATACCGCTGGCTCCGCCTAGCGCGGCGTAGTTGTTGGTTCCGTCAAAGATGTCGGCGGCCAGCTGCGGGTTGGCCGGGTCGGTGATGTCGATTATCTGGACGGCATCGTCCTCAAGGCTGGCCACCAGGGCGTAGGTGCTGCCCGATATGGCGGTCACCTCTATGTCGCTGGCCCCGTCCAGCGCGTCAAAGTCATCCAGGCCGTCGAACAGGGCAACCACCGGGAGCGGGTTGGCCGGGTCGGTGATGTCAATTATCTGGACGGCATCGTCCTCAAGGCTGGCCACCAGGGCGTAGATCTTGCCCGATATGGCGGTCACCTCTATGTCGCTGGCCCCGTCCAGCGCGTCAAAGCCGCCCTGACCGTCAAAGACGCTGGCCACCGGGAGCGGGTGCGCCGGGTCGGTGATGTCGATTATCTGGATGGCATCGTCCGAGGAGCTTGCTACCAGAACGTAGGTGTGGCCCTGTATCAGGGCGATCTCAAGGCCGCTGGCGCCGTCTAGCGCGTCAAAGTTGCCCTGGCCGTCGAAGACGGCGGTGACCGGGAGCGGGTCTGCCGGGTCGGAGATGTCGATTATCTGGATGGCGTCATCGCCCATGCTGGCTATCAAGGCGTATGTCTGGCCGGCTGCCGTGGTTAACCCGATGTCGGTGGCCCTGTAGAGCGCGTCAAAACGGCCCTGGCCGTCAAATATATCGGCGATCTCGATCGGGTCGGAGGGGTCGGTCAGGTCGATTATCTGGACGGCGTCGTCCTCAAGGCTGGCCACCAGGGCATACGTCCTGCCTGATATCTGGATTATCTCTATGTCGCTGGCGCCTTCAAGCGCGTCAAAGTCGTCTTGGCCGTCGAAGATGGCCACCGTGGGCAGCGGTATATCGGGATCGGTTATGTCGATCACTTGGACGGAGCTGTCCACCGTGCTGGCCACCAGGGCGTAGGTGCGGCCCAGTATCGGGGCGATCTCGATGTCACCTGCCCCGTCCAGCGCGTCAAAGCGGCCCGGGCCATCGTAGATGGCCGACTCCGGAACAGGGTCGGACGGGTCGGTGATGTCTATTATCTGGACGGCATCATCCCCCCTGCTGGCCACCAGGGCGTAGGTGCTGCCCGATATGGCGGTCACCTCTATGTCGCTGGCCCCGTCTAGCGCGTCAAAATTGTCCTGGTTATCTATAATGCTGGTATCCGGGATGGGTGCAGCCGGGACTGTCACGTCTATTATCTGGACGGCATCATCCCCCCTGCTGGCCACCAGGGCGTAGATGCTGCCCGATATCTCTACTATCTCGACATCGTTTGCCCCATCCAGCGAATCAAAACTGCCTCCCTCCGGTTCGTCAAAGATGGCCGCTACCGGGAGGGGGGATGTCGGGTCGGTGACATCGATTATCTGGACGGCGTCATCCCCTATGCTGGAGATCATGGCATAGGTTCGGTCCGATATGTGGGCTATCTCGACATCGCCTGCCCCGTCGAGGGCATCAAAGCCGTTCTGGCCGTCGAAGATGGCAGCAGCCGGTACCGGCGAGGACGGGTCGGTGACATCGATTATCTGGACGGCGTCATCGTCCAGGCTGGCCACCAAGGCGTAGATACTGCTGGACGTTACGAGTATCTCCATGTCGTTGGCTCCGTCGAGCGCCTCAAAGCCGTTCTGGCCGTCGAATATGCTGGTCACCGCAGATGGAGAGGATGGGTTGGTTACGTCGATTACCTGGATGGCATCATCAGCCCAGCTGGCCACCAGGGCGTATGATCTGCTGGAGATGGTGACCGCCTCTATGTCGCTGGCCCGGTAGAGCGCATCAAAGCCGCCCCGGCCATCAAAGACGCTCGAGGTCGGAGCCGGTGAGGTTGGATTGCTTATATCGATTATCTGGACGGCGCTGTCCGTCCATCCGGAGACAAGGGCATAAGTCCTGCCGGATAGGACAACCACCTCTATGTCGTTGGCACCGTTTAGCGCGTCAAAGCCTCCCCGGCCATCAAATACGCTGGACACCGGTAGCGGGGAGGACGGATCGGTGACATCGATTATCTGCAGGGCGTTGTCCGCCCAGCTGGCCACCAAGGCGTAGGTGTTGCCGCCTATCTTGACAGTCTCTATGTCGCTGGCCCCGTCCAGCGCGTCAAAGCCGCCCCGGATCCCCAGGGGTGAGAGCGATGAGGTATCGCCGGTTGCTGACTGGGCGAACGCGGCCGGTGCCGTTATTGCAAGCGCCGCCAACCCGAGAACCATCACCAGGATCGGTACATACGCGCCCCGCAGAATAGACTCACATGACATTCCGGAGCCAACCCAACCCGCGCATGTGTTAGCCACACCTTATCAGTTGATATATTCTTTATTGTAGGATCCAGAGTACGCGTTTCGGCTAGGAGTGAAACCAAAGAATCCACCATTCGTGGTTTTGCAATCAACATATGCAGTTCCGTGGCAACAGACCGTGCAGGATCGTAGAAATTGTATACCAGATTAGACAATTCGTCCAATGGATGGCAGCTTAACCTCGTCTGGATCCGTTCCGAGCCGAAACGCGTACGATCCAGAAAGTGGCGGAGCGAATTTTGACGCTGGAATTTCACAAGACGGGCCGCTTTCGGGGCCACAACCACGACTTTAAGATATACAAGGTGAAGTATCCCGCGTTCCCGACCGGCCGCGGCCACCTCGGGCACTACACGGACACCGCGTACCGGGGGATGAACAAGGTGGTCAAGGGGATGGATGTGGGGATCCTACCCCCGACCAGCGGCAATACAGCGGACACGCACTTGAGGATCCGCATACGCGTCAAGAACGCCATCCGGAGAACCAATATCTTCCGGATTGTCCAGGAAAAGTACAGGAACGACCGGAGCAAATACGACCCGATTATCCCCGAGACGGTCTGCGGGGCGGCCAACCAGACCACCCTCCCGAAGAGAGCCGGGCCCATCCAAGGAAGGCCGACCAAGGGCGGGGCCGCATGATTTCTAATTGCGGGTCAGCTCTCCGTCTCGCGCGCCGTCCAAGGACGGGGGCGGGGGCACGCCTCGCCGCCAACAATCAATATAGAAGAACCCCATAACGTCCAATCAAGTCTCCTGGCGCGTCACGGCCCGCCCATCCGAAGCGCCGCATCCCTGACCTCGGCCAGATACGCGCGTAGCTCCACGGACGCCTTCCGGGCCGCGCGGCCCATCAGCCAGCTCCGGGTACGCTCCGGACTGAAGGAACCGACCACCGTCCCGTACCGCTCGGCGCCAAGGCCGTACGCGGCGGCCACCTCCACGTCCAGCGCGGCGGCCACCTCCACCCTCTTGGTCCCCTCCAGCCTGGCGTTCTCCAGGCCCATCGACCCTGCAAATCTACCGAACCGGGCGCTCCCGTCCACCGACAGGGCCGCGGCCATCTCCGCTATCCGGCGGTCCCTCGGGCCGGGGCGCGGCACCGGCAGCGATTTCATGACCCCGGACAGGTGGGTGTTCACCAGGCTCCTGGCCACAAAGTCGAACGTCATCGAGTTTAACACCCCGGCCAGGTACGCCAACTCTGCGTTGTAGCGCGCCTCCTCGTCGCCGGAGAACTCGAACCGTCCGTCCCTGCCCAGCGCCAGGTGCCACAGGCTGGTATCAAAGACACACCCGGGCGGCGTTATTGCCGCTATCACCGTCCTGGTGTTGGTGGACCCGGTGACATCCCGGTACAGCAGCCGGTACATGTCGTTGCGCACCCCCACGTTGCCCCACTCTCCCCTCCGGGTGATGCGCCCCACGTCTGCCGCATCCACCCCGGTTCCCGGCAGGACAAAGTCGTGCACGAACTGCTGTATGTTCTTGCCGGAGATGATCGGTATCAGTCCGGTTCCGCGCCCGCCTGAGAGATCCGCCTTCTCCAGCGTGCCGTAGGCGGCGGTGTGGTTCGCCGCGCTCCAGCCGTTGCGGCCGTCTCCCAGGGGAATGCCGGCCCGGTGTATCGCCGCCAGGATGTCCCAGTAGCGGCCCTCGGGCACCTCCGGGATACGCAGCGCGTCGGGGGAGAGCGAGCGCAGGTATCTCTTTGAGAGGGTGGCGAACTTTCCGGCCTCGCGGCTCCGATCCTCCAGGGACCGGGGGTCGTGCAGGTAGAACCCGGCCGGAAACTCGTCGGGGCCGCTCCCCTTGCGCACGACCAGCAGTGCAAACCTGTACCTGGGGTCTATCGGAAAGAGGCCCCTGGCGTTCTCGAATACGTGGATGGAGCGTATCGCCATCTCGAAGAGCTCCCTCCGGAGGGCGGCATTGCTGGAGGTGTTCAGCAGCTGGGCGGGGACCACCATGGCGATGACCCCGCCCTCGGCCACCAGGTCCAGCGCCCTCTCCAGCATCACCCCGTACATGTCCTTGAAGTAGCTCTGCAGACGGCATCCGCGGTAGAACATAGCCCTCCTGGCGAACGCCTCGCAGTACGCGTCGTAGCCGCGCCGCAGCTCCGGGTCTGAGAGGGCGTCCCTCAGGGCATGTTGGTCCTTTCTCCTGCCCACCTGCCGGTGTTCTGGGTGGCGCATCTGGATGAACTCGGCATGCTCCCGCCGGACCGCGTTCCATGGGGGGTTTCCCACTATCGCGTCGAACCCGCGCCGGCCGGCAAACGCGTCTGGGATCTCCAGCTCCCAGTGGAAGGGACGTATGCCCGAACCGGCCATTCCCGCCGGATCCACGCCCATCCGTCCAGCGGCCAGCGCGTCCAGATGGGCCCTCCGCGGGTTGTCGCCGGATCCGGTCGTCCACCGGTCCAGCGTCGTCGCCCCCGCGTCCAGATCCGAGAGCCACATGCCCACGGTGGAGTCCCCCTTCCTCAGGTGCCGGTCCAGGTCGGCCAGGGGCATGCCGGCGGCCATCGAGTCCAGCCACAGCGACGCTTTGGCCAGGTCCACGGCCAGCGGATTGACGTCCACGCCGAATATGCACCGCCGGAGCACCCTGCGCCTGAGCAGATCCCTCCGGGTGGGACGCTCCGGCCCGGTTCGCGCCCCGGCGCCCGTCTCGGCCGGGACGGCGGCCCTCTCCCGCTCCAGGTCCGCCCCCAGTGGGTGATCCGGGTCGCGGTCTAGGACGCCCTCCGCCCACGCGACTATCTGGCTGAGCGCCTCGGTCAGGAAGTGGCCGCTTCCCATGGCCGGATCGAGCACCCGGATGTCCAGCAGGGCGTCGGCGCCGGAGCGTTCCGTCCCGGCTGCCGCCCCGGCTGCCCCGGCCAGCACCGGCTCCAGGGCGCTCCTGACCAGAAACCTCACGAGTGGTTGGGGGGTGTAGTAGGTGCCCGACGACTTTCTGGAGATCCTCCCCCGCGTCACCGCGTAGACGTCCCCGTCATCGTACGAGGCGGTGGGTTTCTCGCCGGCCCCGGCCACCCGGCGCTCCCCGTCGCGCCCCTCCAGGACGGGGGTGGGACGCTCGGCCTGGTGTACGGTGATCTCGGCCAGCGACTCGTACATGTCGCCCAGCTGCCGGATCCCCAGCACCGAATAGTCGGCCGGCATGCCCTCCACCTCCATCAGGGCCCTCAGGACCCGGGAAGCCAGCAGGTTCTTGGGCGGCCTCTCGTTCACTGTGCGGTTCGCCTCAAAGAGGTCGCCGCCGTGCCGGGGGACGCCGCGGGCGGCACTGCCGTTGCGCACGGCCGCAAAGATTCGGGCCAGGTGATCCCAGCAGCCCGTGCCGCCGGGATCCCGGGCCAGGAAGTCCAGCCTGCTGTACAGGCGCCCCATCGAGATGGGGGCGTACCGCCGGTCGTGCGCCGGCAGCAGGCCCCTGGCCTCGGCGAACAGCACGAACATCACCCGGTGGATGAGCGCCAGGGCCTCCCCGGCGGCGCCGTCCAGGTCCGCATGGGAGTGCCGGCGCTCCCCGCCGCCGCCGTCCAGCAGCCATCCCGCCAGATCCGCCAGGATGTTGCTGCACCGCACGTTGGACGCTATGCCCCTTGCCAGGTCTGAGGCGTCCCTGCCGGCCTCGGCGAGGGCCGCCTCTATCGGGGTGGTGGTGGCGGCGCCCTCGCCGCCGGCCGAGTAGGAGGGGGCCCCGAAGACGGCCGCCAGGCAGGCGCTCCCGGCGCCGCCGGCTTTGGCGTCTATCTCCAGGTGGGCACCGGTCCGCCGCCCCGCCCCGTACAGGCGCCACTTGCGGCCGTCGGTCAGCACCACCCAGGCGGCGCCTTCTGGCGCGGGGACCGCCTGCTCGTCCATGTCGCCCTCGCAGACCGCCACCAGTACCTCGCCGGCGTCGGTGGGGAAGCGGTTGGCCGCCCCGGGGGCCGCGTCCCATCCCAGGGATCGAAGGGCGTCCCACGCGGTACCGCCTGGTGGCGCCCCGGCCCCCTCCGGCAGTCGCCCCGCGTGCCGCGCCGAGAAGAGGCCCCGGTTGACGAACCCCGCGCCCGCCGGACCGACGGAGTCCATCGCCTCCCGGACCGCCTTGATGGCGGGAAGCCGGCCAAACCCGCCCGACCGCACCGCGGCCGCTACCAGGCGGCGCTCGTACCCGTTGCGGACGGGAACCAGCATGTTCCTGTCTCCGGCCTGCAGGAACAGTCCGGGGCCGGCCCCGGCGGCCTCGTACGCGACCACGCAGTCGCCCAGGCCCGAACATACGCGCCTCACCGCGGCGGCCCCCGCCGTGCCCAGGTCCGCGTACAGGACGTTTGGCCCGCCCCTGCCGGCCGCCCCGCCTAGCCGGTATATGGCCCGCCGCCTCAGCCCCGGCTTGATCACCGCGGCGATCTTGACACGTCTATCGGTGTCTGCCCCCAGGACACCCAGAATCTCGGCCAGGTCGGGGTTCACGGCGGCGGCTCACCGCCGGTCGGGGGACGAACGTGTGGATCCCCAAGGATGGCCGGTCCCGCGGCCATGGCCGGAACCATCGGACAAGCCGGTTGCCGCCAAACCAGGCACCTGCGCAGTCCCAAAGGCGGCTTGCCCCCTTGTTGTCGGCATGGCCCCGATTGGCGGATTACCGGATAAGTACGTTGTTTGGGGGGGGTATCTTGCTGCACAAGTTCAGGTCAAATTCTGACCCGTGCCTGAGCGGCGACCTCCGGCAGGTGCTGCCGGGCGTGATCGCGTATGGGATTCAGGTCGGCCTGAACCTGTACCGCGTACGTTACGTGCGCGGTGTACTTTGATATATAATTCCCCTGTGCGCCTGCTCAGGCGTGGACCGACAGATCGGGTTTATGACGTACAGCGGCAAGGGGGAGTGCCGCGTGTGCGGAGCCAAGCACACCGCCAGCGGAATGGCCCTCCACATGAGAAAACACTTGACAAATGCCTTTGGCGACCCGGATCGATTCACCATACGCATAGACCAGGGCCCCGCGGGGCCGTTTTGGATGTACGTTCAGGTCCGCACGGAGGCGACATTCGGCGTCTTGGACCGGTTTCTACGCGCCGTCTGGATGGAGTGCTGCGGACACCTCAGCGAATTTACCGTGGAGGGCAGGCCCGCGGGAATGCGCAAGCGGCTGAGCGCCGCCCTCTCAGATGGATCGGAGTTTGAGTACCGGTACGACATGGGCGACACCACGGGGCTGCGCCTCATCGTCATAGGGCGCTCGGCGCGTATCATAGATTTAGGCGGCTGGGTCCGAAACGACGCATACTTTCCGCCCCCCATGGTGATGGGCGAGGACAAGGTCCGAATCGTGGCCCTGCACGACGCGGTGAGATACAACTGCGAAAAGTGCGGGAACGAGGCAATCTACGTGTGTCCCCAGTGCATCTACGACGGAACCGGGGCCTGCTGCAGGGCGTGCGCCCCCGACCACAAGTGCGGCAGGGACGTGCTGCTGGCCGCTGCGCAGTCGCCCCGGGTTGGCTCGTGCGGCTTTGAGGGCGGATCCCTGGGCTGAGGGAAATGGGGGGGGGGCGCGTAGCCGCTAATCTAAATCACAAGACGGCATATCGTAGTGATGGCCATAAAGCTTGCAATAACGCCTGCAGCCCGCATCCATACCGGAAGCGTGCTGGATCCCGACCGTTCCCCGTGAAGAGTGGGTTGGGCTGATCCTACCGGGGGCTGCTCACCGGCCGGTCTCCCGCAGGCGCGAGGCGGCCCGGGCGGCCGCTCCCGAGGCGGCCTCGTAGGAGATCCCGCACGCGTCGACGAGGACTGTGTTCTGCTGCAAGGTGGCTGCTGCCCGGTAATCCACCGCCTCGCGGAGTACTACCGACAGGGAGAGCGCAAAGGCCGCCGCGTCCGGATCCAGCCGATCCATGCCTCCCCCGCGATCCGGGTCGGCCGCGATCCTGCCGGGGCCCGAATCGTCCGCGGATCCCGCATGCCGCCTTCTTCCTGTCCGAGCGGATGAGACCCCGCCCGCCTTTGAGCGCCATCTGCGCGCCATGCCGGGGGATCATCAAGCCCCGCCACATATCAACCAGGATGCCGGATCAGCCTCGCGGCGTCCGTCTCCGGGAGAGCCCGCAGGTCCCGCAACCGGGGTGTGGCGGCTCACCGGCGGGCCGTCTCCATCGACGAGGCCTTCCGGACGGCGGCCTCATAGGATGCCTCATAGGAGGCCCGGTAGATCCCCAGCAGGCCGGCGTACTCGGGGGAGGCGGCCGCCGCCCGGTAGTCTGTGGCGCGCGCCTCATCCACCCACTCGGATATACTGCGGCCCCCGAACGCCTTGCACTGAATCCAGACGTCCTGCCGGATGGCGGCGAACTCCTCCGCGGATATGTTCTCGGTCTCGTCCAGGCCGGCGGCGGGATCCATCTGCGGGTCGTTGGGGTCTGCCTCCACCAGGGCGCCATCATAAAGCGATCCAAAGAGATCCCCGTCCCGGAAGGTCAGGTAGGCGCCTCCCACAAAGACCCCGTAGATGGCATCAAAGGTGCTGCGGGCCGCCCCGTCGCTGACCCGCTCGGCGAGCTCGCCCTGCGAGAGCAGGTCGGCCGCCATGGCTGCGCCCGCGCCATCAGGGCACTCCCTGGTGGACCGGACGAAGACGCCCGAGGGGATCGCCGCCGCATCGGCATCTGAGACACCCTCCAGTTCGCGGGCCATCGGGGCAACGCTCCCGGCCAGGTCCCTGGCCACCCTCCTAAAGCCGGTCCCGCGGATGTCCCGGATGGCCGCCGTGAAGGTGCCCGTCGCGGCCGCGGTCAGGGCCGTCTTCCGGCCCAGAGTGTCGAGCGCCCGCGAGGCGGCGGCCTCGGCGACCGGCCCGCCAAGCCGGCGGGCCTCCTCCTCGGCTCCGCCCCAGGGGTATCCCTCCGGGAAGACGCAGGCGGCGCGGCGCAGGGAGTTGAGCGTCTCCAGAAAGCCCGTCCGGGAAGGCCCGCCGCCCCCGCGGGACAGCCGGACGGCCGCATCCCCGAACCTCCCGGCGAAGGCATCGGCTGCGGCCTTGGCGGAGGCCACCGTCGTGATGCGGCTCATCGCGTCGGTGACACGTTCGGTGACCATCTCCCGGACTGCCGGCACGGCCGGGTCGGCCTCGGCATCCGTGGCCGCGGCCAGCGCCGCTCGCAGGGCGGCATCGGAGGCGGGCTCCTCGGCGGAGGCCGCCTGGCGGGCCGCATCGAATATCCGATGGAGGGCCACCCCGCCGCTCCCCTCGAGGAGTTTCCGGCACACCTCCGAGCGCGCGACCCAGGCCTCCTCCATCGAGTAGCGGAGGGCCTCCGAGAGCGCGATCCTCAGGGCCGCAAGCCGGCGGGATCTCTCCCCAACTGCCATCGCCGGATCATGCAGCGCCCCGCCTAATATGGTCGTCGGACCGGTTCCGGCAGAGCGTTCGGTCCTGTCGTGTCCGGTTCGGCCGCCGCGCCTTGGCCCAAAAACGGATTGGTGGTTCCCCGTGGCGGGGGATCCCGGCCAAGATGGGCAGGGCGGGCCGCGCCGGCCCGTCCGCGCGCAACACCCACTGCCGCCGGTCCGACATTAGAGATCCGCATCAAAGTCCCTCAACAGTTCATCTATCGCATCAATCTCTTTTTGTATATTCTTGAGATGGGTCGCCTTCCATACTTCGGTGGCCGCATGTGCCCTCTCTGACTTTCTGATCACCTCTTTTCTGGCGTCCACCAGCGCGCGTCTGCGTTGAACAAGTATATCGTAATCCGCAGGTGTGGGGGTCATACCCCACAGATGGTTTGAGGTGTGTCCCACTAACATAAGACCCCCGGAGTCTCCCCCGGCGGCCCGATGCCAGCAGAATTAGTGGATACATCCAGGCGGTCGTCCAGGAAGCGCGCGTCCGCCGGCTCGTATGGTGCCGGTTTTTTCGCGTCCCCTTTGGGCCGCCGCCCTTCGCCGACGTATGGCATCCATACGACGGCAGCGTCCAGCAGCGTTTGGACAAGCTGCGGAACGCACTGCTCCCAATCCCCGGCCACCTGCCGACCGGCGCCGTCTTGCAACGGCGCCGGACCGGCCGCCGGTTCATATGCGGACACGCCGCGGCACAGTATGTTTATGCCGGCAACGTCGTCCCTGTCCACATAATACAAACACGCGGTACACGCTTTCACGCGCTTCCACGACTTCCACGATCTCGTACGGTACTTGGCCGCCCACAGCTTTTCACCGCACTTTGGGCACTCCGAGCTCGTCCCCGCCGGAGTAACACCATACACGGACAATCCGTACTTTTTGAACACGCCGTCCGCCACCGCCCGTATGGTCCCCTGGCTGAGTCCCATCTTCAGCAGGTCGCGCTGCTCCCTTGACATCATCCTGTTGGAGCGCACCAGCAACCTGTTGATTGTAGACTCCTCCAACACCAGCGCATACCCCCGGGTGGCGCAACCGTGCATCGTCTTGAATAGCCAGTCGTTCTTCCGGTGGATGAATCTGGAGTTTATGCGGGCGCGCTCGCGGCGGTTGACGCGCCAGTCGCGCCGCTTCTTGGAACGCTTGCCCTTGTTGCGTGGCTTGCTGCCGGGGTTTTTCACGTATCGCGGTTTGGTGCGGGCCTTTGGGCGCTTTGGCCTGCCGCCGGTCACGCCCAGGATGGCGTGCCTCCTGCGGCGCTCCTGCGCAAACCCGAGCGCCCCGTTTACTATATGGTCTACCTCGCCGTCGGTGCTCGCGATGACGTGTTCCCGCTTGTTGACATCCATCCCCATCATGCCCTTCGGCTGCACGGGCTGGACCGGTTGGGGTTCGTATGCTATTGATACGGTGGTGCTGTTTATCGTGACGGCGCCAACACTCACCGCGGTCGCTATCCGCTCCACCACGTTGGGCGTCAACTGTATCTCCATGGCATGTCGGGACGGCGTTATGGGAAACCGCATAAACACGCGGCGCGACGCCAGAAGCGGCTGGTTCGGGGCGTCCGACAGGCTGCACCAGAAACCATCACCATATATGACGCAGGCGTCTGCGCCCTGGCGCAGGATTGGGTTTTCGCATTTGGGCCGGCGCGCGTTGGGGTTGTATGCGCGTCTTTTGCGGTAGGCGCGGACGGCGGTCTCGCACATGTCGCACATGTAGCCGGCAAACTGCGCCATGTATTTGCCGCCGCGGTGCCTGAGTTGTTCGCGTATCATGCGGCGGCGGGAATCGTACCGTTTCAGATCCTCCCCGCCGTATGCGTCCCGCACCATCGGAAAGTCGCGCGTAAACTCCACAAACAGGCGGTACCCCAGGTTGGTCTTGTGTTTGGCGTATTCCAGCGCGGATGACAGTTTCGGGTCTTGGTGGTGCCTTGGAGCCCTGCGCGCGCCGGTGATCTCACAATACCTTGCTGGGCTGTATGCCTTGCAGTGGGGCATTGACGTGGCGACGGTCTGCCCCCGCCTGCGTGCCATGCCGTGTGTGGCGTGTGTCCGGTATTTAGTGTTTGGATTGTTGTACCGGACGGTTCCGGACGGTACCGTGTGGCACTGGTGTGGTTTTGGGGTTATATGTCTGTGGGACACAGCGGATGGTTTGGCAGTATTTATAAGCCGAGCACGGTCATGAAAAACATGGACATACGGGAAGTGATTAGCGGGACCGAAGAGGATGCGGCGCGTATCGAGGCAGGATGGCCGGAGGCCGCAAGACGACTCAGGCGATGTGCACAGGCTTTTCGCAGATTTGAGGACGATTACGAGAGGTTGATGCGGGTCTGCGGTAGCAGATCCGGCACCTGATTGGTGGCTCTGACCCAAGGGGAATCGGCCGCCGCCCATCCAAAACAGCAATATCAACATGAACACGACACAGTACGTTGACACCTGCGCCGCACGGCGGGGCCCGGACCATGGGGCTGGGCCCCGGGATAATCGACTTTAGCGCCAGCGTAAACCCGCTGGGGATGCACCCGTCCGTCAGGGAGGCGCTGGCCGGATCCCTGGACGCCGCATCCGAGTACCCCGACGCCAACGCCACGGCCCTGGAGTCGGCCCTGGCGGGGTACGCCGGAACCTCCCCGGACCGGGTGGTAGCCGGCAACGGCGCCACCGAGATCATCCACAACGTCTGCAGGATGGTTGCGGGATCCCCGGTGTTGGTGCCGGCCCCCACCTTCGGCGAGTACGCCGCCGCGGCCCGGCTGTGCGGCTCGAACATAGAGCGCTTCCCCACGATGAACCTGTCCGAGGATGCCCATCTGTTCGCCGAGGCCGTCCCCGGGGGCGGCTGCGTCTTCGTCTGCAACCCCGCAAACCCGACCGGCAGGCTGACCCCGGCGGGGACCGTCCTGGAGATAGTCAAGGCGGCCGCCGACGCCGGTTCGGTCGCGGTCGTCGACGAGTGCTTTATCGAGATGACCCCCGGCAGGGACGAGTCGGTGGCCGGGCGGGCCGCCCTGCACGACAACCTAATCATACTCCGGTCCATGACAAAGTCCTTCGGGCTGGCCGGCCTGCGGGTGGGATACGCCGTAGCTGCCCCCGCCGCCTCCGGCAGGCTCAGGGACCTCCGGGCCGCCTGGAGCGTAAACGCGCTGGCCCAGGTGGCCGGGACCGAGGCGCTGAGGCACGCCGGCCACATCGCCGAGGCGCTATCCCTCGTATCCGAGGAGGTGCCCTACCTCACCGGCATCATGGAGGGGGCGGCCGGCATCCACCCCTACGAGACCGACGCCAACTATATCCTGGCCAGGACCGACGCGGAGTCCTCCACCGTCCAGGGGCGCCTCCTCAAGCACGACGTGCTGGTCCGGGACTGCTCCAGCTTCGAGGGTCTGGACAACCACCACATCCGGGTGTCGGTCAGGACCCGAAGGGAAAACACAATACTTGCCGGCCGCCTACCAGAGTCATGCCGTGCATAATGGTCCAGGGGACGATGTCGGGAGCCGGCAAGAGCACCATAGCCACGGCCCTCTGCAGGATACTATCCAACCGGGGCTGCGACGTGGCCCCCTTCAAGTCGCAGAACATGTCCGGGTTCTCCTATGGCGATGGTGGTCTGAGGATATCCCGGGCGCAGGCCGTCCAGGCCGTCGCTGCTCGCTGCCCCATCACCCCGGAGATAAACCCCGTCCTGCTGGTGCCGCGGACCGACCGCGCCAGCGAGGTGTACGTGATGGGAAGGACCGCCGGGGTGATGGACACCAAGGAGTACTACCGGTTCGCCGCCGCCCGGGGGATCTCCGCGGCGCTCGGGGCGCTGGACACCCTCCGGAAGGGCCACGATATCATAGTCATGGAGGGGGCCGGCTCGCCGGCCGAGGTGAACGTCCCCTTTGACATGGCCAACATGAGGATGGCCGGGGCGGCCGGGGCGGCCGTGCTGGTGGCAGCAGACATAGAGAGGGGTGGCTGCTTTGCTCAGATGGTCGGGACCATCTCGTTGCTGGAGGAGAGCCACCGCGAGATGATCCGCGGCTTTGTGATAAACAAGTTCCGAGGCGACCCCGACATCCTGGAGCCGGGCATCAGGCTGATACGCGAGACGACCGGCAAGGAGGTGCTGGGCGTGCTGCCCTACATGGAGACCCGGCTCCCGCCCGAGGACTCGCTGGACGCGGACACCCCAGACCCCCCGGTCGGCTCTCGGGGCCTGGAGGACATCATAGACGAGGTTGCCGCGCAGGTGGAGTCCCACCTGGACATGAACAGGATAATGGAGATGGCATCATGATCATAGAGGCGATCGGCGTGGCCGCCTCGAGCATCCTGCCGGCGGGGATCATGCTGGCGGCCATCATCGTCGACAGGGTGTTGGGGGATCCGCCTGACCGGTACCACCCCACCGCCTGGGCGGGGCGGATGATAGCCAGGATGGTACCCGCGTTCGGGGAGAGGACCGGCGGATGGCGCCGGCTCTGGGGGGTAGCGGTGGTGGTAGTCTCGTGTGCGGTGGTGGCCGGGCTGGCCCATCTGGTCCTGCTGGCGATCGGCCTTCCCGGCATCGCGGCACTCACTGCATGGTCCGACCTGCCGTTGTCGGTGGTGATGACGGTGGCATGGGCATCCGTTATCGGCGCCTACGTGGTGATGGTGCTGCTGCTCAAGAGCACCATCGCCATACGCGGGATGGAGCGGCATGCCATGGCAGTCTCCGCCCGGCTGGAGGAGGGCGACGTCCGGGGGGCGGGGGGCCGGCTGGCCTCGATAGTCAAGCGGGACACCACCAACATGGACCGGAAGCACATCTGCTCGGGGGTCATCGAGAGCGTCGCCGAGAACACGGTGGACGGGGTGACCGGGCCGCTCTTCTATTTTGGCGCCTTCGGCCTTCCTGGAGCCCTGATATACAGGACCGTCAACACCATCGACTCGATGGCCGGCTACAGGTCCGAGATCTTCCGGGACGTGGGGTGGTTCGGCGCCAAATGCGACACCATACTGAACTGGATACCCGCCCGGCTGACCGGCAGGGTCATGGCGCTGGCCGCCTCCATCCTGGGATACGACGGCGCCGGGGCGCGCCGCTCCATCCTCCGGGACGCCGGCCGGACGGAGAGCCCCAACGCAGGACACGCGATG
The DNA here is from genome assembly GCA_965203395.1 of Nitrosopumilaceae archaeon. Classification (GTDB taxonomy): domain Archaea; phylum Thermoproteota; class Nitrososphaeria; order Nitrososphaerales; family Nitrosopumilaceae; genus VYCS01. The sequence continues at coordinate 2,275,571 of OZ241884.1, forward strand.
GCGGCCATGGCCGGGGCGCTGGGGGTGACCCTGGAGAAGCCCCGCCACTACACGATAGGCGGCGGGCGCGACCCCGACGTGGGCGATATAGCCGGGGCGGTGCGCATCATGAAGTGTACCATCTGGCTGTTTGCCGGGCTGATCTGCCTGCCGCTCATGCTGGCGGGCACCGCCCTGCTGTCGGTCCTGGCCTGGGCGGTGTACTGAGGATGGGCTTCCGGGACGTCATCTCGTTCCTGATGGTGATACCTGCGGGTGGCGGCACCATCGAGGGCGCCGCCCGCTCATCCTACCTCTTTCCGCTGGCCGGCCTGGTGGTCGGGGCGATAGCCGGCGGGCTGGGGTGGCTCGCCTCCGGGTACGCCGACCCGCTGGTGGCCGGGGTGCTGGTGGCCGCCGGCCTGGCCGTGGTCACCGGCATGCACCACCTGGACGGGCTGGCCGACTTTGCCGACGGCCTGATGGCGGGCGGGACGGCCAGGAGGAGGATATCGGCCATGCGGGACAAGGCGACGGGGGCCGCCGGCGTCTCCTCGGTGGTCCTCTGTATGGCGTTCGTGGTGGCCGCCATCTCTCAGAGGAGCGGCGCCGAGCTGCTGCTGGCGGTGGTGATATCGGAGGTGGCCGCCAAGTACTCGATGGTGGTGGCCGCCTACCTGGGCAGGCCCGCTGCCAAGGGCGGCGGCGCCCTCTTCTGCGGGGCCGTGGACGGAAAGCGCCTGGGGGCGGCCACCGCCATCTGGCTGGTCCCCGTCCTTGCCCTGGGGGTCCTTCCGGCGGCTCTGCCGGTGGTAGCCGCCGCCGGGGCGGCCGCCATACTGGTGGCCGTCTCGTCCAGGGCGTTCGGCGGGATAACCGGGGACGTGCTGGGCGCCGTCAACGAGATAGGCAGGGCGGCAGCCCTGGGGGTGGCCGTCTCGATATGACGGCGATGACGGGCCTGATAATGGCCGGGGGACGGGGGAGCCGCATGAGGTCATCCCACGAGAAGCTGACCCTGGGACACCGGCGGCCGGTCGTGCTGGGCGTGGCCGACGCGCTGGACAGGTGCGGCGCCATCGCCGGGGTGGTGGCCGCCGTCAGCCCCCACGCCCCGCAGACCAGGGCCCTCCTGGAGGATGTGGTATCCATCCTGGAGACGCCCGGGGCCGGGTACTCGGCGGATCTGGCCTACGCCCTGGAGAGGCTGGAGGGCCCGGTGGTGGTGGTGCCGGGGGATCTGCCGCTGCTGGACGGCGCCATCCTGGACAGGGTGGCCGCCGCTCACCGTCCCGGATGGTGGACCCTGCTGCTGGTGACGGAGGGCTACGCCAGCTTGCTCGGGCTCTCGCCGGGCATACGGCTCACCCACCGCAGCACGCCCTGCAGGTATACGGGCGTCTCGGTGGTTGATGCCGGCGCTGCCAGCGGCGCCCCCCAGAGGATGATGATAATCGACGATCCCCGCCTGGCCGTAAACATGAACACCCTCGGGGACTGCGCCCTACTCGGCGCTGCCCACGAGCCGTCCGAACATCTTGGTCTTTGAGCCGGTCGACTCGGTCAGAACGTTCCCGCACATGCTGCACGTGACGGTGGTGGTGGCATGGGAGTAGACCACCTGCACCTCCTCGCACTCCTTGCATGATATCTTCTGGAACCTGCTGGAGGGCTCCGGTATGGGAATGTGATCCTTCTTCATGCGGCCACCAGCTCGAACTTTTTAATCCTGATCCCGTGCGTGTTGAACTTTTTCTTGCAGGTCGAGCAGGTCAGCAACGGAGTTACCTTCTTGGTCACCTTGGCAGGCTTCGCCAGCTTGGGAAACTTTTGTCCGCCGTACCCCTTCTTGCGCTCGGCGTGCCGGCGCTCGCCCCTGGCGGATCCCCTCCTCTTTCCGGCCTTGTAGATGGATATCTTCTGATCGGTGTGCGTATCACACTTGGGGCAGTACCGGCGGATCAGCTTCGGTATGTTCACGTAGGTGACGCACAGGCGGAGTAATTTAAGCCTAGGTGCCAGCTGCCAACGATCAACCGGGTGGGCGGGCCTGCTACCGAGACGATATCCGGCGAGGAGGTTGGGCCGGTGCTGGCCGCGTATCGGCGGTCCGGGGGCGGGACGGATCATCAAGGTAGACTCTCGGGACGTTCGGTCGTCCGGCGACCATCCTGTCGGACAACGTATCCTGCTTTGCGGGCGCGTGAGGCGGCAACGCGCCAAAAAGGACGTGGACACCTGCCATCTTTGAGAACGAGCTGTTGGATCTCGGCATACACCTGATAAACTCCGGGTCGTACCAACCCCGGACCAACGGGAAGCCTGAGCGGCCCCACAAGACGCCGGAGGCCGAGTTGGGCCGGCACGACGGTCTGGACGACGTTATCACGTACTACAGCGGGAGGCGACTGCACTGGTCGCTCGACATAGACGACCGCCAGACGCCTCTCAAGGCGTTCGGCGACGAGACGGCGTACGAAACCATAAGAGCGGACAATCCCAACTGGATGGGGTTGACATCATGGATGAACGGCGTACTAATGAGGGGGACATGATCCTGTTACAATACAAACATGGTCGAGTATCCAGAAGCTGATATATGCAGGAAACTGCGTACCAGAGTGAATGAAAGCGCTGACCGTAGGTTTTGAAAATTATGACAGGCAAGAATTTGCCAAATCCGCCACCATATACGTATTGCAGCATTTCCAACCCAACCTAAAGAAGGAAACAACCCCGGAACATCATATGAAAAGAACCATGATAGACTTGATGCCAGACGAACAACCGGACTTGGACAAGATAATATCCAGCGAAACGGAGTTTGTCATAGACAAGGTTCGTTTCAACGCAGACTGGTTTACCACCGGCGCCTACCTGAAGCTCTGGAACAAGCATTTCACAGAATTCTTGGATGAAAATGCGGAGATTCAAGAGTCGCTTCAGGCACTTCGATCAGAGCCGGACGACACCAGCGAACAGTTCGACTTGATGATTAACTCGCTGGAAGGACTGAGGCAGATGCTCAGGGCCTCATATGGTCAATGGCACAGAATGATGATGGCAGAGTTCCTAGAGTCAGACCTGCCACTAGAGCTGTACAGCCTGTACAACCTCTCATACATCGGAAAGACATCGGCGATAAAGTCATTCAGTATAGATCTGACCAATCTGCAGACAAGGCTGCACCCTGTAAGGTTCAATGAGAGAATGATAACGATAGAATTAAGGAAGTTTGAGAAACGCCTCAGGGGACTTTCAGAGACGCTGGCGAGGATATCCCGCTCGGAATTCACGCTGAGGTTCTTTCTGAGGGCGGCCAATGCGAGGGAACTTGAGGACCTGTTCAGGACAAAACCACTCACGCTGAACACCAGCATAGAAAGGAAGAGATTTGAGGAATACCTTGGCGAATTCAGGCAGGACATCTTTGAACTGACAGACCGTCTGGATAAAAGACGCCTCGACGAAGATATCGCGCTAAACTCCTCAGATTCAGAGCCGTTTGGTGATTTTGCCGAAAAACTGCGCCAGACAATCCTCAGACATACCTAGAAGCGCAAGGATTGCGGTCTGCGTGGACTCGTCTATTTTTCTGGCCGAAGTGTTTGCCAACGAGACCCAGACGACGCGTACAAGCGCCATTGGCAGGTTCCAAAAAATCTTCCGCACAAATGATGCATGTCAGGAACCGTAAAAGACGAGGCGTACCACAGGTTGTGTGAAGTCGCAGCGGCCGTAGCCGACATATCGGCAAACAATCCCGGCAGGAACGGCAGAGGGCCGGATTCTCTTCGCTTCTGCGTCCTGCCGCGCGCCATACGGATGCGGCGGATCTAGCCATGCAGACCGCTTTTGGTCGTGCCCGCTTGGTGTGGAACTTTACCCACCTTCAACACCCAACGGATGGGCATATCAGTTTTTTGTGTCCCCGAATGCTGATCTGCGGCGCAATTATCCACCATCTAAAAAAACCAAATTATTTTTTAATACAGCACGGAATTGCCATCCGGGTTAATGAAGAATAAAATAAAAAAACGCAACGGGTACGGTCCCGGAGCGGCACGCATTGAACGTGTCAGCTATCCCTAGCCGGAGCTGCCATGCGCATGGTCGTCTCCGGTGTGATCGTCGCCGTGGGCCGTATGGCCATCGCCGCTCTCCATCTGGTCGCCGTCCTCGGGTGCGTGTATCGTGATCGAGGCCTCTATGGGTTCGTCATCCCAGTGGTACGGGTTGTGGTCGTTGGTGAACAGGCTGACGGTGATGGTTCGAGTCCCAGGATCCAGGGCGTGTATCTGGAGCCAGTGTCCGTAGAGGCGGTTGTACTGCTCCCCGTCTATGCTCACCACGATGTATCCCTCGCCGTCCACGTGGTCTCCGTTGACGCCCTTGCCTGATACGGCAAAGTCGGTCACGTTCACCTCCAGGTTGTAGCCGTCCTTGGCATCAGCGTGGGCCGTCGCATCTATGGACATCGAGGCCGTTCCGGTCACCGGGGTTGGTTCGTGCTCGTGGTCGTGCTCGGGCACCACCACCGTTGCGACGGCTTCCACGGGGAAGCCGCCAGCATGCATTTCATCGTGCGTGTTCGCGTTGAGTGTCACCCTGATGTGGTGGCTCCCCGGCTCCAGCCCGGGCACGTGGTAGTACGGGCCGTACACGCGGCTCTCCACGCCGTCCACGTATATGCGGGCGTGTCCTTCGCCGGGTACGTGCTCTTCGTTTACGTTCTCCGGAGTCCACGTCCAGCCCTCTGTCATTATGTGCACGTTGAGGCCGCCTCCGTCCTCCACCAAGGCATCGATGCCGATGGCCAGCGGCCCTTCGGCCTCCAGCGTGGCGTGCGGGTGGCCGCCCTCCTCCATGCCGTCGCCGGCCGGGTCCCCGTGGGTATGATCCTCGTCGGACACGACCGTGATTGTGCCTGCCATCCACGGATGATCCACAAGGTGGAAGCTGAACTCACCCGCATCATGGAACATGCGGGAGTACGTCTGCCCGGGATCCAGCGTTACAGGCCCAAAGTCTTCCCCGATATGGTGTGAGCCCGCGTCCCCGCTTGTGATGGTGACCTGCTCGCTTCCGTCGTTGGACCAGATGACCTCGCCGCCGGCATCCAGCGTGGCCGCCGACAGGCCGACGCAGGTGGCTGAGCCGGCGCATTCGGCCTCGGTGCCGGGCATCAGGCTTATGGTTATCTGCACGTGATCCGAGTGTGATGGTACGGCTGCGACCGCCAGCAGTCCTGCCAGTGCTGCAGCTAGCATTATTGTCGATTTCATTGGTAATGATCATCGTAACTATTTGTAATAATATTTCCGGTGCACGCGGCAAACCAAAATGGTACGAAAATCGAAATTGTACAACTCAAAAAAAAGATGGTGCAGTCCGGGGCGCCCGGCGGCGCACCTGCAGGACGGAGTATCCGCATCAGCCGAGTACGGATCTCTGGATTTTGGCGTACACGGACACCCTCAAGCCAGGCAGGGGATGCCGGGCGCGCCGCCATAGTAAAATACGCGCAGGTGCAGATGGTACGCATGGCATTGCCGCGTAGCGCCGCCGAGATGAGCGACGCGGCCATGGGCAGAACCCACGCGGACACGGTCATCAGGGGATGCTCCCTGGTCTCGGTGTATACCGGTGAGATTATCCCCGAGACCCAGATATCCGTGTGCCGCTCCAGAATATCATACGTGGGACCGGACGCCTCGCATACGGTGGGACCCGGCACCAGGATCATCGACGCCAAGGGCAGGCACGTGGTCCCGGGGCTGGCCGACCCCCACATCCACATAGACCAGTTCGTGCTGCCGGCCGTGACGGCCAAGAGCCTGCTGGCGCACGGAACCACCACCCTCTTCTCGGATCCCATCGACATAACGGGCGTTGCCGGGTACAGGGGATTTGTCTGGTTCAAGGAGGCGTGCTGGGATCTGCCGGTCCGCATATTCCAGGGCATCCCCGGCGGGCAGCCGGTGGATCCGGAATTCAGCTATGCGCACAGCATCGGCGCGGCCGAGCAGGACGCCCTGCTGGAGGACCCCGCCGTCTTCGGCATGGGGGAGGTCTTTGCCTGGACCAAGGTGACGGGGTGCCACCATCCCACGATGGAGGCCATCGACAGAACCGCCAAGGCCGGTGCGGTGGTCAACGGGCACACCGCCGGCATGAGGGGGACGAAGCTGGCAGCATACGCCGCATCCGGGATAGCGTCCTGCCACGAGCCCATAGACTTTGACCAGGCGCTGGAGAGGCTGCGCCTTGGCATGTACGTGATGATCAGGGAGGGCTCCATACGGCGGGACCTGCGCAGGATAGTCGAGCGCGTGGCATCCGAGGGCACATACACAAGCAGGCTGATGTTCTGCTCGGACGGGCTCAACCCGGCCGACATGGGCTCGGGACACATCGACCACTGTATCAGGGAGGCCATCAGGGCGGGCATCAGCCCGGTGGAGGCCGTGTCCATGGCCACAAGGAACGTCTTTGTCTACTATGGCATGGACGCGGACCTGGGCGGGATAGCGCCCGGGAGGCTGGCCGACATCATCATACTGGACGACCTGGAGTCTTTCAGGATCAACTCCGTGCTGACGGGCGGCAGGATGTCCGTATCGGAGGGCGCCCCGGCCGCCAGGATCCCCAAAAGGGAGATCCCGGCGTGGCTGGGGGAGACCGTCATGGTGGACCGGCTCTCCCCGGCCGACTTTGGGGTGAGGGCTGCCGGCGAGACGGCTGCTGCCAACACCATTCTCCTCCGAACCGAGATAGTCACGGCTCCCGGGTTCGCCGAGCTGCCGGTCCGGGACGGCCTGGTCGCCGTCCCTGAGGGCGGCAACATATGGAAGGTGGCGGCCGTCGACCGGGTGACCGGATCCGGCAGGAGTGCGGTGGGGTTCCTGGAGGGGTTCGGAGAGGGGGACGGCGCCCTGGCCACCACCTACACCTTCCACGAGAACGACCTGGTGGTCATAGGTACAAACGACCTGGACATGGCCGTCGCGGCAAACCGCGTGATCAGCATGCGCGGCGGGATGGCCGTCGCAAGGTCCGGCGGGGTGATATCGGAGCTTCCACTGCCGGTGGCCGGACTGATGTCGGAGCGCCCGCTGGATGCTGTCCGGGAGGGGTTTGGGGAGGTCAACGGCGCCACCATCGACATCGGGTGCAGGTTCGAGAACCCCAACCTCATACCGCTGTTCCTTCCATTTCTGGCCCTGCCGCAGGTCAGGATACTGAGCAGGGGCATCATCAACGTCAGGGAGGGCAGGGTGGTTCCGCCCGTCGCTGCCGCGGACTGATCCGGCCGTGATGCACCGCCGGATGCCTCCAAGGGCCGCAAGACAGGTGCGCGTCTCGGCGCGGAAATGAATATCGCCGAGTTTTCGATGGCATCCCTTGCATGATCCATCAAGTCTACCACAGCCCGCCTGTAGATCACGTCTAAAACAACCTCCAAAAATAGTAGATCCGGATTACGATACCCACTTTCACGTATTATTTGGTGTCACTCCCAGCCGAAACACGTCCCAAGACAACCTGGTAATGTTAAAAAGGGGGAGTCCAAGACCCACCCTCATCAAATGGCATCGATACAACAAACACCGCAGGGACCAGTTCTCGTACTGAAAGAGAGCGCCCTGCAGCAGAAAGGAAGGGACGCACAGCAGAACAACATCACCGCCGCAAAACTGGTGGCAGAGCTGATACGCACCAGCCTGGGCCCCAGAGGCCTGGACAAGATGCTGGTGGACTCGCTGGGTGATGTCACCATCACCAACGACGGGGCCACCATACTAAAGGAGATAGACATACAGCATCCTGCCGCCAAGATGATGGTCGAGATATCAAAGGCCCTGGACAACGAAGTGGGCGACGGCACCACCAGCTCGGTGGTCTTTGCCGGAGCGCTGCTCACCAAGGCAGAGGAGCTCCTCAAGAGGGGCGTCCACTCCTCGGTGATAATAGAGGGCTACCAGACCGCCGCCGAGAAGGCGCTGGAGATCTACGGAACCATAGCCAGGGCAGTCGAGCCCAACGACACCATAAACCTACTGAAGGTAGCCAAAACCAGCATGGAATCCAAGCTGATATCCGATGATAGCGACACGCTATCCGGTATTGTAGTGGAGTCGGTGCTGAAGGTTGCTACCGACGACGATGAAAAGCGCACCGTCGACCTGGACAACATCAAGGTAGAGAAGAAGGCCGGCGGCTCCATCCAGGACTCCAAGCTGGTAAGCGGGATAGTCCTGGACAAGGAGATCGTCCACAGCGGCATGCCCACCAAGATAGCCGGGGCCAAGATAGCCTTGCTGAACTCCCCGATGGAGATAGAAAAGACCGAGATGAGCTCCGAGATCCGGATAACCGATCCCGCCCAGATGCAGATGTATCTGGAGGAGGAGAGCCGCATGCTCAAAGACATGGTCAGCAAGCTGCAGGCAGCCGAGGCCAACGTGCTCATCTGCCAGAAGGGTATAGACGACATCGCCCAGCACTACCTAGCCAAGAACGGCATACTGGCCGTCAGGCGTGTCAAGGAGAGCGACATGACCAAGCTGTCCAAGGCCACCGGAGGACGCGTGATATCCAACCTAGACGACCTCTCCACGGACGACCTAGGAACCGCCGAATCAGCCTATCAAGAGAAGGTGGAGGCCGACAAGTGGGTGTTCATCGAAGGGTGCAGCAACCCACAGGCCGTGACCCTCCTGCTGAGAGGCGGCACCCAGAGGGTGGTAGACGAGGCAGACAGGTCCATACACGACGCCCTGATGGTCGTCAAAGACGTGATAGAGAAGCCGGCCATAGTTGCCGGCGGCGGCTCCCCGGAGGCGTACGCATCCACAAGGCTCAAGGACTGGGCAGACAGCTTCGACGGACGCGAGCAGCTGGCCATCAAAAAGTACGCAGAGGCCCTGGAGAGCATCCCCCTGACGATAGCAGAGAACGCCGGAATGAGCACCATAGACACCATCGCCAGCATACGGGCTCAGCAGAGCCAGGGACTCAAGTGGACCGGGATTGACGCTAGGAACGGCAAGATCGCCAACATGCTGGACCTTGACGTGGTAGAGCCTGTCGCGGTCAAGGAGCAGATAGTAAAGTCGGCCACCGAGACCGCCTGCATGGTGTTGAGAATAGACGACGTTATAGCCGTGTCCGGTTCGCCGGGCGGCGACGCACCTCCCCCGATGGGGTAACCGCACCTTTTTTTTGGTTTTTTGTATTATATCGGCATAGATCTGGGCGGGACCAAGATCGAGGGCGCCGTGCTGGACGGCGACCGCCGGATACTGGAGAGGAGGCGCGTCCCCACGCCGGCGGAGTACGGTGGCATCCTGAGGGCGGTTGGCGACCTGGCGAAACGGCTGGATCCCGGCGGCGACCGCACCATAGGGGTCGGGGCCCCCGGAACGACCGGCTCCGACGGCCTCATCAGGAACAGCAACACGCGCTGCCTGAGGGGAAGACCCCTCAAGGCCGACCTGGAGGAGACGCTGGGCTCGGCCATCCGGATGGCCAACGACGCCGACTGCTTTGCCGTCGCCGAGGCCCGGATGGGCGCCGCATCCGGATACGGGACTGTCTTTGGGGCCATACTGGGCACCGGGGTTGGCGGCGGCGTCGTGGTGGACGGCAGGGCCAGGTCCGGCAGGGCCGGCATCTCCGGGGAGTGGGGCCACTCGGTCCTTCACCACGACGGAAACCGGTGCTGGTGCGGAAAGATGGGATGCGTGGAGACGTATATCAGCGGGCCGGCCCTGGAGCGAAGATGGCGCGACGCGTCCGGTACCGGCCTGAGCGTCCCGGAGATAGTCGCCTCAAGGCCCGCCGGCTACGAGGGGTGGCGCGACGCATTCCTGGCCGACTTTGGGCTGGCGCTCTCCAACGTGATCCAGGTGCTTGATCCTGACATCGTCGTCCTGGGTGGCGGGCTCTCCAATATCCCGTTCCTGTACGACATGGGCGCCTCGGCGGTGCACAAGATGGCCCTGGACGGGGGAACCCCCATCGTGCGCAACATCCTGGGGGATTCGGCGGGCGTGGTTGGCGCCGCCCTGCTGGGACTGGACCGTAAGGGGTAAACACGCTACTGCGGCTCAATGGTCGCCGGCGGCTTGCTGGAGACGGCGTAGGTGACCCAGGTAACCTCCTCTATCTCGTTGGTAATCCGGTTGCTGATCGCCGCCAGCACCGAGTGGTCCAGCCTGGACCAGTCGGCGGTCATGGCGTCCACCGACTCGACCACCCGCACCGTCACTATCCTGCCGTATACGCGCCCATCACCCACCACCCCGACTGCCCGGTCGTCACCGACCGCCGCGTACGCCTGCCACACCCTGTCGTACAGGCCGGCGCGGCGCACCTCCTCCTCCACTATCCGGCCGGCCTCCCGGCATATCTTGAGCTTATCGGCTGTGACGGCGCCCATTATCCTGACGGCCAGGCCCGGTCCGGGGAAGGGGTGGCGCCCCAGGATGGCATCGGGCAACCCCAGTATCCGCCCCACGGCCCGGACCTCGTCCTTGTATAGGTCGCGGAGCGGCTCGAGCACCTTCAGCCCCAGCCAGTCGGGCAGTCCCCCGACGTTGTGGTGCGACTTGATGACCGCCGCCGGACCCCCCGAGACCCCGCTCTCTATCACGTCCGGGTAGAGCGTTCCCTGGGCCAGCCACTCGAAGGGCCCCCCGTCCTCGGAGAACTTGGTGAACGCCCTGACGAACTCCTCGCCCACCACCCTGCGCTTCTCCTCTGGGTCGTCGATCCCCTCCAGTCCCTCCAGGAACGAGCCGGAGGCATCTACCAGCTCAAAGTCCACGCCCATCTTCCCGAATATCTCCGCCACCTCGGCGGCCTCGTTGTGCCGCAGCAGGCCGTTGTCGATGAACACGCACTTGAGACGGTCCCCTATGGCCCTGTGCAGCAGGACGGCGGCCACGCTGGAGTCCACGCCGCCGCTCACCCCGCAGAGGACCCTGCCCGGCGTCCCCGACAGGCGGCGCATCGACGACTGTACGAACGCCTCCATGGTCCAGTCCTGCCGCGCCCCGCACAGCCCCACCGCAAAGTTGCGCAGTATCTCCGTCCCCCGGGGCGTGTGGACCACCTCCGGATGGAACTGTATCCCGAATATCCGGCCCGTCTCGTCTGCGATGGCCGCGGCGGCGGCCCGGTCCGTGTGGCCTATCACGCGGAACCGCGGCGGTATCTCCTCGGCCTCATCGCCATGGCTCATCCAGGCCCGCGTCTCTCCGCCTATCCCCGCCAGCAGGCCCGCCGCATCATCTATCACCAACGTGGAGTGGCCGTACTCGCGGGATGCCCGCCTCACCCTGCCGCCATACCCGGAGACTATCACCTGGTGGCCGTAGCATATCCCCAGTACCGGCACCCCCGAGTCCAGTATTCCCCGGTCCGGCATGGGGGCGCCCTCCTCGTAGGTGCTGCGCGGACCCCCCGACAGGATCACCCCCCTCGTCTCCGGCGTCAGCACCTCCGAAGGCGGGACGTCATAGGGCAGCAGCTCGGCGCGAACCGACAGGTCCCGGATGCGGCGGCATATCAGGTGGCTGTACTGGGATCCAAAGTCCAGCACTGCTATCCTGTCGGCGGTGTCCTCATCCGGCATGTTCCAGCATCCTGGACAGGACCCACTTGGTGGTGCTGGCTATCTCCCTGGCCCTCTCCTCCAGACGGTAGTTCGTTATGGTTATCTCCCGGATGCGGCCGTCCTCGGACCTGACCTCGCACGCTATCACCGACTCCGGCCCAAGCCTGCCCGCCTCCACCTCCTGCAAGTCCTTCCTCTTCATCTCGCCGATCACCCTGGATATGAAGAACGTCCGGAACGGCGGCGTCTCCTCGGAGACGTTGACATCCGGCTCCAGCACTATCGATATGCTGTCCTCACCGGTGCTGATCCTCCCCACAACCTCACCGGATCCGGTCGTGATGGGCCGGGACGGCTCCTCGGGCTGGTCCCCACCCGGAGGCTGCATCTCCGCGGGCCGGTCCTGGCCTGCGGACTGCGCATCCTCAGGCCCCTCCGGCCGGGCGGCCGGCTGGGGAGCCTCATCTGGGGTGTACTCGGATGCCTTCATGAAGCTTGACTTCTTCAGTGCCGAGTCCAGTGCGATAATGTTGAGGTTGGTCATCTCCAGCTCCTCCTGCAGTTCGACCGCCCGCTCCTGGAGCTTGCCGCGCAGAACCACTATATCGCGCACCTGCTCCTCGCTGAGCTTCACAGAGACAGTGGCCCTGCTGCAACTATTAAATCAATTTGGCAGCCGGTTTGGTGCCACACAGCCACAACCCATGCCGGCCCGCCCGCCACCGGAGGGCGGGTGGCGATCTGCGCAGCATCCGCGCCGCCGGTCAAACGCCGGAGAGGTCCGGGCCGGGCAACTGCCCCCCGCTACCCCTGAGTCTCTGATCCCCGCCCTGCCGCCTTACGCCGCTCGTAGATCTTGGCCATGTTGCGGTAGGCCTCGGCCAGCACCGGGTTCTCCTCCTGATCGGCCAGATCTTGGGCCAGACGAACGATCGCTTCGTTGACTGTGATCACGTCTATATTATGTCATTTATATTTAAAAATGTTTCGATCGTTGTAATGTAAATACTATTACTTATTCCAGTGCGGGCGGTAGCCGCAGCTGGCCGAGTCTGAGAGATGGAGGTGGCTTCGGTAGGCGGCATTAGCGTCTTCAAATCACCTAGGTTAATCTTATTTATATTTAAAAATGTTTTTATTATCATAATGTAAATACTATTTTTAATCCGGTGGGGATGGTAGCCGCAGCTGGCCGATTCTGAGAGATTGGGGTAGCTTTGGCAGGCAGCACGGCGTCTTCAAATCAGCCGCGCCGGCCAGGCGGTGCCAGGTTGTCGGCGCCCGGATTGGGGTGGTGCCAAACCCGGCGCGTGTGAGGCGGGCCGTCCCGGCGGGTTCGGCCGTCCCCACGCTGCCGCGGCCGTCTCCGGTGCCGGGCCGCATCTGCCGTTGGTTGCCATCGTAGCTTGGTCCCCGCCGAGGCCACCGGGGCTAGGCGGCGGGCGCCGGAGGCGGACCGGGGGAAGCTATCCTTGGGGGCTGCCGGCGATGGCCCGCACCCCCTCCGGGGCGACATGATCAAAGCCCTGCAGAGGATACGACATGGTGTACAGGCGCGACCCGGTGAAGGTGGCCAGCCACTCCAGCAGGCGGGCTGCCGCGCCCAGTTTTCGGAGCTTGGCATCCGGGTCGGCGGTGGACCAGCCGGAGACGGGGCCGCCCAGGTCCATCCCGCAGAGCACTATGCTGTCCGCCCCGAAGTGGCTGGCCAAGAACGCCGTCCTGTCCCCGTCGGTAAAACCCCCAAAGTTGATCAGGCTGCCAACCGGTTCGGTCTGGGTGGTTCCCACGCACCTGCCGAACCGCCCTGCCATGCGCAGCCGGTCCATGTTGTCCCCGTGGGCGTGAACCACCATGATGGTACCGCGCCCGTCCAGCTCCGATAGCGTGTCCGCGTCCCCGTCCAGGTCGGTCACCACCACGTCGGGGATGATCCCCTCCCGCAGGAGGGGCAGGGCGGCCGAGTCCGCCGCTATCCTGGGCATCTCCGGGTGGTCGCGCAGCACCGGCAGCGACCGCTCCAGCGACGGGCCCGCACCAGCGCAGAAGACCGCCCGGCCCGCCACCGTCCGGCGCAGTGCCGGTATGGCCGGCGGACCCTCAAGCACCGAGTCCAGCAGGATGGCGGCTTGCGCATCCCGGGCCGGGTCGTAGCCGAACTCCCGCACTATCCTGCCGTACTGGCGGCCCCATCCGGGTATCACAACTAATATCCGAACCGCTTCTCTGATAAATGGCATGCAGACCTTGGCAGGCAGGACGGTGGGCGGGAGCCACCCGCCCAGGATAATGGGGATAATCAACGCCAGCCCCGAGTCGTTCCACAAGGCCTCGGTGCGGGAGTCGCGGGAATCCATAAGGGGGGAGGCGGCGCTCATGGAGGAGGCGGGGGCAGACTATATCGATGTGGGGGGCATGTCCACCGCACCCTACCTGGATACGGCCGTCTCCGAGCGCACCGAGCTGGAGAGGACAAGGGCTGCCGTGGCCGCCGTCACCGACGCCTGCGGCCTGCCCGTCTCTGTTGACACCTGCAGGAGCGCAGTGGCCGCCGAGGCGCTTGACATGGGGGCCAGCATACTCAACGATGTCACAGGCCTGGAGCACGACCCCGGCATGGCGGGGGTCATCTCAAGGTTTGATCCCTCCCTGGTGCTGTGCGCCCACAGCCGCCTGCCCAGCACCGGCAGCCCGGCCGATACCGCCAGGCTGCTCTCCGGGATAGTTGAGACGGCCGTATCCTACGGCGGAGACCCGGACAGGATGGCGGTGGATCCGGCCATCGGGTTCTTCAGGGATGCGGGGGGCGGCCACGCCCGCACCCCGATGGAGGGGGACTGGGTCGTCCGCGACCTCTCGATACTGGCCAGCCTGGAGGAGGTGGGGGGCGGCCTGCCGGTGCTGGTCTCTGTCTCCAACAAGTCCTTCATCGGCAGGGTGCTGGACAGGGAGGATTCCGCAGGGAGGCTGTACGGGTCGCTGGCCGCAGAGGCCGCCGCCGTCCTGGGCGGCGCCGACATAATCCGCACCCACAATGTCCCCGAAAGCAGGGACGCCGCCCTGGTGGCCGCGGGGGTAGCCGACCGCGTAAATAATGTATAGGGTTTGGGGGTCTCAGTTACAGTCATGGCGCAGGAGTATCTGGACTGGAACGGTTCGCTGGAGATCCTGGAGCGCGCCTACGACACTGGCCTCTTCGTGCTGGTGATCGGCCCCAAGGGCACCGGCAAGACGACCCTCGTGCGCCGGTTCGCCGAGAGTCGCCGGGTACGGCTGGACTCGATAAACTTCAGCCTGCGCACCCGAGAGAGCCACCTGGTCGGCACCAAGACGCTCAGCGAGGGAACTGTCGGGTTCAGCGAGGGCCTGCTGGTGCGCTCGATGAAGAGCGGCAGCATGCTGTACCTGGACGAGATAAACGCCGCCGAGGCAGACGTCCTGCTGCGCCTGGACGAGTCGCTGGATGACCGCAGGCAGATAGTGCTCAAGGAGTCCTCCGGTGAGACGGTCCGGGCGGAGAACGGCTGGTTCGTGGTGGGGACGATAAACCCGCTCTCCCATTCGGGCACCAAGGAGCTGCCACCCCAGCTGCTCAGCAGGTTCCCCGTCAGGATACGCCTGGACTACCCGCCGGAGAAGACCGAGTGCGAGATAGTGGGCCGGCACACCGACGGCGATCACGCCGAGCAGGTGCTTCAGGGCGTGAGGCTGGCCAACGTCCTGCGGCAGGCCGCCGCCGTCGAGGAGCTCTTCTACTCCCCCAGCATGCGCGAGACCATAGCCTTCGGCAAGCTGCTGGACTCCGGCGCCGAGCCCCTGGATGCTGCCGCGATGGTATTCGGCAACGTTTACGCGCAGTGGGGCGAGATGGAGTACCGGAAGGCCAGCGACATAATATCGTCCATGTTCGGGTAGATAATGACCCTGAACACCGCCTCGCTGGCCGAGATAGGCACATTCCTGGCGAGGAGGTGGTCTGGCAACGACCGCATGATGGTGGAGTTCTCCGAGAAGACTGGAACCAGGACCCGCCTGGCGGAGAACCGGATAATCCTGGTACCCACCAGGAAGCGGCCGGGAGGAGGCTTTGATCGGTACCGCCAGTTCCGGATGGACCTGTGGTACGAGTCCATGAGGGTGCGCTTCTGCGAGAAGATACTCAGCGGGGACCACGCCTTCGGGTTCGTAATGAACATCCTGGAGGAGAGGAGGGTGGAGGCGCTGGGCCGCAAGATGTGGCGGGGCATGGACGGGGAGATAGTCTTCTGCCATGCCTACAGGTTCCTGTCCCGTCCCTCGCTGGGTTCGGTCTACGGCAGGGCCAAGATACTGGAGGCGTTCTACCAACATTTCACGTTCGGAGCCTTCAAGGGAGAGGTGCAGCCCAGCCACTTCGAGCGGGTCCTTCGCGCGTCGCGGCTGGCCCGCAAGGCGGTGGACAGGGCGCTGGACGAGGGCCATGGGACGTCCTGGCTGGAGAAGAGGACCGGCGAGATAATCAAGGCACTGGAGATTGACTCCCTGCAGACCGTCCCCGTCTCCCTGCCGTTCATCCGGGAGGACATGCCGGTGACCGAGAACGACGTGACACGGTTCCTGCGGGTGGTCACAAAGAACCGGGAGGGTGACTTTGGCAGGGTCGACCCCGAGGCCATCCTGAGGGGGGCGGGTGTGGCCGACGAGTACCGCACCGTCGTGGAGGAGGGCCGCAAGGCAGAGAAGGGCGAGACCGCCCCCCAGATAGGCGGCATACGCGTCCCCCCGGGCGAGGGGGCTGACGAGTCGAGCATCTACGACATGGACCTGATAAACGGCCTCAAGACCAGGTTCCGGGAGTGGAAGAGGGGGTACCGCGAGACGCACCGCCGCTCCGGGGAGGAGTTCGACGTGGAGAGCCACCTGGACGGGCACGAGCCCTTCTTCACGGACATCCGGCGGTCGATAAAGACCAGGGTGGTCATACTGCTGGACCACTCCTCCAGCATATCGGCCGACGCCGTCGGCTACAAGAAGGCCACCATAGGGTTGTGTGAGGTTATGGCATACCTGGGCGTGCGGTTTGCGGTCTACGCGTTCAGCACCCAGGAGAGGGCGGTGGTCTGCTGGCTGGTCAAGCCCGAGGATGCCCGGTGGGGCCGCACCCACGCAAAGCGCCTCGCCCGGGTGGTGGCCAACGGCTCGACCCCTCTGGCACAGGTCTACGAGAAGATGCTGCCAGCCCTGCAGGTGCGGCGGCCCGACATATTCCTGACGCTGACCGACGGGGAGCCCTCAGACCCCGGCGCCGTCCGGGAGATGGTCAGGGTCATCCGGTCCCAGGGGATACGGATGGTGGCCCTGGGCCTGGGTCCGGGCATCTCCCGGGCCACGGTCATAGCATCCAACCTTAGGAGGCTGGGATACGAGCGCACCCTTGCCACCAGCAGGCTGCAGGACATACCACGGAAGGTGCTGGGCATACTGGGCGGGGAGGAAGGCTGGTGGTGAGCCTGCGCATCCCCCGCCGGAGGCGGCCGGCGTGAAGTGCCTCTCGGTCTGCCAGCCCTTTGCCGACCTGATCATCTCGGGCGCCAAGAGGATAGACCTGAGGAACTGGAACACCAGGTACCGCGGCGACATCCTGATACACGCCCCCCTGAAGGTGCTGGAGGAGGACTGCCGCAGGCTCGGCACAAGTGCCAGGCTGGCAACCGGCGCCATAGTGGGCAGGGCCACGCTGGCCGACGTCCGCAGGTACGACACCGCCGAGGAGGTGAGGCGCGACTACCCGCTGCACCTGGCCGGGCCCGGCTTCGAGTCGGCCAGGTACGGTTTTATCCTGGAGAACCCCGTCAGGCTCAAGGCCCCGGTTCCCTGGAAGGGCAGCATCGGGCTCTTCGAGGTGCGCGTATCCCCGATGGCGGCAGACCGCATGGTCTCTGAGATAATCGACGAGGACTACCGCTACCAGTGGATAGGGCGCCACTAGGGTGGAGGCGCCCTCCGCTGGGTCGGCCTTGCAGCCGTCTCGGGCACGTGTATATATATGGTATAAATACATGCGCCACAGATGGCCCAGACCAAACCCGTCGTAAGCATAGAGAACGTGGTAGCCTCGGCCACCGTAGAGCAGACCCTGGACCTCAACGACATCAGCAGGAAGTTTCCCCAGACCGAGTACAACCCAGAGCAGTTCCCCGGGCTGGTCTTCCGGCTGAAGAACCCCCGGACAGCCACCCTGATATTCCGGACGGGCAAGATGGTCTGCACGGGGGCAAAGTCCGAGGAGATGTCCGTCGAGGCGGTGCGCACGGTAGTGCAGCGCCTCCGGAAGGGCGGGATAGCCGTCCGGAAGGACGCGGTGGTAACAATCCAGAACATGGTGGCCGCCATCAACCTTGGCGGCAGGATCCACCTGGAAAAGTCCGCCCGGATGCTACCCCGTAGCATGTACGAACCCGAGCAGTTTCCCGGGCTGATACACCGCATGTTGGATCCAAAGACCGTCATACTGCTGTTTGCGTCCGGCAAACTTGTATGCACCGGGGCCAAGAAGGAGAGCGACGTTTACAGGTCAGTCCATAACCTGCATGCCTCCCTGGAGGAGAAGGGGCTCATGCTCTACGACAAGGGGTAGCCTGCGGCATGGACGCGGCCGGCTAGTCGGCGAACTCGTACTCGGAGCTGTACTCGCCGTCTCCGTGGGCAGCCACAATTGTGTGTGTCCCGTATGTCCATCCGTCCCCGCCTGCCAGCACCAGTGCAGAATATGACCCGTCGGCTTGGACCGGCGCGTCCTCGGACCATATCTGGCTGCCCTCCGAGTTCAGTATCTGCAGACTGACCCTCTCGCCCGGCGAGTGGTCAGATAGGCCCTCCACCAGTACAAAGTCCCCCGTGCCGTATGCACCGAAGTCCTGTCCTACAAAGTGTTCCGGTTCCACCACCGCTCCGGGGCCCGCCGGAAGGGCGGTGAAGGCAATCACCGCAATCGCCACGGCCACTGCCGCAATGGCCCCCGCCACAGCGATCGGCTTGCTGCCCCTCTGACGGTCCGGCCTGGGCTTTGACTCGACCACGCGCTGCTGCGGCTCTGCCTTGGCCGGCACAGCGTCCGGGACCGTCTCGGTGCGCTTCTCTACCAGCGACTGTACATAGCTGCGCTCCCGATTGCTTATCAGCTCCCCGTTGGCGGCGGCGCGAAGTATCTGCTTTAGTATGCGCTGGTCTCCGGTTCCCGAATCTATCAGCGCCCTTACGTCTTCCTCAAGACTGCTCCCCATGGCAACAGAAGTCCGGACGGCTTATTTATGAGATGTGGTTAATTTGAACCCGGCGAACCGTTACAGCATCCGGAGACCGGATATAGTCAAGCCCATACACGGTCGCCTACAGAAAGGCTCCGCATGGCACATCCGGCGGCCCAGGCATCCACCCGGATATCGCTAAATGCATTGGCGGGTTTGCCCTGCCCCGGCGACCTGCGCATATGCAATACCGCCCCTTTGGGATGGGAAATTCTGCAGGATCCTGACGCGGCTGCAGGCCAACCGCGGGCGGTATTTTCAAACATGAAAAAACACCAAGCGCCGCGCAAAAGCTCTTTCATAGTATCCGACGGTTTCAGCCACATTTGTCACGGACACGGATCAGGCCACTGGCGGTGTCTGTTAATCTGTTCCTGATCTTGGCCGATACGGTATCTGGCATGTGGTTTTAAGCGAGAACTTGACTAAATGGGCCGGGTACTCTGCAGAAGCTTTTGCCCGATGCCCCAGTCAGGCTATTGTAGACGACATAGCAAATACATACGGCTAAATTCAAAAAAAAAGACCGGGCGTACTCAAAAATACATCAGAAGGGCGCGCATATTTTGCCGCACTTTTATTGGGCGAGTTGGCGCTTCCCGCGCCGGTTATTGCCGGAATGGTGTCGGTGATCAGCCCAGGGTTCGTGGACGACCCCGGTGGCAATACCGCATGCGCATACAGCCATGGCCCGGTGCTGCCTGCCACCTTCTACTCCGACAAGGATGGGTTGATGGGGGGGCGCTGCTAGAAAAACAACCGGCATTTAGCTCATCAAACGGCGATAACTTGCCGCGGCAGAACGGCGACGAGAATAAGAGCAAGACCCCTCCCGGCAATTGCAAGATAATCTGTGCCGAATTATCGCATAGTTTCCACTGATTCCATAGTCGTGCCCGCATCAAACTGCGGTGACCGAATTAATTTGCTTGGTGATGAGTTGGGTTTAGATCCGTGCTCGAACCCGGTCGGCTGTATTATTCTGACCGCGCCACCATCCGCAGCAGCGGCCAGCAGATAACAGTTCCAAATCCAAGAGTGGGCAGGCCGCACTTGGTTCAGAATTGCATCATACAGCCGGTTACGCCGACCATGAACTTTTTAAGTACCCCGTACCGTAGTACCCCATGAAACGAGTCGAAGCAATAGTCTCTGCGGACAAGCTAAAAGTCGTCGCTGATGCCCTTGAAGGCAAGGTCGGCGGATTTTTGGCACTGGACGGAAAAGGGCGCGGATCCGGCGCCCGACCCACCGTCAGGATGGGCAGGGGAACCGGTACCATGAAGGCTGAGTTCAACAGTGTTGTCAGCATCATGGCAATAGTGGACGATGCGGAACTAGACGCCGTCATCGACATCATATCGGGCTCCGTCTATACTGGAACATCCGGTGACGGCATAATTACGGTGTCCACGGTGGAGGACGTGGTAAACATTGCCTCCAAGAAGAAGGGCTCTGAGGCCCTCTAACCACTTTTTATTTTTAGACAAATGCTCGGTCAGTCCCCTACCGATCCTGGTACCGGCGCACCAGCAGATATGCGACTATTCCGGCCACCACGGCGCCCATGGCAATCATGTCGTACACTGCATTGCATGCCACCTTATGCGATATAAGAAATTGGTACTGGCGCGCCAAATGCCACTGCTCCGGCGGGGCGGCGCTTGTGGAAATGAATCCGGAAATGGTCTTGGGCGCAGAAAGAGCCGAAGCTGCCCGCCACTGCGCGAGAAGCACGGGCTGCAAAAAAGGGGACGGCGACTGGCGCTCCGGCCTCCTGCACAGAGACCGTCTTGTGGTCGCCTCTTTACTCCTGGCCCTCGATCCCCATCAGGGTTAGCGTGGATCGAATCTTTGGTATCTTTCTTACCTTCCAGGTGATGGTCTCGCGGAGCTTCTCCACCTGTTCGGACTCCACCTTGGCCAGTATGTCATAGGCTCCAAAGGTGCCGTGTACCTCCACAACGTCGTCCATTGTCTTGAGTTCGGATATTACAGACTCTTCGGATCCCAGTTCGCAGTTTATCAGCACGTATGCTGTGGCCATTACTGTTCACACTCCATGGTTACAGTGATCACCGCAGATATAAAAGAGAATCTATGGGCAGGGGCCCGCCGGAGTTCCACGGTACGCCACCGCACGTGCAGGTGCGGCCAGGCCGCCGTCAGCAGAAGGCCCTCACTATCCCCGCCAGCTCTGCCCCGTCCCTGGCAGAGGATATGCTCTCGCGTAGGCGCGGGGCCCCCTCCGTCCCCCGGGTGAAGCGCATCGCCTGCGATTTGATGGCAGAGAGCTTGATGTTGTACCTGACGGCAACGGCCAGATACTCAAAGAATGCCTCTACACGGTCTCTGAGGCCGTACGCCCGGTACGTGCCGGTCCGCAGGTAGTCGTTTATCTGGCGGAAGAGGAACGGGTTACCCATGGCTCCCCGGCCCACCATCACGTAGTCGCACCCGGTCTCGCGGATCATGCGGCCGGCATCCTCCGGGGTTAGTATGTCTCCGTTGCCCACGACCGGGACGCGTACGCTCCGCTTCAGCATCCGGATGAGCGACCAGTCGGATCTGCCCGAATACCCCTGCGAGGCCGTCCTAGGGTGCAACGTTATCATCCGTATGCCCTCCTCCTGCGCTATCGATGCCACCTCCAGAAAGAGATGCCTATCTTCGTTGGTTACCCCGGCGCGCATCTTCAGGGTGACCGGCTTGTCTACCGTGTTGACCAGCGTCCGGAATATCTTCCGGGTCAGCGACTCCTCCTGCAACAGGGCAGCCCCGGCCATCTGTCGGGTGATATGCGGGGCTGGGCAGCCCATGTTGTAGTCTATGATGTCAAAGTACGGCTCCACTATCTTGGCGGCCCGGGCCAGTACGTCGATGTCCGAGCCGAAGAGCTGCACCGATAGGGGCCTCTCCTTGTCAGAGTACTCCAGAAAGTCCCGGATCGAGCCGCCCGTGCGCCCCAGCCGGTCGTGTTGCGCCACGACGCTGTGTATGCTGGTGAACTCGGTTACGACCAGCGCCGCGCCCCACCTCTTGGACAGCAACCGAAGGGCCGGGTCGCTGACACCTGCCATCGGCGCTAGGAAGACCCGTCCCGAGAACTCGGGCAGCCTCATTCTGGGCAGCCGTCGCCGTCCTGGTCCCCGTCGTGATCCTCGGGGGTGGTCGGGCACATGTCTTCCTCGTCTACCACCCCGTCAAGGTCCTCGTCGTGGACGAACCTGGACTGTTCCGGGAAGGTGTCCGGACAGCCATCGTGGTCGTTGAACTTGTTCCAGGTCTCGGGGGCCGTCGGGCAGGCATCCACCTCGTCCCAGTATCCGTCCGAGTCCGTGTCGGGCCTGCCTGGCCCGCCTGAGCCAGCTGCAACCACCTCGGGGCATCCGTCCCAGTCGAGGTAGCCGTTGTGGTTCTCCGGCTCGTCGGGGCAGGCGTCCCACCGGTCATCCACGTTATCCGAGTCGGCGTCGGCAAATATGAAGCCCGTCCCAGTTCCGGCCTGGACCGTATCCGGACAACCGTCCGCATCCTGGTACCGGTTGTAGGTCTCCGGCTCGAGCAAGCACAAGTCCAGATAGTCCACCACTCCGTCGCCGTCCGAATCCGTCAGGGCGGCGTAGTGATCTGGGCATCCGTCCTCATCCAGCACCCCGTTGAAGGTCTCGGTCTGGGTGGGGCACAGGTCCAGCGTGTCTATTATCCCGTCAGCGTCGGAGTCGGCCGGAACTCCCCCTTCAGGTACCGCGTCGGGGCAGCCGTCGGCGTCCTCGAACATGTTGTAGACCTCGGCCCTGTCTGGGCAGAGGTCAAGGTCGTCCCGGATGCCGTCGCCGTCGTCGTCCCCAATCGAGTCGATGAAGATCCAGTCTGGACAGCCGTCCTCGTCCTGGTACCGGTTAAAGTTCTCGCGGACGTTCGGACAGGCATCCCGGTCGTCTGGGATGCTATCGTAGTCGGAGTCAGCGTACGTGTTGACGGAGACGGTCGTGACATCGGGGCAGCCGTCCCAGTCGAGGTAGCCGTTGTAGTTCTCCGGGTCGTCGGGGCAGGCGTCCCACCGGTCGTCCACCCCGTCCGAGTCGGCATCGTCAAACGCGTACGCGGGTATCTGAGTCGTCGAGGTGGCATCGGGGCAGCCGTCCGTATCCTGGAAGAGATTGTAGGTCTCCGGCTCGCGCACACACGAGTCCAGGTAGTCCACCACGCCGTCGCCGTCCGAATCGTTCAGTCCTCCCTGGTTGTCAGGACAGCCGTCTGCGTCCAGCACCCCGTTGAATGTCTCCGGCCTTGTGGGGCACAGGTCCAGCGTGTCTACAATCCCGTCTGCGTCGGAGTCTGGCGGAGATCCCGTCTCCAGAACGGCATCGGGGCAGCCGTCCGTATCCTCGAACATGTTGTATGTCTCGCCGCTAAACGGACACAGGTCATCGCGGTCCATTATCCCGTCCAGGTCGTAGTCGCCGGTGGAAGGCATATGGACCGTATCGGGACAGCCGTCCTCGTCCTGGTACCGGTTAAAGTTCTCGCGCTGCTCTGGGCAGGCATCCCGGTCGTCTGGGATGCTATCGTAGTCGGAGTCAGCGTACGTGTTGACGGAGACGGCCGTGACATCGGGACAGCCGTCCCAGTCTAGGTAGCCGTTGTGGTTCTCCGGGTCGTCGGGGCAGGCGTCCCACCGGTCGTCCACCCCGTCCGAGTCGGCGTCAGCCATCGCGGCGTCCCCGGCGGCGGTTACCACGACGTCAGGGCAGCCGTCCGTATCCTGGAAGAGATTGTAGGTCTCCGGTTCGTGTACGCACAAGTCCATCGTATCCGATACACCGTCACCGTCGGTGTCGTGCAGAACGAGGTAATCGTCTGGGCAGCCGTCGTGGTCGTCCACTCCGTTGAACGACTCGTACCTGGTTGGGCACAGGTCTACCCTGTCCAGTATGCCGTCGCCGTCGGTGTCAGATCCGGCCCACGCACGCGCCGGCGATACGTCCGGGCAGCCGTCGGTGTCTAGGAACCGGTTGTAGGTCTCCTGGACGGTCGGGCAGGAATCCAAGTGGTCCTGTATGCCGTCCTCGTCGGTATCGTACCAGGGGACAAAGTCTGCCGGGCAGCCGTCTATCACGTTCCCGTAGTCGGGGTCGTAGTCCTCCTGTAGGTTGGGGCACAGGTCTATCTCGTCGGGTACGCCGTCGCCGTCCTGGTCGGGGGCGGCCATGGCCGGGATGGTCATGATGATCCCCAGAACCAGCACCGCGAATAGCGCATATGAGGTCGTCGCTACCGGGGTCATGCTACCATTACTCCGGGCAGCCGTCCTCGTCAGCGTCGCCGTCATAGTCTTCGGGGTCGGCGGGGCAGACATCCTCGTCATCTATTATGTCATCCAAGTCTTTGTCATGGACGAATCTGGACTGCTCCGGGAATGTGTCCGGGCAGCCGTCCTCGTCGATGAATTTGTTCCAGGTCTCGGGGGTCGTCGGGCAGATATCCACACCGTCGGGGTACCCGTCGCCGTCCGAGTCCAGAACCTGCCGGTCGACGCTGCCGGCCGCCATCACATCGGGGCAGCCGTCCCAGTCGAGGTATCCGTTGTAGTTCTCCTGCTCGGTCACGCACGAGTCCCACCGGTCGTCTATGCCGTCGCCGTCGGTATCCGGGAACATGAAGACCACGGCCGCATCAGTGATTGTGTCCGGGCAGCCGTCCGTATCCTGGTACCTGTTGTAGGTCTCCGGCCAAATCGGGCAATCGTCCATTGAGTCGCGGATGCCGTCGCCGTCAAGGTCCGAGGGCAGTCCGTAGTCGTCAGGGCATCCGTCAAGATCCAGTATGCCGTTGAACGTCTCGTATTGGGTTGGGCAGAGATCCAGCACGTCTATTATCCCGTCACCGTCAGAGTCCGCGTCACTTCTAAAGTCGGCGACCCAGTCGGGGCAGCCGTCATCGTCCTGGAACCTGTTGTAGGACTCTCTTGCCAGCGGACACTGGTCGGCCATATCTGGTATGCCGTCGGCGTCGGCATCAAGGTTGGGGGGAGGCAGGTCCGGCAGATCCGGGCAGCCGTCGTGGTCCAGATAGTCGTTGTACCGCTCCGCGTCTCCGGGGCACATGTCAACCGCGTCTGGGAAGCCGTCATAGTCGCTGTCCAGCATCTCGCCTGCGCTGGTCCCGGCCGTGTCAGGGCAGCCGTCCCAGTCGAGGTACCCGTCATAGTTCTCCGGCTCGGTCACGCACGAGTCCCACCGGTCGTCTATGCCGTCGCCGTCGGTATCCGGGAACATGAAGGCCATGACGGACTCGGTGACAGTATCAGGACAGCCGTCCGCATCCTGGTACCTGTTGTAGGTCTCGGGCCGAACCGGGCAATCGTCCATCGAGTCGCGGATGCCGTCGCCATCCGCATCGTTCAGGGCGGTGTCCCCGTCAGGGCAGCCGTCGCCGTCGGTTATGCCGTTGAATATCTCGGCCCGGGTGGGGCAGCGATCCAGCCTGTCGATCAGGCCGTCACCGTCGGTGTCCGCCAGGGATACGGTCTCCACCACCACGTCGGGGCAGCCGTCATCGTCCTGGAACCTGTTGTATACCTCGCTGACAAACGGGCAGAGGTCGTCGCTGTCAGGGATGGCGTCAGAGTCATAGTCTCCGTTGTAGGTCAGGTGTAGCGTGTCAGGGCAGCCATCATCATCCTGGAACCGGTTAAAGTTCTCTCGCCGGTCAGGGCACTGGTCTACATTGTCGTCGAACCCGTCGTAGTCGGTGTCGGGTACCTGCTCGGTGCTGGTCCCGGGGCTCTCCGGGCAGCCGTCCCAGTCAAGGTAGCCGTTGTAGTTCTCCGGGTCGTTGGCGCACGAGTCCCACCGATCCTCTATGCCGTCTCCGTCGCTGTCGGGGAACTGGAATGGGGTGCGGGTCTCATCCACCACATCGGGACAGCCGTCCGTATCCTGGAACCGGTTGTACACCTCCTGCTCCAGCGGGCACGAGTCCATCGAGTCGGATATCCCGTCCGAGTCAGAATCCACAAGCATGTCGTAGTTGTCAGGACAGCCGTCGGCGTCATCAATGCCGTTGAACGTCTCTGACTGCGTGGGGCAGAGATCCACCAAGTCGATGAACCCGTCCTCGTCCGAGTCGGCTATCCCCGCCGGGCCCGCAGGCGATACGTCCAGGCAGCCGTCGGCATCCTCGAACAGGTTGTAGTTTTCCCGGACGGTGGGACAGAGATCCAGGTGGTCCTGTATGGCATCGTAGTCGGCGTCGTACCACGGGACAAAGTCTGCCGGGCAGCCGTCTATCACGTTACCGTACTCTGGGTCATAATCCTCCTGAAGATCCGGGCACTGGTCTATGTCGTTGGGGACGCCATCATCATCCAGGTCGTTGACCGGCGCCGCGTAAGCCGGCACCATCCCTATGGTCATGACCAGTACTAGCAGCGCCCAGACGTGGTACTTCATCCGGACCACCCCTATGGATCAGGACAGCCGTCGGAGTCCTGATCACCGTCATAATCCTCTGCCTCCAGCGGGCAGCTGTCATCAGCGTTTATGATACCATCCAGATCCGAGTCGTGTTTGTACCGGGACTGTTCCGGAACCACGTCAGGGCACCCGTCAGAGTCCTCGTACTTGTTCCAGACCTCCTTCTCGGTGGGGCACGCATCCTGGTCGTCATGCAGTCCGTCGCCGTCAGTGTCCACGGGCTGCTCTACCATCGGAACCTCATCAGGGCATCCGTCTAGATCCGCATAGCGGTTCCAGACCTCCAGGTGTTCTGGGCACAGGTCGATTATGTCCGGCACGCCATCTCCGTCGCCGTCGGCCAGCCGCTCGTCAGCATCGGGGCAGCCGTCGGTGTCCTCGATACCGTTGTAGGTCTCCGACTGCAGCGGGCAGGCATCATCACGGTCAATGATACCGTCACTATCCGAGTCCACAGCCACCGAGTCAATGATGGTGTCGGGGCAGCCGTCATCATCTTGGAAGTGGTTGTAGATCTCTGCCACGAACGGACACCTGTCCACGTCATCCAAGACGCCGTCGCGGTCGCGGTCGCGGTTGACGTTGTAGTAGTCTGGGCAGCCGTCAAAGTCCAGCACGCCGTTGAACGTCTCGGCCTGGGTGGGGCACAGATCGTAGCGGTCGATTACACCGTCACCGTCGCTGTCGGGGATGGTGCTCCCCTCAATGCGGATGTCCGGGCAGCCGTCGGTATCCTCCAGCCCGTTGTAGTTCTCGCGCAGCAGGGGGCAGGCATCAACCGAGTTTGGTATGCTGTCAAGGTCGGTATCATAGTCAATCAGGTGCTGCCGTATGTCCGGGCAGCCGTCCTCGTCCTCGAACGCGTTGAACCTCTCCCGCTCGGTAGGGCAGGCATCCTCCACATCCGGTATGCCGTCAAAGTCGGTGTCAGGGTTGGTGGGCGAGTCGGGGCAGCCGTCATCATCAAAGAAGGCGTTCCATGTCTCAGGAGTGGTCTGGCACTTGTCTCGCGTGTCTGGAATGCCGTCCTCGTCTCCGTCCAGTATCAGCGAGTCGGGGCAGCCGTCCTCGTCCAGAACGCCGTTGTAGGCCTCCGGCTGGGTGGGGCACTTGTCGGCTAGGTCTGCTATGCGGTCGCCGTCAAAGTCCAGCAGGGGTAGCCCGGGGTCGTCCTCTGGGCAGCCGTCGTTGTCCTGTATGTTGTTGTAGGTCTCGCGCAACAGGGGGCAGGCATCTATCGGATCAGGCAGGCCGTCATTGTCCCGGTCGACCGTTCCAAAGTCGTCCGGGCAGCCGTCCAGGTCGTAGACGTTGTTGAATATCTCCGGCTGGCTGGGGCAGTGATCAACCAGATCGTTTATCCCGTCACCGTCGCTGTCAGGTACCGCAAACTCCTCTCCGATGGTGTCGGGGCAGCCGTCTACATCCAGGTAGTAGTTGTAGGTCTCGCTGGCAAAGACGCACTGATCAACGGAGTCCAATATGCCGTCGCGGTCGCTGTCGCGGTCGCTAGAGTAGGGCGGGATGTCCGGGCAGCCGTCCTCGTCCTGGAAGCTGTTGTAGCGCTCAGGCTCAAGCGGACAGGAGTCGACCTCGTCCGGGACGCGGTCCCCGTCTACGTCGCCGGGCGTGCCGCGCAGGTCGGGCAGGGTATCAGGACATCCGTCATAGTCGGCGTAATGGTTGATGGTCTCCGGGTCGGAGGGGCATATGTCGTACCGGTCCGCCACCCCGTCGCCGTCGCCATCAGCGAAGACGCCGCCGTTGGTTATGTCGGGGCAGCCATCAGTGTCAAGATAGCCGTTGAAGGTCTCCGGCTCGGTTACGCAAAAGTCCAGCGTGTCGATTATTCCGTCCTCGTCGGTGTCGGCCTGGGACGGGTCAGCTAGCACGTCGGGGCAGCCGTCATGGTCCATAAACCGGTTGTACGACTCCGGTGCCAGCGGGCATTCGTCGATGGCATCCGGAATGCCGTCCTGGTCCAGATCGTGGCTGAGTGAATAGTTGTCGGGACAGCCATCCGCATCGTTTATCCCGTTGAACGTCTCTGCCTGGGTGGGGCAGAGATCAATCAGATCCACAATGTTATCCCCGTCACTGTCGGGCAGCCCGAACTCGCCGGTCCCCGGAAGGTTGTCGGGACAGCCGTCATGGTCCTGGTACCGGTTGTAGCGCTCCTTGAGATCGGGGCACTGATCCTGCTCGTCCTCAATGCCGTCTTCGTCCTCGTCATACCAGGGGACGTAGTCGGACGGGCAGCCGTCCACGACCTTTAGGTAGTCCTCCTGCAGGTTGGGACACTTATCAACAGAGTCCTCCACGCCGTCCCGGTCTATGTCGGACTGGGCGTGGGAAAGGCCAATGGGCACCGTTGCCACCGTGGCCGCTAGCAAAACTAAAAAGCCTAATGAATTCCTCCATTTTAGCATCAAATGTTAGGGTGGGAATCCTGTTATTAAACTTCACTAACATGGGGCTGTGTCCCAGAAACACATACCAAAACAGTGAAGTTTTTTACTATTTGATAACCGTATGGTACCATGAAACGCACCTCCGGCCGGACGGTCTCTGTCAGCATGCACCGCGGCAAGGTGTACAGTCCGCCCAAATTCCGCGAGATCACCGGCGTGCGCGAGCAGGCCGTGCCGCCGCACGACCCCGACGGCGCCCTGGCAGGCGCCAACTAGGCACGCCGTCCACAAGACAAACCCGGGCATCAGGATGTGGCTTAACCTGATACGCGACTACCCCGAGGTGCGCGAGGACTACTAGGGGACCGAGTATGACGGACGCGTCCGCAGGATATACGCGATGCTCAAGCACCACCGGGGCAGGTACATGGCGCAGTTCGCCGGGTACATGGCGGACGGCTGCGGGGTCATGGCCAGGGCGTACGTCAAGAGGCGAACCACCGACGCCAACGCCGCCCGCCCGGGGTGCTCCAATCCGGCGCTGCGCCAGGGGCGGGTTCACGCATGGTCTACGGCAGGGGCTTTTGGTGTAAACTCTCCGATGCGCCCGGGCAGCCGCTGCTCTCTTCCCCTTGTATGATACTGCGCTTTCCCATAGTTCCGTCCAGGCACACGGCCGAATTCAAGCTCAACCACCATATGTCATGGAGGTTATAGCCACCGCATCCAGGGTGGGCGCCGTCACCATCACGCCCACCACCCCCTCGATAGCGGTAGCGCTGCGGCCCGTCGCGGCGGCCGAGCCCGGTGGTGGTATCATCGCGATGGACGTCAACAAGGCAGAGTACGCCGCCTCAGACACGAACGGGCGGCAGGGGCGCCTGCCCAACGGGGCGCTCGCCCACGCTAAGGCGGGCCGCCCGCCAAAAAGCGGAACGGGCGGCGGTCCGGCAGGCGCCATCCTGAAAACCATCCCGGGCGCAAGCCCTCCAACAAGCGGCGCGACTGGCGCGTCAACAGGCGCGAGCGCAGGGCGATAAACGCCCGGTATGCCAACCAAAAGACGGACTGCCCCTACAAGATGATGCACGGGCTGGCGGCGGTCCGGCATGGATCTAGTGCCGGAGCGGCCCACCATCGACGCCATGCTGGTCAAATCCAACAGGAACATGTCCTCGATCGAGCGCGATCTGCTGAAGATGGGGCTCAGCCAGGGCACCATCGTCGAGGTGGCAGGGCGGGTGTTCGCCAGGCACGGGCTGCGCGTCCATCTGGCGGACCCGCGTGGGACTAGCTCCACCTGTGTCCTGTCTGCGGCGGGACGTTCTGGGAGGCCGACTACCACAAGGACAGGAACCTGTGGCGATAGTGGAGGCGCAAGAAGGCTTACACCGCCTGCCGCTACCTGATAGACCGGGGGATGATGCGGCGCCGATCAACCTGCTGAGATGGCGCCTGCTGTCATCATAGGGTTGTGAACCGGCGGCGGCGGGCGGAGACGGCCGGCGGGCGGCCATCTACTTTTTGCGCCTGCGCCTTCGCTCTTCCTTTGTCTGCGGCTGCTGGGTCAGAAACAGCCACCCGAATAGTCCCCCCAAGCAGAGCTGCGTGACACCTATCATGGTAAGTATAATCTGGCCGGGGGACAGGTACAGTCCTGCGAAG
The DNA here is from genome assembly GCA_965203395.1 of Nitrosopumilaceae archaeon. GTDB lineage: Archaea > Thermoproteota > Nitrososphaeria > Nitrososphaerales > Nitrosopumilaceae > VYCS01. The sequence continues at coordinate 2,306,016 of OZ241884.1, forward strand.
ATGCCCAAGGCGCCCGTGCCGAAGAACATGAACATGAGATTGCGGAGCTTATGCTTGGGTAGTCGTCGCACGACTCCGGTGGGTAGCATGCCGTATTTAAGACTGAAATCTCCCCGCCAAAAAGCGAAACGGGCGGCGGTCCGGCAGGCGCCATCCCGCAAGGCATCCCGGACGCAAGCCCTCCAACAAGGGCAAGTGGCGCGACTGGAGCGTCAACAGGCGCGAGCGCGGGCGGGTTACGCTTAGTAACGGCAAGTAGGATCCGGCAACTACATACCGAAAACACGCATGATCTGGCATGGGTGTTGCCGGATCCTACTTGTCCCTACTACGCTCACGCGCGCCGCTTCCGAATACACGGGTAATTCCCAACCAATCCCCATCACGGTTTAAATCCGTGGGTAGCGCATCTGGCGCAGTGCCAATGTAGCTCAGCCTGGCTAGAGCATTCGCCTTGTAAGCGAAAGGTCGCGGGTTCGGATCCCGTCATTGGCTCTACAACATTCAGCATATACAGACGTCCCGAACACCAACCAGAGGAGGCGCGCCTTGGTGAGCGCTGTCCAGTCCGAGGGGCTGCCGAGCGTCGGGGTGGATCGGCAGGCACCTCCGCTTACTGCCTTGGGTGCGGCGGCAAGTTGAGGCGCTCCATCATACCGTCATCATCCCCGGACAGGCGCAATATGTGGTGCCGGCGGTGCCGCACCCCGCCCAATGCAGCCAAGTTATGCGTATATGCGATCTGTCAGGGGTTGTCCACGCTGATGGTTCCCCCACACGATAATTCTCCAAAAAAAAAGTCGCAGAAGAGTTAAAAGCAATCCGAGCAGGCCGTCCGCCGGACCGAAACGTTTGTTGATCACCGGATCCACGGCCGCCCAATGAAACAACACCACGCCAAGAGAAGAAGGCAAAAGGAAAGACCCGAGGGTTACTGCAGGGATTACGAGCGGCGCAGGAAGAACGGCGGCAAGCGGTTCAAGGAACGGTTCAAGGCCATCCTGAGAAGGATAGCAAAGTTCCTAGAGAGCAATCCCGAACACAAGGCCATGCTGTGCGTGCTGATGACCTGGGTGATGATGAAGAAATACGCCTGCTCCATCCGCGGGATGCTCGAGGAGTGTAAGGCCGGGCCTGTCCAGGAAGCTGGGTATGGATCACGTCCCCTCCAAATCGTGACTACACAAGTAGATGAAGAGAATACCCGTCGACCTGCTGGACTCGCTGCTGAGGTTCACCGCCGGCGGCGACGCGCGCGGGACGCTGTCGGTGGACTCCACCCAGTACACGTTCAACCGGTATGTCCTGGTGGAGGATGCCAAGCGCGGGAAGCTCTATCGGAAGGCCACCGTCAAGCACCACGCCCTGATCACGGACAGCTGTAGGATGGCCGCCGTCGTCGTGACGGACGGGAACGCGGGTGACTCGCCCGCACTAGCAGAGCTGTGCGCCAGGGGGTACCTGCTGGGAGACTCGGCCTACTGTTCCAGGGAGAACTGCCGGCTGGCCGCGTCCATCGGAAGGCAGCCGTGCTTCCGGCCCAAGAAGAACTTCGTGGCCCACGGCATGAGCGAGTGGGGCAGGATGCTGGCCTGGTGCAGGGACCACCCCGGCGGGTTCTACAGGACGTATGGCAGACGAAACACGATAGAGAGCTGCTTCTCAGCCATCAAGGACCGATTCAATTTCAGAGTCCGGTCCGTGACGCTGGAGATGCAACGACGCGAGATCGCCATCATGTCCATCTGCCGGAATCACTTTGCCTGATCGGGGATAAAAAGAGTCCCGTCTCCCCGGGGACGCGTGGGGGAGACTGCGCTCGAACGCCCGGATCCGGCGGATAATGGGGTATTTACGGCCGGAGACGCCACGGCCTGTCATCACGGGATGGGTTAATGCAGCCAAAACCGGTCTGAAGATGATCCGGATCTGCCGTTTTGAAGGAGTAATTTCGTGGGTTTATGCGCATCGTGGACAACCCCGATCTGTCAGATAGCGTTAATAATGCCAGACACCCCGCCAAGGCTATTGAGCAAGAAGGCCGACAACCCCCAAACAGAGCAGAATGCCGCAGATGCTGAGGCCGATACCGCACCAGAGACGGATGGGGCCGATACCGCACCAGAGACGGATGGGGCCGATACCGCACCAGAGACGGATGGGGCCGATACCGCACCAGAGACGGATGGGGCCGATACCGCACCAGAGACGGATGGGGCCGATACCGCACCAGAGACGGATGGGGCCGATACCGCACCAGAGACGGATGGGGCCGACACAGAAGAGACCGAGTCGACCAAGGCTACAGGCGACGTGATCGACGACAAGCCGGCAGCTAAAGCGGAGGAGGATGGTGGGCGGCGCAGGCGCAGCAGATCTACAAACAGGGGCCTGTACGCGGCCCTAGTGGCAACGGTTGGCGTGGCGGCATTCTTCGCGGGCCTTTCCGTTCCCGTGTTGAACCAGGATCCTATAACCATGTCTGACTTGGATCAGGCCGTGGACTTTCTTGAGAACAAGATAGACACACTCTCCGGCGACCTGCAGAAGCTGGAAGACACCATGCTGACCGATCCGCAGACATCAGGCTCCGCTACCGAGGCTCGTCCCTCAATAAGCGCCGACGACGATCCTGTGCTAGGTAGTGCCGATGCGCCCGTCACCATCATCGAGTTCTCGGACTATCAGTGTCCATTCTGCGCCCGGTTCCACAGCGAGACCCTACCGCACATCATAGAGAACTATGTCAACGCCGGACAGGTAAAGTTCGTCTACAGGGACTTCCCCATCCAGAACATACATCCCAATGCCGTGCCAGCCGCCGTGGCATCGGAGTGCGCCCACGACCAAGCTGCATTCTGGGAATACCACGACCGGCTGTTCGAGGGCATGAACGAGTGGGGCGGCCTGACCCTTGCTGATGCCGTCGATCGCTTCAAGGCGTATGCCGCCGATATGGGACTCGATACCGAAGAATTCGCCGAGTGTTTGGATACGGGCAGGCACATCCAGGAGGTGACTGGAGACTACTCGGATGGTACCGCCTATGGGGTGAGCGGCACACCGGCGTTCTTTATAGGAAACGACCAGATCGGGTACTACTACCTGTCAGGGGCAAGGCCCTATCCCGAGTTCCAGTTCGCCATAGAGCAGATACTTAGCTCGATGGCCCAGTAGGGTCCGCGCCCGTGTGGCACGTCTCCGGCGCCTTGCCGGCCGCGTACGCTCAAGCCGCTTCCGGAGAACCTGGATGCGGCGCCGCGTCCTAGAGTCATGCTGTGCATGCGCATCCGGATTCGAGTGATGATATGCCGTAACCGCAGCTGGAGAGGGTACGACCTGCCGCCATGCGTGGGGATGATACAGTCAAAACTGTCCGGAGATGATTCCGAATAGGCCGTTTTGTGGAAGCTATATCAGGGGTTTGTGTGCATGGCGGACAGCCCCACATGAGCCACGCCCCGTGTAACCGTTCACCCCCTTTTTAAGGGTAGCCGGTTTTAGTGCAGAATTCAACTAAAATCGCGCCTGATCGCCTACAGTTGTAAGGAGGGGGTGAACGGTTACCATACAATTCCACCCCCCGGGCAGTACTTGGAACAACTCGCACAAACCCTCTCCACATTGACCATCCAAAATACAACACCGGGCGTACTGGGTAGCGAGGGGTGTGCAGTTTGGCGCGAATATCCCGCGGACGCGCGTCCCAGCACGGAACAACGCTCAAGCCAGCCCGGGATCTGACTCCGGCATGAGCATCATGCGCAGGGCTGTCTGAGAGCAGGTTTCCCGCGGACCAGCCGAACCTCATCCGGAGTCCGGCGGCCGCCCCATCCTGGCCAGATGCTCGGAAAAGTCCACAAACAGCGTCACCACCAACTCCACGGTCAGGCTCTGCCGGTATCTGGCGCCGTACTTCCTCTCCAGCAGGTAGCCCGCTATCACCCAGGCGTTGTAGATCAGGAAGGGAAAGAACATCAACAGTATCCGGACCGACTCGTCGCGGCTGGTCGTCTTGGGCCGTATCTCCTCGTAGCACCGGTACCCGGTTTCTATCCCCCAGCGCTGCCTGTACAGCTCGACGAACCGGTCCGGATCCCCCGCGACGACATGGGCCGGGACGTTGGTGGCAAACACGTGGTAGGCCGGCCTGTCCCCGGTGATGGCTACATCATCACCCTTCTCGCCGGTCTCCACCTCGGCGATGTCCCGGGCGTTCTTGGTCGGACGTATGACCAGCGTGAACCCCTCCACCCGCCTGGGCGAGGACGATGTTATCGTATGCCAGGAGACGGCGGCCCTGCGGCCGGCCCGGTGTTCCCGGATGGCCTCGACCACGCTGCCCGTCCTGGTGGCCGGCATCAGGAACCGGATACCCCGGTCGTTGAGCAGGCGTATGACCTCGCGCGTGTAGAACTCGCGGTCCAGCGTCAGCAGGTTGATCCTCACGCCGCTCCCCTGGCACTTGTCCAGCAGGCGGGAGACCAGGTCGGCCTTCTGGTCCCCGCGGGTTGCCAGGATGGCGGCCAGGCACAGCCGGGATCCGGCCACCGTGCAGTGGGCCGTCGCCAGCGAGTTGAAGGTGCAGGTACCCCTCTCGTACTTTGACTTGATCATGAACAGCATGTTCTTGATCTTGTCGTACCTTCCTATCTTGTGAAAGTCGATAGCGACATCGACGGGGCGCCTGAGCATGCCCCGCCTCCTGGCGTGTAGCACCGACCTCCGGAGGACACGGTCGCAGCGTATGTTCATCCAGTCGTAGCGCACCGACCGGATCTTCCCCAGCAGCCACCTGCCCGACGGGAGTGGCATGCTGCGGGATCTTGCCTTTGCCTTCCGGTACGCCATCTCGGCGCACGATCCGTTCATGCACATGGTCGACAGGTGATGGAAAAAGTCCCAGGGGCCGTACCGGGCGTTGGACCCCTGCCCGAACCTGATCCTCATGCAGGAGAAGAAAAGCGCACCGACCAGCTTATATGCCGTTTCCGTGGAGTGTTCTTGGCGTGTTTGTCCGCTCATGATTGGATCTCACGACGGCTTTCACGCCGACTTTTTAAGCTACAATGTCATCTGCCGCGCGGATTTTGGTGGATCGCCCCAAACTCAGACTAGGTTGGTGGTTTGGAAAATTGGTTGTTCCAACTACTGCGGGTGATTGGTACCGGAGGAGGGTGGTCTGCAGAGCACGTCCTGTGCCGGATGGTATTTTGCCGGGAGCGTCTAGGTCCTGGCCATGCGGGACCGTCCTGTAGTTTGTAATGAGCAACTCGCGGTGGCCTGTCCTGTTGCCGCCATCAGAGTTTATGAACCTGGCCGCTTCCACGGTCCTTACCTTCCACGGATCTTCCCCGAACAGTCCGGCCACCTCCCCCGCGCACGAGTTGCTGAGCATGACCATACACCCCATCTCGTCTAGCAATCTGCAGATGCGTGCCAGCCTGCTCAGGTCGTCATACGTAAAGTCCCTGTCGGTGTACCCGGTAAAGTTGCCTGCGCGGCTGATCGGGTGGTACGGGGGATCAAAGTACACCAGATCCCCAGGCTCGGCCCTGTCCAGAACCGACTCAAAGTCCCTGCACTCGAACGTGGTTCCGCTTGACTCTAGCATGGTACTGGCAGCCATCAGGTTCTCCTCGCCTACTATGTTTGGGTTGGAATAGCCTCCTAGCGGTACGTTGAACCTGCCGCGGCTGTTGACCCTGTAGAGGCCGTTAAAACACGTCTTGTTCAGGAAGATTAGTCTTGAGGCCTTCTCCACCAGTCCCTTGGGATTCTGCGAGCGCACCATGTAGTAGTATCTTTTGGGGTCCTCCCTGAAGCTGGCCGCGTGGCTCTTCAGGGACTCGATCAGATCCTTGACCTGATCGCGGACCGCTACGTAGGTAAGCACAAGATCCGAGTTCAGATCAGAGGCGTGGCAGGATCTGGCCGGCCTGTTACCCATGATGCTAAACAACATGGCTCCTCCCCCCACAAACGGTTCGTGGTATGCCCCGTACGCGGCGGGCAGCGTCGTGTGTAGTGTGGATAGTAGCTGCCTCTTGCCCCCTGCCCACTTGACAAAGGGCTTTGCGGGAGCGTCTATGCCCAGCTCCTGTCTCATGTGGTGTGGTTACAAACATGGTTAACACCGGAACAGCCAACAAAAAACTACCCCATGATAAAATATCTTTGAGCGCGCTGGCTACCCAGCCACCCACATATAATAAAATGAAAGAAAGAAGGAGTTTAATCCCACTTGGACCAGGCTGCCATCCACCTATACGTCCACGTATTCAGCTTACAGCCCAGCGCAGCCATGGTTACAGACAATACTGCGCCTGCTCCTGCACCGAGCGCGACCGGGCTGTTGTAGAACTTGCCTACCTGCGGTTCTATTGGTGTCATGTATGGTGGCAACGTCGGTCTTGGATACTTGAACGCTGTTTCAAGCGGGTCCGCCACTGTGATCAAGTTCACCATATTGAACAACGGCAGGGACATTCCTACCAACACACCTCCGAACAGTATCAGACTGTGCTTGTTCTTTTTGGTGGCCCAGTATACCAAGTCAAGTAACATTCCTGACGGCAACCAGACTGGCGTCACTATGAAGTCGTAGGGATATCCTAGCGCAAACCATGCGCCTTTGGCTACCCACGTATACACCGTCATTATCAGACAGTAATACGTAGCTGTTCCTGGTACCCCTGTAAATGTCAAGTAGTACGTTGCACCTACTACGAGCATCAGTGTTTGCGATATGGAGAATATCACGTATGATGTCCATGCCCAATCGGTGTAGAAGATGTAGTCTCCTGCGTTGATCGTCAGCAGTGTGGAGTTGACTGCAACTACCACTATGAACAAGTAGTGGGTACATCGTCTAAGCCAGACCATTAACCTCTTGACAGGAGGATGAGTATATAAAATTTTATGGTGAATTGGGGACTGGTGCGTAAATCGACAGGCTGTGCCTGCAGATCCCCTTCCGGGCGGCAGGGTCATGCCCGTGGACAGGAATTACGCACCAACCTCGGTGAATTGAGGGGAATTATCGGATAGATGCACCAGGACAGGGCGCAAGCAGGGCCGGGTTTATACGGTTGGTCCGGTATGTTGCCGTATGATTCGCTCCCGCGGCTTCCGAGTAAACCTAACCGGCTGGCAGGCCGACAAACTATACGTGAGGACCCCGCCGCCCGGAAAGGGGATCTGCAGGCAGTCTGTCGATTTACGCACCAACCGCTGATGAATTGAGATTGGTGCGTAATTCCACCTGATCTCGTTTTCGCATATGCTCCACGTGGTTTTACCGGCAGAGCATCAGTCTGGAGGCGGCAAACATGCCGCCCGCCGGTCATCCAGGCGGGTGTCAGCTATCTGAGTTGCTCCAGATGGTGGAGTGGCGGTATCAGGGACATGGTAACCGGCCCGTATGGGTCCGTTATGTCCAGGAGCGGCGTGATATTCCCGTCGATGGTCTGGAACAGTACGTACCAGTCGGAGCCCATCTTGACTATCTCTACATCGGTGGCGCCGTATATGGGGGAGCCGTACACCTCCCCTATCGGGGCCGCCAATACCGGCCGGAGCGGATCCGTAATGTCCATCAACTGGAGGCTGTCGTTGCCGTTGGCCGCCGCGACGAATACACCGTCACCTATGGCCGCCACCTGAAGGCTCTCGGGGCCGTGAAGGTAGTGTCCGCCCTCGCCGCCCTGTACCGATGAGAGCAGGGTCGGATTGAGCGGATCCGTAATGTCCACCACCGAGATGGTGTCCGTCTTGTAGCTGGATATGGCGGACAGCGTCCTGGCTCCGATAGTTATCGAGTCCACGTCGGTTACCGAGTACAGGTACTCCTCGCCGGATATCGCCGAGATCTGGCGGGGGTCGGCCGGGTCGGTGATGTCTATGATGTGCACTGTATGGTGGTCAAAGCTGAAGACCAGCGCCAGAACTCTCCCGGCCGTATGGATCACGTCCACGCCCTGCACCGAGGGGGCGGCATCGGGCAGGGCTGCCACGCGCTCGGGCCTGACAGGATCGCTGACATCCATGATGTGCAGCGTGTCGTTTGCCCTGGCCACGACTGCCAAGTACGGCATCCGGTCTATCACCAGAAACTCCGTCTCGACCACCCAACCTAGGCCGTCCTGCAGCAGGTGTACCGGCTTGGGATCGGCGGGGTCGCTGATGTCTACCACCTGCACGCTCTCGCTACCCGCTCCCGTGACAAACGCGTAATGCGCGCCGGATACCTCCCCCACCTCTATGCCCGCCGGGCCGTCCAGCACAAAACCGTCTTCCCCGTGGCGGATCAGCGACACCGCGGCGGGGGCGCGGGGGTCGGTGATGTCCGTTATCTGTACTATGTCCTGCGCGGGAGATGCGGTAAGGGCATACGTCCTGCCGGATATGGTGGTCGACTGCACCCCGGTGCTGACTGCCAGCGGCAGGGACTCCTGCAGCCCGGCGGAGACGGTGGAGGCCGCCTTCAGGGACAGGCCGTCTATCTCCGCAATCTGGATGCCGTTTCCAAAGTAGTCTGCCACCGCCACGTATGCTATCCCCCCGTGGCTGGCCGCCGATATATCCGTGGGGCCGACCAGCGCATCGAACCCGTCCTGGCCTTGCGCCGCCGAGGGGAGCGGCTTCGGGGCGCGTGGATCCGTTATGTCCGCCAACTGGACCGCGTTGTCAAAGTAGCTGGTGGCAACCAGCAGCGTGCGGTCCCCGTGGCTTACCACGTCCAGATACTGCACGGCATCAAGGTGGTCAAAGCCGCCGCGGCCGTCGGTCATCCGGGACGCTGGCGATGGCGAGCGTGGGTCGGTTATGTCTATGATGGATACGCTACTGTCGTAGGTGGCAGCCACGACCGCGAACGTCTCGCCGCCAATCTGGACCGCTTTGACATCGTGCGGGCCTCCCAGCGCATAGCCGTCTACCCCGTCAAACAGCGCGGCGGCCGGAGCCGGCGAGTCGGGATCGGTGACGTCTATGACCTGTACCGCGTTCTCAAAGTAGCTGGTCACCAGTATGTAGGAGGAATCCCCGATGGCGACCGCGTCGAGGCTCAGCGGATCCCCGACGGCACCGAACCCGTACTGGCCGTCCCGTATCAACACTCCCAGGACGGGCGCGCCGGGATCCGTTATGTCCAGAAGCCGTACGCCCTGCGCATAGTGGCCGGCCACCGCGGCATACCTGGATGATCCTACGTCGAATATCGCCACCGAGGTGGGGACCGTCAGCGTCGGGAGGTCCACACTCGACTCTATGGCGGGGTTGCGGGGGTCCGTTATGTCCAGGACGGCCACGCTGTTGCTGTACGTGTTGGGGACCACCGCGTACGTCCTGCCGTCCGCCTCCGTGATCGCCACGTCGTGCGGGCCGTGAATCGTCCCATGGGCGTACTGTCCGCCGACTACCGTCGATACGGGCACCGGGTTGGCAGGATCGGTCATCTCCGTTATCTGTATGGTGCTGCGGCCGACGCTGGCCGTCAGGGCGTATAGGTCCCCGCCTATGACGGCGATCTCCACCGCTTCGGGCGCGTAGGAGAATCCTCCCTCACGCGCGTACGCGGGCATCGGCGATGCGGGGTTGGTTATATCCAACGCATCTACGGTCTCACCCACCGACAGCGCCCAGAGGCGCCCTTCAGACTTGATGCCCGCTACATCGGCGGTGGAGATGGGGATATCAGAGATCTCCACGGGGCTGTTCGGGTCGCGCATGTCGATGATATGCATCTTGTCTATGCACATGGCCAGCGCATACGAGGCATCCTCCGTCTGTAGCACGTCCATGTCGACTAGGTTCATGTGCACGAAGGTGTCCACGTGGACAGGGTGCCCGGGGTCCGTTATGTCGGCCACCATCACCGAGTGCGCTCCCATTATCAGCGCGTACACGCCGGACTCCGACACCACTATATCTACGTCCAGCAGGCTTCCCACCGTTCCAAAGCCGTACTCACCCTGTCTTATGACAGATATGCCCTCGGGCTCGGCCGGAACATCAAAGCCTATAATCTGGACGGCGTCGGACCCGGCCACGATCAGGTACGACTTCTGATCCACCCGGAACTGCTCGGCATCTACGACCCCATCCAGCGCGTCGATGCGCCAGTCACCATCCCGGATCTCCTCTATCCCAGATGGGTTCTGCGGGTCGGTCACCTCTATCACGTGGACGCTGTCCCCAGCAGATATCAGCGCGAACGTCCTCCCATGAGCCTCCGCCCAGTCCACGTCCGTGACCTCCCGCGGATCGTCCCCGATGGGAGCTGGCAGCGACGAGACCGGAACCGGTCTGTATGGCACGGTCACGTCCAGTATGTGCAGGATATCGTCGGTTCCCATCGCGATCAGGTAGGCGTTACCGTTGATGGGCACATGCGAGAGCTCCCATGACTGGATGGGTATTGTGGCCACCTCCAGCGGCACATACGGCCGGGTTACATCCACGACCTTGATGGGATCGCCAGGAACAAACACGAAGGTACTGCCGTCTAGGTCGGCCGTCTCGGCCGCATACGCGACGGCGGGGGCCAGAACAACCACAGATAGGAGTATTGCCAGCGCTCCTCTCATACGGCATGGCAACCACATCTTACCATATAAGTTGACTCGACACTGCGAGGTTGGTGCGTAATCCTGTCCACAGGCAGGACCTCGCCGCCCGGGAAGGGGATCTACAGATACGGCCTGACGATTTGCGCACCAACCCACTCCACCGTAGAAAGTGCCAGGGTTGGTTTTCACTCTTGGCTCCTACGAAGACCAAGACCACTCGAGTCCGACCTGAACTCGGCTAGTTTTGGGATTACAACCCAGAACGCCACGGTTACATTCGTCATGTTTCCGAGATGCTACAACCCCGGTGTTGTATCCCCACAAATGTGGGTATGCGGGGTTGTCCGCGCCGGTGGGTGGCAGGCTGAGCGCTCATGCCTGCGCACCGTCTGAGCCACACGGATCCGGTCCATGATCTCAGCATTGGTTATCGTGGATGATAAACAACCAATATGGCCAAAAATTGTTAAAATAAATACCAAATACAATAATATATATGTTAAAATTTTGATTATAAGGATTATAATTTACAAAAAATTACTAGAAATTATGCATGTTTGTCAACGTCTTTCTTTATATCTCACCCCTCAGTAGTGAGACTATGGCACAAATGCCGGCACTCATCCCAAAAGAGGTCGAGATCCAGAGACTGAAGAAGATCTGGCTCATCGTAATCGCAATGGGATCAACTGCTGCGTCCGTCGAGGTAGATAACTTCGTCGACGGTTCACTGCACCAGACATCAATCAGGGATAGCGCATTCACTCCGGCCCACTGGTGGCTCTACAGCCACTTTGTAGCATTACCGCTAGGCTGGGGTGCGGTCGCAATCTACGACAGGCGAGTACCAGTTCTCAGAGGTCCAAACAACTCGATGAACACTGGTCTAAAGATGACCATCTTGGGTTATCTTGCAACCATGTTCACGATAGGCGTCAACGAGATGTGGCACTTTTGGTTCGTGGAGGAGATCTTTGCGGTTCCAAACCATTGGATGTTTAACATGGGTGTGGTCGTAGCATTCATGGGTGCCCTAGCCTACGTGGTCCGGGTGTATGCCCGCCTCGTAGAACTCGGCGCAGAGACTCCGGGTGAGAACCCGTATGTTGCCGAGATGTACAAGATGGCCCTAGAGGGCAAGCTGTACAGCAGGGCAATACCTTAGGTGTACCAGCACCTTTTTTTCATTTTTGAGCGTGTGGGTGGTGCGATCCTTCCACTATCCACACACAACCAAAATCTGTAGACCGCATGTGGGTGTGGAACGGCAGATCATCTGCAGCCATGTCAAACCATTTCCGTAAGCGCCCTCAGCGGATACTCGTCCTGGTCGAACAGCCTGGCCGCCTTCTTCCGGTTGGGCGTGGCCCGGTTGGTGGCATCTCGTCGTTGCTTGATGTTGGGGATCATGCCCATCCAGAAGATCATCCAGGAGCCGTACTCGGCATCGTACCCCTTGTCGGCGTGAAAGAGGCGGTCCGCGAAGTCGAATCCGCGGCGCAGTATCTCGTCCAGCATGGGTACCAGCATGTTGACGTCGTTGAGCTTGCCCGACGTGGCCATCGCGCGGTCAGTATGATCTGCAGCCCCAGGACGGCCGTGATATGGTACTTCCAGTAGGCATTCTGGGGCTTCTCAATGAACCCGCGCGCGTCCTTGTCGGGGCGCTCAGCATGCTCGTACCTGGTGGTCTCCGCCCCGCTGCTGTCGGCCCCCGGCGGGGCGTCCGTCCCGTCGGTCTCGGCCAGGCAGCGGCGGGCGGTCTGGGGCAGGTATCTCGGCCATCCATTCGGATGGGATGGCCCGCATGTGCCTGACCAGGGTGGTGTGGCCCGGGGCAGGCCCGCCGTCCCAGGGGGTGCGCATCCAGCCCAGGTCCGACTCGGTCTTGCGGTACGTCTGGTTGTCGGCCATCATCCGCAGGCAGGCAAAGTCAAGTTTCTCCTTGGAGTGGATCGGGGGCCTGCCCCGGTCGCTGCCATCCGAGCGCGGGCACGGCTTCTCTAGGACCAGCAGGATCAGCATCCTCCTCAAGTGGGCCGGCTCGGCTGACACAGCGTGGTCATAAAACTTCCAGTACTCTTCCCTTCGGTTGTGCTCTGTCATCGCGGCGGACGCGAGATCCGCCGATCATTGAATGTATCGGACGGGCCGGATGCGGCTACGGTGAATTACGTACCAACCCCACGGTTTGGGGGGCTGGTGCGTAAATCGACAGGCTGTGCCTGCAGATCCCCTTCCGGGCGGCAGGGTCCTGCCCGTGGACAGGAATTACGCACCAACCTCGCGGTTTAGGAAAGACTTAAAAAGATTCGGAAGGTACCAAGACTTAGAATGACACTTCCGAAAGGATTCGGTTCAGGCGGCGCTGGAGGAACATCAAGCTCAGACGTAGAGCGCATGATCGGCAGGCGCGTCGAGAACATGACAGGAATGATAACGGCCTCATACCTTGCTGCATGGTTAGCAACGTTTGGAGGAACCGCGGCCGGATATTTCTACTACCCTTGGGCTTATCCTACACCAAGTGGACACTATGCATTCATAGTACTGACCATCATTGAAGCTATCGGCTACATATTCTGTGTTAAGGTTATGCAGGAAGGCTCCAACAAGAACAGTAACGGATTGGTAGCAGCTGCTGTAGCGGCTACTGCGGTAGGGACCATAGTAATAGCCCTGTATGTGGGTCACTAGAAGGATTACCTTCAGACATTCTCTTTTTCATTTTAAAAACAACTGGCAGATTCTGCGCATCAGACCAGTAGAGATCGCGATCCATACTCGGGCCAGCGGTCCAGGTTCTGTTAACTTGACGGGACATGGTGATCCCCAACCGTGCCAGAAGCAAGAACAACCAGACGGGACGAAGGGCGATCATCAATGTCAAATCCAACGCGGGAATCAAGGGATTCAACGTTAGGGCGGAGATGTTGAGGTTCCGCGAGGAGTACCCGGAGACCTTCTACCGGATACTGCGCCTTCCGAACAACGTCGAGAGCGTCTTCTCGTCGATGAGGCGCGGTTCGGCGACCCCGCGGCAATGGAAATGCTTATAACAATCACGTCTGTTCAGAACGTAACAAGGGATAGCAATGGTAAATCAAAAACTAATCGTATTAGGTCTCAGCGTAGTAATGGTAACAGGCACGTTGGGTTTTGACTGGATGGAGTCCATATTCCCGTCGGCCGAGGCCCACGGTGTCCAGGCACAACTTCAGAGTCGCTTCATCAGGATCGAGGGCGAGACATTCAACAGGCAGTCCCTGCAGACTGGCGAGGTACTGACCCTTACAGGACAGCTGATCAGTCTGGTAGAACGTGACCTGCGAGGATGGATATCCATATTCTCAGAGTCCACTAATGCTGGAAACAGATGGGAGATAATAGCTAGGGACCCCCCTGGTAACGTATTCGACATTTCAGGAAACACGGTTGTAGATTATTCGATCTCTGCGATAGCGCTAGAGGAGGGCGTGTATCACGTCCATACACAACTCAATGTGGCATCGGTAGGTCCGGGACTGGGTCCAGGACAGACTGTTGTAGTGGAGGGAGATCCGATCATCAAACCTATTCCCTATACTAACATTGCATACCAGTCCATACTGATCGGCGTCGGCTACGTCATTACGTTTGCGACCCGACCCTGGCAAGTCATCTGACCCCTTTCTTTTCATTTTATTGAGTATCCGGGCAGGATCCCCTTTAAAACCACGATCCGGTAAAGACTGAGCAGTGCTATACTTTAAGATAGTAAAACTGGACATCTTCCAGAGCTACTTCTTTGGCGATGTAGAATTCCGGGCGGATCCCTACAAGATAAACATCCAAGCTCAGAGGCGCGGTAAGGTACTCCGGCTGCCTTTCGGCATAGTGCCAAAAAAGAGTAAGGTTGTAGTGAGGCTGAGCGGGCCCGATGACCTGTTCGTGGAGGACTATCTGCCGTATAAGGGCGAGTCCGAATGGGTCGAGATAGACTCCGACGAGATAACCTTCTTCGTGGCTGATCATCAGGACAGGTTCGACTCTCTAGAGATTATGGACGGATGAGAAGTTGAAATCCATATGGAAACCTGACGGCGGGCAAATGGATTTGCGTTCTTGCGTGGTATGACTGACCATCTGTCTACCATATGATCCAAGCGCCGACCTCCAAGCTAGGCATACTGATTATCATCACACTCTTCCACCAGTGGAAGGCATCGATCAAGCCCACCCCGAAACGGCTTTAAGTCTTGCAAGGACTATGCCTTTGATGACTTGGCCTGGAACCAGCGATCCATACAAACGCAAGAAGACTCTTCGATTCCTTGCTATTTCCGCCATCATCGGGGTGTCAGTGGCTGCCGCCGCTGCCATGATTCAGCTCGTGATCAGCGACGATGATCCGCTCAAGGCATGCATCAACGATCGGAACACCCCTTACCGGATAACTGCCACGCTGGAGCTGTGGGTGGACGGCCGACAGGCCGACATCCCGGCTAACATAGGGCTTAATGAAGGTGAGCTGGGCGAGTGCCAGAGGTCCATGTACACGCTTACCAACGACGGAACCATCTATGCGGAGTGGGAAGAAGAGTATCCGTTCGAGATCGGACATTTCTTGTGGATGTGGGACTTTCCACTCCGGGACATGCAACAGTCCGAGTCTGTCATCTACGTAAACGATGCTGCCTCGCCACACTTCATCAACGCACTGTTTGAGGACGGTAACCACTACCGGGCCGAGTTCGTCTCCAAGGAACATGATGACACGGAAGACAGGGACTTCTTGCCTCCGGCCCGGGACGAGTGACGTGTAAAAGATCATGCCTGGTAATAGTCTCTAGGGGGGCCGGATGAAGCGAAGGAGCAAGGGAAACCTTTGGGCTGGCCTGATCGTGTTGGGGCTATTACTGGTAATAGGTTTGGCAATGACAAATCCTGTACTGCTGGTGGTGCCGGCGGTCGTGGTAGTACTGGCGGTGTGGTACTGGAGAAGGTCAAGCCGTAAACAAAGGGATGCCCTGCTGTGGGCAGGTAATGTGGGTGCCATGACCGGGACGCAGTTCGAGGATATGCTGGGTGTGGTGTTTGGTATGTTGGGATACAGGGTGGAGCATACCGGGCAGACAGGTGACTTTGGGGCGGACCTGATCCTGCAGCAGGGCAGCAGGCGGGTAGCGGTGCAGGCAAAACGATACTCTTCCAACGTGGGTAACAAAGCGGTCCAGGAGGTGTATGCCAGCATGAGGCATTATGGGGCATCTGAGGGCTGGGTGGTGACCAATTCTGACTTTACAAGTGCTGCTAGGGAACAGGCGGACTCGTGTGGTGTCAGGCTACTGGACCGCGAAGCGTTGCTGGATCTTATTCTGCGCGCGAGGGATCTGGATAGTCAACGGCGAGGATAGGCCAGCTTGGCGTCTGACATCAAGCGGATGTGGCGGCGTGATCGTGTGAGGGGCAAGGGCCCAGCCAGATGTATGCAAAAAGAATGAAAAAAGCGGTCTTACCAATACTTGCCGTTGTCTGGAATCAGACCGATACCTTCTCTCTCGAAGTGCCTGTCTAACTCGTCAATCCATCTCTCACGGTTGTCTTTGTAGGCCCATCCGTGGACACGCAGCCAGAACGCAATGATTCCTAGGAGGAATACTGTGAACATAATTGTTCCAAAGATGTAGATCATCACGTCGTAGAACAGCGGATCGTAGTTCGGCCCTAACTGCCCAGTTATGGCTGGTAGTATGTTTGCCAATGCACCTATGATGGGTATCATGGTAATGGAGTCAATTGGGTATGTTATATAAATTTCGGTAGCAAGGTCGGCGTGTGGAATCCCAAAAATATTTCGCCCCCCTGCCGGCATGGCCTCAATTCGTAGATTACCGGATAAGTACGTTATCTTAGGCGGGTCCCGGATCGCCACCGGCCATGGCCCGCGCTCCATTTCCACTCCGCTGGCACACCGTCCCTGTTCGGGGGGCGGGAGCCCTCCCGCGGGACACGCGCAGCCCTCCACGGACCGGGCCGTCGCGTGGAGGCAGGCCCGGATCAATCCGCGCTGTACTCCTCTCCGCTCTGCGCGTCGACGACCGTCTCCCCGGCCGGAGCCATCTTCCGGATGAACGCCCGCGCGGGCGTCTCCCGACTCTTCCTGTCCAGGGACATGTGGGGTCGATGGTAGTTGTACCATTCGATGAACCTGTCGACGGGATCCCGCTCCGGACCCGTATGGAAGGGACCGCCCACGTGGGATTTGCCGGATCCGCCGCCCCGCGTCTTACCCCCGTAGGAGGCCTCCTCGAAGAAGTGAAGCTTGCGCTGGATCTCCCCGTGCAGCCTCTCTACCTTGCCGTTGGTCTGGGGATGGCCGACGCGCGCCAGTATCTGGCGGATGCCCAGCTCGACCAGCCGCTCCTCGAACAGGGAGGTTCCCTTTTTCTTCTGCTCGGATCCGTTGGCGTAGAACTGCGAGCCGTGATCCGTCAGTATCGAGGCCGGCTTGCCGTGGTCGGCGATGGCCTGGCCGAGCACCTTCAGGGCGTTCCCGGTGGTGGCCTGCTTGAAGACGCCCCACCCGGTCACGAACCGGGAGGCATCATCCAGGTAGCAGAGGAACCACCTGCCGTCGTCCAGCAGCTTGTAATCGGTGTGCCACATGGAGTTGGAGTGGGCGCGCTCGTAGCGGACCCAGCTGCGTTGTCCTGTCTTGTTGTCCTGCTTCACGGCCAGATCCTCATCCCTCATTATCTCGTGGATGGTGTTGTGCGGAATATGGATTCCGGTGGCCTCCTCAATGGCCTCCTCCAGGCGGACGGCGCCCGCGGGACCGCCCTGAGCAGCGGCCAGGACGGCCGAGTATTCCGTGCGTCCGGGCAGCCGTCTCCTGGGCCTTCCCCTGCCTTCCGGGTATGATATCGCGTCGGCATCCTTGAACCGCCGCCACACCTGTTGGACCCGCCGGACGGAGATCTTCATCGCCTCCGCTATCCTCCTGTTCGGCGTTCCCTTGCGCTTCTCCCTGACGATCCATCTCGCCTTGGACTCGTCTACCTTTCTCATTGGCCGCTCTCTCTTTTTTCCTATTTGACGACGTCCGGAGCGCCGGCGGACCCCCACACCAGTGTTTCCGGTCCGCGTCATGTTGACTTTGGAATCTGGCGACTTTGTCCCGGATGCCATGTTCTGGGGGGTGTCAACCATGGGGCCCGGTCTCCAAATTACGGTACTTATATACGGACGGGGGGTGAAACTTTTTTCGGACTACACAGTAGCAAGGTCGGCGGGAATTATCGCGATTGATACATCCCTCACCTGCTGGCCGCCCGCCACACCTGTGCATAGTATGCCGTACCAAACATCTGCGGCCTCCGGGCTGCCTCGCCTGACTGATAATTCGCAGGTTTGTCATGCCGCGCCCCCTCCGTTGGCCCTTCTGGAAAGGCCGCCGCGCGCATGCTTGCCTGGACCGGCGCACCGCTGTCATGGCGCGCCGCACAGTGACTTGCTGGCCACCAGCGTCCCTTGGGGCGCCAGGAGCTCTCCGCAATCCTGTCGGCGCGCGCCGGGAAGAGGCGCGGCGCCGTCTCGCCGGAGCTGCGGGTGGAGCGGGGGACCGGAATGCATATCCAGCACAACACCGTCCACCGGACGGTGAAGAACATGAACCTGGCCGGAAAGACCGCCAAAGGCAAGAAGTGGATACGGTACGAGCGCGACTATTCCAATTCGATGTGGCACACCGACTACAAGAAGCTGCCCGACGGCAGGTGGTTCATCTGCTATCTGGACGATGCCTCGCGGTTCGTGACCGCCTACGGCGTCTTCGGGCTGGCTACCGCCGAGAACGCCCTGAAGGTGCTTGATGAGGCCATCGCCAACCACGGCAAGCCCGCCTCGATCATGACCGACCACGGCTCACAGTTCTACGCCAACGCCGCCGACAAGAAGAAAAATGGATCCTCCCGGTTTGAGGAGCGGCTGGTCGAGCTGGGCATCCGCCAGATACTGGCCGGGGTAGGCCGCCCCCAGACCAACGGCAAGGTGAAGAGGCTGCACGGCACCATCCAGAGGGCCCTGGCCTCGTTCGAGGAGGAGTCTGCCGACGCGACCGTCCGCGGGAAGGAACCGGGCGACCACGTTGGAGGGCCGTTCCACGCCCGGCCGGCGAGGGCCGCCATAGACCGGCTCATGGACTGGTACAACAACGATCGCGACCACATGTCCCTGGACTGGGAGAACCTGGAGACGCCCGCCCAGGCGTTTGCCCGGAAGATGCCGCCCAAGGGGGAGATCGTCACGGACACGCAGACCGGAGAGGAGTACCGCGCGGGTTGATCCAGGCGCGCCCCGGCGTGTTGGCCCGGTTCGGGGCGGGTTGCGCACGTCCTGCGGAATGGTCTCCGCTAGCGGGATGCGGGCAACGCCCCGGCGGAGTGGAAATGGCGCGCGGACCGTGGGCGGCGGCGATCCAGAACCCGCCCAAGATAACGTACTTGCCGGTAATCTGCCGATTCGGGCCGTGCCGGCAGGGGGCGAACTACTTTCGGGATTGCACATCCCCCGTCAGATGTACTAAAGGTTAAATATCTGCCACTGTTCACCAACATCAGGTAAAAGGTATGAACGGCAAAGTAATTTTAGCAGCTGGCCTGATGACAATCTTCGTGATGGGCTACACCGGCGCAAGCTCGATCGCCTTCGGGCAGTATCTAGGTAATGTAGGTGATGCCGGCGAGACCGGCCAGAATACACTTGAGGAGACGCTTGAGCTGGCTAAGCGGAGGATTCCAGGTAGTGGATCTGGAACACCATATCTCGACGCCACCGGTGTGCTAGGCGCATCGGTCATTGCAGGGGCAGTATTTGGGGGCATTGCCGGGGCATTCTTCGTGAGAGCCCGCTCCGGAAAGTACGCTGCGATGGGCCGAGGTTAAACCCTCTTTTTCTCTATTTTATTGTGTATGGTGGTTCTGCCGCCGTTGGGAATTATCTGCCTAAGTACACCGCGCACGTAACGTACGCGTACCTGCCGTAACGTACGCGTACCTGCCCAGGTGTTTTTCGGCGCTTGATGTCGCGGGACGATTTCGCGCTTGGTTCTCGCGCCGCTGGTCTGCGTCCGGAGCCGCCCTCACCCATACGGGTGGATTCCGGGTCCGTCCCAATTCACGCCTTTCGAGGAACATTCCTTCCCCCGCGGGAACGTTAATGTCCGCTCCCTTGTTGACTATGTTACACGACGCGTTTCCGTCGGCGTTCATCACCCTGCCGCATGATACGCACTCAAACCTTTCATCCTTGCGCGATTCCTTGTCGGCGTGCTGGCACCTCGAGCACGTGATGCTGGTGCCGGCCGGGTTGACCTCTATCACCCCGATGCCCATCCGCTCGGCGACCACCCTGATCTTCCGCAGTATCTCGCCGTGGCGGACAAACCTCATGCCCCGGTTCAGACCCTTTTTGCGGTTGCCGCCATATCGGGTCATCGCCTCCAGGTCCAACCGTTCGATGCAGATTACGCTGGCGCCCTCGCAGACCTCTTTTGCCAGCATCCACTCGCAGTAGTCGCGTTCGCAGGCATTCTTGCAGTTGCGATGGTCGCGCCGGCGGGCCGTCTCCCGATAGTTGCGAGAGTGTTTGTTCGTCTTGGATAGTTGGTGGCGCGTCTCGTCGTTCCGGCGTTGGTTGCTTCTGAAGGTGGTGGCCGTGTCATAGCAGACCGTCGAGCCGTCCGAGCGCCCTATCGTGGTCGGGTTCCTGATGCCGCGGTCAACCCCGACGGCCAACCCTTCGGTGCGTGGTTCGGGATCCGGCAGATCATGGGTGACGTACAACCTCCAGATGCGGTTGGATGGTTTCGCATCACGCCAGGGGGTGACGTCCACCAGCCCGAACGATCTTGCCTTGTATAGCCAGTTGTTTGGATACTGGTAGGGTTGCTGCTCGGCCAGGTTCACGTGGCCCAGCCCGGGCAGCGATAGGGTCCGGTTGTCAACGTAGGTGGGGGCCAGCTCGCACCCGACCGTCCTTAGTGGTTTCTTGCCGGTCCGGTACTTGAGGCTGCCGTCGCCGAACCTGTTGCTGATGTCGCAGGCCGTCCTGGCCTGGTGGGTGGCCGTATTCTGGAAGAGTCGCTCGGTCTGCCGGAGGTGGGGGGTTGCCTGTCTTATCGTAGTGAATTCCTTTTGCAGGTCGAACCAGGTTAAGGTTGGATTGTTCTTCAGCCTGGATACGGCCCAGTTGTATGCCTCGCGCTGGGCACCCACCAGCGCGTACAGTTTGTCGGCCTGCCAGCCGGCGAGGTTCACGCGGAAGCCGCGGGAGCGAATCATACGGTAACATACCGTATCAACCAGATAAACCCGGTCCTGCTTGGCGGAAGCGGACCGCCGGCCTTGTCCTGGTATATCCATCCGATAATTCCCCCTCCGTTCTGCGCAACCTTTATGGTTACCGTCCTGTGTTGGGGCGGCATGGTCAGGTACTGGTTGGCAAAGCAGGAGCCGGACGGCCCTCGGGGATACCATATATCCAGACTGAAGGAGGATGGGCGCACTGTCTGGGATGGCGTACACAACAACTTGGCTCTCAAACACATCCGGGAGATGCGGCCCGGAGATCTGGTCATCTACTACCACACCGGCTCTGAGAGGCAGGCTGTGGGAACCATGGAGGTGGTATCTGAACCGTACCCCAATCCCGAGGAGGACGAGGAGCGGTTCGTTGTGGTGGATGTGGAGTACAGGAGCACGTTTGAGAGGCCGGTCACGCTGGACCAGATGAAGAGTCGTGAGGAGTTTGCAGGCTGGGAGATGCTGCGGATAAGCCGGCTTTCCGTGGTGCCGGTGCCAGAGAAGATCTGGCAGAGCATCATGAGCATGTCCAACCCACGATGAGCGTTTTATTGATATATGACGCCATTCCGCCTTGGCACATGGCAACAGCTTTTGTTCTGATAAACTGCGAACTGGGCTCTGAGGAGTCCATCATACAACAACTACGAGGCATAAGCGGCCTCAAGGAAGTCCACGGCACGTTTGGCGCGTACGACATCCTGGCCAAGATAGACTCGGACACCATAGAGAAACTGCGGGAGACCATAACCTGGAAGATTAGAAAGATAGAGAGAATCCGATCCACCCTCACCCTTATGGGCATAGAGGGCCAGAACTGACTTGAAGAAACTACACTTCATTTTTCTGGTCAAAGAGGAGGATGTGCACGCGCGCCAGGAAGAGTTCGAGTATGTACGAAAAATGGCCTCCTTCTTTGGGGATTGGATACTGCAAAAGTTTGGCGTTCAGTTTGAGACCGAGGCAGACATGATGGTGGCAAGTCGACGGAGCATCTTGCAGAGGCCGGACACCCATTCACTGCTCAGGGATCACCGGCAGCGGGGGGAGGACACCTACCACTTCTACCTTGCCTACTTCAGGCCCCTCTGGACCGACTGTACCTGCGAGGGTTATCATGCAGAGAACTTTGGGATGGCGTGGTGGCAGCGGTCCCCGGATCAGACCGATACGGCATTCATGGCTGTGAAGAACTGCACCACCGTCTCCCATGAGCTGGCCCATGAACTATTGCGCCAGCAGGGCAGGACAAAGTACGTACCCGACGTACACGATGTCTGGACCAAGCACTTTTACTCGGATCTGCCCTTTGAGGGGTACGATAAGGACCACCAAGCGACCGGCGACAACCCTATGTTTCTCACCATAGATACTGCCAGCCTGAATGAAGGATGAGTATCAGCACTTTGTTACCGAGTAGATGCTGTTCTCAAAGTTCGCCATCCTGAAGTTTATCCGGTTCTCTTCGTCGTCGGGCCGCCCACTGTTCAGGGCGCGAAGTTCATCAACAGCATCCTTCTTTATGCCCACCGAGGATCCGTATATGGCCTCAGAGAGCATCGTACCATGTTCGCCGCGCTTGACATCGTCAACTATATCGTAAAAGCGCCGCACCTCCCTCCTTGATATGGGGTTGCCGGCGGATTTGTTGTAGGTGACTGCTATATACACGCCCTTGCTCTTTACGGCGACGGGAAACTTGTGGTTCTTCTGCGATTCGCCCGGAACGGACTCATCCACCAGTATTTCGCATTTGTGGAAGGCGCTGGACACGTAGGCATAGAATCTGTACTGGGCGAACCTTCCCACGTCATCCTCCTCACAGTCGACAAATATTCGGTATAGTGTTTTGAGGGCTTGCTCGTTCATGCTCTGTAGCCGGTCGTCCATCCTGCCCTTTTCAAGCAGGTCCGAGTCGCACTCGGCCGCAATCATCCTCAGAATGAAGTCGGGAAGGTTGTAGTTTTTCAGGGTGGAGAGGTGTACGCCGTCCTGAGTAGTACCGAACGTCGGGAACCCCTTGTTTATCATAGAACCATCATCTTTACCCTCTATCATGGTTCGGGGTCTATATGTCTGTTGGATTGGCCAGGGCTGTGTCCCAGGCAACCGTTCAACCCATTTTTAAAGATGGCCGGTTTTGGTGCCAAATTCGGCCAAAGCCGTTCCTGATCACTACCATCTAGAGAAGGGGGCTGGACGGTTACGCCAAAAGTGCCCGTGGCTGCGCCAGATCCAACGGCACGTACAGATAGAGCCAAGAAGTCTAGACACGCACTCGGATCGGTGAGTGAGATTGTTGTGATCTGCTTGTGCGGATTGGATCGCATTTGGTCTAGCTGCTCAGCTAGAAGCGTTAAATTCGGGTGGGGCGGGGGTGGTGCATGGAGATAGACACTACCCCGGATATGGTTCGGGCCGTATACGAGAAGAGCCGCCAGAACATAGAGCGGTTTCGCGGGGCGGTGGACAAGCCGCTCACGCTGTCCGAGAAGATACTGGCAGGCCACATGATCCAGGTCCCCGATGCAGACCCGGACGCGTCCCGGAACTATGCGATGCTGAAGCCAGACAGGGTAGCCCTGCAGGATGTAACGGGGCAGATGGTGATGCTGCAGTTCATGCAGGCGGGCCTAGACCAGGCGGTTCTGCCGGTGACGGTCCACTGTGATCACCTGATCCGCGCCCGGACCGAGGGGGAAGTAGACATGAAGATATCCCTGGACGAGAACAGCGAGGTCTTTAGGTTTCTGCAGTCGGCCGCCGCCCGGTACGGCTGCGGTTTCTGGAAGCCGGGAGCCGGCATAATACACCAGGTGGTGCTGGAAAACTATGCGTTCCCGGGCGGTCTAATGATAGGAACCGACTCGCACACGCCCAACGCGGGGGGGCTGGGAATGATTGCGGTGGGTGTAGGCGGAGTGGATGCGGCTGAGGTAATGGCCGGCTTGCCCTGGGAGGTCCTGTATCCGCGTAGGATAGGGGTGCGACTTACCGGCAGCTTGGGATCCTGGTCGTCGCCCAAGGACATAATACTGAAGGTAGTCAAGGAACTGACCGTCTCGGGAGGAACAAACTCCATCATAGAGTATTTCGGACCCGGCACATCCTCGATAAGCTGCACCGGCAAGGCCACCATAACCAACATGGGCGCCGAGGTGGGCGCCACCTGCTCTATATTCCCATACGACTCTAGGATGGAGGCTTACCTGAGATCCACCGGCCGCTCCGAGATAGCGGATCTTGCCAACGGGAACCACGACATGCTGACGGCAGACCCCGAGGTTGTAGACCATCCCGAGAACCACTTTGACAGGGTGATCGAGATAGACCTCTCCAGACTGGAGCCGCATATAGTGGGCCCGCACACGCCGGATCTTGCAAGACCCATATCGGCCTTGGCCACAGATGTCCAGTCCGGCGGATACGTGGATGACATATCCGTGGCGCTTGTGGGCAGTTGCACCAACTCCTCGTACGAGGACATGTCGCGGGCTGCCAGCATTGCAGAACAGGCCAAGGCGCGGGGCATAAAGGCTAGGGTCCCGCTGCTGGTGACGCCCGGGTCCGAACAGATCCGATCTACCATAGAGCGTGACGGCCAGATGCAGTCGCTGATCGACATAGGCGCGACGGTTCTGGCCAATGCATGCGGGCCGTGCATAGGGCAGTGGAGCCGACCCGAGCTGAAAGAGGACGAGTCAAACTCCATCGTGACATCCTTCAACCGTAATTTTCCCGGACGCAACGACGGCCGCCGCAGAACTTTCAACTTCATAGGCAGTCCGGAGATGGTGATTGCCTTGGCCTTGGGGGGCAGGCTTTCGTTCAACCCCCTGCATGACACGCTGGAGGCTGCCGACGGCACGCCATTCCGCCTGGATCCGCCGCCGGCCGCACCAGAGGTACCTGGAAACGGGTTCCGTAGGCCGGAGGGAGTCTACATACCGCCACCGGCCGATGGCCGGAACGTGGCCGTTGAGATAGATCCCTCCAGCAAGAGGCTGCAGAGGATACGGCCCTTTGCGGGGTGGGACGGCTCGGACATTGCCGGCCTGCGGCTGATGGTGAAGGCGCGGGGTAAATGCACCACCGACCACATATCGCCGGCTGGACCGTGGCTGTCGTTCCGGGGCCACTTGGACAACCTTAGTGATAACATGCTGCTGGGGGCAGTAAACCACTTTACCGGAGATGTGGGGAAGGGGCGGAACCACCTGACAGGCGAGACGGGGGACTTTGCGGGTATGGCCCGGGCGTACCAGAAGGAAGGCATCCGGTGGGTAATCGTGGGCGACCACAACTACGGCGAGGGCAGCAGCCGGGAGCATGCCGCCATGACCCCGCGGTATCTGGGATGCGCCGCGGTGATAGCGCGCAGCTTTGCGCGCATCCATGAGACCAACCTAAAAAAGCAGGGCATCTTGGCGCTGACCTTCGCCGACGAGTCCGACTACGACCTGATCCGGGAGGACGATCTGATTAGCCTGACCGGACTATCCGAGATGGCTCCCGGACGGCCGGTCCGGTGCGTCTTGGATCATTCGGATGGTGCCGCCGATACCATCAACCTGTCACACTCGTACAGCGATTCCCAGCTGGGATGGTTCCGGGCGGGATCCGCCCTTAACGTACTGAGTAGTTGATGTGGGGCCGACCGGAATCGAACCGGCGACCTACGGGTCACTACAGCTCCAAACTCACATCATCTTTTCATCAGCAGCTCAGTTTACCTCTGGAGCCCTTAGCGGTGAACTCGGCAGACACTGTCGCCCTACCAGGCTAGGCTACGACCCCACGCATGGAGTTGATACCGACTCAATTTAAATCATTTTTAGCCACTTCAACGGGGTTCGGATCAACAACTATTCGGCCGCGTCCAGCCCGCTGGTGACCGTCGCGACCTTCGCCCAGACACCATCCTTGATCTCCCATACCGCGTACAACCCGTTGGTCCTGTCGCCGGCGTCGTTGAACTTGGCCGTACCGCTTGTTCCGGCATATTCCAGCGCTACCCTGGGTATACTCTCTGCAACGTCCGCGGCCGCCGTACTCTGGGCATCCAAAATGGAGCGTCCGATAAGCTGCACCAGATCATACTCGAAGAAGGCATACACGCTAGGGGCCCTCCCCAGAGAGCTTGACAGCCTTTCCGATACGCTTGCACTGAGCTCGTTCTCCATGATGGTTGGCTGTAGAGCTGTAAAGTTTACATTCTCCGCAAAGGCCAGCGCCGCCTCGTTGTCGTGAATTATGGTGTTGGCGTCGGCCCCGAACCACCTGACCTTGCCAAGGACATCGTGCAGGGACGCCATCTCGATAAAGTCAAACGTTTCCTCGAAACCAACATACAGTACCGCAACCTCCTCGGGAGCGTGGGACCCAAGGTGTCGCCGCACGCTGTCTGCCAGCGCCTGCGTGTCATCCAGGCCAAACTCCCCGGACACGCCGTATCGCACTGCCGCCTCTGCCACGCTGCCGCCAAGCTCAAGGAACCTGGCCTCGGCGGGAGCCAGCAACTCGGTGATCCACAGGGCATCCCTGCCCGCGGTTACCATCACCTTGATCCCGGCATCACGCATTATAGCGGCCGTGGCAGACCCGTGGCTGGTCTGGTCTGGAGTCATGCGAAGCAGGGCGTCGCCGGGGATCGCGTACAAGGGGACGGTGGAACAGCAGCTGAAGAGCAGCATGTCGTTGTCGTTGGCATACTCTATGGTGGCGTGGCCAAATATGTCGATAGCCGGACCGTCCACGATACTGATACCCTGCTCGTCAAGAGACATAAGCGCCTCCAGCTGGGCGGTATAACTGGTCTTGGTGTCGCGGGCGTCCATCTCAAGACGCCACATCTCACCCCTCTCCTCCAGATGGGCGTTAAAGTCGGCCAATGCCAGCTCAGAGCCGGCCCGAATGTCCGCTCCATAGCCTGCTGCGCCGCCAGTCAGGGGGGCGAGGGACCCTATGACGATGTTGGTCACCACCCCGCTGGCCGGCGACTCGGCATACGGGGCCAGATCAATACCGTACCCGACTAGGCGCTCGAACGTAGACGAGGTGATGCATACGGGGGCATCAAAGCCCCTCACGTACAGCTCATTTGGCTCATTGCACCGTATGGCGGACAGAAACACGCCGTCCCTCTGCTGTTGGAATGGCGGCGGGTGTCTTGGCAGGTCGCCGGGGCCGCCCGCTCCGTCCTGCCCTCCCGCCTCCTCCTCTGCCATGGCGCCTGCATCCGCAAGAATTGCTCCTGCGGATAGCAGTCCGGCCGGGATGGCGACGGCGAGCAGGACGACAATTTTATCCCAGCCCATCGGATTCCCCCGCCAACGTCTCCGGCATGCGGGTTCTACCGTCCCGATGTTAATAATAATTGTCGTACGTCGATGGGATTGTGGAATCCCAAAAATATTTCGCCCCCCTGCCGGCATGGCCTCAATTCGTAGATTACCGGATAAGTACGTTATCTTAGGCGGGTCCCGGATCGCCACCGGCCATGGCCCGCGCTCCATTTCCACTCCGCTGGCACACCGTCCCTGTTCGGGGGGCGGGAGCCCTCCCGCGGGACACGCGCAGCCCTCCACGGACCGGGCCGTCGCGTGGAGGCAGGCCCGGATCAATCCGCGCTGTACTCCTCTCCGCTCTGCGCGTCGACGACCGTCTCCCCGGCCGGAGCCATCTTCCGGATGAACGCCCGCGCGGGCGTCTCCCGACTCTTCCTGTCCAGGGACATGTGGGGTCGATGGTAGTTGTACCATTCGATGAACCTGTCGACGGGATCCCGCTCCGGACCCGTATGGAAGGGACCGCCCACGTGGGATTTGCCGGATCCGCCGCCCCGCGTCTTACCCCCGTAGGAGGCCTCCTCGAAGAAGTGAAGCTTGCGCTGGATCTCCCCGTGCAGCCTCTCTACCTTGCCGTTGGTCTGGGGATGGCCGACGCGCGCCAGTATCTGGCGGATGCCCAGCTCGACCAGCCGCTCCTCGAACAGGGAGGTTCCCTTTTTCTTCTGCTCGGATCCGTTGGCGTAGAACTGCGAGCCGTGATCCGTCAGTATCGAGGCCGGCTTGCCGTGGTCGGCGATGGCCTGGCCGAGCACCTTCAGGGCGTTCCCGGTGGTGGCCTGCTTGAAGACGCCCCACCCGGTCACGAACCGGGAGGCATCATCCAGGTAGCAGAGGAACCACCTGCCGTCGTCCAGCAGCTTGTAATCGGTGTGCCACATGGAGTTGGAGTGGGCGCGCTCGTAGCGGACCCAGCTGCGTTGTCCTGTCTTGTTGTCCTGCTTCACGGCCAGATCCTCATCCCTCATTATCTCGTGGATGGTGTTGTGCGGAATATGGATTCCGGTGGCCTCCTCAATGGCCTCCTCCAGGCGGACGGCGCCCGCGGGACCGCCCTGAGCAGCGGCCAGGACGGCCGAGTATTCCGTGCGTCCGGGCAGCCGTCTCCTGGGCCTTCCCCTGCCTTCCGGGTATGATATCGCGTCGGCATCCTTGAACCGCCGCCACACCTGTTGGACCCGCCGGACGGAGATCTTCATCGCCTCCGCTATCCTCCTGTTCGGCGTTCCCTTGCGCTTCTCCCTGACGATCCATCTCGCCTTGGACTCGTCTACCTTTCTCATTGGCCGCTCTCTCTTTTTTCCTATTTGACGACGTCCGGAGCGCCGGCGGACCCCCACACCAGTGTTTCCGGTCCGCGTCATGTTGACTTTGGAATCTGGCGACTTTGTCCCGGATGCCATGTTCTGGGGGGTGTCAACCATGGGGCCCGGTCTCCAAATTACGGTACTTATATACGGACGGGGGGTGAAACTTTTTTCGGACTACACAGTACGTCGATGGGATGATAATTTGTTGCGTTTTTTTGGGCGGTGCAGTTCCGTGCGCAAAAACGGCACAAAACATTCAGCTTCAAACCGCCTTAATCGGCCGGCCCGGCTCCCGTCGTGACGGCGCATGCGGGCATGTGGGATCATGCCCGCCACGGGATGGCGCATTTGCAGCGGATGGCCATTTTCGTTTAGACGGATCAAATTATCTTACGCCGCCCGGCCAGAAAATTGAACTAAATTAAAAGCGGTTTTGGGCATAAAAAAGGGCGCCTCATCTGCAGGTCGCCGGTGTGGTCCAACTACCGGGACGGCCGGCCCCGAGGAGCCTTGGCCGGTTACCGGGGCCAGACCCGTTTTCGTAGCATATGGGGTGTGCCTGCCGGCACCTTGGCCTGCGTGCAGCGGCGGCCACCCGGCGTATGTCGCCTGGCCGGCGCCGCCAAGGTTTATTTCCAAAACCGGCATAATATGGTACATTGGTCAAGCCAATCATACTGGTTATGGGAGCCATACCGGCCGTGGTGGCGGTGCTGTTTGCGGTGTCGCTCCTGGCCCCGCCGGAGATTCCATTCTCGGCGGCCGTCCCCGAGGACAACATCGAGATCGAATATACCGTCCATGACCTGAGAAAGGTGTCCTTTGGCGTCACCGAGAGGGTGGGGGCGGACCGAACCGAGATACTGACCGTGGAGAGGGACGGCGATCTTACACTGATCACGACGGACGGCGGCTATCCCCAACCAACCGTACACTCGTCCCTCAGCGGGGAAGACGTTATACGGCTGATTGCGCTGATAAAGGAGACCGGCTTTATGGCCATCCCCGAGGACACGTTCCCCGTCCGGGAAGACGTCAGCGAGTACCGCAGACATACCGTCAAGATAACGCTGAACGGCGCCGTTACAAAGGTGACCTGGCCTGAGCAGAACGCCACTGATACGTTCCTCCCGCCGTTGATAACGCACGTAGAGTCAAACCTGCAAAGCGTTTTGGAGCGGACGCGTGATAGGTAAAAATATGCACGCCAAGGAATGTTTCACATGATCCCACTGGCAGGAGATAGGACAGACGCCAAGGGAGTGATACGGGACATCGACGGCGGCCTCGAGTCCCTCCGTGGAACGTCCACCGTAAAGCGCGGATTCGCCCACATGCTCAAGAACGGCGTGGTCATGGATGTGACCAACGTGGAGCAGGCCCAGATCGCCGAGGAGGCCGGAGCTGTCTCCGTGATGGTCTTGGACAAGCTGCCCTCCGACGTGAGAAAGGCCGGCGGCGTGGCCAGGACTGCCAGCGTAAACATAATCCGGGAGATAATGGACTCGGTGACCATCCCCGTAATGGCAAAATGCAGGATAGGTCACGTCTACGAGGCGCAGGTTCTGGCAGAGAGCAACGTGGACATGATAGACGAGTCGGAGGTGCTGACCCCGGCCGACGAGCTGCGCCACATCTGGAAGTGGGACTTTACCACGCCGTTTGTCAACGGGGCCAGATCCCTGGCCGAGGCTCTGCGCAGGATAGAGGAGGGCGCAGCCATGATACGCACCAAGGGCGAGCCGGGAACGGGAAACGTGGCAGAGGCGATCACGCACATCAAAAAGGTGAACGACGAGCTGCGTCTCATAAAATCGGTCTTCGACTCCGGAGACCGGCAGGAACTGATGAGGATATCCCGCGAGTTCCGCGTCTCCTATGACATCGCCGAGGAGACCGCCCGACTGGGCAGGCTCCCGGTCGTAAACTTTGCCGCCGGAGGGATAGCCACTCCGGCAGATGCCGCCTACCTTATGTCGCTGGGATGCGACGGTATATTCGTAGGATCCGGCATATTCAAGTCCGAGGACGCACAGAACAGGGCCCGGGCGGTAGTGCTGGCCACCACCTTCTGGGACCAGCCATCCAGGGTCCGGGAGGCGCAGGAGATGATAGACGAGAAGCAGTCCATGCTGGGCTTGGACACCGCCTCCCTGGATCTGCGCATGCAGGAGCGGGGTGCCACCGCATGAGCCTGACCGTAGGCGTTCTGTCCGTACAGGGTGATGTTGCCGAGAACATACGGGCCACCCGCCAGGCGCTAGCCGATCTGGGGATCGACGGTACCGTCGTGCCCGTCAATACGACCCGGGCCATCTCTGAGGTGGATGCCATAATAATACCCGGTGGCGAGAGCACCACCATCGGCCGGCTCTCCCTGGCCGGCGACATGCTGACATCGCTGGCCGCGCGCATCAGGTCGGGCCTCCCCACACTGGGCATCTGCGCCGGCCTCATCCTGCTCTCGTCCACGGTGATGGACCGCCAACTGGGAAAGACGGATCAGCCGCTATTGGGCGTGCTGGACATACGGCTAGAGCGTAACTCGTTTGGAAGGCAGCGGGACTCATTCGAGACCACTCTCTCCATGGAACCGCTGGGCATACCCGAGTTCAAGGGAGTCTTCATCAGGGCGCCCTCCATATCGACGGTTGGCCCCGGGGTGGAGGCGGCCGCCGCGGTCGACGGCCGCATTGTAGCCGTAAAAAAACAGAACATCATAGGCACCTCGTTCCACCCGGAACTGGCCGGAGATGCGGCCGTCCACCGGTACCTGGTGGACATGGCGCGCAGGTAGTGCCGACTGGTTCGTCCGGCGGCTCATCCATCGACTGCTTGCAAACCCGATGCCGGCGTACCGCCATCCAGGAATGGCTCGCCTGCAGCAGGGGTGATCCCTGTCGCCAGTCATCCGGAGATGTTGTGCATGGCCCTGAGATCCGGAGCCATGCCGTGCAGACTATCCGGCACCTCCATCCGTATGGGGTCCTTCAGCGAGAGGTTTCTGGACTTTTTCTCGTTCCAGACGGCAGAGTTGAACGCCACTATCTCGTCGGTGAGGGATCCGGCCCGCCCTTCCCCGGATGGTTCCGCGTGCCCTTGGGCGTGGATGCTCTGGTCTGAGTACAGCTTCTTCCACAGATACTCTGTGATGAACGGAGTTATCGGGGCCAGAAGCTTCAGTATGGTGGAGAGCACCCTGTGCAAGGTGTATACGGCGGCCTTACTATCCTCTTCTGAAAAACCGTCGCCGCGCGCGCGGCGCTTCACCATCTCGATGTAGTGCGCCGCAAACACGTTCCATGTAAACTCCCGGACGGCGATGGCGGGAACAAAAAAGTTGTATCTGCGGTAGCCCTCAAGGCACCTTTCTACAAGGGCGTCCAGCTCGTCCAGTATCCACTTGTCCGCGTCCCGCGGCTCTGACTGTTCAACGGGGGGAAACGCGGAGATGAACCTCGATATGTTCCAGAGCTTGCTGAGAAATTTTTTAGTGGACTCTATCTTCTGTTCGTTGCACCGGAAATCATACCCTTGGTTCACCTCGCTGGCGCTCCACAACCGGAAGGCGTCTGCGCCGTACCTTTCTATGACTGGCCAGGGGTCTATGGCGTTGCCCTTGCTCTTGCTCATCTTCAGACCCCTCTCATCCAGGCCGTACCCCATGATCCACGCCTCGGTCCAGGGCGCCTGGCCGGTCAGCATGTCGCACCGCAGCAGAGTATAGTATAGCCACGTCCTCACTATGTCCTTGGACTGGGGTCTTATGGCGGCCGGATAGGCCTTCCTGAAGAGCGTCTGGTCCCTGCCGTACCCGGACACGAAGAGCGGGGATATGCTGGAGTCCATCCAGGTGTCGAAGGTTCTCTCCTCGCCCACGAACTCCACCCCGTCGCATTTCATGCAGGACCTGATGGGAGACTCCTCGCGCCAGGGCTGGTAGTACCGGCCCGGCTCTGGTACGTGTGGGTGGCCGCAGCCCTTGCAGTACCATATGGGTATCTCCGTCCCATAGTATCTTCTCCGGGATATGGGCCAGTCGATTGTTATCGAGTCCAGCCAGTTCATCAGTATCTGCTTGTGCATCGGAGGATGGAATTTTATGGCCGACCCCAGGGCGCGAACACGATCCGTCTGGTCCTTCTGCTTGAGGTAGTACTCGTCCATGGGTATTATCTCGACGGGCGTCCTGCTGCGCTCCGAGATGGGGGTGCGGTGCGTTATCTCCTCCACCTTCTCCACTATCCCGGCCTCCTCCATGTCCTTTATGATGGCGGCACGCGCCTGCTTGGGCCGCAGCCCGGCGTACTTGCCGGCAGCCTCGGTCATGCGCCCGTCCAGCCCGATGGACACTATCTCCTCCAGGTTCATCTCCCGGAACAGCATTACGTCGTTCTGGTCGCCGTAACTACACACCATGACGGCGCCGGATCCGAACTCCATCTTGGCGGAGTGGTGGGGCCTGATCTCCACTGCATGGCCAAATACGGGAACGGTGGCCTCCCCTCCCACAACCCCCGAGTATCTCTGGTCGTCCGGATTCACGATTATGGCGCGGCATGCACACAACAGCTCGGGCCTGGTGCTGGCTATCATGATGTGATCCTCGCCGACGGCAAACCGCATGTGGACCAGCTTGGATGGCAGATCCTCGTACAATATCTCGGCATCGGCGATGGTAGTCCCCGAGGCCCAGTCGTAGTTGTTGGGCCGGGTGGCTAGGTATATGCGGTCCTCGTTCCACAGCCTGATGAACGTGTCCTGGGTCATGGAGCGGTACTGGGGGGTATCGGTCCGGTATCGGCCGTCTATGTCGCCGCTGAGCCCCAACCCCCTCATTATCTGCACCATCTCCGACTCCAGCTCATCCAAGGCCTCCCTGCACATCTCCAGAAACTCGGCCCGTGGGGTGTCTCTCATGCGGATGCCGCGCTTCTTCTCGGTGTATATCTCGACGGGCAGCCCGTTACGGTCAATCCCTATCGGAAAGTAGACGTTTTTCCCGAACATCCTGGCCGTGCGCGCTATCATGTCTATCTGCGCATAGTGGGCCGCTGCCCCTATGTGCCAGGGCCGGCCCGACGGGTACGGCGGGGGCGTGTCTATCGTGTAGTACGAGTCTGCATCGGCCAAGGC
Organism: Nitrosopumilaceae archaeon; assembly: GCA_965203395.1. Classification (GTDB taxonomy): domain Archaea; phylum Thermoproteota; class Nitrososphaeria; order Nitrososphaerales; family Nitrosopumilaceae; genus VYCS01. Next base: position 2,339,723 of record OZ241884.1, read on the forward strand.
GTGTGCCCCCGACTCGTCCCACTCCCGCAGTATCTCCCTCTCGATCCTAGGGTCCCATGCCTTCTCGGCGATGGTCGGTTCCATCTACTCCCTCGGCACGCGGGCTATGATGTGGGAGCCCTTGTTGTAGCCCTCGTATATGTAGACGCCCACACCCTCAACGTTGCCCGGCAGCCTGGGCATCAGAAGCTTGATGATCTCAGTGGAGAGATTCTCGACGGTGGCCTCCCCCTCCAGCAGGTAGGTGGTGTCAGACGGTACCTGCAGGTCAAAGCGGCCCTTGGGTCCGTCAAAGGCTATCCGGTAGTGCCCGCCGTCCTGGGATACCAGATACCGCCTGTTGATAAAGAACTTGTGGTCAAACACGGCGATGACATCCCGGACTATCCTCTTGGCCTCGGAGAAGTCCACCAGGAGGTTCTCTCTTGTCTTTCCCACCAACTCCACCATCACCGAGGAGGTGTGGCCGTGCAGGATCGAGCACTTTTCGACCAGTGGCAGTATATGCGCATAATCAAAGGCGAACGAGGGGTCCTCCAGGAATATGGAGCCGGTCTCGGGCGCGTCATCGTACAATATGATCTCATCCAGTTCCTTTACCCGGGAGGCCAGTCTTGGGTGCCCCATGGCTATTATCCTGCCACCGGGTAGCCTCTCCCGGAGGACTCTGTACTTTGCTACATCCTCATCACCCTGCAGTATCATGATGTGGCCGTCCTCAGTCTTGAAGTTCACCGATACGGGGGGATCTCCGGGTATGGTATGGTTGTACTCGTACTCCTTGTTCAGGAAGACAAGCATCCTTGCCACGGACAGCTCGGTCCGTGACCTGATCAGGTTGCCCTTTCCGTCCGTATACCTAAAGTCGGCATCCGCAATCCGGGGAGGGGCTGTCATGGGGGCGCCTGACCTATTTCATTATATAAATTCTGGATTTGCGAGGGCTGTGTTCCAGAAACATATACAAAAACAATAAAGTCTTTTACTATGTGGTGACCGTATGGTACCATGAAGCGCACCTCCGGCCAGACGGTCTCTGTCAGCATGCACCACGGCAAGGTGCACAGTCCGGATGATGCGGCGCCGATCAACCTGATGAGGCGGCGCCTACTGTCATCATCACCATCATCTGGTTGTGAACCGGCGGCGGCGTCCGGCAACGGCGTCCGGGTGGCCGAGGATTGGGAGCAGCGCGTCGACCGGCCGGTGTTCCGGCTGGTGGACGCTGCCTGCGTGCGGTTTCCGCACGTATACGGCGAAGGGCGGCGGCTGAAAGGGAGCGCGAAGAAACCCCTACCGGGGGCGGATGCGCGTCTCCTTGACGACCGCCTGGATGCATCCAAGTACTACGGGACGCGGCCTCCGGGCCGTATATGTCTCTGAGACACACCCATTTGCGAGGTACTGAAATTACCGGCGCCGGTACCCGCCTGTCAAATCAGGCGCCTGCGGCGAAGGGATTGCGATTGGCGCCGGCAGAATCTACCAATGTCCTAGGCGCCCGGTTTGACATCAGTCTCCAGGGCCGGTAACTTGACACAGTCCAATTTGCGACTCTTACAGATCATTGAGGGCCCCGGCCAGCTTTACGTCGTTGCTGGTGATGCCTCCCGCATCGTGGGTCATCAGGTCGACCGATACCCTGTTGTAGACGTTGAACCATTCGGGGTGGTGGTTCATCCTCTCCGCTATGATGGCAGCCCGGGTCATGAAACCGAACGCCTCCACAAAGTCGGCAAACTCAAAGTCCTTGTGCAGCTTTCCGTTTGATACGGACCATCCCGGCAACGATTCCAACTCCCGGCGTATCTGTTCCTCACCCAGCTTCTCCATTAGGTGGGATTGGGGCGTCGCCCAAATTAAAGTTAAAGGGCGGGGCAGAAGCCTGAGCCCGTGGACGTTCTGGAGTCTATCCGCCGGGCCGTGGGGGGGTCGGGCATGCCGCCAAGGGTGGGCGTGGCGTTCTCGGGAGGCGTGGACAGCTCCTTGGTGGCCACGGTATGCCGTGACATCCGCGATGAGGTGGCGCTGCTGACGGTGGGTTTTGAGGGCAGCCACGACCTGGGGCACGCGGCCAGGGCAGCTGAGGTCCTGAACCTGCACCATCACGTTCATGTAATAGGCCAGGGCGAGTTTGAGGACGCGGCCAGGTCGATATGCACCAGACTTGACACGGACATCATATCCTGGCAGGAGAACTGCATAGCATTCTATTTTATCTCGCGTCTGGCAGCCGATCTGGGGCTTGACGCGGTGGTCACAGCCAACGGAATCGACGAGCTCTTCTGCGGATACGACTCGTACCGGCGCATATACCTGCACGGTCCCGGTGCCATAAACTCCATGATACGACAAAAGACCTCCAACGAGCTGTCCATGATGCGTGCCGTGGGGGACGTGGCGGCGGGCAACGGCGTGCGCATGATGCAGCCCCTGCTCTCACCCGGCTTTATAGAATATTCGTGGACCGTGCCGCTGGACGAGAAGGTACGGGGCTCCGATGATCTTCTTCGGAAGCACGCCATCCGGAAGGCGGCGCACGAGGCTGGACTGCCCGAGTTCATATCCTACAAGAGAAAGAAGGCACTGCAGTACGGCACCCGGATACACCAGAGTCTTGTCAAGTCAGGGATCCGGACTCGCTCCTGACCAACTCTGACACTCCATCGATGATGGCCTTAGAGGCGCCCAGGTGAGACTCCGCAGCGAATATGCCGTCTATGGCGCCGTCGTCCAGATTGGATGATATGGCCGGGTCGGCCTTTACGGCGTCCCTGAAGTGGACCCCGCCATCCATTGCCTGGAAGGCGACCCGCTGGACGTCCCGGTATGCCTCGAACCTGGGAACGCCCCTCTTTATCAGGGCGTCCATCACAAACTCCGCATATATCTGGCCGCCGGTCGTCTCCAGGTTGGCCGTTATCCTGTCCCGGTTGACGGCGATGCTGGGGACCACCCGCAACGCGGTCTGGAGCATCTCATCCACCAGTATGGCCGCGGTGGGTATCACAAACCTCTCGTTGGCCGAGTTGGAGAGGTCCCTCTCGTGCCAGAGGGGGATATTCTCAAATGCCACACTTACCTGGCCGCGCAGCAGCTTTGCCAGCGAGGATATCCGTTCGCACTTTACGGGGTTGCGCTTTACCGGGACGGCGCTGCTGCCCATCTGGCCCTTCCGGAACCGCTCGGCAACCTCGCCGATCTCGGTCCTCTGCAGGTTCCGTATCTCCACGGCCATCTTGTCCAGGGTGGATCCCAGCAGGGCCAGGGTGAAGACGTATTCGGCATACCTCTCCCGGGGAACTACCTGCGTGGCAACCTTGGCCGGCCGCAGCTCAAGCGCCTCTGCCACCATATCCTGCACCTGCAGGGCCTGCTCGCCCATCAGCGAGCCTGTGCCCACCACCCCCAGCGTCTTGCATATCAGGACCCTGCTTGCCACCTGCCGTATCCTCTGGATGTGGCGTACCATCTCCTCTGCCCAGTTGGCGAACTTTAGCCCAAACGATATGATACTGGCGTGCTGGCCGTGCGTCCTGCCCACCGCCGGGAGGTCGGCGTACTGTACGGCCATCTCGGACAGGGCCCCGGCCATCTTTGCCACCTTCGGCATGACTATCCTCAGGGCATCCCTCATCTGCAACGAGTTGCTGGTGTCTACCAGGTCGTTGCTGGTCAGACCGTAATGTATCCACGGTCTGGCCCCGGGGGAGCACCTCTCGGACAGAGCCTCAACCAGGGCGGCAGTGTCGTGGTCGCTCTTGGCCTCCAGCTCAGCTATTCTCTGGATGGTCACCGCACCGGGTGTGGCGGCCCGGCCTATCTCCTCGGCCGAGTCGGAAGGAATCATCCCGATACTGCCCTGGGCTAGGGCAGCGGCCCGCTCTATCTGCACTTGGTAGTCGACCTTCCTCTGATCCCCAAATACTGCAAGCATCTCTGCCGTCCCGTACCTTCCCCCGTCTATCGGCAGTATTGCCATCACGCCATCCTGTACGGCTTCCGAAATAAACCTACGGCCTGGTGGTTCTTGTGCAAATTCGGGCGCAGGCGATCCTGTCGGGCATTCAGCACGCATGGAAACCGCGTGTGGCCGGTACTCCTCCGGGAGCGCCGGCGGAACTGCGCCCTATTTTGAGCGGGCCCGCGGCCTGATTCTGAAATATATTCAACGGGCACGGTCGCCAGCACGATTATCCGGACGGCGGATATGCGGATCCGGCCTGCTCATGCATCGGGATTTTGGCATTTTGAATGGACGACCCGGCGGTTGGGCCCGCAACCTTTTGACACTTTTTGTGGCCATGATGCGGTGTCGCGTATTTTGAGACGCATACCACCCATCCTGCCCGCGCAGCCCGCGCAATAGACCCCAAGGCCGACTGCCGGGCTGCCGTGCACGCGTGCAACATGCATCTTATGGCAGGGCGGAGAGCACGGCCGCACATGCTTTGGCGTGCAGCCCGGACTGCAGATGCGCAAACCGGCCGGGAGCGTAAATGCACGCCGTAACGTGTTTTCCATAAGCCCAGTCGCACCATATTCCCCAACAAGCCCGGCGCCCTGAAACGGCTAGAGTTTTACGACCCGTTTTTTGGCGGTGCATCGCGACCACGCTGGCATAATTCCGGCATGTTGTGTCGTTTCAGGAACAGCCTTGCCAAGCTTGCAAAATTCAGAGAAATACCAAACCGGAGAATTATAGATGCGCCTGGGCGCTGCCCGCAGCCGCTCATATTGCCCGCCAGGCAGAAACCACAAAAACACCAAATTTATGACATTCACAACCGGCCTAAACGGCGTGGCCGGCCCGAAACTGCTTTCAAGCGTGGAGGCGGCGCGCTATACACTCCTGCAAGAATGCGCGCTTTTCACAGGACGCGGCTAGGCAAAATACAGCTGGCTATGTAGTTTACAAGGATATGCGGAAATTTTGCGGGGGTACGTCGCACCCTTTCAGCCGCCCCGCCTTGCGGATTATCGGTGCAAAGACTTTTAGGCTATGCACTCGGAATACAAGCACACTGCCTTCCCGATGGATGAGACAATACGGAATTCCTGGCAAACTGATAGTGGTGGAAGGCATAGATGGATCCGGCAAGTCCACCCAGCTTAGGCTGCTGGAGAAATGGCTGCGCTTTAACGGGATGGATGTCTTTTTGACCGAATGGAATTCGTCGGCTCTGGTAAAGTCGATCACCTCCAAGGGCAAGAAGAAGGGCAACCTCACTCCGACCACCTTCAGTTTGTTGCATGCCACCGACTTTGCCGACCGCTTCGAGCGCAATATCATGCCGCTGCTCCGCGCCGGCTACTTTGTGCTGGCAGACCGCTACATCTACACGGCGTATTCCCGGGACGTAACCCGCGGCTGCAGTCCAGCCTGGGTCAGGAAGGTCTACGACTTTGCGCTAAAACCAGATATCGCGTTTTATTTCCGCGTTCCCATAGACGTATCGATGGAACGCATACTGGCAGGCAGGCCCAAGCTGAAGTACTACGAGGCTGGAATGGACCTAAACCTAAGCAAGGATGTCTACGAGAGCTATCGCATATTCCAGAACAGGATAATACAGCAGTACGAGCTGATGCGGGAGCGGGAGGGGTTTACCGTGATAGACGCCACCTTGGGAATAAAAGAACAGCAAAAGACAATGCGCGAGATGGTCAGGCGTATGCTCTCCGAGGCGGCCCCGGCGGGCGAGGAGGCTACGTAAATGCCCCAAAACCCGCATGCGCCAAGATGGTACAAGAAGAGCGGCGGCATGCCCTATCTCCGGGACGTAAAGATAACCGGAAGGTTGATTGTGATAGAGGGGCCCGACGCATCAGGGCGCAGCACGCAGATAGAGCAGCTGACGGCAAAGCTGGAGGCGAGCGGCTTTGCCGTTCTTAACACCGGCCTCAAGCGCTCGGCGCTGGTAGGGGCCGGAATACTGGAGGCCAAGCGGAATATCACCCTGGGCAAGCGCACGATAGCCCTGTTTTATGCGGCAGACTTTGCGGATCAGCTGGAGCACAAGATAATGCCGGCCCTGCAGTCGGGTTACGTCGTGCTGGCCGACCGCTACATCTACACCCTGATGGCGCGCAATACGGTCCGGGGCATACGCCGCCTGTGGTCCGCCAACCTGTACAGCTTCGCCCTGGTACCGGACTTGGTCTTTTATCTGGACGTTGATCCGTTCAAGCTGGTGCACCGCGTGTTTGAGAAGCACCAGCAGCTGGACTATTACGAGTCTGGCTCAGACATGGGGCTATCCGATGACATGTTCGAGTCGTTCATCACCTATCAGCAAAAACTCGCGCGGGAGTTCGAGGTACTCAAGAAAAAATACGGTCTGCTCTCCATAGACGGCAACCTCCCATCCGACCAAGTCAACCACATCCTGGAGGATCGGATAAACGAGTACCTGGCGCAGGACAGATGAGTGTCCGAGCATTTCTGGATGCGTTGCGCCTGGTGCGGAAGAGGCTGGAGGCTTATCCGGAAAGCTCAGATCCCGAAACCGTCCACCAGATGCGGACCTCCCTGCGGCGGATGGAGTCAGCATACCAGGCCATGCCAAAGGCCGCTCGCACCAAACGCTCCGACGGACTGGTCGCTGATCTGATGGACTTCTTTCGGATGAACGGCCGGATCCGCAACCTCGACATCATACTGGAGAAACTATACTGGTACGGACATGGTCCGGACTCGGCGGCAGTGGCGGCGGTCATGATCCTGCGGGAGCGCCAGCACAAAAAGACCCTCAAGGCTGCAAGCCGCCTGGGCTATCTGATAGAGCCCCCTCTGATGGCCCTCACGGCCAAACCTGCCGACACCGCCAAACTAGAGTTGCGGATACTTCGATTGTCGACCGTGGTATCCGGCAACGAGTCTAGGGTTAACGACCTGCACACACTTCGCAAGCTGATAAAGCGGCTCCGCTACACGATGGAGGCCACGCCGGGCGCCGACTCCAAGACCATATCTTGCCTGAAGAAACTGCAGGGTACCATGGGGGACATCCACGACTGCGATATGTTTGTGGCGTTTATGAAAAAACACGGCGCCGCCATGGATGTTGGACACTCCACCATACTGGCCGAGGAGGCGCACCGACACCGGAAATACAGGCGGCTGGCCGCCGGGCTGGGTCCCGACGGAAATCTACAAAGATTTTTGTATGGGCCGCCTGAAGGGACACCATGAATCTGATACGCCGCATTGATGAGATCATCGAGGAGAACAGTCTGCTGAAGCACAAGTTCTACCAAATGTGGTCCGATGGCGAACTGGACATTCCCATGCTGGCCGGCTACTCCAAGGAATACTATCAACTGGTAAAGGCCGTGCCGCTGTTCATGGAGAGTATACTGCTGGCGGCACCAGCCGCCGATACTGGTGTCCTGGAGTTGAACATGTGTGAAGAGTACGACCACATACCGCTTTGGGAAGACTTTGCAACCGGCTTGGGGGTCTCCAAGGAGGATCTCACATCGTATGCGGGCTTGGACAAGACCCGGAGGGCAGTCTCGGATCTGCACGGCCTGATGAGCGGGTACGACCGCGGGGCCGCCGCAATGTACGCGCTAGAAAAAGAGATCCCCAAGATAAGCAGGACAAAGATGGAGGGACTCTCCGAGTTCTACGGCATACGGGACGGCGCTGCCACCGAGTACTTTGTACAGCACATGGAGGCGGATATACGGCATACGGATGCTTGGAGGGACGTCTTGGAGGCGGCCGACTCGGATCCCGAGCATCTGGTAGAGGCGGCTCAGGAATCCGTCCGTTCCCAGAACCTTATACTGGATGCATGCTACGAGACTTACTGCCGTAATAACAATTAATACCCAATGGCGGGCTCGCCATTTTTGGGGCCCGTAACTCAGCTTGGTAGAGTAACCGACTCATAATCGGTGAGCCGCGGGATCGAAGCCCACCGGGCCCACTCCGATTACCTTAAATCGGCACGTCACCCACCGGCCAAGGACGCCGTGAGGAATCAGAGTTATGCCTGAGCCGGTGATGAGAAGGCATTTGACCGAGCGCCACTACCAGACCTGCCTCTCTTCCATTACCGCCCTGCCCTCCTCCACGCGGAATCCCATGATCTCTAGCGTATCGCGGGCCGTGGGGCTTCCCCGCTCCAGTATCTGCTGGGCCAGCTTCTCGCGCTCGCTTGGCCCCACGTGCTGCCCTATCTTGTACTTGCCGCGGATCTCCTTGGGCACGACCTTGATTACCGCCGTCTGATCCAGCACCAAGTCGGTGGGCCGGACCGGATCATAGCCGCCCTCCGGCTGGTACTTTTGCATGAGGCCGTTGAGCGCTAGGCATTTTTCCGTATCGTCCGTTACGATGCTGCCACTGCCCTTTATGACCACACTGACATACAGCGTGTCGGCCACCGAGGCATCGGTAGGGTGGGTAAAGTACGAGGGCAGAAACTCAAGTTCCCGGTCCACCTCAAAACCCACCATGCCGTTCCGTACTATGTTGTCCAGTTTTTCTCCGCGTGGATACGAGTGCATGTAGATGGCGCCCCCCAAAAACACGAAATTCATCGGTATTACCTGGGGATAGCCGTCCTTGTCTATGCTGGCTATCCTCCCCACGTGCTCTCGCTCCAGAAACTCGGATATCTTCTGGGCTGATTTCATCTCCAGTTTTCCGAGCAGCTTCATTGCGGTGTTTGCGCTTACCGTGCCTATAAACCGTTTATGCGGCGCGCCGCCAAGCCAAATTGGCCTCGGCGCGCCGTATCCTTCCCGTCTCGGCGGCGTCCTCGGCCATGTCGTACAGCTGGTGCAGCTGGGCAGAATTCAGTTCATCTTGGCCGGTGATCTGGTACTCTATCTCCTCCAGAATGTCGGCGCTCTCCTCTATCAACCCGCGATACTCCGCAAGCATCTCCTCCCACTCCTTATCGTGGCTGGTGTTCATGGCTACTTTGCAGCCTGTTCCCGCAGATACGGCATGACGTGGTTGGCGAACTTGTCTATGGATCCCAGATACTCTTTTCCCCAGAACCTTATCACAAAGTGGTTGACGCCTGCCCTCATGAACCGCTCAAACGTGGGTATCACGTCGTCGGGCGTGCCGATGGCCGTGGAGGATCGGGCAACGGAGTCTGGCAGTTTTGTTGCCGCCTCCCTCATCCTTACGATCCAGTTCGAGTCGGACATCGAATACTCCGTAAAGTACTTCCTAAAGTCGAACCCCTCTATCTGCTTCAGCTCGTGCACCCGGAGTACTTCCGGCTTGAAGAGGCTGACCTTGACGGCCTCCTTCATCTTGGCCCACGAGAGTTCGGCGTCATCGGAGAAATAGACGTCTATGTCTAGCGCCCACTGGAACCGCTCCCTCTCCTCGGCGGGTCGGGCGTTCTCGTCCATCGACACCTCTATCTGCTTGCGGTGATCCTCGAAGAGCTCCGGCGTATACCCTATGGGCAGCCATCCATCGCCCAACTTGCCCGTCAGGGCCAGCGTACGCTTGCCCCCGGCGGCCATATAGGTGGGTATGCGCGGCTTTCGTATGGATGGAGCCTGCAGGCAGGCTGATTGCAGCTGGTAATACTTACCATCATAGTCCACCGTATTGTCCGGGTTTGATTCGTAGAGCGTGTGTATCAACTCTATCTGCTCCTCCCACTTGCTGACCGGCTTGACAAATGGTATGCAGAACTCCTTGAGATTCTGAGCCTCGCCTGCCCCGATCCCCAGTATGGCCCTGCCGCCGGACACCCTGTCCAGGGTTATGGCGGCCAAGGCTATGTTGGAGGGGTGCCGCCTCAGCGCGTCGGTCACGCAGGTTCCCAGCTCCACATTCTTTGTGACGGCGGCGATAGCTGAGAGCATCACCCATGGATCCAGTACGATGGCGTTCCTCCACTGTGGAACGTTGGTGTGATCCATGTAGAATATGGAGTCATACCCGGTCTTGTCGGCCAGCATGCATGCAGTCAGTATGCGGTCCTCGGTATATCCGGCCCTGGCCACATTGAGTCCGTTCTGGATACCAAACTTGAGAATGCCGCCTGCCATGATGTGGCACAGCTCCGTATCTTTAAAAAGCTTCTTTATGTGTGTGCGGGGCCGCACACAGGGAATTATATACTTTGGTACACCACCAGCGTATGGACTCAGGTCCGCAGGCGTCGATCTTTGATTGGTATCTTCAACCAAATATGGTCAACTCATACCGATTAACAGTGCGCAAATCCAACAAATACCTCCCACGGTAGTGTGATTAGGGGATTCCACACTCATCAGCAGGATACGTACCGGGGGACCTAAGTCCGTACACACCAGCTAAACCAAAAGATACCTGTTCACGTCATCTAGGCACGATCTGCCTATTCTAGAGGGACAATACGGCCGCGTGCTGCCAACAATCAGCTGAATCATACGATTCTCTTATTTTTTGGCAATAAACAATCATTTTTTCTTGATTTCAAGCCATGTACCATCCATAAATCACACCAAAATGACGTGAACAGTTACACCAAAAGTAATCCTCCCAACGACCGGATCTGTCCTAGCCGCATCCAAGACGATGGCCGCACGGCGCACCAAGACGGCCATAATCGTACCGCGGGCCGGTCGGGCGGACATCGGGCCCGGCGATGCCCATGCCGCGGACGGCGGGGGGCATATCCCGGGATGATCCGCAATGCAGTGGGCGGGGTCATGCGCAGCATCCCCCGCGTCCCATGCGATGCCGTCGGGGCCCTATCCCAGTCGAGGTTTGCCGCCGGGAGGCGGTCCGGGTCCCTCGGCTAGCGCCACGATGATCGCCTTGAAGGCAAGCTGGGTAATCGTCCCCAGGTGGCGCGACAGGGACAGTCCGGGGACGGACCTCAGCAGGATCCTGGCCATCACCCAGGCGTTGAAGATCATCAGCGCGTAGATGAAGCAGAAGAGGCGCCCCCCCCCGGGTTGCGGCTGTGCGTCTTGGTACTCATCGCATCTATCCAGGCGTAGGCGGACTCGATCCCCCACCGGACCGCGTAGATGATCACGTCCACCCAGGGCATGTTGGCGGCAAACACGATGAACCTGTCCTGGGGCGCCCCCGACTGAGCTTTTCCGGGGTCGCGCTTGCGGCGGGCCGCGACGACCATGTTGTAGGGGGTAGTCCCGTCGGCCCCTCCAGGATACGCGGGATGTCATCCTTCGGCGGGCCGCCCTGATCAAACCGATTGGGCGTCTCGGCCACTCTCTGGCTGTTGCGGCAGGGCATCAGGTAGGGGACGCCCAGCTCGTTCAGGGCCGAGACGGTCTGGACCGAGAAGAATTCGCGGTCGAACAGGCACAGCTTGATCACGATACCATCCATCACGCACTGATCAATCGGCGACCGAACCATCCTCGGCACGGATGCGCCTGCCGGAACCGGCAGGCATCCCAGGGCCAGGCGCAGCCCGTCGTTGACGCAGTGGATCGTGATGTACCGCTCAAAGTACTTGGTTCCGTGGTCGTACCCGGAGATGGTCAGGTGATCATCCCTGGTGCGGTCGTACCGCGGTATCGGGTGCATATCGACGGCGACAGTCAGGCCGCCACGGGGCAGGATACCCAGCCGGCGCAGCATTGCCACCTGGTCGCGGACCGCCCCGGCGAAGACCCCCTCGACCATCTTGACGGTCAGGGGGGGGGTCATCCCCTTCCTGTACCACTCGTCGCTGGGAGCCGTCCCGCGGCTCCGGGTCCCCGCCAGGGCTCCGGCCGCCCGGCGGGCGGTGGCGCGTCCCCCCACCGAGGCATCCGAGCCGGCGGCCCGGATCATCCCGGCGTTGAAGTCTGATATCCCGTATGAGGCGTTGTGGGCGGACGAGACGCTGATCACCTGGGCGACCAAATCCTCCAGGTCGTCCATGATGCGGCTGCGGATGCTGGAGTTGTTCCTGATCTCGCGCTCCATGATGCTGGCGGTGTGGCGCATCAGGCGGGGCGCCTCCCGGATGGCGGTGATGGTAATGACGTACCGGAGATGAAAAGCTCACCTTCAACCTTAAATGCCGTTCTCGGCCAATCAAACCGGCGTGTTGGTTTCCACATTTGTGGAAGTCTGAGGAGACCTGCACCCCTAACTTGTTAAACCCCGTTGTTGGTTATGATCGATCCCCAGGCGCGCCGTATTTGATCCCGGGGCAAGGTCCGGACTGATGCTGAGTCTTTGTGTCGGGCGGGGTTGTTGAGTGCTTGCGGTTTAGATGGCCGCCAAAAAACAGTTATAAGTACTTTAATTTGGGCATCGTCATGTCATCTTTAAGCTGTCCTGAGTGTGACGCAGACATAAAAATACCGGCAGACTCCGTATCCGGCGAAATTGTGGCATGCCAAGACTGCGGGCAAAGCTACGAACTGTACGAGTCGGAGGGCAACCTTTCCCTCAAGATCGCCGAGACCGTCGGCGAAGACTGGGGAGAGTAGGCCCGCCGAATAGCCATATCCTGAATCTTTGCTTGCGCGGAGCTACCCGCAGAGATTTGTAGAATAATAAAAATACCGTTCTAGAGGTTACCCGACTTTATGTCGTTGAGACACTGTATGACGTTCTCCTTTGAAACGGGAATGGGGTTGGGGTCAAGATGTCCGCGGTCGGTCATTACCGTATCGGCCGCCTCGGATACGTTGGCCTTCAGGTCCAGCCTTTCAAAGCCCAACTTTGTCATGCACTCCTTGAACCGGTCATAGAATGCGGACTTGTTGAACTTGTGTGCCACCGTTGTGCACGAGGACAGCGAGTATCCGTGGGGTACCCCCTCGTTGGAGAAGACGTACGATAGCGCGTGTCCTAGGGTGGTGGAGCAGTTGCCAAAGCCCATACCGGACAGCATGGAGCCGTACGGGTAGTCTTGGGGCCTGTCGTTCATGATGGCCTCGTATAGCTTGTCGAAGGCCTGCCTGCACAGTGTCCGCGTCAGGTCGTTTCCCAGCTTGCTGTCGTGCCCCTCGGAGGCCTGCGCCAAAGCGTCACACACCGAGTTGTTCACTATATGCTGGGGCGTTCCGTCCATAAAGTACGAGTCCACCACGGCCATATCCGCCTGGAAACGGTCCTCGCGCAATAGCTTCTTCTTGCCGTCGAACTTTAGCACGCAGTAGGTGGTCATCTCGGCGCCCGTACCGAAGGTGGTTGGTATCAGTATCTTCGGCTTGTTCATCTCGGGGGCCGCATACTTGACCACGTCCATGGAACTTCCGCCACCTAGTCCAATCAGGACCGAGGGGTTCTTGTCCTTGTACTCTGATACTACGGCATGGACGTCGTCGATGGACGGCTCGGGGGTCACCTTGTCGAACAACATGTAATCCTTGATCCCCATCCTGGATATCCACTGGTTGGAGAGGGCCGGGGGGGCGGTGGTGACTATCAGAGCGTTGTCCGGATAGTCGGTCTGGCCCAGGGCATCCTCGCCAAAGTTGATGACCTTGGGAGTTCTTAGGGTGTTCATTGCCTCTGGCAATGGTGGATTACTATTATACCTTTGATTCCGCCCTATTCCGGCGGAATGCCGCTCTTTGCGCGGTTGTATTCGGCCAAGGCAGCCATCTCCAGATCAAAGGACTCCTTCAGCTGAAGGTCCGAGCGCAGCTTGGCAGAATCCTGGCCGGTGGATATCCACTCGATGTATTGCGCGTCACTCTCCATCTGAGCCTGCGAGGAGAGCCTGAAGAGCTCGACGGCGGCCTCAAAACCCTCTGGCGATCTCAGCCCGTCATACCTCGATATGACCTCCTCAAAGCCGCCCATGTGGGCGTTCAGTCTTGCCAGCAGTTCGTCCCGGTCTATCTCGCCCTCCTCCCAGCTGGTTATGCTAGAATAGAACTGCGTCTGCAGCTGCTTGAGGTCGTCCTGTATCTGCTGCAGCTCGTTGCCGAACACAAAACCCTGCTGGCGGGTCTGGTCGGCGGAGTATTGATACCACCCCAGGGCGGCCGCGGCAGCCACGACCCCTGCCAGAATAAGGATGCCGCTCCTCAATCCGTATAATTTCCGTCCTCGTCCAATTTTAGTTCTATAGTCATTACCGTCCCGCTGATGAAGGATTCGTTGCGGATGGTCCTCACCCTGGCTACGTCCAGATGGTAGGGCCATATCTCCACCACGATGGCGCCCATCTTCACGTCGCTGGGGGCGTCTGTCAGTACTATGTCCTTCATGTCCACGCCATGCTGCTCCAGCTTGTGCAGGGCATGCTCGACCAGCGGCTTGGGGTACTTGTGGTCGATGGCCCAGACGGTACCCTCGTACTCTATCTTGTCCATCCGCTCATGCCATCTGTAGTTCTATAACAACCGTTCGGAAGCGTCTCAGGGAATTATATGCTTTGGTACACTGCCAACCTACAGCGTTAAATGGTTGATCCGGTATATTGCCACATGATTCGATCCCGCGGCTTCCGCGTGAACCCCACCGACCCGCAGGCCGACAAACTATACGCGTTGGTGGGCTCCCAGCGCGAGGCATACAACTGGGCCATATCTAGGCTGAAGGAGGACCCGACACTCACCGGGTTCGACCTGCACAAATAGTTCACTGCGATAAGGCGGATGACGCCACACCTGCAACCAACAACACGCGCCTTCCAGAACACGGCAATCCACCAAGGCCAGGACGGCCTGCGACATCTCCAACAAGTACGGCAACGGCAGCCTCAAGTACCGGACCGGCAAGAAACCACTAAGGACGGTCGGGTGAGAGCTGGCCCCCACCCATGTTGACAACCGGACCCTATCGCTGCCCGGGCTGGGCCGCGTGAACCTGGCCGAGCAGCAACCGCATCAATATCCGGACAACTGGCTATACGGTGCCAGGTCGTTCAGGCTGGTGGACGTCACCCCCTGGCGTGATGCGAAACCATCCGACCGCGTCTGACGACTCTACGTCACCTACAACCTGCCTGATCCCGAACCGCGCACCGAAGGACTGGCAGTCGGGGTTGACCGCGGCATCAGGAACCCGACCCCGATAGGGCGCTCGGACGGCTCTACCATCTGCCATGACACTGCCACATCCTTCAGAAACAACCAACGCCGCAACGATAACACGCGCCGCAAACTATCCAAGACAAACAAACGTTCGCGCAACTATCGGTAGACGGCTCGCCAGCGCGACCGCCGCAACTACAAGGACGCATGTGCTCGCGACTACTGTGAGTGGATGCTGGCCAGGGAGGTTTGTCGGGGTGCGAGCGTCATCTGCATCGAACGGCTGGACCTGGAGGCGATGACCCGATATGGCGGCAACCGCAAAAAGGGACTGAACCGGGGCATGAGGTTTGTCCGCCACGGCGAGATACTGCGCAAGATCAGGGTTGTCGCCGAGAGGTTGGGCATCAGGGTGATAGGGGTCAACCCGGCCGGTACCAGCATCACGTGCTCAAAGTGCCAACACGCCGCCAGGGAGTCGCGAGACGGCGAGCGCTTCGAGTGCGGGCATGCGGACGGGTGATGAACGCCGACGGAAACGCGTCGTGCAATATAGTCAACAGGGGAACGGGCATTAACGTTCCCGCGGGGGAAGGAATGTTCCTCGAAAGGCGTGAATTGGGACGGACCCGGAATCCACCCGAATGGGTGAGGGCGGCTCCGGACGCAGACCAGCGGCGCGAGAACCAGGCGCGAAATCGTCTTGCGACATCAAGCGCCGAAAAGCACTTGGGTAGGTACGCGTACGTTACGTGCGCGGTGTACCAAAGTCTATAATTCTCGCGTCTCAGTCCCGGCCAAAACGGCCCCGACCGCCATAACTGCCTCCGCGTCCACCGTCACGACCGCCGTCCCTGCCTCCGCGTCCACCGTCACGACCGCCGTCCCTGCCTCCGCGTCCACCGTCACGACCGCCGTCCCTGCCTCCGCGTCCACCGTCACGACCGCCGTCCCTGCCTCCGCGTCCACCGTCACGACCGAAACGACCCCGACCGCCATATCTGCCTCCACCGTCACGTCCGCCGCCGAACCGGCCGCCGCGGGGCGGTCCACGACCACCGCGCCGGTCTCTGGATGGTCCATTCCGGGACTGCGTTCCATGCCTGCGTGGCCCTACCTGACGCTTCAGGGGATCCGGTATGTTGACTTCTATACCCATCTCCTTGTTCAGGTCGGTCAGTTCCACCTTTATCTGCCGCTTTATCAGGTTCCACTCGGAGACGGATGAATAGGATACGAAGGTGATGGCCCTGCCCTCGGCCCCGGCTCGGGCAGTCCTGCCTATGCGGTGAAAGTACACCAGATCCTGATTGGGCACATCGTAGTTTATCACCAACTGTACCTGGGGTACGTCTATACCCCTTGCGGCAACGTCAGTGGCCACCAGTATCTCGGCCTTGCCACTTCGGAATTTGCCCATGGACAACTCGCGCCGGTGCTGGGACATGTCCCCCTCAATGGCGACCGCGTCCATCTTGGCCTGGTGCAGCATTCTGACCACGTCCCTGGTGCGGTACTTGGTGGAGCAGAATACTATCTTCTGGCCCTTGGTGCCGGTGATGAAGTCCAGCAGGTGCTTCTCCTTTTCGCGGTCCCGGAGAATAAGAAACGACTGGTCTATGCCCTCGCCGCTCAGATCATCTGCGTCCAACAGGAAGTGCTTGGGGTTTTTGAGATACTCCTCTGAGAGCCGCAGTATCTCCACGGGCATGGTGGCCGAGAAGAGGGACATAACCTTCTCCTCCGGTGCCAGATCCAGTATGAACTGTATGTCGTCGATGAACCCCATGTCCAGCATGGTGTCCGCCTCATCCAGCACCAGATGCCTTACGTTGTTAAGCTCGATGGTGCCGCGCTTGAGGTGGTCAATGAGCCTGCCAGGAGTGGCCACCAGCATCTCGACCCCCCTCTCCAAGGCATCGGTCTGTATGTTCATGCTCTGGCCGCCGTATATGGTAGCTACGCGTATGTCGGTGTACTTGCCGAACTTGCGCAACTCCTCGGTTATCTGCATGGCCAGCTCTCTAGTGGGCGCCACAATAAGCCCCTGGATGGTGCGATCCGGTTTTATGTCCTGCAGCATGGATACCGAGTACGCGGCGGTCTTGCCGGATCCCGTGTGGGCCTGTCCCACAACATCTCTGCCGGAGAGTAGTACGGGTATGGCCGCCTCCTGTATAGGAAACGTCTCCTCGAACTCCATATCATCAAGAGCCTTTAGGATCTCCTCGCTTATTCCCAATTCGTTAAACTTTGTCATTTTCCATTCTTCTCATGCGATGACAACAATAGCGCACCACTCTGTCATCATTTCGATGGAGAATCTGCCCTGAATATTCCATATAAGCGCTTGCTGCCCGGCAGTAGTTGGAACAACCAATTTTCCAAACCACCAACCTAGTCTGAGTTTGGGGCGATCCACCAAAATCCGCGCGGCAGATGACATTGTAGCTTAAAAAGTCGGCGTGAAAGCCGTCGTGAGATCCAATCATGAGCGGACAAACACGCCAAGAACACTCCACGGGGGGTTGTCCACGCTGACGGCTCCCCCACACGATAATTCTCCAAAAAAGTCGCAGAAGAGTTAAAAGCAATCCGAGCAGGCCGCCCGCCGGACCGAAACGTTTGTTGATCACCGGATCCACGGCCGCCCAATGAAACAACACCACACCAAGAGAAGAAGGCAAAAGGAAAGACCCGAGGGCTACTGCAGGGATTACGAGCGGCGCAGGAAGAACGGCGGCAAGCGGTTCAAGGAACGGTTCAAGGCCATCCTGAGAAGGATAACGAAGTTCCTGGAGGACAACCCCGAACACAAGGCCATGCTGTGCGTGCTGATGACCTGGGTGATGATGAAGAAATACTCCTGCTCCATCCGCGGGATGGTCGAGGAGTGCGAGGCCAGGCCGGGCCTGTGCAGGAAGCTGGGCATGGATCACGTTCCCTCCAAATCGTGGCTGCACAAGTGGATGAAGAGGATACCCCTCGACCTGCTGGACTCGCTGCTGAGGTTCACCGCCGGCAGCGACGCGCGCCGGACGTTGTCGGTGGACTCCACCCAGTACACGTTCAACCGGTATGTCCTGGTGGAGGATGCCAAGCGCGGGAAGTTCTATCGGAAGGCCACCGTCAAGCACCACGCCCTGATCACGGACAGCGGCAGGATAGTCGCCGTCGTCGTGACGGACGGGAACGCGGGCGACTCGCCCGCACTAGCAGAGCTGTGCGCCAGGGCGCCCCGCGGCGAGGGGTACCTGCTGGGCGACTCGGCCTACTGTTCCAGGGAGAACTGCCGGCTGGCCGCGTCCATCGGAAGGCAGCCGTGCTTCCGGCCCAAGAAGAACTTCGTGGCCCACGGTATGAGCGAGTGGGGCAGGATGCTGGCCTGGTGCAGGGACCACCCAGGTGGGTTCTACAGGACGTATGGCAGACGAAACACGATCGAGAGCTGCTTCTCGGCGGTCAAGGACCGGTTCAACTTCAGGATCAGGTCCGTGACGCTGGAGATGCAACGACGCGAGATCGCCATCATGTCCATCTGCCGGAATCTCTTTGCCTGATCGGGGATAAAAAGAGTCCCGTCTCCCCGGGGACGCGTGGGGGAGACTGCGCTAGAACGCCCGGATCCGGCGGATAATGGGGTATTTGCGGCCGGAGACGCCACGGCCTGCTATCGCCGGATGGGATAATGCAGTCAAAACCGGTCTGAGGATGAGCCGGATCTGCCGTTTTGAAGGAGTAATTTCGTGGGTTTATGCGCACCGTGGACAACCCCACTCCACGGAAACGGCATATAAGCTGGTCGGTGCGCTTTTCTTCTCCTGCATGAGGATCAGGTTCGGGCAGGGGTCCAACGCCCGGTACGGCCCCTGGGACTTTTTCCATCACCTGTCGACCATGTGCATGAACGGATCGTGCGCCGAGATGGCGTACCGGAAGGCAAAGGCAAGATCCCGCAGCATGCCACTCCCGTCGGGCAGGTGGCTGCTGGGGAAGATCCGGTCGGTGCGCTACGACTGGATGAACATACGCTGCGACCGTGTCCTCCGGAGGTCGGTGCTACACGCCAGGAGGCGGGGCATGCTCAGGCGCCCCGTCGATGTCGCTATCGACTTTCACAAGATAGGAAGGTACGACAAGATCAAGAACATGCTGTTCATGATCAAGTCAAAGTACGAGAGGGGTACCTGCACCTTCAACTCGCTGGCGACGGCCCACTGCACGGTGGCCGGATCCCGGCTGTGCCTGGCCGCCATCCTGGCAACCCGCGGGGACCAGAAGGCCGACCTGGTCTCCCGCCTGCTGGACAAGTGCCAGGGGAGCGGCGTGAGGATCAACCTGCTGACGCTGGACCGCGAGTTCTACACGCGCGAGGTCATACGCCTGCTCAACGACCGGGGTATCCGGTTCCTGATGCCGGCCACCAGGACGGGCAGCGTGGTCGAGGCCATCCGGGAACACCGGGCCGGCCGCAGGGCCGCCGTCTCCTGGCATACGATAACATCGTCCTCGCCCAGGCGGGTGGAGGGGTTCACGCTGGTCATACGTCCGACCAAGAACGCCCGGGACATCGCCGAGGTGGAGACCGGCGAGAAGGGTGATGATGTAGCCATCACCGGGGACAGGCCGGCCTACCACGTGTTTGCCACCAACGTCCCGGCCCATGTCGTCGCGGGGGATCCGGACCGGTTCGTCGAGCTGTACAGGCAGCGCTGGGGGATAGAAACCGGGTACCGGTGCTACGAGGAGATACGGCCCAAGACGACCAGCCGCGACGAGTCGGTCCGGATACTGTTGATGTTCTTTCCCTTCCTGATCTACAACGCCTGGGTGATAGCGGGCTACCTGCTGGAGAGGAAGTACGGCGCCAGATACCGGCAGAGCCTGACCGTGGAGTTGGTGGTGACGCTGTTTGTGGACTTTTCCGAGCATCTGGCCAGGATGGGGCGGCCGCCGGACTCCGGATGAGGTTCGGCTGGTCCGCGGGAAACCTGCTCTCAGACAGCCCTGCGCATGATGCTCATGCCGGAGTCAGATCCCGGGCTGGCTTGAGCGTTGTTCCGTGCTGGGACGCGCGTCCGCGGGATATTCGCGCCAAACTGCACACCCCTCGCTACCCAGTACGCCCGGTGTTGTATTTTGGATGGTCAATGTGGAGAGGGTTTGTGCGAGTTGTTCCAAGTACTGACCCGAGACAAACGTTTAATTCGGCTGGCACGGCAGGCCAGCCCATGGGAAGGATGCACACCCATCGACACGGCAAGTCCCATTCGCGCAGGCCCGTAGAGGTACGCATACCACAGTGGATACGCTACACGCCCAAACAGGTAGAGGAGTTGGTAATCAGGTACGCCAAAGACGGCCTCACTCCCAGCCAGGTGGGCATCAAGCTTCGGGATCAGCACGCCATACCGCTGGTCAGGCCGATCACCGGCAAGACGGTCGGGGACATACTAGAGCAGAACAACCTGCGTCCAGAGATGCCCGAAGACCTGGACAACATCGTAAAGAAGGCCGTTGGTCTCCAGAAGCACCTGCGCGCCAACAAAGGGGATCGCAGAAACATCAGGTCCCTCGAGTTGATAGAGGCCAAGGTGCACAGGCTGTCCGTCTACTACAAGAGGATAGGACGCATACCCACAAACTGGAAATACAAGTCGGTCGTTGCACAGTTGGAATGACATCCCTAGATGAGTCGCTTTCCCTCTTCGTAGACCGAACAACGGACTGCATAAAGAACCGCCAGCCCATACTGGTCCTGACTCACATGGACTGCGACGGTCTGACTTCGGGCGCCATCATCGCCAAGGCGCTCATAAGGGCCGGGGCCACCTGTTCGGTCCGCTCTTCAATAGAGTTCAGCTCCAAGGTAGCCGAATCGCTGGGAGGTGACGGGCGGCCCTTTCATATAGTGACGGATCTTGGTGGTGGTTTTGCCGAAGACCTGGACGCGTCGCTGGATGACCGGTGGCTGGTCTTGGATCACCACCGCATACCGGATGCCGAGATGGACAACGAACGCGTGATAAACGCCTGGAGATTCGGCATGGACGGCGGCTCGGAGATATGCGCCGGCAGCATGGCGTATCTGGCCGCGGTTCAACTGGACAGGAAGAACACGGATCTAGCTCCGGTGGCTGTAGTGGCGGCCCTAGGTGATAGGCAGGACCAGGGGGAGAAGAGATCCCTGACGGGCAAGAACAGGGAGATAGCCGACGCCGCAAAGGAGATGGACCTGCTGTCCATCGATCTGGATCTGCTGCTCTACGGCAGGGAGACAAGGCCCCTGCCCGACGCGCTGGCCTTTACATCCCAGCCATACATCAAGGGGATAACCTGGGAGCGGGGCAGCTGCGCGTCCCTGCTGAACCAAGCCGGAATAAAGCTCAAAGAGGGGGGACGATGGCGCGTTCCCGCCGAGCTCTCCCAGGAAGAAAAGTCGGCCATGATCGACGCCATAGCAAAGTACGCCCCTGGCAGCGGTGTGACGGAGACTGTGGCAGAGATGATAGGACACACCTACACCCTGACCGGCGAGGAAGAGGGGAGTTTTCTAAGGGACGCCCGGGAGTTCGGCACAATGCTGAACTCGTGCGGCCGGATAGGGAAGGCGGGGATGGGCATGGCAGTCTGCATGGGCGACCGCGGCGACATGCTGGCCGGCGCCGAGGACATCCTCAAGGAGTACAGAAAGAGGATACGCGAATACATGAACGTCATATCAGGCGACCGCTGGAGGGTGGCGGTCAAAGGCGATCTGGTAATGGTTAACGCCGAGGGCGTTGTCCCCGAGACCATGACCGGCACGATAGCCTCCATGATAGCCGGTTCCCCGAAATACTCAGGCAAGGTGGTCATACTGAGGGCCAGCGGATCTGACAACACGGTCAAGTTTTCCTCCCGCAAGTCCCGCGGGTGTGACGTGCAGGTGAGCCTGAGCGAGCTGATGCAGAACGGGACCGAAAGGTTCGGCGGGATAGGCGGCGGCCACGACATGGCTGCGGGAGCGCGAATCGGCAAAGACAAATTAGACGAGTTCCTCGACTACCTTGAAGCCAATGTCAATGACGTGCAGGGTCCAGATTAGCCTGAAACTGGACGAGGGAAAGGCCGACGTCATACGGGAGGCCCTCAAGCCGGACAACGTAGACTTCCCGCCCGGGCTCACCATGGAGATGACGACCCGGGATGGAACGGTCGTCATAGAGGTCGCCTGCCCGGACAACATATCCCGGGTCATTGGTACGGTCGACGAGGTGCTGGCGCATGTGCAAGTGGCGCTGGATGTGGTGGAGTGATGCTGGATCCGCGCACGATCCGGGAGCAGCCGGACCGCATCAGGAAGATGCTCAGGGACAGGGGGACGGAGTTTGACCTGGATGGGTTGGTGGAGTGCGAGAGGCTGCGGCGCGCGTACATACTTGATACCGACGAACTGCGGAAGAAGAGGAACGAGTATGGGCGAACCATAGCGGGCCTGAAAAAATCCGGTGCCGACGCGGCCGGAGCCATAGCGGAGATGGGCGAGATATCCGGCAGGCTGCAGGAGTTGGAACGCGATCAGGCAGCCAACGAGGAGAGATACCAGCGAATGGCGCGGGCCATCCCCAACACGGTACACGATTCGGTGCCGGTGGGCCCCGACGAGACGTCAAACGTCGAGGTAAGAAGATGGGGCAGCATGCCGGAGGCAGCTCCCAGCGTGCGCAGCCATGTGGACCTAGCCGAAGACGCAGGGCTGCTGGACATGGAGAGGGCCGCCAAGGTGGCCGGTTCCCGGTTCTACTATCTCAAGGATGGGCTGGTGCGCCTCAACCAAGCCCTGATGCTGTACGCGCTGGACCATCTTGCCGCATCAGGATACCACCTGGTGCAACCCCCCTACATGATAAACCGCCGTTCCATGGAGGGGGCCGTGATAGCGGAGGACTTTGAGGAGGTCATATACAAGATCCAGGACGAGGACCTCTACATGATCGGTACCTCCGAGCACGCCATGGCCGCCATGCACTCCGGCGAGATACTGGACGGAGGATCCCTGCCCATCCGGTATGCCGGGATAAGCCCCTGCTTCCGGAAGGAGGCCGGAGCACACGGGAGGGACCAGAAGGGCATATTCAGGGTGCACCAGTTCGAGAAGGTCGAACAGTTCGTGTACGCCCGCCCCGAGGAGTCCTGGGACGAGCACCAGAGAATGCTCGAGGTGGCCGAGGCTTTCTATAGGAACCTGGGGCTGCCCTACAGGGTGATGGCGCTCTGCACCGGCGACATGGGCAAGGTCTCCGCCAAGACCTACGACATAGAGGCTTGGATGGCGGGTCAGTCGGCGTACCGCGAGATCGTATCCTGCTCCAACTGCACCGACTACCAAGCCCGGAGGCTGATGATCCGATACCGTGACCGCACCAACGACAAGCCGCAGTACCTGCACACCCTGAACAGCACGCTGGTGGCCACCACCAGAACCATGGTGGCCATCATAGAGGACTACCAAGCGGCCGACGGACACATAGAGGTGCCCAGCGTACTGCAAAAGTATACCGGCTGCAGCACGGTATGATGGCGGTGATGGCGGGCTGCTAACCCGGCCGCAGGCAGCCTGGTACTCAGGGTCACCCCGCCCCCCCAGCGTACAAGTTCAGGTCAAACCAAACCACACACCACTCTTCTCACAACGGTGTCCTCAAGGAAGGGCAGACCAGGCACGGATCTACATTTGACCTGAACTTGTGCCCCCCAGCCGGCGCGGCCGGCTTCTATACCCTTATATTTTGGAGTCAGGCTTCCCTCACAATTGGCACGTAGGAAAGGGCGTACCCGCGACAAGTGGCGAGACAAGCGCTGGGTCAGTGTAGTGGCGCCAAAATCCATGAACTACATCCAGTTGGCGTACGTTCCCATAACCGACGAGGAGAACGCCAAAGGGCGCGTAGTCGAAAAGACTCTCCACGACATACTCAAGGGCGACCCGTCCCAGTACAACATCAAGCTCTACTTCCAGATAGAGCGCATTGAGGATTCCACCGCGTATACCATATTCAAGAGGTACGAGTACTCCAAGGAGTATCTGAAGAGCTTGGTCCGCCGGGGCTCCTCGAAGGTAAACTTCATCATGGATGCCGAGACCAAGGACGGCTACGTCTTCCGGATAAACGTGATCGCCCTGACCCACCAGCAGTTGAACAGCTCCCGGAAGCACGCCCTCAGGTTGGTGGCCCGGAACATAATCAACAGAGACGTGCCCGAACTGGACATAGACCAGTTCGTACAGAAGACCTGCTATGGCGACATACACGCCAGCATCCTGGCCGAGGGAAAGAAGCTGATCCGGCTGCGCCATGTGGGTCTTGAGAAGGTCAAGCTGGTGCGCACAGCCGAGAAGCAGATAGCAATGCTAGAGGCATAGGCCCGTGGCTGGTGCCCCCAACATAGCCATAGATACCATCATACACGCAACCGAGGACCGCTCGAAGGTAGTCGGGTCCCTCCGGGATGCCTTGGGCCTGGATCCGGACGCGCTGGATATCACCGCCGCCGACGGCCACTACCACAACCCCATATCCAAGGTATCCGGCAGGCTGCGCGGTCGCGACGCACGCATGTTCCTTGACAGGCTCTGCGGACTGCTCCCGTCCGAGCAGGCCGGCGAGCTGTCCAGAACTTTGCCATCCAGGATAGACGGATCCACCCTGTACATCAGGGTGGGCAAGCAGGAGCTGGTCGCCGGCAGGGTGCTAATCAAGGAGGCCGACGCCGTAAGAATTCGGATCACCGTGCCCGTGTACAGCGGCAGGGCGGAGGATGCCTTCCGGAACCTGCTGGGGCTGGATTAAATAGATGCTAGCCACAAACACAATCCGGGAATGAGGAGATAGAAGCCGCTCCAGTCTGAGCCTGACGCGTTGAAGACCCCGCGACGAACCGACCCAAGAGTGAATTATGTGCACGGCCAGACAGCCGCGCACGCGGACCATCCCAGGTGCTTCATGGCGCTTGGTACCGCGGGGCGATTTCGCGCCGGGTTCTCGCGCCGGCCTGTCCAGCCGTCCGGAGCTGCCTGTACCCGGGTTGGTGGCTCCCGGGTCCGCCCCGATTCGCGCCTTTCAAGGGCCATTCCCTGCCCCGCGGAAACGTGGTTCTTGTGCAAACGCGGGTGTTCGCCGAACCGCCCGGCTGCAGCCAGCAATTTCCCGAACAAAACCGGCTGCACGGCGAGCAACCACCACACGACACCCGCGTTTGCGGCAGGGCCTTCCCAACCCGGACCGCGCCGGGCAGATCCACGTGAGGAGGGTGCTCGGAAGGGTGTTTGGAAATATCGGGATAGCCGCGCGCGAAGCCTTGTGGATTGCAGACAGGATGGAGCCGGAAAACTCCTGATCCTTGACGGACGCATCTACAGGCTCGGCCGAAACACCTGCAAGAGGCGGCGGCCGCAGTACTGGATGGGCTGCCTCAGGGACGAGTGCCTGTACCGCCGGGAGTATCCCAAAAGGCCCCGTCCGCGGCAATGAAGTCCGTATGCGTCCGCCGGCCCGGCGCCGCACTAGGGTCCGGGGCGGGCAGCGGTCCCGCCGGGGAATCCCATCCTGCGCAGGTTGGCCAGCACGTCAGAGGCGACGATCACCACCTCGTATCCCCGCGAGCCCATCATCTGCCTGCCCACCAGTAGGATGCCCGCCCTCCGGAGGGATCCTATAGTCGAGCGCGGCTCCACGGACCAGTCCAGCGTGGTGTCGTCGGTGTCAAATCTTCTCTGCGCGGCCCCGTACTTGACGGACCCGCCCGAACCTACGACGTACCGGAGGCAGGTCGTCTCCTCCCCGGAGAGGCCGTCCAGCACCCCGCGCAGGCCATCCGAGGTCAGAAGGTGCGCTATCGCGTCGGCCCTTGCCCTCCGGCGCAGGCCCGAGTGGTTGATCCCCAGACGGGAGCAGATCTCCTCCGTCCAGTCGGCGGGGTACTTTTTGAGCGCCGGCGCCAGCCCGGAGCTAGGTGTTACCGATATTGACTCCTTGTCATCCTGTATGCCGCGCAGTAACCTCTCATGGGCGGCTTGGATCGAGGCAGGAAACGGATCTGCCACCGGCCAGTCTGGTCTCCGGGTTATCGTCAGAGCACCGCAGAGCATGTGCGTGCCGTCTCCCTCCCAGGGGTGCAGCATCCCTACAAAGCGCAGTCCCCTCACCAGATAGGAGCCCGCCCTGGTTCCGCATATGACCCTGTAGGGAGTCCCGCCCCCCACCTCCCTTACCGAGGCGGTGCCGCTGCCGCCGTCCTCTGTCACCTCGAACTCGCCGCAGACTATCGCCGCCGCCCGGCGGATCTTTGACGCGAGCTCCCGGTCGGCCACAAACCTGTCGGCAAACTAGGCCAGTATCGGAATACCGGTCTCCGGATTGGCCGCCGTGTGGGTCGCCCAGACGTCGGCCTGCGTGTCCGCGTACTCGTTGTCGCCAAAGTGGTAGGGGCACCTGCCGGCGCGCTCGGCCAGCAGATCCCCGTACTTGCCCCACGCGTACTCCACCATCCGCTCGACATAGTTCTTCCTGGTGACCGGCCCGTCCATTGTATGCTAACCAACGGAGTGCCGGATATTTCTTTGGGATGATCCGCTGGATGACGCTTCGCGGTGCGTCGCCGGAGCGGCTCTCTTCAAGGAGGCCACCTCGGTCAACGCCGTAGCCGCGCTCAGGCAGGCCATCTCAAGATTTGGAGCGCCAGCAACCGTCCTCTCGGACAACGGATCCTGCTTCGTAGGCAGGGGCGGCCGCAAGAAGCAGGCCGGTCCTTGGACCCCAACCCTCTTCGCGAGCGAACTGCTCAGCCTCGACATAGGGCTGATCAACCCGAGGCCGTAGTAGCGGCGGATAGGATCCGGTAATCGACGTGGTTCCATATGCCGCTTCCGGGGTCCGCCGCCAGATACGGGATATCTCACTTCTGCAGAATGTCGCGAATGTCATGCAAATTACCCAATTGGGTTAACCGGAAGAGATCTATAAGGGGAGATCTCCCGCGCCCACATGACGGCAACCAAGCCAAAAAAACTTGGGGCGGCAGCCGCCCAAAGCACGGCGAGAGCATCCCAAAGGCGATGCCCTGCTCGGGGGCGTGAGCACCGAAGATCTGCGGAAGATGCACGCGGAACTGTCCGGACGCAAGGAAGTGAGCAAGGAGGCGCTCATCCTTGCAGCAGCCATAAAGTGGAGGGAGGGGCTGGGTGTCAGCGAGATTGCCAGGCAACTACTGCAGCCCTACTCCACGGTCTACGACTGGCTGGTACGGCTGCGCGACCGCGGGCTTGAGGGCATCTCGGACAGGACCGCCCCAAACCGCAAGCCGATACTGGGCGAGGTCGCCTGCCTTGTCATCGGCGTGTGGCTGTCCCATACCCCGCAGGCGTACGGCTTTGAGTCCGGACTGTGGCAGGCATCCATGTTGCGCAAGATGATACTGGATCGGTTAGGAATAGACATCAGGCCCAGAACGCTGAGGGGGACGATGAAGAGGATGAATTACTCGTTCCGGATGCTCAGAGAGGCGCCGCACAGGTCCGCAGATCCCCAGATGTGCAAAAAGTTCATCGAGGACACCCAGAAGAGGTTGGACGCCCTGGCCAGGGCGGGGTACGTCAACTTTTACGAGGACGAGATGACCATGCTGCTGTCCGCCCAGACGAGCCGGGGCTGGCTGTGGACGCGGCGGCCGCGAGACGATAAAGACCACATTCTCCAGGAGGTCGGTGAAGGTGTTTTTGCGCCCCGGGCAATGGGGTGCTGCACGTGATGCAGACCGGCTCGACCAGATAGACGGTGTTCAAGGTCTTCCTGGAGGCGCTCCGCCAAAAGTACGGCAAGGTGGCACTCGTGACGGACAACGCCGCATCCCACAAGTCGGATCTCATCAAGAAATACCTGAAGGATGCCGGCGGTGACGTGGTCCTGATATACCTGCCCCCGTACACTCCACAGCTTAACCCCATCGAGATACAGTGGCGGATGATAAAGGCGCGGCTGGCCTCCAGATACTATCAGACCGAGGACGAGATGGAGGACTCCACCATATGGCTGGTCGAGTCCGGCGAGGTGCAGCCCGTCCGGATATCCGGTCTGCCGATGGCCTGACCGCGCCAGGGCGGACCGGCACCATCATCATCACGCTCCGGCGGGACCGATCCTGTGCGATGCCGCGCAGCCCCGCACGCCAAAACGACCTGGCGCCTGAGCGATATGGCCCGCCGCGCCGCGGATGCCGCACGCCAGGATGCCAGCCAGGCGGACCCCGGCCACGTACATCCGTCGCATGCCGCGGCCCTGGCGAACATTGGACCATTACCGGATCCTATTCGCCGCTACTACGCATATCGCATCGCATCGGCTTGGAGCGGATTCTGGCAAGATTCTGCCGTTGTCTCTCGTTCGCGCTCAGGGGCACAATCGCGTTATCACGGCATCTGCGCGGGTCTATCAAATGTTGCAGCTCGCCAGATGCCGCATCCTTGCTGGGAGTGCTGGCGTGTTCAGGACGCATGGAGGCCCCCGGGGCCGCGGGTCCTAATCATACGAGTGGGGCCTCGGCACCAGCGCG
Organism: Nitrosopumilaceae archaeon; assembly: GCA_965203395.1. Lineage (GTDB taxonomy): Archaea > Thermoproteota > Nitrososphaeria > Nitrososphaerales > Nitrosopumilaceae > VYCS01. Next base: position 2,368,241 of record OZ241884.1, read on the forward strand.
TAGAGGCTGTCCGTCGCGTGATCATACAGCGCCCTTACCTGGAACGCGCCACCCTTCATCTCATACACGTCGTAGTCCGAGCCCACCAGATCGCCGGCCTCATTCAGCGCAGTCTGGAACCCTATCGCCGCCGGCAGGAGCCTGGCCGCCTCGGGGATGGCCGCCGCTAGCGCCTCCGCGTCCCGGCCGGTGCCCGCATGCTTTATGGCGTCCGCCAGCGTGTACAGCGCGTCATACGCGTGGTACGAGTAAAAGTTCGCACCGGGGACGTTTGCGTCGATGTGGCGGCTGAGGGCGTTCGATACGGGGCGCGTGATGACGCTCGAGTATCCGACCTTCTCCATCCACGACACCTGTTCGGGGGATGGCTGTACGTCGGGCGAGGTGAGGAAGGCGTACCACCGGCCCTCCTGCAGGGCAGGATCCGCCCTGGCAATCTCCACGATCTCCCAGCTCTCGGAGAATCCAAACAGCATCACCGCCGCGCCGGACATGTCCGCGCCAGATAGCCCGGACTTTAGCGCGTCCACCACCATCTGATAGTCCGTCGCGGAATCGGTGGGGGAGGCGGGGGAGTAGCTTATGCCGGGGTGTACCGTAATGGCGCCAGCCTGCGAGGCGCGCTCGGCTATGCGCTCGTTGAGGGATCTGCCCCAGGGATCATCCCGGTACACTATGACGAGATCGGTGATGCCGTCGTAGTGCAAAAGCCTTGCGTAGACATCCGCCGCCTTCTCGTCGCTGGCCCGCATGCGAAAGACGTTGTCAGGCAGGGCCAGCGCCGGTGACGAGGATGCGTAGCCGACGGCCACCATGCCGTTGTCGTTGACAAAGTCCATCATCTGGGCCGTCGAGCCGCTGCTCAGCGGTCCTATCAGGGCCCTTATGCCGTCCGCATGGAACGCCTCTACGTTCTCCAGGGTGACGGGTGGGTGGGTCCCGTCGTCCTTCTTGTATATGTCAAGCCGCCAGTCCGCTCCCTCCCTTGCCAAGTCCAGGTTGTAGTGGTACGCGGCAAGGCTGATGGCGTCGCTGGCGGCAATTCCTATCTCCCCGGCGAGGGATCCCGTCTCGGACACCAGAACGCCGATCTTTACCTTCGTGGGAGGGGCGAACTCGCGTACGCTGTCGGTGGTCGAGTCATACCTGTGGGTGATCCTGAAGCCGTCGTCCCCTATCGAGGATATGTCATAGTCCGACCTGGCCAGGTCCCCCGCCCCGTTAAGTTCAATGCTTGCCCCCAAGGCGCCCGCGTACTCGAACAGGTTGCCGGATCCGTGTGTCAGCGGATCCTGTATGTGGCGGTGTAATCCCGGACCGTGTCCAAGACGCGCCGCCTCGGGGATTGCGGCGGCTATGGCGTCCCCGTCGGTAGCGTTTCCCGCCGTGCCTATGGCATTACCCATGATAAACAGCGCGTCATACGCAGCGTATGCGCTCGTTTTCGCGTCGTTGACCAGCGAGTCTATGCGTATGTTGAGGTCGTTCTCGCGGTACGCCAGCGAAAGCGCCCGGTAGTCGGTCTCGATCAGAAAGGGCCTGGTTGCATCATCCGCATAGAGTTCGTTCATCCGGTGTTCGTAGCCATACCACCGGGTATCGTTCATGTTTGGAATGGATGCTCCGGCCACCTGCCGTATTATATCCACAACCTTGTCGGTGTAGTCAAAGACCACGATTCCCAGCTGGGCATAGTCGCCAACCGGCGGTTCGGCTGCGAGTGCGGCGCCGAGCCGGGCGGCCACCTCGTGTGCATCGCCGGTGTCCGGGTGGAATTTGATCGTGTCCCGTATGCTGATGCCGCCGGCCGCGTCCGCCTCAACCGCCTCGTATATCGTATGGTTGACGGATCTTCCTACGACATCATCCAAGAACACCACGACGACCTCCTTGATGCCGTCGTTTCGAAGCAGCGCATGCTCGGCGCGGGCGTATGTGGCGGCATCCGATACGGTCCTGAATATCCTGTCACCTGATATCGACAGGTCCGATGCGCCCGAGGCGTAGCTTATGGCCACCATCCCGTTGGCTGCAACATAGTCCTGTATCTCCCTCAGGTTTGAGCTTGTGGCCGGGCCCAAGAACGCCTTGATGCCCATGCCGTCCAACTCCTCGACAAGCGCCAGGGTCTCTGCGGGATCTGACTTTGTGTCCCGCTTCACCACCTCAAGCCTCCAGTCCGCGCCGCTCTCGTACAGGTGCCGGTTGAACTCGGCCAAGGCAAAGTCCACGGCTCCGTTGACCTGCTGGGAGAGTACGGCCGGCACGTTGCCGGTATCTGGCACCAGCAGTCCGATGGTCCTGATCTCCGGGGACGCCGGAGTGTCGGCCGCGGCCGCTACCGTGAAAAGACAGCCTGCAACCGCAAGCGCCAGCACGGGTACGCATGGATGGCGGGCAACTGCGGTATGGCTCACGGTTACTGAAGACCGATGATCCCATATAACCGTAGAGAACATGCATAGACGCATAACTTGGCTGTATTGGGCGGCCCCGGCCCGTTCCGGCCGTGGTCGTCCACGGAGGATAGGATCAGTTGTAAAACCGGATGGGTACGGATCTTCTCAAATGGAGCATCTGTCAATTCTTGAGAAGATGGCTGGTCAGTCACCTAGTTTGGTTTACTCTCCGCCACCCCGGTTGCACATTCCAGCTACACTGGCCAAGTCATCTAGATTGAACAGATGCCGCACCGCCGCGCTGTCAAGTTACCGGCGCCTGCATCATCTTGTCAAACCAGGCGCCTGCGGCGCGAAGGGATCTCGACTGGAGATGGTAGAACCTGCGCATGATTCAGGCGCCAGATTTGACACCTCCCTCCAGGCGCCGATAACTTGACAACCCGCCTCACCGCAGTTATTTTAAATACGGACCAAGACGGCTTACGCGTGTTGGATCACGACGTGATAGTAGCTGGTGGCGGACTGGCCGGGACGGTAGCCGCCCAGGCGGTGGCCAGATACATGGACGGCGCCAGCATACTGGTGATTGACCGCAGCCCGCCGGTCATGCCGGGCCGCAAGAACGTCAGCGGGTGGATATGCGGCGACGCCGTCAGCAAGGAGGCTGTCGACTACATGACCGAGCGCATCAGGGTCTCTTGGGAGGAGCCCGAGATAGAGCACAAGGTGAAGGGGGTCATGGCGTTCTCGCCGGACAGGGAGACGGCCATACCCTTCGACGGGGACGGATACATGCTGAACCGCCAGCTGTTGCCCGAGAGGCAGAACGAGAGGGCCATCGGCATGGGTATCGAGTTCAACTACCAAGTGAACCTTACCGGGCTGCTCTACGACGGAGACCAAGTGGTCGGGGTGGCCGGCGTGGACGACTACAAGAACCCCTACAAGAAGACCGCCAAGGTGGTCATCGACGCAACCGGCATGACGTCGATGCTGCGCAACCAGATATCCAACACCGACAAGATAGAGAGGAAGGTGGACCGGCGCGACGTGGAGTCGACCGGCAGACACATCATGTACTTTGACAAGGGCGAGGAGGATCTCACCGAGTTTGACCCCGACTACTGCATAATCCATCTGGACCAGGACATAGCCCCGGGCGGATATGGATGGGTCTTTCCCAAGGGCGAGGACAAGGTGAACATCGGCCTCGGGGTGGAGAAGACCCTGCTGGAGTCGCGCAATTCAAGGCTGAACAAGAAGGACAACGTATCCACCCTGATAGAGGAGTACGTCCAGAGAAACAGGGCCATAAAGAACCCCCGGCTCTCCGCCGACCTTGAGGACGCCAACAACGCCACCGGCAACTTCCAGGTCTCCGTCAGAAGGCAGAACGACTGTCTTGTGGCGGGTGGTTTCCTGTTGGTGGGCGACTCGGCCTGGATGCCCAAGCCGCTGGACGCGGGCGGGATCGGCCCGGCCCTGGTGGCCGGGGCGATAGCCGGCAGGTGCGTGGCAGAGGCGATAGAGGCGGGCGACACCAGCGAGGCCGGACTGTGGAAGTACAACAAGGAGTTCATCAACGAGTACGGCTACAAGACGGCCGGCCTGGAGGTATTCCGCAGGCTCATACAGACCCTCACCAACGACCAGATAAACTACGGCATGAAGCACTTTCTGGGAAACCTGGACGTGGAGGCCATATCCAAGGGGGAGCACCCCGACTTTGGCACCCTGGGAAAGCTGGGCATGATCATCCGCGGGGCGCTCAACAAGAAGCTGGCCGACGGGCTGCGGTTCACCACCAGACAGAACAAGAAGCTTACCGCCCACTACTATAACTTTCCAGAGACCCCCGCCGGCTTTGCGGAATGGCGCAAGAAGCTGCGCCGGATCCTGGACGAGTCCAACAGCCAGCTCATGAGATATCAATAGCGCACGCCGCCGTGCGCGCAGCAGGCACCCGGGCCGGAGTGATCGGCCCGGCGGGGTTGTCCACGGTGCGCATAAACCCACGAAATTACTCCTTCAAAACGGCAGATCCGGCTCATCCTCAGACCGGTTTTGACTGCATTATCCCATCCGGCGATAGCAGGCCGTGGCGTCTCCGGCCGCAAATACCCCATTATCCGCCGGATCCGGGCGTTCTAGCGCAGTCTCCCCCACGCGTCCCCGGGGAGACGGGACTCTTTTTATCCCCGATCAGGCAAAGAGATTCCGGCAGATGGACATGATGGCGATCTCGCGTCGTTGCATCTCCAGCGTCACGGACCTGATCCTGAAGTTGAACCGGTCCTTGACCGCCGAGAAGCAGCTCTCGATCGTGTTTCGTCTGCCATACGTCCTGTAGAACCCACCTGGGTGGTCCCTGCACCAGGCCAGCATCCTGCCCCACTCGCTCATACCGTGGGCCACGAAGTTCTTCTTGGGCCGGAAGCACGGCTGCCTTCCGATGGACGCGGCCAGCCGGCAGTTCTCCCTGGAACAGTAGGCCGAGTCGCCCAGCAGGTACCCCTCGCCGCGGGGCGCCCTGGCGCACAGCTCTGCTAGTGCGGGCGAGTCGCCCGCGTTCCCGTCCGTCACGACGACGGCGACTATCCTGCCGCTGTCCGTGATCAGGGCGTGGTGCTTGACGGTGGCCTTCCGATAGAACTTCCCGCGCTTGGCATCCTCCACCAGGACATACCGGTTGAACGTGTACTGGGTGGAGTCCACCGACAACGTCCGGCGCGCGTCGCTGCCGGCGGTGAACCTCAGCAGCGAGTCCAGCAGGTCGAGGGGTATCCTCTTCATCCACTTGTGCAGCCACGATTTGGAGGGAACGTGATCCATGCCCAGCTTCCTGCACAGGCCCGGCCTGGCCTCGCACTCCTCGACCATCCCGCGGATGGAGCAGGAGTATTTCTTCATCATCACCCAGGTCATCAGCACGCACAGCATGGCCTTGTGTTCGGGGTTGTCCTCCAGGAACTTCGTTATCCTTCTCAGGATGGCCTTGAACCGTTCCTTGAACCGCTTGCCGCCGTTCTTCCTGCGCCGCTCGTAATCCCTGCAGTAGCCCTCGGGTCTTTCCTTTTGCCTTCTTCTCTTGGTGTGGTGTTGTTTCATTGGGCGGCCGTGGATCCGGTGATCAACAAACGTTTCGGTCCGGCGGGCGGCCTGCTCGGATTGCTTTTAACTCTTCTGCGACTTTTTTGGAGAATTATCGTGTGGGGGAGCCGTCAGCGTGGACAACCCCCGGCCCGGCTAAAGGCTTATAATTCAACCCAATCAGTCCAACACGGCTTGAAGATAAGAGAGGGTCTGACCTTTGATGACGTGCTTCTAGTCCCCAAGTACTCGGACATCACCACCCGAAGCCAGACCGACCTGAGTACGCGCCTCTCCAGGAACATAAGCCTCAACATTCCGTTTGTGAGCGCCAACATGGACACGGTGACCGAGTCGTCCATGGCCGTCGCCATAGCGCGCGCCGGAGGGATCGGCATCATACACCGGTTCATGGCCATCCAGGATGAGTCGACCGAGGTTCTCAAGGTCAAGAGATCCGGCGGCGTCATGATAGAGAGTCCATATACCATACCCAAGGAGATCACCGTGGAAGACGCCCGCAAGTATGCCGAGGACATGGGCATCTCCGGGCTGCTGGTCACCGACGCGGAGAGTCGACTGGCCGGAATCGTCACGGACCGAGACTTCATATTTGAGACCGACCCGTCCAGGCACGTCTCTGAGATAATGACCAAGGACGTGGTGACGGCGCCCCCCGGGATATCCATAGAGGATGCCAAGAGGATGCTCTGGGACAACCGCATAGAGAAGCTCCCCATAGCAGACGAGGACGGGCGCATCCGCGGGCTCGTCACGTCCAAGGACATAACCAACATGGAGGATTATCCGGCCGCGTCCAAGGACTCCAAGGGGAGCCCGCTCGTGGGTGCCGCCGTCGGTGTCAAGGGCGACTTTATGGAACGCACAGAGGCTCTGGTCGAGTCTGGCGCCGACGTGATAGTAGTGGACATAGCCCACGGCCACAGCGAGAACGCCATAGGGACCGTCCGGAACATCAAGAAGGCGTTCCCCGAACAGGAGCTTATAGCTGGCAACGTGGCGACGGCCGCCGGCGCCGAGGACCTCATCCGCGCAGGCGTGGACGCCATCAAGGTCGGGGTGGGATCCGGCTCCATCTGCATAACCCGGGTGATAACGGGATCCGGCGTCCCGCAGCTCACCGCCGTCATGGACTGCGCCAAGGTGGGCCAGGACCACGACATACCAGTCATATCGGACGGCGGAACCCGGACCTCAGGCGACGCCACAAAGGCGCTGGCCGCGGGCGCCTCGTCGGTCATGGTCGGAAGCATGCTTGGCGGGACCGACGAGTCTCCGGGTACAATCCTCACCAAGAACGGCAAGCGTTTCAAGGTGTACAGGGGCATGGCGTCCCTGGCCGCATCCATAGGCCGCAAGTCCAGGGAGACAGGTTCGGTATCATTGGAGAACGACCTAAACGACTATGTAGCCGAGGGGGTGGAGGCGATGGTCCCCTACAAGGGAGGCGTCACGGACATACTAAAGCAGCTGATCGGCGGAGTCAGGTCGGGGCTGAGCTACTGCGGGGCCCGGAGCATACCACAGATGCAGCAGAACGCAGAGTTCATCAGCATGTCCGGGGCCGGCTTTGCGGAGAGCCAGCCGCACGACGTCTCTGTGATGTAGTTAGTCTTTTAACGAAGGCTCTGCCATTGCTGTTACGTGATAACGTCCAGGACCATCATAGGCATTGTCGCGGGTGCAGCCATAATAGGCCTGGGCGTGGCATCGCTGGTGACCGAGCTGGCCGGGGAACCCTTGCAGATAACCGAGACGTTCGAGGTGGGCGAGGTGACCTCGTACCAGATCACCGGGGACGTAGGCGCCGTCCACGCCATCACCGTAACGGCCGAGCGCTTTGAGATGGATCTGGCCAGCCCGGGAGACGGCCTGGTCATACCCAGGACGGAGTTTGCCGGCCAACACCACCAAGAATGGTCCCATCAAGAGGCCGGCCGCACCACCATCCGCCTGCAGAACACCGGCGGAACCGAGATGGTGGTAGAGGGGTCCTTCTCCGTATCTACAGACCCCATATTCTTCGCCTACCACATAGTGGTGATCACCTCCGGCGTGGTGATAATAGGATTCAGCCTGGTCTTCAGTCTCAGAAAGCCCAGGGGGTTCTAGGGCGGGACGGCGGCGGGGTAGGACCCCAGTACCTTGAGAAAGCCGGTCCTCTCCGTTATCCTGCCCAGCATCTCCCTGACCGGGTCATCCCGCACGTGGCCCTCAAAGTCTGCGTAAAAATTGTACTCCCAGGCGCCTGTCTTTTTGGGGCGCGATTCTATCTTGGTGAGGTTGATGCCGTGCTCCTGGAAGTGCCCCAGCACGCCGTGTAGGGATCCGGGCTCGTGCTGGATGGAGAATATCATCGAGGTCTTGTCGCGGCCGGTGGGCCCCGCCGCGCTCTTGGACATCACCAAGAACCTGGTGTAGTTGCGCGGGTTGTCCGATATTTCCCTGGATATCACAGGGACCCCGTACAGGGCCGAGGCCGCCTCACTGGCTATGCAGGCGGCATCTGCACGATTCATCCCCTTGACCATCTCGACGCTGCCCGCCGTGTCGTAGGATGGTACCTGCCGCAGACCCCGCCTCTCTATGAACCTCCTGCACTGGCCCAGAGCCTGGGGGTGCGAGTGGACCGTCCTCACCTGATCCAGCCTCCCCGTCCCTATCAGGCAGTGCTGGATGTGGTGGTATATCTCGCCTGCCGCAAGCAGTTCGGTCGACAGCAGCAGGTCGTAGGACTCTCCGACGCTGCCCTCTATCAGGTTCTCGACCGGCAGCACCGCACAGTCGGACTCGCCGGTCTCAGCCAGCCTCAGCGCCTCGGAGAAGGTCTGGCAGGGGATGGTCTGGATGGCGTCCCCAAAGAACGACCTGGCAGAGGCCTCGCTGTAGGCTCCCCTCATTCCCTGAAAGGAGACCCGGCTCATCGCTGGATGACCTGAAAGTCCGGGTTACCGAACTTGCGGGAGAGTTTTCTCTCGTCTATCCAGGAGCACTCGGTGCATTTTATGGCATCGCGGACCGGCACGACAGGTCCGCCGCACTTTATGCATTTGGTCAGTATCACCCCCAGCCCGGGGCCGTCCATGGTCGCATGGATGGTTCCGTTCAGGTGGCTCACTATCCTGAGCGCCACCACGTCGTTGACCAGCGCCACGTTCTTCCGGCGGATGTTCCGGGTAGAGCAGATGCACTCCACATTGCCTGCCGTGCGCCTGCCGTTGACGTACTGGACCGCCACTGCCATCATGACAGACATGACGGCGGCCACCGTACCTATCACCGTATCCCCGGGAGCAGGTACCCCCTCCCTGGTGCGGCGCTCTATGCTGACCACCCGGTTGGCGTTATCTATCAAGGTGTCTCCCACCACGGTAGACCTCACCACGTCGCCGTCATCAAAGGCGTTCTCCCCTGCCTCGTACTCCTCTATCGAGGCTATCTTGTCGCCGGGAAGAACATACTGTGACACGGACGCGACTTGCCCCGTACAATTATAATTGTTTGTACGCCTCTCTTTGGCCCTTCAAGGTGCGCCCCGGTGTCTTTCGTTCGGGTCCACCCCAGCCATCAGGACCGGCCCGGGGCATTGCAGGGTACCGGTCCGTGGACGGCAGGGGATGCCCACCCACACACCACCCCGCTCTAAGGATTTTATGTCCAAGGCCTGCATGGTGGGTATTATCATGAACCGTATGGTCATCATGCTATTTACCACGGCGCTGCTGCTGGGCGTCTCCTACGGGATGCATGGTCCCGTCGTGCCGATCTTTGCCAAGAACGAGGTGGGGGCCACCTATGCGGAGTTGGGGCTGATCGGGATGGCCAACTTCCTGCCGTACATGGTGATTCCCATATTCGTAGGCATACTGCTGGACAGGATCAACAACGGGTACCTTCTGACACTGGGCGTCCTGCTCAACACCATCTCGTTGTACCTTACGTCGATAGCCACCACCGTAGAGGAGCTCATAGTGTACCGCGCCATGGTCGGGGTGGCCCACGCGTTCGTCTGGCCCCCCTCCGAATCCATACTGTCCAACGAGCCGACCAGCCGCGTCAAGTACATATCCTGGTATACGATGTTCTTCGCGATAGGGTTCATGGTGGGCCCGCTGCTGGGATCCGCCCTGCTGGACTGGGCCGGGGTCGACTACCGCATGCTCTTCCAGCTCACAGCGTTCCTGATGGCCGCCACCATGGCCGCATCGGCAATGACGCGCTCGCGCACCTTCAAGAAGGAATCCGGCGGCCTCAACCTCAAGTCGTTCGGCAGGATAGTCCGGTTCCCGGTGGTTGTGACCCTGCTGTTGTTCAGCACGGCCGCCTTTGGCCTGATACTCACCATATACCCGGCGTTTCTCAACGACCGCGGCATGGACGATACGGCCATCCTGGTGCTGTACTTTCTGTTCGGGATAACCCGGGTGGGATCCCTGCTGATGGCCGGCTACCTGTCCAAGCGGCCCGTGCATAGCTTTGTGGCATCGGTAGTGATAGTGACGGCGGGAATGGGCATATCCGCCGTCGGGACCACCTTTGTAGAGTTTGCCGTCGCCCTGCTGCTGCTGGGGTTCGGCTTCTCTATACTGTACCCGCTGGCCCTGGAGGTGATACTGCTGGGCACCAAAAAGAGCAGCGCGGGCAGGATGATCGGTGCCTACGAGGCCATATTCGGCGTTGGGTGGGCGGTCGGGCCCACCGTCAGCGGATTCGCCACGCAGGTGGGCGGATCGGCCGCCCCCTACTGGATATTCTTCGGCATCGGCATAGGCGCCTCCATACTATCCGTCGTCTTCCGCAAGAGGCTGGAGCTTGTCAGCTCCTGGCGGAAGGGGTCTTCCGACTAGGCATCATCGGTCCAGAAACGTACATACCCATCCGGATGATCCCGGGCAGGGCCATGTGAAGGTGGATCCGCCAAGCACTGATCATCGACCGAGGTGGTTTCTTGATGTGTCAATCGACGTGGCGACCCTGCGCAACTCTGCCACATGGCGGGCCTTTTCATCCTCAACACGCCTAATACGCCTACACGCCTCTGGTCAATCTCCAGGTTTATGTCCGCCATCAGATCATCATCCTTTCTGGCTATGTCCCTCTTGATTCTGTCGCGCTCTTCCTCCAGTTTTGCCAGAAACTCCTCGACCGTGTGCATTTTTTTATTAGTAAGTGTTCACGTCATTCGGGCGTGTTTTTCCCTCAGGATGAGCTGAGATAAATAATCTGCCCGCATTAAGCAAGAAATTACCGGTAGGTTGCCGGGTGTTTTTTCTTTGGATTGTTTTCGTGTCCGTGGCCGCCGTCACGCTCAGATGTATCTGGCCACCTGCGCGGCATAGTCGATGCCCCGTGCCTTCCAGGTCGTCACGCACGTGAAGAGGTTGGCCAGCCAGTCCATGGTCTTTACCGACCTGATGGAACCGCGTACCTTGCGGTGGACGACCAGCTCGCGCAGGGCCCGCTCGGCGGCGTTGTTGGTGGCGGGGATAGCCGGGTCGATGACGAACCGGAACAGGCTGGGCAGGGCGTTGGATAGCGTGGTCATGAATTTTTCCAGCACCGGGTGGTCGGCGTACCTGTTGATGATCCTCGATACGCGTTTGCGGAGGGAGTCGCGTAGGGCGCGCCGGACCGTCGGGGGTCCCTCCGCACCCATACCATCCCAGTATATGCGGTACAGGGCGTCGGCGACCTCCCGCGCCTGGCGGCAGTGCTCGTTGAGATCAGCTATATGGCCGGCCTCGCGGAGGATGTGCGACCAGCAGCGCTGGATGCGGTATCCTTTGTAGGCGGTCCACCCGTCGCAGATGATCGTCCCGGACCACCCTTTGCCCAGCACCTCGTGCACGACCTTGCGCCCCCTGCTGGAGCGTATGATGTAGTAGGCGTCGCCGGTATCGGGATCCAGGAACACCCAGATCCAGACTTTCCTGCCGTTGAGCGAGATGGATGTCTCGTCGACATGCAGGCGGCGCGCCCTCCTGATGCGGGCCCGGATCTCCGAGGCGGGCTTCTCCAGGCAGTACCCGGTCCCCGAGACGACATTGTGGATGGTGCCAGTCGACATGGTGATTCCATGCCTGCCCATGCTGTCCGCGTTCCGTTTGTGGGGGAGGCGGTCCAGAAAGTTGTGGACTACCGTCATCATGACGTTCTTGCCGTAGGATCCTCTCTTGGGGATGTCGGGGACGGGCACCGCCGCGTCCCCGGCGGGTCCGGTCCCGGCTCCTATCCCGTCCAGGCCGCACTCGCCGCAGCTGCAGATGACCGTGTAATGGCGGGTGGTCGTGGCCGGGACCGGCTTTGGTATCTCGGTTATGTCGCGCTCCTCGATGTTCTCGACCTCCAGGGAGGTGCCGCCGCACCCGGGGCACCTGAAGGGCGCGTGCGTTTCAAACTTGGTGGGGGCGGGCTTGCTGGTCTTGCCCTGGTGCCCGGGCTGGGCGCCACGGCGCCTGGTCGACTTCTCCTTCCCGGCGGGGTCCTCCCTGGGGGTGGCCGTCTCCTTCCGGCGTTTGGCTATCCTGCGCGAGGGCGGCGTGTTGGGGTTGTCGTGGTAGGCCAGCTGGCGCCTCAGATCCTCGTTCTCTTTCCTGAGCGCCTTGATCTCGCGCTTCATCTCCCGATGCTCGGCGAGCAGTCCGCGGTAATCCCCGTCGAGCTTTTCGAACATCTTCTTGTAGCCGGTCCTGCTTGCCAACGGCATGCAGGCGATCAGCCCATATTTAGATCTCACGGTCTAACGCGGTGGTTGTTTTTCGCTTGGAAATGAGAGGCGCGGAAACCGTGTCGGTGTCGCCCCATCCAAGTATTAAAACCCCCACGATCGCGGCCGCAAATGATTTTTGCAGACAGCAAAACGTGCCTAAACGACGTGAATACTTACTTTTATTAAAATAAATTTTTTAAAAAATTTATAAAATTATCTGATAGACATATGGCATGGGTAGCGTGACCTTGACACGCTGATCAGCCGCATCCGGGAACACGCAGCAGAAACCGAGATGCCCGATATGGTAAAGTATCTGCGAGAGACCGCCGGGAAGCTCGAGAAGGAGCGTCTCGACACTCAGCTGGCCAAGTGACCTACAAGTGACCGACAAGCCTCTTGTGCGCGATGATCAGGCCAGAGATTTGAACGCCATGCCGCCGACTTGGTGTATTTGGCCGAAAGTCTCTTGCAAATGGCGGTGGGCAAGAGATGTCCGGCGCGTGCTCGGATATCCAGCAGATGGCTTACTCATCGGATGCCGGCATGACCAACATAGGCCTAACCGCCTACGTCAGCTCGTACGCATGGTAGAACCTTGTCAGGTTACGCGGTGGCATCCTGCTGCGCAGCCGGAAGGCCCACGAGATCCCGGTACAGCGACACGGCCTCGGTCTCGTCCCGCGTGCCGACCACCACCGCCGAGCCCTTCTTCATCAGGCTGACGTACAGCTCGCTGGTGCGCAGCGACACGCCCATCTCGCCCTGGTTCTCCAGTATGAAGCCGAGCCGCTCGGCTGTCTGGGCCAGTCTCGCGTTGTCCACGTCGAACGTCCTGACCGGCGTGATCGAGAACGTCCTCTTGCCCCCGCTCCGGCCGCACAACTCCTCCAGTATGAGCTCCTTGGTGGCAACCGCCTCGGCCTTGCCCGAGCCGCAGACGGGGCACTCCTCGGCCCGGAAGGTCCTGGTGTTGGTGAAGGCCATCGTCTCGCCTATATCCACGTGTAGCATGCGGTCGGCCAAACCGGGCTTTTTGCCCAGGATCACCTTGACCGCCTCGGCAACCTCTATCCCCCCTACGATGGACAGGATGGACGGGTGCACGCCCTCTATGCTACAGGTGGGCATTCCATCCTCGTCCAGTTCCGGGAACATGCAGTGGTAGCAGGCGCTCTGGCCCGGCAGCACGGTAAACGCCTGGCCGGACACGCCCACGGCCGCCCCCGTCACGAAGGGTATGCCCGCCGCCACGCACGCCTTGTTCAAGGCGTACCTGGCATCCACCGAATCCAGGGCATCGATCACCACGTCGCACCCATCTATCACCTCGGCGGCGGAGTACTCGTTGACCGATATGGCCATGGCCTGGATGTCGCAGTCTGGGTTGAGCAGGTGCAGCCTCTCGGCGGCGGCCTCCACCTTTACCTTGCCCACGTCCTCCTCGGTGAACATCGTCTGCCGGTGCAGGTTGGAGAGCTCTATGACGTCCCGGTCCACTATCCTAAGGGATCCGAGACCCATGGCCACCAGCCGGACGGTAATTGGATTGCCCAGCCCCCCGGTGCCGACCACGCAGGCCCGCGCGTTGCGCAGCCGGAGCTGCCCCTCGTATCCTATATCCTCCAGCATCACCTGCCTTGAGTAGCGATCCAGGTCCCTGCGCGAGAGCTCCTGCGATGATCCGCCGGCCACGGCCGGCAGCACGTATACCTCGTCGCCGTCCGCCAGCGGGGCGTCCATCCCGCCGGAGAACTTGGCGTTCTTGCCGTTGATGTATATGTTTATGAGCGAGCGGGGCCTGCCGTCTGCCTCCAGCACCCGCCTTCCAAAGTCCTCGCCCATCGTCTCGGCCGCCTTGGCAAAGGCGCCGCCCAGCGACTCGACGTCCATCTCCAGCGTCTTCTCGCCGCCCCCGCGGTTCAGCACCGACGGGATTACGAATTTGATGGATGTCATCACTTGATCACCGCCGCTATCTCTGCCACGTCTGGCCGCATCACCGTCGGTTTGGAGAGTACCGACATTATCGAGTCTGTGGCCTTGAGGCCGTTACCCGTCACGTAGCAGACCGTCGTATCGTCCCGAGAGATGATCCCCTCCCGGACCATCTTGGATAGCACCGCGACTGACACCCCGCCGGCCGGTTCGGTGAATATTCCCTCGGTCTTTGCCAGCAGCAGGATGGCGTCCAGTATCTCCTGGTTGGTACACTCCTCGGCGCGTCCCCCGTACTGCTCCAACCTCTTGAGCACGTACCGGCCGTCCCCCGGATCCCCTATCGCCAGGCTCTTTGCTATCGTGTCGGGCCGCTCCACCGGCACCACCTCGCCGTTCCCCCGGAAGGCGTCCACCACCGGGGCGCATCCGTGGGGCTGCGCCGCGTGCGGGTGGATTGCAGAGCAGTCATCCACCAGCGAGGCCGCCTCCAGCTCCTCAAACCCCTTGCAGATGGCGTTGAGCATGGCCCCGCTGCCCACCGGTATGACCAGCTGGTCGGGTACCTGCCAGCCCAGCTGCTCGGCGACCTCAAAGGCCAGCGTCTTGGATCCTTCCACATAGTAGGATCTCAGGTTGATGTTTACTATCCCTATGCGGCGGCTGTCCCCTATCTGGGCTGCTATCGTGTTGGCGTCATCATACGTGCCATCCACCGCTACGAAGTTGGCGCCGTAGGAGAGCGCCTGCACCACCTTGGCCATCTCTATGTCGCTGGGGGCGAATATGTGGCAGGGCAGCCCGCCCCGGGCCGCGTGCGCCGCCGTCGCCGACGCCAGGTTGCCGGTCGACGCACACCCCACCGCGGACAGGCCCAGCTCCCGCGCCTTGGACACGGCCACCCCGGCGGGTCTATCCTTGAAGGAGAAGGTCGGGTTGACCGAGTCGTTCTTGATGTACAGTTTGTTGAGTCCCAGCTCGCGGCCCAGTCGCTCTGCCTTTATGAGCGGGGTCATGCCCGCATCGATGCTGACTATGTTGGACGGGGACCGCATGGGCAGCAGCTCGGCATACCGCCAGTACGTCTTCTCCCGGGAGGCGAACGCGTCAGGACGTATTGCCGGTATGTCATAGGCGACATCCAGCGGTCCAAAGCATTCCTCGCAGATGTACCGGAAGGTCATCTCGTACTCCTTGCCGCACTCCCTGCACACCAGGCTCTTTACCGTCATGACATCACTACCGGCATGCTATTGATAAAAAATCCTAATTTAAAATTTAGTATCACTTAATTTTAGAGATTAGAAAATTTAGTACAAAAGCCCCCCCATCCCAAAAGAAGACCCCCGGATGGCTGCAAGAACCGGATAATATGCCGGCAGATGGCGGTTTTTCTGAAGATACTGCAACCGGCCCGGCGGCGGCCCTCCGCTGCCCCATCAGAGCTCGTGGTGGAAGCAGGTCCTCTCGCCCGTATGGCAGGCCGGCCCCGACGGCCTCACCAGGTATACCAGCGCGTCCGAGTCGCAGTCGGCCAGTATCCGCACCACCTCCTGGGTGTTTCCAGACTCCTCGCCCTTCATCCAGAGTTTCTGGCGGGACCTGCTCCAGAACCACGACCTGCCGGTACTCACCGCCCGGGAGAGCGCCTCGCGGTTGCAGTAGGCCAGCGTCAGCACCTCGCGCGTCTCGTAATCCTGGACTATCACCGGGATTATCCCGCCGCCCTTCTCAAAGTCCAGGCTGTCCATGTCGAGCTTCACGGGGTGGTGGACGGCTCTGGCCGTTATAACCGTACGGGAATGCCCCGGTCGGCCAGGTACCGCTTTACGCCTGCTATGCCCCTCTCCTGGTAGTGGAATATGGAGGCGGCCAGCGCCGCGCCCGCGTCCGTCTTCTCGAATACCTCGGCCATGTGCTGGGGCGTCCCGCATCCTCCCGAGGCTATCACCGGTATGGGGACCGCATCGGAGACGGCTCCGGTTAGTGTCGTGTCGTAGCCCTGCTTGGTACCGTCGCTGTCTATGCTGGTCAGGAGTATCTCGCCTGCGCCCAGCCCGGCTGCCCTGACGGCCCACTGGACCGCGTCTATCCCGGCGGGCTTCTTCCCGCCGTAGGTGTGGACCTCGTACCAGAACCTTCCTGAGCCGTCCTCAAAGACGGTCCTGTCCTGCCGGACCGCATAGTTTCTTTTGGCGTCGATGGCCACCACCACGCACTGCCTGCCGAAGACCTCCATCATCGAGGTGATCAATGCCGGGTCTTCGACGGCCCCCGTGTTGGTGCCCGCCTTGTCGGCGCCGTTCAGCAGGATGGTGCGCGCGTCGGCCACCGAGGAGACGCCGCCGCCCACCGTAAAGGGTATGTCCAGGACCGAGGCCACGCTCCGGACCAGCTTGGCGATGGTCTTGCGGCGCTCCTCGGACGCGGTGATGTCCAGGAAGACCAGCTCGTCCGCTCCCTCCTCGCCATACCTGGCGGCCAGCTCCACCGGGTCGCCGGCGTCCCTGATGGAGCGGAACCGCAGGCCCTTTACCACCCGGCCCCCGCGGACGTCCAGGCAGGGGATGATCCTCTTTGTCAGCATGGTATAAGATCACCTCCTCCTTTATTCAAACACAGACAGATGTATGATGGTGGTTGATGTGTACAATATGGCAATCATACGGTAGTTAGTGCATTTTCTACAACGGTTATCTTCTCGTGTAGTGCTTTTTTGTTGAGTGTATCAGTAGCGATGACTATTATCATCGCAAGCAGCGCTTCTATGATAGTAGATATCGTAGCGCGTGATCTACCCTTTATGATGTTTAGAATTTTGGATAGTGCACGTTGTATGATGGTTATAATCTTGGATGGTGTCGTCTGGCGTAACTCCTCTGTGATATTGGATGTCATCTCAGATAGTGCACTCTTCACAGTCGCCATTGTCTCAGGCGGCGTATTCTCACGCAGCTCCTTCTCACGTCGCTTCTTCTCATTTAGTGCCTCTCCTATGGTTACCTTCCCCTCGTATAACGCCTTTCCTAGTATTACCCCGTATGGGGCATGTTCCAAGACCGTTCGCACATCCGATGCTCCAGATATACCTCCGCTGGCTATGATATTGGATCCGGATATCCCGCACGCGCTGATCAGATTACCCATGTCCGGGCCGGCTAGTGTACCATCTCTAGAAATACTAGTAACCAGAAACTCGGTTGCGCCAGAACTCCTGAATCGTTTGATGGCTGGGATCAGTTCGATTCCAGAACTGCGCCTCCAGCCGTGGGTAGCCACCATTCCATTATCGTGATCCACCGAGACGACCAACCTGATACCGTGTTTCTTAGATAGACTCTGTAGGGCTCTCTTGTCAAACGCCAACGTTCCGATGACGGCTCTCTTGGTGTGTTCTAGCATATCCGATACGGCCTGTTCGGTACGTAAACCTCCAGCTGCTTGTACCGGTATTGAGACTGACTGGGCCAAATCTTGAATTATCTCAGTGTTATTTCTTCCTGTGGAGAGGGTTGCATCCAAGTCCACCACGTGTAGCATGTCAGCGCCCTGCTGCGCCCATGCTTTCGCTGTTGCCACCGGATCTGTACCGTAAACGGCGATCTTTTGGCTAGGATCTCCTTTGTAGAGACGCACCACTTTACCGTTCATAATATCTATAGCTGGTATTATTCTCATACAAGGAGTCAGGCTTTCTTCCAAGGATCTAGCAGATCGTGGATCTGATCCAATCGTATACTCTTGGCTTATCATGCCCATGTTTGCCAACCCAACTTTGAGGGTATAAATGTGATGGTAAACGATGATGACATTTCGGGCCAAAAACGCGTGAACATTCTCCCATATTATACGCTAAGGATCCTAAAACAGGTTTCTACACAATCTCATCGCCGGCACTCACGCAGGAAGTTGTCCAGTATGATCCGGCCGGCTGGTCCGGACTTTTCTGGGTGGAACTGCGTACCCAGGTAGTTTCCCTTCTCGATCACCGCGGGCACGTCTATGCTGTAGTCCGAGCTGGCCGTCACCACCGCCCCGTCCGACGGCCTGGCCATGTACGAGTGGACAAAGTAGACCCAGGATCCATCGTCAAGTCCGTCCAGCAGCACCCCGGGCCTATCTATGGACAGGGCGTTCCATCCCATGTGGGGCACCTTCATGGTGTCCGGCAGCGAGACCACCCTGCCGGGGATCACCCCCAGGCCCTTCTCGGAGCCCTCCTCGCTGCCGTCCAGGAACATCTCCATGCCCAAGCATATGCCCAGCACCGGCATGGACTCGCCGGCGAACTCCCGGACGCCTTGCTCCGGCATGCTCCGTATGGCGGGATCAAAGTTTCCCACCCCCGGCAGCAGCAGTCCGGAGTACCGCTCGTCCCGGAAGTCGGTCACCACCTCCACCTGCGCCCCCCGCTTTTCGAAGGCGTTCTTTAGGCTGAATATGTTGCCCGCCCCGTAGTCGTATAAGGCCAGCCGGACCATCACATGGTACCCTTGGTGCTGGGCGCTCCGGCGCGACGGGGGTCCGGCGAGACGGCCGCCCTCAGCGAGACGGCCAGCGCCTTTATGGCAGCCTCGGTCTTGTGGTGGTCGTTCCGTCCGTAGGCCACCCGGACGTGCACGCAGGCCTCCATGTTGTGCAGCAGGGAGCTGAAGAAGTGCTCAATGTCCTCCCGGGGGACGCCCTCGGTCTCCTCGTTGTCCAGCGACAGCTCTATCGCGTGGTACGGGCGCCTGACCAGGTCCACCGAGGCCTCGGCCAGCGACTCGTCCATCGGCACCGTCGAGTGGCCGAACCGGGTTATCCCGGACCGCTCGCCCAGGGCGTCCCGGATGGCAGACCCCAGGGTTATGGCGGTGTCCTCCACCAGGTGGTGCAGTATGCCGTCCCGGGACTTGGCGCGCACCTTCATGTCGATCATCGAGTGGCGGGCCAGCGAGACTATCAGGTGGTCGACGAACTTGTTGCCCGCGTCCACCTCCGACTCGCCCGTCCCGTCCAGGTTGACCGACACGGAGACCTCCGTCTCGCCCGTGGTTCGCCGGATCTCACCGGTTCTGACCGTCATGGGGGTTCTTGGCGGGCGGTAAAATTTAACAGCTTTGGCAGGTTGGCGATGGATCGTACCATATGGTCGGCCCCCCTCGACCTGAACAGGTCCAGCCTCTTTTGCGGGCTGGCCGAGCTCCCGTATATCCCTACGAAAGTCAGGGTACGGCCGTCTGATGCCGCCGCCCGGGCCATCATCAGGTCCTCGGCCGAATCGCCCACGTAGACGCAGTGCCGCACCCCCATCACGTCGATGGCCGATGCCAGCGGCTCCGGGTTGGGCTTGGCCATCGACCTGGGTTCATCCTCCAGAAAGACTGACCCGGCCGGGTTGAAGATGTCCAGAAGGCCGCCCAGCGTGTGCCGGGCAGACTCGTACCCCCTGCCGGTGACCATGCCCACCTTGGAGCCGAACCGCTCCGACAGCCACCCGGCAATATCTGGGTCCAGTATCAGGCGCTCCTGCTCTATCAGCCCGGCCCCGGAGAAGTCCGAGTCCATCCCCGACACCTTCCGGTAGAGAACCGGCCCATAGAATAGCTGGTCAAAGACCCGCCCCACGATGCTCTCGGCCGACGGGTATGCCAGGCGCTCCACTATGTCGGATATGTTGGCCGTGTCGGCGGCCATCTGCTCGGCGGCGGCGATATCGGGGCAGGCCGCTGCCATATCGGCCATCTCCGGAACGTCCGTGGCGCAGCGGCCGGCGGCAGCCCTCAGCAGGATGGCCGCATACGCCAGGTCTATCTCGTTGTTGAACCCGCCCGTATCCTTGAACGACTGGATTATCGCTGGCGTTATAGGCGGCATCCCCGGAAGGCCCAGAACGTCATCCAGGACGTGCGATACCGTCTTGATGATGGCTGCGCCATACGAGTCGGCCACCTCCACCAGCACCCCGTCGCAGTCGAATATGATGCCGTCGGCCTCCGATACCGCGGCGGTCATTTCATTAGATCCCGTATGGCCAGCAGGAACCGCGAGTTCATCTTCCGGGTTCCAACGCTCACCCGCAGGCATCCGGAGGCCGACCCTATCTGGCCCAGCATCCGTACCAGTATGCCCTGCTCGGCCAGGGCCTTGTGTATGCGGTCGTCGGCGCCTCCCGCGTCGAACAGCACGAAGTTGGCATCTGACTCGAAGACGCGGAACGGGCCATACTTGCTGAGGGCATCTATGATCCTCCGCCGCTCCGAACGCACCAGGTCCCAGGATGCGGCCGCCTCGCCGGCCCTCTCCAGGGCCATGATCGCCGACTCGATGGAGACGGCCGAGAGAGGGTACGGGTACTGGATGACCCTGGAGAACGGCTCGGTGACTTGCCGGCCGGCTACCATGTATCCCACCCGGAGGCCTGCCATGCCGAACGACTTGGATAACGTGCGCACCACCATCAGGTTGGGCAGGGTCTTGACCATCCTGTACGCGGAGTACCTCCCAAAGTCGGCGTACGCCTCATCCAGGATGATCGGGCCCGCGAACGAGCCGGCCAGTCTCCGGAGACCGCTCTTGGGCACCTGGTGGCCGGTGGGGTTGTTGGGCGAGTCCAGGTAGAGCATGTCGGCTCCGGCCGCCTTGTCTATCAGGCGGTCCATGTCGAGGGTCATGTCACCTGCATAGGGGATCCGCACCATGCGTATCCCGTACAGCATGCAGCGGTCCACGAAGAACGAGAACGTGGGGTCGGTGGCCAGGACCGTCGTCCCGGGAGGGGCCAGGTTGGCCAGTATCATGTCGAGGATCTGGTCGGATCCGTTTCCCACCGATATCATGTACCCCGGCATCCTGAGATGGGACGATATGGCGCGGACCAACCTGTCGGTGCCGCCCAGCGGGTACTGCCTGACGTCCACCCTGCGGCGCGCCGCCTCCAGGATCTCCCGCTGGAAGGCCTCAGGGATTGCCAGGTTCTCGTTGGAGTCCAGCTTGAGGCCGGGCAGCTGCGCCGGCTTCTCGTAGCCGGACAGGTTGTTGAGGCTGTCCAGGCGGCGGGCCAGCCAGCCGGGGTCGTTCATGCCAGGCGGCCCCGGACTGCCTCCAGGTGGTTTGGCAGCCCCTCCGAGTCGGTTATCCGTTCCATGTGTCCGATGATGCCGGAGAGATCCTGGGCGGTGGCCCGGACGGTCGTGTTTACCTTGAGAAAGTCCAGCACGGAGAGCTGCCCTCGGAGGCGGCCCCGGCCGCCGGTGGGCAGGATGTGGTTTGATCCCAGGAGGTAGTCGCTGGCCGCCGACGGCGTCTCCTGGCCCAGCAGCACCAGACCCGGCGAGGTCAGGCCGGCGGCGTCCCGGGCGGGGTCGCCGGTCATCACCTGCAGGTGCTCGGGGGCCAGCCGCTGGGCGGCCTCCGCCATCTGGGAGTGGTCCTCGCAGACGGCTATGAACCCGTTGCCCTCCAGGCTGGCACGCACTATGTCGGCCCTTCGGATGGTCCTGAGGCGGGACTCGACCAGCCCGGCCACCTTCTCGGCCAGGTCCGGCGAGGTCGTCAGCAGAAAGCAGAGCGTGTCGGCGCTGTGCTCGGCCTGGGATATCAGGTCCAGCGCAACCAGGTCGGGGTCGGCGCCCGAGTCTGCCATTATACCCAGCTCGGTGGGGCCCGCCTCCATGTCCACTGATACATCCATCGATACCAGCCGCTTTGCCCCGGTGACGACGGGCCCTCCCGGCCCCACTATCCTGTCTACCCGGGCGATGGACTCGGTCCCGTAGGTTAGGGCCGCGACCGCCTGGGCGCCGCCCGTCCGGTATATCTCGTGGGCTCCGCAGTGGTCGGCTGCCACTATGGTTGCCGGGTCCACCTCCCCGGATGATGGGGGCGAGACCAGGGCGATCCGCTTCACGCCGGCCACCGAGGCCGGTACCACCGACATTACCGCCGAGCTGGGATACCTGGCCTGCCCACCCGGAACGTAGCAGCCCACGCTGGGTATGGCCGGAAACGTCCGGGTTATTCCCGATGGTCCGTCCACCCCGTTCAGGGCGCGCAGCAGGGCGTCCTCGGTCTCCCTGACCCTCCGGGCCATCTCCACGATGGCATCCAGCACGCCAGGGCGTATCACCTGGTACGCCTTCCTGATATCCTCGGCCTCCAGGCGCAGCGGCCCCGAGGAGCCGCCGAACTTGTCCTCGTAGGCCAGAACGGCCGCATCCCCCCCGGCCCGTACGTCCCGGATTATCTCCAGGATGTCCCCGTCGTCGGGTCCGGCCGGAGCGGGTCTCTCGAATATGTCCGGGTCGCTGGCCCGCACTATCCGCATCATTGGCCGGTGTCCAGTTCCAGTATCTGGCGCGGTTCGTGGACCACCAGTCCCTGTCCCATGCGCGAGAGGCGTGGGACCAAGGTGTGGTACTCCTCCTTGCGGATTATCGTGTTTATGGCGTACCAGTCCGGGTCGCTCAGCGGGCTGATGGTGGGCCTCTTCAGCGACGAGAGCTGCAGCAGGACCTCGTCCAGCCTGTCCTTGTGGACGTTAAAGTAGATGTGCAGGTACTTGCGGGCCTGGACGGCGCCCATCAGCAGCGAGGCTATGTCGAGCATCTTGTCGTGCTTGCCGGTGTCGAGCATCGACTCCTTGTTGCCGATGAGCCTGGCCGAGGAGACAAGGACGGTATCGGCTATCTTCAACTTGTTCTGGATCAGCGTGGTTCCGGTCTCGGTCACGTCGATTATGGCGTCCACGTCCGCAGGCGGCTTGGCCTCGGTCGCCCCGAAGGACAGATGTATCTGGACCATCTTGTTGGCGCCCCGCCTCAGCCAGGGAGTGACTATCAGCGGGTCCTTGTCGCCGAACTTGTCTTGGTACGACTTGCACTTCTTTATGAAGGAGGATGCCGTCGTCAGGTACTCGGAAGAGACACGCAATATCCGGTCCTGGTCGATATACGCGGATATCATCTCGTCCAGCGATGCGTAGGGGTGCGAGTCCGGAAAGGCGGTGACCAGCCGTATCCGGCCGTACTCCAGGTCGACCATCTGCGTGACGTCCGCCGAGGTCTCCAGTACCCAGTCCAGGCCGGTTATCCCGATATCGTAGAGGCCCTCGGCCACCAGGGTGGGTATCTCCTGGGGGCGCATCATCTTGACCTCTATCTCCGGGTCGTCCAGGTAGACGTTGTAGCTGCGCTCCTTTCTGGTTACCCTGGCCCAGGCCTCGCCGAGCAGCTTGAATGTGGCCTGCTCCAGACTGCCCTTTGGCACTACAAACCGGACGGATCCCATCAGAGAGTTATGGCTGACCGTCCTTATAATAGACCTTGTGCGCGGGTGTCCGGTTGGCTCGGCTCTGCTTTATCCACCATTTCCGGTCCTGGCCAACCTTCGCCGTCAGGATCCTCGGCCGTACCACCCCGCCAGAATGTATTCTGTCGTGGTTTTTCGTTGGCGGGTCGGACCAGGTGGCCATATCGCCGGCCGTGCCGATTTTGTGGTCCATCGCACCGAACCGCACATGGCCATCAGTACAACCGGCACCTCGCTTCTGCATCATGTCATGCGCCCGGCCATCACCACAAGAGGCGCAATCTAATCAGGTGCGCCGTGGCACCGTATTCACCCCACCCGATATACGCCGGCGGGTTTAGGCGAGGTGGCCGGACCGGTCAAGTTGCGATACCAACATGTTCTATAGCGCCGATCATATGTTTTTACAAAACAATGCCGGATTTCTGTTGGCGTACTTGATTATATCCAGCTTAAACCTCGTGGTTCGATAATACATGATGATTACGTTGCGCATGTATGCAAACGTCCGATAGTATTCTGAGACAAGCAGGATCCGCTTTCCTCGATGCCAGCACTCCTCAACCGCGTTGAGGTACGGCGATCCTTTCGGAAGGTAGATGATCCTGCTGTTTTTGTTTTCCCGTAGCAGCTTCCTGACCAGCTTGGCGCGGTGCGGCGGGGCCCTGTCCATACCACCGCCACCTTTCCGAAAATGCCCCTGTATCTATCTGAGGTACGCGGCGAAGGTATGCGCGTCAAACCGGTCATGCGTCCTGAAAAACTGCCGGCCGTCCTTGACAATGGCCCCGTAGACCACGATCCGCCGATGGCCTCCGGTATACGGCATGATGATCCGCTCCCCGCGCGGCGACCAATGCTTGCTGCCTGATGTGATATCATGCACGAAGAACGCCTCGTCCACTATGGTGAATTCTTCCTCCTCCAAGTACGAAATCCGCTTATCAAAGCGGTACTGCCAGTTCCGGACCGCCTTTCTGTTGGCCGGGTTGATGTGTACTTTCTGCGGGACCTCGCGGGTAGGCCGTACCCGCGCATGATCCTCTTGATGAACGTGATGCGCAGCCTGACGCCAGTCTCAGCGCGTACAAGCTCCCGCAGCTCCTTGGGCGAGCATTTGCTCTGGCTCGCCCTCTCGATCATCTGGTCCATCACCTAGCGCCTGACTCTAGCCGGTCTCCCGCTTTTGGGAAGATCCCGGAAGCCGTCCAGGCCCCCGGCATCGTAGTGTTCCAGCCAGCCGTATACCCACTTGTGGGTCCGCATCAGATCGGCGGCCGTTTCGCCTGCGCTCTTCTCGCGCACGTAGACCACGTGGACGACAAGCATCCTCGTAGTCACTCTCGGGTTCTTTTCCTTCTTGTACGCCCTCACCAGTTCTTCCCGTTTTGCTTCGTCCATGCCGGATCTGCAGACACGGGGATCAATATTGGTTTCGATTAGATGGATTTAGTTTGAACGAACTTTCGCTCGCCGCTATAGTCTATCCAACACATCAGATAGCACGTTGTCTATTCTGTATTTTACGAGTACAACATCTACCAAACTTTCAGTTGTTTATGGATTGTTTGCCAAACATATGCCAATTATGATTATTACTATAGTAATCCCGACAGGAATACCAATGCCAAAACTCACGCATCCATAAATCTCGCTGGTCATATCTAAACATACTGCCGTTATCTACTCGGATCTTTTGCCGAGCTGCCTACAAAACATATCATAAATTATCCCAATTATTACTATTTTATGTAACATTCATAATAATATTAAATTGTGTTTTTTCAAAAATGTTATGAAATATCACAACCTTTTCAGTGCTTTATAATCATCTCTTCTGAGATCAATTTGAATCACGTAAATTGTTGTACCGCGCTGTAGATCTAATATTACCCGATAATTTCCTACTCGAAGTCTAAAATATGGAGAGTTGACTAGCCTTTTTGTCGCCGCATACGGATCATTCTTGATATCTTCTATTCGATCAAAAATTCTTTGGGCAATTGGTTTATCTAACTTTTTTAACTGTCGAAATGATTTTTTGGACCAATCAACTTTCCACATTTACCTAATGCAGTCCTAGCATTTTTTTTACCTGATCTGACGTATATGTGCGTCCAGCATCAATATCTGCCACACCTTCTTCTATATTTTTGGCTACCCTAGCACTTATTATATCGTCTTCAGAGTAGTTGGCAGATCCATCGTTCAATTTTATAAATGATATGTTTTTTGCAAAAGTGTCATTAAACACAGTCGGCAGTAGGGGAGC
The DNA here is from genome assembly GCA_965203395.1 of Nitrosopumilaceae archaeon. Taxonomy (GTDB): domain Archaea; phylum Thermoproteota; class Nitrososphaeria; order Nitrososphaerales; family Nitrosopumilaceae; genus VYCS01. The sequence goes on from OZ241884.1 coordinate 2,393,964, forward strand.
AGATACCATGGTGTCTGCCGCTAGTTTTTTGCTGTCTGTGTACGCGTATTTATTGTTTTGTATGGCAATGGGTTCAAACCCAATCATAAGCTCATTTCCTAGAAGGTGTGGCGCATTATTCTGATCTACATAGTCTTCCATCTCACTCATGTTTGTACGGTTACTTTATTAAACCCCTGTACTTAAAGTATGCTATGAGCGGTGTGCCTGTAATTGAGCCGGAGGAGTCTCCCAATCATAGGCGCATACTTGTTGCGGGTGTGTTTGGCGGCCCAAGACCGGGTGGAGTTCACGCGCTTATATACTCAGAACAGATGAATGCGGTAAACGCTCTGACAGCCCCTCAGCCGGAACCACAAAGGATAGTGCTCAAGCGCATCATCGAATGCGAGCTGCTACTGGATCCGTTACAGCTGAAAAGCATTCACATGTGGCTTGGTGAAAAGATCAAAGAGTATGAGACACTGTACGGCCCCATTCCGTCTCCTGAGGAGATAGCTAGTAGGGCTGGTCGACAGCCCGACTCATAAAATCTTTGCAAATTTAACATAGTTCTCGGTATGCTTGTCCCGCCATTTTCAATGTATCCGGCGGGACTTGCATTCCTAGGTTAATTAGCACCAAGATCGATCTATCTTGAGAGACAGGCCAAAAATTACCCACGCGCGGCACCCGATTGTCCAGAGTGTATAGACCATCCGGACGGACGTATGCATAGTGATTTGCAAAAAGATTTGGATAAAATGAGGACGGATCTGCCCTCCATGGCCCGTACGGTTATCTAGATCATTATTCAGATTCCTATGCATACACGGTCCGAGCCCCGACCGCGTACAGCTTCAAAAAGCAAAACGGTTACGGCTCAAGGGCGCCAGAGCTGTCTTTGCAGGCAGCGCGTGGCAGGGGCATGGCTGAGCCGGCTTGAGAGGGTTTGTCAACGATGGTGCATCGGGCCAACATTTTGTGGCCAGCTGGTTGCGCCATAGGAAGACCGTCTGGTTACGGGTGTTCATGCGGCAAGCCCGCGAGGCTCCGGGCCCGGTCCGCCGTTATGTTGCCCTCCGAGTGCATTATCCTGGCAACCTCGTCTATCCTGTCTGCCGGAACTCCGGCCGCGGCGGCCACGTTTTTGGCGTGCAGCCTCATGTGTCCCTTCTGTATGCCGTCGGTGGCCAGCGCCCGCAGGGCGGAAAAGTTCTGGGCCAGGCCGGCGGCCGCCATAACCCCGGCCAGCTCGCCTGCGCCGGCGACGCCCAGCATCTTCAGGCAGACCTCGGCGGTGGGGTGTACATCTATCACCCCTCCGACCGTCCCCACCTGCATGGGCAGCTCTATGCTCCCCGCCAGGTCCCCGGCCCCGTCCAGTGACCACCGGGTCAGGGAGCGGTACCTGCCCGAGCGGGCCGCCCACGCGTGCGCCGCCGCCTCGATGGCCCGGCAGTCCTGTCCGGTGGCGTTGGCCACCGATATCACCCCGTTCATCACGCCCTTGTTGTGGGTGACCGCCCGGTAGGTGTCGTTGTCGGCAAACTCGTAGGCCAGGATCATGTCGCCCACGACATCCGGGCCTATGTCCTCGGCCCGAAAGGTGGCAGTAGCCCTGGCCAGCCGGCCGGTCGAGTAGTTGGATAGTATGCGCAGAAGCGCCCTGCCGCCGGTGGCCTCCTCTATCACGGGGGATACCGCCTCGCACATGGTGTTGGTGATGTTGGCACCCATGGCGTCTCCCGTATCGATGCTCAGCTCGACCACCAGCATGGTGCCCGAGGGCGCCTGCACCGACCTGCAGGCCACCGACTTTGCGCCCCTTCCCAGCTTGGGCAGGGTACGGCTGCATGCGTTGGCGGCGGCCAGTATCCTGTCGGAGATCGCCGCGACGGCGTCGGCGGCTCCGGGTCTGGCTCCCAGCACCTGTATCTGGCCGGTGACCGTCGAGCCGCTGCACCCGGCGGTAAACCCGCCCGTCCGGCGGGCTTCCAGGGCGGCCTTGGAGGCGGCCGCTATCACCGACGGCTCCTCGATCGCCATCGGAACCAGGACGTCGCGGCCGTTAACCAGAAAGTTGGTGGCCACCCCCAGCGGAAGGGCCATCGTGCCCAGGGCGTTCTCTACCATCCTGTCCGCCTGGCCAAAGGTGATGCCCCCGTCCGACTCCAGTACGGCGATATCATCCGGGGAGAGACCGGCCGCTTGCGCCACCTCCCTCAGCCTCTCGTCTCGATCCCTGCTGCGGAACCCCGGAATGCGGCTCATCTCTGTATCCTCAGCAGAAGGTCGTCGGTCTCGGCCGGAAATCCTTTGCCGTCGGTGTTGGAGGTGATCACGTAGATGGTTCCGTCGGGCGCCTGCGCCGCGTCCCTGATGCGCCCCACCCCTCCTAAGATGGTCTTCTGGGAGGAAAGCCCCTCCTCGACGTCTATCTCGAACAGGCTGGTCGAGCGTAGTGAGGAGACCACCAGGTAGCCGGGCGTGGCAGCCGTACCCGACGAGAAGAGTATCCCGCCCGGTTCGATGGCGGGGTCATAGCAGACCACCGCGTCCAGGTGGCCGGCCCCGCTGCACTCGCTCTCAGGCCAACCGTAGTTGCCCCCCGGCACTATCCTGTTTATCTCGTCGTTCTTTTCGGGACCGGCCTCTATCGCGTACAGCGCGCCAGAGTCGTCCCAGGCCATACCCCTGGGGCTGCGGTGGCCCAGCGAGTATACCGGCGAGTCGGGGAACGGGTTATCCTCGGGTATGCTCCCGTCGGGGTTGATCCTCAGTATCTTGCCTGCCAGCGACTCCACGTCCTGTGGAAGGTGCGAGGAGTCCGAGGGGGTGCCGGTCCCCACGTACAGCATGCCGTCGGGCCCGAACTTCATTATCCCGCCGTTGGCGAACCGGGAGCCCGGTATCCCCTCCAGGATGGTCCTAGCATCGGTAAGCTTGTTGTCGGCCACCCGTATCTCCAGTATCCGGTTGTACAGGAAGCCCTGCTCCGCATACGATATGTACGCGTAAAGGAGGCCGTTGGTCTCATAGGCGGGGTGCGCCGCTATCCCGGTGAGTCCGGCATCAAAGTCCTCGGCCGGCCTGAGGGTGGCCACCGGATCGTCCAGCAGGATACCGTCCTGCGCCAGCCTGATGCGCCCCTCCCGCTCGGTTACGAACACGCTCTCCCCCGAGATGGCGATATGGCGCGGCTTGTCAAGGTTCTCGGCCACCACCATGACCGAGTCGTCCGGCCCGCCGGTGGGCGGCGAGGGTATCGGTACCGGGTCCGAGGGCGATGTCAGCACCCACACCGAGAACGCCACCGCCGCGGCTATACCGGCGATGCGAACCCTCTTATCCACGGTACCGGATGGCCGGGTTGCTATAATTATCTTGGCGGGCGGGGGTCTGCATTTTATTGCGTGTAGTTTCCCCTGACAACCTTCATCGACTCGGGGTCATAGTATCCGTATTTGGCCCACCCCCCGTCCCCGAACTGCCATGCATCAAAGGCGAAGGTGGCAAGATCCCCCTCCTCGGTGAGGTTGAGGGGGCCAAGCGCACCCAAGGTATGCTCTGCGACCAAGGGTATCGCGTCGACGAGCGTCTGAGTGTCTACGCTCTGCGTCTGCAGGATGGTAGAGCCCAGCAGCCACACAGAGTCGTACGCGGCATAGCCGTACGGGCTGGCGGTAAAGTTGTATTTTTCGATGAATCGCTCGTCCAGTTGCTGCCGGATGACGTTGTCCTCGGACTGCACGTATCTGGTGGCGGTGAACCCGGTCTGGCTGGCAAAGTCGCGGGCGACAGGACCCAGCAGGAAGTACTCGGCGTTGGCCTGGGTGTTTGTGCTGAACCACCTGACCTTGTAGGTGTTCTCGTAGAACCTCATCTGGTGTATCATGGTCAGGAACTCGTCGTTTCCTATGTACAGTACGCCCACCTTGTCTGCGCCATACTCGTCGATCAGCCTCTGCAGTTCCGTATCCAGTATCGAGATCGTCACCGAAAAGTCCGCGGCAACGGTGTTGTACCTGATCGGCTCCACGGTTTGGCCGTCAAAGTGGGAGACGACGCCGCTGCGCAGCCCGTCGCCCCAGGTGTCGGCGCGGTTCACCGTCACCAGCGCCTCTATTCCGGCATCCTCGATGATGGCGGCTACCGCCGGGGTCTGGTTGCCGTCGTGTGGAACCAGCCGGAACACCGAATCATCGATGGCGAGGTTCTCGGACTGTGCCGCATGGGACACGACGATTATCCCGCTGCGGTCTATGTAGCTCTTGGACTGCTGGATGTGGCTGCTGAACGCCATGCCGACTATCATCTTGACGTTGATGCTGCGCAGGGACGAGATCTTGTCCTGCACGACGACCGGGTTCCCCTGCGCATCCTCCACCAGCATGGACATGGACCAGTGGGCACCCATCCCCCTCAGGTACTCGTTGAAGTCATCGATGGCAAACTCGGCGGCGGTCTTGGCCTGCTCGCCCTCCGAGGACCAGCTCCCCGACACTTCAAATATCCCGCCGATCTTGACCTCCTCGGGTACCTGGGCCGCTGCGGTGCACGTCGCCAAACCAACCGCCACGACCGCGGACAGTGCATACAGCAACGGATGCATGGCTGGTAGGCGCCATCTGTCGTATTAATCCTTGATGTTATTGGGGGCTGTGTCCCACAGACATATAACCCCAAAACCACACCAGTGCCACACGGAACCGCCCGGTACCGTCCGGAACCGTCCGGTACAACAATCCAAACACTAAATACCGGACACACGCCACACACGGCATGGCACGCAGGCGGGGGCAGACCGTCGCCACGTCAATGCCCCACTGCAAGGCATACAGCCCAGCAAGGTATTGTGAGATCACCGGCGCGCGCAGGGCTCCAAGGCACCACCAAGACCCGAAACTGTCATCCGCGCTGGAATACGCCAAACACAAGACCAACCTGGGGTACCGCCTGTTTGTGGAGTTTACGCGCGACTTTCCGATGGTGCGTGACGCATACGGCGGGGAGGATCTGAAACGGTACGATTCCCGCCGCCGCATGATACGCGAACAACTCAAGCACCGCGGCGGCAAATACATGGCGCAGTTTGCCGGCTACACGTGCGACATGTGCGAGACCGCCGTCCGCGCCTACCGCAAAAGACGCGCATACAACCCCAACGCGCGCCGGCCCAAATGCGAAAACCCCGTCCTGCGCCAGGGCGCAGACGCCTGCGTCATATATGGCGATGGTTTCTGGTGCAGCCTGTCGGACGCCCCGAACCAGCCGCTTCTGGCGTCGCGCCGCGTGTTTCTGCGGTTTCCCATAACGCCGTCCCGGCATGCCATGGAGATACAGTTGACGCCCAACGTGGTGGAGCGGATAGCGACCGCGGTGAGTGTTGGCGCCGTCACGATAAACAGCACCACCGCGTCAATAGCATACGAACCCCAACCGGTCCAGCCCGTGCAGCCGAAGGGCATGATGGGGATGGATGTCAACAAGCGGGAACACGTCATCGCGAGCACCGACGGCGAGGTAGACCATATGGTAAACGGGGCGCTCGGGTTTGCGCAGGAGCGCCGCAGGAGGCACGCCATCCTGGGCGTGACCGGCGGCAGGCCAAAGCGCCCAAAGGCCCGCACCAAACCGCGATACGTAAAAAACCCCGGCAGCAAGCCACGCAACAAGGGCAAGCGTTCCAAGAAGCGGCGCGACTGGCGCGTCAACCGCCGCGAGCGCGCCCGCATAAACTCCGGATTCATCCACCGGAAGAACGACTGGCTATTCAAGACGATGCACGGTTGCGCCACCCGGGGGTATGCGCTGGTGTTGGAGGAGTCTACAATCAACAGGTTGCTGGTGCGCTCCAACAGGATGATGTCAAGGGAGCAGCGCGACCTGCTGAAGATGGGACTCAGCCAGGGGACCATACGGGCGGTGGCGGACGGCGTGTTCAAAAAGTACGGATTGTCCGTGTATGGTGTTACTCCGGCGGGGACGAGCTCGGAGTGCCCAAAGTGCGGTGAAAAGCTGTGGGTGGCCAAGTACCGTACGAGATCGTGGAAGTCGTGGAAGCGCACGAAAGCGTGTACCGCGTGTTTGTATTATGTGGACAGGGACGACGTTGCCGGCATAAACATACTGTGCCGCGGCGTGTCCGCATATGAACCGGCGGCCGGTCCGGCGCCGTTGCAAGACGGCGCCGGTCGGCAGGTGGCCGGGGATTGGGAGCAGTGCGTTCCGCAGCTTGTCCAAACGCTGCTGAATGCTGCCGTCGTGTGGATGCCATACGTCGGCGAAGGGCGGCGGCCCAAAGGGGACGCGAAAAAACCGGCACCATACGAGCCGGCGGACGCGCGCTTCCTGGACGACCGCCTGGATGTATCCACTAATTCTGCTGGCATCGGGCCGCCGGGGGAGACTCCGGGGGTCTTATGTTAGTGGGACACACCTGTTATTGGGATATTCCGTCCAAACACTCCGGCCCGATCGCGGTCCGGGTACACTCCGTCTGGCTTGGCTCCTTCCTTTCCTGGTGCCAACCGGAAGGCATTCTAAAAAAACTGCTGCCCGTACGCCAGGGTATCTGTAGGACGCTCGGATCTTTGGCCCTATCATCACACATAATCTCCAACCAGGATCCGAGTCCGGCACCGGTACGGTGTCGATTTTGACTTCCCCGGCAATATGGTCATCATGCGGGATCCGCGTATCTTCCTATGATGCCGCACGTCTTGTGCTTTCCCTCGTACGGGTGTATGCGGCCTTCGAACTTGGTGCCGATGGGGTAAAAACTGTTGCCGGCGGCGGTGGCGATACGGTACGTCTTGCGCGTGCCCGTCCCGTAGGCCATTATGTCGCTGCCGCGATGCTCTTTCACTACGAACCTGTCAAAGAAGAGCTCGGTAAACTGCAGGAGTATGTTGGCAACCTTTCTGTCGGTGACGGTCTCCTTGACAAACTCTTCGACTATGGTGGTTCCTGTCGCGGGATTTATCCACTCTGCAAGAAACCATGTCATTTGCTGCTTGAACACGAACGTGTCGTTGCCCAGATTCCTGGTATCGTAGGGACAGTCTTTGCGCTCGGTCTCAAACTCGTTGCGGTACTTTGCAATGGCGTACGCGGTCATGGCCTCGAACGGATCATCTATGACATGTCCATTTTTCACCTCCACCCCGTCGCGTTTGAATATGCTGGTGCCCAGGCGGCGTGATGGCGGCGTGTCAAGGGGTATGCCGGTCATGATGCGTTTGGTTGTCCGTTCGCGCCCTCTGGACAACCCGGCCTGTTTTTTGCCGCCCGCGGGGACACGGGGGCCGCCTGCCTTGTGGTTTGGGGAGACGCTCGGATCAAACGCGACATTCCATCCCGTATGCTTGGCCACTATGCGCTTGACATCCGATGCCAAGGTGACTATCTCGCGGTCCCTGCCCCTGACTTCTCTGACCCCCATTATCAGGATGCCCATTCGGGTGTAGACCTCCATGAACGCGTCGAACATTTCGGTGTCGTCAGGGTCCGTAAATTCCGGCTGAATGAGCGAGTCGTTGAGTACGCGTCGCGCCTCTTTGATCTTCAAGTTGGCGTGCTCTGCAACATACTTGATTGCCTCGCGCTCAGCGTCTGAGGCCTCGTCTATGATGTTTGGTATGACGTCCGCCCTCACCCTGATGATGTCTTCAATCAGCTTGCTCTTTCCCTTGTTCGGGTCAAGATTCCATTCCAGCGCGATCCCCTTTACTATATTGATCGGATACATGCGCAAGACATCTTTCATGTCTGCCTTGGCCGGGAGCCGCACCTTTTTGGCTTCTTTGAAGGCGGCCTTTTCCGCCTTCATGCGGTCTACAAAGTTCACCACTCTTTGTGGGCCGATACTCTTGACTAGTCCGTCGATAAACTTCCTATCAAGGGGGTCCAACAGTGTGCATGGCATCCGGATTCTAATTTTACTCTTCAGGTGGTTCTTGGACAAATTCGGGGCAGCCGTTCAGCCCCTATCTAAGGATGGTTGGTGGTCCTGGTGCCAGATTCGGCCAAAATCGTTCCTGATCACTACCGTCCAGAGAAGGGGGTTGAACGGTTACATCCCAACTATAGTCTTCCGTCGCCCGCCCACCATGACATCCGTGGCGGTGTCCCCCCCGTCCGGCGGAGTCCAATACATTGCCGCCTAACCTGGCCCGGCGCCGTGCCCGGTATTCGTGCCTGGCGGCGCGCCGGGTCACCGTAATGTCCCACGTCACACGTGCCACATAGTCTCGATAAAGAGTATCCACCACCGGTGGACGGGCCTGCCACGGCAGATTCAGCACCGTCCCGGACAGCTCCGCCTGCATCACCAAAACGGTCACCGCCACCGCCAAACTCGGCGAGCACATACTTGTGGTGTTGACGCTTACCGCCTCCGAAGACACGTCCACGATGACGGTGAACCCGCTATGCAACAACACCGAGTTCGAGAGCCTGGTGGTGCAGTTCCTGTTGAGTACGTTTTATAGATGTCCGGGATCATCGTGGCGGGGGACATTCCTCAAAACTGCCGCCGCCCGGACAGATCCCGCTTGATCAGCGGGCCGCCGCTAAGGCCACCACCTGCCGCCATATCGTGTTGCTTCTTGTCATTTTTTGCCCAATGTTGAAAGGTTATATGGGTAGTACGTGGACCACTACCCATGGCGACAAGAAGCACGCCAACATGGAATGAGAAACACACGCGAATTGCCAAGAAGTTAGAGGAGAGTCTGAAGTCTGGCAGTAGGCGGATAACGTACCCCTCATTCAACGAATACATGAGAGATCTCCATGGCAAAGCTACCTAAAGAGTACTGGACAATCAACTATGCCGACGAACAACAGAAGGCAGAATGGAAGGCCGCATACAATGATTTGGAGTCTAGGTACAGGTGGCAGGTTGACTGCGCCCTGAACAATCTAGTCTACCATAGGCGCCCTTGGAAGAAATATCCGGGTCTCAAATGCGATGAATGCCTAGATGACGTATACATTCTGGACGTGTCGCATAAGGGGATAGGGGACAAGACGGTCCAGATTGAGTTGTGGTTCGATACGTCCAACAACACACTGATTCCACTTTACTGCGAGCTCTTGTGATCCATACGCCACTGTACACCACCTACGATGTTGTATCTAGTTTGGGCCGACTCCAAGAATATAGACCAGTCGCCGGCACATTGAATGTCAGAAAGATGGTAGCAGTTGGGATGACTGATTAACCAAGATCACCACTAATTGGTTTGAATTAACCGCCTCCTCCAACCGATTCTGTATTGCGTAGTATAGCCAAGGAGGAATAGTACCATGGCCACGGCGACAACAATAATCCACCAAGGAAGCATCTTCCCGGATAAGATGCATCTGCATGTGTTCGTTTGGGTGTTCTTCTTCCATGGGTTTAGGGTACTCAAACCCGTTGATGTCACGTGTTGGCAATGCGTTTGGTTCAGCCGTAACCGTTCAGCCCCGCTCTCTCTAAGGATGGTTGGTTTTGGTGCCAGATTCGGCCAAAACCGTTCCTGATCATTACCATCCAGAGAAGGGGGTTGAACGGTTCCATACGATGTAACCGTTCACCCCCTTCTTAAAGGCGGCCGGTTTTAGTGCAGAATTCAACCAAAATCGTGCCTGATCGCCTACATCTGTGAGGAGGGGGTGAACGGTTACCATACGAGTACAAGTTCAGGTCAAATTCTGACCTGTGCCTGACTGGCTACCTCCGGCAGATGCTGCCGGGTGTGATCGCGTATGGGATTCAGTTTGACCTGAACTTGTACCCATACGATTACGGCGGCCGATTAACAAGGCAAATATAGAGCAATCTCGACTTGTCACCCAGCGGGGTGGGGAAGTCAGACGCTTGCGGGCTAGGTCATCCCGGCGGGCTCATAACCCGCAAATCAGTAGTTCAAATCTACTCCCCGCTACTATCACCTAATAGACGGACAGCCACGAGACGGCTCGGTCAAACCGCACTTGGTTGATCCTCCCCTCCCTCTGGACCGGCCGGGTCAGGTGTCGGTGTGCCGACACCCTGGGGACGTACCGGGTGGTCCGGATGGCCCTGGGCAGGAGGGTAGAGACGGGGCGGTCCGAGACGGCCCCGCACCTGACGCAGGCGTATCCCTGGTGCCTGCCCTGGGACTTCATGTTCTTGTTGCAGGGTGCGCATCTGGGGTTGCCGTACGAGAGGAGCGGCGCCAGGTAAAGCATCCGGATCAGCTCCACGTTCAGCGTCCTTGGGTGAGCCGGGGATGCCCGGCGCACGCCCCCGCCCACCAGCAGATGGTCTCCGGGTATCAGCCCGGTGACAACCCCGGATAGGCCGGTGGGCCGGTACGCCCAGCATTGTATGGTCCGGCCGCCCGATACCATGGCGAACCGCGCGTGGCCGCCCGGAACCACCTCGGGAGCACCACCCACCACGCCCCGTAGCATGCCGGAGGTATGCGGTTCGAACGTTGCCGGATCGATGGCGTACCGCAGGTGGTCGCCGGTGCCTTGGTTGGTGCGGAATATCAGGTGCCCGCGGAGCCGTTCCGAGTGCGAGAGCATCCCGGATGCCCTGTGCAGGACACGCGGATCCTCGCCGCGGAGGCCGTAAAAGACCGGATCCGGCCCGCGCGGGGCCATCAGCACCTTGCCGGTGGACTCGTCGTAGCTGCTGAAGGTATGCGGGTGCGTCTCCTCCTGCATCACCCTGACGCTCTCCGCGGAGATCTCACGCCTGTTTCCCACCATCCCGTCCCTGCGGTACGTTATCAGCTCGACGGTAGAGTCCACGAACCCGTACCCGATGGCCGCCAATGCTCCGATCACCCCCCGGCCCGTACCCAGATGGAACGTCTGGGCGCCCAGCCTCTCGGCCATCTTCCGGGCATCCCGCAACCGGACCACCCCGCGCAGCGCCTCCTCGCTGAACCGGCGCAGTTTCGCCGCGGCGGAGCCGCCCTCCAGAAAGACGGCGCCCGGGTTGGCGCCGTGCCGCACATCGGAGTGCTCCCGCACCATCTCCCTGACGAACCGCTTTGCGCCGTCCGGGTCCCCCGTCTCAATGCTCATTGAGACGGCCCCGTTCCCCCGCGTCTTCCACGGAATGTTGGGGTTGAGGCGCACCAGCCTGGGATAGTCCAGGAAGGCGGCCCCCCTGTCCCGCAGGCCGCCGGCCACAAGATACGCCAGAAACGTGGTGCACATGCCACGTGCCGAGTCGGTGTCGTCCATGCCGATATGCAGTTGCATGGCATATCCTGGGGGTGGTGGTAATTGATTTTTTGTTTCGTTCCGGGTTGGTTTAAATTAAAAATTCACGCTCAGCCCGTACGTGATAGTTATAGACGAGGAAAGGATCTTCGAGGAGATATCCCGCAGGAAGCCCGCATCCGTCTCGCTGAACGGTCCCGAGGGCATGCTTCCCCAGGTGCAGCGGACCGCCACCCGGATAACCAGCAAGTTCGGGATACCCGCGTTCGTCATAGCGGACACCACCTGGGGCAGCTGCGACCTGAACGCCAACGGAGCCCGTACCCTGGGAACCGGAATACACTTCAACATCGGGCACACGACATCGATGGGCACGATCGACGGCGTGGTGATGGTCGACGCGTTTGATGACGTGCCATTCGACTCGGTGGCGGCCAAGTGCGCCCGGATGGTCCGCGGGAGGGTGGCCCTGGTCACCGACAGCCAGCACCTCAACCGCCTGGACGAGGTCAGGGAGACGCTGGAGAAGGCCGGCGTGGAGGTGATCGTCGGAGAAGGAAAGGGGCAGCTGAACGACGGGCAGGTCTTCGGGTGCGAGTTCTATCCCGCCACAGCCCTCCGGGACGAGGTGGACTCGTACGTCTTCCTGGGGCAGAGCAACTTCCATGCCGCCGGGATAGCCATGTCCACCGGAAAGCCCACGTACGTGCTGGATCCCTACTTCAACGAGGTCCGGGAGGTCTCCGAGTTTGCCGCCAAGCTGAAACGGAAGGCCACCCTGGCCATATACAAGGCGGCCGAGGCCAAGCGGTTCGGCGTCATAATAGGGCTCAAGGAAGGCCAGCTCTCCAAGGTGACCGGGCTCAGGTTCAAGAGGGAGCTGGAGTCGCTGGGCAAGGAGGTCGAGCTCTTCGCGCTGACCGACATCACCAACGACCGCCTGCGGAATCTCCGGGGGATAGACGCGTTCATACAGGTGGCCTGTCCCAGGATATCCACCGACAACCGGTTCGACATGCCGGTGCTCTCCACCCCCCAGGCCAACGCCCTGCTCAGGGTGCTGCGGGGCGAGGAGGCCGGCGAGTACCTCCGCATCCCGCACTGGCTGTAGCCGGCGGGGTGGACGGTGGCTTGTACCATCCCGTCGTTTCCCTAGATTTTTATCTGAACCGCGGATAGTCTGTCCCGCATTGAGAACCACGCCGGCCGCACTGGTAGCAGGGCTGGCGGTGCTGGCGGTGCTGGGTACAGCATACGGCCACGGCACCGGCAGCGAGACCCTGCCGCCGGTGGAGATGAACGGGATGATGGTAACCATACAGGTGTCCTCGGAGACCGACGACTCGGGCATACAGGTGGACCTGTCCATGATACAGGATGACACAAAAGATCCCATAGACGACGTGGTCTACCTGGTGGCGGCACGGCACGGCCAGACCCAGCTCTTCACAGAGGAGTTCCACAGGGACGACGGCAGGATGGTCTTTGAGTTCGTCTCCGAGGGTGGCGCCGACGAGATAACAGTACGGGATATCTCGGAGGGGGGGCTGTTCGGCATATTTGCGGAGAAGCGCATAGAGGTGGCCGGTCCCGGCCTGGCCGACGGCGGCCTGTACTCGTTTGACGTCACCGTGCTGTCCGCATCCGGGTACCAGCCCCCCGAACCGCCGGTATTCAACTCGGCCATATCCATCCCCAAGCAGTACGACCAGACCGTCCGGGACGACTACTGGGGCGACCAGGAGATCACGTTCATCACCTACTATGACCAGTTCCAGGAGAGGTCCTACGATGCGGCAACCGGGGAGGTCTCGTTTACGATGCCGTTTGAGTGGACCCCCGGGATAATAGAGCAGATAGAGACGGTGCATGTCGAGTTCAGCGTACCGGACACCTTCGGAGGCCTGCTGGTGGCCGACTTTGCAGCATCGGTCAACGGGATAGAGCTGGATCAGAACAGGATAGAGGTGGACGACTACTTCTCCGACTACAGGACGATCCACGTGGTCATCCCCCGCGGCGACCTGGTGCGCATGTACGACGAGCTGGGCGGCGGCGATACCATGGAGTTTGCGGTGCGGCCAGCCTCCGGATCTCCGTACAGCTCGGTTACCTCCAATGGACAGTACCGCGTGCTGGTCTACCTGGAGCCGCCCGGCCTGCCCGCAGGAGGGGAGGCGGACGTATCCTTCAGCATAACGGATGTCTTTCTGAGGAGGCTGGCGGTGGAGACCCCCTACCAGATGGCCGTCACCCACAACGGCGCCCTGCTTCACTCCCAGGGCGGCGTATCAAGCAAGGACGGGCCGATCACGGCCACCCTGTCGGTCCCCGATGGCATCTCCGGGCCCGGCGAGATCCTGTTCTACAACATTGACGGCAACGATCTTGCGACTGCCTCCATACCGGTAGTCTTCTTCGAGGATACGGCCGGGCCTGGGGTTCCCGGATGGGTGCGCACCACCGCCGGATGGTGGGCCGAAGGCCTGATAGACGACGGCTCGTTCATCGAGGCCATAAAGTACCTGATAGAGAACGGGGTGATAGATGTGCAGCCCGTCCAGGCCGGCGGGGGTACCGCCGGCGGCCACCTGGAGGAGTGGGTGCGCACCACCGTGGGGTGGTGGGCCGAAGGCCTGGTGAGCGACGCGGAGTTTCTGGCCGGCATCAAGCACCTGATGGAGAGCGGGGTCATATCTGTGAACTTTGAGTGATGAACCAGGCGGCTTAAAGGCGGATCAGGGACGGGCTGGTCGCGGTCAGGCGGCCGGGGTCCAGAAGAAGGCATTACATAAATTGTCGCGGCGAGGTAAACACACTCGTTGAGGCTTGCCAGCCCCGGTTTACAGACCGGCCCGTATCCGGGTTTGAAGATATCATCGGCTCTCTGTAGCGCGGCCCTGGTTCTGGCGTGCGCCCAGGCCGCTTACGCCCAGGTATACGTGCCATCCGACGAGTACGTATCATACGTGGATGCAAACGGCATCTATACCGTGATTGGGAACGTGCAGAACGACGGAGGGCAGGCCGTGTCTCCCACCATCACCGTATCCGTCCAGGACGGAGATCTGGTCCGCACCGCGTCGTTCCAGCACCAGGCGGTCCCGGCCGGCCAGGAGCTGCCCTTCAAGGTAAAGATGCCCGGGGTGCCGCCCGGGGCGGTGCTGCTGGAACCGGAGGTCTCGTATGTCAGGGCATCGTCCCCGCCCGTCAGCCTGAGCGTAATCTACGACGACACGCTGGTCCTGCACGAGGACGGCAGCATCAGCGGGCGCGTCATCAACACCGGCGACAGAGCCCTGCACAACCCGTCCGTATGGGCCGTCGTGCACGGGGACGATGGGGCCATCGACGTGGCACGGAACCACCTGGAGATAGGCACGCTGGAGCCGGGCGACTCGGCCAGCTTTGCCATGTACCCGGATCCCACCGTTGCCAGCATGGTATCATACTACAGCTGCTTTGCCCCCTCCCAGAACTCGGTGTATCCGCTGAAGGCGAACCGGAACGGGACCCCCTACGACCTTCGGTACGAGTCCGGGGCATGGTTCTACAGGCCGCAGTTCAGCGAGGACGGCACGGAGGTGACCATCCAGACCACCAACAGCTACCCCCTGGTGTTATCTGCCAACCTGGAGATACCCGCCGTCACCCGGCAGGAGATATTCGAGGTGTACCTGGACGGGGAGCCTGTCCGGTTCCTGCAGAGCATAGACGAGATGGGCATGTGGCACCTGGTCTTTGACATCAGGAAGCACTCCCAGGACGAGGTGACCGTACGTGGGTTCGCCCCGGGGCCGGTACTGCCCCCGCTCGTCCCCGAGTACTTCAGGGACGATGCCGCACAGTGGTCCAGCGGCCTGGCCGATGATGACGCCATCCTGTACGACCTCAGGCTGCTGGCAGACCGGAAGATGATACCGCCCGGGCTAGATGGCGATCCCCTGCTGCCCGCCTGGCTGGGGCCGGTCATGGGCTGGTACGGTGCCGGCTCACTCACGCATGATGAGTTTCTGGCGATGGTCTCGTACCTGGTGGAGAGGGGCATCATCCTGCTGGGGTAGCGGGCGGACGCCCGCTGCAGGCGCGTACCGCCCGCGCGCCGCAGGATGATCGTGTTGGATGGTGGATGCTCCGCGCTTGCAATGGCCGGTCATAGCCGCGGATGGCGCAGCGGCCGGGACTTGATCCCGTCCTCTCAGGGACGCAGCGCGATTTATTGCCGAGCATCATGCACTACATACATGGTCAAGGTGGACAAGTTGATAGCTAACGCGGAGACGATTGCCGCTGCAGCGAAACGCGTGGGTTTGGACGATATTGCTGCTGCGTCGCACGACGATATTCGCCTCTTCCGGGCGCTCAAAGATGGCTTCCGAAGGGCAGGCGAAGATATCTAGGGTTGGGCGCCGCCATAAACGGCTGTCCAATGGTGTCGATGAAGACGATGCCGTCCTGACAAGCACACCCCGGAAAAACTATTCAAAGAATGCGGCGCACTAACCAAAACAGGAACCAGAATCAAGGCTCTGAAGAAAGAGGTGCGTAAACGCCATAGCTTGGGGCAGGCCCGCATTGACGAGACAAGGGAGAACGAGAGCAGGCCGCATGCCGAACGGAGACAATATCAGAGGGTACCGCAGCGCAGCCGAAATTGTTGGCCTCCGGGCCAGCTGGGCTGGGGATTATCTAGTACGAACCCCGGCGGTCCCTCACGCCGGTCCAGCCCAGCGGGCATGGTCCGGTGCCGGAACCGGCGCGTGCCCGGCCGATGGCATGACTCAGGCGGACCACCCGTAGCAGGATGCGGGTTGACTAACCCGGCGCCGAGACCAAGGCAATCTTTATACAAATTCGGCACCCACCGCATCCAATGCTGCTGCCCCTGAAGGACGAGAACCCCCACCCTCCCGGATGGAGGCCGATAGTGACCTACGGCCTGATAGCGGCCAACGTGATAGCGTTCTTCTTCGAGGTGGCCGTGACGGGGCAGTTCCTTGACTTTACGAACGGGCGAGCCTTTGCGCTGTTCTACGACCTGGGTGCAGTACCCCAGTGCGTCATGGGAGCGGACTCTCTCAACATAGACTTTGGGCGCGGGCCGGTGCTGGTGGAGTGTCCCAGCAACCCGCTGATGACCTTGGTCACATCCACCTTCCTGCACGGCGGGGCCCTGCACCTGGGGGGAAACATGCTGTTCCTGTGGATATTCGGCGACAATATCGAGCTCAAGTTCGGCAGGCTCAAGTATCTGGGAATATACCTGGGGTGGGGGGTTCTGGCCGGGCTGGCCCACATAGCGGGCGATACCAGCAGCGCCATACCTGCGGTCGGCGCCTCGGGGGCGGTCTCCGGGATACTTGGGGCCTACCTGATACTCTTCCCCCGCGCCAGGATACTGACCGTCATGATGCTCTTCATCTTCATTAGGATGCTCCACATACAGGCCAAGTGGTTCCTGCCCTTCTGGCTGGTCTTCCAGAACCTGCTGCCGTTCTTCATAGGGGGGTTCGGGGTGGCCGGCGGCGGGGTGGCCTATCTGGCCCACATAGGGGGGTTCGCCGTCGGACTGGCCGTCGGGTACCTCTACAAGATTACCCACCAGTCCGAGTTCACGTACGGGACGCGCTACGGGTACAGGCCAGACTACTAGACGGGCCGTCGGTGGGATGGTGCTATCAAAGGCGGCACCAAAGCCGTATTCGAACTAGTTCAAAATATATTGAATTCCATACTGTACGAAGCATGCCTCTTGTAACGGTGTCCATGTTTCCCGGCAGGACCGATCAGCAGAAGAGCGAGTTTGCCAAGGCCGTCACCCGGGCTGCAACCGAGATTCTCAAGGCCCAGGACCGCCACGTGATAGTGGTCTTTGACGAAAAGCCGCCAGAGCACTGGTTCCTGGCCGGAAAGCCGCTGTAGGACCACCCTACCCTTTTATTTTGTATCATCCCACATGCGCCATGACCAAGGTAGCCGTGGTCCAGCTCTGCGCCTCCACCGACAAGAGGGACAACCTGGACAGGGTATCAGGATACGTGGCCGAGGCTGCCAAAAACGGCGCGGGTTTGTGCGCCTTTCCAGAGTACATGATGTTTTACACTCCCAGCTCGCAAAGCGCCGCGGGGCTCGCCGCCGAGGCCGAGGAGGTATCCGGGGAGTTCGTGTCCGGCATATGCCGGGCCGCCAAGGACAACCACATAGAGGTAGTGGGCACCTTCTACGAGAAGAGTCCCAAGGATGAGCGGGTCTACGACACCTCGTTTCTGGTAGACGGATCAGGAACCATACGGTCAATCTACCGCAAGACCCACCTGTACGATGCGCTGGGCTTCCGCGAGTCAGACAAGCTGGAGCCGGGCAACGCCATAACCGCCCCCGTCGCCACGACCGTGGGGATGGCCGGGATGGTGATCTGCTACGACCTGCGGTTTCCCGAGGTGTCCCGGGCGCTTGCCGAGGCCGGATCCCACACGATCGTGGCCCCCTCCGCCTGGGTGAGGGGTGAGAAGAAGGAGGAGCACTGGATTACCATGAACCGGGCCCGGGCGATGGAGAACGGCTGCTACATGGTGTCCCCCGCCCATACCGGAAACACCTACTGTGGTAGAAGCCTGGTGGTGGATCCGTTCGGCGACATCCTGCTGGACATGGGTACCAGCGAGGGCATCGGCTATGCGAACCTGGACATGCGCAGGGTGGCCGAGACCAGGGAGGCGCTGCCCCTGCTGAAGAACCGGCGGACGGACATATACCCCAGCCTAGACGGCGTCGTTGGTAGATGAGCCGACATCCTTGTCAGCAGCCCGCCTGGAGCTGCACTCTATGTTAGAGCACTGCCGGGACCATTTCTGGTTTCTGGAATAGCGGAAGATCACCTCGGGCCACCCGCAGGTCCCGCAGGGCTTCTTGGTGCCCCGGAGCCTGGCCTTCTGCAGCAGTGGGGACGAGGCGGTGCAGCCGTTGAGATAGTTGGAGCAGCCCATAAACCGCTTGCCCGTCAGCTTGGAGCGCACTATCCTCAGCCTGCCTATGCCGCACTTGGGACAGTCCGCCAAGCCGCTCCGCGGCGAGTTTGTGCCCAGCAGCACGTATTTTTTCTCGTTCTCCGACCAGGATAGGTATCCGCTGCCGTCCATGTACTGCAGGACCTCCTCTATCAGCGTGTTGGCGGCGGACTTGGTGGCTTTGACAGAATGGCGGGACGGTTCCTTGGATTTGCTAGGCACGACTCAAAAGCGCAACCAGCCAATAAGTTGCTTTCTCGGGCGGCAGCGCGTGTCGTGGTACCGATCTTGTTTCCCGCCACCATATCCAACCAAGGCCTCTTGGGCGCGATGGATTCAACGCCGGACCAGACGATCATCCATCTCTAAAATACGCCGGATGCTACCCCCGATGTCACTGCGCCTCTGATGTCTAGCCTGGAATGTAATTTATGGCGATTATCTCTTTGCTGTTGGTTTGGGTAAAATATTGAAGTGATCTGCGCAGCCATACGTCACATATGAGATACGGGCCGGTTATCCCTATTGTGTTGGGCTCGTTCTGCTCCGATATCATTATCTGGTTGTGCTGGGCGGTTTTGTTAACGAATCGCGCAAAGTCTTCGGTGGCCGGCACGCCGTTGTAGTGGCTGTTGGTATTGTTCATGTATGGCGGATCCATATACAAAAAGGCATTTCTGGTATTTTCAAAATACTCAAATGGGTGGTTGGTAATTTCGAGATGCCGTATTTTATTGCTGATTTTGCGTATCCTGTCAGACTCCACGGTTGGACACCGGGCGCCCTTCCTCATGGGCGCGTTAAACCGGTTGGATTTGTTGAACCGTATCTTTCCACTGAAGGCGTTCTTGGACAGGTAAAGGAACCTGCCCGCCCCCGCCAAATCTTTGTCCAACTGTTCATTGCGAATTTCTGCAAAGTATTCCGCAGATGATAATTCCCGGTGCGCGTTGTATTCCCGGATGAGGCCCTCTGGATCATCCCGCACGTGTTCCATAAAGTTTGTCAGGGTTGGATTGTTGTCGTTGTAGGTGACGCGGCTGGATTTGAACCTAAAGCAGCAATATATGGCAAAAGAGCCGCCCCCGCCAAATATGTCGATTATCCGTTTGGCTCCGGTTCTCTCAGGCACCAACTCATCAAATATGTGGGCGAAGCCGGACTTGTTACCAATGTAGGGTATCAGATGGTATTCGTTCCGGCCGTTATGCACCTGATATTCCTGTCTGGGGGCAGAACGCCGGGGCTCTGTCCGGTGCAGGGGATCCATACGCGGAATGTTATCTGTCTCCCTTATAGACTTGGTTTAGTTGTGGATCTTTACATCCGGCTGTAAGCACGTATGCACTCAGGTCCCCAAAGCGGACAATTCGGATGCCCAGCCGGGCCATAGGTTTATTGATCGCGATACCATCTAACCGGCGTGAGCACCAAGTCAGAGGCCGCCCTCCTGCGCGAGGAGCTGACCAGGTTGGCGGTGGAGAACCGGGAACTACGCGAGACGGTGTCCCGGCTCGAGGCTGTGCATGACAAGATGGTCGCGGCCCTCAAGGCGGAGATAGACCGGCTGATACTGGAGATAGCCGAGCGCGACAGGAGGCTGGCCAAGTACGAGAACGCCCACGTCCCGTCCTCGACCGGCTCGCTGTACAACGAGAAGCGCGCAGCCTTCCGGAAGAAGATGGCGGAGGAGGGCGGCTACGCCGGCGAGGGCGGCGATGAAGGCGGACCTGAATCGGATGACGATGACAACAACGGTAAGGCGGAGGGTGAGCCGTCCCGCAGGGGGCCGCCGGCCGGACATATAGGCGCCTCCCACAAGAACAAGGCGGACCGGACGGTCGTGCTGCGGGTCTGCCGGTGCGGGACGTGCGGGCGCGGCCACCTCAGGAAGGTGCCACCGGTCGTCAAGATGGTCTATGATTTTGCCGGCGGCAAATCCATGGTGATAGAGTGCATCGCGTACGTGATGAAGAGGGGATCCTGCAAGAGGTGTGGAGAGATCACCACCGCGGCGGCGCCTACCATCCCGGGGACCTCGTTTGGGCCCGGGATCCTGGGGTTCATCGAGGAGTACTATGCGGGGAGGTGCACCGACCAGACTATCTCATACTTTTTCGATGCCCTCTACGAGTTTGACCTCTCACCCAACGCCGTCTGGAACGCGCGCAAGGCCATCAGGGACCTGCTGATGGGAACCTATGCGGAGATCCTGGACCACATCGCCGAGGCCCTGTTCATGCAGATGGACGAGTCGCCCATCAGGATGAACGGCAAGCGGGGCTACATCTGGCTGGCGACCATCGGGGACGCCACCTACATCGTGGCCGCCCCCAGCAGGGCCGCGGCCGTCCTGGACATCCATTTCGGGAAGATCCTGGGCGTCCCGGTCGTCTCGGACGGGTACGTCGCCTACAACGTGCTGCCCATCCGGCAGAGGTGCTGGGTGCACCTCCTGCGCGAGGCCGAAGAGTACGCCATCAGGAACGGCGGATCCGACATATCCTGCCACTACCGGCTGCTCTCCCTGTACCGGGCCATCAAGGGCAGGAAGTCGGCGGAGAGCTCCGAGTGCCTCTCCCTGGAGAGGGCCGTCCTGGAGATAGCCTCCTCCTATCCCGAGGGCCACAAGTTCAGGACCAAGCTGGAGGGGGCCGCGCCCCACCTGTTCACCTTCCTCAGATACCCCGGCATGCCGCCACACAACAACGGCGCCGAGCTGGAGATACGCGACACCGCCGTCCTGCACAGGAACGTGCGCCACCAACTGTCCACGGCGGAGGGGCGGGAGGTCTTCTCGGTGCTGGTCTCGGTGGCGCGCACCTGCCGCAAGCTGGGCATCTTTCCGCGGACCGCGGTGGAGAATTTGGTCAGGGACCCGGACTGGAGGCTGTTCAAGCCGCCGCCGAAACAGGAGCGCCCGGAGCTGGTCGCGCCGGTCGCCGTGGCGTGCTGATGCCGGATTAGCGTTGCAGACAATTATGACGATGCCCAAGATGCCCGCTTTGGGGACCTGAGTGCATACGTAAGCACTGGTAAACGGTTTTTATATGGACTAATCTCCCTCAATCCCGTGGAGAGTGTCTGTGTTCTTGGCGCCGGCAGTACAAAGTACGGCAAGCTGGCCGACAGCATCGTCGATATAACCGTCCAAGCGTCCGCAGACGCCATAGCCAGTGCGGGCATCAAGTCAAAGGACATCAAGGCCGGCTACATATCAAACGTGTTCGGGATAGCGGACAAGCAGGTCCACCTCGGACCCGTCATAATGAGCAACCTGGGCATATCCGACAGGCCGTCCCTGTCCATAGAGTCCGCCTGCGGGAGCGGCTCGGTATCGTTCCGGGAGGCATACGCCAACGTGGCTGCCGGATTCTATGACTGCCTGCTGGTGGCCGGCACCGAAAAGGTCACCCACACCGGTACCGAATGGACCACCACCTATTTCGCTTACTGCTCAGACTTTTTCCATGAGGGGTCGGCGGGCGCCTCGTTCCCGGGGCTGTTCGCGTCGATGGCCAGAGCATACCT
Organism: Nitrosopumilaceae archaeon; assembly: GCA_965203395.1. Taxonomy (GTDB): domain Archaea; phylum Thermoproteota; class Nitrososphaeria; order Nitrososphaerales; family Nitrosopumilaceae; genus VYCS01. The sequence goes on from OZ241884.1 coordinate 2,415,695, forward strand.
CACCGAGTTTGGCGCCACCGAGGAAGACTTTGCCAGGGTGGCCGTCAAAAACCACGACAACGGACTGCTCAACCCCAAGGCCCACCTCAGAAAAAAGATAACCGTCGATGACGTAATGAACTCGGCCGTGGTGGCCAGCCCCCTGAAGCTGTACGACTGCTGTCCGTTTTCCGACGGAGCCAGCGCCGTCATACTGTGTACCGAAGAGTTTGCCAAGAAGACCGGCGGCGACTACATCAGGGTCACCGGATCCGGCCGCGGCGGCTCGCCTGCGGCCCTGGAGGGAAGGGAGCGCCTCACCACCATACCCAGCACCAGGATAGCTGCCCAGGCAGCATACAAGATGGCCGGCATAACCGCCAAGGACGTGGACTTTGCAGAGGTGCACGACTGCTTTACCATAGCCGAGATAGTTGACACCGAGGACCTGGGCTTCTTTGAGAAGGGCAAGGGGGTGGAGGCTGCACGCAACGGCCTGACCAGCCTAAACTCGGAGATATCGATAAACCCCTCCGGCGGTCTCAAGTCCAAGGGCCACCCGATAGGCGCCACCGGCGTGGGGCAGGTGGTCGAGGTCTACGACCAGCTCACCGGCCAGGCCGGCCAGAGGACGGTCGAGGGAGCCCGCATCGGCCTTACCCACAACTTTGGAGCCACCGGGGCCAGCTGCGCCGTGCACGTATTCGAAAGTGTCTGAGGATGATGATGATGATGTCCACCAAAGAAAAGTTCATCGAGGCGGCCAAGCAGGGCGAGATTCTGGTGCGACGCTGCGAGAAGTGTGGGCAGCTGCATGCATCCACCGTCTACTTCTGTAAAGGATGCGGAGGATCACGGTTCGGGGACCAGACGGTAAGCGGAGCCGGACGGGTAGCCACCTACACGATAATCACGGTTCCCCCCGCCGGCTTTGAGCGGTACACCCCCTACGCGTTCGTGGTCATGTCGCTGGAGGAGAGCGACCTGAGGGTGTCAGGGTTCATGGGCGGGATAGCGACTCCCGAGGACCTCCCGGTGGGAACGGCGGCGCGCGTGACCGGGTACGACGACCGGGGCCTGCTGCTGGAAAAATCGTAAATACTTCGGGTTCTGTTGCCGGTATGATGGTGGTAGAGATAATCTGCGGCAAGTGCGGCACCAAGATAGGAGCCATGAAGGTGCTCAAGCCCATCAAGGACGCCTCCAAGGTGATAAACGGCAAGTGCCCCTCCTGCGGCCACGGCGTGTCCACCACCGAATTCTCGATAGATGCGCTGGAGGAATGATATCGATGGCACCGGCCCGCCGGCGCCACCTCTTCTTGGCGGCCGGGCAGGTGCCTGGAGCGCAGGAGCATCCGGCGCAGACGGCGACCAGCGAGGGAAGGCGCCCCTTCCCGGACGCGCGGGCATCTGGGACCCGAAGCCGGCCGGCCCCCTCATAACCGTTAATTACGGCTCATCATCAACTCAAGCGGATGGACGACGAGGACATCATGGTGGACGAGGACCCCGTCGCCCAGCCGACGCCCACCAGGGTCCGGATGATATTCTCGGTCATGGCCAGCCCCAACCGGATTGACGTGCTCCGCATACTCAACTCCAAGGGATCCCTCCCGTACTCGGAGCTGAAGGCGCTGGCCGGATTCCGCTCCAAGAAGGAGAGCGGCAAGTTCGCGTACCACCTGCGCAAACTGCTTCGACAGGCGCTGGTGGCCGCCAACAAGAACGAGAAGCGCTATACCATAACCAACCTGGGCAAGCTGGTCCTGAACCTGGCAAAGCAGATAGAGGAGAGGTCGGTTGTGGAGAGCGGCCGGTTGTACGTCCGGACGTCCCAGGCATCCATAGAGGAGTTCAACTCGGACAAGATAACGCAGTCGCTGGTCCGGGAGGGGCGCCTTCCCATGGAGCTGGCCCAGAAGATCACCGAAGAGGTGGAGAGCCGCATATACAAGTACCAGACCGCCTATCTCACCGGCCCGCTGATCAGGGAGTTGGTCAATACCGTCCTGCTGGAGAACGGCCACGAGGACTACCGCAACAAGATGACCAGGCTGGGCATACCAGCCCACGATGTCCAGGACATACTCACCAACATGGACGGGATGGACTCAGGCTCCGAGTCGCTGGTCTTCTCGGCGGGCCAGAGCATATTCTCCGAGTACCTGCTGACCAACACCCTGCCCAAGGACGCCGCGGACATGTACCTGTCCGGGGACATCCACATAAGCGGCTTGGCCGCCTGGCCGCTGGTGCCCGACACCATATTCGCCGACGCGGCGGACGTATTCGGGAACGACTGGGTTGGGCGGGCCGACATATCCCGCAGGAGGCTCGGGGACGGATCCATCGTGCCTGCCCTGTCCATAATGCTGGGACAGCTCTCCTGGGAGGCGTCCCATGAGACTGTGGTAGGCGGGCTGCCCCAGATGCTTGAGAAGGCCGGCGCCACCAGGCAGAACGTGGTCGACGCGCTGGCCACCATGCACACGTCCAGGCACGGGAAGGGCGCCGGCGTCCTGATGCGTGTACCCCTCTCCTCGGACATGGCCGGAACCGTCATAGACGCATATGGCGACTACGTCGGCGTGACCTGCAGGCCCGGGGCCGGCCTGGTGGTGGATCCGGACGGGGGTGATGTGGGCGATGTGGCCGGACGGCTGGCCGGGATAGCCAAGGCCGGCGGCGTGGTTGCCGTGTCCGGCGGCCACTGCGCGGAGAGCGGCGTGACCGACCCGGGCGAACTGAGGACAGCCATCAAGATGCACTCGATAGCCATCAACCTGTCCCGGCTCGCTTTCGAGTCAAATCGGGACGAGGCGTATTTTCGTGCACGGCTGGCCCTGCTGATGAATCCCGTCATGGCGACTTTGGCGGCCCGCCGTAAGGACGTCTCCGACATAACCAGGCGTGGCCTGAACCCGTTCCTGGCCGCCAACGTCAAGTACGAGCAGAGCGGGTCCGTCGGTCTGCTCATCAACCTGGTGGGACTGCGTGAGGCCATCTCGGAGGTAATGGGGTACGACGGGGAAGAGACGCACAGGACCTGCCTCAAGGTGGTAGAGACGGCCGCCAAGGTGGCCAGGGGAAAGGACCGCAAGTCCGGCCTGCCCATCTCCATCTGCATGGCGGCCAGCCCGGGATCAGCCAGGCTGGTGGAGCTGGACGAGGAGAAGTACGGCAAGACAAAGATACCGCCCTCCGTCACCAACAACCAGTACGCCCAGGGTAGGACGGTCGACGTCCGCGAGGCCATCATCCTGAAACGAACCGACCGCCTCGCCGTAGAGATTATCGAGACGGCCGGGGTGCTGGATGGCGGCCTCCAGACGAAGCTGCTCTTTCACCAGGATACGCCAAAGTCCGACATAGAGGAGGCCATCAACAGGATGGCAGGCATCTGCAGCTTTACCATCAAACAGGACAACAGGGCCTAGACGCGGTTTATCTTAAAGCCCCGCCGGGGCTGCTGCAGCGACAGCAGTATCTGCTTGAGCTGGTCGTCGGTGACCGGCGGGCTTATCCTGCCCTGGGTGACCATGTTCACCAGGTAGCCCTCGACGGTCCCGGCCAGGTCGCCCCGCACCATCCGGACGTTGGCCAGCCTCATCCGGGCCTCCGGCGACAGTATCTGGCGCATTATCACCTCCCTCTGCGCCGCGGCCTCGCGGGCCTGGTCGTCGTTGGGTTCGGGAGGCGCGCTCATGCCTACAGGTATACCTTGAGGGACGGGTTCTCCGAGATCATGTCCCGGAGAATCTCGGTGGACAGGTTGTCAAGCTTCTTCATGCCTTCTTTGGATACTATCCGCCCCCTCTTCTCCATCCGTTCCACCAGACCCAGGTCCTCCAGTCCGTGGACGGCGTTGCGGATGATCGCCCCGCCGGCCGGGCGATGGTGTGCAGCTCCGTATCCGGACGGTTTTCCGCCGCCGTACTCCTTGCGCAGCTCGTTGATGCCTACCGGTCCGTGGAGGTATATCTTTCGCAGTATCGAGGCGCACCGGGCATACCACCAGTCCTTCCGGTGGGGGGGCCTGTCCGCGTGGGCGCCGGTCTTGACAAAGGCCGCCCAGTCGGGCTTGGCGATTCCCCTCTCCCGCAGGTGCTCTGCCAGCCTGCCGATCAGAACATCGGGGGGCACGTCATAGACCTTGGCCATGGGTTTGGGGGCAGGCTGTCTCTTTATAAATCATCGAGCATCGTCCCCGGGCCGCATCGTCCCGCCGCTACCCTTGATTGTGTGGCCATCTCCGGGCGCCTCCCGCGGGTGGGCGGCTGGCCCTCCCAAGGACGTCCCGTTCGGGTGTGTCAGACATATACGGCCCGGAGGCCGCGTCCCGTAGTACTTGGATGCATCCAGGCGGTCGTCAAGGAGACGCGCGTCCGCCCCCTGCAGGAGTTTGTTCGCGCTCCCTTTCAGCCGCCGCCCTTCGCCGTATACGCACGGAAACCGCACGCAGGCAGCGTCCACCAGCCGGAACACCAGCCGGTCGACGCGCTGCTCCCAATCCCCGGCCACCCGGACGCCGTTGCCGGACGCCGCCGCCGGTTCACAGTCCGATGATGATGATGACAGCAGGCGCCGCCTCAGCAGGTTGATCGGCGCCGCATCATCCCGGTCTATCAGGTAATGGCAGGCGGTGCAAGCCTTCTTGCGCCTCCACTGCCGCCACAGGTTTCTGTCCTTGTGGTAGTTGGCCTCCCAGAACGTCCCGCCGCAGACAGGACACAGGTGGAGCTCGTCCCCCGCGGGTCCGCCAGATGGACGCGCAGCCCGTGCTTGGCGAACACCCGCCCCGCCACCTCGACGATGGTGCCCTGGCTGAGCCCCATCTTCAGCAGATCACGTTCCATAGATGACATGTTCCTGTTGGATTTGACCAGCATGGCGTCGATGGTGGGCCGCTCCAGCACGAGATCCATGCCGGACCGCCGCCAGCCCGTGCATCATCTTGTATAGGTGGTTCGTCTTTTGGTTGGCATACCGGGCGTTTATCGCCCTGCGCTCGCGCCTGTTGACGCGCCGGTCGCGCCGCTTGTTGGAGGGCTTGCGCCCGGGATGCTTTGCGGGGTGGCGCCTGCCGGACCGCCGCCCGTTCCGCTTTTTGGCGGGCGGCCCGCCGGCCACGCCCGGGGCGGCGTGCTTGCGGCGGCGCGCCCCGGCGTGGGCGAGCGCCCCGTTGGGTATGCGCTCCTGCCGCCCGTTCGTGTCTGCGGTGGCGTGCTCTGCCTTGTTGACATCCATCGCGATGATACCGCCGCCGCCGGGCTCGGCCGCCGCGGCGGGCCGCGGCGTTACCGCTATCGAGAGGGTGGTGGGCGTGAGGGTGACGGCGCCCATCCCGGATGCGGTGGCGATCGCCTCTATGACATGGCGGTTGAGCTTGAATTCGGCCGTGTGCCTGGACGGAACGATGGGAAAGCGCAGTATCACATAAGGGGAAGAGAGCAGCGGCTGCCCGGGCGCGTCGGATAGTTTGCACCAAAAGCCCCTGCCGTAGACCACGCACGAGCTGGATCCCTGGCGCAGCGCCGGGTTGGAGCACCTCGGGCGGGTGGCGTTGGCGTCGGTGGTTCGCCTCTTGACGTACGCCCTGGCCATGACCTCGCAGCCGTCCGCCATGTATTTGGCGAACTGCGCCATGTACCTGCCCCGGTGGTGCTTGAGCATCGCGTATACCATGCGGACGCGTCCGTCATACTCGGCGAGCTCGGCCCCAGAGTGGTCCTCGCGCACCTTGGGGTAGTCGCGTATCAGGTTAAGCCACATCCTGATACCCAGGTTTATCTTGTGGACGGCGTGCTCGAGGGCGCCTGCCAGGGCGCCGTCGGGGTCGTGCGGCGGTACGGCCTGCTTGCGCACGCCGGTGATCTCGCGGAATTTGGGCGGACTGTACACCTTGCCGTGGTGCATGCTGACAGAGACCGTCAGGCCGGAGGTGCGCTTCATGGTACCATACGGTTATTACATAGTAAAAAACTTCACTGTTTTGGCATATGTTTCTGGGACACAGCCGTCCCGTTCCCATGGGATATATTCCGGCGTGTCATCCCCCCCGGTGATGAGGTGGGTTGCGGTACTGGTGTTGACGGCCGCGGTATGGACCGTCCCGGGGGCATCGGCCCACTCCCTCTTCAACTCCGCCGAGGAGTTCTATGGCGGGTACCGGGTGCAGGTGGCCACCGCCCCCGAGTTTCCCCAGATAGATGAGCCGTCCACCATACTGATCAGGGTGACCGACAGGGACTTTGAGGAGGTCGACGGCTTCACCGCGGGCATGCGGTTCTTCTTTAACGACCGCCAGGTGGATGCGGTCCCCCCCACCTACGTTGGAGGAGGCCACTGGGAGATCGAGTACGTCTGGCAGCGGGAGGGCAACCATGTGGTCAACGTGGACCTGTACGACATGGGCGAGGACACCCTAACGTACACCTTCAACATGGGAACGCAGAGCCCCTTCGGGTACATCTTCATATCGGCGATAACCACGGGGGCCCTGGTGTTCACCGGGATAATGGCATACATATACCTGCCCAGGCTGTTGGGGCGTCGGCGGCGCCGCTAGGCGCGGGTGCTCAGCGGAACGCGGGCGAGCCGGAAGGCGAACAGCGTGGTCAGCAGCACCATCGAGAAGAGCAGTATGCCTATCCCCAGGTGGATGGCCACCAGCACCGCGTGCAGCTTGAGGTCGATGACCAGGGCGCCCAGGGTTATCTGGGTAACCACCAACGCGGAGGCCAGCGAGCTGGTGACCTTGATCTTGGTGTCCGCGTGCTTGTTCATGTAGCAGGCCACCATGGTTGCCAGCACCAGGGCGCCGGTGGTGGCGGCTATCAGCCGGTGCACCCACTCTATCAGGTACTCCTCGGAGGGCATCACCCCGTTGGGGCACAGCGGCCACTCCGGGCAGGTCAGGCCCAGGCCGGCGGCCGATATGTAGCCGCCGATGAACATCAGCGAGTACAGCACCACCATGGTGGAGAGCGCCAAGTACTGTATGGCCAAAGACCCTACTCCACAATCAGCGTACCCTTCATGCCCTGTAGGGCATGCCCGGGAACCGTGCATATGTAATAGTAGGTGCCCGGCGTATCGGCCACGAAGCTGACCTCTCCGGTCTGGCCCCGGGTGAGCGGGACGTTGGCCGAGCCTATCTCCGAGTCCCAGACCACCGAAGCGGCGTTGTCCGGGTCCCTCACCACCGCGAACGAGTGGAACGATATGCCCTGGTTGGTGGCCGATACGTTGACCGTGTCGCCGGCGTTCACCGTGATCTCGGGGTTTGCGCCCTCCTCGCCGGGGGGAGCCCCGAACGCGAACGTGATAAAGTCGTCGGACTCGTAAAAGTCAAGCGTGATATCGTGGCTCACTCCGGTCGCCTCAACCGGCCCGGCGTCGGCCGCTGCCGGTCCCACGATGATCATCCCCTCCATCCCCTGCTCGCGGTGGCCGGGGACGGTGCAGATGTAGTAGTAGGTGCCCTCCTCCGGCGGTATGAACTCGGCGGTCCCCGACTGTCCCTTGGTGAGCGGATTGTTGGCGGTGCCCACCTCGGATCCCGGGAATATCCCCGCATACCCGGACGCCTCGGAGGTAACCCCGAACGAGTGGAAGGATATCCCGTCGCTGACCACGTTGAAGACTATCTTGTCGCCCACGCTGGCGGTGACGGTCGGGTTGGCGCCCGGCTCGCCCAGCAGCTCGTTGAACGAAAAGTCCCGGAAGTCTGCCGACTCTACAAAGACCAAGTCCTCGGTGAGTATGCTGCCGGTAAAGGCGCCCACCTCCTGCACGATGGCCTCGTTCATGATCGCCACTATTGGCGGCTCCTCCGATATCCAGTAGTCCCACAGGCCGAAGAATATGCCGCCACCGGCGACACAGATGCTCACCATGATGATCATCATCTTGCCGGTCCGCGCCGGGCTGGTTCGAATTATTGGGGTTTCGTCGTAGTCGAACGTCATCATGATCACCTAGTGGTGGGGGTTCTTCTGCTGGTGCGGATAGTAGTACCGTCCGCCCAGTCCGAAGGGGTCCTCCATGTTTGCCTCCTTGCCCTTGCCGGCGCTGTATATCATGTTGGCCAGCCATATGACCATGCTGGCGCCTATTATCATCGCGCCGACGCTGGCGATCTGATTCATCGCAATCCACTCCGGGATGGGCGGGTAGTCGTATATCCTCCGGGGCATGCCGTAGAGCCCCAGGACGTGCTGTGTGAAGAAGACCATGCTGGTGCCGATCATCGCCAGCACAAAGTGTACCTTGCCCAGCGCCTCGTTGTAGAGGCGGCCGGTCACGTACGGGAACATGTAGTAGATGTAGCCGATGGTTCCGAATGCGATGGTCCCCATCACGAACAGGTGGAAGTGGCCCACCACCCAGTACGAGTCGTGGGTGACAAAGTCCAGCGGCATGGCGCTGTTGACTACCCCGCCTGCCCCCGCCGAGAAGAAGAGTGCTATCCCGCCGACGGCCCACATCATGGGTGTGGAGAACTTGATCCGGCCGCTCCACATGCTGCCCAGCAGGTTGAAGACGTGCATTGCAGACGCAGGCACGGCGGCCAGCGTTCCCACCATGAACACGGTCTTTTCGGTGAAGGACAGCCCGGTGGCGTACATGTGGTGGGCCCAGGACGAGAACCCCACTATCGCCAGCAGGACGAATGCAGCTATCCCCGACGAGTATATCCGGATGGGGCGGCGCGAGAATCGCGGCACTATCTCGTACATCATGCCTATGGCCGGTATCACCAGCACGTACACCTCCGGATGGAAGGTAAACCAGAAGAGGTGCGCGTATGCTATGGGATCCCCTCCCAGGGCCGGATTGAAGAAGCCCGAGACCCCCAGGCGGTCGGTGAGCAGCATCAGCAGGGCCGCCGCGAACGTGGGAAGGGCAACCAGTATTATCAGTGACGAGGACAGGAACGACCAGGCCAGCAGCGGGACCTGGCCTATGGACATGTCGGGGTGCTTGCATTTGAGGATGGTGACCACAAAGTTGATGGCACCCAGTATGGACGAGACCCCCAGTATCTTGAGGCCGAATATCCACATGTCGGCGGCCGGCCCCGGGGCGCTGATTACCGAGTAGGGCGGGGTCGCGTACCAGGTAAAGTCGGCAAAGCCCAGCCATATGAGGGCGCCGCCGGGCGGAATCATCCAGAACGCGATGGCGTTCAGTTTAGGATAGGCCATGTCCTTGTAGCGGACCATTATCGGAACAAAGTAGTTGCCGACGGCCGAGGCAGACGGCAGGATGAACAGGAATATCAGCGTGGTTCCGTGGACGGTGAATATCCTGTTGAAGGTCATCGAGTCGGCTATGATCTGCGACCCCGGGAAGAAGAGCTCGGCGCGTATGGCCAGGGCAAGGGCCCCGCCCAGAAACAGGAACGCCAGCGACGTTATCAGGTACAGGAGACCCACGTCGGTGTGGTGGGTCGAGAACATTATCTGCCAGATTGGACGGGGTTTGTGGAGCTCCAGCACCATGTTAGTTCAACACCCCCGCTCTTCCCATCGGGCTTAAAATCCTTTTCAAGACGGGTCCTCCACGTACAGCGTCCCCCGCATGTTATAGTGGATGAGCCCGCAGTACTCCCTGCACTGTATGTCGTGGACGCCGGCCTCGACGGGCGAGAACCAGACCGTGTTGACCCTGCCCGGCACCGCATCCAGCAGCACTACATAGTCGTGTATGTTGAAGGAGTGGATGACGTCGGTGGAGGTGATCTCGAACTTGTACGCCTTGCCCGTCTCCAGGTGCAGCTCGCCGATCTCCTTGGTGCCGTCTTCGTGCTCGAAGGTCCAGAACCACTGCTGGCCGACCACCTTGATCACCTCGGCGTCCTCGGGAACGTGCTCGATCAGCCTCTCCACGTTCCAGGCCTCGGCGCCCACCCAGCACAGCAGCGCTATCACCACTCCCAGGTATATCCACTCGGGCCAGTTGGAGTGCTTGTTGTCCATCTACCAGTCAGTCCCCTCGAACTCGGTAGGCTTGACTTTGGGATTGGACTCCCGGAAACGCCAGATAAGCCAGATCAGCGTCCCGGAGACGACGGCTCCTATGGTAAAGGCCACCACCATCATCCTGAAGAAGAGGTTCCAGATCTCCACGCGCCTGTCCAGATACTCGCCTGGTTCGTCGGTTGCCGCAAGGGCAATGTTGACGGAGAACATTACTACCATTACTGCCAAAACACCGATCACGTACCGCATGTTACGTCTCGGGTCATTTTTGGATTCTATTTAAGAGTTTACGGGGCGCTTTTGCCGTGATCAGGCACTGATCCTACCATGTTCGGATCAGCCTGGAGGGCTCCATGATGTTCAGTCCACCCAAAGAGAACCGGCCCTCGCTCTCCAGAAATACGTTGAGCGTGCCGTTGGCTATTATCAGCTCGTGCAGGTTCTGCATGGACAGGTTCAGTATGGTGGAGAGCATCGCCTTGATGGGGTCCATGTGGGTGACCAGGACCACGTTCTCGCCAGGATGGCTGGCCAGCACGTCCCCGACCATGCTCAGGACCCTCGCCCGGACGTTCATGAAGGTCTCCACCCCGGGGGCTGCCGGCGCCGTCCCGTTGCCGTAGAACCGCATCAGGACATCGCCCTGGCTGGCCAGCAGGTCGTCGTACTTCATGCCGGTAAAGCTGCCCATTTCTATCTCCGTGAGCCTCTCGTCGGTGGCCACCTCAAGGTTGTTGTGCCGGGCCACTATCTGGGCGGTCTGCTGGGCCCGCTGGATCGGGCTGGAGTATATCCGGGACACGTCCATCTTGGAGAGGTGCTGGGCGGCGTACTCTGCCTGGACCATCCCCTGGTCCGTCAGGGGCACGTTCGGCAGGCGCCCGGTCAGGCGCCGCTCCACGTTGTTCTGCGCCTGGCCGTGGCGCAAGAATATGACTGAGGCCAACGCGGAAACCCGTGAATAGAGATAATAAGAACATTCTCAGAGGGTGGCCGTGAGGATAGGCATCATAGGCGGAACCGGAGGAATGGGTCGCGGATTTGCCCTGAGATGGTGCAGGCGGCACGACGTGATTGTTGGATCCCGGGCAGCCGAGAGGGCGGCGACCGCCGCCGCCGCCTACCTGGACGAGGCCGGGGAGGCGTACGGCGAGATAGGCGGGACCATACGCGGGACCGACAACCTCTCGGCCGCCAAGGAGAGTGATGTCCTGCTGCTGTCCATACCCTACGAGAACATCGACTCGACGTGTCCCGACGTGCTGGATGCGGTGCCCGCCGGATGCGTGGTGGTCTCGCCGGTGGTTCCCATGACAAAGACTGACGCGGGTTTTGAGTTTGTGCCGTTCAAGGAGGGCCGGCAGTTCGCCCACCAGATGATAGGCGCCCACATGAGGGATGCCACCAGGCTTGTCTCGGCGTTCCACGTGATATCCGAGAAGAAGCTGGCCAACCCCAAGAAGGACCTGGACTATGACATCTTCGTGTGCGGGGACGACGACGGGTGCGTCGAGACGGTCAAAGGCCTGATAAACGAGATAGAGGGGTTGAGGCCCATATACCTGGGACCGGGCAGCCTGGCGTACATGGCGGAGATATCCACGCCCATCCTGCTCAACGCGATGATCCGCAACAAGATAAGAAACCCCGGGATCAAGATAGTATAGATGAGTCCGGAGTACTACCGCCGCGGCCGCAACTGGTACACCGCGATCGGTGCGCTCTTCATAGTCAGCGCCGCCATAGTGCTGGCCAGGCAGATCATACTGTGGGGGTTCGAGTTTGTGGGAGACTTTATGGTGAACGCCGAGGTCACCAACGAGAAGGTGTCCCTGGGGATGATCGGCTTTGGATGCTTCATGATAATACTGGGGTTCCGGAGGCATGGACCGGTCCGCTGAGTTCCTGTCCGGCCAGAAGATTTTGCGGCTGGCCACCGTGGATGACCGGGGCATCCCGCATGTGGTGCCCGTCTGGTACCTGTACAGGGACTCGATGATCTACATAGGGACGAACACCCGGACGGCCAAGGCCAGGAACGTGCGCCGCACGGGCTGGGCCGCGTTCTGCGCCGACGAGGGCGTGCGCTCCCCCATACGCGGGGTGATGGGAAGGGGAAGGGCCGCGCTGCTAACCGAGGCGGGGTTCGTCGACAAGATGGCCAGGGCCATCCTGCTGCGCTACTTTGACTCGATGGAGGAGCCCTCCGCGCAGGAGCTGCTGAGGGAGACCGACTGCATCATACAGGTGGGGCCTCTGGCCCTCACCCGCTGGGACTACTAGACACGAAATCCTCTATCCTGTCCAGGGCCGACTCCAGAACCGGCATCGGGGGCAGAAAGACCATCCGGAAGTGGCCGCTGCCGTAGGCCGGGCCGAAGCCGGAGCCGTGCACGGCCAGCACCCCCCGGGTTCGGAGCAGCTCCAGTACGAACTCGTGGTCGCTGCCGTACGGGTTCTCCTCTATCCTGGGGAACACGTAGAACGCCCCGCGAACGTCGGGGCAGGATATGTTGTCCATCGAGTCGAGCCGCCTCACTACCATGTCCCGGCGCAGCCGCAGCTCCCGCACAAAGTCGTCTATGTACTGTTGCGGGCCGCGCAGCGACTCTACGGCGGCGTACTGGGCCGGCATGTTGGCCGCTATCCTCACCCGGGCCAGCTGGGGGAGACACCTCCTGATCTCGTCCAAGTCCGGCGAGTCGGCAAAGGCGATGTATCCCAGGCGCCAGCCGGTCATCAGGTTCACCTTGGAGAATCCGTTGAGCAGGATCACCGGCGAGTCGCCCGATATGCTGCCTATCCCGGTGAAGGTGTCGTCGTAGACGATCCTGTCGTAGATCTCGTCGCAGATGACATACAGGCCGTGCTCGTTGGCCACCTCGACGATCTCCCGGAGAGCCTTGCGGCCAAAGACAACCCCGGTGGGGTTGTTCGGGTTTATCAGGCAGATGGCCACCGTCCGCTCGGTGATCTTTGAGCGCAAGTCGTCGATGTCCGGCCTTCCGGCGAACAGGTCCACCCCGAACTCCACCGGAACGCCCCCGTGCAGCTTCACGTAGGACGAGTATGGCGGGTAGTAGGGTCCGGGCAGCAGGACCTCGTCGCCCTCCTCGATGATGGAGGCGGTCACCATGTCCAGAGCCTCGGAGATGCCGTTGGTCACGATTACGTTCTCCGGGGACGTCCGCAGTCCCTTGCCTCCCTCCTTCCTGGCTATCTCCTCCCGCAGCTCGGGCAGCCCCTCGGAGGGGGCGTAAAAGTTGCGTCCGCCGGATATGGCCTCGATGTACGCGTCGGTGACGTTCTTTGGCGGCTGGAACCCGTACTGGACCGGGTCCCCTATGTTGAGGTAGTCCACCTTGGTGCCCGCCTTTTCGACCTCCCTGGCCGCCAAGACGATGTCCCGGATGGCGTACTCGACACCGGCCACCTTCCTTGAGACCTTCATTGTATCAGGACAGGTATTTAGCCCCGTTAATTAATTAGATGATCCGGACCCGTAGCACAGCCTGGACAGTGCGGGCGGCTTCGGACCGCCAGGTCGGGGGATCGAAGCCCTCCGGGCCCTCTCATCCGCTAGAGGCCGCGGGCCGTGCACCACCCGTACCTGCCAGGAGAGTTGGTGGACGGTCATGCGTATGTGGTGGTAGCCAGCACGGCGGACGACGGTCTGCAGGTATTGAACCTGACCCTGCCCTAGACCCCCGATCCTGCTGCCGGCATGACCGACGGCGTCGGCGGGTTCGACGTGCTGGGAGGCGCCAAGGATGTCACGATAGTGGAGATTGACGGCCGGGTGTACGCCGTGGTGGCCAGCCCCGTGTCCTGCCGTTGCACTACCTGCCATGTCCCGCAGATGCTACGGCCCCCCGCCGGACCAACCTATATTACGTATTACCCCCCATATCATCATACAATGCCCGGCATCGGACTGATGAAGCGCAGGCTGGAGAAGGAGGGCGACGCGGTGGCCCTGGCCGTCTCCGCGGTGGTAAAGGAGTACGGGGCGGATCCGTCCGCTCCCAAGACGCTGGAGACCAAGTACCATGCCGACGCGGGGGACTGGTACGTAGCCCTGGGTTGGGACGATACCCGCGTGGTGGTCAGGATGGACTCGGTACTGGCCAGCGTCACCGAGATAAAAGAGATTTAAGGCAGGCGCGGCGGACTGTCCGCGTGAATGCCATAGTGTTGGGGGGTACCAGGGGGATAGGCCGGGCCATCGTCGCGTCTCTGGAATCGGCCGGGTGCAGCGTGGTCTCGGCGGGCCGCGATGCGGTGGACACCTCAAACATGGACTCGGTCAGGAGGTTTGCCTCAGGCAACCCATCCGCGGACATCCTGGTGCTGAACACCGGAGGCCCTCCACCCAAGACCTTCGGGGATGTCACCGACGAAGAATGGATCAAGTACCACAACCAGCTCTTTCTGGGGTTTGTCGTGCTGCTCAGGGAGATCACGATCAACGAGGGCGGCTACGTCTTTCTGATAAGCTCCTCCGTGGTAAAGGAGCCCAACCCCCGGCTGGTCATATCCAGCGCGTACCGGGCCGCCTTCACGGAGGTCTTCAAGATATGCAGCAGGGAGCAGGCACCCAGGGATGTCAGCTTCATCAACATAGCCCCGGGCCTGATAAGCACCGACCGCACAAGGGAGATCCTCGGCGACATGAAGGTTGACCCCAAGACTCTTCCCATGGGGCGCATGGGCGAGCCGCGCGAGATAGGCGACTTTGTCGCGTCGATAGTGGAGAAGCGGATAAAGTACCTGTCGGGTGTCACCATAACCTTTGACGGCGCCAGCTCGGCGCACATATTCTAGTTGAAGGTCACGTTTGGCACGTCTGTCTGGCCGGGTATGGCTATCAGCCCTCCGTCGCGCAGCTGCTGCACCAGCTGGGCGACCTCCTTCTCCACCTGCCCCCTCTGCAGGCCCGTCTGCTGCGCGAATACGTCCACCAGCTCGGTCATCTTTCTCTGTCCGTTGCAGCACCTCCAAAAGTCCACGATCGCCTGGTTGACCATAAAGCCCTGGTCGTGCTCGTTTATCAGGACCATCGAGCCGTCCTCCTGCTTTGCCATCTTGCCCACTCCCTGCGGCATCGCCGTCTCGTAGTCGATGGGGGCCGGCGTGTTGTGGCCCGAGGCCATGTCCTTGATCTTGTTGCGAGCCCCCTCGGTCATCTTGTCCATGGACCAGGGGGGATCCCAGACGATCTTGACGTTGACGTTGTTGACCCCGGGCACCTTCTTGGCGTACCTTGTGACGTCCTGCACCAGGGTCTCGTGCAGCGGGCAGCCCTGGGTGGTCATGGTCATGGTGATGTCGACGTCGTTGTTGTCTGCCACATCAATCCCGTAGATGAGCCCCATCTCCACTATGTTGAGCGGAACCTCGGGATCCATGCACTGCTTCAGCGAGTTCTCCACGTCGGTGCGTTTCACGGCCATATAGGGGCGGGTAGCCTAAAAACCATAAAAAGGTTCTAAAAATTAGCTTTGAATAATTCCGGGATGGTTGCCTCGTATGGAGGCTCGGCCACTCCGGCCTCGGTTATTATCCCGGATATGAGCCCAGGCGGGGTCATGTCGAAGGCGGGGTTGATGATGCCGATGCCGTCGGGGGCGGTCCTGTGCTCGGGAGGGCCGGTAACCTCGCTTCCGCGCCTCATCTCTATCACGACTTCCCCGGGGTCGCTCTCCATGTCGAAGGTGGAGAGCGGGGCGGCGACATAGAACGGGACGGAGTGCTGCCGGGCCATGGTGGCTACCTGGTACGTGCCTATCTTGTTGAAGACGTGGCCGGATCTCAGTATCCGGTCTGCTCCAACGACCACCTTGTCGACCAGTCCGTTGGCCATCGAGTAGCCCACGGCGGTATCCGGTATCAGGCTGACATCAAAGCCGTCGTGCTTCAGCTCGAACGCCGTAAGGCGGGATCCCTGCTGGATGGGCCGGGTCTCGGTGGCGATCACCTTCACGGACTTGCCCGCCTCCCGGGTGGCCCGGATTACCCCCAGGGCGGTCCCGTAGGCGACCGTGGCCAAGGCGCCGGCGTTGCAGTGGGTCATTATCGTATCGCCGTCCCCGAACAGGGCGGCCCCGTTCCTGCCCATGGTCCGGTTGGTCGATATGTCCTCCTCGGCCATCCTCCTGGCCTCGTCTATGACCATCTGTCTGGCCTCCTCGGCGGTACTGCCGGACTTGGCCGCCCCGTATGCCTTGTCCAGGCCCCATGCCAGGTTGACGGCGGTGGGGCGCGTGGATCTCAGCGCCTGCCTGGCCACGTCCAAGTCGGAGAGCAGGTCTGGGACGGTTGCGGCGGAGCTGTTCTTGGCGGCCAGCGCCATGCCGAAGGCCCCCGAGACCCCGATGGCGGGAGCCCCCCTGACCACCAGGCTGCGGATGGCATCGGCCACCCCGGGGTAGTCATCATACTCGACGTACTCCAGGGTGTTGGGTAGCTTGGTCTGGTCTATCATGACCACCCGCCCGTCCCGCCAGGCAACCGTCCGGAGGGTATCGTCCATCACACCGGACCGGCCCGCTCTATATTTAAACGGGGTACGCCTCCCCACAGGTGGTGTTGAAGGACGGCGCCCCGCTCGACCAAGAGAAGCTCTCCGTGGTGGATGCTGCCGGCATACACCGCACCTACGACAGGTGGCCGGAGATCGCCGCCGAGGCGTACGGGGACGGTCCGGATCCGCTGGATCTGCGCGGCATCAACCACGTGGTCTTTGCTGGGATGGGCGGGTCGGGCGCGCTCGGGGACCTCTTTGGCGCCGTGCTATCCAGGATGGACATGCACGTGAGCATAGTCAAGGGGTACAACCTGCCAAAGACGGCCGACTCTGAGACGCTGGTGGTCTGCAGCAGCGTATCGGGAAACACCGCCGAGACCTTGACGGTCCTGGACAAGGCGGCGAACGCCCCGTGCAGGGTGGTTGCGTTCTCGGCCGGCGGGCTGATGCAGGAGTACTGCAGCAAGAGGGGCATGCCGCACTACCATACCGCCTTCCATCACTCCCCCCGGGCCTCGTTTGCCGCCTTCCTGTACGCCATGATGAACGTGCTGGGGGACGGCATGAACGTGTCCAAGGGCGACATACGCGACTCCATAGCGGAGCTGCGGCGCCTCAGGGGGGCCATAGGCTCGGACAACCTGACCGGCAGCAACCCGGCGCTGAGCCTGGCGTCCTGGCTGGAGGATATTCCGATGATCTACTACCCCTGGGGGTTCAAGGCGGCGGCCACCAGGTTCAAGAACTCGCTGCAGGAGAACGCCAAGGCTCACGCCATGATGGAGGATGTCCTGGAGGCCAGCCACAACGGGATAGTCGCCTGGGAGGCGCCCTCCCCGGTACAGCCCGTCCTGCTGCAGGGACCTGACGACAACCACAAGACCAAGGAGAGGTGGCGCATCTTCGAGGACTACTTTGAGGCCAACTCCATCCGGTACAGGACGGTCAGGGCATCGGAGGGCCACATAATGACAAAACTGGTAAGCCTGGCGTACTTGCTGGATTACTGCTCGATATACATGGCGGCGCTGAGAGGTGTAGACCCTACACCGGTAGGCTCCATCGACTTCATCAAGGAGAGGGCCAGGTACGGCTCCCCCTGAGACAGGGCCGGACGGGCCCGGCGCGCTGCCCAGGGTGGTGATAGCGGGCACCGGCAGCGGCGTCGGAAAGACCTCGGTGGCCTGCGGGGTGATCCACGGGCTCAAGCGGATGGGCTACTCGGTGCAGCCGTTCAAGGCCGGCCCCGACTATATCGACCCCGGCCACCTGGCGGTGGCTGCCGGAAGGGCTGCCTGCAATCTGGATGTCTGGCTCATGGGAAAGGGCGGCGCCGCGGATAGTTTTGCGCTCAACTCCGGCTCGGACGTGTCCGTGATAGAGGGGGTGATGGGTTTTTACGACGGGTTCGACGGGACCGGCGACCTGGCCAGCACGCACCAGGTGGCCCGGATAACCGGCTCGCCCACCATACTGGTGGTCGACGCAGGCGGGGCGGCGCGCTCTGTGGCCGCCACCACCCTAGGCTTTGTGAGGTTCAGCAGGGCATCCACCATAAGGGGCGTGATACTGAACAACGTGGGCAGCGGCCGGCACGAGTCCCTCTGCAGGAGCGCCATCGAACCGTTGGGGATTCCCGTGGTCGGGGCGATACCGCGTAACTCGGAGGTGGCGTTCGAGTCGCGCCATCTGGGGCTGGTTCCGGCAGCCGAGGACGAAAAGGTCCGCGAGGATATCAGGAGGTCGTCTGATGCGATGGCCGACCACATGGACATGGACGCCCTGCTGGAGATAGCAAGATCGGCTCCGCCCATCAAAAGACCCGCCCCCCGGAAAAAAAGAGAGGTCCGGACAGCCATCGGCGTGGCGCTGGACGGCTCCTTCAATTTTTACTACAAGGACAACCTGGATCGGCTCAGGGATGCCGGGGCTCGGCTGGAGTTCTTCAGCCCGGAGTCATCCGCCGCACTTCCGGAGGTGGACGGCCTTTACATAGGCGGGGGCTTTCCGGAGGTCCGCGGCGACAGGCTGGAGCGGAACCGGTCCGTGCTGGAGGCGATCAAAGATATGGCCCAGGGGGGCGCTCCCCTCTACGCGGAGTGCGGTGGCCTGATGTATCTGGCTCGATCCCTGCGGCGCGGAGACGAGCGGTTCGGCATGGCCGGCCTGCTTGATGCCGAGGCGGTCATGACCGGCCAGGTGGTGCTCAACTATACCAGGGGGGTCATGCACGCCGGGCCCATCGCGCGGGCGCCCGCCAGGTTTCACGGCCACGAGTTCCACTACTCCCGGCTGGAGGGGGTGGCATCCGACTCCAAGTTTGCCCAGACCCTGGACCTCGGCCAAGGCATCATCGATGGCAGGGACGGCCTTCTGGTTCACGACACCCTCGCGTCATACGGGCACCTCTACCTGAGCAGGTCCGCCGTCCGGAACATGGTGGATCGCTGCGCTAAATTCTCAAGGAGATGATGATTTCTCTGATTTTAGCAGCTTGAAGAGCGCGTTGATTATCGCCGCGGCAGCCGGACTGCCCCCCTTTCTTCCCCGGTTGGTGACATATGGTACCTGGCCGGTCTGCTCCAGATCAGCCTTGGACTCGGCTGCCTGGATGAAGCCGACCGGGACGCCCACCACCAAGGCCGGCCGGGTCGAGCCCTCCTGAACCATCGATATTACCTCCAGCAGGGCGGTGGGCGCGTTGCCCACCACCACGATACCGGCGTTCATCTCGTCGGCGCTCTCCCGCATTGATACGCGCGCCCTGGTAGAGTCCCTTGCCTTTGCCAGCCGGGCTATCTCGGGCTCGGATATCCTGCAGACGACCTTGTTGCCAAACTCGGAGAGGTTCTGTTTGTTTAGTAGTCCGGCCACGCCGTTGACGTCGCAGATGATACGGCAGCCGCTTCGGAGGGCCTCCATGCCGGACCGGATGGCCGATCCGGAGAAGACCACCCGGTTGTCACGCGCAAAATCAAAGTCAGCCGTAGAGTGGATTATCCGGCGAACCACGGGCCACTCCGTCGCATCGTAGGGGTGCTCGCCTACCTCCGCGTCGATCATGCCCATGCTCGCGTCCTCTATGGACTGCCCCAGCCTAGTCTGCATTCTCGACCTCGCCGGCCCTCTCCGTTATCAGCTCTACCATCATGTCGTCGGCTCCTATGTGCTTGGTAATGCAGACGTTCTTGAGGTTGGAGGATTCAAGGGCCGGCAGGAGATCCTCGTTGATGTCCCTCTTGACGTGGGCTCCCTCGTGCAGGAAATAAAAGACCACTGCCAGCACGGCGGGGTCCCTGGCCTCGCAGGATTTTATGCCCGCGGGTATGTCCGGTTGCTCTATCTCAAGGAAGCACCGCTCGACGTTCCTGTACTGTCTGTTGAGCTCATCCACCACATAGTTCAGGGATCTCTGGGCGTTGATGTCCTTGCTGCCGTGGCCGATGATCAGAACGTCCGTCTCCTGCCGAGATGCGTCATGACCCCCCTCGCGGAGGGCGGAGAGGATGCGGTTGTCCACCAAGTTGACCATGGTCGGATGCATGCTCATCGGCTTTGTGACCAGAAACTTGGTGGACGTCCCCTTCTGGTACGCCATTACGTCCCGAACGGCGGCCTTGATCTTTTTTCCCGGGTACAGGAAATACGGCACTATCGTCAGCATGTCCAGCTTCTGCGCCAGGCATTTTTTCATGCCCTCCTCTATGAACGGGGGCAGGACCTCCAGAAAGCAAAAGTCCGCGTAGTCGTATCCCCCCTTCGACTTGGCCCCCTGCGTTATCACCCTGAGCTCGTCGTAGGCCTCGCGCTCCCGGCTCCCCCTGTCCACTATCAACAGACCGCGCCTCATCTTATTCTCGCCACCGCCACCGTCAGATCGGGAGGAAATTTCTGCTTTTCCACCGCCAAGGCGCCACCCGAGACGAGCATGGCCGCCGCCTCCGAGACGCTGGGCGTGCCCTCGAACTTTTTGACCACGTCGGATGGGTTGGGCGCCTCAACGCGGGCCAGCTCCGTCCTGTCCACGTACTGGACGGGAACCCCCAAGTCCCTCCCCGCCTCTATCAGCCCCTGCACGTCCCGGGGTTTCTTGAGCGAGGCCAGCTTTGCAACCGACTTTATGCTCAGGCCGCGCCGATCCAGGCAGGCAGACAGTCCGCTCTTGATGGTCTCGGCAGTTGTGTCCTGGTGTAGCCCCACCCCGGCCACCAGCGACGGCGGCCTGTACACGACGCTGTTGGCGCGCATCCCCTCCGGTACGGGTCCGTCCGTTATTATCAAAAACGCCCGGCAGCCCGAACCCTCCATGGCCCGCATGTCCTGGTAGAGGGTGACGTTGTCGGGCAGCCTTCCGGCCCACCAGTTGCGATCGCCGGCATCCTGGTAGACGCCTATCCGCTCTCCGTTCACCATGTGGGCGCTGACCGAGGTAACGGTGGAATCATCATCAACCACCCACCCGAGATCTCTGCCCACCAGGTCCACCGCGATCGTCCTGTTGACATCGGCGGCGGTGGTTATGACGGGGGTTGAGCCCATCCGCTCCGCTATCTCCCGGGCAAGCTGGTTGGCCCCCCCTATGTGCCCGGAGAGTACGCTGATCACATAGTTGAGCTTGTCATCGATCACCAGCACCGCCGGGTCGCTCTTTTTGTCCCTGATGTATGGCGCTATCAGCCGCACCACAGCCCCCAGCGAAAACAGGCATATCAGGCCCTCGTACGAGCCGAACAGGCCGGCAATCTTGGTCGATGTGGGCTCCCCGTACCACCGTATACCCGGCGCCTCCGAAAGCAGTTTTTTGGGAGCATACACCTCCATGTCGGGGAACTCTCCTGCCAGCTTGGAACCGATGCCTACCCCGTTCTTCGTAATTGCAAGAACGGCCACCTTCACGGCAGTACGCAGGCAGGTTGTCTAAAATACCTTTAGCCGTCCATTTGCCCTGCTGCCAGCAGTTCCGTGTTGGATCGTCCAAGGTGCATCATGATTTTAGTGCCAACCATAAAGACCCGGAACTGTAACCGGTCTCCGGCATGTCATTTTCGGAGAAATGCCAACGGCATTGTAGGGCGGCCGGCAGACAGGCGGTCCCAAGCCACTCGACTCCCATGCACGCCCTACTGTACGGGGCCAACATAGCCGACGTATGGTGGACGCGGCTCTGTGTACGTGTCGCTGTCTATATTCTGTAGTCCGCGGACATTGCAGATATTGGGATGGTCGCTGCAGTATGCCGAGTCGACTGTAAATGGTATGATTTGCGCTCTGATGATTACGTCGTCCAGGTTGGGCGTCACCTGCCCGTGTAGTACATCATATGTTGCTACAAACAACCCATCCGGGGTAAAGTTGTGCGGCACCCAAAAACACAACTTTTCTACGCCCGTCTCAGTGGGCCGAATGTCTGTCCAATAACCCTCCGACGTGCAGTCTTGGGCAGATACGTCTGCGCCGCTTCCCCTTAGCCACTGGGCGCTTCTATCGCCGTAGCCAAAGCTGTTCCTATATTCGGTGCCCTTTGACGGCGGCGGCATCGTCCCGCCCAAAAATATCAGTATCTCGCCATCCCTGTAGTTGTTCTGGTGGTTGGGTTCGGTTAGAACAACGTCCTCATGGTTGGTTATCTGCATGGTTATCTGTATCAGGCTGTTGCCGCCATACGCCGTTCTTTGATAGTCCGCCACTGTTATCACTGCATCCAGATTTGTGTAAAATCCACCCTCAGAGATAGGATCAGTTGATGCATAAGTGTACGAGTCGGTCGGATGGATGTCTATTATCTGAATGCCATCATCCACCGTACTGGCCACCGCCGCATACGTCCGGCCATCCAACTGGGCTATTGCAACGTCTCGGGCGCCATCCAGCATCTCGAATCCGTCCGTCCCGTCGGTTATGGCTGCTACCGGGACGGGGGTGTGCGGGTTGGTTATGTCGGCTATCTGTACACTGTCGTCAAGGTAGCCGGTCACCACTGCGTATGTGCGGCCGTTCACCTGAGCTATTTCAATTCCCACCGCGCCGTCAAGTTTGTCAAATCCGTCCGTCCCGTCGGTTATGGCTGCTACCGGGACGGGGGTGTGCGGGTTGGTTATGTCGGCTATCTGTACACTGTCGTCAAGGTAGCCGGTCACCACTGCGTATGTGCGGCCGTTCACCTGAGCTATTTCAATTCCCACCGCGCCGTCAAGTTTGTCAAATCCGTCCGTCCCGTCGGTTATGGCTGCTACCGGGACGGGGTCCTCCGGGTTGGTTATTTCCACTATCTGCACGCCGTCATCCAGCACGCTGGCCACCACAGCGTATGTGCTGCCATCTATGCGGGCTATTGCAACGTCTCGGGCGCCATCCAGCATCTCGAACCCGCCCGTCCCGTCGGTTATGGCTGCTACCGGGACGGGGGCATGCGGGTTGGTTATGTCGGCTATCTGCATGCCCTTGTCCAGCGAGCTGACGGCCACAGCATATGTGCGGCCATCTATGCTGGCTATTGCAACGTCTCGGGCGCCATCCAGCATCTCGAACCCGTCCGTCCCGTCCGTTATCGCGGCTACCGGGACGGGGTCCTCCGGGTTGGTTATTTCCACTATCTGCACGCTGTCATCCAGCACGCTGGCCACCACAGCATATGTGCGGCCATCCAACTGGGCTATCTCTATATCCACCACACCGTTCAGCTTGTCGAATCCGCCAACGCCGTCGGCTATTGCCGCTACCGGGACTGGTGCTGGGGGATGAGACAGGTCGATCACCTGTATACCGTCATCGGTAAAACTACCGGCCACCACGTACGTCCTGTTGGATATCTCGACCGTCTCTATGTCCCATGCCCCGTCAAGCTCAGTAAACCCACTAGTATCGTCGGCGATGACTGTTACCGGAACGGGGGGAGCCGGCTTCTCATCAGACGTCATAAATTCTATCACATTATCAAACATGCGCAGGTCCGGCCCATGCCATCCGGCCACAACATGGAGTCCTGCCCCGACCACCATCCCGCCGCCCCATTCCGGGTTGTCGTTAACCACGATCATTGGCACGTCCTGTACCGTGCTGTAAACTCCGTGCTTGTACGACTGCCCAGATACGGTGGCTACCACCTCGACGTTCTGCTCATCGACTATCTCTGCCACATACGCATCACAGCACCAGTCGGAGAACTCCGACAGTGTATTGGGGCTGTTCCATATCGGATGCCGCTCGCTTCCCTCGGCGGGAAGTACCGTGCCGTGCTGGACATCCCCGTCGAACCTGAACCCGAACGCCTCTTTCGTAAAGTCGAACCAGCATGGTTCCTCTTCCGTGCCGCATGTGGCGTATGGAGTGTTCAGCAACACCAGTAGGCGGCCGCCCCCGTACACGTACTCTACAAGCGCCTCCCTAGTGTCCGGATCCGCCACGTTTAAGCTATGTCCGACCACCACGCTGGCCATCCACATCTGTTCGGCCATGGGAGGACCATCGCTGGCCACCACCGCATATCCCCTAGATTCTAACAGTGCAATGTGTTCCGTCCCTATGATCCCCGACCCGTCGTATACTAACACATCTACGGCTCGTTCTGCCGATGTCTCCTGCGACATGCCCATGCCCACCACTACTGCTGCCAAGATGGCAGACAGTACGATCATCCCAAAACCCATGCACGTGTATTCGCCCCGCAGCTTAAAAAATAGCTGTTTTTCCTTATGTTCTGTGTCAAGTTTTTTAATTGGTGCTACCCCACACGCTACTTTAATTTTGAACGGCAAGTGGCCATCATGTGGCCTAGAGCGCCAAGCAAAAGTTTCTGCATGATATTCAATCCACCTAGTCGAGTTTTCATTCAAAGCCGTGTGCCGGAATGCCGCATTGACCAAGATTACGAGCGAGTCAGGCATCACCGTCACGGCTAGACTCTGGCAAATGTGGTTGAAGTCGGTGGCATGTTTTGAAGGAGTTTTTGCTCGGCGCGATAGCTTGCGGCGTGATACGGTACCATCGCATACGGCAGATAGAATGTCTAGCAGCCTGAGCTAGACGGCCTCATGGCAGATGGATCAGACGGATCCGTTGCCGGTGGTTGGCGCTCGTCCTAGCACCCCGCCCTCAAAGTCAAACATTATGACCTCGACATCCGCATTTCCTGCCCTCTCCCGCATGTGACTGCGCACCAAGCCGCATATTCTATCGAAGAATCCCGGCACGCCATCCTCCGATACTATCTCCATGACATGGCGTGCCGTGTTTGCCTTCTTTATTTTCTGGATGGTATCCTGGCCGGCGCCGCACTCTCCGGCGACTCCGGCCAAAAATCCCATGTCTACCTTGGATCCTTTGACGTGTGTTTGGGCCACTCCGGTGGCCATCTTTGCCAGCTTGCCCACAAACCCCACCACATACGCCTTCTTCAGATTCTTTTTGCCGCACTGCTGGATGGCGTATCCGGAAAAGTCGCCCATCTGCACGAAGCAGTGATCCGGCAGGCATATGATGCTCCTGGCAAAGTCCTCGCTTCGTCCGCCGGTGGTCAGCACCGCCGTATCATCCCCCATGGCCACCGCCACATCCAAGTTCTGCCGTATGGCCGCCGCAAATGATGCCGTCGAATACGGTATCACGATCCCGCTGGTACCCAGTATCGATATTCCGCCCAGTATGCCCAGCCTTGGATTGTCCGTCTTGGGGCCTAGCGTCTGGCCGGCCGGAACCGAGACGGTCACCCTCAGGCCGCCCTCGTCCAGGATCCCGCCGTCTGCCTCGCGCAGGTTCTCCTGGATCATGCGGCGCGGCACCGGGTTTATGGCCGGTCCGCCCACCTCAAGGCCCAAGCCCGGTTTGGTTACGGTCCCGACGCCCTCCCCGCCCTCGATTATTATCTCACCGGCCTCCCCGTCCCGCGACAGCGCCACCACTATCTCTGCCCCGTGCGTGACATCGGGGTCATCACCCCCATCCTTGATCACCGAACAGATTACCCCGTCTCCCGCAGCCTTACACGACTTTATCGCTACCCTCAGATGGTCGCCCCGCGGGAGAAGCACCTCTACCGAGTCTGCCTTCTTCCCTCCGGACATGAACATCAGGGCGGCCCGGGCCGCGGCGGCGGCGCAGGTACCCGTGGTGTATCCGGTCCGGAGCCCCTTCATAAAATAAAGTAGCATCATGCGATTTTAACTCTTTTAATATACCGTAGGCGGTCGCTCCCCGTGGCCGGGGTGTTCGTGACCGGGGCGAGTGGGTTTGTCGCCAGAAACACGCGAAAGGCGCTGACCGAGGGTGGGTTTCAAGTTGTCTCTGCTTCCCGGAGAAACTTCACCACGTTCGGGAACGAAAAAGCGCTGACTACCACCGACTACACCGAAAAGTTCATGGTCGACGAGATCAGGGGGTTTGATGCAGCCATTCATCTGGTGGGTAGCGGCAGGCAGACGGCGCAAGACCAGTATCAAACCTCCAACCAGGACGTCACCAGCAGCGTGATCAATCTGTGCCGGATGGCGGGCGTTGGCAGGATCATATACCTGAGCGGGTTGGGCGTCTCACCCGGCACCACCTTGGGCTATTTTATCTCAAAGTACAAGGCTGAGCAGACCGTATCTGAATCCGGACTTGAGTATGTCATATTCCGGCCCTCCTATATCGTCGGCAATGACGACCGTCTCACAGAGAACCTCGCAAGGCAGTCCAGGGAAGGCGGCATTGTAGTGCCCGGATCTGGCCGGTACGCCATACAACCCATATCGGTACACGATGTTGCCGCCGTGCTGGTTCAAGCCGTTACCGCCGGGTCCCTACGCAACAGCATTCTGGACATGGTGGGACCGCAGACGGTCACCTTCACAGAGTATGTACGGATGTTTGCCAACCAAGATATTCCTGTGTCACACATGGATATGGAGTCGGCATACCGGCAGGCCATACTATCCAAGGATCCGTACTACGGGGTGGACGATCTCAACATCATGGTGGCCGGCTTTACGGGCGATCATGCGAAGCTGCGCCGGGCCACGAGCATGGAATTCCGCACCATCCAGCAGATCATATCAGAGGCCCGCGGCAGCGCGTAACACGGAGGCCTTGTCGGCCCGCTCCCAGGTGAACTCGGGCTCCTCCCTCCCAAAGTGGCCATAGGTCGAGGTCTTTTGGTATATGGGCCGAGCCAAGTCGAGATGCGAGATTATCCCGGCGGGAGTCATGTCGAAGTGTTTTCGGATCAGCCCCTCTATATCCTCGTCTGGTATGCGCCCCGTGCCGAACGTCTGCACGTACAACGATACCGGCTCACTCACCCCTATGGCGTACGCCACCTGCACCTCACATCGTTTGGCCAGGCCGGCGGCCACCACGTTCTTTGCGACATACCTGCACATGTAGCTGGCCGATCTGTCCACCTTGGAGGGATCCTTGCCAGAGTAGGCGCCGCCGCCGTGCCGCGACATCCCGCCGTACGTGTCCACTATAATCTTGCGTCCGGTAAGCCCCGCATCCCCGTGAGGTCCCCCTATCACGAACCTTCCGGTGGGGTTGACGTGTATCTTGATATCCTCGCTCCACAGCTCGCCCAGCACCGGCTTTATCACCTCTGCGATGATCGTCTCGCGTATGTCGTTGCATGATATCTCGGGATCGTGCTGTATGGAAACCACCACCGTCTCGATGGCCACCGGTCTCCCGTCCTCGTACCTGACCGATACCTGGGACTTGCCGTCGGGCCTAACCCAAGGGACTATCCCCTGGCGCCTCACCTGGGTCAACCTCAGGGTAAGCTTGTGTGCCAGCGATATGGGCATGGGCATAAGCTCGTCGGTCTCATCTGTCGCATATCCGAACATCAGTCCCTGGTCCCCGGCTCCCTGATCCTTGTCTACCGTGGCAGTGACTCCCATCCCTATGTCCGGACTCTGCGGATGCAGCCTCAGTACCACCTCGCATGACTCTGTATCGAACTTTAGAGCCTGGTTGTCATAGCCAATGTCCCGGATGACCTTGCGGACCAGACTTTCCTGCGCCTCCTTGTCGAAGCTGGCCTTGGATGTAACCTCACCCACCACCGACACAAAGTCGGTCGTCACCATTGCCTCAACCGCTATCCTAGAGTCTGGATCCTGCCGCAGGTACTCGTCCACGAACGCGTCCGATATCTGATCGCACACCTTATCCGGGTGGCCTTCGGTTACCGATTCGGAGGTAAACAGGTAGGTCGCGTTAGAGCTCATTTTCCAGTTTTATGAACAAGACGTTGTTGCCCCTTACAATCACCCTGCCATACTTGCCCACGACCTTGCCGCCTTGGATCTCCTCGGCGTTGGTCATGATCAGGTTCATGTAGGAGTCCACGTTATCCATCTTACCCTGGTACTCTGTCTCGTTCTTCAGCCTCACGGTTACCTTCTTTTTGGTGTTCTTTTGTAGGGTTGAGAGCGGCCTCTGTACGTTAGTCTGGGACATTACACTTGGGTTGACTCCAAGTGTTCGTGAATAAAAGCCTTCCTTACGCCGGCTGGGGAATTATATCGTTAAGTAAACACGGCCGCCGTTCACCCCCGCCTGACAGTGTTAAATAGTTGATCCGGTACATTACCACATGATTCGCTCCCGCGGCTTCCGCGTGAACTTCGCCGGTCCGCAGGCCGACAAACTATACGCGCTGGTGGGCGGCCAGCGCGAGGCATACAACTGGGCCGTATCCAGACTGAAGGATGATCCAACACTCACCAGGTTCGACCTGCAAAAGGAGTTCACTACGATAAGACAGGCAACGCCACATCTTCAGCTGACCGAGCAAGTCTTCCAGCACGCGGCAATCCACCAGGCCAGGACTGCCTGCGACATCTCAAACAAGCACGGTAACGGCAACCTCAAGTACCGGACCCGGAAGAGCCCGTTGAGGACGGTCTCGTGCGAGGTCGCGCCGACCTACGTCGACAACCAGGCCGTATCGCTGCCCGGGCTGGGTCGTGTCAGCCTGGTTGAACAGCAACCGTATCAATATCCGGGCAACTGGCTCTACAAGTCTCGGTCGTTCAGACTGGTGGATGTCACCCCCTGGCGAAACACGAAACCATCCAACCACATCTGGAGGTTGTATGTCACGTATGATCTACCGGATCCGGAACCGCGCACCGAAGGGTTGGCCGTCGGGGTTGACCGCGGCATCAGGAACCCGACCACGGTAGCACGGTCGGACGGCTCGACGGTCTGCTATGACACGGCCACCGCCTTCAGAAACAACCAACGCCGTAACGACGAGACGCGCCGCGAACTATCCAAGACAAACAAACGTTCGCGCAACTATCGGGAGACGGCCCGCCGGCGCGACCGTCGCAACTACAAGGACGCATGTGTGCGCGACTACTGCGAGTGGATGTTGGCCAAGGAGGTTTGTTGTGATGCGAGCGTCATCTGCATCGAGCGGCTGGACCTGGATGCGATGACCCGATATGGCGGCAACCGCAAAAAGGGACTGAACCGGGGCATGAGGTTTGTCCGCCACGGCGAGATACTGCGGAAGATCAGGGTGGTCGCCGAGCGGATGGGCATCGGGGTAATAGAGGTCAACCCGGCCGGCACCAGCATCACGTGCTCGAAGTGCCAACACGCCGACAAGGAGTCGCGAGACGGCGAGCGCTTCGAGTGCGTGGCATGCGGACGGGTGATGAACGCCGACGGTAACGCGTCGTGCAATATAGTCAACAAGGGAACGGGTATTAACGTTCCCGCGGGGGAAGGAATGTTCCTCGAAAGGCGTGAATTGGGACGGACCCGGAATCCACCCGAATGGGTGAGTACAGCTCCGGACGCAGGCCAGCGGCGCGAGAACCAAGCGCGAAATCGTCCCGCGACATCAAGCGCCGAAAAACACTTGGGCAGATACGCGTACGTTACGCGTGTTTACTTAACGATATAATTCCCGCCGGCTGCGTACATTCAGAGTCGTTTAGATCAAAATACCGCCAGAACACCGCGTCTCAACCAGCGCTTTACCCTGTTACGCATATGTGCGGACAAGGTATCCCAGATGGGTTCCTAAAATGAGTAAATGGGTTCGTAAGGTGTGAAATACCAGAGAATCGAGATCTGAGCCAGTATAGGCAACTGCACGCTATCCAGGATGATGTACCCTCCGGCATCCTATCAGTTCTTTTATCGCGGGTGTGTCCTAGTCATGCAGATGATCCGAACTGGGGTAGACGCGCTGGATGAGTTCCTGGGAGGCGCCCTTCCTAGGGGGATGATCCTGGACGTATACGGTCCGGGAGGATCCGGCAAGACCCAGGTTCTGCTGCAAGTGTCGGCGGCGGCAGCCGAGGCCGGTGACCGTGTAGCATACATAGACGCTGCCGGCTCGTTCAGGCCCGAGAGGGTGTTGGAGATGTGCCGGTCCTCCGGAACTTCAGTGTTAGAACACATAGAGGTGTTCAGGGCAACCAGCGTATCAGAGCAGTCGGGCGCACTTCGCAGGCTGGACGATGGCGTCTCAATCCTGGTGGTTGACAACGTGACGGATCTCTTCATCTACGAGTACTCCGGGGAGCGAAGGGCTTTCGCCAGAAGCCACCTGCTCATGAGCCACATGAGGGAGTTGTCACGCCTAGCCCTCGCCATGGACATACCCGTGGTTGTTTCAAATATGATACGGTATGCCGGAGATCGGGAGCTTGAGAGTATGGGTCGAGTCATCGACCTGTTCACGCATGTCAAGATGCGCCTCTCCGGACATCCGGATTATACCGCCCTGTGCAGTCGTCTGGGAGCGCAGGCACGGTTCACCTACTCTTTGGGTAGGTCCGGCATGCTGTCCAAGAACGGATAGTGCCAGTATCACTCGTTCCAGTAGACGCTCTCAGGCTCTTCTTGGACCAGACTCACCCCCATCAGCAGCGAGAGCGTCAGCGACAGCAGTGATGAGATCACTCCAACGATCAGGCAGTTCTTGGCCAGGGCGCGATCCGAGTTTCGTAGCGCAAACCAGGAGATCACCCCGCCCAGTATCCCAAGGAAGATGGGGACCAGATACCACATCCTGCTTCTGTACCCCCCGTACACGCCCTGTGGTCGCGACCAGCCAATTTATCCGTTGTTTGAGCCATCTCGCGGCCGGATCGGTCATCCGGATGCGGCCCCGCAATATTCCGCCGCATCAAAGCAACCAATTTATCCGAGACGTGTGGAGGCACCCGTATTGTATGACGCCATACCCATAATAGTACCGATCCTGTTTGTGATAGGTACGGTGGGTGCGCTGGTTTATGAGCGGGCACAAAGGAACGGTGAAAAGCCAAAGTGACATCGAATCCCTCTTCGCAGAGATGGGATTCGAGACTCTGACTGAGATACAGAAGAGGGCCGTCCCCAAGATACTGCAGAAGCGGGACTGCTTGGTGATAGCCCCCACCGGGTCGGGCAAGACCGAGTGCGCCGTCTTGCCCATCTTTCACAGAATCAGGGCCGACCGGGAACCTGGCAGGATACGCTGTCTGTATATCACCCCCCTGCGCGCTCTGAACCGGGACGTCTTCCGCCGGATCACCCGGTACGCAGAGCAGAATGGCCTGACCATCCAGATCAGGCACGGAGACACCACCCAGACCATCCGCAGGAAGATAGCCGAGTCGCCCCCCGACGTGCTGATCACCACACCCGAGACCACGGTCGTGCTGCTCTCCCAGCCCAAGATGCTCAAGGCCCTGTCCGGGCTGCAGTGGGTCATCGTAGACGAGGTGCACGAGCTGCTCCCCAACGAGCGCGGATCCCAGCTTGCTCTCAGCCTTGAGAGGTTGCAGATGAACTCTGATCGAGAGTTGACCCGGATAGGACTGTCGGCCACCGTGGGGGATCCCGTCGAGGCGGCAAAGTTCGTGGCCGGTACGCGGCGCAAGTGCATCACCATACGGGACGCCTCGGTAAGACGATACGACGTGACGGTCCGCTTCGAGAAGGGTGGAATGCCCGCGGTGGCCGATGCCGTATCCTCCCACATGGCAGAGTCTGGGATAGACTCGCCGGTTCTCCTGTTCGCAAACACCCGTGGGGAGGCGGAGCTGCTGGCGTCCTTGCTCAGGAGCCGCACGGACATACCCGTGGAGATGCACCACGGATCCCTCTCAAAACAGGTCCGGGAGGAGACAGAGTCGGCCCTGCGCGGGGGAAAACGCGGGATAGTGGTCTGCACCTCCTCGCTGGAGCTTGGGCTGGACATCGGTTCGGTGGAGCTGGTGATCCATTATGGATCCCCTCGGCAGGTCTCCAAGCTGGTACAAAGGATAGGCCGGAGCCGGCACAGCAGGAACGAATCTGCCCGGGGACTGATAATCACCAACCGGGCCGATGACGAGTTCGAGGCGCGCGCAATACTGGACCGGGTTTCCCGGGGAAGCATAGAGAGGCACAGGGCTCACCGGGGACCCCTGGACGTGCTGGCACACCACCTGGTGGGGCTGGCCATCCAGGAAGGCGTGGGGAGTGTAGAGCGTGCCTTGGCCGTAGCCAAAGCCGCCTACCCCTTCCGGGGCACCACCATAATGGATGTCTGCGAGGTGCTCGACCTGCTGGCCGACAACCACATAGTCCTGTTTGACAGGCAGGGCCTCACGTACCGGACTACCGGCCGCTCCTCCTGGTACCACTTTGAGAACCTCTCGACCATCCCGGACATGCTCAAGTTTCGGGTGTTTGACAGCGTTGGCAAGAAGATCATAGGCACCCTGGACCAGCGGTTCGTCGGAGACAACGGGGAAGCCGGCAACATATTCGTGCTCAGGGGATCCCAGTGGAGGATACTGTCCGTGGACGAGCAGTCGTTCCAGGTGAACGTGGAGCCGTTCGGGGGCGGGGGCACAAACGTCCCGTACTGGGAGGGCGAGAACATACCCGTCGACCACGCGACCGCCGGGATGGTCGGCGACATCAGGAGAGGATCGGCCGCCGGGGACATCAGCATGGAATGCGGACTGCCGTTCGGCGAGGTGGTGCCCGACGGAAAGACCATCCTGGTTGAATCCAACGGATACCGCGGGATAGTGGTGGTCCATGCCTGCTTTGGCACACGTGCCAACCTGACGCTGGCCGCGGCGCTCTCTTCGATTGTATCGTCCTCGTCCGGCTCGCCGGTCCAGTCGCGCTCGGACGCCTACCGGATAGTGCTCACCACCAAGGGACGCATAACAGAGGAGATGGTCCGGGAGGCCCTCGCCGACGAATACGACCTGGACAAGATGGTGACAGCCTCGCTGGCCGGAACGCACAACGTCAACTGGCGGGTCTGGACGGTGGCCAAGAGGTTCGGCATCCTGAGCAAGGGAACCGTGTACGAGAGGAAGACGGCGCGGTTCCTGTACAAGAGGTATGCGGGAACGCCGCTGGTCCGGGAGGCCATGCGGGAGCTGTTCCACGACAAATACGACATACCCCTGGCCGAGCGCATCCTGGAGGAGATACGAAACGGCTCCATATCGGTCCACTGGGAGGAGGTGGAAGAGTTCTCCAAGATGGCCGAGCCCGTACTGGACCACACCGCCAGGCAGTATTCGGCATCGCCCGAGATAGACCCGGAGATACTGGAGATGGTCAAGTCCCGGCTCCAGAAGACCAGACATCGGCTGCTCTGCGCCAGGTGCGGTCGGTGGCAGAGGGTGATGGAGACGCGCCAGGTAACCCGGGTGCCCTCCTGCCCGTACTGCAAGGCCCGGCAGATCACGGCCACCTTCTACTCCGACTATGACCTGGCGGGGATAATATCCAAGAAGCGTTCCGGCGGCAAGCTGAGCGCCGAGGAGAACCACAAGTACAAGAGGGCCTGGAAGGTCTCGTCCCTGATAGAGACGTTCGGCAAGAGCGCCATCATAGTGCTGTCCGGATACGGGGTGGGCGCCGACACTGGAGCCCGCATACTGCGGAACATGGTGGACGAGAACCACATGTTCCGGCAGATATACGAGGCGGAGAGACAGTACGTCCTGACTAGGGGGTTTTGGGATCCGTGATCGGGGTTATCGTCGAGTAGGCCGTCAGGGTCAGGTCGGTGCGTCCCTCCATCCCCGTCCTGCCGTTGAGCCCCGTGATTGATAGCCTGTCTCCGGCCTTGCAGCTGCTGGCAAGCCTGGCCTGGTTCCTCCATCCCTTGACCCACATCTCGTCTGTGTCATCTCCCACGAACATCTCCATTAGCTGAATGGACTCGCCCGACTTTGTCTGGATGTCCCGGATCTCTGGATCCTTTAGCGCCACCACCTCTATGCAATAGTCGCCGTCCGGCTTGGCATCGCTCAGCTTTGTGCGCACCTCGGACAGTACGGGTATCTCCGGGTCGTTGTCCAGTATGCGGAGATAGGAGTCCTCGTCCAGCGTGATGGACTTGCCGTACGCCTTTGTGGGCATGCATTCGATGGTATCGCCTGCCGCGCACTCTTTGGAGTGGTTTGCAGCATCCATCACGAAATAGAGCATCCTCTCGGAGTCGACGCACAGCACCATGCCGCCGCCCCGGTCCCCCTCGGAGACCGACAGGACGCGCAGTTTTAGGGCCTCGGCCGAGTCGGTACCCTGTATCTGAACTATGGTAGACTCGGAGCCGTGTATCTCAAGGCCCCGGTTCGTCTGCCTAGCTCGCACCCCCAGCAGTCTCACGGTGGACCGGGGCGGGACTATCTTTGGTATGCCCGAGTCATCCTGGCCCCATATTACCACCCGGTAGCCGGAGCCGCCCCTGCTGCGCACCCGCATTCTGAGGGCCTTGCCGGGCCTGCCTCGGGAGTTGGTGAAGTTCATCGTGCTCACCATGCCGTCCAGCATCCCGGTCACCACCGCGTCCCTGTCCGTGTCGGCTAGATCTCCCGCATCCTTGGCTATCCCGTCTATCCCCGGCACGTCGGGCAGGTCGCCGGCTGACTCGATCCCGGAGCCCTCCCCTAGGTTGATGGTATGGCCCCCGTTGATGTCTGACTTTATGTAGGCTCCCGTTATCTTGATGGGGTCGCCCGGTTTCAGCGTATCCAAGATGGGGAGGGACGAGGTGTCGTCCCACATCTTGACGGTGCAGGCCGAGTCGGGGGCGTCATAGACCGTCATGGTCCTGAGTGTGAACGAAGATCCGCCATCCTTTCTGGAGTATTGTCTAGGAGGTGAGATGCTCATGACGCGCGCCTCCAGCGAGACGTCCTTGGCCCCGGTAAACAGTTCCTTGATGCTGGTCTGGGTCTTTAGCGGCTCGGACAGCTGCACGCCCAAGTCCGACGCCACAAGGAAGAGCGCGCCTTGGTCCGTCAGGTACCCGGCCCCTATCTTCTCCTTTTTGACCCGTATCTGCTCGTCTATGTCCTGGCGGCTCAGCCCCGGGCTCGCCGCCAGCAACCTGGCCACCAGGTCCTCAAACTCGCTCATCGTTGTGGTGTATGGTGGACTATAAATAAAAATTGTGCTGCGAGTCTGCTTGACGCGCCTAGGGGGCGATCCGTACCGTTCGGTTAAATTAGGGAATTATATGCATAGATTCACGCCGTCGGCGTGGTTGTACAAGTTCAGGTCAAGTTTTGACCTGTGCCTGACTGGCTACCTCCGGCAGATGCTGTCGGGCGTGATCACGTATAGGATTCAGTTTGACCTGAACTTGTGTGCGCGCGGTTCCTCACCACCAACACTACCACGTTTAAAAGGCCGTACGGTACTATGATGGTAGACGACCGACCCCATCAAGGTAGTTCGAGTGAAGGTCAAATACGACGGGGGGTTCGCAAGGTGGGCGCATCACACAAACCACGCATCAAGACACGCCTACAACCGGGCGGTCTCGACCTACCTATTTGGCGGCTACTACCTAGATGGGGTGGTGGTAGACCTGCAGGAGCCGTTCAGGCTGCCCAAGAACGGCGATGTTCTCGGAGGTGACTTGACGACCTCCTACCAGGCGTGTACGAGTTTCGGTCCTTCCGAGTACGCCATGAAGTACGGGATGTACAAGGAGCTAACCGGTTGGCGCGCCCAACACGGGTGGCTGCGCGACTGCCCGCGGGCGTACGGCCGTGGGGCCATCATGGATGCGTCCGTCGCCTGCCGGAGGGTTGTCGATGACAACTCTGACCATGCGTCGTTCCGCCCAAAGACCGGCAGGATCATCCTGAACTCGGTGGATCCGCCGGTCCGGCGCGGCGACCATACAGTGTACGTGCCAGGGTTTGGGGCGGTCGAAACCTCCACCAAGATTGATCCAACCTGGGACATGAGGTCGTTCAGGGTGGTCGACGCCACCGACAGGATCACCAGCCGCACGACCCCGGTCCACCACAAGTTCGAGCTCCACATAGCAGTCAGGGTCCAAATGGAGCCGCGCCGGCCCACCGGCGTGATCCGGGCGGTCGACGTCGGGGGGCGCCACCTGGCCGCCACCGCCGACACCGACGGGAACACGGCCGTCCACGATACCGTTCACAAGCCGATACTGCGCGGGACAGACGCGCTGAAATCCATCCGCGACCGCCACATCAAGGGCGGACGGAGATGGTCCAGGATAAACAAGAAGATCCGCCGGCTGCGAACCAAGGCGGACGGCCTGGCGACCAACACCATCAACCAGACGGTCGCCAAGATGGTCATGGGAACGGACGCGGTGGCCACCGAGGGTATATCGGTCAAGGACATTACCGCCCGCGGCGGCAACCACAAAAAGAACACCAACCGCCCGATGCGCGAGAACCGGGCGGGCGAGTT
Source organism: Nitrosopumilaceae archaeon (assembly GCA_965203395.1). Taxonomy (GTDB): domain Archaea; phylum Thermoproteota; class Nitrososphaeria; order Nitrososphaerales; family Nitrosopumilaceae; genus VYCS01. The sequence goes on from OZ241884.1 coordinate 2,451,874, forward strand.
CCTGCGCAAGTTGGATGCCAAGTGCTTGATGACCGGCCGGGAGATGGTCAAGGTCAACCCCGCCTACACCAGCCAGACGTGCCACGTGTGTTCGCACGTCGATCCGGGCTCGCGCGTCAGCCGAGCCAAGTTTGTTTGCACTAACTGTCACCGGGAGTTCCACGCGGACGTCAACGCCGCGGCGAACATCCTGCTTCGGGCGGCCGGGATGGTCGTCCTGAGGCGCCCGGAGCCATCATGGGGCAACCAGCCAAAGCCCCGGATGCTCCCTGTTATCGCAACGGGGGCGCCACGAAAAGGCATGGGTCGCGCCGGCGGCGTGAATCTACGTATATAGTTCCCTTAAATTAGTGGTACATTGCCATCAGTATGATGGACAGCATCAGTGCCGATGGCCTCACCAAATCGTACGGGGGGACATTGGTGGTGGACGGGATACGTCTGAGCGTCGAGTCCGGGTGCGCCTTTGGGTTTCTTGGGTCCAACGGCGCCGGCAAGTCCACCACCATAAAGATGCTGACCACCCTGATCCGCCCCACCAAAGGCTCGCTGAGCGTGCTGGGGATAGACGCCCTCAAGGAACCGCTGAGGGTGAGGCACAGGATAGGGGTGGTTCTTCAGCAGCCGTGCTACGAGCCCACCCTCAGCGTGGAGAGATCCCTGACCAAATACGGCATGATGTGGAACATCCCAAAGGCTGAATCACAGCGCAGGGCGGCCCAGGTGATGCACGACTTTGACCTAGGTGACTTTAGGAAGAAGCGGAACGAGGATCTCTCCATAGGTCAGAGGAGGCGCGTGCAGGTGGCCAGAGAGTTCATGCACGATATGGATCTCCTGTTCTTGGACGAGCCGACCGTTGGTCTGGATCCGGCCGCCCGGAGGAAGCTTCTGGACTACCTCAAGGAGAAGGTGGCCGGCGGCCTCACCATCTTCTATACCACGCACGTTCTCAGCGAGGCAGACTACCTTTGCGACCAGATAGCCATAATACAGAAGGGCCGCATTATCGTATGCGATACGCCGGGTGCCCTAAAGAAGAACATGAGCCGTAAAAAGACCATCACCGTCCTCACCAACTCCGATGACGCAGCCGTATCGGCTGCTCTCGCAGGCGTGCCTGACTGTACCATCGAGGCGGGCGTGGGGGCGCGTGTCACCATCCAGTCCACCAACCCCGAGCAGATCCTTATGGAGATGCTGGGGCAGCTACGCAAGAACGACATCAAGATGCGCGAGATATCGGCGGCAGCGGCCACGCTGGAGGACATATTCTTGGAGACCGTGGAGGATGCACCCCGTACTTCGGCTCGTTAACAGGAACCTCACCGTCTCCCTGAACCCCGGGTTTCTGATATGGCAGGTGGTATTTCCGCTCATCTACATATTTGTGGCAGGCTTTGCATACACCTCGCTGATCCAGGACGTCCCGTTTGAGGGAGAGAGGATTGGGTATCCGGCCTACCTGGCCACCGGCATGATAGGGTTCAACATAATGAACAGCACCCTGATATCCGGCCTGATAATATGGAATGACCGACGCCATGGCATGTTCGAGCAGATTATGTCTGGCCCCTACACCCGCATGCAGTACATTCTGGCCAACATATGCACGATAGGGATAGTAGGTCTGGCGAGCGCCGGCCTTATAACGGCGGTGGGCTTTCCGGTGTTTCTGGAGGCGGTGGAGTTCTCCCCGCTCACCATACCCATGGTCGTCTTTGCGGCCATGGCCGGTTCGGTACTGTTCGGGTCGCTTGCAACCATAATATCAACCCGCCTGAGCTCCAGCGAGGGGTTCAACGTGGTAATAAACACGACATTCCTCTTCTTTGCCTTCGTCAGCACGGCATTCTATCCCGCTCAAGGCGCCCCCGATATCCTGGGAGCTGTATTCTACGCCAACCCCCTGACGTACCTGGTGGACACCATACGGGCCGGCATCTTCGGCGGCATAACGGAATTTGTGATGATAGAGATGGGCATACTATCCGGGCTTGCCGCGGTGCTGTTTGTGGTGGCGGCCAAGATGATGACTAGGCTTGACTTTTAGTGGTAGACTCGCGGAACATCTCATTGATCTCGCCTATGGTTTTTAGCTCCCCGTAGTCTACTAAGGCTAGGTTTGGTATAACGCAGTGCCCCCCTATTATTCCGGGATACATCTTTGGACGATTTCCCAGATACTCGTGTATTTCTTCGGCGAACATCCACATTTCATCGTAGTCCATCTCCTCCTTGCTGCATATCATTTTTGTCAGCTGGGCATAGTTTATGAGCCATCCGTAGTAGGTTGTATCGGTAAGTATCTTTGCAAACTCGGCCGTCTTGGTATTTGACATCCAGTGTACTTTTTTGAACCTATCCCCTATCCCAGATACCAAACTCTTGTCAAGGTTGACATCTGCGGCAGCGAACTTGGTGTACCGCTGCATATCTGCTAGAAACCGGCGGTGCACTCCCCGCGCGGGAGATGATACCACAGGCATGCTGGTCTTGCTCTGCAATAGTGCTGCCGTGCCCGGTTTCACCGTAGAGTGGATCATTATGGCTTCCAATCCCAGGTTGTTGTCGATGCACTCCAGTACTACCGATTCGAATTGGTCCATGTCCCCGGGAATGCAGATGTGGAGAAACTCTGGGTTTGGTACCTTGGAGCCAGGGGAATAGTTCTTGCATCGTGCCGCATCGGCATCTATTCCGGCACAGGCGTATCCCCGCATGGTAAGAAGCTCGAATATCGTGGAGCCTACCTCGCCCATCCCCAATACGACATCAGTCATGCTGCACCGTGAGGCATGTATCTCATATATGTGGTTGTGAGTATGTAAGTGTTCACGTCATTCGGGCGTGTTTTTCCCTCAGGATGAGCTGAGATAAATAATCTGCCCGCATTAAGCAAGAAATTACCGGTAGGTTGCCGGGTGTTTTTTCTTTGGATTGTTTTCGTGTCCGTGGCCGCCGTCACGCTCAGATGTATCTGGCCACCTGCGCGGCATAGTCGATGCCCCGTGCCTTCCAGGTCGTCACGCACGTGAAGAGGTTGGCCAGCCAGTCCATGGTCTTTACCGACCTGATGGAACCGCGTACCTTGCGGTGGACGACCAGCTCGCGCAGGGCCCGCTCGGCGGCGTTGTTGGTGGCGGGGATAGCCGGGTCGATGACGAACCGGAACAGGCTGGGCAGGGCGTTGGATAGCGTGGTCATGAATTTTTCCAGCACCGGGTGGTCGGCGTACCTGTTGATGATCCTCGATACGCGTTTGCGGAGGGAGTCGCGTAGGGCGCGCCGGACCGTCGGGGGTCCCTCCGCACCCATACCGTCCCAGTATATGCGGTACAGGGCGTCGGCGACCTCCCGCGCCTGGCGGCAGTGCTCGTTGAGATCAGCTATATGGCCGGCCTCGCGGAGGATGTGCGACCAGCAGCGCTGGATGCGGTATCCTTTGTAGGCGGTCCACCCGTCGCAGATGATCGTCCCGGACCACCCTTTGCCCAGCACCTCGTGCACGACCTTGCGCCCCCTGCTGGAGCGTATGATGTAGTAGGCGTCGCCGGTATCGGGATCCAGGAACACCCAGATCCAGACTTTCCTGCCGTTGAGCGAGATGGATGTCTCGTCGACATGCAGGCGGCGCGCCCTCCTGATGCGGGCCCGGATCTCCGAGGCGGGCTTCTCCAGGCAGTACCCGGTCCCCGAGACGACATTGTGGATGGTGCCAGTCGACATGGTGATTCCATGCCTGCCCATGCTGTCCGCGTTCCGTTTGTGGGGGAGGCGGTCCAGAAAGTTGTGGACTACCGTCATCATGACGTTCTTGCCGTAGGATCCTCTCTTGGGGATGTCGGGGACGGGCACCGCCGCGTCCCCGACGGGTCCGGTCCCGGCCCCTATCCCGTCCAGGCCGCACTCGCCGCAGCTGCAGATGACCGTGTAATGGCGGGTGGTCGTGGCCGGGACCGGCTTTGGTATCTCGGTTATGTCGCGCTCCTCGATGTTCTCGACCTCCAGGGAGGTGCCGCCGCACCCGGGGCACCTGAAGGGCGCGTGCGTTTCAAACTTGGTGGGGGCGGGCTTGCTGGTCTTGCCCTGGTGCCCGGGCTGGGCGCCACGGCGCCTGGTCGACTTCTCCTTCCCGGCGGGGTCCTCCCTGGGGGTGGCCGTCTCCTTCCGGCGTTTGGCTATCCTGCGCGAGGGCGGCGTGTTGGGGTTGTCGTGGTAGGCCAGCTGGCGCCTCAGATCCTCGTTCTCTTTCCTGAGCGCCTTGATCTCGCGCTTCATCTCCCGATGCTCGGCGAGCAGTCCGCGGTAATCCCCGTCGAGCTTTTCGAACATCTTCTTGTAGCCGGTCCTGCTTGCCAACGGCATGCAGGCGATCAGCCCATATTTAGATCTCACGGTCTAACGCGGTGGTTGTTTTTCGCTTGGAAATGAGAGGCGCGGAAACCGTGTCGGTGTCGCCCCATCCAAGTATTAAAACCCCCACGATCGCGGCCGCAAATGATTTTTGCAGACAGCAAAACGTGCCTAAACGACGTGAATACTTACGTGAGTATAAATAGCCCGGCCCAGATTCGAACTGGGGCCAAGGGCTCCAAAGGCCCCTATGCTTGACCGCTACACTACCGGGCTGTTACCTGTTAACGTAGTACATCCCATAATATGGCTTTACGCGCGCCAGCGGCTATGCCTCTATGACATCTAGTAGTTTTGGGTATGGATCTTCCATGGCATCCATCGTTTTTTTGGCGCGCCTCCTCCAAACGTCACGTGGCTCTTGCAGTAAGGCTCTGATCTTCAGCGCCACCGCATCTGGCTCTTTCTCCTGTACCGCCAGTCCCTTTTTTACCAAAAACTGCTCCACGACATTAGGAACGGCGTTGTACGATATGGTGGGCACCCCCAGCAGGGCCGACTCTGCGGTCATCGTTCCGCCGGATCCCACAAACACGTCTGAGTTGTCTAGTAGATCAAAACCGTCATAGGACATTCCGATTACCTTTACGTTGTCCGGAAGTATATTACGGAACCTTTTATACTGTTCGGGATACCTGGTAATCGTTATAATATTTTCGTCAGCAAACTCAGACGCTATGCGTTGCACTATGGGTATTGTGGTATCTGGCATGGTAAAGTAGGCCGCCTGCTCTTCTACAGCTCGAACCAGTATGTTTTTTTTGTGACGGCTTGTGGGAAGGCATCCAGTGCGTATACGGCTAGCTTTGAGTGTAATGGCGGCATCAATGGCCTTGTAATGTATTACATTCTTCTGTAGAATGCCCATGTTTGAGATCTCATCTTTAGGGATCAACCAGGGCGTCAGCAATTTTTGTGAGAGTGGCAGGCAGAGTCTCAGAACCGGGGAGTATGGTGTGTCAGTGAACGCTATATGCCGCACGCCAAGACCAAATGATATTCGCGCAGCTTCGGGGCTACAGAAACTGATGGCTACATCCGGAGAAAATTCCTGCGCTACCGAAAGTAGCGCTCTCAGCCTCCTTATGCTAGCTTCCAGTTTGGAGTAGAGTGTTGAGCCTCCAAATGAGCCTACCAATCTTATCTGGGTATTCCTGATCTTGGCCAGCCGAGACACTTCACCGTACCTTCTAGATGTGCAGAGCACCTCGTGTCTACTCTTGAGGTCGTTGATCATCTGATCAAAGAAGAGCAGTTGTTTGGGGGTCAGGATGTCAAACCATATTCGCAATGATCAATCCAGTGTGGGGCGCCATAAGTTTTTTGCCGACGGATTGGCTCAGAAGCGTATGGACAGAGTGGTCGTGTACGGATTCAGTACGGAGGGATACAGCATCGCCTCTCAGATGGTGGCCAGAGGAGCGGATGTGTATATAGTTGATGAGACCACCGCCTCGGCCGTCTCGCTCAAGCCCGAGATAGCCAAGACGTATCCTGACGTCGCTTCCCTGCTTGAGGATGAACAGCTTATGAAGATGGAGCCCGTCAAGGTGGCTGTCTCCCAGGCCAAGTATCTCTTCTTTGCACCTCGCATACGCAGGACGGGACCGGAGGCCAAGATCGAGATAAACTCAAAGTTCAAGGATGCTACCGCCCATCTAGCAAAGGGCAGCTCGATCATATGCAACATCCCGACCGGTCTAGGGGGAAACGCCGAATACATCTCCCTGCTCAAGCACATCACCGGGATGGATGTGGGTCGGCAGGTGTCATACTTCTACTATCCCCTGGAGGGCAACATCAGCCCGGACGTGATCGGCTCCATCAGTGGAAGCGAGGATATAGAACTCGCAAAGCTGCTGCCTGTGGAGGGGGCAAAGTTTGTCGCCATTCCCTCCGCTGAACGCGCTCACGTAGTTGACATATTGTCCAGGTTCTCCAAACTGGTCAGCACCATAGAGGTGTACAAACATGTCAACTACGATTCGCCCACGGATCATGATGATGTCGACGGCGAGATATTCTTGGATACCATGGCCGGGGGGCTCTTTGACCTACGGCTGATCAACGACTCCCAGGAGGACATCAAGGCTATACAGTACCTGATAAGCGGCGGTGTCAGGGGGATAGAGGGATACATCAAGAGACTGGTAGACACGATACGCTACACCCTCAAAGAGAACGGCCTGAAGGTAAGCCGCACCAACATAGCCATTGCGTGGAGTCTGGATCAGCACGGAATGAGGGGAGACAAAATCGAGGCGTTCCAGAGCCTGTCCTCAAGGCTCCGAGACTATACCGGGAAGGTGGACGAGTATAATACCGGTCTGGGCAGTTTCCACACTGACAAGACCACCCTGGTAGTGGTCTGCTCCAGATCCGACTACGAAAGCATAAGACAAGAACGGCACGAAAACAACACCATACTCATAAAGGCAACCCCTTTGATCGGAAGTTGAGCGTTAACGGCATCGCCTAGACACTGCGCTGATCTTATGGTACCGCGCCTGCCGCTTGCTAGACTATAAATTTACCATCAACGGCATTAGCCTGAAATGCCAGATGCAGAGGACGGGATGCGTATTGATGTCTCTGCTGAGGCCGGGTCGGATCTGGCTGAGGACACGCCCGGCAAGACCAGCACGGAACAGGAGGCATCGTGCTTGGCCATGCTGGAGGCAGAGAAGTTAAAGTCGCAGGAGTATGAAGCAAAGTACAAGAGGGCATTGGCCGACTACATGAACCTAGATAGAAGAACTGCCTCCGACGTACAGGCAGGCATCAACCAAGCGGCAGACGAAATGATGAGGGGCTTTCTGAACATATACGATGACTTTGTCCGCGCGCGCGATGCCTACCGGGCGGGCGGCTCCGAAACACCGGGACTGGATTCTGTGTTGAAGAACGCCGACGCCATGCTCAGAAAGCACGGCATAACCCCCATCGAATCGCTTGGCCGTACGTTCGATCCCCTGCTGCATGAGGCCACGGCCAAGAAGAGCGATCCGGACCTTGAAGATCAGACCATAACCCAAGAGCTCAGGAAGGGATATATTGCTCATGACAAGAGGGTGATAAGAACGGCCTTGGTAGAGATATCTACAAAGAATAAGGTGAACTAATGGCAAAGGTCATCGGCATAGACTTGGGAACCAGTAACTCGGCGGCGGCCGTGATGATGGGCGGCAAGCCCACGATAATACCGGCCGCAGAGGGAGCCTCGGTGGGCGGCAAGGCGTTTCCGTCGGTGGTGGCATTCGCTAGAGACGGCCAGCTGTTGGTGGGAGAGCCGGCCAGAAGGCAGGCGGTCACCAACCCGGACAATACCGTTGTGGCGGCCAAACGGAAGATGGGGACCGAGTATTCATTTGATGTACAAGGCAAAAAGTACAAGCCGCAGCAGATATCCTCGTTCATACTCCAAAAGATAAAGAAGGATGCGGAGGCGTTCACAGGAGACAAGATAGAAAAGGCCGTCATTACCGTCCCGGCTTACTTTGACGACAACCAGCGGCAGGCCACCAAAGATGCGGGCACCATAGCGGGTCTGGATGTGGTCAGGATAATCAACGAACCCACCGCCGCTTCCTTGGCGTTCGGTCTGGACAAGACTGCCGAGGATCTGAAGATCTTGGTGTTTGACTTCGGCGGGGGTACGCTGGATGTAACCATAATGGAGATGGGTGGCGGTGTATTCGAGGTGATGAGCACCTCCGGGGACACGCAACTGGGCGGAACCGACATGGACAAGGCCCTAGTGCAGTACGTCCTAGATGAGTTCCGCAGAAAGGAAGGGGTGGACCTAACCCAGGACAACACCGCCATGACTAGAATAAGAGAGGCGGCTGAGAAGGCAAAGATAGAGCTCTCCACGGTAATGGAGACGGACATCAACCTGCCTTTCATAGCGCAGGACGAGTCCGGTCCCAAGAACCTGGAGGTTCGCCTGACCCGGGCCAAACTGGAGGACCTAATAAGACCCATCGTGGAGCGGTGCAGGCCTTCCATAGACAAGGCGCTAGAGGATGCAAAGGTATCCACCTCCGACATAAACAGGATCGTACTGGTGGGCGGACCTACCCGTATACCCATGGTCAAGAAATTCGTGGCGCAGGTGGCGGGCCGGGAGTCCGAGGCCGGGGTGGACCCGATGGAGGCCGTTGCCATGGGTGCTGCCATACAGGCGGGCATAATAGCAGGCGATGTGCAGAGCGACATAGTATTGCTGGACGTCACGCCGCTGACGCTTGGCATAGAGACACTGGGGGGCGTACGAGAGCCGCTCATCGAGAGGAATACGACCATACCCACCTCGAAGGCAAAGGTGTTTACCACCGCCGCCGACAACCAGACTGCCGTTACCATCCACGTAGTGCAGGGCGAGAGGCCAATGGCAGCCGACAACGTATCCCTGGGCAGCTTCAACCTGACGGATCTTCCACCCGCCCCGCGGGGGGTACCCCAGATAGAGGTAAAGTTTGACATAGACGCCAACGGGATAATCAACGTCACCGCAAAGGACCTAGGCACCCAAAAGGAGGCCAACATAACCATCGAGTCCAGCTCCAAGATGGACAAGGACGAGATCGAGAAGCTGCGGACAGATGCCGAAAAGTATGCCGAAGAGGACGAGCTCAAAAAGAAGAACATAGAGCAGCGCAACGAGGCGGAGAGTTTCATATATACCGCCGAAAAGCTCATCACTCAGGATCTGAAGGACAAGATAAGCCAGGATCAGGGAATAAAGATCACCGATGCCATCAAGGAGACCCGAGAGGCGCTAGACAGGGAACCCGACGAGCTAAAGACCAAACTGGACGCCCTCAAGGCGATGGTGAACGAGGTCAGTACCGAGATATACAAGAATGCCGCCCAGGCCGGAGAACAGCAACAGGGAGGACCACAGCAGGATGACGCTCAGCAGGAGGACCAGCAAGGGGAAGGCCAGGCAGCACAGGACAGGCAGGACGACGGCCAGGGCAGAGAGGACGCCAAAACAAATTAACAGAGATGGGCAAATACACGGTAAACTGCCATGTCAGCCAAACGCGACTACTATGAGGTACTGGGCGTATCCAAGAGCGCCGGCGCCGATGAGATAAAATCCCAGTACAGAAAACTCGCCCTGAAATTCCATCCGGACCGGAACAAGTCAGGCGACGCACAAAAACACTTTGCGGAGATATCGGAGGCGTACGCCGTGCTCTCCGACCCGCAAAAGAGGCAGGTGTACGACCGCGGCGGACACGCGGGGGTCAGCGGCCAGTACAGCCAGGAGGACATATTCGGGGGCGCGGGAGGCAACTTCGGCGACATATTCCAGAACATATTCGGCGGTTCGGGCGGGTTCGGCGATATCTTTGGAGGTTCTGGCGGCGGCCGCGCGCGGGGCGGCGACATACTGCAGGAGGTATCGGTAAGCCTAGAGGATGTTCTGAAAGGCAAGAACATACGTATGAGCGTAAACAAGGAGGTGGCCTGTCCGGGCTGCAGGGGCAGCGGCTGCGCTCCGGGAACAGCGAAGAAGCGATGCAGGGAGTGCAACGGACAGGGCCAGGTGCGCAAGTCGCGCAGCATGGGCTTTGCATCGTTTGTAACGGTGGAGCCGTGCAGGGAGTGTCGTGGGATGGGCGCCGTCAACCAGAAGCCGTGCAGGGAGTGTCGTGGCGCCGGCCGGCGGCGGGGATCCAAGAACATATCTTTCGACCTTCCCAAGGGTGTGGATACCGGGGATTACCGCATACCCGGGGAAGGCAACGAAGTACCCGGCGGGGTGAACGGCGATCTGATAGTAAGGGTCCGGGTAAGATCACACCCGGAACTGAAGAGGGACGGCTCGGACCTGCACTACGACAAGCACATCTCCATGGTCGACGCGGCCTTGGGTGGCCGATTTTCCATTCCCACGCTGGAGGGTATGGAGACCATCAAGGTGGATGCTGGAAGCCAGCCCAACACGATAATCAGGATGGGCGGAAAGGGCCTGCCCAAGATGAATTCGTGGGGGAAGGGAGACCTGTACGCCAGGATTGTAGTCGACGTACCCAGAAAGCTGAGCAGGCATCAGAAGGATCTTCTACGAAAGTTCAAAGAATCATCCTAACGTGGAACCAAGCCGGAAAGAACTTATTCAAGCGCAAATGGCCTATCCCTGCGGGAATCGCCCAGCCCGGTCAAAGGCGTAAGGTTCAGGTCCTTATCTCTCAGGAGTTCGTGGGTTCAAATCCCACTTCCCGCATTACAAATGATGCGGCGGTTGGTGCGTAATTCTCGTCTGTTTCTGCAGGTTGCTCCTCCCGTGCTTTCACCGGCTAGCCGTCATCTCTGGACTCGGCCACGCTGCACGCCCGGCTGCAGGCAGACAGGGAGGTCAGGCGTACTCTGCGCGTGCCTGCTGTCCGCCGTAGGAGTGGATTGGCACTTTCAGCCTGTTGGCCCACTCGAACCGGTTGAGCGCCCGCACGTTCTAGGCGATGGCCCTCCCCTTGGCTAACCGCAGGTAGTTGTCCGTCCTGACGACCCCTGCAGCGCAGCTGGCGCTCCCTGCTCTCCTCGGCTCCAAAGACGCCCTCGATCAGGGCCCTCAGCCGATACTCGGCTGGCCCGCGAGGACAATCCACCAAGAACATCACCACCCACGGCGGCAACCACAAAAGAAACATCAACCGCCCCATGCGGGAGAACCGGGTGGGCGAGTTCACGCGTAAGTTGGACACCAAGTGCGCGACGACCGGGCGTGATGTCATCAAGGTGGATCCAGCCTATACCAGCCAGACGTGCCACGTGTGTCACCATGTCGATCCCGGGTCGCGCGTGTTGCGCGGTCTGTTTATTTGCACTAATTGTAACCGGGTGTTCCACGCCGACGTTAATGCTGCCAGGAACATCCAACTTCGGGCGGTCGGGTTGATCGTCCTAAGGCATCAGGAGTCATCGCGGGGCGACCAGCCAAAGCCCTACGAACTCTCTACCATCCGGCAGTGGGGGGCGCCATGAAAAGACACGAGTTGCCCCGGGAGGGGTAACTCATGTATATAATTCCCTTTAAATAGACAGGCCAACATGGCAGGATATGATAGTGCCGTTCTTGAAGTGGATGGAGAAGGAAGGCCTGGCCGACCCGTCTAACATCACCAAGGACGATAAAGACGGATTCAACACCAGGTTCCGTATCCAGAAATGCGTGTTCGTGGCGCAGTATCTGGGCCTTGACAAGACGTACCAGTACAACCTGTACCTGCACGGCCCGTACTCCCCATCGCTGTCGCAGGACTACTACAAGGCCGCAAACGGCGAAGTTGGAGATGGTGATGACGGCGCGGACCCGGACTTTGACCGAGAAGCGGTCCTAGGGATAATGGGCAACGGCGACGACTGGCTGGAGCTTGCAACCACGCTAGTAGACCTCATGGAAGAGGACGGAAGCATCACCCGCCCCGCCTCGCTGGTAAAGCGCGCCGCCGTCGTGAAATACCTGTATCCGGAGGAAGACATAGAGGCGGTGCTTGAGGATCTGCGCACCACGCCGCTTGCAGGGGTCTTTAGCAGTCTGGTGTGGCCGACTGACCCCGACAGCTAACACTCCTACAGTATACACGCTGGCCGGCGTGAGAGGGGAGCTTGCCGACCTGAAAAAGTCAGTCGATGGCGGATCCACTGCCGAGTGCGAGAACTATACCACGATAAGGCTGGTGGCCCTGGTTGAGCAGTTCTTCCGCATCATGATCAAGGATGGACGGCTAAAGGGCTACAAGCTCTACAACCCCAAAATGAACCAGATATCATCATCCGTGATGGGGGACATCTTCAAGCACCACATCAAGAAGCCGGGATCCGAAAAGGTTGACTATGACGAGACCATATGCAGATTTTACAGCGTTGCTGCCAACGTTGGCGCCTGTAGATTTTTTGGAGATTCGCGCGTCGTGCAATTTCCCAACGTCCAAGAGATAGACAGGCTGGTGGACCATATTTTGGGAGCGCCTGACAACGACATATCCTAATGGATTTACGCGCACACGCAGACATTCCAGCATGTATACCGGGTTCAACACTATGCCGGCGACATGTTCAAGGACAAAAACACCATAAGCAGGTACACGAAGTTTTTTGACACCCGGCACGTACTGGTTCACACGCTCAACCCGCGGTCTCCTGCCGCGTCCGACTACTTTGGCATGGTAAAGGATCTGTTCGATAGGGTCGAGCGCGAGAACCCGTAGGGCCCATATGGTTGGCCGCGGTGAGAGCGTGGCGGTTGCGGGTGGGACCGCACAAGTCGTTTGGTGTTGGGGGAGGGCAATGGCTATCAGGATGCCGCAGGGAAGCACAAAAAATAGAGTTTATTACTGATACGATCCATTCAACATCATGGGCGTGATGGATTCGTTGATAGAGAAGTCTGCCAGATGTGCTGATCTTGCAGAGTGGTTGGGATTTGATGAAGAGGCGGTGGCATACCGCAAGGACAGCCAAACGTTCAGGAAGATCAGGGACGGACTTGAGCAAATCGGAGAGAAAATCTAGACTCCGAAATCGCTTGGAACGATTGGGCCGGCAGCTGGACGATGACTATGCGGATCTTATGAGGCCGACAAGTGCCAGCACCTCAGGGCCAGCCTCATCTTTCTAGAACTCAAAGAGGTCGTCAGAGGTTTCGGCGCCGACTACAACCCGGACGGCACCATCTTCGACAGCAACACCAGGTAACCCTTAGATGGTCAACCACCAACGACAAATCCCGGCTTGGCTGCATCCGATGATCCTTGATAATCCAACTGTAGTTTCAAGGAGTGTAAAAAGCGCACAGCTCCGCCAGCACTCCCTTCGGGGTCAACAGCGCCACCTCCATCACCACCTAGTTGAGGTTGACATGTCACCCAGCGCCACGCTGCCAAGGTACAGCAAAATGGCTATATGGATAGCAACCAAGGCAAAGAACGTAGCCACTGACGCCCCCACGCCGACCATCCACCACCAGGACCTTGACTCGCGCACCTTGTAGACCACCAGCCCGGCCATCGCCGAAGTCCCGAACACCGATACAGCTCCCAGAGGTGCCAGCACGTCTACTCTGCCCACGCTAAGGACTACGCCATCCGGCTGCACGCCGGTAACAATATGGGCAGACTCGATATAGGCCACGCTCAACCACACCCACATTGCGACGGACAACCCCACCAGCCCGCCCAGTATCATCAGCAACAATCGCAGACTTGGCAGACTCACCTTCGCATCACTTGAAGATGGTCCCGTTTGACATATGGCGGAACGTGTCGATGCTCGGCCACCCGACCCTCTGGACAGACTCCGACAGTGGCGGGTACGGTTGGTCATCCCCCTTCCACTTGTCGTACTTCGGTAAGTTCAGCCCCATGCACTCAAGGGACATGTCCGATGTCATTTTACCTTTATCTCGTGTATTGCCCGCGCATAAGAGATTATGCACAGACTTCCCCATACCTCCAGTACCAGTACGCGTTTCGGCTTGGAGCGGATCCAGACGAGGTTAAGCTGCCATCCATTGGACGAATTGTCTAATCTGATACACAATTTCTACAATCTTGCACGATCTGTTGCCATGGAACCGTATATGTTGATTGCAAAACCACGAATGGTGGCTTTTTTGGTTTCGTACCTAGCCGAAACGCGTACCAGTACCATAAAGTATAGTATTAATACTTGATAATACTTATAGAACACCATCATAATCACCCGCCATGGGAAAGATAACCCGGACCGTCCACGTGGCGCATGACAAAGGTCATCTCTTGGGCGGTTTGCTGCACTATGTGATGGCCGCATCCAACCACGTCGCCAAGGGGTACCGCCGGGGCGTACGCGGTAGGGATCTGTACCGTCTGGCGGTGCACCGCACCAAGGTCTACCAGAAGAGGTTTGCCGACTACATCATAGCTGACGTGCGGGGCAGCCACAAGGCGTGGCGCACCAACCAGATGGTCAACCAGCATGCACGGGCGCCGCACTATCACAACCCGGCGGCCCAGACCGATTGTTTTGAGATGGCCTTTGATGATACCTCGAAACGGTGGGACGGCTCGCCGGCCATCCACGTTGCCATATATGGTATAGGCCGCCAGGACCGTACCTGGATGGCGTTCCGCGTGCCCCCCTATCTAGTGGAGCAGCTCACCGGGCCCGGCGTCGCGCCCAGTACCGTCAGACTGACCAAGGACGAGATCTACGTCACCTACGAGAGGGTGGTGTCGGACCGCGAACCGACCATTTGGGCGGGCGTGGACATGAACGCCGACAACAACACGTACGCGCTGGCAGATGGCAGGGTGGTGGTCAAGTATAACGACTTTCGAAAACAGTACAGCCGGGCGTGCAGCAAAATATTGAGCGTAAAGCGGCGCAGCGACGTTCGCGTCATGGTCAAGCACCAGCAAAAGGCCTGGAACACCTACCACAACCGCGTAAAAAACGCGATCGGCGTCGAGGCGCGCCAGATGGCCAATGCCGGGTTTGGTTTGGGGTATGAGGAGTTGAACATACACGGACTGTACGACAAGAACAGCAGGATGGCGCCATACGTTCGCGGCAAGTTGAAGACCGCCCTTAACACCGGCCAGAGGAGGCGCGCCCTGACAGACGCGCTATCATCGGCGGGGCTGCCGCATGTGGGGGTGGACCCTGCCGGCACCTCGGCGAACTGCCTCATGTGCGGGTCCAAGTTGAGGCGCTCCGCCAGCCAGCCCCCGGGCAGGCGCAACCTGTGGTGCCAGCCGTGCAGGGCCATCCGTGAGCGGGATGCCAACGCGGGCGCCAACATATTGTTCCGGACGGTGGCGGCACTCATCATCGAGTACACCGGCCGGGACGGGTCGACACGCGTCGCGTTCCCGGCCATGCTGGCGATGCTACGGGATGCCATCGACGAGCCCGGCATGAGCACACGACAAAAGAACACTTTGACAAACATCTTGCGGCTGTTAGAGGGCCGCAGCGCAGGCGCCGAATGGCGCCTGCCGGGGGCGCACAAACCGGGGCGCCGAAGTTCCGCCGGCGGCAAGCCGGCGGGCGGACCCGGGGTGGACGACCACGGCCGGAACGGGCCGGGGCCGCCCAATGCAGCCAAGTTATGCGTCTATGCATAATCTCTATAGTCGCAGTTAGCCCCCAACCGCATGTATGGCACCAGCCTAAAGTGGATTGAATAGAGCTTGTCCTCTTTTATGACCAGCCCTTTTTGTATCAGCGAGGCCAGCCCCCGGGAAACGGTGGTGATGGTAGCGCCGCTGGACTTGCATACTTCGTCCCTCTTTGCCTGGTACTGCTCCAGCGTAAATGCCGCCCCCTTTAATTCCAGCACCAGCGGCCACACCACCCTAGCCCAAGCAAACCGGCGGTTCTGCGTGCCGGAAGCGTGCTTGCCCTTGTCACCCAACGTTAATAACAACTTTCAGCCGGTATATCTTGATTGTCGGGCAACGAATTGGAGCAGTCGCTGGCCCTGTTGGAGCAGCAGTGGGAGGTGGATCCCCTCCTCAAGGAGTTTGTCTTGGGCAGGGTCACGGATGTTGTGGATCACAAGAGTGTGGTGGGCAGGGTCGCGTTCCACATACCGTACCTGAGAACCCATGGCAAGTACGTCCTCTGGAAGTGCTACTGGCCAGACTGCCACAACTGCTGCGAGCGGCAGGGCAGGCTTCCCCTGACCTCCGACGATCTGATCACCATAGGCGCCGGGCTAAAGTATTCCAGGATGTCAGAGTTTGTCGGCAACGAGACCATCGCCGCCACCTGGCAGGAATCCGGGGCCGGAGGGCTATCCACCATAACGGCCATCAACCTGAAGCGGAGCCCTGATGAGACAGAGTCCGAGGACGGGACACGCATCCCCTGCAGGTTTCTGGATGATGTGGGCTCCTGCGCCATGCACCCGGGCAGGCCCGGCGTCTGCTACCTGTATCCGTTTACTACCTGGCTGGAGAACGAGAACGGCCGGGCCAAGGTCCATGCCACGTACCAGTTCACCGGAGACTGTCCCGGGTTCTACCTGGCAGATGATGTCTCGGATATGGACCAGACCCTCATCGAATACTCGGAGATCATCTACGATTACAACATGAGCTATGCCAGAACCCTCCGGGAGGGATTTGGCGCCGTCAGCCTGGGACCATCTTCGTAGCGGACCCTGTCACAGGCCGACAGGGCACCGCGCCATCGCCTCCTCCAGCAGGCCCAGCCAAACATGTTCGTGTCGCCATCGGTAAATCACCGCACGATACCAAAGCATCCCGGATGAGCCGCCGGTACGGACAAGGCCGAGCCGACCGGCGCCGTTATATCCATGTGGTGCGGTGTACCGGGGTGGAAGATCACGAATGCCCCATCTGCGGCAACAAGATGGACCGGATGCAGGCGTGCCATCTGTTCTGCAACAACTGCGGGGCGGTCTTGGACTGCTCTGACAAGGGTTCCTTCTGGTGACTACAGCCCCGGCCTGTCAGGGATATAATCGGCGGCCATGTTGACGGCAGCATCCTTCATTATCTCCAGGTAGCGGTCGTAGTCGGCCTCAAACCCGCAATGCGGACACTTGACGCAGGTTACCTCGTCATCCAGAACAGCCACTCTGCTGCACTCCGGACACCTAGCATCCATGGGTCCATATCCGGATTAACCTATTTAATTGCGCCCCTCACAGCAATTCCGAGCGGTGTTGGTCTAGCTCGGTATGACACCAGCTTCCCAAGCTGGGTATCGCGGGTTCAAATCCCGTGCACCGCACCATCACGTGTTTCGGAGCTCGCCCATCGCCCTTTCCATGGCTCCCCGGTCGGGGGCTCCGGGCGAGAGGCGCACGTACTCTGAAAGATCGTCGGCAGCCTCCCGGTACATGCCGCGCTTCTCCCTGACGTACGCCCGGTTCTTGTAGGTGCTTCCCGACCTGTCCGGATCTATCCGGATGGCGTTGGTATAGCTCTCCTCAGCCCTGGCTCTGTCGTCGCGTTTCAGGTAGTGGTTTCCCAGTCCCCGGTAGGCTAGATAGCAGGATGCGTTCAGCCTGAGGCACTCGGTGTAGCTGTCCACGCATTCGTCCTGGTTCCGCTCGTTCTGCATGCCGGCCAGCAGAAGCCAAGCGGTCATGTTGGACGCATCCTCCGATATGGCCTCCCGCAGGAGCGTCTCGGTGCGCAGGCCCATCCCGAGCGTGGCCGCCCTCTCCGCCTCCATGCAGAGCCTGAGCGACTTGGAGTCGTGGTGGCCTTGGATGGTACCGGGCGGCGCCACCATGATGGCTACGCGTCCCTCCTGAGACCACTTTTGGTCAAAGACCGCCCTTGGTATGGCCCCCTGGTAGATGCCCTCCTCGCTGCTCTTTGGAATGTAGTGGATGACTGCGTCATCAGTGTATCCGGATATCACCGACAGGTGGTGCGTTACTCCCCCCACCCCCGGCAGCACCACTATCGGAGGCACTCCCGCGTCTATTGCGCGCACCAGCCCGGGAATGTCCGTGTTCGTCATGTGAACTGCCAGGCCGTGCGCCTCGGCCAGCTCTATCCCCTCAATCAGCACGCTGCCTGCCTCGGCAGGATACCTCTTGGCCGCCTCAGAGGGTATCGGAATATCCACGTTCCAGTAGCGGGCCACCGCATTCACCGACAGCGGCAGGCATGCGTTCTCTTCGGTGACCATGGGTAGAACCAGCTCCGACTCCATGGGTGGCCTGGGTAGGCGGCCAATTAAAACCGTTTTCAGGCCAGAAAGTTTGCGATTAGATCCAGGCCGTCGCCGGTCATCTCCGGATGGAACTGCGTGCCGTATATCGGCAAATCGCCATACCGTACCATCTCGTTGCGGCAGGTGGCGGAGCTGCCCACCGTCTCCAGCGGCCGGGGTATTCTGGCTATCTCGTAGGCGTGGCTCTCAAAGACGCCCATCCTGCCGGAGCACAACGGGTTGTCCCGGGTGATATCCACCGTCTCGCCGCCCTTGACGGGGCGGTCCATCCTGCGTATGGTGCCCCCGGCCGTTAGCGCCAGCAGCTCGGCCCCGTAGCATATGCCCAAGAGCGGTTTTTTGTGCCGGATGGCAAGCCTGATGATCTCCGAGTTTGTCCTGTTCATCAGGTGGTCGTTGCGGCGACGCCCCGACAGTATGTAATGGGAATAGTCTCCCAAGCTGCCATAGTCCACCTGATCAAACCTTCTTGGTTCAAAGTCTACTCCGCTCCCCTCCAGATGGGACAGCAGTCGTCCGGTATACGAGGAGCCGTTGTCCACGGCCAGGATCAAGCTAGCTTCCTACCTCGATGGCGACATAGTGCATCTCGGCTATGCCATCCCGCACTAGGACGGTCCCCACGTTGACCACCGTACCCTCCTCCCACATGAAGACCCTGTCACTGCGCGGAACGACAAAGTCGTCCACGAACGACTCCAGGAAGGCTATGACATCCTCCTGGTCGGAGGTGGTATAGAAGAAGACCTCGCCCTCCTTGAAGGTCAGCGGGAACTGTATGGTGGTAGGCTCGGCTACCTCTATCTCCTTAGCATCAAGGGCTGCCACGAGCGCGTCTATGCGGTCGTCCCGGGTCATCTCGATCACGTCCCCGCCGTTGGTGGCGGTCGGGGTCACCCCGGAGAGTTTCTCCAGATACGCCTCAAAGGCCGCATCCTGGTCCTCCCCCAGGCCCACGTAGTATTCCCCGGTGAACGAGGCGCCCACTGCAGCCACGGTCCCCAGCTGGGCCACCACACCGCCGGCGCCTGCCGTATAGACCGGTATGAAGTAGACGTCCTGGTCTCCCACCCGGTACAGTATGTTGTCGCCCACCCGCGGGTTCCTCAGCAGGGTGTTAAGCTGGGCAAACTCCGGATCCCTGTCCAAGGCCTCCCTGACCGCCGTGGGTCCTATCAGCTTGGTGGTGGAGTTGAGGGGTACCTCGTAGAACTGCATCTGGCCCAAGTTGGGCAGGTCGTTCTCCACGATCATGTATCCTGCCAAGTTCCTTCCCTGGGACCCTCGCAGCTCCAGCGAGAGCAGTCCCAGAAACTCGGTCTCCTCGAATCCGGGCGGTTTGGCCTGGATGTAGTAGGTATCCAGGCCCCGCGGTATCTCGTAGAACTGGTTGGCCTGGATGAAGGTCTCCACGTCGGTGACGTGGTAGCTGTTGTACATCTGCGTCTTCCAGTTGAAGAGCTCCACCGGGTACCGGACCTGGTGCTCCAGCCAGGCGGGCATGGGTTGGAACTTTTCATGGTACTGGGAGACGAACATCTCTGTAAAGAAATCGTCGCCGGTCTGGAGCAGGGTGATGTCTCCGTGATAGGTGTCTATCAGGGCGTAGCCCACCAGCCTCAGGTAGGGGTTGCCGTTGGACCAGGGGACATCACTGGTGTCAAACCCGATTATCAAGGGTACCATCCAGTACGTGTTATCCCCGTCGGTCACCGGCAACAGGTCTATCTTCTTGCCGAACAGCGAATACAGGAAGTAGGGGTAGAGCGCCTCCATGCGGTCGTGCACGTCCTTGTATCGGTTAACGTGCACGGGTTCGGTGGGATACGACAGCAGGAAGTTGGGCTCGAATATGTAGCTCAGAGGCGGGGCGACATCAATGCCGCCGTCCCCGTCGTAGAAGGCCCCCTCCACCTCCCGGCTTTCCGACCCTCTGGATAGCGGGTACCCCGACCAGGTCTCCTCGAAGAGGAGACCCTCCCCGTAGTATATGCTGCGCTGATCAAAGAAGTTACCGCTGTCCACTATCTGGCCGTCGGTGGCACCTAGCGTCAGAAAGCCGTTGGGAACGTGTGTGTACACCAGGTGCTCGGCGAACCATTCGTCCCCCTCTGTGACAGCCTCCGGGACGATCGGCGTCATTGATGCGGTCCAGTAGAGGGTATCGTTGAAGCGCAATATGTCGTTGTCCTCAAAGTCCACGTACGGTATCAGACCAATCTCGGGCCTCAGCTTGGCAAAGGCCGCCTCCCAGTCCCAGATGCGGATCACGTCCAACACGTCCTGGTTGTCTGCCACATAGCTGCTGATGCTGTTGGGCGATACCGGCTGCAGTTGGACATCATGGATGTTCTCCCGTATGCCGTTCAGCTCAACCAGATACCGGTTCACGCCGATCTCCTGGGCGGTGTACGGGCCGATGTACTCTATCTTCCTAGCGTCGGCCACGCTGTCGTTCACGCCTGTGACCACCAGCACCACCAGGGCGATAACCGCCACGGTGCCTATCCGTATCATGACATCCCGCTTGAACATATGGGTGAGCACCCGGGCCCGTATGCGGTCCACGAACGAGAACGCCACCAGGGCGGCGCCGATGAGCAACGCGCCCGCTATCACGTACGGGGTGTTGTAGTCGATATATTCCGTAAAGAACAGGTTGAACCCGGTCCAGAGGACGGTAGCCCCCAGGATGAGCTCCAGCGTGGAGGTATAGTTAAGGTACCTGGCCTTGCCCTCGGACGAGTCGGCGATATAGGAGGTCACTATGCTGACTATCCCGTGCAGGCCCACGTAGAGCAGCAGCCGCAAACCTATGGCGGCCAGTATCGGGGAGAGTAGTATCACCAAGGCGGGGATCATCGGAATGACCAGCTCCTCCGCGTATGAGGGGTCTGTGGGTGGCGTCACAAATGGTAATGTGAAGAGGTTTGGAATGCTCTCGATGCCTATATCGTTGCCCTCAAAGAAAGAGACCGCGGCAAAACCGAACATTATATTGACAAAGAAGGCGCCGAACAGAAGCACCTTGGTGACCTGCCAGAGCCCGAACTGGACGGGGGTCAGCTTGTAGTCGGCAAACCTCTGGATCGTACGGGTGTCTCCCGGGGCCCGGCTCATGACGGATATGGCCATGTTCAGGACATACCAAAAGACGGAGGAGCGCCGGGCGCCGTTGACCCGTATGAGGGCTATCGAGGAGAGCACCAGGGCGGAGACAAGCGAGTAGTAGAGGGGTTTGGTGAACTGGTCCTCGAACTCGGTCACGTTCATGAACATCGTGACGGCCTGGTTGCCCACCAGCACAAAGATCAGCGCGCCCAAGGCGGCAAAGAGTCCTATCTTGACGTATCGTCCCAGATCCGATGGAGGGGACGGCTTGTCCGTGGATTCCGTATACAAACGGATTCAATCCCCTCATGTCAAATTAATGTCTAACGGGGTATACGCAGGAGGCACACGTATGGCAGCACCGTTTGGCAGACTGCCCGCCATAGGATGATATACGGTCCAGTAAGCGACGCGCATCGCTAGAGTGCGCGCCCAAGCGGCGTGGCAGCCTGTGCGTGCGGCATACCAAGATGGCGGGAGCAGCTATCGGATCAGCAAAAAGCCAAGATGGTGCTAGGCAAAATCGCCCGGTTGTAAGCGGTCTAGCGAGCATTGCGGCGTGCCCCAGTCAACGATTTATCTGGCTCGGCGGCGAGCCCCTCCGCGGATCCCAGCCAGATCCTGGATGGTGAGCCAAGATAGATTATATACAATTATGCCAGGACTGGCTTTGTGTACAGGGGCAGAATGAGCGAGGGACTGGATGACGCGGTGCAAAAGTACGTGTCGTCGGTGGAGTCAGATGCCAAGATCCTGCCCCTTGACATTACCGGCACAGAGGCCCACGTGCTGATGCTGTACCAGACCAAGATGATATCAGAGGCGGATGCGGCAGCCATACTTGCCGCATTGGACCGGCTGAGGACGGGTGAGGCCAACCTGGGCAGCAGCATCAAAAACGTCGAGGATGTCCATGAGGTGCTGGAGGCATATATCTCGAAGGAGGCAGGCAAGGAGGCGGGGGGCAAGACGCATACCGGCCGTTCCAGAAATGATCAGGTTGCCCTGGCCACCCGGATGAAGCTGCGCCAAGACGCCCGTTCGATACAGGAAGGCATACTGCAGTTGGTGTCGGCCCTGCTAAAGCTTGCGGAAGAGAATGTCAGGACCGCAATACCGCTGTATACGCACCTGCAGCACGCGCAGGCCGGTGTGCTATCGCATTATCTTATCGCATACGCCGGTACTCTTTTGCGGGATTATGGCAGATTTGGAGACATGTACAGCCGCCTTGATGCCAGTCCGCTGGGGGCCGGCCCTGCGGGCGGCAGCTGTCTCCCCATAGACAGGGATGCGACCGCCGAGACTCTGGGATTTCCCCAAATCGTTGAAAGCGCGCTCGATGCCACCAGCTCCCGCGACTATATCGCGGAATTCGTCTCGTGCGCCGCCATCATGATGGTCAACCTGAGCAGGATGTCTGAGGATCTGGTGCTGTGGTCCAGCGACGAATTTTCCTTTATCGAGCTGGCCGACAGATCCTCCTCGCCGTCCAGCGCCATGCCTCAGAAGAAGAACCCCGACGTGCTGGAGCTGACCAGGGGGAAGGCGGCCAGAGTGATCGGCGACTTGGCTACCGTTCTCGCAATCCAAAAGGGTCTGGCCACCGGGTACGGTCGAGACCTTCAAGAGACAAAAGAGCCCGCATGGTCATCCGCCGACATCTCCGCGGGAGCCCTCCGGGTGATGCGCGAGGTGATCACCACCATGAAGATCAACAAGAACAGAATGTCCGAAGCGGCAGAGTCCGGCTATCTGACGGCGCTGGATGTGGCCGAGAAACTGGTTGCTCAGAAGGTACCCTTCCGCCAGGCTCACCTGGAGGTAGGATCCCTGGTAGCTGCGGCGCATGCAGCAGGCAAGCCCCTGGCGGGGCTTGATGGTGCCGAGATAAGGCGGGCCTGCACGCTGGATCCTGAAATGGTGGCCAAGGCCATGGCGCAATGCACCCCGGACAGGACCGCGCAGATGCGCACTACCCGCGGCGGCACCGCCGCCTCTGAGCAACAACGCATGATAACAAAGCTGAAAAAAGAACTTGAACTACTTGTCCAAGAGTCTGCCGGCCGGAAAAAAGCATCCGCCATGGAGGCGGATAAAATGCGGGATACCATCAGGAACCTGCTGGATAGATCCCGGCGCAAAAGCGACTGACTGACTCTGGGCAAGATGAAAAACGCCCAGTTGTAGTGGCAAATTAAAAAAAACAAGACGTCAAGGTGGCTTTAGCTTATTCATGGATTTACCACGTGCGCCAGTCCCTTGCACACCAGATAGACTGCCGCATAGACTGGAACTTCCGCATACTCGTTATGGTACGGGCCAAATTCCCTGCCGTTCAGCCTGAAGGATACGGGGCACGCCGCCCTTATCAGCGAGGTGTCGTCCGGCATCAGTACCGCCTCCTTGTACGGATCAAAACTCGCAACATCGCGGCAGGCTACCTTTGTCATCCCGCTCTTACCATTTACGGTGCCCGGCATGCGGAATATACGGTGTACATCCATGGTCACCCCGGGGTCAATCCTGACGCCTATCGTGCCCGACATGTCAGATATCAGGCGCTCAAAGGCCGCGTATCCTCCGGATATAATCTCGTTGGTCTTTTTGGCGCGTCCGGGTTTTTTATGTCCAAATATCTCCCGGGCAAACCGCCCCCGCCATCCCTTCTCCGATGCATCCGGCAGGGCTGCCCTGTCGGTCCTGCTCTTCTTCATTCCCAGTCTATCCGGCATGATGCCCTTGAACATTAGATAGTCGGCAAGATCGGAGCGTTCCCGCGATTCCAACTCGTCAAATTTGGATCCGGCCACGTGTATATGAAATCCCTCGTTCCCCGAAAAATAAACCCGTATGCCCTGATCAACTCCAAGGTCCTCCTTGAGTACGTCAAGCAGCTTCTTGACCTCCAGTTTGGATTTTTTCATGCAGGTGTCACATGGAAGCGACACGCTGCCCACCCTGCCAGATCCGCACGAGCCGCACCGGTGTCCGGCCGCCTCCCTGCCGCAATCTCCGCAGACCGACGCCGTATGGGACGGCCTGCATTCCAGGTTCAAATCCTTGGCGTCTATATCGAATATCATCTCGGCATTCTGCCACATCTTCTCGTTCATGGGCAGGGACGGAAACAGGTACCTGGCATTGGATGCGTAGACGTCCAACGGCGTCTCCTGCATAAGCAAAAGGCGCAACTCCCCCTTGTCCTTCAGTTTGATGTGGCGGATCATGCCGGAATCCACCTTCCTGTAGCCGAATTCGCGCTTGTGTATGTCGCCGGGTATCTCTATCACGCCAAACCTCTCGTAGTAGTACCGCCGAAGACACTCCCGGATGAATGCGGCGTCTGATTCCCTCATCATCCCGCGCCAAACTGTGTGGGGTTGTTTATTCCGGCGCACTCGGGTATGATATAGCAGAGATCCAGAGTGCGCAGTTTCTCGCACGACTGGCACCTGTATCTGGTGCTGCTGCCCGACTCTCCCGAAAGATGCTTTATCTGGTACCGCGTGATGGACTCGTTGTAGTCGGGAGCGTTCTGGAAGTACGGGACTATCTCCTCAACCGCGTGTCCGCGGGCCAGCATGAATGTGGCCAGCATGAACCTGCCCGAATGGGACAGGTTTTCACCATCCCCCAAGGTCTTGATCGCGTGTTTTATGCAAGGTGGAAGTTCGCCGGAGACGGCGGTCTTGGGCTGGAACCTGCTGTTCATCGCAACGAGGCGATCCACAAACTCCTGCAGCCCCGACACCATGGGCGGGGCCGCCGCCGCGGATATTTTGGAGTGGATATAGGCGACCAGTTCCTGCCGGATCAGCCTGACGGTCTCGTGTGGCGTGAGGAAGACCATTCCCGACTCGACGCGCCGGTTTATCAGCTTCCACTCCCTGGCGTGAAACTGGACGGCCCGCCGCAGGTAGTCTTCGATGGTGATGACAAAGTGCTCGTCCTGTTTGGATACGTTCACCTCTGCCAAATCCCAGATGATCTTGGCAGTCAGCCGTATCTGGGCATCGGTCACGGCCCGGCCCAGATCCTTCTCCAGAAAGTACTCTGCCCCTCGCGCCTCCTGCAATGCGAATTTTCTAATCAGGTGGCGGGCCCCGCTCAGCTTGAGCAGTACTATCGCCAACAGGAACGAAAAGACCTCGCGCGGCAGGGCAAACTCGGCCGCCTGCCCGCCGGCAATATCCGACCTGTACACCCGCCCCTCCTCGGCAGCCATCTGTATGCGGTGGAACGCCTTCTCCCGGACGGCCTGCAGGTCCGGGTCGCCGCCCAACTGCTCCAGCGTAAACCCGCATTCTTTGAGGTACTGCCCGGCATCCGCCAGAAATGGATACTTGGCCAGCTCCAGATGTCCGAGTATAACCATGAGCATGGTTGGTGGCCGTTCCGTAATAGGGTTTTTGCGGCGCCGCCCTTGTGCTGTGGCGGCTTCGGGGGCGTCAGGTTATCGGCGCCCAGAGAGCGGTGTCAAACCGGGCGCCCGATACCTGGCAGCCTGCCGTATCCACCGAATCAGCCCCGTGCCGCTTCCTCGAACCACGCCGGTGGGGAGTACGCGCCCTCGCCGGGATCTATGATGCGGGCCTCCAGCGGCTCGTAGTCGTCGTGGGTAGCGATATGCGCGTCATCTACCACGTAGTGCATCGTCTGGCCGGCCGCCCGCCAGATGTTGACGGTGCACGGGGCCGCGGACTCGGCGCGGGCCGCGGCCCAGGCGGCGTCAGTGTACTGCCAGCGAGGCATGGGCGGCGTTACGCCGGCCGGATTTTAAGAATCGGGTCTGGTTTTCCGTTGCCGGAGTCATTCTCGCCTCCGAGGATCGGCCCGGCACCGGCAGCCGGCCGCCCCGGAAAATAACGGTAACTTCGTAGATGAATCCGATCTGCTCCGAAACCACGGTTAACGTTCCGGACGCAAAGACTGGCCGCATCGAATCCAGAGCCAGTCCGGCTCCCCTACAAGCGTGCACTCCTTCCCCACTGCCGGGTCACAGCTCGAACGCCCGGTCAAGCCACGGTATCGCCTCTTCGTGCCTGCCAAGATCCGCCAGCGCGATGCCGGTGTTGACGTACGGCGCGGCATTACCCGGATCCAGCTTGATCGCCTGGCCGTAGCACCGTATCGCCTCCTCGTGTCTTCCGACGGCGGCGAGCGCGGCGCCCATACCGGCATGCGCGGCGGCATTGTCCGGTTCCAGCCCGACGGCCCGCTCAAAGTACTGCGCGGCCTCGCCGTGTCTTCCGAGGTCGCGCAGCGCCGCCCCCTGGTCGCAGCACGCGGCGGCATCAGCTCCGCGCGGCGCCGGGTCAGTGTGCCTGTCCATGGGGTACGGAGTGTTTGGCCTGCTTTATCTGTGGCGGTCGCGAGATTCTCCTGCGTTAATTGTTGGTGATAATGCATGATCCTGCCTCCGTCCTTGGGCGGCGCGCAGAGCAGGCCGGCGAGCCCCGCCGGGGCACGGGGCGGCCCCCTGCGGATGATCCAATCAAGATATCTCAAGGCGCCGCCCCCGCCGCCGGGGCGGCGTTGCCTATTATCGTCCGCCACTTGTCGGGCCCGTGGATGGTAATGCCGGCCGCCTGGGCCGGGGTGCGTCCCCCGATGGCCATGTGCGGCCGGACGAAGTTGTAACGGACGAAGAACCCGACGATGAGCCGCGAACCGGCGCTCTTGATGCCGCGCCTGGCCTCTGAGCGGCGCGGAACGTCCCGTTGAACCTCTCCTGGATACGGTTGTTACGCTTTTTGTTGTGGATGGCCGCCTCGCTGACGTGTACGCTGCACTTGTCCAGGGGCGTCTTGGCCGCGAACACCGCCCGGTGGACCTGCCCGTACGAGGCCAGTCCGTCACTGACAAACTCCGCCGGAGCCTTGCCGGCCCTGTCCCGGGCGGCCTCCAGCAGGGCGGTGGCGCCCTGGCCGTCCTTGCGGTCGGCCATCTCAAACGCCGGGCGGAAACAGGTCACCAGGTCGGTCACCGAGAACAGGCAGGAACTGCCGCTGCTGGCGGCCCCGAACACCTCGTCGGCGCAGAACCGCTCGCCGACCCGGACCGGCAGGGTCCGCAGGTGGGCGTGCGCCCTACCGATGAACTGTGCGATCCACTTGTAGATGGTGACCGGGTGCACATGGCAGCCCTGACCCTCCAGGGTATCGGCGATGGCCGCCGGCGAGTGTCCCTTGAAGAAGTCGTTGAGCGCCTTCAGTATGGCCCAGTCCGGCTTGCGCATGCGCTCAAAGCCGCCCCTCCGCACGAACGTGCGGCCGCACCAGCAGCAACGGTACCGCCCGGTCTTGCCCTTGGCCGCGTACACCCAGCCCCACTTGATCACCTGGCCGGAGAGTTTGCACCCCGGGCAGCGTCCCGTGTGGCTGCAGTCCACCAGGTGAAGGTGTATGCCGGGCTGTTCGGGCTGTTCGGCTGAGTCGGCAGGTTCGGCAATCACTCCCAGGACTGCCGCCTCCCTCTCGGCCACCTAGGCCATCACGGCCAGTATGTGCTTGCACTGCGCCTTCCGGTACAGGTGATCGGCGCAACTGCAGGACCACCTGCTGCCCTCCTGCCGGATGTCGTACCACCTTGAGCCGTCGGTCTGGGACCTCACGAGAACAGTTTTTGCAGAACCCCGGCTTCCAAACGTTAATTAGTGCTCGCAGGGGCGCGGGTGCCGTTGGCCAGCTTCAAATTGACCATCTCGGACACCAAGGGCAGATCCATCAGCCAAGAGCTCAAGGACAGCGACGCAAGCCCCCTTCTGGGCATGCAGGTCGGTAACGAGACGGACGCGTCCGTAGTGGGCCTGAAGGGCAAGCTGCGCATAACCGGAGGCAGCGACAAGTCCGGAGTGCCCATGAGATCCGACGTGCACGGAGCCGCACGCAAGGCAGTCCTGATTACCCGCGGAGTTGGACTGAAGAACGCAGAGGCCGGACAGCGCGTCCGCAAGCTGATGCGTGGAAACACCATATCCGAGGAGATATACCAGGTAAACTGCAGGTACGACGGCGTCATCGAGGTGCCCGAGGCCCCAAAGGCCGAGTAGGCACGGAGCGCCCAGCCGCCAAAACATAGGTTAATTTAACATGCAGGAGCCCCACACCAAATAGATGCACTGGCGCGAGACCCTCCCCGAATGGTATATCGACAAGTATGGACACCAGCCCTGTGTCAATATAGGCACGGCCGGGCACGTGGACCATGGAAAGACCACCCTAGTGCAGGCCCTCACGGGGTCGTGGACCAGCGTTCACAGCCAGGAGCTGAAGCGGGGCATCACCATCAGGATAGGATATTCGGATGCGGCCTTTTACAAGTGCGACTCCTGCGAGGATCCGCTGGGATACTCCACCGAGCCCAAATGCCCCAACTGCGGGGGAGCCAGCGAGCTGTCCAGGGTGGTCAGCTTTGTGGACAGTCCAGGCCACGAGAGTCTCATGGCCAACATGCTGTCCGGCTCGGCCCTGATGGACGGAGCTCTGCTGCTGGTGGCCGCCAACGAGAAGGTCCCAAGGCCTCAGACCAAGGAACACCTGCTGGCGCTGCAGACGCTGGGCATCAAGCAGGTGGTAATACTGCAGAACAAGGTGGATCTGGTAAGCTACGAGGCGGCCTTGGCCAACCATACGGACATCAAAGGGTTCGTCCAAGGAACGGGCGCCGAATCCTCGCCGGTGGTGCCTGTCTCGGCGCAGTCGGGCCTGAACGTGGATGCCCTGATAGGCGCCATCGAGTCCACCATCAGCACTCCTGCGAGGGACGAATCCAGGGATGCCGTCATGCATGTGCTGCGGTCCTTTGATGTCAACAAGCCGGGCACGCCCATCCGGAACATACGCGGGGGCGTCATAGGTGGCAGCCTGACTCAGGGAGCCTTCGAGGTGGGAGACGAGATAGAGATCAAGCCCGGCCTGCTTAACGACAAGAAGAAAAGGTACGATCCCGTACGCACCGAGATAGTCTCCCTGGGGACGGGGGCCGGCATGGTGGACAAGGTAAAGCCGGGCGGCTTGGTGGCCATAGGCACGAAGCTGGATCCCGCAATGACCCACAGCGACTCCCTGATAGGATCCGTGATAGGGGAGCCGGGCACCCTGCCCGATAACACCTCCAATCTGGAGGTGGAGGTGAGTCTGTTCGACTCGGCGGTGGGCTCCACCAGCGAGGTCAAGGTGGCCCCCATAACCGCCGGCGAGATGCTGCGGCTCAACATAGGTACGGCCCCGGTCCTCTGCAAGGTTGCCAAGATAAAGAAGGGTGCGGCCCGGCTGGAGTTGAGGAGGCCCGCCTGCATATTCAGCGACGAGAACGTCGCCATAAGCAGGAGGATAGCCGAGCGGTGGCGGCTCATCGGTGCGGGTACCGTTGCCTGAGGTCATCTGTGATACCAGCTTTCTGATGCGGATGGCATCCGGCCGCATACGCAACATGGATGATGTTCGGTTCGAGGTGGGCCCGCTAGAGTGGGTGGTGCCCGGTGCGGTGATGGCCGAGCTGGAGAGGCTGGCCGGCACCACCTCCAAGGGGCACGACGCTGCCAAGGCCATGCGGCTGGCCGGGGGCATGCGGCGGATGGAGATGTCCGGCGGATACGCCGACCGGTCCATACTGGACCACATCAGGACCCGGGGCGGTTATGTGGCCACCGTCGACGGGGATCTCAAGCGGGCGGTAAAGTCGGCTGGCGGCCGCGTGGTCTCGCTGCACGACGACTGCGTGGTCTTGGAGCCGGGCGTGCGGCGTCAAAAGGCTTAAGAGCTGGCGGGCTGCTCCCGACATCATGGGCTTTGAGGTAGAATCCGGGTCCTTCCGCGACGGTGCGGAGATTCCCCGCAGGCACGGCTACAAGAACGAGAATGTCAGCCCGTCCTTGGCCATATCAGGGACGCCGGACGAGACAAAATCACTGGCCCTGATAATGGACGACCCCGACGCCATGGCTCCGGCCGGCAAGGTGTGGGTGCACTGGTTGCTCTGGGGTATCGATCCGGCCGTGCGCGGGATACCTGAGGGCTCCACTCCCGAAGGATCCGTCGAGGGTACTACCGACTTTGGCGAGACCGGGTACGGCGGGCCCGCCCCGCCGGACAGGCGCCACACGTATATCTTCAAGGTGTACGCGCTGGATGCCAAGCCGTCCGTCAGGGCAGGCGCCACCAAGGCGGAGCTCGAGGGCGCCATCAAGGGCCACGTACTGGCCGAGGCCAGGCTCACCGGAACCTACACGCCCTAGGCCGTGGACACGGCAAGCCACCCCTGAACATCAACAAATAGTAATAAGGCCACCATCCCTTCAAATCGACCATGGCCATATCGCGCCCCGCCTTCCGAGCCCGGCACCTGATAATCATAGGAATACTGTCCCTGGCGTTTACCACCGCGTTCATAGCCAGGTCGCAGCCCCTAGAGTACGGTTTTGAGCTGCACGAGTTTGATCCCTACTTCAACTATCGCGCCACCCAATACCTAGTGGACAACGGTCTTGAGGCGTACCATGATTGGAACGACCCGCTCAGCTGGTATCCGGACGGCAGGGACGTCTCGTCCAACTCCCAAGTGAGTCTGCACCAGACTGCTGCTGTCACCTATTATCTGTTCGGATCCGGATCCAGCCTGTATGACTTTACCATAATGTTCCCGGTCATCTTCGGGTCGCTGTCTGTGGTGGTCATGTTCGCCCTGGTCAGGGTCATAGGTGGCACCACCGCCGGACTCATATCCTCCATGCTGCTGGCCGTATCCCTGCCGGTGATAGTCCGCGGGACGGCCGGCTGGTTCAAGTCCGAGCCTCTGGGGCTCTTCTACGGCCTGCTGGGGGCGTACCTGTTCCTGAGCGGCATAAAGTCGGATAACCGCCCGGTGGCCGCCGCCAAGCTGGTCGCCGGGGCGCTCTTCGTCTCGTTCTCGCTGTCGGCCTGGGGCGGCTCGCAGTTCTTCGTACTGCCGATTGGCATATTCATACTGTGCCTGCCCTTCCTGCGCAAGGATCATCCGTTCCTTCTCTGGGCGGTGCCGCTCTTTACGGTCTCGCTGCTAGGAACCAGCCTGCTCTTCGAGCGGCCCGGAACCAGCTTCATCTTCGGGTTGGGCGGAGTGGCCGTGGCCGGTCCCACCATCTTCCTGGTGGCCTGCCAGTTGGTTCGAAGGATGGGTGGCGAGGAGCGGGCGCGCCGCAACTGCGCCCTGCTGCTGATAGGCATGCTGGTAGGTGGATCCGCTGCCGTGGCCGTGGCCGCAGAGGCGAACATCGTATCGACCCCCAGCTTCAGGTATCTCAACGCAATAAACCCGTTCCTGGTGGCCGTGGACCCGCTGACCGACTCTGTCTCCGAGCACCAGACTGTCAGCATCGCCCAGTCGTTCCTGTTCCACTCCATCCTGATGGTCTTTGGGGGTATCGGGATATGGCTGCTGCTGGACAGGCGGGCAGCCGAGTTCCACAACATACGGCCCGAGATGATCGCGTTCGCCCTGATAACGGGCATGTTCGGCGTGTACATCAGCTCCGCGTTCATCAGGCTGGAGGTGTTCGGGGCCGTCGCCGTCATCATCCTGTCGTCTCTGGGGATATCCGTGCTGGTGAGGCGCCTGACCACCGACGCCACCCATTCGCGGGCTCCCGTCCCGGTTCGCATGGGGATGATTGCCGGGATAGCCGTCCTGCTGGTGCTGCCGCTGGCGATCCCCGGCTCCAGCACCATAGAGGCGACCCGGGGACCGCCCAGCATACTGAACGGCGCCTCCGCTTATGGTATAGTCACCAGCGACTGGCTGGACACGTACGAGTGGATCCGGACCAGCACCCCCCCTGACGCGGTGGTCGGATCATGGTGGGACTATGGCTACTGGACACAGACGATGGGGGAGCGGGCCAGCATCGCCGACAACGCCACCACCAACAGCACGCGCATCAAGGAGATAGCCCAGATGATGCTCAGCCCGCCGGACGAGGCCCACGCCATGCTGCAGAATCTGCATGCAGACTACTTTATGATATTCGTGATGGCCGAGCGGCTGCAGACCGGCGCAGAGCCGGTATACCTGCTTGGCGGAGGGGGTGACGAGTCCAAGAAGCACTGGTTCATGAGGATAGCAGGCGAGCCCGTCTCCAGGCACACGCTGTCCGATGGCATAAGCGGCACCAGCCACTTCTGGGAGAACACCATGCTGGGCATGATGATGCCCTTCACCCCCATCATATACCTGGATCCCATGACCAACGCCCAGTTCACCGAGTACATCGAGGGGACGGTCGCCATCTACGCCAAGGACGTCAAGTATCCTGTCGATGGGGATGGGCCCCTCAGGCTGGTCTACGCCTCGTCCAGCTTCGAGGACGACTCACAGCAGATCGTCTTTGGGATATTCGTGTACGAGGTCAACCAGGACTACTCTCCCTAGTCCTCGTATCTGGCGGCCAATCTGTATCTCTTGTACTTGTCATCTGGCGAGAACTTGGCCGGGTGGGCCAGCGAGGTCTTGCTCCCGCATGATGCGCAGTCGTCCCGGAGCGTATAGGACAGGCACCCTCCGCACCGCCTCAGCTGGAACCGCATTGTCCTAGTCCTCCCGGCTCTTCTTGGACTCTTCGCGGTTGAACGCAAAGGTGCCCCCGCAGCCTTCGATGCTCTTTTGGATCTCGGCCATCATCGGCTTGAGCGTCTTCTCGGCAAACTTGAAGTCGCCGGCGGTGATGGCGACGCGGTACTTTGGAGCCCCCAGGTAGGTTACGCTGCTTCCGGGATACCGCTCATCCAGGCCGGTCAGGGTGCTCCGGATGCGCTCCACCCCGTCCGGCCTGTTGCAGGTCAGCTCGACCACCCCCCGGATCTCCACGGTGGGTAGTTTTATCTTGGCGCAGACGTCCCGGACCGCCTCGATGACCTTGCCATCGACGTTCATCTTCTCCAGCACGCCGGTGCCGTTGCGCGCCATGCTGATGAACGCGTCATAGACGGAGTCGAATCTGCTGTACATGGCATCCTCCAGGTCCCTGACCCGGCCCTCCGACAGGGAGGCCCTCTCTGCCACGCCGCCCAGCAGGGTCCTGCCCTTCTCGTACCGCTTGACCTCCCGCAGCTTCTTCTTGCGCTGGTCGCCGGAGACCTGCTTTAGCGACAGGTCGATGTCGCCCCGCCGGTGGTTGACCTTCTTGACCCGCAGGACCTTCTTCTCCCCCCGCTTGACGTACCGGTTTATCGCCTTTATCCAGCCGGGGGCGATCTCCTGGGTGTGGAGGAACCCCTGCATGTTATCGTACTCGTCCAGCGTGACATAGGCGCCCTGGTCTATTATCTTGACCACCGTAGCAAGCACTATCTCGCCGGGTTCGGGAAACTCAATGTCGTCCTCGGGCATGCCCGGTGGGGGGCGCCGCGTGTAATTTAATCCTGCTGTCCTCCGGCAGGTACACACTCAAGTACAAGTTCAGGTCAAACAGAATCCCATACACGATCACACCCGGCAGTATCTGCCGGAGGTCACCGGTCAGGCACAGATCAGAATTTGACCTGAACTTGTACACACTCAACCCCCCCAACCTGCTTGGGGGCGCGATCTTGCCACATGATCAAACTTCCATGTATCGGCAATGCCTGTTGATCGATGACATATTCCCAACAATGTTGCCGATGGTACCGGTCTTCCTGTCCCTGATGCCCACGACCGCCATCTTCTTCGTCCTGCCCCTCTTGTCGCCGTGCTTGTTCTTCTCGCGCCCGCCCAGGTACGCTTCGTCCACCTCGACGGGGCCGGCCATCAGGTCCAGCTCCGCCAGAGTGCGCCACCCCTCCCTGAGCCTGTGCTGCAGAAACCACACCGAACTCTGGCTTATTTTCAGATCCCTGCCCAGCTGTACGCTGAATATGCCCTTGGGGCGGGTGGCGTGCAGGTATGTGGCGACGGCCCAGTTCTGGTAGCCGATTCTGGAATGCTCCATGACCGTGCCGATCTTGACGCTGAAGCGCTTGTCGCACTCGGAGCAGTAGTACGGCATGCAGGCATGCCTGGAGACGCAGGTGTACTTGTTGCCGCACCTGGGGCATACGCGGCCGTCCGACCATATGTTTGCCTCCAGCCAATCCATGGCGGTTTGATCGTCGGGAAACATCTCGAACAGATCCGGCAGGGACAGGTCCTTGTATTCTGGCGAGTCCGGGCCGCCTTCCGCATTTGTGGGTTTGTCCATGCTAGCATCGTGCGAAATTAGTGCTTAACCTGAATTTATCCGGTAAGTCCCTGCCTAATGCGGGAATTATCTGCCTAAGTACACCGCGCACGTAACGTACGCGTACCTGCCCAGGTGTTTTTCGGCGCTTGATGTCGCGGGACGATTTCGCGCTTGGTTCTCGCGCCGCTGGTCTGCGTCCGGAGCCGCCCTCACCCATACGGGTGGATTCCGGGTCCGTCCCAATTCACGCCTTTCGAGGAACATTCCTTCCCCCGCGGGAACGTTAATGTCCGCTCCCCTGTTGACTATGTTACACGACGCGTTTCCGTCGGCGTTCATCACCCTGCCACATGATACGCACTCAAACCTTTCATCCTTGCGCGATTCCTTGTCGGCGTGCTGGCACCTCGAGCACGTGATGCTGGTGCCGGCCGGGTTGACCTCTATCACCCCGATGCCCATCCGCTCGGCGACCACCCTGATCTTCCGCAGTATCTCGCCGTGGCGGACAAACCTCATGCCCCGGTTCAGACCCTTTTTGCGGTTGCCGCCATATCGGGTCATCGCCTCCAGGTCCAGCCGTTCGATACAGATTACGCTGGCGCCCTCGCAGACCTCTTTTGCCAGCATCCACTCGCAGTAGTCGCGCACACATGCATTCTTGTAGTTGCGACGGTCGCGCCGGCGAGCCGTCTACCGATAGTTGCGAGAGTGTTTGTTCGTCTTGGATAGTTGGTGGCGCGTCTCGTCGTTCCGGCGTTGGTTGCTTCTGAAGGTGGTGGCCGTGTCATAGCAGACCGTCGAGCCGTCCGACCGTGCTATCGTGGTCGGGTTCCTGATGCCGCGGTCAACCCCGACGGCCAACCCTTCGGTGCGCGGTTCGGGATCCGGCAGATCATAGGTGACGTACAACCTCCAGATGCGGTTGGATGGTTTCGTGTTTCGCCAAGGGGTGACGTCCACCAGCCCGAACGATCTTGCCTTGTATAGCCAGTTGTTTGGATATTGGTAGGGTTGCTGCTCGGCCAGGCTGACGCGACCCAGCCCGGGCAGCGATACGGCCCGGTTGCCAACGTAGGTGGGAGCCAGCTCGCACCCGACTGTCCTTAGTGGTTTCTTGCCGGTCCGGTACTTGAGGTTGCCGTTGCCGTACCTGTTGCTGATGTCGCAGGCGGTCCTGGCCTGGTGGATGGCCGTATTCTGGAAGAGTCGCTCGGTCTGCCGGAGGTGGGGGGTTGCCTGTCTTATCGTAGTGAACTCCTTTTGCAGGTCAAACCGGGTTAAGGTTGGATCGTCCTTCAGCCTGGATACGGCCCAGTTGTATGCCTCGCGCTGGGCACCCACCAGCGCGTACAGTTTGTCGGCCTGCCAGCCGGCGAGGCTCACGCGGAAACCGCGGGAGCGAATCATACGGTAACATACCGTATCAACCATATAAACCCGGTCCTGCTTGGCGGAAGCGGACCCCCGGCCTTGTCCTGGTGTATCCATCCGATAATTCCCTCTAATGCCTACCAAATTCATATCGCTCATATTTCGAATATTGTGGGTGGCTTGGACCGCGTAGCGGGCACATATTGAGCGTGATAGATCGAAACAGATCAATAAGGGCAGATCCTCCGCACCCCCGTGACGTGCGTCACGGTGCAAAAACAGAGGGAACCGGGGTCCGCCAAGGACGGAAATGCCGGGCCGGGTCCGCTGCTGTGCCTGATGGCGCTGTTCTACGACCCGGGGGCGACCGCCGAGCTGTTCCGGACGGTGCGCTGGGCGCACGGCGTCTTCTGCCCCCACTGCAAGAACAACCCGGTGATAAAGCACGGCCGGTACCGGAAACACCTCTGGCGCTACCTCTGCAAGGACTGCGGCAGGACGTTCAACGACAAGACGGACACCATCCTGCACTACCGGCATATCTGGATGGGGAACTGGATGCTGGCACTCTGGGCGTTCCTGTGTGGTCCGCCCAACGGGGTATCCATCAACCATATCACCGAGTCGATAGGATGCGCCTACAGGTCAACCTACTATATGATCCGCCGGATGATGGACAAGATACGCAACCTTCCCGAGGGGATCCTGTCGGGGACCGGCGAGACCGATGAGGGGTACATCCGGGCCGGCTCCAAGGGGGTGCCACTCAAGGACAACGGCGAGCAACGCACCGTCCCCAGCCGGCGCGGCCTGCCGCGCGGCCCCGGCAGGGGCACCTTCGAGAAGAACACCCCGATGATGACAATCTACCACCAGCGGGCCACAGAAAACGAGCCGGGCCTGACCATCTTCGAGGTTCCGATCAACGACGGCAAGACGCTGGCCGAGAGGGCGGCCGAGAAGTTCGAGCACGGATCCAGGGTCATCACCGACGAGCATACCGCCTACAAGAGCCTGGGGGAGGCCGGATACGACCACCCGACGGTAAACCACAGCGAGGGTGAGTACGCCTCGGGGGATCTCAACGAAATTCACACCAACAACTGCGAGTGCAGGGTGGGCCTGCTCAAATGGTGGCTAAAAAAACACCGGGGCGTCAGCAAGTGGTACCTGGAATCATACGTCAAGTCGTTCCAGTTCGTCCACAACCACCGCCACTACGGCGTCAACGAAAGGTTCCTGGCGGCGCTGGCCGCGATCCTGGACCAGTACCCGGGACGGCAGGCCTGATCCCGGGCCGTCCGTCGCGGACAATACCCATCCAGCCCTGATCCGAATATTTTTGAAGTGGCTTATTTTTCACTAAAACCATCCTTTGATGCGAGCATTATCGTACCGGCTGGATGTTTTTTCCGGCCTGCGACAGGATCTGCCGCCCACAACACTCGAAATATGAGCGATTCATATATCTCATGCCTGGATAATACTGTGGGCATGGCGCAAGAAACAAGACCAAATAGCATCAATCGGGACACCGTCCGCATGGTCGAGCGCCTGATTTCCAAAAAGCGCGAGTTTACATCAATGAGCCAACTCCGCCAAGCGCTGCCTAAGCAAATCCAGCATCAAGCGCTTGAGGGAATACTGAAGCGTCTGGAAGACTCTAACAAGATCATGGTCGACGAGAACGGCGGCGTGACATGGATTTTTACGGACAACTTAAGGCTTGAAAAGCTGCACGAGGACTCCGTACGGCTGCGCTAACTGCGGCGCTTCAATACCCGAACCTATTTTCATATTCCTTGTGATCCAGGACCTCCAGCACTGTAACTATTTTGGAATCGCGGGTTCCTGAAACCGTATATAACATCCTACATCCCTTGCTTAGTTCGATCCTGAAGAGGGTGCGGATCCCGTACTTTTTTACATACTAGAGATTATGCATAGACCCCTTAGATATCAATTAATTTCGTAATTTTGAATTTTTAATGGATGGCTGGGCCGAATTTAGCCGCCCCGGGATGCCAACCACTGTGGCAACATCATCCGGGCCGGCGCCGGAGCGGCGTGATCCCGGGAGGGTGTGCGCAGCCTCCCCGCACCGGGCGGTGCTGTCCTTTTTCATGCTCTGGCATGGGCGGCTCCGGGCCGCCCCGGAGTCAGCGGGTTCTCCAGGCGCCCAGTCTGGCCACCAGGTCGGGGTCCTCGGACTTGATGATCCTGTCCCAACCATGCTTGAGGTTGACTATCCCGGTGACCACGTTGAGCTCGTCGTTGAACTGGTCTGGGGTGCCGTGGTACGGCCTGGTCGTTATCCTGTACTGCTTGACCCTGCCGATGGTGTGCTCGACGGTGATCCTGACGCGGGTGACCTCGGCGTTGTGGTCGTGGTCCCGCTGGGTCAGCCCGCCGGTATCCGGGCAGGATCCGGCGTTGTGCTTTGTGCCGATCCACGTCTCGGCCCCGGGGGTGTCCTTCCGGATGCCCTGGTAGCCTCGGTCGTAGATGCTGATTGGACGCTCCTCCTCGGGCGTCTCAGGATCGGCCGCCGCCTTGGATAGCGCCCCCAAAGTCGGGCGGACTCTCCCTGAGCAGGGTGAGATCGTTGGTGCTGCCCGGGACCGTCCCGCCGATGTTGATAATCGTCCCGTCCGGGGAGGTGGTGATGTTGGTGTTGAGGGTGTGCGTCCGGCAGGATTCTGCTCCTGTCCTCGGCCACCATCAGTGTCATGCAGCTAAAAGTCTATTCCCTCTTTGGCGCGGATACCCTTCCTGAACGGGTGCTTTACCTCCTTCATCTCGGTGACGAGATCCGCCGCCTCGAGAATTTTGGGTCTGGCGTGGTTTCCCGTCAGAACCACGTCTACCCGCCCTAGCCGGGATCCCAACACGTCCAAGAGGTCGTCCTCGTCCACCAGTCCCAGGTGTACGGCGTAGTTGATCTCGTCCAGTATCACGATATCATACTTGCCCGAGGATACGTCGCGTTTGGCCATGGCCATGGCCTCGCCTGCTACGTGCCGGTGCTGGTCTATGGAACTGGTGTCGTCTATGATCCCCACAAAGCCCTTTCCGACCGCCACCATCTCGAGCTCGGGCTCCAGCCGGGCTGATGAGGTCATCTCGCCATAGTGCCAGGATCCCTTGATGAACTGTATCATGCGGATCCTCCTGCCGTACCCGACCGCCCTCATAGCCAACCCCAAGGCGGCGGTGGTCTTGCCCTTGCCTCCGCCGGTGTACACTATGACCAGGCCGTCCATGCCATCGTGGTGGACGGCATGCGCGTAAATCCCTTTGTGCGCCTAGATGGTGAACCAGCCGGACTTGATATAGGACAGGGCTATGTTGAGCGCAAACACCAGGAACGTAAAGGCATACACGCCGTACATGATGGTGGCGACGGTCCGTTCGGAGGCCTTGCCTTCGATTATCGTATGGATGAACTTGCCCCCGTCCAAGATGGGCAGCGGCAGCATGTTGATTATCCCGATAAAGAACGATATCATCCACAGCCACAGCAGGAACATGGACACCTGGTGGTTGTCCCAGACGATATAGTTGAGCATGGGCTTGTAGGAGAACGAGTTGTCACGCATTATCCCGATCAGGCCCCTGCCTGGCTCGTCCGGGGACTCCATTATCTCCACGTCGAACCGCATGGGTTGGGCATCCCTCAGTACGTCAACCGGAACCACCTGGCCCGGGACCAGTCCCAGGTCCATAAAGTCGGCCGGGCTGAGCAGCCTCACGTCCCCGACGGCCGTAATGATGTCGTTGGCCTGCAGTCCCGCCCTCTCTGCGCCGGACCCCTCTATTATCGACAGTATCATGACCCCCTCGGGGAGCTCGTAAAACGTACTCAGCAGCGGCTCGGGTACGACCAAGGCAAACAGGGGGTTTGTCAGCAGGATTACCCCCAGCGCCAAGGCGAATATTACGTTCGAGGTGGCCCCGGCCCCTATCACCCGCAGCCTGGACACCTTCTTGGCCTTGTCGAACTCGTCCTCGTCAGGCTCCACGAATCCGGCAAACATCGCGATAAATATGGCAAAGCCGCCGGTCTTGATCTTGATTCGCTCGAGCGTGGCCACTATCCCGTGGGCGCCCTCGTGCATCACCAAGACTATCGGGATGGAGAGCAGAAAGTACGCTATGGAGTGCGTCGAGGTGAGGGTGACCCCCGGGATAAGCACGGTGAGCTCTGCAAAGTCACGCGGTTCCACGAAATAGTTGGCGATGTTGGATAGCAGGAACCAGAACGCAAATCCCATCATCAGAAAGCCGGCCACCACGCTGACGTCGGCGAACACGCGCACGCCGCGCTTGGTCCTGCCCAGCATCCTGGTCAGGACCTCCTGGACGCCGCGGTTTTTGTACACCAGGCTGTAGAATTTCAGCTCGACGCCCCGGTTCTCCAGTTTGAGCGCCTTGGCTCCAACCAGGATGGCCACCCATGCCGCCAGCACGTATACAATGGCATTGTCCGTGATAAAGTCAAGTTCCACTATATGCAAAATTTTTTAGAAGCGGTCATTTATCGGTTGCTATGGGGGCAGTGGTAGTAATCTCGACGTTCCCGGACGTCGATGCCGCCCGCAAGGTATCCAGCAGGCTGGTTCGGGAGGGGGCCGCGGCCTGCGCCAGCATAATTGAGGTAGCCTCCTCGATATACGTATGGGAGGGCATCCTGCAGGACTCCCCCGAATGCATGGTGCTCTTCAAGACAACGGCGGAAAACGGCGGCCGACTCTGCGAGCGCATCGGCCAATGCCACCCGTATGACACCCCCGAGATAGCGCAGATCGCAGTCGAGAACATCAACCACCCGTACATGAGATGGCTGGCCGACTCGGTGCGCTAGTCCAGCAGCAAGGCCCATCTGTCGTTCGCGCGGGCGCTCGCATGAGATGGCTGGCCGACTCGGTGCGCTAGTCCAGTGCATAGCGCAGTATGGAGACCACTCCGCCCAGTTTTGTAACCCGCAGGCCCATGTCGGTGGTAGAGTCCACTCCATAAATGGCAGCTCCGGCCCGCTCCGCATCGTTGAGCAGCCCGATTATCTCTTCCTCGTCGCGGTCTGCGAATATACCATCAGAGTACACCAGCGACTCTATCGCCCCGGCCGCGTTGGCGGCCGCCGTCTCCTCAAAACCCATGGTAAACCTTCTGCTTTTCCTGCCCGCCATGGCCATCACCTGGTCTATCATGGAAAGCACCCGGGCAAGCCGGGAC
This sequence comes from Nitrosopumilaceae archaeon, assembly GCA_965203395.1. Lineage (GTDB taxonomy): Archaea > Thermoproteota > Nitrososphaeria > Nitrososphaerales > Nitrosopumilaceae > VYCS01. The sequence continues at coordinate 2,492,900 of OZ241884.1, forward strand.
TCGGAGATCGTCTTCTTTAGTGATTCTGATCTGGTAAACAATTGTATGCCGTCCTCGCCCCCCGAGTCCACCCCCTCGGTCACTATCGGCGGGCTGCCCGTACGTGCCTGACCCAGGTAGTTGGCCAGCCTCTTTTTGGTCTCCCCCGGACCGAAGAGCACCAGCGTGTCACCGTCCTGCACCATGCCCCCTATGGCCCGGGCTACCTGCTCCATGTACCGGTTGACATCAAAGGATGTCTTGTACCTCTTGCCTCCGGACCCCGAGTATATGTTGGGGGTGTAGCGCAGGTGGGTGCCGGACAGCCTTGCCAAGCCGCACTCGTGACGGTCTATGGCGACCAAGACGAACCCCGCGTCATGGCGCGCCTTTAGCAGCTTCCGGTCCATGGGCTGCCACCTTTTCTTGGTTATCCGGATGGTATCGCCCACCCCCACCAACAGCGAGTGCCGTACGCCGTGCGGTATGGCCTCGCTGTCCGACTCTGCCACCACCCCGCCCAGCCTGAGCCTGTCCAGGGTGTTGTCCAGGGATATCCTGTCAACCAGTATCGCCATCATCACCCGTATCCTCTCGCCCTTGTCGGGCCGGGCATACTCCCGGTCCTGCTTTATGACCCAGGTGGTGTGGCCGGATATCGTATCGCCTGCTCGTATCACCCGGCGGAGGCGAAGCAGATCGTCTGGGTTCTGCGGCGTTGCAGCCACCGACTCGGCATCGATGCGTCTGGCCTTCATGCGGCCCTACTTGTCGTCGGCCTGTGCCATTCTATCTATGCAATCCTCCACCTGCGCCAGCGTGAGCACCCCCGCCTCGGCCAAGTTCCGGAGCGAGTTGGCCGATATGTTCCCGGTCGCCCTGCCGCCATACCTGGTGGTCTGCCGCCACTTGACCGACGTGCTGCCGCTGTTGGAGTTGTAGATGATGCCCAGCACGTCCCGGGCGTTCACGAACGTTATCCCGCGCATCTTCTTGAGGGTGACCTTGTCGACCGCCTCCACGTAGATGACGCCCCCCTCCTCCCTCTCCGGGAATATCTCGGGGTCATCCAGGTATGCCTGGGGGGCGAACGACTTGCAGGTGCTGGCCAGGGTGAACTTCCGGAAGCTATCCAGGCTGCAGGAAACATCCACCTCAACCATTTTAGTGTCATGAAGGGGCGCCATTTATCAAGGTTCTTGAAGGGTGGTTGTCAATATGCAGGCTCCTTGGCCCGGGTGTTAGGTCGGGCACCTGTATCTTGGCAGCCATCTCGAAAGGCCAAATAGATGGCCGGGCAAACAGGCGCGGGCAGTGATGAACCTATCCCGCTGATTCGTGATGAGGATCTTGAGTCCAGAGCCCGGGCATGCCTCACAGAGCCCGCCGGAGTTTTATGGAGGTGGCCGTTTCATCTGTGTCGTGAAGGCCCTCACCGAACACCTCACGATGAACGTGTCGTCCCGGAGGGGTTTTGTGAACATCACCGGCGAGGTGCGGGAGGTGGTGGCCCGGAGCGGCGTATCGGAGGGGTTGTGCCTGGTGAACGCCATGCATATCACCGCCAGCGTCTTCATCAACGACAACGAGTCCGGCCTGCACCACGACTACGAGCGGTGGCTGGAGGGCTTGGCCCCCCACGCCCCCACAGAGCAGTACCGGCACAACGACACCGGTGAGGACAACGCCGATGCCCACCTCAAGCGGCAGGTGATGGGCAGGGAGGTGGTGGTGGCCGTGACGGACGGGCGCCTGGACTTTGGGCCGTGGGAGCAGATATTCTACGGGGAATTCGACGGGCGGAGGCCCAAGCGGGTCTTGGTAAAGGTCATCGGGGAGTGACCTGGCTAGCCAAAGTCCGCATCGCGCTTTTGGCTGGCCGACTCGTTCTGCCTGGCCGACATCCGGAACTGATCTTCATGGTTCTGCGGCCCGTGGCCGCAGGCCGTACAGGCTAACTTGAATCCGTTCTCGTTCTTTTGGTACTCGGCGCATCCGCAGAAGCAGGCCATGGTGCCGTTACGCATCTAACCACACATTATACCTTTTGGTTGATCAAGAGTATGCACTCAGGTCCCCAAAGCGGACAATTCGGATGCCCAGCCGGGCCATAGGTTTATTGATCGCGATACCATCTAACCGGCGTGAGCACCAAGTCAGAGGCCGCCCTCCTGCGCGAGGAGCTGACCAGGTTGGCGGTGGAGAACCGGGAACTACGCGAGACGGTGTCCCGGCTCGAGGCTGTGCATGACAAGATGGTCGCGGCCCTCAAGGCGGAGATAGACCGGCTGATACTGGAGATAGCCGAGCGCGACAGGAGGCTGGCCAAGTACGAGAACGCCCACGTCCCGTCCTCGACCGGCTCGCTGTACAACGAGAAGCGCGCAGCCTTCCGGAAGAAGATGGCAGAGGCGGAGGGCGGCTACGCTGGCGAGGGCGGCGATGAAGGCGGACCTGAATCGGATGACGATGACAACAACGGTAAGGCGGAGGGTGAGCCGTCCCGCAGGGGGCCGCCGGCCGGACATATAGGCGCCTCCCACAAGAACAAGGCGGACCGGACGGTCGTGCTGCGGGTCTGCCGGTGCGGGACGTGCGGGCGCGGCCACCTCAGGAAGGTGCCACCGGTCGTCAAGATGGTCTATGATTTTGCCGGCGGCAAATCCATGGTGATAGAGTGCATCGCGTACGTGATGAAGAGGGGATCCTGCAAGAGGTGTGGAGAGATCACCACCGCGGCGGCGCCTACCATCCCGGGGACCTCGTTTGGGCCCGGGATCCTGGGGTTCATCGAGGAGTATTATGCGGGGAGGTGCACCGACCAGACTATCTCATACTTTTTCGATGCCCTCTACGAGTTTGACCTCTCACCCAACGCCGTCTGGAACGCGCGCAAGGCCATCAGGGACCTGCTGATGGGGACCTATGCGGAGATCCTGGACCACATCGCCGAGGCCCTGTTCATGCAGATGGACGAGTCGCCCATCAGGATGAACGGCAAGCGGGGCTACATCTGGCTGGCGACCATCGGGGACGCCACCTACATCGTGGCCGCCCCCAGCAGGGCCGCGGCCGTCCTGGACATCCATTTCGGGAAGATCCTGGGCGTCCCGGTCGTCTCGGACGGGTACGTCGCCTACAACGTGCTGCCCATCCGGCAGAGGTGCTGGGTGCACCTCCTGCGCGAGGCCGAAGAGTACGCCATCAGGAACGGCGGATCCGACATATCCTGCCACTACCGGCTGCTCTCCCTGTACCGGGCCATCAAGGGCAGGAAGTCGGCGGAGAGCTCCGAGTGCCTCTCCCTGGAGAGGGCCGTCCTGGAGATAGCCTCCTCCTATCCCGAGGGCCACAAGTTCAGGACCAAGCTGGAGGGGGCCGCGCCCCACCTGTTCACCTTCCTCAGATACCCCGGCATGCCACCACACAACAACGGCGCCGAGCTGGAGATACGCGACACCGCCGTCCTGCACAGGAACGTGCGCCACCAACTGTCCACAGCGGAGGGGCGGGAGGTCTTCTCGGTGCTGGTCTCGGTGGCGCGCACCTGCCGCAAGCTGGGCATCTTTCCGCGGACCGCGGTGGAGAATTTGGTCAGGGACCCGGACTGGAGGCTGTTCAAGCCGCCGCCGAAACAGGAGCGCCCGGAGCTGGTCGCGCCGGTCGCCGTGGCGTGCTGATGCCGGATTAGCGTCGCAGACAATTATGACGATGCCCAAGATGCCCGCTTTGGGGACCTGAGTGCATACGATCAAGATTGGAGGGATGCTGCCCCCTGTAGGCAGACGCGATATCACGAGGCTCCGGGGGATGACCCGGAAGGATTGCCCATCATCCTAGCCGGAGATATGTTTGGGCCAGTAAACCGGCCATCGTACAAAACCATGATCTGAATCGTACCCGCACCCATTGATGGCATACGGCCTGTCGCTACGTATCATCGGGGCGGCTCTCTAAAGCCTTAAGGCAACACTCGCCCAGAGGAATGTCCTTGCCATGGGGGCTGGTCCGGGGGTGCTTCAGCAGGGTACACAGGGCATCGGTGAACCGCATGCTCATGTGGTGCTCCACACCGCAGACCATCTCCTCGTCTATGTCTATCTTGAGGGCGCTGTCCATCAGCACCTCCAGAAGCCTGCTGTTCCGGACCATCTTGGAGCCGATGGCCTCCCCCTCGCCGGTCAGGCTTACGCCTGCCTTGGTGTAGTTCACCAGTTTCATCTTTTTGAGCTTCTTGAGCATCTGCACGACGCTGGGCTGCCTGACGTGCAGCTTCTTGGCGATGGTGCTTATCTTGACCTCGTCGCCCACCTCGGTGATGTGCCAGATGGCCTTGATGTACATCTCCACGTGCTCCGCCTCGGCGGTGCCCACGAACAGTACCTCCTCGTCGGCCATGCTATGGTTTTCGGGAATCTTTTAATAAATATTCAAAGTATTCGCTGGCGAACTTGGCCAACCCGGCGTGATCCGCCCAGATGGCCACCATCTCGGATGCATCGGTATCGGAGATGTCGGCCAGCAGGATCAACACGTACCGCCGGTCCGAGATTATGCCCCCGCCAAAGAGGTTCTCCTTGATCTTGACCGTCGACACCCGGGTCAACGATCTCAGATACTCCGGATCCATCCTGTCCGAAGTTAGTATGTTGATCTGTACTCCGCGATCATGCAGGGCCCTCAGCTTGGGCAGTGCCTGGCGGATCAGATCCTGCCTCACTTCTGGTATGGATATCATCACCTCACTCCTGCACGACTCCACCATCTCCAAGATCTTGGCAATTATGTTCATGACCCCAGACAGCACCCAGATGTCCGGCTTTTCGCTGGCGCCGCTCTTCTCGTACAGCGGGCCCAGCTCGCTCAGTATGGTGGTCTGGTTCTGGACAAAGTCGGCCTCGCTCTGCCGCTTCATGGTATCAAGGCCGGTTCCCGGCGACTTTGCAAAGTACTTGGTGGGCCTGGAGTCGTTGGAGCCCACCCAGCCCTTCTCCTCAAGCGCCCCGAGGACCTCGTATATCTTGGAATATGGAACCCCAGCCTTCTGGCTCAGCTCGGCGGCGGTGGGCTCTACGGACTTGAGCAGCGCCGAGTACACGCGTATCTCCGATGCGGTCAGGCCCACCTTGGCGAGCGCCTTTCTGGCCTTGTCAGAGAGGCTCATGGTGTCTTGGGAGAGTCGCCTGCATATTTAAGGGAACTATTCCCATGCGGGCTGTCAAGTTGCCGACGCCTGCATCCGCCTGTCAAATCAGGCGCCTGCGGCGCGAAGGGATCTCGACTGGAGCCGGCAGAACCTACGAATGATTCAGGCGCCCGGCTTGACACCACTATCCAGGCGCCGGTAACTTGACAGCCCGATTCCCATGTTCCCGAGTGGGCGTGGTGGCAAATGTGTTATATAATGCGCTTGCAGGTTGGATGTATCAAATGTCGCTGATACAGATATCCAACCAGAGCGTGAAGATCTCGGCCAAGAAGTCCACCATCAGGTTCACCCAGAGCATCTGTCCTGACTGCAACATGATACTGGACGCGGAGGTCTTTGAGAGGGAAGGCAGGGTCTACATGACCAAAACCTGCCCTACCCACGGCGAGTGCGAGGAGCTCTACTTTGGTTCCTACGAAATGTACAACAAGTTCAGCACCTACTGGCAGGACGGCAAGGGGGCGCACGCGCCAAACGTCATGATTGAAAAGTGCTCCTGCCCCAACAACTGCGGTCTGTGCTCCAACCACCTCTCGCACAGCGGCCTAGCCAACATGATAGTGACGAACCGGTGCGATCTGACGTGTTGGTACTGCTTCTTCTACGTCAAGAAGGGTCTGGAGGGTGCCTACATGTACGAGCCATCCAGGGACCAGGTGAGGGCCATGATGAAGACGCTCAGGGCGGAGAGACCCATACCGGGCAACTCCATACAGATAACCGGCGGCGAGCCCATGCTTCGGGAGGACATCACCGAGGTCATCAAGATAATGAAGGAGGAGGGCGTGGATCACATCCAGATGAACACCAACGGCATAAGGCACGCGATGGATCCCGAGGCGGCTAGGGAGGTCAGGCTTGCCGGCTGCAACAACCTGTACCTGAGCTTTGACGGGGTGACGCCCCGGACCAACCCCAAGAACCACTGGGAGATACCATATGCATTGGACAGCTGCCGCAAGACCGGCACCACGGTTGTCTTTGTCCCGACTGTTATCAAGTCGATAAACGACCACGAACTGGGCGGGATAATCCGGTACGCCCAGAAGAACATGGACGTGGTGCACGCGGTGAACTTCCAGCCGGTATCGCTGACCGGCCGCATGGGCAAGCAGGAGCGCGAAAAGTACCGGATAACCATCCCAGACTGCATCCAGAGGATAGAGGAGCAGACCGCCGGCGAGGTCACCATCGACGACTGGTTCCCGGTTCCCAGCTGCATGCCGCTCACCAACGTAATCGAGGCGTTCTCCAGCAAGCCAAAGTATGAGCTGTCCATCCACTTTGCGTGCGGCGCCGGTACGTACATCTTTGAGGACCAGGAGACCCGCAAGTTCGTCCCCATCACAAAATTCTGCGATATACAGGGGATGCTTGAGCTCTTCGAGGACAAGGCCGAGGAGATACGCTCCGGCAAGAACAAGTACTATACGATGCTGGAGGTGGTGCGAAAGCTGAAGGGGTTCGTGGACACCAAGAAGCAGCCCGCCGGGTTGGACTTGGCAAAGATGTTCGGCAACATACTGATGAAGAGGTCGTTCGATGCAGTGGGCTCTTGGCACGTAAAGGGTCTGTTCCTGGGCATGATGCACTTCCAGGACAAGTACAACGAGGATCTGGAGAGGCTGCAGCGCTGCGATATCCACTACCTGACGCCCGACCTGAGGATCATCCCCTTCTGTGCGTTCAACGTCATTCCCGAATGGTACCGTGACCGCATCCAGAAAAAGTACTCGATAACCGTCGAGGAATGGGAGGAGCGCGAAGGCGTCAAGCTGGAGGATGGCCTGTATCGTGGCCTGATGAGACGCGGAGCCGGTGACGAGCTGGCGGCCGGGTGCGCCAAGAGCCAGATGTTCCACCAGGCGTCCCAATCGCTCATGTAGGCCCCGCCAAGTATGATTCGAATGCACTTCGGGCCGCATCGCCCTTTGGAATCTTCACCGTTAACCTCGCGTATGCACTCAGGTCCCCAAAGCGGGCATCTTGGGCATCGTCATAATTGTCTGCAACGCTAATCCGGCATCAGCACGCCACGGCGACCGGCGCGACCAGCTCCGGGCGCTCCTGTTTCGGCGGCGGCTTGAACAGCCTCCAGTCCGGGTCCCTGACCAAATTCTCCACCGCGGTCCGCGGAAAGATGCCCAGCTTGCGGCAGGTGCGCGCCACCGAGACCAGCACCGAGAAGACCTCCCGCCCCTCCGCCGTGGACAGCTGGTGGCGCACGTTCCTGTGCAGGACGGCGGTGTCGCGTATCTCCAGCTCGGCGCCGTTGTTGTGTGGCGGCATGCCGGGGTATCTGAGGAAGGTGAACAGGTGGGGCGCGGCCCCCTCCAGCTTGGTCCTGAACTTGTGGCCCTCGGGATAGGAGGAGGCTATCTCCAGGACGGCCCTCTCCAGGGAGAGGCACTCGGAGCTCTCCGCCGACTTCCTGCCCTTGATGGCCCGGTACAGGGAGAGCAGCCGGTAGTGGCAGGATATGTCGGATCCGCCGTTCCTGATGGCGTACTCTTCGGCCTCGCGCAGGAGGTGCACCCAGCACCTCTGCCGGATGGGCAGCACGTTGTAGGCGACGTACCCGTCCGAGACGACCGGGACGCCCAGGATCTTCCCGAAATGGATGTCCAGGACGGCCGCGGCCCTGCTGGGGGCGGCCACGATGTAGGTGGCGTCCCCGATGGTCGCCAGCCAGATGTAGCCCCGCTTGCCGTTCATCCTGACGGGCGACTCGTCCATCTGCATGAACAGGGCCTCGGCGATGTGGTCCAGGATCTCCGCATAGGTCCCCATCAGCAGGTCCCTGATGGCCTTGCGCGCGTTCCAGACGGCGTTGGGTGAGAGGCCAAACCCGTAGAGGGCATCGAAAAAGTATGAGATAGTCTGGTCGGTGCACCTCCCCGCATAGTACTCCTCGATGAACCCCAGGATCCCGGGCCCAAACGAGGTCCCCGGGATGGTAGGCGCCGCCGCGGTGGTGATCTCTCCACACCTCTTGCAGGATCCCCTCTTCATCACGTACGCGATGCACTCTATCACCATGGATTTGCCGCCGGCAAAATCATAGACCATCTTGACGACCGGTGGCACCTTCCTGAGGTGGCCGCGCCCGCACGTCCCGCACCGGCAGACCCGCAGCACGACCGTCCGGTCCGCCTTGTTCTTGTGGGAGGCGCCTATATGTCCGGCCGGCGGCCCCCTGCGGGACGGCTCACCCTCCGCCTTACCGTTGTTGTCATCGTCATCCGATTCAGGTCCGCCTTCATCGCCGCCCTCGCCGGCGTAGCCGCCCTCCTCCGCCATCTTCTTCCGGAAGGCTGCGCGCTTCTCGTTGTACAGCGAGCCGGTCGAGGACGGGACGTGGGCGTTCTCGTACTTGGCCAGCCTCCTGTCGCGCTCGGCTATCTCCAGTATCAGCCGGTCTATCTCCGCCTTGAGGGCCGCGACCATCTTGTCATGCACAGCCTCGAGCCGGGACACCGTCTCGCGTAGTTCCCGGTTCTCCACCGCCAACCTGGTCAGCTCCTCGCGCAGGAGGGCGGCCTCTGACTTGGTGCTCACGCCGGTTAGATGGTATCGCGATCAATAAACCTATGGCCCGGCTGGGCATCCGAATTGTCCGCTTTGGGGACCTGAGTGCATACAACCTCGCAGGCACATCGGTCATACTAGGCAGTTGAGGGCAAGATACAGTAACTGATGGCGCAACCTCGGACTGCCAGGCATTTAATTCCGCCCCTTCCAATCAGCATAGAACGAAAGCCAAATTACGGGCCTGCCCAGAAAAACGGTTGTGGTAAGGCTATCCGGTGGTGCAAGACCATACAACTGCCGAACAATACACGGTGATCTCCCGTGACAAACTCCAGCTATTCGGCAGTCATCATAGCGCGAAACGAGGAGACGCACATCAAGAAGACGGTGGAGTCCCTGCTGGACCAAACCATACGCCCGTACAGGATAGTGGTAGTTGATGATGGCTCCACCGACGCCACGCCAGACATTCTGAGAGAGATGCCCGTAGATGTGAAGCGCCTGCCCATACATGATGATAAACACGACGTGTACTACGGCACGCTACACGATATAAGAAGTGCCGGTCTTGTAGTAGTACGAGATGATCCGGTTGATTGGGTGTATTCGGGAGATGCAGACATCATACTACCGCCAAAATACTGCGAGACCATAATGAACCACGCCGAAAAGTACGGCGCGTACATAGGGGCCGGAATTGAAAAAAACAAATATGACCAGCTGCCGATGGACGGATGCCGTATGATCAAGCACAACTGGCTTCGGAGTGAGGGCATGACCACCAAGTGGGAGAGTATCTACTTGTGCGTCAAGGCCTTAGCCGCCGGCCACCGCACCATGGTGCGGTATACGGATGATTGTGTGGTCGCATCACAAAGGCCAACAGGTACTGCGTACGCCGCAAACAGGCAGTACAATCAAGGGACTTTAACGCGGAAGATGGGGGCCCCCATACCCTACGTATGCTGGAAGGCTGGTGCTTTGACCAAATCGAGAGGGATACGAGCTGGGCTGCTGTTCCTGAGAGGTTGGTGGAGCGCCAAGATTGAAGTACCCGATCATATGCAACGATCGTACCGGCAGTTGTTGAATGAATATCTGATGGCTAGGCTGTTTGGCCGTCTTGGCCGTCGGCAGCGCATGTTCAGGATGTATGATGGCAGCATGGTCTGTGGGCCTGGTGGTAGTAATTGAAAGCGATTCGCGTTGCCATGGTGGGTAACAAATCCGCAAGGAGTGTAAACTTGGCCGACTCTAGAAGCACGATCCATCATTTTTTTAGAGATGCCCTGCCAAGGCACCCGCATCTAGACGTACAATTCATCGGACATTACGCCAACCGGCTTGACGCTGGTATGATTGCACGTGAGTATGATATAGTGTTGTTGCCTCAGATAGATGACCCAACACAGGTCATGGCCCTAAAAGGGATAAGAGATGAATCTATACCAGTCGTAGGGTGCGCCACCGATCCTCATGCGTTCCTGAAGCACGACATGCTGAAGATGTATGCGGACCTAAAGATCGACTGGTCCTTTAGCTTCTTCCCTCCAACGGCATTCTACAAGTACTACCCACCCCACATCAAGTACACTCAGATACCATTCGGGGTAGAGCCTAAACTATACGAGATGGTACGTCCTTGGGAAGAACGGGTTGACGACTGCCTTGCAATCTATGGAATCTTGGAAGAGTCCAGAAATCTGCCACAACGTCTGTATGATAGATGGTATAAAAGGCGTCCGGCCGCTCTACGCCCCAACCACCACTACAAGCTTAGAACGCGGTGTAGTAGACTTCCGTACGTGATCCATACCAAGAGCGTCTATCCGGATCAAGATACAGATCAATTGCCGGACGTGTTGTCATCTTTCAGGGCGGCAATAGCTGCAACCACCACTTTTCCCACCATCAAATACATGGAAGCGCCCGCAGCCGGTTGTCTGACGTTCATGGAGGTCACTGACCAAAACCAAGCAATTACACTGGGATATGAGGATGGAAAAACTGCAGTGTTCATCAATGATTCAAACCACAGGAGTAAGTTTCAAGAATACCTAGATGTCCCGGGCGATCCAAAGTGGCGCAGGATTGCCGATGCCGGGAGGACATACACTATGAACAACCTAACCAACGACACCGCTGCCGACAAGCTGTATTGTCTAATGAGAACCATATTGGGCGAATCATAAGAGCCTGATCTGATACTCCATTGACACCATAGGGCTGTTCAAAACAAAGCGCCCATTTTCGGGCCGGGACCGCAAAACCGGCGCAACCCGCCGCAATTTTGCGCGCCGGCCTGGTGTTGCGGAGTCTGCCAGCATCATCCATGACGGCGGCCTGCAGGAAGTCCTTATGCAGATCCACCCCGATGTATGTCTTGCTGGCGGGACGAGCATCATCCGTTCCGGAAAGGTTCTTGGCGTGTCCAGACGGGTCTTTTCAACCCCCACATACGATTACGTTACAACGGTTACGGAATGAATTTACTAGATTTCACTTCCCCAGATCTATCTCTTCCAATATATCCATAAACCTCCTAGCTGTGGCATCAGTAGAAAAGTTCTTCTTAAAGGACTCCCTGCCACGCGCTCCCAAACGCTTCGTCAACTCCTGATCTTCCAGACAGCGTGTTATCTTCTCAACTATGTCATTAGCGTCTCCCTCCCTAACAAGAAATCCGTTCTCACCATCCGCGATCATCTCCGGAATCCCGCACGTGTTTGTCGCGATGACCGGCTTGCGCACCAACATTGCCTCCCTAACCGTCCGCGGAAACGTATCCAAACCGGACAGTAGCGCATAGATGTCAATCTCCGCCAGAAACTTTCTTACACCATCGGGATACTTCAACCTGCCCAGATACTGAAAGTTCGTGTACCTGCGCAGCTTCGTCAATATTTTGTCGGTGTACGGGCCATAACCTCCCCAATAGAAAGTCACGTCCGGGAGTTTGTTCAAAACTTGCTCCAGAACAAGCATCTCTTTCGTCTTATCCCAAATTGTGGCGTTTTGGACCAGTCCTACACATGGGTGCTTCAATGTCATACCTTTCTCCGGGTACCATGCAGCCGAATCCAATCCGGCGTACAGTGTGAATACAGGCCTATCCGGATACTTCTCCCGAACCACCTTCTCAAGATATCTGGAAAGGGTCAGGATGGCTACAGAGCCACGCATGCACCGCCCTAGCATGTCAACATGTCGACGGTGAGTAATCCTCCTCAAAGACGCGCGGTGCATCATGGCCTTCTTTGTGTCCTGTTCCTGCCAATAGTTACCCACCAAATACACCACCAGTGGTATGTTGGAACGTAGCGCAGCCATGCCAAAATCACCCGGACTGCATACTGCGACATCTGGTTGAAAACTATCAATAATATTTTGAAATTTTCTAGAATGTCGTCGCCACAGGTGCATACGTTTGAGCGCCCTGTCGGCTATAAGCGGATCATTCACTACCATGCACTCGGCGCCAAGTTTGGACAGCTCCTCGGCATATTCCGCCATATCGCCCATTAGCAGTAGCCTCATGATACCTTAGCCATCAGCATAGCACTTATAAACAAACCAATCCTGCCAGCACCTATCTTATGGTACGAGTTCAGGTCAAATTCTGACCTGCGCCTGATCAGATATCCGGCGGATGTTACCTGACACGATCACCCACGAAACTCATGCAGGCCCGAACTTGTACGGAGGGACGGTGATATCATCTCCGGACGGGAGCCTGCCTGACATACAACCGACTGAGTTGTATGATCCCACCAAACGGGGCGATGGATCACACCATGGCCCAGACCGCCGTACAGACCGGACAGGGCGCAGCCATGACGGGCTAACCCGAACCCGGGACGGCCCGGTGCCCGTGCTGCAGGGGGACCGGCAGGATATTGGTCGGACCGGGGAGCCGCAGGCCAACCGAGGAGGCCCAGCTGAGGTCCGAGCTGATCCGGGTCTGGGATATGGCCGGCTCGTCGGAGGGGTTGGCAGCAAGCATCTACGAGACGGCGGGCGTGGCGATATCGTCCTTGGCGGCCGACCTGTAGAACGCCGGCAGCGGGATTGTCGAGCGGGACCGGCTGATATCCGACCTGGAGAGGCAGCTGGCGGTCCACCAAGGGTGGACCGGGGACGCCCTGGGCGAGGGACCAGGCAAGGGACCAGGCAAGGGACCAGGCAAGGGACCAGGCAAGGGACCAGGCAAGAAGGACGGCCGGCCGGCGATGACCCGCGACGAGCACCGGCTGGCCTCGGCCGGGTTCGAGGCGGCCAAGAACGGAGGCGACCCCAGCTTGATCACCAAAAAGAAGCGGGGCGCCCAGTCCGGCCACCGGGGCTCCTCCTGGAGGGAATGCACCGAGGGAACCGTCGTGTTCCGCCCCGAACTATGCGGGTACTGTGGCAGGGCCGACCTGGTGATCATCAGGACCATCCCGAAGAGGTTCCGGGACCTGGCCGAGGCCCGGCAGAGCGCCATCTCGCTGATGTACGTGATCCGCGTGGGGTAGTGTCCGGGGTGCGATATACGGACGATCCCGTACACCGACGCCATCCCCGGGACGTCCCTGGGGCCGCGCACGCGCGCCACCCTCCAGGCCTACGAGAGGGCCCACAACGCCGAGGACGACATGGTGATGATGATGCTGCGTGAGATAGAGAACGCGACCGTCTCGGCCGGAGCCGTCTCCAACTGCATCACGGCGATGGCCGACCACATAGACGGGGACGTGCTTGCCATTCCCTATGAGGAGCCCATCATACTGGATCCGGTAGACCTCCGAGGATACCGCTCCCCGGCGGCCCCGCCATCCGATATACCCGACACCGAATGCCACGCCAGGACGCCCTTCTCACGCAGCGCTCCAGCCTGTGGACCTCGTTCCAGCCCCAGCCCGCCATGGTCCGGATAGTCGAGAGGGTCTCCATGGACCCGTACGTCCGGACCGACGAGACCAGCCACCGGGTGGGCCGCGAGGGGTGCAGGCGTCGGTGGCCGAGACGGTACACACCACCCAGATAAGGATCATCCCCCACAGGGACGCGGTCACGCTACGGGCCATCTGGGGATGGATGGAGTACCCTCCCGCCATGCGGGACGGCACCACCGGGTACGAGTGGCACAAGGGCACCCTGTCCAGGTGCCTGGTGCACCTGCTGCGCGATGCCGAGGAGTCCTCAATGGAGAACAAGCTGGGATCCCCCCCAGTACGACCGCCACCGGATGACGAAGGCCCTCTACCATGATACAAAGCTGACCTACAAGCAGGTGGAGCGGCTGGCCGGCGGACCCGTCCGGTGCGCCAGCCAGCTGGGGATCATCGCCCGGATACCCGGCCTGGCCGGGTTCGTCGATGCCCGGATTGACCAGCTGACCGGGCGCGTCCGGATGATCATCGGCTCGTTCCCGGCCGACAGCGTCACCACCATCATCATCTCCAACGCCCTACCCAACATGTTCACCGCGCCCCGGGTGCTGGGGATGTCCTACTACAACAACTACACCGAGCGGAGCGTCCACGACCTGCTGGCGGTGGACCGCCGCAGGGTCATATTCCCCAACTGGAGGGCAGCCCGCAACTTTACCATCCTCAGAACGTTCGCGGCCACCTGCGAGAAGAACGGCATATCCGCCTACCAGGCCACCATCCGGATGGCGTGCGATCCAACCTGAAGCATCTTCACCGACGGAATACCCCCCATCTTCGGGGGAGGCGCGGCGCCCAAGGACGAACAGGCTGCATCCGCGGAGCCCGACCCGGCCTAGCCGCGTCTCCTTTCCCGAACCGACCAGAACGGCGGACGGGTCGTTGCCGGATGGCTTGGGGTAATGAGTCAGTTTGACCTGAACTTGTACCGCCCAGCCACAGTTGGCGGTATAGTAACTATTTTATTGATAAGATTTGGTTCAATTTGCTTGTAGAACTAGAATGAAAGTGTTGATCCTAGGCATGGATGGATACATTGGCTGGGCGCTAGCACTAAGGCAGCTGGCACTGGGGAATGATGTTTTTGGGGTTGACAACTTTTCCAGACGTAAGCATGTCACCGATATTGGCTCTCACTCAGCTGTTCCCATTTTGAATATTAAAAAACGTATTAGTTTTCTTAAAGCAAAGTATACTAAAAACATTGATTTTATTGCTGGTGATCTTTTAAATGGAAAATTTGTTGATGACGTTGTACAAAAATCATGTCCCGACGTAATTGTGCACTTGGCGGAACAACCTTCTGCTCCATTTAGCATGATTGATCAGGAGCGCAACATATACACGCAAAAAAATAACGTCATTGGAACTTTAAATTTACTCCACAGTATAAAGCAATATTCTCCTAAATCTCATCTGATAAAGCTAGGCACTATGGGAGAGTATGGATATGACCACGGTTTAGAAATTCCAGAGGGTTTCTACGACGTCAGCTTCCGAGGAAAAAAGGCAAGAGTGCCGTTTCCTAAACTGGCAGGAAGTTGGTATCACTGGTCAAAAGTGCACGATAGCAACAATATAATGTTCGCTTGTAGGCTATGGGGAATTAAATCTACCGACATTATGCAGGGAATTGTATATGGCACAAAAACCGACAATATAGCTTCTGAACCGGAGCATACCAGATTTGACTTTGACGAAGCGTTTGGTACCGTGATAAATAGATTCTGTGCTCAAGCCGTGATTGGTCACCCACTAACGGTGTATGGCTTGGGCGGGCAAACACGGGGTTTCTTGGCGCTAAATGACTCCATTCAATGCATTTCGCTGCTGATAAATAATCCTCCAGATAATGGCGAATATAGAGTTGTAAACCAATTTGCACACCAGTACAGCATACAGGAACTTGCTGAAAAGGTCCGGAACGTAGGAAACAGCCTTGGTTTGGGCGTAGCAATTAAACATATGAATAATCCCAGAAAAGAATCAGAAAAACACTATTACAAGGCGGATCATAAAATTCTGGAATCATTAGGATTTAGAGAGACAAGAAACATTGAGAATGAAATTAAAATCATGCTTGAGCACTTGCTATATTACAAACATAGAATTGAAGAAAAGAAACACGTTATTGTGAAAAAATTCTTATGGGAAAATTAGCTCTTTAAATAACTGAATTTGGTCGCCGACTATCAAATGTTGTTATATAGTTGGGATCATAAGTAAACCCACATTATGAAAGGAATAAATGATCCAAATTCCCACCCGGTGCATGGACGACCAAACCGAAGCTGAAAAAATAAGGGCAGACCTAAAGAAAACCCAAGGCACACGCGAATACGCGCGCATCGTGGCAGTGAACATGGCACGCATCAACAGACAGAGTCCCATATTCGCGGCGAATATGCTCGGCGTCGACCGGAGCACAGTCAGCGTCTAGCTTGACGCTTACGCTGTATTGCAGCATAACCATGTCCGCCCTCCCCGGTACGCCGTTCATCCATGGATGTCAACCTCCATCCAGTTGGGATTGTCCACTCTTACGGTTTCATACGCCGTCTTGTCGCGGAACGCCTTGAGGGGCGTCTGGCGGTTGTCTATGTCGAGCGACCAATGCAGCTGCCTCTCGTTGTAGTACGTGATAAAATCGTCCAGACTGTTGTGCCGGCCCAACTCGGTCTCCAGCGTCCTGTGGAACCGCTCAAGCTTCCCGTTGGTCTGGGGATGGTACGGCCTTGAGTTTATCAGGTGTATGCCGAGATCCAGTAGCTCGTTCTCAAAGACGGTCGGCGTCCACGTTCTTTTTGGCGTGTTGCCGCCCCGCACGCCCACAAAACAGGATCGTTATCCGACATGATGGACGCCGGACGGCCGAACGCCCCGATGGCCTGCCTTAGCACTTCTACGGCATTCGGACCGGTCGCTTCCCTGAACGCGCCGTACCCGGGGACGCATCGCGAGGCGTCGTCCAGGTACGTGATCAGGTTCAGATCCCTCAAGCGAAAGTCCCTGATGACGTGCCAGTCGGTATGCCACATGGCGTTGGAGTATTGGCGCTCAAACTTCACCCATTTCCGTTTTTTCGCCTTTGCGGGGTTGTCCACGCTGATGGTTCCCCCACACGATAATTCTCCAAAAGTAACTGTTCACGTCATTTTGGTGTGATTTATGGATGGTACATGGTTCGAAATCAAGAAAAAATGATTTTTTATCGCCAAAAAATAAGAAAATCACACGGCTCAGCTGATTGCTGGCAACGCGCGGCCGTATTGGCCCTTAGAAGTAGGCGGATCGTGCCTAGATGACGTGAACAGGTACCTCCAAAAAAAAGTCGCAGAAGAGTTAAAAGCAATCCGAGCAGGCCGTCCGCCGGACCGAAACGTTTGTTGATCACCGGATCCACGGCCGCCCAATGAAACAACACCACGCCAAGAGAAGAAGGCAAAAGGAAAGACCCGAGGGTTACTGCAGGGATTACGAGCGGCGCAGGAAGAACGGCGGCAAGTGGTTCAAGGAACGGTTCAAGGCCATCCTGAGAAGGATAGCAAAGTTCCTAGAGAGCAATCCCGAACACAAGGCCATGCTGTGCGTGCTGATGACCTGGGTGATGATGAAGAAATACGCCTGCTCCATCCGCGGGATGCTCGAGGAGTGTAAGGCCGGGCCTGTCCAGGAAGCTGGGTATGGATCACGTCCCCTCCAAATCGTGGCTGCACAAGTGGATGAAGAGGATACCCCTCGACCTGCTGGACTCGCTGCTGAGGTTCACCGCCGGCGGCGACGCGCGCCGGACGCTGTCGGTGGACTCCACCCAGTACACGTTCAACCGGTATGTCCTGGTGGAGGATGCCAAGCGCGGGAAGCTCTATCGGAAGGCCACCGTCAAGCACCACGCCCTGATCACGGACAGTTGTAGGATGGCCGCCGTCGTCGTGACGGACGGGAACGCGGGCGACTCGCCCGCACTAGCAGAGCTGTGCGCCAGGGCGCCCCGCGGCGGGGGGTACCTGCTGGGCGACTCGGCCTACTGTTCCAGGGAGAACTGCCGGCTGGCCGCGTCCATCGGAAGGCAGCCGTGCTTCCGGCCCAAGAAGAACTTCGTGGCCCACGGTATGAGCGAGTGGGGCAGGATGCTGGCCTGGTGCAGGGACCACCCAGGTGGGTTCTACAGGACGTATGGCAGACGAAACACGATCGAGAGCTGCTTCTCGGCGGTCAAGGACCGGTTCAATTTCCGAGCCAGGTCCGTGACGCTGGAGATGCAACGACGCGAGATCGCCATCATGTCCATCTGCCGGAATCTCTTTGCCTGATCGGGGATAAAAAGAGTCCCGTCTCCCCGGGGACGCGTGGGGGAGACTGCGCTAGAACGCCCGGATCCGGCGGATAATGGGGTATTTGCGGCCGGAGACGCCACGGCCTGTCATCACGGGATGGGTTAATGCAGCCAAAACCGGTCTGAAGATGATCCGGATCTGCCGTTTTGAAGGAGTAATTTCGTGGGTTTATGCGCACCGTGGACAACCCCGCTAGATACCCATCATATAATTAGGGAATTATATACATAGATTCACGCCGTCGGCGCGATCCATGCCTTTTCGTGGCGCCCCCGCTGCGATAACAGGGAGCATCCGGGGCTTTGGCTGGTTGCCCCATGATGGCTCCGGGCGCCTCAGGACGACCATCCCGGCCGCCCGATGCAGGATGTTCGCCGCGGCGTTGACGTCCGCGTGGAACACCCGGTTACAATTAGTGCAAACAAACAGATCGCGCGACACGCGCGACTCCGAATCAACGTGCGAACACACGTGGCACGTCTGGCTGGTGTAGGCTGGATCCACCTTGATGGTGTCGCGGCCCGTCATCACGCATTTTTGGTCCAGCTTGCGCGTGAACTCCCCCACCCGGCTCTCACGCATTGGGCGGTTGATGTTTTTCTTGTGGTTGCCGCCATGCGCGGTAAGGTTCTTGGTTGACAAATCCTCACGGGCTACCGCGTCGGCCCCTTTGACGGTGGCAGCGACGGTTTGGTTTATCGTATTGGTGGCCAGGCCGTCGGCCTTGGCTTGCAGGCGGGTGATCTTTTTGTTCAGCTCGGCCCACTTGCGGCTGCCCCTGGGGCAACGATCCCGTATTGACTTTAGCGCGTCTATCTCGCGCAGGATTGGCTTGTGGACGGTGTCGTAGATGGCGGTGTTGCCGTCGGTGTCGGCCGTCGCCGCCAGGTGTCGGCCGCCAACGTCGACGGCCCGGATCACCCCGGTGGGCGTACGGGGCTCAATCACAACCTTGACGGCTATGTGGAGTTCGAACTTGTGGTCGGATGGCGTGGTGCGGCGGGTTATCTTGTCTGTCACGTCAACCACCCTGAACGACCTCATGTTCCAGGATGGATCTATCCCGGTTGATGTCTCGACCTCGCCGAAGCCCGGAACATACACGGTATGGTCGCCGCGCCTGGTTGGTGGATTCACAGAGTTGAGGATTATCCTGCCGGTTTTTGGCCGGAACGGTACGCGGTCCGAGCCGTCATCGATGACCCGCCGGCAGGCGACCGAGGCATCCATGATGGCGCCGCGCTCGTACGCCATCGGGCAAACACGCAGCCACTCGTGTTGTGCCCGCCAAGCGGTCAACTCCTTGAACAAACCATACTTCATGACCGTCTCGGAAGGCCCGAAATTGTACGCCTGGTAGAAGGTGGTCAGGTCGCCTCCGACAACATCGCCGTTCTTGGGCAGTTTAAACGGCTCCAGCAGATCAACCACCACACTGTCGAGATAGTCGCCGCTGAACAGGAACTCCGAGACTGCCTTGTTGTAGACGTGTCTGGATGTGTGGTTGACGTCATGCACCCACCTCGCGAACTCCCCGTCGTGCTTTACATTCACTCGAACTACCTTGATGGGGTCGGTCATCTACCACAATAGTACCGTACTTCCTTTTAAACCACAACGGGTTGGATAACTTTAGTATATAATTCCCTATAATTACTATAACGCTTCGGATCTCTTCTATCCCAAGCGTCGGCGGTGTAGCATAACGACACGGGGCAGCTGTAGCTAAAATCGCAAGTTCGCAGAGGGTACAAACCAAAGTTTATGCGACTTCCAGATGTGTGGCCGGCCAATGGATGGTGTTATCGAACTCCCGTCTCAGGTTCGGGAGCGCCTCACAGGGACGACCGCCTACGGATCAAACGGTTAAATTTGCTCTGCATGGTAGCGTGGTCGTGAATTTTGCAGTTACCGGCGGGGCAGGGTTCATCGGGAGCCACCTCGTGCGCCGCCTAGTTTCCGATGGCCACGATGTCACCGTGATAGACAACCTAGTCCGCGGCAGGATGGCCAACCTAGACGGCATCTTGGATGACATACGTTTTGAAGAGGCAGACATACGCGACCAAGAAAGGCTGGACGAGCTTCTCGGCGGGGTGGATGGTATATTCCACCAGGCCGCCTTGGGTTCCGTACCGGAATCGTGGAAGGAACCGGAGCTGTACCGAAGCGTCAATGTGGGGGGAACCGAGAATGTTCTCCAGATAGCTGGTAGGCGCCGTATCGGGGTGGTCTATGCAAGCAGCGCCAGCGTATATGGGAACGTTCGGAGCATACCCATCGCGGAGGGTGCCAAGCGTATGCCGCTGAATCCGTACGGCAAGACCAAGCTGGACTGCGAGATCCTGGCGGAAGAGTACGCGAAGAGTGGAGTGCGGGTGATAGGACTGAGGTACTTTAACGTGTTCGGGGCCGGGCAGAATCCGGACTATGCGGGGGTGATCTCCAAGTTCTTGAACAGGTTGGATGGGGGGAAGCCGCCGGTAATCTTTGGCGATGGCTCCCAGACAAGGGACTTTACGTTCGTGGGGGACGTGGTGGATGCCAACATCCTTGCGATGGCAAGCGGTACGGAGTTTGGGTTTTTCAACATAGGCGGGGGCAGGCCCGCGTCCCTGAACGAACTGGCCCGGATGATGATATCGCTGTCGGGCAGGAGTGTGGAGCCGATCCATGACAGGCCGAGGCAGGGGGATCCCAAGGCGAGTGCGGCGGACACGACCAAGGCAGCCAGGATACTCGGGTGGAGGCCCAAGACGCCCCTGGAGGATGGCCTCCGGACGCTGTTTCAGGACGCCAGCAGATCCTCATAGAATTCAACGTACCTTGGCAGCAGGGCGTCATGGGTACGGAATTCCGTCACATACCTGAACCCGTTGCGTGTCAAGGTGCTGGCCAGATCCCCGTCGTTAAGCAGCCTGTTTATCGAATTGGCCAGCCTGTCAGGGTCTTCCGGCGGAACGAGGAGTCCGTTGTTTTCGTTGGTTATGATCTCCGGGATGCCGCCCACACTGGTCGCCACGATCGGAACCTTCAGATAAAAGGCCTCCAAGATTACCTGCGGCATGCTCTCCACTCTGGAGGGAATTGCGATTACGCTCGACTCCCCGAGTCTTGTCATTGCCTCCCGCCAGGGAAGGTCGGTACAGTATACTACCTCAGCATCAATCTTGCCCTCTACCCCCCTGAGCACGTCTATTCCTTTCTCGTAGCTTTCGCGGCCAACATATGCCACCTGCCTCTTCTTTGGAACTTTGGGGATGTCTTCAAACTCCCCCGTATCCAGAGGGGACGGGATGTGTTCAAAGTCAACGCCCAGTACATCACGGTATCTTTTCCTGGTTGCCTCCGAGTCCGTAGCTAGCCCGTCCGCCCATTGGGTGGCTTGGGACTCTGCAAGCCTGGCCAAGCGGCCGGCCGCGCCTGTGTGTATCATTCCTATCTGATCTGAGAATACGCCGTTAATCGACAAAACCCTCTTTTTTGCCCTAGTGCAGCGCATTGCAAGAGCCGAGGGGACGTTAAACGCGTGTACTATGTCGTACGATTCCCTGTCTGCAAGCGCCCGGATGGCCCCAAGCAGTACAAAGCTTGGATTCTTTAGGTTTCTGATCGGTATGTGCGGCGCCTCCAACCGACTCACTTCAAATCCATGTCTGCGAAGCATTCCAGTAACTCTTGTTATGTACGCGCCGTTGCCGCCGGTGTACCTGGACGATATAAACAGCACCTTCATGCGTTTAGCTCTAGAATGCGTCCGATAAGTATTAACCGTATATCCCGGCCAGGGCCGCCCTACGCTGGACGGCGGGATGGTGACGCGGCTGTGTTCTTGGGGAGAAAAAATGCTTCCCGGAAAGCATATTGATCATACCAGCAGAGCAGGGCACGTCCTAAACAAAAAGGCAGGACATGTCCAGCGTTCAAAAGAGTCCAAAGATACGGAGATGGGTGCGGGGTGCTCATATGGTACGTGTCCGCGGCCTAGGAATCAAACAGGCTGCTGCAAATCTTATGCGGCTCCCCGGCCGCGTCCGGATGTGGGCGGGACGCCATGATCTGATGAGCCTTGATGCCCCCGGGGCCTTGAGATGTGGGCAGTTACCTAGCTGGTTAGGAGATCTGAACATCTGAGGGTTTTGGTTGCGGACCATAGATTTAGCTTTAACGGCGCGAGGCAACCTCGGAGAGGACCATCCGGAACAGCCTTCGGGTCTTGCGGTCGATCGCATAGGTGATGCCAAGGTAGGTTGCACAGCAGATGGCCAGCTCTGAAAGCAGTCCGGGGAGATACGCGTATATGCTGACATCAAAGACCACCACATGGTCGTGGGTAAGCAGAAAGACCGCCGCCATGCCGGTCCCGCCGGCCACATGCCGCAGGATGCTCCCGTACTGCACCCCGAAGGGTTCATGTTTTCTGACCAGCACCACATGGTAGAGCAGGAACAAGACCGAGACGGCCAGCATCACCGACGACCACACCACGACCAGCTGGGGCTCGGGCAGGTCCACGAACACATACAGCGATATCGCCAGCGCGGCAAGGTAGACCGTATAGTAGGCGTTCTCGACGGTTCCCGTCAGAAAGAGCCTGCTCTTCAGCAGGGCCGAAGCGGAGGGCCGCTCCTCAAGGTCGACATCGTCGGTGCCCTTCAGTACATTCCGGACAAAGTTCATGATGACTTGTAGGAACGTGGCCAGCGCCAGCAGCGCGCCGGCCACCCAGGCCGCGGCGTACTCGGGGTTGAGGAGGAACATGGCGTGTTGGGAGAAGAGTACTGCCAATATCAGGAGGGGGATGGCAAAGTACATCATCAGGGTAAAGTTTTCCGAGATGTGATCCCGGCTGCCCTCGGCAAGTAGTTTGGGGTATAGCGCCTGCGAGACGCGACCGGCTCGGATCACCATCTTGGCTACGACCAGCGCCGCGGCAAAGTAGGCGGTGCCTACCACCGAGCCGGCAACCGCCACGAACAGGATGATGTCCAGCGTGCTCAGCACGCCGGGGATCCTGCTGTATAGCGGAATCCATGCCTGCCGGATCCATCCCCGCAGGTAGGCGAGATCCAGGACAGTGGCCAGGCGGGGGCGCGCGTAGCGAAGCTGGACGGCTATGTTGGAGAGGTGGGCGGCAAAGACGGCCAGGATGGCGCCGTCCAGCCCCAGCCCCAGAAAGAAGACCAAGGCAAGCCCGGCAGGTATCTTGAAGGCCTGGAAGGCAGCCATCCCCACGCTGACCGCGTGCGGCCGGTATCCCGTGTTGACCGAGGAGAGCGTACCCTGGATGAACAGCGCCGGAATCAGGATCGCCCCAAGAAGCATAGAGTCGAAGAAGGCCGACTCTATGTTGGTAAAGAGGTAGATGGACAGTAGGTAGATTGGGATGGAGCCGACGGCAAACATCGAGGTGGACATCATGGATGTCCTTGCAACCGGCTTGCCCCGGGCTACCTGGCGGGTGGTCCAGTAGGAGATGATGGGCTCGGCCGCGATGGAGTACGAGGTCATGCTGCCTATGACGGCCCAGACCCCGAACTCCTCCGGAGTCAGCTGCCGGGTGACGATGATGGTGAATGCCACCCCGGCGAGCATGCCGCCCATGGCCACGGCAAAGCCCAGCAGCCCAGAATAGGTGACCCGTATGTCGTCCAATTTTTCTAGTACCGCCGTGTCATTAATAACGTGATCACCTAGAGGTTCCTCTCGCAAAGACGGGTGGTAATTGGAACTGAAAGGCAGCAGCGCCTAGAGTCTACATTGTCCCATGGACGGCGCATCAAGGGGATGGTAGAGACAGTACGCCATCAAGCGCCCACATTCCGAATACAATCCGACCGCCCATCATCCTTGCGGGGGGAATCTTCCTGAGACCGCCTGTCAAAGTCTACAAAGTTGCAGACATTGACGACAACCATGAGAAGATTCCATGTTCCTGATTTTACACCCGGTGCCATGTCCCGCCAACCTTACATCCCCATCAAACCGACAGTCCTATAAGTTATCGGTAGAATTGGGAGATAGTTTTGGTTCCAAACCGGCGGGCATTCTTCGTGCCAGCCAGGCCCGCGCCCGACCGGCGCCGCCCGGGGGAGCGGCGCGTCCGCCGGCCACCTGGAGGATTGTTGCAGCCCGCTGGCATTCCGGGACCGATGCCCGACAAGTGGATGGTCTTGGTTTGTGGCGGCCGAACACCGCCGGGCTGCGGGGGTTTGTCGGCGGCCCGATCACGGGTGGCGGCGGGCCGCGTGTCTGTTGGGGGGTGTCTTGGCCGCCAGAAAAATCCCGGCGGTTTTTGGGCGGTGGCTGGTGGTCAGCGTGTAGCCTTCAACTGTTTGTGGTGGGTGACTATATCTTGGATTCTGGTGTTGCCCTGAATATACGGGACGTTTTTGGCGTCCAACCCACCCAGGCCGTGTATTATGTATGGCTTGGCAGAGCCTTCGGAGTCGATGGTGCCGGTGGCGTACCTGCCATGGTAGTGCTTGATCCGCGACAGGTGGTGTCTCGGTTGATTGGCGGCATCTCGAACACGCGCATCCCGCAGTCGCGGCAGTAGCCGACGCCGGAAAAACGGTCAAGAGGTGTGTGGATCGCGCCCGTCAAACCACCGCGTTTCTGGCTGCCTCGCGGGCCTCGGCCTCGCGGAACGCCTTCACGCCGATCAAACGACAGGCGTCCGTGTAGGTGAACGCCCCGGATCTCGCGCCGGCAAACACCTCGTCGGCCAGCATGTTTGAGACGGGCGGCCGGCCGTCCCGCTCCGGTAGGCGGCGTAACAGCTCTGTTCTGGCGTCAGGAGTCGCGGCCTTCCCGGGTCCCACCGGTCGTACCCGCCCTCTGGACCCTCGCGCTCCAGCCGGTGTAGCCACCGGTGGATGGTGCTGGGGTGGAGCCCCGATATGGTGGCCATCTCCACGATCATCTTGCCGCGCTTTCTGGGCACGGCAGCCTGAAGCCTGTCCCCGGACTTGCCGGGGGGCTCGTGCTTGTACGTCTCTTCCGGTTCGGCCAGTGACACGTCGGGAAGGTACTCATCCCCCCTCTTCATCAGCACTGCCTTTGGCATGGGGGTCTGGGGGGTGGGGGAGGATCTAAACCTTTCGGCATCCGCATGTTTTTGCAAACTTTATGGCCATCACTATACTCCTATCTGGATTGGAAGGTGGTCGGCGAAAAGGACGGAGTGGGTTCGGACCTCCTGCAAGGAGTTGGAGATGGTTTTGGATTCAAAGAAGAGGTAACGCTGATGATTACTGACATAAAGACAGGCCGAATCAGGACGGTGCACAATGGAGGCCAAGAGCCGACTCTCGCACCGGCAGACGACTCGTGGTGCGGCTACGTGTAGCGCCTACAGGATTGGAAGAAAAATGAACTCGGCGCACGGCTGCCAAGTCGCCGACCAACATTGCGCCGAAGGCCACGCGAACCGAGAGCCCGGTAGCTGGGGCGCGTCTGGCCCGCGCACAATAAAAGACAAGGAATACGTGGGTGTTGCATGGAAGGCACTACGGGCAGGACGTACGGCAGGGTCGTATGGGAGGACAGGTGGCTTGTTGCAGTGTACTGGTTTGCTGTAACTGAGGTCTTGCTGGCGGTAGGGTCATCCGGCTTGCTTGCGCCGTTTTTCGAGTTAGCGGTCATAGTCCCGTTGGTTGTGGGCCTGTCGGGCGTGTTTATCGCGCTATGGTTGGCCAACCGGGAACGCAACAAGAGGATTACGGAGAACCATTTCTACAAACTGCATATTCTGGGGCATGTCAAGGAAATGTTGGGGCTGGCGGCTTCGCTTTTCAGACTGGGAGAACCGGTAGTCAGAGAACGATTAGGCAAGCGGTATGGTCAGGACGAATCAATGAGTGGAACCAAGCAAGGATTTCTTTTGCAATACCTCCACCACAAGGGCCAGATCGAAATGCTCAACGTCAACACGTACGTGCCAGCGGACATCAGGCACCGTGTTTTGATATTGGCACGAACTGCCGGTCATTCTATCAGCGGATACTATCCAGGCGACACAGAGTCAAACATTATGCTGGTTGAAGATGAGGTTCTAAAACCGTTTGAGGAATTGATGGACTCTGAATATTTTACGAAAGACCGGGACGAGAAAGTGAAGGACATGGTATCCACGGTAGGTGCCACCAGATGCAGCATCAGAAAGCGCGTGGATGCATGGAAAAAGCGCCAAGTCGATGGCGAGGCGGCCCCGGCTAGAGGGATTTAATTTGCTAAAAATGTGTAAACTAGGCGAAGCGTTTGGGCACATTGCAAGTGTTGCTATCGAACGCTATCCGCAAGTCTTAATTCCGGCCGTAAAGCTTGACGTATTCGCTGGCCCAGTTGTGCGCGTACGTGGCAAGCCGGATGTAATTTTTTGCAGTCTCCATTATGCCGATGAAATCGTTGGAGACAAACGTCATGTGCAGTTCATGCCGCCCATGGCTTGCCGCCACGGCATTGAACGCTTGTAACTTCTTCCCGCTGTAGTCGGCGCTCTTGTTTTGTGGAACGTGCGCCTGTGCGTGGACTCCGACGTTGCGACAGGCGTTCGCAACGTCCACCGCCGCAAAGAACAGCTCCGCTTCGTCATCCCAATGCCCGTCTTTTTTTACCTTTTTCTTGAAGTCCCTTACTTTGGCGATGAACCACTTGTCCTTCCAGCCCATCACCGCGTCGATGCAGTTTTCGATCCCTGCGACCTTGGCATTGAATATGCCGCCGAACACTATGTTGTCCGTCCATCTTCGCATGCGGGAATGAGCCAAGCATACGCCGTCCACGCCGAAGGACTTGCCCACGAGCAGTGGCTGGTCCACCGGGGCCAGGCCGGTCTCTATCCGCCCATACGTCCCGTAGAGCAATACGTCAAGTGGCGTAACTAGGCCGAAAACGGACGGCAGGTAGTTCACCATGTTGATGGCGTACTCTGAATGACGTTCATCACTGCCAACTATCAGCAGATCCGCATCCGGCCAGTGCTTCGGCTCGGGCGCGCGCTCGTGAGAGAAGCCGCGCGACTCCATAAAACTGGTAACCTTCGCCATCTCACCGGACGCGGCTTCGAGGTCCGTGCTGACATGCAGGATGTTCAGGCTACTACCTTTTTCGCCGTAAGGGCCGCGCCTGTACCGGTGCATCTCGCCATCAAATCCGGACATCCAGCGTTTGAAGTCAACGTCGTCCGGGTAGTTGCCAAATACTATTGGTGGGCGGGCGGCCAAGCGCTGTCAACTACATCAAGAGGTGCGCATGGATTAAAGTCTTGATGACGGATGGAAACGGGGTTGAATTCACGAGCGTATTCCGCCCACTCACACCTTCTGCTCTTCAGATGCATCGGCCAACTCCGGGAAACGTGCCGCTATCTCTGCCAGGACGCGGTTCTTAACGATCCGGTGGATGGCCTCGTGGATGGCGAATTCCTCATCCAAGTCAACCTCGCGGCCGTCCTGCTTCAGTAAAGCGCTTGCCTCCTTCTGCAATTTCGAGCATACTTTTTCATAATCGGAGCAGCCGTGCCGCAGGTAGCTTACGGCCCAGCGCCGCTCGTCGGATGCCTTGAAGGTTCGCAGTTTGTGTGGTTTGTAAGCCTCGAACCACTCGATGTCCTCAGGGTAGGGCAGCCACCGATCCTTATCACGGCCGGGCCCGACCTCCCGCCCCTTCTCGTACGCGACCTTCAGGTCGTCAGGGAACGTGTGCGGTATTTCAACCGTACGGGCCCTTTCAGAAATCTGGGCGCGGATGTTGTCCACCCAGTTCTCCTCGCGGCTTCCAGCAGTCTCCTCCGCTTGACTTATCACGTCTCCAATGAGGCCGTCCGCTCCCAGGAGGGCGTCTTTCGCAAGCCGGCTGCCAGCCTTTTCCCGAAGCGTCAAGAAGTCCTTGGCGACCTCCGGCTCCCAACGGGCGATGCCGGCCAGCAGGTCCAGCGCGTGTATCAGATGATCCGGCGCGCATCGGGCCAACGTGCACCTGTCGCAGTGCCACCCGTCGAAGTACGCCAAGCTGGTATCCGCATAGCAGACGGCATCGTCCCCGCAGGTGTCGCACCGGCGGCGCGGGATGCGGGAGACGGTCAAGGGCCGTCTACAGCCCGCCCATCCGTAAGACCGCGGTGCCCGTCTCCAGACACGTTCCCCGGACTGCCGTTCTTGAGGGCCACCTGCTGCGGATTTTGGATATCGGCCATCTTGCGGCACCTGACGCAGTACGCCTGTGTCATGGCGGGACATCTGGTAGTTCGGATTTATCCGTTGGCAGGGCAAGCCAGGAATATGAGAGCGTACACCCGGTGACGGATGGAAGGCCGTGGTTGGTAACAGATCGAGTCTCTGAAGTTAGCCCCGACTCGGCTGATCGATTTTTTGAAGTGTGTCCGGATCGCGGGATCCTGTGGGGTGCTCGGGCCGGCATGCGCGTGGTGTCTTGGGGGACGGCCGCCACGGCATCGTATTTTTTGGCCGCGGGACGGCGCTTGGCGTGTTTTTTATGTTAATTTTTTGATGTCATGCCGGAATCATGATCTGCTCGGGCATCGGTATCTTCTTTGCGTTGCCCCGCAGGTAGTCGATGACGAACTGGTACGGGTTTATGCCGCGCTTTTCACACGTCGCGAATATTGACTCGCGGATCTCGGTGGTCTTGAACCCGCGCTCCGAGCGGCTCCCGTAGAATATCTTCCGCATTATTGAGAATGTGCGCAACGCCTGCTCGCTTCCGTTGTTGTGGTACGGGACGTCCTCGTGTACGAGGAAGGTCAACAGCGACCTGCCCTCCCTCTTGAGCCGCTTTACGTACCTGTTGCAGTCCGGATCCTTGTACGTGCCGGCGGCGAGCGCGTCTATGCGGTTCTGCAGCCTGCGTATGCTGCGCTGCGGGATGTCCTGCACGAGGTCGTATTTTCCGTGCAGCCTTATCGCCGACTTGAGTATCCTGTATAGCTCGCCGAAGAATTCCTTGAACTCGGCGCTGGCGTTCTTTTCCATGGTCCGGTACATGTCCCGAAAGTAGTGCAGCAGGCACTTTTGGAGGATCTCCGCCACGCTCCATGCGGGGTGCGAGTCGCCCACCAGTATGCCGTCAAAGTCCTTCAGGAACGCATCGGAGACGTGCTTGCTTCTGGATAGCGATATGTGGTAGATGGTGCAGGTCCCCGAATGGAACACCCACACCCAGCAGTTCTTGCCGTTGATGTACCACCCGGTGTCGTCCCCGCCGGCTATCTTGGCGCCGGTGATCTCGTCCAGCAGTCCGTGGTAGAGCGGCTCCATGAGGGTGGCCACGCGCCAGTCCAGATCCTCCAGCGTGGAGATGACAATGTCCCTGCCGTAGAACATCTGGATTATCTTTTGTATCTTGCCGTACGAGATTGTCAGGTGGCGCATCGTGGAGATCCGCGCCATCATATCGATGCCGAAATGCTCGTTGGGCAGAAAGTTCTCTGGCTGCGCGTACTGCATGCAGGCGCATTTTCTGCAGTACCGCCCGACTATCTTCATGTCGATGTTGGCCCACCTGCCGTCCACTATGGATTCGCCGGTCCTGGGATAACTGCTCGAGTACTCCGAGAGTAGATCGCCACATATAGGACAGAATTTGTGATCCACTATCTCGTGTACGGTCGCGTGGCTCTGCCGCGCGTACTTGGGTGGCGCCTTTTCCGTCTTGGCACGCGGGTATCCCTTGAACTTCCTAGAGTTGTAACTGCGCGCTTTCTTGGTCGTCCTGTCGCGTTTGTTTTTCAGCTCTTCTATGGTCTTTGTCAGCTCGTCAATCTTGGATCTCAGCTGGTGGTTCTCCTCTTTCAGATCCTTCATTTCTTGGTCCATTTGATCAAACTGCTTGCCAAGAGCCTCGAAAAGCTTGTTGACATCAGGATTCTTCCAGTCTATTCCCTCAAGATCAAATCCCGGCATCATCATTTGGCCTTGGCAGATGCGATCCTTATGTGTTACTGCTTGAGTATATAAAGAACTTCAGAAAGTCGGCATGTTACCGTGGTTGCCGGACTGCCGGCGGCGCTTGTCTGCATCGCGTCGCAGGCCTGACGAATCCATGCTCGGGCGTCACACGTCTTTGTCACTGTCCTTGTTGACCAGCAGTCTGACGGGCCTGGACTTGATGGGGTTGAGATCCGGCATGTCTTTGACGGCGGCGCCCATCTCACCCAGCCTGTCCACGGCCGGCATCAGCCTCCTGTTCCACTAGCCGATGCCGTCGTTGTAATACGCGACCGCGTCTTCGAGCCCTGTTGTAGTGCTCGGCAAACTTTCTCAGCCTGGCATGCATAGTGGTTTGCAAAAAGATTTGGATAAAATGAGGACGGATCTGCCCTCCGTGGCCCGTACGGTTATCCAGATCATTATTCAAATTCCTATGCAGGTCTCCGGACAGCCTGCCTATGTCCCGACTCAAACGCCATCAGGCGGCCTCCGCGGCATGCCGGCTCGCGGCTGAAGGCTTCCGCATGTCGGGCATCGGAAAGCCGTCCGCAGGCGGCCTAATATAAGATCCTGTCCGCTCAGAAAGTGGCGGAGCGGATTTTGATGCGGGAATTTCATGGACAATATCGGCCTCGGACACGACCTGGCCGGCCCGTCTGCCAAATCTGCTCCTCGCAGGCAGGCACATACCCGGTGGGGGCGCCTTGCGGGACAGTGTGATCGAAAGATTTAGATCGCTGGATATTCCCGCACCCCCATGACGGCCATCATCCGGGCAGAACGGGAGGGGGAGCGAGGTCGGGGCTGCGTTCATCGCCTGCGTCTGTTCGTGTCGCGCCTGTTGGTGGCCGCCGCGTTGTTTCTGGAGGGACGTGCGGATCCGCACCGGGATCAGCACGGACCGGAACGGGGCGGTGGGAGCCGGGCCGGACCTGATTCAAAACGGATGGTCCGCCGGGACCCGGCGGGCAAGGGCCAAAATAACCAGCCTCCGAGGCGAGGGGCAGGGCGCCGGAAAGACAAGGACGGCAAGGCAGGCGATGACGGTCTCGAATTC
Organism: Nitrosopumilaceae archaeon; assembly: GCA_965203395.1. Lineage (GTDB taxonomy): Archaea > Thermoproteota > Nitrososphaeria > Nitrososphaerales > Nitrosopumilaceae > VYCS01. The sequence goes on from OZ241884.1 coordinate 2,523,895, forward strand.
ATGCAGGAGATGGCCGGCGGCCTGGGCACCGGGCTGGCAATCTCACTGCTGGCCGGGCTGATGCTTCCTTTCTCTGGTGCACCCAACGCCGTGTACGGCCTGCCCGACATGTACCGCCTGCTGCTGTCGGTGTGCTCCCGCGAGGGCGGGGAGTCCAGCGCCGAGGCGCAGTACCATAGGAGCAGGGTCCTGAAGAGCGTCAAAAGACTGCCCAGCCGCAGGCGGATGCTGGACATCATCAAGGGGGTGCGGCGCGACCACATGCTGTCGCGGTTCAGCAGGATGGTGACCAGCTCCATGCTGCAGGCCCGCCGGCGCGGAATGCTGCGGCGCCCGATAGACGTCTCCATAGACGAACACGACATACCCTCCTATGCCAAGGTGATGACCATGGCGTACGCGGTCTTCTCCAGGTACAAGAAGGGCACAAAAAAATTCCACCGGCTGGCCACCCTCCATTGCGTGGTGGACGGGCACCGCCTCATCCTGGGTGTCTAGGTGGTACGTCGGGGAGATGACACCGCCGAGACGGTGCGGAGGCTGCTGTGGAGGGCCCGCCGGCGCGCGGCCACCCGTCACGCTGAACCTGTTCGTCTCCATGCTTCTGGAGGCGGCAAACATGCAGCCCATTGGCAATCCGGGCGGGCGTCCGCCGGATGAGATTCGTCACCAAATTGTTACATTATTCGGGCTCCCCGGTGCCGTCCGGCGACCGAGCCAATCCGGATCATGCCGCGGCAGTGACGGCCAAAACCATCGCCCGGAGATGTGATAGTACGCGGGGTGGGACATTACGGTGACCCGGCGCGCCACCAGGCACGAATGCTGGGCACGGCGCCGGGTTAGGACATCAGGACATCGCGATTCGAAGTGTACGCAGTATTGAAATACCATGATCTGGAACTGGCCCAATATGGGCGGCGAGTGTTCGTAATGCCTCACGTTCCACAGGTGACCGTGGAGCCGTATGCGGTCATGCGATTTTGTGTAAGGAACCAAGGCACGCCGATTTGGTTTGAGCATGAGATAGATCTCATGGGCAAGAAGGACAACGGACTTGAGGCCATGTCAGATAAAATCACCGACAGGCGTAACAAGTTCGCCTTCTTGGTGTTCAAGAAGATCGAGGAAGAGACCGGCTCGTGGCTGGAAGGGAATGGTGGAGATCAACACCATGCCGACATCAAGGACATTCACGACCGGGCCCGCGCGCTTAAAGACGAGATACGGCGGGAGCACCAACTACCCGACAAACGGGCTAGCGAGTACGAGAAACATGCTCCGGCCATACGCGTGTCCGTTGGGCATAATTCGGTTCATATCACAAGCGACGACTGGTTTGACGCGGTTGTAGGCAAGGCGCACCACTGCACGGTAGACGTGGATCGCCTGCACGACGAAATTAAAGAGCGTTTTATGGTGTTTGCCACCATGGTATGCGGTAAACTTGAACGCGAAATCAAGAACACCCTACGGGACGTGGAGAAGGCGTTCTTCAGAGACAGGTGGCTCACCTACATAAAAACGGACTTTGATCAATGGATGACTGTGCCAATATTGAAGCTAAAGGAGTGGGTTGGACGCGTCAGCACCAAAACCGACCCCCATGGCAGGCCCAATCCAGACTACATCCCAGGCATGGATGTTTTAGCGGGTCGGGACTTGACAATGTCCGGGCCTTTTGCACAAACCTACGCGACCAAAAAGTTCCATGAGGGAAGCATGGTGAAGGTGTTGGGCGTGGAGAACCAACCGCAGCACCCCGGCACAAACCCCGATACCGGAAAGAACTACGATGCCGACATGTGGTTAGAGTGTGGCGGGAAGGAGGTGCCGGTACAGATTGGCGTCCGGGAAGGTGAACTAGCGAGGAAGGTGTCGGACGCGTCCGTGTGTCTGGGAGAAGAGATCCAACCAAACGAAGCCGTTTCCAAAGATGGCGGGACGAACCCGGATTTTGGGAAAAAGCCAGATTTTGATGCCCTATGTAAGAAGATCGGGCAGGTTCCACCGGGCGGGGTGGTGTTGTGGGTGTCCTCCAAGGAGTTGTTGCCGGGAAGCAGTCCGATACCGCTGAAAGAGTGGTACGGGGAGGTGATGGACAAAAAATGCGTGATTATGTGGTTTGGTGAGGGTAAAGCCACCATACACCACAACGATACCGGATTTGACCTGACCCTGGCAAGGAAGCTGTGTAGGGCGCTTGGCGTCGCCGAGCCCGATGAACAGACGGATTCCGAGGAGAGTCTCACTGAGGATTTTGCCCCGGATGATGTGGAAGGGGCGCTGAGACATCTCGCGTACATGAGCGAGTACTTGGGACGGCGCAGTGCTGATCCCGTCGTGCTGGCAGATGATCTGGTACCAGTACTGCGCCACGTGGTGGGGGAGTACAAGAAATCGGCCGAGGAGAACGCTGATGACGAGGGAAAGTGGCAGCGTTATGTGTCGAAGGCGTTGTCGATGCTCGAAAATGTAGTCACGGCCAACGATGTCAAACTTGACCCAAGAGGTGTTTGGGTCAAGATATGTCACGTCCTGCAAGATGTTGCAGCCAGACGGCATGATGACTATCCCTGTGAAACGTTGTCGTATGGCGAGATTTACAGCAGGCTGCACCTCCGGGCGTTGTTCTGCCTCACACGCGTGGTGGTTTACAGGCTGCGCGACGGGACGCCGCCGGAGGTGCGGGAAACGCTGACCGCCGCCGCAAGGCTCGGCGGGCAGGAGGGAAGGGAACACCGCTTCATGCTTGGCGACGCATTGGCGCTGATGGGTTTGCGGCAGGCGATACCCGGTTGGTACGCGGAGAACGAGTCACTACTATTCGGTAAGGATTCCCCCGACGGCATGAACTCGGTCTTGGTGCGCGTATGCTCGTATACCGATGTATCCACCCACATTAACACGGCACACCCAATCCTAGATGTGCAAACCATGGAGAAGTATCACGCGCTCGTGCTGGAGGCGTTGGGTGAGGAGATACGGTACGTGGGGGGATTGGGGTCAGAAACCGGAAACCGGGTAGAGTCAAACAACCTCGTAAGGCGTTTCATGCGCCACGTATTGCATGACTCGCGCGGTTATGGAATAGAGAATTCGGTGCGGGATTTGGCCAGCATCGGGCCGGATGCGGTGTCCGTGGCCGGCCACGAGTGTGGATCCCTCATCAACAACGAGAACACGGAGAAAAAATTCGTGGACCGCGGCGTGCGATTCTGGGAAGCCGTACTGGACTCGTCGCCGGAGCCGGCGGCCCTGTACGGCTTTGGCTGGTGGGAGTTTACCAAGTCTGTCAACCAAGATACGTGGGAGCGGCTGATGTTGCGCACGTGCGAGGCTGCCAGCGGCTTGGTGGAGGAGCCCGCCATGGTGATCGATCGTGCATCGTCCGACGGGAGTCCCACGGAATCTGGAATCAGGGTTATCGAGTTGGTGTTGCGCGCCAATAAGCATCTTCTAACCGACTATGCCGTGTTGCATACACTCGACATGATGCTGGAGAACGGTGTGTCGATAGACATCCCCCGAATACAATCCACTCCTACCGGTTCTCACTCACCTCCCACTACTGCCTGAAGGTGTGTAATTAACCATAGTGTGTCATGATACGACATCAAACCAGCAGTCACACATACGGGAAAGAACAGCCGGCCGCTACATGAAACCGTCCAGGTTCTCGTCGCGGGGACCGGGCATCTCCGACTTCCTTCCGTCCCAGAACGCCTCCAGCAGGCTCTTTTCGTCGGTCTCCGGGTGTGCGTCGCTGGCGGCCCCGGCCTCTATTATTGCTTGGCATAGCTTATCGAACTTCGGGTCTCCGGCCTTTCCCTCCGACACCAGCAGGGCGTGCATCTCATCCTTCCTTTGTTCGCGCCACAGGTTCAGCGCCGCGTGCAGCACATCTATCGTATTTCCGATCTTGATGTCATTCCGGGAGGGCGCGTCCAGCACCCTGATGGCCTTGCCCTCTTTGACCACTATCCCGCCTATGTGCGAGTCGATGGCTAGCCCCACCCCGGTGAACATTTTGCGGGCCTGGTCGTAGTCTACCGGCCTGTCACCGTACGCCCATCGCCACGAGACGTAGAGCTTTGACATCGGATCCATGTCTCCGGCGGCCCCGGTGGTCAGCTTTTTGACGATGAACTCCGAGCACATCCCGCGTATCTCCCGGAGGATGTACGACGCTTTGACCTCGGTTCCGTCATCGTTCAGCACCTTCTCGTACTTGCCGTAGACCTCGCAGGATGCCCCTATCGCGGCTATGTAAAAGTCGGCCCCGCCGACTCCCTGTTCCATGAACCAGTCCAGCTTCGAGCAGACGTGCTCGCGGAGCTCGACCCTCACGTCGCGGTAGTATGTCGGCGGTTCCTTGGACCACTTGCGCGCCACCATGTAGATTGACGATGCCAGTGAGGCAGTCTTTTGTGCCCCTATACGGGTTTTCGATTCCGTGTCTATCGGCCACGCCGCAGTAATGTTGAAGCCAGCATCCAGCATCGACTGTATCAGCGTCTCCCACCCCGGTAGGGATTTATGGGCGTAGACCAAGGTGAGTACGCCTTTAGGTTTGAGTACGTAACGCATCTCCGTAAGTGCAGCGGTCATCAGCTTCTGGTAGTCGGCTTCGCCACGAACGCCATCGTAATCACCCGCCTTGCACCCGATCGCATCACCGGCTGTCTCAACGACTTCGTTCTTCTTCGGTGATAGTGTACCTTGGAACAGTTCCACGTGTCGGTGCCCTACAAGTACCTTGAGCCAGACGTAAAAAAAGTCGGCCGTCTTGGAGTACTGCATTGAGTCATAGTATGGTGGGTCGGTGTTTATCACATCGAAGAAATCCAACCCGAAGTGTTGTCGAAGATTTGTCGCCGTCGCATGGCGTATGTTTGGGACCACCACATTCTCCGAGACTAGCGACGTACGCATACCCTCCAACACTGACCGCATACTAGCTTCCCAAACACCTGTCGGTTCCGCTTCAGTGTAATCCCAGACTGAGTTGAGTGTTTGTTGTGAAAAACATCCAGTGTTATATTCGCCACTATCTCCCCTCCACATAGACAACCTACAATACTTCTCTATTGTCTTGTCAAACACCATGGCCATGTACGACATGATAGCTGTTGTGTATTCTACTCCATACTCCTGTTCCAAATCTACCTCCATCTCGCGGAGTATACTCACTAACACGACGAGGCATAGTCTTTGTCGGATATTGAATAGGTGGTGCCATCGTGTGTATCCCATTGTCACAGCTCGTTGAACATGCCATGTCGGTCCACCCAGCCTATACTCCTTCCCATCTGGCTGTGGTATTATCCCATCTGGAAGCGGGTCTACCCCATACTTAACACGGAAAGCAGACCGCCTCAATTCCAACTCCGTTTTACACTTCTCGTAGAGGTCTATGTCGTGTTGGCCTATCCCCGTGTAATACCTTCCATGTTTTTTCGAGTTGAGCGCCACCGCGACCATCAACTGTTCGCCACCCTTCCCCCGATTGAACATGTCACGTATTTCGATGTTGGTGTATCTCCTACCACAGGCGACACAGGTAGCTATCTTGTTGCCGATCTGCCCCTTCGGAGTCTTAGTCATTTCACCGGGTCCCTTACCATATTGCCTCTTCTCACTGCCGCCAGCGATACCAAACCCAACCTTACCATCCTCGACCACAGGATAGAGGAATATTTCATCCGTCTTGTTTTTTTTACCCTTCTTATAGAGCACATACGACTGAACCAAAGGGATTGTCACGCCGCAGTCGCACGGGACAGTCCTGCACCACCTGTATGCATAGTGATCGCAGATACGTCCGTGGTTGTCAGTGGGCCTCATGTCACCGTCCGGGTAGAACTGCCTGGTTGCCTCACGCAGTTCATTTTTGACCCGTTTAGCCGCCGCCTCCACATCAACCAACAACTTCCGTCCGTACCTCGATGGGTATTCCAGAACACATTTTTGCATGAGTACCGCCACCGGGTTGTAGTCCATCGAATACGTTTCACATCCAAGCCACGATGTGGCGAACGGCAGGGCCCCGGCCCCACCAAACGGATCTAACACCTTGGGCGGCTCCTTCCACATCTCGCGTAGCTTCTGTCTTATCTTGTCGCGAACCATCGGCTCGTCCGGGTCGGTCGTCTTGGCGTAATCACACATCTCAAGGATAATGTCTTTGTGTTGTTCCAACGGAGGATCCACCAAAGATGCGTAAGCGATGATACGGGACACGGTGGTGGGCCGCGAAGCCCACCACCGGTGTATGTTGTTGATTCTACCATTCTTGCGATCTTTCTCCACAGCCCCGCCCTCAGAGATCTCCTTGAGTGGTAGAATCTGGCCTACCAGCCGTCTCTCCCTGGGCTCCCGGTCACTCATTCCAGTCCTTTGTCTGCGTCCACGAGGAGTCGTCAGGGAACAGGCGGCGCAGGCTGCCCGCTACGTTCACGTCAATATCGCCATCCACGTCAAGCACCACGTCCAGCTTGTCATCGGCCCTCTGGTTGACGGAAAACTTCAGTTTGGTGGTGGGTAGTGGTTTGACCGTGGCCAACACCGAGCCCAGTTTGTGCAGTTCTTCGCGCCCTATGGCGCAGCTGCACCTGATTCCGGCTAGTTTGTCAGCGGGCTTCTCTGGCGCGCCATCCTTCTCACCATGGTCGCCATTGGGAGGCTCACCCCCCCCCCGACGAATCCGCCGCCGACTATGATGGGTGTTGGTTCCTGTTTTTTCTCCTTGGGCTCCTCTGCATTGCGCAGCACCTCCAAGGATGCCGGCCGCCTCTCGCCGGGGGTGGTCATCATCTTCCTGAAAGCCTCGTCCGGGTCGCCGCCGTACTCGGCATCCAGCATGGGTCGCGTGAACGACTCGTGCACCTCGTTCTCCTTCACTAGATAGTCCCACACTATCTTGCCTATCGACAGGCGGTCTTTCAGCGGATCCGCCATCATGACATCCAACCGCTTGGCCCCGCTTTCCTTGGCGGGCAGCCACACCTCGGCGTACTTTTCACGCAATCCCCGTGGTATGTAGTTCTCGGCCGTATTCTCCTCAACGATTATCCTGCGGCGGTTGACCGGGTTCGATTCAAGCATCTCATGGTGGGTCTGCCGTATGCGTTTCATGGCCAACAACATGCGTATGTTCTCGGTGAGTTTGCCGCCGTTGGTGGGCATCACGAATGCCAGCGCGTTGGAGTTGGCCCGACCCTGCTTCTGGCCGACGTTGCTGACCAGCCACCTGCACCGTTCCGGGTTGTTCTCTCGCAGTATGACCAGCTGAATCGCCGGCCTGTCCTCTATGCGCTCCTGCCTGTCCGGCCAAACCACTACGCGGCCGAACCCACCACCGTAAGCGGCCGCCTTCAACTTCTCCAGCTCTTCGGCCTCTATCTCCTTGGGGTTGACGTTGCTTACGGCCCGCTCTATCATTCTGTTGATGTTCTCCTGCGTCATGAACCTGTACATGTCGTCGTGGGTCAGGTCCAGATAGAACAGCACCCTCTGGAAGTTCACCAAAACATCCCCGACCTCGGAGTGTGTTATCGTGTTGGTGGACGCGGCGCGCTTTATCTCGGCCTGGGTGGCGCCCTTGCACTCGCGCGGGAACGAATACATGAAGATGGTCCTGGCGCACCGCACGCCGGCCTCCTTGTGGTCTCTGGCGCCGGCGTGCCGGCCCGTTATGTCGGCGTTGATTATCCCCTTCATGTTCTCACCGGCATGCTTCACCAGTTCCTCGCGTATGGCCGGAACCTCCAGATTGACATCGGCCAGCGTTATCTCGGTCCTGCCCGACTTGAGTAACGAGTGCACTATCACGGACAACAATCTCAGCGCCCCGCGCGTCTTCTGGAAGTTGGGATAGGTGGCCCACCTGTCAAACAACACCTCCAGCACGTCCGGGGTAAACGGGTACGTGCCGGTGAAGTCGCCGGCATAGTCATTGGCATCATCAGGCGCGATTGACTTGCCCTCGACGCACCGCTCTACGTACGTTTTGACGTGTTCGGCGGCCCTGTCCTCTATGACTGACTCGTCCGTCTCGAACAGGCGCCGCCGCAGGATGTGTGGCATGTCGCTCTCGGTGGCCACGGTAATCAACTGCCGCTGCCGGCCGGCGACGTTCTTGAGGTGATCGTACAGTTCTTTCTCCTGCGCGTTATCCCTGTCCGGCAGGCTTATCACCACGCAGACGTTCGGCATGGCCTTGACCTTGCTGGACAGCCTCTGCATGAAGGTGTTGGCCTGGACGGCCATGTTGGTTTTTCCTATGATGTGCCCCGCCGCGCTCTCCACGTAAGGTAGTATCTCGTCCATCAGTATCAGGACGGGTTTGCGCCCGTGCAGCAGGCCGTATATCTCGTCTTCGGATGGGGCGATCATGCCGGCCATCTTGTCTGTTTTACCGTCCAGTTGTCTCTCTATCTCGCCCCAGATGGTTTGTTTGGAGGCATTGATGTTGCCGCCGTCTATCACCACGGGGGTGGCTCCCCATTTCCTGCATTCGTGGAACATGGCTATCATTGCATGGGTCTTTCCCCCACCAAAGGCGGTCTCTATCTGCCGGAAGCCGTTGCCCTGGCCCTCCTGCAGGCGTAGTCTTACGTCATCTAGGGCTTTGCGCAGCCCGTCCGTCATGTAGGTCAGCTTGTCGAACTCCTCGCTGTCCCAATACCGCCTGCCGGCCTCCGAATGCTGTAGCAGACCGCTCAGGCTGGCAGCATACACGCTTTCGTCGGTAACGCCCTGCTTCACGTCCGGCCTCGGTTCGGCTATGAGATAGAAGGGGCCCACAGCCAAGCGGCGCCGTGCTTCCTTATAAATTCAAAATGGTGGAGGGTTGTTCAGCCAACAGAAGTTGGTTAATGATGTAACCCACGCGGGTTGAACAGCGCCGTAACTCAACAATAGTGAAATAGTGAGAGAACGTTTGGCCAAGTGTGGGTGGTTCGACTTTTGCCTACATGCTTGTGCTAGCGGCGGTCGTCGCGGCCGGATTCTCCGTACAGGGGGCATTAGGCGCCACCACCACGATAGAAGGCGTGGAAGGGGAAGAGCCGGAAGTAAAGTGGAGGGTTTCCGACTCCAAGGGCAATACCTACGTGTGGTCCATGCCAATAACCACCTATGAAGATCAGATCGTGGAGAGTAGGTACCACGTACGTGACAAGGCGAACCTGAACTTGGACGGTGAGACGATCCAGACGGTGAGCCTAGACGGGTTCGTCAAAAGGTCTTTTGCCGACGTGATCGATGGGATATACGACAATTCCCACAGCAACTCGGACTTTATCTGGGAGGTCTGGTATATCGTGTCCCAACTGACCGTCTACGACTATGACATACACCCATACAGTGAGGGTCGCTACGCTCTGGAGACGCTGACCAGGGGCGGGGGAGACTGCGAGGATCTCACGATCCTGATAGCTGATATGCTGCTGTCCTCGGAGCATACTGCCGACTGGACCATCCAGTACGTGTTCATGGATGGCCACAACCCTACGGATCCGCAAGAGATGAACCACGCGATACTGTACGTGCACGACGGCGAATATAATTACTTCATTGAGGCGACTGGGTCGCCAAGTTGGGAATGGTACCCCGATGGGGTGGTCGGCTGGTTCTTTGACGTGGTGGAGTATACAGACGAGTTGGACTTTTCGGGCCAGAATCTGAGTGGGATGGACTTGAGGAACAGGGACTTTAGTGGCGCTATTTTGACCGGTGCCGACCTGTCCGGCGCCGATTTGAGTTTTTCCGACCTTAGAAATGCCGATCTATCCGGCGCGAACCTGCAGGATGCCAATCTGTACGGGGCATATTTGTGGGATGCCGACTTGTCTTTTGCAGACCTGTACAACGCCGACCTGCGCAGGGCAGTCTTGGGCGATGCCAGTCTTGTCGGGGCCGACTTGAGTGAAGCTAAATTGGGTTGGTCCGGCCTGTTCGGCGCTGACCTAACCCAAGCCATTTTGTATAATGCCAATATGTGGAGGATTGACGCGAGTGGCGCTGTTTTTGCTGATGCCTTTTTGTTTAATGCCACGATGTCGGGGGCCAACCTGTACGAAGCCGACTTATCCGGCGCCCAGATGGGCCATGCTGATCTATCGCGTGCTGATTTATCCTACGCCAACCTTGAGCTGGCCATCCTGAACAACGCCGACCTAGACAGGGCCAATATGCAATCTGCAAACCTTAACAATGCAGTCCTAGGAGATGCTAACCTATACGGCGTCAGCCTGATAGATGCAGACTTGCGTTCTGCCGATTTGAGAGGAGCCAACCTATACAGCGCCGAACTGGTCTTTGCAGATCTGCGCGGTGCCAATATAGACGCGGCCCTCAACGTAGAGTATGCTAATTTTCTCGGCGTAGAACGATAATGAAAGCGTGTTCTCAAACTGAGCACCCCTCTTGAAACAGCGTGGCTCTCCGGGGTCGGGATCGAAGCTGCTCAGTCAACGTGAGTTGGTGAACGATGCAGCTCACGCAGGTTGAACGGCATCAATGGTAGGACTCCGGTACGGCGCCCGGCAGTTGCCGAACCGGCCGGCGTACCTGACAGGTACGGGCCGCCACCCGCACCAACGTCAGTCCAGGCCGGATGCCCTTACCTTCCAAACCCTATCTTCCGTAAACTCCAGCTTTGACGGGTCGTCGTAGACGACCAGCCTCTCATCATCGCTGCCGGCGTTCCGCAATACGTGCAGCACCGCGTCCGGGTCCGTCTCCAAGTGATGCTTCTCCACGGCAGTGAACTCCACGCCACTCATGTCGCACCTCGCCTTCACCTCTATCTTGCGCACCCTGCCGTCCGGATGCCTGGACACCAGGTCGTACCCTATACCGCGCCTCTTGTGCACGTCCTCCACCTTGAACCCCTCACCCTTCTCGTGGTCCGTGCTGGCCTTCATGCCGAGCATCTCCGTGTCCGTCTTTATGCGACCGGCCGGGATGACCCGCACCCACCCCAACATCCTGGGCTCGTCCAATGATAGTCGGGTCTCTCTCTCCACCTCGCCATCCAACGCCTTCAGTTTGTTGACCAACTCTAGCCGTTCGCCTTCCAGCGGTTCGTACTCCGGCTCCATCACGGACATACCGCTCTGCCTTACTTCGATGTCGCTTATCTGCATCTCCAACCCCCTGCGCCCGACCTCGGAGCGGGTATTCCAGAACGCCACCCTGCCGGCCACCAACTCATCCACCTCCGTCTGCGCCGCCCTGAATACGTGACCAACCAGGGTGTCGTCGCCCGGCCCCGAGTCGGGATCTGTCTCGCCGTACGACATGTCATCCAGGACGTGCGGCTCCACCTCCGTGACGTTGGTGCCGTCGGTAAAGTGCGCCAACAGCAGCCTGGCCGCCTTGTTGGATCTTCCGTCGGTGACCGCCACCTCGTGGAACACCACCCACCCGTCCCGGCCCGAATCGTCGACGAACACCGAGCCGTTACCTAGATCGTCGGAGCAGTTGTCCAACACCCAGTCGGCTATGTGGCGGTAGGCGGCGCCTCCCCGGGCCAACGCCTCGGCCGGCGGGCCGGGCAGTATCACGCGCCTCCTGCCGAGCGGCCCGCCCACCAGCCTCTCCGGGACGTTCAGCACCGTTCCCCCGTCGCGCGACGATCCAACCGAACCACCCATGTTCGTCAGCAGGCGGCCCACGGCATCCACCAGGTAGTGCCCGTCGGTTTTTTGTTGCTCTATCTTTCTCATGCGGGAGCGCACGAACTCTATATCCACCGGGGTGCGGGCCAGCATCTGGTCGGCGCTTCTCGCACGTTCGGCAGCCTCCTCGACGCTACCCTCCACGTCGACGGTGCGCCCGCGCCGCACCATCTCCTCCAGCATGTCGCCCATGTTTATGCCGGCCAGGACTGTCCCCATCACGTCGAACGTCCTGTATTGCTTGCCTATCTCCTCCAGCTTGGCAAACAGCCTCACCAACACGTCCCCCTCCATCATCTCGGATGCCACCAGGTTGTGTATCACGACATCCCGTTGCTGGCCGTACCGGTGCAGCCTTCCCATGCGTTGTTCCAGGGCGATGGGGCTCCACGGGAGGTCGTAGTTGACCATCCGGTGGCATCTGTATTGCAGGTTGATGCCCTCGCGGGCCGCGTCGGTGGCCAGCATTATCCGCTTGCTGCCGGAGTTAAAGTCATCCTGGGCTTGTTGTCTGGTTGGCATGTCCATCGTGCCGTCTATCCGGCAGACGCCACCGCCATCCAGGCCGGCCTTCTTGATGTTCTCTTCTAGGTAGTCCAGCGTGTCGCGGTACTCGCTGAACACCAGCAGTTGGTCGTCCCCGAGGTTACGCATCTCCCCCAACAGGCTTTCCAGTTTGGTGTCGGGCTTGGTCTCGGCGGCCACCCTCGCGTCCTCTATCAACCCGTCGAGCTCGACAAGCTCCGCCCTGAGCTCGTCGTCGGTACGGCTGGCGGTGACGCCCTCCAGGTACTCCTCGCTGGCCATCTTTTCGTTGTCGGTCAGGTCGTAGACGTCATCCAGGTCGTACTCCGTGTTTGGGTCATCACCCCGTTCCACCACCTTTACACGGCGGCGTTGCAGCGTCTTGAGCAGTGAGTGCGTGCTGGATGCCATGCGTTTCTGTATCAACAGTATGGCAAAACCGGCCACCCTGTTGCCGGCCGCCTTGCTGGCCTCCAGCTGCCGGCCAACATAGGACGTAACCCCCTTGTACATCCGGCTCTCGGCGTCCGACATCTTGTACGTCAGGGATAGTACCGAGCGGCCCTTGAACAGTTTCTTGTCGTTCATGCCCAACATCTCCTCCTTGATGTGCCGCAAAAACAGCCTGCGTTTCTTGGACACTATCTTGCTGTCCTCCATGTTCGGGTCGGAGAACTCGGCAGGTTCGAGCAGCTTGAGCAGCAACCGAAAGTTCTCAGTCTTGCCTCGGTGGGGCGTGGCGGTCAGAAATATCATGTGTTTTGATATCCCGGATAGTGTTTCGCCTAGCTTGTATCTGGCCGTGGATTTTTTGACGGTGGCATTGAGGTTGTGCGCCTCGTCCACCACCACCAGGTCAAAGCGCGTCTGGCCGAGCAGTGCCCGGCGGTCCTTTAGTTTTGCATAGTCTATAGAGGTGATCAGCACCTCCTGGTCCGTTACCCACGGGTTGCCTGATGCCTGGCCCTCGATTATCCGGCCGGTGATGTTGGCAAACTTGGCCATCTCCGACTTCCACTGGGTTTTCAGCTGGGCCGGAACCACCACCAGCACGTTCCTGACGCGCCTCTGCAGCATCAACTCCTGGATGATGCGGCTCGCGACGGCCGTCTTGCCGGCTCCGGGTTCGTCGGCCAGCAGGAAGCGTATGGGGCCGGGTATGCCGGTGATGTGGTAGATGGACTCCAGCTGGTGCGGCAGCGGGTCGGCGTTGCCGGCTATCCCTAGGTTGCGGGCGCGCTCGTGCCGCAGGATGGAGACGTAGGCGTGAGCCTTCCAAGGTTTGCCGTGTGTCGGTTCCACGACGCTTACGCCGTCCAGTTGGCCGGGACCGTACATCTTGGTGCCCAGGCCATCCAGGTGTAGGAACGTCACGCCGTCACGTTTCTCCGCTCCGAGCAGCCGGACCGGCTTTTCCCACGGCGGGCCGGCCAGCATGGTTCCGGCAGGCAGGCCGGTCAGGTCGGGCGGGTCGGGCACGGCGTGGTTATGGGAGCAGTGTATAAAACTACCACGCTAGACGGTTCTGCCGCAAACGCGGGTGCTTCCCGATGGCTGCTGCCCGGGTAATCGGGTTTGTTCGGGAAAGCGCTGGTCGCGGCCAGACGGTTTCGATGAACGCCCGAATTTGAACAAGACCGGCGGTCCGAAGAGATATATCGATTGGTAACAACCAATGAAGTACTGGCCCCATTGTTAGAAGAAGTAGCCACCCAGATTGTGGAACAGCTCAAGAAGCAGGATACGGTGTTGGCGGATCACACAAGACGACTTCAAAAAATCGAGACGGAACTATGCCGGATCCCCCTTATGGTTGAGTCATTGGCCAAAGTGGCCGATGTTGCTAACGAGACGAGGGGGCAGGTGACCACTCTGGAGAGCCGGCTGGCCGCAGTCGAGAAAAAGATAGACCAGTTGATTGAGGCTACGCGCCTCCAGCGTGGTTAGTCAGGCTGCGGTCAAGATCCGCTCCACCGGCGCCAACTCACGTAATTAACACCGGTTGACAGCTCACGTAGATTGAACAGTCCCCTTGAGCATGGTTGTAGCCACAGTCTATGATGTGACCAGTTCTGTAATAGGTTCCACTGCTGGAATGATTACAAGTACCACGCCCAATAGGATGACAAGCCCCCCCAAACCGATGCCAACTCCCACAAGCGCAGATCCAATGATTATCAGGATGCAACCCAGAACTATCAATCCGAACGCGTTACCATCGTCGCCCATCAGTTGACCACACTCATGTAAGATATTGGGTGTTGCTGGCTTTATCACTTCCGGCGCCCGGGGGTTGTTGCGTAATTCCACCTGATCTCGTTTTTGCACATGCTTCGCCATGTTTTCACCGACGGAACATCCGGACCAGCAGGGTCATACGCATGATGCCGTGCCGTAGGATGGTATCTCTATACCCTGCAACCGGGCGTACCTGAGTCGGTTCAGCACCTTGATGTTCTAGGCGATGGTCCGGATCTTGCCGAACCGGCGGCGGTTGTCCGGCAGGATGAACCGGCAGTCAGCTGGCGGCGCTTGGACTCCTCGCCGCCGAAGATGCCCTCTATCATCCCACGTTGGTGGTACTCCTCGTCGAATATCTTGGCCGCTCCGCCTCGGTAGGGCTTGCCGCGGTTGACAGAACTGCTTCTCTGCTTGATGTTGAGGGCGATCCCCGTCTCGAACAGTATCTGACAGTTGTAGTTTGAGCCGTACCCCCGGTCCGCATGAAAGGTGGACGGACCGGGCGGTCGCCGCATATGCCACCGTATAATGGGGGTGAACGGTTACAAAGGATATATGGATCGCCCACGTATACCGTGTATGAAGACAAAGAAAGTCGTCAACGCGATACTGGCCATTCTGGGGCCGGTACTGTATCTACTGGGCATGGCGTTGGAGTCGAGATGCCCCGAGGTCGCCCGGTACTGTAGGACCATCGGAACCGCAACGGAAGTCGCAGCTTGTGTAGTGGCGCGGGTATAGACACCGCGCCGCCGGTAGGCTCCCGCCCAAGCGGGGCCATTCTTTTTTGATACCTGTTCACGTCATCTAGGCACGATCTGCCTATTCTAGAGGGCCAATACGGCCGCGCGCTGCCAACAATCAGCTGAATCATACGATTCTCTTATTTTTTGGCAATAAACAATCATTTTTTCTTGATTTCAAGCCATGTACCATCCATAAATCACACCAAAATGACGTGAACAGTTACCTTTTTTGTTTTGATTGACACCGGTTCACCGCTTAGCCCGTTGTGACTTTGAGCGGCGGTACCTTCGGGTAAGATTCCATTTGAGCCAGCGATATACTACCACTAGAGTGGTGAAGGCGGAGATGAATACGATATGTGCATTTGCATCAAATGTCATTGTCGTGTCCACATAAACAATCTCATAGTAGTGCTTTGTTGCACAATCCCGCTATTCCTCTTATGCCGGCCTTCCGTCGGTGCCGCGCGGGTCGCTGTATCGTCCTGCACGGGCATGCCGAAAGATTGCACCGGCGGCGTCACCCGGAGGATTGCCGCGATGGGGCATGATAGGGTGGATCCACGCGGCGCGAACCGGCAGGCTCCGCCGCGGGGGTTCGTCCGGCTGGTTACACCGCCCGGGCCGCCTCCCCTGAGATTTGCTGCATCCAGTTGTATACGTTGATCTTGCTGGCCACCTCCCGGATGATGTTAGGCCACTTTACGGCCCGGACGGCCTCGCCCAGTATTCTCTTGAACGATGAGAACACGCCCTCGACGGCCCATCTGGCGCCCTGGTTGGTGCGCCTCTTCCAGTCCTTTTGGCTGGCACGCCGCTCCTCCTCCGGAAGGGCGGCGACCCTGCCAGGGGTTGCGCCCTCCCCTCCGCCCAGCTGGTCCAGGACGGCCTCGGTGCGCGCCCTGTCTACCCCGTCCGCGCGGCAGTTGGCGTTGATCTTGACGGGGACCCCTGCCACGACACCGCACTTCCTGTAGTGTGAAAAGTTCTCCCGGGAGTCGTATGCCTTGTCACCCATCAGGGTGACGACCACCCGGGACGTCCCGGCGCGTCCGGGCATGCCCAGCTTTTCGAGAGCTTCGTCCAGCAGGGTGGGGAGGCGGGGCGACTCGCCGACGCTCTCGTAGGTGATGGCAAAGGTCAGCACCATCTTGGTGTCCACGTCCACCAGGATGCTGAGCCGGATGAAGCCGCGCTTCACCTTCCAGACATGTCGTATCCACTCCCCACGGGTGGGCGGGATCAGGCCGCTGCCGTCGATGGCCAGCCTGATCTCGCGGCTGCCGTCGACAACGCTTGTGGTGGCCGGATCCTTGCCCGGGACAACCTCCATCCGGTTCAGCCCGCGGCAGAACGTCGTGAGGTGCGGGGTGCTCTCCCTGCCCAGCATATCCTCGGCCGCCCCCTCGCACTGGTGGTAGGATATGTTCATCATCAGCCGGAAGGTGCCGATTGTTTTGATCAGGCCGTCCGCGTACGCGAACGGACGGCCCCTCTTGCCGCGGTTCATCTCCTCCAGATCCGACTCCCAGGCGGCATCCGCCTTTGTGGGGATGGCCCTCCCCCTGGCGACGTATCGCTCGTCTATCTGCCGGTAGGTGAGCGTCCGCCTGCCCCGGCGGGCAGACTTTGGCGGCTTGCCCCCCTGGCGGACCTTTTTGTCCTTGCGTTGTTGGCGCTTCTCCCTGGCCTTTTCCCTGATCTTGATCTTCTCCTTGTTGGCGGCGATTGCCTCCTTGTGCTTGGCCTCGAGCCTGTCCAGTTTGGCTTAGAGTTTTTCGCACCTGGCGCGCAGTGTTGCGAGATCGTCGCCGCCGCCTCCCGAGCCGGATCGGCGCTTCCGCTTGGGCCGGCCTCCTTCTGTGTTCCCGTTCTTCTTTGAAACCATGATCGGATCAGGTGAGTTGGAAGATACCCCTTGTGAATCATTGGATGGCCGGAGGCGTCTTCGACAAGTCGGGCCACCCTGCCAACATACAAATCAGGAATGTCGGCCAGTAGGATCAGAACCCCGAATTATTTGGGCACCAAAGCAGAAGAGTGGGTTGTTTAATCCGGGCAATCTGCGCAGTGGTGTTAATTTGATGATATGGTGGGCGGCGCAGGTGGGATTTGAACCCACGTCACCGGTGAGGTGTACGGCTCTTAAGGCCGTCGTCTTAACCAGGCTGGACCACTGCGCCATAAATCTGGCGCAGGTGACAGTATAAGAATTGCCGCCCCCAGACACCTCACCAACTGGGGAGCGACGCCGTCAAGCACGGAATCCGCGCAGAGACGGTAGGCACGATGGGTACTTACATCTTAGAGTGATTGGTCGTGTCATCGTATCCTAATTTAGGCCATATGCGTATATGACTGTTTTTCAATCATTGTTAACTATCGAATCAACACAAACTGACGCGTCTGCTCAGTACTAGCTGCTTAGCTGGTATGGCCTCGGTTGCCGGTTAAGTTGCCCACCGGTGTTGGATTCCTGCAACCCCGCAGTGGTTGGCTGACGGACCGGTCAGCCGGCCTTCTGCCCGCAGCACGGGCACACCTTGGCCATCGCGGACGTGTACTCGAAGCGGTTCTTACATGTTCTGCGAGCGCGCTGTTCTGGTTCAGGTGCCTGAGGCGATCCATGCCGCGGATCCTGACCCATTCGTGGTCGGAACACCTGTGGGTGAACTTCCCGGGTTTGGCCGGGCCGGCCGACCAAGTGTTGGCCGACATCCTGATCATGGGCGTGGATGACGGGTCGCTGCAGAACCAGCGCGTCATCCTTGATGGCCTAGGGCGCCAAGCCGGACTCATACAGGATCTGGATGTCTTGCTTTACGGGATGGGTGTCAAGGCGGATCCGATGCCTAGGGCGCCGGACAGCCCGCTATATACCGGCCGGACCATGGGTTTGATGGTACATGCATGCAGTACGCCAACATCAAGATGTGTGACAGCACGTGGTTTTGGGCTGGATACCTGACCTATATAACGGGCAAACTCGGACACCTAATCGAGTCCACCGCCCCCATACTGATGCCCGTCCTACATAGGGAGAATGACCGGCCCAAACTTACGCTGGACAAGAAGATTTAGCCGGTTCGTGCGCGTGTTGGGGTAGGTCGGCCTAGGCGGGCCGGATGCCGAGCTGTTCCGGTGCGCCACCCACATAATACGTCAGGAGCGGAACCGGTACGTTCACCGGAGGGAGACCTGAACCCGCCGGGGCAGATGGTGTTTGGTGACTACCGCTACGGCTGGCACGAACGCTTCTTTGGGGTGGCGAAACGTCACGGGCGCCAGGACCTGCTCGCAGGCGTGGACGAGTCTGAAGTGGACGGTGGTTGGGGCGTACCTTGTTTCTCACGCGGCTCATACTTACCACGCACCGTTGGTTGCTCGACTGCCACAAGATGACCAAGGCCGCAGGGGGTCGGTTGAGCGCTAGGCGGTTCCGCGGCCAGGATAATTCCACTCCTCTATGAGTTTGAACGCCGCGCCCAACGAAGCCCGCACCGCATCAATATTGCCCGGTTTGAACTCCTGTTCCACTAACACGATTCCATTGCTGTCGATCCTAAGGCTCTGGCCGTTGATGTCCACGGTTTCAATCTTGCCATCGGACACGCGGGTTATGTCGGTTCTGGCATTAGAGATTATGCATAGACCCCTTAGGTATAAATTAATTTCGTAATTTTGAATTTTTAATGGACGGCCGGGCTGAATTTAGCCGCCCCGGGACGGCAACCCCCACGGTGGCGTCAGCCGGGCCGGCGCCGGAGCGGCGTGATCCCGGGAGGACACGCGCAGTCTCCCCGCACCGGGCGGTGCTGCCCTTTTTCATGCTCCGGTACGGGCGGCTCCGGGCCGCCCCGGGGTCAGCGGGTTCTCCAGGCGCCCAGCTTGGCCACCAGGTCGGGGTCCTCGGACTTGATGATCCTGTCCCAACCATGCTTGAGGTTGACTATCCCGGTGACCACGTTGAGCTCGTCGTTGAACTGGTCCGGGGTGCCGGGGTACGGCTTGGTCGTTATCCTGTACTGCTTGATCCTGCCGATGGCGTGCTCGACGGGAATCCTAGAGCGGGTGACCTCGGTGTTGTGGTCGAGGTCCCGCTGGGTCAGCCCGCCGGTATCCGGGTCGGATCCGGCGTTGCGTTTCATGCCGAGCCATGTCTCGGCCCCGGGGTTGTCCTTCTGGATGCCCTGGTAGCCCCGGTCGTAGATGTTGACTGGACGCTCCTCCTCGGGCGTCTCAGGATCGGCCGCCGCCTTGGATAGCGCCCCAAAGTCTGGCGGGCTCTCCCTGAGCAGATGCCATGTGTAGTCGTTATAGCGGCGACCGTAGCACCCTCCCCGTTGGACCCGAGAGCTGATCTTACCCTATCACACGCGCCGGCGCCGGGCACCGAGCCTAGCGCGCAGCGCACGCGGATGATGAGCAGAATAGCTCAGGGTATGCGGATGGCAAAATATCGCCTAGCCGATGAATGGGAGTCTTCCGCTGGTCGGGTCCAATCCACTGCAAAGGGGGTGAAAAAGAAAAAAAGAAAATGTACCACATCGGAATAGACGTACACAAACTCAGGTGCGTCGTGGCCATCAAGGGGGAGTCCTCCCCCGAGGTGCTCCGGCGCACCAGCTTTGCCAACGACATCGACGGCATAACCGGGTTCCTGGAGCTCCTCGACGAGGGGGGCTACCTGCCGGCCAAGGTCGCCTGCGAGTCCACCTCCACATACTGGGAGCTCCTCTACGACACGCTCATGGATACCGGCATTGAGGTGCTGGTGGCCCATCCGCACGACGCCAAGATGATCACCCAGACCAAGTACAAGGACGACAAGATAGATGCCGAGCGGCTGGCCGAGATGAGCCGGCTGGGCATCGTCCCGGCATCATACATACCAACCAAAAAGGGCAGGGACCGGCGCAAGCTGACCAGATCCCGGCACGGGCTCAAGGGCAGCATCAGCACCTACAAGAACCGGATAGAGGCGGCCATCGCCACCTACTCGCTCAAGCGGCCCACCGGCGACCTCTACTCGAGCCGCGGACGGACCTGGCTGGAGACGTCCCCCTTCCGGGAGGCCGACCGGATGGCCATCGACGCGAACCTAGACATCATCGACACCATCACCGGACAGGCCGACCGGCTCGGGAAGGTAATCGCCAAGAAGGCCCTGGACGACCCCGACGTCCAAAAGATAATGACCCTCACCGGAATGGGCCACATCCTGGCCCTGACGGTCATGGCCGAGATAGTCGACATAAGGCGGTTTGCCACCCCCGAAAAGCTGGTCTCATACGCCGGCCTGGCGCCCAGCCGCCACGACAGCGGCAATAGGACCCAGACCGGCGGCATAACCAAGCGCGGCTCCGTCTGGCTGCGGACCGCCATGGTCGAGGCCGCGTTCGTGGCCATCCGGTACGACCCGCGGCTGAAGGCCATCTACGAGCGCATCGCAGAGCGCCGCGGACCCATGAAGGCCAGGGTCGCCATAGCACGGCGCATGCTGGTCTCCATCCATCACATGCTGACCGAGCAGGCAGACTACCGGCACCAGGACAGGGACCTCGTCAAACGGAAACTCCAGAGGATACGGCGCGTCGCCGAATCCCCGGAGTAGCCGACGACCACCGCCACCGATGATCCCCGGACGGCCCGCTCGGGGGCGTTTCGCCGCCCCCGGCCCCGGCGAGGGGCGGCTCAACGCCCCCTCGCTATCCCCCGTCCGGTTGTCGAAAAAGACGTTGCGGGTCGGCCGGTCCGGCCAGTCCCGCGGGGGTAAAATCGCCCTTTTTCCCCCAGGGCGCGTGGGGGAGGCTGCGCATACACGGATCCCGGCAAAAACGCTCAGGATCAGGAACAAATCCGGCCGCCAAATGCTTAAAACGGCTGCCGTCCACAGCAAAACGGACCGGACCAGATGCAATACCAACACACAACATCAGCGGGCCCAAGAGCCCGTTACACATGGGAGGGTGAGATCGTTGGTGCTGCCCGGGACCGTCTTGCTGATGTTGATTATCGTCCCGTCCGGGGAGATGGTGATGTTGGTGTTGAGGGTGTGCGATTGCCAACAAGGTGGACTATATCCCCGGACCCAGACCCCCGCTGGGTGCCAAGATGCGGCTCCTGCTGAGGAAGTGGCAGGATTCCAGGTGTTTTTACTGTGGCAGGGTGGTTTCAACCTGGCACGTGGACCACGTGATACCGTACAACTTTGTCTTTGCAACGGATCTGTACAACTGCACGCTGGCATGCCAGCGGTGCAACTGCCAAAAGTCCGACATGCTGCCCGACAGGGACCTGTTCTGCGGGGTGGTGGAGAGAAACGGCGGGATCACCGAGTATCTGGACCGGCAAAAGACCACCTACGACGAGGAGTCGTACGTGCACCTCTACGAGACCTGCAAGAGCGAGTACCACACGGGGCCGCTCTTCAGTAGGTAGGCGCGGGTTCTGGAATGGGGCCGGGCCGGTTCAGCGGCAATACGTTGCCCGGGGCGGGATGGGTTATGGCCACCCAAGGAAGACGGCCAGAAGTGTCCGGAGTCGTCTCCTCCAGGTGGGGCAGGGCGCGGGGCCGCGGCAGACCTGTCGGTGGCGGCGCGGTCCCTGGCCGCCCCCGGGGCAGATGGCGCGGGATGATCTCTGGCGCTCCCCCCCCCCGGCAGGCGTTGGCAGGGCGGCACCCGGCAGCAGCTATCCGGCGGGCGCCGGCGCCCCCGGAGCGTGCTGGCGCTCGGAGGTGATTATCCTGTCCCGGGTCTCCCTGAGCCTCCTGTGCGAGGGGACGCGATCCAGCAGATGGTTGCAGACCAGCACGGCCCGGTCGCGCTCCCCCAGGGCCGCCAGGGCGTTGGCCTTGCCGATGTAGCCGGCCGGCTCGTTCTCGTCCATATCTATCACCCGGTTGAACAGCTTGATGGCTCCGGCCGGATCCCCTCGGGCCATCAGCAGGTCCCCCAGAGCGACGTACCCGAAGGACGCGTACTCCTCAAGGGTTAGCGCCCGGACTGCGGCCTCCTCGGCCTCCTCCAGCCGCCCGGCGGCGACCAGCGCCACGGCCCGGTCCGCCAAAAAGTCGGGGCTGCCGCCAAACTCATCCTCCCACTGGTCGTAGAGGTCTAGCTGATCCTGCATCCGGCCCAGCTCGCGCAGTACCTCGGCCTTGGCGTAGATCAGATGTTTGTTGGGCTCGGAGGCCATCCGGTCATCGCACAGGGAGAGCGCCTCTGCCAGCCTTCCCGCCCGGATCATGATTTCCAGACGGAAGACTGTCCCTGCATGCGGCCCACAGATCTCGTCGACGAACCGCTGGGCATCCTCGAACCGGCCCTCGTTGATGGCAATCCACATGAGCGGCACAGATGCCAACATCCGGGCCATGCCGGGGTCGCCCTCGTCGGCCAGAGGATGCTCGTCGGTGTCCGCGGTATGGGGGGATGGTGCAAGCACGCCAGGGTCGAGACGGTTGGTGCTGGCAATGAACGCGTCTAGGCGGCGGCGCGTGTCATCGAACCCGGCCAGGTCCGGCTCTCCCTCCAGGCCGTAACGCTCGGCCAGGCTCGCCTTCCCCCGGACCGGGGGAGAGCTCTCCTCCCTCCGCAGCTTCAAACGCCGCCTGCGACTCATTGGGATGGTGGAGGATCCTATCCAATATTAACAAGATGGACGGTTGGAGGCCCCGCCGGGGCCGCCTTCGAGCGGAACTTGTGCACCGCCGCTTCGCAGACTGCCCTGAAGGGGACGGGCGGCGCGCCGGTGAACCCCGGAGAGGGCCACCGCGTTCTATGCCGGATGTTCGGCGGCGCCCGTCCTTGGGCAGGGAGCCGGTAGGCTCGTCTACAATCTTTACCAATACCGCCTTTGGCATAGGGGTCTAGGGGGCGATCCATACTTTTCGATTCGTCATATGATTTTCCATTTTTTGGCGGGTACTAGGCGGCAGGCAGACCCGGAGCCTGTCATCAGCAGCCGTTGCATCATCCCGGCCCATGTGGCCAGGGCCATGAGAAACCGCCCTATCCCGAACTGATGGCAGGATATCATGGGCAGGTCCCCGCTGCGTCGTACCCTTTGGGTTAGTTGGACGAGCGTGCCTTGCTTATGGCGAATATTTCTTCGTTGGTGAGTTTGCCGTTGGCATGGTCCTCGACGGCTACCTCCCACTCGTCCTGTTCTATGATACCACTGCCGTCGGTGTCGGACTGTGCCACTATGGGCTCGAGTTCCGGAACGTCGGCGGTCTGTTGCTGCGCCGCGTCCACCGTCACCTCAAAGGTATCGGCGGCCCGGTTGCCGTCGGCATCCTGGGCGGTTACCCTGATGGTGGCCGTGCCCGGGGCCTGGGCCGTCAGGGTCAGGGCGGATCCGTCGGAGGCAGCCTCCACGCTCGCCACCGTTCCGTTTGAGGATGCGGCGGTGATGACCAGCGAGTCGCCGTCGGCATCATCGAACGCGCCGGCCAGGGACACTTGGGTGCTGTCCCCGACCACCAGCCCGGACACGTCCGGTATGGCCGAGGAGACAGTCGGCGCGGCCTTTACTGTCACCGTGAAGACATCCGAGACGGTGCCGCCGTTCCCGTCGTCGGCGGTCACCGTGATGGTGGATATACCCCGGGCCTGGACAGTCAGGGTCAGGCTGGCATGGTCGGATGCGACGCTCACGCCGACCTTGGTCGCATCCGAGGAGGTGGCGGTGACGTTCAGGGAATCGCTGTCTGCGTTGCTGAACACGCCGGCCAGGGCGGTCGTACCGGGGGGATCCCAGCTCGTTCTCCATCGAGGACTCCTCGGCGTCGCGCGGCAGGTGTACCAGGCACTTGGCCAGGGTGCCCTGGTGCCACTCGTAGCCTGTGGTGCCGTCCCGCATGGCTGGAGGGTGCTCCATCCACCCCCAGATGGACCGTAGCGTGACCGCGTACCTGTGGGGGATGATCCTTGTCTGGGTGGTGCGTGCCGTCTCGGCCACCGACGCCTGCACCCCCTCGCGGCCCACCCGGTGGCCGGTCTCGTCGGTCCGGGCGTACGGGTCCATGGAGGCCCTCTCGACTATCCGGACCGTGGCGGGCCGGGGCCGGAACGAGGTCCACAGGTTGGAGTGCTGCGTGAGAAGGGCGTCCTGGCGGTGGTACCCGGTGTCGGGCATCATCCCGGATGGCGGGGCCGCCAGACTGCGGTACCATCGCAGGTCTTCCGGATCCAGTATGATGGGCTCCTCATATGGGATGGCGAGCACGTCCCCGTCGATATGGTCGGCCATCGCCGTGATGCAGTTGGAGACGGCCCCGGTCGAGACGGTCGCGTTCTCTGTCTCACGCAGCATCATCACCACCGTGTCGTCCTCGGCGTTGTGGGCCCTCTCGTAGGCCTGGAGGGTGGCGCGCGTGCGCGGCCCCAGGGACGTCCCGGGGATGGCGTCGGTGTGCGGGATCGTCCGGATATCGCACCCCGGGCACTGCCCCACGCGGATCACGTACATCAGCGAGACGGTGCTCTGCCGGGCCTCGGCCAGGTCCCGGAACCTCTTCGGGATGGTACTGGTGATCACCAGGTCGGCCCTGCCGCAGTACCCGCATAGTTCGGGGCGGAACACGACGGTTCCCTCGGTGCGTTCCCTCCAGGAGGAGCCCCGGTGGCCGGACTGGGCGCCCCGCTTCTTTTTGGTGATCAAGCTGGGGTCGCCCCCGTTCCTGGCCGCCTCGAACCCGGCCGAGGCCAGCCGGTGCTCGTCGCGGGTCATCGCCGGCTGGCCGTCCTTCTTGACTGGTGTCTTGCCTGGTTCCTCGTCCGGGGCGTCCCCGGTCCACCCTTGGTGGACCGCCAGCTGCCTCTCCAGGTCGGATATCAGCCGGTCCCGCTCGACAATCCCGCTGCTGGCGTTCTACAGGTCGGCCGCCAGGGACGATATCGCCTCGCCCGCCGTCTCGTAGATGTCGGCGGCCAACCCCTCCGGCGAGCCGGCCATATCCCAGACCCGGATCAGCTCGGACCTCAGCCGGGCCACCTCTCCCTGGTTGGCCTGCGGCTCCCCGGTCCGGCCAAGATCCTGCCGGTCCCCCTGCAGCACGGGCACCGGGCCGTCCCGGGTTCGGGTTAGCCCGTCATGGCTGCGCCCTGTCCGGTCTGTACGGCGGTCTGGGCCATGGTGTGATCCATCGCCCCGTTTGGTGGGATCATACAACTCAGTCGGTTGTATGTCGGGCAGGCTCCCGTCCGGAGATGATATCACCGTCCCTCCGTACAAGTTCGGGCCTGCATGAGTTTCGTGGGTGATCATATGCGGTAACATCCGCCGGATATCTGATCGGGCGCAGGTCAGAATTTGACCTGATCCGATTTGACCGTTTAAGATCGTGGATGCAGATTTCCTGACCCGCCACCATCCTTGCGGGGGGAACCAACTATTGCAAACTTTATGGACATCACTACAGGCGCGGCGTCATCCATAAAATAGGGCCCCCTCGCAGATCACACATCATGACCGCACCGCCCGGCAGCGGACCGCTAAACGGGTCGTCTGATGCTACCCTGCTGGCCATGGAGTGCAAACGCCTCAGATATGCATTCCAATATGATCCGCTGCTGGCGATGAGCGCCTCAAGGGTGGATCCGCTCCCCCACCAGATAGAGGCCGTATATGGACACCTGCTCAGGATGCCGCGAATACGCTTTCTCCTGGCCCACGATCCGGGAGCCGGCAAGACCATAATGGCCGGCCTGCTGATAAAGGAACTGAAGATGCGGGGCGCCATACGGCGCATTCTGGTCGTAGCTCCCGGCCCCCTGCGGGAGCAGTGGCGGTGGGAGCTGCAGGACAAGTTCGACGAGTCCTTTGAGATTGTGGAGAGGCACCACGTCAGGCTCGAAGGCAGGATGGCGTGGAACAAGGATCAAATCATAACATCCATGGATTTTGCCAAAAGGGACGACGTGCTCAAGTCCCTTCGGGATATCGCCTATGATCTGGTCGTGGTGGACGAGGCACACAAGCTGAGCGCCTACCATTCGGGCAAATCCACCACCAAGACGCAACGCTACCGGCTAGGCGAGGTGCTCTCGGACGCGGGACGACACCTCTTGTTTTTGACTGCCACCCCCCACAAGGGGGATCCCGCAAACTTTAGGCTGCTGCTGGACCTTTTGGAGCCCGGCTACTTTGTATCCGAGCAGATGATGCGCCAGTCCATACACGACGGAAACAACCCCTTGTTTCTACGCCGGGCCAAGGAGGACATGGTGGACTTTGACGGCCGGCCCCTCTTCGTGCCACGCCGGGTAGAGACTCCCGACGTGAGACTCTCATCTCCGGAGAGGAGTCTGTACGCGGAGCTCTCCAGCTACATCAAAAAGCAGAACAACCTAGCCCAACTCTCCAGCCGGGGGCACAACGTCGCCTTTGCCCTGGTACTGCTACAGCGCCGGTTCGCCTCCAGTATACACGCCCTGATACGGTCCCTCACGCGCAGGCGGAACAAGCTGGCAGAAATGTCGCAGCCGGGCAGTGCGCGTCCCAAGTCAGCTAGGATGGACTCCATCCCCGGCGCCGGAGGCGCAGAGGATATGTCCGAGGCCGAGCGGTGGCGGGAAGAGGCGGAGTGGGAGCTCATCAGCGCCGCGCGCAGCCGTGATGAACTCGAAGAGGAGGTGCGCGCCATCGACTCGCTGATACGGCGGGCCTCTAAGGTGATCGAGAAGGGCGCCGAGACCAAGTTCCGCCAGCTGCGCAGCACGCTAAATGCGCTGGACAAGAGCGAGCCCGATGAGAAGGTGCTGGTGTTCACCGAATCCAGGGACACCATGGAGTATCTGGTCGGCAGGCTGGCGGAGATGGGATACGCCGTAAACACCATCCACGGGGCCATGGGCGCCGCCGATCGCAAGGATGCCGAGCGCGTATTCAGGGACAAGACCAGGATAATGGTCGCCACAGAGGCGGCCGGTGAGGGGATTAACCTGCAATTTTGCCATATAATGATAAATTACGACCTTCCGTGGAACCCCAACCGCCTGGAGCAGCGCATGGGCCGCATACACAGATACGGCCAGAACCGCCCGGTCATAATATTCAACATGATATACGCCGACACGCGGGAGGGACAGATAATGCAGACCCTCTTTGACAAGATACAGGAGATAAAGGCGGCCATAGGCAGCGACAAGGTCTTTGACGTCATAAGCGACATAGTGCCCGGCAAGACCCTGGCGCAGATGATGCTGGATGCCACCGTGCGCGCCAGGAGCCAGCAGGCTATAATGCGGGACATGCAGGAGACCATGGAGCGGGACAACCAACAGATACTCGACTACCTAAAGGACGGCCTGGCGTCCAAATACATAGACCGCACCCTACTGAAGGACAGGATGGACCGCTCCCGGGAGAGGCAGCTGGTTCCCGAATATACTGGAGAGTTCTTCGGGCGCACACTGGAGGAGGCAGGCGGAGGGGTCAAGCGGGAGCGCGGCGGACTGGTGTCGATACGCATGCCCGATTGGGCGGACCAGCCAAAGTCGTACAAGACGGCCACCTTCGACAAGCGCGTGCGCATGGCAAATCCGGGCGTGGAGCTGGTGACCTTCGGCCATCCCGCCTTTGACGCGGCGATGGACTGGGCCGACGGGGAGTACGGCCAATCCGCGCTGTGCGGCGCCGTCTTTACCGACACGCACGGCGGGATGGACGGCCACATAATATTCTGCGAATACCGCGTGACCGACGGTTCGCAGGAGCCGGTGGGCGCCAAGCTGGAGGCCATATACGTGGATTCTGGCGGGAGGGCCGACCTGGTCAACCCGTCCATACTGCTGGACCTAAAACCTGGGGGCCGGGCTTCTGCAGGCGACATCAACGTGGCATGGCGTGCCGCCTCCAAAAAGGCCGCCGCGGCGCTGGATGATTACGCCGCTGAGGTGCGGCGCGACAGGCAGGAGCAGAACGAGGCATCGCAGAAATACGGCGTGAGATCAATCGACGAGATATTGGCCAGGATCGGCGACGACATCGTGGATCTGGTGGAGAGGCGGGTCGACGGGGACAAGGTGGATCTTGCCATACGCAACAGGCAGCGGGAGCGGCAGCGGTACCGACAGACCAGACTGGATTTGCGCATGCGCATGAACCGCGATGCCACACTCATACCCGAGAAGCCCCGCATGGTGGGAGCGGTGCGGGTCGTCCCCGGCAGCCAAGAGTGTATCCGGCGGCGGGAGGAGGTCGTGGGCCGGGTCATATCATATGAAAGGAACGCCGGGCGGGACGCGCAGGATGTCCGGGCGGCCGGCCACGGGTTTGACGTGAGGTCCACGGACGGTGACACGGTGCGGTTCATATTGGCGGCCGACATCCTGAACCACACGGTGACGCTCTCGCCGAACCAGTGGCTCCGGGCCAAGACGCTGGGCGCGGACTGTTACCTTTACGCCGTCGGGGGCGGCAAGATCGTGTGGATCAGAAACCCCGGCTCGCTGCGCGCCAAAAGGACGCGGTCCGGGTATCTCGTATACCTAAGATCATAAGTCGCGCAGCACGGACTGCAGGACGGGTTTTTTGGTGTGCTCTTTTTTGATGCCGTCCACCAGAGCCCTGAACTTTTTCTTGTTGGCAATGCGCCCAATCCTTTCCAGATGGCGCCGCACCACATAATAGTGATCCCGGGCCATGCGCATCCGTACAAAGTCGCGCACTGCATTGCCATACGAATCGACGTACTGTTCAGGGTATAGTTTTTCCAGTTTGGGGGCGTATTTCTCGTACATTGCAACGTCGTGTGCCGCAACCACCACGTCCATGGCCTGCGGGTGCAGGCCGTCTTTGAGGTACATGTCGACGGCGCGCTCGTACATGTTCGATGTCTGCATGTCCTTGGACATCCCCTTCAGGGTGCCTTCCCAGTCGTCGGAGGCCTTTTTCAGCATGAAAAAGTATTCCCACTCCCCGGTGTTCATGAATATTCGCCGCAGTATCTGAACATACACCGGACCGGAGTCATCATACAGATGCAGCAGATCTTTTAAAATGTCGATATCGTCCGGATACGCCTTTAAAATCCCCTTTCCGGCCCGGCGCGCCTGCGCAGGATCGGCGCCCCGCAGTAGGCGCACGTACTTTAAGCAGAGCTCCCGATCCTTCGTATAATGTTTGGAGAGAAGGTCCAGTGCGGCCCGGACGGAGCCGGCGGTGTGGAGTATGTGGGCCTGCATGTGTAGCATGTTGGACGCCATCGGCTCTACCCGGTTGGGATATTTGGCCACCAACAACTTCCAGTATTCCAGGTCGGCGGGGGTGTCGCATACGGCCTCCAGAGCCCGCCGGCAGTCAGGCCAGTAGTCCGGGTTGGACTCGTCCAAACACATGTTGAAGAAGTATTGTATGTGTTCGCGTTTTTTATTGTGCGGCATATCCTCCCGTGCCAGCGAGTCGGCCATCCCGTCCAGCGCCGCCCTCAGGCAGTCCGCATAATATACCGGATCATCGTCCATGTCGAACGCGGACAGCTCCTCCAGCATGGTCTTGTATGCGGATGTCGTCTCGGCATATTCGCCGGCATCGCGCCTCTGCCGGATTTTCCTGAACAGGCGCCCAAAGCGCAGCATTCCTCCGGTGTGGCTGTAGTATTTTTCACGCATGTTTTTGAGAAGCTGCTTATAGTTGGGAGGGACGCTCACGCTGCTCAGCTTGAACTGCCTTACAAAATCATCATACATTACGGGATCATTTCGGAGATAGCCGGCAACGAACCGTTTCAGATCCTGGAGAGGCACCTTGTCCAGCAGCATGCCGGCCGAGTCCAGGCGGACCTGCTCGGCATCCTCAAGATCATCCAGATGATACGCCATGTACAGCAGGACGCCGATTATGTGTCTGCAGTTCCCCGACATGCGGTGGAATCTCCAGCAGCTGCACCTGAATGCGTACGGCTCATGGCTCATGTGTACGGCCTCCATCCTGTGCTCGCCGCGAACCACCGCCAGTATCTCGCCCCGGGACATGTCGATGAACCGCACATCGCCGTCCTCGTAAATTTTTACGCCAGCGTTGTATTCGATCCTTTCTGATTCGTTCCGGATCTTCTCTCGGGTGGGCCGGTACGGCCACCCACTGTATTCCTCCGAGTTCTCCACGGCGTACAGTGACGTGACCACCTCAATATAGACTCTGACTGCCAGACGGCTGTGTCCCAGAGGCAACCGTTCACCCCCATTATAAAGCGGCCACGCCTGTTCTCGGACCGCTCATCTGCGGAATGTTTGGGGTAAGCGAAGCCCCACACCAAGCAGGCATAACCGAAACAGATCTGTAGGGGTAGATCCCCCGCACCCCCACGGCGCGCAACAAAACGCAAAAACGAAAAGAATCCAGTCCCGCATTGCTCCTGCTGGCATTGTTTGTCGATATGGCGGCTGTAGCCGAGCTGTTCAGGACGGTCCGGTGGGCCGGCGGCCTGTCCTGCCCGCAATATGGCGGGGGTGACATCGTCCGGTACTGCCGGTACCGGGGACACGTCAGGCGGTACAAGTGCAAGGACTGCCACCGGACCTTCAACGACAAGACCGGAACGATCCTCCACTGCCGACACGTCCGGATGGGAGACTGGATGCTGGCCCTCCAGATGTTCCTGTGCGGGCCGCCCAACTGGATATCGATTATCTACTACATCGCGACCTCGTTGGGCCGCGCCTACAGGACCGTCTACCGGATGATGCGCGGCATAATGCGGAGGGTAAGCGAGCTGCCCGAGGGCAGGCAGTCCGGGACCGGCAAGACCGACGAGGGGTATATCCGGGCCGGTTCCAAAGGGGTGGCGCCGGGCAGCAACGGCGAGAGCCGGACCAACCCCGGCTGCCGCCGGCTGCCGCGCGGCCCCGGCAGGAGCACCTTCGAGAAGAACACCCTGATGGCCACCACCTGCCACCGGCGCGCCACCCAGGACGAGCCGAGCGTGACCATCCTTGAGGTTCCCCGCGGCGACGGCAGGACGCTGGCCGGGATGGTGGCCGAAAAGTTCTAGCCGGGCTTGACGGTGATCACCGGCGAGCATCAAGCCTGCAAGAGCCGGGGGGGAGATTGGGTACGACCACCCGGCCGTCAACCACGGCGAGGGCGAAACGCATCAGGAGAACACAATGAGATCCACACCAACAACTGCGAGTGCAGGATAGGCCCGCCCAAGTGGTGGCTGAAGAAACACCGCGGCGTGAGCAAATGGCACCACAAGGAGTACGTCAAGTCCTTCCAGTTCGTTCACAACCACCGGCATCATAACACCAACGGCAGGTTCGTGGCCGCGCTGGCCGCCGTTCTTGACCAACATCCGGGGAGACAGGCCTGACCAAGATGCTTTTCGCGCCGTAATTATTTTCCAACAAACCAATCCTGCAGGCGCGTGCCATCAGGCTGGCTGCATATTTTTTCTGTACTGGATGCCAATCCCGCTGCCCGTGAGCGGAATTGTTACCCCCAACATTTGGCAGATGAGCGTCGAATTTTCACAAGAATGCAGGCCAATTAAAACTAACACAATATCGCTAATTTAGGCCATCCACCGTGTTTGTCAGAGAACCAGCTCCGCGTCTTCGTGTTTCTCCTTGGCGGAAGCGCCGGACAGGTGGGAACCGTGCAGAAAACAGGCTTGTTGGCCGGGAAGAATATTTTTGCGCGATGCTACCAAAGCGACATTCTGAAACTTTGGGCGCCTCTCACGTCTGTCTGCTTGCATATCCAATCCGAAAAAATACCATCGGCGATACGGTATTTGGCCTTGTAATACCTCTCAACGACGTCCGAGGCAATCAGCCTGTTCATCGTTTTTGGAATCGTGCTTTGGGGCTTCCTAATTTCCCGCGATATGGCCGATATTGAAGTTTTGCCGGCCGCCAGTGCGATCAGGATCTCCTGTTCGAGCTCCGTATGCTGTGAAAATGTACTGCCAAAATCTGCATCCAGCTGAACCAGCATCTCCTCATATGCCCTATCCACATCCAACCTAGCGACCGATTTTTTATCCAGGCACAGCAAGAAAACCTGCATCCCAAGCCGTTGAACATAATCGGCGTATCCGCGGCTCAACTCAAAGATGTGTTCAGAAACGTCGTCACCTATCCGGATCTTGACTGATGCGAATCTTTCTTTTATGAACGTAATCACGTCTTTTCTTGGCAGCCTGTTTAACTGTACGTGTATCAACTGGCGATACAGCGGTGATTTGGCCTTGTGTATAAGCTCGTGCATGACGGTAGGCGCCGAACCAGATAAAACATAAGATACGGTTTGTTGTGACTGCATGGTTTTTCTAAATATTTTCAGAAAATCATCTTTCCATTTCAACAGCTCTTGAAACTCATCGATCATGATAACCAGGTTAACCTCCTTTTCTTTTGCCAGCACTTCCGCAAAATTCAGCGCATTCTCCAGCAATTCATCCGGGTCTGTCCTCGACTTTCCGAACGCTACATGGAATTTTACAAACTCAGATACGGTTACGTCAACATCGCTTATTTGGCTTTGCAGCTTGCTTATCCCCTCGGCAAGCATTTTTTTGATCTTTTTCCTGTACGATTCGTCATTTATCTTCGTCGCATACGTGTTGAGAATGGAATTGACGTATGCTTTTGCAAATCGTTCTTTCGTGGAAATTCCATAGGCATCAAATATGACGTAGATTGTCTTTGGGTTTTTCTCTTTTAGGTTGTAAAGTATTGATGATTTCCCAGTCCGCCTCTGAGCCAGCAGCACAACGTTGTTCAGCGCGCCCGGCGATGACAGCAGCGCGGTGATCTTTTTCAATTCCTCCTTTCTATCAATGAAATATTCGCCGGTAACCGGCTTGCCTACCATGAACGGAACTCCCACGATGTACTATGCAGTTTTACATATATATGCATTTCCGCATATATATGCAGTTTTGCATATGAAGTCTTGTGTAGAGCGGGTCGGACTCGGGTCATCGACCGGCTCTTGTACGATTTTACGCGAGATCGATGGTCACGGTACTTGGATGGTTGTCGATCTGGTCATGCAACCTGTTTTGGGGTCTGGGCAAACATGATTTTACGGACTCGGCGCTCCGGGGAGCGCTTCCTTCCCCAGGTGTATGCTGTGGGTTCACGCCGCAGACGGGCGCGGCCGAGCGCATGACAACCCCTATTTATGGCGCGAGGGAATGGCATCACCCATGAGATGTGACCGGTGCGGGGATGCGGCCGTCTACACCCGCAGGTACTCCGGCGAGAGCCTCTGCGGGGACTGCTTCTCGAGATCCATCCTGCAAAAGACCGCCCGGACCATCTCCAGGTACGGGATGATACGCCGGGGCGAGAGCGTGGTGGTGGCCGTCTCCGGCGGCAAGGACTCGCTGTCACTGCTGAGCATACTGCAGCAGATCTCCGAGAAGGGCGGCTTCACCGTCCGGGCGGTGACCATCGACGAGGGCATCCCCGGGTACAGGGACGAGGCGCTGGAGATAGTCGGGCGGTACTGCCGGAGCATCGGGGTGGAGTATTCGGTGCTGGGCTACCAAGAGATGTACGGTCTGACGCTGGATGGGGCGCTCGACCTGCGGCGCGATGGTGCATCATCGTGTTCCATATGCGGCGTGCTGCGCCGCCGGGCGATCGACGAGGCCGCCAGGGGGGCAGACGTGGTGGCGACCGCCCACAACCTGGACGACCACCTCCAGACGTTCATGATTAACGTGCTGTCTGGGGACACCGCCAAGATAGGCTGGATGAACCCGGCCTCGGCCGGCACCCCCCGGCGCGTCAAGCCGTTCTGCGAGATATACGAGGCCGAGGTGGTCTTTTACGCGTTCACCAACGGGATACCCTTCCAGACCGAGCCGTGCCCCCACATGAACGAGGGCATCCGGACCACCATCCGGGAGTTCCTCAACTCGCTAGAGGGGGACCACCACGGGATAAAGAACAGCATGTACCGGTCCGTCCAGAGGATCACCGGGTCCATCCAGGAGACCAAGCAGAGCAGGTTGTGCGAGGCGTGCGGCAGCCGGTGCACCGGCCGGATATGCTCTGTGTGCAGTACCGTCGGCAGGCTCAAACCCAATGCAAATATAACGCACGATCCAACCAGATGATGGTAGTAGGTAGGATCGGGGTGGCAGCCGTGCCCCTTTCTGAAACCGGCTATACGCAGAGATCAGCAACCGCTGGGTAAATCTCTGGATGGGCAGTTCCCGCCCGGCGCGCCGGGATGAGGTTACGCCGGGGCAGGTGGTTGCAGGGCCGGAAACACCCGAAGGGGCGTCTTCCAGGCCCGAGCCGCTGAACGAGACCAGGTCCGGGAGGGAGCCGTCCTAAGGCGGGGCATCCACGCTTCCCCGTCAACGTGGCGGAACTGGCGCGCCCTGAAATGGGGCTGTCCGTTCAGACCGGGACCGGCGGGGCTACTACCTTTATACTCGCGCGCACGCCAGACCCTCATGCGTCCGTATGAACACTTCCGGGGACAGGTTCCCGAGCGGGCCCGCCCAATGTTGGACGAGATGAGGGCGTTCTGTCTCAGCCTGGGCGAGATGGTGGTGGAGGATGTGCGCGCCCACCGGGTGGTCTACGGCAAGTCCATGACCTTCAGGTGGTTTGCCGACATCGAGCCGCAGGACGACCGGATGGTGGTAAAGACCCAGAGGAGCCGCCGCGAGGGCCCCCGCAGCGTGGCCGTCCCGTATGATGGCGATATCTCCGAGGCGCTGAACCGGATAAGGACGGCCTTCCAGGAGATACGCTAGTAGAGCACCTCGAACGTCTCAAAGGAGGCCGAGTACGGCTCCTTGCGGATCTCCACGTCCTCGACAATGGCGTTGGCCGGCCCGCCGTGGCACCATTCGACCATGTAGTCGACGCTCTCGTCGGAGCCTTCCATGACCGCCTCCACCCGGCCGTCCTGCAGGTTCCGGACCCATCCGGATACCGAGTTCTGCATGGCCTTGGCCTTCATGGCCTGCCGGAAGAAGACCCCCTGGACCCTGCCGGTGACAAAGACGCGAACCCGTTGGTTGGACATTGGCGTGATGGGATGCTGCCCTGCTTTTAGCGTTAGGTCGGATCATCAGTTGCGCTTCTTGAGGCGGGCCCTGCCGGTCTTTCGGGCAGCTATGCTGCCCACCTTGGCTCCCGGCGGGGCGTCCCTGGAGACGGTGGAGCTCTGGCCCACGTGCTGGTGCCTGCCCCCGCCGTGCGGGTGCACGTACGAGGCCTGCGCCACCCCGCGGACTATCGGATACTTGCGGCCCTTGGCGCGGAAGTTGCGCCACTTGGAGCCGGCGCTCATGAAGGGCCTCTCGCCGACGCCGCCGCCGGCCAGCGTCCCTATCATGGCGCGGTTTCTCGGGTTTAGCGTGGTGAACTTGCCGGAGGGCAGTTTGAGCGTGACGCCGCTGTCCCCGTGGGAGAATATGGTGGCGCTCCCCCCCGCCGACTTTACGATGGTGCCGCCGTCCCCGTAGTGCTTCTCTATATTGCAGACGGTGGCCCCGTCCGGGATGTTCTGGACGCTGATGACGTTTCCCCGGTCGATGCTGGACTTGAGACCAAAGTGCATGGTGTCCCCAACCCGCAGGCCCAGGACCGCCGGAACGAACGAGACAGAGCCGTCCTCGAAGCGGATCTTTGCAAGCGGGGCATCGCGGCCCCTCTCGTGCACCAGGTCTATCACCTGGCCCTGGTGGGTCTCTGCCAGCGGAAAGTTGGGATAGCCTGATCGCGCTATCTTGCCGGTGGTGGTGGCGCGGAACTGGTGGCCCCCGCGTCCGCGTCTCCGCACCAGTGGTCTCTTTCCCATGGATGGGTGGGTCTGCGGGTTTGGATTTTAAGCTTGTGGTTTGACGACCGGGAATTATATCGTTAAGTAAACACGGCCGCCGTTCACCCCCGCCTGACAGTGTTAAATAGTTGATCCGGTACATTACCACATGATTCGCTCCCGCGGCTTCCGCGTGAACTTCGCCGGTCCGCAGGCCGACAAACTATACGCGCTGGTGGGCGGCCAGCGCGAGGCATACAACTGGGCCGTATCCAGACTGAAGGATGATCCAACACTCACCAGGTTCGACCTGCAAAAGGAGTTCACTACGATAAGACAGGCAACGCCACATCTTCAGCTGACCGAGCAAGTCTTCCAGCACGCGGCAATCCACCAGGCCAGGACTGCCTGCGACATCTCAAACAAGCACGGTAACGGCAACCTCAAGTACCGGACCCGGAAGAACCCGTTGAGGACGGTCTCGTGCGAGGTCGCGCCGACCTACGTCGACAACCAGGCCGTATCGCTGCCCGGGCTGGGTCGTGTCAGCCTGGTTGAACAGCAACCGTATCAATATCCGGGCAACTGGCTCTACAAGTCTCGGTCGTTCAGACTGGTGGATGTCACCCCCTGGCGAAACACGAAACCATCCAACCACATCTGGAGGTTGTATGTCACGTATGATCTACCGGATCCGGAACCGCGCACCGAAGGGTTGGCCGTCGGGGTTGACCGCGGCATCAGGAACCCGACCACGGTAGCACGGTCGGACGGCTCGACGGTCTGCTATGACACGGCCACCGCCTTCAGAAACAACCAACGCCGTAACGACGAGACGCGCCGCGAACTATCCAAGACAAACAAACGTTCGCGCAACTATCGGGAGACGGCCCGCCGGCGCGACCGTCGCAACTACAAGGACGCATGTGTGCGCGACTACTGCGAGTGGATGTTGGCCAAGGAGGTTTGTTGTGATGCGAGCGTCATCTGCATCGAGCGGCTGGACCTGGAGGCGATGACCCGATATGGCGGCAACCGCAAAAAGGGACTGAACCGGGGCATGAGGTTTGTCCGCCACGGCGAGATACTGCGGAAGATCAGGGTGGTCGCCGAGCGGATGGGCATCGGGGTAATAGAGGTCAACCCGGCCGGCACCAGCATCACGTGCTCGAAGTGCCAACACGCCGACAAGGAGTCGCGAGACGGCGAGCGCTTCGAGTGCGTGGCATGCGGACGGGTGATGAACGCCGACGGTAACGCGTCGTGCAATATAGTCAACAAGGGAACGGGTATTAACGTTCCCGCGGGGGAAGGAATGTTCCTCGAAAGGCGTGAATTGGGACGGACCCGGAATCCACCCGAATGGGTGAGTACAGCTCCGGACGCAGGCCAGCGGCGCGAGAACCAAGCGCGAAATCGTCCCGCGACATCAAGCGCCGAAAAACACTTGGGCAGATACGCGTACGTTACGCGTGTTTACTTAACGATATAATTCCCTGACGACCTCCAGCAAAGCTAAAGAGTCGGGCGGAGTCATGCCGGATATGGGCACCTACTACCTGGACATAGAGACCACCGGCCTGGATCCCAGGAAGGACAGGGTGGTCACCATCCAGTATGTAGAGCTGGAGCGGGGCACGGGGCGTCCCCTTGGCAAGGTCTCCATCCTCAAGGAGTGGGAGCAGGGCGAGAAGGGGGTTCTGGAACGCCTCATCGGGGATACGCCCATAACCGACTCATACGGGTTCGCCTTCGTTCCGGTCGGCTTCAACTTGGGATTTGAGCGCAAGTTTCTGCTGGCCAAGTCGCGCGAGCACGGCCTGCCGAGGGTGGATGTCTGGTCCGGCCCGTGGATAGACCTGCAGCAGGTGGGCATCCTGATGAACCGCGGCGAGTTCAAGGGCGCCAGCCTTGATCGGCTCACCGGCAAGCCGCAGGACGGCTCCAGAGTCCCTGGATGGTACGCCAGGCAGGAGTATGGCGAGATTGAGAGGTACATCCACACCGAGACCAACGAGTTTATCAGATGGTACCGCTGGCTGCTCGCAAGGCTTCCCGAATTGAGGTCGGAGTGGGAGCGACGGGTGAAGGGATGAATTGTCAATGCAGGGCTGGGCGGATCGGCTGTTTATCCGCAGGTGAATTTCATGAAGGCAGGGCTTCTAGCACTCTATGGCCCTTTCCAGATCCGGGACGGAGCCCTCCACGCTAACCCGCCGCCCCTGTTCGGGCAGCGCCGCCTCCATATCGTGGCGCGTGGGAGCATCGCGGGTGGCAAAAATTATGAAGCGGTCATTGAGCTGTCGTCGTGTTAGTGTTTGATTAACCAGGGTCAAAAATTTTCTATCGTCCCTGTCCCGGATGGTGTTGCCGGTCTCCGCTACGGGAGGGATTTTGAAGAACGTCAGGTGGGCGCTTTTATCCTCGTTAATTGGCATCTTCCGGGAAAGATGGGCAGCAAAATAATCAGCAAAAATTTTCCCAGCCGGGCCGTAACCAGAGCGCCCTAAACCGGATTGGTAATCTTTCAGAACATGAGTGGATGCCACAAGCGTGACAGTCTTCCCCTTTGGGTTGCGCGTCATATTCTGGACGATACGCGCCGCCCAGCCTTGCAAAGCCCGCTTTAGATTGTCAGATTGATGCATATCTATCGCGTCCTTGAGTATGTTTGTGTTCAGGATCAACACCAAGTTCTTCTTGCTCAGCATTTCACTTCAGAAATTCGTCTACCATGGTTTCTAGGGCTTCTTGAAAGATTGGCTGCTCGGCCTCGCCTGTTTTATCTACGGTCATTTGTTTAACTGTGATGTAGCGGTCCGCCGTTCCTTCAAAATAATAAAGCCCAAGATCAGACGGCCTCAGCTTTCCCTGGCTCACCATGGATAGCAGTTTCTTGACAACATATTCGCTGTGTGTGGTGAGAATCAGCCTGATTTTCTTGGTATTAGATGCCTGATAGAGCTCATCCATAATTCCATATTGTCGGGCAGGTTCTAAATGCGCTTCGGGTTCTTCTATTATCAGGATCCCACCGCTCTTCACGTAGTCGATACCCAGCAATATGGGAAGTGACGAGACGACTCCGGATCCGGCATTCTCCAGATCCGTTTGGAGGCCCTGCCGATCCTCAAAGACCATTGAAGGCGCCAGTCCCGTTTTTTTGGTGCGCACGTATCCGGAAAACAATCCATGGAGCCTATCCTGAAAACGCTCCGACATTCCTTTTGCGTATGCATCTAGTATCATATCGTAAAACTCATTCATGGAATCAGGGAAGCTTCCGGTAGATCGTAGAAAACGCTTAAAATCCGATGGGGAAGAGTCGCCTTGTGCATATCCATAACTTTCAAATGATGAGAGAATGTCGGTTAAAAGCCGGTTTCGCATCTGCGCAATGCTGTAGAAAGCCTGAATAGTGCCCGTTCTTCCGGCGGGTATGTACAGGCTCTGCCTTTTCCTAGTATTTTTGGTCGAATTTACCATGTAGCGTTCCAAATGGTGGTATGTGTGGTAATCCATCATCATCTTAGTTTTGGGAGTAATTTCCAACTCAACCCCACGCTCCTTGTTTTCTATAGTTATAGTGCTTTTTTTCTTGCCGTGGGTAATGATAGATTCTGCGGGTAAGCCTAGGTTGCGCAGAACATGTGTTATCATAACGTGATCCAAGGAAATGTCCGGACGCCTGTTGGCAAGACGGCGTGACAACACGATCTGAGCAGGATCAAATGACGAGATCGCGTAAATGAGTTTTGTGAGTATGGATTTGCCGGAATTGTTTGGCCCAAAAAATACAGTCATTTTCTGGTTGCCTATCGTTCCCGCTTCCACGGGGCCAAAGTTCCGTATCGATAGCCTGTCGTAGTTCATATATGATCACCCATTCGACGCAGTGTCATCGGCCAGAAAGACGATTTTAATTCCAGACCCTGAAGAGTCCTTCGGACAGATTCCCCAATTCAACCACGGCCCATCCCGCTTCAGGCAGGCGGGCGCGACATTACTATATTCAAGGCGCCCTTCGGCATCTTTGCCGTGGAGCTCTTTTTCGTGATAGTTGTTTGCAGGATCAGACGGGCAGTTAGCATCGCACGTACCAAGTGAAGGGCGGATTGGCATATATGTATCGCGGGTTGCTACCTCGAACTCAGAAAACACCGACTTTGTTGTTCTGTTTGGGAGGCAGGGAGATGATGTGGCCAACGTGCAGCAACAGTCCACTTCTTTATTTAAATTTACAGCACCGCTGGTTCTTGTTCAAAAGGCAGGCTTTCACCTCAAATCTGGCCCCGGATCCTGCAACAGTCCTATGCAGGCAGGATATCCGGAACGCTGCATCCGGCCGGACCGATCCGTGATTATGGATGGTGTCCATTAATCGGTGTGAATCAGACCCGGAGCCGCTTCGCGGCGGCTACCTCTTACAGGAAATGGCTGATCCTAGCCGTCATTATTACCCTACTGTCCGTAATCGCGCTAGGATTTGTAGAAGGATCCAAGCTGATCTACCGTCTTTGATCAACCAAATCAGACAACTTAGAATTTGCCGGAGGCTACTAGCCAGAGGAAAGGCAGTCGCTACAGAACCGGGTTGTCTTGATTATTCCCTTTTGCTTTACGGCGCACGAGTCACAAATGGTCTTTTTGCACCTGCTGCACTCACCTCCGCATTTTTTAACGTGCACCACTCTTCCGCATTCGTTGCAGATTAGCAGCGGCTTGAACATGCCCTTGGGTTTCCCGCACGCCTTGCATGCTATCTCCTTGTCCCAAGGCATGTTTAACCTGTACTTTGTTCTCAGGAACTTCAACTCCACCGCTGTCCGGAGAATCCCGACCGGGTGGAACTTTACGTGTATGTGGCCCTCCGTTGGTTCGCATCTCTTCACGTATGTGGCCCCATTCCCGCCCTTGTATTTGACACTCTTAACACATTCGGCTTTTGTGGCCTTAATTACGTCGTTCCGAGAAGGCTCGTCTTTTGTCTTGACGGGAAGGCCATCCCCGCCCTTCTTCACCTTCTTGGCTAGTTTGCCATCCAGTATGTTCCCGTCCGGACCACACACGTACGTCTTTTTCTTTTTCATATTGAGCACCAGCATACCGGCGCTATTGTGAAATCTCTGCTCCACCCTTGCCTCCGCCACCCAGCATGTATCGACATCGTGACCCATCACCTTGGCATTCATCAGAGAGGTAGCCTCTGCCGGGTAGCTCCTGAGACCTGCAAACATGCCAGTAACACTGCTTATGTCGGTGTCGCGTGTGGATGGATCCTCCTCTGCGTGCAGATTCATGCCAGCCACCCGCGCCAACGCGGAGAGCCCATCGTTGTCCACCAACAAGATGGCATCCTGCCGTATACGCGAGATGGCGGCTAACGCCTCACCAGAGCACATGTACGCTTGAGTATGTCCTTTGGCGTCCGAACTGAATCCGCCGGTGGCTATGACTATCCCCCCGACAGCCTTCTCGGTCACGACCGCCGAGTGCAGCTTTTGTACCACCGGTCTGCCAACCGGCTTTGTCTGATGTTTGCACTCCACCACAACCTTGCCCCGGTTATTCCACATGATGATGTCACGTCCGCCGTCCGCCGTCCCGCCCATTCTGCGCACTCTGAACCCGCATCCTTCAAGTATGTCTGCGCACACACCCTCGAACTCTAACCCCGTGGTGGAGCCTAGCCACACATCCCCAGATTTCCTGCCGGAGCGTGTAGTGGAGGTTCGGGTATTCAAAGTGGATCTGGTGCCGGATGATTTTTTTGA
Organism: Nitrosopumilaceae archaeon; assembly: GCA_965203395.1. Classification (GTDB taxonomy): domain Archaea; phylum Thermoproteota; class Nitrososphaeria; order Nitrososphaerales; family Nitrosopumilaceae; genus VYCS01. Next base: position 2,565,616 of record OZ241884.1, read on the forward strand.
AACCATTTCCTTGAGCTTGGGTTTTCGTCTGTTCCCATCCCAGACTGTTCGGGGACGGGGCGGATGGGTTCTCTGTGATTTCCTTGAGCTTGGGCTTCCGTCTGGTCTCATCCGCCGCTTTCCGCCTGAACTTGGCGCAGCCTGCCGTTTCTCCGACATCCTGCGCCTTAACCGCCCCCGCCGCGAACTTACTCCCATACGTCTACAGCCGGAGCAGTAGATGGTAATGTGTTTTTCTGACTCGCATCTTGCGGCTTGTACAAGTTCATCTCAAATCCTTACCGCGAACCACCCAGCAACTTGATGCAGGCTCGATAACCGGAACATCACGCTCCGCCGAATGGTGCGTTCGTGACCTGCCGGTGGTAGACCGCCGCAGGGTCCGGTTCCCCGACCGAAGGACCGCCCGTAACTTTGCAGTCCTCAAGATGTTTGTGGCTACCTGCGAGAAGAACGGTCTGATGTCTATTCGACCACCGATGAAATACCGCCGCCCATCTCGTGTGGAGGCGCAGGGCCGACTGACGACCAGGCACCATCCGCTGGGTCCCGGTGACGACCAAATCCGCCCGCGCCTCTGTCTCCCAAGGGACAGTCGCCACGAACGGGTCCCGCTGCATGGTCCGGATCATGATTTGATTTGATCTGAATTTGTACCAATTCATATTGTCGCCGTAGGCCCTACGTGGGCGTTGCGCTGGCAGCACATCTACAATGGTTCCCATATGGCAAAGCCAGCCGAGTGCAAGGCAGGTGACAACCTCATCGACCACTAACCGTACGGGGAGAGAGGGCCGTCGTGGTCGTCCTGGCCGCCGCAGCGCACCCTGATTCTTCGCTCGCTAGCAGTCATCAAGTTGTTGCAGATGGACATCTGGCCGCTCAGAAACTTGATCTCCTTCTCCCGGTAGGTGTCAAAGTAGCATGCTAGGTTGGCCAGCCTCCTCTCTTCTGGGTTTATCCTGTTGTGACCCCAGTCGGGATGGATGGCGTGTAGCAACTCGTGCACCAAGGTGATGACCAGCATGCGCCGGTTCTCGCGGGTAGGCTCCTTTAGTGAGTTGTGGATGCCGATTGGATATACGGGTCCGCCCGTTACAATGTAGGCGTAGGCATACTGCATATCCAGTTGTAGGAAGAGCTCGAAACGAGCCGTATCAAAGAAGGAGGGATCAAACGCAGTATGGTGCTCGGTGATTACTCCTTTTGCCTCCTCAAGGCACTCGCACATCCAGTCCAGATTGACCCCCTCCCCCGGGTCTTGGTGGGCGGCGCCAGAGCCACCCGGGTTCATGGTGGTTAGGTACCGCTTCCTGAAGGGGGTGATATCCTCTGGAATGCATTCTAGTTGGGGTGCCGGATCTCGGTTGCCCCAGACCTTATCTACGATGATCTCCCCGATGGTGCCAGTGCCGATCTCCCTTGCCTTGACAGTCAGGATTCCGTCGCTGTCGATGCCGTAGGTTACCTCCACCTCGTTGGGCAAGCCCGCTCGCAGACCACGCATGGTGAATGTTCCTATGTTCACGTTTCCCAGAAAGCCAGGATTCCGTTCAAAGTCCCCCTGCCAGATGCTGATCTTTACCCTAGTCTGCATTATCCTGTTGACGTAGAACGTGTTTGTACGCTCGGTGGGATAGGGTGTGTTCTTTGGGATCATCAGTACTAGTTTGTGGTCGCCCCGTTCCTGCGCCTCCTCGCCCAGATCCAGGGGAGTTACGTTCAGCAGGGTCAATCCCTGATATAGTACTGGTAGGTGTTGGTCACCTCCCATGACGGCTCCCTCGATCGCTGCCCCGATGGATACGGCAAAGTCCGGGTCGACTCCCGCTTCCGGTTCTTGTACGGCCCGCGTCAGCATTTCCCGGATGGCTGGCATCCTAGTGGGTCCGCCCACCGTAACTACCCGGGATATCTCGGACGGAGCCAGCCCGGTCTCATCCAGAACGCGCAGGACCACCTCCTCTGATCGATCAACCATCCGGTGGATCAGTCCTTCCAAGGCAGGACGGGTGAGTTCGCCAGACAGTCGCACCGGAGCGTCCCCGACGGTGATTATCTCATCATAGGCAGCCCTGAAGCTGCCGGAGAGCTTCACCTTCAACCTCTCGGCGAGATCTCGTATCTGTGCCTGCGATTGTTTGCCGGGCGCGCTTCCCCCCATCTTGGATACCAGCCAGCTGACTATCTCCTCGGTCATGTCGATACCGCCCAGGTCGGTGGGGCCGGATGTAGCCAGTACCTCAAAGAAGTTGTGCCCGTCTGCCTCGATGACCGAGACATCAAGGGTTCCGGCCCCCATGTCGAAGACGAGTACCTTTTCTGACTGAGCGAGCTTGCCAGCGCCATATGCAACGGCGGCGGCCACCGGCTCTGGAATCAGCCGGACGACATCCAAGCCGGCGATGCTGCCAGCATCCCTGGTGGCCTGTCGCTGTACATCGTTGAAGTTGGCCGGGACGGTGATGACCGCTCGGGCGACCTCCTCCCCGAGAAACTTTGCAGCGTCGATTTTTATCTTCATCAGTAACAGGGCCGATATGAACTGCGGTAGGTAGTCCTTACCAAAGACGCGGATCGTCCGCCCGCTACCCATCATCCGTTTGACGTTGAGGATGGTCCCTTCCGGATTGTAGACGTGCTGCTCTAGAGCAGCCGACCCGATGAGGCAGCCGCCATCCTTGAACAGGGAAACCACCGACGGAAACGGTTTGGCCCCCTCCAATGGGCTCTCCGATGAGGGAACTAGGCGCGCCTCCCCGTCGACCATGACCGCAGCCGCCGAGCGGCTCGTCCCTAGGTCTATTCCTATCACCTTCAGGTTTGGCCACCCTTACGTGTTCTTTTCTGTTCGTATGCGCGGTTGATCTTTTTCATGATTTGGTCGTACCTCTCCTGTTCGGCGACCGACTTGTGGAGAGCGCCCTTGGATGGATGGAACATCTTGACTAGATTCCTGCGGGCGGACTTGATCTCGGCATTAGTGGCGTTTTTTGGTACTCCCAAGACGACGTACGGGTCATTGGAGTTCAGGATCCTGTCCTCTGCTGCCTTGTCGGCCGGTCCAAGATCGCTGGATGGTTGTGTGTTTTCCTTATCGGTGCGCTTGTGTTGGCGATGGTTGTCCGGCATCGCGTCACGCAGGATCGCATCGGCCAGATCATCAAGGTGTGTTTCAGATGACGTATGATCCTTCTTCAGTTGCTCGAACGCGTTGTTGATCTTTGTCATGATTTCTTTGTATCTTGATGCTGCATTAGATCGGCGAGACGCTTTCACACGCTTACCATATGTCATTGCCAAATCAAGATAGTGGGTCTGGATGTCTTGGTAGGATGTGTTTCTTGATACTCCAAGCACAGTGTACGGGTCATCAGAGGTTAGGATGCGGCGTTCGGTGGGATCGTCACTCCTCTCTCGTCTGCGGCTGCTTGATAGTGCACCCCGCCAGATCTCGTCCACTAGATCATTAAGAGAGTCCCCGGGTGGTCTTTGAGTAGTCTCTGCCTCAGAATTTTTTCTGGGGGCAGTATATTGCGCATGTCTGGTGTATGACGAACGTATGTTCTTGATCTGTCCATATGCATGGTTGATCTTTTTCATGATTTGGTCGTACCTCTCCTGTTCGGCGACCGACTTGTGGAGAGCGCCCTTGGATGGATGGAACGTCTTGACTAGATTCCTGTGGGCGGACTTGATCTCGGCATTAGTGGCGTTTCTTGGTACTCCCAAGACGACGTACGGGTCATTGGAGTTCAGGATCCTGTCCTCACGTTTCCGCAGAAGGGCATGCTCGTACCAGCCGACGACGTACGGGTCATTGGAGTTCAGGATCCTGTCCTCTGCTGCCTTGTCGGCCGGTCCAAGATCGTTAGGTGGGTGAGAAATCTTGCCGGTTGAGTGGATCCGTCGTGGGTTTCCCGTGTGCTCTCCAGATTGAACGTTCTCAGCTGGGACGTTTCGGGTTGGCTTTCGGTCTGTTTTCTTCCCAGAGTGTTTAGGTGGTATAGATGACCCATGCTCATCTCCCATCTGTGACGTATCCGCCTCTGCAGATTCGTTAAACCATCCATTCTCATGAATTTCGTGTTTTAGCCCCATGCGGTTCATAGGACAGCGCGGATCATTGCAGATCTCTTTCACGGGTTTATTTTCTATGATATCGTGTCTTTCGTGTGGTTCGCCAATCCTGTTCATGGGGCACCTACCATCGTTGCACAGATCTGTTCGGTCCATCCCTTGCCAAGTTTTCTGGTGGCGACCTCCTCAATAGGTATTACCAACTATGCTACTTTGGATGTAGTCAGTTGTCACCACTGCCTGTATGGTGTCATTCATGGTGGTGTTGGACTCCGTTGAATCTATCATCCCCCAACACCCGGCCTATCACCTAAACGCCGACCTTGTCATGTTGGCCCCGCCGAGCTTTGTGCCACAGAAGGTGTTCCTCGTCTCTAATACATCTACACCCCCTTCAAGAGTATGCACTCAGGTCCCCAAAGCGGGCATCTTGGGCATCGTCATAATTGTCTGCAACGCTAATCCGGCATCAGCACGCCACGGCGACCGGCGCGACCAGCTCCGGGCGCTCCTGTTTCGGCGGCGGCTTGAACAGCCTCCAGTCCGGGTCCCTGACCAAATTCTCCACCGCGGTCCGCGGAAAGATGCCCAGCTTGCGGCAGGTGCGCGCCACCGAGACCAGCACCGAGAAGACCTCCCGCCCCTCCGCCGTGGACAGTTGGTGGCGCACGTTCCTGTGCAGGACGGCGGTGTCGCGTATCTCCAGCTCGGCGCCGTTGTTGTGGGGCGGCATGCCGGGGTACCTGAGGAAGGTGAACAGGTGGGGCGCGGCCCCCTCCAGCTTGGTCCTGAACTTGTGGCCCTCAGGATAGGAAGAGGCTATCTCTAGGACGGCCCTCTCCAGGGAGAGGCACTCGGAGCTGTCCGCCGACTTCCTGCCCTTGATGGCCCGGTACAGGGAGAGCAGCCGGTAGTGGCAGGATATGTCGGATCCGCCGTTCCTGATGGCGTACTCTTCGGCCTCGCGCAGGAGGTGTACCCAGCACCTCTGCCGGATGGGCAGCACGTTGTAGGCGACGTACCCGTCCGAGACGACCGGGACGCCCAGGATCTTCCCGAAATGGATGTCCAGGACGGCCGCGGCCCTGCTGGGGGCGGCCACGATGTAGGTGGCGTCCCCGATGGTCGCCAGCCAGATGTAGCCCCGCTTGCCGTTCATCCTGATGGGCGACTCGTCCATCTGCATGAACAGGGCCTCGGCGATGTGGTCCAGGATCTCCGCATAGGTCCCCATCAGCAGGTCCCTGATGGCCTTGCGCGCGTTCCAGACGGCGTTGGGTGAGAGGTCAAACTCGTAGAGGGCATCGAAAAAGTATGAGATAGTCTGGTCGGTGCACCTCCCCGCATAGTACTCCTCGATGAACCCCAGGATCCCGGGCCCAAACGAGGTCCCCGGGATGGTAGGCGCCGCCGCGGTGGTGATCTCTCCACACCTCTTGCAGGATCCCCTCTTCATCACGTACGCGATGCACTCTATCACCATGGATTTGCCGCCGGCAAAATCATAGACCATCTTGACGACCGGTGGCACCTTCCTGAGGTGGCCGCGCCCGCACGTCCCGCACCGGCAGACCCGCAGCACGACCGTCCGGTCCGCCTTGTTCTTGTGGGAGGCGCCCGTATGTCCGGCCGGCGGCCCCCTGCGGGACGGCTCACCCTCCGCCTTACCGTTGTTGTCATCGTCATCCGATTCAGGTCCGCCTTCATCGCCGCCCTCGCCGGCATAGCCGCCCTCCGCCTCTGCCATCTTCTTCCGGAAGGCTGCGCGCTTCTCGTTGTACAGCGAGCCGGTCGAGGACGGGACGTGGGCGTTCTCGTACTTGGCCAGCCTCCTGTCGCGCTCGGCTATCTCCAGTATCAGCCGGTCTATCTCCGCCTTGAGGGCCGCGACCATCTTGTTATGCACAGCCTCGAGCCGGGACACCGTCTCGCGTAGTTCCCGGTTCTCCACCGCCAACCTGGTCAGCTCCTCGCGCAGGAGGGTGGCCTCTGACTTGGTGCTCACGCCGGTTAGATGGTATCGCGATCAATAAACCTATGGCCCGGCTGGGCATCCGAATTGTCCGCTTTGGGGACCTGAGTGCATACCTTCAAGATGGCATGATCATCGCCATCCGTACCACCAACACAGGCTGGTATAGCCAAAATCTGTGAATGTGGTTGTCGACAGCCGATTGAAGAGGACCTTTCCCTACAAAGGTATAAAAATCACTCAAGAGGTTTTGGGTTGTGGCGGGCCAGTCGTTGAACCTGAAGGTACTAGAAGCATATACCAGGGACGTGGGCAGGGGAGTAGCTAGGATAGACTACGACTCCATGGACACCTTGGGCGCATCCACTGGCGATGTCATCGAGATCAAGGGAAAGAGGAGGACGGTCGCAAAGTGCCTACCGCTGTACCCATCCGACGAGGGAAAGGGCATCATCAGGATAGACGGCCTGGGACGGAACAACTCCGGGATAGCCATAGGGGACACCATATCCGTCAGGAAGATCAAGGCCGTTCCCGCCGAGAAGATAGTCGTGGCCCCTCTGGAGGCCATACCACCCATAGACGAGAGGTACCTGGCCGACGCCTTGGAGAGCGTCCCGCTGATAAAGGGCGACAACGTGATGGTTCCCTACTTTGGCGGAAGGCTGACCTTCCAGGTCATAGGCGTCACGCCGGCATCCGACGCGGCGCTGGTCACGCAAAAGACCGTCTTCCATATAGCCGAAAAGGGAGAGACGCTCCGGGGCGTGCCTCAGGTCACCTACGAGGACATCGGCGGACTGACCGACGAGATCAAGAAGGTCCGGGAGATGATCGAGCTGCCCCTCCGCCACCCCGAGATATTCGAGAAGCTGGGGATCGAGGCGCCAAAAGGGGTACTGCTGTACGGGCCCCCCGGAACTGGCAAGACGCTGCTGGCCAAGGCGGTCGCCAACGAGAGCAACGCCCACTTCATCAGCATATCAGGCCCCGAGATAATGAGCAAGTTCTACGGGGAGAGCGAGGCCCGTCTGCGGGAGATCTTCAAGGAGGCACGGGAGAAGGCGCCCTCGATAATATTCGTAGACGAGATAGACTCGATAGCGCCCAAGCGCGAGGAGGTCACCGGCGAGGTGGAGAGGCGCGTGGTCTCGCAGATGCTCTCCCTGATGGACGGCCTAGAGGCGAGGGGGAAGGTGATCGTCATATCTGCCACCAACAGGCCCAATGCCATAGATCCCGCCTTGAGGCGCCCCGGCAGGTTCGACAGGGAGATAGAGATCAGGGTCCCCGACAAGAAGGGCCGCAAGGACATCTTGTCCATACACACTAGGAATATGCCGTTGCTGCTAGACAAGGAGAGTCGTGAGTATGTAGAACTGGACCGGGTGGCCGCGGTCAGCCACGGGTATGTGGGAGCCGACCTTGAGTATCTATGCAAGGAGGCGGCAATGAAGTGCCTCCGGAGGCTCCTACCAGAACTCAACTTAGAAGATGAGAAAATACCCCCAGAAACGCTTGACAAACTGGTGGTAAATAACTCGGACTTTCAGAAGGCTCTGATAGAAGTAACAGCTTCGGGTATGAGGGAGGTCTTTATCGAGAACCCAGATGTGAAATGGTCCGATGTGGGTGGGCTGACCGGGGTGATACGCGAGCTACAGGAGGCCGTCGAGTGGCCGATGAAGCACCCCGAGCTGTACGACAGGCTGGGGCACCGCATGCCCAAGGGCATACTTCTCCACGGCCCCAGCGGAACCGGCAAGACCCTGTTGGCCAAGGCGGTGGCCACCGAGAGTGAGGCCAATTTTGTTTCGGTGCGCGGTCCTGAACTGCTCTCCAAGTGGGTGGGTGAGTCCGAGAGAGGCATCCGCGAGATATTCCGGCGAGCAAGGCAGGCATCTCCCTGCGTGATATTCTTTGACGAGGTAGACTCGATAGCGCCGGTACGTGGGGCCGGCGGTGAGACGGCCGTGACCGAGCGGGTGGTCAGCCAGCTGCTCACCGAGCTGGACGGCATGGAGAACCTGCACGGGGTAGTGGTGCTGGCAGCAACCAACCGAGTCGATATCATAGACCCCGCCCTTCTGCGACCAGGAAGATTTGACAAGATAATACAGATACCTCTTCCCGACAGGGATAGTCGCAAAAGCATCCTGAAGATAAACGTCAAAAAGATAGCGGCCCAAAATGAGGACACCAAGTTTGAGTGGTTTACCTCACTTTTGAGTGAATGGGATAAAAGTACGGTTGCGCGTAAAAACAGCGACCCCAAGGATGACGTTGATGTCGATGTGTTGGCAGAGAATCTAGCCAAGAGCATAGTAGAAAATGTCGTTAGCAGGAAGGTGGGAGAAGATGAGGTAGTTAACTTGGTGGAAAAACTGATTGAAGGACCAGCCGGCAAGATGGGGATAGATGCGGATCTGCTGGGAGAGAAAATGTTGGAGAAGCTGGCAACGATGTTTGAGAAGTTATCGGGCACATTTGACAAGGCATCATCTGGAGATGAAAAGACAGGTACGGACCTAGTTTACTACTCTGGCTCAAACAAGAACAAGATGGTCAAGTTGTTTGAGAAAGTGGTTGAGGCCAGAGACGGAATAGTGATCAATATGTTGGCTGAGAATATAGCTGGGGGCATGGCCTCTGATATGGATATGCCGGCTAGCGAACTAGTCGAGAAGCTGAGTAAAAATGGAGTCAAAATAAACGCTGGCCCAAAGATGTCGGCTGATGACAAAACGGCTCAGTATGTGGATATGTCATTTAAGATGGTGGTTGAAGAGATGATCGAAAAGATAGCAGACGGTAGATTTGACGAAGATGTGGACAGGATGGTTGTAAAGTTGGCCGATGTGAAGGTGGATGTATATGTAGACAAAATGATGGTAAAGTTCGCTGAGTCTAGAGACTACACTGACGTGGATAAGCTAATCGTTACGTTAGCCAAGTCCCGGGAGGATATTGTGATGGACAAGCGCGCCAAAGGGTTGGTTAGTAAACTGGCCAAAGGGTTGGTTAGTAAACTGGCCAAAGGGTTGGTTAGTAAACTGGCCGAGAAAGGTAGTGAGATAGGTATTGACAAACGTATAGCCTGCAATATGGTTGAGAGTATCAGAGATGAGAGGGTTCGTAATCACGCAAGCGCCATCGCATCTAAACTTGATACGAGATTGTTTGACAAGGTAGTCGAGAGACTTGTTGCCGACAGACTAGCTGAGTCAACCGAGGGGATGAGCGGCGCAGACACCGCGTCGATAGCAAACACCGCCGTCTCGCTGGTGATACACGAGTTTCTGGACGAGGACTCCGATGCCAAGGATATCGAAAAGCGCTCTGAGGGGGCAAAGGTCAGCATCAGGCACTTCGAGGAGGCCGCAAGAAAGGTCCGGGAGCAGAAGGATCTGAAGATGCGCGAAAAGCTTGTGGCCCCCTACTACCGCTAACCCCGATGATGCCCGGCCGAGACGGATATCATGGAAGGGCCGCCGAGTCCTTGGAGCGGTGGGGCGTCAGCGTGGGCGACCGTATCATCATGCGCTCCGAGGCCATCAACTACGCAGGGGTGGTAATGCCCAGGTACCACCACTCCGATGATGCCCATATAGTGCTAAAGCTGGACAACGGGTACAACATCGGCGTCTCCCTGGAGGGCATCAGGGAGGTTGTCCGGGATGATTCGCCGCCCAGGGCGGCAGACCCCGACAAGGCCGCCGCCCCCAAGGAGGACCCGTCCCTGCCGGACATACTGCTGGTCTCGACCGGGGGAACCATCGCAAGCCGGATAGACTACCGGACCGGGGCGGTGACCCCTGCCCTGGACGCCAACCAGCTGAGCGACTCGGTGCCCGAGCTGGCCGGGATAGCAAACGTCCACCCCGAGGAGCTGCTCTCCGAGTACTCGGAGAACATAACCCCGGACCACTGGCTGGCCATGGCCAGGAGAATACACGAGTCCAGGAGCGGGTACGACGGGATAATAGTGGCCCACGGTACCGACACCATGCATTATACCTCCGCGTTCCTCTCGTTTGCCCTGGCCGGCTTCCCCATTCCGGTGGTGCTGACCGGTTCGCAGAGGTCCTCGGACCGCGCCTCCTCGGATGCGGCCCTCAACCTGACGGGGGCGGCCGGCGCCATCGCCGGCGGCATACCGCGCGGGGTCTACATCGCCATGCATCAGGACCAGAGCGACCGGGCGGTGGCCGTCCACCGGGGTACCCGCGCCAGGAAGAGCCATACCAGCGCCCGGGGAGCATTCCGGACCATCGGCGGCGAGCCCGCCTATACGGTCAGGGACGGCAAGCTGCACGCCAACGATACCACGGGGGGCGACTACTACCACGATGCCTCCTACGAGCCTAGGATGGGGGCCGCCCAAAGGGCCGCCCTGATAAAGTACCACCCGGGCTTTGATCCATCAATGCTGGATGCGGTGGCCGACTCCGGATGCGAGGCCATCATACTGGAGGGTACCGGGCTTGGGCACGTGGGCAGATCCGCGTACGAGCCCATACGGCGGGCCATACGGAAAGGCGTCTTCGTGGGCATGGCCTCCCAGTGCATAGAGGGCAGGGTCAGAATGACCGTCTACGAGAGCGGCAGGGACCTGCTGCAGATGGGGATCGTCCCGCTGGGCGACATGATCCCCGAGGTCGCCCTGGTCAAGGCCGTCTGGATTCTGGGCACCAACCAGGACATCGGGACCGCGATGGCCAAGCCGGTGGCCTCGGAGGTGTCCTGGTAGATGGCAGAGTTCTCCATGGAGCAGGCAGGGGTGATGGTGGGCCTTGAGATACACCAGCAGCTGGACACCGGAAGAAAGCTGTTCTGCGGTTGTAGCGGAACGGAGCCAGCCGGACGGATAGAGCGGTTCTCAAGAAGGCTGCGGCCGGTAAAGAGCGAGATGGGCAGGTATGATCCCGCCGCCCTGTTCGAGGGATCAAAGTCCAAGACCATGATGTACCATGCCGATGTCAACAACAGCTGCCTGGTGGAGCGGGACGAGGAACCGCCCCACGAGGTGGATCCCGCATCCAAGAGGGCGGCCCTGGTGGTGGCATCGTCGCTGCGCTCAAACATATTTGACGAGATATACGCCATGCGAAAGACGGTAATCGACGGCTCCAACACCAGTGGGTTCCAGAGGACCATGCTGGTCTCCCAGGGCGGCGTGCTGGAGACGGCCGACATGAACGTTGGCGTTCAGTCCATCTGCCTGGAGGAGGACGCCGCCAAGGTGCTCGGCGAGAAGGGCGACATCAAGGAGTACGGGCTGGAGCGTCTGGGCATTCCGCTGGTGGAGATTGCGCTGGACCCGATCCGGGGAACGCCGGGGGAGGTCAGGCGGGTTGCCGAACACCTGGGAAGGCTGCTGCGCAGCACCGGGATGGTCGCCAGGGGGATAGGCTCCATACGGCAGGACGTCAACGTCTCGGTCGACGGCGGCGGCGGGATAGTGGAGATGAAGGGCGTCCAGCAGCTGGACCAGTTGGAGAAGGCCATCGGGTACGAGGCGAGGCGCCAGGCCGGGCTGATCAGGATCGCCGGGATGATCAAGTCGCGCGGCATGCCGGAGTTGACGGAGGGGGACGTATTCGACGTATCGGGCGCGCTGGCCGGGTGCCAATCCAGGATAATACGCAGCGAGCAGAAGAAAAAGTCCGCCATCATGGGAATCCGGATACGCGGCTTTGCGGGCATCCTGGGCTACACGCCATATGATGGCATCAGGCTGGGCAGGGAGATAGGACAGATGGTAAAGTTCTATGGCATCGGGGGCGTCTTCCACTCTGATGAGCTGCCCAACTATGGCATAAACGAGGACGACCTAGGGGCGCTGCGGGGGCTCATGGGCATCACGGACAAGGACGCGTTTGTCATCGTGGCAGGGCCCCCTGCCAAGATCAGCTTCGCCACGCAGTCGATCATCAACCGCATAAGGGAGGCGGGGGCCGGGGTTCCGGCCGAGACCAGGCTGGCCACGCCCACGGGCGAGACGACCTTCCTGCGTCCCCGCCCCGGCTCATCAAGGATGTACCCCGAGACGGACATACCGCCGGTTCTGGTCTCGGCCAGGGACAGGGAGGAGGCGGCGCAGAACATACCCAGACCCTGGGACGAGTTGCTGGCCGAGACGGCCTCAAGATACAACATCAACGCCCAGCTGGCCGGGCAGCTGCTGGACTCCGACTATACGGGAATATTCGAGGAGATAACGGGAAGGACCTCCGTACCGCCGGCCTTTGCGGCATCATCCCTGTGCTCGACGATAACGAGCCTGTCCAGGGAGGGGCTGGATCCGGAAAGGTTATCGGACGAGGCCATCCGCGACGCCTTTGATCTGCTGGACGGCAACAGGATATCCAAGGAGGCCGTCGAGATGATATTCCGGGATATCATGGCGGGCCGCTCAAGTACCACCGAGGAGGCGGTAAAAAACACCGGAGCGGGCTCGGCCTCCGATGCGGACATCTCCGATATGCTGGATGACCTGATAAAGGAGAATCGCTCGATGGTACTGCGGCAGAAGGGGCGCGCGCTGGGGCCGCTTATGGGGGCCGCAATGTCCCGGTTGCGCGGCAAGGCCGCCGGCGAGCTGGTAAACCGCATGCTGGAGCAGAAGATCCGCGACTACACGGATGATGGTGGCGGCGGCTGAGCATGGCCGGACCGACCATCGGCAGCAACACCACCATAGGGCCCGGGGTCTCCCTGGGGGGGGATGTGGAGATAGGTAGCAACGTCGTGCTGGAGGGCGAGGTGACCGTGGGCCGCCGGACCAGGATTGATCACGGCTGCGTGGTCCGCGGCGCGGTCACCATCGGCGAGGGCAACTGGATTTATCCGTACGGGGTGATCGGGACGGGACCCCAGCACAAGGACTTTGCCGATGTCAGCCCGCTGGAGCCGCCCGCCGGCCCAGACAGGATTGTCATCGGGGACAACAACGTCATCAGGGAGTTTGCGACCATCCACCGGCCCACCGCATCAAAAAGGACGGCCATAGGATCGAACTGCTATATCATGGCTTATCCCCATATAGCCCACGACTGCGTCATCGGTGATGAGGTGATCCTCGCCACCCGCGTCACGCTGGGCGGGCACGTGGAGATACGGCGGTGTGCCAATGTCGGGCAGGGAACCAAGGTGCACCCGTACTGCAGGATAGGCAGCTACACAATGATAGGCATGGGGAGCTCCATAACAAAGGACGTGCTCCCGTTCTCTCTCATGAACCGCCAGGTGTTTACAAAGATCAACCGGGTCGGGATGGAGCGCAACAAAATATCCCAGGAGGACATCGCCGGCATAGAGGGCCTGTACAGGCGGGGATTGCCGGTGCAGAACCCCTCCAGGTGGTACGAGGCCGAGATAGTGTCGTTCATGGACGAGTCCGCCAGAAGGTACTACCCGCCAGGCTTTGTATCCTGAGCCGCACGCATGTTCCTCCTCGGATGGCGGCCGGGGATCATCTCCGATGGACCAACACGGAGATCCCGCAGATCCCGGCGGGAACACCCTAGACGGCGCGGGCGGCCGGAGAGGTCATCCGGAATATTACCCCGTTGCCATATCCCAGCAGAGAGGCTTTTATTGGCGCAGGGGTCAGGTGGTGAGATGGGTATTGCAGTGGCCGTCCTGGCGCTGGCCGGCATCATGGCAGGCATGACGGCCGCCCCGGCGGCATTTGCAGACCACCCCACCGTGGAGGTCTCCAACTTGGCCGGCACCTCCATGCCCGGATGCGAGGAGACGGACCGGTGCTTCAGCCCGTCGGCCATCACGATAGACGCCGGCGGGGAGGTTACCTGGTCCAATGACGATGCGGTGGTGCATACGATCACCGGCGGTTCGCTGACAGATATCGGGCCGGACGGCACCTTCGACAGCGGCCTGCTGGACCCCGGATCGACGTTCTCCCGATGGTTCGGGGAGGCCGGAGAGTACCCGTACTTCTGCATGCTGCATCCCTGGATGGCCGGGACGGTGGTGGTGCAGGGAACAACCCACGGCCACGGGCCCGAACTCCCGGAGGCCAGGCTGACGCTGGACGAGGTGGCGGAGCGGGTGAGCGAGGGCGACAGTGTGGTGGTATCCGGAGTGCTGGCGGCGGCCGGCGACAACGGCGCCCCCATCGCCGGCGAGATCATCTTGGTCAAGGGGGGATCCTCCGGCGGGGTGCTGGTTTCCCTGGTGACCGGCGATGACGGCAGGTTCGAGTGGGTAATGACCGATCCCCTCCGGGGCGGCCAAAGCATCTACGCCGCCTACGAGGGCGGAAGCCACGGCCGGGCGGAGAGCGACAGGTATGACGTGCAGGTGGATGCCCTGGAGATCCCCGGCGAGCCTTCTGAATCATACATAGCGTTTGACCCGGTACCGGCGACCATCCATGCGGGCGAGCCGGTAACGTTCACCGGCAGCCTGAGCAGTGGCGATTCGGCGCTGCCCAGCAAGCTGGTATGGATATGGGAGGGTGAGGACCAATCCAGGATACTCGGTTATTCGGTTACCGACGCGCAGGGCGGCTTTGCGGTTCAGTGGACAGGTACCGGACTGCCGGAGGCCGACCTTGAGATATACGCCGCATTCCGGGGGGATTCCTGGTACACTGAAAGCCAGAGCTCGGCGCAGACGCCCGCGTTCGCCTACAGGGCTACCGCTGGGGTGACCATATCGGAGGGAGCGGCGTCCTCGCGTTCGTGCGCCCAGGTGAACACGTGCTATGATCCGCATACGGTCACCATAGGGGTCGAGGGGGAGGTCACATGGTCCAACGGCGACCAGACCGCCCACACGGTGACCGGCGGTACGCAGATGGGCGGCTCGCCGCTCTTTGAGAGCGGCGATATATCAGCGGGGGAGACCTTCGCTCATACGTTCGAGGAGGCGGGAGAGTACCCGTACCGCTGCACGATACACCCCTGGATGGCCGGGATCGTCAGCGTGCAGGAGCCTGCAGATGACGCCGGCCCGTAGTGCGAACCGCCACCGGGGTTTCGGGCCTGCCACCGCCACGAGGCGCTCCAGGCCACATCCCGGACTGGTTTAAATTGGGAATTATATACATAGATTCACGCCGTCGGCGTGGTTGTACAAGTTCAGGTCAAGTTTTGACCCGTGCCTGACCGGCTACCTCCGGCAGATGCTGCCGGGTGTGTTCGCGTATGGGATTCAGTTTGACCTGAACTTGTACGCGTGGTTCCTCACCACCAACACTACCACGTTTAAAAGGCCGTACGGTACTACTATGGTAGATGACCGACCCCATCAAGGTAGTTCGAGTGAAGGTCAAATACGACGGGGGGTTCGCAAGGTGGGCGCATCACACAAACCACGCATCAAGACACGTCTACAACCGGGCGGTCTCGACCTACCTATTTGGCGGCTACTACCTAGATAGGGTGGTGGTAGACCTGCTGGAGCCGTTCAGGCTGCCCAAGAACGGCGATGTTCTCGGAGGTGACTTGACGACCTCCTACCAGGCGTACGAGTTTCGGTCCTTCCGAGTACGCCATGAAGTACGGGATGTACAAGGAGCTAACCGGTTGGCGCGCCCAACACGGGTGGCTGCGCGACTGCCCGCGGGCGTACGGCCGTGGGGCCATCATGGATGCGTCCGTCGCCTGCCGGAGGGTTGTCGATGACAACTCTGACCATGCGCCCTTCCGCCCAAAGACCGGCAGGATCATCCTGAACTCGGTGGATCCGCCGGTCCGGCGCGGCGACCATACGGTGTACGTGCCAGGGTTTGGGGCGGTCGAAACCTCCACCAAGATTGATCCAACCTGGGACATGAGGTCGTTCAGGGTGGTCGACGCCACCGACAGGATCACCAGCCGCACGACCCCGGCCCACCACAAGTTCGAGCTCCACATAGCAGTCAAGATCCAAATGGAGCCGCGCCGGCCCACCGGCGTGATCCGGGCGGTCGACGTCGGGGGGCGCCACCTGGCCGCCACCGCCGACACCGACGGGAACACGGCCGTCCACGATACCGTTCACAAGCCGATACTGCGCGAGATAGACGCGCTGAAATCCATCCGCGACCGCCACATCAAGGGCGGACGGAGATGGTCCAGGATAAACAAGAAGATCCGCCGGCTGCGAACCAAGGCGGACGGCCTGGCGACCAACACCATCAACCAGACGGTCGCCAAGATAGTCAGGGGAACGGACGCGGTGGCCACCGAGGG
This sequence comes from Nitrosopumilaceae archaeon, assembly GCA_965203395.1. Classification (GTDB taxonomy): domain Archaea; phylum Thermoproteota; class Nitrososphaeria; order Nitrososphaerales; family Nitrosopumilaceae; genus VYCS01. Next base: position 2,581,870 of record OZ241884.1, read on the forward strand.
TATATCGGTCAAGGACATTACCGCCCGCGGCGGCAACCACAAAAAGAACATCAACCGCCCGATGCGCGAGAACCGGGCGGGCGAGTTCCTGCGCAAGTTGGATGCCAAGTGCTTGATGACCGGCCGGGAGATGGTCAAGGTCAACCCCGCCTACACCAGCCAGACGTGCCACGTGTGTTCGCACGTCGATCCGGGCTCGCGCGTCAGCCGAGCCAAGTTTGTTTGCACTAACTGTCACCGGGAGTTCCACGCGGACGTCAACGCCGCGGCGAACATCCTGCTTCGGGCGGCCGGGATGGTCGTCCTGAGGCGCCCGGAGCCATCATGGGGCAACCAGCCAAAGCCCCGGATGCTCCCTGTTATCGCAGCGGGGGCGCCACGAAAAGGCATGGGTCGCGCCGGCGGCGTGAATCTATGTATATAATTCCCTTTAAATTATGCCGGAACGGCGGAGCTCGATGATGAGGGTGGGCTGCCACGTCTCCATATCCGGGGGCATCAGCAACTCGGTGGACAACGCCGTCGAGCGGGAGTGCACCGCCTTCCAGATATTCACCAGAAACCCGCGGGGGTGGCACGCCAAGCCCATAGCGGATGCGGAGGCCGAGGCGTTCCGCGGCAAGCTGGCCGAGAGCGGGATTGAACGGACGGCGACCTGCGCCCACATGCCCTATCTGCCCAACCTGTCGGGCCCCAACGAGGAGCCCTACAGAAAGTCCGTGAAGACGCTAATCGAGGAGGTCAGGCGGTGCGGGATACTGGGCCTGCCGTTCCTGGTGACCCACCTGGGAAGCCACCTGGGATCCGGCGAGGAGGCCGGCATCAACCGGCTGGTCTCCGCCTACGGCGAGGCCGCAGCCGTCGACAACGACGTCACCATCCTGTTGGAGAACACGGCCGGCCAGAAGAACTCCGTCGGGTACGACTTTGACCAGCTGTCAGAGATACTCTCCCGCCTGGAGCCGAGCGGCAGGTTTGGAGTCTGCCTGGATACCTGCCACGCCTTCGTCTCCGGGTACGACCTGAGGACGGCCGAGGCGGCGGCAGAGACGCTCGACAGGTTTGATGGGGCCATCGGGTACGACCGGCTCAGGATACTGCACCTCAACGACGCGCGGGGCCCGCTGGGGTGCAACCTGGACAGGCACTACCATATCGGGCTGGGCGAGATAGGCGAGGAGGGCCTGGGCGAGGTCGTCCGGACGGCAAACCGCCAGGACATACCCATTATACTGGAGACGCCCATCGACGAGGTCCGCTCAGACGTCGACAACATCGGCAAGGCCAGGGAGCTGGCGTAGGAATTTATTCCCGCGGGAGGGGCTGGCCACCATATGGAGTACGACCGGGTCATCAAGCTCGCCCTGGAGAGGGGGTTCTACTTTCCCAGCTGCGAGGTGTACAGCGACTCGCAGGCCGGGTTCTGGGAGTACGGGCCCAACGGCGTCAGCATAAAGAACAAATTCCTGGAGCTGTGGAGACGGGAGCTGGTGCGCCGGGACGGCATGATGGAGATAGACGGATCCCAGATAATGTCCAAGTCCGTCTTTGAGGCCTCCGGCCACCTGGCCAGCTTTGCGGACCCCATAACCAGGTGCGCCGGCTGCGGCTCTACCTTCCGGGCGGACCGCATGATATCTGAGGCCAGCGGCATCACCATACCCGAGTCCGCCGACCTGGACGAGTTCGACTCGGCCATATCGGAGAACCAGATAAGGTGTCCCCGGTGCGGGGGGGCGCTGGACAAGACCAGGTGGTTCAACATGATGTTCCGGGTCGGCATAGGCCCCGACGGCGAGGAGGCATACCTGAGGCCGGAGACCTGCCAGTCCATATTCGTGGACTTTCCCAGGCTGTACAAGACCATGCGCGGAAGGCTTCCGGTGGGGGTGGCCCAGGTGGGCAAGAGTTTCAGAAACGAGATATCCCCCCGGCAGAGCCTGCTCAGGCTGCGGGAGTTCTACCAGGCCGAGATAGAGGTCTTCTGCAACCCGGGCAAGTTGGAGGACGTCCCCAAGTTCGGGCAGGTTGCGGATACCACCATCAGGATAGACGCCGGATCCGGCGCGGGCCGCACCACCTGCGGGGAGGCCGTCGAGTCGGGTATCCTGCCCAACAGGTTCGTCGGGTACTACCTGGGGATACTCTCCGAGTTCTACGAGAAGACCGGGATAGACATGGAGAGGAGCCGCTTCCGGAGGCTGGGCGACAAGGAGAAGGCGTTCTACGCGGAGACGGCGTTTGACTTTGAGGTGGAGACGGCGACCGGCTGGCTGGAGCTGGTGGCGTGCAACTACCGCACCGACTACGACCTGGGCGGGCACGCCAGGAAGAGCGGCGAGAAGTTCGAGGTGATGGACGGTGACCAGAAGGTCCTGCCGCACGTCTTTGAGATATCCATGGGGATAGACAGGAGCCTGTACTGCATGCTGGAGCATGCCCTCAGGGAGGATACGGCCAACGACAGGACGGTCCTGTCCCTGAGGCCGTACCTGGCGCCTGTCCAAGTCGGGGTGCTCTCGCTGGTAAAGAAGGACGGGCTGCGTGAAAAGACGGATGCCGTCCACCTGGAGATAAACCGGAGGTATGATGCCTTCCTGGACCATTCGGGGGCCATAGGGAGGCGGTACAGGAGGCTCGACGAGGCGGGCTGCCCGTTCGCGATAACGGTTGACCACCAGACCATCAAGGACGGGACGGTCACCATCCGGGAGCGGGACACCATGGAGCAGTCCCGGGTGGCCCTCTCGGAGCTGGACCGCACGCTGGCCGAGGCGGTCTCGTTCCCTTGAGGGGCAGCAGCATATACGCCGGGCGTCCCCCGGGCGGATGGCGTGATCGGCAGGCGCGCCGTGGAGGCGTACCATGCCATCCTGAGCCGTCCGGTGATAGTGGCGGGGTGCAGGGCCGCCCGTAGCCGATTCGACGAACGCGTCCGTGGCGGGCGTTCGCCGCGGGTCGTCAGAGTTCGGGATGGCCCGGCAGTCATTTTTATACGGATATTGCGTACCCCGTACATGGACAGATGGCCCGACTTTGTGATATCTGAGGCAACCTACGGTCCCGGGCGCCAGCTCCGGCACGCGCTGAGGCACAGGGTCACCGAGCTGGGCGTCTCCGAGGGCGAGATGGCCGACAAGATGGCCCTGGTCTCGGACATAAAGGGCAAGGTCACCTATATGACCGCCCATATGGTAGCCGGCGACTGGAAGACCGACAGCAGGGTGCAGGCTTTCCTATTGAACGGGAGGCCGTTTGTCAGGATAGACGGCAACGTGGTAGAGTACGACAACCTGGGGCTCCTGCCGGAGGTCAGCGGGGATGGATCATCCCGGGACGAAGACGGTGGCGGCCAGGCGCCATTCCAGCCCGCCTCGGCGTTCCTGCTTGCAAAGCTGCGGAAGAGGCACATCCGGGAGCCCGCGTAGCGGCTCTTTGGGTTGCGGGGCCCCTGAGCCGGGCATGCCGTGTCAGGCGGGAGGGGCGCTGCAGCGAGCTGCCCCGGCCCGTCCAGCCCCTCCAAACTGCCCATCGCGCCCAGGATGCGGCCCCCCTCCAAGGCCGGAGCGGCAGCCATCCCGGGATGTGGGGCTGTCAAGTTGGCGTGACATGGCACCAGGTGTAAAATCAGGGACATGGGCTGCTCATATACTAACTCGGTAATCAGTGGGTTCTGGGAAGTTGACGTGTGATGGATAAGAGTGGGAAGTACGTGCGATAGAGGCTTGGTGTGTGTATGACTAGTTGGTTCCGGCGCCAAGGGCTATCATGAGTATGTGTTGTGTGGTGCTGAAGTTGCGGTCTTGTAGGTTGTTATTCATTAGACTCAAATGTATTGTAACAGAACCATGTCCTCCCCCCTTGGTACGCCGTTCATCCATGGATGTCAACCTCCATCCAGCTGGGATTGTCCGCCCTGATGGTTTCATACGCTGTCTTGTCGCGGAACGCCTTGAGGGGCGTCTGGCGGTTGTCTATATCGAGCGACCAATGCAGCCGCCTCTCGTTGTAGTACGTGATAAAGTCGCCCAGACTGCCGTGCCGGCCCAACTCTGTCTCCAGCGTCCTGTGGAACCGCTCAAGCTTCCCGTCGGTCTGGGGATGGTACGGCCTTGAGTTTATCAGATGTATGCCGAGATCCAGCAGCTCGTTCTCAAAGACGGTCGGCGTCCACGTCCCTTTCGGCGTGTTGCCGCCCCGCACGCCCACAAAACAGGATCCGTTGTCCGACAGGATGGATGCTGGACGACCAAACACCTCGATAGCTTGCCTTAGCACTTCCACGGCATTCAGACTGGTCGCTTCCCTGAACACGCCGTACCCGGTGACGCACCGCGAGGCGTCGTCCATGTAGTAGGTGATCAGGTTCAGATCCCTCATGCGAAAGTCCCTGATGACGTGCCAGTCGGTATGCCACATGGCGTTGGAGTACTGGCGCTCAAACCTCACCCACTTGCGTTTTTTTGTCTTCGCGGGGCACGGTTCCACCAGCCCGTGTTCTTTCATCACCTCATATACGGTGCGCCCGCTTATGTTTTTGTCAGCCAATGCCTTGGCGATCCGTCCCACTCCCGAACCGCCGCTGCTGCACTCGGCCAGCACCAGCTCGACCTCCTCGTCGGATATCGTCTTGGTGGCGGGTCGGCCTCCCCTGCCGATCGTTGGCAGCGAGCCGGTATTCCTGTACTTGGCCCAGAGGCGTCGCACGTGGCGTGCGCTGACATCCATGCTTTCCGCTATCGTGGCATTGGGAGTTCCCTTCTCTTTCTCGCGAATGATGTACTTGATTTTATCATCGTCCAGCTTGGCCCGCATCGGCCGTCTCGGGTTATGCAGCCTAATGAAGTCTCGCAGAGTGCGCCTGATCCGGGGCGGACATAGTTTTGTTACAATGCAATTCAGTAGACTCAAACTCACCATCAAACACTACGTAGTGCTTGTAGGCGCGCTGCCTTGGACATGGACCGAGACACCCATCTTGATGAGGACCTCACTTGGCTGGATTTGGATATCAGATACGGCTTGTCAGGCAAGACCGCCCAAGACAACCGTTAAGAAGCGATACCACAATTCCTATTTTATGTAATCCGTTGATGTTTGTTCGCCATCGTTTAATGTCTCCGGCTCACTTGGTGGTGTGGGTACTTCGGACTTTGATGCCCCCGCTTGTTGCTTACGGTAATCGAGTATCTTAGTGGTGATTTGTCGGAGGGAGCTACCGGCATTATGTATGTTCGGTGCCCAAAACATCAGTGTCATAACTTCTTGAAAGCCGGGAGCATTTAGTTCTTCACCTGTGGGGGTATTGCGTAGAGTCCAGACATGGTTCTCGTTTATCTTCTCACAGTATATTATTCCGTATTGGCGCCTATCATTCGCGTTTATACTATGTTCGATCATGGCAACCAAATGATTAAAGACGTAGTTGTACAGACGATCCATCTCAAAGTGGTCCACAACTTGTTCACCTTCGACTGATGACGCCATCCTGCCACAACCTCACTTGGTATGGTTTAAGAGTCTATTGGTTATGCGGTTCTGGTGAGTTGTAGGGACATGGCAGATGGCGGAAAGTAGGAGACATGATTGATTCTCGTAACTGTCAGGTTGGTGTGATGTGTGGTAGAGTGTTCAACCCTTAGTTACCGGGTTCGCTTCGCGTCAGTAGCTTGCTTAGCAGGTATTACCGGGTCACTCAACTTTGGCAAGCACTTGGATTGTCGTCTCTATGCGGTCCAGTTGAAATTGTATTGAATCAAGTCGTCTCTTAATGTCCTCAACTGTCTGCACGTATCCACCTTTGGCCATACCCATGCGTTTTCTGTGTAGGTTGTTGATATAGGGATTGGGCACGGGGGCTGCTCAAAACTAGGTACATTTGACAGGCGCTGCTAACTTGACAATACATCCTTCTGCCCGGTATCTAATAGTACTTCGATTGGGGTGTAGGAACATAGTGGGCTTACCACCCCTGTAACTCCTGTGTAACCCAATTGGAATGTGTGGGCGTGAGCTAACTGCCTTGTTGTATGCCATCGGGAATTTAGGTCGGTAGTACATAAATGATCGACGGTTGGACGACGATTTTATCATTTTTTGACCACCGGGGCGGGGCCGGAGGGGGGCCTCGAAGCCGCCCCTCATCCAGATGGGGGCGGCGAGAGGACCCCCGACGGCCGGGGAAAAAGTAGTGCGCAGGGTCCCCCACGGGATCCGGCGATCCCGTGGTGCTGGAGGTCGCCACCCGCCCGATGATGGGCGGCGGTGGAGACACTCCGGTCCGGCGGTCTTCGGATGGCGCATAAAAACGCGCGAGGGGGGCCGGTCGGCCCCCGTTGTGGGCGTGGCCGAGGACCGGCGCCGGCCCGCGCCCCCGGACGTCTGCCCATGTCGTCGAGGGCTTGGCGTCCGGGACACGCGGGACCTAGGCGCCGGTCCCCAGCCTAGCCAGCTTGGCCTGGTAGGCTTGCTCGTCGCGGAATCGGAACGGCTCCTCGTTGGTCAGCATGTGCCAGATGATGGCACCCATCTTGTTGGCCAGGTGGCTCCGGGCCACGATGGGCGGATGGCGCTTGCTGTAGTTCTCGTAGAGCGCCGACAGGTACTGGTTGTGCTGGTGTGCGACCATCGCCGCGTTCATCATGATCCAGGTCAGCCTGCCGTCTGCATCCTTCTTCATGCGGCCGTGCCGGGTGCTGTCCCCGGACTGGTAGACCCTGGGGCAGAGCCCCAGGAACGAGACCAGCTGCTTGGGGCCGGCGAACCGGCCTATGCCGTCTATGGACTCTGTCACCAGCAGGGCGCTGAAGGCGTCAAACCCCGGCAGGCTCATTATCAGCCGGGCGTCCTTGCTCTGGCGGGCCGCCTCTATGATGCGATCGTCCAGGAGGGAGATCTCCCCGTTGAGGTATTTGACCTGGCGGACCTGCTGTGCCATGATCCTGGTGTCGCCCGGCTTCAGCTTGAGGCCGTTCAGGTACGCCTGGTACTTGGGTCCGGACGTGTTTCCGTGGCCCGAGCTGGTCCGGTAGTCGTACTTGTCGCAGATGGCATGCTGGCGGTTGAGCACGCGGGTACGGTCCTGTATCAGGGTCCCCCTCTGGTAGAGCAAGTTCAGGTTGTGCCGCTTCTCCGGCGGGTGCACGCGGCAGGTCGGGACGTCCTTCATCCTGAGCCGGTTGGCCAGATGTCTGGCATCCAGCTTGTCGGTCTTGTTCCCGGACTGGGACAGCTTGAGCCGCAGCGGGTTGGCCAGCACTATGGATATGCCGCGCTCCTCAAGCGTCTCGAACGTCTTGAACCAAAGGTTGCCGGTGGACTCGCAGACGGCCTGACTGTCATACTTGGCCAGGACGGTATCGGCGAACACGGCCGCGTCGGCCCTGGTATTGGGATACTTGCCCCTGTACAGGATATCGCCGTCCTTGCCCATGGCGCAGACGACGCAGATCCTCTTGCCTATGTCGATTCCGACGTATGCTTCTTTTTTTCTTTCCATTTCTTTTCACCTCCTTTTTTTTGGTTGGCAGGCAGCAAGGCTGCAAACACCTGTAAGGGCTCGAAGCCCACGAAAGCTGCAGCTCGTGTAGTATGCACTCAGGTCCCCAAAGCGGGCATCTTGGGCATCGTCATAATTGTCTGCGACGCTAATCCGGCATCAGCACGCCACGGCGACCGGCGCGACCAGCTCCGGGCGCTCCTGTTTCGGCGGCGGCTTGAACAGCCTCCAGTCCGGGTCCCTGACCAAATTCTCCACCGCGGTCCGCGGAAAGATGCCCAGCTTGCGGCAGGTGCGCGCCACCGAGACCAGCACCGAGAAGACCTCCCGCCCCTCCGCTGTGGACAGTTGGTGGCGCACGTTCCTGTGCAGGACGGCGGTGTCGCGTATCTCCAGCTCGGCGCCGTTGTTGTGTGGTGGCATGCCGGGGTATCTGAGGAAGGTGAACAGGTGGGGCGCGGCCCCCTCCAGCTTGGTCCTGAACTTGTGGCCCTCGGGATAGGAGGAGGCTATCTCCAGGACGGCCCTCTCCAGGGAGAGGCACTCGGAGCTCTCCGCCGACTTCCTGCCCTTGATGGCCCGGTACAGGGAGAGCAGCCGGTAGTGGCAGGATATGTCGGATCCGCCGTTCCTGATGGCGTACTCTTCGGCCTCGCGCAGGAGGTGCACCCAGCACCTCTGCCGGATGGGCAGCACGTTGTAGGCGACGTACCCGTCCGAGACGACCGGGACGCCCAGGATCTTCCCGAAATGGATGTCCAGGACGGCCGCGGCCCTGCTGGGGGCGGCCACGATGTAGGTGGCGTCCCCGATGGTCGCCAGCCAGATGTAGCCCCGCTTGCCGTTCATCCTGATGGGCGACTCGTCCATCTGCATGAACAGGGCCTCGGCGATGTGGTCCAGGATCTCCGCATAGGTCCCCATCAGCAGGTCCCTGATGGCCTTGCGCGCGTTCCAGACGGCGTTGGGTGAGAGGTCAAACTCGTAGAGGGCATCGAAAAAGTATGAGATAGTCTGGTCGGTGCACCTCCCCGCATAGTACTCCTCGATGAACCCCAGGATCCCGGGCCCAAACGAGGTCCCCGGGATGGTAGGCGCCGCCGCGGTGGTGATCTCTCCACACCTCTTGCAGGATCCCCTCTTCATCACGTACGCGATGCACTCTATCACCATGGATTTGCCGCCGGCAAAATCATAGACCATCTTGACGACCGGTGGCACCTTCCTGAGGTGGCCGCGCCCGCACGTCCCGCACCGGCAGACCCGCAGCACGACCGTCCGGTCCGCCTTGTTCTTGTGGGAGGCGCCTATATGTCCGGCCGGCGGCCCCCTGCGGGACGGCTCACCCTCCGCCTTACCGTTGTTGTCATCGTCATCCGATTCAGGTCCGCCTTCATCGCCGCCCTCGCCAGCGTAGCCGCCCTCCGCCTCTGCCATCTTCTTCCGGAAGGCTGCGCGCTTCTCGTTGTACAGCGAGCCGGTCGAGGACGGGACGTGGGCGTTCTCGTACTTGGCCAGCCTCCTGTCGCGCTCGGCTATCTCCAGTATCAGCCGGTCTATCTCCGCCTTGAGGGCCGCGACCATCTTGTCATGCACAGCCTCGAGCCGGGACACCGTCTCGCGTAGTTCCCGGTTCTCCACCGCCAACCTGGTCAGCTCCTCGCGCAGGAGGGCGGCCTCTGACTTGGTGCTCACGCCGGTTAGATGGTATCGCGATCAATAAACCTATGGCCCGGCTGGGCATCCGAATTGTCCGCTTTGGGGACCTGAGTGCATACCTCGTGTAGTCCCCATTCATCTTAAAGGGCTCGAAGCCCATGTTACAGTAGGGGTCTGCCGCCGCACACAGTTGGTTCCCCCGGATTTACAGGCTTTCATCTTTGAGCGTTCCTTGCTGGCCTGGTATCTGGCCTTCCGCTTGGCGGCGATCTTCTCCTTGTTTGCTTTGCCAAGCGCTCGACAGGGCGGCTAGCCTCTCCTTGTTGGCCGTATAGTACGCCTTACTGTATGCCTTCACCTCTTCCTTATGTGCCTCACGGTAGGCCTTATTCCTGGCGCGGATCTCGCCCTTATGGGCTTGGTAGTACGCCTTCCTCCGTTCGGAATCCTTGCGCGTCATGTGACCGGAGGCGCGCCCGACTGTAACGATAATAAGACAATCAGAGCAGGCATCCGTTACATCTTACTGTTCACTATACTGTCCCAGGCTATCTTGTGTTCGTACTTTAACGCCGGGTCCTTCTCTACCAAGGACACGTAGTTGGCCACGAACTCGGCTGGAGTCTTTAGTAGTCGAAGATAGTATTTGAGTGTGTCAAGTACGCCATTCACTATGACTTGACAGCCGTGCTCCTTCTGTATCCGTATCACTTCCTCTGTAATTTGCTCAATGGGTTCCCCCTCCACAGTAGTCAACATGTAGTATCGGTCTATGGGGTGGCTACGGAATTTGGCGTAAGCATTGCGTATCATCCCAACTGTGATGACCTGGCCATGCTTAATCTCCACTGCCTCGAATACGGCATTGCGGTCTGAATCAACTACCTCAATGTCCCCCACCGCACCGGATTTGGAGTCGGCAGATGTGTGGGATTCCAGATCGTGTAGGTGCATGTTCTTGTAGCGGGATACTTCTCCACGGTTGGCGCCCCCCCCCGCCGATCATTTGCTGGTATACGGCGTATACTGCTAATACTGGCAGTCGGGCCTTACCAGAACCGCCGGAGGCAAAATGACGATTCAGGTAGGACATGATTTCGGAGATGGTGAGGTTTGTGGGTTTTGACAAAGCCACAGTCTCCTTGTCCCTGCGCTGAATCATCCCCTGCAACATGTACACGATCAATGCGTTGGGATCTACAATCTCGCGTTCTATGGAGTCTATGGCTCTTAGGAATGCGTTCTTGATGCCGCGGCCAGATACCTTTCCTGGGTAGCTCAAATCATACGGGTGTGACTGTTCGAACGATCTAGTTAGCCAGCCAGAACCACTTTTCATGTACGGGAATCCATTCTTTGCGAGGAACGGAGTTACTATTTTGGAATCCAGACCCCTACCGGAATAGCCCCCGGGCAGCTCTGCCTTATGCATTCGAATATCCTGTTCCGGATCTACAGATTTCTTGACCAACGAAGTGAGTAGTACGGTCAACGGAGAAACGTTCTTCCACCCCACCAAGACATCAACACTATTCGCCACTTCTGTTGGCACGTCTAATCCTGTGGCGCTTCTGTATTTGGATGCAGTCTGAAGACTTTCTTCCAATACACTTGAGTACGAATCTGTATTCATTCCGCGTCTATTCTTTCCCTTGCAGCGGCGCAATATTGTGGGTTGATTTCCATGCCTATGTAGTGCCTTCCCAGAAGTTTAGCTGCTACACCTGTACTACCACTTCCCATGTATGGATCAAGCACTATTGCATCCGGCGGGCTCAGTAGTTTTATCAGCTCCATGATGAGGCGTACGGGGTATATCGCCGTATGGTTGTTCCATTTCAGGCTCTCGACCGGACATTCGATCACGTCCTTCTTGAGGGATGCACCGTACATACGTATGATGGTAAACCCACGTTTCTTTATCTGTGTGAGACGCCCTCCAGCGTTTCCACCAAATGGTAGGGAGTGTATTCCACGTATCTTCATTCGGAAGCCCGTAATCTTGCCACACCGCGCGTCATCAATGGCTGCGTTCAGTGATGCCAACGCGTCGGCCTTCTGTTCTTGTGTGAGATCGGATCTCCTGATGAGTTCCACGTACCGTTTACCCAACAGCGGAGTCGTGTTAGTGTGCTTCTTTGTGGGTTCGTGTATGAAGGCGTCTTGGTCGTAATAGTAGTTCGGGTCCTTCACGAAGTGGAAGAACGGTTCAGTGCTGCTGACCAGACGCCGCTTGTATTGTCTCGGGGTGGGGTTCGGCTTGAGCCAAGTGATGTCGTTTACCAGGAATGCCTTCTTGGAGTCTATCACGCGGATGGCGAATCTATACGGCACCAAAAGCAGCCCGCCATCGGAATACTTGTCGCCCATGTTGAACACGATGCTCCCGTTGTCGGCAACAACCCTGACACACTCATTGAACACATCCATCATTGCATCGAGGTAGTTGTCGGGTCCGCGCTCGCCACCTACTGCGCCACCGACACCCGCACGTTGGTTGAAGTAAGGTGGTGATGTGATAACCAAGTCTACCGATTTGTCTGGGAGACGGCGTAGGAGTCTAGTACTGTTCCCACACTGGACCGTATCAAGGAACGGTACGTTTCTGGATGTTTGCTCCGATCCCATCATCTTATCGACACACTCCATTGAAGAAGCAGGCAATTATAAGAAGTGCCCCTGTTCACGCCTTTTTGATTATGGCCACCCACTTACCGTCCACCTTGTCAATATCCCATTCGAGATGAACGCCAGGCCCCAACTCCAACTTCCGCGCTATGTTCTTGGGGATGGTGGTCCGCACCGACTCGCTTTCCCGGACGGCCAAGGCGACTATGGTCTCGTTACCCTGTAGTTTTCCCATGTAATAGGTAAGGTTACTATGTACTAATACCCTTACCTATTACTAATGGGTAAGATATCTGACCAATATTCATATACACCAATAACCTTACCTATTGTATGGAAAAGTACCAAACCGAACAACAGCAAGCACGGATCACCAGAGCCGCCCAGATCGTCAGTCTTGGCGGCCAGATTGAACGAATCGATGACACCATGTACCACGTCAAGTCACAATCGAACCCGGACCGCTTCTACGAAGTCATCAGCACCGAACACAGGATGCTTTGCTCCTGCCCGGACAGCATCTATCGCGGGGTGTGTTGCAAGCACGTTCACGCCATAGAGATTAGCCGCCGTATGCGCGAAGCCGTCCAAGAGGACGTTCCCAAGACCATCATCAAACAGGTTGACTTGGGCAGATGCAAACGCTGCGACTCGTCCAACATTGCCAAGCAGGGGATGCGCAAACTCAAGAGGGGACCCGCCCAAGGCTACAAGTGCAAAGACTGCGGCAAGCGGTTCACGCACAACTTGGGGTTCGAGGGCAAGCGCGCCGCGCCCGAGCAGATAACGCAGACTGTCGAGCTCGTCTTCAGTGGCCTATCATCCAGAAAGGCGGCAACCTTCCTCAAGAAGGCCAACGACAAAGTGAGCCACCAGACCATCTACAACTGGTCAGAGGAATACGGCAACATCATGGAGACCTACATGGACAAGATACGTCCCCAAGTCGGCGAGGCATGGAGGACGGACGAAATCTACATGAGCATCAAGGGCAACCGCAGGTACCTGTTCGCGATGCTCGACTCGGAGACCAGATATTGGATAGCCAAACAGGTAGCCGAGCACAAGGGCAAGGATGACGTGGCGCCAATGTTCAAGCAAGCCAAGAAGGTAGCCGGGAAGATTCCGACCACCCTCATCAGCGACAAGGCGGCCAACTTCCACCACGCTTGGAAAGAGCAGTATGCCTCGAAAAACTTCCTGCACAAGCAGACGTGGCACATCAACGAAGTGGCCTTTGACGGCATCCACCACAACAACCAGATGGAGTCGTTCAACGGCAACACGGTCCGACTCCGGGAGGATGTCATACGCAGCCTCAAGAAGTATGATTCAGCCATCCTCGCAGGACTGCGCGTCTACCACAACCACGTCAGGCCGCATCTCGGGCTGGACGGCCAGATGACCCCCGGCGAGGCCGCAGGTATCACCATAGAAGGCAACGACAAGATCCTCACCATGATTCAGGCCGTCGCAAAGTCGGTGGGGCGGACCCCGCTAGAAGGAGACCGATCAGCGATGCACACTTTAGCGGTGGGAGGCCAGAGGGGACATGACAGACAAGAAGTCACGATGGAGTACGGACGAGAAAATCCGTATCGTACTCCAGACATTTAACCCACAATCCAGCATGGCGGAGATATGCCGCGAGCACAACCTGGTGCCCCGGACAGTATACGTGTGGAAAGAAAAGTTCCTAGCTGGCGGCCGCAGTTCGCTTGATGGCCCCGACGCCTCCAAGCAGGTCAAGCGACACAAAGAGGAGGTTGCCTCGCTAAAGAGGATCATCGGAGAGTATGCCGTGGCCAATGACGCTTTAAAAAAAGCGCTGGGAGGCGAACTAAAATGAAGGCAGTCAGGACGATGCACGGAACGGTGAGCCTGAACAAGGCGCTCTTGCTTTGCGGCGTCTCCAAGAAGGCACGGTACTGCACCACCAGATCCAGGAACGTGTCGCCAGACCCCGAGGTCCGGGAGATGATCCAAAAGATCGGCCCCGCAAGACCCGCCTACGGCACGCGGCGCATGGCCGCCCAGGCATCCAAGGAACTGAACCGCCGGTCAACCGCAAGGCGGTACGGCGCATATTCAAGAGACCGGGCTGGAGCGAGCCCTCGCGCACCAAACGGGAGATAATCCGGGCCAACAAGAAACCACCCAGGCCAAAGGCGCCAAACCAGTTCTGGGAGTCTGACATGTCCTACATCTGGTGCGGATCCGACGGTTGGGGTTATTGCTTCAACGTGATAGACGTCTTCACCAGGCAGTGGCTAGCGTTCGTGCTGGCGGGCCGCGCCACGCGCCGCGAGGCCATCATGTCGGTGACCAACGCGGTGGCCGCCGCCGGTCCGGAACTGCCCGGCCTGACCCTCAGGGTCGACAACGGATCCCAGTACACCAGCCGGGAATTCAGATCGTCGATGGCCGCGCTGGGAATCACCCTCGAATACATCTACGTCAACACGCCGGAGCAGAACGGACACATCGAGTCCTTCCACAAGACGCTCAAAAAAGAGTACGTCTGGCCGCGGGAGTTTGCCGACATCCAAGAAGCCAGCGAGGCGATGCTTGCCGCATTTGAGGACTACAACCACCGCAGAATACATTCCGCGCTAAGGTACCTGACACCCTCCGAGTTTGCCGGGCAGTACCGGCAGGGTTCGGAGGGTGCCATACCCGATATAGAAGGGGGTGGTAAGTGTGAATAAAATGTCGCGAAAATCGGTATCAATAAGAGGGGACCACTCCAGCCGTTGTGTATAGAGACGCATGGGTACCAATGACGATGACTTCGAACCATATGAAAAGGGTGAGGACGAGATCGCATGTACCTATAACACCCCCGATGAATTCGAGGCGGCAATGCGAGATTGGGTAAAGCGGGTGTGATTACAACGACCAAGTACTCACCCTCCACTCTTTTTAAAGAGCAACTAACACTGCTGGATCCAGACACACAGGACAGAGCCATCAAGTCAGCTCACCGCTTGGCAAAGTGGATTGAGGCCATGCCTAAGTATGACTGTGTTGCAAGAGTGATGAACATCCAACTGATGGTCAGACGGAAGGTCCGATTGGTATTCAAGTACACGAACGACAACGACACGCTTGTGGCTCGAAAGATTCAACGTAGCTGACTCGAATTGGCAGTCACGTAGGTGCTGCGGTTCCTGTTTTCAACTTGGAGAAGATCCCATGTCCCTGATTTTACACCCGGCGCCATGTCCCGCCAACCTGACAGCCCCCGGGATGTTGAAAATATAAAACGGAGCAGAGAGGCCGCCAATATATGTCAGGGATAGCGCGACCCAACCCCCAGGTATCGATAATACTGCCCACCTACAACGAGTCCAAGAACATACTGGACGTGCTCCGGTCCATAAAGGAGAGCCTGCCCGGGTCCGTGTCGGCGCAGGCCATCGTGGTGGATGACAACTCCCCGGATGGCACCGGCAGGCTGGTGGAGGAGCACCTGCGGAACATGAAGAACATAGCCAACTATACCATCGAGGTGATACACCGCAAGACAAAGGCCGGTCTCAGTTCGGCCATACTGCACGGCATGAGGCACGCCCGGGGCGAGACGATAGTGGTGATGGATAGCGACTTCTCCCACCCGCCCCAGATCATACCAAAGCTGCTGGACGCGCTCAGGCACCGTTGCGACATAGCCATCGCATCCAGGTACATCCGCGGGGGGCGCACAGACGGGTGTACCGCCAAGCGGAGGATGATAAGCTGGTTTGGGACCGTCGTTGCCAAGCACGGCCTGGGGATAAAGGTGGCCGACCCCATGTCCGGGTTCTTTGCGTTCAAGAAGAACCTGGTAGAGGGCATCTCCTTTGACGGCCTGGGATTCAAGATGCTGCTGGAGATGCTGGTGAAGGCGCAGGGGGCCCGGATAGCCGAGGTGCCCTATACGTTCCGGGACCGGAGGCTGGGCGAGAGCAAGCTGAGCAGCGGAGTGCTCGCAGACTACCTGAGGTCGGTCTGGAGGCTGTACAGGCACGGGGGCGCCGAACCCCGGCGGTCGGTGCGGTTCCTGTCCAAGGCGGGAAGGTTCTATACGGTCGGGGCCAGCGGGTTCCTGGTAAACTATGTGATATCGCTGCTGCTCACCCAGCAGATACCCGAGTTCTGGTACCTGCACGCTAACATACTGGGCATACTATCCTCGATGACCTCCAACTTTGCGCTCAACAAGGTCTGGACCTTCCAGGACAGGAACTATGCGCCCAAGAGGATGGCCGTCCAGTACACAAAGTTCCTGGGGTTCAGCTCGCTGGGAGCGGCAGTCCAGCTGGGGATAGTCTTCTCGCTGGTGGAGGGCGGATGGTCGTACCCGGTCTCGCTGGCGGCCGGCGTCCTGACTGCGGCCTTGGGCAACTTTATCCTGAACAAAAAGTGGACCTTCAAAGAAAGGCTGTGGGGGTGAGGGTTCCGCCAACTTGGCGGGCCGCCTACCGATCCGGCAAGTTGACAGAACCTGGATGATAAAAAAGGGGCTGGGTGGGGTCTACTCGAACGCCGAGGAGGAGGAGGTCTGCGAAGAACCTGTCGGGGTTGGTACCGACGGGAACCTGTCGCCGACCTGCTGCTCTGCGACCGAGGAGGCCTCCTGCAGTATCTTGTCGGTCTCCTCGCTGGATATGTCCGACTCCATACCGAACGAGTCTCCGGCCAACGAGTCCATCATGAGCCCGTTGAGCGTCTGCGTCATTGAGTTCAGCTCCGAGTCTGCCTCCGGCATGAACCTGCCCAAGGACGACTTGAGGCCCTTCATGGTCGACATTGCCGGACCGATGGCCACCATTGCGTCACCTAGGTCGTGGATGGTAGTGAGGCGCAGCTGTACCTGCTCCAGCGACATCCGGGCATTGCCCAGCATCTTGGAGACCTTGCGGATCTCGGCTAGCTCGTTGGAGAGGATCTTGCTGGTCTGGGTGTCGTGGCTCTTCATCGCGACCACTATCCTCTGGAAGAGTCTAGCGTCGCGCTCGCGCAGCTTGTTGAGCATCGCGTCCAGTTTGGATATCTGTATCTGGAGCTTGTTGACCCCGGTCTGTATGCGGGGCTTGAGGGCCCCCTGGGGCTTGACTGACTCGCGTAGCTTGTCTGACATGCCCGGCTTCTCCTGCCGGGTCCATGTCTTGTCGAAGTTTGTCATGGTTTGGCATTCGGTATTTGGCACTTAATGGGAAGTGTGCATTAAGATACACCATGGATTAAATTTAGTTAACCCGGCCATCCCGCAGTCACGCCATGGCGACCATAGCAGTCTTCGACTCGGGCCTGGGCTCGCTGAGCATCGTAAGGGCCATACGGGAGGTGTCAAAATGCGATATCATCTACTACGCCGACACGCGCAGCCACCCCTACTGGACAAAACCGACACGGGTGCTGCGGGAGATAGTGGTGGCCACCATAGGTGGCCTGCGGGAGAGGTTTGATCCCGACCTGGTGGTGGTGGGATCCAACACCCCGACCCTGGCAATAGAGGGCCTGGAGGACGATGCCACGATAGGCGTCTGGCCGCCGCTCTCCGAGGCGGCAGGGCTCAGCTCCACCGGACGCGTGGCGGTGCTTGCGACCAAGATGGTGGTGGAGGGCGGCGTCTTGGAGAGGTACGTGGGATCGTGCGACCTTCCGGAGGGCACCAAGGTGAGGGGGGTGGATGCCTCTGAGCTGGTCGAGTTGGTGGAGGCGGGGCAGTTCCTGCGCGACCCCGGGTCATGCGGGCCGGCAATCCGGGCCGTCCTGGACCAGGCGGGGGACGCGGACGTATGCACCCTGTCCAGCACGCACCTGCCGTTCCTGAGGGAGATGCTGGAGCGCGAGCGGCCGACGATGACCTTTCTGGATCCGGCCCGGATGGTGGCGCGTCGGGCTATCCGGATGGTGGGCAATACGGGGGGCGGCGCGCTCAGGGTGTTCACGTCGGGGGGCCACGACATAGCGGCCAACCTGAGGATGCTGGGGGTGGAACAGGATGTGGCTACCCTGAGGTTCGGGCCTTCCGGAAGCCGTGGCTGAAGGACTTGTCGTAGAGCCGCGAGTACTCGTAGTGCTCGGGGTCGACCACCTCGCCTATTATGACCGTGGCCGTCCGGGTGATGCGGGCGGCGCGCACCTTGCCGGGTATGTCGGCCAGCGTGCCGGTCACCACCTTCTGGTCGTCCCAGCTCGCCCGGTAGACGACCGCCGCCGGCGTGGACTCGGGATAGCCGCCGGACACGGCCTGCCGGGTTATCTCGGGGAGGAGGTGCACGCTCAGGTAGAGCACCATGGTGGCGCGGTGCCGGGCCAGCTCGGATATGCTCTCGCGATCAGGGACGTCCGTCCGGGACTCGGCCCGGGTTATTATGATGGTCTGGGTCACGCCCGGCAGGGTCAGCTGGGTGCCCAAGGCGGCTGCCGACGCCAGCATTGCGGTGACCCCCGGCACCACCACGCAGGAGACGCCCTTCCTGTTCAGGCTGTCCATCTGCTCACGTATGGCCCCGTAGATGGTGGGGTCGCCGTCGTGCAGGCGCACCGTCACCTTGTCCTGGTTGGCGGCCTCGAGCAGCATCTCGGTTATCTCCTCGCGGACCATCCCGGATGCGTCGTGCAGGGCGCCGCCGCACATCTCCAGTATGGGTTTGGGTATCAGGGATCCGGAGTAGACCACGACGTCGGCCCCCCTTATCAGGTTGGCCGCCTTGATGGTTATCAGGTCGGGATCCCCCGGCCCGCACCCCACAAAGTGTACCTCAGGCACGCTTTACCACCAGGATTGAAAAGTACTTGGTAGTGAGAACGCCGCGGTGCACCTCGCCCAGGGTGAGGCGCCGGATTATCTCGTTGTCGGTGCCCAGGTCCTGCCCGATGGCAAATACGGAACTGTCCGGGAACCCGGCCTCCCTGAGGACGTCTATGACCTGGTCAAAGTACCTGCCGTCCTTCAGGAAGACCAGCGTCTCCGAGTTCTGCGCTATGGCCTTTACCGAGCTCAGCTCATAACAGGACGGGATTATCGAGACCTTCTCGGCGCCCTCCGCTATGCTGACGCCAACCTTGGATGCGAATGTGAATATGGAGACGATCCCGGGGATGACCGATATGTCCATCTCGGGGTGGTTGGCGGAGAGCTCCCTGTGCATGTATATCCAAGTGCTGTAAAGGTAGGGATCCCCCACCGTCAGGTAGACCACGCTCTTGCCGGTGAGGACGGTCTCGGCCATTATCCCGGCGTTCCTCTTCCAGGTTGACTCCAGCACGTCAGGGTCCTTGGTCATGGGAAATATCAGCCGGATGATCTCCTGCCGGGGCCTGTCCAAGAGCGACTCGACCACCGACAGGGCGATGCTGGGTCGATCCTCCCCGGATGCCGGGCACATTATGATGTCCGCCTCCTGGATGGCGCGGACTGCCTTGACGGTCAGAAGGTCCGGATCCCCCGGACCCACCCCTATAGCCACAAGCCCCGCCATAATCCGGAGGGGCTTTCCCCAATTAAAAATCTAGGCGGGGGTCGATGCGGATACGATGGTGACCGGATTGCGGGCCAGCATCATGGTGCCGGTGGAGGTGCGGCGGCTCTTCAGTATGGTAACCTGGGTGACATCCGGTTCGTCAAGGCCCACCTCCCGTACCGCGCGCAGCACCTCGGCGAGGGTCTCCACCAGGATGGTCCCTATGACGATGCGGCCGGCGGGCGCCATCCTGTCGCGGCACATGCGGAGTATGTCGGCCGTGTCTCCCCCGGTTCCCCCGACAAAGATGGCGTCGGCAACCGGAAGGGAGGGTATGACCTCGGCTGCCTCGCCGGATATGGCCCGGATGTTGTCCAGGCCGAACTTGGCGGCGTTGGCCCGGGTCAGTTTGACGGCGGCCGGATCCCGGTCCACCGCGAGGATCGTCCCGGATGGACCTGCCTGTATGGCCGCCTCCACGGATACGGATCCGCTGCCGCTTCCTATGTCATGGATGGTATATCCCTCCTTCAGCCTGGCCTTGGATATCTGGATGGCCCTCACCTCCTCTTTGGTGATTGGCACGCTGGGCAGGCGCTCGAACATCTCATCGGGTATGCCGGGTGTCTTGTAGTCCCACATGATGATTACCGCCCCCGGCGGTTGCACGGGGTTGTGCGTGCGACGGGAATGCATCTGTGTCGTCCCGGTATCGAGCATCTCTGTGATCCTGTGGGAATTTTATGCCGTACCAACGCGTAGGCGGACTGGCGTCCTTCGTTAAAGTCTTTGGACGGGTTAGTTGGGGTTGTTGCGCTCCCTCTCCTCGATCATGTGTTTGACCTGCGCGTCGCAGGCATCCACCTTGTGGACGACCATGGCCTCTGCGGTGATGGGTTCAACCGGTGAGCCATGCTCTTTGGTGCCGTGGTGGCTGAGGATGATATGGATTATCTCCCGCTCCAGTTTTTCTGGGAAGTCCTCTCCCGACTGCCTCATGGATGATATCTTTGCTTGGACCATCATTGCCCCAATGCTGACATGGCCCAGATAGTCGCCCATCTCAGAGAACGTTATTCCCGCCTGGACGTCGTACTCGGACAATTTGCCGATATCATGCAGGATGCACCCGGTAGTGAGCAGATCCGTATCAAGGGTTGAGTCGTAGTTTTGGGCCACCGCCCTAGCCAGGCTGATCATGTTGAGCGAGTGCTCGATGAGGCCGCCCACGTATCCGTGGTGGTAGTTCTTGGCTGCCGGCCACGTGGCAAATTTATCCAGGAATTGTGCGTCGCCAAATAGCGATTCGAGCAGACGGCGGGTCGGTTGATTCTGTATGCCGGCCACCTCTTGCATCAGGCGCGACTTCATCTCGTCCCGGTCCTTGTCGGTGACCGGCAGCAGGTCGGCGGGATCAAACTCGGCAATCTTCTGTATGCGGCCCTCC
This sequence comes from Nitrosopumilaceae archaeon, assembly GCA_965203395.1. Classification (GTDB taxonomy): domain Archaea; phylum Thermoproteota; class Nitrososphaeria; order Nitrososphaerales; family Nitrosopumilaceae; genus VYCS01. Next base: position 2,602,556 of record OZ241884.1, read on the forward strand.
CCCTGGTTGACCGAGACCTGAAGCTGTTCCCGGTACATTGATGCCGTCCCCCGAACCGACACCACATCGCGTATATCAAACGAGCCAAACAGCTCCCGCACGCTCTCCTCATCCTTTCCCCAGAACATCACGGGCACCGTCCCGGTCTTGTCTGAGACCTTGATCTTGAACCAATAACCGGGTTTGTTGTTGTACGGTCGGGGCGACTCCTTGAAGGACACCAAAAAGTACGTATCGACGGCATCGCCCGGTGCCATCTCCTTGACGAACTTGCCCTTCACGGGATGGGGTATCCGTTAAGGGTATTTAGGTTTGTGTAATTATTGATACGGTTAGAGGTGCCTCTAGCGCATGGTAAGGTGGCAAGCTAATCAATCAAATACGGCTGAATTCGATCTATCAGACCCCTCGATTGGTTAGCCAACCAGTGTTAATTGTGATCTTTTCAACCGTAGGTACGCATCCGGAAGATCACAGCCACATATCCGGTCCACTATAGTTATACCACCAGCGAGGCCAGGGAGTGGTTTTCTAAGCTCTACACGCTCAGAACGGTTAAGGCTAAGTTTAGTAAACAGAATTAGCTGTAGATCAATTTCATTTTTTTTCATCATTGCAAGCATTTCATGCAAGACGGTCAGGCCGCCACAAAGCTGGCTCCGTGCCTCATCGACTAACCTGTAACTTATCTTGGTGGTGTTGCTTGTGCTACCTTTTAACTCCACCAGTGATATTTTGGTTTTTGCATTGTTGGTAACAATGCAGTCACACATTGGTTCATGTGGGGCATTGTTACCGAGTATTCGTGTCCGCATCGATTCGCCGCAATAGGAAACAAAATGGTTTAGTTGAACGGTGCATTTATTTTCGCGGCATTTATTTGATTGTAAGTCACCATAGATTTCCTCCATCGTTCGCAGCATTATTCTCCAGCCCGCCGTAAATCCATGACCTCGTTGTATAGATCATCATCCGTATTGGTAAATTCTTCCTGAGGTATACCAACCTCAGCGGAAGGGGCAATAGGTGTAATCTTATAACCATCACCATGTGGTTTAAATGTATACGTAGCAACGTTATGGGGTTTTAGGCTCTCATCCGTAGACAGTACTTTGGAACTTCGCTCATTATCAATCATGCCGGATAGCACGCAATGACTCAGCTGTTCCAAAAAATAAGGACTGTGGGTTGTGACAAAGATGTGTAATCCGCCGTTGACCAGCTGCGCAATGAAGCGGGCAAGCAGCAGCTGATTGTCTGGATGTAGGTTTGTTTCTGGTTCCTCCAGTATTATTATTTCATCCGGACTAGCTGCATGCTTGACGTACAACAAAAATGCAGCCAGACTTTTTATCGAGGAGGCTACGGTATGGAGGGGTAGGTTTTTTTCTTTGTGCCTAAAGTATACATCCTGAAGCTGGGTGTGTTTAGAGTCTAGCACAATGCTGCCATCAAGCATTTGCTTCTCTAAGATAGAAACATTGTCGGCAAAGGCGCTCTTACGTTCATCAGGCTTAATCATCCAAGCTAGAAAACCCACCATAGTATCAGCTAGCGATGGTACGGCAAAACTTGCACCTAAACCCCTACCCAGTCGATCAATATAATCCAGCATTAACGGTTTGAGAGTTAGCATCATGCCGGCCCTTTCGGCAGGAAAGTAAACGCTACGCTTTATCTCTCGAGATATCCCATTATACTTAAGCCCCAGTTCTTCTTCTAACATAAATAAAAGATCAGCGTCGTCTGTACCACGCGGCATATTCATATATGCTACATTGTCTCTGATTTGGAGACAGTGTTCTGGTGTGAATCTGCCTTTTATACACTTTATTTTTGTAGTCTCAGGCGAGGTTATTACCGGATCAGCACCGCTAGCGTATATTACATCGACGGTTTTCGATATTATATTTATTTTAAATTTTCTTTTTCCTATCCTTACTAAATTTTTTTCGTCTTTTGCAAAATTTTCTAACAGCGCTTTTCTAAAACTTTTTAGGTCATGGTTAATAATAGTCTGATAGACGTTTGAGTCGATGATATGACCTGGTTTATATTTTCGATGCAGACGTTCAGCCTCTGTAGTCACTGACTTTGGTAGGTTTTCGTCTTCGACGGCCCAATGGGCTGGCTTAGACAACCTAGTGTTTATTATGGTATGAACAAGTGTGGCGATGTGAGACTTACCACAACCATTCGTACCCATAAGAATGGTTAACGGTCTTAGGCGAATCAGTCCTTCTGATATCGGGCCGAAGTTTTTTACTTCTAGCGTCAGATAATTGCTGTCGGCCGCCTTAGTTTCTGTAGGAGAGCTCAGGTTTGCTTTCTTTAGCATGGTATGATTGCGCAGTAGGTGGTATAAAATCATACTGACACTGGCGGGGCGTTCAATCCATACCGTAGAGGCATGGTGTACGACAGGCTAAAGCGGGGATGTGCTTGCGCAGCAGAACGCTGCAACTACATAAAATTTCCGATATAAGTGCCGGGAATGCGTGACCGTGAACCCCCCATTACACGCCCCAAGCTATGGCACCCATAGCCCTTTGGCAATACTAGTACGCCACATTGGTTTATAAACATTAGCAGCGGCAGGTTCTTGTGCAAATTCGGGTGTTCATCGAAACCATCTGCCGCTACCAGCGCTTTCCCGAACAAAATCTATTGCCCGGGGAGCAGCCGTCGGGCAGCACCCGCGTTTGTAGCAGAACCGCAGCGGCATGTTTGATATAAAATCATGCTGATGGCCGGTTATTATCCGGTGGTAGTTGGGCGCCACAACCGGCCGCGGTCGGAATCGCCACCAAATACCATGCTGATGTAAGCTTTTGACTTTAGCCGGACCGATAATCCGGGAGGGGTGCCTGCTGCTCGCACAGGAGAGAAAGTAGCTGCATGCCGACCGCACGGGGTATGATCGTCCGAGGCGACAGGACACGCTGCCTGCTGAAACCGCAACAGGGATTGAACGCGGGACAGAGTACGAACCTGGCAGCACCCGCATGACCGCACGCTGATGCGAACAGTATAAACGTCCAAACTTCCGCATCCCGCCATGGAACTGGCGGGCATAGAGCTCAGGTATCTCGTGGACAGGATATCCGAGAGTACGGGCGAGTACTATGTGAGCAACATCTACGGCATAGACAGGGATAGCCTGCTGTTCAAGCTGCACCACCCCGACAAGCCCGACATACTGTTGGTGTTATCGACGATGGGCCTGTGGATAACCTCGGTGAGGGTGCAGCAGATAGGCGAGAACCGGCTGGTGAGGCGGCTGCGCAGCGACCTGCTCAGGCTGAAGCTCAAAAAGGTAGAGCAGCCGGGTCTGGAGAGGCTGGCGTATCTGACGTTTGGCGGCTTTGACAGGGAGTTTGTGCTGGTGGGTGAATTCTTTGGCGGCGGAAATATCATACTGTGCAATGACCAGAGAAAGGTCCTGGCCCTGCAGCACGCCATCGACGTAAGACACAGGAGCATCAAGGTGGGCATGGACTATATCCAGCCGCCCCAATCCGACAAGGACGCCCTGCATGTCACCCCGGAGGATTTTGCCGGGCTGCAGAATGCCGATATTTCGTGCGCCAGGTGGGTGGGAAGAACCATGGGCCTTCCAAGGAGATACGCCGAAGGAATACTGAGTGTGGCCGGCATGGATTCCAAGAGGGCGGGCAGCTCGCTGAGCGGGGAGGAGGTATCGGCAATCCATGGTGCCGCAAAAAGGACAATCCGGGACGTAATAGACGGGAACCACTCCCCGGTTGTCATCCGGGATGGTATGGTCGAGGTTGCGCCGGTCAGCCTGGAGCATTCGGGCAAGGGAGTCATCCGGGTGGACGACTTTATGTCCGGCCTCGATAAGGTGTTTACCGAGAGCATACTGGAGAGGGGGAGGGACGCGCACAGCACCAAATCGGAAAGCGAGGTAAAATCACTGCAAAGCCAGCTGGCCGAGCAGGAGAAGGCCATCCGGACGGTCAGGAAGAGGTCTGCTGCCATCACCGATGTTGCCAACTCAATGTACTCTATGCTGTCCAGCGGCATACTGCGGTTGGATGTAGAGGGTGCCGGGGATGCGCTCTCGCAGCATGGCGCCCGGTTCATACGTGAAAAAGGGGTGCCCATGATATCGGTCCTGGACGAAAAGATAAAGATCAACCCCGAGGCCCCGCTTCAGTCTACCGCGTCCGTACTGTATGGCGAGGCCAAGAGACAGGCCGGGGCAGTCGCCTCGATCGAAAATATGATGGCCAAGACGCGCAAAAAGATCGAAAAGGCCGCAAACAAAACGGAATCCGCCCGGGAGGAGGTAACCGCATCGCAGGTAAGAAAGAGAAACTGGTTTGAGAGGTATAGGTGGTTTTATACGTCTGACGGTTCCTTGGCCATCGGCGGTCGCGACGCGCCCTCAAACTCGGCGGTAGTGAGAAAGCACCTGGAGGCGGGTGACCGGGTCTTTCACGCGCAGATATTCGGGTCCCCCTTCTTCATACTCAAGGAGTCAGAACCGTCCCGGGCAAGCCTGCAGGAGACGGCCCAGGCGACGGTCTGCTTCAGCAGGGTGTGGAGGGAAGCCATGTACGGGGCAAGCGCCTACTGGGTAAATCCCGAGCAGGTGAAAAAGTCCGCCCCCAGCGGCCAGTACTTGCCCAAGGGCTCCTTTACCATAGAGGGGCAGCGCAACTTTGTCAAAATATCCAGCATGAGGCTGGCGGTCGGGATGATGGAGAAGGATGGCGACCGTCTGCTTGTCTGCGGTCCGGTGGATGCCGTCTTGAGATATTCCGAATCCATGGTGATAATAGAGCCTACCGGCACTGAGATGGTGACGGTGGCCAAAAAAATAAGAAACGAGTTTCAGCGGATGGGGCTCGAGGGGGCAGGCGGGTATACCGTCGATGACTACGTTCGGGTGCTGCCGCCCGGGAAGAGCCACATTGCGGAGGTGCGGGATGGCGGAACAGAATAAGCCCCGGTTCCTAGTGGACTCGATGCTGGGAAACGTGGCCAGAAAGATGCGCATTCTAGGATATGACACGGTGTATTCTGCCCATATGCCCGACCAACAGATACTGGAGCAGGCCGCCCGGTCCGGGAGGACCATCATAACCCGGGATGCGGAACTCTCCAGGAGGGCGGCCAAGATGTCGGTGCCGACGATACCGGTGGCCGGCAACCTGGAACCGCTCGCAATGTCGGAGATAATCCGGGCATTAAACATCACCCCCGACATATCGGGAGAGTCGGCGAGGTGTCCCATATGCAATGGGGACACCGCCAGGATCACCGGGGAGGAGGCGGGCAGGCGCGTTCCCGATGGGGTGCGCCAGCGAACCGGCCTGTTCTGGGAGTGCAGAGAATGCCGCCACGTATACTGGGAGGGGACCCACATCAGAAACCTGCGGGAGGCTGCGCAAGAATGGGCCAGGACATAGACGGCGCCGAGCTGGTTGCAGAGGCAAGACGGATAGTCTCGGGGTATTTGTTGGACGGCCGCATTCCCGAAACGAACCAGGCGTTCCGTAAAAGATACGGCTTCAAATCCGGGGTATTTGTCACCATAAATCATGGCGACGAACTGAGGGGATGCATAGGGTATCCGGAACCGTCGGGTATGCTCTGCGACTCGTTGTCCAGCGCCGCCGTGGCCGCCGCCACCCAGGATCCCAGATTCGACCCGGTCCGGCCGGAGGAGCTGGATCAGGTAACATTCGAGGTCACCGTTCTGGAGCCCCCGCGGATGATCAGGGTAAAATCTCCCGACGAGTACCCGGGCAGGATAGTGCCGGGCAGGGACGGGTTGATTGTACGGTATCATGGGCTGTCCGGACTGCTGCTGCCCCAGGTTGCCACCGAGTATGGCTGGTCCGCGCAGGAGCTGCTGGAGAACACCTGCATCAAGGCGGGCCTGCCAGGGGACCAGTGGAGGCGGCCGGATACGGAGGTCTGGCGGTTTGGCGGGACGATCTTCGCAGAGGGGCTCAGCCGGCGGTGACTCCGGAGTCGGTGTCAAGGGTGGCCTGTCCTCCGTCCTGCAGGTGCGATATCTCCTGGTCCGAGGCTACCACCAGGGGGATGTTGGCTATGGCGCATCCCGTGGCCACAGTCAGGTCGGCTTTGCCGCAGATCATGGCGGCCGGGGCCACGCCGTAGGATTTCGTGGAGTATATCGTGTAGGCGCCCACGCTGCTCCCTATGCCGTGCGGGAATACCAGGATGGAACCGGCCAGGGTCCTGCCGTGGAGGTCATGGGAAGGATCCCCCACTATCCCCGTCCTTTTGTCGATCATGCCCAGAAAGTTGATCGGGTGGGCCGTCCGGATGATGCTGCCGCGGGCGCGCCCACTGACCAGCACCTTCATCGCGTCTCGTCCCGGATTATCTCTGCGAGCGGCTTGAGGCAGACCCCCACCCCGTTGGACCTGTTCAGGTAGTATGCCCCCTTGATGCTGTTGGTGGTCACCGAGTCGGTGTCGTCCCCGGTGACCAGCGGCGTCAGGCAGGCACAGCAGTCTGCCAGCAGCTGGCAGCCGGCGCGCTCCAGGATGGCCGCGTGGCCCGAGGCTGCGGCCTGTTCCTTGACGGCCCGCGGGCAGAAGAGCATGCATCTTTTGGTAAAGCGGCGGCCCCCCAGCATGTTCACCAGGTCAGCCACCTCGCCCATTCCCAGTTGCGGACTACCCAGGATTATCACGTCTCCGTGCTCGGCCGTGTTCAGCTCGTCCAGGATCGAGTTGGCCTCGTCCCTGCCAAAGCTGACTCGCTCGCATCCGGCCGGCGGCACGCCAAACGAGAACTTGGCGCAGGTGCCCGAGGTGCCCATGCCGCCGCAGAGGGCCTTGCAGCTGCGCCTGTCCGGGGGGGCTGATCCCCGTATCACCGCCGAGCCGTCGGCGACCTTTCCGGCAAAGTAGCCCAGCATGCCCCAGTCCAAGTCGGTGGGGTCATCAATCCGGACGTCGATTGCCGTATCCGGCTGGACGTCCCCCCGGAAGGCGCTGTACGGGCTCTTGCCGGTCAGGGCGCTTGCCAGGGCGCTAAAGGCGCTCTCCTTGTTGGTCTTGAGGCCGTCAAAGGAGTTGGCGTGTATGGCCGCGTTGCTTTCGGCAAACGCCACCTGGGATCCGGGCTCCGGCATCGGAAATATGTCGTATGGTACGCAGGAGAAGGACATGATCACGCCCATTTTCTCGTAGGACTCCCGTATGGACAACTGCTTCCGGACGAACTCCTCGTCCAGACCGAAGGCGTCGGCGCTGTCCGAGTCGAACCCCATGGGGTTGAGCGTGGTCCGGACCTTCACCATGGCCCTGCCCCGGATGGAGCGCAGAAACTCCTCGCCCGCGTCGCCGATGGTGTTGTAGTTTACGCCGGAGAGGTGCACCCACTCCACCGGCACGAGCTTCTCGGCATCGGTGGCCTCCCCGGTGGCCACCAGGATCCGGTAGGCCATCTGCATTATATCTCCCTGCTCGCCTGCCAGCGCGGCCTCCTCGTTCCTGCTCAGGTGCACGTTACAGAATGTTTTTTACGAGTATATTATCTGCGCAGCTGGCGTGAAGAAGATTCTGGACGGCATGAGGCAGACGATGAACTCGGTGAGGCCGCCCCGCATGACGGCCCTGCGCGAGCTGCACGATGCCGAGAACAGGGGCCCCTTCAGCATACTGATAGGGACTATACTCTCCGCCAGGACCCGGGACGAGAATACCGCCAAGGTGGTCAGGAAACTGTTTGCGGTGTACGGGACGCCAGAGCAGCTGGCCGCGGCAGACCGCGGGGATGTAGAGGGGCTGATAAAGTCGATAGGGTTCTACCGCGTGAAGGCGAAGCGGATAATCGACGTCGCCAAGATAATATCAGAAGAGTACGGGGGGATCGTGCCGGATGACATAGACCGGCTGACCTCCCTGCCCGGGGTGGGTAGAAAGACCGCCAACTGCGTTCTGGTCTACGCCTTTGAGAAGCCGGCCATCCCCGTGGACATACACGTTCACCGCATATCCAACAGGCTGGGGCTGGTCGACACCAGGACGCCCGAGGAGACCGAGGCGGCGCTCACAAAAAAGATACCAAGAAAGTACTGGCTGCAGGTAAACGACACGTTCGTGATGTACGGGCAGAACATCTGCAAGCCCATAACCCCGATGTGCGGGGTGTGCAGGATCAGGGACGCCTGCGACCACTACGCTAAGAACGTCTCTTTGAGAGGTACAGAAAGCCCACCAGCCCCCCCACCGCGGCGGTCACGATAAACGGAAACAGCGAGTAGATGTTGTCGGCGGGGTTGCCGGACAGGAACTCGACCCTCAGGAAGCCAGAGTTGGTCGCGGGGGGATCCCCCGAACCCTCCATGCCGAACACCGAGTAGGATCCGACCACGAACGTGCCCACGTCCAGGTTGCTAACCACTATCCGCTCGCCGTTGTTGACCGTCAGTCCGCCCCGGTCGGCGTACGAGAGGTTGATCCTGGCATCCGGGAACCAGCCCCGATCCAGCTTGCTGTGTATGACCACGTACCCCTCCCTGGGCAGCTGGGCCGCCAGCCAGAACTTGTGGTCCGGGTTGGCCCCCATGCCCACCTCGATGAACCTGGCCGCATCAAAGGCGTCGTGTATCCGAAGGACGGCATTGCCGGACGGGTTGGCGTACAGTATGTCGTTGTTGACGGTGACCTGCCAGCTGATGGCGTGGTCCTCGTTCAACTGGACCGTGGAGGCGTCCCGGCCCACCCGGTTGAACTCAAACCAGGGTATGTCGACCTCTTGGATCTTCAGGGACGGATTCTTGACATCCTGCGCGAGGGCCGGCGGAACGACCAGCGCAAGGGCCAGCACGAGAACCATCACGTACTTCACGGCATGTGTGTTGGGCCGGAGCATTAAATATCTAGGCGGCGGGCGCCGCCCTTGCCACCCGGACGAGGATCGGCGTCTGCTTGCTTGCGGAAATATCGTGGACCGAGAGCCGCGCATTGTATTGCCCGGCGGGGCCGGTACGGATCGATGGCAGCTCCCCGTTCCGCGTAAAACTCCGTGGGAGAATACCGCCCGGCCACAGAACAATTACCATATACCGGGCGCGGCGATCCGGGGCCGGATGGTGGGGGTTTACGTACGTCCTGATGGGTTCGTGCAAGATAGGACAACACCTTCAAACCGACGGGCGCATACCCAACCGCCCCCATAAGGCAAGCCGCCTGACCGGTAAATTATCCCGGGGGCGCGATATATCAGGGCACGAACTTGTTTGGTATACGGAGTATCAGCCTGGCAACCTCGGGCCGCATGATGAACTTGGAGGGCATCAGGTTGTTTTGGACCATATCCCGCAATTTTGTGCCGCTCACCGATTCCCTGTCCTCGGGGCCGTGCGGGCAGACCTTTGCGTTGGTGAACGTAAGGCAGCTGCGGCAGTAGAAGAATGTGGGGAAGAAGATGGGCGCGATCTCCAGATCGTGGTAGTCGTCGAATATGCGGTGCGCCGCAAACGGGTCGTAAAAGCTGCCCACCCCGGCGTGATCCCGGCCTATGGCTATGTGGGTACAGCCGTAGTTCTGGCGCATTATCGCATGGTGTATGGCCTCCTTGGGGCCGGCGTACTTCATCTCGGTGTGGAGGGTGGACATCTTGCACCGGTTGGGCGCGTAATAGTAGAGGACCATCAGCTCGTACGACTTTATGATGACCTCGTTGGTAAAGTCGCCGGACTTTTTCTCGCCCAGGATGGGGCTCACAAATACCCCGTCCCGGACCGTAATGGAGGTCTTTTGGAGCATCTCGTGTGCCACGTGCGGCGGGTTTCTGGTCTGGAACGCCACGATGGTCTTCCAGCCCATGTCGCTGAACAGGTCCCTTGTCTCCACCGGGGTCAGGCGGTGGCGCCGCATCTCGGTCATGGGGGGCCGTTTGACGTAGGTTATCTTGCCTCCGATCACAAACCCGTCCAAGGCGATGGTCTTTGCAACGCCGGGATGGGCTATGTCGGTGGTGCCAAAGACCTTTCTTGCCACGTTCTTGCGGGCCAGCTTGAAGGACTCCTCCACGTGCAGGACCGCATAGCCGTTGCCCTGCGGGTCGCGCAGCAGCACGTCGCCGGCGTTCTTGGCCTTGGCCGCGGTATCCTTGTCGACGGCCAGCATTATCGGGATGGTCCACGCAAGGTCGTTGGCCAAGCGGCCACGGTCGGTCACCGACTCCAGGTCCTGCTGCCCCATGAACCCCTCCAGCGGGCTCATTATCCCGTCGGCTATGTTCTCGGCGTCGGCCGCCAAGTCGGTGGTGGTGTCGATGGTGAACATGTCCCGGGTGTCCGCCGTCCCGAACCGGTTGATCAGCTGGCCCCCGTGGGGTTTTATGCCCCTGTAGGTTGGGGCGCCGCCGTGCTGGGGTGGATCGCCGGCCGAGGGCTCCGGGTCCGTCTTTGTCTTGGCAGTCACCACGTCATCACCTGTTATCGGTCAGGTGAAGCCCGCACTCTTTTATACCCTGCTCCCACCACCAGCGGCCTGCCCGGATGTCCTCACCCGGCTTGACCGCCCTGGTGCACGGCTCGCACCCGATGCTGGTGTATCCCAGGTCCAGGAGCCCGTTGTGGGGTATGTCGCGCTCCCTGATGTACTTCCATACGTCATCCCATCCCCAGTTGATGATCGGGTTTATCTTGAGGATGCCCCCGTGCCCCTCGTCTATCTGGAACATGGTCACGTCCCGCCGTATGCTGGTCTGGTCGCGCCGCAGTCCCGTTATCCAACCATCCAGCGTGGCGAGCATCCTGTTCATCGGCTCGACCTTGCGTATGCGGCAGCAAAGCCTGCGGTTCTCGACGCTCTCGTAGAAGAGATTCTGACCCTTCTCGTTGACCATCTCCTGGACGCGGACGGCATCGGGAAACAGCACCTCTATCTTGATGTTGTAGCGCTTCCGGACGGCATCCATCGCGTCGTGGGTGGCCTGCGGCAGGCGCCCCGTATCCAGCGTGAAGAAGCGAAACTGGGGATTTACCTTTACCATCATGTCGATAAGGACCGAGTCCTCGGCCCCGAAACTTGAGGCCTTGCCCACCTTGGGGTGCAGGTTGTCCGAAGCCCACCGGACCGCCTCCTCTGCCGTGTTGATCTCCGAGTTGAGCCTGTCCACGTCATCCTGGGTGAATCTGGTCATGCACGGTATGGACGTGGCGGCTATATTGTTGTTGGTGATCTCAGGCGGCATCCCCGGATGGAGTAGATGCGAACCCAAATCATCCGGCATGCGGAATTTGTCCTCATCCCTTGCGGTCGGTTCGCCCGTCGAAAGACCCGCATGCCAGACTGCCGGATGGCGGAGGCGTCCTCCTTATCTCTTTTCTTGTAGTATCTGGGCGGCAATCTTGGCCGTATTGCGCGCCCCGTCCCCCGCAAAGTTTCTGCCGAACTCCTCTAGCGCCTCCCGGAACGACTCGGCATCCTCACGAATGCGCCGTATGCCGGATATCACCCGGCTGTCCTTTCGGGCCAGTATGCCCAAGCCCCGCTGCTCGGCCCACCGGAGGTTGTTGGTATGCTCGTCGTAGACGGGCATGCCTATGATGGGCTTTCCCTTTCCGCCCAGGATCTCGCCCATGACGGTATGGGATCCGTTTATCACCGCATAGCGGCAGCCATCCAGTACGGTCTCCTTCTCCTGCTCGGAGAGGAACCCCGCGTCTATCTGCAGCCAGTCCACCTTCTTGTCGTAGGCCTCTTGGATGGTGTACCGTCTGCCGTCACTGCCCAGCACAGAGTCGATGGATGGGTCGGCCCTGGCGTGTGATACCAGTCTCTTCTCGTTGTTCATGCGTGCATCCCCGAAGATGGCCTCGTATCTCTGGCCGGTACCCTCGTTGGTGGATTTGTTGCCGGTCCTCATCCAGTATCCAAAGTCGGCCCCCTTTACCATCCTCTCCAGGTCGGTCATCCTGCGCCGGACTACCTTTTTGGGGTTGGTGAAGTGGCCCACATACGAGACCTTCTCGGATGCCTGCCGGGTAAAGTTGAGGTTGAACTCGCACATGGTGTGGGGCGGGGGTGAATCGGCCACCAGTATGTGGGCGGCCTTGGCTATCTGTCTGGACACAAACTCCAGCCCCGGGTAAAAGTAGAACCGGGTTGGCCATAGCCGGGGCCTGAACTGGTTGGTGATGAACAGGCTGGGGATGTCGCGGTTCCTTGCGAGGACGTTCGAGCCCATGTCGCCGTCGTTGATTACCAGATCGAACTTGAGCGTGTCGTAGATTCTCCGCTCCTCCCTCAGGTAGGAGGCTATCTGCCGGACCAGGGGCGGATTGCCGGCGGCAGGCAGCAGCACGTTGACCATGCACCGCAGGATATCGGGGCCCATCCTGCCGTCTATCGGGGTGGGCATCAACACCTCGTGCACGCGGTCTCGGTGGTCGGAGAGCGCCGAGAGCAGCCTCTCGTATATGTCCCCCTTGCTGGAGTAGTGTATCTCTGGGTCATCACCCAGATACTCACCCAGGACGTCGTTGAGGCGGGACATGCGGGAGTAGTGGCCGTTTCCCCAGGGGTAGATGAACTCGCCTATTCTGGTCATGGGTGGTTGTATACCACCGGTGGCGGTTTAAATTCGCAGTGATCATCACCGGAGTGAATCCAGCATGTCGTGCAGGTTGTTGGGACCGGTCCGTATGGAGATTACCTGGCGATCCGCCGGGGCGCGGTCTGCGCCGTCTGATTCCTGGTCGAGGGTGTGCTTTTTTGAGATCAGCGACCTGATTCTCGGGTATTTGGCCGACAGGTTGAGCTCCCCCAGTATGTGCAGCAGTCTTGAGTCGTCGGCGGGCAGCGTGACAAGCGGGATGCGGCCGGCCGAGGAGACCAAGCGGGCTAGCTCGTCGGTGGCGCCTCCCGGAAAGAGCATCCGGGACACGGGCAGGCTGACGTATGGCGTGTCGTGCAAGGCGGCCTCACGGACCGCAAGCTTGGTGGACAGGGCGGCCATATCCAGGTAGCCGGGACCGTCCGGGGAGGCCTTGTAGAATGTTATCTCCACGGTGTCCAGCAGGAGAAGCGGGATCATCCTGTCGAGTATCTTGGCAAGTCCCATCAGATCTGACCCTCTCCGATAGCAGGCAATCACCCGGATGTCAAAGCCCATCCGGATGGCCTCAAAACACGACACGGCGGAGAGCTCGTCAAATATGCACGATACGGCCCTGCCCTGGATTCCGTGGGGCAGCCCCCCCAGGCCACGATCCGCGAAGATGGAGACGTAGGCGTGTCGTTTGGTCATGTAGGCGTACAGCATCTTGTCGTGGTTGTCCGGCGTGCCGGGACGGGCCCCCAAGGCCGACTTTTTCTCTATTATCGACGAGGTGGCCGACATCTCAACATCCCGGGGCAGGAATCCCTGCGAGCGGCCCTCCACCTGCACCAGAAACCGCTCCCCCCGGAGCAGCAGGTTGCCCCCTACCTCGGTGATCAGCTGCACCATCCCGTCAAAGTCGTTGGCCGTCTGCCTGGCTATCAGTACCTTCTCCACCCCGAACAGCAATCCTATGGCCGAAGACGCAAAGACCGGATCGTGCGCGTCCACCAGTATCAGCTCGCCGTCCCGGCTCACCCGTGTGTATGATTCGTTCTGTATCTTGAGAACACGCTTGATGTTGCGCACCAAGGCGCCGGCATGCCTTCTGGAAAAGACCGACGGAAACACCACCACGAACGACTTGGCCGCCATGTGTATATGCCGTGCTGACCCGTTTAATTTGCTTTCGGCGTCTGGTTGGACGTGTTCCGAATCCCAACATACGCAATTAACAAGATATAGCGCCGATCATATGTTTTTACAAAAACAATGCCAGATTTCTGTTAGCGTATCTGATTATGGCCAGCTTAAACCTCACGGTCCGATAATACGTGATGACCACGTTGCGCGTGTCTACAAATGTCCGATAGTATTCTGGTCGCAGAACCTGCGGTACGGGGTGTCGTTGCCCAGCACCCTGCCGAGTAGAACTTCCTGTTGAAGGGGCGGCGGGCGATATCGCCTTTGCAGCCCTGTGGTACCAGCCCTTTTGCACGTTCCAGCCCAGTATGCCAGATGCCTCATCGCCGGCTAAGATCCTGCAGCCCCGGCTAGAGCGGTGCGTGGCAAGCCGGCTGGTTTTTTTAAATGCCTTTTTCTCTCCGCCAGAAGCGGTTTTATGGTGCCCTGGCCTAGGCTTGACGTGCCCGAACTCCATCTCTTGTCGTATCTGCATCGTACGGAATACGAATGTTATCCCGTGCTTTCTTCTGATGTGTTCGACCAGGATCCTGCCGGTCCAAATGTCCGTCTCAAACTCGAGCTTGCGCGGTCCAGCTAGGAGATCCTCCCGGATTTCTGCCAGCTGCGCGGCATCCAGTCGGCGCGAGGTCCGGGCCTCATGGTACCGCGGAGCCAGTCAAGCCCGCCCCCAGCCCTGAGCAGCCAGTCGCGTATGGTCGAATACATGTTGCCAAAGTCGTCGGCAATCTTGCAGAGCGAGCCGCCCCTCAGCCGGGCCATGTACACCAGCAACCTGCCCCCAACCTTGGTGTTCTTCCCGGCTTCGTGTAATGCCTTGAGTTCGTCCATGTATGCGTCTGGAAGGGATCGATCTCCCTTTGGCAAGCTCCATTTCACTGCTTGATGGTGTACCTGATGGCGTATTTTTGCGCGGCCGTCTACGATTTTAGTCTGTCTAGGAAGGGTTGGTTAAGTAGATCGTTTACTATGCTACACAACCAATCGTTAGATTATTTTTGAATGCCATCTAGCCAAATTTTTAACATTCTGATAAAGACAAGCACAAATGGCACCCCGCTTTCAACCATGCCAATCGGTGAGGCAAGATAGTTCTTTAGTTCAATCTCCGGAGGTAAAAATGAGCGCACAAATGCTACAGCATAGTCGTCATCGTCAACAGAAGATCTCAGTAGCTTGACGCGTCGCTCCAAGTGCGCACTATCCGGAGACTCTACTAAAGCATTAATCCCATCGGCGAATTTTTCTTCAGCTTTTTTATTGTTGAGGGGATGTGCTAGCATATCGCGATAGGATTTTATGATGCGCATGATGGCCAGTGGGGTGTTGGTGTTGGATTTTACCTTAACTAACAGGTTCCTTGCGTTGGTAATTGTGTCTCTCCCACAGCTGATTGATTGTCGTTTGCAGATGTCGTATATGTCCCTTTCAATTTTATCCCATTCATCGATTATTTTTAGCCTAGAGTACGGTTGATAATTCATGTATCCGAACATCATTCCAATCCCATCTTTTACAAGATCACCACATACTGACAGGCGTGTTTCGTAAGCAGTTGTCTCTAGATCGGCAGAATTGGCACAGTACACCAGTCTATCATATTTCTCGTTTGCTAGCAGTTGAAAGTTCGTATTAGAGAGAAGTGCGGTGCCTAGTTTGTTTGATGCGTGTTCAACTCCGAGCATAACTACGTTCGACAGCAGCCAGTTTTCACAAAAAACGGGCCGTTGGGTTTTTTGTTCTATTTTGAAATCATTATTTTTTATGTACTTGAGTATCTCATCCACATCGGAGCGGCGTTGCTTCAGATTCGCGCTTATGTGAAGTATTTGTATTCTGACAATGCCTTTGCCCGGCATTTCATCTTTGAGTTGTTTTGTACACACAATTATTTCGGTTTGAAAATTAGATATAATATGATTCAAGCTTTGCATGGATGCAATATCGCCAAACTTTGGAATGCCGCTCATAAGCCAAAACTCAATTTATGTCGCTGTTTTTATGATTAAAACAGGCACCGCTGCCGGTAGTCTTTATACCGGTAACGACATGCGTGTAACGTCTGTGTACTGCAGAAATGATTGCAATGGTTAACATTGCCAAAATTTTTTGGAACACACCGACCCGGCTTTGTAGTTTTATCCACATAATCCACGTTATATCACACTTGTGATGAAAATCAACTATCATCATATTCACAATAAAATCCCCGTACTCAATATTCAAGCATCAATCTCATGATCTACCCAGCTGCGGAAGCAGGCCAGACCGCTTCAGCAAATCTGCCCAAGTTTCAAACCCTTCTGCCCATAGTGCGACCACATAAACAATCTCGTTGGCAGGAATGAAGTCTGGTACGCGCACAATCTTAATCGAAATAACGCTATCGTTGCCATGTATTTCCCATTTCATATATTCATCATTTTGATCTATTCTTTCTCTTGTTTTTCTGAGCAGATCATTTACTTTGTCGGATTTTTCAAAAAGGATACCGAGCTTTATGGTTGGCGGTTCAATAAGCATATCACCGCGATTTTCTTTTTTCCAATATACGCCATTTTGTATTTTCATGGATACTTTGGATGCCGGTATTCGGATGTTATCAGCCACGATGAATACGTCAGATGCCCCATCCAGACACTCGAACCCATGCTCTTCTGCCTCTAAAGATTTGGACATAACTCCACTGCTCATGATTATAATGTCAGATGCTTATATATTAATACTATGAACACAGGTTCTAGTGTAGGCGCGCGCGGTTGAATTTAACATGGCCGTATGCGGGAATGGCATGCTGCTTGAATGATGTGGTAGGTCCAAACCGGCGGCGGTACCGGCCACAACTACACGGTTTATTTGGTATGGGTTCTGTATCATTATTGCCAGCCGGGTGATGGCAGGCCGCAAGTGGTCCTCCGCCGTCCTGGAAGAGCGGTTTGAAGAAGTTGTGGATGATGAAGTAACCGCACGCACATAGGAGAGGGGACAAAATTGTGACGTCTCGGTAAGGCTTTTATGGACACTCTCGGGGAGTGGTACAATGCCCAACTGTCCGGAATGCACGGCGATCGAGAGGAAGAAGGTGCAGGATAGATACGAGGCCGATACCGTAGAGGAGGACCGCAGCCGGGACGACCTCTACAAGTTGTTCGACGAGATAGAGTATCCGATGAAGGCAGAACCCTCCACCAAGCACTTCATCTGCAGGAGGTGCGGGCTGTACGCGACCAGGGAGCAGGTATCCGACATAAGGATACGCCTAAACCGCAAGGAGAAGACCAGGCAGGACATCCAGGACGATTATCTGGACTGGTGGCAGAAGAGCAAGAAGGAGAAAGAGCTGGAATAGGTAGTAGCGCGTCCGGGCATCTCCGGATGGCCCATCGTATCAGGACGTGTCGGGGTCCTCTGCGTTCATCCGGTTCCTGAAGAGGCGCGATATCGTGTAGTCGGTCAGGAATGGTATGCCGTGCTTTGCCCAGACGGCCACACGGGCGGCGGCCGGGACGGTTATCTCGGCCCGGGGGGAGCCGGAGGCCCGCAGGATGGCTCCGGCCACGGCCTCGGGGCTTATCGAGAGGCGCAGCCCCCGCTGGCCTACGTCAGGGGCCCCGTCGAACAGTTCGGTGCGCACCATTATCGGGCTGACCACCGTCACCCCTACCCCGGTCCCGGACAGCTCGTGCCGGAGGCCCTCGGAGAAGCCCAGCATGGCCGACTTTGTGGCGCAGTAGGGAGCGGCCCCCGGCAGCCCGAAGCTGGCAGCCACGGACGCCACGTTGACTATGTGGCCGGATCCGCGCCCCACCATCTCCGGCAGGAACTCCTTGGTCATGTAGACCATGCCAAAGTAGTTGGTGGCCATCTGCGACTGCATGTCTGCCACGCTCATGTCCAGGATGGTGTCAAAGACAGCAAAGCCTGCATTGTTAACCAGTATGTCGGGGCACCCCATGCTGTCCCGGACCGTCCCGGCCGCCTCCGAGACCGTCCGCTGATCGGAGACGTCGCAGGGGACGACCAACGCCCGGCCGTCCCGCTCCTCTATCTTCTTCTTGAGCGACTCGAGTCGCTCCTTCCTGCGGGCCACCAAGGCCACGGCGGCCCCCCGGCCGGCAAACGCCAGCGCCGCCTCCCGGCCTATCCCCGAGGAGGCCCCCGTGACAAGAACACTCCTGCCCCTCAAGTTCATGGGTAGTTGTTACCCGGGACATGAAATTAAGGTATATCACGCTGCAATGTCCGAGCGGGTGACCCGGCTCAGTGCCAGCTTGACCAGCAGCAGCCAGGTTATCACTATCGGGATGTAGTAGGTGGCTATCCGCCAGCCGAGTATCGCGTTCCACTCTATGCCACCCTCCTGGATGGAAAAGTCGAAGGGGTTTGCGTTGTTTAGGTACCCGAATATTCCCAGCTCTGCCAGGCCTGAGCCGCCCACGGTGATGGGCAGGTTGGCTATGGCGTTGGCAGCCATCACCGCCATCACCGAGTCGAAGGCCCCTATGTGATAGCCCACCCCCACAGCGATGGCCAGAAAAGACAGCCCATACAGAATCCAGGAGGCCAGCGACATCAGGAACGAGCCGGCAAAGACCTTGGCTGACTGCTTGGACGTAAAGTTCTCCCGACTGGTCTTGCATATGCCCTCCAGCCACTTGTCTCCCTCGTCGATATAGTGGGAGCCCCGCGCGCCGGCAACCCTGGTGGCCAGCGAGCGCAGCGGGCCGGGTATCCGGAAGTTTCTCCGGGACGACAGGAAGAAGAGCACCACCCAGATGGCCGTTATGGGTATGCTGGTGGCCAGCACCACTATCCCGACCGTGTACGAGCCCGCGTAGAGCGCCAGCGCCCCTGCCGTTATCGAGAGGATTCCGCCGGCGAGGACCTCCGTGACGATGTCTATCAGCGCTATCCAGGCCGACTTGGAGGGGTGCACCTTCTTCTTGTGGAGGTAGTATATCATGATGAACTCGGCGCCGATGAACATCGGGGTGGAGAACTTGATGAACTCGCTGCCCACGCGTACGCCGGACAGCTTCACGGTCGAGTCGAACGGGCCCAAGTACGCCCTGGCGATATAGGCGAACTTGATCCCCTGCAGGCCCAGCTTCGCCAGCATGATCAGGACGGCCGCCGCAAACGGCACCAGCCCGATGGCGAGCAGGTCGTCTGGTTGTATGTCAAACTGGATCGCGATGATTGCCAAGGGAACGAGTGTGGCGACCACAGCCACGGCCCTCCAGTTCATTCGGGGTCTCTTTATTCATTCAAATATAAGCCATGGAGGATCTGCTCGTTGAAGGACGTGTTCGTGCTGGGGACTGCCGGATCCGGAAAATCCCTGCTGACATCCAAGCTGCACGAGTACTACACGACCAACGGCGTCTTCGCGGCAGTCATGAACCTGGATCCCGGCGTCGAGTCGCTTCCATATACCCCCGACATCGATGTCAGGGATCACGTGGACATATTGTCGGTGATGAGGCAGTATGATCTGGGGCCCAACGGCGGCTTGGTAATGGCAAGCGACATGGTGGCCTCCCGGCTGGGTGACATACAGGAGGAGGCCGATAGGATAAACCCCGACTACCTGATAGTCGACACGCCCGGCCAGATAGAGCTGTTCGCGTACAGGAGTAGTGGGCCGTTTGTATCCGGCGGGCTGGCCGCCGATGCCAAGGTCGGCCTGTTCCTGTTTGATGGAGCCATGGTGAACAGCGCCTCCAACTTCGTCTCCGTGTCGCTGCTGGCAGCCTCCATAAGGCTGAGGCTGGCCCTGCCGTGCGTGAACACCCTGAGCAAGTCGGACCTGGCCGGGGACGCGCTGGACGACATCCTGGAGTGGGCCGCCGACGCCAGATCTGCCCTGAACGCGGCCGCGGGCGAGGTGGACGGGGACTCGTATTCGCTGATATCGGGGATGACGGCAAACCTCAGCCCCGAGGAGTACTCGCAGGGCATGATGCCCGTCTCCAGCGCCACCGGAGAGGGGTTGGCAGACCTGGAGGCTGCCCTGAGCAGGATTCTGAACCAGGGCGAGGAGGTGGAGGATTGACGCAGGTAGCTGCCCGCGCCCCCGCATCGACTGCCAACCTGGGGCCCGGGTATGACGTGTTCGGGCTGGCCGTGGATGCGTTCCACGACACGGTCTCCATCCGGGAGAGCGGGGACGGCCGGATAACCATATCGGCGGACGGGGGCGTACCTCTGGATCCTGCCAAGAACACGGCCGGGATGGCGGTACAGGCGATGCGGGACGAGCTGGGCATCGAGTCTGGCATCCACATGACGATAACGAAGGGCGTGCCGGCCGGGTTCGGCATGGGGAGCAGCGCCGCGTCGGCGGCAGCGGCCGCCGTGGCGTTCGACGCGTTCTGCGGGCTGAACCTGGACAGGAAGACGCTGGTCAGATATGCCGGGTACGGGGAGAAGGCCAGCGCCGGATCCGTGCACTATGATAACGTGGCCGCGTCCGTATGCGGCGGATTCGTGGTTGTAAGGCCCGACCCACTCATGGTCACCACCGTGCGGCCGCCCCCCGAACTGGCCGTCTGCATAGCCGTCCCGCGCACCGACGTGCCAGAGAAGAAGACCCAGGTATCCAGGGGGGTGGTGCCCAGCACCGTCCCGCTGGGAAAGGCCACGGCCAACCTGGCCAATGCCTCCTCCATGGTTGCGGGGTTCCTGAAGGGAGACGTGCGGTTGATAGGCGACTCCATGGTAGACGTGATAGTGGAGCCGGCCCGCAAGCACATGATACCCGGTTTTGATGAGATAAAGAGGCTGGCCTCCGAGGCAGGAGCCGTAGGCGTCACCATCAGCGGTGCAGGTCCGTCGGTGGTGGCGTTCGCAGACGGCACGGGGGCAATCGACTCCATCCAAGATGCCATGAGGCGAGGCTTTGAGTCCGGCGGGGTCGGGTGCAGGACCATACCATGCAGGCCTGCCCAGGGCGCGCGGCTGGTGGATGACGGGCATCGGGGGTGAACCAGTGAAGGCTGTTGTCGTGTTCAGCGGCGGGATAGACTCGGTGTGTACGGCAGCCCGTCTGGCCCCCCGGTACGACCTGTACGGGATCTCCTTCTCGTACGGCCAGAGGGCTGCCCGCGAGATTGACGCGGCGCGGCGGCTGGCGCGCACCTTGGATATGAAGGACCACAGGGTGGTCGACATCGGCTTCATGAGGGGGCTGTACGGCGGCTCCAATGTCCTGACCGACTCAGAGTCGGAGATACCGGGCAGCTTCGACTACTCGATAGTGGTGCCGGTCCGCAACGCGGTATTCCTGTCGGTGGCCACCGCCTGGGCCTACTCGCTGGGCGCCTCCGTTGTGGCATACGGCGCCCACACCGGCGACTCCCACTACCCGGACTGCCGCCCGGCATTTGCGGACGCGCTGGAGGGGGCGCTCAACCTAGGCGAGGAGGACGGCATAAGGGACGGCATCCGGACGTCCATAAGCATATGGTCCCCCTACAAGGAAGGCATCAGCAAGAGCGAGCTGCTCAGGATGGGCTTGGACGCTCTGGGGGACTCCATGTTCGAGGCGTGGAGCTGCTACGCCAACGGGGAGACCCATTGCGGCGTCTGTGAATCGTGCCGCAACAGACGGGGTGCCTTTACCGAGTCGGGCATAGACGACCGCACCATCTACGCGAAAGGCGGTCAGTAGCGGGTCTCAAGTATCCTCTTCTTGAGCACCAGGCCCCGGATTAGCATGTACCAGGCCAAGAATATGCCGCCCACTATCCCGTAGAAGACCCAGTTCTGCTGGGTCGCATCAAGCCCCTCGATGGAGTCGGTGATCTCCCGGGAGACCAGCATGGAGACTGCAAGCACTATCCCGAACTCAATCGCGTACCATGTCCAGTAGGGCCAAGACTCGGAGGGTATGTGTACGTTGTTGTGGACACCCATGGTGGTTGGAGGGTAATGGCGGATATTTAATTTTTGAGTGGTAGCCGCGGGTTGGTACGTAAATCGACAGGCTGTACCTGCAGATCCCCTCCCCGGGCGGCGAGATCCTGCCTGGGGACAGTAATTACGCACCAACCTCGTGGCAGCGGCTATATCGGTTCCGGATAGCGGCGGCGCACCATTGCCAGCAGGCTGGCCTTCTCCTCTTTGCTCTCGAATATGCCCCGGTACGCGGCCGAGGACATCTTGGCGTGGTTCTTGACACCGCGCATTCTCATGCAGAGGTGCTCGGCGTCCGCAAATACGGCCACGCCGCGTATTCCCTGGGAGTAGAGCTCGTCTGCCACGTCCTTGGTGAGCCTCTCTTGTATCTGGAGGCGTTTGGAGTACTTTTCAACCACGCGAACCAGCTTGGATATGCCGAAGACGCGGCCGTTGGGAGAGTATGCTATGTGGATCTTGCCATAGAAGGGCAGCATGTGATGCTCGCACATCGAGTAGAACTGTATGTCCCGGGCCACCACCACGTCAGAGTCCTCGCAGAACTGCACCTCCAGCTCAGAGGACGAGTCGTACCCCGAGAAGATCTCCTGGTACATGTCGGCTATCCGTTGCGGCGTCTCGCGCAGTCCCTCACGTGTGGGATCCTCGCCGATCTCTATTATCAGCTCCCGGATCAGCCTACGCACCCTTTCGGTATCCATACCCAAGCCGTTATGGAAGTCGTATTTGAATCTACACGGCTTGGGGCTGTGTCCCACAGACATATAACCCCAAAACCACACCAGTGCCACACGGAACCGCCCGGTACCGTCCGGAACCGTCCGGTACAACAATCCAAACACTAAATACCGGACACACGCCACACACGGCATGGCACGCAGGCGGGGGCAGACCGTCGCCACGTCAATGCCCCACTGCAAGGCATACAGCCCAGCAAGGTATTGTGAGATCACCGGCGCGCGCAGGGCTCCAAGGCACCACCAAGACCCGAAACTGTCATCCGCGCTGGAATACGCCAAACACAAGACCAACCTGGGGTACCGCCTGTTTGTGGAGTTTACGCGCGACTTTCCGATGGTGCGGGACGCATACGGCGGGGAGGATCTGAAACGGTACGATTCCCGCCGCCGCATGATACGCGAACAACTCAAGCACCGCGGCGGCAAATACATGGCGCAGTTTGCCGGCTACATGTGCGACATGTGCGAGACCGCCGTCCGCGCCTACCGCAAAAGACGCGCATACAACCCCAACGCGCGCCGGCCCAAATGCGAAAACCCCGTCCTGCGCCAGGGCGCAGACGCCTGCGTCATATATGGCGATGGTTTCTGGTGCAGCCTGTCGGACGCCCCGAACCAGCCGCTTCTGGCGTCGCGCCGCGTGTTTCTGCGGTTTCCCATAACGCCGTCCCGACATGCCATGGAGATACAGTTGACGCCCAACGTGGTGGAGCGGATAGCGACCGCGGTGAGTGTTGGCGCCGTCACGATAAACAGCACCACCGCGTCAATAGCATACGAACCCCAGCCGGTCCAGCCCGTGCAGCCGAAGGGCATGATGGGGATGGATGTCAACAAGCGGGAACACGTCATCGCGAGCACCGACGGCGAGGTAGACCATATGGTAAACGGGGCGCTCGGGTTTGCGCAGGAGCGCCGCAGGAGGCACGCCATCCTGGGCGTGACCGGCGGCAGGCCAAAACACCCAAAGGCCCGCACCAAACCGCGATACGTGAAAAACCCCGGCAGCAAGCCACGCAACAAGGGCAAGCGTTCCAA
This sequence comes from Nitrosopumilaceae archaeon, assembly GCA_965203395.1. Taxonomy (GTDB): domain Archaea; phylum Thermoproteota; class Nitrososphaeria; order Nitrososphaerales; family Nitrosopumilaceae; genus VYCS01. The sequence goes on from OZ241884.1 coordinate 2,626,024, forward strand.
GAAGCGGCGCGACTGGCGCGTCAACCGCCGCGAGCGCGCCCGCATAAACTCCAGATTCGTCCACCGGAAGAACGACTGGCTATTCAAGACGATGCACGGTTGCGCCACCCGGGGGTATGCGCTGGTGTTGGAGGAGTCTACAATCAACAGGTTGCTGGTGCGCTCCAACAGGATGATGTCAAGGGAGCAGCGCGACCTGCTGAAGATGGGACTCAGCCAGGGGACCATACGGGCGGTGGCGGACGGCGTGTTCAAAAAGTACGGATTGTCCGTGTATGGTGTTACTCCGGCGGGGACGAGCTCGGAGTGCCCAAAGTGCGGTGAAAAGCTGTGGGCGGCCAAGTACCGTACGAGATCGTGGAAGTCGTGGAAGCGCATGAAAGCGTGTACCGCGTGTTTGTATTATGTGGACAGGGACGACGTTGCCGGCATAAACATACTGTGCCGCGGCGTGTCCGCATATGAACCGGCGGCCGGTCCGGCGCCGTTGCAAGACGGCGCCGGTCGGCAGGTGGCCGGGGATTGGGAGCAGTGCGTTCCGCAGCTTGTCCAAACGCTGCTGGACGCTGCCGTCGTGTGGATGCCATACGTCGGCGAAGGGCGGCGGCCCAAAGGGGACGCGAAAAAACCGGCACCATACGAGCCGGCGGACGCGCGCTTCCTGGACGACCGCCTGGATGTATCCACTAATTCTGCTGGCATCGGGCCGCCGGGGGAGACTCCGGGGGTCTTATGTTAGTGGGACACACCTCGGCTTGGGATATGGTGGGGGTATTATGGCGCCCCGATGTACTTGTGCAGCTGGGGGACCACCCGGACGCTTCTGTAGACGGGGTATACCGCATCGTACATCTCCAGCAGATGATCCAGGGACGGCTGTCCGGCGCCGTATACCGGCTGTATAACGAACCCGGATACCTTCTCTGGCGGGATGGCCCCGAAGACCTCCTTGGCCAAGGACCCCACATACTCCGGGCTGGTCCGCTGGCTGACTACCACCTTGATATAGGTGGTCTTGCCAGCCCGGACCGACTCGTTCAGGCATTCCATGGCGTTGTCCTTCATCGTATCGCATGCGGGAGGGTCCACGAACTCCGAGTCCGGCGTCTTGAACTCGATCTTGGCATAGTCCAGATGTGGGAGGATGTGGACGAACCGTCCGGAGTCAAAGCAGGAGGACTCCAGGTAGGTGGCCACGCCCCGGGACCGCATGTGGCGCGCCAGCAGGGCCACCGCCTCGTGCTGCATCAGTGGGTCTCCCCCGGTAAAGTTCACCTTGTAGGTGTTCTCCTGTAGACTGCTGTCCAGCAGATCCTGAGCCTCGGACAGGGAGTACTCGGTTCCCGAGTCGGCCGGGAGCGCCTCGGCCGTGTCGCAGTAGAAACAGGAGAACGGACAGCCTGCCATCCTGACGAAGAGCGTCTTTGTACCATAGAGGATACCCTCGCCTTCCACGGAGGTAAAGACCTCGAATATACGAACCCGCATGGAGTAGGCGTGCCGCCCGGATATTTAACAGTCGGTCCGCGTTTGGCAGGAATTGCCTGTAGCGGCTGGGTGCCGAGTAAAGCAGCAGTCTGGTATACCTAGTGTAGTACCGGTTCCTTGGCGTAGAAGAGGCCCGCTATGAAGAATACCACTCCCAGTATGCCTATCAGGCTTCCCACGAACTCCACGGTCTCCTGCATCTCCGTCTCGAAGGGCGCCCACAGGAAGGCCATGAGGGCTCCCACCGCTATCATCGGTATCCCCACGCCAACCGTAATCGCCCTAGAGGCCACGGACAGCCTTCCAGGGGAAAATATATGAATTTTATGTCTTGGCGTCAAGCGGAAACTCCAGAGGATACGGCGCATCGCCGGACCTCCGGAGTAGCCGATCGCCGATGATCCCCGGACGGCCCGCTCGGGGGCGTTTCGCCGCCCCCGGCCCGACGAGGGGCGGCTCAACGCCCCCTCACCGTCCCCCGTCCGGTTGTCGAAAAAGACGTTGCGGGTCGGCCGGTCCGGCCAATCCCGCGGGGGCAGCATCACCCCTTTCCCCCCAGGGCGCGTGGGGAGGTTGCGCATATACGGATCCCGGCAAAAATGTTCCTGATCAGGAACAAACCAAGCCGCCGACGCTTAAAACGGCCGCCATCCACCGCAAAACGGACCGGACCAGATGCAATACCAACGCGCAACATCAGCGGGCCCAAAGGCCCGTCACACATGGGAGGTTGGTAGTGTACCAAAGCATATAATTCCCCCCCGTTTCCGTATACTACAAATATAGATCCGGGTAGGAGGGACGAGGTCTTGAGTGAGAAAATCATGGAAGCCGATGGTCGGCTGCGCCAGTTTGGGTACAGCGAAAGCAAGAGCTCGCCGGGACTGTACTCGAAGGTTCGCCAACGGTACAGGATTTACATGGACCACCGCAGGATAGGCTGGGAGTCGGACGAGGTGCAGATAGCCAGGGGGCCCATGTTCAATTCGTTTGTGCCCAAAGAGTCGGGCGGGTATACCGAGGGCATGAACGCCGGAATTATCATGGAGTTGCGCAGGCTGGTCAAGAACGGGATAAAATTTCGCGTGTCGGTCCTGGCGGACAACCTGATAGCCGAGCAAGGCCGGGGCAGAAACTGCGCCGAGTGCCTGGTGTGTGGAAAGGGTTTGGATTATTTCGGGGCAATCTGCGATGAGACGTGCCAGACGATACACGACACCTATACCAAGGCTTGGATTACCGGGCATGGGGATCCCAGATACTACAGCATGGCCGAATAGCCGAGGTACCGCCGGTGAATATGGATTTGGCCACAAGAACCAACATGGTCACCGAAGAAGAGGCAGAAGCGGTAACCGCACAGTTGGTGGCACTAGAGAACCGGCTGGCGACACTCAAACCCTGGATCAAGGACCCCGCCGACCCAGACAGCCATCTGGACGGTAGGTTTGATGAGTTGGTTGCCGAGGCGGGCGAGCTGCGTGAGCGCGTGATGATGCTGGAGGGGCAGCAGGGCGGGCCCATATCACCGGGAGCAGGGTCCGCGAACCTGACGCCGTCCAAGGCCGGACACAAGTGTAGCTGTTGTTGAGACGCGTGGCTGATTGTAGGCAGTGTCTGTGTTGGTGGTTTCAATCTTCATTTTGGTAGTAGGCCAACATGGCGCCGCTCAAAAGTAGGCCCATAGGATCGGATTAGCCCGCTGGACAGCACCGTTTGGCCGGTGGGGGCATTATCCCCTAGACTGCTCCAGATCGAAGAGCCAGTCGTTTATCTGGCCCAGGCGCACCTCTGCCTTGTCGAGATCACCGTCGGTCAGCATCTCCTTGCACCTGTCCAGCGATATGGTGGCGGCGTTGTACTCCAGGTTATCGATTATGTCATCGTTGGAGAGCCGCTCGATGGTATCCTCCATCTGCCACATCCACACCTCCAAGCGGTCGCTCTCGGCAAGATTCAGATCCTGTTTTATCGATATGGCCTCCTCGATGAGCGAGATTATTGTGGATGGGTCAGTCGCTGCAGCCAGCTGGTCCCTGATCCGCTGCAGATCTGCCACCGCCTCCTGAGGTATCCCCAAGGTATCGGCTCCGGCTACAAGCCGGTCCAGCTTCCCCACGTATCGGACCGCATACTCAAGGGCCCGCGTTCGGTCTTCTTCGGCGGCCGCCACCCCAATTCTCTCCCTGAGGACGGCCAGCATCTCCTTGATGCTCTCCAAGGTCTGGGCCGCCTCCGATTCGCCGTTCCCCACCTGAGTGCGGGCCTGCTCGAACAGTGAATCCAGCCCGGCATTGTCCACGTCCAGGTCGTACACCGACGCGAGATAGTTGAGCTGATCATAGTACCGTTCCATTCTTGCAAGATCCTCCGAGTGGTCGGGGGTAACATCCTCTATACTGGATGCCTCCGCCTCGCCCATCAGGCGGAAGGCCTTCTCGAATACCTGCATGGCTGCCAGAAAGTGCGCAGCAGCCTCATCGTGGTCGGTGGAGTTGTTTATGGCATTAACACTGGCCGTTCCCTGATCCAGCAGATCCCTAACCTCGGACGGGTGTGAGGGGCTGATCTGGATCTCTACCTGTATCTGGGCCTGCTTCGCTATGTCATAAAGAGCAGACATGTCCGTCTCGGCGCCCGCCAGGGGAATCACCGCCATGCCCAAAAACGCCAGCAGAGAAATTGTTCTCATTGCATCTCCCCCGGATTGTTCCTGATCCGCACCAGATTCTGCGCGTCCCTCTTTGCGACCTCTACCACTCCCATCCTCTCAAGCCTCTTAACGGCTCGCCACATGGTGGTCCTGGGCTGCAGGAGTTTCTTGCGGAGGTGACTTTCAAGCATCTCACCCCCGCTCTCGCATATGTACCGTATTATCTCCCTGTCCTCCTCTCTCATATCAGGCACCAGAGAAAAGATTGCCTCGGGTTCGGGCGGTTTGGCCACGGCCCGTGCCATGGCCGCCTGCGGTGACGCGCGGGATCGCTTTGTTCGTACCCGGATCGCCAGAAACACACCCACCAGGCCCGCCGCGATCGGAATACCGATTAGGGCGGCCGGAGCGATGCCGCCCTCCTCCTCCAGATCGGCCTGCCCTCCTGCTTCGTCCCCTTCACCGACCGGGGCCACCGTTCGTGTCGGGCTCATGATGTAGTTGATCTCCACGGGACCGGCGCCAAGCCCCAGCCGGGTCCTCTCGTCCACCACCTCGAATGTCTTGGGGATGGTGTCTATCCCGACTATCACAGCATCCTTGGGCATCAGCAGGGTGTAGTCCTGTGTAGAGTTGAGTGCAAACGTCCAGATTCGTCCCGCCTTGGAGATCAGATCATGTACGTCATACTCAACCAGAATGGTTCTCGAATCAAATATGTCCAGCGCCACCTTGCCCTCCCTAAACTCAGCCGACAGCAACGTATCATCCTCGTCGGTCGCCACAAAGTTGTCTACCGCCAACCCGAGCAGGTCCAACTCGTAGACCGGATTCAGCGGATCCGCATCGAATTGAGCCGAGACGTGGGCTAGGCCGTCCTGATACACCAGCACGGATAAAGACTGAGGCGACCCCTCCGAGTCGGCCACGACGCACACTGCCAACAGCGCCACCAATGCAATCCCAAGCCGAAACACTGCTCATGATGTACCCGTATTTGTTACTAAAATCATTCCCTTGGGGTATAGCAGAGGTCATGCTGACCGCCGGAGGGGCAGCCATACCTAGTACCTCAGGTTGAGATTGTCGGTCAGTCTCTTGAATTTTTCCATCTCGCTGACAAACGCTAGCCCCTTCTCGGTAATCATGAATATTCGGTTGCGGCCGTTCTTGTTGTACTGGACCAATCCTGCACCCACCAGCTTTTCGCACTTTGTAAGAGCCGCGTAGTGGGAGAGGTTTGCGTACCTGGTTATCTGTGAGACGAGAACCCCGCCCCGGCCCGCATCCGCGGTCACATCCAGAATGTCCCGGACTATGCCAATCTCAGACCTATACTGTTTTCTTGCCATGCTATCTATACGTCGAAGGGTGTTAAGAGGAGCATGCTGGAACGGTGTTTCTGGAACGGTCTGGAACAGGCGTTTCAGGGCAATGTGGCGTTTACAGTACCCCTCTGAGGGGGCTGCCGGCCGGAGAACGACTGGGCAGGATAGATCAGCGTCCAAGGGACTGATTACCGCGCGATTGTGTGGATCAGGCGGCAGGGATCTCAAAAGTTATTGAAATATTTACAAACAATCTGCCGTATGATATAATTTCTGTTATCAATGGTTAAATAGCAAAACTTCCTACACAAAATAATGCCGAAGATAGTAATATCTATCGACTAAAACTGCGTAACCCCGCAGAACGGCAGTAGGGTGTCGGATAGAATCCGACAAAGAGAGGAAATCTCTCGTAGCTCTGAACGGGGTTACGCCCTCAATTCTTCACTAGGCTGACCGAGACCGGCCCCAGCGTGTTTCCGCGCGGATCAATCACTATGGTGAGCTGCTCTCCGCTGGGAATGTTCAGGGTATCCGGACCCAGATACTCCCACGTGTAATACTGGGATATGCCGGTGTCATGCAGCGTGCCCTGTAGTACATACTCCTCGATAAACGAGACGCCCGGACCGGTGATCGACAATGCAAGCGTGTGTGGACTGTCTCCGTTGGGAACGAACAGGATCGAGTACTCGCCGGGCGCCGCCGAGAAGGTCTCCGTATACACGCCGGAGTCGTATTGCTCCGGGCTGGCCAGCGTTACATGAAAGGCCGCTTCCTCGGGATCTTCGCCCATGCCTAGCAGCAGCACCAGGATGGCGCCGACCGCGACGGGCAGGGTGAGAAGGAACCGGTTCACCGGTTTAGGAGGCATGCATCTTGTTATTAAGATCCTTGGGTGGCGACAAAATGCCGTGCTAGGTTAACAATCGTTGACTTGTCACGGTATATGCACAAACCGGGACCAACCGTGATGGCCAATATCCAGGACAAGTGGGTGCAAAAATACAAGCCCAGCGCCTCCGAGAGGATCGGTGGCACAGTCCGGCCTCCCAGCGGCCCCCTCAAGCCACGCATAGGGGAGAGTATCAGGATGGTAAAAAGACAGAACGGCAGGCTTGGAGCGATAATCTCAAAGCTGGAACAGCGCGAGAAGAGCCTCTTCCAGAAGGTGATAGCGGCCAAGGACAGGCGGGATGACCGGTTTGCCAGATCACTGGCCAACGAGCTGGTCGAGCTGCGAAAGGTAAAGAAGATTATGAGCATGGCCCGGCTGTCCTTGGAGAAGATGGAGCTGCGGCTCTCAATGTACAACGATCTTGGAGATACGGTGGTCACGATAATGCCCACCATCAGCCTGATGAGGAGTTTGGGCTCGTCGCTGGGAAAGTTCATTCCCAACGCTGATGCCGAGGTGGGCCAGATGGCTGAGATGCTGAACGGCTTTATGAGCAACAGCCTTGAGGACGGGGCCTTTGAGGCAAACCAGGTGTCCGGCGAGGATGTAGACCAGATAATGGAGCAGGCCGCTGCGGTAGCCACCGAGTCGGCAGGTGCCAAATTCCCCTCGATGCCGGCCGAGGTAGGCGGAGTACGAACGGGAAGCACCTAGCTCTGCTATATTGCAGTACGATGGGTCCGTACAAGGCGTAATAACAATGGTCGGCGGTAATCTACGATCAATCCGTGATTATACCGTCCGGTAATACCACCCTCAATGAAGAAAGTAATCGCAATTGCAACCATAGCGATAATGCTAACTGCCGTGATCCCCCCACTGTATGGGCCGAACGCGCCTTTAGCATACGCGCAATCCGACAACATAAGAATAGAGGGTTCGGGCGCAACATTCGCATTCCCACTCATAGACCTGTGGAGGGTAGAGTACCGAGAGATATCAAATGTCGATCTCAACTACAACTCCATAGGCAGTGGCGGCGGAGTCAGAAACCACATAGAGATGCTGGGAAGCTTCGGCGCGACCGAGGCACCCTTGAACGCAGGAGAGGCTGAACGCGCCCCCGGAACCATCACCATACCGGCGATGATCGGGGCCATATCCGTGGCATACAACATACCCGACATTCCCAGCGGAGTGAAGATCACCGAGGACGCACTCTGCGGCATCTTCCTTGAGGAGATCACGCAGTGGAACGACCCCGCGATAGCCGACGAGAACCCGAGCCTGAGTCTTCCTGATGAGGACATTGTAACGGTTCACAGGTCCGACGGCTCCGGAACCACCTTTGCGTTCACAAGCTACCTGAGCAAGGTATGCGACGATTGGGATGAGAAGGTCGGCGCCGCAAAGAGCGTGCCGTGGCCCGGCGGAATAGGGTCTCCTGGTAACGAGGGCGTGGCCGGAAGCATCAGGACCACCGAGAACGCCGTGGGTTATATCACGCTGGCATATGCCCTCCAGAACGACATTCCCACCGCCCACATACAGAACGGCGACCACACCAACTTTGTAGCACCAAGCCTAGATACGGCAAGCGCCGCATCCGGCTCCGCAGCATTCTGGCTGCCTGCCGCTCATGATAGTTGGGAGCAGGTGGACCTCCTAGCAGCACCGGGACTCAACTCGTACCCCATAACCAGCTTCTCGTACCTCATAGTCCATCCAGAGCTGAACAGGTCAACGGATAACGAGGAGCATGCGCGGGCGCTCCTGGATATGATTGCCTGGATGATCACCGATGGACAGCAGCTCAGTCCGCGGCTTGGCTACGTGCCCATCGCCGATCTTGTCAGCAACATAGGACTGCAGGGCCTCTCCGAGATAACATACAATGGCGAAACGTTGTACGACGGACCCGTCAACGTGTGGGAGAGTGATACCACATCCAGCGTCTTGGACAGTTGGCTGGATGATATCACGCAAAAGTATGATGACGGCGAGATTGATCAGTCAACCTTCCTTAACCTGATGGCCCAGGCAGCACAGCTGCACGCCATGGTTGCTGAAGATCTTATCAACTCAGACGAGTTAGACGACGCCCTGGCAAACATCGTTTCATAGACAAATCAAAAAACGTTTTTTATTTTCATGAATCCCGGACGGTGGTCCCTAGTCGCGTATGTCCAGGTTCTCACGTATCAGGACCACGCTGTTGCGGATGGTGACATCGCTCACGCCGGCCACCCTGGACAGGGATCTCTGGGTTATCCTCTCCTCGCCTGACACGCACGCGATATAGATGGCGGCTGCGGCCAGGGCCACCGGGTGCTTTCCTGCCGTGATCATCTTCTCCTCGCTGCGCTTCAGTATACCCAGCGCCACTCTCTTGGCGTTCTCAGATAGGTTCATGTTGTTGGCGATCTTGACCACGAACGAGGAATTCTCGTACTGGTTGAGGCTGATGTCCAGTTTTTTGAGCAGTGTGCGCAGGTCTCTAAAGAGTACCTTCTTCTCCACGTTGGATATGGCGACTATATCGTCCAGCGTCCTTGGCGTATCGCTCTCCCTGCAGGCCACGTACAGCGAGGCGGACATGAGCGAGGCTATAGTTCTTCCCCGGGTAAGGCCGGCGGCCACCGCCTTCCGGTAGACGTAGGCTGCCCTCTCTACCACGTTGTGGGGTATGGCCAGCTTGGTCTTCATCGCGTGAAGCATCGTAAAGGCCTTGCTCAAGGAGGCCGCCGAACGTGACTTGCTGCGTTGGTCCCACATGCGCAGCCTGTTGAACTCGTACCTGGCCCCGGCCGGAAGCGCGTTGCCCGAAGAGTCCCGGTCTGCCCCGATAACCGTGGACAGTCCGCGGTCGTGTATTACCAGCGATGTTGCAGGCCCGGTTCTGGACTGCGTCATGAACTCCTCTGGCGTGTATGGTTGATCGTCATGGGATACGTCCGGCATGGACTCTGCAATGACCATTCCGCAGCCCCCGCAGAGCACTTCTCCCCGTTCGTAGTCGGTGATGGTGTCGGAGGAGTTGCATTTCTCATTGAGGCACTTGGCGTCAAACCCGTTTTGATGATGATGATAGCTAGACACGAGCAGTTATTATTACACATTCACCACTTAAAAATCAGATGAAACCGGCAAGTTAATGCATATTTTTACAGAATGAAGGCAGGTTTTGCATCTAATTTCTCCACCCAGAATACGTTAGTTTACGTAGTACATAAGTGAAGCGGCAGTGCCCCGGGTTGGTGCGTAAATCGACAGGCGGTACCTGCAGACCCCCTTCCCGGGCGGCGAGGTCCTGCCTGTGGACGGGAATTACGCACCAGCCCGGGCAATGCCCCTATGGGTTAAATACGGTGCGTCCCGTATACGGAATGATGTGGGACAGAAAGTCCAAGGTGAAGCTGCTGGTACTGTTGGGGGTGATCTGGGTGGTGGTGACGCTGCCCCTGCCCTGGATAGTGGGAAACCCCGACATACCTGAGACGCAGATGTTCTACATACTGGGGATAGTGGGGATCATCACCGTCCCGTTCGTTATGCTGGCGGTCGTCTGGACTCTCAAGCCCGAGCTGACCACATGAGCGATGTACCGGTGGAGAACGCGTCGCCGTACACGGATGCGGCCATAAGGGCGGCGCAGGCAGGCGGGGAGGCTATCATGGACGTGTACGGATCGGTCCGCGGCTACCAGACCAAGGATGATGACTCGCCGGTGACCGAGGCTGATCTTAGGAGCAACGATGCGATCAAGTCAATTCTGTCCGGAACAGGGTTGCCCATCCTCTCCGAGGAAGATGCCGACTCGGGGGAGCGCCTGGCCGCCGAGACCGTATGGATAGTGGATCCGCTGGATGGCACATCCGACTTTATTGACCGCACCGGGGAGTTCACCGTCATGGTGGCCCTGGTTACGGGCGGCAGGCCCGTTGTAGGCGTGATAGGCTGGCCGGCCGGGGACACACTGTATGTGGCGCAGGCGGGGGACGGATCGTGGATGCGCGACGCGGCAGGCTGGGCCAGGATGGGGGTGAGCCGGACGGTGGAGACATCCGGGTGCACGGCCGTGACGTCCAGGCACCACCTTACCGAGAGGGAGGGGGGGTTTCTGGAGTCGCTGGGTGTAAGGGATAGGCGCGCCCTGGGAAGCTCGCTCAAGGTGGCGCAGATAGGATCCGGCCGGGCTGATATCTATATCACGTTTACGGACCGCATGAAGGAATGGGATACGGCCGCGTCCCATTGTATAATACACGAGGCAGGCGGCAGGATGACGGATGTCTCCGGAAACGAGCTGTCATACAACCGGCCCGATGTGTATCACAGGAATGGGATACTGGTGACCAACGGGATGGTGCATGACCGCGTTCTGGCAGAGTTGGATAGGCTAAAGTAGGCTGCGCGCCCTCAGAAAGTCTGTCACCTGCCGGGAGCTCTCCTCTAGGGCGTCGCTCTCGGTGTCCACCAGCAGATCCGGGTTCTCGGGCGGCTCGTAGGGGTCGTCTATCCCGGTGAATCCCTTGATCTCGCCCCTGCGCGCCTTGGCGTACATGCCCTTGACGTCCCGCTCCTCGCACTTGGCAAGGGAGCACCTAACGTAACACTCGGCGAACTGGTCGCCAGCGTTCACTATCTCCCGGGCGCTGCTCCGGTTCTCCCTGTACGGGGAGACCAGCGAGACCACCGAGGGGACGCCGTGCTTCATGAGTAGTTTGGCCAGGTGGGCCACGCGTTTGTTGTGTTCGTCACGGCCGGCCTTTGAGAAGTCCTTGGGGGAAAACCACTCGCGCAGCTCGTCGCCGTCCAGCATGGCCAGGTTGGGAATCTCCTTTTGTAGGTGGCGCACTATGGTGCTCTTGCCCGAGCAGGGCAGCCCCGTCATCCACAGAACAAACGGCTTCATGATCCATGGTGGCGCGGATGGGATTTTTATTTCTTCAGGATTCGAACCAAGGTCGCCCCTCCAGATAGGATATCTCCTGGATCATGGCATCCAGCCTTGAGGCGGTGGCCACCGTCGACCGGAACTGCTCGTACATCTCCCTCTCCTCCTCGGCGGAGAGCACCTCGGCCTCGGCCCTGTCAAAGAACGCCTCTTCCTTCCGCATGTGGTCGTCCAGGTATATGAGGTACGTCCTCAGGTACCTAGCCACCGGCTCCCTGGAGTCCTGGCCGCCCTTCCACCGTGCAAGGTGTCCTGAGAGGCTGGCCGCTATCCGGCGGGAGAATTCGTGCTCTATCATGAGCTTGCGTATCTCCTCGTTGAGGTGGCCGTAGCTGGCCACGCACGGAAAGTACGAGTCCTCCTCCCTGGAGTAGTGGACCGAGTCCAGAAAGCCGTCTATCACCTGGGTTATCCTGCCCAGGTCCTCCAGGGGTACGTCGCCGCCTGCCACCAGCCTCGCATGGCACGACTCTATGACGCGTCCGAGGCGCCTTATCTGGCGGTGATCCTCGCGCAGTACGTCGGTAGCCCTCAACAGGGCGGGGTGGCCAGGGGCCAATTTCTATGTACTCAGGTTATTAGTGTGATTTGCTCCCCGCAGACAGGATGATACCCCCCATCTTGGCAATCCTTGACACGGTCAGGGAGTACCTGGGGGTGGAGATATCCTATGATGGCGGCATCGTGGCCGAGTGGGTGCAGCGGGTCGGCGGGGAGATCTCCAGATACGTGGGCATGCTGGGCGTCTCCGACCCGGCAGCGTCCGTCCATGTCCTGCTGCTGGCCGCCGGGGTGGTGATATTTGCGGGGGTGGCCGGCGAGGCCTTCTTCAGGAAGACAGGCATACCCGACGTGGCATTTCTGATGGTCTTGGGGGTGGTGATCGGTCCCGTCTTGGGGGTGGTCCCGGTGGGGATGGTGCTGGAGATACTGCCCTACTTTGCCGCCGTAGCCCTTATCATCATAATGTTTGATGGCGGCCTCGGCCTGGACATGAAACGGGTGGCGGGAACGGCCCACTTTGCCGCCGTGCTGGTGGTGGGAGGGTTTGCGGCCTCGATGGCTCTGGTGGCCCTGGGCGCGTACTACCTGTTGGGTTGGGGCCTACTGGAGAGCGCCCTGTTGGGGTCCATCGTGGGCGGGAGTAGTTCGGCCATAGTCTTTGGGTTGGTGAGGAACATCAACATATCCAAGGATGCAAAGTCGGTCCTCAGCTTCGAGTCTGCGCTCACCGACATACTGGCCACGATAATCGCCTTCATCATGCTGGAGGCGGTCCTGAGCGGCACCTTGGACATGGACGTGCTGGGTGAGACGATGGGCCGGGCGGTGGCGGTGGGGCTGATCCTGGGGTTTGGTGTCGGGCTGCCCTGGATGTATATCACCACGCGGATAGGCAATACGCAGCACGTCTACATGCTCACCCTGGGGATACTGTTCACGCTGTTCTTTCTGGCTCAGACGTTCGGGGAGTCGGGGGCCCTGACCGCACTGGTGTTTGGCCTGATGCTGGGGAACCGCCGGAGGCTATCCGGGTGGCTGCGGCTCAAGCTGCGCGAGGTAGAACACGACGACCCGACGCACAACCAGCTGACGTTCCTTGTGCGCTCCTTCTTCTTTGTGTTTGTGGGGCTCATGGCCACCTTCGGCAGGATAGAGTATATCGTGTTCGGGATACTCATCACGGTGGCCGCATACTATGGCAGGGCCATCATGGTGAAGATCTCGCTGACCGATCGGTTTACGGCGCTGGACAAGAGGGTGACCCGGGCGATGATCCCCCGGGGGTTGGCGGCCGCCGTCCTGGCCACGTTCCCCATCACCATGGGGCTGGACAATGCAGAGGCGTACGCCCAGATCGTCTTCTTTATCATAATGACGTCGGTGGTGATAACCACCATCGGCACCGGCAGGAGCAAGACTGCTGCGGAGGCGAACCAGTGACGAGATGCCCCCTATGGCCGGGGGGGACCGTTTGGCCGTTTCGGATGGTGGGCCGCGCCCAGCCGCAACAGGCTGCCCAGAACACGCCCCGAACCTTTTAACCGCGGCGCAGCTACCCATGGTGCATGAAGTTCTACGAGAAGGCAGTTCCGTCCCTGGACAAGCCGGTGGTGGTCGCTGCCATGCCGGACATGGGCAACGTCGGCGGGATAGTGATCGACTTTATCAACGACAGCACGGGGGCCAAGACGTTCCGGATAGCCAAGACGTCCTATCCCGACTATGTGATAGACGAGGGCGGGCACATAGAGGTTCCCGCCGAGGAATGGGCGTACAGGTACGCTGACGGACTTGTCACGTTTGGGGGCGGCGGCACCCAGCCCCGGGAAGGATCGGAGATGCACTCCATATGCCAGGACGTGGTGGAGGTGGCGCGTCGGTACTCGGCCAAGCTGATTTACACGGTGGGCGGGTTCAGTACGGGGGTCCCGCGGGATCCCCCCAGGACGATGGTCACCGCCACCACCAAAGAGCTGGCCTCGCAGCTGCAGGGATCCGGCTTTGTGTTGAACCCCCGCAAGTCGGTCATACGGGGCTTCAACGGCCTCATACTGGGGTATGCAAAGTCCAGCGGCATCCGGGGGATAGGGCTGTACGGAGAGCTGAGCGAGCCCTCTATCCCCCAGTACAGGGCCGCAAAGAGCGTGATACAGACCCTGGAGAGGTTGACCTTCAGGCGGTTCGGCGACACGGCCAGGCTGGACTCGATGGCCGAGTACGTGGAACGCGGCGGCCGCTAGATGTTCAGCGACTCCTTAAGTCCCTTGTAGCGGTTGCGTATGGTCACCTCGGTCACGTTGGCTGCCTCGGCTATGTCCCTCTGGGTCTTGTCCTCGCCGTGCTTGACGCAGGCCAAGTACAGGGCCGCCGCGGCCATCCCCATGGGGTCCTTGCCGGCGGAGACCTCGTTCTCCCGCGCCTCGTTGAGCACCTGGATGGCGTCTCTTTTGGTCCTCTCGGCTATCCCGATCCGGCTGGCAATCCGGGCCACGCACTGTATCGAGTCGGTCACCGGCATCCTCATATCCAGTTCCTTGACCAGCAGCCTGTAGCACCTGGCGATGTCCTTCCGCTTGATGTTGGCGGCCTGCTCGACATCCTTGAGGTTGCGCGCCGTGGCGGTGTCCCGGCAAGCCGCGTAGAGCGCAGAGGCCATCAATGCCGAGATGGACCTGCCCCGGACCAGTCCCTTGTCCAGCGCCTTGCGGTATATGTAGGCGGCCTTCTCTATCACCGCGTCTGAGAGGGCCAGCTTGTCCTTGAGGCGGTTGAGCTCGCTGAACGCCTGCCGGAAGTTCCTGTCGACGGGCTCGTGCACCTGGCTCCGGTTGTCCCAGGTTCTGAGCCGCTCGATGGTGCTCTTCATGGATGCGGCCAGGGGCCTGCCCGAGGCATCCTTGTTTGTGGGGTTGATTATGGTTGCCAGACCCATGTCGTGCATGGACAGTGAGGTTGGTGCGCCCACCCTAGCCCGGTCGCCGCGGTCGTCCTGCGTGAACGACCTCCACTCCGGACCCGACTCTTGCAGCTTCTCGGTTATCACGAACCCGCACTTGGAGCAGCACATCTCGCCTGATTCGTTGTCGGTGACCAGCTTGCCTTGGCCGCATCGCGGGCAGCCCTCATTTGGGTCATTTCGCTGGCTGACCATATCGTTATAGTGGGCAATAGGGCACTTATAAACCACATATGATCCATCGCCGATGTTGCGGGCCTTCCGGGTGGAGAGCCTCAGAGATCGCCCAGTTTCTTGTCTGCGGTGTTGAGACCGGCCTGCGGATCCGTCTCGTAGCCCATCATAGCCAGCGTTGACGAGATGGCAGATATGGTTCTCATGACGTGATACCGGTTGACCTCCCCCATGCAGCCGACACGGAAGACCTTGCCCTTCAGGTTGCCGAAACCGCCGGCCACCAGCACCCTGAACTTTTGCGCCAGGGTGTTGCGGAATGTCTTGTCCTCAAGGCCCGCCAGGTAGTTTAGTGCTATCACGACGGTGGAGCGCGAGTCCTCCCGCGCAAACGGCGTGAGGCCGATGGCACTCAGCCCGGAGTAGAGGGCCGCCGAGCATGTGCGGTGCCTCCTGATGCGGTTGTCAAGACCCTCCTCCAGGATGATGTCCATGGCCTCGTTATAGGCGTAGAGCAGCGGCAGGGCCGGCGTGAACGGCGTGTGCTTGGACTCCTCGTAGTACTTGAAGTAGCGGGGCAGGTTGAAGTACATGGTATTGGGCGGGTTGTCCATCATGTACTTTTTGGCGCGGGGGTTGATGCAGATGGGCGAGATGCCGGGTGGTGCGGCAAAGGCCTTCTGGGCACCGGTCATTGCAATGTCCACGCCCCACTTGTCCATCTCCAGCTGCTCGCCGCCCACTATCGATACTCCATCGACCACGTAGAACGAGTCGTTCCGCGAGGTGAGGTCCTTTATCCTGTCCAGGTAGTTGAGCATGGTACCGGTGGAGGTCTCGTTCCAGACGCAGTAGAACGCCTTGATGTCCCCGTTGTTGTCAAAGGCTTCGCGGATCTGGTCCAGCGTAGCATTGACTCCCGGCTCGGTCTCTATCCGGATGACCTGCCCGCCGGCCCACTCTATCATCTGGGCCAGCCTGCCACTGAACTCTCCGTTGACTGGAATCACCACCTTGTCCCCCTTCTTTACCAGGTTGACGACGCTAGCCTCTACGGCGCCCGTCCCCGATGATGACAGACAGACGGCATCACCTTCCGTCCGGAATACCTGTTTTGTCTTCTCGACGCATGGCTCGTACAGTTGGACAAAGTCGTCGCTGCGGTGGTTTATCATGGGAACGTACATGGCCCGGGCCACCCTCTCGGGTACATTGGTTGGTCCGGGCAGCATCACCAGATATTCCAAGCCGCTTGTGTGGGATACGGGCGTTATTTATAATTAGAGAGTATGGTAGGCGGGTATGCACTCAGGTCCCCAAAGCGGGCATCTTGGGCATCGTCATAATTGTCTGCAACGCTAATCCGGCATCAGCACGCCACGGCGACCGGCGCGACCAGCTCCGGGCGCTCCTGTTTCGGCGGCGGCTTGAACAGCCTCCAGTCCGGGTCCCTGACCAAATTCTCCACCGCGGTCCGCGGAAAGATGCCCAGCTTGCGGCAGGTGCGCGCCACCGAGACCAGCACCGAGAAGACCTCCCGCCCCTCCGCCGTGGACAGTTGGTGGCGCACGTTCCTGTGCAGGACGGCGGTGTCGCGTATCTCCAGCTCGGCGCCGTTGTTGTGGGGCGGCATGCCGGGGTACCTGAGGAAGGTGAACAGGTGGGGCGCGGCCCCCTCCAGCTTGGTCCTGAACTTGTGGCCCTCAGGATAGGAAGAGGCTATCTCTAGGACGGCCCTCTCCAGGGAGAGGCACTCGGAGCTGTCCGCCGACTTCCTGCCCTTGATGGCCCGGTACAGGGAGAGCAGCCGGTAGTGGCAGGATATGTCGGATCCGCCGTTCCTGATGGCGTACTCTTCGGCCTCGCGCAGGAGGTGTACCCAGCACCTCTGCCGGATGGGCAGCACGTTGTAGGCGACGTACCCGTCCGAGACGACCGGGACGCCCAGGATCTTCCCGAAATGGATGTCCAGGACGGCCGCGGCCCTGCTGGGGGCGGCCACGATGTAGGTGGCGTCCCCGATGGTCGCCAGCCAGATGTAGCCCCGCTTGCCGTTCATCCTGATGGGCGACTCGTCCATCTGCATGAACAGGGCCTCGGCGATGTGGTCCAGGATCTCCGCATAGGTCCCCATCAGCAGGTCCCTGATGGCCTTGCGCGCGTTCCAGACGGCGTTGGGTGAGAGGTCAAACTCGTAGAGGGCATCGAAAAAGTATGAGATAGTCTGGTCGGTGCACCTCCCCGCATAGTACTCCTCGATGAACCCCAGGATCCCGGGCCCAAACGAGGTCCCCGGGATGGTAGGCGCCGCCGCGGTGGTGATCTCTCCACACCTCTTGCAGGATCCCCTCTTCATCACGTACGCGATGCACTCTATCACCATGGATTTGCCGCCGGCAAAATCATAGACCATCTTGACGACCGGTGGCACCTTCCTGAGGTGGCCGCGCCCGCACGTCCCGCACCGGCAGACCCGCAGCACGACCGTCCGGTCCGCCTTGTTCTTGTGGGAGGCGCCCGTATGTCCGGCCGGCGGCCCCCTGCGGGACGGCTCACCCTCCGCCTTACCGTTGTTGTCATCGTCATCCGATTCAGGTCCGCCTTCATCGCCGCCCTCGCCGGCATAGCCGCCCTCCGCCTCTGCCATCTTCTTCCGGAAGGCTGCGCGCTTCTCGTTGTACAGCGAGCCGGTCGAGGACGGGACGTGGGCGTTCTCGTACTTGGCCAGCCTCCTGTCGCGCTCGGCTATCTCCAGTATCAGCCGGTCTATCTCCGCCTTGAGGGCCGCGACCATCTTGTTATGCACAGCCTCGAGCCGGGACACCGTCTCGCGTAGTTCCCGGTTCTCCACCGCCAACCTGGTCAGCTCCTCGCGCAGGAGGGTGGCCTCTGACTTGGTGCTCACGCCGGTTAGATGGTATCGCGATCAATAAACCTATGGCCCGGCTGGGCATCCGAATTGTCCGCTTTGGGGACCTGAGTGCATACGTAGGCGGGGGGCGATTGGGCATCCCGTCGTTCTGAGGCGCGCAGAACCCTGTCTCTCAGCGGCTCGATTACCTTGGCCGTGCCCGGCGGCACCAGGTGAAGCCAGGGAAGGTCTGAGGCGATACAGGACCGTATGGCCGTCCCGGACAGACTGGGGCGGTCAAGGAACGGAATGTCGTATACGCTGACCCCCCTCTGTAGGTAGAGGCGGCGCGTTATGGGATCGTTGGTAAAGACAGCCTCAAACGGGGGCAGTCTCTCCTGGATCATCTCCACCCATCTCTTGTGGTTGTTCAGGTCCGGTATCATGTGGATGGTCGTGCGCTCCCTCTCGCCCTCCTGCAGGGATTCCCGTATCATGTCCTGGCGCTCATCCGCCGTAAAGGGGTTGTCCGGTTTCATGGACAGGTTGGAGCTGCCTATCCCGATCAGCAGGGCATCCGCCTTGGAGAGGGCGTACCGGACGGCGTGCAGGTGCCCCAGGTGAAAGGGCTGGAATCGGCCTATCAGCAGGCCTGTGGCGTGGTCGCGCCCGGCGGCCCTATCCCGGGTTGCCGGGTCGTGCGGGTGCAGGTGATCACCATCCATGCATGACACCGGCGGCGCGTCTTAAAAAGTCATAAAACGCCGCCACGCCGAGCGGGTGTTGGACTGTATAGTGCTGGACGGCTCCCGAGGCGAGGGTGGGGGCCAGACCGTGCGGACTGCCCTGGCGCTCTCCTGCATTACCGGAAGGCCCGTGGAGGTCGAAAGGATAAGGCACAACCGGAAGACCCCGGGGCTGAGGCCCCAGCATCTGACCGCCTGTAGGATACTGCAGAAGATGTGTGGGGGCCGTCTGGAGGGAGGCAGGGTGGGATCCACCAGGATCAGGTTCCTGCCGGGCTCCGTCCGGGACGCTGCGATATCGGAGAGCGTGGGTACGGCTGGCAGCATCCCGCTGGTTCTGCAAGCGGCCATTCCGACGTGCTGGGCGGCAGGAAGGCGTCTTGAGCTGACCGTAGTCGGCGGGACGGATGTGAGATGGGCCCCTACCGCCGACTATACCAGGCACGTGCTGGGCGCCGCCTACGCTACCATGGGAATCAGAATGACCATGGATGTCGCCAGAAGGGGTTACTACCCAAGCGGGGGCGGCCGCGTCAGGGTCGTGGTGGAGCCGTCCGGTCTAAAGCCCGCCTACCTGACATGCGGGTACGGCGGGGAGATGGAGGTGCTCTGCACGTTCTCTGGGATCGACGAGGACAAGATTTCCGGCGCGCTAGAGCCCGTGGTCGGAAGGCTAACGGACAGGGGGAGGAGATGCAGGGTGAACATCCGTGGCGAGAAGTCTCAGGACCCCGGGGCCGCCGTCCTGGTCTGGGGCAGCGGTCCGGGATTTGTGGCCGGAGCCGGCTCGTTGTACGATAACGGGTTTAATTTCAGGGTGGCCGACTCGGCAGTCTGCGCCATCGGCGCTGACGCGAACCTGGCCGATATGCTGGTGGTGCCTGCCAGCGTGGCCAAGGGAACCAGTGTATTCAGGGTGAACCGTATCACAAAGCACTTGGAGACGGGGTTGTACACGGCCTCGAAGATAACCGGCTGCAGGTACGGCGCCTCCGAAGTGGAAGGCGGCTTCGAGATAAGGGTGGAGGGTACCGGCTGACCATCCGGTGTATGCTCAGACACCCGCGTCCAGAAGCGCCGCAAAGAAGAGGATTGCCACGGACAACACCACCGTAACCTCTCCCAGGATGATTATCTTCCTTCGGAGGGTCCGGAGTTCTCCGGCATCCATCTCCCCCGACATTATCCTCTCCTCCACATCCCGGCGTATTATCCGGACGTGCACCGCGTACACCACGGCTAGCAGGGCCACCAGCGCCATCTTCACCACCAGGTACACCCCGTAGCTGGAGGCGCCCAGGATGTGGTAGTTGGCCAGCAGGGCGTGTGAGCTGTACAGGCCCGTTGCCATCAGGACCACCAGCGCGGGCACGGCTATCTTGTTGAAGCGCCTACCCACCAGGATCATCAGGCGAAGCCTCTCCTCGGCGCTGGGGGCCACGTTGCGGAGGACCGGCGAGAGCACCACCCCCAAGAATATGGAGCCCCCCACCCAGATTGCGGCCGACACCAGGTGCACCCAGGTAAGGAGGGCCTGTTCTATGGCCACACCACCCATGTGCGGCCAGATGTTATAGCCGTTGTGCGGCGGTGTCGTGTTTGGCGCGCTGCCGCCCTAACCCGAAGGAGCTACAAGAGCCAAGCCCATAGAATCTGCGGTCAAATCAGGTCCATGGTGGTCTAGAAGTCACAGTATAATTCGGAAGGGGTGTTGAGAGGACATCAAACTGGTGTGTACAACATGGACAAACAGTCCAGAAAAGGCGGTAGGGACGGTCCTGCTGGCGGTGCCAGCAAGACCGGAAACCCGTCAGGCAAGAGCCCGCACAAATGATTCCAAACATTGCCATTAGAGACGCCCTATCCATTTTTCCTCCGGAAGACAAGAACCGTGGCGGTCCGGTCCATTCAACACATGGCTAATGCGCCGTTAATATACCACCACACCTGCCACCACCCCATGATAAGCACGCGAAGGCTCGCCTAAAAATGAGCCCCGCTCTCGCCTTTTCGGGGGGATTTTGCAATGTCTAAACTAGTGTTAGTCGGGTTGGTTGACATGGCGGTCGGCCATGCCAATTCGACGGTTCGTACCCCGGAGCAGGTCTGAGCAATGACGAATGACAAGCTCGCCAAGCTCAAGCGCATGTTGGACATCCGTACCAAGTACGCGCCGGGCCAGTACGAAGCCAACCGCGGGTGGTTGGTGTTGTTCTTTATCGGATGGTTGGTAGTCGGCCTGCTTAGCATACTGGCCATGATAGGCGCCTCGGGCGACAAACAGTTGCTGAAGATGATGGCCATGCTCAACGTCTACGCATCATTCCTGCTACTGACACCAGTTGGTATCCTACTACTCTCTTCCGGGGCGGTTGGGGGTATACTCGGCGATATCGACCTAGAGAATAGTGGTATTGGTGTGATTATCGGCACCATATTCTTGATACCGTTCACGATCAACTTCGTAATAGCGTGGTGGTGCCAAGGCAAGATCGATCAGGAACGCTGGAGCTTGCCCCCGCCGGTAGACGGCCCGCCGGACGACATTAAACCACCAAAGAAGGCCAGATGGTTCTAACGTTCCAGACACCCTCCTTTTTGACCCAGACGTGTCGGGCTCCACCCGTTGCAGCTCCGTAGCAAAGAAACTTAAAATTTGCACGGGTATAGGTTCCCTCCGCAAGGACGGGTGGTTGATCCAAAATACAAGTTTAGGTCAAACCTACTCATCAACCCAAGCCATCCAGCAGCGACCCGTCCGCTGTTTTGGTCGGTTCAGGATATAGGAGACGCGACTGGGCCGGGTCGGGCTCTGCGGATGCCGCCTGTTCGTCCTTGGGCGCCGCGCCTCCCCCGAAGATGGGCGGGGGTATTCCGTCGGTGAAGATGCTCCAGGTTGGATCGCGCACCATCCAGATGGTGGCTTGGTAGGCGCCCCTCGCTGCCCACCCGGTGGCCGGACTCGTCGGTCCGGACATACGGGTTCATGGAGGCCCTCTCGACTATCCGGACCATGGCGGGCTAGGGCTGGAACGATGTCCACAGGTTGGAGCGCTGCGTGAAAAGGGCATCCTGGCGGTAGAACTCGGTGTCGGGTGTCATCCCGGACGGCGGGGCCGCCGGGGAGCTGTACCCTCGGAGGTCTACCGGGTCCAGTATGATGGGCTCCTCGTCGGAGATGGCAAGCACGTCCCCGTCTATATGGTCGGCCATCGCCGTAATGCAGTTGGAGACGGCCCCGCCGCCGCCGAGACATCCGCGTTCTCTATCTCCCGCAACATCATTACCATGTCGTCCTCGGTGTTGTGGGCCCTCTCGTAGGCCTGGAGGGTGGCGCGCGTGCGCGGTCTCAGGGACGTCCCGGGGATGGCGTCGGTGTGCGGGATCGTCCGGACGCCGCACCCGGGGCACTGCCCCACGCGGATCACGTACATCAGCGAGATGGTGCTCCGCCGGGCCTCGGCCAGGTCCCGGAACCTCTTCCGGATGATCCCGACGATCACCAGGTCGGCCCTGCCGCAGTACCTGCATAGTTCAGGGAGGAACCGGACGGTTCCCTCGGTGCGGCCCCTCCTGGAGACGCCCCGGTGGCCGGACTGGGCGCCCCGCTTCTTTTTGGTGATCGAGCTGAGGTCACCCCCGTTCCTGGCCGCCTCGAACCTGGCCGAGGCCGGCCGGTGCTCGTCGCGGGTCATCGCCGGCTGGCCGTCCTCCTTGCCTAGTTCCTTGCCCGGTTCCTCGCCCGGGGCGTCCCCGTCCCACCCTTGGTGGACTGCCAGTTGCCTCTACAGGTCGGATATCAGCCGGTCCCGCTCGGCAATCCTGCCGTTGGCAGCCTCCAGGTCGGCCGCCAGGGACTATATCGCCTCGCCTGCCGTCTCGTAGATACCTGCTGCCAACCCATCGGGGATAACCCCCTACCGTACGGACTCAGGTCCCCAGGCACGTATCCTGTTGATGAGCGTGGAATCCACTAATCACACTACCATGGGAGGTATTTGTTGGATTTGCGCACTGTTAATCGGTATGAGTTGACCATATTTGGTTGAAGATGCCAATCAAAGATCGACGCCTGCGGACCTGAGTCCATACCCCCCACCCAAGTGAACGTTTTTTAGATGTGTGGTCCCCGCCCACACATTGAACCTACAAAGCAAGATGACCGTATACGCGGCCATAGCGGCCATGCTTGTCCTGATGGGTTTGATCGTCTGGTACAGCAGTCTGGACAACCCGTTCCTGGAGCAGGTGCAGATAGAGCTGGGCAACGTAGAGGTGATCGACATCAACAACATCCAGAACAAGGCCACCCTTGAGGTGACGTTCCAGGTGACCAACCCCACCAAGAAGACATTTACCATTCCCTCCATCTCGTACGACCTGTCCGGCGACGGGAATCCGATAGGGGCAGGCCAGTACTCCACCGAGGACATAGCCATGCCCGGACGGGCCGCCTTCTATGGGGGCGCATCGATACCCCTCAAGAGCAAGCTTGCCATAACCTCTTCGGACACCGAGCTGTACCAAGATATCGTAAACGACCGCATCCAACAGTACAATGTGACGGGCATGGTTACCGTAGAGTCAGCCTGGGCCCTGGTGGAGGTGAACTTTGAGTCATCCAAACCATGAGCCGGGAGGCATCTTGATGGATGGTGGGCCGGATGAGATTCGTCACCAAATTGTTACATTATTCGGGCTCCCCGGTGCGGGCCGCACCATGCGGTGATTTTTCCTGAACAGCAGTTTTTGTCAGGGGCAGGGTCGGGGTATAGATCTCTTGGCCTAACGCGTGGTCAAGTGTTGAAACTGCCCCTGCGATTCAGGATATGAGCGTGTGGGTTTTGTCGCTGGATGAGGTGGCAAGGAGAATGCTACGATCAAAACTTGGCGGCCTCATGAAAGCTACGATCCGCCAACACCTCGCATAGGTGCGAGCGCGATTCCGGCGCATCTGTGTTCACAGTCTTGCGCAGGGCATCCATGGCATGTTTTGCCACCTCAGGCTTGTCGTGTCCCAGGTCGATACTGATAAGCCGCGCAAGTATCTTCCAACCGGCGTCGGTTATTGTCTGTGACAAGCTTATCCGCTCGGCCACCCTCTGTGACCAATCCAGCTTCTCCGTCATCTCACAGGTGCGCATCATCAATTCCTCCCATCGCTCCTGATCAATCCCCGGCACGTCGGCCCACCATCCGAATCCGGCCAGCGCTTCCGGCTTCGGTTTGGGGGAATGTTTGAGTATACTGTCCCAGAAGGCCACGCCACGCCGCACGTGATCCGCGTTAGCGCCCTTGGGTAGCAGCTTGACTACATGCCATCCTGTTTTTGAGACGTACTCCGGCCCGATCTTCAGTAGGCTTTTGGCGACGTATTCCGGATCATAGCCGGACGTCCCGTACAGCAAGCATCCTAGTAGATGGTGGAGAGCCATGTGTACGTCCCGCTTTACGGCATCCAGTACCCCGTCACGATACTTCACCAGTATGAACTCTGCAGGCCGGAGCTGCGCCAAGTGCGTATCCAATGCCACTCTTCCCAATTCAGCTGATGCGGTACTTCCGAACAGATACTGCTCGTTTTGTTCAAACCAATCCGGATCTACCCAGCGCAAGAAGAGAGCCTCGGGACCGATACAGGCATGATAGTCGACGCCGTACTTACCCGTCAACCGTATGGCCTTTGCAATCCTTGCCAAGGCCGCCTTCTCCACATCTACATTGTTTCGTTTGGCATATCGGATCACCTCAAACAACGTACGAACGGCCCGAACATGCGGCAGGCCATAAACCGTATGGAGATATTCGGTCGAATAGTCCGGCTGTTCATCCGTTTCCGGATCCGGACAGACCACGGCATCGATAACGACTGACCAGACATCCGCTAAAGCGTCCTTGCCAAGACCAATGTCGTTCTTGACCACTTTTTTGATCAGCATCATCCCGACCATATGCACACTCGTAAATTCACCATCATGATAGAAAGTGGTCGAACCTGAGGCGCCATCGTCCCACTGGAGATCCCTTGAAAACTTGACGGCGAAGATTATACGGTCGGCGTGGGAGTCAAGCGCCTCTCTTGCGCCTGCCAAGCCACGGAGGTAGCCCGCCACGTACTCGGGACGGCGAAGCGTCCTAATAATCGACGCTGGATCCTGCACCCATCCGGATACGTTGCTCCTGACCATGCTTTCCAGATCCGATACGGGGGAATGTCCTTCCGCCGGTTCCAGAAATCCATCGGCACTGGGTTCTTCGGCAGCGATTTCGGCGGCCGCCTTAAGCGGATCATCTATACTGTATTTGTCCGGCGGAATGGCATCATCCTGCGTTTCGGGCGCTTCCGGCGCTTGCCAACCGCCGGAGTCATGTCCTGCTTCAAAGAAACCGTCCACTATGCATAAGCACGGCTTCCACTCGTCTGGCAGTTCGACCCATGGACGCATCGTGCGGGCCCAGAGTATATGCCAGCGTTCTTCCGTGGTGATACCCCATTGTAACAAATGCCCGTCCATCTTTTTCGTGTCGGGCGCCCTGCCGAGCAAGCTGGCTATCTGCTCAGATATGTCCCGTATGCGGCCGTCCCGCTTCAACCTGTCAAGCAGCAGGTCGTCTTCTTCGTTGGAGTGCCTGCTGCCGCAAGCAGTCACCACATAGCGGACTATCTCGGAGGCGGCAACGTCATCTGCGCGCGAGTACAGCCACGCCTCAAATCTTGGCCTGGTCGCCTCGGGCAGGCTGCCGAGCATCTCAATGAGCCTAGGTGTCGGCACGCCTAGGTTCCGGGCCTTCGCGAGGGCCTCGCACAGGCTTGCAACCTGGCCTTTTATTCCGAACGAGCGGTCATAGTCCGGCCCGTCGATCGAGTCCAGACGGGGAATCCAAGGACGTTGTCCGCTCTCGGGCTTGGCCCGGAGTTCGCGAACCAGAATCTCAACTATACGGATAGCAGATTCCCGGTCCATGCCCTCAACAAGCTTGGCGGGAATGTTGTTGGTCTTGTGGTAGGCATCCACAGTAGAAGCGGAACTCAGTAGGTGCTCCGCGAGTTCAATAAACTCGGAGTTTGGCTGCTTTATCTTCAAAAATGCGCGCCGTGCATAATCGTCAAGATGCCGTATTGAACCGCCCATGCGCTCGATTTCTTCTATGAGTTTTGGGTCTGGCGGGTCTGTGGCCAGGCGTGCCTTTATCTTCTCGTCGCGTTTCATTCTGACCTCTTGACTCACTTGTAAAGTTTTGACCAGCCACGGAAGTCCGTTGTCTCCCAATCTGTATCCCACAAAACCTAATTCTCCAAGACCGGCCTCGTCCGATACCCACAGGTCAAAGTTCTCCCCAAACATGCTGATGAACGCATCCACATGCTCGTCCTTTAGATGCCAGGCAAGAGATCCCAGCAACCACGGCGGGTTGCCGGACGGGGACTTCAACGTGTCCGGTTCCATCATGGCGAACCAGGCAGGGCTGATCATCCTCTTGGCAAAGTGGTCGAAGCCGTGCGCGTTCTTCATTATCCGCCTTAACTCGTCAAAGTCGGATTTTTGTGGCTCGGACAGTTCCGCCAGCCGCTCAATCCTGGCCAGTCTCTCGGTTGGGAGAAAGATCAGGGCCAGTGTGTCAACAACTTCCTCGTAGTGGTCGCGGACCTTGCCGATGTCAGTTCGCATCTCACGGGCACGGTGCATAAGATCGTTACTCTTCTTCTTGACTCGTCTGTATTCTCGAATGAGGCCGTCTTCCGGATCAATCCCAGAACTCTGCCGGAATATTTTTTTGAGACGGTTCTCCGGTTTTGGACTGCACCTATACTCTTTCAGGTTGTCCACAGCCATGTACAGATTTTGAAGCATGCCATCGTCGATAGCACCTGTGGTTTGCATGATGTCCTTGGCATCTACAATGATGTCCAAAAGGGCATCCGTTCGTTCCGGGTCTCTGGTGTCACCAAATATTTCCCCCACGGCTTGGCGGATGCAGTATGCCGCAGCCTCGGCTTGCCGCGGATACCGCCCAGATTGTTCCAGCAGAAGCCGTGCGGTCACAAGCATCTCGGCCGCATAAATCCCATATTCGCCACGGTACTGACGCATCTCCCCGAGCAGCCGTTCTACCATCTCGGCATCCGCTGGAGTGTGTGGGTTGGGACACACGGCTGCCATAAACCGCCCGTGTTATTACTAGGTTGGTATCAGCGGGTGTTAAGGTACGGGCGCCTAGCCTACCACTACAAGTAGTCATCCATCCTTCCGGTGTGGGGACCGAGCGCCCTCTACTCTCCCCGTCCCAGAACGCCTCCAACCTACCCTTTTCGACGGTCTCCGGGTGCGCGTCGTCGGCTTCACCCGCCCCGATAGGATCCGAGGTGGGCATCTGCACCAAATAGGTAGCGGACCTGGTGTGATGGCGCGTTAGTCTGCCAGCCGCCGTACCTCTGACTGCGGCACCATGTGCACGGTGGTCAGTGTTGAACGTATGTCGCTCGGGTCCGATATCACGTGCAGCTCCTCGTCCGGCCGACCGGCGTTGTTTATCACGTGTATGATCGCGTGCTTGCCGTTCTTGGCGTGCTCGTACTCGGATTCGGTGAGCTCTATGCAGCTCGCATCGCACCTGGCCTTGACCTCTATCTCGCGCCGCCGCCCGTCCTGGTGCGTGGACAGTAGATCGTACCCTATGTTGCGCTGGCCGGACACGTCCTTCACCTCGAATCCTTCTGCGAGTTCGTGCCGCCTGCTGGCCGCCATGCCTATCTTCTCGGTGGGTTGGCTGGGGGCCGGCCCGTCGGCATCAGGCACCACCCTGACCCACCCCTCCAGTATGGAGGCATACGGCGTGAGCGTCACCGCTGTCTCGTGGGCGGCGTTCGTCTCCGCTATGCGGCGCTCAAGTTCGCGGTACCGGGCATCCAAGGTGTTTCTCTCCGCGCCGAAGCCGATGCGGCCCCTCTCCTGCCGTATCTCCTCGACCTCCGCCCGCATGCGCCTCAATGCGGCCCCCGTGCGGTGTTCCCAGATCTTTCGCCGCTCGGCGGCCATCATATCCGCCTCGGCGTGCGCCATGTCGCGCACCGCCTTCTCTACGTCGTCCATCCGCGGGGCCGGGCCTGCCTCCTGGTCGTTATCATATTTCATGTCATGCAGGATATACGGGTCAACGCCAGCAGCGATGCCGTCCGCGTACTTGTGGGCCGCCAGCAGCCTCCCGACGCGGTTGCCTCCCTTGTCGTGTATCGGGATGGTATGGAACACGACATACCCGTCGAACCCGCCGGGATCGCGGAACACCGAACCGAACTTGAGGTCGTCCGAGCAGTGCTGGCGAATCCAACCTTCCAAGTGACCGTACATGCGGCCACCCCTCGCGAACAGCTCGGCCGGCGGCACGTCGTGCGTGGCGGATTTCTTTTCGAGCGGGCCGTACCGCAGGACATCCGGTATTGCAAGCCTCGTCTTTCCGCCAACATGTCTGACAGCGCCACCCAGGCCGGCAAACAACCGCTCCACCATCCGCACTAGATGCTCTCCATCGGTACGCTGCGCCTTGACGCGCTCCACATCGCGCTCGACATCCTCCCTGTCTATGGGTGTATGGCCCAGCATCTCACCCACCTTCATGGCGCGCTCCGCGGCCCTGTTCACCCCGTCGGCTATGTCGTCCGCGGAGCCGCTCCGGATGGCATCCGTCATCAACCCCTCTAGGTCGCCCCCCGCCAGAACCTGGCCCATTACGTTAAACGTGGGATATTGCAGCTCGATCTGGCGTATCTTCTCGAACAGCGTGTCCATCACGCGGCCCTCGCTGGTGCCGTCCGCCACCATATTGGATATCACCACCTCGTGCTTCTGGCCGTACCTGTGCAGCCTGCCCATCCGCTGCTCCAGCGATATGGGCGTCCAAGGCAGGTCGTAGTTGACCATCCGGTGGCACCCGTCCTGCAGGTTGATGCCCTCGCGGGCCGCGTCGGTGGCCAGCATGATCTGTGAGTGTGTGCGGAACGCCTCTTGGGCAGCTTCGCGGTCGGCCATCTTCATCGTGCCGTCTATCCTGCATGTGTCGTACGCGGAGCCGTCGTCGCGGCGCATCCTGGCGATGTTCTCCTGCAGGTAGTCGAGCGTGTCACGGTATTCACTGAATATCAGCAACCTGTCGTTGCCGATGCCGCGGATCTCCGAGATCAGCCTCTCTAGCTTGGTGTCTGGTTTGGTCTTGGAGGTATGCTCGGCCAGTTTTATCAGGTCACCCAACTTTCCCAACTCATTCTTGAGGTCGTCGGCGGTCTGGGCAGTCGTGTATCCGGCGGCCTCGTTTTCCGCCTCCTCCATCTCGTCCTCGTCCATGTCATCCACGTCGTATGTCGCGTCATCATCTACTGGCCCGTCCCACTCTTTCAGGCGGTCCCCGAGCTTCTGCCGCCGCCGCTTGAGCGACTCTAACAGGGCGCGCGTGCTGGACGCCATCCGCTTCTGTATTATCAGCACCGCAAAGGTCGCTATGCGGTTGGCGTCCCGGCCCATCTGTATGGCGTACTGATGGTTTACGTAGTCTGTAACCTCATCGTACATATCCTGCTCGGTCCGGGACATCTTATACTTGACGGACTTGACGCTCCGCTTCAGGAAGAGCGGATCGCCCTCCATGTTGACCATGTCGTCCTTCGTGTGCCGTATGAACAACCGGTTTTTCGTGTGGTACACGTCCTCGTCGGTCATCTTGGGATTGGAGAAGAGATCCGGCTCCAGCAGCTTCAGTAGCAGCCGGAAGTTCTCCGGCTTGCCCCGGTGAGGCGTGGCGGTCAGGAACAGTATGTGTTTTGATATCCGGCCAAGCAGCTCGCCCAGCCTGTACCGTCCGGTGACGTTCTTGCCGGTGGCGTTGAGGTTGTGGGCCTCGTCCACCACCACCAGGTCAAACTCCGCCTGCTCCAGCAGTTCCATCTGCGTTTTTTGTTTGGCATAGTCCATGGAGGTTATCAGCACGGGCTTGTCATTGGATAGCCATGGGTTGGCCCTGCCGCGTACATCGCCCTCGATCACGAGGCTCTCCATGTTGACGAACCGCTTGAGTTCGTCCTGCCATTGGTACTTTAGCATGGCCGGTACCACGACCAGCGCCCGCCGCACCTGCTTCTGTATGGACAGTTCCTGGATTATCCTGCTGGCGACGACCGTCTTGCCGCCGCCGGGCTCGTCGGCTACCAGGTATCGGATGCGGCCCGGCTCGCCGGACACCTGGTAGATGGTCTTGAGTTGGTGCGGCAGCTGGTCGGCCGAGCCGGACGTTCCCAGGTTTCTCGCGTACTCGTGCCGCAGCCGCTCTACGGCCACGAACGCCCGCCAAGGCTCACCACGAGCCGCCGCCGGCCGTATGCCGTGGTTGGCGCTTGGTATTTGGACTGTTTTGGTCTCGCCGTCATGCTGGATGATAAGCATGCCCCGTTCCGGGATGGCGCTGATGAATGTGGCTGGACCGTTCCACATGGGGCCCTCGATCATCGTGTTGGGTTTGAGTTTGGTGAGATCGACATCCTTGGCCATGTTACGAGGGATAATCGGAAGTATAATTGTGTTAGATGTACAAGTTCAGGTCAAATTCTGACCTACACCTGATCAGATATACGGCTGCCCGACACGCGACCGTGTTAGATTGGGCATGGTATCAAACCAACACATAAACAGCACCGCGCAGATCGCGGGCCATGGAGCCGTTCCATAAACTGGTGACGTCCAGGGTAGACGTCCGGGCCGGCGCCATGGACAAGAGCGTCTATGCGGCAAGCCTGAGCGACCTGCTAGTTAAGAGTGCCGCCGGCAAGCAGTACTGGGACAGGGACGAGTTCACCACCCTGACGTACCGCACCGATGGCCTGGATGCCGCACTTGAGGACATCCGGAAGCGCCTGCAGGAGCAAACGGGCAGCGGCTTCCGCCAGATAGAGACGAGTTTCGGCGGCGGCAAGACCCACTCCATGATAGCCATGTACCACGCGTGCCGGGACTGGGGGGCTACGCCGGTGGTAGTGGATGGCGGTGACCTGGACCCGTCCACGCAGACCATCTGGGGGGAGATCGAGCGGCAGTTGGACGGCAAGGTCGGGAAGATGTCCGGGAAGGTGGCCCCGGGGGGTGGCGCCATACTGAAGCTGCTGGACCGCCCAAAACCAACACTCGTACTGATTGACGAGATATCAGACTATCTGGATGGTTCCAAGGGCGTGGGCACCATCGACCACAAGACTGCCTCGAAAGTTGGTGTCGGACAGTCCAACATGGCGGCTCAGACAATAACGTTCCTGCAAAGGCTGTCCAACAAGGTGGCGCAGCTGCCGAACGTGTGCGTCGTGGTCAGCCTGCCGGACCGCGACCAGGTCGTCGAAAAGGAGTACTACGCCCAGGTGCAGCAGGTGGCCGGCCGGCGGAAGCAGATAGTCACGGTGGCCAGCGACGATGACATACCGCATATCATACGCCGCAGGCTGTTCGAGACGGACGAGGTGGTAATATACGACCGCGCCGCGAAGACGGTGCGTGAGTACGTGAAAGAGTGCGTCAAGGCCGGGTCCATTCAACGGGACGAGGCAGGAGCGTACGAGGAGCGGTTCCGTTCCACCTACCCGTTCACACCGGACGTGATAGACGTGCTGTACGGTAGGTGGGGAAGCTACCAAAAGTTCCAGCGCACGCGCGGCGCCCTGCGGCTGCTGTCCAGCGTGGTGCACTCGCTGCTGGACTCGGACCGGCCGTACATCACGCTATCCGACATAGACCTGAGCGTGGACGACATACGGAAGGAGTTGGTCGGCTATGCGGGGGAGAACACGGAGTCCGTGATAAGCCTGGACATAACGTCCAGGCAGTCTAACGCGGCACGGTTGGGCGAGACCGCCGTGAGGGCCGCCCAGGCGATCTTCATGTATTCGTTCCCGGCCGAGAACAAGGGTGCCACCAGGGATGATGTCAAGCGGGCCGCGTTCACCGCCAAGGACAACCACTCCGCCGTCGGCGACGCGCTGGGCAAGATGCAGCGGACGTTGTTCTACCTGGACCTTACGGATGACAGTATGTTCCGGTTCACGCACGACGAGAACATAAACAAGATGTACCTGTTCACGTCATCTAGGCACGATCCGCCTACTTCTAAGGGCCAATACGGCCGCGCGTTGCCAGCAATCAGCTGAGCCGTGTGATTTTCTTATTTTTTGGCGATAAAAAATCATTTTTTCTTGATTTCGAACCATGTACCATCCATAAATCACACCAAAATGACGTGAACAGTTACAACAAGATAATCGACCGCGCAACACACAGCGTCAACGACACGGATGTCGAGGAGAGCAGTATACTGGAGGGCAGCGCGGGTAAAAAGTTCCGCAAGGTGTACGTGTGGCCGGAGCACCACACGCGCATAGACGATGTCGCCGGCCTGCAGTTGGTCATATTGAAGGAGGCTGACCGCGAATACTGCAAGGATGTGGTGGTGAACGTTACCTCAAAGAGCCGGCGCGTCAACCAGAACGCGCTGGTGTTCGTGCTGCCTGCGGGCAACGGCCGGCTCGCCGACTCGATACGCAAACGGCTGGCGGTGCGGCGCGTGCGGCGCGACATGCGCGCCGGCCTGAAGCCGGCAGACATCAGGGTGCTGAACGATGCCGAGAGGGAGGCCGAGGGTGGCATAGCGGTCGGCATGCGCGAAAAATACACGGAAGTATGGTTGCCGGACAGGGTCGATGTAATACGGCAGTGCCGGATTGGGCACCGCCACCCCGACGAGGACGGGCTGCCGTTCGGGGACGTCATCTGGAAGAAGCTCGTGGATGAGTTCCAGATAGCCGAGCGACTGGATCCCGACTTGGTGGGCGAGTACGGGGGGAGCGTGGAGGATATATTCAGCCGCATGATGAGGACGTGCGGCGAGCGCCGCCCGATGTCGCTGGACGTGGTACGGGCCGCGATGGAGAAGTCCGGTGTTCCGGAGACGCCCGAACCACAGCATGAGCCCGCAGGTACCACAGGCGGCGGCCTGATTGTGGATTATCCACCGCCTGGATCTGGGCAGCCCAAACAGCCGGAGCCTGAACCACCCGCGGAACATGACGCGCCACCCGTTGCCGGCATCCATTGCACGGATGTCGTCGACCGGGATACGGTGGCCGGGTGGGGGGCAATATTTGCAACACTGCGCGATGTCAACACAACCACCGTACGGATGACGATAGACCAGAAGGGGGCCGACACATTCAACGTGCACTTGGATATGACCGGCGAGATCTCGAGGGATGTGGCAGATAGCATACGTGAGAATGTCTCGGACAATGGAACATACAGCGAAGACGAAGCCTGGTGAGCGGCGGCTCATCGGCGAGATGCTTCCCATACGGAAGATCTCCGAGGCCGGGGCTGCCGAGAAGGGTAGAGGTACTGGTAGAATAAATAACCTACACCGTTGGTGGGCTACGCGGCCGACCAACGTGTCCCGAATAACCGCGTATGCTGCTTTGGTGTGGCCCCCGCTGTCCGACCACGAAGATGTAATACGCGACATGTACGACTATGCCAAATCTACCGACCATACGAAGCCGGCCATCCGGGAGCGTGTTAGGGACCGAGTACGAAAAGTCTGGGGAGATCACACCCCAAAAGTGCTGGACCCGTTCGGTGGTTCGGGCGCCCTGCCGTTCGCCGCCGCATGGCTCGGGTGCGAATCACATAGTATGGACTACAACCCGGTTGCAGTATTCATACAAAAATGCGCCCTAGAGTACCCGGCCAAGTACGGCAAGGGACTCGTCGATGACGTACGAGATGCCGCAGATGCCATACAACAGGAGATTCGAGGTGCCGTTGGTGAGCTATACCCGGATAGGAAGTTGGATGATGGTCTGACGTACGAGTGCTATGGGTACAGAGTGTGCCGCACCATCCCGTGTATATGCGGGGCGATAATACCTCTCGTGAAGTCATATGTAATGTCGGAAAGTGGCGGTGTTTGTATCTGCCCCGAAGTCGAGGGAAAAAATGTGCGATTCTGCGTGGCAGGCGGGCCACATGATCCCAAACCAGATGGCTTTGACCCCAAAAAGGGTTCGATCGGCGGCAACGTGATCAAGTGTATTGTATGTGGTCACACATACACCAACCTGGAAATGCTCGCGATGTTCAACAATGGGAAGGGTGGAGAGCGGATGCTGGTTGCCGTATATACCCATCCCAAGAAGCGGGGGCGGTTCTATGCCGATGTTGATGAGGGTGACAATGCGCTGTATGACAGGCGCTCCGCCGAACTGGAGATACGTCGAACACAATTTAGGGCCGAGTACGGTGTTGACCCAATACCGTCAGACATCATCCCCACGCCGGATGGTAGAGAGTATAGCAGGGGTGGGCCATATTGGATAAAGACTGGGGTTGTTGTACATGGCCATACCCGCTGGGAGCGCCTGTTCAACACGCGGCAGTTGTTGTCTTTGGCGGGTATACTGGACATACTCCGGCGGACCGAGGCGCGCCTGACCGCGCAGTATGGTGTGGAGTACGGATGTGTAATTATGTCATACATGGCGCTCATACTAAACAGGACCATGGAAAAATATTGTAGGTTGTCACGTTGGCGTAGTCGGGGCGAGTATGTCGAGGACTGTTTCGCATTACAATCACTCACACCAACCGCCGATTATGTGGAGGCCGCACCACACCGCATATGGCAGCAGAGCGCCAAGTCCGTATTGGGTGGGTTGGGGGCGGCGCTCTCAGCGACAGGTGGCAGCATATGTGTAGTACAGAGGGGCTCGGCCACCAATCTCCCGTATGACAGTGAGTATTTTGATGCCGTATGCACCGATCCGCCATACTATGACTCCATGCACTACTCTAAATCATCGGACTTTTTCTACGTGTGGTTGAAGCGCTCGGTGGGTCATATGCCCATGTATAAGGAACTGTTCAGGGGTGTGTCATCACCGGACAGGGATGAGGTCGTGGAGACGGTAGGGGATGTGAGAAATCTTTCCCGTACAAGCAACCTCTTACGTAACAGGGACGGCTACCAAAGTTTGATGACCGAGTCATTACAAGAGATGTACCGTGTGTTGAAGTACGACGGCATCCTCACGCTAGTGTATGCACACAAGTCAACCGACGGGTGGGAGACGCTCATACAGGCCATGTTGGACTCGGGATTCGTGGTGACGGCAGCATGGCCCATTGACACCGAATCCAAAAACAGGGCGGGAAGTATAGACACCGCCTCATTGGCATCCTCCATATACATGGTCGGCCGCAAGTGGAAGAAGCAACCCAAGGCATACTATGGGAACGTGCGGGAGGAACTGCGGGCACACGTATGCGGTAGGCTAGATCAATTCATGAAAGCAGGAGTGAACGGCGCCGACTTCTATATCGCAGCCATAGGTGTGTCGTGTGAGGTGTTCGGCAAGTACGAGATGGTGGTGCGCGACGATGACGGCCGGCGGGTCACCGTAGAGGACATGCTGTACGACATACGCGGCATATGCTCCGATCACATAGTCAAGACGCTGACAACCGGCGCCGCTGGGGAGATAGACTCGATGTCCAAGCTGTACATATCATGGCGGTGGGCGTACGGCGACCGCGCCGTGCCGTATGACGATGCGCGTAAGCTGTTTACCGGGGTGGGACTGGACATCGATGACCACATCGGCACGATACTCAGGAAGACCGGCCAGGACATGACCATGTTGGACTATGCGCACCGCGAGAAGGACATACGCCCGAAGAACACCATCGACATACTACACAAGGCAATGCAGTTGTGGGATGCCCAGGAGACGGACGCGATGCGCAAACTACTTGTATCCACGGGCAATCAAGGCAACCCCAAGTTCGGGCAAACCATACAGGCCATAATAGAGGCGGGCGCCGCAAAGCCCGACGTACATCCGGAGACCGCCGAACACAGTAAGTTGGTGTCATTCTGGAAGTGGAGGAAGTCAGAGACGCACGATCACCGCCCCGGAAGTCTGGACATTTTCACGTAGTGGTTGATCAACATGGCAAAGACGTACTGGAAATGGAGACGATGGCTTGACACGACGTTCAAGAAAATGCACGATGCCAACCACACGCCATGGGAATGGCATAAACAACTTCTATCACAAGATGGAGAGTTCTGGGCCGCCGCGACTTTACGGAGGACGAGTTGGAACTGATGTGGCGTAGGCTGGTTGACGAATTTACTGGCCTTACAGCGGTTGAGGATAAGATGAAGGGGTGGTATAACGTACTTGACAAGATTAGGGAGGTTTGTGTCGAGCCCGGCGGGGACCTAAAGTTGTGTCCTGACGATCCAGAGACGTATGGTATGCGTCGGTTGTTGTATACACATCGGACAGTCTCATACTACTCCTCACCATACTCATAGCACATGAGACAGCATACAAAAGCATCGTGGATTTTGTTTACGACTGCTCGGGCCACGGTAAACTAACAAAAACACAGACAAAACAACGCGCCGAGTATCTAGCGAAGCAGGAGTTTGACGTGAGGCCAGCAGCAGACCATTTCCTGCGCAACGGCATAGCTCACTCATCGTTCCGGATTATCAATGATGGTAGCGTTCTGGTCGTGGACATCTTGAAAGAACCATCATTGGTGCGGTACGACCCAACATCAGCGTCACCCCCACAGGGCATAAAATACTACACGCGCCAAGAGCTAATCGGTGGGTTTGAAGAGCGCCAAGCATTAATAGATATTGTGTTGGCTGGTGTTATCTATTGGTTTCATGTCAACCATAACATGTATCGGCTGTTCGACGACAGGTTCTTCGGATCCGTCGAAAGGGATGGCGTAAGAGAAGCTGTACTGAGTGAGATGATGCGCTCCAGCACACGTGATTGGGAAAGCATACTAGATAGGTTTGAACGGGTGTTGCCATGACGTGAGTATGTGAACTAGGACTGAATCGCACTCTACACGCTTGATCGGGTTGGGGTTGCATTACACTCTAGGTGTCATCTGTTATAGACGCTACCGACATTGCAGCCTACACTGACCGAATGGTTTATTGTCCCAAACCTAGCACATCAGGTATGCGTACTGCCTTGTTTCTGGGAGCCGGGGCATCGGCGTTCGCTTCTCAACCAACCACCGTAGATCTGATGGATCGTGTGCGGCGCCGCGTGCAGGAACGCGCTACCGAACCACATAGGGCTAAGAACCGCCAAAATTACATCATGAGGATCGTCAGCAACGATCAAGTCTACAAGGACATTGAGAACCTGTACGACGGTATAGAGCAGATAATCAACACCGGCGCCAACCCCAACTGTGAACCACTAACCAACGGAGTAGAACATCGTTCACACAACCTCAGTTACGCGGATATCATCGACGAACTCACACAACTACGATCCATCATTCACGATGTTCTATCCGTGTCCTTCACCATCAAGGAGGATGCCATTGCCGCAATCAAGCAGATGTACAATGGAGTCTGGTCAGTTATGAAAAACCATGGGGCAGATGAGTTTCTGGTGTTTACGACCAACTACGACAATGTTATATAGTTGGGATCAAAAGTAATCGGACAAATCCGTAAGATCCTAATAGGGTAAAATTTCAAGCCGGCACATGGCTACGACCGAGATGAAAGACGCGCTAAAACGCGCCAAAAACAAGAACGAGTACGCGCGCATTGCGGCGGTAAACATGGTATTGAACAAGAACATCGACGTCGATACCGTTGCGGACGGTTTCTGCGTCAGTCGCGGAACCGTCTACGCGTGGCTTGCCGCGTACGACCGCAACGGGCTGGACGGCCTCGCCGACGATGCGAGGCCGGGCCGCCCCCCTTTCGTGCCGCGCGCCCAACTGGAGGAGATAGTCGGCGGCGCCAAGCGGTTCACCGCCTTGGGGTTCGTCGAGCTGGTCGAGAAGAGGACCGGCGTGAAATACAGCGAGCAGCACGGGCGCCGCCTGCTGAGGTCCCTGGGCTTCACGGTCAAGAAGACACTCCGGTTATCTGACCGCGTCCCGCCGAAGGAGGAGGTAGAGATCTGGCAGAAGGATACCGAAAAGGAGGTTGAGACGCTCGAAAAGGACGATTTCACCGTGGTCATGGCCGATGAGAGCCACCAAAACGCGAACCTGTTCGGGTCGGGAGCCGTCTACGTGCGCGGCGACGCCGAACCTATACAGATGCCGCTGGGCAACCAGAGGCAGACAGTCTACGGCGGCGTCACGCTGGATGGCGAGACGTGCTA
Source organism: Nitrosopumilaceae archaeon (assembly GCA_965203395.1). Lineage (GTDB taxonomy): Archaea > Thermoproteota > Nitrososphaeria > Nitrososphaerales > Nitrosopumilaceae > VYCS01. The sequence goes on from OZ241884.1 coordinate 2,663,819, forward strand.
CATGGCGGCCAACAGGGCCAACGACAGATCGTTCATCAAATACCTCGATAAACTGCAACAACGTTTCGGCAAGGTGGCGGCGGTCGTCGACAACGCCGCGTACCACAACACGAAACGCGTACGGCAATATCTCGAGAAGAATGGCGATTCAGTCAGACTGATGTTCCTACCGCCGTATTCGCCGTTCTTGAATCCGGCCGAGTGGCTGTGGCGGAATGGAAAGGCCATACTGCGCAGAACGTTCCGGCGGCCGGCCAAGAGCTACTTTAGACGGAAGGTGATGCTTGTGTACGAGTCGCTTGAAATCAATTTCAATCCGCGCGACATTCTGTTTAGAAATTTGGATAAATTATACCCCGCATGAAAAATTTGTCCGGTTACTTATGATCCCAACTATAGAGGAATACTGCCATGAGACAGGCCGCGACCTCGTAAACGGTTTCAAACCATACCATCACCGGAGTGGGGCTTGGTCAAACGTATGGGATCATGATGGGGACAAACCGGCCCTCTACCTGACAAAACTACACGGATCGGTATTCTGGCACAAGGACACTGACGGTAACATTGTGGAAACTGGATTAGCCGCGCCCGGAAACGTCGATAACGGCATCATGATTCCGCCCACCGAGGGTGAGAAAGACTACGGTGATGAACCATTCCCGGTCCTGACGAACCGCTTCAGAGAGACGGTAAAGGAGATAGATATGTTGGTGGTGATTGGATTTTCGTACAGGGATAAGATGGTGGTCGATATAATCAAGGAGGGGTTGGGGAGAGGGATGGCGCTGATCTCCATTTCGCGCACTGCCGACAAGGCCAAAGAACTCGCCCCCAACGATAAGAGTAGAATGAAGGAGGTCGATGGTCTACCACTCACCCTTGTTGGCCCCAAAATCATATTGTATAAGACCGATTTCGGTCCGAACACCATCAAAGACGTACAAGTCGCGTTGAGGGCCGCCTACAAACTCATGCAGAACGGGAAGGTGTCGGCTACGAAGCCCAGAGTTTGATCGACATCGCGGCCTTGGCCGTCCGGTGGCAGTCAAGCAACCAGTGGTGGGTGATGAGTGTTAGCCGCGTCAGAAACGGCGTACGCCCCCGCCACACATATCCTACGTGTGATGCGGGCAGGCGGACGGATGGTGTTATTGCTTCAACATACTGGATGTCTTCACCCGGCGGTGGATTGCCTACCGGTTCGATGCCCCGGCCACCGCGAGCGTCGCCGTGGACTCGTCGGTGGAGGCAGTCGCCACCGCCAAACCGGACCGCTAGGGGCTCGCCATCCAGTGCGACAACGGTTCCCAGTATGCTGGCAAAAAATTCCAAAAGGCCGCATCCCGTCTCGGCATCAAGCTCAAGTTCATCTGGAAGAGTACGCCCCAGCAGAACGGCCACATAGAGTCGTTCCACAGCACCCTCAGGCGCGAGTACATCTGGCCGCACGATTTCGCCAACCACCAACAGGCCGAGGCCGTCATGGCAGAGGCGTTCCGGGACTACAACCGGAACAGGCTGCACTCGGCGCTAAAGTACGTCCCGCCGGACGAGTTTACGGCATCATGGGGCGGAGCATAAATGAGGGACCGACGTCTGTGTAAAAACATGCAGAAAGTGGTCTCATAATTCGGGGTCCAGGTCAACCGACACCAGAAAAAGGATACTGTGGATCAGCGGAACGGCTTCCGGCAGCACCCACGATCTCACGCTGCTCAAGAAGGACCCGCCGGATCTCGACAGCCTCACCAGAATCATGTCCAGCGGTGACATGCCCGAGCGGGACCGCCCCTCCTTGTATGTGGACAAGGGATACTAGGGCATATCCAGATACTATCCCGGCTCCATCATACGGCAGCCGGCTAGGCGCCGCCGCAACTCCGACAAGCAGACCGTGGGAGCTGACCGAAGGGGAGCTGGCCCTCAACAAGGAGATCAACGGTACCCGGGTAGTCGTCGAGCATGCCGTTGGGATGATCAAACGGTACAGGATGATAACCACCAGGCCCTTCTGGGGCACGTCCAAGGATCTCAACGACGAGCTCAACATCATCTCCGGGCTGGTGAACTTGAATCTTGACTGGGACAGGATCAAAGAAGAGAACAAGTTACTGATGCGGGAGCTGGCCAGAAAAAGGGCATTGCGCCAACTCCCGGGCGGTCCGGGACCACCCAGCAACCACGCAGCCAAAAAACCTTACACGCCGCGGTGCTGCTAGGCTGCGCACGACCATCCGCATCTGGCGTGATCAAGGCATGCCGACTCCCAACAAAAACATACCTGTGCCAAATATCACGCCAAATATCCGTCCATTAAAACATGGTTTGCCGTGATTTGTTGGCTCACCGGTCAATTACGCATAATGTCTATTGACGAACGTATGGGCCCACTTTTGATAAGTATAATAGGTAAGAAGTGCATATCATACTATGCCAAGCAAGCCTAGCCCGAACGATGCACACGAGATGATTAAGTCTGTGGAAGCGCTCCCTAGCATACGAAAACTTTCCGCGATGTTCAAGATGCTCAACCACATGATCAGTTGGTGTAGAATAAACCAAAACAACATTCATTCGGATCCAGCTGTGGTCGCCAAATTTGACAAGAAAGTGGTTCAACGCCTCGAAAAGTACCGTGATGATGTATACGATCAAATCGAGGATCTTAAGCAGTATATGGTTTGTGCTATGGAATCATCCAAGGTTGGGTTGGAAAGCGAGGAGTTCATGAACGTCGAAAAACGGACCAGCGAGCTACAGAGGGTGCTGGAACGCATGCTAGATTCCTCTGGTCGTTATACCCAACCGCTGGTCACAAGGTGGTTCCACGAGGACGACTACTTCACGATAACGGACGTGGAGGTGGAGGGCAGCGGCTACAACTTTGACCTTGGGGTTGCTGACAAGCATGGTGACGAGTATGACGTTGAGATATGGAACGGTCAAAGCAAACACCACCATGCGACAAGAGAGACTACTACAATCATGGGATGCTATCAGGGAAATGTACATTCCTATCCAGGCGGGGTTCCGAGCCACTTGAGCGATGTCGCGTCAGACAATGGCGCCTTCAGTTTGGATTCCAAGCACGACCTACCAAAAGTTTTGGACAAATTGAACAATCTGCGTGACAACCATGCTGGTTTTCTGATTGCTTGCAGGCAGGGACCGAGGAGTAACTTTTCGGCGGCGCTGTGGGGGACTGACTTCCCGATAGTGCCACTGGGACTCATATCTCCCAACAAGTGCATTATCGTGTTGAATGTTAGCAACAGTGCAGCATTCGGGGAGCGGGATACCGCATTCGTGGTACATCATCCTGCTTTTAGGCCCGTTGAAGTAGCGAGAAAGATGATCCAATCGTTGGGGTTCAAACATGATCAGGACATATACGCCAGAAAGACTCAACTGTTCAAGCAGTTCAACCTAGTGTAGTCACATATGGTCTGTCGAGTTTGGCATCGTTGCGTTTGAAGTACCTATCTCCGGTGCGCAGGCTGACCGATCTTGATTAGCCAGCAGATTGGGGGACGTCTAACGTGATTTCTATGCTGGGTTCTGGCAGTTGACGTGGTGGGTTCATTGTTCTCAATTAGGCCCTTCTAAGAGTAAGCACTACCTCTCGGCGCATTCGCCCATCTAGCGCCGTGGCTTGCGCTGACGGTGGCGGCAGGTAGCGTCGGTTCGCCGGCAGCTCCCGTGAGCGATAGTTCACACGTCGCAGTCCTGCATCGTTTGCCAACTCCTCTATGATGCGCGAGTTGGGAATGAATGTCCCACGCACCGTGTTCTCGCCAATCACGTACACGGCCTGTCCGCCATCCGTCAGCACCCTGGCTGTCTCGCGCACAACCTGTCGCATATCATCTACATACCGAGTCAGGATAGCCTCCTCTCTAGACTCCAGTGTAGGCTGCAGATTGACCTTGGAGATGATGTCCCGCGTGTAGTCATCGTCTTCATACTTGCCCACTGTCGTACCTATGGAGGCCGACCGTATGCGCCGAATATCTGCCACGGTGTAGCCCATCCAGACCAAGGAAAACTTACTGCACCGCATGTAGTCGATGGCGTTCAGGTACGGCGGTGATGTGAGGACAAGATCGACGGAGCTGTTACTCAACGGAAGCCTGCGTGCGTCGCCCTCGTGCACGTGCGCCGGCGGTACTGAATCACCGAGATCATCATCTACGCAGCCGCCAGCTATGCGCTCTGCGGCGAACATGAACTTGGTGAACGGCTTTGACGGCCCTCGCTTGAAGACTTTGTGTGGCCGGCTGTGCGACAGGTCCATCGCCAAGGATGCTCCCGACCGCTTGGTTATGATCAGGCGCGAGAACGCGCACCACAAAGCATCCCGGATTTTCCCGTCTTCAACATCCGCAATCGCATCAGCCAGCGCCGTTAGCTGCCGCCGTACGTAGTCGTCGAACCAGAACCTGACGAATTGTCGTGTTTCCTCGTCGGAGTCGCTGGGATACGCATCGCGCGTCCTAAGATGGATAAATGTCCTGCGCGCCCTGTCCAGCACGGCGGCTGCTTCCCCTATCAGGGCTACTGGGTTGACTGCGGTAGTCCAGACCCTGGAGATTAACACGGCCAGAGGATCCGTGTCTATGCCGACTGCGTGGTGTTTGTTTGCCTGAGCAATCGCGAGTACCGTTCCGGACCCGGACATTGGATCCAGTATGTGTAGCGGTTTCTCGCATTCTGCTACCACGTCAAGTGCAATTCCCGGCGCCATTCTGGCCGGGAACGGGTGGACTGAATTCCTACCCAGAATTTCGCATACCGTTTTGCTGTTGTGCCTGCCAACCATTCCGGACACCCTACTGTTCGTACACCGGATAATCCCTTGTGGCCGCATCAATGGCATCCATCACGTTGTCCACGCTTTGTTCCAGCTCTACCCTGTTACCGTAGGCCCAGATGGCGCCGTGGGCCATGTTTTCCATCGCCTTGCATATCTCCCAAAGATCATCATCCCTGTCGTACGATATGGGTGGGGTTAGATTTGAAAGTGCCACCCGTAGCGCAGCATACGTCACGGGTTCATGCTTGAACTTCCCTTGCAGATTCTTGATAGTCCCTACAATTCTGCGGTAGGGTGGCTTTTTGACCGTTCTTTGATTAATTGAGTCGACCCAAGCGGAGCTTTGTTCAGGAAGGCTGCACGTCGTGAACAGGCCACGAATCTCACCCAAGCCTACTTGCTTTATGGGGCGAAGTCGAACAAGCCGGGCAAGGTCGTCTATGTTCATCAGGGTGATTGTGCGATGCAATCCCTTGCTCTCCGACAACTCCCTGTATTGTCTGATGAATTGTCCTAATGCTGAATCGTTGCCATCTTTGGTTTGGAAGCTTGGTCCAACTACAATCGCATGATCACAGTTATGATCATCTAGATGTCTGACAGTTGAATCCAATCTGGCACTCTTGGCCGACACCCCCTCGCCGTCTTTCTGCTTACTCTTGGCCTCCAACACCACCTTGTAGTCGCGTGGCCTGTTGTTTTCATCCGGTGGCAGATCTGCGGTTGCCACTCCGTCCGGTTTCTTGCGTTGCTTGCTGAGGCGGATAACATCAAACCCTAGGTTGGTGAATGCCCTGCAAATAGATTCTTCCAGACGATCCGGGTTGTTGCGCGCGTCCAAAAGAGTGTTGGCAACCGCTAGGGGATTTTGTCGATCTATTGGGCCCACCAAGCGACGCAGAAACTGATCCCGCATAGATAGAAACTCATCGATATGTTCTGGCTGGGCGCCGATCCAATGCAGATAGGCCTCATTTTGCACCTCTGCCATTGCAAGCAGTTCCAAGGGGTGGGCTTGGCCTTTGCCGGTGAATTCGTCGTAAAATGTGGCAACGAACGGATGCAGTCCATTCAATCGCAAGATTCCTGCATTTGTGTCGAATTTGGCTATCGCATCATGCTGGTCACCCCTGAAGTCAACAACCAAGTCCGTTGCAAACTGCTCGCCCTCTTGCGCCCTCTGGCCCAGATCGGTGAGAAATTCCTGCTTCCGTTCATCCGACATACGGTCCGGAACGGTTAGATAGCGGGCCTCTTTCTCACCCTCTGCTACATCCCGCGCCAATTCGACGATGGGATTTCGCGCCAAACTGGCCGGGCCGATCGCAAGCTCTCGCGCCAGCCTCGTTCCCGGATTCTCACCACGCAGGTATTCCTCAATCGTTTTGCGCACTGCCTTGAAGATGGCATGGAGTAGATTCTGCGCCGTGGAGAGTAGCGAGTCCTCGGCAACAGTCTCACGGTTCGAGCGCAATCCTGCGTCCAGCCCGTCCATGTGGACCACCAGCCGGAAGCGGTTGAAAATTCCATGCTTCAGTTCGTTGGGCGATATTCCGAAATGGCCGTCCTCTATATTGATGAGTCGCCCATACACATAGACGAAGAACCCATGGCTGCGGGAGACATCGTCCGATTTGCCTTCCGTCAGCAGTTTTTTGTAGGCTTCGACATACCCCGTAACGCGTCCTAGACCGGGTACGTTCAGACCAAAGTGGTGCTCGTCCTCCTCCGGGAGGCTTGGGTCTTCCGACGTTGTGATGTCTTTTGGAACCGGGCGTGGGAGATCTGGCAGGTTCTTCCCAATAACCCACGCTCCGAGCAGGTTCCTGCCTTTCTTGCTTGACTCCAGTGCTTTGCCTGTTAGCCAGATGGCAAAATCCGGCCGCAGGGGCAGCGCCGTACGCAATATCCATTCAAGCTTGCCAGGCCGGATATCGTGCACCTTGGGTTTGAGATCAGCCATGATGCTTACTGTCCACGATTTCGGACTACCATCTCCAAAGAGAGGCATTCCGGCCACCTTGAAAGCAGCAGATTCTGTCCATCGCCTGACTGCTTGCTTAGCCTGTTTGGCGGTCAGCTCGAACAAATCTATCTTGAGCGGCTTCTTTGGTTCAACACCGTTGTCCACCCGCCTATCGATCATGCGGTAGTTCATGGATGCTGAGTAGTACTTTGAACCGCTTTTGCTGATGTGTGTCAGGCGGTTGGCAAGCACGTAGGTGGACAACTTGCCGATCCCGAACTTGCCGATCTGTTTCCTGCCCTTAGGCAGCGCCGGTAGTTCGCGCTTGTTGCTTATTCCTATGAGCCAGTGCCGCGTGAGCCCGTCTTGGTCCATGCCTTCTCCGTCGTCGATTACAGCTATCGTGGCATCTTGGGCATGGAGGTTGGGGGGGAGAAGTACGTGAACCTTGTTGGCTCCCGCATCGAACGAGTTGGACACCAGTTCCTCAATCGCCTTGTTGGGGCTAGCGTAGAGCCCTTCGGAGAACAACTTTACTATCTTGTAGCTAAGCTGTACGTCTATGTCTCCTGTCTTCGTACCTATAGACGCATAGTTTGGCTTGCTAACCACTGGCGGTTCTCACCCCGATTAACATTGATGTATCGATCTGCAATTCGTCCGCAGGTAGCATGCACAACACGATACTACACACGTTATTGGAAAACCCACTAGTCACTGGTCAGGGTATACGGTCTTGCCGTATTTAGCCTGTTGGTGGATTGGAGGGGGCCCCGGAAAGTACAAGTTCAGGTCAAACCGACTCATCACCCCAAGCCATCCGGCAGCGACCCGTCCGCCGTTCTGGTCGGGTCAGGAAAGGAGACGCGGCTAGGCCGGGTCGGGCTCCGCGGATGCCGCCTGTTCGCCCTTGGGCGCCGCGCCTCCCCCGAAGATGGGTGGGGGTATTTCCGTCGGCGAAGATGCTCCAGGTTGGATCGCGCGCCATCCGAATGGTGGCCTGGTAGGCGGATATGCCGTTCTTCTCGCAGGTGGCCGCGAACGTCCTGAGGATGGCAAAGTTGCGGGCGGCCCTCCAGTTGGGAAACCTGACCATGCGGGGGTCCGCCACCGGCAGGTCGCGGACGCTCCGTTCGGTGTCGTTGGAGGGCCTGCCATGCGGGGCATCAACAAGCTGTTTCGGCCCCGCAGTCTTGACTCCTTCCACGAAGGCGGTTTCCGTCTTTTGCGCCATGACAAAACCTGACAGTTCGTTGCGCCGCTGCCACGCCAAACTGTCCGCTTTTCTTATATCAAAAAAACGGCCGATGTCATGCGTGACAGGAAACCCCATCTCGGACGGCCCGGCAGATCCGGCCACCGGGTACGAGGACCAGGATCTGTCCGAAAGGATGCGGCACGGGCTGACGGTGGACAGGCAGGCCAGCAATTCCATGTCTTGGCATACCCGCCAGATGTGGAAGGCCATGGGATCAAAAAACCACTCGCTGCTGTTCGATTCGGCCACGCCCTACAGGTACAGCCGCGGCTTGCACTGGTGGACCAAGAGGCAGGCCAACGCAAAACTGACAGGCAAGACCAACATACACAAGCAGATGCTGATGGGCTGTTACGCCGTCATGCTCGACCTGCTCGCGGACCGCCAGCCCACCGTCAAGGACTGGAATATGCTGACCGGTAAAGGCGACAGGCAGACGCGCAGGGAGAGGGAGTACCTCCCCCACCTAGTGCACAACTACGACGGGATATATCGGTTGGAGCTGCGCAAGCCGGACGGGACCTCCACATTCATCCCCCCCAAGGACGCCAGGAAAAGCTCCGGGGGCAAACGCGTCCGGAAGATTACCACGAACTACTCGTTGCCGCGCACGGGCCGATACGGCTTTGATCTGAAATCGTTCACCGACCCAGCATACGTAGCGCGGCAACGAGCGTTCTGGGAGGACGCGCTGAAGGGCCTCTCCAAGTGGATGGAGGGCGGCAACGCGGTACGCAAGGGCGACGAATGGTTGGTCCGCCACATGGTGAACAACGATATCGCCATGCACGTGATCTTCGACAACCTCTCGCTGGAGTGCGAGACGCGCTGGTTCGAGGGGCTGAGTGCCGAAACCCAGTTTGAAATCGCGGGCGGGTTCTTCGAGATGCCGCCTCGCGCCAAAAGCGAAACGGGGGCAGGCCGGAATGAAGCGGCCAACTCTACCTGCGCAACCGCGGATACCCGCCCCGGCGGGAGCCGCGCCGCCCGGAAGGGCGACAAGGGGGGCCGCCCGCCTTCCGCCAAGGAAGAGGAACGCGCCAGATTCACCCTTCGGGCCATCTCCGTGACGGACCGAACGAGATTTTACGTCCCACCAGCCCTCACCGACGAAGACGCGGCAAAAGCCGTAGACGAACTGGCAGCCTTTGCAGCCGACTTTGAGGCGAAAGTGCCGGAAAACCTCCGGGTGTACATGATCGGGCGCGACAAGATGGATTGCCGCGTGCGGGATCTGATTCTGGAGGCGATAGCGGTGTTGGGGCTGGGCAGTTTCGCCGAAGAGCGGTCGGCCGCCGAGGCGATGATCCTCAGGTTTTCCGGACGGTTCCGCCGTCCACGCCCGGGGCCGGGCTCGCGGCCGGTGACCGGATGATGCTCGGGTGGACAAGGAGGTGTAGGAGCGGCAAGGGCACCGGCCACGGGCGCCGCGGACTCAAGGCCGCCACCAAGGCCGCGCGGACCGCCCCCCGTGTAGATTCGGGGATCATCTTCAAGATAGGGCAGCACCTGAAGAAGGTCCACAGGATACCCGCCGACCGGATAAAGACCGAGCACGCCGTCAGGATCTACAAGGGCGGCTATGCTGTATTGAAACCCACCAGGCACGGGAGGGCCCCGCGGTCCAGCGGCCTGGTTCACGCCCCCGACATCATCGTTCTGGACGACCGGGACAGGATACGGTTCGTCATCGAGCAGGACGGCAGGATCCACGAGTCCGACAAGGTGGCCAAGAAGGACGAACAAAGGAACCGCCACTACGCGGCCGCCGGCATCCCGTGTATCGTGCTGAGCACCAGGGCAATCCGGTCGGAGGGCGTGTCCGCCGCCGAGTACCTGGATCGGGAGATGGAGCGCGTCCTTGCAGGCACCGGGCAGGGTATCTCCCATGCCGAAACCCCTGCCGCGGACGGCGGCGTGGCCGCTACCGCCGCTCCGGGCTAGCCGGCTTTTGGCTACCCTACCCGCGAAAACCATATACGACACAGCCGCCGTTGCCGCACCATGCAAAAGCCGAGCCGGCTGGCCGTCCTGATAGACTTGGATGCGGAGGAGCCGAGGCTGCTGGGGCGCATACTGGATAGGGCCGCCGACCACGGCACCGTGGCCATCCGGCGCGCCTACGGCGACCGCCAGAAACTGCGCGACTGGAACGACTGCCTGCAATACCGCGGCATCGAGCCCAGGGCCAGCTACGGCGACGGCTCCAACGCCGCCGACATCACCCTGATCATCGACGCCGTGGATATGCTCCGTACCGGGAAGGTCGACGGCTTCTGTTTGGTGGCCGACGACCACCACTTCACCGGCCTGGTGCGGTGGCTGCGCGCCAACGGCGCGCTCGTGGCCGGGATCGGCGGGCCGGGCGCGTCGCCAAAACTCCGGGACGCATTTGGGGAACACTTTACCGACATTGATGACCTGTCGGGGCCGGACGGCGCCCGCGGAAAGGCGGAGCGCGACCTGATAGGTATAATCAAAGCCGCCATCAGGGACTCGCCTAGGTCGCCGGACGGATACGCCCACATGTCGATGGTTAAGAACCGCCTGGGCGAGTTTGACCACAGCGCCTACTGCCACGGGGGCCTGGCGTCGCTCGTCGGGTCGTACGGGGAGTTTGAGGTGCGCCGCGGCGAATCCGTCGACCTGCCGGCGGGCGACTACGTGAGGGTAAGGCCATCATCTAGCTAGACCGCCGGCATTCTCCCGCCGCGCCGGCCAGGGACACGGCTCCGACCCGCGCCTTTCCGCGCGCCGCCACGTATTCTGCCGACCAAAACCCGCCTTTTAAGCAGCCGATCGGCCGGGCGGGCATGTAGCGACAATCCGTAGCGGATGGCGACCATCAGAGGGGCGGGCTCCCCGCGGCGGGCCCGGGATGGCGCGGGAGCGCCGGACTCCGAGCCGCCGCCCCGGCCCGAGATAGAGCGGACCATACTGGACCTGATGCCGTCTGACGGGCTGAGGGAGGCCGACCTGCGCGGGGCGGCGCCGTCCAAGTACGGCGACTTGGAGGTGGCCGATGCGGTGGACCGCCTGATGAGGGAGGGCAGCCGGAGGCTGGAGAAGAAATGGAAATGGAACGTGCTGTTCAGGGAGTAGGGCGGCGCGCGGTTGTGGGCGCGCAGCCGACCCGGGGCGCCTTCTGTCGAAAACGCCCCGAAGGGCGTCTAAAGTATAGCGGGTTTAACGGTTTGACCGCCCAGTTTCGTGGCCGGGACGGCCGTTCCGCATATGATGGCGGCCGTCTTTGGCCGCACGGGTGGTTAAGGCTGCATATAAGGAGGGATCGGGCGCGGGCCGCGGGAGGCCAGGCCGCCAAACGCGGGAGCTCAAACCGTTAAACGACTTTCATGGTATCGGGCGGTTACCTAGGCGGGCCGCGCCGCGAGCCGGCAGGACTGTGGATGCCTGCCGGGAATCACCCGCGGCGGGACAGCCGAATGCACCGCCTCCAGATATGGTGGTAGGCGCCAACCGGCGGCTACGGTCAGAAGAGCCGGCGCGGGCCGCCGTCAGCATACCCGCCCGGGCCGTCTTATCCCCCGGATCTGCGCCTCTCCGTCTCGAGCTCGCGCCTGAGCTCCGCCATCTCGGCATCGTGTCCCTTCCGGAACTCCTCGAAGTTGGCCTTCTGGGTCGCCTCCATCTGGCGCATCATGTCCGTCAGCGATTCTACCACCGATCCGGGTACGCCATCGGCGCCCACCGAGCCTTTGAGGGCATCCACCAAGTCCATGCTGGGCTGACCGCTATTGTTCTTAAGATCCTCAATCTCCTTGGCCCTGCGTGCCATCTCCTCCCTCATGCGCGCCATCTCCTCTTTCATGCTGGCCAGCTCCTCGGCCTTCTCGCTCTCCATCTCCTGGATGTTCTCGGACAGGATCTTGTTGGAAATCTTCAGCCTGTCCGCGTCGTCGATCGTCAGGTCGCGTACGACCTTCATGTACTCGGCCGCCATCTCCAGCATGCTGGTCTTGAAGTAGTTTTTGTCCAGCGACACAAGCCCCTGGTGACCCATCATGTACTCGGTGCGTATCAGCGATGCCAGTGAATCGCCTGACAGCTTCTCCTTGCAGGTCTTGTTGGATAACTTGTGGAAGCCGTGCACCAGCTGGGTCGGGAACCTAGTCCCGTTTTTTGTGCGCTTGTTGCGCAGTCCCGCCTTGGTCGCCATTCGGCGCACGCGCTTGGTTATGACCGGCTCGCTCGCCTTGTGCGGCAGCAGCTTCGTCGCCAGGAACAGGTAGTGTTCCGGATCCGGCTGGCTCCCCGTGCCGTCGGCCCACATCTGCCCGCTCTCCCGTATGGCGCGGTACGCCTCCAGCGTAATGAAGGTAGTGTAGCTCTCCGCGGAGCCGGTGTACACGTTGATCGCGACGCACGCCACCTCGCCGCCTTCGCCCGGGTCGACCGTCAGGCGGCCATCCACCAGGTAGATCGGCGTCAGGTCGCGCCACTTCAAGGCCAGCCCGCCCGCCGCACGCCCGAACTGGCCAGCACCAGCACCAGCTCCCTCTCCATGGGATCGCGCGCGTACTTGATCATTGCCGCTATCTCGTCCCTGGTCCACCCCTTGGTGTCCAGTATGTTGTTCCGCTCCGGGAAGGTCATATGTACGCGCCTCCAGTTTATCGTGATATTGTTCATCTCCAGCAGTTTGCGGAGTGGCTTGAAGTACGTCTGAAAAGAGGTCGGGTTGAGGTAGTTCGAGTCGTCCCTGGGCAGCTCCGCCCGCCCGCGCAGCTTCCAGGACAGGCTTATCATAATGTCCTGCACCCAGTCGGGGTTTTCCTTGCCCTTCTGCACGAACTGCTCCGCCCGCTCCTCAAAGCCTCCCTCCAGCAAGTCCTCGAAGATCACACACAATAACCGGAGCCAAGCGGCAACGTACTTGCGCCGCGTCACCTCGCCGGGTATGCCATACTCGAACAACAACAGCGGGGAGGCATCGCCCGACTAATGATGTCGTCCTCGGTCAGCATTATGGTTATTGATGGTGGTACCTACTAAAGTTACCAGAAAGTAATGGGCCGGATGAGATTCGAACTCACGACCACCGCCGTGTCGAGGCGGTATCCTAACCGGCTAGACGACCGGCCCGCTATGGTGCCGTATCAGGAGTTTCGTATTAACCTTTAACAGAGGCTGCCGCAGATGCCGGACATGGATTTCACCAACGAGGAGAGGAGAGGGCTGTACAAGGCCATATACTCGCGGAGGGATGTGAGGACGCATTTTGCCCAGAAGCCGATTGAGGATGCCGTATTGGCCAGGATACTGCACGCGGCCCACCACGCCCCGTCGGTGGGCTTCTCGCAACCGTGGAACTTTGTTCTGGTCAGGGACCAGAAGACCAGAACCAAGATCAAGGAGTCCTTCGAGCAGGAGAAGAACCGCTCGGCGGAGATGCTGGATGGATCTAGACGTTCACAGTACGTATCGCTCAAGCTCGAGGGAATACTGGAGTCGTTCGTCAACTTGTGCGTGACGTATGATCCCTCCAAGTTTGGGCCCTTTGTCATAGGCAGGACCAGCATACCCGAGGCCGGGGTGTACAGCGTCTGCTGCGCCGTCCAGAATCTGTGGCTGGCTGCCCGCACGGAGGGCGTGGGCGTGGGCTGGGTCAGCATACTCTCCAACGATGTCATCCGGGAGTGCCTCCGGCTGCCCGACCACGTGGTACCGGTGGCATACCTGTGCTTGGGGCATGTAGCAGGGTTTGCCCAGAAGCCGGATCTTGAGACCGCCGGATGGCTGCCCAGGCTGGACTTGGGCGAGGTGGTCGCGTATGAATCGTGGAAGGGGGAGCCGGGCGCCGAATGGAGCCATCTGCACGAAACATTGGCGGGTCCGGATTACGCTTAAATTGTTACTGCTCTGATCAAGGCCGGGCTTGTGGCGCAGAGTCGTTGATTGACGCGTAGTATGGATAGCGCGGTAGCCTCCTAAGTTACAGGTCGAGGGATCGAAGCCCTCCAAGCCCGCTACCATATGGTGATGTGTTGGCTAGCCCCGCTCCAGGTACCCGCGCTCGACCAGCCAGTCCCAGACGGTGGCTATCGCCCGGCAGTTGTCGTGGTTGTAGGTCTTGATATAGTTCAGGTAGAACGGGCGCTCTGGGTTTTGGACGTGCATTCTGTACATAAGGACCCCCTTCCCCCAATCGGCCTCCTCGTCCGTCCACCTAAAGCCCATCCACTCGGCAACCAACTTGAGCTTGGCCCTGTACGTTGGAAAGGCCACCACCGAGGTGGCCAGCCTCTGCAGGTCTGTCATAGGAATCTCGGGGGCTGCCCCCTCCTCCCCGGTATGGTATTTCCGCACAAGCCTAGAGAGAGGCGTCTCCCCGCCAGATCCCCAGTAGTATATCGTGCAGTCCCCCCATCGCCCTATAAACTCCAGAAACTCCCGCAGCGTGGATCCCTCGGCTTCCGGACCCGCCGACACGAACGGGGCGTACTCCTCCGCATCCCCGGTGCGGGCCAGCGCCCCCATCATGTATGCCTCCCCGTTCATGCCCTCCTCCACCCTCAGGAAGATTGTGGTGGGCGTATCCGGAACCGGGATGTTGGGTCCAAGCCTGGCCGCCTCGTCGGTCTTTAGTGCTGCGGCGCGCGCCACGTATGTGCGAGCCTCCTCCTGCCTGATCCCCGCCTCTACCAGCCCGGACACGTCGGCCTCCAGCAGCGCGGCCACGGTCCCGATGCCGTGCAGTTCCAGTTTTGATCGCCGGTCTCCATCCATGCCCGTGATCAGGGAGAGATCGTCCCGCTGGACGGCCATCCTGTCGCAGTAGTTGCTCCACGGAAAGACGCCCCGCCCGTAGGCGACCGGAGGCATCTCTCCGCCCTTGACGTCTGCCACGCCGGATAGCACCCCCGCTATCTCTTCCTTGTAGTCGGCGTAGCTGTAGGCGGCGTCCTCCCCGGCGGCATTCAGCAGATAAAACTCCTCTGGGGCATGCCCCTGGATCTCGCCGAGCATCATATTATAGAACGCAGCCTGCATGACGTGTTTCCTGCGTATCTTCCGGGACGACTTGATCTCCTTTACCACATAGTGGTATGATCCCAGGTTTGATTCCCCGTCCCGGCGCTCAAGTATGTCCGGACTGCCATGGAGGCCCAGTGGAAAGAAACACAGTTGGGGTTCCAGTAGGTTGTCCGCCCCGGTTCGCATCAGCTGCAGGGTCTTCCCAAAGCTCTGCACCCGGGCCCTGTCGAGTTGTATCGCGTGCTCTTCGGGGCTGACCCACCGTCTGCGGCGGCGCCCCCTTCCGCCACCACCCTCATGCCCGCGCCGTCTGGGTCTTGGTGTACCAGGCAGCTTGGGCGCAGCCCGCTCTGCCGGGATACTTGGCTTGTCGCCTTCGGAATAGAGCTCCTTCATGAGTCGCGTCTCGTGGCTGTGCCCGTGCTCGGAGAAGAGCATCTGGGAGGCATCGGGCGGATCCCTCTCGGATCTGTCCACAAACTGCTTGCAGTACAGCGAGAAGGGCGATTCCAGAAACAGGGATATGTCGGATCCGGATATTCGGTAGGCCGGTCCGGGGCAGGTGCACCGGGCTAGCACCGCGTCGGCCCCTTCGCCGGCCTCAGACTGCGGGCACGCTATCATCGGTAGCGGCTTGGCCGGCGCCAATAAAAATTTGAGCGGCATGCCGCGCGGATACCCCCGTACCGGCCCGCCCGGTGGCCCCCCAAAGAGGATCATCATCCCCGGCGCCGGGCGTACCAGAGATTCTTGGGAGTTTAAATAGCGGGCGTATCGCCATCAGTCCGTGAAGGTCGTAGTGATATCGGGCAGCCCCAGAGAGAACAGCATGACCCAGATACCCATGAGATATGTCTACGACCATGTCAAGGCCAAGGAGCCGGACACCTCGTTCATCAACCTGGCCGAGGGCGATATCGAATGCTACCGGGGATATGGATTGGAGTACAACGATGCCACCACGAGGGCGGCCAAGTTGATAACGGATGCCGACGTGTGGCTTGTGGGTACGCCCATCTACAACTCGTTCTTCAGCGGTGCCCTCAAGAACCTCTTTGAGTATATCAACTACAAGTCCACCGCAGGCAAGGTGGGAGGAATGGCCATTCTGGCTTCCGGAAACATCGGATTCACCGATGTCCAGACGCTCCTCACGCAGCTGCTATCCTACTTCAGGGTGGTAGCCAACCCCAAGGCCGTCTACATGACCGTCAACGACGACCTGCCCGACTCGTCGATAACCGAGTCCGCCAAGAACAGGCTGCGTGAGATGGCCGATGACACGCTGGACCTCGCCAAGAGGGTGCGTGGACTATCCTGACGGATCCCACCGAGTTGTGCGACTGCAGATGCCACTTTGGGGGGGCCCACAGCTGCCCCAAATGCAAGTCAAACCACGGTGTGCGTTGCTGCCACTAGTATGTTTTGGCGACGATCAGGTTCAAAATCACACGGCTGCCTTGGTGTCCTTGGACTCTTCGGGTTTCCCCTGAGGTGGCGGGGCGGCCTGGCTTAGCACGGCGTCGGCGATGCTGTCGGCGGTCGTACCCTCAAGATGGATGATCGTCGGCTCGGTGGCGGGTTCCATGTCATCTGTGGTGCTGTCGTGGTCACGCCCGTGCATGTAGTCCGTACTTAACTGGGCCAGCCACAGTATGACCACCAAGAACCACGCTATGGGCACCGCCATCAAAAAGACAAAGTCCAGCACGGGTGCAAAACCGTTGAAGTACGGCCAGAGGGCGGTGAGGATGGCCGCAAAGACGCCCGTCACCAGGGTTGCCAGGTGGTTCTTGAAATAGCCCATGCTAAAACACCATTTTGGTGATTTATAATAGTAATGCTGCCAGCCGTCAGACCCATTCCCCATATCGCCACCACGCGGTCGTTGGAAGCGCGCCGTTAACCATCATGTAATGCCGGTGCGTGTAGGTTTGGTGGTGAATCAGGTCGGACTTCCTAATCGACTGGAGGGGGGTTGAGTGTGTACGCCAGCCGTTACGAGAGTCCCTTTATCTTGTCCTCGTAGGAGCGAAGTTGGGCCTCCAGCTCCTTTATGCTCTCTGCCATCTCGTTGCGCAGGTCCCTAGCAACCCTCCGTACCGTCGGACGCGGAACACCCAACTCCTTGACCACCCTAGAGTAGATCTCCTGCTTGTCGGTGAGACCCTCTTCCAGACACGCCTTGATCGCGTCCTTTATCACCATGCTCTGTTGTGGTTGGCTCATATGTGACAGACCGGTAGGAAGTATTTAAAAATATTTGGTAAAATGCCGCGGGAATTATATCGACAAGTTACGCCGCCGGGTTCTTGTGCAAATTCGGGTGTTCATAGAAACCACCTGGCCGCGGCCAGCGCTTTCCCGAACAAGGTTGGTTGTCCGGGGAGCCGTCGTCGGGCAGCACCCGCGTTTGCTGCAGAACCATGCCGCCATTTTGACAGCCGCTCCATTTTTTTATATACGGCCATAAAAAGCACCCAATACCCGCACAAAGCGCGGTATTTGCACCGCCAATCCCGGCAGGCGCCCGCGGCCTGTATCATCTGGTAATGTTGCATAGGCGGGACCGGCTAAATTGAAAAACTAATTATTGCGCAGTTGTGTGGCTTGGATATTGAGCAAGGTTACCATCCAGACCAATCACGGAACGATATCGTTCAGGCTTCTGCCTGAGCTGGCTCCCGAGACAGTCAGGAACTTTGAGAGCCTGGCAAGGTCGGGCTTTTATGACGGCACCCTCTTCCACCGGGTGATCCCCGGATTCATGATACAGGGCGGGGATCCCAACACCAAGACCGGCAACCGCGCAAGCTGGGGCACTGGCGGGCCCGGGTATACCATCAAGGCGGAGTTCAACTCCAGGTCCCACCAGAGAGGGATAGTCTCCATGGCCAGGGCGCAGGATCCTGACAGCGCAGGATCGCAGTTCTTTATTGTGACCTCGGACAGCTCCTTCCTGGACAGGAACTATACCGTGTTCGGAGAGGTGACCGACGGCATGGATGTAGCCGACAAGATAGTGAACCTGCCACGGGACGAGAGGGACTGCCCGCTGCAGGAAGCCAAGATGCTCCGAGTCGCAGTGGAATAGATGAGTCCGGCCATTCCCCTGATTGCCGTATTGATGGTTGTCGTACCCGCCGCCTACGCCCAGATGCAGACCGGGGAGGCAGCCGACCAAAAAGAGGTGGTGGTCTATCTGGACGGGGCGCCCGATGCCCGCATACTGCACGTGATAGGCCCCGGCGAGGATCCCAGGCAGCTGAAGCTGGTGCCCGGGGCCATCTCCAACCTGTCTGTCGGGGATGAATCGGGCATGGATGTCCAGTATGCCACCGCCGCGGATGGCAGCATCGTGGTGTCCCCGTCGGAACTTGATGTCATGGTGGAGTATGTCATCCGGGACGCCCTAACCCTGAAAGGAAACGTATGGACGTGGGACTTTCGGTACCTGGAAAATGTGCTGTTCGTCCTACCGCCGGAGCCGGACACCGTCTACGCCAACGACCAACCCGTCCATCTGGGAGACACGGACCGTATAAGGTGTCATGGCTGCCAGATGAAGCTGGAGTATACAACCGGCGAGCCTGTCACGTTGCACGGTATCAGCTGGGAAGAGCACGAGTTCGCGGTGGCCGTCCGCAGCCATGACACCATCGAATCCATGGAGCTGCATCAGCCCTCGATGAGCATGATCTTTGAGGTGGCAGAGGGCGGCGAGTTTGTAACGGTGGTCATACCGCGGGAGATGTTGGGAGATCCCTACCAGGTCTACCTGGCGGACGAGAAGGTGTGGTTTCACGCATACAGGGATAACGGGACGCACGCATGGGTAAACATCAGGCCAGAGGCGCCGGGAACTGTAACGGTGGTGGGCTCGACGGTGATACCAGAGTTCCCGGCCGCCGTGATGGTGCTGGCGGCCGCCGCGTCGGCCCCGCTGCTGCACGGGGCTGTCACTCGCCGCAGGCTCCGCACGAGCAGAAACCGTACTCGTCTATGCGAGAGTCGCAGAGCGAGCACTTTGTGGTATAGCTGATCTCCCAGGGTTCTTTCCCGTACATCCTGTAGTGGTCGTCTATCTCCAGCGGGATGATCCGGTCCTCGTCCATCAACAAGAAATGTCGCGACAACTATAATTAAGTTCAGCATGGAAAATCTACGTGGAGTGCGGATGCCGCTGCATCAGGTGCGGGAGCGCCAGCCTGTCGTCCCGGAGAGTGGTCGAGATAGAGCCGGATGGATACTATGACATGCACCACACCTGTGGGGAGTGTGGATCCCACTTTGACCATCTTGAAGGCGTGGTCTTCGAGTCGTGTAACACGTGCGGGCACGGCAAGTGATGCGGGCCCGTCTCCGGCCGGTGGGATGCCCTCCTGCGCGCGTCCAATGGATGGCCCGCGGTTGGGCGGATAAAAGGTCATTTATAGACGGGCAGGGACGGGTGGACATGCTGGTCGTATTCGGGTCCTTGGTGCTGGACAGGATACACGCCCCGGATGGGACGGTCTGGGACGAGTTGGGTGGCTCCTCCACGTACGCGGCGCTCGCGGCCAGCCGCTTTACGGAGACCCGCCTGATATCGGTGGCCGGAACCGACCTGCCAGAGTCATACGCCAAAATTCTCAGCGGATGTGTGGATATAAACGGCCTTGAGATCGTCGAGGGCAGGACGTTCAGGTACGAGGCCAGGTACGAGGACAACTTTGACACCAGGGTCGACCTGGTGGTGGAGCCCAACGTGTCGCTGGAGTACCAACACAGGGTCCCCGAGGAGTACCGGGGGTCCGACTTTGTGTACCTGGCCAACATGGATCCGGTGCAGCAGATCTCCCTGTTGGGGCAGTTCGAGCATCCAAAGTTTGTCATGTGCGATACGATCAGTTACTGGATAAACGCCAAGAAGGACAGCGTTGTGGACTTGATCAGCATGGTGGACGCGGTGATAATCAACGACGATGAGGCCAGACATCTAACCGGCAGTCACAGCCTGATAGAGTGCGCCGGGACCATCTCAGGGTGGGGAGCCCGACACGTCATAATCAAGAAGGCCGAGCACGGATCCCTGCTGTTCTGCGGCGAGGAGGTGTATCCGCTGCCGGGTTTTCCCGTGGACGGGGTGGAGGATCCTACCGGCGCAGGCGACTCGTTCGCGGGCGCCGTAATGGGTTACCTGGACTCGGCGGGCTCGGTTGGAACCGACGAGTTGAGGCGGGCCTGCATGTACGGAAACGTCCTGGGGTCGTTTGCGGTGGGCAGGCGCGGACTGGGAGGGTTGATCAACCTTACGCGCGCCGACATAGAGGAACGCGTCGGCGCATACCGCCGCATGATCTGCCTGAACGGGAATTATATCGTTAAGTAAACACGCGTAACGTACGCGTACCTACCCAAGTGTTTTTCGGCGCTTGATGTCGCGGGACGATTTCGCGCTTGGTTCTCGCGCCGCTGGTCTACGTCCGGAGCCGCCAACACCCATTCGGGTGGATTCCGGGTCCGTCCCAATTCACGCCTTTCGAGGAACATTCCTTCCCCCGCGGGAACGTTAATACCCGTTCCCTTGTTAACGATATTGCACGACGCGTTGCTATCCGCGTTCATCACCCGTCCGCATGCCACGCACTCGAAGCGCTCGCCATCCCGCGACTCCTTGTCCATATGCCGGCACTTCGAGCACGTGGTGCTGGTGCCGGCCGGGTTGACCTCTATTATCTCGATGCCCATCCGCTCGGCGACCACCCTGATCTTCCGCAGTATCTCGCCGTGGCGGACAAACCTCATGCCCCGGTTCAGACCCTTTTTGCGGTTGCCACCGTGTCGGGTCATCGCCTCCAGGTCCAGCCGCTCGATACAGATGACGCGGGCGCCCTCGCAGACCTCCTTGGCCAGCATCCATTCGCAATAGTCGCGCTCGCAGGCGTTCTTGTAGTTGCGACGGTCGCGCCAGCGGGCCGTCTCCCGATAGTTGCGAGAGTGTTTGTTTGTCTTGGATAGTTGGTGGCGCGTCTCGTCGTTCCGGCGTTGGTTGTTTCTGAAGGTGGTGGCCGTGTCATAGCAGACCGTCGAGCCGTCCGACCGTGCTATCGTGGTCGGGTTCCTGATGCCGCGGTCAACCCCGACTGCCAACCCTTCGGTGCGTGGTTCCGGATCCGGTAGATCATACGTGACATACAACCTCCAGATGTGGTTGGATGGTTTCGTGTTTCGCCAGGGGGTGACATCCACTAGTCTGAACGACCGAGACTTGTAGAGCCAGTTGCCCGGATATTGATACGGTTGCTGTTCAACCAGGCTGACACGACCCAGCCCGGGCAGCGATACGGCCTGGTTGTCGACGTAGGTCGGCGCGACCTCGCACGAGACCGTCCTCAACGGGTTCTTCCGGGTCCGGTACTTGAGGTTGCCGTTGCCGTACCTGTTGCTGATGTCGCAGGCAGTCCTGGCCTGGCGGATTGCCGCGTGCTGGAAGACTCGCTCGGTCAGCTGAAGATGTGGCGTTGCCTGTCTTATCGTAGTGAACTCCTTTTGCAGGTCGAACCTAGTGAGTGTTGGATCATCCTTCAGTCTGGATACGGCCCAGTTGTATGCCTCGCGCTGGCCGCCCACCAACGCGTACAGTTTGTCGGCCTGCGGGCCGGCGAGGTTCACGCGGAAGCCGCGGGAACGAATCATGTGGTAATGTACCGGATCAACTATTTAACACTGCCAGGCGGGGGTGAACGGCGGCCGTGTTTACTTAACGATATAATTCCCGCGGTTCTTGTGCAAATTCGGGGGTTATCCGGATTGTGCAGTTTCAGGGTCCGCGTCTTTGGCCAGGATGGCCGGATTTTGTCCGGATGGCCGCAGATTGCGGCGTATCGGCCGACCTGACGGCTGATTTGTTATGTCCGGGTGGTTCGTGCGGCTGATTTCCGCCTAGATAGCGGCCAGCGCCGCGTGCTGGATCAGGGTCAACCAGGTGTTGGTCCCGCGGACGTTGATCCCCGCGGCCGCGGCGGGCGTGATCCCGCCCAGCCCGCGGTGTGGCCGAATGAAATTGTAGTGCAGCAGGCTGGCGCGGACCAGCGCCGAGTCGGTCCTTTGCAGGCCCCGGGTCCCGTCCAGAAACTCGCCCAGCGTCCCGTTGAACCGCTCGTGGCCGTTGTTGGTGCACCGCCTGTTGCGGATGTGGCTCTCCCGGAAGTGGAATGGTCGCGGGCCCCGGCGCCTCCAGAAGGCCTTCCTGAAGGCGGGCCGGAACGGATGGAGCCCGTCGGTCTTGAATATGCGGGGGATGCACCCGGCCCTGTCCCTGGCGCGGCTGAACAGGGAGACGGCGTCGTAGGTGAGCTTGCGAGGCGAGACGTCCCAGGACAGGATGAACCGGCTGGCCGTGTCCATCACCGTGAACACCCAGTGGTCGGTCCCCATTATCCTGGCAAACTTTTCGTCGCAGCTCCAGACGCCGCCCGTCGAGGGACGCAGCCGGCCGGCGTACCGCTCGACCAGCCGCACGTACCGGTCGGCCCACCGCTGGACGCTGGCCCGGTGCACCTTCAGGGTCATCTGCTGGTCCAGCACCAGGGTGATTCCCTCCGGCGATACCCCCATCGCGAACAGCATCAGGGCCATCAGGATGGCCTTGGGGGGAAGGTGCCTGCCGGTAAACCCGAGTCCGTCGGTGAACCGGGCCCTGCATTGTTCGTTGAGGCACCTGTACCGCTGACCGTCCTCGCGCCGCTTCCTGGTGCGGATCCCGTCCTTCCTGTGGTTGGTTGATCCGCATCTGGTGCAGCAGACCCCTGGCTCCTCCAGGACGGTCGTCTCGCCGGACTGGATCGTCTCGGCCTCGCGCAGCAGGATGATCTCGATGGCCACCGAGTGCTTGCAGGGGGCGCCGCCCCGGTTGGTGCTGTACGGGCAGTCGCAGGCGATGCCGCCGTCCGTGATGGCCACCATGTGCCAGGATCCTGGCGAGGACCCGCTGGCCACCTCCCACCGGCTCTTGCTCACGCTGCGGACCATCCCCTCGGCGTCGGCTATCCGGATAGCCGCCCGCCTTATCGCCTGGGGGGCGGCGCCGCTCTTGCGGCGCTTCTTTCTGGCCATGGTGCATGAATATCACGCGTGACATATAGATCTTGCGTCGTTAAATATGGGATCAGCGTATGCCGAGCATGACCAAGTGGCCCCCCGGGGCAACCGACTTTACCGTGGCGGTAACGACCAACGCGCAGGCAGGTACCCGATACAGCAACATACCCAAGCCGGTTCTTGTCAAACTGGGCAACCCCGACCGCGTCAGGTTCTCCATACAGGGGGACGCGGTCGTTGTTGAGAACGCCGACGGCTAGCCAGTGAGTGTCGGGGAAGTTGGAATAACACCCGCATTTGCGGCAGAACCAATTCCCGCCCGAACGCACGATAGTTCTATTACCGGCGGTGCGGCAGAAACTACCGTGGACAAGCTGGAGGAGATGTTCAGGATGCAGCGCGAGTTAGCCGCCATGATGAGTCCTGGGAGGTACCCCGAGGGGATGGAGGAGCGGGTCTCGGTGCTCTGCACGGCCATCATCCACGAGGCGGCCGAGCTGCAGCGGCTGACCAACTGGAAGTGGTGGAAGGTGCCAACGGAGTTTGACAAGACTGCCGCGCGGGAGGAGCTGGCAGACGTCTGGCATTTTGTGATACAGGCGTCGATAGAGCTGGGAATGACACCCGGCGACATAGCCCGGGAGTACGCCAGAAAGAACCTAATCAACAAGGACCGCCAGAAGGAAGGCTACTGAGCTGCTGCCGCTCCCGATATGACGCCGGCGATGCGCTCCAGGTCCTTCCCGGCCACTGCGGGGTGGACCGGCAGCGACAGCACCCGCCGGGCGGCATCCTCGGTGACCGGCAGGCTGCACGTTCCCGCATGGACGGGCGTCATGTGGATGGGTATCCTGTAATAGATGGCAGCCCCCACGCCGTTGCGGTTCAGCGCATCAAGCAGGTCGTCGCGCCTGTCCGACATTACCGTGTAGAGGTTCCAGTTGGGGCTCTCCCCCTCCCTTGTGACGGGCAGCCCCAGGTCGGTCCCCTCCAGAAGATCGGACAGGTGGGCGGCGTTGCGGCGGCGGGAATCCAAGAAGGATGGCAACTTGTCCACCTGTACCGCCCCCATGGCGGCAGACACCTCTGGCATGCGCAGGTTGATGCCAAATGACCCGAACTCGCTGCCGGTGTTGCCGTGGTTGCGTATAGCCAGCAGCCTGTCGTGGATAGCATCATCATCGGTTACGACCACTCCGCCCTCCCCGGCGGTGGCCACCTTGCCTGGGTACAGGCTGTAGCACCCCATCTCCGAGAGCGTCCCCGTGTGCCTGCCGTTGATGGTGGATCCCAGCGACTGCGCCGCGTCCTCCACCACGTGTAGGCCGCCGGCCGCCTCAGATATGGCCGAAATGTCAGACACCCGGCCATACAGGTGGACCGGTATGATGGCGGTGGTGTTCTCGGTCACCAGTGAAGCAACCGAGGCCGGATCCATGGTAAGGTCGGCTCCTATGTCCGCAAAGACCGGAACGGCCCCCACCGACAAGACGGCGTTGGCCGTTGCCACGTACGAGAAAGACGGCACTATCACCTCGTCACCCTTTCCCACATCCAAGGCCAGCAGGGACGCCTGAAGGGCCGCCGTTCCCGAGTTGACCGCCACAGCATGCCTGGCCCCGGTAAAGTCCCGGACGGCCCGCTCCAGCCGTTGGACGGCGGGGCCCCCCTCCCTGGATGGGGAGGTCAGCGTTCCGGACTCCAGCACGGACAGCACGGCGCGCGCTTCCCGGTCATCCAGCAGGGGCTTGTTGATCGGGATGAACCGGTGTTCCACGAGTCGGCGTAGCGGCCCCTGACCCTATGAACCTTTAGGGGCTGTTGCCTGCGGGTTGGCTGGCGGTTCGGCCGACGCAAGCACCCAAGTTACAATCTCTTTTATACGGAAATTGCCCGCCTGACCGCGTGCCAGACCACCTGGAGGAGAGCGAGCCGGCCTACAGGATCTACCTGTACATCTTTTACGCTAGCGCCGCCATAATGCTGATCATAACGGCCTTTGGGTTCTACGCCACCACCGCCGAATGGCTGGAGAGGGGCACGTACGTGTTGGGCGAGATCATCCACAACACGGCCGTCCCCTTTGAGAACTTTGCCAGGCTTTCCACCTGGCTGTTCTTTTCCAGCATAATAGGGTGGTACTGCGTGTCCCGGATAGGGTGGAAGAGGACGGTGGACGGCAAGATACCCGGTCGCCGGATGGCCCTGCTCCAGTTGATGTTGCTGGGCTTTGCGATAATAACGCTCTATGAGGTGTTCTACAACTTTACGGTGCTCAACGCAAAGATAGCCGCCGGGGTGGTGGACGGGGTGGTCCCGGACATAGACCGTCTCTTGGTGGCCTACCCGGACCCGGACCGCCCTTGGAACTTGGTGTTCGCCACCAAGATATGGCTGGCCGCCTTCATAATAAGCTCCCACGCCTTCTACCTGAGCACCAGGCCGCGCAAGACTCTGGGCGGCACCAAATAACCTTATAGACTCATCGGGAAACACCCCCCGATGGACATAGAGGAGAAGGTGGAGCTGATCCAGAAGCCCCCCACCGAGGAGGTGGTCACCCGGGAGGAGTTGGTGGACCTGTTCGAGACGAACACCTCGCCGAAACACTACATCGGCCTTGAGATATCGGGCTTTCTGCACCTGGGCAGCCTGGTCAGTACCGGCTTCAAGATAAACGACATGGTGCGGGCCGGGGTGCGGTGTACGGTCTTCCTGGCCGACTGGCACACGCTGATCAACGACAAGCTGGGTGGCGACTGGGACGTCATATCCAAGGTCTCCGGATACTACCGCGAAGCGTTCAAGGCGGTCTGCCCCGGCGCCGAGATAGTGCTGGGAACGGATCTCTACGACCAAAGAAGGGAGTACTGGTCAGAGTTTGTCCGGTTCACAAAGCACATGTCCCTGGCCCGGACCAAGAGGGCGCTCACCATCATGGGCCGCTCCGAGAGCGAGAATCTGGACTTGGCGAAGCTGCTGTATCCGCCCATGCAGGCCGCCGACATACACTCCCTGGACCTGGACATAGTACACGCCGGCATGGACCAGAGGAAGATACACATGCTGGTCCGGGAGATATTCCCCAAGATGGGTTGGAAGGTGCCGGTGGCAGTCCACCACAAGCTGCTGCCCGGGCTCTCGGCGCCCCGGACCGCTGGCGCCGAGCAGCCCGGAAAGATGAGCAAGTCGGATCCGAACTCGGGCATATTCATGCACGACACCGACGACCAGATCAAAAAGAAGATAGCGAGATCCTGGTGCGAGGAGGGCAGCACGGTTGGCAGTCCGCTGCTGGAGATGGCGCAGCACATCATATTCCATGAACGCGACGAGATGGCCATAGAGCGCCCCGAAAGGTTTGGGGGCGATATCGTCTACCAAAGCTATGGCGAGCTGGAATCCGACTTTGCGGCCAGGAGACTACACCCCGCCGACCTAAAGCGTGCCGTGGGAGAGTACCTGGTTGGGATAGTGGGTCCCATCCGGGACAGGGTGGTCCTGAGCGAGGAGCTGGCAGCAGAGATACGGCGCAGTGTTTAGCCCAGATCGTACTTTGACTTGTAGCCGCGGGGATTTATCATCAGGTCCCCGTAGGTGTAGGTGGATGAGTTTCCGATGATGACGGTGCTGATCATGCCCAGCTTGTCGGAGTGGTCCGGCAGGCCCTCCAAGGTGGTGAGCACCACCGTCTGCGACTGACGGTACGCCCCCTTGACTATCGCCACGGGCGTCTGGGGCTTCCTGTACTTTAGGATTATCTGGCGCGCGTCCTGCAGCTGGTGTATGCGCTTCTTGCTGGCTGGGTTGTATATGACTATCACAAAGTCTCCGGCGGCAGCCGCTTCCACCCTCTTCGTTATGACCTCCCAGGGTACCAGCAGGTCGCTCATGCTCAGGACGGCAAAGTCGGTCATCAGGGGTGAGCCGATGATGGCCGAGCACGAGTTCAGGGCAGAGACGCCGGGAATTATCTCCACTGGGAGGCCCTCCTTGGGGTCCCACCCGGACTTGGCCAGCATCTCGTAGATGAGGCCCGCCATCCCGTATATTCCAGGGTCACCGCTGGAGACCAGCGACACGGTTCTTCCCGACTTTGCCAAGTCTATGCATTGGTGTGCCCGCTCAACCTCCTGCGTCATGGCATAGCTGTAGACGTCCTTGTCCTGTATCAGGTCCTCCACCAGGTTAACATAGGTAGCGTATCCCACTATGGTGTCACTCTCTGCTATGGCCTGCTTGGCCCTGTAGGTCATGTGATCGTGATGGCCCGGCCCGACTCCCACTATATACAGCCTGCCTGCCATTATCCTAGGCTAGATCACAGACAATTTATGGTTACTGGAAGGGGAGGGGGGTTGTTGCGCGATTTGGTCCTGGCTTCGTTGAAGCCAGCCTGACGGGTTTTTTGATTGTCGAGCCCCGCACGCGACAATGAGCGAACGCACGAGACGACCGGACTATCGGGCATACTACCACCGGGGACACAGCGGCGAGACATCCTTCATGATTGATGCCGTATCAAATTTGGTGCGGAGGCGCCCGTGCCCGCGCCAAGAGAAGAGCGGCCGGGGAAGGCCCCGGTTCACTCCAAGGGCAAATTGGATCTCATCTGTGTACTGGTGGTCGCCCGGCACAAGACCTCCGGCGGCATGGAGGGCGGCTTGCCGGCGATAGAGATACCGCGGCGGACCGGCGAGTCCGGCCCGCTCGGGGTCGACAACAGCGGGTGGAGACCACCCGGTACGAGACCTCCGTAAGGCCCCTCAAGAAGGAGAGAGATTTTGTCGAGACGGCCAGGAATGGGTGCCCCAAGTACCACATAACCGCCGTCCTGCGGCTGCAGATCATACTGGAGCCGGAGATCACCCCGGCGGCGTCAACGACGTGACCACGTTGCCGCCCCTGCTGGGCGAGATGAGACGGCGGGGCCTGTTGCCGGGCCCGTCCGTCTTCAACGCGGACCGGGGATACGACTCAAACTACAACTGCAAGATACTCTTCGGGATGGGGGAGACCTGGCGCGCAACAGACCGGATCTGGAGAGGTCTGCGTAATCTCTACTGGAACGGGTCTATGAATGGACAGTTGACTATGTGGTCCGCGTTCATGGGCCTAGCCAGCGAGGCAGTCAGCACCTCGGCGGACCTGTAGTGGTCTATGTCGGATCTGGTCTCTAGCAATCTGGCATCCTCGGGATCGTTCCACTCCACCAAGTATATCCTCCACATGGGGCTGTATCCCTCATCACCGGGTGCCGCCGAGGCTATACCCGGCTGGAATCCCAACGGTCCTGCACCCTTGATGCCGTTGGAGAACTGGAAGAGATCAACGGCGGCGGCGTTTACTATCAGCGACGCGGTCGCCGGAGCGTTCACCACGCCCATGCCCTCGGCCGGTGCCGACGGGGTGGCATCTGTCACGATATAGTAGATTGTCTCGCCGTCAGGTCCCCATCCGCGGTGGGCCACAAAGGTGACGGTCATCTCCTCCTGATCTATCTCGGTGATCTGGCCTCCACCGTACGCCATATCCTCGGATATCGCGGGATCCTCCCTGACTGGCATCTGGCCCTCAGGCCAGACTATCTGGGGAGCGTTCACCACCATCCTGGTGTCCTCCATCACCACCCTGCCTGCGGCGATGGCCGCCTCTATGTCCGACGCAAACTCAAAGACCTCCTGAGTCTGGCCCGGTCTCCAAGTTACCTCCACCAGTTTGCTCAGCGCGTTGTACTCGTCCTCCTGGGCGGGCGTGTACGCAAAGACCTCGGCTTGATGACCGTAGAGTCCGTCGCCGGTCTCGCCGT
Organism: Nitrosopumilaceae archaeon; assembly: GCA_965203395.1. Taxonomy (GTDB): domain Archaea; phylum Thermoproteota; class Nitrososphaeria; order Nitrososphaerales; family Nitrosopumilaceae; genus VYCS01. The sequence goes on from OZ241884.1 coordinate 2,692,746, forward strand.
TGGTAAAGACGTACATCGTGTTGAGTGTGTCCTCCGGGGCGCTAGCCAGCGGCGGGGCTACCTCTACCCTCCAGCCCTGCATCTCGGTTATCTCCTCGGACCAGTCCGGATCGCTGGCATCGGTTACTACGTACAACACTTGGCCGCCGTCGTGCGCTCCGGCGTGCATGGGTATGGTGGCCGGTACGCTGGCGCGCGCCAACTCGATCGACGGCTCATGCGTCTCCTGAACGGGGTTCTGCAGTATTATCTCGGTGGGCTGGCCACGGATCCACCCGTCCACGCTGACCGTGGCTGTGAACTCCTCGCCGCCTGTGTGCAGCAGAAGGCCGGCGCCCGTGTACTCGAAGGATCCGGCCTTGGACTCGGTGTTAACCAAGGTCCAGCCGTATATGGTCTCCTGGTCTATGGTCCAGGTGGGCTGGCCCCGCGCATCGTCAGAGGATATCTCATGTAGCACCACTATCTGCATCTGGGCGCTGGATGTATAGGTCATGGAGCCGTCGTATATGGTACCCTCGTTGGGTGATAGTATCATGGCTATCTGGTGTCCCTCATGACCCAGGCCGGGGCTAGGGGATGACACGACGGTCTGGGTAAAATGGAATTTCTTGTTGGATCCTGCGACGGCGCTCTGGTCGGGTATGGACGAGGCGAAAAGCACCGCGCCAGCTACCCCTGCTATAATAATTGCAACCAGTACTCGGTTCACTGTGGATGTGTATGAGGTGTTATATAGAAAGGTTTGGAATGGATGTCGGTACGCGTTTCGGCTCGGAGCGGATCCAGACGAGGTTAAGCTGCCATCCATTGGACGAATTGTCTAATCTGATATACAATTTCTACGATCCTGCACGGTCTGTTGCCACGGAACTGCATATGTTGATTGCAAAACCACGAATGGTGGATTCTTTGGTTTCACTCCTAGTCGAAACGCGTACGGATGTCGTCGATCGGTGGGTGATACTGATGGCGCCAATACTGTCGTCTAGCCGGGGTTGGCATCGGCCAACCCGAACTCGTCATGAAGAGCCCTGACCACGATCTCTGCATCCGAGTCCCTGACCACAAACGCCAAGTTGAGCTCCGAGGATCCCTGGGTTATCATTATCACGTTGACGTTCTTGTTGCGGACGGCTGTGAACACCCGGGAGGCCGTTCCTACCGTCCCGCGCAGCCCGGCCCCGATCAGGGCCACGATGGCAACGTCGGTGGTTATATCCAACCTCTTGATTATCTTGCCCAAACCCTCCATCTCCAATATGTGTACGGCCCTGTGAAGGTCGGCATTCCTCAGTACGATGGTTATGCTTGACTCGGACGGGTTCTGCGATATCATCATCACGCTGATGCCGGGTTTGGCCAGCGTACCAAATATGCCAGCAGCCGTCCCGGGAGAACCCACCATGCCGAATCCCCGTATGTCGATGAGTCCGTTGCCACGCATGGTACTGACGCACTTGATGGTGTTCTGAGCCAAGCCCGAGTGGGCGGGCACCACTAACGTGCCTTGGTGGTCGGTGTTGGCGGCGCTGCGTATACGCAGGGGAATTCCCCTGTCTAGTACCGGCTCGAACGTCCTCGGGTGTATCTGCCTTGCACCGAACATGGACATCTCTATTACCTCCGCGTAGGAGACCTCTTCTAGCACACGGGCATCGTCCACCATCTTGGGGTCGGCGGTCATCATGCCGTCCATGTCGCCCATCAGCCACACCTGGTCGGCATCGATGCACGTACCTATGATGGTAGCAGTATAGTCGGAGCCTCCCCTTCCGAATGTGGTTATGCGGCCGTGTTGGTCCGCCCCTGAGTAGCCGCCCAGCACCGGTATGGTGCTGCCTGCCATCACCTCGCTCAGCGTCTTTGAGACACGCAGGCGGGTTGTGTCCATCAGCGGCTGTGATCCGCCGAACTGCGCGTCGGTCAGTATGCCAGCATCTTTGCCGCTAAGGGGGGCCGCCTTTATGCCGCAGCTCTCCAAGGCGGCTGCCACCAGGATAATCGAGAACCTCTCCCCGAAGGAGAGCAGGTAGTCGGAGGATCTAGGGGTCTCCTCACCCAGCAGCATGAGTCCGTCAATTAGGGCTCGGAGATCCTCAAAGACGGCGTTTAGGGAGCCCAGCAGCCGCTCCAGTATGCGGTGGTCGTCCACCAAGTCCATGGCGATCGTGTTGTGGGTCTCCGTTATCTCCCGCACGAGCTCCGCCGTCCCTTGGCGGTCTCCGGCTCGAATCATCCTGGATATGCTCGCCAGGTGGTCGGTAGTATTCCCGACCGCGGAGCAGACCACCACCAACTCGTGTTGGGTGGAGAGATCAGTCAAGTACCTAGCCACCTTCCTGATGGCTGTGGCCGACGAGATGGTAGTCCCACCGTACTTGATAACCAGCCTCAAACCGGGCAACCTCTTCGAACCACCATCATGAATAACAACGTCAGTTTTCCACGCGCGGCGCCAGGTAGAAGTGGATATGACCCATGTTGGCTATGGTGAATCCGACGCGCAGTGGTTTTGCGCTGGAGAACTCACAGGTTATATTTTCCGAGGCGCTGCCCACCGCCCTTACTACGGGGATCAGATACTCTAGGCTGTAGGTCCCCTCGCTCCTCTGTTCTCCAGACATCTCGGCTATGTCCCCGTCGCCCTCTGCCATGTCTATGGCCGCTTCGCCCGAGTCGCCCCGGCCAGAGAAGACCGCCTTGCCCTCGCCCACCGACATGGTCAGGTACTCCGAGACAACCTCAACATCTCCCAGGATCTTGTCCAAGGACGTATACGGAAGAGCTATCTTTGCGTCGAACCCTATCTTGGGCAGCGGCGTCTCCGAGGCGGATCCCTCGATCAGCCTCACTTTGTAGCGCTTGTTGGATCCGATGGTCAGCTGTAGTTGGTTATCCTCGGTGATCTGCAACTCTATATCATCCGTCTTTGATGCCCTCTTGACGAGTTTGGATAGCTCATCCACCCTTACTCCGAACCTGATCTCCGAGTCGCAGGAGTACGTCGCAAAGGCCGAATTGGGCCAAGATATGTCGATTAGCGCCACATGGGACGGATCCATCCCCTTGAATGTGATCCCCTCGGTGGTGGCCTCGAATGTGGCCTCCTCCACAAGCGTGGATATGGCGCTGACGACGGCCTTCATGTCATTGGAGCCCGATGTTTTTGCCCTAAACGTCAAGACGGCTCTAGCATTCCCCTAGCGATATTTAATCTTTGGAAATGGGCGGTTCTAGTGCAAACGCGGGTACACGCTCCGGCATGACGTGTAGGCTGCGCGTCGGGGAAAACCCGCGTGTGCAGCAGAACCGAAGGGGTGTCAGGAGTAGTCGCGCCAAGTGTGATCGCACTTGGTACACCGATAGAACTGGGTAGTAGGTTCGTCGGCGCTACGCGTCTGTAGCATCCACCAGACGGCCTCGTTGTGGCCGCACTTGGGGCAGTCCTTCTTGATGGTGGGAAGCGCTTCCCGGCCCTCGTCCTCTGCCAGAATGTTGAGCTCGGGGGTGATCTCGGGGGCCGTCTGCTTGGGCGATGCTGCCTGAGCGGAACCGTCCTCGCGGTAGGAGCAGTTTGGGCAGACCAGAACACCCTCTATCCTTCTGAGCCTAGTCTTGCAGGCAGGGCAGAATTTCATTATTATCTAGGATATCCTGATGTCCGTGTTCAGCGCGTCTCTCATCTCGTCGATGGTCCTGACCGCCGCGTTGGCGGCGTCGGTCAAGTTCTCTCTGGGGTTTGACTTTGAGGTTATGCGCATCCAGCACTCGTTGGTGAGGGGGTGTTTTACGATGACTCCGGCGAACTCTACGTCGGGACTCTGCAGTAGCTCGTGCTGGACAATATACAGCGTTGCTATGTCTGATTGCTTGAAGGACAAGCCCGATTCATGCTCGCTGGAGCTCAGGGTTTGGGCATCCATGTATCGGAAAAAGCACATATTGCGGATATAAATCATTATGAAGACGTGGCATCTGATGATCATATAGCCAAGGTGGAGCTGGTGGTGCCCAAGAGAGAGTACTCGCAAGGTGAGGACATCCGTATGACCATCAAGTTCTCCGTCCAGGGCCGTACCCGGGAAGCCTTCACCGAGAAGAACTGGACCGAGTCGTACAATGCTAACGACGTTGCCGTCAAGATCAAGTATGGTGTAAAACTGGTCTCCGGCGGCATCCGAAAAAAGGTGATCGGTAGGGCAATCGACTCGTACAGAAAGGCATCCATATTCTGGACCAGAAACCCCAAGCTGGTCAACCCCATGAAGGAGAAGCGGGTCTGGGTGCAGGTGGCAAAGAACTTTACGCCGATAATCAGGATGACCGAGGAGGAGATACGTCAGGAGCTCTTCGACTTTGAGGAGGATTACGTGATCAAGGCCTCCGAGCTGGGAACCGGAACCCACAGGGTGGTCGGGGAGGTACACGTCTCCTGGCAAAAGCACCATTTCATGGAGCAGGCCAGCGTCAAGGGCGACGTTCCGGAGCTGCGAGTGACCGTCAATTAGGGATATAAGGGACGCTCAGGTATCTGAAATGGAAAATGGCAAAGTATGATGGGCTTCTAGGACAGCCCCTGCTGGAGGTAGAGGAGCCGGACAAGGAGGGTGGAATCACGTTCATCTTCAAAGACAACCGGTTCCTGTTCGTAAAGGCCGAGGGCGACAGTATACAGACCATCTCCATACCGGAGTGATGGGATAGATGGCAAAGTATGACACGGTCAAGATGGCGGAGCTGGTGAGCGTACAGGACACTGGGGCCGAGCTTGTGCTGGTGTTTCAGGGGGATGTGCACGTGAGGATCAGCGTCTCAGACGGCCGGCTCGTCTCCGACGTCGGCTCCGGTTGATGATACGCGTTTGTGGTACAGCGAGACCGCAAGCTCTTGCATGTCTGACTGTATGGAGCCCGGTCTGTGACAACGGATCTCCTCTATGGCCTCCCGGGCCGTTCGACCATGGTATTTTATCAGGTAGCAGGCCAGTATGGTTCCGGCTCGCCCCAAGCCCGCTGCGCAGTGGACCATGGCAGGTCTGCCCGACGTTGTGTTGCCATGGATAAAGTCCACCGCTGCATCTATCTGGTCGGGTGTGGGGGCGGTCATGTCTGGGGTGGGTACGTGTAGGTACGAGATGTCCTCGGTCCACTCCCGGGGCAGCTCCTCCTCGGTCATGGTTACAATACACTGGACACCTTGCTGGATCAGCCAGTCGAACTCCTCGCGGGTGGTGGGAATCCCGGATCCGGCTACCATCTTTGGCAACACCCAGGAGAAGTTGGTCGGCTTCTTGGTGATTCTACCGTGCACCTTCCGCCATAGGTTACCTGGTCGGCTCATGGTATTGATACGGAGGGCCGTATTTTTAGGGTTGGCACCCTAGCGTGTCTAGGTTGTACGGGACCGGGGCCGACACAACGCCGCCGTCCTGTCTTATATGCCAGGAACAACCAACCTAGATTATGGGTAAGGAGGCCGTCCTGTACGAGAAGATGTCGGGTGGGGCTGTGCGCTGCACCGCCTGCGCCAGGTACTGCGAGCTGGGATCCGGCCAGGTGGGGCTGTGCGGCGTGCGCGCCAACGAATCGGGCCGGCTCGACCTGTTGGTTTACGGCAGGGTGATAGCGGGGCACGTGGATCCCATAGAGAAGAAGCCGGTGACCCACTACCGGCCCGGATCCAAGATATTCTCGATAGCCACCACCGGGTGCAACTGGCTGTGCAGGTACTGCCAGAACTATGACATCAGCCAGAGGAGGAAGGTGGAGGGTGAGAAGATGACTCCGCGGGAAGTGGCCGAGACCGCCGTCCGGAACGGCGCCGACGGCATCGCCTACACCTACAACGAGCCGTCCATATTCATAGAGTTTGCCAGGGACTGTGGGCTGGCTGCCAGAGAGATGGGGCTCTGCAACCTGTTCGTCTCAAACGGGTACGACACGCCTGAGTCGGTGGAGATGATGGGTGAATTTCTAGACTCCATCACGATAGACTTCAAGGGCAGTGCCGAGCCCGAATTCATCAGGAAGTATGTTGGGGTTCCGGATCCGGAGCCCATATTCGACACCATAACCTGCATACGGGACCGGACCAGCATACACACGGAGATAACCGATCTGGTGGTACCAGAGGTCGGCGACAGCCTAGAGTATGCCGAGAAGTTGTGCCGGTTCGTCCATGACGAGCTGGGTCCTGAGACGCCCATCCACTTTCTGCGTTTCCACCCAGACTACAAGATGATGCAGTTCGGGCCCACGCCGGTAAAGACGCTGGAGCGGCACCACCAGGTGGCCAAGGAGGCCGGGTTGTTATATGCGTACATAGGCAACGTGCCGGGCCATCCACTTGAGCACACCTACTGTCCCGGTTGCGGAGGTGTGGCGGTCAGGCGGTACGGTTTTGATATAGAGTCATGGAACCTGGACAAGGACAACAGATGCCGTGAATGTGGGTACCGCATATCCATAGTGGGTTCACTCTCACCCAACTACAGAAGAAACCGGTTCCACTTCGCCTACTGAATGGCGACTGCCCGGACCGGTGAGCCGGTGGCATCTAGTATCTTAAGTGGTAGTATGACAAACCGGAATGTCGCCGACTCTATCTTGTCTAGGTTGGCCAGGTTCTCTACGTTGAGCGTGTCACTCTGCGCCAGTATGTGATGGGCGGGGAAGTCCTTGTTGTGGCCTGCGTCTATGCTGGGCGAGTCTATTCCCACCAGCGGGACGTTTATCGAGGCCAGATATTTGGCCGCATCCGCCGAGAGGCCCGGGTTCTTGGTAAAATATGCCTCGGTCCCCAAATGATCATCCTGCCAGCCGGTGTGAAAGACCACCGGGGAGCCCTCCGGTATGGGGCCTACTCTCTGCTGATACTCCAACAGATCCTGGGTGGTGATGGTTTGACCGGCGCTCTTGTCAAGTTTTATCAGGACTGCCTCACCGGCCAGCCGTTCCATGGGGACCTGGTGTATCTTCATGCCGGCATCGGCAAAGTGGTACGGGGCATCCATGTGGGTGCCCGAATGCGAGCTCATGAACAACAACTCAGAGTTATAGCCATCTCCTCGCAGGCTGGTCCAAGGTATTATGTGGGGTTGCGGCGAACCAGGAAACATTGGGAGGGTCTCCGATATCTCCAGGGTGAGATCCAGCAGGTTCATGTTCTGAATGTGCCGGTCTGGTATTTATTGCAGCAGGTGGGCCCAGCTGGAGCGTCATATGTAGCCGAGTCGTACTTGGAAGCGGCGGTTCTGCTACAAATGCGGGTGTTCGCCGAAAGCTCTCCGGACACGACCGGCGCTTTCCCGAACAAAATCGATTGCCCGGGCAGAAGCCATCGGGCAGCAGTGTTTGCGGCAGGCCGAGTATGGACTCGGATCCCTAGGCACGTATCTTGTTGATTAGCGTGTATTGTAACAAAACTATGTCCGCCCCGGATCAGGCGCACTCTGCGAGACTTCATTAGGCTGCATAACCCGAGACGGCCGATGCGGGCCAAGCTGGACGATGATAAAATCAAGTACATCATTCGCGAGAAAGAGAAGGGAACTCCCAATGCCACGATAGCGGAAAGCATGGATGTCAGCGCACGCCACGTGCGACGCCTCTGGGCCAAGTACAGGAATACCGGCTCGCTGCCAACGATCGGCAGGGGAGGCCGACCCGCCACCAAGACGATATCCGACGAGGAGGTCGAGCTGGTGCTGGCCGAGTGCAGCAGCGGCGGTTCGGGAGTGGGACGGATCGCCAAGGCATTGGCTGACAAAAACATAAGCGGGCGCACCGTATATGAGGTGATGAAAGAACACGGGCTGGTGGAACCGTGCCCCGCGAAGACAAAAAAACGCAAGTGGGTGAGGTTTGAGCGCCAGTACTCCAACGCCATGTGGCATACCGACTGGCACGTCATCAAGGACTTTCGCATGAGGGATCTGAACCTGATCACCTACATGGACGACGCCTCGCGGTGCGTCACCGGGTACGGCGTGTTCAGGGAAGCGACCAGTCTGAATGCCGTGGAAGTGCTAAGGCAAGCTATCGAGGTGTTTGGTCGTCCGGCATCCATCCTGTCGGACAACGGATCCTGTTTTGTGGGCGTGCGGGGCGGCAACACGCCGAAAGGGACGTGGACGCCGACCGTCTTTGAGAACGAGCTGCTGGATCTCGGCATACATCTGATAAACTCAAGGCCGTACCATCCCCAGACCAACGGGAAGCTTGAGCGGTTCCACAGGACGCTGGAGACAGAGTTGGGCCGGCACGGCAGTCTGGGCGACTTTATCACGTACTACAACGAGAGGCGGCTGCATTGGTCGCTCGATATAGACAACCGCCAGACGCCCCTCAAGGCGTTCCGCGACAAGACAGCGTATGAAACCATCAGGGCGGACAATCCCAGCTGGATGGAGGTTGACATCCATTGATGAACGGCGTACCAAGGGGGGAGGACATGGTTCTGTTACAATACATTCCCGCCAGCGAACGGCCAAAGGTTAAATATCCTACCTCAGGAGTGTGGGTGTGCCAACGGCTTATGTGTTGTTGAATTCGGATCTGGGGTCCGACGCTTCTGTCATCAACGAGGTCAAGGACATACTCGCCGAAGAGGGTAGTGTAAAATATGAGGTACAGGGGGTGTATGGCGTATATGATATCGTGCTAAAGCTGATCTCAACGGACGCGGACAACTTGCGGTATGTAATTACCAACAAGATACGCAGGATTTCCAAGGTTCAGTCCACCCTGACCATGATGGTCATAGAAGAGCAAGAGGGACTGTAGGCTACAACAGATCCTTTACGACATCAATGGCTGCTGATATCTCCTGTTCGGTGTTGTAAAAGTGCGGCGAGGCGCGTACCATTTTTGTCTCGCCGATCTCCCTTAGGGCCATGACTATCCCACGCTCCTCCAGCCGCTCCGCTATGTAGGTGGGGTCGCGACCCTCGACGTTGAACGCTATTATGCCAACCCGCTTGCCCTCCTCTGGTCCGTACAGATTGACTCGGGGTATATCGGCCAAGCCCTCCCGTAGCATCCGGCACAGGCGCATGTTCTGTTGCCGTATGTTGTCAAAGCCCAGCCGCGCCAGATATTCCAGAGAGGCGAGCAGTCCCGCAAGGCCCACAAAGTTGCGGAAACCCGTCTCGAACCTGTCAGGCATGTCCTTGAAGGCTATCTTGGTGGAATCGTAGAGTATTGCCGACTCTCCCCCCACATGGGCAGGCCGTAGGTTTGCGGCTGCCGCCCTACTACAGTAGAAAAGGCCTGTCCCCATGGGGCCGCAGAGCCATTTTGAACCGTTGAACGACATGTAATCAGAGTTGAGCCTGGAAAAGTCGTACTCTCCCAAACTACCAACCGTCTGGGCCGCGTCCACAAAGAAGGGCACTTGGCTGCCTAGTAGGCGGCCCACCCTCTCCAGCGGCAGGATCGAACCCGTGTTATACAACGCATGACTCATGGCCACCAAGGCCGTATTCCCATCCAAGGATGCCTCCAGATCCCCAAACTCGAAGAAGCCATCCTCGTCCACCGGAAGAGTCCTTACCTCCAACCTGTCTTGCAGCCGGAGCCAAGGAAATGTGTTTGCGTGGTGTTCATGTGCTATGCTACGGATCACCATATTGGCATTAGGCTTGACCGTGAGGCCGGCTGCCACCGCGTTTATCCCGTCGGTGGTGCTCTGGGTAAGGGCTATCTCGTCGGGTTGACAGCGCATCAACCCGGATATTGTCTTGCGGATGCGGTGCGCCACCTCCTCAACCAGGTCGGCTGCCGCCCGCGAATCCGGTCCTGCCCTGTTGTATTCAAGCAGAAAGTCTTCCATCGCCCTAACAGACGAGGCGGGCATCCTAGAGACGGATGCGTTGTTCAGGTATATCCTACCCGTGTCCGGATATTCCCCGGCCGTGTCTGGAAACAGGGGACGCATTATATAATCAGGTGCCGCTCGTGAGCCGTTGGATAAAAACCTTGATTGGTTTAACACGGTGATGGATTTTCTTGGCGCCGGGCCCAGCATGGTTCTGTGTCCGCACCCATTCCCCAAATGCACTTTTTTGGACATGCTAGCCCGAACGGCAGACCGCAGCGTCATATACGTGGATTTTGACATGCTGTACAGTGGGTACGTGGCAGCCAACATGCTGCAGCAACCCGTCAACGTTCTGGTTCGCAGGCCAGAGGTGGCCGGGTGGAGGGAGGAGATCTCCGGCCTAATCCAGATGGTCTCCATCGAGCCTTACCTTGTGATCATAGACTCGCTCAATGGCATGAATACCATGTGGGCGGGCAGGGACGCGGCGCGGTTGGCAAACTACTCCATCATGCTGCTGGCCGCCCTGGGAAGGAAGTCCGGGACCAGGGTGGTGGTATCCGCCATAGCCAGAAAGGGATCCGATGGGTGGGAGTTGTTGCCGGGAGGCCGCCAGCTGCCCGGCAGGATGACGGAAAACCTCTTCGCCCTTGAGGTAGGCTCCGGTTCCCTGCGAATCCGAAAGGACGGGGGGGCGGAGGATCCGCTGGATCTTGGCCGTGCCGTCTCATAACTGCTTCAAACGGTGTTATAGAGGGCACTTTTACAGCAAGTTATATTAACCAAAACGGCATCAATGACGGTATGCCAGTGGGAATTATTCCTGACATCAGCGAACAGATGTGTATCGGTTGCGCCCTGTGCGTGGAGATATGCACATCCTTGGGACCTGATGTCCTGCGGGTAAAACCAGTGGAAGGTTGGAAGAGAGGAAAGGCGTTTGTCTTTTATCCAGAAAGGTGCATCTCCGACGGAGCCTGCATCGGCGTTTGCCCCACCAAGGCAATCTTCTGGATGAGGCCGATGGACTTTACCGTTGGACAGCCAGTTCCACTGTACAAGAACTCCGTGTTCGTCAACGGCTGGACCGAGCTTATAGACTAGGTCTTCAGTCAAACTCCTTTTTCATTATCTGTCCGGGGGGTAGGGCTGCGCTCATCCTTGGGCCGGGTCTACAAAATCATCCTGCGTGAATATCCACCGAAGCGTACCCACGCGCTCTATCGCTTTGACATCCTGGGAAGTCCCGCGGAAGAGTATGCAGAATATTCCGGCGCACTCCAAGCCCGCCTCTTTGATGGCCTGCGCCGCTCTGAGCGCGGATCCGCCGGTTGTTATAACATCATCCAGGATAACAACCGGGGATTCGGCAGCGCCTTCTATCCCGCGGCGCGTACCATGCAGTTTGGGTGTCTTGCGAACGTAAAATGATTTTAGGGGATGCCCAGCACCGTCTCGAACATGGCTGATGAGGGAAACGGCCGTTGCAATTGGAATGGCTCCCGCTTCAAGCCCGCCCACCGCGCGCGCTCCGGCCTCCTGCGCCATCCCGCACAGCATGGTGGCAGCCAAGGCTAGCGCTTCGGGATCGGCGCACAATAGCCGCATGTCAAAGTACACGGGGCTCTTTTTACCCGATGCCAGAACGAATGGGCTGTCGGCAGAATACTGGAAGGCGCCCGTCTGGGTAACAAGCTGCCTGAGCCGGTCCAAGCCTGCTGGTTTAGCCATGTGGATCTTGCGGCACTGTAATTTTGTAAGTGTTTCGTTCTTCTGAATGGTATATCTTGTATTACATTCAGTCCATGCGCATTTGCATATCCGGTCTCATGATTGACCGACGCTCGTAGAGGACCACTGCTGAGCAGACGTTGTGCAGCAAAGTCTGTGACGGGGACAGGTAGCAGTATAGCGGCACTCCTAAGGATTGGTTACGCTCCTACAACCGGTTGGTTACTGTCATTGTATTCTATCTTATGGTTGGACCATAATCCTGGCGCCGGTTCCAAAACCGAAGTTTGCCGCCATGGATCACAGGGCAAATCCAAATAATACGATAGCAACCCCAGGCATTGGGCCTGGGTTCTGTATGATCCTTTATTTTGGTTATGTTGTTTTTAATGAGGCTGTCCGTGAAAATTAGTTTAAATTTTTGTCCCCCGTGTTCATCAACAATAATAATGATGGTATAAAATGCCCGGAGATGAGCCAAATCACTACGCACAAAAATAAGATACCCGACTAGATTATTTGCCGTATTAAATGTGGAATCTTTGCTGACTCGTTTTGTCTGCGCGGTAATCAATACGCGCCGCGGTATCCGATCGGGTTCTAGATAGTCGCCGCTGATCCCGCCTGTTTCGTAGGCGCGACTAGCGCCTCACAGATCCTACTGCATCCTCCAGATCTTGCTGGGTTATCAAGATGTCCTTTACATCTACCCCGTCTTGCACGTGTCGTTTTAGGGCCCGCATAGCAGCAGTATTGGCCACGGCGCGCAGCTCAGCCCCGCCGCACCCGTCGGACATCTCGGCCAGACTCTTGATGTCAACGCTGTCTGCCAGCGGCTTCTTCTTGGTGTGTATCCTAAGTATCTGCTCCCTTCCTGCTGTGTTGGGTTTTGGAACCTCTATTATTCTGTCAAAGCGGCCAGGCCGGAGGAGGGCTTCGTCAATCATGTCCACCCGGTTGGTGGCACCAACCACCATCACGCCGTGCAGCTCCTCAAGCCCGTCTATCTCGGAGAGTATCTGTGAAACCACGTTCTCTGTGACGTGTGTGCCCGTATCGGATCCCCTCCGGGGGGCCAGTGAGTCTATCTCATCGAAGAATATAACGCAGGGGGCAGCTTGCCGGGCCTTGCGGAATATCTCGCGGATGCCCTTCTCCGACTCGCCCACCCACTTTGAGAGCAGCTCGGGGCCCTTAATGCTGATAAAGTTGGCGTCCGTCTCGCGGGCCAGGGCCTTTGCTACCAGGGTCTTTCCGGTTCCAGGTGGCCCGTACAACAGTATGCCGTGGGGCGCCTCGGCATCTACGTGCTTGTACGCTTCTGGGTGTTTCAGCGGCCACTCGGTAGCCTCACGCAATTCCTCCTTCAGGCTGTCCAGGCCTCCCACATCCTCCCACCTAACATCGGGCACCTGTACCAGCACCTCCCGCAGGGCGCTGGGCCCCACCTCCCGTTGGGCCCTCAAAAAGTCCTTCTGTGTTATCTTGATCTTCTTGAGTATCTCTGGCGATATGCGGTCCTGCTCCAAGTCCATCTCAGGGATGACCCTGCGTAGAGACCCCATGGCGGCCTCCTTGGCAAGTGCCTCCAAATCCGCACCAACGAACCCGTGGGCGACCCGGGATATCTTGTCCAAATCCACGCTCTTGTCAATCGGCATGCCCCGTGTGTGTATCCTCAGGATGGCACATCTGGCCTTCTCGTCTGGTATGCCTATCTCCATCTCCCGATCAAAGCGACCGGGCCTGCGAAGGGCCGGATCTATCGAGTCAGGACGGTTGGTGGCCGCTACCACCACTACCTTCCCCCTGCTCTTTAGACCGTCCATCAACGTCAACAGTTGTGAGACTACGCGCTTTTCCACTTCCCCGGTCACCTCGTCGCGTTTTGGCGCTATCGAGTCTATCTCGTCAATGAAGATTATCGACGGCGCGTTCTCGGAGGCTTCCTTGAATATGTCACGCATCCTCTCCTCGCTCTCTCCGTGGAACTTGCTCATTACCTCGGGGCCCGATATGTTGATGAAGTGGGCGTTGCTTTCGTTGGCCACCGCCTTGGCGAGGAGGGTTTTCCCCGTTCCGGGGGGGCCGTACAACAGCACGCCCTTGGGCGCCTCTACGCCGACCTTCTCAAAGAGTTCGGGGTGCCGTAATGGCAGCTCCACCATCTCCCGGATCTTCTTTATCTCGTTGTCCAAGCCCCCCAGGTCATCGTACGAAAAAACAGGTACGGCTGCCTCCATGCCTGCCTTCCCCAAGACGAACTGCGTCTTCTCTCCAACCACCACCGGCCCAGCTGGCTTGGTAGAGGCCACTGCCAGCTGTATTCGGCCTCCCAAACGCGTGCCCGCTACAACCTTATCGCCCACCGAGAGGACCCTGTTTGCATAGTTCTGTACCATGAACTCGCCCAATCCCTCCAGTTGTACATCATCGGTCGGAGACATGACTACCTCTCTGGCCATCGCCGCCTTGGCGGCCTGCACCCCTACCCGGTCCCCAATGCCCGCCCCTGCGTTCTGGCGAGTGACTCCGTCCATCTCCACCACGCCAGATCCGTATACGACCGAACCGGGCCACAGGCGGGCGTGCGTCTTCTTCTTATCATAGGATATCTCTAGCACCTGTCCGGTCTCCCAGCCGGCTAGCCCCACCACCTGCGGATCTGCGACCACCCGGCCTAGACCGGCGTGACGTTGTCCAATTCCGGCCACCTTCAGTGTAAATTTCTCCACCATATCTCGCTCACCATAATAAAAAAGGAGGGTTAGTCCACCCTCACCGTCTTGCCTTTCGGCCTGTCTTCGATGCCGAAGACTATCTCGAGAATGCCGTTCTTGTACGTTGCCTTGATGGTATCGCGGTTTACATCGTGTTGTAGGGGTACGTTGGTGTGGTACTTTGTCTCGCCGCGGGTTGCGCTTATCGCCACACCCTCATCCTCCAGTACGATGTCGATATCCTTCTTCTCCACGCCCGGGATCTCGGCCACCATCTTGATCTCGTTATCCTTCTCGTCTACGATGGTGTCTACTTGGATGCTGCGGCTTCCCGCGGGGTCAAGTCTCGTATTCCCGAACTCGCGTACCACCGGCCTGCCATCCGGACCTGCCGTCACACTATACCCATACCAACGGACCGGAGTGCAGCCGCACTGTGATCCATCAGCGGAACCTGCCTCTTCAAAGAGGCGGCTAGGCATTCTTCCGAAGATTCTGTCGAACTCTTCAAACATTGTCATTTTCACCTTACTTATGTAATATATATTACATTATATAAAGTATACGGAAGAACAGCAATCTTAGGTAGTGTAATGGCAGGTCTATAACATCATAACACAAGACACATAAGGTCTGCCCACGTATATGATACTGATGAGGGTGGCTGGAATGTCCGTACCTGAAGCGGTCCGGGAGATCATAACGCGAAACCGTTCGGTCTACGACTGTATGAAGATGAATGTGATAAACTATACTGCCTTGGCCGTAAAGATACGCCCGGGTGTAGAGAGGGCAACCGGCAGGCCGGTGAACCTAAACACGGTGGTGGTAGCCATCAAGAGGTACGCTGACTCGTTTGGCGGGCAGGCCGGTGTCTTGAATGACCAAGTGCTCAAGAACGCCAGGCTGTCACTGACCGACGGGATACTGGACATACGCCTCTCCGTCGAGGAGGTGGGTATGGAGCCGGCCGACATACTCTCCAAGTTCGCCGAGGTCACCGACAACTATGACTTTTTCAGGATGGCCGACTCGGTCAGGTTCCTGGCAGAGGACATGGAGTCGGTCAGGAAGGTCTTAGGAGAGCTGAGCAGTGAGCGCGCCTATAACTCGGGCCTAGCTAGGATCAAAGTCACTACTCCGCCAGGCAGGTCCAGACCAGACATCATATCGTATATCGCCGAGGTGCTACACAACAATGGCATAGAGTTGAAGAACGCCTTCTTCAGCGAAGATGCCACCACCCTGGTGGTGGACGAGCGGCATGCCTCTAGAGCGTACGAGGTGCTACGTGCAGACATAAGACAATATGTGTAATTGACCACTTTCTTGACTAGCCCGTATTTCACCTACCAGCAAACAATCCCGGACATGCCCGATCGAGAGCTTTAGATCGGGGAAGATCACGCTCCGGGTGTGCCCGAAACCAAAGAACAGACCATAGCCAGGCTGCAGCGCGAAAATGGACGGCTGAGTGCCCTCCTGAGCTCCGCCACCAGACACCAGGATGCGGCATGCCGTGTGTACGGGCCTGAGCATGATGCCCATATGGCCCGGCTCACCGTCTGGATGACACCGTCGGAAATACGCGCAGGCTGCACGCCGCCGCGCTCTGCACCGCCGGGCAGTTTGACTACACCCTGCACAGGTGCACCGCCTGGATAAAGTGGTACGGAGACACGCGCTATTCTGGGATGATGATGTCCGGGCGCCGAGCCGGGCAACCGCCCCAAGCTGACATCAGGCGTTCCCTGCTGCCGTCGTTGACGCGCAAGAAGGGCGGATCCGCCCCGTCCGCCCCTCCAGGGGAGGCATGGCGCCCAAGGACGACCTGGCATCATCCGCGGAGTCTGGCCCGGTCCGGCCGCGCCTCCCTTCTCGAACAGACTAGGACGGCGGACGGGTCGTTGTCGCATGGTTTGGAACCGTGAGTCTATTTGAAATTAATTTATACCAAATAATATCTATAGTAAGAAAGTTATGCTAGTTGTGTGGTGATGACCCTTTGAGAAAGAAGAGAATTGTTGTACTGGGAGGTGGTTTTGCTGGGGTGGAATGTATTAGGCAGTTGGAGAGAGGTCTGTGGGACAGCTCCAATACTGAGATAACGCTT
Organism: Nitrosopumilaceae archaeon; assembly: GCA_965203395.1. Lineage (GTDB taxonomy): Archaea > Thermoproteota > Nitrososphaeria > Nitrososphaerales > Nitrosopumilaceae > VYCS01. Next base: position 2,709,132 of record OZ241884.1, read on the forward strand.
GTCAGTGAAAACAACTTCCTGCTATTCAGGCCGATGCTGCCCCAGGTAGCGTCGGGGACCATAAAGACCAGAAACATAGTGATGCCCATCAGGACCATCATAAAGAAGGCGAGGTTCTACGAGGGCGGGGTCAAGGACATCGACCCGATGGCTCGCAAGGTGAGCTTGTGGGGAACATCCGAGAGACCGGGCATCACCATCGATTACGACTACCTGGTGGTTGCGCTAGGGAGCGTGCCTAACTTCTACGGCCTGAGTGATGTAGAGCGCCATGCGTACCAGATGAAGACGCTCAACGACGCGGTCACCCTCCGGAACCGGGTGATAGACATGCTGGAGCAGGCCGCCAATGAGACCGACGAGGTCACCAAGAGGAGCCTGCTGACGTTTGTGATAGTGGGTGGAGGCTTCTCGGGGATAGAGACGGCCGGGGAGCTGCGCGATCTGCTGGTGGATGCCGCAAAGTACTACCCCGACATATCCAAGGACGAGCTGTCTGTGATAGTGGTGGAATCACAACCCACGATCCTGTCCGGCTTCTCCAAGAAGCTGGCCAAGTTCACCCATGAGGCGCTGGTGCAGAGGGGCACGCATATAAGACTCAGATCCAGGGTGACCGGCTTTGATGGAAGTAAGGCGGTGGTACGGAAAAGGGAAGGGGGAATGGAGCGCATCCATACAAAGACGCTCATATGGACCGCCGGCCTCACCCCGGTGAACACGATAAAGAGGTCCGTCTTCAAGACGGTGGAGGGAAAGGTTATGGTCGACGACTATCTGGAGGCGGTTGGTTATCCGGGGGTGTTCGCTGCCGGGGACTGCGCCCTGTTTATGGATTCCAAGACCGGGAGGCCGTACGCCCCCACCGGTCAGATGGCGGTGGCCCAGGGAAGGAGTATAGCGGCCAATCTGAACGCGATCATAAACGGCCAGTCCAAGAGGAAGTTCGCCTACAAGCCGCAGGGCCACATGGCGGTGATCGGCAAGCGTACCGGAGTGGTGGTGGTGGGCGGCATGAAGGTGCAGGGGGTAGCTGCCTGGCTGCTGTGGAGGCTCGTGTTCATATACAAGATGCCGCTCTTCGCCAAGCGGGTAAGGGTACTGATGGATTGGGTCGAGGACATGCTGTTTGACCGGGATATCGCCAGGCTCAAGTTCATGAAAAGGGAGGAACGTATCAAGAAGGAGTACAGGGATCTGAACGAGGTGGACGAGTTCTGGTGAGGATGACGCAGGTGTTGTCCCCCGTCAGGATGTTATAACGGGTGTTGGTGGGTAGTGCCATGAAGACCAGGATCGTCATACTGGGCGGAGGTTTTGCGGGAGTGGAGTGCGCCAAGCAGTTGGAGAAGGGTCTGCGTGACGGTTCGAACACCGAGATAACGCTGGTCAGTGAGGACAACTTTCTGCTGTTTACGCCGATGCTGCCCCAGGTAGCGTCGGGGACCATACAGACCAGGAACATAGTGGTGCCCATCAGGACCATCATAAAGAAGGTGAGGTTCTATGAGGCAAGGGTGAAGGATGTTGATCCGGTCGCCCGCAAGGTGAGTCTGTGGGGTACGCCTGAGAAGCATGGCATCGTCCTAGACTATGACTACCTGGTGGTGGCGCTAGGAAGCGAGACCAACTTCTTCGGTATGAGCGACCTTGAGAATAATGCCTTCAGGATGAAGACGCTCAACGACGCGGTCACCGTCCGGAACCGGGTGATAGACATGCTGGAGCAGGCCGACAACGAAACCGACGAGGCCACCAAGAGAAGCCTGCTGACGTTTGTGATAGTTGGTGGCGGTTTCGCCGGAATAGAGACGGCCGGGGAGCTGCGCGATCTGCTGGTGGACGCCACCAAGTATTACCCAAACGTATCCAGAGAGGATGTGGAGGTGATAGTGCTGGAGGCACTGCCCGCCATCCTGCCCGGGTTCTCGGAGAAGCTGGCCAAGTTCACCCTAGATAAGTTGGTTGGGGGCGGCATACAGATAAGGCTCAAGACGGCCGTAACCAGCTTTGACGGGAGCGAGGTGGGGATAAAAAGCGAGGATGGGATGGAGAGCATCCAGACAAAGACGCTCATATGGACCGCCGGCGTCACCCCGGTGAACACGATAAAGAGATCCGTCTTCAAGACGGACAGGGGTAAGATGGTGGTTGACGACTATCTGGAGGCGGATGGTTATCCGGGTGTGTTCGCTGCCGGGGACTGCGCCCTGTCGATTGATCCAAGCACCGAAAGGCCATATGCGCCCACCGCCCAGTTGGCCGAGGCCCACGCCAAGAACATAGCGGCCAATCTGAACGCGATCATAAACGGCCAGGCCAAAAAGAAGTTCGCCTACGTTCCGCGGGGACAGATGGCGGTGATTGGAAAGCGAACGGCGATAGCGTCCGTGTTCGGAATTAACGTGCAGGGGATCGTCGCCTGGATACTCTGGCGGAACATCTACCTCTCCAAGGTGCCCACGTTCTCCAAGCGGATGAGGCTGGTGTTGGACTGGGTCGAGGACGTGTTGTTCGACCGTGATATCGCCAGGCTCAAGTTTATGGGAAAGCAGACCGTCAAGGAGTACGAGAAGCTTGAAGAGGTGGACGACTTCTGGTGACCGCTAGATAACAGGCGGTCTGGCCGCCATCCAGCGAGAATCCGCGTCTTGCTGTTATAGCAGAAGAGCGCCGGATAATAATCCGTTCTAGGTGCCGGTGTCAGCCGGCGGTTGCAAGGATGCGGCCTTTGGGGCCACCAGTGGGGTTGTCACAACAGGCTGCGACGGCCAGTTGATAACGGGGTGGTTGGGGGCCTGCGGGCGGTGCGCCTCAATGCGTAGAGTGCGAGCAGGGCGGGCCCCAAGTATGACAGGAACACCAGAAGGATTGCGGCGGTGCCGTATGTCACCACCTCCGCTTCCGAGTCCAGGCTCGCGTGGTTCAGCAAGGACAGTACGGATATCATGGGTGTTATGGAGAGTCGGACCATCTCCCGGAAGAGTGGGTTCTCTCTTTGGTAGTCGGCCACATACGGGCTGAATGAGTAGTAGATGGTGTTGAACCACTCCACAAAGCCCGATCCGGCAGCCGTCTGTACTAGGTGGTTGTCGCGGAGTTCACGGAGTTGTTGTATCTGAGGCGACATCTCGGATCCGAAGGCCGCCGTGGCTATGAGGCAGCCTCCGCCGAAGGGTGATTCGGGCAGGTCATCGGCCTCCTTCTCCAGTACGTCGAACGACTGCAACGACTCCTTGAAGAGGGGTAGGCTTGTATCAAAATTTCGGGCCTCGTTGCTGTACAGGAAGGTATAGATCGTGTCAGAGGCTATCAGGGTAACCTCCTGGTATCTTACCTCCGCAGGCTGGCCTGCTATGGTGATGATTTCGACAGCATCCAGCACAAAGGCCTCCCGATCGTTAATGGCGGCCCGCTCCTGGTTTAGTATCTCTAGCGTACCACGCTCAGCATAGGACGCCAGATCAGCCAGCTTGCTCTCGATAATACTGTCCAGAGATCTGTCCGTGACGTTCTCAGCGTACACTGCAATGTTGGGAGGGAGGATGCCCATCAGAGGGCCCACCGCAACGATGTCTGGAAGGCCCTCACCGCCAGCGGCCTGGATCACCCATCCTTCCGGGAACATGATGGACATGTTGAGATCCTCATCCGTGTAGGCGCCGCTCTGGGCATCGGTCGTATCTTCGATAGACTGGACGCGCTCGGGAGGATCCTGTTCCAGCAGGTCGATGCCGGAGGCGGTCGCCTGGGACTTGGTCATCACCTCCGCCGCGATGACTCTCACCGAGCCCGGCCGGACGGGCCGGTCGTTGGTGTCTGTCTCGGTCGAGGCTATGGCATCCAAAGTCTGGTAGCTCTCCTGAGTGATCAGCCTGCCAAAGACCGTGTACTGGCCATCCAGAAAGTTGGAGTCTTGGTGTACCACAAAGAACTGGGATCCGGCGCTATCGGGGTGGCTAGATCTTGCCATAGAGACGATCCCCCGGTTGTGCATGATATCGTTAAACTCGGCGACCACGTTGGTCGCTGGCCCACCCGTGCCCCAGCTGGACTGGGGCTCGCCGGAGTCGGGGCGGGTGTTGGGGTCGCCGCCTTGTATCATAAAGCCCGGAATTATGCGGTGGAACAGCGTACCGTCGTAAAAGCCGTCCGCCGCGAGGGAGGCAAAGTTGGCCGCATGGTTGGGCGCATCCTCTGGGAAGATCTCTATGACAAGTCTTCCCTGTTCCGTGTACAGTATAACCAGATCGTCGCTGGTCTGCGCATGAGAGTAACCTACAGGACCCAAAACTGCAGCCGCCATTGCCAGTACTAGGAGCCCCTTCACTGATACGGCTCTTGCCGTGACCTTATAAAAGCTGAATGGGTGGGCTTGGCTGCAGTCGATCGCTTTTTATCATGTAGGATGGACAGTACGGGCATGGAACCCGGTGAGAAGATCCAGGCGCATTTGGTATCGGTGTGGAGAGAGTCAAGAAAGTTCTTCAGTATAGGTGGAAGGGAGGGGATGTTGGTACTGACCGACCGGCACCTGATGTTCATACACAAGACCACGGCCAAGTCGAGCTGGTGGCACGCCATAAGGCGCAGGCAGGCGCTCAACTTTATGAAGTCCAAGTACGTGATGGTCACCCACGACGGATACGACGAGAAGATCCTGGCAGAGGACCTCAAGAACCCCAAGAACCTAGAGCTGCGCTTTGACGACATAGTTGAGATAAGCTGCGAGAACAAGGACTGGGGCAGCATCATGTACATGGAATATATCGGTAAGGACGGCAAGTCTGAGAAACACCAGTACTCTATAGCGCAGGACTGGGTGAAGTACCCTGCAAAGGATGCCATCAAGTTTATGCAGGTGGATTGGGAGCCGTTCGTGTTGTTTGTAAAGGAACGGCAGAGGATTACGAGGTAGATTGGGAAGGGTGTACGCAGTAGGCGTTGGCCCCGGCTCCCCGGAGTACGTGACGGGGGCGGTCAAACGGATAATCAGGGACAGTGATGTCGTTGCCGGGTACCGCTATACGATGGATACCATCAGGGGGCTGCTGGATGGCAAGGAGGTACACTATGTCACCATGGGCAATCAGGAGGCGGTGTACCAGGATATCAGCCGCAGTCTTGGGGGGCGAAGCTTGGTGGTACCATTCACCGGGGATGTTAGTTTTTCAGAGTCGGAGGTGGTGGACCGGTTGGTGGAGATATTTGGGGACGTCCGGCTGGAGCCGGGGATAAGCTCCGTGCAGGTGGCCGCCTCAAGAGCCGGCGTGCCACTGGACAAGTCCAGGGTGATAACCATGCACGTCACCTCCGAGATAGAGGACAAGAAACGCCGCATGACACAGGCGTTGAGGGAGGGGCTCAGCGTGATCTTGGTGCCGCGCCCCTGGCCCGGCAGGCCGGACCTCAACTTTATGCCCTCCGAGGTTGCGGCTTATCTTGCCGATGCCGGTTTTGACACGGGGGCCTTGCGTGTACATGTCTACGAGAAGCTTACCACCCCCAACGAGCGGGTCTTCGAGGGGATGTTGAACGAGTTGGGGGGCAGAGAGTTCTCCGATATGGTGGTGATGGTGATTGACCAGAACGAGCCCGATTCATACATGAACTACAGATGGCAGTGGGAGGACGAGGGTTGATGCCTGTTGCGGTGGCCTGTTGTAGTTGCTGTATTTTCGTAGCGCCTAGACCGTACCGGTCATCCACCTGACTATATCCCGGATGTGGCTGGATGTGATGGCAACCCTAAGCGGACCCAGGGGTGACTCTTCGGGATCGTCGCAGACGGCGGCAGTGCCCGCCAAGGCCGCTTGCCGGTTGAGATAGAACCATGCGGTCTCGCCGTCCAGGTTTCGTAGTAGGTTCCGGCTGAGGCCCGCCTGTGACTGCCTGGAAATTATGGCGTCGCGAAGGGCGTCCAGCGAGGCTATATCGTCCGAGATGGCATGGATGGAAGAACCACCGACGGCACACTCGCATTCTGGAATCATGTTGGTGATGGCGCGCTGCACCTTCCGGGGATCCTCGGAGGGGTTGACCCCCGCCCACACTTCTACCCTGCAGGATGCCGTTGGACGGCTCACCCGCCCCAGCCCCGTATTATCCGGAACGCCGTCTCGACCAGCTCGTCCTTGCTCAGGTTGTTGTTGGATATTGACTCGTCGGCCAAGGCTATCGGGTCACTGATTCCCACTCCCAACTCCCTTCGGTCCCGCTCGTGCAGCTTCTCGGGGTTGCTGGGATCGTCAGAGCGTCTGCGGCTCTTGAGAAAGCCGAACCTAGTTCCCGACGACGCATGGACTGCCAGCAGCTTGAGGTGGCCACAGTCCCGTAGTACCTTCACCTCCTTGTCGGATCTTATTCCGTCTATCACCACCGTGCCGCCCCTGACATCGCTGACCAGCGGCTTTATCAGGTGGGCCACCGCCCCCGGACCGTCCCTCTCCCGCAGCTCCAACATTATCCTGCCCAGATTGTCCCCGGTAGGCTCTATGTTACGCCTTTCGGCCTCTGCACGGACGGCGTCGCCCATGTTGACCACCGTACACCCCCGGGCCCTGAGACCCTCCGCTATGGTCGACTTACCCGCTCCGGGCATGCCAACGAGGCACACTATAAGTATGGACAATGGGTCGCATGGTGGCGGCCAACCTATGAAGCTACCTACGACTCGAACCCGCAAGTCAAAGTCATATTAAAGCGCCCCTTCCAAGGTCACCCGATGCGGGCGTTTGTAGCGGTGGAGGTGTACGACCGGGATATCATAAATGGCATAACGGACCTGCAGAAGATTATGGGTCGGGCGGGTAAGGCGGTGGAGCCGAACAACCTCCACTTTACGCTGCGGTTTCTGGGCGAGGTAGATCCCCACCAAGCGGGCAGGATAGCAGACGCGCTAGCCGCCATACGGTTCGAGGGGTTTGATGTAGAGCTGCGGGGCGTGGGCACGTTCGGCAGCCCGCGCCGCCCAAGGGTGTTGTGGGTAGGAGCGGACCCGGCAGGTGCACAAAGTATGGGGGAGCTAGCCGGGATGGTTGACGGAGTGCTGGAGAAGTCGGGATGGTACAGGGACAAGCCGTTTAGGGCGCACCTTACCGTGATGAGGATCAAAGACGGTAAAGGCCTAGGCGACCTCTCAGCATACAGGGACCGCGTGTGGGGGACACAGCGTATAAGGAGTATCAAATTGAAAAAGAGTGTCTTGGACAGGACGGGCCCGACCTACACAGACTTGGCAGAGGTGGAGGCCGTACGGACGTAATAACCGACCAGTTGAGGGAGGTCGTCCCAGATGACAACGAGAGAGAGGCGAAGTTGAAGACCGCCGAGACGGCCATGCGCCTGGTCAGGGAGGTGGCAGCGGGCCGGCCCGAGATCCTGGATGTGGAGCTGGGCGGCTCTTTTGCCAAGGGGACATGGCTGTCCGGGGCCGCCGATATAGACGTGTTTGTGAGATTCAAAAGGTCGGTCCCGCCGGAGGCCTTCACCAAGGTGTCCAAAGAGGTCGGTTTTGCTGCAATGGCCGGACACGGGCCGTACGAACGATACGCGGATCACCCGTACGTAGAGGCGGAGATGGACGGCACGAAGATCAACGTGGTGCCCTGCTACGACGTGAAGCAGGGGGGGTGGAAGAGCGCTGCGGATCGCTCACCCTACCATACGCGATACATGAAAGAGCGCCTCACCGACACCATGAAGAATGATGTCAGGCTGCTCAAAAGGCTGCTCAAGGCTCAGGGGATATACGGCGCCCAGATGTCCAAGCAGGGTTTCAGCGGATACGTGGCTGAGGTCCTGACGCTACACTTTGGCGGGTTTATCAAGACCGCAGAGGCGATGGCCGGGGTTGGATACGGCGATATTATCGGGGACGCCACCAAGGTGTTCGATACCCCCATCGTCATAGTGGATCCGGTGGACGGGAACCGAAACCTAGCCGCGGCCATCTCCGGACGGAATATGGCCCTGTTCATACTGGCCTGCAGGGCCCTCCTAAGGAATCCTGCCGCGTCCATGTTTGGCGCGGGTCAGCCCCCAATCCGGGAGGACTGGGACGACGTGGTGGCAGTGAGGTTCCGCTACTCCGAGAGGAGTCCCGAGACGATCTGGGGTCAGGCCAAGAAGGCCACCTCGTCTGTGGGTCTACAGCTGCGGCGGGGCGGGTTTGGGGTAATCCGACAGGATACTTTGGTGGGCAACCAAGCCGTGCATATCCTGTTCTTGCTAGAATCGACGCGAATATCCTCCAGGTTCGTCCGGGAGGGCCCTGACGTCTTCAGGAGTGAGGATGTGGACAGATTTGTGGAGAGAAACGGGGGCGGCATGGTATGGGTCTCCGACGACATGCGCGTGCTCTGTGTCGGAAAGAGGCAGCATACCGGGGCGGTCTCGCTGCTACAGCACCTGCTGGCAAACCCCAGAAAGACGGGCATACCAGCCGGGCTGCATGCTGATCTCAGGGGCGGTTATGACGTACTCTCCGGGGATCAGTTGGACCAATCAGTTAAACGGGACGCTGCCGGGCTTGTCTCTGCCGATGAAGCCGTCCTTTCTCGAGGTTGATGGGCTAGCCGAGCATCCGTACCGCGCCATTCTGGGATATCCCAGGGCATCCGATGTCGAGATCTCGGAGCGAGTGCATGAGTTGGTCGGTATCGGGGTAGAATCGGTGTCCTTTGCAGGCGGTGTCCGGATAAACGGTCTGGACGTGCTAGGCAAGGGATATGTTGGGCTTGTCGTGCTGGCCCAGACTATGATGGGCCAAGCCGCCCTCAAGATAAGACGGACCGACTCGCCCCGGGCCGACATGTCCTCCGAGGCTGGTTTTATGAGGGTGGCCAACGATGTGGGGGTGGGCCCGCGCCTGTATCGATACAGCAGAAACTTCGTCCTGATGGAGTATCTGCAGGGCGCTACCATCAGGGAGTGGGTTTACGGTCTTGGGGAAGATGGCGGCGACGCCACAAGGCTGAAGGGGGTGGTACGGGCCGTCCTGCAGGACTGCTTCAGGCTGGATCGTGCAGGATTGGACCATGGGGAACTGGTCAACATATCAAAGCACGTGATCGTAGGGGAGGAGAAGACCACCATCATAGATTTTGAGAGCTCCAGCACCAACAGGCGCGTGGCCAACGTAACCTCGGCTGCCCAGAGCCTGTATGTTGGGACCGGGCTGGCCGCCCAAGTGGCTCGCATATATGATGCTCCGGCCGCCCCGGTGGTGATTGAGGCCCTCCGCACGTACAAACGGAGTGGCACCAAGGAGTCATTCGATGGTCTGTTGGGTGTTTTGAGAGTGTAAGTGGGACCGGTGAGATTCGAACTCACGACCTCTAGCACCCCAGGCTAGCATCATGGCCAAGCTAGACGACGGTCCCGCACCATCACGCCGAAGATGAAATTATTAAATCGTCGTATTTGCCATGTGTCTTGGGTATGGTGTGCTCCATTTGCGGTCGCGTGTCAGGCAGTGGGGGGGACCACCTGGACTGTGTTGAGAAGAGGAGGGTTGAGTTGGAGGACGAGAAGCGCAAGAAGGATCTGCCAGAGAGGATCAGCACGGCCGATGCCGAGTTGGGTGTGGAGATACGCGCCATCCTGGATCACATGTCGCGCCAGAAGGACCGTTCCTAGCCCAGCCAGCCCTCAAGCCTGTCCCTTTCGAATTGTAGCTTCGCAGTAAGGTTGTCTTTGGTGGAATCACTCAGGGTGGTAGAAGGTGCAAAGGCATCCACGTCTATTATCGAGGCCGTCCCCCGGCCCGACTCGATAAAGCAGCCGCCCCTGCCGTCGAATGGTTCGGGCTCCTCATCCGGTAGTATGTCAGATACTATGCTGCGCGCTACCGCAAGACCCTCTCCTTCGGCGAATACCCCAGCCTTGGGTACTGCCGCCTTGCCGGCGGGAAGCATGGTGACATCGCCTATGGCATAGACGTTATCCGTCCTGGTTCTGCCGAACCTATCTATCCTGATGAAGGGGTCGTTGCCTGCCAGCTCCGATACCACTTCCGGGACGGTGTGGGGGGGAACGGCCAGCAGTATATCAAAATCAGCCCCGCCTTCCTGAAAGTTCAGCCTCCCCGGGCTCACCGACAGGGTCTTGCAGGATCCATGGAACCATATCTTCTCTGACTGTATCATCTCCAGCATGTTCCCGCTGATCTCCGGACCGGCCGCCGGCAGAGTGATGGGGGCCGGGCTGTACACATCTATGCTGATCGTGTCTCGTACCCCCGATTCCCGTAGCATCGAGCTCACCAGCAGGGCCGCCTCAAAGGGGGCGGGAGGACACTTGTATGGCATGCCGGTGATGGCAATGGCCACCGAGCCGGACTCCAGTGAGAGTAGCCTCTCCCGTATGGTGGCCAACTGACCGTGGTCGTACAGGTTCAGGCCGTTCTCCTCAAGGCCCGGGATGCTCTGTGGGGACAGGCGGGCGCCCAAGGCCACCACCAGATAGTCGTAGTCTAGTCTGCCCCTGGCCGTCTCTACCACCTTTCCGGCCAAGTCTACCCCGAGTATCTCGGCCTTGACGAACGATATCTCCCTCTTGGACAGGTTCTCCAGGGATGCGGTCGACTCCTCGAAGGTGCGCGTGCCCCGGATAATCCACAATTTGGCAAAACCCACCATGAACCAGTCCTTCCGGTCCACAAGCGTAATCTGCACCCGGGAGGCGCCCAGCCTATCCCGTATGTTGACGGCGGTCGAGAGCCCGCCGAAACCGCCGCCCAGTATCACCACGTGTGGGATACCGGCCATCTAGCGTTCCTGTGTGGTGGGCCGGATCAGTATCTCGTTGACGTTCACGTGATTGGGGGAGCCAGCCGCATAGACCACCGCATCGGCGATATCCTCTGACTGGAGCGCCTCCATCTTCTTGGCGCTCTCTACAAATCCCTGAAGGGATTGGTCTGTGATGGTGTCTGTGAGCTCGGTGGCTACCACGCCTGGCTCTATGCAGGTGACCCGGATGTTCTTTCTAACGCTCAACTCCTGCCGCAGTCCTTCGCTGAATGCCGTAACCGCGTGTTTGGTCGCGCAGTATACGCTTCCCGCCGGGAAGACTACCCGGCCTGCCACCGATGATATGTTCACTATGTGTCCGGATCCCTGTTCCAGCATGTGGGGCAGGGCCGCTGCTGTACAGTAGAGGACGCCCTTTATGTTCACATCCACCATCCTGTCCCACTCATCAACCTTGAGATTCTTGAGAAAGCTGAGCGGCATGAGGCCGGCGTTGTTCACCAGTATGTCGACGCGCCCCCATTTCTCTATGGTGCGTGCCACTAATGCGTCGCATTCCTCGCGTTTTGAGACGTCCGCCTTCACGGACAGCGCCTCGCCCCCCTTCTCTGTAATCTGGGACTCCAGATCCGCAAGCCGGTCGGTCCTGCGGGCGCCCAAGGCCACTTTCACCCCGGTCCGAACCAGCGCCAAGGCGGTGGCGCGCCCTATTCCGCTGCTGGCCCCCGTCACCACTGCGACTTTGTCCTGCTTCAAGTGGTGTGTGGGCCAAGCACGCTCGGTAAAAATGTTTACAGGTTGGTGGTTTGGTCCACAGGATGCTACGCCCGCTCGGCATCCCCTTGAAAATATATTAGTTGCAGTAGGGTAGTGATATGGTGAAGCTCGAAAAGTGTTGCTACTGTGGTGACATGACAGACATGCCCTTCCAGTGTAACTACTGCAAGGACTTTTTCTGCCCCGAGCACAGGCTCCCCGAGGAGCACCGGTGTGTAAAACTCACCCTGATCAGGGCAAAGAAGTTCGGCGAGCGAAAGGTGATCCGGGATGGGGGAACCGGCCGGAAGAGCTTCTTCCGTCGTATATTCGGCAAGTAGCGGCGGCCTAGTAGGGGGTCTTGTCCGGCGATATTCTAGCGCGTCTCCCTTGATACAGAAGAGCAACAGCCAGCGCGAACAACACTAGACCAGTCAGCGGGAAGTTCTGCGGCGCGGGCAGCACGAACCAGTAGTAGGCGCCAAAGCCCGCCGAGACTGCCGCCTGCGTCCAGAGCTTGACCCATTTAGGAGCCCTGACCAGCCTGCTGATCACCTCGACTGCCAGTATGCCAAGCACCGGGTATATCGTATAGTATAGGAAGTCTATTACATCAACCCCTGTGTGGGACATGTGTATGATGGCGCGGGGCGATAATTTAAGGGAATTATATACATAGATTCACGCCGTCGGCGTGGTTGTACAAGTTCAGGTCAAGTTTTGACCTGTGCCTGACCGGCTACCTCCGGCAGATGCTGTCGGGCGTGATCACGTATAGGATTCAGTTTGTCCTGAACTTGTGTGCGCGTGGTTCCTCACCACCAACACTACCACGTTTAAAAGGCCGTACGGTACTACGATGGTAGACGACCGACCCCATCAAGGTAGTTCGAGTGAAGGTCAAACGCGACGGGGGGTTCGCAAGGTGGGCGCATCACACAAACCACGCATCAAGACACGCCTACAACCGGACGGTCTCGACCTACCTATTTGGCGGCTACTACCTAGATGGGGTGGTGGTAGACCTGCAGGAGCCGTTCAGGCTGCCCAAGAACGGCGATGTTCTCGGGGGTGACTTGACGACCTCCTACCAGGCGTGTACGAGTTTCGGTCCTTCCGAGTACGCCATGAAGTACGGGATGTACAAGGAGCTAACCGGTTGGCGCGCCCAACACGGGTGGCTGCGCGACTGCCCGCGGGCGTACGGCCGTGGGGCCATCATGGATGCGTCCGTCGCCTGCCGGAGGGTTGTCGATGACAACTCTGACCATGCGCCCTTCCGCCCAAAAACCGGCAGGATCATCCTGAACTCGGTGGATCCGCCGGTCCGGCGCGGCGACCATACAGTGTACGTGCCAGGGTTTGGGGCGGTCGAAACCTCCACCAAGATTGATCCAACCTGGGACATGAGGTCGTTCAGGGTGGTCGACGCCACCGACAGGATCACCAGCCGCACGACCCCGGTCCACCACAAGTTCGAGCTCCACATAGCAGTCAAGATCCAAATGGAGCCGCGCCGGCCCACCGGCGTGATCCGGGCGGTCGACGTCGGGGGGCGCCGCCTGGCCGCCACCGCCGACACCGACGGGAACACGGCCGTCCACGATACCGTTCACAAGCCGATACTGCGCGGGATAGACGCGCTGAAATCCATCCGCGACCGCCACATCAAGGGCGGACGGAGATGGTCCGGGATAAACAAGAAGATCCGCCGGCTGCGAACCAAGGCGGACGGCCTGGCGACCAACACCATCAACCAGACGGTCGCCAAGATAGTCAGGGGAACGGACGCGGTGGCCACCGAGGGTATATCGGTCAAGGACATTACCGCCCGCGGCGGCAACCACAAAAAGAACATCAACCGCCCGATGCGCGAGAACCGGGCGGGCGAGTTCCTGCGCAAGTTGGATGCCAAGTGCTTGATGACCGGCCGGGAGATGGTCAAGGTCAACCCCGCCTACACCAGCCAGACGTGCCACGTGTGTTCGCACGTCGATCCGGGCTCGCGCGTCAGCCGAGCCAAGTTTGTTTGCACTAACTGTCACCGGGAGTTCCACGCGGACGTCAACGCCGCGGCGAACATCCTGCTTCGGGCGGCCGGGATGGTCGTCCTGAGGCGCCCGGAGCCATCATGGGGCAACCAGCCAAAGCCCCGGATGCTCCCTGTTATCGCAGCGGGGGCGCCACGAAAAGGCATGGGTCGCGCCGACGGCGTGAATCTATGTATATAATTCCCTAATTTAATGGACCCTGTGGTTGGTGTTTTCGGGGTGTCGCGGGCCTGTCGGGTGGCTGGATCCCACGCTCTAGAGGGGCGCAGTACGCGTAGCCACCCCATAGCAGGCGTATGATGGGTGTGGTGGGATTGGATGCTTGCCGGGGTCGTAACTGTTCACGTCATTTTGGTGTGATTTATGGATGGTACATGGTTCGAAATCAAGAAAAAATGATTTTTTATCGCCAAAAAATAAGAAAATCACACGGCTCAGCTGATTGCTGGCAACGCGCGGCCGTATTGGCCCTTAGAAGTAGGCGGATCGTGCCTAGATGACGTGAACAGGTACCCGAGGTCTGGCGTACCCCACTGCCAACCGTGCCGGGCCCGCCGCCGTACTGTCATACTAGTCGATCCAGCCCACCCTGACCGCGCTGCCCTGTGATACCAGAACCCGGGCGTTGTCATAGGGGATGGTAGCCACATCCTCCTCCTTGAAGGGACCATACGGGTTGTAGTCGGATCCGGTCAGCGCGTCTATGTCCTTAAGGAACCGTACGGTCACCATCCTGTTCCTGTGCTTATCGGAGACGTACTCCAGAAGCTTGGTCTTTCCCCTGGAGATGGCCGAGGCCACCAATGATGCCCTCGCCCGCTTCTCCTCTTCTGCGTCCAGGATGTACTTTTCCTCATCCAGCAGGTTGCCCAGGTCCAGCGTACCGGGCCTGATGCCCTTCTCAAGGCGTGTCCGCAATAATATGTCGGCCAGCTCCGAGGCGGTCTTGGCCAGTGAGTCTCGGATATCGTTCTCTATCCCATCGAATTCTTGCTTTCGCAGGCTGTTCACGAACGCCGAGATTTTGCGGTAGGTGTTGTTGTCCATCTCCAGCACCGAGTCGCTCTCGACCTCCCGGAGCACCATCCCGTACAGCTTGTCTACGGTCAGCTCGCTCTCGGGCATTCTCAATCCTTAAATCACGGCCATATTTATCTCCCTTGTCAATTGCCCTACAAGTTCAACGGTGGCGACCCCAAGCGGATAAGCTATACTGTAGAGGACATCTTCAAGAAGTTGCGGGAGGACAACATAAGGTTCGTGGATCTTCAGTTCACCAGTCTGCCGGGGCGGTTCCACCACACCACGGTCTCGGCCAACGTGCTCACGAAGGAGCAAATAAAGGATGGCCTACCAAAACTGGATGGGTCCTCGATAATCGGTTTTGCCAGTATAGAAGACTCTGATCTCATACTGAAGCCGGATCCCAACACCTACGCGGACATACCGTGGCTTACCAGCAACAGAACGGCCCGGCTCATCTGCGACGTATACTGGGGGCAGGATCGCGGCAGGCTCTCACGAGACCCGCGGTGGATAGCGCAGAAGGCAGAGAAGTACATCAAGGAGCAGGGATACGGGAGTTATTGGGGGCCGGAGGTAGAGTTCTTTGTGTTTGACAGGATACACTGGGACGTCCTGACACCATATAAGGGCCAGTCATACTCCATCGAGTCGCAGGAGGCGCCTTGGAACCAGGAGGGAACCGGCTACCCCATGGGGCTCAAGCACGGCTACTACCCCAGCACGCCGTCGGACACGCTGACCCCCTTCAGGAACGAGTGCGTGAACATACTCAACTCCAACTTCGGCATACTGTGTGATAACCACCACCACGAGGTGGCCACCGCCGGCCAGTGCGAGATAGATATCATGTACGACACCCTGACCAATGCGGCCGACTCGGCGCAGTCCTACAAGTTTATCGTCAGAAACGTGGCGACGCAAAAGTTCAAGAAGGTGGCCACGATGATGCCAAAGCCCATATCCATGGATGCGGGATCGGGCATGCACGTCAACGTAAGCCTCTGGAAGGGCAAGGACAACAACATCTTCTTTGATGAGAACGACCCCGAAGAGCTGAGCCAGGTGGCCAGGTACTTCTGCGGAGGTATAATGAACCACGCAAAGGCCCTCTCGGCCATCTGCAACCCCACCACGAACTCATACCACCGGCTGGTCCCCGGATACGAGGCGCCAGCATATATCGCGTGGAGCGCCAGCAACCGTTCCGCCATAGTGAGGGTCCCCAAACACTTCAAAGGCAAGTCCCACTCGAAGCTGAAGCGGTTGGAGTTTAGGGCCCCTGATCCGTCGTCTAACCCATACTTGGTGTTTGCGGCAGTTACCGCGGCAGGAATGGACGGCATAAAGAAGAAGACCGAACCCGGAGATCCCGTCCAGGAGGACATATTCAAGATGAGCAAGGAGGAGCGCCAGCAGAGGGGGATAGGAATGCTCCCGGCCACTCTGGGCGAGGCGCTGGACGAGCTTGACAGTGACAGCGACTTTCTCAAGCCGATATTCACCGATGACGTTATAGAGAAGATCATCCAGCTGGGATACAAAGACCAGCGGGAGATATCCATACGGCCCCACCCCCACGAGTTCTACCTGTACTTTGATGTCTAAGACCGGAACACTGCATCGTGCGGGTTCAGGTCAAATTCCAGCCTGTGCCTGATCAGCGTTCTTCGGTGATACCGCCGCATATGATCACGCATGAAATCCAGTTAGGCCCGAACTTGTACATAGCGTCCGCGTATCCGGACCCTTCTGCGTGCGCCTCGGCCCTCTGCCCGGAGGGCTGTATACGAGCCGCCTTGGCGGCTCCTGAGACCGGGTTGTATTCTGCCCGGTTCTTGATCAAAAACGTTGTCTCAAACCATACGGGCGGCTTCCGGACGGTCAGACGGGCAGGCCAAGCAACGGTCACCGCTAGAGACTGCCGTCAGGTCACCAAGAATATCAGGTAGAGGGAGCCGGCGATCAGGCTGAAGCCCAGCCCCATGAAGACGACCCGGTTGTCCTCGTTGTAGGCCGACCTCCACAGCAGTGTGCCACCCAGCAGCCCCAGGGACAGAATCATCACCCCGGCCACCAGTTTGTCTCCGTCACTTCCGGATATGAGCGGTTGGAACAGGCCGGAGAGCAGTAGGAAGAAGACCAGCAGGTATACGTACTTGAAGGACGAGATGGCGCGCGATGGTGATGTTTTACTGCTCAACTGTCCTTGGTTGAGCCACAGCCCGGATAATAAACTTGTGAAGTTGGGGGGATCGCGTGTGGTGGTTCCTACATCATGCCGCCCATGTCCGGCATGCCACCCATTCCGGGCATGCCGCCGGGCATGCCACCACCCATTCCGGGCATTCCACCCTCGGCGCCCGGAGGAGGCCCGGCCGACTTTGTGGTGGTTATGACATCGTCGATCCTGAGCAGCATGCACGCGGCCTCAGCTGCCGCCATGACTACCTGTATCTTAACCGACAGTGGTTCGATTATCTCACTACTCTTCATGTCAGCTACAGCTGCACTCATGACGTCTATGCCGGTCCACTTCTCTCCCTTGAGCTGTCTAGCCCGGAGGGAGGTTATGGTATCGATGGGATCCATCCCCGCGTTCTCAGCCAAGGACAGCGGGATAGACTCCATGCTGTCTGCAAACCTCTCAGCGGCCAGCTGCTCGCGGCCATCCAAGGAGTTGGACCAGCTCCTCAGGCCCGTGGCAACATAGATCTCGGGCGCCCCACCACCGGCTACAATGGACGGTTTGAGTATGACATCGCGTACCACCATCAGGGCATCGTGTATGGAACGCTCCACCTCGTCGACGACCCTCTGGGATCCGCCTCTCAGTAGAATGCTTACTGACTTGGGATTCTGGCACCCCTGAACAAAGACCCACTTGTCCTCCTCGATCTTTCTCTCCTCTACTACCTCGGCCGCCCCCAGCTGAGTCTCTGCGAGATCATCCAAGTTGGTGACTATCTTGGTGCCTGTAGCTTTGGACAGTTTGGTCAGGTCACTCTCCTTGATGCGGCGTACGGCTATGACGCCGGCCTTGGCCAGGTAATGCTGGGCCATGTCATCTATTCCCTTTTGGCAGAGCACCACGTTCGCTCCGCTAGATATTATCTTGTCCACCATCGACTTGAGCATGCGGTTCTCCTCATCCAAGAACACTTTGAGTTGTTGGGGGTTTGAGATGTTGATCTTGGCATCGGTCTCGGTCTTGTTTATCTCAAGTGCGGAGTTTATCAGGGCTATCTTTGCGCCGGTCAGCTTCCGCGGCATTCCACCATGTACTATCTCCTTGTCAAGCACTATCCCGCGTATCACCTCGGAGTCCTTGATGGATCCGCCGGCCTTCTTCTCCACCTTGATATCATCAACATCAACCTTGTAGTTCTCCCCCTCCTTCTCAGCGACGGCCAGTACCGCGTCCACCACCATATCGGACAGCCGGCCAGAATCATTACGTACCAGTTTGGTCTGCATCGCAGTCCGGGCTATCTTCTTGAGCGTGTCGCGGTTGTCGGCAGATGTGCTCTCGGCTATCTCTGCCAGCAGGGCGCCGGCCTGCTTTGCGGCCTTCCTGTAGCCATCCACGATGATGGTCGGGTGGACATCCTGGTTGACCAGCGACTCTGCGTTCTCCAGCAGGGCGCCGGCTAGTACCACCGCAGAAGTGGTTCCATCGCCCACCTCATTGTCGGTCGTCTTTGATATCTCTACCAGCATCTTTGCAGCCGGGTGTTGGACGTCTATCTCCTTCAGGATGGTTGCCCCATCGTTGGTTATGGTGACATCACCCAGCGAATCCACCAGCATCTTGTCCATTCCTCTGGGGCCCAGACTGGTGCGGACTATCTCAGCGATTATCTTGGAGGCTGCGATGTTGTTTTTGTGCGCATCGCGGCCCTTGGTCTCGGTAGATCCGTC
The DNA here is from genome assembly GCA_965203395.1 of Nitrosopumilaceae archaeon. Lineage (GTDB taxonomy): Archaea > Thermoproteota > Nitrososphaeria > Nitrososphaerales > Nitrosopumilaceae > VYCS01. The sequence goes on from OZ241884.1 coordinate 2,727,637, forward strand.
CTTTAGAAGTACCACGGGCATCTTTCCTTGAGAAGCCATCTGTACGCTCAACGAGGTGCAGGGTCCCCAATCCCCTTTTATTGGTTTCGCGGCGGCGGGGTTGAAAGAGCAGACGGATACGTGCGTGTGGGGTACAAGTTCAGGTCAAACCAAACCACACACCCACTCTTCTCACAACGGTGTCCTCAAGGAAGGGCAGACCGGGCACGGATCTACATTTAATCTGAACTTGTACCGTGTGGGAGACGGCGGGTAACCGTTCACCCCCTCCTCACAGATGTAGGCGATCAGGCACGGTTTTGGCTGAATTCTGCACTAAAACCGGCCGCCTTTAAAAAGGGGGTGAACGGTTGCGACGACAGTCTCGACGGTGTTTTTAAATTGGGTGGCTGGGTGAGACCCGTGTTGGCCAAGTCTAACCCAAGCAACGGCGCAGGTTCATCCCCCAAGGAGTCGTACCGTTTGGTCTTCTCCAAGCTGAAAAAACACAACAAGTGGTTCAGTGAGTCGATTCCCCTTATAGCCAGTGAGAACATACCCAGCCCGGCGGTCAGGGAGGCCCTCCTCTCCGACTTTGGCAACAGGTATGCGGAGGGGTGGCCCGGCGAACGGGTCTATGCCGGCTGTACCTACATAGATGAGGTTGAGATTGAGTGTACACGGCTGGCACGAGCCCTGTACAAGGCTGAGTTCGCAGACGTCAGGCCCATATCCGGGGTGGTTGCCAACCTAGTCGTATACTCCGCCTTTACCCAGCCGGGCGACACCATGCTTGCACCTTCCATTCCTGCGGGGGGGCACATATCACACGGAAAGAAGGAGCACTCGGGGACGGCCGGGCTTGTACACGGGTTGGATGTGGAGTTTTACCCGTTTGACGCAGCGGAGATGAACATCGATGTGGACAAGACCCGGCAAAAGATCCGGAAGGCGGCCGACTCGGGCAAGACGCCAAAGATGGCGATGTTCGGCGGCTCCCTCTTTCTGTTTCCCCATCCGGTCAAGGAACTGGCAGACTTCCTAAAGGGGTACGGCATGCACATCAACTATGACGCCGCCCATGTAGCGGGCCTGATTGCCGGGGGCGTTTTTCAGGATCCCCTTCGCGAGGGGGCCGATACCATGACCATGAGCACCCATAAGACCCTCTTCGGGCCGCAGGGGGGGTTGGTCCTAGGGGGAAATAGCCACGAGGAGGCCATCAAGAAGGCCACGTTTCCGGGCATGACCAGCAGCCACCACATACACCACATGGCCGCCAAGGCGGTGGCGTTCGCGGAGGCTTTAGAGTTCGGCCAAGCCTATGCGAGGCAGGTGATAAGTAACGCCCGTGCCTTGGCAGAAGAGTTGAGCAGTATGGGCTTCAAGGTACTGGGAGAGAACAATAACTATACCCGGTCCCACCAGATAGCCGTTAACGTCCTAGACCACTCTGACGGGGGCAGGGTAGAGACAGATCTGGAGAGGGCCAACATTATCGTAAATAGGCAGCTCATACCTGGCGACATCAAAGCGGGCAGAAACTACTTCCATCCGGGTGGCATACGGCTTGGAGTCTCGGAGATCACCAGGCTTGGAATGAAGAAGGATGAGATGCGCCAAGTGGCTGAGATGATAAGACAGGTCGTAATAGATGGTAAGGATCCGGCCAAGATCAAGGCCAAGGCGGCACTGTTGCGTAGAGATTTCCAGAAGGTTTGCTACTGTTTTGATGGAAAGAAGCTTGGGGCCTACGAGTACATCAGGCTGAGATAGCATGTCCAAAATACGCTGGTGGGCCAGATCGTGCCTAACTCCTGCCGGCGCCCGCCTGCCAGAGTTGTACGGAAACTGCCGGTCCGTCTGGGCCAGCGTACCGTAACGTCGTGGTCGGCAGGTGTTATGAGGTTGGAGGTCTCCCTGGTTGCGTCCTCTAGGAGCAACGCCTGGCTATGGGGCGCTTAACCGGCCGCCGCAGGATATGGCCGGGTCAGTTGGCATAGTCGGTCAGCAGTGTCTGATCCCCTTCGTTCTTGCCGAAGAGCAGCTCTATCTCCTCGGAGAGTGACCGTATGCGGTCCCGTTGGTAGTCGCCTACGTCGTACCCATCCACCAGTCTGCGGGCAAGTCTCAGATACTTCTCTACCGACGCCCTGGAGATGGTCTGCATGAGCTCGGTGCCGCAGTGACAGGTCTTTGAGAGGGGGGGCCGGCGAAAGTCGCGTTTGCACGCGGTGCATCTAAGCTTCTGCTTGGCGTACGAGCGCAGGTTTCCCATGATATCGGGCACCAAATGTGTTGATAACACGTAGGATACCATCTCGTTGGTGTCCACTGCATCTATCCGGTCAGCGTTCCTGATCTGCAGGCTCAGCTTGTCCAGCATGGATCCCAGTGAAGAATAAGCGCTCCGCGGCTTTGATGCGACCAGCGTGGTGGTCTGGTGTGTAAACAGGTAGTTGGAGAACTGTCTTTCTGTGCCCAGTCTGTCCTTGATCAGCTCAACGGACTTTACAGTGGCGGCCTTGGGCCGCTGGGCAGTCTGTTCGAAGAACTCCAACGGGAATGAGTCACACGCCTCAAGGTTGTGGGCCTGTGGTTGGGACTCGTGCGGGACCACCATTGGTTGGATTAGGAGGGGGGCATCCATAAGCCCGCCGATCCGATCCGAGAGGAAGTTCTTGGAAAAGTTCAGAAACGCATCCATCAGCAGGATGAGCGAGTCGGCATCTCCGTCGGCGTCGCGTCTCTTGGCGGAGTGCCAGTTGGGCGTCGCATAGCAAACATGCGTGTTGGTGAATCCCACCACCCTTCCTACTATCCCCACCGATGTATGGGGTGCCAGCCCGACCATCAGATGCCCCACCAACTGGTCCGGTTCGCGTATGTTATAGTACCGCGCCTTGCCGTAAAACTTGACTAGCAGCTCATCCACGAAGGCGGCCGTGTCCACAAAGTACCGGCCGCTCTCGGCCGGCAGTATGATGTCCTGCATCAGAAGCTCCACCATCTGGTCTGCGCTCACAAGGGGTTTTCCGTACATGTCGCATTCATACCCCAGTCGCCGGAGATCCTCTACCGGCGTACCTATCCAGGAAGGCCGAAAGTGTGTAAGGGTAGAGTTGGTGGCATCAAACCGGGCCGTTCCGTCCTTGAAGACTGTGATGCTGTGCGCCTGCCGGAGGAGACCCTTCTCCAACGGCTCAGCCGCCCTATCCTGGCTTATCAGGTCCCTGACGCCTTTGAATGGACGCCGCGCCCTGTAACCAACCCTCTCCTGCGCCGAGTCCAGTTCCGGTTTGAGCGGGAACCGCCTATAGGAGTGCGCGATGGTAGGCTTTTGGCACTTGCCACATAACAATTCCTTTAGTATGGCCCGGCAGTACCGGCACTGCCGAACCAGGGTGCTCCTGCCCCCGCACTGCCTGCACACCATGCCAAAGGCCGGCCTCTTGCACTGTGAGCATTCCCTCAACGACACGTCCGTATAGAACTCCGGCACTGTAGAGGCCCTGACTATGTCACGGGTCTGCCCTCCCCTGCTACCAACGGGAAATAAGGAGTGGATTGGCGGCTTCATGTTGCGGGGAGCGGCCTTCTCCGGACGGCCTATCCGCACGCCCACCGAGGTGGAGAACTTGGGGCGTATCCTGATCCCCGAGGATGCGCTCAGCGCTTCCGTTACGGGAACGTCGGATGGCGGTCTTCTGTGCAGGACTATCCTTTGAAAGACCGCCGCGTCGTCTCCCTCCAGCAGGGCCAGCCCGTCCCGCATTCGGTGCGGCACGCCCAGTTTCTCAAGAACCACTTTGGCGTCACCACCATACACCACCGAACTGCTGTCCGAACCTTCCGGCTCCAAGAGCGTAAGAAGATCTGCAGGGGATATCAGGTCCCAATAGTAGAGATATTTGGGGTGTAACGGTATTCCCCACCTCTCAGACATGTTCAGGGCCTCTGACAGTGTGGGTGGACGGTGTGGGACCGTCGGGGCGGCGTTGCCCGCCGCCTTTGCCAGCTCGCCCGTCCAGTACTCCTCTACATACCCGGTAGGCACCAAGACGGCGTTGTTCTCCAGAAAGTCGCCGAACGACACCAAGATGTCCCCCAGATGCAGTATCCTGCGTATGCTCGGCCTGAGCTGCGCCGCGTGCGCGGCGTCACGGATCCTAACCACGTCTCCATTCTCCAAGAGAACCGTGGGCGCCTCGATCGTGTCCACAAAGGCTATGGTTGCTCCCTTTCCTGGAATGTTTGTCTTTATCTGCGTGCCGGCCACGATGGTGTGCTCCAGCATCTCAGATACTGCCGGATGCACCCCCACCGAGGCAAACCCGGTGTTGCAGGCCCGCCCGTACCTGAGACGGAAGCCGCCCGGCCTTTCAGCTGTAGAGAGTACGGAGCGGCCCGTAATTACCTCCCTCATTCGTTTGGACGCGGCATCCTCTTGGTCTCCTGTCCTGATCGCCCCTTTCAGGTCTTCAAGCCACTCCCACCCCTCTAACTGGTACATCTCTATCCTCTTGAGGAGCTTCTTCGACCTGCCTATGAGGCCGTCATTCAGCACTCTCAGCGCTCCCCCACGGACACGATCCGTTTTGATCCTTTGCATGTTCCTGTGGTTAACCACCTCAAAGGGATCCGTGTCGATGCCCGCCAGCTCTATTGGAAGGTGTGATATCACGTGTGCTATATCCTCGTCCGAGACCCGGTACTGGAAGTTTGCCGCGTCTCTCTCGTAGATTCTCAACTCCTCCACAAACCGCCCCGTCTCATCATCACCATAGGAGTCGGCCTGGTACCTGTCGAGCCCGGCGACGGTCCGGACGTGATCCGCGATCAGCATGGTAACGGCGGACTCCGTCCCGCCTGCAGACCGCATGGGACCGGCTATTGATACGGAGAGGTACTTGGTACCATCCTTGTTCTCTCCTATGTCGACGCTGTTGATACCCTGCAGGGGGGCTATTGTGACCCCCTCCGTGACCACGGCCAGCCCCACCCGAACCGCCGCGTCCAGACGCTCTTCCAGGGTGGCGTCGGTGGGCATATACTTCCCCTTGGCTATCCTCCCTGAGAGCTCCAGCGCCGCCATCTCCTTGTTCTTCACGGCCAGCAGCTCCCGGAGGGGGGCCGCTATGTCGATATCGTGCATCTTTGCCACCCTGTCTGACAGGTCAAAGACCACCTTGGGTTCAACCGTGGCGGTTACGTCCACCAGGGTGGACTTGGCGCTTGCGGCACGCTCGTGAACGGCATACGTCTCTGCGGTCAGTGACCCGTAGTAGGTCTTGTAGTACTCCGGCATGGGAATATTTGTAATCCTGGTTGTGATATCACTGGAAGACAACTCGGTACTCAGATTATTGCCTTGGCTATCTCGCTGAGCTTCCCGGCGCCGCCCTCCTGCTCAAGAAGGGTACCCACCACCAGGGCGTTGGCTCCGGCGTCAACCAAAGCCCGCGCCGTCTGCGAATCCCGTATGCCGCCACCCACGATCAGAAAACCCTCAAAAGCCCTACGCACGGCGCCGACCATTGCTGGAGTAACGGTGGTCTTTGCTCCGGATCCCGCCTCCAGATACACGAACCGCATGCCAAGAAACTGGGCCGCCATCGAGTAGGCTGCGGCTATCCTCGGCTTGTCAAACGGAATGGCCCTGACCGAACCTACAAACCAGGCCGAGGTACCCTCGCCTATGACCAGATATGCCGTAGGAAGGGGCTCCAGGTTAAATTTACGTATGTTGGGCGCCCCCAGTGCCTGGGCTTGTGATATGTAGTAGGGATTCTCCGAGTTCAGTAGGGAGCTGAACAGGATGGCATCCGCCCCGGGAACGACCCCCGTTATATTGCCAGGAAACAGTATGATGGGTATCTCTACGTCTCTCTTGATCCGCTCCACCACCTTCGCCATCTCAAACTGGTCCGTGGCTGAGGATCCCCCCACCAAGATGGCTGACGCCCCTGCATTCTCGGCGGCCTCGGCCAGTCTGGACGACTCTCCGGCACCAGAGTCCTCCGAATCCACAAGGACGAACAGGAGTCCCCTCTTTCTGGTCAGTTCATCCCGAAGAAACGCCTCCGTCTTGCCTGCCATACCGGATGGCTCAAGCCTGCCACTATAAAGTTTTTAAAAGCTGGGCGCATACAGTTCTGTATAGCTTTGAGGGATATGTCTGCATCCAATTTCAACATAATAGTGAGAAATATTATCAAAAAATCTCTGTTAACAGAACGACAAGTTGAAATTATTGTGGATATGGTAGAAGGAAGAGGGAGGTCGCTGCCCATAAGCCGGGGGGCTTACTACAGGCAGAGAAGCCAGGTAACGAGGAAGGTGGGGGCTCTTTACTACTCTATGGTTCTGGTGTACGGCCTAGGCGCCTTACCAAGGGAGAGCCTGGGCACTCTGGGGGAGTTGTCGGAACAGTTGAGTGTGATATTTGATAGTGATGTGGGTGAAGAGGTGGGTGAAGAGGTGTTGGATGTTATGGAAAAAGCCGTAAAGACCGCCATAAATGTGTGATAGATGTGTGATAAATGTGTCCTTTGAAACAATATGTTATTATGATGTTATTATGATATATCACAGGAAGGTTGTATGATGGTAGGTATTGATCTCTGGCTGGTAATCGGCGGGCTCGGTGTCTTTGGGGGGAGCCTGGTTGTATCATACTTGTTGCGAGGTAGGGAAAGAGGCCCACGTTATGATGTACGGGGTTTGGAGGAGGAGGTGGTTAGAATGAAGATTAGGATTGATGTGATGGATCTTGGTCACAGGGGCGCTCAAAGGACGGCGCGGTTTGGGAGTGTAACGCTGGAGGTTCTAAGAATGGTTGTCGACGAGCCGAAGACGGCCCGCCAGATTCAAGCCAGCCTAGGGCAGAGCCGGGAGCATGTAGCTAGACTGGTCAAGAGGATGGCCGAGGAGGGGTATTTGGAAAGGAAGGAAACGAGGCCTTACAGATACAGTATTACGGAGATGGGTAGGGGGGAGTTAGGTGGATAGGGTGTGCCTGGTGTTGGGTATGGGGTGGTTGTGCTCCATCCCCAAGGTTCTAACCTGGGCATAGGTCCACTCTCTTCCCGTCCGCTTCCTATCCAGTTTGGTCCGAGAAGAGAAGCGGGCAAGGTATGTGGATATAACGCTCAGTTTGATTGGTTCGTTGTACTCGTCTTCATACTTCTCCAGTATCAGGGTGGAGGTGAAGCTCCCCAGGGGGAAGTACTTCTCAATTAGGTGCCAGATCTTTGCCCCGACCGAGTCCGGTGTGGCTGTGTTCTTGGTATCAAGCAACTCCAACATGTCATAAACCTTCATGAGTTTCTCTTTGGAGACATTCCCCTCAAGTTTGATGTCAAAGTGGACACCATCCCCATCCTCCACATCTATCCTTATGCGCCGCTTGGCCATCACGTGATTCTGGTTGCCGTGTTCGTATTTGAGGTGTTGTGGTGTTTGTGTTAACAAAAAAGTTTGTTAACATTGACTAACAAGGGTGGGGGATTGTGGGGTTGTGGTTAACTTTCTACCCACCAGGCTGCATTCCACAACCGGTTTGTTCGTGGAGTGGAAATGAGGGGGTCGGAATACAGTCGTTCACGGTGTTAACCTCCCGGTTTGTTCGTGGAGTGGAAATGAGGGGGTCGATTCTGCCTTTTTTGGTGGTATGTTAACACCAACTCAACACCTGGTTAACAGACCCCCGCCCCAATGTTTCCACTCCACCCTTCTAAGAAAAAAAATCAATCTGATCTTAGTATAGGTATGCAGTATGAGTATCATCAGACCACACTAGCATCCAGAGTGGAAACGGTGGTGTGTGGGTCGGCTACCGGGCTTGGCGGCCGGGATGGACCATCATACCGGATATTGTCAACATGAGTGCGGTGTTTGGGAAAATTCATTGACCTAACACCGAATATATCAATCTAAAAAAACCAACCACTTTGATGAAAGGCGATACATCAAAGACTGTGGATATTATCCGGGGCAACACCACCGATCCGATAGATAGGCTGCTTAATGCGGCAGAGGCCGGCGCCACCCTCATCCAGAACCGCGACGTCCTCCACTACTCATACATACCCAACACAATCCTACATAGAGATCCAGAGCTGACCCAAGTAACACAATCACTCTTACCCATACTGAAACACTCCAGGCCCTCCAACCTGCTGGTATACGGCAAACCCGGCACGGGGAAAACACTAGTGGTCAGGAAGGTCATACTCAAAATACAGGAAAGAGTCAGTGGGACCAACTTTCCCATCAAACTGGTGTATACCAACTCCAAAGAGGAGACGACCCTGTACGGTCTTTTGGTGAGTTTTGGCAGGCAGTTGGGTATGGGGGATAAGGAACTACCCTGGACCGGTATATCAATAAGCGATGTCTTTAGACGCATACTAAACAAGATAGATCTATTGGGGGCAAACGTCGTCTTGGTTATAGATGAGATAGACTTTTTGGCCCGCCTGATATCAAAAGGTAGTAAGGATGTCTTGTATCACATCACCCGCTCAAACGAGCGACTACAAACCGGTTCGCTGACCTTGATCGGCATATCAAATGATCTAACTTTCAAAGATCAGCTGGATCCAAGGGTGATTAGTAGTCTGGGGGAGGAGGAGATAGTCTTTCCAAACTACTCTATGGATCAGCTACGCTCAATCCTATCGGATAGGATAAAGGCGGCCTTCCTTCCGGGGTTGGTGGAGGAGTCGGCTTCTGCACTATGCGCCGCCATGGCGGGCAAGGAGCACGGAGACGCCAGGAGGGCGATAGATCTGATGAGGGTGGCCGGTGAAATAGCAGAGAGAGACCAAGCCGGGGCGGTAACTCAGGAACACATACGCGAGGCGTACCAGAAGATAGAGGAAGAAAAGGAGGTAACCGCCCTTAGATCATACCCACTACACGAGAAGTTGGTCATAATGGCCGTCATGCGTTCTAATGGTTCAACAACCGGGGGGATATACTCCGCGTACAGGGGCCTCTGCAGGAACATACGGCAGAAGGAGCTTACACAACGAAGGATCACGCAGATGCTCAGTGAAATAGAGATGTCGGGAATTATATCCGGCCGGCTGGTTCATCAAGGCATCCACGGCAACACAAAAAAGTTCAAACTAACCATCTCTCCCAACACGGTAAGGGATACCCTAAAGGAGGACGTTACCCTTGAGGACTTTATCTAACCATCAACAAAACTCTTGATGTACACCTTGAACGTCT